>NZ_KB904338.1 GCF_000379965.1 Hoylesella nanceiensis DSM 19126 = JCM 15639 | reverse complement strand
TACTAAAGTTTCCCACCCCTTAAAACACTAACTTTTCTCATTTTCCTTTGTCTGTCTTCCCCCATATCCATTGACTGTTAACACATGCCTAACAGAAGTTATGCAGACTATCCACATACTTCGTCCCATTTTTCCAACGCTTCAGCCATTACAAGGATTTTGCTCATCTCTTTGTCGTTTCCGCTGATTGTAGCCATAAGGTATTGGGGCGTCATTCCAAGTATTTCTCCTAAAATGCGAAGAATGCGTTCGATGCAGGTAAGAACTCGCTTCCATAACGTGAGTGCCATGAGATCACCCTCCATATCCGAAAAGAGTTCGCCCATGGTTTGATATTCTGTGAATCTCTTTTCCAAAGCCATGACGGTATATGTAAGGTAACACAGCGTTGCGTCGGCTATCTGACCATTAAAGTCACAACCTTGATAACCTCCTAATCCGAGATATTGCTTAGTCTCCTTGTTCATCACCTCTATGTTCCATCTAATCTGATACACTTCAAAGGCTTTTACGAAAGACATCGTTGTATCCGTGGTGAGCAGAACGTTCCATGCGGAGTTTCTACCATACTTGATGAGGAAGATTCTGATAGGTATATCTCCTAAGTTGCCGTTGAGCTGAATATATCGACATTTGTATTTACGACAGTTCTTTCCTCGTTCACGTTCATAGGTGGCAATGAGTTCTGCAGCATTTTTCTTTTTGCCCGATATAGTGTATTTTGTCTTTCCCATTTTTGCAAGTCCAACAAAGTGCATTGCCCCTTTACCTATGCTTCTAACACATGTCATAAGTTGCTCGCAGGTGAACCAACTATCGGTAATCACATACTTCGCATGTAACCCCATCTTCCATCCACGGCGAAGCATATCCATGGCAACTTCCAGCTTAGACATCTTACACTCTTGAAAGCGCTTATAATCAGGATTGCCGGTGTTCCTCTTGGTGTGATATGCCTTTTTGAGTTGCTGTCTTGTCAGCCCGCAGTTGCCTTGCTTCCCCTTTTCTTGATGTAGTGAAAAATCAAAGGGTATAGTTGTCTTGCCGTCAAAGAAGGCACAAAGTAACAGCTTGTAGCCCAATACGCATCTGCCTTTCATATGGTCGAAAACACGACTGATACCCTCCATCCTCACACCACTCTTCTCAAGTACGGTGTCATCTATAATGAAACATGTAGTGGTATCTGATTGAGGAACTTCGCCATACTTACGCAATAGGCACATATAACGCAGTGCAAAGTGGTTCATCAATCGTCTCCAATCCATCTGTGGGCGAATCATCATGCGATAGAAACAGTTCTTACCATGATTTGAAAGCTCATATATCTTATGTTTGCATATACTATGGATGCTCTCGCCCACAATGCGGAAGAGGCAAAGAGAGAGGAGCAACTCCGAAGCCGAAACTCCGTCCTGTTTCTCCAATGAAAGGCGAGATAATAGGTGACCGATGCCAAACTTGCCAAAAAGATGAAATAAATCATCACTCATTCGGGTTTTAACACTCAAAAGTTTGGATAACTCACTTATTTTCTCTATTTTTGCTTCCATAACAGTTTTGTTGTCTTGTCTTTAAAATCAGTTCTTTAGCGATTACTAATTTACAAAGAAAATTCGACAAACTGTTATTTTTCTATCTATTTATTTGGGTGGGAAACTTTAGTTA
>NZ_KB904337.1 GCF_000379965.1 Hoylesella nanceiensis DSM 19126 = JCM 15639 | reverse complement strand
TCCTGTTTCTCCAATGAAAGGCGAGATAATAGGTGACCGATGCCAAACTTGCCAAAAAGATGAAATAAATCATCACTCATTCGGGTTTTAACACTCAAAAGTTTGGATAACTCACTTATTTTCTCTATTTTTGCTTCCATAACAGTTTTGTTGTCTTGTCTTTAAAATCAGTTCTTTAGCGATTACTAATTTACAAAGAAAATTCGACAAACTGTTATTTTTCTATCTATTTATTTGGGTGGGAAACTTTAGTTATATATGTGATATGTTCATGGCTTCAGGCATTCACCTTAACACAACCTTCCGTGGTCCACAGTTTAAGAATACAAAAAGAATTGCATTTGATAACAACATATTAGTGAGATGTGGTACAGATTCTGCTGCATGGAACAATCCTTTTGGTGCAATTGATATTAAAGAAGATGTGAGAAACGTATTTTTTACCAATACAAAAATTTACGATAGTCCTCAAGAAGGTGTACGCATAGATGGTAGAGTGCAAGAAGTTGAATTTAATGGCTTGGATATTCTTGGTTCAAACCTTATGGGGATTAAGGGATACTTTGATAGTTGGTTGCACCAAATCACTCCTATCTATTGTAAAACAACAAAGGCAAAGTTCTCAAAAGTACGTCTTGGAAACTTTGGAACAAACACTGAAGATAGCAATAACAATACTTTCCCATTGTTTGTAAATAACAATCCTGAAATCAAAGCAAATATTCCATACGAAGTTGTCGAGGATTCGTATGTCGTTCCTGGCTTCCCTGTAGCAAATAAGTTGCAGACTGGTGGAATTATAGACCCACTTGCTGACGTAAAAGGATATGATGTTATTCTTGAAAAGCTATCTTGGAAGAACGAAAAAGGCGAACATGAGTTGCACGATGGCAATGAAGTTACATTTACAGCAGTAATTAAAAATACTTCAAATGTAGATATTCCTAAAGGTGTTGTTATTGGCTTAAAGGTTGCAGTAGATGGCAAAGAGCAGTTTGTTCACTCTGATTATAGAGAAGGATTGAAGGCTGGTCAAAGTATAACTCTATCACCCAAAAACACTTGGAAGGCAGCTTGGGGAGCACATAAGTTAGAGGCTTTTGCTGATTATAAAGATAAATTATATGACGAAACCAATGAGGACAACAACCTAAGAGTGAAGAATATCAATGTGAAAGAGGCTGTTGGTAATCCTTCTTTCAATACTGTTCAAGGTGGAGCAGACTTGCAAGTATTAGACGTTTCTTATGGAAAAGATCCTATAAAAGCTGGTGATCACGTTGTATTTACAGCTACAATTGTGAATGCAGGTGATAGAGATGTACCCGCAGGACAAACAATTGGACTTCAATTCCAAGTGGATAACAAACACTATGGCATTGGTCATATAACATGGAACGATAAGTTGAATGGTGGATTAAAGGCACATGAGATTGTTAAACTTTCTGCCACTGGCGGTGGAGGTGCTGATAATACGAATTATAATTATTGGACAGCCACTGATGGAGAGCACGTTGTTACTGCTTGGGTGAATGACCAAGGCAAGATAGACGAGGTGAATAAGGATAACAATAAAAAGGAAGTGTTGCTTATTATACCTTTTGGTGGAGTTAAACTGCTTGAAAATCCTGATGCTCCCGATGCCCTTGATGGTGAGACTTTGGTTGAAATGGCTGATAAATTTGCGGTGAATGGTGTTAAATATGAACGTGTAGAAGGTAGCAATGTTAAAGTCGTTGGCCTTGAAAACGCTTCTGTTGAAACGCTAAGAATTCCTGCAAATGTATCCTATAAAGGGGTGAACTATCAAGTAAAAGAAATTGCTTCTCAAGCTTTTGAGGGTAACTCTGCAATCAAAGAATTTGTTGTTGAAAATGGAGTAACAACCATTTCTGATCATGCTTTCAAAAATGTTGCATCTTTAAATAAGGTGTCTTTGCCAGCTTCTATCACCACTATTGGAGAATGGAGCTTTGAAGGTTGTGGTGAACTAACAGAATTTGTGGTTCCTAATAAGGTTGAAACAATAGAAGCAGGTACATTCTATCATTGTGGAAAATTGACAAAGGTGGTTTTGGGCGATAATGTTAAACATATTGGAACAAGTGCTTTTGACGGATGTTCTCAATTGAATAATGTAGAGGTAAGTGCTCTTTCTAAACTCGAAACAATTGATGCTTATGCTTTCCAAAGTACTGAATTGCTAAAGAGTTTCAACTTCCCTGTAAATCTAACAACCATTGGTCATCATGCATTTAAGTATAGTGGACTAACTTATGTTCAACTACCTGTTGGATTACAAAAGATAGATGAATGGGGATTTGAAGGTTGTAAACAACTAAGAAATGTGTCTATTCCTGCACAAACACAAATAGGTGCGGGCATATTCTACAATTGTTCTGCTCTTCAAAATGTAACACTTCCTTCTAACATCGCAACAATTCCATTTATGGCGTTCTCTGCTTGCAGTAGTTTAGAAGGTGTTTATCTCACAGGTTCAACTGTTCCTAATAGAGATGCATATTGTTTCGATAATGTTTCTACAGCGGTACAATATTATGTTAAGCCTTCTGCATTAATGGCTTATAAGTCTTCTTGGAATGATGTGGCAGACAGAATTACTGATGAAATACCTGTAACGCTAACATCAACAAAGATGACTTTCTCTAGAGGATTTGATGTTGATTTTACCAATGCGTCTGGATTTGAAGCTAAGGTCGTTACTGATTATCGTGAGAATGGTGCACAACTTGAATATGCTAAGATTGAAAAGGCTCCTGCAAACACGGGCTTAATTCTTACAGGACGTCAAGGAACTTATATCGTTAAGATGTGTGATAACGAGCCAAACAGCGTTGCTACGAACTTATTAAAAGCAAGTGTAGGTGGTGCTTGGGTTGAAAATACAACAACAGAAGTAACGAACTATATTTGTGTGAATGGTAATTTTGTTCGTGCTAATGGTGTGATGGTTCAGCCATGGAGTGCTTGGTTACGACTAATTGGAAATGCTCATGTAATTAGTAATGGTACGACTACTGCAATAAATGAAATCGAAAAGAATGTTGTTGATAACGAACCATATTATCGTTTAGATGGAACTATTGAACAACATCCTTCAAAAGGCATCTTTATCCATAAGGGTAAGAAGGTTATTTTGAAATAAAAGGTTATGCTATTCTCGCTTCCCTTGGTTGTGGGTTGGCGAGAATAGTATCTTGTTTATCTTTGATATCGTTTAGGTTTTGTTTCTTTCGCCTTTCTAAAGAATTGAAAATAAGTATTTTTCTTTTGTGACTGGGGTTGAAATAAGAACTTATAAATAGAAAAAGGACTACGATAATATTTCGTAGTCCTTTTATTTTTCTTCTAAAGAGTCTTTTTAGATACCTCTCCTATAGAATGATGTTGTTTTATAAGAGTTCTTTCTTTTTTCTTTCAAACTCTTCTTCTGTGATGATATTTCTTTCTTTTAAATCGTGTAAACGCTCAAGTTCTTCTGCAATATTGGGCTTTGGTTGTGGCTTGTTTTGAGATGATTGGCTATTTAATAGAGTTTTATATAAGAGACCATTGTAGTTTATATTAAAACTTTCTTCTGACATTATTAATAACATAATCGTATCAATAATGCTAATAAATAATGGAATACCAGTCCAACAGAATAGTAGATAGAGAACGCCTCGTCCGTTTTGACCAAGATAAAAGCGGTGGATACCTAATCCACCAAGGAAGAATGCTAATAAAATAGCAGTGGTTTTACTTTTCATTTTAATCTTCTTTAGTTTGTAATGTTTAGGCTTATCGCCTGATTTACAGTACAATTATAAATTATTTGTTTCTTACTTCCATTGAGTTAATTGCTTATCGTTTTCCTAAATTCAGTAATAACTCTTCTAATTGGAGTTTGGGTAAATTTAAAGAAAATATTTTTATTGAGCCTATAATTAAGACTGAAAAGTAATTTTGATGTCTTTAAATAGTGGAAGGAGAGAGGTAGGGAGAAGTCGAAAATGAAGTGTGTGCTTATTTTTTATGTAGTAGGGTAGGTATATTTAAAATAAAATGAAGTATCTTTGTTCCATTAACCTGATAGATTACAATCTATAACATCTATCATTAATGAAAAATGATAATTAAATTTTAGTGTTGTGCTATGAAAGAAGAACGTAAAGTAAACAATTGGTATCTGAAAAGAAGTGAAATTCTGGCAAGGTATGCAGATAAATATCCCTCAAAATATGATAAAGTAGAAATGAGATTCGGTGCTCATGACTATGGTTGGATTCCTTTCCATATCATTAAAAATGGTGAGAGTATAAAACTTTCAGAACTTTCTTATGTCTATGATCCTTTTGTACCAATGAAAGAATGGCTCGAAGGAATAGTTGAAAGGCTTTATGATAAGATAAGTGTTATAAAGTTAGATTGTGAAGATGTTTATACTATTTTATATTTTGAACCATTATGGTTTACTTATTCTTCAAATGAGGAAAGCGAAGTTGAACCAATTTGTAGTGGGATTTTTCTAGTGTATGATAGTGATCGGGAAGAGTTTATTGTTGATGCTTTTTGTGACATAGAAACTTTGGTGAAGGATTTATATCGTAATATACTAGATTTTGCAGAGAAGATGAAGACGGATCCTACATTTGCTGACGATTGGGCTTATGATTGTTGGAATGATGAATTTCCTGCTTTTGAAGATGATGATCCCAAGCGTCATGATTTCTTTTATAATAAGATGAAATCACCAATAATAGAGAAATATTTGAAGGATTGTGAAAGAAATCGAAAGATGTTACAAGAAAGATGAGAGTGAAAGAATTATTTGTTTTGAAAGATTAAATATTTTCTTTTCGTTCTCCCCCTATATAATATAAATAGGTGAAATTGTTCTTTTGGTTGATTTTTCCATTTGTGGAGTAAAAAAGTTGTTTTTTTTTGAATTTTCTTTTTGAATTATTTGGATTGTGTTTTAAAAAGTTGTACTTTTGCATCCGCTTTCGAGAGTTATCTC
>NZ_KB904336.1 GCF_000379965.1 Hoylesella nanceiensis DSM 19126 = JCM 15639 | reverse complement strand
GGTGTTTCGGTTCAAAACGTTAGTGGAACTTTCGGCTCTGCACCTAAGATTCGTGTGCGTGGAGCAACCTCTATCTATGGTAGTTCTAAGCCTCTTTGGGTGGTAGACGGCGTTATTATGGANGATGTTTCTAACGTNGGAGCTGACGATTTGGCTTCTGGTAACCCTGAAACGCTTATCAGTTCGGCTATTGCAGGACTTAACTCTGATGATATTGAGAGCTTCCAAATCCTTAAAGACGGTTCTGCTACATCTATATATGGTGCTCGTGCCATGGCAGGTGTTATCGTTGTGACTACTAAAAAGGGTAAACAAGGACAAGCACACATCAACTATACTGGCGAATTTACATCTCGTTTGATTCCTTCTTATTCTAACTTCGACATCTTGAACTCACAAGATCAAATGGGTATTTATCGTGAGTTAAAAGATAAGGGTTGGTTAAATCTATCTAATGTGTTGAACGGAAGCGACTATGGTGTGTACGGAAAGATGTATGAACTCATCAACTCTTACAACAAAAGAGCAGGTCGTTTCGAACTAGAAAATACAGAAGAGGCTCGTAATGCTTATCTACAACAAGCAGAATTCAGAAATACAGACTGGTTTAAAGAGCTTTTCTCAAGCGCAATTATGCAGAGTCATGCAGTGAGTTTGAGTGGTGGTACAGCTAAATCAAACTACTATGCGTCAATGAGTGCATTGCTCGATCCAGGATGGTACAAGCAAAGTAAGGTGAATAGATACACTGGTAACTTCAATGTTTCTCACCAAATTCTTAATAACCTTACATTAAATGTAATTGGAGGTGCATCTTATCGTAAGCAAAGAGCACCAGGAACATTAGGACAAGACGTTGACGTTGCAGGCGGAGAGGTGCGCCGTGACTTCGATATTAACCCCTATTCATACGCCTTGAACACATCAAGAGCACTCGATCCACGTGCTTTCTATGTGGCAAACTATGCTCCATTTAATATCTTCCACGAACTAGATAACAACTATATCGACCTTAATGTGCTCGATGCTAAATTCCAATTCGAATTGAAATACAAGCCTATTAAGGATTTAGAACTTGCAGTTCTTGGTGCATTTAAATATGCAGCAAGCTCTCAAGAGCATCTTGTTAAAGATAAATCAAATCAAGCTGAGGCTTATAGAGCAATGGGTACAGCTGTTATTCGTGAATCAAATAAGTACCTATATAAAGACCCAGACAATCCATATAAATTGCCTTCGAGCATTCTTCCCAATGGAGGTATCTACCATAAGTCTGAAAATAGAATGAGTGATTACGACTTCCGTGCCACTGCAAACTATAATCATACCTTCGATAAGGTGCATATTATGAACCTATTTGGTGGTATGGAGAGTAAAGATATCCACAGAACACGTAGCGGTTTTGAAGGTTGGGGAATGCAGTTCGATGCAGGTGAGACACCATTCTATGTGTATCCATATTTCAAAAAGCAAGTAGAAGAGGGCAATAGCTATTATTCTTTGGCTAACACCACATCACGTTCAGTGGCTTTCTTCACCAATGGAACCTATTCATATAAAGGCAAATACGTCTTTAATGGAACCTATCGTTATGAAGGTTCGAACCAAATGGGACGCAGTAGTAAGGCTCGTTGGATGTCAACTTGGAACGTTTCAGGTTCTTGGAACGTACACGAAGAAAAGTGGTTTGATAAACTTAATCCACTATCTCACTTAACATTGCGTGCGTCTTACAGCTTAACTGGTACACCACCAGACATCTCTTATAGTAACTCTACACCAATATTCTTATCTTATAACCCTCACCGTTTGTTCACAGAAGATAAAGAAAGTGCGATAGGTTTAGAACAATTAGGTAATATCGACTTAACTTATGAAAAGAAGAACGAGTTGAACTTAGGAGTAGACTTTGGCTTATGGCGTGACCGTTTGAATGTTACTTTCGACGTTTATACCCGTAATAACTTCGATGAAATGGGTCCAATGATTACTCAAGGCGTTGGAGGTGAGATCGTAAGAGCTGCAAACGTGGCAGAGATGCACTCTAATGGTATGGAACTTAGTATCTCTTCAACGAACATTAAGACCAAAGACTTCTCTTGGATCACCAACTTTATCTACTCATATACCAACACTAAGATTACAAAGTTATACAACCAAGGAAGCGTTATCAACCTTGTTAGCGGAAATGGATTTGCTTTGAAAGGCTATCCTGCACGCTCTTTGTTCTCAATTCCATTCGTAGGACTTAGTGATGAGGGTACTCCTTTATTCAGAAACGAGAAAGGTGAGATCACATCTACAGACATTAACTTCCAAGAAAGAGCCAAAACAGACTTCTTAAAGTATGAAGGGCCAACCGATCCAGTGTACACTGGTTCTCTAGGAAACGTGTTCTCGTATAAAGGATTCCATCTAAATATATTCATGACTTATTCATTTGGAAACGTAGTTCGTTTAGATCCTAAGTTCAAAGCCTTCTATAACGACTTGTCTTCTATGACACATACATTCGTAAATAGATGGGCAACATCAGGCGACGAAGCACATACTAACGTGCCAGGTATATTGAGTTACCGTCAATACACATCAGACAAGAACCTCAGAATAGGTTATAATGCTTATAACTTCTCAGATGTCCGTGTAGCAAAAGGCGACTTCATTCGTATGAAAGAGATTTCTCTTGCTTACGACTTCCCTAAAACATGGTTCTCAAACACACCTATTAATAATTTATCTGTTAAGCTTCAAGCTACAAACTTGTTCTTACTTTATGCAGATAAGAAGTTAAATGGACAAGATCCAGAGTTCTTTAATGTAGGTGGTGTGGCATCTCCTATGCCAAAACAATTTACCCTTACAGTTAAAGTTGGACTATAATAAAGATTGAATTTTATGAGTAATAGAAAATATATACTAGGTTGTTTCGTTGCATTGGGTGCCCTATTTACGAGCTGTAACGATTATTTAGATAAACAACCTGATAGCAGACAAACAATAGATAGCGAAGAAAAGGCTTCTAAGTTATTGGTTTCTGCTTATCCACTTGCGCACCCTGCTTATCTATTTGAAATGTATTCAGATAACACCGATGAGCATGATAACCCCTCATGGACCTCTGCAGACCGCTTTCAAGAGCAGGCTTATTATTGGAAAGACATTACAGAAATAGCCAATCAAGAAACCCCTCAGCAGCTATGGAATACTCATTACACAGCCATTGCTACTGCAAATGAGGTGTTAGAACTTGCAGATAAACCCGAAAACAAAGGTAAGTATGTCACTCAAAGAGGCGAAGCTCTTCTTTGTAGAGCATACAGTATGTTCCAACTTGCTAACATTTTCTGTCAAGCATACAATCCTCTTACAGCGTCAAAAGAACTTGGTTTGCCTTATCCAACAAAGCCCGAGCGCACCGTAAAGGCCACTTACACTCGTGGAACACTTGATAGTTTGTATATAAAGATAGAGAACGACCTTCTAAAGGGAATCGAACTCGTTGGCGATAACTATGAAGTTCCAAAGATGCACTTCACAAAAGAGGCTGCAAATGCATTCGCTGCTCGTTTCTATCTCTATTATAGAAAGTACGACAAAGCCATTGATTATGCTACAAAGGCTTTGGGTTCTAATCCAGAAAGCAAGCTTCGTGACTGGGCAAGTTGGGATAAATTAGAGTCAAACGGCCAAATTCAAACCAATGCTTACGTCAAAGCTAACCAAAAAGCCAATATTCTTTTGCAGGTAGTAGCAAGTGAATGGGGAGCAGTTAACGGTCCAACAATTATCGGTAACAGATATTCTCATGGCTCATTGCTATCTAAAACAGAAACACTTCAGGCTCCTGGACCTTGGGGAGACGATGGAGATGGCCTCAATGTCAGCGTTTGGTTCGCCAATACACTTTCTAAGTACATTTTAAGAAAAGTGCCATTGTCAATCAAATATGTAGATATCAATGCAGGAACAGGTATGGCTTATTCAGAATTTGCAGTATTTACAGCCGACGAAACCTTGTTAACAAGAGCAGAAGCTTATGCTTTAACAGGCAATTACACAGCGGCTTTAAATGATGTGAACACCGAGTTGTTAGCTTTCTCAAAGAAGAAAGTGCAGCTAACTCTTCCACAAATTCAAACCTATTATGCAGCCGTTCCATATTATACACCAAAGAAACCAAGCATAAAGAAGGCACTTCACACCGATTTTAGTATTGACGCAACAACTCAAGAGCCATTGCTTCAAACCATACTTCAATTGAAACGAATTGTTACTTTGCACGAAGGTTTGCGTTTGCAAGACATCAAACGCTATGGAATAACAGTTTATCGTCGTAAGTTAGGAACAAGAAACGAAGTAAAAGAAGTAACCGACTCGCTCACAGCAGGCGACCTTCGATTGGCAATTCAGCTTCCTCAAGACGTTATTGCTGCAGGTCTTCAAGCCAATCCACGTAAAAATTAATCTCTAAAAGTTTATTTTATGAATAAGAAAGTCATATCATTTATAAGCTTAGTATTTATTGCTTTAGCCTTTGTTGCATGTTCCGACGAAGGTCCAAAGCAACCAAGTATATTCCCAACAAAGCCTGTTAATAGAAACAATTTCGAGCAATGGTTGCTTAAGAACTACACCTATCCATACAATGTAGAGGTGCAATACAAGTTGGTTGATGGCGAAACAGACATCAACTACACACTTTCGCCAGCCGATTCGGCAAAAAGTGCGCAACTTGCCATCATCATTAAGTATCTATGGTTCGACGCTTACAACGAGGTGGCAGGCCCAGAGCTTGTAAAGCAAAGTGCTCCAAGAGTATTGCAGATGGTTGGTTCATCAGCATTCACACGTCAACAAACCGAAGTAGTGGGTACAGCTGAAGGTGGATATAAGGTCTCTTTGTATAAAGTGAACGACCTAACACCAGCAGTGTTGAAAGATTATAAGCTTATGCGACTTTATTATTTCCACACAATGCACCACGAGTTCACCCACATTCTCAATCAGTTAAAGCCTTATGATAGTCAATACGACCGTATAACCGAGTCGGATTATGTCAGCGGAAACTGGTATGGTAAGTCACCAAGAGTTGCTCATCGTCTTGGATTCGTATCGCCATACGCAATGGATCAAGGTCGAGAAGACTTTGCAGAGATGCTTTCTTACTATGTAACGCTTAGCGAATCAGAGTGGAACGACATTCTTCAAGATGCAGGAACAAAAGGTGCTTCGCTCATAAAGCAAAAGCTCGAGATGGTGAGAAGCTATATGAGTGCATCGTGGAATGTAGACATCGACGAGCTTAGAACAGCGGTATTGCGTCGTGCAGGACAAATAGAAAAGTTAGATTTAACCACCTTAAAATAAGGAATAGATATGAAGAAATTACATATATATTTATTATTGCCCCTTCTTTCATTGTTACTCAATGCTTGTTTGAAAGACAACACCGAAGCATTTAGTACATCTACAGCCCTTCGTTTAGATGAGGCTGCAAAGCAAAGCAAGGAATTATTAGAATCATCTGAAACAGGTTGGATTCTTAATTACTACACCGGTAGAGATTATTCTAATGCTGGTCGCACCCTTCTTTTAAAGTTTAAAGATGGCAAAGCAACCATTATGGGCGATTTAACTGGTCCCGAAGTCACCTCAAAGTCAGACTACGACGTGGTGAAAGACCAAGGTGTCGTATTAACATTTAACACCAATAACGAAGTACTTCACTCGCTAACACAAGCAGCTTTGCGTGAGCCAGAAGGAAAACAAGGCGATTATGAGTTCTTGATTCTAAAGCAAACACAAGACAGCATTTACCTTCGTGGAAAGCGTTGGCACAACAATATGGTGCTCACCAAATTGCCTAAAGACACCAATTGGGAAGAGTATATGACCGAAGCGTTGACAGTGAAAGAATCGCTTGCAGTGAATACCTTTAAGTTTATACTTGGAAACGATACCATTTCAGAAGGAACTATCGATCCCAATAGCACCCGTTTGAATGCCCAAATCAATGGCACAACCTATGATATGCCATTCACCTTCACCAACAAAGGTATCCACTTGCAACGTCCACTCGTTGTTAATGGAGTTTCATATAGCGACTTAACATGGAATGCGGAGACCAATGCGTTAGAGAATGGCAATTTTAAAGCAGCCTTATTTATACCTAAGGGCTTTAAACCAATCGACTTCTGGTATGGCACTTGGACTGTTGCTTTCACCAACACAACAAGAGTTCGTATGAATATTACACTCACATTGAAACCAGGTGATGGCAAACAATATCTCAATGGAACATTAGATGTAACTGTACGTAACGGCAGACAATCAAGCACAACACATTATCCTATGACCTTAGGATATAACCCTGCTAACGGAGGTATATATCTTGGAGCTCAATCAGTCACCGATCCTACAGGTAAATTTGCAGGTGGTATCCGCCTTCTTCCTTTGGTTATCAATGGCGATAAGGCAGATCTTGTAGACGATGGTGTGCTTACTTACATTTGGAATGAAGATACAGAAACAGCTGTTTTAACCGACACTGGTGAAGGAAGTCGCACAGTTGACTCATTTGTTGGATTTGGATTAGGCGACAACCTACAACTTATCCTCGACGAACACAACGAACCTGCACGTGCATTCTATGTACCAAAGGCAGTTGAACTCAGAAATCATAAACCCCTAAATTAAAGATAATAGTTTTATGAAAGATATCAATCGTTTCTTACAATCGCTCATCTTAGCAGCATGTTGTTTTGCTTTTGTAGCGTGTAGTGATGAAAACACTCCAACAACCAATACGCTTGAGATAGAAGCATCGAACACTTTCTTTAATGTAGAGGGTGGCACAAAAGAAGTACTTCTTGCAAATACTGCTGCTAAAGCCTATGCACAAGACAGCTGGTTGCACGTTCAAACCGATGGAAAGAAAGTGGTTTTAACTGCTGGTTTGAATACTTCTACAGAATCAAGAAATACACTTCTTACTATAAAGAACGAAGCAGGCGACTCTGTTCGTTTGAATATTTTGCAAGAAGGAATATACTATGGTCTTCCACAAGATCAAGAAATTCTTGAAGACGACAAAGCTATTGAACGCACCATGCGTGTTGTTTCAAACGTAGCTATGGACTATAAGTCAACAGAAGACTGGATAGATGTTTCTTATACCAATAACGTTCTAAGCGTAAAGGTAAAAGAAAACACCACAGGTCGCCCAAGAGTGGGCTGGGTTACTGCATCGCTTAACCCACAAGCACTTAGCGCAAGTACTGCAACAGGTGAGCACCCAACTCTTAAAACCGACTCGTTAAGAATTGTTCAAGCATCTATCGACGACTTTGTAGGAACCTACTCGCAAACAGCTCTCACTAGTGATAGCTTGCAACAGCTTATTCCTATCACCAGTGTTGTGAAGATTGAGAAGGTGAATGACAAAACAGCTAACTTCATAGTAGACGACACTTACACATGGGAAATTAGCTTTGTGAAGGGCGTTGGCTTTAAGATGAGCAACGGAAAGCTTGGTAGAGTGACTCAAAAAACACCAAAAATTAAATGGTATTCGCTTTCTGTTCTTGTGGCAGACGACTATCGAAACGGACATGCTACCGCTATTAATGGTGTGAACGACATTCTTCCTTTAAGTATGAATAACAGCGGAGAGCTTGTCTTTGAAGATGCTTTAGGAATGAATGCAGAGCGAACTTTCAAATCTTATGGTTGGAACTTCTACTCTACAACCAAACCTGATTTAGGAACATTGCAGGGAGTTGACAAGGTGTTTATTCAACCTAAACTCACTCGAACAAATTAATATCGCACCTTTTTGAGGTGTACCTTAATCTTAAAACAGCAGAAGGACGACACTATCTTGATGATAGATGTCGCCCTTTTTGTATTCAGAATCTTTTTATATCACAACATTTTATATTCTAGAATAAATTGTTTTATTGGGCTTTAAAATAAAGGATAGTGTGCGGGAGTGCGATGGTTGTTGCTAAATATGTATGCTATTGTGGTTTAAAAACATTGCTTTTGCAATGTAAAAGCAATGCAATTACGATGTAAAAAGATAGCTTTTGTGGTGTAATTGAAATGATAATTTATGATGAAAAGTAGAGGAATAGATGTTTCCTAACTTGAGTTTTGTCATGAATAGTCCGATAAAAGTATAATTTATGTCAATAAAATAAACTGGTAACAAATGTTATTATTTTGCTATAAACATAGGTTACGAATGTTACCAAAATGCATTTTATTTATTGTAACGCTGAAAAATAAAGCCCTGTGGCATGCTAATTGTTTCGCTCTTTATACCTCTTTAAGAGCATAAAATGTGCCACTTTCTATTTGACAGGATGACAGTAAGAGCTATTTGTTAAATAACAGAGCAATAGAATATATCTTAGATGTAGACAGGCACTTCTTAGAAAATTTTCAATTAATCTCAATATAAACATTTAAAAGCAAATTAAAAAAAGATGACACCAAAGAAACTATGGTTAGCGTTGGCTGCGGTCATAATTGGATCGTTTGCCGTTTTGGGCTTCTATGGCGTTGAAATCTTCCGTGAAATGCCACCATTTCCAAACAAAGTGGTGACAGAAAAGGGTGAAACGCTATTTGAAGGACAGGATATTAAAGATGGACAAAATGTGTGGCAATCGGTAGGTGGCCAAACAGTTGGTAGCGTTTGGGGACATGGAGCCTATGTTGCTCCCGACTGGACTGCCGATTATTTGCATCGTGAATCAGAACTAATGCTTAATGCATTGGCAAAGAAAGATGGTAAAGAATATTCTAAACTATCTGAAGCAGATAAGGCTAAATACAAAGTTCTATTACAAGAAGAATTGCGTAAGAATACTTATGATCCTAATACAGGTATTATAACTTATTCTGAAATGCGTGCACAAGTGGCTCGTGAGCTACGCAATTACTATGCAAAAGTGTTCTTGAATGCTCCTGAAATGGCAAAATTGCGTGCGGCTTATGCTATGCGTGATAAGTCTATTGAAGCAGTTGACGGACTAACAGCAGAGCAAAGATTAGATAAAATGGATGCATTCTTTGCTTGGTCGAGTTGGGTTTGCGTAACCAATAGACCAGGAAGCGATGTTAGTTACACTAACAACTGGCCTCACGATCCTGTAATAGGTAATACAGCTCCAACTTCATTACATCTTTGGTCGGGCTTTAGTGTATTGCTATTGCTTTTCTGTGTAGGTATATTGGTATACTATTATACTCAACATAAAGAAGAACATGTATCAAAAGTGCCTGAAAGTGATCCTATGAGAGAACTCAAACCAACAGCTTCTATGCGTGCTGTTTTGAAATATATCTGGGTAGTAGGGGCATTGATGCTAGTGCAAATGCTTTCAGGAGTGATTACTGCTCACTATGGAGTAGAGGGTGATGCGTTCTTTGGTTTACCAATTCAAAACATCTTCCCCTATGCAGTTTCACGTAGTTGGCATGTTCAATTAGCTATTCTTTGGATTGCAACATCTTGGTTAGCAACTGGTCTTTACATCGCTCCAGCCGTTTCTGGCGTTGAACCAAAGTATCAAGCACTTGGTGTAAATGTGCTCTTTGGCGCACTAGTGTTTGTTGTTGCGGGTTCATTAGCAGGTCAATGGTTTGGTGTTATGCAGAAACTTGGCTTGGTGGAGAACTTCTGGTTGGGACATCAAGGATATGAATATGTAGAGTTAGGACGCCTTTGGCAAATCCTTCTGCTTACAGGTTTGGTGCTTTGGCTATTCCTTATGATTCGTGCTTTGATTCCTGCTTTGAAACGAAAAGATGAAAACAGACACTTATTAACCCTTTTCGTTATAGCATCACTTGCTATTGCTTTCTTCTATGCAGCAGGCTTAATGTATGGCAGACAAACACACATGGCAATTGCAGAGTATTGGCGTTGGTGGGTTGTTCACCTTTGGGTAGAAGGCTTCTTTGAAGTTTTCGCAACAGTTGTAGCATCATTCTTGTTCTGTAGATTAGGCCTCTTGAAGGTGAAGAGCGCTACAATTTCTGTACTCTTCTCAACAATTGTGTTCCTTGCAGGTGGTATTTTAGGAACATTCCACCACCTTTACTTTAGTGCAACACCTACAGCAGTGTTGGCATTGGGTGCAACCTTCAGTGCATTAGAGATTGTTCCTTTGGTACTTATTGGTATCGAAGCATACCATAATTATCAATTAAGTAAGGCAACTCCATGGATTAAGGCATACAAATGGCCTATCTATTGCTTCATTGCAATGTGTTTCTGGAACTTCTTAGGTGCTGGTATTTTTGGTTTCTCAATCAATCCACCTATCGCTCTTTATTTCTTACAAGGTCTAAACACTACTGCAGTACACGGACACGCAGCATTATTTGGAGTGTATGGCATTCTTGGTATCGGCTTAATGTTATTCGTTTTGCGTGGATTATATCCCGATTACGAATGGAATGACAAGTTAATGGGTGCTTCGTTCTGGTGTATTAACATTGGTTTGTTGTTGATGACTGTGGTAAGTATCTTGCCAATTGGTATCCTTCAAGCACACGAAAGTATCACAAATGCTTATTGGTCGGCACGTTCTGCAGAGTTTATGCAACAAGATATCATGCAAACTCTTCGTTGGTTACGTGTTCCTGGCGACTCGTTCGTTGCTATTGGCGAAGTGCTATTGGTTCTATTTATAATAGGATTGCAATTCGGTTGGTCTCGTAAAGGACGTCGATAAGTATTTCAAGTCATCTTCTGTTATCTCATCTGGTATGAGAACACGGAAAAGATAATTATAAAATTGTTAGATAAAAAGAGTAGGCGAGTGTCTCAATGGAGATGCTCGCCTATTTCTATCTTATAACCCAAAGAGGCTTAGAGAGTATCTGGAATTTCTCAATTTAGCTTCGTTTTAAGCCCCAATTGCCTTTAATCCATGGCTTATGATGATGGGTGTGAGATCTACTTCTCTTTTACTTGTATGCAATTTAAAATGAAATGCAAAATAAAAGCGTTGGCTTCTTCACAGGAACCAACGCTGTCTTCTTAATTAAAAACAAAAAGAAGAATATTCAGAAGATGATAAAAAGTTATTTCTTTATTGTGCTATCATGTATGGGAAGAAGTATAATGCGTAGAAACCAATAAAGTTACTGTTGTCTGCTACGGCACTATTAAACAAGCCAAAGCCGAAATTATGGGCATTGGTTAAGTCTGTACTTCCGTTTGCTTCGAATGCTAACACTCTGCTATTAGCAGGTAAAAGGTCGACAGATGCAGAAGGACTAAAGGACGCTTGTCCGTCGCTCGAAATTACAACCGACTTTAAATAGCGGTTAGCACCAGATGTTGTTGGCACAGTGAGCAATGTTTCAGATGCATTAAAAGTGAGCTTTCCGCCTGCTTTATACTTTCCGCCCCACTTAATTTGATTGTCGAAAACAAGTGAAACGCTGTCTTCCGATACCTTAACGATCTCTACTTCGTTCTCTTGACGCTTCAATTCGCCTTTATCACTCACTTGAGCTACGAGCGTATATTTACCAACAAAGTCGTTAAGACTTGCCTGAACCACTTTGATTGAGTCTTTCAATGTGCCCGAAACAACCTTTACATAGCCCACACGAGGCTTGCCAGTGGTGTTCTCTGATAGAGTAATTGTAACTGCTTTGGGGCTGATTGAAGCTTGAATCCAATCGCCTGAAGTAGTTGCAGTGGTGGTTTTGTTGCTCACAAGTTTGTAAGTGGTGGTCGATGCAGCATCGTTTGTTATCAAGTTGCCATCGCTTTCCACACCAAACACACTTCCTTCTTGTGTAACACTAAGGGTAACAATTGCTCCTTTGGCGTCTTTCAACAACAATTGAGTACTGCGTGATGTTAAATTATGGTTTACTTGAGTTGATAGTTGCACGCTATCGCCTTTTATCTCAGCCTTCAACCAAGTTGCTTCGGTGCTTGCTTCGATGATAGGAGTTGAAGCAACAACTACCGATGTGTCGGCATCTGCAGTGAAATAGGTGTTCGATTTGAGCACTTTTAGTGCACTTGGGGCAACATAATCGGTGCTATCATCGCTGCAAGATGCCGTAAAAAGGCATCCAGCAGCAAGTAATAAAATTCCAAATATCTTGTTCATAACTTTACTTCTATGGGGTTACACGTGTTAAAGAGGTGATTTGTCTTAGAGAAATAGGATAAACATAATGTCCTTGAGCGTTCTCAACTGGCTTGCCTTCTGCATTGAATGCAATACCGAAGAAGCTGTCGTTTACGTATTTTCCTACTCCATTACTTACAACTTTTGCAGATTGTGAGGCCTCGTCCCAAATGAAATTGATACCTGCTCCTGCTGAAAGATTGAAGTAACCACCCTCTTTTATAGATGTAGGAACGAAGAATACACCGCCTGGAGCTTCTGTAGACTTCACATCAATGTGCTGTAATAGTATTTGTAAGCAACCTATACTTGAGTTGAATGGGTCTGTAATAGGATAGCTTGTACCACCAAAATCAATAGTCATTGTTAGTGCTTTGTTGGCTCCTTGTGTTATGATTAGGTGTGCAGGTGTTGTTCCTTGATGGTTGATCTTCCACTTACCAACCCAGAATGATGCTGGTTTATAACCTTCTGGAGTCACTGCATTGAAGGTGATTTCGCCATTGTTGAGGCTTTGATTGGTGGTGTTCAATGTGAAAGAGCTATATTCTTTACCTCTAATTATGATAGAACCAGGAAATACTATGCCTGTTGTAGTGGCAGCATAAGCACAAGAATAAGAGTTGTTTCCAACCTTAATAGTGACATGTCGTCCTGAAGTGCTGAACAATGCATTGCCAATTACGTCGCCATCTGGTAGCGCAATTTCGTAATGGTTAGACATTGCGTTGCTAATTTCAGTGATACTGTCTAAATGTTCCTTCCAATTTACCTTTTCAGCAAGGCGTGTTAGGTACATGTGGTTGCCCCATTTC
Source organism: Hoylesella nanceiensis DSM 19126 = JCM 15639 (assembly GCF_000379965.1). Lineage (GTDB taxonomy): Bacteria > Bacteroidota > Bacteroidia > Bacteroidales > Bacteroidaceae > Prevotella > Prevotella nanceiensis. Next base: position 5,825 of record NZ_KB904336.1, on the reverse strand, counting down.
TTACCCTTTAGGCGAATAGTATCTGCTGTTGCCTTTAGAATTAGGAACTCATAGTCGCCCTCTTCGCCATTCACATTTTGAGATGAAGTCTGTGCCTTTTCGTGCATAATAGCATTAAAGGTGGTGAAAGTGAGGACAGGACCTTGGTCTTTCTTTAGCTCATACTTTGATGTTGCGGTTGAATTGCTACCTGCAAAGTCGGCAGCAACAGTGGCTTTTCCATTCTTAAACTTAATAAGATAGGTGTAACCAGCATAACGATATTCCTTACCTGTGTAGTAATGAAGCTCCCAACCGTTAGTTGCACTCTCGAGAATAGCAGCATCTTCTTCCAAAGATTTAGCGATTCTGACAGATGCCGATTCGTCAAATAGTTCCTTTTCGTCGTGCACACAAGCACTAAGAACCAACAATGCTAAGGGAATTAATATGTAATTTAAAATTCTCTTCATATCGTTCTACTAGTTTAAATGTTCTAAATCAATGTTTCTTAAGTTCTTTCCTCTACGAAGAACCGAGTCTCTTAGATCATCAAGATTGATGTTCCATGAGTTTTGCATATAGCTTTTGATAATCGCCATCTTTTGATTTATCAAGCTTGCACCTTTAGTTCCTGCACGTTGTAGACGCTCATTCCATTTTGTTGGAGTGTCTGTTACATAGAAAGAGAGCAACTCTGCGAAGTCTTCTCGTGCCTCACTACGAGCGTAAGTGCTGATATATCCTTCCTTTAAGCAGTCGTCTTCATTCAATTGATACCAGTCTCCGCTCACGTAAGTGGTTGATGTAATTTGCGCAAAGGCATCATCGTATGGTTTCTTTTGATTGAGAATGTGAGTGAACTCGTGGTGCATAGTGTGGAAGAAGTAGAAGTTCAACCAGTCATAATTATAGATGGTTTCTTTTGTTAGCGAGTTAACTCGATACAAAGTAACCTTATATCCACCTTCAGCAGTAGCCAAAGTTTCGGTTCCATTGGGATTAAATGCAGGGTTTCCTACAAGTGTTATGATACGAGGAGTATTCAACTTCACAAAGCTTTGACCTGCAACTTCGTTGTAAGCGTCGAACCACATGTACTTAGTGATAATCGATAACTTAGCAGATTTAGCCGAATCGGCAGGCAATAGGTTGTGTTGTCCGTCGGTTTCGATATCGTTTAGCTTATATTGCCAATCGACATTGTATGGTAACACATAGTTGTTTTCGATCCATTTCTCGAAAGTATCGAGGGCAGGACGGGTGTCTGGGAAGATCGAAGTGCTATCAAGATTGTCCTTAGAGCATGAAACAAACGACCCAGCTAATGTGAAAAACAATGCAACTAATAAATATTTATATTTCATATAGAGTCTCCTTATCTTTATTTCTTATTTCTTGGATTAGCCTGTAAGCCTGCAACTATGGTCTCTTGTGGTATCTGAATAGCCACACGAGGATCGTTAACGGTGAGCGAATCGGTTGCAGGATTGATGGTGTTGTTTGTTTCTATCGATCTACGATAAATGGTTATACCATATCTTTTCACGTCTTGCATACGCAAACCTTCGTGCATTGTAACCAAACGTTTAAGCTGAAGAATAGCTTGAAGCAATGGTTCTTGAGTGCTACTTTCAATTGCAAAGTTGGTATGGAACTTCTTTTTAGGAGTTGGTTTCGTTGGAGTATAGTACGAAATGGAGTTGTAGAAGTCCTTAATTGTTTGCAATGTCAATGTAACAGGATTCTTAGAGAATGCCTTAAGCTCTGTATTGAGGTCTGCAAGAGCCTTGTCGTATTGTCCAGAAAGAGCATAAGCCTCTGCTCTTACCATAAGAGTCTCATCTGTATTGAATGCAGAATAGGTTGAATAAGGAGCACCACCATTGCCACCTCCATTAGAGTTGGCATAGAAGAAAGGTATCTTTCTCAATATAACTTTAGACGAAGCAGTGTTCGACCAGGTTACATATCCAAGTGAAGAGCTATTTCCCCATGGACCTTTTGCTCTCAGAGTCTCTGTATTTGCAAGTACTTCTCCATGAGCATAACGTGCTCCTGCGGTACCAGGACCACCATAAAAGCCAAATGCACTATATGCAGAAACAAGCAAAAGGTTGCATTTTGCGTTTGCATCGATATAGGCATCGGGTTGCCATTGCTCGTTAGGACTGAGCTTATTCCATTCAGTCCAGTTACGAAGTTTATTCTCTGGGTTCGCTGTTAGCACCTTTGTAGCATACTCAATCGCTTTATCATACTTTTGATAGTATAGGTAAAAGCGAGCAGCAAAAGCGTTTCCAGCATCAGGAGTGAAGTGATATTTAGGCTGAGCGTAGCTACTTCCAACCAAAGCTAAGCCCTTTAGCAAGTCTTCTTCAATCTTTTTATATGTTTGTCCGATTGTTCCTCGGTCGTAATGTACGCCTACTGTGTTCTCAGGAGCAGTTGGATAGGGCATACCTAAGGCCTTATCAGCACGCTCTGGAGTGTAAGCTTCGCAGAAAACAGTAGACAATTGGAACACAGCATAGGCTCTACAAAGGTAAGCTTCGCCCAATTGTTGAGTGTATTCGTTCTTATTTGAAACGCCTTCGATATGCTCTATTGCCTTATTAGCAGTGGCAACGGCACTCCAAAAGCCGTTGAATATATCAGTAGGAGCATCTCCATAGCCGTTATCTATCACGTCTTCCCAATTAAAAGCCTGCTCTTGGAAGTTTGAAAAAGCACTCCATGAGGGGTTAATTAGTTCGTCTGTGTTGTCTGAATACGATTCAAGTATGCTCGCAGTATATGTCCATGGGTAGGCAGAAACAAGCAAACGACTCACATCTGATGGGTTTTTAAGAGTCATTCGGTTATCAGGTAGCATGTCTAATTTATCAGTACACGACCCAAAAACTGTTGTTGCAGCTACAAATAGCAATGATATATATGTATATTTCATAATTATTCAAGTTTTATTATAGTCCAACCTTAACTGTAAGAGTAAATTGTTTTGGCATTGGAGAAGCCACACCACCAGTGTTAAAGAACTCTGGGTCTTGTCCGTTTAGCTTGCTATCAGCATACAACAAGAACAAGTTAGTTGCTTGAAGCTTAACAGATAAGTTGTTAATAGGTGTATTTGAGAACCATGTTTTAGGGAAGTCGTAAGCAAGAGAAATCTCTTTTAAGCGAATGAAGTCACCCTTTGCAACACGAACATTAGATAAGTTGTATGCGCTATACACTCTGTCTACGTTGCTAGTCTTACGATATTTGTATCTATCGATAATGGTAGGTACGTTGGTTATCAATTCATCTCCGCCACGCATCCATCTGTTTTTGAATACTTTAGTCATTGAAGACAAGTCGTTATAAGCCGACTTAAACACAGGATCCAAACGAAGTACGTTGCCAAATGAATAAGTCATGAATATATTTAGATGGAAATTCTTATACGAGAAGATGTTTCCTAAAGAGCCAGTGTACACTGGATCGGTTGGACCTTCATACTTTAAGAAGTCTAATTTCTGACGTTCTTGAAGGTTAATGTTTGTAGTTGTAACCTCACCTTTCTCATTTATGAACATAGGAAGACCCTCTTCAGTAAGTCCTACGAATGGAACTGAGAACAAAGCACGCACAGGGTAGCCCTTCAAAGCAAAGCCACTACCATTTACAAGCTGTCTAACAGAAGCGTAGTTGTGCAATTTTGTGATGTTAGTGTGGGTATATGAGTAGATAAAGTTAGTGATCCAAGAGAAGTCTTTGGTCTTAATGTTAGTTGAAGAGACACTAAGTTCCATACCATGAGAATGGAGTTCCGCAATATTTGCGCTTCTTAGCACCTTACCTCCAATACCTTCAGTTGGTGTATAGCCCATTTCATCGAAGTTATTACGAGTATAAATGTCGAAAGTAACATTCACACGGTCACGCCATAAGCCAAAGTCTACTCCTAAGTTCAACTCGTTCTTCTTTTCATAAGTTAAACCAGTGTTAGCCAAGTCTGCAATTTCTATACCTGGTTCTTTTACAGATGCGAATCTACGATAAGGTGTTGTAGCACGCAATATCGCTACCGAGTTGGTGAAGATAGCATCTGGTGGAGTACCAGTCAAACTGTAAGATGCACGCAATGTCAAGTGAGATAATGGATTAAGTTTATCGAACCACTTTTCTTCGTGTACGTTCCAAGAACCTGAAACGTTCCATGTTGACATCCAACGAGCATTGCTACTGCGTCCCATTTGGTTTGAACCTTCATAACGATAAGTACCATTAAAGACGTATTTGCCTTTATATGAATAGGTACCATTAGCGAAAAAGGCTTGACTAAACGAACGAGTATTGCCAAGAGTATAGTAAGTTTCAGATCTTTCTATTTGCTTCTTGAATAGGTCGTACACATAGAATGGAGTTTCACCAGCGTCGAACTGCATACCCCAACCTTCGAAAAAGCTTCTTGTTCGGTTAATTTCTGTAGTTTCCATACCACCGAATAAGTTCATAATATGCGCCTTGTTGAAAGTGTGATTGTAGTTAGCTGTAACACGGAAGTCGTAGTTACTCATTCTATTTTCACCCTTATGATAGATACCACCGTTAGGTAATACAGTGTAAGGAGTGCTGTATTGCTTATCAGGGTCAGTGTAAAGCAAGTTGTTAGCATCACGAACGATAGCATTAGGCATAGCTCTGTAAGCCTCAGCTTGGTTCGATTTGTCTTTAACAAAGTGTTCTTGCGAAGTTGTTGCATATTTAAATGCACCAAGAGCTGCAAGTTCTAAGTCCTTAATAGGCTTGTATTTCAATTCGAATTGGAATTTAGCATCAAGCACATTAAGGTCGATATAGTTGTTTTCAAGCTCGTGGAAGATATTAAAAGGAGCATAGTTTAGAACGTATGTCTCATTTGGATCGAGTGCTCTTGAAGTGTTCAAGGCATATGAATAAGGGTTAATATCGAAGTCACGAGCCACAGTTCCGTTCACTGCATCAACCTCTCTTTCAAGAGAACCTGGTGCTCTTTGTTTACGATAAGAAGTACCTCCAATTACGTTAAATGTGAGGTTGTTCAATATTTGATGTGTAACGTTAAAGTTAGCAGTGTATCTATTCACCTTACTTTGCTTGTACCAGCCTGGATCAAGCATAGCACTCATAGATGCATAGTAGTTTGATTTAGCAGTACCACCATTCATACTAACAGAGTGGTTTTGCATAATTGCAGGCGAAAAGAGCAAAGAAAACCAGTCTGTATTGCGATATTCAGCCGCACGAAGATATTGATTTTGATCCAAAGTGCTGTTAGACAACTTAAATTGACCAGTTGCTTCGTCGTAAGTATTGATGAGTTCGTACATCTTTCCATATACACCATAGTTGCTACCATTCAACACATTCGAATAGTTTAACCAACCCTTGTTTCTCAACTCCTCGTAGATACCCATTTGATCTTGTGAGTTTAATATGTCGAAGTTAGAATAAGAAGGAATCAAACGAGATGTAAATTCGCCAGTGTAGTTGATGTGTGCTTGTCCTTGTTTACCCTTTTTAGTGGTCACAACGATAACACCTGCCATGGCACGAGCACCATATATAGATGTAGCAGAACCGTCTTTAAGGATTTGGAAGCTCTCAATATCATCAGAGTTAAGTCCTGCAATAGCCGAACTGATAAGCGTTTCAGGGTTACCAGAAGCCAAATCGTCAGCTCCNACGTTAGAAACATCNTCCATAATAACGCCGTCTACCACCCAAAGAGGCTTAGAACTACCATAGATAGAGGTTGCTCCACGCACACGAATCTTAGGTGCAGAGCCGAAAGTTCCACTAACGTTTTGAACCGAAACACC
>NZ_KB904335.1 GCF_000379965.1 Hoylesella nanceiensis DSM 19126 = JCM 15639 | reverse complement strand
TCCTGTTTCTCCAATGAAAGGCGAGATAATAGGTGACCGATGCCAAACTTGCCAAAAAGATGAAATAAATCATCACTCATTCGGGTTTTAACACTCAAAAGTTTGGATAACTCACTTATTTTCTCTATTTTTGCTTCCATAACAGTTTTGTTGTCTTGTCTTTAAAATCAGTTCTTTAGCGATTACTAATTTACAAAGAAAATTCGACAAACTGTTATTTTTCTATCTATTTATTTGGGTGGGAAACTTTAGTTATGTACCTTTGTCGGCAAATAAAGATATTCTCGTCAAACAAATATAAATAATATAAACATGGAAAAAAACAGAAAAAAACAAATCGTAGTTTTGAGTATAGCTTTAGTTTGCATTTTCATCTTGGTATTTTCATTGTTCCATAAATCAGCGACAAAAGATAGCGCAAATCCTCCTTTAACAAATGTTTTGACTGATAGCATTTCTCAAATTGTCTCAGCTTGTCCTGGCGAAATTGGTGTGGCGGTTATTGTTAATAACAGAGATACGGTTAAGGTCAATAATAAGAGTGTTTATCCTATGATGAGTGTGTTTAAGGTTCATCAGGCATTAGCTCTTTGTAATGACTTTGACAATAAAGGAATTTCACTTGATACCTTAGTAAATATAAATAGGGATAAACTTGACCCAAAGACTTGGAGTCCTATGCTGAAAGATTATTCAGGGCCAGTCATATCATTGACAGTGAGAGATTTGCTGCGTTATACTCTTACTCAGAGTGACAACAATGCAAGCAACCTTATGTTTAAGGATATGGTTAATGTCGCTCAAACAGATAGTTTTATAGCCACACTCATTCCTCGTTCAAGTTTTCAGATAGCTTATACGGAAGAGGAAATGTCGGCTGACCATAACAAGGCTTACTCTAACTATACATCTCCTCTTGGTGCTGCAATGTTGATGAATCGTTTGTTTACTGAAGGTCTTATCGATGATGAGAAACAAAGTTTCATTAAGAATACGTTAAAAGAATGCAAAACAGGTGTAGATAGGATAGCAGCTCCACTTCTTGATAAAGAAGGGGTTGTTATAGCGCATAAGACAGGTTCAGGTGATGTTAATGAAAATGGTGTTCTTGCAGCTCACAATGATGTTGCCTATATATGTCTGCCTAATAATATCAGTTATACCTTAGCGGTATTTGTTAAGGATTTCAAGGGAAATGAATCACAAGCGTCACAATATGTTGCGCATATATCAGCTGTAGTATATTCTTTATTAATGCAAACTTCAGTAAAATCTTAAACTGCACTTGCTTTGATAATTAATGATAAACAATCTAAAAGCACTCTAATCGTTATCGGAGTGCTTTTAGATTACTAATCAAATTGCTTCTATTATAATTTGAATCCTCTACTTTTTCTTTCTTCCTGTTGCGGCACTCTTGCTCCATATCTAAGCCTGTGCCATTGCTCCCTGAACCAGTCGGCAATCGGCTTCCTGTTTATTGTCAGGTTCAGCCTGCTTTCATCGTCAGGGTCATTTTCCACCCTTAAAATATCATCCTTTATATCAAAGTTCCGCCTGTGTTGCTCGGAATAGATTTTACCGCTACATTTCAGGGCTTCTTTTTTGACTATAAGACTTTCAGTCATTTCTTTAGAGAATCCCAGCATGGCACAAAACTTTTCCATGCGCAGCATTTCCCTGAACATCGGAAACCACCTGAAAGCCTTGTCTATGATTCTGGCGAGCCGTGACAGTTCTTTTTCTTTCATGTCAAGTTCCTGCCTGTGCATTTCTCTGAGATTGTGGATTTGCGTATCATGCTGTTTCTGCATCTGCTGTACTTGGCTCTGCAATTTTTCAATATTGGTGTTCCGTTTTGAAACCTCGTCTTGCAGTTTTTCGTTGGCACGTTCCAGTTCTTTCAGTTTTCCACTCCCGAAAAGAGAAGCAACTCCACTAGTTATGGCTGTCGCTGCCGTGGTGGCTGTCTTCTTTAACTTGTCAGTGCGTATTTCTGATTTCACCTGTTTCAGTTCCTGCTCGGCAAGATTTATCTGTTCTTCTTTGTGCCGTTTGGCTGCATCCATGCGTTGCAGTTCAGCTTTCTGCTTCTCAATGATAAAGTCGTTCCGTTCCAGATGCTCCTTACCAGTGACAGCCTTTGACTGCCCGCGTTCCATCAGCAGGATGTCGGATGCAAGGGTCTGCATCTGCATCATGTCATCGTCATTGAGCTTTCGGCTCTTTCCTGTTTCGTGGTTCATCCAGTCGAAAACGATATGGGCATGATAGTTCGGCTTGAACCATCTGTCCCCGACTTTGAAGCTTTCCCTGTCTTCCGCTTCCGGCTGACCGTTCAGCCAATGCCCTTCATCCTTGTGCAGGAAGATTTGCAGCGGTGTGATTCCCCAGCGTCTTTGACACTCCTCACCGAATTTACGCACGTCTGCCAGTGTGGTGTCCGACCTGACAAGCAGCACTCCTTCACGTATGGGGGAGCATCCCGCAATCTTGACTATTTTACCGTTCTTGCCTTTGCGTTCACGCTCCTTTTCCTGCATGGCACGTCCGGTCTTTTCCTTTACCATCTGTCTGATATTGTCATAATGCATCCGCAAATCCGGACTGCCGAAGTCGGGATTTATCCACTGCTCATTATCGGTGGAGAGTTCTGGAACCACATAGGTTCTGGACTCTCCGATGTGGCGCATGTATTCGGCAGTCCTCCTGTTGTGAGCCTCACTCGATGCGATATTGCAGGGCTTGATATGTATGCTTGATTTTGTTGCCATAGATACTTGTTTTTTGGGTTTGTACTTTATTGTTTGCTTTTCCGCTGTCCGTAAACGCATGGGGTTCTTAGGGGTGCAACCCATAAGCGGAGATTGCAAAGAGAGGGTCACTCTTTGCTCTGGGTTCTCAGGGGAGAAACGCCCTGAGTGGGTCATTAGGGTAAAACCCTAATCCCCTCGGGAGAGCCCACAACTACGTAAGCGGAGCGTGTAGTTATAGTGGGCTATATCAATGGCAAGCCATTGTCTGCAAACTCCAGCCTACGGCTTCCGCTCTCCTCCGTCAGGGAGGTTTTTCATCATCGTTGCCGATTGGAGATGCACCGACCAGCACAAGGTCTAAATCGTCTATCAGTTTTTGCAGGACGGGATTCTTCTCTATCATCCGCTGGAGGATTCTCTCAGCCTCGACCAAGTGGTTGGCTGTACTCATCACCTTGCCCTCCCGTATCTGAAAGATAATCCAATCGGCTATGTCGATATGGGCTTCTTTTTGTTTCGGGGTGGCATTCCTTTCGATGATGTCCGAAACCACCACCTTACAAAAGTACATGCTCTCGGCTCGCTGTTTCCACTCGGCATAAGCATCGGCATCGGGAAAGAGAAGCACGGTTCGCCCTGACAGTACACGGAGTTTCTCTTCTCTCATCTGACTCTTACCACCCGTAGCCAGCCATACATAATCGGGGAAGATAGCAGAACCGATAACGGCACTCTTCTCGGATTCCACCAAGACCACCACCTTGTCGGGATGCGTTTTCAACAAGTGTTCCCCGAAAAGGCATTGGGATAGTTGCCAATCCTCTGCCAACACACGCTGCTTTTTCAATATGCTGTGTATCCAGTTCACTGCCGATGTCTGTCCTCCCTTGATACGGTGTCCGTCTTCGGGATTGTACTGCATCACCTTTCCCGTGCGTACCTTGCCCGTCCTGTCTATCTGCCAAAAGATAACAGAGCCGTCACGGGTAGCCCCCAAACGGTATTCCTCCAACAACCGCTTCAACACCTCTTTCGCCTTGTCGCCATAGTAGGAAGTAAGGAGTGTGAAGAGGAAACGGAAGAAATTGCTACGCTCGCTTTGCGACTTCTCCACATAGTGAGGGGGAATATAGCCGATGGCTGTCGGCTTACTTTGCTGCTTCACTTTCTTCTGCTCTGCTCTTTGCCTGTCAAAAGAGAAATCATTGGTAGTTCTGTGTTCAGGATGCTCTTGAAAATACTCTTTCGGAGTGTAGTGATACCCACAACCGCTTTCGTGGTTACATCTGCCGACCGATGGATGCAACGGCACATTATTTTCGTCCACGTAATAGACGAAAGAATGCCTGTCTCCGCATTTGGGGCAGGTATGCCGTGTTGCCGTTCCTTTATACTTCTGTAATGAATAATTGCCCATAGCTTAGTCCGTTTTTGATGGTTGATTGTCGGCTGTCCCATCCTGTCCCATTGTCCCACACTCTAAGGGTTGGGACAGTGGGACACTTGGGACACCTGCGTTTTTACTCTCTTTGCTGCGCTGGATGATACGGTTTACGGTGGACTTGCCACAATTCACCTGTGAGGCTATCTCCCTGACGGACTTGCCCGATTGGGAGAGTTGCAGAATTTGGCAATCCCTTTGGCTTGATTCATTGTCGCCCAATTTTTTCAAGTGTTCCTTTTCCGTGGAATAGCCCCTGAACACGAACTGCAAGAAAGCATCCACCTTGTCAATCTCGTAAACGATTACATTATCCGCATCATGAGAGAACGTGCCATAGCGCACTTTAAGCTGCTTCACATAGCGAAGCCCTCCGTCTTGGGCACTTTTTCCAATGGTGAACACGCTGTCAAAGAAATTGTAGAGCCGTTTGCTTCCGGCAAGGTCGTTGGATGTGATGGGACAATCCAAAGAGCGTTTGGGCGTATGTGCCAGGACAAGGATAGAGAGCGCATATCTCTTTTTGAGATTGTTCAGCTGAATCATCAGCCGTCCTGCGGCATCGCCTTTCTCCATGGCGCAACACAGGTAGGTAAGATTGTCAATGATGAAAATCTTGCAGTCGGTCTGCACAGCCATCTGTTCAATGCCGCCTATGATAGCTTCCTCAAAGTTGGCATCCAAAAGCTGGTTGCAGTCAATAGACACCCGATAGATTTTGTCGGGAAAGGTGTAGAGCTCTCCATGCTCGTTGGTATAGCGGAGCTGGAACTGCTTTTCGGACAGTTCAAAGTCCAGATACAGCACATTGTCGGTTCGGGCGATGCGGTCGGCTATCTGCACGGCAAGGATGGACTTGCCCACGTTGGAATCGGCAAACAAGCAGGAGAGTTCCCCCTCGTACCAAAAGCTGTCCCACAGCGCACGGGGCGTAGGCAATAACGATGCTTCAAGAATGGTTTGGTTTGCCGTCTTGATATTCATCATGCCTACACTGTCGGGCATACCGTTATGCGCTTGGGATGCTTTTGTGAGGTCGCCACGTATCAGGTTGATATAGTTCTTATCCTCTTCCATATCATTCACCAGTTACGTGGGTTGGGCTTGCGACGGTGGGAAGAGGATAAGGACTTGTTCAGTTCCTCGTCTGACAACGGTATGGGATTCTTTCGGGCGGTTTCCAGCCACTTGTCCAGTTCGTCACGGTAAAGGCAATAGCGTTTGCCGGGCTTGGTGGCAGGGATTGTCCCTTCTGACAGTTTCATGTAGAGCGTACCCTTAGGGATACCTAAATACTCTGCTGCCTCGTCCACAGACATGGGCACGTGGGTGTCCACCGTTTTGGCATTGTTCACACTGCGCTGCTCGGCGAGCAGGCTTTTCAGGCTCATCACTTCGTCTCGAAGCTGAGCGACAACCTCGGGGAGGTCGTTGAAGGTAAGAATTGATTTTTCCATTCGCGTACTCGTCTCTTTTGTAAGACTTGGCGCAAAGGACTGAAATGATATATCCGTGAATATCTCCACGACACGTCATTGCAAAATAATTCCCGAATAATTAAGCCCAGCCATAAATGACGGGTAAAATTACTCGGGAAACGATGTAAAACAGGCGGTTATGAGTTACCGGATGGTTGTCGTTGGTGTCGTGATTATCCTAATTCCGCACATAATCCTCGGGATAGTGGAAATCAAGTTTGCCGTTTTCGGGTTCATCAATGGGAATTTCCGTCTTTAACGGCTCTACCTTGAAATTCTTGATGGTTGATAAGTCTGTATCAGCAAACGATTTCGGGAAAAGGGCTTTGATGAACTTGGCACGGTTATCCCCATTGTAGTATCTCTTGTACAGGAAACGCTCAGAGATATTCCATACGAAGTGACGGAGTGGAATGTTGTTGATGTCTTTGGTAAACGGTCTTTGTATGGGCTTCGGGGTATAAGTGTTAAGATTCATCCATTTGTCCACCTCAGTACAGATGTGGTTCACGGTTTCTTGGTCGGCAATGCGAGGCAGGTAATAATGGCAATACTCCATGACCATGCGGATGCGCTCTTCCTTTTCCCGTTGCTCTCTGCTTGCGTAATTGGCACGGTTCTTTTCGTGAAGATCCGGGGCGATAGTAAGCTCTATCGGTTGTGTTTGGATAAGTGTCTCTTCTTTTGTCGGGGATGATTCGGGTACAGGCTCAGGGACTGATGTAGGTCCAGGCACAGATGTGGCTTCTTCAAGTGTATTTTGTGACAGTTCTTCCTGCACCTCTATGGCTTCGGCAATCGTTTCTTTCTTGCCGAACTTGATTTTGTAGATTTCGTATGTATCAAAGATAAGTGTCTGAAAGGAGAGATAGAGCAACCATCCCAACAGGTTACAGCATACGAATACTATCCACCTGACAAAGTTGTCTTGGTTGAAGCTGTCCGCTATTACCAGCGTGGCAATGGAAGATATTAGGACGATGGCGAAGCCGACAAAGCCCAAGATGATGTATTTGTCCTTGATTGATGATTCCATATTTCGTTGAGAGATTGAATGTTCCTGTATTATTTTGTGCAAAGTTAATGCTATTTTTCCCAATTACTGCCCGTTATTTGCGGTTAGAACGGTCTTTTTCAATGTATTTCACGAAATGTCATCATATCATACTCTGTTTCATACTCTGAGGGGCTTATAAATGGTGGCATCAAGCCAAAAACATAGAGGGGCGATTATAGCCTTGTAGCCATAACCGCCCCTCTGAATACCTGTCAATGTGAGACATTTATGCCTCCTTGCGCTTCAAGGTTATCTTGTCCACCACCTGACACATCTGCTGCGCTGCTATCTTGGAATAGATTTGTGTGGTGGTAATGTTCTTATGTCCGAGATAGGCTTGGATGACAGCCATGTCCGTTCCCATTTCCACGTGCAGGCTTCCGAAGCTGTGGCGGGTACAGTGAAAGGTGATTTTCTTGGTTATCCCTGCTGCCGTGAGCCACCGTTGGAGTGGTCCTTGCAGCATCTTGTCCTTGAAATCCTCAAAGATAAGTCCCTCGCCCCGTTCTCCCAGCAGTCCATAGGCTTCATCACTGATGGGGTTATGCACTATTTCTTTGGTTTTCTGCATACGGGTGGTAACGAACATCCTGCCGTTGGTGTATGGTTGTATCTGCTGCCACGTGAGCTGTCTGATGTCGCTCTTTCTCAGTCCCGTAAGACAGGCGAAAAGAAAAGCTTTTTTCAAGACCTCCTCCTCACAGGGTGTTTCGGCAAGCCGTATCAGTTCCTCTTGGCTCAAATGCTCCCTGATGGTGGGAATGCACTCGATGCGGTCTAAGAAGCCGTTTGGGTTCTCCTTTATCTTCCTGTCACGGTAGGCGGTGTGCAGCACGGCACGGAAAGTTGACCAATAGCCTGCTGCGGAGTTGATGTGCAGCTTTTGGTTGGTGTGGATGGATTGGGGTGCATCAAGCAGGTATTCCATGAACTTGCGGCACAAATCCACATCCACCTCCTCAAAGGTGCATTTGCCGTTCACGAACCGCTGGAAATGCTTGTATACGTGCTGCCACTTGATATTCTTGCGGTCAGCCAGTCCTTTGAAATAGGCAAGGAAATCGCCCTTCATCTTGGTCTTGTCAAAAAAGCCGTTGTTTTCATTGAAAATGGCTTCGTAGCGCTGGTTGCGCAGGATGACCGCTTTCTTCATCATGCGTGCGTTGAAGTCCCGTTCCTGCTGGTTTGCAGGTTTGGCGAAGATGTAAATTCCTAAGGCTTCACGTGTAATCACTCTCATGGTGACATTGTCACGGTAGCCGGGATAGTAGTCAAGGCATAGTGAATACTGTGTCCCGTTCTTAATCTTGCGCTTACGCAAGGTAACTGTTTTGCATTTACTCATAATAATTATGTTTTAATTGGTTGTATACATTTTGGAGTTGTATCCATGTTTCCGATGGCAAAGGAACAACGTGAAATATCCGTGAATACCTCCACGATACATCATTTTGAAATAATTTTCGATAATCCCGATTTTTCACGGTTATTTGTTCCTTTCAGCCATGACACGCTCCACATCTGAGCGCAAAAGCAGGTTTTTCACACCCACCTTTATCTTTTCGATGTGCTTCACCTTGACGATATGGCAGATGTTGGCTGACGAAAGACCATAGATTTGCTGCACCTGCTCAACGGTATAGTAGCGTTCATCGTTCACAAGGTCAGTTCTGCGGAGTTCGTTCAAATGTGATTTGGAGTAATAGGTACGCCCGTACTCTCTTTTAGTGGGTATCTTATGGCGATAGGTGTAGGCACGGAGTGCGGTCGGCTTCATGCCGAACAGTTCCTCCACCTCCTCGGTCAGTAGCCAGTCGGTAATTTCGCTAATATCAACTGCCACACCGAAAAACTCGTCAATATGCTTCTTGCTGTAATAGTTCTTTCCTGCGATACGGCAGATGGGGATATGGTTACGCTTGGCGGAAGTGTAAAGCCATGACTGCTTTACCTTAAAAAGGGACATCACCTCCTCGCCCGAATAGAAGTCCAACACTTCTTCGCTTTCCTTTTCCCTTTTTTCTCTTTTGGCAGGTAAGGAAGATGAAGATGATTTCCTTGGTGTGGAGGTGTTGCCGGGCAGGATGCGGTGATAGGGATTGCCCTCCAACATCTGCTCGATGTCGGCTCTGCGGATGAATGCCATGCGGTTGCTGATGCGTGAGGCTTTCAGCTTGCCGATGGCTACAAGTTTGTAAATGTACTGTCGGGAACAGCCCATGAGGATGGCTGCTTTGGAAAAGGTGAGATACTCCTGATGCTGTATCTCCATCAAGGGTTGGGCGACTTTGAAGAGGTTGTTCTTCTGCATCACTCTGGCTCGTTTGGCTTCTGCCTGACAAGCCTCACTGCAATATCTTTGCATACCGCTTCGGGTTACAAAGGACTTGCCGCAAAAACTGCATTTTCTGGTTGCTTTCATACCGTTTTATCGTTTAATGGTTCATTTCTTCAATCCTATATCTCTGAAATGGTAAACGGATGTGAACGGAAGTCAACCATTGTCGCTTTTCTACACAGTGTGACTGTTTCCGCATATCGGGGCGGTTATTGTCGCTTGTCGTAAACGGTTGTAAACCCTTGTCAACTGTCTGCACGGTGTGACAAAAAACAAGCCCCGCAAATTCTCCACGTCAGAAATACGTCTCAAAAATATGTGGAAATTTGGGAAGCGACAAATGGCAACCGAAAAGTGTTAAATTTTAGAATATGCTGGTAATTAAAGATTTACACTCGGATATTTCTGATTAGTTTTGGTTGTTCTATGGTTATAAATACTAAATCTAAAAGCTTCCTTCTCAATAGTCTTGACACTATTAGGAATTGTTATATTTTTAAGGCTCGTACAATTACTAAAAGAGTGGTCACCAATTTCTGTTATACTGTTAGGAATAATGACTTTTTCAAGCTTTGTACAATTATAAAAAGCCCCAAACCTAATCTTAACCACCTCACAAGTACTACCATCTATCGTTACATGGGTAAGGATTTCAGCAGTAGTAATATCTTTATCGGCACTTTCAACACAAGCTTTACCCCCGTAATAGTAGCTATAAGTAATACCTTTTACTACAGTACCTGCGAACATGCACAAAGGAAGGAAAAAGAATAAAAACAATGCATAAATTTTCTTCATACAAGAAATCATTTATTTATATATTTAAGTTAATTTAATTTGTACAAATTTCGATAGCAAATACAAGCCACTTTTACAGTAATTAGTATCTGTATTCTTTATTTTTTCTTTATACTTAGCCTTAAATTCAATACTCTCACACAAGACTTCACCTCCTTTTAAACCCAATATTCTAAGAAATAGAATTGAATACACGGCACCATCTTTACACTATGAGAAATACAAAAGATAAAACACAAGCTATAAATAATGTGTAAACTTTTTTGCAAAAATAACCCTTTTTACAAAACAAAAAAAAACAAATAGAGGTTAAATATAGTTTAAAATCTATATATATCAAACAAAATCGACACCAACCTAACAAAGAATTGAAACCTTCTGCGTAGAGAACGAGAAGACAGGAGAATGATTTCATATTGGCAATTCGCCTTGTTTCTGAGTTTCATTCATTACCTTTGCACCATAGGATAGCATTTTATGCGAAGTGAGGATAACGAGATTAGAGATAAAAAGGTGGGGAACACCGCTATTGTTTCAGAGCGTTTTTAAGATGATCTGCCACTTATTCAAGCGCACACCCTTGTTCGTTACAAAAGAAAAGAGAAACCAATATACAACAATAACAATATGAAATGGATAAAATTATGCCTTCGTTTGCTTTTAGGAGCATTTATGACCTATGCGGGAGTGAGTCATTTAACCTTCAACCGCACCGAGTTTGTGGCACAAGTGCCTATGTGGTTGCGTTTTAGTGAAGGCTTTACCGACTTTGTAGTACTTGCTTCGGGCGTGGTAGAGATACTTCTTGGCTTGTCGATGATATTCTTATTTAAGAAGAAAGCCACAGTGGGTGCGCTTCTTGCGATATTCTTTGTGTTGATATTCCCAGGCAATTTAAACCAGTATTTCTATCATATCGATTCGTTTGGGCTCAATACTGACACTGCACGATTCATTCGTTTGTTCTTTCAACCCGTGCTCATTGCGTGGGCGTTGTGGTCTACTGGCGGTTGTTGCGTATTGAAAGAATGGTGGAATAAAATTACCAATAAGCAATAAAAACATCTGAACTGAGTGAGATAACAGCTCACCCAAAGTGCATATTAAAAGAAAAAAGATAGCATCAACTTATTATTAAGTAGATGCTATCTTTTATTTTGGAATTAATTTACTCTTTTACTCGTGTCAGAGAATAATAAAATTTGCGATCTGAATCTTTGTATTTATTCAGCGAAAACAACTCCATAGAAGTGTCGGTGAGCTTCAATATCTTGTATTTATTATTATTACTTGTAGGTTGTCCATTCGATAAGTAATACTTACAAATCACTCTTATGGTGTCACCATTCAAGCGATAGTAGCCATTTCCATTGCTGGGCACAGCCCAAATACCATTCTTTTTCACGATATCATACGGCTCTAAGTCTTCATACCAATGATAATACGCCCCTTTTTCGGTAAATTCCCAACGCTGACGGTTCTCCTTTTCTGGCGTAAATGTTCGTATATAATCAGGACGATTGTTCTCACTTGGACCAAAAACAATCCTATATGTGTTTAGTGCCCACATCCCCTTTATGTTCTCTATCGATGGAACCACTTGAGGCTCATCCTCGTCTTTACTACAAGAACTCAAGACTAAAGCACATAAAAACGATGCGAGCACACACCAAAACGGTAATTTTTTCATTCTTTTCCTCCGCTACTTAAGATGTATTAAACGAGTTTATTGCTCCCCTTCTCATCACTTTATTCTCTTTAAAGAGCAATGAACAGCGTGACAGGGATCGTTGTTATCAACTCGTTTCAACTCCTTTGTGTATTTGTTTTACTGATGTAAAGGTAAATGTTTTTCTTTATCTATGGTGAAATCGCTCTAAAATGTATCATTTTAAAGGTTCTTTTAATAGTTATTTGTATAGCAAAATAGAAGGAAATAAAAGTAAAAAAGAATATATTTCACCCTTAGTAAACCTTTTCTACATATAAAATCGAAACCTAAAAGTATCATTTAGATTTTAAATCACGATGTTTGCGTCTTATTTTTTCGACAAAACTTCAGCAAGAAGTACAACATAAAGCCTCTAACTAACGGAAATGATAGTTTTTATTTGCTTTTTTAGATTATAATTCTTACATTTGCAATATAATCTAACATCAAAAAAATATGGGTATTTTTGCAACACTTATCATCGGAGCTATCGCAGGATGGCTAGGAGGAAAGATTTATAAAGGTAGCGGATTAGGCCTTCTTGGGAATATCATTGTTGGTATTCTTGGAAGTGGTGTCGGTTCTTGGCTCCTTGAAAAGGTATTTAACATCTCACTTGGAGAAGGCTGGATAGGCTCTATTATAACAGGAGCTATTGGCGCAATCGTTATTTTATTCTTGATAAATTTGATATTCAAAAAGAAGGATTAAATAATAAATAGCAGGCATTTTAACACCTGCTATTCATTTTAACTACTCCATTTAATAAAGAAAAAGCCCCAAAATATTCTATATTTCGGGGCTTTTTCTTACAATATTTTAAAACTACCTCTTAGCATTAGCAGTCCATATCTTTCCTTCTTTAGTGTAGAGAATATTTAATGAAGAAGCATTTATTCTAATTATTTTTACACCTTCTTTCCAATCAATATTCACCAAAGTGTGATCTCCTTCTTTTTTGAAGCTAACTCCTTTTAGATCTGGTATTCCATCTGAAAATCTAAAATAATAACTTCCTCCTGCTTTAACAACAGTTACTGAGCCATTATCTATACTCTTCTTTTCTTTACCACTTAAATAAGTGATACTACCTTTGTATTTTCCAACAAAAATGTCATTGTCTGCTGGGTCATCTTTCTTACTACAAGAAATAGAAAAGAAAGTTACAATGAATAAACAAACTAAAGTTACTAAAGTGATTTTTTTCATAGTTGATATAAATTTAAGGTTTATAAATTAGGGGTTTACTAAATTATTTCTTTGCCTTTTCTTTCAAAGAAGCTAATTTCTTTTCTAACAGCTTAATGAGGTCTTCAGGTTTACTATCTGAATCAGAAAAGAGATGATCTACCTTTTCTTCTAAAGTTCCTTTTAACTCCATTGTTTTATCACGCAAATTTCTAGTAAAGCTGTCAAATTGATCTTTCAAATCATCAACCTTATCGCTTATAGAATTCTTCTTACATAAGTTTTTTTCTTTGTCCAAAAGTAAAACAACTCCTACACCTGCAGCTGTTCCAGCCACTACTCCTAATAAAATACTTCCTAATTTTGACATAGTTTCAATTGTGTTTTTAATTATATTATAAATTAGATATCGATATAAAGTTACAAAATAAAAATGACATAAGCAACCTTTAGACCAACAACCTCATGAAAAGAAATAAAAAATAACATTCACAGAGTGTATCTCTGTATAATTTTTCACACATTGACATTAGTTAAAAATAAACATCTGATAAACAAGCAATTACGTTTTCATCAAAACGTTAAGCTCTGCAAGATGATCTAAATTTATTTCGTTCTTAATAAACATTCAAAACCTATTTTTCCTTATGCTGCATTTAAAAAGGATTGACTTTGCATTGTAATATCAATGCTATTATACTGCAAACTCAATGCTATTATAAGGCAAAAGGAGTGCTTTTAAGACACTTTTATATAGCGAGTGGGGATTTACCATCAACAAATGAGAAAGAACCTCAGAGGCTTTTATTGAGTGCTTCGGAAGAATTGGAAGAAAAACAACAACAAAAAGGTACAAAAAAGACGAGATGTCCCTGCTAAGAGACCTCAGGAAATAAAAAAAGAGGAAATAAACCTAAGTCTATTTCCTCTTCTTATGAATGATAGAAGAACGTTATTGTTCGTTTTCTGCTACTTCTTTTTCAGCGAAATCGAGCACGTTTTTCTTATTAGCTTGCATTCTATCGTACACTTCTTTCGAACCAACGATGATCTTATCCCACTTGCGAAGACCTGTACCTGCAGGTATTAAGTGACCGCAAATTACGTTTTCTTTCATACCTTCTAGGTAGTCTACCTTACCACGAATTGCAGCTTCATTAAGTACCTTAGTTGTTTCTTGGAACGAAGCAGAGCTCATGAAGCTCTTAGTTTGCAATGCAGCACGGGTGATACCTTGTAGGATCTGAGTTGATGTTGCAGCAACTGCATCACGAACTTGAACCAAACGAAGGTCACGACGTTTGAGATTAGAGTTCTCATCACGTAAACGACGAACAGAGATGATTTGTCCTGGACGTAGAGTTTCTGAGTCTCCAGCGTCAACAACAACCTTCTTACCCCAGATACGATCGTTTTCTGCAGCGAAATCAAGTTTATCTACCATTTCTTGTTCAAGGAATGTAGTGTCACCTGGATCGTTGATTTGAACTTTACGCATCATCTGACGAACGATGATTTCGAAGTGCTTATCGTTAATCTTCACACCTTGTAGGCGGTAAACGTCTTGTACTTCATTTACGATATATTCTTGAACGGCAGTAGGACCCTTAATAGCAAGGATGTCACCAGGAGTGATAACACCGTCTGAAAGTGGTGTTCCTGCACGTACAGCATCGTGTTCTTGAACCAAGATTTGCTTAGACAAGCTTACCAAGTACTTGCGCTGTTCGCCTGTTTTAGATGTTACAATGATTTCACGATTACCACGTTTTACCTTACCCATGGTTACCTCTCCATCGATTTCAGATACAACTGCGGGGTTAGATGGGTTACGAGCTTCGAACAACTCGGTTACACGTGGAAGACCACCAGTGATGTCACCAGCTCCACCAAGAGCACGTGGGATCTTCACAAGACGTTGACCTGTCTTAATCATTGCGCCATCTTCGATAACAACGTGTCCACCTACTGGGAAGTTATAGGTTCCTATTACGTGTCCCTTAGCATCAAGGATATCACAGGTTGGGATCATTGTCTTATCTTTCGAATCGGTAATAATCTTCTCTGTCAAACCTGTTGTTTCGTCGGTTTCAGCGTGATAGGTCTTACCTTCTACAACATCGTTGAAGCGAACCTTACCTGCGTATTCTGAAACGATTACGGCGTTGAATGGGTCCCACTTAGCAACAAGATCGCCCTTGCTCACTTTATCACCATGTTTAAAGTAGAGTGAAGAACCATAAGGCACGTTCATTGTAGAAAGAACAATATTTGTATTGACGTCAACGAAACGTACTTCAGCAAGACGGCTCACTACCATTTGGCAGTTTACTTCTTTGTCTCCATCTGTTTCTACATAAGGAACGGTACGTAGTTCGTCGAACTCGAGGCGTGAATCATTCTTCGCAACGATTGAAGCATTAGCGGCTGCGTTACCAGCAACACCACCGGCGTGGAAGGTACGAAGTGTCAACTGTGTACCTGGCTCACCAATAGCTTGCGCTGCAATGACACCAACTGCTTCTCCCTTTTGTACCATTCGGCTTGTAGCAAGGTTACGTCCGTAACACTTCATACATACTCCGTGCTTGCTTTCGCAAGTTAGTACTGAACGTATTTCAACGCTTTCGATTGGAGATGCTTCAATGATTTGAGCTTTATCTTCAGTGATTTCGTCACCAGCAGCAACGATGAGAGCACCTGTTGTTGGGTGAATGATATCGTGAACAGACACACGTCCGAGAATTCTTTCATAAAGAGTAGAGATAACTTCGTCGCCATTCTTTAGTGCGGTACATACCAATCCACGTAGTGTTCCACAGTCTTCTTCGTTGATAATCACGTCATGTGAAACGTCAACCAAACGTCTTGTTAAGTAACCAGCATCGGCAGTCTTCATCGCAGTATCCGCCAAACCTTTACGAGCACCGTGAGATGAGATAAAGTACTCAAGCACACTCATACCTTCCTTGAAGTTAGAAAGAATTGGGTTCTCGATAATTTGTTGTCCTTCTGCACCTGCCTTTTGAGGCTTAGCCATCAAACCACGCATACCAGAAAGCTGCTTAATCTGATCTTTAGAACCACGGGCTCCAGAGTCAAGCATCATATAAACAGCGTTAAAGCCTTGGTCTGCTTCGGTCATCTCTTTCATCAAGATGCTTGCAAGTTGGTTGTTTACGTGAGTCCAAGTATCAATTACCTGATTATAACGTTCGGTATCGGTGATGAAACCCATGTTATAGTTCTCGGTAATTTGACGTACTTCTTCGTGACCTTTCTCAACAATACCTTCTTTTTCTACAGGAATGATGATATCATCAAGGTTAAATGAAAGTCCAGCAACATAAGCCATGCGATAACCTAAGTTCTTAATTCCATCAAGGAACTCGCTTGCACGTGCCATACCTACTGCCTTGATAACATCAGAGATGATATCACGTAGAGTCTTCTTAGAAATAATATCGTTGAAATAACCTACTTCTTCAGGAATAATTCCGTTAACAATTACACGTCCAACAGAAGTCTCTACCATGCGTTTTTGTAAGCGACCATCAACTAAGTCGTTTACAATTACCTTGATAGGAGCGTGCAAGTCGCACTTACCTTCGTTGTGAGCGATGATTGCTTCTTCAGGTCCATAGAATGTTAAACCTTGTCCCTTAGCACCTGGACGGATCTTTGTGATATAGTAAAGACCAAGTACCATGTCCTGAGAAGGAACGGTGATAGGTGCTCCGTTGGCTGGGTTTAGAATGTTATGGCTTTGAAGCATCAACACTTGTGTTTCAAGAATTGCTTCATTACTCAATGGAAGGTGAACCGCCATTTGGTCTCCATCGAAGTCAGCATTGAACGCTGTACATGCCAATGGGTGCAACTGAATAGCTTTACCTTCGATAAGTTTTGGCTGGAATGCTTGTATACCAAGACGGTGAAGTGTAGGAGCACGGTTAAGAAGAACAGGGTGTCCCTTCATAACGTTCTCGAGAATATCCCAGATAACTGGCTCTCTGCGGTCTACAATCTTCTTCGCACTCTTAACGGTCTTAACGATTCCACGCTCGATCAACTTACGAATAATAAATGGTTTGTATAGCTCGGCAGCCATAAGTTTTGGCAAACCGCACTCTCCCATTTGTAGTTCTGGACCGACAACAATTACAGAACGTGCAGAATAGTCAACACGCTTACCCAAAAGGTTTTGACGGAAACGTCCTTGTTTTCCTTTTAGTGAGTCTGATAAAGACTTCAATGGGCGGTTGCTTTCGCTACGAACTGCTGAGCTCTTGCGTGAGTTATCGAACAAGCTATCAACAGCTTCTTGCAACATACGCTTTTCATTACGAAGAATAACTTCAGGAGCTTTGATCTCGATAAGTCTCTTCAAACGATTGTTACGTATGATAACACGGCGATAAAGGTCGTTCAAGTCTGATGTCGCAAAGCGTCCACCATCTAGTGGAACCAATGGACGAAGCTCTGGTGGAATGATTGGAATGATCTTTAGAATCATCCACTCTGGGCGGTTGATGTTTGCACTTCCACGGAATGCTTCAACTACTTGAAGACGTTTTAGCGCATCTGCCTTACGTTGTTGACTTGAGTCGTTGTTTGCACGATCACGTAATTCATAAGAAAGTGAATCGAGATCAAGACGAGCAAGAAGATCATAGATTGCTTCTGCACCCATCTTTGCAATAAACTTGTTTGGGTCTTTATCGTCGAGTAGAGCGTTATTAGGATCGATCTGTGTATCGATGATGTTCAAATATTCATCTTCGGTCAACAAGTCCATCTTGTGTGAACCGTTCACTTCCTCTCCTTCGCTATTTGTTCTACCAGCAAATACACCTGGTTGAATAACAACATAACGCTCGTAATAAATTACAGCATCGAGCTTCTTTGTTGGCATTCCCAACAAATAACCCATCTTGTTAGGTAACGAACGGAAATACCAAATGTGAGCAACAGGCACAACTAGGTCGATGTGTCCTGAACGTTCACGACGCACTTTCTTTTCTGTTACCTCGACACCGCATCGGTCGCACACGATACCTTTGTAACGAATACGTTTATATTTACCGCAAGCACACTCGTAATCTTTTGTAGGACCGAAGATGCGTTCGCAGAATAAACCGTCACGTTCTGGTTTATATGTACGATAGTTAATGGTCTCAGGCTTTGTAACCTCACCAAACGAATTTTCCAAAATCTCTTCAGGAGAAGCAAGACTAATGGTAATCTTCGTGAAATTATTTTTTATTTTTGTATCTTTCTTAAAAGCCATGTTTACTTATAATTAGGGTTCTTATAATGAATAAGAATTAATCCAACTTGATACTTAAGCCTAAGCCTCGAAGCTCGTGCAATAACACATTGAGTGATTCTGGGATACCTGGTGTTGGCATTGGATCACCTTTAACAATTGCTTCATAAGCTTTACTACGTCCAACGGTATCGTCTGACTTAACAGTTAGAATCTCTTGTAACACGTGACTTGCACCAAATGCTTCAAGAGCCCAAACTTCCATCTCTCCAAAACGTTGTCCACCGAATTGTGCTTTACCACCAAGTGGCTGTTGTGTGATGAGAGAGTATGGACCAATGCTACGTGCGTGCATCTTGTCTTCCACCATGTGTCCGAGTTTCAAGAAGTAAGTTACACCTACTGTTGCAGGCTGGTCGAATTGTTCTCCTGTTTCTCCATCGTAAAGATGTGTTGAACATAGGTGAGGCAATCCAGCCTTTTCTGTCCACTCTGATAGGTCTTCAAGCTTAGCACCGTCGAAGATTGGAGTTGCAAACTTAACGCCTAACTTCTTACCTGCAGCACCTAAAATCGCTTCAAAGATCTGTCCAAGGTTCATACGAGAAGGCACACCAAGTGGGTTAAGCACCAAGTCTACAGGACGACCGTCCTCTAGGAATGGCATATCTTCCATTCTAACAACCTTAGATACAATACCCTTATTACCGTGACGACCTGCAAGTTTATCACCTACACCAATCTTACGCTTCTTAGCAATGTAAACTTTTGCCATTTGAAGGATTCCTGATGGAAGTTCATCTCCAATAGAAATAGCAAACTTGCGACGTTTTAATTCTGCATCTAAGAGTTTGTATTTGTGGATATAGTTCATTATCAATTGCTTGATAAGACCATTTGTGTGCTCGTCACTTGTCCAACCTCCTGCTTGAATACCATCGTACTCAAGGTTCTTAAGAATAGTTGTTGTGAACTTGCTACCCTTAGTTACGATTTCAGCTCCTGTGTAATCTTTAACTCCTTCAGATACTTTATCTTCTGTAAGAATAAGAAGTTTGTCTACAAGAATATCTTTTAAGTCGTTATTCTTTGCTTCGTATTCTTCTTCAAGACTAGCTAAAAGAACTTTATCTTGTTTCTTTGTCTCACGAGTCTTAATTGCTCTTGAGAATAGTTTCTTATCGATAACAACACCACTTAGTGATGGGTTAGCTTTCAAAGAAGAGTCTTTAACATCACCTGCTTTATCTCCGAAGATAGCACGAAGAAGCTTTTCTTCTGGTGAAGGATCGCTTTCTCCCTTTGGAGAGATCTTTCCAATAAGGATATCGCCTGGTTCAATGCGAGCACCTACACGAACAATACCATTATCGTCGAGGTCTTTTGTTGCTTCTTCACTTACGTTTGGAATATCGCTTGTGAACTCTTCAACACCACGTTTTGTTTCTCTCACGTCTAATGAATACTCATCTACGTGAACAGATGTAAGAATATCGTCACGAACAATACGCTCACTTAGTACGATAGCGTCCTCATAGTTGTAACCCTTCCAAGGCATATATGCAACGAGAAGGTTACGTCCTAGAGCCAATTCTCCATTTTCTGTAGCGTATCCTTCTGTTAGAATATCACCTTGTTTCACTCTTTGTCCCTTTGTACAGATAGGACGTAAGTCGATGGTCATATTCTGATTGGTACGACGGAACTTAGGAATTCTATATTCTTTCAACGCAGGTTCGAAGCTTACGAAATCTTCGTCTTCTGTACGATCGTAAAGAATACGGATGGTTGTTGCGTCTACATAGTCGATAACACCATTGCCCTCTGCTGTAATCATGGTTCGTGAATCTTCACAAACTTTCTTCTCTAAACCTGTTCCTACGATAGGAGCATCGTTATGAAGAAGTGGAACTGCCTGGCGCATCATGTTACATCCCATCAAAGCACGGTGACCGTCATCGTGTTCTAAGAATGGAATCAAGCTGGCAGAAACAGACGCAATCTGTTGAGGTGATACGTCTACAAGATCAACATGCTCTGGTGCTACAACTGGATAGTCGGCATCTTGACGACATTTTACGGTTGAACGGATAAATGAACCATCTACTGTTAGTGGAGCATTTCCCTGACCAATAATCTTATTTTCTTCTTCTTCAGCTGTAAGATAAACAACATTCTTGTTGTCCATCTCTACTTTTGAATCCTTAACTGTACGATAAGGAGTTACAATAAATCCTAGATCGTTGATATTTGCATATACGCAGAGAGATGAGATAAGACCAATGTTTGGACCTTCAGGACTCTCAATTGGACACAAACGACCATAGTGTGTGTAGTGAACGTCACGAACCTCGAAGCCTGCACGCTCACGAGACAAACCACCAGGACCTAAAGCTGACAAACGACGTTTGTGAGTTACTTCGGCAAGTGGGTTGGTTTGGTCCATGAACTGAGACAATGGGTTGGTTCCGAAGAATGAGTTGATTACACTTGAGATGGTCTTAGCATTGATAAGATCTGTTGGTGTAAACACTTCATTGTCACGTACGTTCATACGTTCACGGATTGTTCTGCTCATACGAGCCAATCCTATAGAGAATTGATTAGCTAATTGTTCGCCTACATTGCGCACTCTTCTGTTTGAAAGGTGGTCGATATCATCGACTGTTGCATTCGAATTGATAAGCTGAATCAAGTATCGTATAATTGCGATGATGTCATCTTTGGTAAGAACACGTGTATCCATGTCAATCTCAAGTCCTAACTTACGATTGATACGGTAACGTCCTACTTCTCCTAAGTCGTAACGCTTGTCTGAGAAGAATAGGTTTTGGAATACTTCACGTGCACTTGTATCGTCTGCAGGATCTGCATTACGCAATTGACGATAGATATAGTTAACGGCTTCTTTCTCTGTATTACTTGGGTCTTTAGCAAGTGTGTTAAAAATCAAAGAATACTTATTGGCCATTTCAGAGTCTTTGTGCAACAATATGGTTGAACAGCCACTATCTAGGATGTCTTCCATATTCTCTTCTGTAATCTCTGTCTCACGATCCATGATCATCTCATTACGCTCGATAGAAACTACTTCGCCTGTATCTTCGTCAACAAAGTCCTCATTCCAAGTCTTCAATACACGAGCAGCTAACTTTCTACCAATAGATGCCTTCAAAACTTTCTTATTAACCTTAACTTCTTCGGCTAAATCAAAGATTTGAAGAATATCATTATCAGTTTCGTAACCGATAGCTCTCAAAAGAGTTGTAACAGGTAATTTCTTCTTACGATCGATATAAGCGTACATTACATTGTTAATATCGGTCGCAAACTCAATCCAAGAACCTTTAAATGGAATGATACGAGCAGAATAAAGCATTGTTCCATTTGCATGAACACCTTGTCCGAAGAAGACACCTGGTGAACGATGCAACTGAGCAACAACAACACGCTCAGCTCCATTAATCACAAAAGTTCCATTATGAGTCATATAAGGAATGGTACCCAAGAAAACGTCTTGGATAAATGTACCGAAATCTTCATGATCTGGGTCGGTACAATATAATTTCATCTTTGCCTTTAAAGGAACACTATAAGTTAGTCCACGCTCTAGACACTCGTCAATTGAATAACGAGGAGGATCGATATAATAATCTAAAAACTCAAGAACGAAATTATTACGTGTGTCGGTTATAGGGAAGTTTTCTGCAAACACCTTATATAAACCGTCGTTCTTACGCTCCTCTGGTGGAGTATCTAACTGTAGGAAGTCTCTAAAGGACTTTAATTGCACGTCGAGAAAATCCGGATATGGCATCGGATTATGCACGCTTGCAAAGTTTATTCTATTATCAACAATTTTTGAAGCCATCAATATTTGTATGTATTTATCTACAAAATAATTTCATTAAAGACACAAAATGGTTAGAATTCACCTACTTAGTAAATTCTAACCATAATTGTTTTATCTAGCAAAAGACATCAAAGTCTTTGCAAATTAGATGGGAATTAAATTACTTTAATTCTACTTTAGCACCAGCTTCTTCGATTGCTTTCTTCAAGTTCTCAGCTTCGTCTTTAGAAAGACCTTCTTTGATTGTTGCAGGAGCACCATCAACTAGATCTTTAGCTTCTTTCAAACCTAAGCCACAAGCTTCTTTAACTGCCTTAACAACTTGTAGTTTTGCAGCACCAGCATCAGTAAGAACTACATCGAAAGATGTTTTTTCTTCACCAGCAGCTGCACCACCAGCAGCAGGACCAGCAGCTACAGCTACAGCAGCTGCAGCAGGTTCGATACCGTATTCTTCTTTAAGAACAGTTGCTAACTCATTTACTTCTTTAACTGTCAAATTTACTAATTCTTCAGCAATAGCTTTAATATCTGCCATCTTATTTTATTTTATTTTTTTAATTATTCGTTATTGTATTAATTTATTATCTTATTCAGGACGCTCTCCTAAAGTTTTTAGAACTCCATGGATTGTGTTGCCACCTGATTGTAAAGCTGAAATGACGTTCTTTGCAGGAGATTGCAACAAAGCAACGATCTCAGCAATAACTTCATTCTTGCTCTTAATTGAAACAAGTTCTTCTAGCTTGTCTGCTCCTACATATAAGCTCTCTTCTGCGTATGCAGCTTTAAGAGAAGGAACACCTTGCTTTATGTACTCTTTCAATAATTTTGCAGGACTGTTCGCTGTATTTGTGAACAAAACAGCAGTGTTACCTGTTAAACAATCATACAAAGGTTCAAAATCAATCTCAGATGCTTCAAATGCTTTGTGTAAAAGAGTATTCTTTATAACAAGCATCTTAATTTCATTCTTGAAGCACTTACGACGCAATTCACTTGTTGTCTCAGCATTTAAACCTGTAACATCTACAAGATAAAAATGTGGATAAGACTTAAGCTTCTCGCCTAACTCAACGATTATAGTATCTTTTACTTCTTTCTTCATTGTACAAAACTTTTAGAGTTATTCAACTGATTTAGGATCAATCTTGATACCCTTACTCATTGTGCTTGAAATAAAGATACTCTTGATATATGTACCTTTAGCAGCAGCAGGCTTAAGTTTGATAACAGTAGCAATAAATTCTTTTGCATTCTGATAAATTTGCTCAGGTGTGAAATTAACCTTACCAATTGAAGTATGGATAATTCCAGCCTTATCAACTTTAAAATCAATCTTACCAGACTTTACATCTTTTACAGCCTTAGCTACATCCATTGTAACAGTACCACTCTTTGGGTTTGGCATCAATCCACGAGGACCTAAAACACGACCTAAAGGACCAACCTTACCCATGCATGATGGCATTGTAATAATTACATCAACATCTGTCCAGCCTCCATTGATCTTTGCGATATATTCATCAAGACCAACATAATCAGCTCCAGCTTCTTTAGCTGCAGATTCTTGATCTGGAGTACAGAGAACCAATACACGTGTTGTTTTACCAGTACCATTAGGAAGAGTAACAACGCCACGAACCATTTGATTCGCCTTACGTGGATCTACTCCTAAACGTACGTCGATATCCAAAGATGCTTCAAACTTAGTAGTAGTAATTTCCTTTACTAACTCTGATGCTTCTTTTAGAGTGTATACTTTCCCTGCTTCAACTTTATCAGCTACTGATTTTTGATTTTTTGTCAGTTTACTCATTTTCTTAAATTGAAGTTATAAATTATTTACCAGGGAAGTCCCCGTTTACAGTGATACCCATACTTCTTGCTGTACCTGCTATAAGTTTCATTGCAGACTCTACTGTAAAACAGTTTAAGTCTTTCATTTTATCTTCAGCAATTACTTTCACCTGCTCCCATGTTACCGAAGCAACTTTTTGGCGATTAGGTTGTGCAGAGCCACTCTTTACCTTAGCAATTTCTTTTAATTGAACTGCTGCAGGAGGAGTCTTAAGCTCAAAACTGAATGACTTATCAGTATAGTAAGTGATAACAACAGGAATTACTTTACCTGCTTTATCCTGGGTGCGGGCATTGAACTCTTTGCAGAATCCCATAATGTTGATACCCTTAGAACCTAGAGCAGGTCCTACTGGTGGTGAAGGATTCGCAGCGCCACCTTTAATCTGTAATTTGATTAATCCAGCAACTTCTTTAGCCATTTCTTTTTTGTTAATATTAAAATTTAATTTATTCAAGAGATATTACATCCGTAACAACGTTCTATCCCTCTTTCTCGACTTGCATAAAACTTAGTTCTAATGGTGTCTTACGGCCAAATATCTTAACCATAACCTTCAGCTTGTGTTTTTCAGAGTTAACCTCTTCAATAACGCCACTGAACCCACTAAAAGGTCCATCGGTAACTTTCACAGTTTCATTCACCTCGTAAGGGATATTGATTTCATCCGCTACTTCGGTTTCTTCCGCTGTACCAAGCATTCGATTTATCTCAGCCTGTGGAACGGGTGAAGGATTATCTAAACCGCCTAAAAACCCTAATACATTAGGAATAAATCTCAATGTGTGGGCTACGTCACCTTTCAAAACAGCTTCAACAAAAACGTAACCAGGAAGACTGATCTTCTCTGTAATTACTCTTTTGCCATTACGCAAAGAAGCATGCTTCTCTAGAGGTATTAAAACCTGAGAAACATACGACGATAGCAACGTGTTGTGTTTAATCTCAGCTTCGATATATTCTTTTACCTTAGCTTCCTTACCACTTACAGCACGAAGCACATACCAATTCTTTCCAATTTCAGCCATTTGATTTGAACGTATTAATTGGGATAGATAGTACCCATTACAAACTTAAACACGCTATCCATACAAAAAACCATCAATGCAATGATAAGGGAAGCAGATAATACAACCATTGCACTATGTGTTAATTCGGCACGTGTAGGCCAAGTAGTTTTATGCGCAAGTTCGTCATAACTTGTCTTGCAATAATTTACTATCTTATTGAACATATTATCTTCTTTTTTTGCACGGGTTGAAAGACTCGAACTCTCGACACCTGGTTTTGGAGACCAGTGCTCTACCAACTGAGCTAAACCCGTAAAATAAGATTCCTGCCAGCATAAACTGTGCAAGACAGGAATCTTAATATCTATAATCCTCTAGTATTAGTCTTCAAGGATTTGTGTAATCTGACCAGAACCTACTGTACGTCCACCTTCACGGATAGCGAAACGAAGACCTACGTTCAATGCTACAGCATAGATAAGTTCTACAGTGATTTCGACGTTATCACCAGGCATAACCATTTCTACGCCTTCTGGCAATGTGATTTCACCTGTACAGTCCATAGTA
The DNA here is from genome assembly GCF_000379965.1 of Hoylesella nanceiensis DSM 19126 = JCM 15639. Taxonomy (GTDB): domain Bacteria; phylum Bacteroidota; class Bacteroidia; order Bacteroidales; family Bacteroidaceae; genus Prevotella; species Prevotella nanceiensis. The sequence goes on along the minus strand of NZ_KB904335.1, from coordinate 52,365 downwards.
CGTAAGTAGAATTGAGGACGGTATTTGTTACCGAATGGAGTGTGACGTCCACCTTCTTCTTTCTTCAATACGTAAACTGAAGCCTTAAATTTCTTGTGAGGTTTAATCTGACCTGGGTGACAAAGAACCATACCACGTTTGATTTCGTTCTTATCGATACCACGAAGCAACAAACCTACGTTATCACCAGCAACACCTTCATCAAGAAGCTTGCGGAACATTTCAACGCCTGTTACAACGCATTTCTTATCTTCACCAAGACCTAGAAGCTCAACTTCATCACCTACTTTAACACGACCAGTTTCAATACGACCAGTAGCAACAGTACCACGACCTGTGATTGAGAACACATCTTCGATAGGCATCAAGAATGGTTTATCCATATCACGTGGAGGTTCTTGGATCCATGTATCAACAGTATCCATCAACTCCATGATCTTCTCAACCCACTTATCAACACCGTTCAAACCACCTAGAGCAGAACCACGAACGATAGGAGTATCTTCTTCATATTCGTATTGTTCAAGAATTTCATGAACTTCCATTTCAACTAGGTCTAGCATTTCTGCATCATCAACCATGTCGCACTTGTTCAAGAAAACAACCAAACGAGGAACGTTTACCTGACGAGCAAGAAGAACGTGCTCACGAGTTTGAGGCATAGGACCATCAGTTGCAGCTACAACAAGAATAGCACCATCCATCTGAGCAGCACCAGTTACCATGTTTTTCACATAGTCAGCGTGTCCAGGACAGTCAACGTGTGCATAGTGACGATTAGCTGTTTCATACTCAATGTGAGCAGAGTTAATAGTAATACCACGTTCTTTTTCTTCTGGAGCATTGTCAATTTGATCAAATGATCTAGCTTCTTCAGAACCGAAACCTTTTTCGTGCAACACCTTAGAGATGGCTGCAGTCAAAGTAGTTTTACCGTGGTCTACGTGACCAATTGTACCAACGTTAACGTGCGGTTTGGTACGCTCGAATTTCTCTTTAGCCATAGCTTAATTTTCTTTTTATTATGTAATTGAATAATCTATTATTATTGTTTTTCTTCTGTCTCTCCACAAAAGAAGTTAAGAAGTAGAGCTGTAACTGAGAGTTGAACTCAGGACCTCTTCCTTACCAAGGAAGTGCTCTACCACTGAGCTATTACAGCATAAGAGCGGAAAACGGGGCTCAAACCCGCGACCCCCAGCTTGGAAGGCTAGTGCTCTATCAACTGAGCTATTTCCGCAATTAATTATACTGAAGTGGGTAGTGATGGATTCGAACCACCGAAGTCGAAAGACAGCAGATTTACAGTCTGCCCCATTTGGCCACTCTGGTAACTACCCTATTCGTTTACTTTGCGTTTAGTAAATTTTGAGCCTCTTGTCGGATTCGAACCAACGACCCCGAGATTACAAATCACGTGCTCTGGCCAACTGAGCTAAAGAGGCAAATCTTTGCAGCCGCTAGGCAGCTTATTTACTACTCACTGTAAAACGTCTGCAAAGGTATAACTTTATTTTTAATCTCCAAAACTTTTCGGAGTTTTTTTTTATTTATTTCTTGTTTTTTCCTTGTATTTGGTCAACTTCACCTTCAAAGCATCTACACATTGATCAATTCCTTCCTCAAATGTGTCGCAAGTTTTTGCCACATAAATAGCCTCCCCGGGCACATTTACACTAAGACTTGTTTCTTTATTTAATGCTGTTGCAGGCTTTACAACCTTTAATTGCACCTCTACTTTCGTTATATCTTCAAAAGATTTTTCTAATTTTGACACTTTCTTTTCAATGAAAGCTTCCAATTTTTCAGTAGCATCAAAATGAATTGATTTAATTCTAATTTCCATAATTCGTTCCTTTCTTTTATTTTTTAAGGCCGGCTCTAGGGTGAGCCTTACTATAAACTCTTTTCAAATGCTCGAAAGTTGTATGAGTGTAAACTTCAGTTGCCTTTAAACTTTCATGACCTAACAAATGCCTTACGCTTTCAATATCGGCGTCATTATTAAGCATTGCGGTTGCAAAAGTGTGGCGAAGGACATGTGGAGAACGTTTTTTTAAGGTTGAAACCTGAGAGAGATAATATTCTACCCTTCGACGAATAGTCGTTGATAGCATTCGATAACCTTTATTTGACACAAACAAGGCGTCATCTACTATATTTTCTCTTTCACCTCTTATTATTATATAGGCACGCAGTTCCAAGTCAAGTTTTTCACCAAAGGGAATAATTCGTTGTTTATTACGCTTTCCCGTTACCTTAATCTGACGCTGTACAAAGTCGATATCACTACAATTCAGTGCAGTTAATTCCGACAAACGTACGCCTGTTTCATAAAAGAGTGCGATAATTGCTCTATCACGAATGCTTTCGAAGTCATCTCCTTGCAGCACATCATCTAAAAGTCGTTCCATTTCAACTTCTTTCAGAAACTGCGGCAATAGTTTTTGCTTCTTTGGTCCTGTGATATTCTTTGCTGGATCTTTCTCGAATGCAAGACGTAATCTTGCAAAACGATAAAAGGAACGCAATGCACTCAACCGTCGATTGATTGTAGTGGCAGTGTTTCCTTTATCCATCATACTCTCCATCCAAGAACGAATATCATTAGCTGTTATCGTCTCCCAAGAGAGCTGACTATCTAAATTTGTAAAATACGATTGAAAAGCTTTTAAGTCTTCCGAATAGCTCTCTACTGTAAGTAAAGATCTCCGTTTCTCGTATTTAAGATAGTTCAAGAATTCGTCAATTATCATATATTCCACCACGCATCATTCTGATGTTTCACTTGCGAATATACGGAATTTTATTGAAACTACCAAAAATGTACTACGTTTTTATTCTTCGTTTGCACGTAGTTTTTGTACATAGACAGCGTGTTCCATTCTAAGACGCTTCAAAACAGAAGGCTTGTTATATTGTTGACGCATGCGCAACTCTTTAACAACTCCGGTTTTTTCAAATTTTCTCTTGAACTTCTTCAAAGCTCTTTCGATGTTCTCGCCATCTTTAACTGGTACAATAATCATGTTTTAGTTTTAAATTTTTAAATAGTTAAACTTATACACATAAGGACATAGTTTCCCCATTATGCGTCTGCAAAATTACATTATATTTATTATTCCCACAACTTTTCATGTGATTTTTTCTCATAAAGGGCTTATTTTTAGGATTTTATTCATTTTGGCTGTATTGTTTTAAACCTTTCAAAATGTTCTTTTAATCATTTGCATAATCCCTTCTTTCTCCCTTCTTTAAAGACTAAAATGATGCTTTTAGAGAACGAAAACAGATCTTTTGGATGATCAAAGCAAAAGGAATTACCTACAAAAATATCTTACTTTTCAAAAGGAAGGATTCCTTTTAAGCCCAACCAACATCAATCTTCTACTTACAAACGCATCAGCTGTCAACATTTTCTACCCCATGCCTATCGCTCAAAGACAATAGTTCTTTCGTTTTAGCAACGCCTTTCCCTCACAAAAGAACACAAAAAGGTGCATCTCCCATTGGAGATACACCTTCTATTATTGAAAAATCGATGATTTTACATTTTTCTCGAGACCCCTCTCACAAGTTTTCCTTGCAAAACAACAGGCCTCTAATCGCTCACCTATTTATATTATAGGTTTGGATTGATTTTATTCCACTCAGAGATAGCTGGAACAATGTTCAATGTTACCAACTCATCACGCATCTTGCACAAGTGTTCGTAGCTAGCATCAAGCTTAGCAAGCTCTTCTTCTGTACCTTGTGGCATTGTGTAGTGAGCACCAGTTGTGTCAAGAGTTGTATCCATAGCCATCATGATGTGGTTGTATTTGTCTGTAGAAACGTATGTTCCAACAGGGAAACGGAATGCTTCACCACCCATAACCGAGCGAATCATTTCTACTGAAAGGTAAGCAGGGCTTTGGAAAGAAGAGCGTCCACGCAATTCAATAATCTTAGCACCACCTTGTGTAACAGCAGTCTTCATTGCTTCCCATTCTTCTGTTGGGAATTCAGGAGTACCGATAATGTCAGTTAGTTTCTTACCTGCAACAGTTACTTTAGAACCGAACACTGCCATTTGTTCACCGTGACCACCGTATGTTGCACAGTCTTTAATCTCTGTTTGCATCACGTTAAACTTCTTAGCAAGAGCGCTTTGAAGACGTGTTGTATCAAGAGCAGCAAGTGTAGTTACTTGAGATGGTTTCAAACCTGAATAAAGAAGAGTTACCAAACCTGTTAAGTCTGCAGGGTTAAAGATAATAACTACGTGCTTAACATCAGGACAATATTCTTTAATATTCTTACCTAATCCTTCTGCAATTTCGCAGTTTCCTTTCAAAAGGTCCTCACGAGTCATACCTGCTTTACGTGGAGCACCACCTGAAGAAATGATGTATTTAGCATTAGTGAATGCTTCTTTTACATCAGTTGTTGCAGTGATCTTTACGTCATCGAAACCACTTTGACGCATTTCTTCTGCTACACCTTCTGGTGAGAATACATCATAAAGACAGATTTCGCTTGTCAAACGCATTGTTAATGCAGTTTGAACCATGTTTGAACCGATCATGCCAGCTGCGCCAACAATGACTAATTTTTCGTTTGTTAAAAAACTCATAGCTTTATAATTTATGTTTATTTGAATTTTAAATTCACCTTTTCTGTGGCAAAGTTAGTAAAAAATCGCTTACTCTCAGCATTTATTTGAGCATTATTATCGCTTGATTTCTTAAAAACATATAAACTTTTCGTTTCTCTTCTCTTAATTATATACCTTAGTATGAAATATTGAACAACCTCCTCTTTGTTTGCTTTTGTGTTTCTTCTGCACCCAAACCAAGAGCCAGGTCGTAATAAATAGAATCATTTTACCTTTTATAATTGATATAGATATGAACGAAACGATATTGAATCGAATTGAAAATCTCCGCCAAGTGATGCAAAAAGAGCATCTTTCGGCATTCATCATACCCAGTAGCGACGCCCATAACAGCGAGTATATCCCCAACTTTTGGAAGTGCAGAGAATGGATTTCGGGCTTCGATGGCTCGGCAGGTACTGTAGTAATTACCCTAAACGAGGCAGCATTATGGACCGACTCACGCTATTTCATCGCAGCAGAAGAACAGCTAAAGGGCACCAATATTGTTTTAATGAAAGACGGATTGGCGTCTACTCCATCGATAAGTGAATGGCTTGGAGACGTTCTTTCTAATGTTCATAGCCCCGAAGTAGGCATCAACGGCACCACCTCTTGCAACAATGAGGTAGAAGAATTGAAACGCAGCTTACAGCAAAAAGGCGGCATTACCTTGCGCACCAACTTCGATCCTTTCAACATCATATGGACCGATCGTCCTTCTCTCCCCACCGAAGAGATCTTTATTCATTCGCTCAAATATGCAGGAATTGATTGCAAAACAAAAATCAATCATCTTCAACAATATCTTAAAGATAACGGACGAGACGGCATATTGGTATCGCAACTCGATTCTATTGCGTGGCTGTTAAACCTTCGTGGCAACGACATTCCATGCAATCCCGTTTTCGTTGCCTATCTGTTGGTAACACAAAACCGCACCACCCTATATATAAATAGGTGTAAACTCAATAACGAAGTATTGGCATATCTCAACGAAAAGCATATCGAAACAAAAGAGTATAATGATATTTTACCCGATCTTTCAAACTACTCTGAATACAACTTGCAACTCGATGGCAACGAAATTAGCTACACTTTGTATCACGCTGCATCAAAAACAAAGGTTGTCAACCAGCCTTCTCCCATTCAAAGTATGAAGGCTATCAAGAACGAAACCGAGGTAAACGGCTTCAGAAATGCTTTAAAACGAGATGGAGTTGCATTGGTTAAATTCCTTATTTGGTTAGAAAAAGCCGTACCCAAAGGAGGCGAAACTGAGCTTTCTATTGCACACAAATTAGAACAATTCCGAAGCGAACAGCCTTTATACAAGGGCATTTCATTCGACACCATCGCAGCTTATCAAGCACATGGAGCCATCGTTCACTATGAACCTACAGAAGAAACAAATGTAGAACTCAAGCCCGAAGGTTTCTTGTTGCTAGACAGTGGTGCTCAATATCTCGACGGAACGACAGACATCACCCGCACCATTCCTCTCGGAGAGCTCACCAACGAGCAGAAACACGTCTATACATTGGTATTGAAAGCCCACATCAGTTTGGCGCAAACGATATTCCCTGAGGGAACAAATGGAACGCAGTTGGATATCATGGCTCGTGAACCTTTGTGGAAAGAAGGCCTTAACTTTGGACATGGAACAGGTCATGGGGTGGGCTCTTTCTTAAATGTTCACGAAGGACCACAGCAAATTCGCATGCAATATCGCCCTGCTCCTTTCTTCGAAAACACCACCATCACCAACGAACCTGGCATCTATCTTCAAGATAAATTTGGTGTTCGCATCGAAAACATCATGTTGGCAACGCTCTATATGCATTCCGACTTTGGCAGATTCTTACAATTCGAATCACTCACATTGTGCCCCATTCAAACAGAGCCCATCAAGATTCAACTTCTAACGAACGAAGAATTAGAGTGGTTGAACAATTATCACAAGAAAGTGTTCCAACTTCTTTCTCCCCTATTAGAGCCTCAAGAGGTTGAATGGTTGAAAGAAAAAACAGCTCCACTCACACGTTCTTAAATCGATAGTATATAAAGCTTTTGCAAACTATTTTTTTGATAGTTCCATTGCAAAAGCTTTACTATTTCATGCAATTGAATTATCTTTGTGGTAATGATTTATATAGATGTAATCCTTCCCTTACCCCTCGAAGGTTTGTTTACCTATTCTGTTCACGCTAATGATGCACGCAAAGCTGTTGTGGGCAAGCGTGTTGTTGTGCCCTTAGGACGCTCGAAAACCTACACCGGAATTATCGAACGAGTGCACAGCACGAAGCCTTCTTTCGAGACTAAAGATGCTATCGACTTCCCCGATGCACTGCCTGTGGTACTCGAAAAGCAGTTGGATTTGTGGAAATGGATTGCACATTATTATATGACTCCATTAGGAGATGTTTACAAAGCGGCTGTTCCTGCAGGGTTAAAAGCCGAAGAAGGCTACCGACCTCGCACCGAAACATACGTTCAACTCCACCCTTCTTATCAGTCGAAAGATGGATTAGCTCGTGCTCTATCATTGGTTAAGCGAGCTAACAAACAACTACAAATGTTAGAATGTTATCTTGCTATTTCGCATTGGGACGATGTTTTGCAGGGAGATAGCCAACAAGAACTATGCGACATCACTCGAGTTGAATTGATGAACGTAAGCAATGGCAACGCTGCAGCATTACAAGGACTCACGGGTAAGGGCATTTTAACAACCTATGAGCAAGAAGTTACCCGTCTAAACACGGCCAACAACGAGCAAACTATTAGAACAAAGGTGCTTTCTGCAGCTCAACAAGATGCTTATAACAGTATTTTAATGCAATGGATGAAGCGAGACATCGTGCTATTGCATGGTGTTACATCGAGCGGAAAGACCGAAGTGTATATCCATCTCATTCAAAATGCACTCGAAAAGCATCAACAGGTGCTTTATATCCTACCCGAAATTGCGCTAACGGTGCAGATAACACAACGCTTACAACGCATTTTTGGCAATCAACTGGGCATTTACCACTCTAAATACAACGATGCAGAGCGTGTAGAGATATGGAAAAAGCAACTCTCTGACAATCCTTATAAGGTGATATTGGGCGTTCGAAGCTCGGTATTCCTACCCTTTCAAAACCTTGGTTTGATTATTATCGACGAGGAACACGAAACCTCTTTCAAGCAACAAGACCCTGCTCCACGCTATCACGCCCGCTCTGTTGCAGTGATGTTAGCAAAGATGTACAATGCAAAAACTTTACTCGGAACTGCCACTCCTTCAATGGAAAGTTACTATAATGCCAGCCAAGGCAAATATGGTTTGGTGGAATTAACTACCCGATTCAAAGACATTGCCTTACCCAAGATCGAGATTATCGATGTGAAGGACTTGAGAAGACGAAAAATTATGAAAGGTATCTTCTCTCAACAACTCGTAGATGCGGTGCAAGAAGCCATCGACGAGGGCAAGCAGGCTATCCTTTTCCAAAACAGAAGGGGATTTGCTCCAATGCTCGAGTGTAAGGAATGTGGCTGGGTTCCTAAGTGTCAAAACTGCGATGTGTCGCTCACTATCCACAAAAACATGAACCATTTGAGTTGTCATTATTGTGGATTCACTTATCTCATACCCTCTTCTTGCCCTAAATGCGGCTGCACTGAGTTGCGAAGTAAGGGCTATGGCACCGAAAAGATTGAAGAACTGGTGAGCGAAACCTTTCAAGGTGCCCGCATTTCTCGTATGGACTTAGACACTACTCGCACCAAAAACGCCTACGAACGCATCATTAACGATTTCTCTCAAGGACGCACCAATATCCTTATAGGTACGCAAATGGTTACTAAGGGATTAGACTTCGACAAGGTGAAGGTGGTGGGTATCATCGATGCTGATAGCATATTGAACTATCCCGACTTTCGTTCTTACGAATATGCGTTTATGATGATGGGGCAAGTAGCAGGCAGAGCAGGACGCAAAGGCGAACAAGGAAGGGTGATTTTGCAAACAAAAAATGCCGATATGCCCATCATCTCGCAAATCGCTAACAACGACTTTAAAACCTTTTATAACGATACGTTGGAAGAAAGAATGATGTTTAAATATCCTCCTTTCTATCGACTTATTTACATATACATTAAACACAAGCACGAAAAGGTGGCTGAAGGGGCTGCAAATGTGTTGGCAGGACGACTTAGAAGTTGGTTTGGAGATCGTTTATTAGGTCCCGACCGCCCTTCGGTTGCACGAGTAAAAGACTTGCATATACGCAAGTTGATGCTTAAACTTGAACTGGGTTTAAATGGAAACGACGTGCGACAATACCTCAGAATGGCACAAGCTGAATTGCTAAACAATAAACCTTATGCGGCAATTCAAATCTATTACGACATCGACCCGATGTAGTTTCTCCCCCAACAAATGAACAACAACAAAATAAAACAATAAAAAAGGTCGGATACTTTCACAAGCTTCCGACCTTACAATCTTTATATTACTATTGATTATTTAAAACAGCTCTTTCTTAATAATGTATGTTTCTAATAGACTAAATGAAGTAATCACTAGGTAATAAAAGCAAAAACTATTTACTTAGGATTAATTGTTTTTACACATTTATTCAAAGTCTATTGTTATATTATTTTCTTATTCTATAGCTTAGAATGTGATATCGAGTCCCACACCAAATGCTTTATTGGTACGAGTAAACTCATCTGTGTTCACAACTTGTGCAGCTCCAAGAGTTGCTTCTGTTGTTTTATTGAACTTTTCGTAGTTTGTCCAGAAATAAGCTACATTGACATGCATATTCTTTGCCACTTGGAATTTAGCACCAAAGCCAATAGAATAGCTACTTGTTACAAAGCTCATATCGTTCAAGTAAGCACCATTTCCAAGACCATAGCGTGTTAATTGAGTTCCAGCACTAACCAAAATCTTGTCGGTTACGTCCCACTCTGCACCAAAAAGGAACTCGTTGGTATCGCTCTTCAATAGCTTTTGTTTGTCATTAGCCATCTTTGCGCTCTTGTCAAAGTAGTGATGCCAACCAGTCATAACACGCACCTCTGGTGTAATTTCATATTGAGCACCAAGTGTTAGCAATGCAGGAATATCGTTAGGGGTATTCACTCCGTGCTTGAACATACCTGTATCATCTCGTTTGGTGTCGTTTTGTATGTTGAGATGTGTATTGAATTCTAATTTAGAAGCTAAGTTCCACTTGCCCAATTTCACATCAACACCAATAATAGGAGTCACTCCCCAACCTGTTTGTGTTGATTCCAAATGCTTATCTTGCACTTCACCTTGTTGCTTTCTCATTGCATTTGCACCTGCTTCTGCTTGGGCTGCGCCTGCTGTTAGCTTTGCAATTGTTGTAGGATCGGTAATGGTTTGTGCTTGAGCACGCAATGCTTTTGCTTGTGTTTCCAAAGCATTTGCTGTGGTACCGAAATACTCATGGAGTGGATAATTAGTGCCATTGATGTTAGCAGAGATGTTAGTGATGCTACCTTCGTATTTATTCCATACATAGTTCACACGCACACCACCATAAACTGCTACATTTTCGTTGATCTTATAAGCAGCTCCGAGTTGCATACCGAAGATATATTGACGACCACTTAAATAGCTATCAAAGCTATATCCTGGTGTTGTTGAACCTAAGTTCTTGCTATAAAGCAATGCAGGAATCATTGAGATAGGACGTTCGAAAGAACCTAATCCATCATTAAAGCTGGCTTTACCGCCACCACCAACAAGACCAAAGCCTGCTTGGAAGCTCCATTTATCGGTGTTATATGCTGCTTGGAATGAAGGAAGAATGGGCACTGAAGCCTTTCCTACATATTCTTTTCTACCTTGTGCATCACCTCCATTGAGTTTGAAAGGTTGATAAAAAGGTGTTTGTTGCAATGCAGCCTCGTTCAATGCTCCGAGTTGTTTTACAGTCATTCCACTCAAAATACTACGTGTTTGATACACGTTTTGGAAGTTAAGCGATAAGTGGAATCCCTTATTTAAAAACATTACACCTGCAGGGTTTGAGTAAACACCATCAATTCCGATAGTTGCCTCACGTGCAAAGTTTCGATTAAAAGCAATGTTTTGATTGGTATTGGTGAGCAATCCACCAGCTAACGCACTTGTTGAAACAGTTGTTGCAACTGCCAACATGGTCAATTTAGTTCTTATCATCTTAAAATAATGTAATTAAATTCTTTGCAAAGGTAATTTAATTGTTTTATTTTTCCGTATTTCTACATTGTTGTTTGATATTTATTAACAGTTAAAGCATAAATGAAGTAGGTAGAGATAAGAAATAAGGTAGTATTTCATTCTAAAATAAAAGCAATGAGTTTACATTGCAATAACATTGCTTTTAAGGTGTAATAGCATTGAGATTAGGGCGCAATAGCAGTGCTTTTACTACGTTATGTCGTGATGATAGACGGACAAGGCGTTTGAACATTGTACAAAAGAAAGGCAATAACCTCAATAAGATTATTGCCTTTATGGTTTTAAAGAGCCAACTTTGTGCTCTTTGTTATATGCTTTAAAGTTGTGCTATGCCTCTTCTTTAGAAGAAATAAGTAGCACCTACTTGCCAAGAACTGTTGCGACCTTTCACAACACTCTGTACTCCTTGCTCGAGAGTAAGCTCTCCAGTCTTGCCACAAGCAACGTTATAGCTAGCTGTTACTTGTAGATGTTCAAAAAGAGTTGCACCTACTCCTAAGTTAATACTAAAGTTTGAGTTGCTGAATTTCCAGTCTGCTACATCTTGAATGATGGTCTTTGACTTATCACCTACGTTGAAACCGAACTGCGGACCAGCAAAACCAAAAACGTTTGCAAAGCTTCCTAGACCTGCACTATAACGAAAGTTGATTGGCAACACAATTTGACTTTGAACCAATTTGGTTGTTCCGTCGAAGCGATTACCTATTATTTTAACTTCTCTTTGGTCGTAAAGTAGAGATGCGTCCATACCTACTCCAACGATTGGAAGAGTGAATTTAGCAGTAGGACCAATGAAGAATCCTGTTTTATTAGATGCAGAAAATAATTCACTATTTAGTTTCATGCTACTAACATTCAAGCCTCCTTTAACACCAAAGGTAACTTGTGCATTAGCATTTGTAGAGAATAGTGCCATAAAAGCTACTAATCCTAATAACAAAATCTTTTTCATAGTTGTTTAATTTATAAGTTATACAAAGAGTTATATAGGAATATCACTTTATGAAGGGTCTACAAGATGGCGTTCACGGCGCACACTTACTCTTGCAGAACCACTGCTACGAGGAGTTGACATGGTTGCTCTTCGGTTTTTCTTTACCTCTGTTTGCTCTGTCACTTCACCACTTCTGCGGTTGGTTCTCTTCTTTATCTTAGGCTGATCTTTTGCAATTTTAGCAATACTATCGAGCGAATCTTTCTTAGCTGCATCACCCCACATATTCTTTTCGAATGCTGCAATCTCTCTTTCAATACGTTTTTGCTCTTTAGCAACAGCCGAATCGTTTGGACAATATTGTGCAATGGTGAGTCCTTGCATGTTGTTTGTTTTGTAAATCTTGCCCTTATACATATTCTTTGTAAAGTAATCGTCTACCGACATCACTGCAGCATTGTTCAAGTTGCTTGTCATAATGGTCTGTTTCGATAGGAATGGCGCCAAATCATCATACTTAACCCAGAACAAAGGATAAGGAGTTGCAGCATCACCGAAGTCGTCTTCACGTTTCATAATAGGACATAAAGCCAACACTTTGGTGTGGAATGTGGCAGTAGACTGATCATAATAAGAGCTTTCTTTGATGTAATAGCCTTTTACTTCCTTTGAAGGAATATCGCTATCGTCTATTCTTATGCCCTTACCTGTACGCTCATAATAGATGTGATAGTTATCAAGAAAAGCCAAAGGCTTTATTCTTGCGCTATCAGTGAAATGCTCGTTGCCATCTAAACGATATTCATAAGCCTTTACGTTGCCTGTCATCATCAACTTAAAGATATATGTAAAGAGGTTCATTTGGGTGCCAATGGGCTCTGTTGGATAGTATAATCCAGCATTAGCATCGTCCATCAAGTTCAACTCTCGATAGATATCACGACGCCAAACCACATCTTCGGGCAGGCTTTCTGTCACTGGAAAGGACAAACGAGCACGTGTTGTAATGTTATTTGCATTAGCTCTTTTAGATTGTTCTTGCTGTGCTCGTCGTGCAGGAGCTTGCGCAAATGCCGATGAGGTGAAAACAATTGCAAAGAGAAATAGAAACACTTTCTTCATCATATTTATTTTTTCTAGTCTACAACTATATATTATTATCTTACAATTACCTCCATTGATGCAGGTAGTTTGCGGCTTATTCCGTCAGGACCAACGGCTGTTATGCGAGAAATATAAAAGCGTTTGTTGCGTGATAGCTTTCTAAACTCGTCTCGTTGGCGTGCTGAAAAGTGGCCACCATCAGAGGTCATAGGCACCGCATTACCCATATTATCAAAGAAAACGGTTTCGAATGAGGTGACATTAAACTTGATATCTAATAGTCCATCGTCTATTGCTGCACTCAAATTGTTCACTCCTAACAATGCACCTTTAGCGATTGCGCCTCCTTTAAAGCGGTCGGTTCCAAGCGAGATGTAGGCAATTGGATCGGGAAGCTTACGCACTTGGAAGGTATATTTACCCACTTGGCGCACTCCGTTCTCTCCTTTTGCAGCCACATTGATGGTTACATTGCTACCAACAGCGGCGGGTTTAGCTATGAACTTGCCCATACCTACAGAGCGAAAAGCTCCTCCTGTCATCGAAGCAGTAACGGCTTGGAGTGAAACTCCAGGTATACTGATGCTTATTGGATTATCAAATCCTGCGTAAAGCACGTTCATTAAGTCTGCAGAAACGGTAGCTGAGGGCGCAACAACATTGTATTTCTGTGTAAAGTCACGACGAATAATACTGCCATTACCATCTTTCATGGTGATATAACCACTGAAAGAGTGTTCTCCAACACCTCCTGCTGCGAACTCATAGATATTGTTTTTCAATGCAACTTTTCTGCCTCCGATATATATTTCGGGCTGTTGTGTGGTGTCAACTGCCGCCATTACGATGCGAGAAACAAATCTATCACCTGTCATAACGGTTCTACTCTCGGGAATAACGAATGCAGTTAGCTTGTTCACTCTGATATCTTTGACATCAACATTTGCCACTAAAGAATGTAATACGGTTCCTTCTGCATGGCGAACATCGCTTTGTAGCTTCGATAAAAGGGTGACTGCAGCCGCAACGGGCATGCCTTCGAACATATATTCTTGCCAGTTTTTACCCAGAGAGCGGGCATTCTTTGGTACAATGGTAGAGAGGTTGCTTTCTATTATCGCCTTTTCATCGGCATTATTCACCATCGATACGATTCGGGTTCGATAGCTATTAATGGCGTTGAACAATGCTTTTCCCTTGCCAGAGCCTGGTGCAAGCATTACATGAGCAGCCGATTCAAGGTCTTCTTTATTCTTTATTGCATCTAAAGAGCCGTCTTTTCCGTCGGCTTCTTTCACGATAGCGACTTTCAATTCTTGTGCAAAATTATACAATGAATCGCTCATCTGCTTTACACTTGTAGCCTTATCAAACCATGCCTTCACCTTTTCGGGGTTCGATTGCAATTGTTTTGCGAAACTATCGTATATCGAACTGTTCTCTTTTGTTGCGTTCTCTGTGGTTCTATTCAAGCTTTCTTCTACCACAGAAAAGCCCTCTAACACCTCAGTTGATACGTTGAGGGCTAGCATTGCCATTAAAACGACATACAAAAGATTGATCATCTTCTGGCGAGGAGATACTGGTCTTTTCTTTATTGCCATACCTATTATATAAATAGTGTTTATGTATTGCGATGTTATTCAATTGTAGGTGCGCCAGAAGCACGCATATTAACAGTCATGGCCTCAATCATTCTTGTATATATTTTGTTGAGTTGTTCTATCTGACTTGCCATCTTTGCGCTTTGTTCATTGATGTCATCGATTGTCGACATCTGCTTACTTGCACTCTTTAATTGCATCTCATACACCTTAGTAATACCCGTAATAGTGCGATTTAGATTATCTATTTCTTCACTATCTCGTGCCAATCTCTCGCTTTGAGCAGATACTTTAGATAGTATTTCACTTAAGTTATTCAACTCAGTAACATATCTTTGTTGTGCATCTAATAGCTCTGGAGTTTGTGTTTGCTGTTGTTCTGTCCAAGAGATGGTTTGCTCTGACACTGCAGGAGCAACGCTTTGAGGAGCCACAAAAGCTACATTTTGAGATGCAAAGCCTGCATTTGCAGTGTGAACTGTTGTATTTACAGGTTTACTTGCATTTTGTTCTGCTGGCACTTCCTCATCTAAATCAGGGTGAGTAGGTAGTTCTAAGCCATCAGCTGTTTTGTCGAAAGGACGGTCGAACGCTGAAATAAAGAACACACAAACCTCTGTTCCCATACCAATAAAGAGCATAATGTTAGCTCCTGGCAAGTGAGTTAGCTTGAAAAGAGTACCTAAGATAACGATAGCAGCACCCCAACTATAAGCATAGTTCAAGAAAGTTTGGCCTGGAACGCTATCTATCCACTTTTGCAAACGATAAACAATGTTGTATTTACTATATTCAGTCATATTACTTTTTATTCTTTTTTTGTTTCACACTTGTGGTATTTGCTAAGCTTCTTACACATCTAAAGCCAATGTAAGAGCGTGGTTGATTTTGGTATTCCCATGTTCTCCATGCGCTTCTTATATACGATTCGGGATCTTTCCACGATCCTCCTCTAACGCTTTTCTTCTTTAGTTTGTATGGATCTTCTTTGGCTGCGTTATACGATAGCTGTGGATTTAGATCGTTCATAGCATCTACTCCCGCCTCAGTATAGATGGTTCCAGTCCATTCGGCCACGTTACCTGCCATGTCATAGAGCCCATTTGAGTTCGCAGAATATATGCCCGTGCGACTTGTTATCAAGTTTCCGTCTTTCGTATAGTTACCTCTATCGGGCTTAAAGTTAGCATAGAAGCAGCCATTTCCACTCTTTACGTTCTCGTTTTCCCATGGAAATTCACCTCCACTCTTTCCTCTTGCAGCATATTCCCATTCTGCTTCGGTTGGAAGTCGATAGCGTTGAACATATCTTGCCTCTGCTCCTAACCCCTTTAAGAGGTAATCTGTGCGCCAAGCACAATAGGCATTAGCCTGTTCCCATGTAACTCCTACCACTGGATAGTCGTTATATGCGGGGTTACTGAAATAGTTTCTGAGGTACACTTCGTTGTCTGAATTGCGGAAATCGTTTACCCAACAGGTTGTATCGGGATAAACATTCACAATGTAAGTGTTTAAGAAGTCCCACTCACTTGTTAGCTCTCGGTTGATGGTTTCACTGATAATACGACCTTCGTCATCAACATAAGCAGTATCTTTAGATATCATTACGGTTTCAACAGGAGCACCTTCGTTGTCGGTATTCAAATCTCTTTCACTTGGATTGAATCGGTTACGACGCAAAGCAGCTGTGGTGTAATCGTATATTTGATATCTATAATTCAACTGACGATAATCTAAAAGCTTCTCACCTGTAACGGGATTGGTTTTATAAAGACTTTCAAAAGCACGCTTTTCGTCTTCGTTTGGCTTACGAGGAAGTGGCTTTTTCCAGTTAATACGTGGCGAAATGGGGTTACCTTCTTTGTCTTCTGTAATCAAATAGGTTTCATCTCCACCATAAGCAGGATCTGCAAGGCGAGTTCTTAGAATACTATCACGAACCCACATCACAAATTGTTTATATTTAGAGTTGCTCACTTCTGTTTCATCCATCCAGAAACCATCTACTGATATGTCTTTAACTGGAGTTTTCATGCCCCACAATGAGTCTTGTTTATCAATACCCATGTGAAGGTAGCCACGTGATATTTTAGTCATACCATAAGGCGTTGGCTCGCTAAAAGGGCGACCACTCACTCCAACAACCTCACCACCTCGCTTCGAATTTGTGGTGGCATTCTTACTACCAAAGCAGCTACTAAGAGCTATGGCTGCAATAAATGTCCAAAGGAATGTTACTTGTTTTCTCATTTATATTATTTAATCTCTTTATATTGTTCGTTTTGTTGTTTGTCTATTGTTTTGCTTCGATGCGCTTTTGGCACATCAATGAGCTGATAATGGCTGTTTTATAAAGGAAGAATATCTATTTACAAGATGCGCACAGACTGATGTTTATTTCTGCCTTTCTTAGCGAAGTTGATTTCGGTTTGATAGCCAATGAAGAGTTCGTGACTACCATTCCCAACACTAATAGCCGATGTATAAAGCTCATAACTATAGCCTAACACAAATCCTTTCACGCTTCCTCCTATCAAGAAGGTCACCGAATTGGTTGGACTATAGCTCACACCGCCATATAACAAGCGGTTTTCGTTGTTGTAAACCACACGACTTGTAACATCTACACGATAGCCACTTAAATCTGTTCGTGCCAAGATAGAGGGCTGAAGGGTTACGAATGGGTTTCTGAACTTAATTCGATAGCCTGCCGTTAGATAATACATTGGGTCTACAGGAAGTGTGTTTCGCTCTCCAAGTTTCACCTTTGGAGCATTGAGATGTTTTGCCGATGCACCTACATACCATTGGTCTTTATTATTAAAGAAGACGCCAACGCCCATATCTACCGCATTTCCAGACTCCTTAGTTGTGGGCAATGCAGGGTCGTTTGCTTCGTTTGGATCGAGCTTTGTGCCATCAAATTGCTCGGTAAGCATACCCACTTGAAGTCCGATAGCAAGCACTCCGCCAAACAATTTGCGTTGAAGTGCATATTGAGCGTTGATGCTTTGATGGGTAAACAAACCTATTTGATCGTTCATAAAATAGCCTCCCACTCCGTGAAAGCTATTCAGAAAGCGAACAGGAAGGTCGCCCGAAAGGTACATTGTGCGTGGATTATGCTCGAAACCAGCAAAGTTATGAGCATAAGCCGCAGTGACATTCAATTTAGATTGATTTCCTACTGCGGCAGGATTGAATGATGTGGGCATGTCGAAATAATGACTAAAATTAGCATCGTATTGCGCTTTTACACCCAAAACGCATGCAAACAATGCTCCCACCATTATGATTAATCTTCTCAACACGTTATTAATAACGCTTTGATTGCTACTTTATTGTACTTTTTATTATATTATTTATACTATTAACTCATTATTCTTTAGATACAAAGGGCTATTTTGCACCTATTTAAAAGTTTATTTTATAATAATGAGGATGTCGTTTTTGGTCGAGGAAAGCCAGTCCACAATAGTATAAATCGAAACACTCTTGCCCCTTAGTATCGTTCACAATAAAACGCCAAAGCCTTTTGTTTACGCTGTTTTTATAGATGTGTGGCATCACCACAACGCTCTTTTCTGAAAGCAGAGAGATTGCATTTTGAAGCAATGTGTTATCCACATTAAAGTCTTGCACCAGCAAAACAACACTCTCTTCGTTAGCCAATTCGCTACAAAACAATTCTTTTTCTGTTTTAGCTACAATCACTCGAGTGGTTTTACTGCCTGCCTTTACATAGGGTTCTATCCACTCTTCGGCCTCACCCACAATGCACCAGCAAGTGGGTTGCATAAAGTTGGCAACACGAAAATAGAGTTTTCCTAATTTATGCTCGAGCTTAGTGGCATAAGGAAAAGCTTTTTTTAATTCGCTATAAGCATAATATGGAGCATGCTCGTTGATGACATTGCGAGCAAAACGAAATGCCCAAGGCGACTGAATGCCGAAACCTTGACACTTGGTTGCACGCACTATCCAACGATAAACATAACCTATCGAATATTGAATGTTGGCAAACAATGGATTCTTTCTTTTCATATAATGCTGTTCTTCTATTTCTTTTGCTTTCTTTTTAGTGGTTCGATGCTTTAAAAGAGCAATAAGATGAGCCTCTTTTTAGTGGTTCGCTCCCAAATAATCTCTCACTTTTTCGAGCAACAACTCAACTAAACGAGAATGTGCATACTGCTCTATTTCATCTTCTTTCACCCACTGATAGGGTTCGGGAAGGGTAATTTCTTGTTCTAATCGGATAAAAAACATATTGGCAAAGATGGTTCGATGGGTAAGCAGATGTTTGAGATCTTTCACCACCTGAACGGCTTGTGGATAGTGCTTTTGCAATGTTTTGCACTCGGTTGATGGTTCAATGGGTTGTAGAAGCAGGTCTTCTAACAACAAAGGTTGCCACAATCCGTTCCAAATATCACCCTTTCCTCGACGCATCAAGGCCGTTTTTCCTTTGTATTGCAAGTAAACATAATTTAAAAGCACATTTTGCTTTTTCACCTTCTTTTGCTTTACAGGCAGGGTTGCAACCTTATTATTTCTAAAAGCATCGCAAGTTTCCACCAAAGGACATTGCATACAATTGGGAGAAGCAGGCACACATTGAAGCGCACCGAAATCCATTATCGCCTGATTATATTGCGCACTGTCTTTATGAGGCAACAAACGCTGAGCCAACTGCTCAAAAAGTTCTTTTCCTTTTCGGTCGTCTATGGGTGCATCTATACCAAAATAGCGTGCCAACACCCTATAAACATTACCATCAACAACGGCAACTTGCTCGTTAAAAGCAAACGAAGCAATGGCAGATGCGGTGTAAACGCCCACACCTTTTAGCTGCTGTAACTCTTTTGAAGTGGTGGGAAAACCGCCCATTTCTACTACTTGTTGAGCCGCAACTCGCATGTTTCGTGCCCGAGAATAATAGCCTAATCCTTGCCAAAGCAACAGAACTGCATCTTCACTGGCTGCAGCAAGCTGTTCAACGGTGCCATAGTGATCTACAAACTTATGCCAATAGCTCATTCCTTGTTCAACTCTTGTCTGTTGAAGAATGATCTCACTCAACCAAATAAAATAGGGATTGGTTGTTTTGCGCCATGGAAGTTCACGCCCGTTGATGCCATACCACGCTAAAAGTGTGGGTGCAAACTGTTGTTCTTTACTCATATTTAACCGCAAAGATAATGTTTTTTCTTTAGAAGTGATGAGCAAAGCGGGCTTTCGATTGTGGTAAAACGCACTTTTTGATTCTTGCTTTTTCGTTTGGAAAAGTAGAATTTTAGGGAATAATCATTCGGTTATTTTAATGAAACAGATTTTGATAACATCAATAAAAGCGGTGCTTTTACAAGATAATAGCAATGTTATTGCACCCCAAAAGCTATGCTATTACCTGCCAAAAGCAATGAGTTTAAGAAACATACCCTACACCTTTGAACAGCAAAGGCTTTTGAACGATGATGAAGTAAGAAAGGAGATGGCACAAAAAAGCCTCGTCATTCATCACGAACAACGAGGCTACCATCTAAAAACATTATCATTAATACAATTAATTTTTACATCTTAATGAACTAAAATCTTAGTTCCGTTTACAATATAAACGCCCTTTGGTAGAGTGTTTAATTGCTCTGTTGTGCCCACAACAACACCATTTAGGTTGTAAACACGATTGTCGTTTTGTTTTGTTTCACGCACTGTTGTGATGCCAGTTGTTGTAGCATCTTTCAAAACAACATTGATTTTAACTATTTGAGACTTGCGTTCTATAGCTTCGAAAGATACCTTTTGAGCATTCACTTCGTATGTACCCATCTTGCTAACTACTGCAATTTCGTCGTTAGAACCTTTTGCTTTAAGATAACTTCTTGTGCTACCGAATTGGAATTCTACTTTAGCAATGGTCTTTCCTGCTGGTGCTTCGAGTGAGAAACCACTGGTTGCAGGTATTGTTAGAATATGTTCTAATACACGAATATATTCGTTTCGAGCCACATTTGATGGTGTAAGCACTACTCCATCTTGCACAAGTGTATGGTCATCTTCAATCTTTCCATTTGTTTTATTGAAAGGATCGTATTCTACACTCTCAACATTCCAAGCTGGATTTAAGCTTCTAAAGTCGTAAGTTGCAGTTGTTGTTGGCACCTCTGGTTCTGGAGCTACAGGTGTTTCTTCACCTTCTAAGGTGATAAACATATCTGATACGATCACTTCTGTTAAGCGACTTGCATTAGTAAACACAATTTCTTCCTTTGCTTCGTCCCACTCATGGTAGAAATATTTAGAGTTTTCTCTCACTGCAAAGCGTTTATCATCAGTCTCTAATGTGTAATCTTCGTCCATTCTTATTTGAAAAGCAACTTTCTTTATGCGCTTTCCATTAATTGCTTTTAATTTAAAAACATTGTAAGGATTAATGGTTAAATAATTTCTATCCATATAAGTTTTAAAGCGTCCATCGAACTTTGTCACTGTAAAGACAATATCTTTATAAGTGTATTCGGTGTTAAGCGCCATCTTATCACGACCATTAGGCCATTCCATAGGATTCTTCTTAAAATCAAGACGCAAATCTTCTGCAAATGCAAAAGCACATACAAATAGCATGACAAGTGCCATACCAATTCGTTTAGTAGTAGATGTTTTCATCATAATCTATTGTTTTAAGTTATTAATTAATGTAATCAAGCTGTTTAACAATACGCTCTTTAGCGTGTTATTGTTGAAGTCTAAGGTAATTATTACGCCCTCTGGGCTTTCATTTTTTAAGATGTTATAGCATAAAAACACACAGGTTTTATGATTTCGATGCAAAGTTAATGCTTTTATTTGATATAAATTAATTTAAAAGCATTATTTTCTTAGTTATTTAATAAAAAACCTTCAAAAAGTAATTTTCGACTCATTATTTTCGTAAAATATATTAAACAAAATAATATACACCTGCTATTAGGTTCTAAAAAAATGTATTTTCTCTTTTAAAGAAAGGCTCTCTGCTCGTCTATTTACACCTTATTATATAGTAGCACCTCTGCCGTTGGGTAGAATAAAATCAAAAATAACTGTCTTCAAATCAATATTTTTACATTATCTTTGCAAATAGTAAATCAATAATCGACACAATATGCAAAACCAACGTCACCTCTCTGTTCTTATACATACAATGGCTTCGCAATATAAAGAAAAGCCAGCTTTAACGTATAAAGATTTTGGTTGCGATTCGTGGAACAGCGTTTCATGGAACGAATTTTCACAACATGTGAAAGAAGTGAGCAACGCTTTTCTCGAATTAGGAATACAACCACACGATAAGATTGCTGTGTTTTCGCAGAACTGCCTATCGTATTTGTACACAGACTTTGGCGCTTATGGAGTTAAAGCCATCACTATTCCATTCTATGCAACAAGTAGTGAACAACAAATTCAATTCATTATCAATGATGCAGAGATACGAATGGTGTTCGTTGGAGAGCAAGATCAATACGACAAAGCACGCAGAGTGCTTTCGCATTGCCCTTCTCTTACACAGATTATTGTATTCGATGAGAGTGTAACTCTTACCAAAGAAGATAACACTACCTTATATTTTAAGGACTTTATTCAACTTGGTAAAGGGCTACAACATCAAGAAAAGGTTGAGGAATTGTATCGCACTGCAAGCAATGACGACTTGTGTAATATCTTATATACAAGCGGAACGACGGGCGATAGCAAAGGTGTTATGCTTACATACGGCCAATATGAGGCTGCACTTGAAGCCAATACGAAATGCGTTCCCGTTACAGATACCGACCGAGTGATGAGCTTCTTGCCCTTTACACATATCTTTGAGCGTGCATGGGCATATCTTTCACTAAGCAAGGGCGCACAAATCATCATCAATACCAATCCTAAAGACATCTTGATCTCATTGAAAGAGACTCACCCAACCTGCATGTCTTCAGTGCCAAGGTTCTGGGAAAAGGTTTATAGTGGAGTGAATGAGAAGATTGAAAGCGCAAGTGCTATTCAGCAAAAGATATTCAAACACGCCCTATCTGTGGGCAAAAAGCACAATATAGACTATCTAAGTAAGGGCAAAACACCTCCTCTTGCATTGCGATTGGAATACAATTTACTCAATAAAACAATACTTAGCAAGGTTAGAAAGCAACTAGGCTTCACCGAACCAAATATCTTTCCAACCGCAGGAGCTCGCATTTCGCCCGAAATAGAGACCTTTGTACATGCTATTGGCATTGATATGTTGGCTGGATATGGACTTACTGAGAGCTTAGCAACAGTGTCGTGCGACCATAGAGGCAAACCTTTTACTCTTGGATCTGTGGGTATTCCAATCGAAGGTCTTGAGATAAAAATAGGCGAAAACAATGAGGTTCTACTCAAAGGTCCTACCATTACAAAGGGATATTATAAGAGAGACGAAATCAACAAGGCTGCTTTCGACAGCGATGGGTTCTTCCATACAGGTGATTCTGGATACATTAAAGATGGCGAGCTCTTCTTAACTGAGAGAATAAAGGATCTCTTTAAGACTTCAAATGGAAAGTACATCGCTCCTCAACAAATTGAAACTTTATTATTAGTAGATAGATATATCGACGAAGTAACAATCATTGCCGACGAAAGAAAGTTTGTTTCTGCACTCGTTGTGCCTAACTATCAGTTGCTAGAAGAATATGCTTTGTCGCACAATATCCCGTTCAATTCAAAAGAAGAGCTTTGCAGTAACTCGAAAATAAACAAGCTGGTGATGGACAGAATTAGCACCATTCAACAGCAATTGGCAAGCTATGAACAGGTGAAACGCATCACTCTCCTACCCAGAAACTTTAGTATTGAGGCTGGAGAGCTAACTAACACGCTCAAATTAAAACGTAGAGTTATCTACGAAAACTATAAAGATGTCATCGAAAAGATGTACGTCGAATAATCAATAACCCCTCAAAAAGGATATAGGTCGTTGTTTCTTAATAAACAACTAAAACACTTTCAGTGAATGATTACGGCAGAACAACTCAAAGATATACAAGAAAGAGCAGACGCACTCTACTCCTATTTAAATATAGAAGAGAAGAAAGTTGAATTCGAAGAAGAGCAACTTAGAACGCAAGCACCCGACTTTTGGGACGATGTTGAGCGTGCACAAGAGCAAATGAAGAAGGTAAAAGGCATCGAAAAGTGGCTCGTTGGCTACAAAGAAGTGCGCCTTTTGGCAGACGAGTTGCAGCTCTCTTTCGACTTTTTTCACGACGAAATGGTTTCTGAAAGCGAAGTAGATGAAACCTATAAAAAGGCTCTTCAAGCTGTAGAAGCATTGGAGTTGATGAACATGTTGCGCCAAAAAGAAGATCCAATGGATTGTGTTCTTAAGATCAACTCAGGCGCTGGAGGTACCGAAAGTCAAGACTGGGCATCAATGTTGATGCGACTTTACATGCGATGGGCAGAGTCTCACGGACATAAAGTCACCATAAGTAACCTCCAAGAAGGCGACGAAGCGGGCATAAAGAGCGTTACTATGGAGATAGAAGGAGGCGAATTTGCTTACGGTTACTTGAAAAGTGAGAACGGAGTGCATCGACTTGTGCGAGTATCTCCATTCAATGCGCAAGGAAAAAGAATGACTTCGTTTGCAAGTGTATTCGTTTCGCCCCTCGTTGACGATACTATTGAGGTGTATGTAGACCCTTCTAAGGTGAGTTGGGACCTCTTTCGAAGTGGAGGAGCAGGTGGACAGAACGTCAATAAGGTTGAAACTGGAGTACGATTGCGCTACCAATATACCGACCCCGACACTGGAGTTGAAGAGGAAATCTTGATTGAAAACACTGAAAGTAGAAAGCAGTTAGAAAACAGAAACAATGCTATGCGCTTGCTAAAGTCGCAACTTTACGACCGAGCAATGAAGAAACGACTCGAAGCTCAAGCGAAAATAGAAGCAGGAAAGAAAAAGATTGAATGGGGAAGTCAAATTAGAAGTTATGTATTTGACGACAGAAGAGTGAAAGATCACCGCACCAATTATCAAACAACTGATGTAGATGGCGTGATGAATGGTAAGATAGACGAGTTCATTAAGGCTTACTTAATGGAGTTTCCAGTGAACGATGAGCAATAAATTAGTTTGCCATCGCACCATACTTTCAAAGCCCTTTTCAAGCAAAAGATATCAAATTAAATAACAATCAATAAACCATTAACAATTAAATTCTATACAACTATGAGCGAAAAAAGTAAGATTAACCGTAAGAAACGTAGAGAACACGAAGAAAAAGAGGCAAAGAACGTTATCAAGTACATTTTCATTGCCCTTATTATTCTTGGTTTATTAAGTATGGCTTCATTCTTTTTTGTATAAATGAGTGGCTTAGAAATAGAAAGAAAGTTTATTGTGAGCAAGGCAAAAGCATTTAAAAGCCTTGCCTTTGCTCATCAAACCATTAAGCAAGGCTATATTCCTTGCCAAGATGCAACCGTTAGAATTAGAACAAAAGGCGACAAATCGTTCCTCACCATCAAGTCTCGTTCGGTCGATGGAGGACTCTCTCGCTATGAATTTGAGAAAGAAATCACCCACGAAGAGGCAGAAAATCTATTCAAATTATGCAAAGGCGGAATGATAGAGAAAGAGCGATTCTTTATCAAAAGCGGTGAGCATACCTTTGAAGTAGACGAATTTTATGGCGACAACGAAGGTTTAATCATGGCAGAAGTAGAGCTTTCGAGCATTGACGAGCCTTTTATTAAGCCCGATTTTATCGAAAAAGAGGTTACAGGCGACAAGCGATTCTATAACTCTTTCTTGCTACACTTCCCCTATAAACTATGGAAAGATAAGTGGGCAGAAGAGCAATTGCAAAGCAAAGAACCATAACCTCGCCCCCACACATACCTTTAATCGCCACCAAGAACCCTTTATTACTAACCACAACCACCATGAAACTGAAATATTTCTTTTATCTTCAGCGATCGGATAGGCGTGCCCTTTCCATTCTATTCATCGGCATTTGCGTTGTTGCCACTATTTTTCTTGTGGGCAAAAGGCACCTACTTTCCCACCCCAACAGCAACATTAGCAACACCACCGCAAAGCTAATCACAGATAAAAGCAGCCTCAACGGCACCCCAAAAACTTATTATAAAGAGGAAGACGGCATTGCCATTCACCTGCAAAAGTTCGACCCCAACACTGCCGACAGCACCCTATTACTTTCCTTAGGCTTGCAACCTTGGCAAGTGAAGAGCATTTATCGCTATCGAGCTAAGGGTGGAATATATCGTCAAGCCAGTGATTTTGCCAAGCTCTATGGACTCACCTTAAAGCAATATCGCACACTCGAGCCTTATATCTCGATATCTTCCGACTATCAAGAAGCTGCCAACTTTATTCATTCCGACAAGCCCAAACGAAACGACTCCACCCATTTTGCCCATAAATTACGTGCCAACGAGCAAATTTTATTGAATGTTGCAGACACCAACGAACTGAAAAAGGTACCAGGAATTGGCTCTTTCTTTGCCCGAGAGATTGTTCGTTACCGCTCACGCTTAGGCGGATTCTATTCCGAAAAACAGCTCAACGAAATCGAAAACTTCCCCTCTGAGGCACTTCCCTACTTCCAAACCAACCCCAACGACATTCAACCTTTGCACATCAACCAACTCTCTTTAAATCAATTAAAGCGTCACCCTTATTTCAATTTCTATAAAGCCCGAGCCATTATCGATTATAGAAGGATTAAAGGAGCCATAAAAAGCATCGACGAATTGCAACAATTAAAAGAATTTTCGCAACAAGATATTGAGCGATTAAAACCCTATATCGCCTTCTAATAAAACCCTCTATATCTCTTTATTCAAAGGCTTTTTAGCTTCATCTCAACCCATTCCAAAACACATCACTTTGCCTTCGCACTCTAAAAGCTATGTTTTTAGACTGTAAAAGCATTGAGTTTAGGCTGCAAAAGCATTGCTATGAGCCATCAAAAGCTATGCTTTTAGTTCGCACTCGCTTCTATCTTGTTCATTCAAAAGAAAAGAAGCGATTTGCACTTTCTAAAGAAAAAGCAATGATTATCGCAAAACTTATGCACAATTGGAGTATTTTATTTATCTTTGTAGAATACATAATTAAAAATAAAGAATATGACACAAGAAGAAAAACTCAAGATAGAAGCAAGCATAGTAGATGTTCTTAGAACCGTTTACGACCCTGAAATACCCGTAAACATCTACGATCTTGGCTTAATTTATAGTATCGATGTAAACGAAGAAGGAGGCGTTGAACTGGATATGACCTTTACAGCTCCAGCGTGTCCTGCGGCAGATTTCATTCTTGCCGACGTACAATCAAAAGTGGAAAGCTTAACAGGTGTCACCTCAACAAAGGTAAATCTTGTGTTTGAACCTGCATGGGATCAAAGCATGATGAGCGAAGAAGCACGTGTTGAGTTAGGTTTTGAATAACCAATGATTCAATAATATGAAGAACATTTATTTCCTTTCTGATGCCCATCTTGGCTCGCTTGCAATAGAACACGGACGCACTCAAGAACGAAGAATTGTGCGTTTCCTCGATTCTATCAAGCATAAAGCACAGGCAATATACCTCCTTGGAGATATATTCGACTTTTGGAACGAATACAAACTATGCGTTCCTAAAGGCTATACTCGCTTCTTTGGCAAGATATCTGAATTGACTGACATGGGTGTCGAGGTGCATTTCTTTGTGGGAAATCACGACCTATGGAGTTATGGATACTTTGAAAAGGAATGCGGAATGATTATTCATAAAGAGCCAGAGACCGTTGAATTATACGATAAGGTGTTCTTTTTGGCACACGGAGACGGCCTTGGCGACCCTGATAAGAAGTTTAAACTACTT
Source organism: Hoylesella nanceiensis DSM 19126 = JCM 15639 (assembly GCF_000379965.1). GTDB lineage: Bacteria > Bacteroidota > Bacteroidia > Bacteroidales > Bacteroidaceae > Prevotella > Prevotella nanceiensis. The sequence goes on along the minus strand of NZ_KB904335.1, from coordinate 24,927 downwards.
CGAAAGCTGTTCCATAACAAAACTTGTCAGCGTCTTTTGAATGCCATTCACCCACGTTGGGGACTTGCTTTGGGCTTAAATTGGGCAAAAAGGAGCCGTTTAAAGCACATGGCAGGACAAGAACCACGCTACATGGGCGAAGATAAAGAACACTTGGTGCTATTCACTAAGGACTATTTAAAGACTCATTCTGATGTCGACTACTTTATTTATGGACACCGACACATCGAACTCGACCTTGTATTATCACGCAAAGCACGTATGATTATACTTGGAGATTGGATCACACAATTCACCTATGCGGTGTTCGATGGCGAGCATTTGTTCCTCGAACAATATATCGAAGGTGAGAGTATTCCATAAAATGACGACACAACAGCAATGTTATAAAAAGCAATAAGGCTCTTTTCACGATCGAAAAGAGCCTTATTTTGTATTCTATATTCTTTATTTTGGCTTACTTTGGTAGGCTTTGTAGCAAGCTATAAAGGAATTTTACACGGATACCATAGTTGAAACTTTGAGTCGTACTGAGTCCTGCAAAGTTCACAGCAACCAACTCTCCTTGTTCATTTACAACGGGAGAACCGCTCGAACCTGGTAAACTTGGAATTGAATAGAGTAGTTGCTCATCGGTTTTTTGCGAGATATTACCTAAGTTTATCTGTGATTTTATACCCTCAGTGGTAAGCGCAAGCTGTGGACCAAGATTGAAACTAATCATGTAAACACTTGAGTTTTTATCTTCTCCTGCCTTCTTTTTCATATTATCTTTAAAGCTATAAGAGTTCAATGGATCTACTGCTGGCACGTTAAAGATATAGTTTTCGCTTGGAGTTACCTTGCTATCAAGCTGAATAATCGCTAAGTCGTGTTGCGCATCAGTCTTTAACACGGTGCAAGGAATAATGTCAGATTCTTTCTTTACCCATGAGTTATTATACGAAATACCAATCTCTCGGTGGTAAATAAGCTTACTCTTATGAATGTTTATCCTTTCTAATTCACGATATCTTGTTTCTATTTCGGCTCTTTCTTGACGAATTTCAGCAAGTATAGAGTCTTCTTTTGAGTAGTCTTCACCTGCATTAAACTTCTCTTGTTTAGTATCTTCGAGTCCTTCTATTTCCTCATTATAGCTATAATATTCGCCATAACAAGCCTCTTTATAGTTATTAAACATTTCCGATAACGATCTCTTTGTCTCGTCTTCATCGATCTTTGACGCCACAACATGATTATTGGTGGCAATCAATCCTTTATCAGATATAAAGAAACCAGTGCCATAACTCTCGTTTTTCTCTATCTCACTGCGTTCAGAAGTCCATCCTTCAAAGGTGTCTTCTTCCTTATTAAAGTCTGTAAAATAAAAAGATTCACCATTATTTAGGCGCAATTCAAAGTAGCTTTGGTTGCGTATCAGCACTACACCCGAAGCGCATTTCTCGTTTATTTCGTCTGTGCTTAAATTGCCACAGCTCGCCAATAACACTGCAACAAGCATGGTTACAAGCGACAATATCTTCTTTTTCATTTTCTTAAAAGGGGTCTAATAAATACATTTTAATCTACAGAAATCCTATCAAAAGAGTTGTTTTGAATTATAGTTCACCTTATTATATATAGCACCTCTATACAAAATGGTTTTTCAAAGCGTTGCTTTTTCCTTCTAATTAGGTTGCCAAGGTAGCTTAGTTCACTATAAACAACAAAAGACAGTAAAAAGACTTATCAATCTTTTTACTGCCTTTCACCATCATTCTCGATGATAAATAGTTGATTATTTACCATGATGTTCGTCAGAAACAGTAAGTTTCTTACGGCCACGAGCACGACGTGCAGCCAATACACGACGTCCATTTTTAGTAGACATTCTTTCTCTAAAGCCGTGTTTATTAACTCTTCGTCTGTTATGAGGCTGAAATGTTCTTTTCATTTTATTTATTTATTTATTGTTATTATTATTCGAACTCGGGTTGCAAAATTACTTATTTCTTTTTAAATAACAAAGAATTATTTGATTTTTAGTGCGTTCTCTCATTCTTTTTTATATTTTCTTTGTAACTTTGCGCCATAACTTACAATAAAAGTAGCAATGCTGTTGTTGTTTGAATGCATACTTACTAATAATCAACAACATACGAAATGATTTTGAAAAGCATGCAAATTAGAATGTAAAAGCAACGCTTTTTAAGTGCAAAAGCATTACATTTACAACTCAAAAGCAATGCTATTGAAAAGCAATTACAAAAGAGTATATTTACTGGAATAAAAAGTTAATATCAAAAATAGATAAACAAAAATGATCAACTCACAAGAAATTAAGATCGGAACTTGCATCCGTATGGACAATGGTATATGGCTTTGCATCGATTTCCAACATGTAAAACCAGGTAAAGGTAATACAATTATGCGTACAAAGCTAAAGAACGTAACCACAGGTCGTGTACTTGAACGTACATTCCAAATTGGTTTCAAGCTTGAAGATGTACGCATCGAACGTCGTCCTTACCAATACTTATATCAAGATGGTGAAGATTATATCTTCATGAACCAAGAAACTTTCGAGCAATCTCCAATCCCTCGTGAAGCTATTTCTGGTGTTGCTTTCATGAAAGAGAGCGATATTGTTGAAGTAGTTACAGACACAACAGACGGTACAGTGTTGTTTGCTGAGATGCCAGTGAAGACTAACTTGCGCATTACTCACAGCGAACCAGGTATCAAAGGCGACACTGCAACTAACGCAACTAAGCCTGCAACACTTGAAACAGGTGTAGAAATCCGTGTTCCTTTGTTCATCAATGAAGGCGACTTAATTCAAGTTGACACACGAGATGGTTCTTATATTCAACGTGTAAAAGAATAATTTACATATCGAGATGGCAACCCTTTAGAACCAAGTGATAAAGGGTTGCCGTTTTGTTTCATTACTTTTCTAAACCATTTAGCCGTCTATGCCGTTATTTTCATTCATCATTCCTGTGTTCAACCGACCCAATGAGGTGGAAGAACTCTTGCAAAGCTTAACCCAACAAACTGTAGATAGCAGTATGTTCGAGGTGATTGTGGTGGAAGATGGTTCGCAAATTACATGTAAAGAGGTGTGCGAACGCTTTTCTGAACAATTGAACTTACATTATTATTACAAAGAAAATAGCGGTCCAGGACAATCAAGAAACTACGGAGCAGATAAGTCTTGCGGTGAATATTACATCGTTTTAGATAGCGATGTGGTGCTTCCTGAGACCTATATGCAACATGTTCTCGACGAAATTAAGCGAGAACCATGCGACGCTTTTGGTGGTCCCGACAGGGCACATCACGACTTTTCGCCCATACAAAAAGCCATTTCTTACTCTATGACCTCGTTTTTTACCACTGGAGGAATAAGAGGTGGCAAGAAAAAACTCGACAAGTTCTATCCCCGTTCATACAACATGGGCATCAAAAGCGATGTCTATAAGGCTTTGAATGGATTCTCAAAGATGCGCTTTGGCGAAGATATCGACTTTTCAATACGCATCTTCGACAATGGATATAGATGTCGTTTGTTTCCAGAAGCATGGGTTTATCACAAACGAAGAACCGATTTTCGTAAGTTCTTTAAGCAGGTTTACAACAGCGGAATAGCACGAATTAACTTATACAAGAAATACCCTTCGTCGCTCAAACTGGTGCATCTCTTGCCCGCAGTGTTCACCGTTGGGGTATTCTTGCTATGCCTTTCTGCCCTTCTTTTGTGCAGTTTCGTTCCACTTTCACTCCTTTTGCTTTATAGTATACTTATTTTCATCGACTCGGCAACGCACTATAAGAGCATAAAAATTGGCTTTTTGTCGGTAGGTGCAGCCTTTACGCAGTTGATGGGCTATGGACTTGGCTTTATTGAAGCATGGTGGAAGCGATGTGTTAGAGGCTTAGACGAGTTTCAAGCCTTTGAAAAGAACTTCTATAAATAAGGCTTTTCTATCCCACCCAACCTACAAACCAACTACTACTTACTAACCAATGGACAAGAAACTCAGTATTACAAGCTGGCCCGAAGACGACAGACCACGAGAGAAACTATTGAAACAAGGTGCTCAAAGTTTGTCGAATGCCGAGCTATTAGCCATTCTTATAGGCACAGGATATGCCGAAACAGATGCCGTGATGGTGATGAAACAGGTGCTTTCGCAATGCAATAACAATTTAAATGCATTGGGAAAGATGACCGCAAGCGAACTTATGTCGTTTAAAGGCATTGGAGAAGCCAAGGCAGTAACGATTCTTGCGGCATGTGAATTGGGCAAACGACGTGCACAATCGGACGTTATAGAGCAAGAAACGCTTAGCAGTGCCGAGGCAATATATCGCTATGCGCATTGCATTATTGGCGAACAGAGCGTTGAACACGGCTTGGTTTTATACCTTAATCAAGGCTACAAGCTCATCAAAGCGGTGCAATTGTCGAAAGGAGGCATAACAGAAACGGCTGTCGACGTGCGTATTGTGGTGAAAGAAGCCCTTTTGTGCAACGCCACTGTAGTGGTGTTCTGCCACAATCACCCCAGTAATAACATTCAACCAAGCAGAGCTGACGACCAACTCACCCAACAATTGAAAGAAGGATGCGACTTTCTTCGCCTCTTTTTCCTCGACCACATCATCATTGGAGACGGCAAATTCTTTTCTTATAGAGAAGAAGGCAGACTCTAATACTCTCGTTTTTTATCGTCCATCCCTCCCCCTTTCTTGCTCTTTTTTATTGCAAGATAGAGTCTTTTTCCTTTTAAGTAAGGGAGAATATAGCCCGAAGAATGAGAAAAACTCTTGCTAAAATGTCGAAAGATGAACACCAAAAAAGTGAGAAGAAATAAGCTTTTATGCCTCACTATCTATCTTCTTGATTTTCAAATACTTTTCAATTGAAAAATAAAAGCCCTACTTTTACACTCTAATATCAATGCTTTTAGGTTGTAAAAGCAATCCTTTTGCGCTGTAAAAGCTATGCTTTTTGAAGGGAATTGCAAACCCTTTGCAAACGACTTAAAGGGTATATACGAAAAAAAGGTTTACTACTTTGAAAGTAATAAACCTCTTTTTGAAGTGTGGTACCACCAGGAATCGAACCGGGGACACAAGGATTTTCAGTCCTTTGCTCTACCAACTGAGCTATGGTACCATTGTTTCTTAATTGCGTTTGCAAAGGTAATGCTTTTTTATTTATCTGCCAAACTTTTTGCAAACAATTTATTTAACGTGTTAAAAAAAAGTGTATCTTTGGGGTATAATTAGGGTTTTATGAATCAAATTTTGTTCTTTTCCTCCCTAATCGGGATGTAGCGCAGTTGGTAGCGCACTACGTTCGGGACGTAGGAGTCGGGCGTTCGAGTCGCCTCATCCCGACAAATTCACTAAGAACACCATGTTCTTGGTGTCCTTTTTTATCTCAATCCTCTTCTTTTTGCTTTGTTCGTGGCACCAAATAGGCAATGAAGAACTTCAAAGGCAGGCGTTTATTGGCAAAGGTGCGCAAGGTGTTTTCGCCCCAAGTCCAATAATATCCTCTCTCTTCTCCACAGCTTTTCAACTCGATATAATGGTTTGGAAAGCCACAACTTAATTGTTTTTTGTTGTGATGCACTAAGCCAATGACAAAGAATTCGCTAAAATTTATGGATTGAAGGGTGCGCATTGGGGGTAGCAAAAGCATCTTTACGGGTATGTCTAAAAGCTGTTTGATGAATTTAGGAGGATACCATTGCCACATAAAGGAACGACAACCTGAGCCGTGCTTCAAGGCATTATACGACAAAAGGAGGTTCTGATGATGCGTTAATGCACCTTGCATAATGGCCGAAACGCTATTGATTGTCATGCGTTGGAGTCGTTCATTGATCTCTTTAAGCATGGATTTGGGAATAGAAAGGTGTAGCTTATTTCGGGTGAATGTGCCGTTTTTATACAACGATAACGCCATTTCTACATACACAACAACGTGCTCTTCTACTAAATACTTGCACAAAACGGCAGCCCCACAGGTTCCATTTTCGCCTTGAAAGATGGTGTTGGGGTGAGCAATGTCGTGTTGTAAATCTCGTAAAAATTGCGCTTTGGGAATGTTTCGAAATAGATATTCGCTCGAAACATCTTGCTCGAAAGATTGTAATAGCTCTCGAACGGTATTCTTATCTCTCATCGAATTCATAGCTAAAACAATTCTTTTTGCGTTAAACTTATTGAATAATAAACTGAATAAAAGCAACTTATATCTATCAACGTGGATATAATCGCCTTCCTAAATATCGACAATCGTTTAATGAAAGATGCCCCTTTGTTTACAATTCGATATGACTTAGCACTCGAGTGGTGGCTCCTGTAAAGTCTTTTACGAATTGTCCTGCATTGTTTCCGCTTTGCTCTAAGAAGGCTGGAGATTGTGAAAAACGTTGCATTAACGCCTCAAAGTTAGCGTAAGAGCTGATTTCAAAGCCTCCAGAAGCGGCAATTAGATTGCGAGCTTCCATGAAATTACGATTATTTGGACCAAAGATTACGGGAATATTCCACACTGCTGCCTCGAGAACATTGTGTATTCCTACTCCAAATCCGCCTCCAACATAAGCGATATTTCCATATCGATAGATGCTCGAAAGCAAGCCATAGCAATCGATTATCATGCAATCTGCGGTCTCAACATCGGCTTTTGACGCCTGACTATACAGCACTACACGACCTGAAATCTGTGCTTTGATGCTGTCGATGTGCTCTTTATTCACCACATGAGGAGCGATAATGAGTTTCCAATTGGGGTGTTCGTTGAAGTATTTAATAAAGATTTGCTCGTCGGGAGCCCAACTTGAACCTGCAACAAAGGTGGGTTTATTGGCGATAAAGGCTTGAACAAGGGGCAAATCTTTAGCTTGTTCCTTTATATCTAACACTCTATCGAAACGTGTATCGCCCACTACATCTACATTATAAATACCTATTGTGGAAAGTAATTCTTTGCTTTTCTCATTCTGAACAAAGAAATGTGTGAAGCACTTCAATACCTTTCGATATTCGTAAGCATACCAACGGAAGAAGATTTGATTGGGTCTGAAGATGCTACTAACGCTATATACGGGTATATTTCTTTTCTTTAAGATGTGCAAGTAGTTATACCAAAACTCGTATTTAATGAAGAACACCATGCTGGGACGTATGGCATTTAAGAATCTTCGTGCATTAAATACGGTGTCTAAAGGCAAATAACACACTATATCAGCATGCTCATAGTCTTTACGAACTTCGTATCCTGAAGGCGAAAAGAAGGTAAGTAGAATCTTATAACTTGGATAATGTTTGCGAATATACTCAATAAGAGGACGTCCTTGTTCAAATTCTCCAAGCGAAGCAGCGTGAAACCAAATGTATTTTGCATTGGGATCTACTTTCTCCCTCAGCGTTTTCACGGCTTCACGTTCGCCCTTCCACATCTTCTTTACTTTGCGATTAAAGAGTGAGAGAATAGCGACTCCTATTAAATAGAGGTATATTGCTATGTGATACAAAACGTTCTTATTTTTTAATTCAACGAAATATATTTGTTAATTGAAATGCTTTTGCTGCGCAATTGGGCTTCTTTTACGATGTAATATGGCTTCTTTTGTTATTCAAAAGCATTGCAAAACAAAGATAAAGTGCTATAGAGAGGGTTGCTCTCATAGCACTTTTATTGTCTAATTCTTTTACTTTAATACTTCAACTGCACGGCGAATACGGCGCAAGGTCTCTTCTTTTCCAAGGAAAGCAGAGATGTCGAACATTCCAGGTCCTTTGCCAATACCAACCAATACTAATCGGAAGGCATTCATAACATCGCCTAATTTGTAGCCTTTTTCTTCGACCCAAGCCATCACAACCTGCTCTTGATGCTCAATACTAAAGTCGTCTAACGACTCAAGAACGCCTGCAAGCTCGGTCATTACTTGTGCAGAATTCTCTTTCCAACGCTTCTTTACAGTCTTTTCGTCGTACTCTAATGGTGGAAGGAAGAAGAAAGAGCACAATGGCCACAATTCATGTACAAAGTTAACTCGGTCTTTCATCATCGAAACAACAAGCGTAATGCGCTCTAATGTCTCGTCGACTCCATTGTTTGCAACCACACATGCGAAGAGTTTTGCTATCTCTTCGTTGCTCTTGTGCAAAATATATTCGTGGTTAAACCATATTCCTTTTTGATAATCAAAGCGTGCTCCAGACTTGCTACACTTTGTAATATCGAACGCATTAACAAGCTCTTCTAATGTAAATAGCTCTTGTTCGGTTCCTGGATTCCATCCTAATAGAGCCAAGAAGTTGATTACTGCTTCGGGGAAATAGCCACATTCTCTAAATCCAGACGATACTTCTCCAGTCTTAGGATCCTTCCATTCTAATGGAAAAACAGGGAAACCAAGTCTATCTCCGTCACGTTTACTAAGCTTACCTTTGCCTTCTGGTTTAAGAAGTAGTGGTAAATGAGCAAACTGAGGCATTGTATCTTGCCAGCCAAAGGCTTCGTATAACAATACATGTAAAGGCGCACTTGGTAGCCATTCTTCACCTCTTATGACGTGAGAGATAAGCATTAAGTGGTCGTCTACAATGTTTGCTAAGTGATAAGTGGGCAATTCATCGGCACTTTTGTAAAGCACTTTATCGTCGATGATATCGCTCTTGATAACCACTTCGCCACGAATAAGGTCGTGAACGTGTACGTCTATGCCTGGTTCTACTTTGAAACGAACAACATATTGTTCACCATCTGCGATGCGTTTTTCGCACTCTTCTTTACTCATTGTTAAAGAGTTACGCATCAATTGACGTGTACTTGCGTCGTATTGGAAGTTAGTTATCTCGTTACGTTTAGCTTCTAACTCTTCAGGAGTATCGAAAGCGATGTATGCTTTGTCGTTTTCTAAAAGCTCATCTACATATTTTTTATAGATATGTCGACGTTCACTTTGACGATAAGGACCATATTCTCCGCCCAAACCAACGCCTTCATCAAATGTAAGACCTAACCAACGGAATGATTCTATGATGTATTCTTCAGCACCAGGAACAAATCTATTCGAGTCAGTATCTTCGATTCTAAACACAAAGTCGCCTCCATGCTGACGTGCAAAGAGGTAATTATAAAGGGCAGTTCTTACGCCTCCGATATGTAAAGCACCTGTAGGACTGGGCGCAAAACGTACTCTTACTTTTCTATCTGTCATAGTCTTACTATTATATAAGATATTAAATTTCGTGCAAAATTACATCTTTTTCTCTATTTTAGCGTATTTTTTTTGTATTTTCGCACTGTAAATTTAGTAAAGTTTTTTCGATACATGCAAATCAATCCAATAAAAAATAATCTTTTAAAGGGTTTCTTATCAATAGCAACTCTTATTCTTTTAAGTGTCGTACTCATTGTTTGGTTCTTGCCAAGAAATAAAGAACAGCAGTTTAGATACGACATTGGACGTCCTTGGGTGTATGGTCCTTTCATTGCAAAGTTCGACTTTCCTGTTTATAAGACTGACGAAACGATAAAGAAAGAGCAAGACTCTCTTTTGCAAATGTTTATGCCTTACTATAATTATTCGCCCTCGGTAGAAGCCACCAACATAGCTCGTTTCAACGAGAAGTTTAAAGATGGTATTCCAAATTTACCAAAGGAGTATAAGAATATCATTCTAAACAGATTGCATAGACTATACCAAACGGGCATTATTTATACGAAAGAGTATAACGAAATGGCCAAAGATTCATCGGCTGCAATACGTGTTGTGGCAGGAAAAGAGGCGCAAAGCATAGCTTTAAACTGCATTTATTCTACCTTGTCGGCATACGAACAGCTTCTAAACGATGAGAGTTTGGTAGCTCAAAAGGCTATTCTTCAAAGGGCAGACCTTAACGATTTCCTCGAACCCAACCTCATTTACGACCGCAAAAGAACTGAGACTGAAAAGGCAGACATGCTTAGTAGCATTGCAGTTGCAAGCGGAATTGTGGTAAGTGGACAGAAAATTATAGACCGAGGCGAGATTGTTGACGACTATACTTATAGAGTTCTCAATTCATTTGAGCGTGAAATGCACCGCAGAAACTCGTCTTCGAACGAGATTACACGCACACTTATAGGGCAATTGATATTTGTTTTTATCATAGTTGGACTCTTTACATGCTATTTGGCAATGTTTAGAAGAGACTATTTCAATAACACTCGAAACATTGCGATGCTCTACACCATGATAACCCTGTTCCCCATACTGGTGTCTATCATTGTAAGTAAGAACTTTTTCAGCGTTTATATCATTCCGTTTGCTATGGTTCCCATTTTCACCCGTGTGTTTATGGACACCCGAACAGCATTCTTAACGCACACTATTACCACGCTTTTATGTGCCGCAGCCGTTAAATATCAGTTCGAATTCATCATTGTTCAACTGGTATCTGGAATGGCTGGACTCTACTCTTTGCGTGAACTTTCACAACGATCACAGATTCTTAAAGCTGCTCTTTTCGTCACTTTATCCTCGGCAGCCATTTACTTTGCATTACAATTTATGCAAGACGATAGTGGAGTTGCACTCGATCACGAGATGTATTATCACTTCATTGCCAACGGAGTGCTACTTTTATTGGCTTATCCGCTGATGTATCTTATCGAGAAAACATTTGGATTTATATCTGATGTTACGCTGTTTGAGTTATCAGACACCAATAAAAGCTTGATAAGAGAGATGAGTGAGATTGCACCTGGAACCTTCCAACACTCTATTACCGTTGCAAACTTGGCGGCAGCGATAGCTAATAAGATTGGAGCCAATAGTTTATTGCTTCGTACAGGAGCTCTTTATCACGACATCGGAAAGATGATTTCGCCCGCTTTCTTCACCGAAAACCAAGCAGGAAACAATCCTCACAACAACCTTCCATATAAAGAAAGTGCACGAATCATCATCAGTCACGTCACCGAAGGCGTACGAATGGCAGAGAAACACAATCTTCCTCAGTTCATAAAAGACTTCATCTTGACACACCATGGCGAAGGACTTACCAAGTATTTCTATATTAAATACCAAAATGAACACCCCGATGAAGAGGTGGATAAGGCTCCTTTCCAATATCCAGGACCTAACCCTTTCACTCGAGAACAAGCCATATTGATGATGACCGACACTGTAGAAGCGGCCTCAAGATCGCTTCCTGAGTACACAGAAGAAAGCATTTCGAACTTGGTAAACACACTTATCGACGACCAAGTGAATAGCGGTTACTTCACCAACTGCCCTATTACGTTTAAAGATATCGCCATTGCTAAGCAGGTATTGATAGAGCGTTTGAAGTCGATTTACCACACTCGTGTGTCTTATCCCAAGCCCAATAATTAATAAAAGCAATAGTTTTCGATCTCTCCACATTTGCACTTGCATCGTCACAACCTCGTGTTTATAAGGCAAGTAGTGGAGAGATAGAACGCAATAAACAAAAATTTACACTTTAATAGTAAAAAAATAAGAGAACTTTTGCATATTAAACAAAAATCGTTATTTTTGTAGTCAGTAAGAAGAAAAAGCCTAATTGCACCACAAGAACAAAACAGCTATAGTGCAATATTAAAACTATAAAGAGTGAATCGAATTGAGACTAAAAGACACTCAACGCAAAACCTGCTCTTTATTCAATACTGATTTAAACAAAAAACAAAAAATATAACAACTATGTATTGGACACTTGAACTTGCATCTAAATTGGAAGATGCACCTTGGCCCGCAACAAAAGAAGAGTTATTAGATTATGCTTCACGTTCGGGAGCACCTCTTGAAGTTATTGAAAACCTTGAAGAAATAGAAGACGAAGGCGATGTTTACGAGAGTATTGAAGACATTTGGCCTGATTATCCTTCTAAAGAAGACTTCTTATTCAACGAGGACGAATATTAAGTTTCACACTTATTCAAAAACTGACGACCCACTCTTTGTTGGCGATTAGTTATTAACTGAACCGCAAAGCAACAAAGATTCTACCACAAGAAACAACGAAAGAGTTTAGATGCCACCGCTTTTATAGGTGAGTAACTAAGCTCTTTTTGTTTTATTGCACCTTTGCTCAAGCGCATTTCCTTGCTTCTCTCCCACCCTTTGCTATCCCTTTATTCTTCAGGCACTTTGCAAGCATCTGGCAATTACATAGACTTTGTGCCGTAAAAGCATTGAGCTTACATGATAAAAGCATTGCTTTCGTTCTACAAAAACAATGCTTTTAGTTGAGAACAGAATTGTCCTCACTTTAGTATCTCATCGAGAAGGGTTCTGCATTAAAAAGAAAATCAATTCTTATATCATCGTCCTCCCCATTCTAAAGGAAAGGATAAGTGTCCTTAATTGGTACAAATGAGCTATGCAAGTGGTAGCGAAATACCGCTAATTCGCTGATAAATATTGAGCGCATATAAGTCTGTCATACCGCTAATATAGTCTAACACAGCCATAATTCGCACATTCAAGTCTTCGTTAGTGATGTCGTATTGCTCGCTAAACTGCTTCAAAATCTGCTGAGAATAGAACTTGTGAGGCTCGAGAGCAGCGTTAACAAAAGAATGAAGCAAGGTTTGAATGATCTTATAACCGCTCAACTCCACATTTAGAACGGGCGCACTGTTGTATATTTGCTTGATAGATAAACGCACACAATGCTGATATGCCTCATAAAGATGCTTGTCGATGTGTTTCATCAACGCCCCTTCGAAAGTACCACTCAATATCTTTTCTTCGTTATCCACAAACACTTTCACACACGAACGAATCAATGCTCCAATCACATTAGCACGATAATAAGCTATAATTTCATTTTTATCTGTAAGCTCTTCCTCTTCTATGCGTTGCAATATCTGTGTTCTTCGCTCTGAAGTAAAGAACGAAAGCAAGAGATTTTGGGTTTCGTCGAACGACAAGATCTTGAGTTTATGACTGTCTTCGATGTCCATCACCTCGTAACAAATATCGTCGGCAGCCTCAACAAGATACACAAGTGGGTGACGAGCATAGCGCAATTCTGAACCATTCTCGTGCAAACAAGGAATGGTTAGTTCGTTAGCCACACGCTGAAACACGTCTTTTTCTTCGGTAAAGAAGCCAAACTTACCTTTCTTTTGAGATGCGTTCGACGACGAAGGATATTTCACTATCGATGCAAGAGTGGTGTAGGTCATCGCAAATCCGCCTTCTCGTCGCCCCTTAAATCTATGGGTGAGCAAGCGGAAGGTATTGGCATTGCCTTCGAAATGGGTGATATCGCTCCACACTTCGGGTTTTAATAGCGGTTGAAGTTGCGCCCCTTCACCCTCTAAAAAATAAGATTGTATGGCGCTTTCTCCACTATGTCCAAAGGGAGGATTGCCCAAATCGTGAGCCAAGCAGGCCGCACTAACAATGGTTCCAATCTCTTCAAACAAGGTGTTTTGCAATGAAGGGTGTTTCAAACATAATTTTTTTGCCACGTCATTGCCCAACGACATGCCCACAGAAGCTACCTCTAAGCTGTGCGTTAAGCGGTTATGTACGAACACACTACCTGGCAATGGGAACACTTGTGTTTTGTTTTGAAGACGTCGAAAGGGTGCCGAAAAGATCAAACGGTCGTAGTCTCGCTTGAATTCTGACCTATCGTCCATTCGAGAATAGTGCTTATTTTCTTCTCCTAAGCGTTTGTTTGTTATGAGATCTAACCACTTCATCATATCTATTGTTATGCTTTTATCTTGTACTTAAAATGCGTTTTATTTGCAAATATACCACTTTTTCGATATAAGTTGCCACAAATGAGGCTCTTTGAGCACTTGAAACGAAAAAGAGTTACCTGCTAAATCTATGCGATTAGCAAGTAACTCTACTTTATATATAAACCAAATAAATATCTATTTAATCGGTAACACCATCTCTTAGGTCACCATTTTGTCCTGAAACAGGTTCTTTTCCTGTGGTGTTATCTACTATTCCCTTGTTGTTGTCACGCTCTTTTTGAGTGAAACGATATGCATAGTAAGGATCGTTTGCAGGCATATTGAAGCGGTAACGGGTTACAACATTGGTCTCTTTGCCAGCGTGGAAGCGTACAAGTGGCTTTTGCAAGCGCAACAAATCGTACATTGAGAAGCCCTCACCCCATAGTTCTACACGACGTTGGAACCACACTTCGTTTTGGAAAGCCGCTGCTGTTGTAGCTGTAACACTATATGATGGGTCTCTATATGTCTTCACAAAGTCTTCTAACACTTGCTTTCCTGCAGCTAAATTACCGCTCATTGCAAGTCCTTCTGCCTTGATTAAATACATCTCTTCTACACGCATTAGAGGCGAGTCGTTATTGTTGTTGGGTGAACCAAGCCCTCCTTTCATACCAAACTTCACGTTGGTATAAACTCTAAATGGTTGCTTTGATTCTAATGAACCTGTGATAATCTCATTGCCTTTCAATGTTACTCCAGCCTCTTCCCATGTCAATCCATTTAAATGACTGTTGGTTTTTGAAGGTCCAACCCACCATTCTTTGCGCACATCTGTCGATGGAATCTTGTTGTATAACAATACATTAATGTCCTTATAACATGCTCCTGCGCCTGTATAACCATAGCCGGGGAATGATGAAAGCTGTGAACTCATGGGTGCAATAGACTGAGAAGAGATATCATCTACAGTTAAAAGAATACCCCACATCCAGTTGTTTTCTTTCGAAGCGTCGCAGAATGCTGGCTTAGACACATCGCTTATTGATGCTGGTTGCGCATCGGTTGCATCGATAGCCTTTTGTGCATACTCTGCAGCTTTTGCGTATTCGCCCATAGCAAGGTATGTTCTTGCAAGCAAACCATTAGCTACTGCCACGTTAGCATATCTCTTATCAGGACGTTGATAGCCTTGAAGTAGCTCAATTGCAGATGTTAAGTCTGATATAATTTGATTGTAAATTTCTTCAACTGTGGCACGTTTGTTATTGTAAACATTGTCTGTTTTCTCTGTAACAAGAGGCACACAAAGTGCAGTTTTATCCACTTGATAGTTCAATTGATAACGAGTTGCAAGCAACAAGTAATCAAATGCTCTACAAAATCTTGCATTACCGATATAGTGTTTTTGTGTAGCTGTGGCTGTAGACTCATCTATTTGTCTTAGAATTGTATTGGCAGCCTCTATCTGATTGTAGCAAGTATTGTAGCCAACTGCATTAATTGTTGTTGAACTTAAGTGGTCTGAGTAGTTCGAAGAGGGCGAATACCAGTTGTAACCAGCTGCAGTACTGGTCATATCAGGACCGTTACAATCTGCCGAAAGCATGTAAGTCATGATTCCAGCATCATTGTCTGTGTCAGAAACTTTACCCGGAAGGGCAGCAATTTGATATAGACCTGTGACGCTTGCCTTTAGTCTTTCAGGATTAACTCTATTGGTTTCTGCTACTTGTTCAGCAGAAAGATCGTGTCCTTGTGTAGTGATATCGTTGATATCCGAGCAGCTAACCAGTAGTGCAACACCAAGAACTGTATATAAATATTTTGTATATCTCATTATAATTTCCCCCTATTTAGAATGTAACTTGTACGCCTGCAGTAACTGTACGCATTGCAGGATAATCACTAGAAGCACCATTATTTCCTGAAGCACCATAAGAATAACGTGGATCAAGACCCTTACGTGCAGATAAAACTGCTAGGTTATCGCATGCCAAATATACTCTTGCAGCTTGTAAACCAATATTATTTAGCCAGTTCTTTGGTAGAGTATAACCCAAAGTTAAGTTGTTAATGCTTAAATAATCTGAGCTAATTAAGAAGCGACTTGATGCGCTGTTTGTTACATTATCACCAGCACTTAGACGTGGTATGTTTGTATTTGTATTCTCAGGAGTCCATGCATTCAAGATATCTTTATGCCAATTGTATCCCACTCGTGATCCAGATCCAGTGTGCATGAATATTGCATAGCCATCATCATATATTCTTCCGCCCAACTGATACGAGAACATTGCAGAGAAATCGAAGCCCTTAAACTCGAGACGAGTGCCGAATCCGCCGTAAAGTTTAGGTAAAAGGTCACCTAAGTCGGTACGTGTTGCAGCGTTATAAGATGTTGCATAGCTATAATCTCCATTGTCGGGATCATTATAATAGCGTGCTTCTCCAGTTGAAGGATCTACTCCTGCGTACTCTCTTAGATAAGCATTTGCAAGTGAACCGCCCACTTTACGAATAAATACAGAACCCTTTTGGCCTCCAAGAGCCTCTAACTCAGGTGAAAGCGATAAGATCTTATTCTTATAGTGAGTAAGGTTTAGATTTGCAGTCCATAGCAAATCGTTTCCTTTTAATATCACTCCGTTCAAATCAACCTCTACACCTGTGTTCAAAACGCTACCGATGTTGGTTGGAATTGAGCCTGTTACGATACCAGAAGATGGTGGAACTGGCTTATTATAGATAAGGTCTACGGTCTTACGGCTAAAGAAATCAATACTACCTGTTATGCGATTGTTCAACACACTGAACTCAAGTCCAGTATTAAAGCTGTAAGATGTTTCCCAAGTTAGATCTTTATTACCTTTATAAGTCATTACTAATGAATAGTTTCCGTTGCTATATGAAGGTGCATAAAAGTCTTGATAAGCATAATATTGACGCTTTGATGTAGTTGGATTCAACAACGCATCGTTACCTTGTTTACCCCAACTTGCTTTTAGCTTCAATGAGTTCAACCATGTAAGCGATTGCATAAATGGTTCTTTTGTTATCAACCAAGCAGCTCCAACACTACCAAAGTTACCCCAACGGTGATCTTTGTGGAACACAGAAGAAGCGTCTCTACGGAACGAAGCACTAACGAAATACTTGTCTTCGTAATCATATTGCAAACGAGAGAATATACCTTGAGACATGTATTCGTCTACATATGACTCTGGACGGCTTTGAGGTGCGTTCGCAGCATTGTTCAATTCGCTAATAAATGGGTTGTAAAGATGATCGTTAGATGCACTTAAATATTTGTAAGTATAACGATACTTTTCATATCCAAGTAATGCACTTAAGCTGTGTTTGCCGAATGTATTGCTATATTCTGCTAAGTATTGGTTGTTCACGCCGAATGCTCTTTTAGTAGAAACTGTTGCTACTCCATCTGCATTTGTTTCAGAAGCAAAGATGCTATACAACACGTTTTTACGTTGATTAACAAGGTTTGCTGCTATATTTGCAGTTAAAACAAGATGCTCGATTGGTGTTATTTGAGCATAAACCTTGCTTGTTAGCACATCACGATCAGAGTTTCCTTTGTTATAATACACATCACGTACAGCATTACCAGCGAAGTTTCCACGGCTATAGTTAGTGTTATTACCTGAGTCGTACACAGGATTTCCTGTTGCAGGGTTGATCTTTATTGAGCCATCTGCATTACGAACGTAAAGAGGATACACTGGACCTATATTATTAGAGATGTAGAATACGTTTCCAGCAGAGGTGTAACCCGTCTCTGAATCTTGGTCAGCTGCCAAACGAGTGTTGGTATATGCGTAAGCAAGATTGGTACCAATACGCAACCATTTCTTTGCTTGATAGTCTGCATTAACACGTGCTGAGTAGCGTTTGAACTCTGAATTAGGAATCAAACCTGTATCTCCAAGGTAGCCAACACCTGCATAATATTGCAAACGTGGAGTCTTTCCAGACACAGAAGCATTGTACTCTTGACGGAAACTTGATTTAATAGCTGCGCTATACCAATCGTCTGGAGTATAATAATAGGTGCCATCAGAATATCCAAGCTTTGCATTTGGATTGATACTGAAATCTTCTTTAATTAGATTTTCACCTGTTGGAACAGTGTAAATAGGGTAACCTAAACCACCATTGTTGGCATCAAAGATACTAGCTGTTGCGTAAGCGTAAGCATCTGCCGCTGATTGTCCAGCGTAAAGTTGCGAATTATAAAGGCTCTTGAACTGTGTTTGAACATACTGTCCTGGGTCTTTTATAATGTCATATTGTGGAATTAAGCGGCTGTTTGTACCCCATTTAGCATCGAAAGTAATCTTAGCATCGCCTGTATTACCATTCTTTGTGGTAATCATCACAACACCATTAGCACCACGAGCACCATAGATAGCGTTCGAAGCAGCATCTTTCAATACGGTCATTGAAGCGATATCAGAAGGGTTGATTGATGAGATATCACCATCATAAGGTACACCATCTAATATAATAAGAGGTTTATTGCTTGAAGAAATAGAGCCAATACCACGAACACGAATGACTGGATCTGCTCCAGGAGCACCGTTTGTGCTATACATTTGCACACCGGCTACACTACCAGCAAGGGCTGTTGAGGCATTAGAAACAACACGTTTGCTAAGTGTTTCGCTACCTACTACACCTGCTGCACCCGTAAATGCTTCTTTTTTTTGCTTACCATAAGCCACCACAATCACTTCATCTATCTGTTTATGATCGGGATCTAACACTACTTTTAAATTGTTTGAGGCTTTCACTATTTTAGTAATCATACCAATATATGATACTTCCAAGCGTTCGTCTAAGCTGTTTACGCTTATCGAAAAATTACCATCAGTGTCTGTAATGACGCCTTTATCTGCGCCAACCACCTTTACTGAAGCACCTATCACAGGTTCATTCCCCTCCGAAGAGAGTACTAATCCCTTTACGGTTGTTTGTGCAATAGCTGCAGAAACGACGACAAAGAGACTCAAAAAAATCAATGTTAGTTTTCTTCTCATAATCTTTTTGGTTTATAACAAATAATAATAAATGATGTGGGACTTATCTTTTTATGCTACAACTCACAAACAGAATAAGCCTTTACAATAGTTTTTACATCCAAGTTTATACTCTCTCAAACAATTTCTTACGTTTCATTATAAATAAACAACGTATTCTTTGAAATTGAAATTTAAAACAGTCTTCTTTTCGATTTTTACAAAAATAGGGAAAAGCGACGAACAAAGCAAGCGAAAGTTGCAATTACATTCCAATTTAAACATATATTAACTGTTTCTTGTATAAAAACTGTATGAAGCCAACTTTTTAGGTATTAAATAGCAATAAATTTGAGAACTAAGTTTCAAAGTAAAAGAATTAGATAGCTATTTCTTATTATTTAAAACTTGATTTACATCAATACGCAAGTAATTAACAATAAAACAGAGAACAAAATAACGCTAAGTAGCTCAAACATAGTATCTTTATTATTTAAAAGAAAGTAGAATGTAAAAAACAAACTATTATGAAACAAAATTTATTAAAAATCTATTTACAAATGAGTTAATTCCTTAATAGAAGACAAAAACAATCTATACTAAAAAGAAAGGAAGAACTCTTGCACCACAAAGGCTTTTCCACTGCATTAAACAAGACACAAGAACGATTAAACAGCACAAAACAATGACAGTGCAAAAGCAATGATATTGGCTCGTAATAGCAATGTTATTACCCTCTAAAAGCACTGCAATTACCAATCAAAAGCATTGCTTTTACATCCCTACCCTACACCGCCCGCTTTCAAAGGCATTGCCACAAAATAAAAATTGCGCTACTAATTTCTTAGCAACGCAATCGTTTTATCTCTTTATTTCTTTTCATTCGCCATCATTCCTCCTTCTTATTATTAAGCATACACCTTATTAATCTAATAGGAGTATAAGCTTATCGGCACGAAGACAGCGGGCAAATATAAGAAAATCAGCTTACCAATAAATAGGAATTATAATTACTTAGCAACCGTTTTTGTTCACCATAATGTTCAAAACCATCTCGTCTGTGAGGTTCATTGCATTGGCTCCAATACTGGTTAGGTTGCGAATAGACTTATCTACATCATCATCTACGATGCCTTCTGCAGCGGTAACGAAACGACCTTCCATTGACAATACAGCCGAAAGCAATGCGGTTGAAACGCCAGAGCTAATCTTTAGCGAGCAACCTGGCTTGGCTCCGTCGCACAACATACCTGCTAAATTAGCTATCATGTTCTTCACTGAGTGACAAATCTTATCATAGTCGCCTCCCATCAAGTAGGTAATTCCACAGCTACTGCCTATCGAAGCCACCACACAACCACACAAAGCGGAAAGCTTTCCAAGACTTTGTTTGATATAAATTGCGGTTAAGTGACTTAAAATTAAGGCTCTCACCAATTCCTCTTCGGTGTTTTTGTTCTCTAAAGCGAATACAACTACGGGGTTAGTAGCGCATATTCCTTGGTTTCCTGAGCCTGAATTACTCATCACTGGTATCATTGCTCCCCCCATACGAGCATCACATGCCGATGCAGTTTTGGCGATAATGTGCGAATAAATGCTATCTCCAAAGATGCCATGAGATAGCGGACGGTCCATAGTTTTACCTAAACAATGGCCGTAATTGCCTTTAAGCGAATCTTCGGCAGCCTTTAAATTATAGTCTTTGGCTTTGAGAATGAAGTCTATTTCACCTACGGGAGCAGTGGTTGCAAAGTCGTAAACCAACTTTAAATCAAGCGAAATATCTTTCTGTTCACATGATTCCGAGCGAGTAGTGCGATTATCTAACAACACATTTCCATCTTTTTCGACATACACAATATTAGTATGTGCGCAAGAAATGATGACTGTTGCCGTGCTTGTTTCAGTAGAGCTCTCTACCTCTATATATAGTTTTTCTTCTATATTGCTCTTTCGTAAGATCGTTATTCGTTGCTCTTTGATAAAGGCTTTGCCCTCTTCTAAGGTCTCAGGAGTGAGATCTTTAATCACTTCTAACTGATATTCGCTCTTCCCTATCAATGTTCCTAAGGCAATTGCGATAGGCAATCCAATCATACCTGTGCCAGGAATACCCACTCCCATGGCGTTTTTTAGGATGTTTGCACTTAGCTGTGCTCTCACTTTTTGCGGTCTACAGCCCAACACTTCGGCTGCTTTTGCGGCACACAATGCCACTGCCATAGGCTCAGTACAGCCCACTGCAGGCACAACTTCTTTATTAATAAGGTTGATAATCTGTGCTCTTGTTTCTGCATTAATCATTGTTTAAGGCTAATTTAAAGTGTTGATTATAATGTTTCTGAATTGGTTCGAAAGGCAATTGAAAAGATAGTCGAATTAAAAAGAATTGCTTTTAGGTTGTAAAAGGATTGCTTTTGCATGCTAAAAGAACTGCTATTACACACCAAAAACATTGCTTTTATTTTCGAATAAAATAACTTCTTATAGATAGTCTATTTAAAACAATTGATGAAACGAATGCGGGTTCTGTCTTCTTTATATAAGAATCGAGCGGGATATACATTCGTTTCATCAATCAATGAGCCTATTTTTGTTGCGCTTTTCTAAAGGTTTCAAGACCCTTATCAAGGAAATCTAAGTAGGCAGGAATATCTTCTTTATAGCTATATGAGCCAGTAATAGGTTTTCCGTTGTGGTCGAGTCCAACATATTGAGGTTGAGTGTTCGAACCAAACTTAACTCTTTGAAGGTAGCTCCACTTATCTCCTATTGTGCGAAGCTTGCGCTCTTGTCCGTTTTCTGTAACGACAATAGGTTCTTTAAGTGGTGTCTTATCGTCTACAAAGAGAGAGATGAGGACATAATCGTTGGTTAACTTAGCTGCAACTTGTGGGTCGGTCCATACCGAAGCCTCCATCTTACGACAGTTAACACAGCCAAATCCTGTGAAATCTATCATCACTGGCTTACCCAATTGCTTAGCTGCTGCCATTCCTTCTTCATAATCTTTGTATGCAGCATGTACCTGTTTGGTATCTAAGTTGAAGTCTTGTGTATTGATAGGAGGCGCAAAAGCACCTACAGCTTTAACGGGTGCGCCCCACAATCCTGGTACAAGATAAACGGTAAAGGCAAGAGATACCATACCAAGAGCTATCGCAGGAACGGGCATTGCCTTATCTTCTCCATTCACAAGGTCGCTTGGAAACTTAAGCTTTCCAATGAGATAAAGACCCAACATACCGAATATTACGATCCAAATAGCAAGGAACACCTCACGATCTAATAAGTGCCAACCATAAGCAAGGTCTGCAACTGAGAAGAATTTCAATGCGAATGCAAGCTCAATGAAACCCAATGTAACTTTAATGGTGTTCATCCAGTTACCTGATTTGGGTGCTTGTTTGAGCCAAGATGGGAACAATGCAAACAAAGTGAAGGGCAATGCAAGTGCAAGAGCAAAGCCAAACATACCAATTGCGGGTGCTGCTATGCTGTTAGTTGTACTTACTTGCACCAAAAGGAAGCCAATAATTGGACCTGTACAAGAGAAACTTACCAACGAAAGGGTGAAAGCCATGAGGAAGATAGATATCAATCCACTTGTGTTATTGGCTTTATTGTCTACTGAGTTAGCCCATTTTTCGGGAAGTTTTATCTCGAACCAGCCAAAGAAAGACAGTGCAAATACAACTAAAAGCGCACAGAACACGATGTTGAATATCGCATTTGTAGCCAAATCATTTAGTCTACTTGCACCAAATATAGATGTAATAACCAAGCCTAATGCGACATAAATCACCACAATAGAAATACCATAGGTTATTGCATCACGCAATCCTTTGCTTTTATCTTTATTTCTTTTGAGGAAGAAACTAACGGTCATAGGGATAATTGGCCATACACATGGTGTGAAAAGTGCCAACAATCCGCCCAAGAATCCCATGCAAAAGATGTAAAAAATAGACTGTTGTGCGATGTCGCTAACGCCGTCTTTTGCCTGAAGTTCTTTCACAACGGGAGTCCAAAGATCTCCACTTGCAACGCCCGAAGAGGTGTCTACCTTTGCAGGAACAACGCTATCTGCGGGCAATGCAGTCACCGTTTCAGGCGTTTCAGCGTCTTTTTCTATCTCACTTTCGTTTTTTTTTACGTCTTTTGTAGCGTCAGCAGCCGCAGTAACGGGTGCTTTTCCGTTCTTCTTCAATGCAACTTCAGAAGGAGGAAGACACATTTTGTCGCTACATGCACCATACTCTAAGAAAGCATCGATGGTGTATTCGGGCTTAGTAAACTTAATTTTTTGAACGAATGTTACGTGGTTTTCGAAATAACGAAGGTTCATTCCGAACATTTGGTCAAAGTTACTAATTTCTTTGCCCACTGCTTTTAAACCACCAACAAGCTCAATTCCGTCTTTTTTGTCAAACTTCAAGGCAGCTTCAGTTGGTCCTCCAGAACCCAAATTGGTTGAATAAACGTGCCAATTAGGCTCAATTGTAAGCGTAAAAAGCATTTCTGCTTCTGCGCCTTTACCCATTTTTAACTGTGAAGAAGACTTCACTGGGGTTGCCATCTGTGCGTTAGCGAATATTGCAATAAGCAATAATAGCGCCATAGAGATAGTTTTTTTCATCTTCGTGTGCTTTCTTTTGCGTAATTAATGGTTATTTTCTGCTTGTATACAACAAGTTTTTATTGCTCAAGTTGAAATATAAAAGAGCTTACAAAACATATTTTTTATCTACTCTTTGTATTACATTCTTTACTTCGTTGAGTGATAATTATCTACCACTTTTACCGACATCAAGAACAAACAACATGCAAATATACATATTTAATACGATTAGTACACAAAAAATCGATAAAAATATAGATAGTTTTATCATTATTTTACTTCGCTACCCCAATACCCTTCTATCGCTTATTCTTATTAGTTTATTCCAACATTCGTTGTTAGTTCTTTGGGGTTGTTTTTCGATTGCGTTGGAAAGGTTTTTGAATTAGATTCTCAACTCAATGCTTTTGCACTATAAAAGCTATGCAATTACACACCAATATCAATGTTTTTGCAGTGCAATATCAATGCTTTTGAAAAGCGAAGGAATGAGCATTGTAAACAAAAGAATATGAATGTTTTACGTTTTCTGTCACTTTTCTGCCTTAACTCAATAGCTTTCAATCTGCAACACGTCGACTATATAAATGCCAAAGTTCTACCTTTCCATTGCATTTCGTCAACAATCGAGAAACGAATACAAACTAACTTGATTTTAACAAGTATTATCTTTATTCGCAATAAAAAAGCCCTTTAAACCGACAACAAAAGCTCTTAACAGAATAAATATGCAATTTAAATTCACAACGAATACTATTTTATTTTCAATATTTTATAGAAGAAAATCAAAATAAACACACTCTTAGCTTTCAATTTATTACAAACATCACACAAGTAGGCTCTTTCTGTATGTAAATTGCATAAATATCGAGATTTAATAGATTTATGCAATTTTAGTGTTAAGATTTGTTATAGAAACAATTTCTTTTGCTTTTTTGCTTGTAAAAAATTTTCATTTTCCCTATTTTCGCTAACAACTCTACTGAAATATTGTTTTTCTTTCATTCTTTTTAGTAGTTGACACCATTTTGTTTTAAATCGAAACAAAACATACATTATGTGTAGCTCTTTATTCAAATCTACGGAATAGAGTGGCGTTAGGAAAGTCTTGAAGACTTCACCTCATGATAAAAAGTTTTTGTATCACATTAATTAATAATAGAGAGAGAATTTATGAAGAAAAGACTAGCTGTGTTTTTAGCTGGCATTTTCCTTTGTTTAGGAACTGCTTTAGCTCAAACAAAAGTCTCGGGAGTGGTTATTGGTGCCGCTGATAACGAACCAGTTATTGGTGCAACTGTTACAGTTGTGGGCACAAAGATAGCTACTGTGACCGACATTGACGGTAAATTTACGCTTTCGGTGAATGAAAGTAATCCCAAAGTAACTATTAGTTATATTGGAATGGTGGCTCAAACACTTAAAGGAACCACCAACATGAAAGTGCTATTGAAAAGCGATGCACAAGTATTATCAGACGTTGTGGTAACTGGTTTGACTAAAACCGACAGACGATTGTTTACTGGTGCAACCGA
>NZ_KB904334.1 GCF_000379965.1 Hoylesella nanceiensis DSM 19126 = JCM 15639 | reverse complement strand
TGTAGGTGTAAAGACAGTGATGTCAAAGCCGAGCACTACTAATTGCCCAAAGCTTTCAGACTAAGATTATTTTCATCCGTTGTGATTTATTTAATCATACATTTTGCTTGTAGATATGTTATTGATATTATAAAGGTATATCAGGCGGTTATAGCGGTGGTGTTCCACCTCTTCCCATTCCGAACAGAGAAGTTAAGCCCACTTGCGCCGATGGTACTGCAATGCAATGCGGGAGAGTAGGTAGCTGCCTTTTTTGTTAGAGAGAGTTTAATTGAGTAATCAGTTAAGCTCTCTTTTTTTTGTGTTTGTGTCAAAAGAGGAGCTTGAAGGCATTAAAAAGGAACATCAAAAACACTTATTGAACACTAAATATCTACGTTCCCATATTTTACTTGTATCAAAAGAGGACCTTGAAGGGATTAAAGAAGACAATAAAGAATATTTTTAAAGGCCAGAGAGGAGATATTAGTTGGTTAGGAAATAATGACTTATAGATAATGAGTATTTGTTCCCCAAAAGCAGAAGAAGGCCTTTTCTATGCATTTATAGAAATCACTTCAGGCCAAAGAACCAATAGATGACTTATGCAGAGAATCTTTTATAAACTAACAAGAACAACTTATGACGCAATATAAGGCTTATCTTAGCGACCACTAAGGAAATACTTCTTAAATAGAAAAGAATGCCTTAAAGGTTAAATAAATAGCTAAGGAGATAAAAAAATACCTATCAAAACAAATATAAAGAAAGCACCAGTTCATTTATACTGAGGACTTCAAGACTACAAATAAAAGGATAAGAACCTAAATCGCTTACAGAGATCTTCATTTAACCCACAAAATACTTGTATCAATATTTATAGAGTTGGCTTTAAATAACGATTATAAACAAACCTAATGATTTACCAAATCTTCTCAAGGTATCCTTGAAAGTGCATCTATGTTGCGATATATAAATGAAGAAAGAAGAAACATTCCTTTTATTGAAGATGTTTATAGAAATCAGATTTCCTAAATTTATTTATTAAACTGATTTTATTCGCTTCTAAAGCCTCCTCTTTTTATTTCTATGTTAATCCTTATTCATATAGCATAACCTTCTTAGAAAAGAAATAAAATGAGACAGAAGCGATATAAATGATGTGTTGATAGGATATAGATATATGTAAAAAGAAAATCAAAAGGGCTGT
Organism: Hoylesella nanceiensis DSM 19126 = JCM 15639; assembly: GCF_000379965.1. GTDB lineage: Bacteria > Bacteroidota > Bacteroidia > Bacteroidales > Bacteroidaceae > Prevotella > Prevotella nanceiensis. The sequence continues at coordinate 165,713 of NZ_KB904334.1, read as the reverse complement.
AAGCAACTAAAATACCAATGTAGATAAAAGCAAGAGGCAAAAATAAAACTAGGAATAACCATTGTAGGCTATCCCTAGTTACGTTGTATCTTTGATAAAGAAAGGCTTTGCGTTTCTTAGAATCTCACTTGAAGATTACTGAAACATTCGCCTAGTTTCTTTAAGAAATGACGGCCTGTAGCTGCTGCCATAAGCTTCTTATTGAAAGGATAGAGCGAATATCTTTCTTGAGTTGGATAGAACTCAGTGCATAGCTCCAATTCTCTAGTTCCCGATTCGCTTGGAATAGAGAGTGTAAAGAAAGCTGCATTTTCGCCCAATTGTTTGCTTGCAGCTTGATCATCTTTAGGGAAGATCTTAGCGTTAGCTAGGCGGTCATTGTCAAAAAGATAGTGATTTTTTACCTCATCATCTTTGTCAAGCTCAATAACGTGTAAGCCGTCTTCAGCTAAAAACAAAGGAGTTGCAACATAAACAGTTCTAAATTTTACCATACCCAATGTAAGTAAGCCATATAGATAGTTTTTTGCACCATTCTTCATGTGCTCTTTTGTGTCAGGAGCGTGAAATAAACAACTTGCAGCAATAGGCTTTTTGCCATTTAAATGCTTTATGTAGTCTCCCATTTCTGCAGTATAGAACTCTCTAATCTCTTGTTCGCTTGTGTTCTTAATGCGGTTATCTAAGTCTTCTTTAGTATAACCTTTAGCACTAAAGAACTTGCTGTAGAGAAAACTAAAAGAGAATGCTACTACAATAAAGACAGCAATGATGATGATTTGAGTTGTTGGCATAATAATAGATATTTTATTTTAAGTTTATAATTTTGTTGGTTCTTTTATTTCATCTTTTTTCTTACGGAGAGAACTTCCTAAGCCAAGTGCGAGTATTAGGATAAATACAGCCTTGCCGCCCCAGCGTTGATACCAGCCAATTTTTGTCAATTCTTCTTTGTTAAGACCTTTTTCTTTAAGATATTCGTCCAAGAACTGTTCTTGTTCTGTTGTTGTTGGCTCGTAAATCATATCACTTGCTTTATTATAAAAAACAAGTTTAGGTTCCTGATCAACGTAAAGAGGAAGGATATAAGCAATGTGGAATAGTTTGTAGTAACGTGCGATATCCAATTTTACACCATCTTGATAGATGCTGTCTTTTTCAGGAGTTCGATAAACAACGTCTACAATTTCACGAGTACCTATAGGTATTCTAGCTCTTGCTTCACTCTTACTTGGCATTAAAAGGAAAAGAAGTGTTAGCACCAAAGCATAACCCAAAAATTGTGTATTCTTTTTCATTTGTTCTTTGTGTATTAAAATATGAAACTTAATTTTATTAGTACAAATATAAAAGAATAATGCGATTAACTCTGCAATTGTCGTATTTTAGATTTATGTTTTTGTCTTTTTTAACTCAATTTGTGTTAGTATGTTGTTAATGAGCACTTTATTAGAGGAAGACAAAGACTGACATATAGGAGAATAGAGGGGTATTTTCATTGCTTGTATACTGAAAATACTTATCTTTCTCAGATGATATACGTTGGCATAAGTGCGGTTATATGAACTTAAAACGTAGTTCAGGACACTTTTCAAAATAAGTTTCCATCACTTCATACAAAAAATAAGGATCTCATTTACCCACATAAGATGCTACAGCTTGTGCAAAACTGACACGAGGATTTGCATCATCAACAAGCTCGGAGAGGTCTTCGCAAATCATTTTTTCGGCAAACCATAGCTTTCCCTCATTTTTCCTATCGTACTCTAGTGGGCACATCACTTCACCTTTAAAAAAATAACAATATTCAAGTAATTGGTTGTAGAGCATAATTGTCTGTGTTAGTACGTTATTTTATTGATATGTAAAGATACGGAAATTTATTGAGAAACAGAGTAAATAAGCTCGTTTAAATGATATTTTTGTGGGTTATCTTATATTAATATTCCCTCTTTTTTTTTGCAGGATATGGGCTATTCGCTAACTGTTTATATTTCACATATTTTATACAAAATAGATGTAAGACTTAAATATCTTTCTTTTGGGAATTTAATAGCAGTCCTTTTATCTTGTAAAAGCAGTGCTGTTGCATGGTAAAAGCATTGAGTTTGCTGTGTAAAAGTATTGATTTTTAAATATATATGTATATAGATAGTAATCTGATTACTTTTCCTTTTAGATTTTTATTTATGTTTTATTTTACCATAAAAACCCTTTACATTTCGCCTTTATCTTGCTGTTTTGCATCTTCTATTTTGAAGTAATTTTAATTTTATAGTGAAAAAAAATATTTAGATAAAAAAAATGTTTATATTTGCACCCGAAATGCAAGAGCTACTATTACAAATCATTAGTTTATATGAGTAGGTGAAATGAGTAAAAGATTAATTTCTTTTTACACACGATTGCCGATAAGATTTTATTAAGCTCTCTATATTTATTGCATATATTGATATGCAAGATAATCACATTATATTAACGTAAAAATAAATGAAAGAAAAAGTGTCTGAAAAGAAACGAAAGGAGTATGTTTATCCTATTTCTAATTTGATTAGAATTGAAGATGAACGTTTTTTGTGTGTGTCAATAGGTTTAGATAATCCTTCGTCTACAGAAGGCGGATGGGATGCTAATCAAGATGTTGATGGCGGAGAACTAGAGTTATAAACATGAAACTAACGATGATTAAGATGAAATTTAAAATTTTTATTTGCCTTGCTTTTATAGCGGCTGGAATTGTTTTTAATAGTTGTAGTACAGCAGAGTATGAAGGCGGTAAGCATGATATGGTTGATGTGGAAAATCTAAACTTCATATTGACAGAAGCAACATTTGGTGAAGATAAGCAATTAACACGTGCAATTGAGGCTCCTGTAAAGCAAACAGTGAACTTTGGAGATGACCTTACTGCTGAAATTAGTGTGGAAAGAGATAAGAACCAAGAATTAGTGACACGTGCTACCACTCCTTTGAGTGATGGAACATATTTTATATATGCTGTAGGTAGTGATGGAAGGCGTATTAAAGGTGCAAATTCTTTGCTTAAAGGTCAGGTAACTGCGGGTGTTTTCAAAGCAGATAAGAATATCCGTCTTCGCCTTTCTCCAGGAGAATACACCTTTGTGTGCTATAATCAATACGTACATGATGATGGTAATAAAATCACTATCACAGATGATGAGCGTGCACGTGTGGGAACAACAACACAAAGAATTACTGCTTCGCCTGCCCGCCAAGAGGTTGCTTTTGCAATGAAACGACAAGTTGCACGTGTACGTTTCAAGATTACAGCCTACACTGAAGTGGCTCCAGATGTTGAAGCTAAACTTGTTTCAACGGCAGATCAGCCAACATCGATTAGCTATACAGATGTAATAAGCAATCCTCAAGCAGTAACTTCGGCTGCTATTGATAAAGCAATTGACTTTCCTGCAACATCTTCAATAAAGAATATTCTTGCCCATGATTTCTTTACCTCTTATGCTTATTGTATGGCAGGTACAAATGGTGCAGATCTTAAACTTAGTTTCTCTGGAGGTACAATTTATCAAAAGAATTTGGCAGGTAAGGAATTTGTATTGCATAATCTTGGTCAACTTGTTGGCAATGGGTCTTACACAGTGCGCATAAAGCTTATGACTAATCCTCTCTACCTCTATCAAGATGGAACAATTGCTATTTATGAAGAGCGAGGAACAAGGACTCCTATCGGAGTGATGATTACCGAAAAAACAAAGGAGAATGCAGGTCCTGAAGAGGAAGGAGCAGGAATGGCGATGGCTTTGAAAGATGCTTCCTATACGGATAGTGAGGGGACTACATATAAATATTTTATAATGCGTGACAAGGATTACTGGGATTTGTCTAATAATGTAAATGCTGAGATGTATGGAGATAATATTAATGCTTCAAAGTTCATATATAATGAGTTTCGTGGCTATTATTATACTTGGAATCCAGAGGCTCTATCAGAACACTTTAAGACAACGTACCCTAATACTCCACAGGCAGAAATCCCTCTTTATCCAACAGAAACTCATGCCTTTTGGGCAGCAGGGCATTATAATTCAGGGGTTATACAAACAGGGAGTGCCCTTAGTAAATGGTTTTTACCAACGGCGGCTGAGATGATATTAGCATTGAGAAAATTAAAAATAGCAGATGTGCAATTAAGCGATTTTGGTCCTGAAGGAATAGATCATTTTTATTGGGAAACTCGAGCAAAGGACTTGACTTTCTCAAAGAACGTTTTCACTAAGGTGGGAGGAGATGTACTTTTTGATAATTTACTATATAGTGATATTTGGACAAGTAGTGATTCTGATGGAGCGCTTTATCATTATACTGTAAGACTTGCAGATGATTGGAAGACACACACGTATCAGGTGTTGGCAAACACTATCGAGAGGAATTATGATGGCTATCGTGTTCGTCCATTTATATATTTCTAAAGTGGATAATTATGATAAAGTTTTGATATGAATAACGACTTTTTTAAAAAGTTTTTATGATATATCGTTGGGGTATGAATATTCATTTTAGAGGGTGTTTTCGTAAGTGGATAGTTCTTTTTCTACCCTTGTAAATAAAATAAGCTAGCGAAATTTTCACTAGCTTATTTTTATTTTATGGTTTAGGGCCTATTTATTTGTCTTAAAATGTTGAGAAATATTATCGTTGTTGATAGATTTTGCTCCACTAATCAACCTCTCTCTTTCTTGATGCTTAGGTGGTTGTGGAATCTTTACATTTTTATTAGACGCTGATATATAGGCTTTTAAAGATGAAAGAACAATCTGCTTGGATAAAAAGAAAAGGCGATGTGAAATGTGAATGGTTAGCAGTTGCCTATAAAAGAAGAAGGAGATGCTATTTAAATGTTATAGCATCTCCTTTTATTTGTGTTCAGTGCATTGATTGTTTGCACCTCTTTTCGGTCTGTTTGTCTGCGCTCCAGTGCTTCACAATCAATGATGCTGTGTAGCAATGGCTACGCATATAAGAGCCGTTTGTTAGAATTCTGCGCTCTTTGGAGTACGTGGGAAAGGAATAACGTCACGGATATTCTGCATTCCTGTTACGAAAAGAATAAGACGTTCGAAGCCCAGTCCGAATCCACCATGAGGACAACTTCCGTATTTGCGTGTATCAAGATACCACCACATATCCTTCATTGGGATTCCTCTTGTTTCGATTTCGTTCACCAACTTGTCGTAGCTTTCTTCACGAACACTACCTCCAATGATCTCACCAATTTGTGGGAATAGCACGTCTGTACCTTGAACTGTTTTGCCATCTTCGTTGATCTTCATATAGAAAGCCTTGATGTCCTTTGGATAGTCGCACATAATAACAGGCTTTTTAAAGTGATGTTCAACGAGATAACGCTCGTGTTCGCTGGCAAGGTCCATACCCCATGACACTGGGAATTCGAACTTATGTCCTTCTTTCACAGCCTTTTCGAGTAGCTCGATACCTTCAGTATAAGTTAAACGAACAAAGTCTTCTTTCACAACTCCTTCGAGACGTTCAAGCAATGTCTTGTCAACCATCTTGTTCAAGAACTCTAAGTCTTCCTTACAATGCTCTAAAGCCCAACGCACGCAGTGCTTAATAAAGTCCTCTTCAAGGTCCATTAACTCGTTTAAGTCGATGAAAGCCACTTCAGGTTCAATCATCCAAAACTCTGCAAGGTGACGTGGAGTGTTTGAATTTTCTGCACGGAATGTAGGACCAAAGGTATAGATTTGGCCTAAAGCAGTTGCGCCTAATTCACCTTCAAGCTGTCCTGATACGGTTAAAGAAGTCATCTTTCCGAAGAAATCATCATTATAAGTGATATGTCCTTCTTCGTCTTTCTTCAAGTCGTAGAGGTTCTTTGTGGTTACTTGGAACATCTCTCCAGCTCCTTCTGCATCGCTTGCTGTGATGATAGGAGTGTGGAAATAGTAGAAACCATGCTCGTGGAAATATTGGTGAATGGCAATTGCCATGTTGTGACGAATACGCATTATTGCTCCGAAAGAATTGGTACGAAGACGTAAGTGTGCGTGTTGACGCATGTATTCGAATGTTTGTCCTTTCTTTTGCATTGGGTAATCGCTTCCACAAAGACCATATATTTCAATGCTCTTACCAAGAATTTCGACGTTTTGTCCACTACCTTGACTCTCTACAAGCTCACCAACTACGCTGATGCAAGAACCTGTTGTGATTTGTTTTAATAGTGATTCGTCGAACGCTGTGGGATCGATTACGATTTGAATGCTGTTGATTGTTGAACCATCATACAAGGCAATAAAGTCTACTGCCTTACTGCTTCGGTGTGTTCTAACCCAACCTTTTACATTAACAGTTGCGCCAAAGTCGGTTCTTTTGAGCGCTTCTGCAACCTTTGTTCTTTTAATTTTTTCCATCTTTTATATAACTTATGCCTTTAAAGCCATAGCTGTTTAAAGCCATATGACTGTGGCGAGGATATAAAAAGATAGATGTTTGCCTTTAATACAATTGGTGTTTCTTTCGGTGTTGAAAGGCTTTCACGTTATAGTATGATGTCAAACATCTATCTTTCTGTCACAATAGATAATTTAAATAATTATTATTGAGGTTGTATTTGCTTTTGATTTATTCGAAAGCACCCATGCGAAGCATGTCAACTTCCTTCTCAGTTAAGAAACGCCAGTCGCCTCTTCTTAGGTTTTTCTTAGTTAAACCAGCAAACTGAACACGGTCAAGTTTGATTACTCTGTAGCCTAAGTGTTCGAAAATTCTACGTACAATACGGTTCTTTCCGCTGTGAATTTCGATGCCAACTTGCTTCTTGTCCTCTTCATTTGCATAGGCAACCTCGTCTGCATGTATCTCTCCGTCTTCAAGTTCAATGCCTTCTGCAATCTTTTGAAGGTCTTCTTGAGCTACAGGTTTATCAAGGAATACGTGATATACCTTTTTCTTTAAGAACTTAGGATGTGTAAGTTTACTTGCAAGGTCGCCATCGTTGGTGAGCAATAGCACACCTGTTGTGTTGCGGTCTAAGCGTCCTACTGGGTAAATACGTTCAGGACAAACATTCTTAACGAGGTCCATAACGGTCTTACGTTGTTGTGGATCGTCGCTTGTTGTAACGTAGTCTTTTGGTTTATTGATAAGAACATACACCTTCTTTTCTAGTGAAACGAGGTTATCTCCAAACTTCACTTCGTCTGTTCTCATCACCTTTGTTCCCAATTCGGTAACTACTTGTCCGTTAACGGTTACACTTCCTGCTTGTATGTACTCATCTGCTTCACGGCGAGAGCATACTCCTGCGTTAGCAAGGAACTTGTTAAGACGTACTGGAAGTGTTGGATCTATATGGTCTTCACGATACTCAATGCGCTTTTTAAGACTGTATTTCGCATTTGGATCGTATCCTGGAGTGCGTTGACGTTGATTTTGTTGTCTATAACCTTGGTTGTATCCTTGGCGTGGTTGATATCCGCCATGACCTTGATAACCGCCTTGTTGTTGGTAACCTCCATGGTTGTCGCCTTGGTTATAGTGTGGACGATAACCTTGTTGTTGATAACTTTGGTTGCCATAATTAGGTCTTTGTTGGTATCCGCCTTGTTGTCTTGGTTGGTAACCACCTTGTTGACGTGGCTGATAACCGCCTTGATGGCGTGGTTGATAGCCTTGTTGACGAGGTTGATAACCGCCTTGATTTTGTGAATAAGCAGAGCGATTGTCGCCATTGTCACCATAATGTGACTGATAACCTTGTTGTTGACGTGGCTGATAACCGCCTTGGTTAACACGTGGACGATAAGGTCTTTGATACTGTTGACGTCCATTTCCTCCTTGAAGATTTGCTCCAAAGCCTTCTGGACGGAAGCCTTCATTATCGTTGTTTGTTTGCTGACTGCTATAAGCAGGGCGTGAACCAATTCGTGGACGTTGTGAAACTCCATTACCACTGTTATACTCTCTTTGGTAGTTTCCTTGTGGTCTACCATAGCCTTCACGGCTGTTCATCTGTTGATCTGTGTTTTGTTCAGATTGATTTTTTTCTAATTCTGTATTCATAGTCATCTCTCTTTTAGCCTCACGGCTTGTTAATTACTTTGTTATTAAATTTATTTATTGCTTTATTAAATTGTTATTTATAAACCTGTATAATTGCTTGGGGTGATTAATTTCAATTCTGCTTTAACTTTATCACTCACGTTAAGTGTGTCAATAAATTCGCTAATTGTTTCTTGTGTTATTCCGACATTAGTTCTAGTGAGTTGTTTAAGGGCTTCGTAAGGATGTGGATAGCCCTCTCTTCTCAATACTGTTTGAATTGCTTCGGCAACTACAGCCCAAGTGTTATCAAGGTCTTGTGCTATTGCAGCTTCGTTTAAGATAAGCTTGCGGAGTCCTTTCAATGTGCTTTGAATAGCTATTAAGCCATGAGCAAAAGGCATACCAACATTGCGAAGTACTGTAGAGTCGGTCAAGTCACGTTGTAAACGGCTCACAGGTAGCTTTCTGCCTAAGAATTGTAGCAATGCATTGGCAATGCCAAGGTTACCTTCACTGTTTTCAAAGTCGATAGGATTCACCTTGTGAGGCATCGCACTTGAGCCCACTTCGCCTGCTTTAATCTTTTGTTTGAAATATTCCATCGAGATATACATCCATATATCACGGTTGAAGTCGATAAGAATGGTGTTGATTCTGCGCATTGCATCGAACAAAGCACCCATGTTATCGTAGTTACTTATTTGTGTTGTAAACTGCTCTCTTTGTAGTCCTAGGATGTCATTTACAAACACATCGCCGAAAGTTTGCCATTTATAGTCTGGATAAGCCACGTGATGTGCATTGTAGTTTCCTGTTGCTCCGCCGAATTTAGCCGACAACTTCACTTGCTTTAAGCTTTCGAGTTGTTCTTTTAAACGATATTCGTAAACCTTAAACTCTTTGCCTAAACGAGTAGGAGAGGCTGGTTGTCCGTGTGTTTTTGCCAACATTGGCACGCTACACCACTCGTCTGCATAGTGTGAAATTTGGTGAATTAGCTCTTCAATTGCTGGATAATAAACGTTTTCTAACGCTTCTTTTATCGACAAAGGAATGCTGGTATTATTAATATCTTGTGATGTTAAGCCGAAATGAATGAACTCTTTGTATTCGTCCAATCCGCCTATTGCATCGATTTGTTCTTTGATGTAATATTCAACTGCTTTAACATCGTGATTGGTTACCTTCTCAATTTCTTTTACACGCAATGCTGCTTGCTCGTCGAAATAGCGATAAATGCCTCTCAACTTGCCATAAACTTCTTTGTCAATGTTCTTTAATTGTGGTAAAGGAAGTTCGCAAAGTGCAATGAAATATTCAATTTCTACTCTTATCCTGTAGCGAATTAGTGCATATTCTGAAAAATAATCCGCAAATACTTTTGTTTTTTCACGATATCTACCATCAACTGGTGATATTGCAGTCAATAAGTTTAAATCCATCAATACATGTTATTTATTAGACTACAAAAATACAACTTTTCTCGGGTTTATGAGCATTTTGTTCGCAAAAAAATGATTTTATAATCATAAAACATGACATATATCTTTTTTCTTGACATAAAGTTGAGAATGAGTGAGTTGACCGCTTGAATAAAATGGCAGAAATATTCTTTTGAAAAAGCGATGTTTTTAGACTGCAAAAGGACTGCTTTTGAGGGGTAATTTCAATGCTTTTTTTATGCAAAATCAATGCTTTTAAAAACGATATTGAAAGTTCTTGTTTTACAGGTTGTTTGTGGTTGATTTCTGAATGAAACTTACTTGTTTTAAAAGGGGAGTGAGATGTGTTATTATTTCGACTTTTATTTGTTTTTAGGTAAGCGCAATTTGCTGATAATGTGAATATTATAAGAATAATAAAAATGGTGCCTCTCTAAGAAAGAGAGACACCATTGATTGGTAGTTTATTATGTATTCTTGGTAAAGAAAAGGATTTCTTTTAGTAACCAGGAGTCTGTTCTATAGCACCATCATTTGTTTTTGTGCTAACAGAGATAGGCCATAGCATCTTATATGCTTCGCTTTCAGAAAGTATTCCTTGTGCTGCTCCACCCTTAATGAATGGGTAGTTAGCTGCAGAATCGAATACCAACGACTTGTTATTGTTGTCTGTCATGCGAAGAAGAGCGAACCAACGCTTGCCTTCGAACACAAATTCTTTGTCGAGTTCGTGAAGAATTGCAAGTGTGTTGTCGTACTTGCTTTGGTTGGTATATACAGGATAGCCTGTTCCATAAGCACGTTCTCTAATTTGATTGATGTATGTTGAAGGGTCGTTTCCTAAGTCATTCTCAATCTCAGCCATTAACAATAGAGTCTCAGCATAGCGATAAACAGGTCCATCAGCATCTAAACGGTGAACACCTTCGTCTGTGTAATAAGTTCCAGAGAACTTCTTTAACACTACACCAAAGTTGCTTCCTGTTGCTGGTTGGGTTGGAGAGTTCTTCACAGCAAGGAATGTTTGGTCTCTACGTTTGTCGCTATCATCGAACGATAACCAGAATGTTTCTTTGTATTGGAAACGCAATAATCCGTTGATAAGGGTGTTATTGCTATAGCTTGACTTATCTGCTAACGACAACTTTGTGTTGTTTAAGTCGTAAGCAGCAGTAAAGAAGTTGCTTTGTGCTAAGCAGTTGTTAACTGTTGGCATATAAACGTTGTCTACTTTGTTAAATGGAACGCAGAAGATCACTTCTTTATTGTTGTTCTTATAGTCGCTTCTAAATGCTTGATAGAACTCTGGTTGCAATGAGAACTTGTTAGCACTGATGATGCCTTGAAGTGCTGTTTTAGCAGTTTGAAGGTCTTGTTGGCCTGTAGCTACTTGATCACCAGTAGTAACTTTCGCTGCAAATACATAGATATTAGCCTTTAACATAAGGGTAGCATACTTGCTCCATGTGTACTTATTGCTAAATCCATCAACGCCAGCAGCAGTGTAAGCGTCTTCCGATTTGGTGATATCATCTTTCAAAAGAGCCATGATCTCAGATGGTTTTGCACGTCCTTTAGATAGCTCTTTGGCAGAAATCTTCTTGTCAAGAATATCTGTTCCTGTCACTAATGGAACGCCTCCCCATGTGGTGTACAATAGATAATAATAGTATGCACGCATACCATAAGCCTGACCAAGATAGATATTCTTTTGGCTTTCGCTTAAAAATGAGCAGTTTGGAATTTCTTTTATAGCCAAGTTAACACGTACAATCTCGCTATAAAGACCGTTCCAAAGACTTAAATAAGCATTGTCTTCACGCAAATCTTGTTTGATTACGGTTTGAGCAGCAAGCGATTCACCAAACACTGATGTACCTGTTCCATCGTCACCGTCGCCTAATAGACCCGAACGAAGCTCACCCATATTAAACAAAGAACTATAAGTTCCACGTAAATACGAATGTAGACCTTTCATATATCCATCAACTTGAGTGTTGTCTTTCCAGAAACTTTTTCCTGTAAAGTAGTCTTCTGGGTATTGATCTAATGATTCGCAGCTTGTGAATAACATCGGAATGCATGCCAAACACATTGCAATGAAAGCATATATTTTATTTATTGTTGTTTTCATATTCATTCTTTTAAATTGTAAATGATTTCAGATGGCTTTGTTTAGAATGTAACATTGAGTCCAAGAACAAGCATACGTGGTAGTGGATAACCTCCGTTGTTGGTTGAAACTTCAGGTGAGAAGAAGTAAGGAGCTTCACAAAGGTAACCTAAGTTTTGGCCTGTTACAGACACTCTCACTGCTTGTAGCTTAAGAGGAGCTAACAAACTCTTTGGTAAGTCGTATGAAAGAGTGAGCTCTCTGAATGAAAGATAATCACCATTGTATGTAAACATGCTGCTTCTACGGTCGTAGTTACGAGCGTTTAGCTGGTCTGCCCAAATATAAGTTGGGTATTTTGCATTTGGATTATCAGCCGACCAAGTGTCTTTTACGTTTGCAAGTGTGTTGTATGTACCTTGCATGTTACCCATAATCCATGTGGTTCTAACGTCGTAAACCTTAAATGCTAAAGCAAAATCAAAACGTGCTGCAAGTGTAAGACCTTTCCATGTCGCAGACAAGTTGAAACCTCCTGTCCACTTAGGGTTAACGTTTCCAACCTTAACTAAGTCGTAGTTGTCGATAACGCCATCACCATTCACATCTTTCCACTTAACATCTCCAGGAGAAATAGGCAATCCTCCAGCTGCTTTTCCTGTTGCAGCGTATGCTGTTGGACCATATAATACCTTGTTAGTACCACCATTGTTAGATGTAGTCTTGTCGATTAGATTACCTGGAATCTCATCTGCTGATCTGTAAAGTCCTTCAGCTTGGAATACATAAAGGTCGCCTGGGCGTTCTCCTTCTGCATATCCTCCAACCCATTTCTTGTCATTTCCAGTGCCAGTATACACTTCAAAGCCTCCTTGTCTGTGACGAGCATTACCGTTTTCAGGTAGCTTCACAACCTTATTCATGTTGCTTGCAAGGTTCAAACCAACGTCAACTTTCCAGTCTTTGTTGCTCACTGCGTGCCAATCTAACTCGAGTTCGATACCTCTATTTTGTAGAGTTCCGTTGTTAGAGATGTAACTTGTCCAACCAGAAGAAGCAGGAATAGTGATGTTTGCATATTTGTTTGAAGTTCTTCTGTCGTACCATGTCAAGCCCATTTGAAGCTTATTGCTCAAGAAACCTAAGTCAACACCCACCTCAAATGTGCGAGATGTTTCCCAAGTTAAGAAGTAGTTAGGAATAGAACTCAAAGTAAATGCTTGAGAACCATTGTATAAGCTTTGTGCGAAAGCACCTTGAATGGTGTAGTTTCCTACCCAGTTTTCGTTCACATTACCATTACGTCCGAATGAAGTACGTAGCTTACCGAAGCTCAACCAAGGATATTTCTTCATGAAGTCTTCTTTAGTAAAGACCCAACCGAGTGACAATCCAGGGAAAACACCCCATCTATTGTCTTTTCCAAGTTTTGAGATTCCATCACGACGAACAGTGAAACTTGCGATATATTTAGCTTGATAGTCGTAGTTTAAGCGCATGAAATAAGATTCAGTGATGAACTTAGAGTGACCAGAGTCAAGTTGTCTTGCACCTTCTTCGGTGATAGTATATTGCAAATCTCTAAAGTAATTGTTGTTAGGGTTATAACCACTGCCGCTCAACATTCCATATTTTGAGTGGAAATATTCCCAACCAAGCAATGCACTTAGACTGTGATCGCCAAATGTCTTGTTGTAGTTAAACAAGATATTGTATGTTTGTGTAAGGTTTCTTTGAGTTTGTGCGCTTGAATTATGTGAACGATTGAATTGTCCTGGCGCTGTTTGATAAGTGCGATAGAAGCGTTCAAAGTTGTAGAACTCATAGAACCAGTCGCCTTTGAAGTTAATAGTTAGGTCTTCGAAAGGCTTAATCTTGAAGTCTTGAGAGAACATAAACTTCTGTCTGTTCTCATCATTATCCCAAGCATCAGCAAGGAATTGTTGGTTACCATCACCCGAGTTCTTACCCAAAATCATTTCGCCATTGTTGTTATAAGCACGGAATGTAGGAGGATAAGAGAAGTTTCTTGAGAAATAGTTCTCTTCTCCTGTGAATGGAGAGATACCCTTATACTTTGTAGTTGAGAAGTTAAACTTAGATATTGTGGTTAACCATGATTTGATTTTGTAGTCTACATTGAGCAAGAAAGATAAGCGGCGGTTGTAGTTTCCGATAGCATTTCCTTCGCTCTTGTTATATCCAAGACCTGCATAATAGTGGCCTTTATCATTACCACCGCTATAGTTTAGGTTGTAATCTTGTGAGAAACTTGGAGATTTGATATTGAAATCTTCCATTCTGTTGTTCACAAATACAATCTCTTTGCCTGTTACTGGGTCGATCATTGTTTCCCAACCCTTGCTCATAAGCTCGTTATATACGTCGGTAGAAAGGTTGTCTTTCAAGTAAACACCCCACAAACCCATAGACGATTTGTTACCGTCTGCATTGTAGTCGTTACCAGTTCCATAAGGTTGGTTACCGCTTAATGAGTTTAAGTTAGCTGTACCTTTTTCCTTAGCGTGCACATAACCCATACGTTCATAGTGCAAATAGTCTCGTGCATTGCTAAATTTATAAGGGTTATTAAAGAAGTTCCAAGACAATTTAGTGTTGAAATTGATTTGTCCATCTCCTCTTTTTCCCTTCTTAGTTGTAATTAAAATAACTCCATTGTTTGCTCTTGAACCATAGATAGCAGTTGCTCCTGCATCCTTCATCACCTCCATTGACTCGATATCATTAGGGTTGATGTCGTTCATAGAACCACGAATCATACCGTCAACAACGATAAGTGGTGTACCAGAACCATTGTAGTCGGTACCTCCACGCAATACAATTGTTGGCGAAGAGTTAGGGTTACCAGAGTTTTGGATTACTCTTAGACCTGCAACTGTACCGCTCAATGCTTGTGCAGGGTTAGAGAACATACCAGTAGTAAGTGCTTTGTCTTTTACTTTTGCGATAGAGTTGGTTAGTTTTGAGCGAACAATTGTTCCGCTATAACCTATCACAACGGTTTCATCTAGTTCGTGTGCAGATGATTTTAGTCCAACATTTAAAGTAGAGCTGTTGGTTGCTTTGAGGATTTTGTCGGTGTAACCCAAGTAAGAGAAACGCAATGTTGCACCTTCTTTACTAACTTTTAAGTGATATTTTCCATCCATATCGGTCACTGTTCCGTTGTGAGTTCCAACCTCAACAATCGTTGCTCCCACTAAGGGTTCATTTGAATCGATATCCGAAACGATACCACTAACACTAATACCTTGCGCCTTTAACAACGTGGTTATAGACATACAAAGGATTAATAAGAATAATTTCTTCATACGGCTGTGAATTGTTTAGAGTTTAAATTAATTGTATATTTCAAAATTTTAGGAGATTTTTCCTTGTCCGAATTGATACATTCGCCCCCAATTGAGGCGCCTTTAGTTTCTTGTTTTTGTTTAAAGTTGTATAAATAGATGCACAAATATAGGTTTAATTGCTCATATTTAAAAGTATTGAATACTTAATTAAAGTTAAAGAAATGGTATTAGTGGGATAAAAAGCAGTAGTAATTAAATAGTAGGTTAAACTAATTAATTGTGGTTTTCTCACTTTTGGGATAAAAGGAGATATAAAAAAAGACCTCGCATCAATGATGTGAGGTCTTAATGTGGGCGTTGACGGATTCGAACCGCCGACCCTCTGCTTGTAAGGCAGATGCTCTAAACCAGCTGAGCTAAACGCCCTTGTTGCTCTTTAAAAGCGTGTGCAAAGGTAAGATGATTATTTTTAACTACCAAATTATTTGCGAACTTTTTTATCAATACGCCCTAAATTTTTACGAATTAGGGGCAAATTGCGACCTGAAAGGGTATAAAAGACTTGTTTTGCTGAGGCTTTTATGATGAAAATGTACTGAGATTTTTTCTGATTGAGAACGAGATGAAAACACATCTTCTATCACTCTGATGCTCAAATGTTTTCTGTTTTCATTTTAAAAGCATCGACTTTACGCTCTAATAACAATGCTTTTGCGGTCTAAAATCAATGCAATTATCTTGTAAAATCAATGCTTTTTCAAATGGAAAGGATAACTGTGCAGTTTCACTTCCTTTGACTTTATGCCACAGCTATAAAACAAAATCACGGTACAAGCGTTGCACTTATACCATGATTCCTATTTCTTTTAGCACATATTCAAATTAAATCCTTTTGCTAAACCACCTTCACCAGTCTCTTTATACAATGAAGGAATGTCGTGTCCAGTTTGCTTCATCACCTCAACAACTCTGTCAAACGACACTTGATGTTGCCCATCTGAGAACGCAGAGTACAAGTTTGAGTCCAAAGCACGTGCTGCTGCGAATGCATTTCGCTCGATACAAGGAATCTGAACCAATCCACATACAGGGTCACAGGTCATTCCTAAGTGATGTTCTAAGCCCATTTCGGCTGCATATTCGATTTGAGCTGGACTGCCACCAAATAGCTGACACGCTGCAGCTGCAGCCATTGCGCATGCAACTCCCACCTCTCCTTGACAGCCAACGTCTGCTCCTGAGATCGAAGCGTTATGCTTTACGATGTTACCAAAGATACCTGCAGTGGCTATGGCGTGAATAATTCGGGTGTCGCTGAAATGATGTGCGCGTGACATATGATATAAAACAGCGGGCAATACACCGCAAGCTCCACAGGTAGGAGCTGTTACTACGGTTCCACCAGCAGCGTTTTGCTCGCTCACTGCCAATGCATAAGCATACACTAAACCACGAGATTGAAGCGAAGGTTTAAAGCCTTTGGCCTTTACATGATAGATAGCTGCTTTGCGAGCAAGGCGCAATGGACCAGGAAGAACGCCCTCAGCGTTGAGTCCTTCTTCGACCGCTTGTTGCATAACTTTCCACACTTCGCTTAAAAAGTCCCACAAATCGGGGTCTTCGCACAGCTCTGCATACTCCCAATAGCCCTTGCCATTGTCGTAACACCAACGCATTATGTCTTGTAAAGAATTCAAAGAGTAGGGGTCTTTGGTGTTAAATGCGTCTTCATTGGCCTTTCCTTCAGACAAAGCACCACCGCCAACACTATACACAACCCATTCTTCTGAACGGTTTCCACTTTCGTCTATTGCCACGAAACTCATGCCATTGGGGTGAAAAGGCAAGAAAACACTGGGCTTCCAAACAATAGTTACGGGCGCAACAGTGTTGAGAACGTCTTCAATTGCCACGTCGGTCATGTGCCCTTTTCCTGTCGCTGCGAGGCTACCATATAAGGTAACTTCGAACGATTTGGCGTTAGGATACTTCTCAATGAACATCTGTGCCGCCTTTTGAGGACCCATTGTGTGACTGCTTGAGGGGCCTTTTCCTATTCTAAAGAGTTCTTTTAGTGATTTCATTCCTGTTTAATTTTATTTTAAGTCGAAAGGTTTTATTCTGTTTCTTCAACGCCAATGCGAAGCAAGTCTTTAACAACTTCACCCCCAGCAATGATACCTGCCACTGCAGGAACAAAGGCATTGCTTGCTGGTGTCACCTTTTTGTCGTGATGATTACTCACAATTGTGTCGGCATTGTCGGTCGATTGGGTTTCAACTTCAGCTTCATCAAAGAATGGTTCCATAGGCTTTTCGTCGCTTGCAACCACCTTTAAATGCTTAATTCCTATCTTGCGAAGTTTCTTGCGGATAATCTTTGCAAGTGGATCCATCTTTGTTTTGGTGATATCACATACACAAAAGGCAGTAGGATCTACTTTATTTGCTGCGCCCATGCATGACAATAAAGGCACATTTAGGGCTGTACAGCGTTTAATTAACTCCATTTTTGCCGCCATAGTGTCGATGCAATCCACCACATAATCAAACGAAGTTAAATCTATTTCGTCTGCATTTTCAGGCAGATAGAACATCTGTCGGGCATCAACTTCACAGTTAGGATTAATATCTTTAATGCGTTCTACGGCAATATCAACCTTGTTTTTGCCCAAAGTTGAATGTAAAGCGAATATTTGTCGGTTAAGATTTGTGAGACAAACCACATCATCATCGAAGATAGAAAGATGTCCAACGCCACTTCGAGCGAGCACTTCTACAACGTAACCACCAACTCCTCCGAGTCCAAATACAGCCACTTTAGATTGCTGTAGCTTTTCTATTCCCGAACGTTTAAATATCATTCGGGTTCTAGAGAACTGATCTTGCATTCTTTATCGTTTCTTTTTTATCGTCAATATATAATAAGGTAAAAGCAAATAGAAATCTTTTTGCCACTTATTTCACAACAGTTCGCTCAATAACTTGGAAGCCTCCAACACCTGTGTCGGGCACCATTATAGCTGGATAGAACTGCACACAAACGGCTTTATCAACCTTAATATCTTTATTTAGATTGGTTAATGCGCCTGTGTTTTGATTGATTTTGAACACTTGGATAGTGTTATTGTCTCTCGAAGCACAAAGTAATAGCTCTCCGTTGGGTGTTATATTGAATTGACGAGGGTGCTTATCGGTTGGTTGGAAGCCCACTTCGGTGAGCATTCCTGTTGTTTTGTTCACCTTAAAGATCGTAATTCCATCGTTCTTAAGGCGGTTACTTACATACAAGAACTTTCCATTTGGAGTGAGATGTATATCTGCTCCGCCTCTTGCATTGTGCTTATCTGCAGCTATAGTCTGCTTCTTTGTAAGATTACCTTTATTATAATTGAATACAGTTACAGCACCACTTAGTTCGCTCATCACGTAAAGATACTTGCTATCGTCGCTGAATGTGAAGTGACGAGCACCCGAACCCTTAGGCAATTGAGCCGCAACGCCAACATATTTCAATTTAGTTGGGGTTACAAAGTCATAGCGAAGCAGAGCATCTCCTGTGAAATCTACAGCTAAAACACCATTTCCTTCAGGTGTAAAACGAACGCAATGAAAGTGTCCTTTCTCTTGTCTTTCCTTGTCAAAGCCTTGTTGTGCACCGCTAAATAGCTGTGTCATATTGTCTAATTGACCTGCTCCGCTAAGTGGAAATACACTCATTGAGCCGCCAGAATAATTGGCAGTGACAGCCATATTGCCGTTAGTGTCTACAAAACAAGGGTCTTCTCCTTTTGTAAGAGCACTGTTCACAAAGCGCATCTTGCCGTTTTCAGAATCGAACGAGATAGCAGATAGAGCCGCATTCTTATCGTTTGTTTCATTAACAGCATAGATCATACTTCCGTCAAGCGATAAAGTTAAATAAGAAGGATTGGTTATTTCGAGTGTATCTAAAGCCGTAACATCGCCTGTGCGTTGGTTCAATTCGAATGAATAGATACCCTTTGAAGAACCATTTGTGTAGGTTCCCACCAATAATTTGATATTATCCTGAGCCATTAAAGATAATGACGAGCATGCAAGAATAGCACTTGCAAGAAATGATTTGTATGTCATAATTGTTAATTTGTCTGTCTTATAATTCTTCAAAGGTAATCAAAAACAGATGTTTACGCAATTATTTGTATGTTTTTTATAACACTATTCATTAATAATTAGTAAATTTGCAGACAATATGAACACAGATAACTTAAACTTAACACGAAGAGTTGTTGTAGGAGTACAATTCCTCTTTGTAGCATTTGGAGCTACTGTTTTGGTTCCATTGCTTGTTGGTCTCGACCCAGCAACAGCGTTATTTACAGCAGGTATAGGCACTTTTATCTTTCATTTGGTTACGAAAGGTAAGGTGCCTATATTTTTAGGCAGTAGTTTTGCATTCATTGCGCCAATAATTGCCGCAACAAAAGAGTGGGGATTGTCTGGTGCTTTGGCGGGAACTATAGGTGTTTCGCTTGTTTATTTCGTTATGAGTGCATTGGTGAAGTGGCAAGGAAAGCATCTACTTAACCGTCTTTTCCCTCCTGTAGTCATTGGACCTGTGATTATTCTCATTGGTTTGACACTTTCTAGTGCAGGTGTTAACATGGCAAAAACAAACTGGTTGCTTGCTGCTATATCGTTAGCAACAGCCATTATTGTGCTTACTTTCGGTAAAGGACTCATTAAATTGGTGCCCGTTGTATGTGGAATTATTGTGGGATATATCGTTGCAATTTGCCTAAACGAAGTGAACTTTGATGCTGTTAAAGAAGCATCTTGGCTGGCATTGCCCCCTTCTTTGGCTCATTTTCAATTGCCAGAGTTCAAATGGCAGGCTGTTCTTTTCATGATTCCAGTGGCTATTGCACCTGTAATTGAACACATTGGCGACGTGTATGTCGTTGGAGCTGTGGCGCAAAAAGACTTTGTTAAAGAGCCAGGTTTGCACAGAACACTTCTTGGCGACGGTCTTGCTTGCTTGTTTGCGTCTATCTTTGGCGGTCCTCCTGTAACCACTTATTCAGAAGTAACGGGTGCAATGTCTATCACAAAGATAACCAGTCCTGCCGTAATTCGTATCTCTGCGCTCACCGCTATCGTGTTCTCTGTAATGGGAA
The DNA here is from genome assembly GCF_000379965.1 of Hoylesella nanceiensis DSM 19126 = JCM 15639. Lineage (GTDB taxonomy): Bacteria > Bacteroidota > Bacteroidia > Bacteroidales > Bacteroidaceae > Prevotella > Prevotella nanceiensis. The sequence continues at coordinate 145,637 of NZ_KB904334.1, read as the reverse complement.
AACTAAGTGCTTTGCTTCAATCTATTCCACAAGCAGTACTTGGAGGCATTATGCTTCTACTCTTTGGAACCATTGCAAGCGTTGGAGTTCAGAACCTTATTCAGCATAAAGTCGACCTCAATCAAACCCGAAACGTCATCATTATCTCTATAACTTTAACCGTTGGAATTGGTGGTGCCGTACTAACTTGGGGCAATTTCACCATCAGTGGAATTGGTTTGTCGGCTCTTGTAGGAGTTATTCTTAACCTCATTCTACCCCAAACAGAGGTAGAAAAGACCGAAGAAGAGAAAGAAGCATAAACTAATTGCTCAATCAATATAAATAAGGCAATGAACTTTTGCGATGCATGCAAATAGGTTCATTGCCTTTTTCTTTGTGCTATTTCGATCTTGTTTCAATCGATTATTCGTTGGTCTTATGCTCTCTTGATATTTGAACTCACAACCGTTGTTAAATAAAAAGAGTGCTATTACACTTCAAAAGGATTGCTTTTTCCATGCAATAGCACTGTGTTTAGACTGTAAAAACACTGTTTTTGTTTTGTGTTTGCTATGTTATTGATTTTCAATAGCAAATGAATTGTATTTTAATGAATAAACTCGTGAGAGTTAAGCATTTGCTTTGGATCGAGTGCTTCGTCGAGTTTTTCTTTGGTCATCAAGCCCTTTTCAATCACAATGTCGTAAACAGAGCGATTGGTTTCGAGTGCTTCTTTAGCCACTTTTGTGCTGTTTTTGTAGCCAATATAGGGGTTAAGAGCAGTAACAATACCAATACTATTGAGCACCATGTTCATACATCTGTCTACATTTACAGTGATTCCTGTAATACATTCCTCTGTAAGTGTGTCGATAGCATTGGTCATCCAGGTTAAACTTTCAATCAAAGCTTCTGTAATAACAGGTTCCATTACGTTCAATTGAAGTTGTCCTGCTTCGGCAGCAAACGATATTGTGGTGTCGTTTCCAATCACTTTAAAGCACACTTGGTTGGTTACTTCGGGAATAACGGGGTTCACCTTACCTGGCATAATTGATGAACCTGGAGCCTTTGGAGGTAGATTTATTTCGTTTAATCCACAACGAGGGCCTGATGAAAGCAAGCGGAAGTCGTTGCACATCTTTGACACTTTGACTGCTAAACGCTTCAAAGCAGACGAATAACTCACGTAAGCTCCTGTGTCAGGAGTGGCTTCTACCAAGTCGGGAGCAAGCACAAAAGGTTCTCCAGTGAGCTTTGCAAGGTTCTCTGTGCATAGCTTTGCAAACCCAGGAACAGCGTTTAAGCCTGTTCCAATGGCTGTTCCACCCATGTTGATCTCGTGCAATAGCTTGACGTTTCTATTTAGATTAAGAATCTCTTCCTCTATATTATTAGCATAAGCGTTGAACTCTTGACCGAAAGTCATAGGCACTGCATCTTGCAACTGTGTACGTCCCATTTTTAAAGTATCGGCATATTCTGCACCTTTCTCACGCAAAGCCTTAATCATCTTCATAACGCTTTCAATGAGTTTCTTATTCATTCGAATGAAAGTTAATCGAATAGTGGTGGGGTAAACGTCGTTGGTTGATTGTCCACAGTTAACGTGGTCGTTGGGAGAAACATATTGATATTCGCCCTTTTCGTGTCCTAATATCTCTAAAGCTCTATTGGCAATCACCTCGTTTGCATTCATGTTGACAGATGTTCCTGCACCTCCTTGCATCATATCGATGGGGAAATTGTCGTGCCATTTGCCTTCAATTATCTCTCGACAAGCTTGTGCAATGGCTCCAGAAATATTGTCTTCAATAACTCCGAGTGTGTGATTTGCTTCAATTGCGGCTAGTTTTACGTAAGCGATGGCAATGACATAATCGGGATAGTCACGCATTTTTTTGCGAGAAATGTGATAGTTGTTAATGCCTCTTTGTGTTTGAACGCCATACAATGCGTCGCTTGGAACCTGAAGTTCTCCTAGAAGATCGGATTCAATTCTAAATTGTTCTTCTTTCATATCTATTGATTTTAAAGTCTTTTTATCATCTGCTTGTGAGGACATCTTTATGGTATCAAGATGTTTTTTGATGTCGAAAGGCTCCTAATTATTGATGTTTTAAGTACAACAAATTTATAAAAAAAGACAGTTATAGCACAACAATAGCTTTAATAAGATGTATGATTTTACCATAACTTAACACACCAAACAGGTATAATAGCATTGCTCTTACCTATTTGGTGTGCTTCTTTTACGCTGAAGTTGTGCTACAATAGCAATTTTATAGTTGTTTTATCTCCTTTAAAAGAGAAGAAAAGTTTTGATTAAGAGTTTGTGTTGTGGCTTTTAATTGACCCACAATTTGCGAGCGAGTTTCTAACAAATCTTCTGTATAAACACCTTCACTTTTAAACAAAACCGATTTGTTGGCTTCTTTAATGTCGTCTTCGAAAGTGAAAGTTAGCCATCTCTTTCGAATGTTTCTGAGCATGGTTGATTGCTGGGTGTTGGTGAATTTGGTTTCGTTGAGCATGTACCAAACGATAGGAGGGAACCCATTTGAGTTCTTTTCTTCCCATATTGCCCGCAAATGGTTGCGCTTGTGCTTTAGAATAAGTCGCTTTCCTTTAGGGCTAAGCGTTGCCCAACCAAGTCCAGCACCAATTACTCCGGCTCCAATTGCTACGCCTTTGTTCCAACCATCGTTACTAATACAAGCGTCAGCAACGGCAGATAAGGCTCCAATAACAATAGAGGCCACAGTTAGTTTGTTATCCCTTTTGCTATTCATGCCCTCTAACAACTCCTTTAATTGGTCGCATCTCTCGCCTTCGCAGTCAAGTTCTCCCACCAAAGCGTCGATCTCTACTAATGCATCTCGTACCTTCTGTTCAATCTTTTGCTGTGCAGCAAGATACAAAACGCTGTCTTTTATATTTGAATGTTCGTCTCTTAGCTCTGTAAGTTGTTCTAACTCTTTATCCAAGTTCAAAGCATGTGCTAATAGAACATTTTGCTTTGTGAACTGAGTTTTCCACTTATGGTCGGGCACAAGAATGCTATCCGAATTGAATTCGATAGGCTTTTCAACTATATTAGCATAAATAGGCGGCTCACAATAGTCGCTTTCGTAAGTTATCAGCTTATAAGATTTGCAGCTAGAAAGGCACACAACAAAGGTGATGGCATAGAGGATGTATGCCAAGAAAGATGTTGTTGAATGTTGTTTCATAATTAATTGAGGTCTAAACCTTGTGGAGAAATGCTAATGAGTCGCTTTTTATACAAATCGCCAACAGCCTTTTTAAATACTTTTTTGCTTACACTAAAGCACTGATAAATATCTTCTGCATCGCTTTTATCCCACAAATCGCAATGTCCATTGTGGTCTTTTAGATATTGAAGAAGCTCGTCTGCAAAGTCAAGAGTTTGTTGTCTGCCTTGCAATTGTAAAGAAATGTCTAATTTTCCGTCTTGTCTTATGTTCGCAATATATCCCTTAATGTGTTCTCCGAGATACACTCTTTGGAACACTTGGTTAAGGAAAATGAGTCCTTGATAGTCGTTATTGACAATCACTTTATAGCCCAAATCGGTGCGTTGCCATAGTAGTAGGTCCACTTCTTGTGCGGGTTGAAGGTGCGAAGTGTCGCTGTTGAGGTGCTTTTCTATCTTTGCAGAGGCCACAATGCGATAGCTTTCCTCGTCGATATACACGTAAACCATGTGCTTTTCGCCTATCTGCATGTGTCTTTTTTGCTCTCTAAAAGGACAGAAAAGGTCTTTCATTAGTCCCCATTTTAAGAACGCTCCATACTCATTTACCCACGCAACTTCGAGTAAAGCGAATTCTCCTACTTTCACAAAGGGTTTCTCTGTGGTGGCAACAGGGCGTTCTTCTTGGTCGAGATAGATAAAAACATTGAGTTCATCTCCTACCTTTGTGCCCTCAGGAACATATCTTGCAGGAAGCAATATCTCTTCTGCATCGCCTCCATCTAAGTATAATCCAAAGTCAACTAACTTGGTAACAGTAAGTAAATTGTATTCTCCTAGTTTAATTGTCTTCATCTTTTACCTCCTCTTTACTATCGTTATTTGATGTGGTTTCTTGTTCAATGAGTCCGTCTTTCAAGTGAATTGTGCGGTCAGTGATGCTTGCAAGCTCTTCATCATGAGTGACAATAACAAACGTTTGACCATATTTGTCTCTCAAGTCGAAAAACAATTGGTGCAATTCTCGTTTGTTTTTAGAGTCCAAACTACCGCTAGGCTCGTCTGCAAGGATCACTTCAGGGTTGTTAATCAATGCTCTTGCCACCGCAACTCGTTGCTTTTCGCCTCCCGAAAGCTCGTTGGGCTTGTGGTGAGCTCTATCCTTTAACTGCATAAACTCTAGCAGTTCTTCAGCCTTTTGCTTTGCTACACTCTTCGAAACTCCTCCAATAAAGGCAGGAATCATAATATTTTCGAGAGCTGTAAACTCTGGTAATAGCTGATGAAACTGAAACACAAAGCCGATATGTTGATTTCTAAAGTCACTCAATTTGTTGTTCGAAAGCTTACTAATGTTGGTGTCGTTGATCATCACTTCACCCTCATTGGGCTTATCGAGCGTGCCTATTATCTGTAGAAGGGTAGTCTTTCCCGCTCCACTTGGGCCTACAATGCTCACAATTTCACCTTTCTTTATACTTAGGTCGATGCCCTTTAGCACTTCAAGTTGTCCGAAACTCTTGTGAATATTCTTTATTTCAATCATGATAAATAATTACTTCTTACTTTAATTTGTTCTTAATCCATTTGCCAACAGCTTCGTAAGCACTTTGTTCTTCAATATGCTTTGGCTGTGCAAAGGTCATCTGATCCATTCCATAACCATATTGGTCGGGGAAGATAATCATTAGATTTTTACCGCTGAAGAATTGCTTAATCTCTTCAGGAAGACGCTCTTGAGCATTCTTATACGATACTGTTCCTGTGCGAGCAGTGACAATTACGAACATATGATCTTCGTTAATAGATGCCGCAAGCTGTGGAAGCATGTTCCAATGCTCCATCTCTGTGTATTCAACTCGTACGTCAGGATGTTTGTTTACGAGGTATTCTTGTATCAAATCGAGCGTGTCTTGGCGACCATGGAATTGTATTTTACATTCTAATAAAGCCGAAATGCGGGCTAAACGCTCTACCCATCGATGGAAACCAGGCTCGAATTGCGCTCTTGAAGGCACTGCAACTTGTATTCTTCTAATTGTATTTAGAGGCTCAGTGATGCGTGCCATGATGATTTGACAGTTGATTCCGTTGAACAAACTCTGATGAAATTCACCCCAAAACTTCGTAGATACCTCTTGATGGGTGTGCATTCCAATGATAATCTCACTGGCATTGAATTCTTGGAAGGCGTGTTTTATGCCGTTTGCGATATTCACTGCCACTCTAACTTGCGTGGTAACGGGTACTTCTGACGCTGCTGCATCACGTGATAACTTCTCTAATAAGCGTTTACCTTTCGCCTGATTGGTGGCTACATCGGTATCATCATACACCACATTGAGCGCAATAAGCTCCCTTTTAAGTTTGGGATTGCGAATCAATAGGGCCAAACCTAGTAGACTATCAGCGCACTCTGGATATTTAACAGGAATGAGGATACGTTCGTCATCGATGTTGTTCGAAGGCTCATTGCTAATCATATTGTCTGCAACAACCATCTTTTGCGAAGCCGATTGAGTGACGAATGAAGCCAAAACGCATGTTATTAGAATCATCACCACAACGCCATTCAAAACATCATTGGTCACTATTTGCTCCGAACCGCCACTCTTTGCAATCTCTAAACCTACTAATAGCATCGCAATAGAGCCCGCAGCATGAGCCGCAGTCAATCCAAACATCATCTGTCCAGCGTGCTTTTGCAATTTAAACACTTTGGCAATGAGGTATGCAGCGGCTGCTTTTCCTATCGTTCCGAAGAACACTAACGATGTAGTGATAACGATAACGAAAGGCGTTTTATATAGAACTGTGATGTCGATGAGCATTCCTACGCTGATAAGGAAATAGGGAATGAACAGCGCATTACCGATAAATTCGAGGCGATTCATAAGAGGTGACACCGAAGGGATATATCTATTGAGAATCAATCCTGCAAGGAATGCACCGAAAATGCCTTCTAATCCAATCATTTGAGATAAGGCTGCACTCAAGAACATGATAGCCAATACAAAGATAAACTGCATCACTGAGTCGCTATAACGACGCAAGAACCATCGACATAGGCGTGGAATTGCGAGCGTAAGGAAGCAACAAAAGAGTGCGAACTTGAGTAAAAATACTACCCAAAACATTGGGCCTGAGGTGCCATTGCTCGACGCAACGATGGCAGCAAGCACCAATAACGCCATTAAAAGCGATATCATTGTAGAGCCAACAGCCAGCATTACAGGCGTTTTGCGTTGTAAGCCGAATCTACTTACAATGGGATAGCCAATCAATGTGTGCGAAGACATGATACAAGCCATCAGCAATGAGGTGGTAGGAGATAGGTTTAAAAGGTATAACGAGCTATAAAACGTGAGGAAAAAGGGCAGGAGGAAGGTGACGAAACCAAAGATAACAAACCTAAATTTGTTTTTCTTTAAGCCCTCAATATCCATCTCTAAGGCTGCAAGGAACAAGATATAATAGAGTCCAACCTTTCCAAATAGCTCAAAAGAGGTGTCTCTTTCCAAAATATGTAAGCCATATTTACCAATTGCAACGCCTGCTAATACCATTCCAACGATGTGTGGAATGCGCAGTTTTCCCATAATAATAGGGGCACAAAGGATAATCATTAATACCACGAAGAATGCCCATGTAGGGTCTGTAATAGGGAAATAATTGCTTATATTGAATGTAATTGGCATTGCGTTACTTATATAATGTGTTGCAAAGTTGCAAAAAAAATATCACATTTGCCTACTAATCAATATAAAAGATGTAATTTTGTAGCTAACAATAACAAACAGAATAATTTGTAAATAGTTATGAATATAGCAATAGTAGGTGTGAGTGGAGCTGTTGGACAAGAGTTTCTTAGAATCTTAGACCAACGCAATTTCCCCATAGATAATCTCGTTTTATTTGGTTCTTCACGCTCAGCTGGATCTAAATATACCTTTAGAAACAAAGAGTATGAAGTGAAGTTGTTACAACATAACGATGACTTTAAAGATATAGACATTGCCTTTGTATCTGCAGGAGGAGGCACTTCGTTAGAATATGCCGAAACCATTACAAAGCATGGAGCCGTTATGATCGACAATTCTAGTGCCTTTAGAATGGATCAAGACGTGCCTTTAGTGGTGCCCGAGTGCAATGCAAAGGACGCACTTACACGTCCAAAGGGAATTATTGCCAATCCTAATTGCACCACAATTATGATGGTTGTGGCTCTACAACCAATCGAAGAGCTTTCGCACATCAAACGAATTAAGGTGTCAAGTTATCAAAGTGCGAGTGGAGCAGGAGCCGCTGCGATGGCAGAATTGCAACAACAATACAGCGATTTGGTGAATAATAAGCTCCTAACCATCGAGAAATTTCCACACCAGTTAGCCTATAATGTTATCCCACAAGTAGACGTTTTCACAGAAAATGGATATACGAAAGAAGAAATGAAGATGTTCTACGAAACCCAAAAGATTATGCATAGCGATGTAAAATGCTCGGCAACATGTGTGCGTGTCAGCTCTTTACGTTCGCATTCAGAAAGTGTTTGGGTAGAAACAGAAAAGCCTTTAACTGTTGAAGAGGTAAGAGCTGCTATTGAAAAAGCACCTGGTTGCACATTGAAAGACGATGTTTTCAATGGCGTTTATCCAATGCCTTTAGAGACAGCAGGCGAAGATAACGTGTTTATTGGACGTATTCGTAAGGATATTTCAGATGAAAACGGATTGACATTATGGCTTTCTAGCGACCAAATTCGTAAGGGAGCAGCCCTCAATGCAGTGCAAATTGCAGAATATTTGATTGCTAACAATGGCTTGTAATCATTGAACTCTCAACTATAGAATTTAGATATTATGTATCAAATGCAGTCCTTTGCTTTTCGAAGTAAAGGACTGCTTCTTTTATCCCCATTGCTCTTATCCTCTGTTCATTTCCGTTTTCAACCCAAGAAAAGAGTCCTTTTAAACCTATTTGACAATATTTGAGCTTTTATTAATGGCAAAAACTCCCTTTGGTATGGTTCTTGTTCAATCTAATCACAGCTCCATTATTGACAAATTGTATTCGTCCTTAATGTAGAAAGACTTGTTTTTAGGAAGGAAAAGAAAAGGAAAATAAGAGAAATGTATTATTGATAGAAATAAGGTGGTGGCGTTCTGTTGAAGAAAGTTACCACCCATAGTTGCCAACAACCATGCAACAAAGTTTCTTTTGATATACACGACGAAGAAATAATGTTCTACTTTGGTGTATTGATGATGAATGAAAGCAATCTTTTTTCGTTTTTTATTTCTCTAAAAGGTTATGTATTTAACCAGAAAAGAGCACAGTACTTCATTGCTACTGTGCTCTTATTTATTGGTGCATAATCCACTAAAAACCTGCCATTGCACTGTTTGCACAATGACAAAGAATTGTTTTTAGAATTATTGTTCTTTCACTTCATTTGTAAGTTCCTTGCCTTCTGCAAGCTCCTTAATGCTCTCTAATGTTGTAAGAGCGATGTTGTGAAGAGCTTCTGCTGTGAAGAATGCTTGGTGAGAAGTAAGTACTACGTTAGGAAGAGTAAGCAAACGAGCTAACACGTCGTCTGAAATAATCTTGTCACTACGGTCTTCATAGAAGTATTTCTTTTCCTCTTCGTACACGTCAAGACCTGCACTTCCAATCTTTTTAGCGATAATTCCCTCAATCAAGTCTTCGGTATGGATAAGCTTTCCACGTCCTGTATTGATGATCATAACGCCCTTCTTCATCTTAGCAATACTTTCCTTGTTAATCAAGAACTTAGTTTCTGGAGTTAATGGGCAGTGCAATGAAATGATATCACTTTGCGCATACAACTCATCAAGAGTGACAACTTTAACGCCATATTGCTTTGCAAACTCTGTATCTGGATACAAATCGTATGCAAGAATGTTCATTCCGAAGCCGTGAAGAATCTTAATTAATTCCTTAGCGATGCGTCCCATACCAATAACACCAGCGGTTTTTTGATACATGTCGAATCCTAACAAGCCTTTAAGCGAGAAGTTTCCTTCACGAGTTCTGTTCACTGCACGATAGATTTTGCGGTTCAATGCAAGCATAAGCGACACAGCATACTCTGCAACAGCATGTGGAGAATAAGCAGGAACACGCACTACTGAAATGCGACCTTTTGCTGCTTTCAAATCAACATTATTGAAACCTGCACAGCGAAGCGCAATAAGTTTAACGCCATTCTTTACCAACTCGTCGATAACTTCAGCGTTACATTCTGCGTTTACGAAGATACATACAACGTCTGCACCCTTTGCAAGTGGAGCAGTTTTAATGTTTAAGTGTTCTTGGTAATAGCGAATGTCGAAGCCATAGTTGCTATTTATTTGATTAAAAGACTCTTCATCGTATGATTTTGAATCGAAAAATGCTACTTTCATTGTTATTCCTTACTATTAAGTTGATGTATATATATAAATTAAATCTGCTTTGGTTGGATAGCAATATTTTATTGCTTAGGTTCTATAACCAATGCGAAGTTACTGCTTTTTGTGGGTTTGTGCAAATTATTTGGGCTTTTGCGGTGCTTTCGTGGGGTTTTATTTATTTGTGTCAAGCCTTATCTTGAGTTAAAGATGTTATCTCTTTGTTTTTCAATGCCATTTCTTCTTGAAAATAATGTCAATGCTTTTATGTTGTAAAAGGGTTGCTTTTGGGATACAATTGCATTGCTTTTGCCTGCTAAAAGCTATGAGTTTACAAGTGGATTGGAGCAAGGTGAGGATGTTGAAGAGGTGAAAAGCGGAGCGGCTCACGCTTGTTTAGTGTGAAAAGGAGATAATGTTGGGTGCAAAAAGCGTGTAAAAGGGGGAAAATGAGGGTGTTATAGAAATGAAAAGAGAAAACTTTTTATAACAAGAATGTTTATTTATGTTAGAAAGAAAGCAGACGCTCTTTTCTCAAGAACACCTGCTTTCTCTTCTTCTAACTAATTAGAATTTAGTATGATAGGTTGCTTATCAAACGTTGTTTCAAAAAGAAACTTTTCTGTAGAGATATATTGTAAACGCAAATGTACATGTTTTATTGTGTAAAATGCGCTGTTTTAATCGTTTTTATATGTTAAAATTAAAACACCCTTTATTTACATTTACATTGCTGCCGAATGTTCTTTGCGATCGTTTAAAATGGCTGCAAGATTGTTGTTGGCCCAATCTATCAAGCCATTAAGATGTGGAAGGAGTGTAAGGGCACGTTCGGTTAAGCTGTATTCTACACGAGGTGGCACCTCTGGATAGATGGTTCTGATAATATAACCATCGTTTTCAAGGTTGCGAAGGGTTGAGGTAAGCACCTTTTGAGATATGTCGGGAATGGCTTTTTGCAATGAGTTGAAGCGCATTGTGCCATTGTTCTCGAGAATAAAGATTACCAACATCGACCATTTGTCGCCAATCTTACTTAATATTTGTCGCACAGGGCAGGTGGGGAACAATAGTTCTTCCTTTTTTGTTGTTATCATAATTCAACTGATTATCAATATTAGTATACAAAAGTAACTAACTTTCTCGAGCTGTGCAATAGCTCTGTTATAAAATAAATAAAGAAAGTTAAGCTTGCTGTTTGTAACTTCTTGAAAATCAACAATAGTTACCTTAAGGTTCCTGTCTAACTCTTTTGTGCCTTCTTGTGAGAGCCATTGCGAGGCAGTAACTTTGCAACATCAAAATTAGTAAAACATAAAAACAATAAGAATTATGAAAGATTTTATTTTAATTGGTGCGAGTGGATTTGTTGGTTCTGCAATTCTTGAAGAGGCTTTGAACCGTGGTCATAAAGTAACAGCTTTGGTTAGAAATCCAGAGAAGATACAAGTGAAGAACGAAAATCTAACTGTTTTGGCAGTAGATGCGACAGATGTTGAGGCTTTGAGCAAGGTTGCTGCAGGCAAAGATGCTGTGATTAGCGCATATAACCCAGGTTGGGGAAATCCTCGTCTGTATGAAGAAATATTGGAAAACTACCCTAAAATCATTGAAGGTGTAAAGAAAGCGGGTGTTCAACGCTTGTTGGTTGTTGGTGGAGCAGGTGTGCTTTATGTTCAACCAGGAATGAGATTGATGGACTCGGGTACACTTCCTGCCGAGTTGATGCCTGCTGTTAATGGGGAAGGAGAGTTGTTCCTCAATGTCTTAAGCAAAGAAAATGACATCGATTGGGTTTACTTTGCTCCTCCTGCAAATCTCGGAAATATGGGTAAAGGCATAAGGACTGGTAAGTATCGTTTGGGTACTGATACTCTACTTGTTGACGAAAAGGGTGATAGCTTCATTTCTGTTGAAGACTATGCCGTAGCTATGATCGACGAATTAGAGCAAGAAGCACATCACAAGGCTTTGTTTACTGCAGCTTATTAATCGATAGAGTTAAAAGAAACATTATAAAAATGAGAATAGGAAACGACTTAGGTTGTTTCCTATTCTTTTGTGTTTATGCGTGTGTTGTTTCCCTATTATATAATAGGTGTAAGGCAAATGGAATGTATTTTAGCCTTTTGTTGTGATGAGGGTATAGCAAATAGCTTGCAAATGTTTTTTCTTGCAATGAAAAGTTAGATACATTTACAATTAAGGACAGATCAAATAAAAATGAGTTGGTGATGGGTTGCAGTTCGATTCAATAGCAATTGCGATAGAATAGAACTATATATAAAAAATAAAAGGTGGTTAAAAACCACCTTTTGTGCGCTTGATAGGACTCGAACCTACACGTCGCAAAACACTAGATCCTAAGTCTAGCGCGTCTACCAATTTCGCCACAAGCGCAAGGTAGTACCCTAATTGCGTTTGCAAAGGTAATGCATTAAAATTAAACTACCAAATTATTTTGCTATAATTTTACGTGCAAATTCAATTAAAGTATCTTTTTTACGTTGCAAATCCTCTATATTTAGGCTCACATTGTGGTGAGGGTCTATTCCAAATTCTGTGGTTTTCTTCTCAGAATCGTATGAAGGAATGGCCGAAAAGCGTACTGACCAGCCGTTAGGAAGCTCGCTAGAGAAAGGCATTCCCGCTCCACCGCCAGTTTTATCTCCTATAATTGTAACGTTAGGAAGGTTCTTCATATATTTCACAAACTCGTTGGCTGCGCTGTAAACACCACGATTGGTGATAACAACAACGGGCTTTTGCCATCTAAGTCCATTGCTTGGAGTGAGATATTGTGCTTGGAGTGGAGAAAAATCACGATGTCCCTTGCCCGTTTTGTGCTGAATATAGCCCACCAATACTTTTTTGTTGGTGAAGCGAGCAGCCAATTGTTCGGCTGCTGTTACTAAGCCACCGCTGTTGTCTCGAAGGTCAATGATGAGTCCTTTACATGCCAATAAATAGTAAAATACATTATCTAAATTGCCTTCTCCCTTGGTACTTGCAAACGAAGCACAGCGTATATAGCCCGTGTTGTCGATGAGAATGCGATAGTAAAAGCCTGCCGCAATTTTATAGTTGGTGCCTAAATACTCGTCGATGAGCTCTTGAGAGAAGTTCGAAGGATAGTTTTCACGCCACGCCCAATATCTTCCTACATCAAAAGTACTATATAAATTGACGTGCCCATCACGCAATTCGGAAAGCATATTGCTAAGAAGTTCGAACTCTTGTGCCTTTGTTAGCGACATAGATGCAGTGGGGGCATATCGCTTATACACCTCGTTCCAATCGAGTCCATATTCTTTTTGCTTCTCATCAAAAAAACAATAATGCTCGTTAATGATGTTCCACAACGCCTCGAAGTTTCCTTTTGTGGTGTTAGGGGGCTCGTTGTTGTCGATGCAAGAGGCGAAACAAAAGCACGAAAGCAACAAGATGCAGATGCGAGATGTTATTTTTGAAATCATGGTTGCAATGAAATAAACTTGAAGTGTTTTACTATTCCAATTGAGATAGCATGACTATAGGTATGCGACTTGATGTTATTGACGTTCCATTGCAGATAGTTGCCCACGTAACCAATGCGTACTTGGGTTTTAAGAAGCATGAAATCGAGTGATAACATTTGTCGGAGTGATGGCTTGTTGATAGGTTGTGTGAACACAATATTGTGATCGTAGTTGCCCTGTGTGAACGCTTCGTAGTAGGATTGACTGTAGTTTGGACTGAACATAATGCCTACTAATGGGGCAAAGGCTTGATAATTCACTGCCATTGGGTGTTTGTGTAGAAAACGAAAGCGATAGGTGCAGGCCACAATAGGACCTATATTGAGGTCTACAAGGGCTTGGGCTGGGTTGTTGCTGTTGCGGGTGTTGTAGATCACTCCAAGTGAAGTGTCAACCAATCCACCACCTCTTATAATAAGGTTGTTATCTAAAAAAGTCCATTTATGTAGCTTTCCCCACTCAAAATTATATATGGCATAAAGCTCTGTGCCTGTGTTTTGCTTGTTTTGAGTGCGTGCTATGGCTGCTTGGTGCATAATGTTGGTGCTCCAATTGCAATGGCTTCGTTCTCGAGTGGTGTGTGAAATAAAACGCAACTCGGTTCCTCTATACTTTTGATTGGATAGGTAGGTATCGAGTAACTCAATGTTTCCAATGGCTAACGAGCGTGCATTGGTGATGAGCTTTTGTTGCTTTGAGGGGGTGGAATCGTTGAGATTAAAGAGTGTTTCTTGTGCTTTTGCATGAGAAAAAAGCATACAAAAGCACAAGAATATACTAACTTTCAGAATTTTCTTCATCGTTAAACAGATTGAGTTGGCCTGTTATTTCGTCGATAACATCTTGTTGACTCTTTCCTTTATCGGGGTCTAAATTCTCAGAAGAGTTATCTTTTTCGTTCATCTCTTCATTGCTTTGAGCTTCTTCTTCCTGCTCTTCTTCATTGACAATAGGCTCGAGTAGCTCAACAGAATCAATTTCCCAAGTAGCAATGCGCTTTCCTTTTGCCTTGAATCCCTTTACTGAAATGAACTCATTTACATCAATTTCTTGGTCTCCTCTAAATGCATCTTCCCCGCCATAAGTAACCTTTACACGTGGATTCTTTTGATCGGTGAGAATAATTAACTTGCTGTTTGGATTCTCTCCAACGAAGTTTTGGTGTCGTTTTGTTGCTTCCATGTTGAAGCGTTTGATGTAATGATAATTGTTGTTATCTGCATCAATGAGTACAAGCGACCACACTTTGTGCTCGTCCCACTTCTCTATTATAAGGATATTGTCTTCATAATGGTTGTTAGCATCAAAGTTAGTGATGTAGAACTCGCCATTATCAAGTACGATAAGTATTGAATCTCCTTCGTTAAATTCGCCCAATAGCTTTCCGTGTTCATCGTAATTGAGTCGGTTTACGTCTGGATCGAACCACACTTTTCTACCTCCTAATGTACTATGTCCATGGCTCTTTAAACCAATTCGTTGAATGTTGAACTTGGTTAAGAGGTTTCCTTTGGCTGCTCTTCCTTTGATTAAGATATCTGAGAAGTCTTTTTCTATAAAGATATTGCCTTTCTTTGAAGCTGGATCAAGAGTGACTTTGATGACCTCTGCCTCTCCATTTGGATTCGCAGTGAAGTAGACTACCTTAGAATTAGGTGTGCCATTGGTGAGGTTATAGTCACGTTCACGGGTCATAGTGGTTACATTAAAGCGTTTAATATAATAAGGACCCTTCTTTCCATCACGATAAACTGCGTTGTAGATGGTGCGCTTATCGTTCTTTTTAAATACTTGAACGTGTAGCACATTCTTGCCAACGAAGATCTTTTCAGCCACCTTTATGATCTTATATAAGCCATCTTTATAGAAAATAATGATGTCGTCGATGTCTGAACAGTTACAAACAAACTCGTCTTTCTTTAGCGATGTGCCTATAAAACCTTCTTGTCTGTTGATGTAAAGCTTTTCGTTTGCCTCCACAACCTTCGTTGCTTCGATGGTATCAAAGTTTCTTATTTCAGTTAAACGTTGGTGTTCTTTGCCGTATTTCTCTTTTAAGAAGGTGAACCATTCAATGGTAACAGCCACCATGTGAGCCAATTTATAATCGATATCTTTGATCTCTTGCTTCATCTTAGCAATGAGTTCTTCGGCCTTTTCCTTATTGAACTTCAAGATTCTTTGCATCTTTATTTCTAAAAGACGCAAGATATCGTCACGGGTTATCTCACGAATAAAGTCCTTCTTGAATGGCTCTAATCGTTCATCTATGTGCTTAACGGCAGCATCAACGTTAGCTGCTTGCTCAAATTTCTTATCTTTATAGATTCTTTCTTCAATGAAGATGCTTTCTAACGATGCGAAGAATAGTTGCGAAAGGAGTTCGTCTTTGCGTATTTGTAGCTCCTTTCTAAGAAGTCCCATCGTTGAGTCTACACTGTGACGGAGCACCTCGCTCACTGTCATAAAGCGTGGTTTTTGATCTTCTATCACGCAACAATTGGGCGAAATGTTCACCTCGCAGTCGCTAAATGCATATAAAGCGTCAATTGTTTTGTCAGAAGATACACCGCTTGCAAGGTGAATTTGGATTTCAACTTCAGCCGCAGTGTTGTCATCCACCTTCTTAGCTTTGATCTTTCCCTTATCGATTGCCTTCAAAATAGAATCGATAAGTGATGTAGTTGTTTTGCTGAAAGGTATTTCTCGTATTACAAGTGTCTTGTTATCTAGCTTTTCTATCTTCGCACGAACTTTGATACTACCACCTCGAAGACCATCATTATACTTGCTAATGTCTATTGATCCGCCTGTAGGAAAGTCGGGATAAAGTTGAAATTCCTCTCCTTTTAGGTATGAAATAGCTGCTTCGCATATCTCATTAGGGTTGTGGGGGAGTATTTTTGAGGATAAACCCACAGCAATTCCCTCAGCTCCTTGAGCCAAAAGAAGTGGGAACTTAGCTGGAAGAGTGATGGGTTCTTGGTTTCTTCCGTCGTAACTTAGCTGCCAATTAGTTGTTTTAGGGTTAAAAACAACATCTAAAGCGAATTGAGAAAGACGTGCTTCAATGTAACGAGGAGCCGCAGCTCGGTCGCCAGTGAGTATGTTTCCCCAGTTACCTTGCATGTCAATGAGCAGGTTTTTCTGTCCCATTTGCACCAAAGCGTCGCCAATTGAGGCGTCACCATGTGGGTGAAACTGCATAGTATGACCAACAATGTTAGCCACTTTGTTATATCTTCCATCGTCCATGCGCTTCATTGAGTGCAAAATACGGCGTTGAACGGGCTTAAGACCATCTTCAATGTGTGGTACAGCACGTTCTAATATAACGTAAGAAGCATAAGCTAAGAACCAACCTTGATACATTCCGCTGAGGTGATGCACTGCAGATGCATCGAAACGGCTCGCTGGTGTATAGTCGGAATGACTCTCGTTATTTATTAGTTCTTCTTGATTCTCGCTATTGTTGATATCGTCTTTATTATTACTCATGCTAAAAATGAAAAGCTACTAGTTAACTCTAATTTAACGCAAAAATACAAAGAATATCCGAAAAAAAGGCTTAACTTTGCCCAATAATTTAAATTTTAGAGTTACAATGGCACAAGAAGATATTTTTAAGAAGATTATTTCGCACTGTAAAGAATACGGATTTGTTTTCCCAAGTAGTGACATTTACGATGGTTTAGCAGCCGTATACGATTACGGACAGAATGGAGTTGAACTTAAAAACAATATCAAAGAGTATTGGTGGAAGAGCATGGTGCTCCTTCATGAGAATATTGTTGGAATCGACTCGGCTATCTTTATGCACCCAACTATATGGAAAGCATCTGGACACGTCGATGCATTCAACGACCCATTGATTGACAATAAAGACTCAAAGAAACGCTATCGTGCTGACGTTTTGATTGAAGATCAAATCGCAAAGTACGAAGAAAAGATTGATAAAGAAGTGGCTAAGGCGGCTAAACGCTTTGGAGAAAGCTTCGATAAAGAGAAGTTCTTAGAAACCAATGCACGTGTATTGGAATTGAATGAGAAGAAAAACGCTCTTCATACACGCTATGCTGAGGCAATGCAGGCATCTAACTTAGAAGAACTTAAGCAGATTATCGTAGACGAAGAGATTGTAGATCCAATTAGTGGAACAAAGAACTGGACTGATGTTCGTCAGTTTAACCTAATGTTCTCTACTGAGATGGGTTCAATATCTGATGCTGCAAACAAGATATATTTGCGTCCAGAGACAGCTCAAGGTATCTTTGTTAACTACCTAAATGTACAAAAGACAGGTAGAATGAAATTGCCATTCGGTATCGCTCAAATAGGTAAAGCATTCCGAAACGAGATCGTTGCACGTCAATTCATCTTCAGAATGCGTGAGTTTGAACAAATGGAAATGCAGTATTTCGTTAGTCCTGGCACTGAATTAGAGCACTTTAATAAGTGGAAAGAACTACGAATGAAGTGGCACCAAGCACTTGGTTTCGGTGCAGAAAACTATCGTTTCCACGATCATGAGAAGCTTGCTCACTATGCAAATGCCGCTACTGACGTTGAATTCAAGATGCCATTCGGTTTCAAAGAAGTTGAAGGTGTTCACTCAAGAACCAACTTCGACCTTTCACAACACGAGAAATTCAGTGGAAAATCAATTAAATATTTCGACCCACAAACCAACGAAAGCTATGTACCTTACGTGATAGAGACATCTATTGGCGTTGACCGTATGTTCCTTTCAATCATGTGTCACGCTTATACAGAAGAGACATTAGAAAACGGAGAAACACGTGTAGTGTTGAAACTTCCTGCTGCTTTGGCTCCAGTTAAATTGTGTGTGATGCCTCTAGTGAAGAAAGATGGCTTACCAGAGAAGGCTCGTGAGATTGTGGATAGCTTGAAATTCCACTTCAATTGTCATTATGAAGAAAAAGATTCAATCGGAAAACGCTATCGTCGTCACGATGCAATAGGTACTCCTTATTGTGTAACTGTAGACCACGACACATTGAAAGACAACAAAGTTACTTTGCGTTTCAGAGATACAATGGAGCAAGAACGAGTTGATATTTCAGAACTTCGCAATATAATTGAAGACAAAGTGAGCATCGTTAGCTTGCTAAAGAAATTACAATAAATAAAAAGATAAACCATTGCCTTTATGGCTTTGGTTTATTTTTTTTTGCCTTTTTTAGGCGGATAGCAATCGCCTTCAAAATCAAAGGCAAGTTGAAAGGAACCTATAATTAAAGAGATAGATCCCTTTGGGCATTGCCCTTATAAAGAATAAAAGCTAAACTTTTACATAGAAAGATAAGAACAAAGAAATAGGAATGAATCCTTCTCAGGTCTTATCATAATGTAAGAGTTTAGCTTTTTTATTGCTATCTCATTTAAAGGGGAATAGCTTTCATTCCCCCTTTGATATTTATCTCGATTGAATATGATTTAATAGAACAATCGAATTAAAAAGTTTCCACCTAAAACAAGCCAGATATAAAGGAAGAAAGCCAAGAGGAAAGGACGTAAGCCCGATTGCTTAAACTTAGCAAAGGTAGCGTCTAAACCAATAGAAGTCATAGCCATTGTCAGCGCAAAAGTACCAATAATATTGATGATCTTCGTAAATTCTGTGTAGATGTCATTCCAACCGCCTGAAGTAGAAAGCGACATTAAAGCCGAGTTGAGTAGAATTACGCCCATAAAGTAAAAGGCAAACCAAGGAATGGTGATGTTTTTCAAATCATTTCCCTTTGCAGTTGAACCGCCCGAGCGTACTATTACGCTCAAACACAACAGCACAGGCGCCAACATCATCACCCTAATCATCTTTGTTATCGTTGCAGTTGCCGTAATTTCGGGCGTCATTGCCGTGCCAGCACCTAACACATGCGCCACTTCATGAATGGTAGAGCCCGTGTAAACACCAATGGCTTCGGCAGAAAAACTATGGAATAAGCCCATTCTATACAACAAAGGGTAGAGGAACATAGATAAAGTTCCAAACAAAACCACAGTGGCAATGGCAACAACCGTTTTGTGTTTGGGAGCTTGTAGCACGGGTTCGGTAGCCAAAACCGCTGCAGCTCCACAAATAGCGCTACCCGATGAAATCAGCAAACGCTCGTCTTTGTCAAGTTTTAACCAGCGTCCAAGAGCATTACCCAACAGCAATGTGCCACAAACAATAATGCAATCGATCGCAACAGCTTTGGGTCCCATCACAAATAAGGCATTGAGAGTTAGCTTAAAGCCATATAGAACAATGCCTGTGCGTAAGAAATGCTTACTTGCTAAAGCCAAACCGCCGTCCCATTCCTTTGGAAATAGGGGGCGAACGCTATTGGCTAACAACATACCCACCACCACACCGAGGGCAATTGCGCTCAGTTTTATGCTCTCAAAGAAAGGTAATTGTGCCAAGAAAGTAATGCCTAAGGCGAGTAAGGCCACAATAAGCAACCCCATATAAGGGGTTTTGGTAAGTTTTTCCATTTGTTTTTGAATTTATACCGATGTATGTTTCGTGGGTGCAAAGGTAGCTTTTTTTTTAGAAAGTGCTTTTATAATAGCACGAATAAAGGGCGTAGAAGTGTTGTAAAAATGCAAGATATTTCTCTTTTAATGCGCTTCGAATGGCTTAAAAGAGCATAAAAATGCCTTTCGTGTAGATAAAAAGGTGATAAAAGTTCGTTTTTTAATTCTTTATACTTAACTTTGCTTCGAAATATAATTCGTTAAAGTTTTTAGTAATGTTCTATTGCGTTTTAGAGATATTATGGCATAAAACGGGTAGACATTGTAGAAACTTCGTTATAAAATAACTATAAAACGAGTATTATTTGCTCATTAAAAAGAATACAATAAATGAAGAAGTACACCTTATTATATAGTCTGTTATTTTTCATGGCATGTTTGTTTGTTGCCAGTTGTTCTAATGATATTGTAGATAAGGAAGAATATCCCAATTGGAAAGCAACCAACGAAGCTTTCTTTAGTAAGACACTTTCTCAAGCAAAGACAAGCATTGCAAGTGGAGATAACACATGGAAGGTATTTAGAAGTTGGACACTTCCTGGTTCAGATACCAACTATAAAGTGGCAGATGACGAGCAAGTGGTGGTGAAGGTACTAAAAAGTGGAACCGCAACACAACATCCTTTATCTACCGATAGCGTGTTGGTTACTTATAGAGCACGTCTTCTTCCTTCAACAACTTACCCCAATGGCTTGGCATTTATGCAGACTTACATTGGCGGATACAATTCAACAACCAACGGAGCAGTTATCCTTCCAGTTGTAGGTAGCATCGTAGCGAATAGCAATACACGTGTAGCTTTGCCTGAAGGATACTCAACTGCCATTCAACAAATGGTTGTTGGCGACAGATGGGAAGTGTATGTGCCTGCTAACTTGGGCTTTGCTTCTTCTGCAATTGCATCAATTGGAATTCCAGAACACAGCACAATTATATACGATATCACGCTGTTAGAAATCAATCCAAAGAAAAGTATTCGATAATACTATAATATAATAATGTAGAAAGAGAGTCTCTTCGCACAACAAAACAAGGTGCAAAGAGGCTCTCTTTTATTTTCTTTAGATCGAATGGTTCTGCTTTCGAGTGCAAAAGAGTGGGAGAGTGCACAGATGGAGCAAAGCTGAGGGGAGATAGAAAGGGCGATGTGAGGAGCCGTTCTCGCTCGCTTCTGTGGTACTTTTATTATCTTTTACCATTAGAAATGAAGGAAAACAGAAGACAACAATATTTTTCTTCTCTTTCAAAAACATAGCTTTAATGGTGTAAAAACGTTGCTTTTGCCATGAAAAAGCAATGTTTTTGCGATATAAGATCACTCCTTTTGAAACGATATTTCTAAATAACTCTATTTTAACAACTTACAAACCTCAATCTTTTCTCTATTTTTCTGTTTTCGTATCTCAAGGTGGATTCGTGAGACTTTGTGGACTTTGATGTACGTCAAAATAACGTGTTTAATCGAAAAAAAAGTGGAAATAGTTTTTGTTGTGTGCGCAAACATTTCTAACTTTGCATCATCAAAAGGTTAGTAATGTAAACCAATAGATGTTAAGTCTGGTAAGAAAGACTTGTATTTAGAGATTAACAACATGCCGTGAGGTATGACAATGATACATAAAATAGTTTCATTTAGTAATTAGGTTTAAAGTTTTAAGATTGTTTAGGTAGATTAATTTAGGTTAGGTTTCAATAAGTAAAATAGATTGCTTTTCAACGGATATAACAACATTGATTAGAGAGAAAGAAACGAAAAAAGAAAAACAGAAACCAAAAAGGTAGAAGCTTGCAGTGAACATATCAATAGATTGTTACTGTTAGGATGAAGAGATAAAAAGGAAAAGGATAATATTAAAAGAAGGGTTTAACCTTCTCACTGTGTAAAAGCAGTGTTCGATTGAAAATAAAGAATACCGATGAGGTGTTAAAATAGAACTTATAACGAAAGACATTTCAATGTTCTAGAGACAAAAATAAATGTCGTAACAACCTTGAAAGGGTATTTTAGAAATAGTTGAGAGATGCGATATCCATAAAAATGGGTATCGTTTTTTCTTGTATAGCTATCTCGTTTTAATTTATATACGGCCTTAGCAGGTAATCATTCAATATTGTTTAGATCTGCTTTGGTAATTATATCAAACAAAGCAACAATAAAATTATAACAACATAAAGTTATGTTTAATAGAGGAAAGAACGACGCTCTACTTGCTTCTATACGTGAAGGCAAAACGCTTTCGCAAGCCGATAAAATCAATTTGGTTATCAGTTTGAGTGTGCCCAGCATACTTGCACAGATAACAAACGTACTAATGTTCTATATCGACACTGCAATGGTGGGAGCATTAGGAGCTAAAGAATCGGCAGCAGTGGGTCTTGTTCAAGCTCCAACATGGCTTTATAGTGGAATAACAACAGCCACTGCGTTGGGCTTTTCAGTGCAAGTTGCGCACTTTGTAGGCTCTGGTGATTTTGAAAAAGCACGCCAAGTGGCACGACATGGCATTGTTGCTGCCTTTTTATTGAGCATCGTTGTCACCCTTATTGGGGTGGGTATATCGCCCTCTTTGCCCTTTTGGTTGCGTGGAGGCAGTGATATTGCAGCCGATGCAAGTACTTATTTCACTATCTATACTTTGGCTTTGCCCTTCCTGCAGTTAGGAGTTCTTTCTACTAACTTGTTGAAAAGTACGGGAAATATGGTTGTTCCGAGCGTAATTAGCGTGATGATGTGCGTGCTCGACGTCGTTTTTAACTACATATTCATTTTTATTTTCAATATGGGAGTAGCGGGTGCAGCTCTCGGAACCTTGCTTGCTATTGCCGTTGCAGCAAGTAGTGAGACATGGTTTGCGTTCTTTCGCTCTTCAATACTCGCAGCAAAGCACAGTAAGGAACGTTTTGTTTGGCGTTGGTTGTATATTAAACAAGCCTTGAAAATAGGTAGTCCAATGGCTATTCAATACATTCTTATGACCTCTGCACAGATCGTTAGTACAATGATTGTGGCGCCTTTAGGAAACTTTGCCATTGCAGGTCACACCTTTGCGATAGCTGCAGAGAGTCTATGTTATATGCCCGGAATTGGTATTGGCGAGGCGGCTACTACCTTAGTGGGTCAGAGTTATGGCGCAGGACAATATAAATTGTGTAGAAGTTTCGCACGAATTACCGTTTCATTGGGTATGATCGTGATGGCGTTTATGGGCTTAATTATGTTCATTTTCGCTCCCGAGATGATTGGTTTCATGTCGCCTGTTCCTGAAATTCGTGAACTTGGAGTGCAATCTCTTCGTATTGCATCTGTTGCCGAAGTGATGTTTGCTGCTTCTATCGTTGGAAATAGCGTGTGTGTAGGTGTTGGTGACACTTTGAAACCTGCCATAATGAACCTTTTAAGTATGTGGGGTCTTCGCTTAACATTGGCTGCTTGCTTGGCTCCTATCTATGGTTTGAAGGGCGTTTGGATTGCAATGTCTATCGAGTTGACGGTTAGAGGATCGTTGTTCTTGTTGCGTTTGAGCAAAGGAAGGTGGATGAAACTGGCTCCAGAAGGGGTGTAATGTATTCTTTATGCACTTCTGCTTTCATTTCATAACTATTAAATTATCTCAAAAGAGAATCTGTTTGTTTGGTTTATTACGTTAAAAATTGTTCCTTTGTAGGCTGAAGACGTAGATGACTAATTATATTATTACGAGATGAGTTTTAAGAAAACACTTTCTTCTTTATATGTAAAGGTATTACTACTTGCGTTTCCTTTCATCGTATGTTTGGGCGTTTATATTTATAATGACCCTTTTATGGTGATTAAACACTATGATGATTACGATCACCCAGTGGTGATGATACAGAGTGAAGGGCCTATTGGTTGGTATAAATACAAGAACTATCGAGATAGAATGCACTACGACTCGTTTATCATGGGCTCGTCGTGTACAATGGCATTCCAAAGTTCTGAATGGAAAAAATATATCAAAGGAAGTCCTTTTCGCTTGTTTAGTAATAGCGAAGGATTGGGTGATATGCTCATTAAGTTAGAGGCGTTAGATCGTCAACCCAATCAACCCATAAAGAATCTCTTAATCATTACAGAGCCAGTGATGCTGAATCTCACTGTAGAACAACGTGGAGTGATGCACATTATGCCTCCCGAAGTGAGTGGAAAAAGTGTTGCTTATTATCAAACTACATTTTTACAGGGATTTTTTCGCAAAGAATTTTTTAGCGCATACATGACTTATCTCTTTAAAAAGGAATATGATAGTAGTATGAATCGCATTATTAATAATGTGGGACAAAATCGCACTCGTTATACAAATGATGAGATCTTGCACATTCAACACAAGATTGATTCGCTTGGAGAACGATTCTATGAGACCGAAGATTGGAAGAAAATACGTGCTCAAGTCAAACAGCCTACGGTGCGAAATCCTATTATTAAAGAGCCTCAAAAAGAGTGCTTGCTGCAAATTCAGCGTATTTGTAAAAAGCACAATACCAATGTGAAGATAGCAATAGGTCCCGAGTTGAATGGCGATTATGTTAATCCTGCAGATATAAAGCTGTTGAAGCAGATCTTTGGAGCAAACAATGTGGTGAACTATAACGATCCTGCTTATAAAGAATACAGCAATTATTCGTATTTTTATGACCCCGCTCACTATAACACAAAGGTAGGTTCAAAGATATTATATGATTTGTATCGTAATGATAAAGCCAACTGAGTAGGTTGTAATGGGAATAAAAATGCAAATGATAAAAAATGTAATTCATTTACGAATATTACACTGCTTAAAGAAGAGTTAGTGTTAATAAAATTTATATTTACTGTATAATTATCTTTATTTGTGTTTTTGTTTATAAATTTGCAACGTGTTAAAATATTAAGAACTAATATAAAATAAACTTCTAATAACCTAGGATAAAAGATATGAACTTCAATAATTTGGTTTTAGAACCATTGCTTTTTTCTTTGACGCAAAGGCATCATTGCAATGCATATTGCATTAAAGAAGAGTTTTTTACCTATGAGCGTTTAGCACAAGAGGTAGCGAAAATAAGAACACAACTTGCCCATGTAAGCGATAAAAACGTAGGACTTGTTGCTAACGACGATATCTATACCTATGCATCTATTTATGCATTGTGGCTCGAAGGTAAAGCTTATGTACCCTTACATCCAGGTCAACCGCTCGAAAGATGCTTGGATATTATTCAACAAGTGGGTATGACTGTGGTGTTAGATTCAAGCAAAAACACTCGTTATAACGATATTCCTGTGGTGAATACTTCGTTAGAAGCATCTAAAGACTATGTTCTTGAGGCTCCAAAAGTAGCCGAAGAGAGCGATTTAGCCTACATTCTTTTTACCTCAGGAAGTACTGGTCGCCCTAAAGGAGTGCAGATTATGAGAAGCAATGTCGCTGCTTTCGTAGATGCTTTCCATAGCTTAGGCTTTATAGCAACACCCGAAGATCGATGCTTACAGATGTTTGATTTAACCTTCGACATGTCTGTTCAATCTTATTTAATACCCATCTTAGGTGGCGCTTGCACCTACACTGTTTCGTATGAGCGTATTAAATACCAAGCAGTATTTGAGCTTTTAGATGATCATAGATTAACAATGGCATCGTTAGTGCCTTCTGTTATCCACTATTTACGCCCTTATATGGATGAAATAGACCAGCCTGAGATGCGTTATTGCTTCTTTGCAGGTGAGGCTTTGCCTACTGATGACACCCGAGAGTGGAGCAAATGTATCCCAAATGCGCAGATATGGAACCTTTATGGACCAACAGAAAACACCATATACTGCACTGCTTATCTCTATAAACGTGATGAACAGAATAAAGAAACAAACGGAACACTTAGTATTGGCTTTGCAATGAAGGGCACAGAGGTGATCTTTGTGGACGATGATACAAAGCTATTGCCAAACAATACCAAAGGAGAAATGTGCTTAGCAGGTCCTTGTTTGACCAAAGGATATTGGAAAGATGAGGAAAAGAACAAGCAAGCGTTCTTTGAACATGATGGAAAACGATTCTATAGAACAGGAGATGTATGCGCAATTGATGATGAAGGCGACATCGGTTACTATGGAAGAAAGGATTCACAGATAAAGATTCAGGGCTTTAGAATAGAGCTTGGAGAAATCGAACACGTTGCTCGTAGCTTCTATAATGAAGAGTTTGCAGTGGTGGCACTGCCTCTTTACGATGGAGATAACAACTGTTTTATTCATATTGTGGTAGAAACTGCAACACTTAACGATGAAGAAGGATTGATGAATCACTTCAAAAAGCTTCTTCCTCACTACATGATACCAGCAAAAGTACATGCTGTTGCGAAGTTCCCTCTAAACATTAGCAATAAAATAGATCGCAAGCAATTGCTCGAAAGAATTAAGAATGAGAAGTAATACCTCTTCTTTCTTATTTCAAAATATAGCATTAATTGAAAAAAATATCAAACAAATAATATTAAAGAAATGACACAAAATGAGATAATGGATGCCTTGCATTCTATTTTTAGAACTGTATTAAAGAACGATTCAATCACATTAACAGCAGAAACAACAGCTAATGATGTAGATGGTTGGGATTCTGTTACAAACGTAATGATTATAGATGAGATCGAAAAACAATTCGGTGTGAGCTTTAAACTACGTGACATCATTAAGATGAAGAACGTTGGTGATCTTTGCAATAAAGTATTAGAGAAAATCGGTTAATATTATAACCCTTAGTAATTAGATAGAAATTGTATGCTAGAAGCATTCCTTTTTCTATCTAATTGCATTGTTATTGCAGGGTAAAAGCAGTCCTTTTATTACTCACTTTTAAAGCTATTCTTTTTAAAAAGCAAAAAGGGTGGTTTGTGAAAGATTGAAATGTGCTGTCTGCAAACAATGAAACCTCCCAATATTAACCTGGCCTCTTATCACAAATAAATATTCAATAACATCATAAAATACAATGGAATTTTTATCCATACCATTCTCTTGTACCCTTATTCTTGCCTTCATTCTTTATTATATAAAAGAAAATAAAGACTGGCAACGATTTGTTTTGCTTGCAACTAGTGTTGTCTTCGTGGGCTTTTACCATTGGCAATACCTTGTGTCTGCA
This sequence comes from Hoylesella nanceiensis DSM 19126 = JCM 15639, assembly GCF_000379965.1. Classification (GTDB taxonomy): domain Bacteria; phylum Bacteroidota; class Bacteroidia; order Bacteroidales; family Bacteroidaceae; genus Prevotella; species Prevotella nanceiensis. The sequence goes on along the minus strand of NZ_KB904334.1, from coordinate 118,824 downwards.
ATCGGAATAACAATTCTAACCTTCTATATGGGTAAGTGGATTCATAAGAGTTTAGGAACAAAAAAGGCTCCTTATCTACTTACTTTGGGTATTTCTATGCTTGTAGGAATATGGCTTTACACTCGTTATTGTATCGACTTATTTCCTCTTGGCATTTCTTTTTATACCTTTCAAGCCATCTCTTACCTTATAGAGACATATTGGGAGGAAGAACCTGAAGACGACATTTTCGACTTTAGTGTGTATATGTTGCTCTTTATGAAATTCCTTTCAGGACCTATTGAGCGTGGATATGACTTCTTACCACAGGTGAAACAAGCCCGAAAGTTTGATTATGAAAACATAGTTCGAGGCATGTTGACAGTGGCTTGGGGTGCTTTCTTGAAGCTAATGATTGCTGATAAGATCTCACCTTCGGTGGATAGTGTTATGAATGATGTGCATGCGGCTACTAATGTACAGCTGTTTGTGGGCACATTGCTATATCCTATTCAGCTATATGCAGACTTTGCGGGTTACACTCTCATGGCTTTAGGATTCGGAAGGATGTTTGGTTTCAAACTATCTCCTAACTTCGATCGTCCTTTCTCATCGCTTACAACAGGTGAATTGTGGAGAAGATGGCACCAATCTCTATCTTTTTGGGTGAGAGACTATGTATTTATGACTCTTTCGGCATCACTAAGACGACTAAAAGAGTGGGGTGTTTACATCTCATTGCTCGTTACTTTCGTGGTAATTGGTGTGTGGCATGGAGCTGGTTGGGCTTTTGCTATCTATGGATTGATACAAGGTTTACTCATTATGTGGGAGCGTTTTACAGAGAAACCTCGTGCTGCTATCCAGAAAAAGGTGCCAAGTGCTCTCTTTAAAACGGTGATGGTGGTGCGCACCTACTTCTTATTTGCGCTTTCATTACTGTTCTTCCGCATTGTAGATGTAGATAAAGTGATGTATGTTTATACCCACGCTTTCAATCTTACTAATGCGAATATCAAAGATTTAAAGCTTGGACTTGCCGACCAAGAGTGGCTTGTTTTTGCTATCGCTGTCGTGATAATGTTCCTTCTCGATCATTTTAATGCAAAGAAAGACCTTATTACTTCGCTGCGAAACACATCTCCAATATGGCGTTGGGTCATATATTTTGCAATTATAATCGCCATCTTTAGATTCGGTTCTTTTGGCGTTGAAAACTTCATTTACGTACAATTCTAATGAAAAAGAAAGAAGATTTTAAGTATACTCTCTTAATTAAAAGCCTGTTTTTGGCACTCCCTTTCATTGCACTTATTGGTCTTTATATCGTAAAAGATCCTTTTATGATATTAAGAGAGTATGATGATTACGATCATCCTGAGGTGAGATATCCTCACTTTGGTTATATGACTTGGATGAAATATAAGAACTATGACCCTATCAAACATTATGATTCGTTCATAATTGGTGCTTCTTGCTCTGCTGCATTTCAAAGTTATGAATGGAGGAAATATATAAAAGGTACTCCGTTTAGATTGCTTGGTAGCAATGAAAACCTGTATGAGACAGCGGCTAAAATCAATAAACTTATAGATGAAAAGGGTTCAAAAATAAAGAACATTTTATTGGTTACAGATAAAACTTTGCTTGCTGTTTCTACTCCGGAAAGTGGTTTAATGCATATTTATCCACAGGAATTATCAGGAAAGAGTATGTTTGAAATCAATAAAGAGTTCATAAAAGGCTATTTTACTCCAGAGTTTTTGAAGCCATATTTGACGTATATTGTGACAAATAAGTGCAAGAAATATGAGGACCAAAGAATTAATGGAGGCTTCTTATTATGGGATAAATATACCAATGATGATATTAGAGTGCGTGATAAAGAGAAAGAAATTAAGGCTTTGGGGTTAGAAAAATTCTATGAGAAATGTAAGGATAACTTTGTGAATTTACCTAATAAACACCAGGAAGAAGGCGCACCTGTGTTCTCAAATGTCCACATTGGAATAATGAAAAACTTAAAAAATAGAATAGATAGTTGCCATATTAGTCTTAAAATAGCAATGGGACCACAATTGGATGGAGGGTATATTAATTCTAAAGACGAGCAAATTTTATATGACATTTTTGGTAAGAAGAATGTTGTAATCTATAATAAAAAGGAATATAAGCATTTAGAAACGAAGTATAACTTTTATGATTGGATTCATTATAGGCTTCCTATAGCGAATAAAATCCTGAGAGACTTATATGCAAATTAATAAGAAATAAAGGGACGCATGGTTAGAATTTGAAGCTAACTGTGCGTCCTTTTTGGTTGATATAGATTATTGTTTGTTATATTTTTGGCGCTTAAAGTAATAAATGATAAGCAAACTCTTGCGTATTTTATTTGAGTGTTGTAACTTCGCAACTGCAATAACGGCGGATTAATTTAGATTTTAGCTTTTGATATATGTAAAAATAGAAGAGAAAGCCGTTGTATTAAGAGAAAAAGGATAATAAAAGTATTAACAAAGAAAACATTTAAGAAGATGACAAAAGAAAAGTTTTTCGGATTATTAGGTTGGGTTGGTATGGTAACATCAGTACTTATGTATGTGTTTTACTTCCCACAAATACAACAAAACCTAGCAGGAAACAAAGGAAGTTTTATTCAACCATTCATGGCAGGCATTAACTGTACACTTTGGCTTGGATACGGTTTGTTTAAAAAAGATCGTGACTGGCCTATTGTAATTGCTAATAGTCCAGGCCTAATCTTTGGATTTTTGGCAGCGTTTACATCCCTATAAATCAAGGATTGATAGTATATAATGATATAAGACCATTCGAGTTGTTGCTCGGGTGGTCTTTTTTATGCCTAAAATCAGGTTGCTCAAATAGGAAAAAGACCTTCCCTTTTAGATGAAAAAAAATCGAATGAGATTGAAGTGAGGGGGAGAAACATTTATAAAACTCATCAAGGTATGTTGGCGGGTACTTATGTTTATAAAAGCTCTTCCTAATGAAGTGAGATGCAAAAGCAATGTATTTGCATTTAAATAGTGGTGCTTTTACCTTGCAATAACATAGCTTTTTCAATTTAAAAGCATTGCTATTTGTTATAGTTTATACGCTAAAAGAAATAGAAAGAGAGGGGGGAACAATAAAAAACGACCAGTTTTGCTGTGCAAATACTGGTCGTTGTCTTTTAAAAGCGATGCAATAAGTTGTTAATACTTATTCAATAGCACCTTTATTTCTTGAATTTTCGGTATAATTTCCAACCAAGAATAAGGCCATCTATTACGCCTGTTCCTAACGATAGTGCGCTATGAATGCGCTGTGTAGGTGTTTTTGGACCCGATTTTACAGGTCTAAAGAGGTCACCCCACAAGCGTTTAATTTCATTCTCGTCAACTTTTAGTTGCTTGTTGAGCGCATCTTTATACTCTTTTAAATCTCTTAATGAGTTATATTGTTTTATTTCTATGTCCATTTCCGTTGTGTTTTAGATATTATTTATCAATTAATAAATCAGCTAAAAACCTCACTAAGGGACGCTCTATCCACCTTCTTCTATTAAAAATGCACAATAGGAATATTAAGATATATACTCCAGTAACAGTTAAGAAGGCAAAACTTAGCCCCATAAGTGTTGAAAGTGCATAAGCAACAGTGAATGAAAGATAGATAAGAACAAGCACTAAGACAAATGAAAGGATAAAGATCATCGCCATAGCAGTGAATAGTTTCACCACTTTTTCGGTGATGTCAATGCGCAATAAATCACTTTTTGTGGTGAGATATCGCTTTAGCACCTCAACAAGTTGTGCTATTGTTTCTATGTTTTGGTCGTTAGAAAACATGCTTTAATTATCCTAAAAGATCTTTTGGAGCGGCATCTTTGATGTCGTCAACTAAGTCTTCTACTTGGCTTTTTGTAAGTTTAATGTTGTGTTTGTCTAAAAAATCTTCTACAGCTCCTGTAAGTTTAGAACGAGTATCAGCTCCTTTTTCAGGTGCAACTAACAAACCTAACGCTGTACCTGCAATGGCTCCGCCAAGGAAAGCACATAAATAACCTAATGTCTTCATATTCTTTTTCTGTTTAAATTTTGAACTTTTCTTGTTATTCCGATAACGCAAAGATACAAAAATAAAGTGGTTCATTGGTCTGAAAATGTAAGTTTTTTTGTTAAAAACATACTGATTTATTGTTGTTTAACAAACTTTATGCAGCTACTATTCAGTGTTTTATTATATATTTTGTACTTTCGCAAGAGAGTAAAAACGACATTATTAATTTAAACGAGATAAAAAGATTATGAAGAAGAACATCCTCTTTTGCGCTGGGTTATGCGCTGTTTTAGCTTTCTCGAGTTGTAAATCAAGCGAGAGCGCATATAAAAAGGCTTACGAAAAGGCAAAAGCGCAAGAACAAGCACAAAATAATAGCTCATATAACAACGACACTCCAGTAGTAACTCCAGTGGTAGATCAACCTGCTACACAAACAACTGTAGTGGATAATACCGACAATGTGCCTGTAAGATCAGAGCGTGTAACTATTGTTAATGGTGCAGGAATAAAGAGCTTTAGCGTTGTTGTTGGTTCATTCTCATTGAAGGCTAATGCAGAAGGCTTGTTAAGTAGACTTCGTTCTTCAGGTTATGATGCTCAATTAGGCTTCAACCAAGATCGCAATATGTATCGTGTTATCTCTTCAACATTCGATAACAAGGCAGATGCAGTGCGTTCAAGAGACCAATTCCGTGCAACTTATCCAGATGCATGGTTGTTGTTTAAGCACTAAGAAATAAGTAGTTTAAAGAATATATATGGCGGTTTGGCGTGTTGCTTTGTAATGTGTCGAACCGCTCTATTTTACTTATTATGTCGAAGTTCTTTAACGCTTTCATTTTAAATTACGACATACACCCGCATAATTAAAAAGAAATACATTGTCACGAATACTCGCAATAGACTATGGTCAGAAACGAACTGGCTTGGCAGTCACCGACTCTTTGCAGCTTATTGCTAATGGATTAGACACCATTCCCACGCATACGCTGTATGAGTTTTTATGTGCTTATATCGAAAAAGAGCCTGTTGAACGAATAATAATAGGTCTTCCTCGACAAACAAACGGTCTTCCCAGTGAGAACATGAAGCGCATCGAGCCCTTTGTTGCACGTTGGAAGAAAAACCAACCCAATGTTCCTATCGAGTATTATGATGAACGTTTCACCTCAGTATTGGCTCATCGTGCAATGATTGATGGCGGTTTAAAGAAAAAAGCAAGGCAAGATAAAGCTCTTGTAGATAAGATTAGCGCAACCATTATATTGCAAGACTATCTTGAACACCGCCGATAAACAAATTAAAACAAATAGAATATGATATTACCCATATATGTTTATGGACAACCTGTGCTAAGAAAAGTTGCCCAAGACATCACTCCTGACTATCCAGAGTTAAAAGAATTGATACAAAATATGTTTGAAACTATGGATAATGCAGATGGCATTGGCCTTGCAGCTCCACAGATTGGACGTAGCATTCGTTTATCAGTTATCGACTTAGATGTGCTTAGTGAGCACTATCCTGAATACAAAGGATTCCGCAAAGCCTTTATCAATCCACACATTTTAGAGGTAGATGAGGAGAGCGAAATGTTGACTTCAGAAGAAGGATGCTTATCTATTCCAGGCATACACGAGAACGTTGACCGCCGAACAAGAATACATGTGAAGTGGATGGACGAAGATTTTAACGAGCACGACGAATGGATTGAAGGCTATCTTGCACGTGTAATGCAACACGAGTTCGACCATCTTGATGGGGTTTTGTTTACAGATAGAATATCACCTTTACGCAAACAACTTGTAAAAAACAAACTAACAGCAATGAGTAAAGGTAAATATCGTGCCGCATATCGCACCAAAGCAGCACAACGATAAATAGCTATTCAATGGCAATACGCAAAGTCTTTTTCCTTATTTTATTGTGTGTTACAACCTTAAAAACCTATGCACAATTCAATATCAATCGCCTAATAACAAGTGGAGAGATAGCTCTTCACTACGAAGACTATGTGCCTGCCATTCAATATTTCAACAGAGTTATAGCTCTTAAGCCTCATCTTTACGTTCCATGGTATGATAGAGCCATCGCAAAATACTATCTAGATGACAATGTGGGGGCAGAAAGTGACATCACAGAAGCCATCAAATTGAATCCATATATTGATGGAATGTACGACTTAAGAGCGATAACTCGAATTCGACAAGCCAAGTATAAAGAGGCAATTGCCGACTATAACAAAGCCATTTCGATAGACAATAGAAACAAAAACTATTGGATGAATCGTGCAATATGCCTTGTAAACGATAAACAATACGATGAAGCTCTGTTGCAAACCGATTCAATTGCAAAGCGATGGCCAAAGATAGCAACCACTTATTCGTTAAAAGCTGAGATCTATCTCAATAAGAAAGATACCCTAAAAGCTGAGCAATGGCTCGACAAGAGTATTGAACTCGACGCCTTTGATGCTTCTAGTTGGCTCACAAAAGCCTATATCTCGTTATCCAGAAGGCAGTGGAAAGATGCCGATAAAGCCCTTTCTAAGTCGATACATCTCAAGCCTCAGAATGCCACATTGTATGTCAATCGAGCACTTGCACGCATCAATATCAACAATCTTCGTGGTGCAATGGACGATTACGACAAAGCAATTGAGTTGCAACCCGATAACTTCTTGGCGCATTACAACCGAGGATTGCTTCGTATGCAGTTAGGAGATGACAACCGAGCGATACTCGATTTCGATTATGTTATCAAGATAGAGCCCAACAATATCCTTGCAATTTTCAACAGAGCAGTGCTCTTAGACAAGACAGGAGATTTGCGAAAGGCTATTAAAGACTATACCACTGTAATCAATCAGTTCCCCAATTTCTGGACAGGTCTTGCCTATCGTGCTCGCTGTTATCGTCGACTTGGAATGACAAATCTTGCTGAACTCGACGAATTTAAGATCTTCAAGGCTCAGATGAACAAGCATTTAGGCATTCAACAACGTTGGAGTGCAGCGAAACTAAAGGCTACTCGTAAGCGAAATGAAATCGACTTAGACAAGTATAATCAACTTGTTGTAGAAGATGAGAATACTGTTGAACGAGAATACGATAGCGAATATCGTGGAAAGGTGCAAAACAAGAAGACCGACTTGGCGTTTATGCCGATGTTCGAGATATCTTATCTACCTTATAATAATGGTGTAAAGGCGTTCACTCCTTTTGTTATTGAGTTAGAACAGCTCAACACTCCTCATCAAAACGAGCAACGAATGCAGCTCACCTGCAATGCTATGCCGTTGACAGAGAAGAGCTCAAAGACTTATTTCGCATTGGTAGATAACTTGTCTTTACAAATAGATAGCACCCGAGACGAACGTAGTTTGTTGCCAAAGTTGTTCCAAAGAGCTATTGCTAACAGCGTTCTTCAAAATCCCGAAGCAGCCATTAACGACCTAACAACCATCGTTCAGGCCGATAGTTTAAATTGGTTAGCTTATTGGCAGTTGGCTATTTGCCAAACCAACCTCAACGGGTTTAATGCCACAAAGGGTGTCGACACACGCTTACAAGCCGCAAAAGCGCTATCATTCTTCGATAAAGCGGTGGCTATTCACCCTAAAAATGCGTTCTTGTTATACGACAGAGCCAACCTATATGTGGTGCTAAAGGAGAACAAAAAGGCGATAGACGATTATACAAAAGCCATTAAGTTAGAGCCATCTCTTGCCGAAGCCTATTATAATAGAGGTCTACTTTACTTGCAAGAGGGCAACATTCAAGAAGCCACAACAAGCTTAAGTAAAGCAGGAGAGTTAGGACTTTACAAAGCATATAGCGTATTAAAACATTCGAAAGAGAAGAAAAAGTAAATTTCTTCTCTTTCTTTTTTCTTCTCGTCACTTTTCTTTCTGTTTTCAAAAGCAATCCTTTTGCCTTGCAGACTCATTGCTTTTAGTATCTAATTGCATTGCTTTTGAAGAGCAATAACAATGCTTTTATATTGCAGTATCACAATAATTAGGTATCGTTCAGTGTTTTAGTAACTTGCACTTGTTGTGTTTACCTACTTTAAGGTATTGTGTAGTTGCTTGCGTTATTTTACTTTTGCACCGAAAACAAACTTAATTTTAAGATGAATATCAAAAGAAGCACAGCGTGGCTTATTGGTGTTTTTGTCCTACTACCACAGGTCAACTATGCTCAAAAAGTACGAGTGACAGGAAAAATAATCGACAAGTCTAGCAAAGAAGCAATTCCCAATGTAATTGTTTCAGTAGAAAATAATGCCCAAACAGCCTTAACCGACTCGTTAGGAACCTATGTTTTAGAGCTAGAAAAAGGCAAATACCAGTTGAAATACCAATCTATAGGATATCAAACGCAAGTGAGCCGTGTGGCAATTAACGATACATTGCCATTGCAACGCAACGTTGTTTTGGTGCCAACAGCTATTCATTTAGATGAGGTGACAGTGACAGCACGAAACGAAGCACGCCAATTGCGAGAGAGTTCGATGCCCGTTTCGGTGATGACCTCAAAAGAATTAGAGGGCACAGCATCGTCTATTAACGAAGTGTTAGCACGCACAGCGGGTGTAACTATACGCAATACGGGTGGTGTGGGCAGTGCTTCACGCATGTCGGTACGTGGACTTGAGGGCAAACGCCTTGGTCTTTTTATAGATGAAATAGCTATAGGACAAATGAGTAACTTTGTTTCTTTGAATGATATTCCTACCGATATGATCGAAAGAATTGAAGTGTATAAAGGTATTGTGCCCTATAAATTCGGTGGAAGTGCATTGGGTGGAGCCGTTAATGTGGTGACAAAAGAGTATCCACCGATATACTTTGATGCCTCATACGAAATCGCTTCGTTCAATACACACAGACTAAGTACGGTGCTAAAGCGCACCCATAAGCCTTCAGGATTGCAGTTTGGAATAGGCGGTTTTTTGACTTATTCGGATAATAACTATGTAATGACATTGCACAACCTTAACGACCGCCGTGTGAAACGTAATCACGACACTTTTAAGAAGTATATTTTGGGAGGATCGCTAAAGGCCACTAAGTGGTGGTTCGACGAACTAAAGCTAGAATGTAGTTATACTAATACACATCAAGAAATACAGGGAATTGATTTAGATGTGCGTGAAGCGTTCAATAAATCGAATTCTGTTCTTGGCGAATTGAGTGCAAAGAAAGAGCAGTTTTTTATCGACGGATTGGCTTTCGACTTTGATATTGCTTATAGTTATGGCAAATATGGTTTAGTAGATAAAGCTCTTCAGGTGTACGACTGGGATGGAAACGTGCGCCCTTCTCAATCACCTTATGGCGGAGAAACAGGCATTCACCCTTACGACGGGCATAATGTTAGTCATAATATTATGGCAAAGCTCAATTTAAACTACACCCTCGACCAACACAATTCTATCAACCTTAATATTCATGAGGCGCACACTCGACTGCTTCCTTGTGACAGTTTGATGGATAAGTCGTTTGGTTTTAGAACACAGTTTAATAGTAGAATGAACAGCTTAACAGCTGGATTGTCATACGACTTGATGCTCTTCAATAACAAATTCCAAAATGCTTTTACTCTACGCTATTTCCTTTTCAATTCAAAGACACAGCAACTTCCATCGTTTTATGTGTCTACTCCCGAAACAATTTATTTGAAAAAGAACTATATTGGTTGGAATGAATCAATGCGATATCGCATCACCCCCAGTCTAATGATAAAGGCATCGTATAGCAATGAAGTGCGAATTCCAACCACAGAAGAGTTGCTTGGCAATGGATATTCTATTCTTCCTTCACCCGATTTGGCTCCCGAACGAGTGCAAGGGGTAAATATTGGAGCTTTATATCGTAAGAAACAACGAAACGAAGGCTATGTAGAAGCAGAAGTGAATCTATTTTATAACAAGCTAAAAGAAATGGTTCGATACATGCCAACCATGATTCCAACCATGGCAAAGTATGTCAATTTTGGTGAAACAACAACCTATGGAATTGAAGGAGAATTGAAATTAGATGCCTTTTCGTGGTTGTATGTGTATGGAAATGCCTCGTATCAAGATTTAAGAGATAGTCGAAAGGTGGTTAAAGGCTCTCAAATGGCTAATCCTACTTATAAAAAACGAATTCCAAATGTACCCTATTTGTTGGCTAATGCTGGTTTTGAAATGCACAAAGAAAACCTCTTTGGAGGCAAAGGAAATAACACTCGACTACTTGTTGATGCCTCTTATATTCATCAATATTTCTATGATTTTGAGATGAGTATATATCAAGATCGAAAGATTCCCACATCTTTTACATTCGATGCAGGGCTCGAACATAGTATAATGAATAGGAAATTGACCTTCACTTTAAAGGTAAAGAACGTGTTTAATCGTGAGACAGTAACCGAATTGAATCGCCCTTTGCCAGGTCGTTCAATAGCGTTTAAAGTGCGTTATCTTCTTCGTTAAAAGATAAATGCTGTTTTTTGAATCATAAAATGCTTTTAATGATCTCATGAAAGACTAACAGAAATCAAATTCAATACAAATACTTTAAAACATAAAAACAATGAAAAAACAATTGTTATTTGGTGCTTTGGCACTAGCTTTTTGTGTGAGTTCGTGCGACAATAACGACAATCCAACTCCTAATCCCACCCCTCAAAAAGGTGCTTTCGATGCAACGATGTTAATATCTACAACAGTTGTAAACCCCGATGGCACATCAGGAAAGTGTTATGTGCAGGCTATTAACGACACAACTGCAATGACGATAGACAACAGTAGAGCCATTCCTGGTGGCTTTGGTAATCCTTTCACCGTGCAAGGAAAGAATATTTACATCTTTCCCGACTACATGGGAACATCTAAAGCAGAGCTAACTCGTTATCAACTCGATAAAAATCATCAGTTTGTTAAGCAGGGAACACTTGCTCTACCCGCAAATTCAGCCACCTCACAAGTGCTTGAGGTGAACGATAGTATTGCGTATTTGTCTTGCCAAAACTTAGGAAAATTGCTCGTATTTAATTTCAATAAGATGCAAATGCGTGGCGAAATAGACCTCAATAGCTATGCACAAGATGGCCTTCGTGTTGGTCCTTCGTGCATGGTACAACGAGATGGCAAAGTGTTTGTGGCGCTTTCGCAGTTTGATGCCAATTGGATGCCTCATAAAAATAGCGTAGAATTTGCACTGATTGATGCTAAAACACACAAGGCAGAGAAGCTTATTAAGAACGAAACTATTGGAATGTCGTTCCCAACTCGCCCCATTACAAACGGAACACTATTTGTAGATGAGAAAGGAGACATCTATTTCTCTTGTCTAGGTTCATTTGGATTTATTCCAGAATTCCATGCAGGTTTCGGTAGAATTAAGAAAGGTGAGACCGAAATAGATGCGACTTATAAAATTCGTTTAGATGAAACTAATATTGCAGGACTAGATAAAAAAGGTGATTATGTTGCTGCAATGCAATATGCAGGCAATGGAAAAGCTTATACATACATCAGTGTTAGCGCTCTAGATCCAAAAGCTTTAGCAAATCCTTATAGCGCAATTATCGCTTGTCCTGTTGAAGTTGATCTATATAATCGCACGCTAACACTTATCAAAGACTTGCCCATTTCAAATCCACATAGTATCGCAATTGGTAAATATAAAGACCTTGTTGTGTATGGTTGTGGTAATGCTACCTCTACAGGCTTCTACTATTTCAATACAACAACACGCAAAGCATGGGGACCAGTTATTAAAACTGTGGGCAATCCAAGCTCTATCTTCTTTACGAAAGATTAATCTTAAAAAATAATCAGAATGGGTTCTGCTCTTAAAGTGAAAACTTTGGGGCAGAACTTTTTTGTTAGTGCAATTGAAAAGGGTAGTAAGTGCAAATTGACTTACATGCTTTTAGGGAATAACCATAATTTGTTGAACTCACTTTGTTTAATGTAAAAGAGTTTACTATTTTGTAAAACTAAGCTCTATAATGCTTAAAATTAAAATCTTTTAGCCTTGATAATGAGTGAGATATGCAATCGGAATGATAGTGGTAATGAGGCTGAGTTATATCGTTTTAGCACATTTTTCTTGCGAGTGAGCAATAAAAGTAGTACTTTTGCATCATTATTTATCATACAAAAATATGGCATACAATTTATTAAAAGGTAAACGTGGAATTATTTTCGGTGCATTGAACGATATGTCAATAGCATGGAAAGTAGCAGAAAGATGCGTAGAAGAAGGAGCAACCATAGCACTAAGTAATACAGAAATGGCACTTAGAATGGGTGAAGTAGACGAGCTTGCTAAGAAACTTAACGCTCCAGTAATTGCTGCAGATGCAACAAACTTTGAAGATCTAGAAAATGTTTTTACCAAAGCACAAGAATTATTGGGTGGTAAAATAGACTTCGTTTTGCACTCAATCGGTATGAGTCCTAACGTTCGTAAACGTAGAACTTATGACGATTTAGATTATAATTGGCTCAACAAAACACTTGATATCTCTGCTATATCATTTCATAAGATGCTACAAGCAGCTAAAAAGCTTGATGCAATTGCAGAATATGGTTCGGTTGTTGCATTAACTTATGTAGCTTCTCATCGTACATTCTTTGGTTATAACGACATGGCAGATGCTAAAAGCTTGTTAGAAAGCATTGGAAGAAGCTTTGGTTATATATATGGTCGTGAGAAAAATGTTCGTATTAATACCATTTCTCAATCACCAACTCCAACAACAGCTGGTAAAGGTATTAAGGATATCGACGACATGATGGACTTCGCAGATAAGATGTCACCATTAGGAAACGCATCTGCTGATGATTGTGCAGACTATTGTGTAACTCTATTCAGCGACCTAACTCGCAAAGTTACTATGCAAACACTCTTCCATGATGGTGGTTTCTCTAACATGGGTATGAGCTTGCGTGCTATGAATCAATATAGTAAAGACTTAACTCCATTCGAAGACGAAAACGGAAAAGTGATTTATGGATAATCACCTCTTCTTTTTTAAGTCTATTGAATGGTATCAATAGCATAAAATAAACTCCACTATGGTTATTCTGTAGTGGAGTTTATTTTTTGTAAATGTAGAAAAGTGAAACATATAAGCGTGATTTCTTTGTTTAAGAGAAGGAGAATAGAGAATGTGAGGTTTTCGTTCTTGGCTTTGGTATGCCTATGTTTTGGGTTTCTCTTTTTGTTTTTTCATATAGTTATATAGGTCATTTGGGGGTAGTACCTTTAGGTTTAATTTGTAGGAAAGTGAAGAATGTGCGGAAAAAGGGAGTGGGTTGATAGAAAAAATCGATATATTAATGTGTAAAAACATGACGATTTATCAAAAGAATATACTACTTTTGCATTCAATAAAATATAAAAACTAATTTGTTATGGTTAAAATTACATTCCCAGACGGCTCAGTTCGTGAATACGAAGCAGGCGTAACTGGTCTTCAAATCGCAGAGAGCATATCGCCAGCTCTCGCTCGTGACGTTGTATCTTGCGGGGTTAACGGCGAAACAACCGAGTTAAATATGCCTATAAACAGCGATGCTACTATTGCGCTTTATAAGTTCGATGACCCTGAAGGCAAGAAAACATTCTGGCACTCATCGGCTCACTTGTTGGCAGAAGCATTGCAAGAGCTTTATCCTGGTATTCAATTCGGATTCGGTCCAGCTATTGAAAACGGTTTCTTCTATGACGTAATGACAAAAGATGGCGTTTCTATTAGCGAAAATGACTTACCAAAAATCGAAGATAAAATGCGTGAATTGGCTAAGAAAAACGAGCCAATCGTGCGTAAAGACATATCTAAGGCTGATGCTTTAAAAGAATTTGCAGCTGACGGACAAGAATATAAATGCGAACATATCGACTTAGACTTAGAGGACGGAACAATCTCTACATACACTCAAGGTGCGTTTACCGACTTGTGTAGAGGTCCACACCTTATGTCTACAGGAGCTATTAAAGCCATCAAACTAACAAGTGTTGCAGGTGCTTTCTGGCGTGGTGATGCAGAGAAAGACCAAATGACACGTATCTATGGTATCACTTTTCCAAAGAAAAAGATGCTCGATGAATATCTTTTAATGATCGAAGAGGCTAAGAAAAGAGACCATAGGAAGATTGGAAAAGAGATGGAACTCTTTATGTTCTCAGACAGAGTGGGTAAGGGTATGCCTATTTGGTTGCCTAAAGGAACTGAACTTCGTTTGAGACTTCAAGATATGTTGCGTAAGATCCAAAAACGTTTTGGATATCAAGAGGTGATGTGTCCTGTATTAGGAGGAAAGAACTTATATGTAACATCTGGTCACTATGCACACTATAGTAAAGATGCTTTCCGCCCAATCACAACTCCAGAAGAAGGCGAAGAATACATGCTTAAACCAATGAACTGCCCTCATCACTGTGAAGTATTCGCATGGAAACCACGTTCTTACAAAGATCTTCCTTTGAGAATTTCTGAGTTTGGAAACGTATATCGTTACGAAAAGAGTGGTGAGTTGCATGGTTTAACACGTGTAAGAGCGTTTACTCAAGACGATGCTCACATCTTCTGTCGTCCTGATCAGGTGAAGAATGAGTTCTTAAGAGTAATGGATATCATTCAAGCAGTGCTTAAAATATTCGACTTTAAGAACTTTGAAGCACAGATTTCTCTACGTGATCCAAATAATAAAGAAAAGTATATTGGAAGCGATGAGGCATGGCACGAAGCAGAACAAGCTATTATCGACGCTTGTAAAGAAAAGGGTTTGACAGCTAAAACTGAACTAGGAGAGGCTGCTTTCTATGGTCCTAAGCTAGACTTTATGATTAAAGATGCTATTGGACGTCGTTGGCAGTTGGGTACAATCCAAGTAGATTACAACCTTCCACAACGCTTCAAGCTCGAATATACCGACGAAGATAATCAAAAGAAGACTCCTGTGATGATTCACCGTGCTCCTTTTGGTTCATTAGAACGTTTCACTGCGGTATTAATTGAGCACACTGCAGGTCACTTCCCGCTATGGTTAACACCAGATCAAGTGGCTATCTTGCCTATATCTGAGAAGTATAACGACTATGCTCGTGAGGTAGCTAGGTTCTTTGATAATAACGGAGTGCGTGCAACAATCGACGATAGAAATGAGAAAATCGGTAGAAAGATTCGTGATAACGAGTTGAAACGAGTTCCTTACATGGTGATTGTTGGAGAAAAAGAATCTGCAGAAGGTCTTGTTTCTATGCGTAAACAAGGTGGTGGAGAACAAGCGACTATGACTCAACAAGAATTTGTTGACAGAGTAAATGCTGAGGTTGCAGAAATGTTAGAGGCAACAAATATCCACCCACAAGACTAAAAATAAGTAAAGAAACATACATATCTCTACCTTATTATAATAAAAGAAGGGGAGAGTTACTAAGAACTCATTCTCAAAGAGATATCTATGTTTCTTATGATAATATCCATATAAAAATTTGGACAATAAGAATAAAAGAGTTAACTTTGCACTCGCTCATTATAAAATAGTTGAATGAAGAATGACAAAATGACCAATCAGTACCGCGTGAATGAGCAAATTCGCGCTAGGGAAGTACGTATTGTAAGCGACGGTGGCGCTGAAGTTATGCCCACACGTCAAGCGTTAGAACTTGCAAGACAGCAGGGAGTAGATCTTGTTGAGATATCTCCTAATGCCCAACCGCCAGTTTGTCGCATCATAGACTATTCAAAGTTTCTTTATCAACAGAAGAAACATCAAAAGGAAATGAAGCAAAAACAAGCTAAAGTTGATATCAAAGAAATTCGCTTTGGACCTCAAACCGACGAGCACGATTATCAATTTAAGCTTAAACATGCTAAGGAATTCCTTAACGGAGGCAATAAAGTTCGTGCTTATGTGTTCTTCCGTGGACGTTCAATCTTATTTAAAGAACAAGGAGAAGTGTTGTTACTTCGCTTTGCAAACGACCTAGAAGAGTATGCAAAAGTAGAACAACTACCAAAGTTAGACGGTAAAAAGATGTTCTTATATCTCACTCCTAAGAAAGCAGGAGTAGTGAAAAAGAGCCAACAAAAGATGGATCGTGAACGTCGAGAAGCTGAAGCAAATGCTGCAGCTAAAGAGCAAAAAGAAAACGAAATCGCTACAAATGGAGGTTTATTCGCTAACGCAAAAGGCGGAGACAGCGCTCTAAAGAAACTTGCAAGCGAAGAATCTGAATAAGAGAAATTAAACAACTAGGTGCGTAACGCCCGGTATATGCGTTGCCACTGTAATATATTAATTCATTAAATAATAAAAAAATGCCAAAAGTTAAAACTAACTCGGGAGCTAAAAAGAGATTTAAGTTCACCGGAACAGGTAAGATTAAAAGACGTCGTGCTTATCATCGTCACATCTTAACAAAGAAGACTAAGAAGCAAAAGAGAAATCTTACACATCAAACAGTAGTAGATAGTTCAGACATAAAGCAAGTTAAAGACTTGTTACGTCTTCGTTAATTAACTTTTTAGTAATCACATTTAAAGAAAGAAAACTATGCCAAGATCAGTAAATCATGTTGCATCTAAAGCAAGAAGAACTAGAATCTTAAAGCTTACTAAAGGTTATTTTGGTGCAAGAAAGAATGTTTGGACAGTAGCAAAGAACACCTGGGAAAAAGGTTTAACTTATGCTTATCGTGACCGTAGAAACAAGAAACGTAACTTCCGTTCATTGTGGATACAACGTATCAACGCTGCTGCTCGTCTAGAGAATATGACTTATTCAACTCTAATGGGTGCTTTACACAAAGCTGGAATCGAAATTAATCGTAAAGTTCTTGCTGACTTAGCGGTTAACAATCCAGAGGCTTTCAAAGCAATTGTTGATAAAGTTAAGTAAAGACACTAACGCTTTCAAGTTACATTGTTAGCGAGAAAATAATAAAAGACACTTCATTTTATGAGGTGTCTTTTTTGTTTATGCCCTCCAAAGCGATGTGCCTTTCCGCATGTTTTAATTGGTATTGCCTAACCTTTTTCTATCTATAAATAGCAAACTTTACTTGCTCAACAACCACCCTTACCTCTTTTACGAAACACTTTCAGTATAATAACAAAGCTACAAAGAATCTCTTTCATGGCAGGCGCATAGCCTTGTCATTACAAGTAAATTGCCCTTTTCTTTCAATCCCTTATTCCCCTAACAGAAAAAGCACTGCTTTTAGCTTACAATCGCATTGCTTTTACCCTCCAATTCTATAGCTTTTACCCAGCAAAAACATAGCATTTGCACCGCCCACGCATCACCCTATGAAAACAAAGTTCATCTTCAAATCTTAAAAAAATAAATATATAATCCCCGAAGTCTTACTTATTGTAATCTATTTGCCTTATTGTTTTGTGATTAGAATGTTTCTTTCTAACTTTGTATGCAGTTTCAATAATACGTAAATAGTAAATAAAAGAATGATATCTGTAGAAGGATTAAAGGTTGAGTTTAGCGCAAAGCCATTGTTTCAAGATGTGAGTTTCGTTGTGAATGACAAAGACCGAATTGCATTAGTGGGAAAGAATGGAGCAGGAAAGTCAACAATGTTGAAGATACTTTGCGGTATTCAGAAACCCGACGCAGGTGTTGTTGCCGTGCCAAACGACACAACCATTGGCTATCTTCCACAGGTGATGCATCTTACCGACGACACAACTCTTCGTGAAGAAACCCGCAAGGCCTTTGCAGATGTGTTGAAACAGAAAGAGCGTGTAACCAAAATGGAGCGTGAGTTGGCAGAAAGAACCGACTACGAGAGTGAGAGTTACATGGAATTAGTAGAGAAATTCTCTCACGAACACGATCGTTTTATGTTGCTCGGAGCAGACAATTACGAGGCAGAATTAGAAAGAACACTTCTTGGATTGGGCTTTAATAAGACCGATTTCGAACGTCCCACGTCCGAATTTAGTGGTGGTTGGCGTATGCGTATCGAGCTTGCAAAGATCTTATTGCAACGCCCCGACGTCTTATTACTCGACGAACCCACCAACCACCTCGATATAGAAAGTATCCAATGGCTCGAACAATTCCTCGTGCAATCAGCCAAAGCACTTGTATTAGTGAGCCACGATAGAGCGTTTATCAATAACGTTACCAATCGAACCCTCGAGATTTCGTGTGGAAGAACAGTAGACTATAAGGTGAAATACGACGAATATCTCGTGTTAAGAGCAGAGCGAAGAGAGCAGCAGTTGCGAGCTTATGAGAACCAACAGAAAGAGATTGCCGACATAAAAGACTTCATCGAGAAGTTCCGCTACAAAGCAACTAAGGCCGTACAGGTACAGAGTCGCATCAAACAACTCGAAAAGATCGTACCCATTGAGATAGATGAGGTAGACACATCTGCCCTTCGTTTAAAGTTCCCCCCATGCCTTCGCAGTGGCGACTATCCCGTTATTTGCAACGAAGTGCAAAAGAATTATGGCGCACATACCGTCTTTAGTAACGTCAATCTCACCATCAAACGAGGCGAAAAAGTAGCTTTCGTGGGTAAGAATGGAGAGGGAAAATCTACATTGGTGAAGTGTATTATGAACGAAATACCATTCGATGGCGAGCTGAAAGTGGGTCATAACGTTCAAATAGGCTATTTTGCTCAGAACCAAGCACAGCTCTTAGACGAATCGCTATCGGTGTTCGAAGCCATCGACAACGTGGCAAAAGGCGACATTCGCTTGCGCATTAACGACATTCTTGGTGCCTTTATGTTTGGCGGTGAGGCGTCTGATAAGAAAGTAAAGGTGCTTAGTGGAGGAGAAAGAACACGTTTGGCAATGATTAAACTTTTGCTCGAACCAGTGAATTTGCTGATACTCGATGAGCCAACTAACCACCTCGACCTCGTCTCAAAAGAAGTTCTTAAAGAGGCAATAAAGGCCTTCGACGGCACAGCCATCATCGTTTCGCACGATAGAGAGTTTCTCGATGGGTTGGTAGAGAAGGTTTATGAGTTTGGAGAAGGAAAGGTGAGAGAGCATTTAGGCGGTATTTACGACTTCTTACAATCGAAGAAAATCGATTCACTAACAATGCTCGAACTCAGTAAAAATGTGTCATCACCCGAGCCCGAGCCTGTTGAAAAGACCGAAAACAAACTGAATTATGCAGAAAGAAAGGAGCTGCAAAAGCAGTTAAACCGAATCGAAAAGGCAATAAAAGAAACCGAAAAAGATATAGAAAAATACGAAACACGGGTGAAAGAGCTCGAAGAAATACTTTTAAAACCCGAACATGCGTCAGACATGGGCTTGATAAACGAATATACAAACATCACGGCTCAGCTCGAAAAAGCCAACGAAAAATGGCTCGAGTTGTCTGAAGAAAAAGAGCAAATCAATATCGATTAGACAGAAAGAGTGGGTATCTCATTCGCAGAAATATGCTTACTCCTTATTCAATATACCGAAAAATAAAAACAAAACAATACGACATTGCCCCACAAAGGCAGGTTCATTAAATTAGAAAAGTATGAAAACAAAAAGATTAATTGCAGCTATGATGATCGCTTCATCATCTGTTGTCGGTATGGCACAAACGCAGTTAGAATCTGGGATCGACCTAACTAACATGGATTTAACTGCAAATCCTGCAACCGATTTTTATCAATATGCAACTGGTGGATGGCAAAAAAAGAATCCATTGCCTGCTGCTTATTCTCGTTATGGTAGCTTCGATCAGCTTCAAGAAGATAACAATAAGCGTATCAATGGCATCTTGAGCGACCTACTTAAGAATACTTATCCCGAAGGAAGCATTGAAAGAAAGTTGAGCGACTTCTACAAATTGGCAATGGACTCAACACGCAGAGATAAAGAAGGTGTTGCTCCTGTAACTCCATTGTTAAAGAAAATTGATGCATTGAAGAGCGTTCCCGACTTCATAAAGCTACAAATGCAATATGCAGCGTTCTCTTTTGGCGTGCCTTTTGGTGCAAGTTTTAATGCCGATGAGCGCAATGCTTCGATGAATATACTTTATCTTTATCAAGGAGGACTTACCCTTGGACAAAAGGAATACTATCTTGATACCGACAAAGCAACAGTAGATATTCGTGAAGCTTACAAGAAACATCTTATTAAAATGTTCCAACTTTTTGGCTTTAATGCTGCTCAAGCAAAGGCAAAAGGCGAGGCTGTGCTTCGTTTCGAAACCGCTCTTGCTAAGTTTTCAAAGAGTAGTACCGAGCTAAGAGATGTAGAAGCTAACTACAATAAGATGACTTTTGCTCAGTTTAAGGCTAAATATCCAAACCTACCTGTTGAGGCTTTGCTCAATGCAGAAGGTATAAAATCAGCTTATTTCCAAACTCTTGTTGTCGGACAACCAGCCTTCTTCGCTGGCTTGAACAAATTGGTTACAACATGGAACCTTGCAGATCGCAAAGCATATATGCAGTGGAGTGTTATCAATAGCTCGACAGGTTATTTGAGTAGCGCAGTAGAAGCAGAACACTTCGACTTCTTTGGCAAGACAATGCGTGGTAAAAAAGAAAATTTCCCATTGTGGAAGCGTGCTACTTCACAAGTAGAATCGGTAATGGGAGAGGCTCTTGGACGTATATATTGCGAGCGTTTCTTCCCCGCTTCATCTAAAACTCGTATGGAAGAGTTGGTGAAGAACCTCCAAATTGCATTGGCTGAACGCATTAAAGATCAAGATTGGATGACCGCAAAGACTAAAGAAGCGGCTTTAGATAAATTGAATTCGTTCTATGTTAAGATTGGTTATCCTAACAAATGGAAAGACATGTCGGGTCTAAGCATTAAGCCATCAGAGTCATATTACGATAATGTAATGCAATGTGTGCTCTACTGGAACAACAAAACAATAGAAGAAAAGGCTGGCAAACCTGTTGATAAAGACGAGTGGTTGATGACTCCTCAAACTGTAAATGCATACTATAATCCAACCACAAACGAGATATGTTTCCCTGCAGGTATCCTTCAAAGACCTTTCTTTGACCCCAAAGCAGACGACGCTTTCAACTATGGTGCGATCGGAGTAGTGATTGGTCACGAGATGACTCACGGCTTTGATGATCAAGGAAGACACTATGATAAGAACGGAAACATGAGCGATTGGTGGACTGCAGACGATGCAAAGAACTTCGATGCACGTGCAACTGAGTATGCAAACTTCTTCTCTAACATCAAAGTGTTGCCCGACTTGAATGCTAACGGACGCTTCACTCTTGGCGAAAACCTTGCCGATCACGGTGGTCTTGAAGTGGCTTTCGCTGCTTTCGAAAATGTAAATAAGAAAGAAAAGCTACCTATTATCGATGGCTTAACACCCGAACAACGTTTCTTTATCGCTTATTCTGGTGTGTGGGCAGGTAACATTACAGAGAAAGAAATACGCAGTAGAACAAAGAGCGACCCTCATTCTCTTGGTCAATGGCGTGTTAATGGTGCTCTTCCTCACATCAATGCTTGGTATAAAGCCTTTGGAGTTAAAGAAGGAGATGCGCTTTTCTTGCCTGAAAACAAACGTTTAAAATTGTGGTAAATCGCCCCTAATTTCAACTCAAATCATACAAGAAGTTCTTCACTGGCTATGTGGCTGGCGAAGAACTTCTGCTTTTTTATGCTATCATCTCTGCTTAGAAAAGAGCGACCGACAACCTAATTAGATACCAAAAGCCCATCGCCTTTTCTCTATTCTCCTTATAAATGAGAACCATTTACCCACTTCTTTCCACCCGACATCGCCCATCTGCTTTCGTATCTTAATTCTTTTTACAATCAAATGAAATCGAATCGAAAGGTAAGTACTTTGCGGTTAGCTCGGAAAAGCAATGCTATTGCCCTTTAAAAGCATTGCAATTATGCATAAAAGTCAATGTAATTACAAGTGAAAAGCATAGCTTTTAGAAACGAGGTGAAATGTTGCTGTTAAATAAGATTAGCGTTGCAAATCGAGAAATGTCAGTTTTTTTTCGTAAGTTTGCATATTAGAAAATCACCATCTTGAGGTAAAAAACAAAGAAAAGATGTCTTTTCTTGATAACACAAACGTATTGGTACAATCCAACTCGTTTTCTTTCAACACAAAACAAATAACAAATTAAGACAAAAACATTGATATGCGACCATTAGAATTGCTTGCCCCTGCAAAGAATTTAGAAACAGGTATTGCCGCCATTGAGCATGGGGCAGATGCCATTTACATAGGTGCAGAGCAGTTAGGAGCACGTTCGGCAGCAGGAAACTCAATTGAAGACATTGCCCAATTGTGCCAATATGCTAAGCAGTTCGACGTGAAAGTGTATGTAACACTTAATGTTATTGTGTATGAACACGAGATAGATTATTGTCAAAAGCTCATCACCCAGCTCTATGAAGCAGGTGTAGACGCTCTAATTGTGCAAGATATGGGCGTGTTAAAGATGGATATTCCGCCCATTGAGCTACATGCTTCTACCCAAACCGACAATAGAACGGCCGACAAAGTGTCGTGGCTTAAGTCCTTAGGTTTTGCTCGTGTGGTGTTGGCTCGTGAGCTTTCGCTCGACGCTATCAAAGCCATTCACAAAGAAGAGCCCGATGTTGAGTTAGAAGTATTTGTGCATGGAGCACTTTGTGTGAGCTATTCTGGAGTGTGTTATGTATCTCAACACAGCTTTGGACGTAGTGCAAACAGAGGTGAATGTGCTCAATTCTGCCGTATGAGCTTCGATCTTGTCGACTCAGACGATAGAGAAATAGAACATCAACGACACCTTTTGTCGCTTAAAGACATGTGTCGTATTAACGAATTAGAACAACTTGCCGATGCAGGAGCAACATCGTTCAAAATAGAAGGACGACTAAAAGACGTGTCATACGTTAAGAATGTTGTTTCGGCTTATCGCAAAAAGTTAGATAAAGTGATTGCGGCTCACCCTGAAAAATATTGCCGTGCATCGTTGGGAGCAGTGAAACACAGCTTCGACCCCAATCTCAATAAAACCTTTAATCGAGGTTTTACCACCTATTTCTTGCATCAACGAGAAAACAAAATCGCTTCGTTCGACACTCCAAAAGCCATTGGTGAACCCGTGGGAAAGGTGAAAGACGTGCGCAACAACTATTTTGTAGTGGCAGGAGTAGCATCGTTTGCCAATGGAGATGGTTTGTGTTTTATGAACGACGACAACAAGTTAGAGGGCTTTAGAGTGAATAGAGTAGAAGGAAATAAGCTCTTTCCATTTAAAATGCCACGTGACTTAAAAGCGGGTGTCTATCTTTTTAGAAACAACGATGAGGCCTTTGAAAAGGTATTGTCGAAGCCCACAGCAGTGCGAAAGATTGCTCTTACCATGCAGTTTGCCACCACTCCAAGTGGCTTTGCACTCACCTTGCAGGCAGAAGGCTATGACACTGCAAGAGTGGAGCGTGACTTTCAGCACGAAGCGGCACGCCAAAATCAATACGACAATATTGTAAAGCAATTATCGAAATTGGGTAACACCATCTTCGAAGCAGGTAAAATCGATATCGAACACGAAGCGCAAAGCCTCTTTGTTCCTTCGAGTTTGCTCGCAGATATGCGTCGTGAGGCTCTCGAACAATTCCAACCACACGACAATAGACGATTAAGAGAAAAAGCAGAAGCAAGTGGTTGCGGTGTAAATCTGCAATGGCAAAAAGAATATAAGGCCTTTCCTTATACCTATAATATTGCCAACAGCTTGGCAAAAGCCTTCTATAAAGAACAGGGGTTGCAAGATCCTGAAGAGGCATTTGAGGTGAAAGGCGACAAAAATGTACCCCAATCGTTGTTGATGCAGTGCAAACATTGTATTCGATATTCATTGGGTCACTGTGTAATTCATGGTGGAGTGGCTCCTAAATGGAAAGAACCTTTGTATTTAAAGCTATCCGACGGACGTAAATTTAGACTGCAATTCGATTGCTCACAATGTCAAATGAACATCTATGCAAGTACTTAGAAACATATCAAATAAGGCGTCTTTGCTATTGTTTTTATTGGTGTTGCTTTGTAGTTCGTGCTATCATCAGAACACAAAGAATATCAATGAGAACCTATTAGATAGTGTAGGTCAAAACGATAGCTCTCATTTCAAAGCCACACATCATTATAGTTCGAACTATAACTTTGTGGTGAAAGCCGACTCTTTGGTACTTTCTAAGCAGCAACCCGAAGAAACTCTATCGCATTTGCAAGAAGATTCGCTGGTAGTTTATAAGAACGACCATTTGGTTGTGGCTGACATTCGCATTATGTCTGCCGATAGTATCGATTCTGTATGGGTGCAAGTGGCTCGAGACCAGCAGACTTTTGGCTGGATACACGAGAGTAAACTACTTCCAAATGTAGTGCCCGACGACCCTATTTCACTATTTATATCTACCTTTTCAGATATACATCTCTTGGTGTTCTTAGTGATCATTGTGCTCATTTCGGTGTATTACATCATGCGAAAACTGTTGAGTGCGAGTTTGCCTATTGTGCATCTTCGAGATATTAACTCGATTTATCCCACCTTATTGGTGCTTTTAGTAGCTACATCGGCCACCTTTTACGCCTCAATTCAGCTCTTTGCGCCTCAGGTTTGGCATCATTTCTACTTCCATCCAACGCTCAATCCATTTTCAGTACCATTGCCTTTAAACCTCTTTTTGCTATCGGTTTGGGCCATATTATTAATTGGTTTGGCTGCAATAGACGATGTTCGCCATCTTCTACCCTTAGGAGATGCGGTGTTGTATTTATGCGGTTTGGCAGCAGTATGTGCTGTTAACTACATCATTTTCAGCGTTTCTACCTTATATTACATAGGTTATCCACTTCTTATTGTATATGTTTATTGGGCAATAAAACGATATATTAAGATGCCAAGAATAAAGTTTGTGTGTGGAAACTGCGGTATGCCACTCGAAAAAAGCAGACGTTGTAAGCATTGTGGAGCCTTAAATGAGGAGTAAATCAGGATACAAAAACTCTTCATTTTATAACATTTATTTTTCATTTAAATCACTTGTTATCAGTAATATCCTCATAAAATAGGATTTCATAAAGTGTGATATTTTCGTAACTTTGTGCCCATATTATACGAAATAGAATACATTTATATGCTTAACTCCATTTTATTATTAACAAGTTTCTTAGGAACAGCTGTGCCCAATGATGCGGATTCAACTGTTTTTAAGACTGTAGGACTTAGTGAAGTCACTGTTGTTGAATTTAAAAAGAGTAAAGAAAATCTTGCAACCAACTCTGTTTCAGTAGTGGATAGTGGCTTTATCAATCGCCACGAGCTACAAAGTATCACTGAATTAACAGCCGTAGTGCCTAACTTTTACATGCCCGAATATGGCTCAAAGCAAAACACTCCTGTTTATATTCGTGGTGTTGGAGCGAAGACAAAGGGCTCTGCTGTAGGCTTTTATGTTGATGGAATACCTCATTTTGAGAATTCTTCATTTGATGTAGACATGTCGAATATCGCCTCAGTAACGGTGTTTCGTGGTCCACAAGGCACCCTTTATGGTCGCAATGCCATTGGAGGTATTATCAACGTAACTACTGTTTCGCCCCTAACATATCAGGGAACACAATTTAAATTGGGTTATGGTAGTCACAATGATGCCCTATTTCAATTCTCACACTATAACAAGTTAGGCGCTAAAGTGGGCTATTCTGTGGCAGGAGGATATCACTATAACGATGGCTTTCATCGCAATATGTTCACCAATGAATATGCCGATCAATTGAAAGACGCTTATGGTCGTGTTGCTTTGGTGTGGCTATTGGATAATAAGTGGTTTCTTCGTGTCAACTCAATGCTCGACTATTCGAATCAAGGAGGATATCCTTATGGTAAATACAACCGCCTAACTGGTGAAACAGAACCTGTTAATTACAATCGATATAGCAGCTATCGTCGTCTACTTTCAACCTCTGGACTCAACATTAGCTATGCAGGTGAGAACGTAAGTTTTAGTAGTCAGACTGCATTCCAATATATACGAGATCGACAAGGCATAGACCAAGACTTTACTTCAAACGACACTTACTTTGTAAAGAACCGACTAAAGCAAACAATGTTAAGCCAAGAATTCATGTTAAAGTCGAATAATAGCTCACGATATCAATGGCTTTGGGGTGCTTTTGCAATGACCCAGCACATCAATAACACGGTAGAAACGCAATATATCACCAAGGATAATGCCTTTCCAACGCACTATCGCATTCCTGTTAATGCACTTGCGATCTATCATCAATCAACCATTAAGTTGTTTTCAGGCTTTAGTTTCATTGCAGGATTGCGTTGGGATTATGAAAATTCGACCCTTAAATACTTGCGAGAGACCTATCAATTGAGTACAGATGGGGCACGCACAGAGGTGAAGAACGTTAATAGTTCATTGCATTTCAATCAGATAACGCCTAAATTTGCCTTGCAATATCAAGACGAACGCAATAATAATTCGTACTATTTCTCTGTAACTCGAGGCTATAAGGCTGGTGGTTTCAATCAAACTTTCCAAAAAGAAGAAGAAACAAGCTTTGGTCCTGAATACAATTGGAATTACGAATTAGGCGGGAAGGTGCATCTCTTGAAAGATAAGCTCTATGCCGAAGCTGCGCTATATTATATCGATTGGCGTCAACAACAAGTGAATCAAACAGTTCCAGGCGTTGGAAATGTTATTCATAATGCAGGCCATTCGAGCAGTAAAGGATTTGAATTGGCTTTGAATAGCTCGCCTTTGAAGAACTTAAGCATTGCTCTTTCGTATGGATATACCTATGCAAAGTTCATAGAATATCAAAAATCGGCAACATTAAGCTATTCGGGTAACATGCTTCCAATGGTTCCTCGCAACACATTATCATGCTCGGCAAGTTACACTTTATATCCTTCTTGCGCCTCATTTATCGACAAAATAGTGCTAACTGCAGGCTTAACAGGACTCGGAAAGATATATTGGGCAGAGGATAATGAGGTTGCTCAGAACTTTTATGCATTGCTTAACGCTAAGATAAGCATAACAAGTGGAATCTTTACATGGGAGTGTTGGGGTAAAAACATCACCGATACGCATTATAATACCTATTGTTTTAAGTCGTCTGCAGACTATGCTCAGATTGGAAAACCAGCTTATTTCGGGACTTCTTTGCTTGTGAAATTCTAATGAATAGATGAATTCAATCCAACCAGAATATATCAATCGACATAAAGGGAGCGTCTTTACGCTTTGTACTTTCTTTTGTTTGTACATCGCACAAGCCGTTCCTTCGAGCTTTCTTTCAACGGCTTTGCAAGTCTTAATGCGTGAGAATAACTTCTCATTAACCACTATTGGGCTCTTGCAATTAGTGAAATTGCCTTGGATTATCAAGTTTCTTTGGGCGCCAATGGTTGACAGACGCTGTGTAACTGTAAACGATTATAAACGCACCATCATTGTTTCTGAATTGGTATATGCAGCTCTTTTGCTTACAATAGGATTCTTACACGTTTCAACCGACATTTATTTTATCATCTTTTTAGTGGTTCTTTCATTGGTGACATCAGGCACTCAAGACGTTGCGACCGATGCTTTAGCGGTGCTAACATTTAAGAAAAGCGATAAAAGTATGGTGAATAGCATGCAATCTATGGGTAGTTTTGGAGGTGCATTGCTAGGCGGTGGGGTGCTATTAATGGCGCTACATCGTTATGGTTGGCAAACAGTTTTACCCTTTTTAGCCATCTTTGTGCTCATTGCATTATTGCCCTTGCTGTTTAATAAGCATCTTACTATCAACGAAAAGCCCAAAGAAACAAAGGCTAAGAAAGCCGATTTCATTTGGTTTTTCACTCAGAAAGGCATTTGGAAGCAAATCATTTTCCTTGTAATATACTATGCAGGAATCTTCGGAACCTTATCTCTTTTGCGCTCATTCCTTGTAGATCACGGCTATAACATGAAGGAAATAGGCTTGATTAGTGGCATATTAGGAACTGGAGTAGCCTTTTTTGCATCGTGGGGAGCAGGCTTTTTCGTGCGAAAATATGGCGTATTCAAAGCCAGAATCGCCTTTGCGAGCGTTATTCTCATCACCACTCTCTACTTTTTCTTAATGCTTTCCGACGCTATCACAACGCTTCGGGTTTGCATTGGCGTTGCTCTTTTGTGGGCAACTTACGGCATGTGCACCATAGTGGTGTATGTTTCGTCGATGGAAAGGGTTCGACCTGGCAGAGAAGGAACCGACTTTACCATTCAAACTGTTATCACACACCTTAGCGGAATGATGATGGCTGTAGTCTCAGGAGCCATTGCTCAGCACTATGGTTACCGTCTTTTCTTTGCTATAGAGATTGCTATTGCGTTAGCATCTCTTGTTTATATTCTCTCAGTTTTCAAACAAAAGGAGACCAACAATGAACGAACAAGTAATTAATAAATATAATATTCCCGTACCAAGATATACGAGTTATCCGCCAGCTAACTACTTTAAAGAACTCAACGACACTGAGTATCTCTCGGCAGTAGATGCTTCTAACGATGCAAGTAGAAACCATGTGTCTTTTTATTTGCACATTCCTTATTGCAATCATCTATGCCATTATTGTGGATGTAACTCGTATGCGATGGCCAAAGAACAGCAAGTTGATAAGTATGTTGAGGCTTTACATCGTGAAATAGATATCGTTGCGGCTCACATCGACAAAGCCAATAGACGCATATCTCAGATTCATTATGGTGGAGGAAGTCCTACATCACTGCCCATTCACTATATCAAAGAGTTGAATGAGCACATGTTATCGCTGATGCCCACTATCGAAAAGCCCGAGATTGCCATTGAATGTCACCCAGGATATCTCACTGAAAGCGATTGGAATGCATTGTGCGAATGTGGTTTTACACGTTATAGTTTGGGCATACAAGACTTCAATAACGATGTATTAAAAGCCGTAAACCGACTTCCTTCGCTTATTCCTGTACCCGAAATACTTTCTATTTTAAGAGCACATCAAGCCACAATCAATATGGATTTCTTGTTTGGTTTGCCCTTACAAACCCCTGAAAGCTTCGAAAAAACAATACAAAAGGCAGTAGAAATGCAGCCCGACCGCCTCGTAACCTTTAGTTATGGGCACGTTCCATGGGTACATACGCGTCAATTGATACTCGAAAAGATTGGCTTACCCACTGCAGATGTAAAGCAAGAGATGATGACTCGTGCCATTAACGTATTGCATTCGGCAGGTTATAGAAGTATAGGTATGGACCATTTTGTAAGACCTAACGACGAACTAAGCGTGGCTTTAGATTCTAAACAGCTACATCGTAACTTCCAAGGTTATTGCACTTTGCGCACAACAGGACAGGTTTACGCCTTTGGAGTAACGGGAATCAGTCAGCTTGGCAATGCTTATGCGCAAAATGGACGCAATATTACAAAGTATATCGATTCGATATTGAACGACAACAAATTAGATATTGAACGAGGATATATCCTCTCTTCGCAAGAACAAGTGGTGAGAGAAGTGATCGAAACCATGATGTGTAACAATGAGATAGAGTGGAACAAGCTTTCAAAAGAATTGAATTTGTCGGTAGAAAGCANACAAGCCACTCTCAACTACGATGTAGCCAAATTGCAAGAGATGGCGAACGATGGCTTAATAACCATGACAGAGCAGGGTATAAGCATGACAACAAGTGGCTCACCATTCGTTAGAAACGTTGTAGCTTTGCTCGATCCGTTGATGAAAAACAACAATAAACAATATTCAAAGCCTATTTAAATGAATACAGAACGAAAAGAATATACGAAAGATATTGTTGTGATTGGGGCTGGAATAACAGGCTTAACCACTGCTTATTGGCTGAAGAAAGGGGGAAAAGACGTTGAAGTTCTTGAGAAAGAAGAGCGTTTTGGCGGTCAAATTCGTACCTTTAACGTTAATGGTTACTTGTTTGAAAGCGGACCAAATACAGGTGTTTTGTCTTCTCCAGAGGCGGTAGAGCTGTTCAATAGCATTGTAGCCGATTGCCAAGTGGATATTGCTCGCAGTTCGGCAAAACGTCGATTGGTTTGGAAAAAAGACAGTTTTACAGCCCTTCCCACCTCTCTTTTAACTGCAATAACAACGCCTTTGTTTACAACTTACGACAAGTTGCGTATCTTAGGCGAACCTTTCAGAGCAAAAGGTAGTGATCCTAACGAGTCAGTAGCCGACATGGTGAAGCGAAGACTGGGCAATTCGTATTACAACTACGCTGTAGATCCATTTATTGCAGGCATCTATGCAGGTGATCCTACAAAGCTAATCACTCGCTATGCCTTGCCAAAACTCTATCAATTAGAGCAAAACTATGGCAGTTTTATACGTGGAGCGATCAAGAAATCCAAAGAGAAAAAGACCGAAAGAGAGCGTCTTGCCACTAAAGATGTGTTCTCTCCCAACCACGGAATGGAGCAAATTATCAAGGCTTTAGCCAAGAATATTGATGAGAAAAATATTGTTCTTGGAGCCAATAACCTTAGTGTCTCGCCCCAAGAAGATGGCTCTTATTCAGTGACTTATACCAATTTGCAAGGCAATGAGTGCGTAGTGAGAGCCAATAAGGTCATTACAACCTGTGGAGCTTATGCCCTTCCGCAAGTCCTTCCCTTTGTAACAGAGGCAGAGAAGCAGGCACTTAGCAACTTAACTTATGCCCCAGTGGTTCAGGTAGGCGTTGGAATTAAATATGTAAACACCCACACTTTGAATGCATTTGGAGGCTTAGTGCCCACAATAGAGCAACAAAAGCTACTCGGAGTGTTGTTCACTTCGGCATGTTTCGATAACCGTGCGCCCCAAAATAGCACCACTTTGTCGTTTTTCTTAGGTGGAATGAAAGACCAAGACATGGTGAATAAGAGCGATGAAGAGATCGTTTCGCTTGTGAAAGACGCTTTGCATCGTATGCTAAAAGTGCCCAACGATGTAGAAATAGAAGCGATAAAGATTTCGAAACATCAACGAGCTATACCTCAATATTGGGCAAATACAGAAGAAAGAATAAAGGCTGTGCAAGCCGTTGAACAACGATATAAAGGCTTAATTGTGGCTGGAAACCTTCGAGATGGCATCGGAATAGCCGACAGAATCAAACAAGGTACACTGGTAGCACAAAGTATTTTAGGGTGAATTTGAACTCTTTCAAGTTCACCTTTTTTCGTCCTTCTCTTGCAATAGCATTGCTTTTAAAAAAGCATTCATTCGTTTGGATAGATAATTGAAAAGTAATACTTTTGCAAAAGAAAGACAGATTTATATAGAAGAATGAGTAAAAACACCGAATTAGATATACTTCCATTACCTTTTTTAAGCGAAACAGAGCTTCCAACTCTTATTGCTGGGCCATGTAGTGCAGAGACTTTAGAACAAGTTTTGCACACAGCTTACGAGCTAAAGCAAATGGGTTGCCGTGTGTTTCGTGCAGGAGTGTGGAAACCCCGCACCAAACCTGGAGGCTTTGAGGGCAATGGTTGCAAAGCACTTCCTTGGATATTAGAGGCTAAAAGGCAAACAGGTATGCTCACAGCAGTAGAAGTTGCCACCCCAGAACATGTGGAACAGGCTTTGAAATACGAGGTCGATATATTGTGGATTGGAGCAAGAACCACCACGAACCCATTTGCAGTGCAAGCGATAGCCGATGCACTCGAAGGCAATAAAGACATTTGTTTATTGGTGAAAAACCCCATTAACCCCGACATAGAGCTATGGATTGGAGCCTTAGAGCGTTTTAATCGTGCAGGAATAAAGCACTTAGCGGCTGTTCACAGAGGCTTTTCGAGCTATCAAAGTCAAACCTATCGCAACCTGCCTATGTGGCAAATTCCTATTGAGTTGCGTAGAAGAATACCCCAATTGCCCATTATTTGCGACCCAAGTCACATAGGTGGCAAGCGCAATCTCATAGCCCCTCTTTCGCAACAAGCCCTCGATTTAGGTTTCGATGGATTGATGATTGAAAGCCATTGCAACCCAACTGAGGCATGGAGTGATGCTGCTCAGCAGGTGACTCCCTGTCAATTGCAAGATATTATCAATGGTTTGGTGTTGCGAAACAATTTCGACATCACTGAAGATATTCATTTGTTGCGCACCCAAATAGACGAGTTAGATAAGCAGTTGTTGCACTTGTTGGCAGAGCGAATGGGCATTTCGAGGCAGATTGGTAAGTATAAGAAAGAGAAGAAGATGACTGTTTTGCAGACACTTAGATATAAAGAACTGCTCGATAACAGATGTGCTCAGGGCAAAGCAATGGGACTTAACGACGAATTTGTTACCAAAATATTCGAAGCTGTGCACGAAGAAAGTATCGAACAGCAGATGTTATAAAAATCATTCTCAATCCCTTTATTTTAGGCACATTATCGAGTTGCCTTGTAAAAGCATTGCTATTGCACTCCAATAGTGATGCTTTTGCTTATTAAAAGCATTCCTTTTACAAGTAAAAAGCAATGCTTTTATTTTGAAATATATTAACAATTAAAAGCTATTCTCTTGTTAATATTTCTATAATTACAAATTTCTTATCGGGAAAGAAAATTGTAAAAAGAAGGCATAAAACTTCGTTTTACACCATATTTATATGCAATAAAGCCCGAAAAAGCCCGTTATAGATAGTGTATATACATTTTTTCTGAGTTTTATGATTGAATATATCAAAGGAGATTTAGCAGAAATCACACCCGCTTTAGCCGTTATTGAGACCGCAGGTGTGGGCTATGCTTTAAATATTTCGTTAACAACATATAGCGCAATACAAGGTAAAGAGGAGGTGAAACTTTATGTTCACGAAGCTTTAGTTACAGGGGGTAGAGACGATTCTTACACCCTTTATGGCTTTGCTACAAAGCAAGAACGAGAGCTTTATCGTCTTCTTATCACTGTTTCTGGCGTTGGTGCCAACACTGCTCGCATGATTTTGTCGTCTATCTCACCTGCCGAATTGTGTAACGTGATAGCCAGTGGCGACGAAAGAATGTTGAAAAGCGTGAAGGGAATTGGCTTAAAAACAGCCCAACGCATTATTGTTGACCTGAAAGATAAAATACTATCGAGTGGTATTGCCACCGAGTTTAAGGTCGGAAACGACTCGAATACGACCATAGATTCAGCCGTGAAAGACGAAGCTGTGGGTGCTTTAACGATGTTAGGATTCTCTCCTGCGCCCTCAGCTAAAGTGGTTTCAGAGATATTAAAGAACGAACCTACATTGCCAGTAGAGCAAGTTGTTAAGCTAGCTCTTAAACAAATTAAATGAGAAAACTAAGGTATTCTTCGATAACAGTTGTGGCTATGCTCGTTTTGAGTATAGCTGCTTATGCTGTATCTATGCCTTTAGCTCAACGACCTCGCACACAAAAACCACAGAAAAAGACTGAAACAAGCACACCAAAGCAGTCGAAACCCAATGCAATAAAGGCGCAACCCATTATTGCAAACGATGATACCATACCCGATTCTCTACTTCATTCTCGTTGGAAAATACAGAAAACAACTCCATTAAGCGAACAAGACTTATCTAAAAACGCTATGGACTTGAACGCACCTGCCAACGTTAAACCCACTATTACATACAACGACACGATCGATCGCTATGTCATTGGTTCTAAGATGGGTGGATCTTATATCACAGCTCCTATCATGATGAGCGGTGACGAATATATGAAATGGAGCGAAAAGAAGGTAATGGCGGACTTTTTCCGTAAGAAAAACGACGAAATTTACCAACAAAAGGGTAAGGAAAAGTTCGATTTCACCAACATGCACTTTGATCTTGGACCCGCAGAGAAGATCTTTGGTCCTGGAGGAGTGGTGATAAAGACTCAAGGTTCGACTGAAGTGAAGTTTGGAGCAACCTTTAAAAACATCGAAAACCCATCTCTTCCCATTCGTAATAGAAAAACAACTAAGTTCGATTTTGAAGAGAAAATCAATCTAAATGTCAATGGTAAGGTGGGCGATAAAGTCAATCTTAACCTCAATTACAATACCGATGCGACCTTTGATTTCGACGCTCAAAACCTCAAACTCAAGTATGATGGTAAGGAAGATGAAATCATTAAGTTGGTAGAAGCAGGTAATGTGTCGTTCCCAGCCAATTCTTCTTTGATTAAAGGAGCCAGCTCATTGTTTGGTATTCGTACCGACATGCAATTCGGAAAGCTTAAACTTCAGATGGTTGCGTCGCAAAAGAAGTCGACAACTAAAAGCGTTTCATCGAGAGGAGGAGTGCAATTAACTCCCTTTGAGATAGATGCTGCCAACTATGAAGAGAACAAACACTTCTTCCTTTCAAAGTATTTCCACGACAAGTACGATGAGGGTATGCGCTCGTTGCCTAACCTTTTAACTGGAATAAAAATCAATAGAGTAGAGGTTTGGGTAACAAACAGACAAGGAAACACCAACAACACCCGTGATATTATTGCCCTTACCGACCTTGGAGAGAACCAAAGTGTGAGCAATAGTATATGGACCACCACTGCAATGGCGGTGCCTTCGAACAACGCTAACACCGAATATGGAGCCATGGTGTCTACTTATTCAGCGGCAAGAGACATCAATCAAACCACAACTGTGTTGGAAGGTATTCCTAATTTCATTGCAGGTAACGACTATGAAAAGCTCGAAAGCGCACGATTATTGAACTCGAGCGAGTATGAAGTTAATACTGCTCTGGGCTATATCTCATTGAAAACCAATCTAACTACCGACCAAGTGTTGGCAGTTGCATACGAGTACACCTACGGAGGCGTTACTTATCAGGTGGGAGAGTTTGCAAGTGACGTTACAACTGATACGAGTAAGGCTTTGTTTGTGAAGTCTTTGAAGAACACAGACAATAACCCTTCGCAAGGAAACTGGCGTTTGATGATGAAAAACGTCTATGCTATTGCATCGAGCATCGAGCGTGATAAGTTTAAATTAGACGTGAAATATCAAAGCGACACCACTGGTGTTTATCTTACATATATCCCTGAACAGCAGGTGAAAAGCACTCCTCTTATTCGCCTCTTAGGTGCAGATCGCTTGGATAATAACAATCGTCCGCACCCCAATGGCTACTTCGATTTTGTAGAAGGATTCACAGTTAGCAACGGAAGAGTGTTCTTCCCCGTTGCCGAACCCTTTGGAGATTATTTGTATAAGTATCTTGTTGCAAAGGGAGTTAGTACGGCAAAGGCTCAGAAATACGCCTTTACTGAGTTGTATGATTCTACAAAAACGGTGGCAAAACAAATAGCCGAGAAAGATAAGTTTATGCTTATGGGACAATATCGAGGCACCAATGCTAACGTAATTAGCTTGGGAGCATTCAACGTTCCACAAGGTTCTGTGGTGGTAACTGCAGGCGGTATTACCCTAAGAGAAGGCACTGATTATAGCGTTGACTATAATTCTGGAGAGGTAACGATATTGAATCAGAGTATATTAGATGCGGGAACAGCGGTGAATGTGTCGTTAGAAAGCAACACAGACTTTGCTCAACAGCGCAAAACTATGTTTGGTTTGAATTGGGAATACAACTTCTCTAAAGACTTTCAACTAAGCGGAACGCTGCAACATCTATCGGAACAAGCACTCACAACCAAAGTGAATATGGGCTCAGAGCCTTTAAATAACACTTTATGGGGCGTGAATATCACTTGGAAAAAGGAAAGTCAATGGCTTACAAATATGCTCGATAAGTTACCATTTGTGCGTCTTACACAACCTTCTTATATCTCTTTTAAAGGCGAATTTGCCCAGTTAATAGCAGGACAAAGCCACAATACGCAAGACAATGCTTCGTATCTTGATGACTTTGAAAATACTAAAAGCACTATAGATATTAGCTCTCCATCGTCTTGGGTCATATCTTCTGTTCCCTCAACTCTACCCGAACAGGCAGATAGAACAACTCTTGCAAGTGGTTATAACCGCTCTTTAATGGCATGGTATAACATCGATCCGCTCTTTACTCGTCGTAGTAGTTCGCTAACTCCTGCACATATTAAAGGCGACTTGAATCAACTTTCAAACCACTATGTGCGTGAGGTATATGCAAGAGAGTTGTTCCCTAATCGCAATCAGAATAGTTATAGCGGCTCTTTGTCTACCTTACCGATTCTAAACATTGCTTATTATCCCAACGAACGTGGTCCTTATAACTTTACTACCGACCTTAATAGCGACGGAACTCTAAAGCAACCCGAACGCCGTTGGGCTGGTATGATGCGTCGATTGGATACCAGTGACTTTGAAACTGCAAACATTGAGTATGTTGAATTTTGGATGCTTGACCCCTTCTTGTATAGCAATAAGCAAGCAAACGCATCAGACTATGGTGGCGACTTCTATATCAACCTCGGTGAAATAAGCGAAGATATCTTACGAGATGGTAAGAAATTCTATGAAAGTGGTATGCCTGTTGATGGCTCAAATAGCTTTACTACGACTCAATGGGGAAAGATTCCGAACCAAGCAACTACAACTTATGCATTCGCAACAAGCAGTGGTTCGAGAGCACTTCAAGACGTTGGATACAATGGTTTGACTGATAAAGAGGAGCAATCATTCTCTTCTTACCAATCATTCCTTAACGGGGTGCGTTCTATTGTCACACCAGAGGTGTACGATTCGATACAAAATGACCCCGCAAACGATAACTATCACTATTTTAGAGGATCGGACTTTGACCGTATTCAGGCTCCTATTTTGTATCGATATAAGCGCATTAACAACCCACAAGGAAACTCTCCAGACTCTGATTCACGCAATGAAAGCTATGATACTTCATACAAAACGACTCCAGATGTTGAGGATATCAATCAAGACTACACCTTGAATGAGTATGAAAAGTATTACCAATACCGCATATCTTTGCGTCCTTCGGATATGATTGTGGGTCGAAACTTCATCGTAGACAAGCGAGAAGCATCACCAAAGCTCCAAAATGGACAAGAAGAGCATGTTACTTGGTATCAATTCCGTATTCCAGTGCGTGAGTTTGAACGTCGAGTTGGCGCAATAAACGATTTCACAAGTATTCGATTTATGCGTATGTTCCTCACCAATTTCAAGAAACCTATCGTTATTCGCATGGGAAATCTCAACCTTGTGCGTGGAGATTGGCGTGTATATGAGCAGAACTTGGATAATGTTGCGGGCTCTGGTAGAATGAATGTAAGTGCTGTTAGCATCGAAGAAAACAACGATAAAGAGCCTGTAAACTATATTCTTCCACCTGGAATACGTCGTGGAAACGACCCAACTCAGCCACAATTGGTAGAGAATAACGAGCAAGCTTTGGATATTGTGGTGAACAACTTGAGTCCAAATGAATCGAAAGCGGTTTATAAGAACGTGTTTGTAGACATTCGACAATATAAGCGTTTGCAGCTATTTGCACATGCTAATGCATTCGAAAACAATGTAACTTCGCTCGAAGACAATCAACTTGCATTGTTTGTACGCTTAGGAAGCGATTATAAAAGTAACTACTATGAATACGAAATACCTTTGAAACTCACTCCAAAGGGCAAATATAGCAGTAATTCAACCAACGATTCACGTATCGTTTGGCCTGAAGAAAACATGTTAGATATATCGTTATCTGCTTTAACGAACTTGAAAAAAGAGCGCAATATCGCCAAATCAGAGGGCAGAGCGTCGTATAATCAAGCCTATTCAACATACGATAGCGATAGACCTAATAACAAACTCACTATTATGGGCAATCCTTCTTTAGGCGAAGTGAAGACCCTTATTATCGGAGTTCGCAACAAAGCGGGGGCCGTTAAGAGTGGAGAAGTGTGGGTAAATGAGCTCCGTTTGCGTGATTATAACAACAATGGAGGTTGGGCTGCGCAAGGAAATTTGAACCTACAGCTATCTGATTTGGGAACAGTGAATATGCAAGGTCGTTACGTTTCTGAAGGATTTGGTGGCTTAGAAGAGGGAGTTAACCAGCGAGCAAAGGACAATTACAAGAACTATAGCATTACAACTAGCGTTGAGTTAGGTAAGTTCTTCCCTGAAAAAGCAAAGGTATCGGCTCCTCTTTATTACTCAGTTACCCATGAAGAGACCCGTCCTAAGTACAATCCGCTCGACACTGATCTTCTATTAAATGAGAGTTTAGAAGCTACTAAGAATAAAGTAGAGCGTGATTCGATTGAAAGTATAGCTGTAACGAAGACAGTTAACACCAATTTCTCATTGTCTAATGTGCGTGTGGGCATTCAAAATAAGAGACATCCAATGCCTTATGACCCTGCAAACTTCACCTTTTCGTATAGTCATTCACATCGATATACAACAGGACACACCACTGTTTACGAGAAAGAAGATAACTGGCGAGGCGCAATGAACTATAATTGGACTCCCGTTTATACGCCTTTTGAACCATTCAAGAATATGAAGAATCGTTCAAAATGGCTCGACTTGCTCCGCAGATTTGGCCTTAATTGGTTACCACAAAGCGTTTCTTTCGGCTCAGAGATGGTTAGAAACTACTATGAACTGCAGGAAAGAGACATGGAAACCTTATCAACTACAGGCCTTCCGCTCACTTTTAACCGCCAATTCCTATGGAATAGAGACTTTGCAGTGCGCTGGGATCTTACCCAAAACATTCATATGAACTTCCAAAGTGCCACTAACTCGGAGATAGAAGAGCCCTACACGCCTGTGAATAAGGACCTTTATCCCGATCGTTATCATGCTTGGAAGGACTCAGTGTGGACAAGTATCAAGAAATTTGGAAAGCCTTTGAGTTACAATCAGTCGTTTACTCTGTCTTATCAGCTTCCTCTTCAGCTCATACCTGCATTTAATTGGGTGAATAGTGATATCACTTACAACGCCACTTACAATTGGACTAGGGGCAGTGAGACCACAAATGGGGCTTTTCTTGGTAACACAATTGTCAACACAAGGGTGCTAAATATCAATGGAACCTTTAACATGGAGCGTCTATATAACAACATTCCGTTCTTGAAAAAGGCAAATGATAGATTCAATAAGATGGCGAATCGCCCTGTAGAACGAAAGAAGAAGGTCGACGATAAGAAGCTGGTTAAAGATAAAAAAGATGCGAAGATTGAGGAACAAAAACGCAATCTTCCTAAAAATCAACATAGTTTTGAGCAAGAAATAACATTGCTTCCCGACACAACCATACAGGTGATGCACAGCAAAAACACCAAACGTTTAATGGTAGTAGCACGCACAGAGAATGGAAAGCTATTTAAGTTGAAATATAGAAAGATTGGCTCTAATGGCTTAAAGATCACCAATAAGGTAGATAGTGCACAGAAGTTAAAGATCACCATCACCCCTAAAGAGCCTTTAGACAATAAGGGTTGGTATAAAACAACACAAAGTTTGGCTCGTTTGTTGATGATGGTTCGCAACGTTGGAATAAGCTATCGCAGTCAATATGGAATGGCATTGCCAGGCTTCCGACCTACTATTGGAGCCGCATTTGGTCAAACTCGCAATATAGGAGTGATGTCTCCAGGTCTTGATTTCGCCTTTGGAACCATCGACGACTCGTATATTGATAAGGCATTGCGCAACAATTGGTTGGTAGTGAACGACTCTATAGCAACGCCTGCCACCACTAATAGCACCGAAGATCTACAAATTAGAGCCACATTAGAGCCTATAAAGAATTTAAAGATAGATTTGCATGCAACTCGATTGACCAACAAAACGAAGAGCATTCAATATATGTATGCAGGCAGACCCACAACCGAAAGCGGCTCATTCACCATGACAACGCTCGCTATTAAGTCGGCATTCGATGGCAGTGGAAATGCTTCAAATGGCTATTATAGTGCTTCTTTCGATCGATTCTGCAACTCGTTAGATGCCTTCCGTGATAGAGTAGAGGCGCAATATGTAGGTAGTATCT
Organism: Hoylesella nanceiensis DSM 19126 = JCM 15639; assembly: GCF_000379965.1. GTDB lineage: Bacteria > Bacteroidota > Bacteroidia > Bacteroidales > Bacteroidaceae > Prevotella > Prevotella nanceiensis. The sequence goes on along the minus strand of NZ_KB904334.1, from coordinate 78,799 downwards.
ATCCAACAGGAACAATATATGCAGGTCAAGCCTTTAATCCTACCAATGGAAGTGTAAACAAATACAGCGCAGATGTGCTTATTCCAGCCTTTCTTTCAAGCTATACAAGTAGCGGAAGAGGCTCTTTAAAGATCTTCCCAACGCTTTCTCAGTTGCTACCCAACTGGACATTGCGTTACAGTGGCTTATCTCAATTGCCTTGGTTTAGAGATGTTTTCAAGAGTGTTAACATCAATCACAGCTATAAGAGCTTGTTTGCTATAGGCTCATACAGCTCGTTTAGCACTTATCAAGAGTACATGAATGGACTTGGTTTCATTACAGATGCCACCACAAATGCGCCTGTTCCAAGTAGTAGATATAATGTATCGATGGTGAGTATCAATGAGTCGTTCTCGCCATTGTTAGGAGTTGATGTTACATTTAACAACAACTTAACCACCCGTTTAGAGTATCGTACCACCCGAGTGCTTAGCTTAAGCACCACAAGTGTGCAGATTAACGAGGCAACAAGCAACGACTGGGTATTGGGAATGGGTTATCGTATCAATGATTTTAAGCCCTTTGGCTGGGGCGCACCCACACGAAAAAGAACCAAATCGAAGAGCAAAAACACTGCTAATGCAAATAGTTCGGGTTCTAAAACCACATCGGGCGTAAACAATAACCTCAATCTTCGATTAGATGTTAGTTATCGAAAGCAAGCCGCAATCAGTAGAGATATCATGTCAAAGACAAGTAATGCGAGCATGGGTAACACCGCTTTCAAACTCAGTTTCATGGCAGATTACACCTTCTCACGCCTCATTACGATGAGTTTCTACTACGATCGACAAACCAATGTTCCACTCTTGTCGAACAATAGCTATCCAACTACAACGCAAGACTTTGGTTTGAGCATGAAGTTCTCGCTCACTCGCTAATCGCTTGTGCTGTAATTGGCAGACGATGAGGCTTTTTTAGAAAGCAGAAATCCCCCCAATAAAATGTAATTCGATAGAAAAAGAATGCCACAAAAAGGCATTCTTTATTTATTTCTTGTTATATTTGTAACACGACAGCTATATAGTTTTAACCTTCTAAACATAAAACAATTATGACACCAGTAAACTATATCACTCAAATAGAAATCGATTCGTTGTGGGACAACAATAAACATATTGTGTGGAACCTTAATGAACATGTGAATATATTAAGTGGAATAAATGGTGTTGGCAAAACAACCATTCTTAATAAGCTTATTAAGTGCATTTCAAACTTCAATAAAACAGGTTCTCTACAGCATCAAGGTGTAAGTCTAAAGGTAGTTCCAAACGATGCAAATAACATTCGTTTTGGAGTGATAAGGTCGTTCGATAAACCCCTTCCGCATGCAGATGAGCTATTGCGTAACACAGGATTGTGGGTGAGTGAGCTTGATAAACAGCTCTATGAGCTACAAAGACAATACCTCAACTATCAGGTAAACATAGGCAATAAGATGATAGAAGTGTTGCAAAGTGGCTCTGCAACAGCCGCAGAAGAGGCGCAACAGCTGGCACAACCCAAAACACTTTTCCAAAACATCATCGACAACTTGTTTGCAGACACAGGTAAAACCATCATCAGAACGGCAAATGAAGTACTCTTTAAGATGGGCAATCGTCAGTTAGATGTGCATTGTTTATCGAGTGGAGAAAAGCAGATTTTGATTATTCTACTTACCGTTTTGGTAGAGAATAATGAGCCTTTTGTGCTTTTAATGGACGAACCTGAGGCCAGCTTACATGTAGATTGGCAACAACAACTCATTCAACTTATTTTGCAACTCAATCCCAATGTGCAGATTATCCTCACCACTCACTCACCAGCAGTTATCATGAATGGTTGGATTGATTGTGTAACTGAGGTGAACGACATCGTGAAATAACTCTTCGAAGCATGGCAAGAACCCTTTTAAATAATGTCAATAGCAACTATTTCAATGCGCTAAATGCTTTGAAAGGCAAAACGCATAGGCAACGAATTGTGGCTTATGTAGAGAGTTATGATGATGTTTCGTTTTGGAGAAACATTCTTGATGCTTATGAAAACGATAAGCGTTATTTTGAAGTGATGTTGCCTTCGCATCAGAATTTAACCAAAGGTAAGAAGCGAGTGTTGGCTAATTTGTTGCAAGAGAATATGGGTGAGCACATGATTGCCTGTGTAGATGCCGACTACGACTATCTTCTTCAAGGTGCAACTCCAACGTCTAAAACAGTGGTAAACAATGCTTTTGTGTTGCACACCTATGCTTATGCCATCGAAAACCTACAATGTTATGCCCCATCGTTGCATCGTTTGTGCGTAATGGCTACCCTAAACGACCGAAATTCGTTTCAATTTGAGCAATTTTTAGAAAGCTATTCAAAAATTATTTATCCTCTGTTTGTTTGGAATATATGGCATTATAGAAAGCTAAAGTATAAAGACTTTTCGATGAGCGACCTGCTTTCTATCATTGATTTGGGTTCCATCGACTTGCGAAACGTGTCGAAGAGCCTCGAACAATTAGAGCTTAGAGTGAATAAAAAGGTAGAACGTTTGCAACGACATCTGCCCTATGCGCTAAAAGAATATGAGGAGTTGAAACAAGAATTGCGACAAATTGGAGTGCAAAGCCATAACACCTATTTATATATACAAGGTCATTTCCTTTTAGATAATATCGTGTTGCCATTGTTAAAGCAGGTGTGTGCCAAACTAAGAACAGAGCGAGAACGAGAGATTATGCGTCGAGCTGTGCACGATGTGCAATACAATAATGAGCTGTCGGGCTACAAACACAGTGTAGAAGACGTACAATTGCTTTTAAAAAGGCATACGGGCTTTATGCAAAGCGATATTTATCAAAAGATAAACGATGATGTTAGGCGAATATTAAAGATATAAATCAAGGTGTAATATAAAAAGAAAAATCCTTAGAACTCATGTTGTTCTAAGGATTTTTTATATCTACTTATTGTATGTAGTCTACTTAATTATAGGTTATAAACAACACCTACGTTAAGAACTAGTTCGTTGAAACCGCTTATAAGTTGGAATCTTGGTTCAACATTAAGCTTAACTTTGTCGTTTAATTGATAGTCAAGACCACCACCAAGGTTAAGACCTAGCTTGCCAGCACCTTGGCTCTTAATACCAACATACTCTAAATCATAGCTGTATGAAGAGTGAAGGTAGCTTAAACCTGCAAATGGATAAATAGTGAAACCTTTCTTTAATGGGAATAGATATTGTGCATTTGCGTTGATATCCCATGCAGAAACGTTGTTACTTTTGAAGTAATAGTTGAAAGAAGCAGCTCCTCTAATTTCTTTAGTGAAGTTGTAACGGCCTTGAACACCAACACCAAAGTTACCAGAATCTGTTCTAAATAAACCGTGAACTCCAAGTTCTTGTGCGCTTGCAAAAGTGCTAACTAATGCGAAAAACGCCATGAAAATAATTTTCTTCATTGTTTTTTTTTTTAGGGTTAAAAGAATTTATATATAAAATATAGTTTCTTAAAGTTGATTTTTTTGTATTATCCTATTGCTAATATTGAATAAAAAATATGTCATTGCATAGTTCGTCTTCTTCAATATTTCGCCTAAATTCGTCACAAAGATACATCTTTATGTTTTACATGCAATGTTTTACCACTATATTTTGTATAAATAAATACTTTTTATAAAGAATATTCACATTGTTAATATATGTATAAAGCTTTAGGTTTATTATGTTGATGCATCGTATTTGCAATTTATATCTTATTATATATAAGCGAAAAAGGGAGCAAAGTGAGGTGTTCTTTCAGGTGAAGTCTTTGCCCTTTTAAAATCAATAGCAACAAGGGGATATAAAAAAGCATTGCTTTTGGGGTGCAATAGCAATGCTTTTAGCAGGTAAACTCAGTGCTTTTATAAATCAATAGCACTGCTTTTAGATTTGAATGATATTGTCTTTATATTTTGATTTGATGTTAAATCTTAAACAATACACCAAAACTTAGAACCACTTGGTTATAATGTCCGAGTAATTGGAACTTGGGTTCAAAATTCAATTTCACTTTATTGTTGAGCGAATAATCAACTCCTCCGCCTAAGTTAAGGCCCAATTTGCTGTATCCACGTGCATGATAAAAGGTTAAACCAGCAAGAGGATAGAGGGTAAACTTACTGCGTTGTGGAAACAAGTAGTGCACATCTGCATTGATGTTCCATGCCCAATGGTCGTCGTTAGCAAAGAGATAGTCGAACGAAGCCGCTCCTCTTACTCGTTTATCGAGCATTGTTCTGCCTTTAATACCTAATCCAAACTGATCTAAGTCGGTGCCATACACAGCCTGAACGCCCAACTCTTGTCCAAAAGCAAGACTACTTGTGATGGCGAAAAGCGCCATTAAAAGAAATTTTCTCATAATTGTTATATTTAAATCTTTAAGTTATATCTCCTTTGTTTTCACCTCAATAGGAGGTGTTTTATAGGGTGTTGAGTGAAAGAAACAATGTCTTTCTACATAATTCCCAATAGTTCAATGTCGAAAATAAGGGTAGAATGGGCAGGAATACCAGGCTGAGAGAAACGTCCATAACCACAGTTGGCAGGCAAATAGATCTCCCATCGGTCGCCAACCGACATGTGTCCAAGAGCAATTATCCAGCCTTCGATCAAGTCACTAAGGCGCATTGCCAATGGAGCACCGCCTCTACTGCTGTCGAATTTCTTTCCATTAATGGTGTAACCCGAATAATGTGCGGTGATAATGTTGCGTGGAGTGGGGTGCTTATCGCTTTTTTCTGCGCTCTTAATAACCTTATAATAAATGCCTTTTGCAAGTGGTTTAACACCCTCTTCCTTGCTTTTTTCTTCTAACCAAGCAAGGTTTTTAGCTGCATATTCTTTTTTATTTGCCATTGTTATAATTGTTTTCGCTGCTCAAATCAAGCTTATTTCGTTTTCATTAATAACGCACATTCTTGTGGTTTTATTGCAGTTCGATAGCTGTATAATGCAAAAACACCTCTTGTTCATCGTTAAATAAAAGGTAGTTACTCTGTTATTGTTCTGCTTCTCTGTGCCAATTATCAAGTAGGTTGGCTCTTTCTTCTCTGTAAAAACTGTCTTCTTTGGTTGGTTGAACTAAGTAATAGAGCAGAATAAATGGCCCTATTAAAGGGATAAAGCCAATGAAAAAGTTAGCACCCGACTTGCCCATGTCGTGCAATCGACGTATGGTTACACTGATAGAAGCAGGCAATACGCTGATAGAAAACAAGACTAATAGACTTAAAAGCAATATTCCTTCCTTTTCAAGAAGGGCATCTAAGTTGGCAATAATAGTTAATAGGAAAAGAAGCAATAATGAATTGGTCATTAAATAGACAAATGCGGCGAAGTAGAAGTATTCACTTCTCGATGCTGTTCCTGTTGTAATGAACGACTTTTTGAAACAAGTTTGAATAGATTCGAAGAATGTCATTATCTTATTTTTTGATATGTTTATAGCGAAAAACAAAGATACAGAACCTCTACCTCATAGCAAGTGATTTGCTCAATCATTGTCTTTTGTTTTGAAAGTCTATTTGTTGGAATTTGTTCTTTATTGCAGTTCGATAGTGATATAAAGCAAAACCACCTTTTATTTTGTGGTAAATAAAAGGTGGTTGTTATATTATAGTTCAGCTTCCTTGTTCCATTCGTCAAGTAAGTTCACTTTGTCTTCTCTGTAAGGGCTGTCTTCTTTTGTTGGTTGAACTAAGAAATAAAGTAGAATTGCGCTACCAACATAAGGGATAAAGCTCACGAAATAGTAAGTACCTGGCTTGCCAATGTCGTGTAATCGGCGTACTGTTGCACATATAGAAGCTGGTAATATGCAAATATAGAATACGATTAATACTCCAAGAACTAGTAAACCTGCTGTTCCACTGCTATGATCTCCTGTGTTTCCTGCAGTTACAAAGAAAAGAATAAACAATGGAATTGCAATTAAAGCAATAAATAAATTGAAAAACCAGTATTCACTTCTTGATGCAGTTCCTTTTACTGTGCGCCACTTTTTAAAACAAGTTTGAATTGATTCTGTAAATGTCATAATAGTAATTTTTTATTAATTAATAATTGTGTTTAAAGTTCTAAAGGTTCAATCTCATTACAAATCGTTCACAAAGGCAGGTTAAAGCTTCTGCACATCGTTGTAAAAAAGATTATTTGTCGCACAAAGGTAACAAAAAAAGTAAAACAATTCAATCGATAACCTTATTTTTTTTATATTCTTTTTTCAATTCTCCTTTAAAATAAATATAATGCTTTTTCAAACAGTTCAATTGCAGTTGAAAAGGGATAGTATTATAACAGAAAATCAAGTCCTTTTCTTTTCGCTTTAAAAGCATTGATATTACTGAGCAAAAGCAATGCAATTGACATCTAAAAACAATGCTTTTGGCAGGTAAAGTCATAACTTTCGCTTTGCAGTTGGCTATCTTTCTAAAAATAAACAAGTTAGCAATGCCAAACAATCGCAGAAAAAGTGTTTTATTGTAAACGAACTACTATTATATAAAATAAATAATGTATATTTGCAAAACAATACGACTATTATCCTTTATTCGATGTGTCGGCAAAGAGAAAATGATGAAAAACAACTCATAAGATAATAGTCGAGAAATGAAATAGATAAGCCAATATGTTCTTTTAGGATATTGGCAAGATAGTAAAAACAGATAAACATAGAACAATGAAAAAAGAATTTGGAAAATGGTTGATAGATGTTGCAAAGTTAGTTGCAGCAGGTTCATTAATAATAGCATGTGCAGGATTTAGCAATACATCAGTAGTTTGCTTGGTGGTTTTATGCTTACTAAGCATCGTTATGTTTGTTATTGGCTGCTCTTTGCAAAAAGATAATCGCCCAAAACGATTCGACAATCAGCAAAAGAGAAATAACAACAGAGAGAAAAAGAACAAGCCTGAGGGTAACAAACCCAACCAACAACGCAACAAAAAACGTGCTACCTACACCGAGCATGTGCCCAACGAAATAACAGTAGATTAGTATTCAATACAAAGGTCACCGCTGTTGGTGATCGAAAGGTGAAGCCTTCTATGCTTTGGGCATGTTGATCGAATAAAGAGAAAAACGCTATTATGGCAAAAGTAAACGAAAAGGTAAAAGATAAAGTCAACCAAAAGATATCCGAACCACGTAAATATAAAATCCTGATGTATAACGACGAGGTTACAACAATGGATTTTGTGGTTCATTTATTGATGCATGTTTTTAATAAAAGCAAAGCCGTTGCCTATGAGCTGATGATGACTATTCACCAAAAAGGCAGTGCCCTTGTGGGCGTTTATAGCTATGATGTGGCTCAAACAAAAATGCAACAGGCAAAAGAAATGATTGCGTATTCGGGCTTCCCGTTGGTCATTAAATGCCTAATAGACAAGTAAACAAAGGCAAAAGCCTGCAAAACAAAGTGGCAAAGAACAGCTGTTGAAACATAAAACACTGTGAATTGCCTTTTGTTTGATGTGATGTTAAAAAGAATGTGGGTGTTAAAAACAAGCTAATAAGAGTATGGCAACTGAACAAGAGAATGTTTTATTTACAGGAAATGTAGACCTCGGGGTATCGAAACTCGCTGCTATTGGAGCCGAAAAGGCGGTGGCCTTGAAACACGAATATGTGCTTCCAGAGCATTTAGTGGTGGAGTTTGTAGAGCATTTGCTGTTGATTTATCCCGAACTAAGAGAATATGTCGACCTAAAAAGCCTAAAAACACAAACCAAAGAATATTTAAATTCGCTCGAAAAAATAAAGAAAATCGACCTCGAACACCTTGCTATTTCAATGCAAACAAAGACGTGGTTGATTGGAACGGCAGAAGAATTGGTGGAAAATGGCAATGTAATAGATTTTTATCTTGTTCTCTTTCGCAACTTCATGTCGCTGAAAGACTCTTATGCTTTGTACTTTTTCGACCAATCGTTAAATATCTCTCTTCAAGATTTTTATAGTAAACTGAAACACCAACACTTTCTTCAATTTGAAGAAAACGACGATGATAGCGACCCAATAGATTGGGACGAGAATGACGCTTACGCCTCAGGTAGCTTCGAAGAGGATATGGATAACCCCTTTGCAGAGCGTGAACAAGAGGCCAACGACAAATGGGAAAACTATGTAGTGTGCCTCAATGATATGGTAAAGAAACGCAATCCTTTAGTTGGAAGAACTGAAGAATTAGAGCGAACAATAGAGGTGTTGTGTCGTAAAGACAAGAACAATGCACTGCATATAGGTGAACCTGGTGTTGGAAAAACAGCCCTTATCATGGGGTTGGTGCGTAGAATTGAAGAGAAGAAGGTGCCTCTTCGCCTTTTAAACAGCAAGGTATATCAAATTGATATGGCAGATATGATTGCTGGAACTCATTATAGAGGCGAGTTTGAAGAGCGTTTTAAAAAGGTGCTTTCGGGTATTGCTAAAAACGAAAATAGTATTCTTTATATAGACGAAATACATACAATTGTGGGCACAGGAGCGATAGATGACAGCTCGTTAGATGCCTCAAACATACTTAAACCCTATCTTGCTGAAGGCTCAATACGCATTGTTGGTGCCACAACTTACGAAGAGTTTAACCGCTATTTGGCAAAGAACAAGAGTTTGGTGCGTCGCTTTCAACAGATAGATATCAAAGAACCCACTGTTGAAGAGGCTGTGGATATTCTCGAAGGAATCAAGAAAGGCTATGCCAACTACCACAATGTGTCGTATAGTAAAGACATCATTAGATATATAGTAGAGAATTCTCACAAACACATCTCTAACAGATTCTTACCCGATAAAGCCATCGATTTGCTTGATGAGGCGGGTGCAAAATTGGCAAAAGGAATGTCAAAAGACGATAAGGCCCTTGCCGTTACTAAGCCATTGATAGACGAAATTATGGCAAAGGTGTGTAAGATAGACGCCAAAGCATTGAAAGACAACAATAACGATAGTCTTATTGACCTGAAAGAACGCATACTAAGTATGGTTTATGGGCAAGATGAGGCTGTTGAAAAGGTGGTAGAAGCAGTGCATACTGCCAAGGCAGGCTTGATAGATGACGACAAACCATTGGCAAGTTTGCTGTTTGTTGGACCTACAGGAGTGGGAAAAACAGAGGTGGCAAGGGTGCTTGCGCATGAGATGGGCGTTGAGTTGGTGCGCTTTGATATGAGCGAATATGCCGAAAAACATTCCGTTGCGAAACTCATTGGTGCCCCTTCTGGATATGTAGGGTATGAAGATGGCGGTCTATTAACAGACGCTATTCGCAAGACTCCCAATTGTGTTTTGTTGTTAGACGAGGTAGAAAAGGCGCATAGCGACATCTATAACATTCTCTTGCAGGTGATGGATTATGCACGATTAACCGACAATAAAGGCAATAAAGCCGACTTCCGTAACGTTGTTTTGATATTAACCAGTAATATTGGAGCGCAATATGCCCACCAAGCCAACGTGGGATTTGCGGGCAATGTTACTTCGGGTCAAGCCATGTTAACACAGGTGAAGAAAGCGTTTAAGCCCGAGTTTATCAATCGGTTGTCGTCTATTGTGGTGTTTAATGATATGGATAAGCCTATGGCAGAACGCATCTTACATAAGAAAGTGGCAGCTTTGGCTTTGAAACTAAAGGCAAAGAAAATAGATCTTCAACTCGATTCAGAGGCTCAAGAATGGCTTTTGAAGAAGGGAATGACCAAGAAATATGGCGCAAGAGAGTTCGATAGAGTGATTACTCGTGCACTAAAGCCTTTATTAACCCGTGAGATATTGTTTGGAAAGCTACAAAAAGGCGGTTTGGCAACAGTGACATTAGAAAACAACGAGTTGGCTATTGTTGTAAAAAAGTCTTCTACAAAAGGCGTAAAAACCTCTAAATAAACAGCTTTGAGTTGCGATGATATTCCGTTTAAACGAAGAGATAGAATTTCCAAATCCACGCTATGGTGAGCCAGATGGATTGTTTGCGGTGGGCGGTGACCTATCTATCGATCGACTAATATTGGCTTATAGCTATGGAATTTTTCCGTGGTATGGGTTTAGAGAGCGTCCTGAAATAATGTGGTATTGCCCCTTAAAGCGCTTTGTTATATTTCCTGATGAGATACATATTTCTCATTCTATGCGCAAAGTGATTAGAGACAACCGCTATAAAATAACCTTAAACACAGCTTTCGAAGATGTTATTCGACATTGTAGTGAATTGAGAATTCACGAAAAGGGAGCATGGTTGGGTCCTGATATTATTAAAGCTTATACTGAACTGCACAAAGAAGGTTTTGCAATGAGCGTTGAAGTGTGGGACGGAGAGAAGTTGGTAGGGGGCTTATATGGCGTGGTTCTCGATGGAGATGTATTTGGAGAGAGTATGTTTTCGCTCGTTCCCAATGCCAGTAAGTTGGCTCTTATTGCGCTTGCGAAGTTTGTTAAGCAGATGGGAGGAAGCATAATAGATTGCCAATTCGAAACTCCTCACCTCAAATCGATGGGCGGACGCTATATAGATTATGACGAATATACAGAATTGTTGGGTGTTTCTGTTCCGCATATCGATGACAACGAATCCTTAGAATAAATAAAAATAGATGATATGAAAGTAAACTTTAGATCTTTATTACACCTCTTTTTAGGGGCATTTTTAATGTTCGCACAGCCTATTAAGGCACATAACGTGTTGCCACAACCACAATCGTTGCAAACCAATAACGAGCAGTTTGTGTTGAATGGCAACACTGTTGTTGCTACAAACCTTAAAGGTGAGGCACGAACACGCATTGCTGACGCTGTGAAAGAATTGTTTCCACAAGTGAAAAAACAAGGAAGTGCAGGTAAGAAACGCAATGTTATTAACATCAAGGTTACAGGCACAGAGCGTGATGTGGAGCAAATTGCTTCTAACAAAACATTCCAATCATATCAATTAAATGTAAATAAAGACGGAGTTTTTATCGTTTCGCCTACTGAAGCAGGTGCTTTTTATGCGCTTCAAACACTTGTTGGACTTCAAAAAGCTCCTAACACGCTACAAGGTTGCAAGGTGGTTGACGAGCCAAGATTTAACTGGCGTGGTTATATGATCGACTGCTCACGTCACTATTGGACTCCTGCTTTTATCAAAAAGCAAATCGATATGATGGCACATTTCAAGCTCAACCGTCTTCATTTGCACATGGTTGATGGTGCAGGTTGGCGTATTCAGGTGGATAGCTACCCACTATTGACTCAAAAAACAGCTTATCGCACATCGTCAGACTGGAACAAATGGTGGATAGGTGGTGAGAGAACTTTCTGCGAAAGTAATGCTCCTGGTGCTTATGGAGGCTTTTACACTAAGCAAGAGCTAAGAGATATTGTGGCTTATGCAGCGAAAAAGCACATCGTTGTGTTGCCCGAAATAGAGATGCCAGGCCATAGTGAAGAGGTGACTTATGCTTATCCTGAATTAGGTTGCACAGGTAAACCTTATACTTGTGCTGATCTTTGTGTTGGAAACGAGGCTACCTTTACTTTCTTAACAAAGGTGTTAGACGAGATTTTAGAGATATTCCCATCTCACTACATTCATATTGGTGGCGACGAAGCGGTGCAAGAGCAGTGGAAAACATGTCCTAAATGTCAAAAGAGAATGAAGGACGAAGGGTTGAAGACTACCCATGAGTTGCAAAGCTATATGATATCACGCATGGGGAAATATCTTAATAGCAAGGGAAGAGCCTTTATCGGCTGGGACGAAATTATGGAAGGCGGTCTTGCCGCCAATGCTTCTGTGATGTCGTGGCGTGGCTATGAGGCAGGATTAAGAGCTGCAAAATCGGGTCATCATGTGGTGATGACTCCTGTAAACTATTGCTATTTGGATTATTATCAAGACAATCCTACCACTGAACCTCAAGCAATGGGAGGCTATGTGCCATTAAATAAGGTGTATGAATACGACCCAGTGCCCGATAGTATCAAAGGAACTAAGACCGAAGAGTTTATCGATGGTATTCAAGGTAACTTGTGGACAGAGTTCGTGAGCGAGCCTTCTCACTTAGAATATATGACTTATCCTCGTCTACTTGCTATCGCTGAAACGGGTTGGACACGCAATAAACCATCGTTTGACAACTTTAAAAACAGAGTGATTTCTTCTACTCATTATATGAAGAGCAAGAACTTTAATCCTTATAACGTAGAGCAAGCAGACAAACCACGTATCGAGTCGGTTGAACCTATTCAACATGAGGCTATTGGAAAGAAGGTGATTTATGTAACAAAGCCCGCAAGTAAGTATAATGGAGTGGGAGAATCGACCTTAGTTGATGGCAAACGAGGTACTTGGAGCTATACCGACGGCTGCTGGCAAGGCTTTAGTAGCGAAGGAAGAATGGAGGTGATTATCGACATGGGTAAAGAAACTGTGATTAGAAACATCAGTGCAGAGTTTATGCAATTCTTGGAACCATGGGTGCACATGCCTTCAAATATCACCATTTATACTTCGAACGACAATGTGAACTATCAGCTATTGAGTGATGAGGCCATTGCTCCAAGTAATGAAAAGTATTTCATTAAGAATTATGAATGGACTGGAAATGCTAAGGCAAGATATATTAAATATGTAGCAAAAGTGGCAAAACAAGACTGCTGGGTGTTTACAGATGAAATTGTAATCAATAAAAAGTAGGTCTTTAAAGGCATACTATTATAAGAAAAAGAAAGACTCTTCGTTTGCATTGTGGCAAATGGAGAGTCTTTCTTTTATGTACTTTGGGTATATGAAAATGGCGTTTTAAAATCTAAAATACCATCTTTGAAATTCCGTTTACGAATAAAGTGAGAGCTTAGAAAATTTTGCTTTCGTCTGTAATCTCTTTACTCTCATCTATACGAAGTGTTGGAGGCTTTTGGGTTTGGGTTTGTTTCTGTTGGGGGATTGCGTAAGTAAATCCACCTCGTTGAGTAGTTGGTACACTTCGCAAAGTGGTTGAATGTAGGTTGAGTTTTTTCTTTTCATATTTAATTTAGTGAGAAAATGTATGTAAAGTAGTTTGTAAGCGTTCAAAAATAATTGTCCTAAAAATAATTACACCTAATTATATTATGGGGTTATCCTTATTTGTTTTAAAAGTAAGATACAAAGCACACTCTTAAAAAAGATTTAAAAGTGGCTTTGTATTATTAGGTTCGTATGGTTTGATTTATACGTATGTTTCGAGGAACTTAATATTTCCTGTTACCTTAACTTCGCTTGTTGTTGCAGGGATAAGAATAGTTTCGCCCTCGCAAAGAGTAGTGGTGTTACCCTCGTTGTCGGTTATTTCGCCGCTACCTTTCAAACCAATGAGGATAACGAAGCTGTCGAGTTCAGAATAATCTAAAGTCATTGGCTCGTTAAGATCATATACGGCAGTTGTGAAATAAGGACATTCTACAAGTGCAACGCCTTCGTTTTTCACTGGAGTATACTCGGTTCTGTAGTTTGGTTCTACATTGTAATCGATACATTCTGCAGCTTCTTCGGTGTGTAACTCACGATAGTTGCCATCTTTATCCTTACGCTTGAAGTCGTAGATGCGGTAGGTTACGTCTGAAGTTTGTTGAATTTCTGCCAAGAAACAGCCTGTTCCAATGCTGTGAATACGGCCTGCTGGCAAGAAGAAACAATCGCCTTCTTTCACCTTGTATTCTGCAATAGCTTCAGTGATGGTGTCGTTTTCCACCATTTGTTTGTATTGTTCAGGAGTGATTTTTTCTTTCATTCCTGCACGAAGCTTAGCATTTTCGTCGCTATCCATGATGTACCACATTTCAGTCTTACCACGAAGTTTGCCACGCTTTTGTGCTAATTCGTCTGTTGGGTGCACTTGAATAGAAAGTTCTTGACGTGCATCGATGAACTTAATGAGTAGTGGGAAGTCGTTACCAAAACGCTTATAGTTAGCTTCTCCTACAAGTTTTCCCTTTAATTCGTCTACGAGTTCATTTAGCTTTTTGCCTTTGAATTCTCCCTCAGAAACAATGGTTTCGTTTCCTTTTACACCCGAAATTTCCCAGCTTTCGCCCACTTGTGTGAGGTCGCTGTTGAGGTGTTTAAATGGAATAATCTTTTCTCCACCCCATAAGGTTTGAACAAGTAGGGGATTAAATTTTATTGGTTGCATAAAATGTATATGTTTAAATTTGTTTTATTGTTATTTTATAGAGTTATATTTCGTTATCTTTAAATACTGAAATCAAAAGTACTACATTTTTATGAGACTGACAAAGAAAATATAATTAATTAGATGTTGGGCAGTGCTTTAGCTTGTTTTAGGTCTTTGAATGTAACATATTTATAAATAGAAAGGCGCCGGAATTCCGTAAAAACATGAAAAATGCACCTAAAGTAGTAAATAATTGTAACTTTAACATTCAGTAAAGGACTAACGATGATATTTTTTTTGCTAAATGATTTTCATATCAGAAAATATTTGTACCTTTGCAGCCAAATGATTAGTTTAAAAGAGTTTAATATCGACCTCAAAGCTCTTAGTGACGGAAACACCGTTCGTAGCTACACAATCAACGATGGTTTCTTTGAAACTCTCGATACTCTTGATGTGAAAGGAGGCAACCTAGATGCCGAAGTTACAATACATCGTACATCTAGTTACTTTGAACTCAGCTTCAAAATCAAAGGAGAAGTGGTGGTGTCTTGCGATAAATGCTTAGACGATATGTCACAACCTATCGATACAGAAGCAAAGCTATTAGTCCGCTTTGGACATGAATACTCCGAAGAAGATGAACTCGTTATCGTTGCAGAAGATGATCCTTTTCTCGATCTTTCGTGGTTCATTTATGAGTTTATACAGCTAAACATTCCAATCAAGCATGTGCACGCACCTGGTAAATGTAATCCTGCTATGATCAAGATGTTGCAAGAACACTCCACCACCCGAAGTAGTGGACGGGATGAAGAAGCTGCTATTGACCCACGTTGGAGTAAATTGAACGAATTAAAAAACAAATAAATTAAACATTAAAACAAAATGGCACATCCTAAAAGAAGACAGTCTAAGACTCGTACACGTAAAAGAAGAACTCATGATGGTGCAGTAGCACCAACACTTGCAGTATGCTCAACTTGTGGTTCTTACTATGTTTACCACACAGTTTGTCCATCATGTGGAACCTATAGAGGTAAGATTGCTATCGTTAAGGAAACCGCTGAATAATGGGAAAAATTAATGCTGTCATCACAGGTGTTGGCGGTTACGTTCCTGACTATATCCTTACTAACGAGGAGTTGTCAAGAATGGTCGACACAAGTGATGAGTGGATTATGGCTCGTGTGGGCATAAAAGAACGCCGAATTCTAAAAGAAGAAGGCTTGGGAACAAGTTATTTGGCTCGTAAAGCAGCTAAACAAATTCTTCAAAAGACAGGAACTGATCCTCAAGAAATTGACGCTCTTATCGTTGCAACAACAACTCCTGACTATAAGTTTCCATCAACTGCATCTATTGTATTAGGAAAGCTCGGCTTAACTAATGCGTTTGCATACGACCTTGAAGCTGCTTGTTGTGGCTTTATGTATGCTCTTAGCCAAGCATGTACTATGGTTGAAAGTGGTAGATGCAAAAAAGTTATCGTGATTGGCGCAGATAAAATGTCTTCAATCGTAGACTATACAGATCGTCAAACATGCGTTCTTTTTGGTGATGGAGCTGCTGGTGTGCTTGTAGAAGCATCTGAAGAAGACTATGGTATGCAAGACTTCTACTTTAGAACAGATGGTAAAGGTCTTCCTTTCCTTCATCTAAAGGCAGGCGGAAGTGTATGCCCCACATCTAGATTCACTGTTGATCACCGTCTACATTATTTGTTCCAAGACGGTAGACCCGTGTTCCGTTGCGCTGTAACAGACATGAGTAACGATGTGATGGAAGTGCTTAAACGCAATAATCTCACTACTGATGATATCAATTGGGTTGTTCCTCACGAGGCAAACCTACGTATTATTGAAGCAGTAGCTAAGCGTGCAGAGCTTTCTCTCGACAAAGTTGCAGTAAACATAGAACACTATGGTAACACAAGTGCAGCAACCATTCCATTAGCTTTATGGGATTTTGAAAGCAAACTAAAGAAAGGTGACAACATTATCTTCACCGCATTCGGTGCAGGATTCGTTCATGGAGCATCTTACTTTAAGTGGGCTTACGATGGAAATGCTGTGGCTTCAAAGTGATATTAATAATCATAAATAGAATAAGAAACGCATCCTTTATAATAAAGTGTATGCGTTTTTTTGTTCATACGAATTTCTTTATTCTTGAAATATAAATCAAAGTAGAATGCATAAAGCAGGTTTTGTTAATATTGTTGGCAATCCCAATGTTGGTAAGAGTACCTTAATGAACCTCTTAGTAGGCGAGAAGATCTCTATAGCAACATTCAAAGCTCAGACAACTCGTCACAGAATTATGGGTATTGTCAATACAGAAGATATGCAAATCGTATTTTCTGACACCCCAGGAGTACTCAAACCAAACTATCGTTTGCAAGAAAGTATGTTGGCATTTTCAGAGTCTGCGCTCACAGATGCTGACATATTATTATATGTAACCGATGTGATTGAGAACCCAGAGAAGAACATCGAGTTCTTAGAAAAGGTACAACATCTTGATATTCCCATCATTCTACTTATTAATAAGATAGACATGTCCGACCAAAAGACCTTGGGTTCGTTGGTTGAAAAATGGCATTCTCTACTTCCAAAGGCAGAGATTTTGCCCCTTTCAGCACTCAATAAGTTTGGTGTAGACATTCTATTAAACAGAATAAAGGATTTACTTCCCGACTCACCTCCATTCTTTGATAAAGACCAATTAACAGATAAACCAGCCCGTTTCTTTGTTAGTGAAATCATAAGAGAAAAGATTTTGCTTTTTTATGACAAAGAAATTCCCTATTCAGTAGAGGTTCGTGTGGAAGAATTTAAAGAAGATTCTAAGCTCATTCGCATTAGAGTTATAATCTATGTAGAACGAAATAGCCAGAAAGGGATTATCATTGGGCACCAAGGTGTTGCGCTAAAGAAAGTTAGTAGCGAAGCAAGAAAGTCATTAGAGCGTTTCTTTGGAAAGAAGATATACTTAGAGATATTCGTTAAAGTGGATAAAGACTGGCGCAGTTCTCAAAAAGAGTTAGATAGTTTTGGCTATAACCCGGAGTAAGAAAGCTCCACAATAAAACATTATAATATGGCAAATTTAGTAGCAATTGTTGGACGTCCAAATGTAGGAAAGTCTACATTGTTCAACCGATTAACCAAAACTCGCAGTGCTATTGTTAGCGATACAGCGGGAACAACACGTGATAGACAGTATGGAAAGGTGGATTGGAATGGTAAAGAGTTCTCCATTGTAGATACTGGTGGATGGGTTGTTAACTCTGAAGATATATTCGAAGACGCTATAAGAAGACAAGTTCTTATTGCTACAGAGGAAGCAAATCTTGTGTTATTTGTTGTTGATGTGCAAACAGGACTTACCGATTGGGACGAAGATGTTGCGCAAATTCTTCGCAAGTCGAAAGTACCCATCATCTTAGTTGTTAATAAAGTGGACAAGAACGAGCAACAATACGATGCTGCAGAATTCTATTCACTTGGTTTAGGCGAGCCTTTCTGCATCAGTTCATCAACTGGTAGCGGTACAGGTGACTTGCTCGACGAGGTGATTAACAACCTTAAAGCAGAAGTAGATGAAAGTCTTGAAGATGGAATTCCACGCTTTGCAGTGGTAGGAAGACCTAATGCTGGTAAGAGTAGTATCATCAATGCCTTCATGGGAGAAGACAGAAACATCGTTACTGAGATTGCTGGTACAACCCGAGACAGTATCTATACACGCTTTGATAAGTTCGGTTTCGACTTCTATCTCGTTGATACTGCAGGAATTAGACGTAAGAATAAGGTTACAGAAGACCTCGAATTCTACTCTGTTATGCGTAGTATCAGAGCCATAGAAAACTCAGATGTTTGTATTTTGATGCTCGATGCAACAAGAGGTATTGAGACTCAAGACATGAATATCTTCCAGTTAATTCAGCGAAACAATAAGTCTTTGGTGGTAGTGGTTAACAAATGGGACCTTGTTCCCGATAAAGACCAAAAGGTGATCACTACATTCGAGACCGCAATTCGCAAGAGAATGGCTCCATTCACCGACTTCCCCATTATCTTTGCGTCTGCACTCACCAAGCAACGTATCTTCAAAGTGCTCGAAACAGCTAAGCAAGTTTATCTCAACAGAAAAGCTCATGTGGGCACATCGAAGTTGAATGAGGTAATGCTTCCATTGATAGAGGCATTCCCACCACCATCGGTTAAGGGAAAATACATCAAGATTAAGTATTGCACTCAATTGCCAAACACTCAAATTCCATCGTTTGTTTTCTATGCAAACTTGCCTCAATACATCAAAGAGCCATACAAACGATTCTTGGAAAACAAGATAAGAGACAATTGGACAATGACGGGTTCGCCCATCAACATATTCATTCGTCAAAAGTAATCGCCGTTCTTTTCGGCATCATTTCACGCCAAACACGCTCCATAACCGCAGCCTTTTGGTTGCAGTGTAGAGCGGAAAGCGTATAAAAACGAATGATGAACAATTTGATTTGAAAAGAGATTGATTCTCAGTTCTTATGTGAATCAACTTTGAAAAGATATGAAATGGACTTCAATAAAATGAAGTCCATTTTTTTATTCCCATATATTTAAACTTGATTTGCCGTCTTCTTGTAATTGATTGACAAGTAAAGGATTATAAAGAGAGTGGGAGAGGAGAATGAAAAGCATAATTTTTGCACCTTAAGATAATTTTATATAGCCTAATTTGTCAAAAATAAAGAGAGTCTTTTATTAGTACCCAGGTAGATTGCGCCATATTCTTTTAGCAAAATACATTTATTTTTCTGTAAAGCGAATTCTTTGAAAAGGAGAGATAAAGGCTCTAGGCTAGAATATACTCAATTAATTCTTTATTTGCTTTCTGATTACTAATGCCATAGGCTTTCCTTATATAATTTTATCTGGTGTCTTTCTTTTTAGAGTTAGAGCGATATAAGCTATTTGTTATTACTCCTCTAAAAATGTCTTCATTTAGAAATTCTAATGTTCTATTAAGTTCTGATACATTATGAGTAGGAAGGATAAGTTTTCCCGCATTATTAATCTGGGCTTTTATACCATATTTCTTTAAGAGATTTTTTTTTGTCCGAAGGGATTTACCTATAAATGTTGAGACATTTGTTGTAGATGATAATACTTTGATTAGTCTTCTGGTCTTAACATTTGCAATCTTTTTAATACGGCCAGCATTAGCTTTTAAGTTTTTGTTTTTTCCGAAAGATTCAATTTCTCCATCAGTAGCCTCCTTCACAAAATCTAATAAAGGAAAAATCTGATTTGCACTTGTATAACTCTCAAAATAAAGCTTACCATTTTCATATATGGCATTAACCTTTTCTTCAATTACAAACGCCCTTTCTTGCATTTTTGCAAAAGAATTCCCGTATTCAACTTTCAAGACAGTTTTACGCTTTAATATGTTTCTTTTGTTAAATACTTGAAAAAGGTATCTCCCTTCTTCATACCAGAAAATACTTTTAGGAATATCTTCCTCTATATTATATTCAGACATATCTGCTTGATTGTCAGGTATTCTACTGAAGTCGTCTGGCAAGAAGAAATTTACATAAGTAATGTTTTCTCCTTTTCTTGCCATTATATCTCCATTAAATTCATCTTCTTCCATTTCCGCAGTTTTCAAACTCGCTGCACCACTGATAAAAATATCTCTAATATCATTAACCACATCCTCATTGAGTGAAATATACTTCACAGTGTTGTCTGACATTAAAGCGTAAAATTGGCTCATATCTATTCTTTATTTTTAATAATTAATCCCATGTAATCGGTTATGTCAGAATATCGTGTTATTTCCGTCTTGTTTTTAATACATTTTTTAGAGAGTAATATGTATGTATTTTCCTTTGTATGGACTTCATAGTGGCGATAGCCCAACATTGAACAGATAATATTATAATTGTTATTATTATAACTACTAATTGCTATAAAGCAACACTGTAATATTATGCAAAAAAACAAAATCTTAAAATCAAGGTTATCTGTAGATATAGTAAGCCATGGTATGGCTGATGACAGAATCTGTTCTCCGCTATTTTGTGACAGATTTGAATAAGAGGTGACTGTTATTGTTAGGCCTTCCTCTGAACGTTCATATTTTTTGTTAAGATAAGCTGCAAGTAATATTGTGCATAGGAACATAAAAAATAGGCTTAAATTGATTGCCCACCAATCAAAACTGTTGGGGCAAATATGGTTACCCCATAATACCTTCCATTCGCTAAAGTATTTTTCATGATCTTTAACGATACCAGTAAGCGCTAAAGACAAAAAAGTTGGAGCAGTTACAGTTAATGTGAATAATATCTTTGGGATGTTTTGTAGCATATTTATTATGTTATAGTTTCTATTTCTTCAAAGTATTTGTACTTCGGAAAACGAGATATAGACAGGTTTGAATATACGAATTGTTAGAATTTCTGAAAGATACTATTATATCCCAGTACACTAGGTTTAGAAATATCATTAACAGAATATGTAGTATGTGAAAAACTCAGTCAAGTAAAAACGTTTGTCCTCTATTTGTAAAGATAATATTTTCTTTTGAAAAACAATCATTTCTGAATAAAAAATCAAGCTAAATGTTTAACTTGGTTTAATTTTAAGTATTCTATGATAATGTTGTATAGGTAGTATCATCATAAAAATACTTAGAAAACCTCTTTTCAATTTTATTTGTTCTCTTGTGAATTTTGCTTTTCCCTTACTCTTTTTCCTCTCCTATGTGATGGAAATCTTTCTCCTTGTTTATTTCTTTTGGCACTTTCGTTATATCTATTGCTCATAAAAGTGTACCCCTGTTAGAGGCTATAGCGATAGGTAATAATATTAAATGTGTTAGTTGTTTATGCGCTTGTGCATTACTGTTATCTTTTGATAGCTATGCTCTCTTGTTCGTTTACTAAATATATGGCTTATACATACAACAACTCTCTTTTTCTTGTAATGATATGCCGATAACTATGTGGCAGATTCTTATTCGGTAAAAGCATAGTTTTTGCACCATAATAGTAGTGCAATTGCACGATAAAAGCATTCTTTTTGCACGGCAAAGTCATAGCTTTTAGGGAGTGATGGTGTTGTATTGCGGTAAGAAAGAGGGGAGAGATGTTGAGAAAGAGCGAAGAAAAAGGTTTGGTGCAGTGGCATTATCTGCGCCAAACCTTGTGGGGTTTTCTGCTCGAAAAGCTCAAATCAATTGATTTTCAGTATTTCGTTGCAGAAGAACGAAGCGTTAGTTGTCGTAGAACCAACGATGAACAATGTTGAGTTGGTCGCTCATCGACAAGTTACCAGGATTGCTTCCTGGTGCTCCTTCGGGCACTTCCATCTTCCAACGAGCATAATATTTCTTCCAATAGTCGGTCACAACGCCCGTACTATCATGGAAACTCATGGGGATAGGCTTAAAAATCAGGTTGTCAGCTTTGTCCTTATAACATAGTTGAATAAGCTCACTGCAGTAAATCTCGTCGTCGGTCGAATCGAACTTAAAGTCATAACGCTTTCCGATATACTTCATAGCGTTTTGCACCGACGCCTCAATATTGTCACGATTCTTTAGTCGTCCTACCAAAACATAAGGCACTTTGTTCAACTTAAGCCACTTTTTAAACTTATCGATAGGAGTTAATTTCACGCCCATAAAAGAGGCTTCGAGTGCAAAACTACCCGTAGAATCGTTGTGAAAGATAGCCACGTGAGGAATATTCTCACCATTAAAACCCTGTGTTACCTCGCTAATGGCATTCTTATTTTGTTGCACGCAAAATAAAAGATCGCCCTCTTTCAACGCAGATGTTGTAGTAACATCGGTCATTCTTTCTTCCTCTTGCTTGTCGCATGCAATGCACACGAAACACGAGAGGAGAGCCACTAATAGATACTTCATCATAAGTTGATATTGAAAGAGGCTCCTGCCATAATCCAAAAGCCAGGTTGTGGAATTCTACCATAGTCGTAATACTTCTTGTTGAAGAGGTTGTTGGCTTCAACAAAGCAGCTATATCGAGGTTTATCAAGTGACACACGGCAATCGAAAACACCATAAGGACGATATTTTTCGGTTTGAGTTGGCGAGATTACCACGCTGCCTGTGCGGTCGAGATAACGATACATTATGGTGGTATTAAGATCTTTCAAAGGCGATAAAGCTAAACTTGCCGACAGCTTATTGCGAAGATATTCGAGCACATAGCGACTTTGTAATCCTGCATCTTTGTGCGAATTTTGATGAATATGTGCATAAGCGATCGAGAAGTTTTTCATTATCTTTTGGGTAGGCCATAGCTGTTGCAAGCGCAAATCGAGCGCTAATTCTGTTCCAACGCTATTGATCTTACCAAAGTTAACACTCTTCCAAACAAAGTTTCCTGTTGCATCTGTAGAGCCAATCCAGTCTATTTGATTGCGAAGATGATTGAAATACACCTTTGCCGATGCTGTTAATACAGGTGTTTGGTGCTTTACTCCTAATTCAAAAGCCGAAAGTTCTTCAGGTTTTAGATATTTGTTGGGCTCAAATCCCTTGTATTTATAAAACAATTCGGTGGCTGTTGGCAAGCGAAGTGATGAGTTATAAGAGGCGTAGACCTTTAGGGTAGGGAGCAATTGGTAGGCGATGTCGATACCAGGATATACTCTCATTCCGCCTTTAATCCACGAGTTATACGAGCTGATAATGCCCAATGAAGCACTGAACTTATCGAGAATTAAGTTGTGTTCGAAGAAAATCGAAACGTTTGTTCTATTAAACTCCTTAGTATAATCTCTGTTGGTGCCCGAAATGTGTTTTGCTTTCGCCATCAATTCGCCAAGTGTTGTGCTCACAAGGTCTTCTTGTCTGAGGTCTAAGCCGATAGCAGTTTTGCCTGCAGTCCAGTCGAAATAAGTATTGATGTTGGTGCCATAAACATTCGAACGAGCATAGTTAAAGGGCACAGGGTTTTCGTTTCCACGATGCCATTCATATCTATCTTCGTTTCTATTCCAATATATTGCACCATGAAGTTTCATGAATCCCTTTTTAGTGTCAGCCTGCAAAGCGGTGAATGTTTTAAAGGTGTGTTCGTATTGATCGTCTGATGCGCCATAAAAAAGATTCGAACCCCAGCCTTTACTACTTAATCCTGCATGCCAGTTCAATTGCAATAAATCGGTGTTATATCTGCCTTGATAAAAAGCTTTGCCTCCTTCAAAATCCATGTTGTGATGACCTTTAGAGCTAACCGAATAGCCATCGCTTCGGGTGTAACTTGCCGATAGTGCGTTGGTGAAGTGAGATTGAGAAAGATTGAGTGCTGCTCCGCCTGAAAAGAAACCATAAGAGCCGGCTTTGGCAAATGCTCTTACGTTGTTGTCTTTGGTTAGTTTGGTGATGATGTTAATGGCTCCTAATAGCGAAGAGGTTCCGTAAACTCTGCCTGCAGGGCCTTCTAACACCTCAATT
Organism: Hoylesella nanceiensis DSM 19126 = JCM 15639; assembly: GCF_000379965.1. Classification (GTDB taxonomy): domain Bacteria; phylum Bacteroidota; class Bacteroidia; order Bacteroidales; family Bacteroidaceae; genus Prevotella; species Prevotella nanceiensis. Next base: position 55,102 of record NZ_KB904334.1, on the reverse strand, counting down.
CGTTCTATTTGGCTCATGTCAACGGGTATATCAAAAGCATTATGTCCTGTTTGTGGGTCGCCAATATTAATGCCATTCACAAGTATTGCCACTTGTTCGAAGGTTCCACCACGTAGACTTATATCCGTTTGAGCACCTATTGCACCACGTTGTCGCACATCAATTGCAATAACATGTTTCAATAAGTCGTTAACACTTTGTGCTGCGATGGCACGAATTTCTTCGCTACCAAGCACCTTAACCATTCTCGATTGCTGAGCAACTGTCAGCGGAGCACGTGACGCAGTGATAAGAACTTCACTGAGATCAACCTCTTTTTCCTTCCCAAGAACAGTAGAATCGGTCTTTGCTTCATTCACACTAATGCTTTGAGCCTTAGCGTTTGTGAGTGTAGCAACGCTTAAAGTACCGATAAGAACCTCTTTTCTAAGCACAGAAAAAAGAGAATAGCCCTTGTTTGAGAAACGCTTAAACAAGATGCTATTGCGCTTGTTGAAAATTGTTTTATACATACTTTGTTTTATAATTGTGCCTTGCACTATTGCAAAAGCAGTGCAAAGTTAGCTGTTTTTATTCTATCTGCCAACGAATGTTAATGAAGAATTGCGGGCAAAAAATAAGAACTGCGATGAACAAAAGTAGCTAAAACAAATGGTTAGGGCTTGCTTTTAGGTCTTCTTCCAAAACTCTGGAGTAAGAATAACAAGCACGGTAAATATCTCTAAACGTCCTATCAGCATCAAAGCAGAGCAAATCCACTTGGCGAAGTCGGGCAAAATGCTCCACGACATCGTAGGACCTATTTCGATACCCAATGTTGGTCCAACATTACTCATACAACTTAATGCAATGGTAATGGCGTTGGTGTTGTCTACTCCCGCTGCAATCATCACGAAAGCAGCTATCACTGCCAATATCAAGTAAACGGCAAGGAAAGCCAATAGGGTGACACGTTTACGAACTTCGATATTTGTTCCGTCGATCTTTAGCGGTAAAACGGCATTGGGATGCAAGATCTGTTTGAACTGATTAGATATAATTTTGAGAATCAATACGCCTCGAACACATTTTAAACCTCCACTTGTACTACCTGAACAAGAGCCGAAGAACATACACATTGCTAAGACTACCCAAGTGACATGGGGCCATTTACCTGCGTCATCGCTAAAGAGTCCTGTGGTGGTGATGAAAGAAACAACTTGGAAAAGACTACTTCTGAATGCCTTTTCTAACTCATATCCGTTGCGATAAATTAGCTCGAACATGATGAAAGCGGTGAAGCCTAAGATAATTGAGCAATAGAATATGAACTCTGCATTGCGGAATAAGGCCTTAAAACGTAGCTTCGCTACTGCCATATACAATAAAGTGAAGTTGACTCCTGACACAAAACAGAAGAAAATAGAAAGGTATTCTATCGTAGAAGAGTGGAAATAAAGAATACTACTGTTGTGAGTTGAGAAGCCTCCTGTGGCTGCAATGGCCATAGAATAATTGATACTGTCGAATAATCCCATTCCACATAGCTTGAAACTAAGGACACATGCAATAGTGAGAATGAGGTAAACGCTCCAAATCCATTTAGAACTTGTACTTAAACGGGGGTGTAACTTTGACTGAATAGGGCCCGTTGCTTCAGCTGAGAAGATCTTAACTGAACCGCCAACAAGTGATGGAAGAAGGGCAATGGTAAAGAATACAATTCCTAATCCACCTATCCAATGGGTCATTGAACGCCAAAAAAGTAATCCATGAGGTAAGGATTCAACATCGTCTATGATAGTTGCTCCTGTGGTTGTGAAGCCCGATATCGTTTCAAAAAAAGCATCGGTGAAATGAGGTATGGCTCCTGTTATCATAAAAGGTAATGAACCAAAGATACTAAAGATGGTCCACGAGAGTGTAACAACTAAGTAAGCGTCACGTCTCGACATGCTATTTTCTGCTTCATTTCCTAATGAACGGAAAAAGAAAGCAAAGAAAAGAGTAATTAATGAGGATACAATAAAAGCTAAAGAATCGAATTCATGATAGAAAAGCGATACGGCAACGCTACTAAGGAGTAGGGCTGTTTCGATAAATAATAATGAACCTAGAATCTTAAATATAATCTTCCAATTAATCATCTCAATCTTAATTAAAGTATCTTTCTATCTTTGTTATTCGTAAATCGTGACAGAATACCATCACAATGTCGCCTGCTTCAATCTGAGTTCCACCGCTAATAAGCATACCTTCGCCGTTTCTTACAAGTCCACCTAAGGTTAATCCGGTTGGTAAACCAAGCTCGTAGACTTTCTTTTTGGTGATTTTTGAACCTTCTTGAACCTTGAATTCTGCGATGTCTGCATTCGAAGTCATGATGAATCTCATGTTGTTCGCATTGGGATCGAGCATCATTTGGTAGATTTCACTTGCCGCAATGGTCTTCTTATTCACAATTGTTCCGATGTCAAGGCTCTCTGCCATACTGATATAATCAATGTTATCCACCAGCGCAACGGTCTTTCTTACACCGAGTCTTTTAGCAGTTAAGCAAGCAAGAATATTGGTTTCGACATTGGGAGTTACTGCAACAAAGGCTTGAGTGTTGCGTATTCCTTCTTCTTTTAACAAGCCAATGTCTCTTCCGTCGCCATTAATTACCATCGTGTCGCTATCGAGTAGCTCGTTAAGTTCTTCGCATCTCGCTTCGTCTAACTCGATAATTTTAGCCGACATATAGCTTGGTAGGGTCGAAGCAACACGCACTGAGGTGTTACCTCCGCCCATAATCATAACGTTTTTCACATCGTCGTAGTCTTCTTTACCTACAACTTTGCGAATATAGGGAATATAATTTTTGGTGGTCATGAAGTAAACAAGGTCATAAAGTTTTAGTTCATCGTCTCCACCAGGAACGATAGTCTCATCTCCACGACGTATGGCTACAATGTGATAAGGCTCTTTATGCTCGCTAATGCTTTTGAGTGGTTGATTCAATATGGTGCAACCTTCTCGCAATTTGATACTAAGCATCACCAAAGCACCATTGTGAATGTCCCAACGTTGACGCACCCAACTCATCTTTAGGCCTGATATAATGTCCTTTGCAGCAAGCATTTCAGGATAAATAAGTGAGTCGACGCCCACTTGTTTGAAGAATTTATCCATGCCTTCGTTAAGATATTCTAAACTATCTATCTTTGCAACGGTTCGTTTTGTCCCCAAGTTCTTTGCCAATACGCATATATTTATATTGACAGTTTCTTGTGGAGTAACCGCAATAAGCAAGTCGGCATGTTCTGCACCCGCATCTTTTAGGGCCTTAATGCTGGTTGGTTCTGCACAAATAGTAAGTAAATCGAAGTCTCTATCTAGACGAACAAGGTTGTCTGGATTATTGTCTATTAATACGACTTCTTCGTTATTACGAGATAATAACTCTGCCAAGTGGGTACCAATGGCATAAACTCCAACAATGATAATCTTCATATTAACCTAAAATTTCTTGTTTTATTGCAGCCTTATCATATCCTGCAATCTTGCGTAATTCATCAACTGTTCCATGTTCTATGAAACTATCGGGCACTCCCATTCTTACAATTGTAGGATGGTAGTTATGGTCTTTCATCCAACAAGTGATGCTACTGCCCATTCCACCATCTTTAACTGCGTCTTCAATGGTGATAATTCGCTTGAACTTTTTACCCACTTCGTGCAGCAATTGCTCATCGAGTGGCTTTAAAAAGCGTAGGTCGTAATGGGCAACACTAATGTTATTGCCTTCAGAACTCAATTCCTTTATAATCTGTTGAACGTCGTTTCCTAATGGACCTAAGGTGATAACGGCAACGTCTTCGCCCTCAGTTAAACAACGTCCTTTACCTATTTCTACAGCTTCAAGGGCGCAACGCCAATCAACGAGCGTTCCCTTTCCACGAGGATAGCGTATCACAAATGGACCATGATTAGGCAGTTGAGCAGTGTACATCAATCTTCTTAGCTCACATTCGTCCATTGGAGAAGAGATAATAAGATTGGGTACAGGTTGTAAAGCCGCAAGATCAAACACGCCATGATGCGTTGGTCCGTCTTCACCTACTAAGCCTGCACGGTCGAAACAGAATATAACAGGAAGACTTAAAAGGGCTGTGTCGTGAATAATATTATCGTAAGCACGTTGCGCAAAGGCGCTATATATGTTACAGAAAGGTATCAATCCGTCTTTAGCCATACCCGCAGAGAAAGTCACAGCGTGTCCTTCTGCAATTCCAACGTCGAATGTTCGGTCGGGCATTTCACCCATCATGATATTCATAGAGCAACCAGTTGGCATCGCAGGAGTCACTCCTACGATCTTATCATTCATCTTTGCAAGTTCCAAAAGAGTTTCTCCAAAGACATCTTGATAACGTGGTGGGGTGTTGCTTTCATCGCTAACGATTCTCGTTCCCGTTGCAGGATCGAACTTACCAGGTGCATGCCACACCGTAGCTTGCTCTTCTGCAGGAGCATATCCCTTACCTTTTATGGTGTGAAGGTGTAGCATCTTGGGACCTTTCATGTCTTTTAAGCGACGTAACATATGAACAAGTTCAATTACATCGTGACCTTCAAAGGGACCAAAATAGCGTATATTCATGCCTTCAAAGACATTTTGTTGACTACTTAATGCCGATTTAATAGCATTATTTAGTCGTATAATCATTTGTCGGCGCTTATCTGTTAGATAGCCTTTTGAATGTAACCATTGCGAAGCTTTGAACCTTATTTTATTATAAGTCTCGTTAGTATCGAGCTGTAATAAATACTTTTCCATTCCACCAACACTTCTATCAATGCTCATGTTGTTATCATTTAAGATGATTAACATGTCATTTGGAGTAGAAGACACGTTGTTCAAGCCTTCAAAAGCCAATCCGCCACTCATAGATCCGTCGCCAATAATAGCCACAGTATGTTGATTTTTCTTGTTCAAACGCTTAGCTGCAACAGCCATTCCTAATGCTGCTGAGATCGAGTTCGAAGCATGTCCGCATGCAAAAGTGTCGTATTCGCTTTCAGAAGGAGATGGGAATGGGCGCACTCCGTTAAGCTTACGATTAGTCGAAAAGATCTCTTTTCTACCTGTAAGTATCTTATGTCCATAGGCTTGATGACCCACATCCCACACTAATCTGTCAGTAGGTGTGGCAAAAACATAATGTAAAGCCACCGTAAGTTCTACCGTTCCTAACGACGAAGCGAGATGTCCTGGATTAACAGAGAGCTCATTTATTATGGTTTCTCGTAATTCCTTACACACTTGAGGCAATTGTTCAATACTTAATTGTCTCAAATCTTTAGGAAATGTTATCTTGTCTAATAATCTTAAATTTTCGTTCTCAATCATCACAATGTTGTATAAACGCCATCTAAAAACTAGCTAACTGTTTTATGCTCATAAAGGTTATGGAATGCACATACTTTATTATAATGTTTCAATGCAGTAGTACATTGTACTTAAAGAGCCAACACTAGCATCTGCAAAGGTAATTTAATTTTACTTGAAAGCAAAATAAAAGAAGTGTTTTTAGGTGTATATCTTCAATAAGAGATATATTTATTGAGGCGTTTCAATACTTTTATATATTCTCGATTGAAACGCCTCATCTTTTTATTTCTTCACCCATTTGATCTTTGCAAATACAGGATAATGGTCTGAAGGATTTCTTCTTGTAAATCGTTTTAGGTTGATTTGTTGTGGAGCATCTTTTCCTTTTCTTGCTTCCGATTCCGTATCTTCTGTCCAATAGCTATTGGTGAGCACTCCATAACGTTGAACTTCAAAGGATTTGGTCAAGAAAATATGGTCGATTCTACTATCCGTTTTGGTATCAGAATCAAAGTCATTGAATGTTCCATTCTCTGCAAATCTGTTTTGAGCGATGGTGTATGAGTCGTTCAATAAGCCCGAATTAACAAATAAGTCGTATGTCTCATCTTTTTGATCGACATTAAAGTCACCCGTAAGAATAACGGGAGACTTGGCTCCTGCGATTTCTTTTATCTTTTTAATTACCAACTTTGCGGCCTCACGACGTGCGATAACGCCAACATGGTCGGTGTGAAGATTAAAGAAATAGAACGTAAATCCCGTTGCTTTTTGCTTGAATTTGCCCCATGTGCAGATACGAATACAAGCAGCGTCCCAACCCAATTTAGGCTTTTTAGGATTCTCTGCGAGCCAGAAATGGCCATCTTTTAGTTTCTCAATCTCGTTTTTATTATAGAAAATAGCAGCGTATTCGCCAGCCTCTTTGCCGTCGTCTCTACCCACGCCTATATAATTATAGGTGGGAAGTTGTTCCAACATATCGTGCAATTGCTCTACCAATACCTCCTGAGCACCAAAGATATCAGGATTTTCAAATTTCAATTGGTCGCAAATAACCTGGCATCTCTTTTGCCAAACGAATCCCGCTTTAGCGTCATGGTTGTTTTTGTATCTTATGTTATAGCTACCAACAAATAACGATTGTGCATAAGTAATAGTCCCTATGGAGATGAAAAGTAGGCATAGGGCTAGTTTTTTAGTAAGATTTTTCATTGTTCTTGTTCTATTTCGTTTTCTTATTAGTTGTCCCAAAACTTAAGTTTTTCAAACACATTGCTCCACTTGTTCGACTTAGGTTTGTTGTTCTCTTCTTTACCTTTGTCTGTTGTTGGGGTAGAGTTGTGTTCTTCTTTATTTGTTGTTTTAGTTTTTGTAGGAGTTGTTTTCTCCTTCGTTGTCTGCTTAGAAGCCGCCTCTACCTTTTTAGGTGTTTCCGTATTCCATTGTTGAATGAAGCTATATCCAGCATCAGATACATCGAAATCAATTTCAGGAAGATCGATTTTATCTTTAGGACGATATGGAATTTTGCCAATTTCGATAGGCTCCACAATAACAGTAGCTACCCCTTTTGAAAGGATATCTAACATATTGGCAGCACCCCATGATAAGTCTATGATACGTCCACGTGCAAATGGTCCTCTATCTGTAACCCTAACCACCACTTCTTTACCATTTGCGGGGTTAATGACACGCAATTTCGACCCAAAAGGATAGGTTCGGTGCGCACAAGTTAAACTGTCGTGATGAAGTAACTCACCACTGGCAGTGCGAGCACCTGTAGCCCTTTTAGAGTAAAAGGTAGCTTTGCCACGCTGTTGTTGTGCGTAACACAGGTGGCAAAGCATTATCATACATATTATGATTACGTTTCTTTTGTTTATTTGCACTATACTTGTTTTTCATTCTACACTATGCCTTGCGCCATCATGGCGTTAGCAACTTTCATAAATCCAGCAACGTTTGCACCCTTCACATAATTGATATAGCCATTTGCTTCAGTGCCATATTTAACGCATTGTTCGTGAATAGAGTGCATGATGTAATGTAGTTTTTCATCCACTTCTTTTTCACTCCAAGGCAAACGAAGGTTGTTTTGGGTTATTTCTAAGCCCGATGTTGCCACACCTCCAGCATTAACTGCCTTACCAGGTGCAAACAATTGGTTAGCTTTTAAGAAGAGATCAACAGCTTCGGCTGTGCATCCCATATTTGAAACTTCGGCTACACACAATGGTTTGTGTTGTAAAAGAAGTTCTGCATCGTGTTCATTTAGCTCGTTTTGGGTAGCGCATGTCAATGCAATGTCGCAAGGGATACGCCATGGTTTCTCGCCTTTAAAGAACTGTGCTCCTTCGAATTCGTCGGCATAAGGACTGCAAATGTCATTGCCCGAAGAACGTAGTTCTAATAGATAATCTATCTTTTCGCCGCTGATACCATTGGGATCGTAGATAAAACCATCAGGACCACTAATCGTAACGACCTTTGCTCCCAGTTCAGTTGCTTTCTTAATCACGCCCCATGTAACGTTACCAAAACCGCTTGTTGTTATTATTTTACCTGCAATATCAATTCCTTTGGTTTGCAACATCTCATTCACGAAGTATAATGCGCCATAACCTGTAGCTTCAGGGCGTATCTTTGAGCCACCCCATTCAATACCTTTACCAGTTAAAACGCCTCCCCATTGATGTTTTAGCTTTTTATACATACCAAAGAGATAGCCTATTTCACGTGTTCCTACACCGATATCGCCAGCTGGAACATCTTCGTCAACTCCGATATAATGGTATAGTTCCGACATAAAAGCATGGCAGAAACGCATTATTTCGGCATCGCTCTTGCCTCGAGGAGAGAAGTCTGAGCCACCTTTTCCGCCTCCCATTGGGAGTGTTGTTAATGCATTCTTGAAGGTTTGTTCAAACCCTAAGAACTTCAAAATAGACGGTGTTACAGATGCATGGAAGCGAAGTCCGCCTTTATAGGGGCCAATTGCGCTGTTAAATTGCACTCTGTAGCCTGTGTTAACATGCACTTCTCCTTTGTCGTCTACCCACGGTACTCTGAAAGTAATAATTCTTTCAGGCTCTACCAGTCGTTCAATAAGTTTCGCTTTTTCGAACTCTGGATGAGCGTTATACACTTCTTCGATAGATACAAGTACTTCTTTTACTGCTTGTAGATACTCTTTTTCGCCTGGATATTTTTGTTCCAAACGACTCAATACTTCATCTACATTCATAGGCTTAATATTTTTAAGGTTAACAATTATGACAAAGATAAGAGTTATTTATATAACCACCAAAATAAAAATATAATTTTTATTGCTCTTATTTTTTTTAGCTTTTTGTTACCGCAAACAGCAAAAAAGAATGTAATTTTTTGTCATTTTGAGACCGAAAAAATAGATATTTCTTGTTCAAAATAGACTGCTTACAATTTGAAAGTAGTGCTTTGAAAAGATAGATAGGATAGTCTTTCGAGGGAAAAAAGATGTTTTAAGCGAAAAACTCTATGCTTTTATAGAGCTGTTGGGGGCTTTGGGGGAGAAGAAATGCCTATTTTAGAGAATAAAGCACTGCTATTATATTGAAATAGGAGTGATTTTGCGAGCGAATAGCATTGTTTTTATATAGAAATATCAATGCTTTTGGCGACTTGTTCTTTTGCTTTTATACCGAAATTGAACTGCCTTTGCAGTATAAAAACAAAAATGCTGTAGTGTTTTTGTTTCACTACAGCATTCAGTATTGTTCATTATTCGATTGTACTTTTCTTTCCTTGAGGAATTTGAATATCTTCTTTTGGAAGCTGTCTGTTTATTTCTGCGTGATAAGAAATAAGTGAGTGAGTTCCTCTTAGGTTAAGAGGTTGAATCTTATTGTGAATGATATCCATCATATGTTTATTGTTAAATGCGTAGATTTTAATAAACATATCGAACTCACCAGATGTAAAGTGGCATTCAACCACTTCAGGAATCTTCTTCAACCCCTCAACAACGGTACGGAAATCGCTTGGATCTTTTAAGTTAAGACCAATGAAAGCACAGGTCTCATAACCAATCTTTTCAGGGTCAATAATGAATTGTGAACCCTTGATAACGCCCAAGTTAATAAGCTTTTGTATGCGTTGATGGATGGCTGCACCACTTACATTGCACTCACGAGCAACCTCTAAGAAAGGTATGCGTGCATCTTCTGCCACCATTTGAAGAATCTTTTTATCTAAATGATCTAAACTATGATGTCCCATATTTATGTGTTTTTAATGATGCAAAGATAACATAAAAGAAAGAAACTGCCAACTTTTTAATGCTTTCTTGTTATAATTACGCACTTTTTTGTTCTTTTTTCAACATATATCTATCAAAAAGTAACATTTCACTTACATGTTATCTCTTGCGTATTTAAAATGTTTTGATGGTAAATAAAGTGTATTTAATGATATTTTTTAGTCTTTTTATCTCTCTGATAATTTATTTATTTTTAATTCTTTACATCAACTTTTCCGCTTGGTTTAGTTGAACTTGTGTCGTAGTTGATGGTTATTGGCGGCGCATTGACTGCCCAACATAAAACACATTGTCGACCTTTGCCTCTTGAAGAGCCTTTTTAATGAACATAATTTCGTGCATAGGCGTGCGCTCATCTGCCTTTATTAATACGGTGAAAAGATTTTTGTCGCCTTGCTTCAACAGCTTTCTTGCCTCCTTAATAGCCTCTGTCAATTGCTCTTTTGCAACGGGTTTGCCATTCACTTCAATAACAGTTGGCTGTTCGTTAGGGGGCACATTGGGCGTTAAAAGCTTACCAATTGAAATAGAGCATAATGCTTTCTTCTCGTGTAAGTTCGCCAACGACATTCCTTTGGGCAGCGAATAGCGCACCTTAGAGTTGTCTGTTCGCATGTGTGTTACAATCATAAAGAAGAATAACACAGAGAAAATGAGGTCGGGAAGCGATGCTGTGTTCAATTGAGGCACATCGTGTTGTTTCTTTTTAAACATGCTCATTGCTCACCTCCTTTGTCGTTTTCATACGCATTTTCAACAATTCGTTGAGGCAAGTCGTGCGCAATTGCTTCACGTTCGCCTGCATCTGCCAATTCATACTCGCAATTATAACGCTTTAAACACAATTCGTTGCGAGCTTTTTGATAAGCCAAAGCAAGTGCATTTTGTAGTTTAAAGTAGCTATTATAGTTGCTTTCGGGGTGCGAATGGATATATATGACGTGCTTTTTGGCGTGTTTCAAGATGAAACGAGAGGCTACCGACGAGATAGAATCAAGACCAATGGGTTTGCCTTCTAGTGTTATTTGGTTGTTGGGCAATAGCTCTATCGACATAAACGAGGTTTTGTTCACCTCCGTTTGCTCTTGTTTTTCCTTCTTTTCTTTAGGTGGTATTCTGCCTTTTAAGCCCTTATCGAGGTTCATCGAGGTAGTTACAAGAAAGAATATCAACAGCATAAACGAGATGTCTGCTGTTGAAACAGTGTTCAGTTCGGGTACTTCTTGTTTCTTTCTTCTAAATAACATTTATGCTCTTCTATAGCTTTTAATTGTTCCCCATGTTGCACAAACAATGCCAATAAGTAGCAACAAAATAGAAACAGAAATGAACATGTCACTTGCTTTCAACCAAAATGCGTTGTTAAAAGCTATTCCATTCACTTTCAAAGGTGATGAAGAACCTAATAAGAAGAATAGAATAAGTAGAGTAGGGACGCTGATGAAGGTGGTATTTCGAATGAGTTTCACCTTAATTCCATTCTGAATGCTGGGCAGTTGTGCCCCAAGTAAAAACTCTTTGATGAGCGACCATACCGCAATAGCAATGGATAAGAAAAGAACGATATAAGTAAAGACAAGGAGAGTGTTGGTGAGTAGAGGCTCAACCATTCCCTCTTTAGTTAGCGATGGCATATCGTATCCAACTAAAAAGAATAGCGAGAATATCACCAAAGTGAGTAAACAAAGTACTCTTAGACTGATATTGGCTAATCGCTTGTTGTCTTTTATCTTCAATTTATTCTTTTTCATGCTTTGTTTTATATTGCATTATAGCGTCGAGAAGGGTCATTACCGACTCTTCCATTTGCGAAGTGAGGTGGTCTATCTTTGAGATGATGTAGTTATAGAATAACTGTAGGATCAAAGCTACAATGATTCCGAAGATGGTTGTGATAAGAGCTACCTTCATTCCAGATGCAACAATGGTTGGACTTATATCGCCTGCGGTTTGTATTTGGTCGAAAGCAAGTACCATTCCGATAACAGTTCCGAGGAAACCTAACGATGGAGCCATAGCAATAAACAAGCGAATCCACGAGCAACCACGCTCAAAATAGGCCGTTTGCACGGATCCATACGAAACGATAGAACGTTCTATTTCTTCGATAGGTTGATCTATTCGCATAACGCCTTCCTTGCAAATAGCAGCCACAGGACCTCTTGTTGCATCACATTGTTGCAACGCTTTATCTAAATTTTTAGAGCTAATGTTTTCCGAAAGCTCTTCCATAAACTTCTTTGCATTGATTTCTGACAAAGTGAGGAAAATGATTCTTTCAATGCAAAAGGCAAGTCCTAAGACCAAAGCCAATGCCACCAACGACATAAACCCAGCGTTTCCCTCAATGAACTTTGTTTTAAGTGCGTTGTGAAAACCTGTTTGTGGTTGACTGATAGCGTCGTCGTCTTCCATCGATTCGAGTCCTTTCACCAACGTAGTGTCTACCACTTGTGCTGTTGGGGCAGGTTGTTGGGGGGTGTTGACTGCCGAATCGCCTTTTTGTGCCATTGCATTTAGTGAGCACATCACCAGCAATTGCATCATCATCAATAGTTGTAATAAATATTTCTTCATCTTACTTATGTAAAAAAGCAACTGCCCTTGTATGTAGGACGGGTGCTTCTTTTTACTTAAATGTTATACTTCAATGCAAATATTAAACGCAAAATTAGAGTTTTTATTTCAAACATCAAAATATAAGAAAAATTCTTTCGTTGTGCGTTGAGCTATTTCTTGCAAAACAATTTGATAGCTTTCGGCATGTAAAAGCATTGAGTTTGCACTCTAAAAGCATTGCTATTGCAGTGTAAAAGCATAGCTATTATAAAGAGGTGAGATAAAAATAAAGACGCAAGCTCGTTGAACCTGCGTCTTTATTAAGTTATAGAGGGGTTGAACCTTTATGCGTTTTGGTTGGGGAATTGTTGATAAATGGTTAACTTAAACTCGTTAGCCATAGCATAACACCATTCCACTATCTCTGCCAAAGTGTGCTCGTAGTGCACTGCAGGATCGTTCTTTATGAAGAAAACGAAGCACAAAGGCAAACCAGATTGTGTGGCTTCTACTTCTCTTACCAATAAACCCATTTCAGGAATAATGTCCTTTCTGCTTGAAAGATAACGTTCGATGTATTGACGATAGAGTGCAATGTTGATGTGATTGCCTTTTAGTTCGTCTTCAGTGAATAGTTCTTTCGAGATAAGAGCTTGCTTTTGCTCGTCAGAAACAAAGCCAATGCTTTTAAAATCGAAATAAACTTGTCGTGTAACACGGCGTCCTGAGCCTGCAGCCATACTTCTCCAGTTTTGGAAAGAGCCGTTAACTAAAGCCATAGGAGTGACAGTTGCGGTTGTATTATCAAAGTTTCTAACCTTTACTGTGGTTAAAGTTACGTCCTCAACAATACCATCTGCGGGTGTACCAGGAACGGTAATCCAATCGCCAATGCGTACCATTTCGTTGCTGTTGAGGCGAATTCCAGCCACAAGACCTTGTATGGTGTCTTGAAATACCAACATCAATACGGCAGAAGTAGCACCCAATCCTGCAAGAAGCGTTAAGGGGTTCTTATTAAATAAGGTAGCAATGATAACAATTCCAGCCAAGAAGAATATGACAATACGAACGACTCCCAAGAACGATTTGGCATAAAGTTGCATTTTAGAGCCTTTCTTTGTCTTCTTTGTTTCAACCGATTTGATGATGGCAAGCAATAATTTTACCACCATTACACATATATATACAGCTGTTAGTCGAGCCACTATGTCTTTTAAAGTGGCGTGTTGAAATACCACCAAAGGCAACAATTTCCAGATAACAACAGCAGGAATGAGCTTGCAAAACGTGCGAAGAACAGTGTCATTAAATAATAGAGTGTCCCATTCTGTAGGCGTTTTAGAACTTATCTTTTGTATAATAGGGCGAATAATGTACCATCCTGCCCAGCCAGAAAACCACGATAAGAATATCGCAATGATAAAGAATAGGGCATAACGAATGGGTACAACACTTGCACCATGAATGCCTGTTAGCTCAATGAGCTGTTCTACTAAGTTTTTAATTTCGTTCATATTGCTTTGGTTTTTATTGAGTTGAAAAAATAATTACTATATATTTATTTACGGAGCGCATAGAATTTCGCACACTTTATTTTGAAAAGCACGTCCATTTGAGTTGTGAATTAATCCCTGATTGATGATGGCAAAGCACAAGAAATGGCCGTTTGAGGCAGTGCAATAGCCAGCAAGTGAACTAATTCCAGTGAGTGTTCCTGTTTTAGCATGCACGTTACTTCGAGTGTATTGGCCTTGCATTCTCTTCTTTAAAGTGCCATCTACGCCAGCAGAAGGAAGCGAAGGGTCGAGATGTCTGAATATGTTTTTGTTGTTATAAGCATACTTTAAGAACTCAACCTCAAGTTCAGCACTTACATAATTATATAAAGATAGTCCTGAACCATCGGCAATTTTGTATTTATTGGGGTCTTTTTGCAACTTAGTGATTAGCTGTTTAATCACTGTTCGTGCATCTTTTGCCGACGAAGGACGCCTTCCTGCACTGCTTGCCAATTGATAAAACATAGCTTCGGCATAGAGATTGTTACTATCTTTCATCATCTTCATGAGTACTTGGTCGATGGTGTGGAATCTACTTTCAATCTGAACGGCTTCGTAAGGCTTTGTGCCTGAGGTCCAACCCATCGTTACTGTGATGCCAGCTTCTTGCAAAAGGTGCATCAAACGCTCCATAAATCGGTCTTTACCACTTATCAATAAAGGTGTAAGCGTGGGATTATCATCGTCCCAACACCAGCCTTCTCCCCATTTATCTCCATCTTTCATCGATGTGTCTGTAAAGATATAGCCCGCAATAGTGTCAATTTCTAACTCTTTAAGACCATTGACAAAGGCGTGCATATCATCGTTGTTAAACATCGGATCGAATCCTCCTACACAATAAACATTGCCTTTTAGCACCCTGTCTTCGATGTTTCCCGTTTTCCATAACGAAGTTTTAAACTGATGACCACCGCCAAGTTTGTCTAAAGCAGCAATGGCAGTGATGAGCTTCATGGTTGAAGCTGGACGCAAAAGTTGCTTTTCATTGAATTGAAAGATTGTTGAGTCGGCTGTAATATCATATACCATCAATCCCACTTGCGATGTTTTAAACATCTTGTTGTTAAGTAGTGTCTGCAATTGTTCTTGCTTATTGAGTGGCCAAGGCAATGCCGTGCTATCCTCAAAGATGGTAGATGCCGATACAGAATCAAGCTCCGAAGTCTCTACATTTTGGTCTTTTACCTCGTTATCAATCTGGGCAAAGATATGAAGAGGTAGTAAGAATAAAATAAAAATGACAGAGTAGAGGCGACTATTATTCGTCATCATTTTTATTGTTTGCATTCTTTCGTTTATAAAACTCATTGATAAATAATTCTGGTTGTTGTGGTTGTATTCCAATATATTGTTTGTTTTCTGTTTCAATAATGAGCGAAGTGATGAGCCCAAAGCATATCTTATGGGTCGATATGTTGTTGATTTGTGCAAGAGAAACAGTTTTCTTGCGATAGAAACGTCCGTGGTTGATCTCTAAGAACTGTTGATTATCAATTGCTTTAAATGTATAACTGCTATTGATAATGTAGTTTATTATAAAGAGAGTGAATAGTGCAAACAACGTTCCTACAAGGGCTTTCTGTTGCCAAAACATATAAAAAGCGAATCCACTTGTTAGAAAAATGGCTATTTTGGCTTGCCAATTAAATTGTTGTTGAAATGTTCTGTTCATGAGATATTTATTTTATTGTGTCGCCAACAAATAGTTATTAGCTACAAAACAATGGGTGCAAAGTTACAAAAAAAATAGAAAGCATGCTATTTATAACTTATTATTAAAAAAGAAAGGAGTTGAGAATAGATTACTCTCAACTCCTTATTGAATACAAAGTATTCTGTTATAACATTTCAAAAACAACCTGCTATGCTATTATTCCTTATTTCTTTCGAGTAGGAATGTTGAACTCTTGTATTGCAGTGATAGTGCGTGCGCCTTGTCGTGCATATACTTTTAGAGTGATGTTGCCATTCTTTAACCACTTGTCTGTTGTGACAAGAGCTGTGTAACGGATACCTTTTCCTGGGTCGATGCGTTGTACCGACAAAGTAGGAGAAATGTAAACGTGCTTGTTTCCTGTTGTTTCTTCAACAATTGGGTCTACATTATATAAAGGTTCTGTACCGTTATTGAATATCTCAAATGTAACTTTTGCCATCTCATTTCTCACCAATATATTATCATTATTATCGTCTTGGAAACGAGGATTGCGCAATTCTACGATGTCTCTTGTACGCTCATTCTGTGGTTGAGCTTTTCTTTCGAGTTGTCCAACAGTTACAGTTTGAGTGGTATTGTAATCTTGTGGTTGTGCAACTTGTGTGCTTCCGAATGGATATATTCTATCATCATTGTTGCTATATGAAGCATTTACAAGATTAGAAGATAGTGAGTTGTCTGATGAAAGGGCTACATCTGAACCATTGAAGTTAGAGTATAGGCCATCAACTCCTTCGTAAGAAGAATCGAATGGACGTTGTTGTGCACGATCAGCTTTATTCTTTGCGATTGCACCTCCAGCGGCTGCGCCACCTGCAACGCCTATAATTGTACCGATGTTGCTACCATTCATGCCGCCAAATAGTCCGCCAACAGCACTTCCTAACATTCCTCCCATGTTAGCACCAATATACATTCCTGTGCCTTGAGCACCGCCACAACTACTTAAAAGTAATGCTGCAGTTGCAACACTCATAACTAATCTTTTCATAATTCTTGTTCCTTTCTATATTAAGAAACAACCTTAGGGGCTGTTATTCCTATCGTTTTAATGATTTAATGCCGCAAAGTTATACAATAAAAAGTAAAAAGTTAGGTGGGAAATCCTTAAATAATATAGGGAAATCCCTAAAAAAGTTGATAGCGTTTGAGGGGGTGTTAGAGGGGAAAGTGGGATATTAACATAAAAAATAACTTTTTTATAGTACTAATTTAGTACTTTTGCGTATTATTTATAAACGGAGATTAAAACGGGCTTTGTGTCCTATTGTCTTCTGTGCAATAAACGATTATGAATCAACAAACTAAACAATACATTATACCAATGAGAAAAATACTATTCCTTTTCATGCTTTTTTGCATGCAGAATGCTTTTGCAATAAAGATAACTCATGGCCCATACATTTGCGATATGGACTCAGTTTCAGTCACAATTATGTGGGTTACAGATAAACCAGGTATGTCTTGGGTGGAAATTGCAGAAGAAGATGGCATGCATTTTTATGGAAAAGAACGTCGAAAAGTATTCGATACCGTTCGTGGAAGGAAGAATGTTAGCGACACATTACATTGCGTTAAGGTGATGAATCTTCGTCCAAATACTCCTTATCGCTATCGTATCTTCACAAAAGAGATGCGCACTTGGACTTGGAGTGACTGGGTTACATACGGCGAAACTGCTGCTTCTATCGTGTATAAAAAAGAGCCTTATAAGTTTAAAACCTATCCTGTTGAACGCAGAGACGTGCGCTTCTTGGTTTTAAATGATATTCATGAGCGAGCTGCTTTTATGAAAGATTTGTGCAAAGATGTAGACTTTTCGAAGTTAGACTTTGTGCTTTTAAATGGCGATATGTCGAACATGGTGGGCGATCCTAACAATGTTTTGCGAGCTTATATCGATACTTGTGTTTCTATGTTCGCTACAAAAATCCCCATATTATTTAATCGTGGAAACCACGAAACACGTGGATCTTTTGCCGATCATGTGATAGATTACTTCCCAACAAAGACCAATGAATATTATCGTTTGCAACATATTGCGGGCATAGACTTCTTGTTTTTAGATTCAGGAGAAGACAAACCCGACACCGATATGGAGTATAGTGACATCGCAGCATTCGACGAATATAGAGAAAGAGAAGCTCTTTGGCTAAAGAACTTGGCTAAAGAAGAACGCCATAAGAAATATCCTTTGATCGTGTTCTCACACATCCCACCAGCATTTGGCTCTTGGCATGGATACTATCATCTTAAAGAAACAATGGTTCCAACGCTTAACAATATGCAAGCTTCGGTGATGTTGTCGGGTCACTTACACCGATATGAGTTCCAAGAAGCAACCAACGACATTCACTTCCCAGTGTTAGTGAATAGCAATATGAGCTATTTGTTATGCGAAGTGAAGAAAGATAGAATGGAAGTGGAGTATTCAGAACTCAACAAAAAGAATATAAAACATTTTAGCTTTAAGTTGAAATAGAAATAATGGGCATTGAACTTATGTTTGTGCGGAGTTTTAATTGGTTTAAATAATACCATGTTTCGTGCAAAACAAGACAATAATGTAGTTCCTTTTAATAATTCGTATGATTTGTTTAAAGAGGTGTATAACGAGCAAGTTGACTCGTTATATGCCTTTGTTTTGAAAAAAGTTAAGAACCCAGAGCTGGCTCAAGACATTGTACAAGACACATTTTTGAAGTTTTGGGATAACCGAAACGCCTTAAATCCAGAAGCTAATTTGCAGGCATATCTCTTCACTATTGCCCATCATCTCATTATAGATATGTTCAGAAAAGAGGTCAAAGAAATCACAATCGATCAATATGTTTCTCTTTATGGAGCAATAAACGAGAATAAAACAGCCGACAGCGACATTCTATATAAAGATGTATTGCAGTATGTAGAGAGCAGTAAAACCAAACTACCATCACGTGCTTGCGAGATATATAAAATGAGTAGAGACAAGGGAATGACGATAAAAGAAATATCACAAAACCTCAGTTTGTCTCCACAAACAGTGAAAAACTATCTTACAACAGTATTGAAAGTGTTGAGAAAAGAACTCACCAAAGGTGGTTTTATTTGCTGGTTACTTTCTTTCTTATATGAATTTTAAACCCTTTAAGGTGCCATATATCAATGACAAACGAAGAGTTAAAACAACTATTTAGCAACTATTTTGCAGGAAAACTAAGCACTTCGGAATTGAAGAGATTGAAAAACGAGATGCAAAACATCTCGGACGAAGTTCTATGGGAAGTGTTAGAAGAGAACGAAAGCACCCATTCTGTTGAGAAGATGACAGCCGAAGAGCGTGAATTGTTGTATCAACAGATTGAAAGAACCATCAGAATGAGAAAGCGCAGAACATGGATTTTGTCTGCAGCTTGTTTCCTTTGTCTTTTTGTTGGATTGGCTTCGCTTTTTAAAAGCTATGAAAATAGATTGCAAAAGCATAGCAATTACTACACAAGTGTACGCATATTGAAGGGTAATAAGGCTGCTTTTACTTTGCCAGATGGTACTCACTTGGAAGTCAATGGTGGTACAGCGTTTCGCTATTCGATTATTCCTGGTGTAGAACGCCACATCAAACTCGATTCAGGTGAGGTGTATTTCAATGTAGCCAAAAATCCTCTTTGTCCCTTTGTTGTATCGATGAAAGATATGGATGTAGAGGTATTAGGAACACAATTCAACCTTAAAGTGTCTGAAAAAGCCATCGAAACAGCACTTTTCAGTGGCAGCGTAAAACTCACTTCGCCTCACTTAAAGAACGAATGTCATTTAGTTCCAGGTCAGAAGACTATATATAATAAGGTGGAAAGCAAATTGAGTTGGCAAGAGGCAGACCTACTTTGCGATGCAGGTTGGCGCAATGGAACCCTCGTTTTCAAAGACACTCCACTTAAAGAGGTGTTCGAAGATGTTTCGAATGCTTATGGAGTAGAGTTCCACTTCCAACGAAATATACCAATGAACGATAAAATTACAGGAACATTTAAGCAGACTGGCATCACTGAAATGTTAGATGCTTTGAGCCGATTATATAACTTTAATTATTCAATCAAAGAAAAACAAGTATATATCAAATAGAAAAACAACAACGAACAACATTTGGAAGTATATCCATTTAAATAATTCTTAAAATAAAATTAAATTCAAAATAACCTCATGACGTTAGAAAAACAGAAACGATTATTGCCTGATAAAAGGCACTTGTGTTATTTGTTAAAGCCACGCACCTATCTTGTTGCGCTTGGTTTTCTTGCCCCAATGGTAGGTAATGCACAAACAGAAAAGGTGAATGTAAGTGTAAAGAACAACACCTTTAGTGAGTTCTTTAAACAAATCGAGAGTCAAACAAACTACACTTTTGTGTATAGAAACTCGGTATTAAACCCAGCAACAAAAGTAAATGTGTCGTCTAATGGACAGGCATTGATACAAGTGTTGCAACAGGTTTTAGAGCCTTTAGGATTAACACACAGTGTAAATGGCAAGGTGATATCAATCGTAAAGAAGCAAGATAAGCAAACACCTGCTTCTAAAAGTCTTACAAAAGACGATAAAAAAGGAGTGATGCAGCCTATCACTGGTAGTGTGGTCGACGAAAAAGGCGAGCCCATTATTGGTGCAACCGTTTATGTAAAAAATCGCAATGTAGGTACCGTTACCAACATCGACGGTGCTTTTAATATCGAGGTTGCGCCCGAAGATATTCTTTTAGTATCTTATATTGGTTATCAACCTCAAGAAATTTCTTCAAAAGGAAAGCAAAAACTTCATGTTGTTTTGCGTGAAGACAACGCTCAAAAGTTGGACGAAATCGTTGTTGTGGGATATGGTAAGCAAAAGAAAGAGAGCGTAACTGCTGCTATTTCAACCATGTCTACCAAAGAATTGGTGCAAACTCCACAAGCCAATGTCAGTAACATGTTGGTGGGAAGAATGCCTGGTTTGGTGGCAGTTCAACGTAGTGGAGCGCCTGGTGAAGATGCTTCGAGCTTGTTAGTGCGTGGTGTTAGTACCTTTACAGACAACACCGAGCCTCTTGTTATGATTGATGGTGTGGAGCGACCAAACTTCAATGGTATCGATCCTAACGAAATAGAATCTGTTAATATCTTGAAAGATGCTTCTGCAACTGCCATCTATGGTGTGCGAGGAGCAAATGGTGTGGTGCTTATTACCACTCGTAAAGGTAGCAAAAGCAAACCTTCTTTAAGCTATTCGGCAAACGTATCGTTGCAACAACCCACAGCACTTCCACATTATTTGAATAGTGCCGACTATGCAACTCTATACAACGAAGCGCAAAAGAACGATGCTTATGCTTCTGGAGCAACCTTCAAACCAAGATTCACAGATAAGGATATCGAATTGTATAAAAACGGATTCGACCCTGTGTTGCACCCTAATATGGATTGGACTTCAGATTTTTTGAAGAAAACTTCTTTTAGAACACAACACAACTTTAATATTAGTGGAGGTACAGAACGTGTAAAGTACTTTATTTCTGCAGGTTACTTCGATCAACAAGGTATGTTTAAACATACAAAAATCGATAAAGACCACGATGTAAACTCACGTAACACACGTTATAACTTCCGTTCAAATCTCGACTTTACTATCACTGATGATTTTACAGCATCGGCACAATTAGCAGTGCAAATAGAAGATGTTGTGACTCCAGGTACTGGTAATAGCGATATTTGGAAGGCGATTTCGTTTGCCAATCCACTTAGCTCTCCAGGTATGATCGATGGCAAAATTGTTAAGATTCAAGATGGATTAGGAGCTACCAACCCATGGCAATCACTTCTAAGTAATGGTTTTTCTAAAGATAGTAGAAACAATTTGAACTCTACTTTTAAGCTCACCTACGACCTTTCTCGTATTCTTTTGAAAGGCTTAAAGGTGCATGCAAGCATTGCTTACGACAGCTATTACTATAGCAGAAAGAAGTTCTATAAGAGCTATCCTTTCTATGTTGCACGCCGAGATCAACAAGATCCTAACAATGTTTTGTTGATTCCACAAATAGAAGAGACTGTTTGGGACACTGGACACAGCTGGAATAAGAACAAAAAGGTTTACTTTGAGGCTGCATTAAACTACGATCAACAATTTGGCAAACACCATGTTACAGGATTGTTGCTATACAATCAAAGTAAATATTATTCGCCTGCATTGAAGTTTAACGTACCTAATGCCTATCAAGGTTTAGTGAGCCGTATTACATACGCTTACGATTCACGTTACTTAGCCGAAATCAATATGGGTTATAACGGTACTGAGAACTTTGCAAAAGGAAAACGCTTTGGTTTCTTCCCTGCCTTTTCTATGGGTTGGGTAGTGAGCGAAGAGCCCTTCTTTCCAAAGAATGATTGGGTTGTTTTCTTAAAACTTAGAGGTTCATACGGTGAAGTTGGTAACGATCAAATTGGTGGCGAACGTTTCCTTTACATGCCTTCTTCTTACGGATATGCGCCTGATAAAGATTTTTATAAATATCACTTCGGTGACGCTTCGTCGTATTCTACTTCTCGAATGATTATCGAGAACAAGATAGGAAACCCCAATCTAACATGGGAAAAGGCACGAAAAATGAACTTCGGATTCGAAGCTAACCTCTTAAAGAACCATCTTACTGTTTCGTTCGATGTGTTTAAAGAAAAGAGAAACAACATTCTTGCCAACCGTTCAACACAACCTATGATTATAGGTGCAAACCTTCCTGCTTATAACTTGGGAGAAATGGAGAACAAAGGTTGGGAATTAGATGTTAACTATCGCAACAGAATCAACAAATTTAACTATTGGGTGCGTTTCAACTACTCGTTTGCTCGTAACAAAATCCTTTATAGAGACGAGGTGAATAAACGCTACAAATATCAGTTAGAAACAGGAAGACGCAAAGATCAGTTCTTTGGTTTGCTAACAGATGGATTCTATAACTCATGGGAAGAAATCAATTCTTTGAGCCGTCCACGTAGTGCTTGGAGCGGAAACAAGCTTCAACCAGGAGACGTTAAATATGTAGACGTGAACAAAGATGGTGAGATTGACAACTATGATATGGTGCCAATTGGTTATTCACCCATTCCAGAAATCGTGTATGGTTTCTCTTTTGGATTCAATTGGAACAACTGGGACTTCTCTGCTTTGTGGCAAGGTGCAGACAATGTGTCTATTAAATACTTTGGACGTTCATTGTGGCCATTTATCAAAGGCGAAGAAAGTGCTAAGGAGTTGATTAAAGAACGCTGGACACCAGAACGTTATGCAGCTAACGACAAGATCACTTTCCCACGTCTTTCACTTAATCCTAACAGAGAAACAGACCACAACTATCGTGAATCTGACTTGTGGATTAGAGATGCAAAGTATCTTCGTTTGAAGAATGTTGAAGTAGGTTATACCTTTAAAAAGGCATTTGTGAAGAGCTTAGGCTTAGAAAGTGTTCGCCTATATATAAGCGGTTCGAACCTATTGACATTGACAAAGGTGATTGACCTCGACCCTGAAGCACCTTCAAAAGGTGGAAACGTGGAAATCAATACCTATCCTTTGCAAAGAGTTTATAACCTTGGTATTAACGTGAATTTCTGATTTTATGAAAAGAAAGAATTTAATCTATATACTTGTTTGTGGTGCTCTACTCACCTCGTGTAGTGATTATTTAGAGACACCACCATCTGCAGAGCTTGATGAAAACAAGGTTTTTGCAGATAGAACCCTAACAGAAAGCTACCTAACTGGCGTGTATGCCGAAGGTATGCCTTTGGGTTTCTCTATGAATAGTAGTGATGCCGACCGTAAGTTGGCTGCTTCTTCTACCTTAGCTTCTGCATGTGATGAGGCTGAAGAAGGTGCAGAGTGGGGTAAAGGAAATTCCTCTTGGAACAAAGATAACCACAATAACAATAGTATTGACTGGGATGAAGACCCACATCACACTATGAGATGGGAGACATTGCGTAAGTGTAACATCTTGTTAGAGCGTCTTCATGAGGTGCCATTAGACCAAGGTGACCCTGAATTTAATACCCGAGCAACTGGTGAAGCTTATTTTATGAGAGCATTAGTGTTTTGGGAAGGCGTGTATAGATATGGTGGATTGCCCATCGTTCGTCGTCGTTTAAATGCCAGCGATGTTACTACTTTGCCTCGAAACACATTCGCTGATTGTGTAGATTCAATTGTGGCAGACTGCGATAGAGCGGCTAAGTTGCTTCCAAACTATTATACAGACGCAACCAAAAAGGGTCGTGCTAATAGAGTAGCAGCATTGAGTTTAAAGGCAAGAGTATTGCTTTATGCAGCAAGTCCTTTGTTTAATACAAATCATCCATATCTCTCTTTAGGTGCAGATAACAATCTTATTGGATACGCTTCTGAAGATAAAGAAAGATGGAAGAAGGCTGCAGACGCAGCAAAAGATGCTATCGATGCAGTGAAAGCAAGTGGTTTCTATGCTTTATATGATGAAGGTAACCCTGAAACCAACTATGAGCAGATGTGGACTTTGCCTGATAACTGCGAGATCATTCTTGCTAATAAGAAGTATCGTAACTTCAAAGTGAGCGAGAAACCATTAGCAGCTGACTTGCCATCTTGGGCAAATAACCAGAGTTGGTCTGATGGTGGACTATTCGCAACCTTTAACTTTGTGAAGTATTATGAAACAAAGACAGGTCAAAAGGCAGCGTGGAAAGATAACGGAGGAGATGACTTGTTAGATATATACGAATCTCTTGACCCTCGATTCAAGCAAACTATTGCAGCACATGGTGCACTTTGGAATGACGAAGTGGGTGTTTTAAACTTCTTCCCAGGCGGTGCTCACAGTGTAGCTAACGATAAAACAAAGCACTTAGTGCGTAAATGGGTGCCTCGAACTCTAAAGGTTACACCTCCATTAAACACAGTAAACATCGACTGGATTGTGTTTAGAGTGGCAGAGTTGTATTTGAATTATGCAGAAGCACTTAACGAATATTACGATAATCCACCTGCAGAAGCGTTCCAAGCAGTAAATCTTGTTCGTGCAAGAAGCGGTATGCCTGCTTTTGATAATGCTTTAACTAAGGACGAATTCAGACAAAAATTGCGTAATGAAAGAGCTGTAGAACTTGCTTATGAAGACCACCGTTTCTGGGATATCCGTCGTTGGATGATTGCTGAAAACGAAGGAGTGATGCAAGGAAAGATGTATGGCTTGAAGCTAAGTCCAATCGTAGGACAACCTAATAAGGCGCATTATGTACCTTATGTGTTCGAACGTCGTTCTTGGAGTAGACGCTCTTATCTACATCCTATTAAGCAAATCGAAATTGATAAAGGGTATTTAAAGCAGAACCCAGGTTGGTAATTAGAAAAGATAAGTTAGATTATGAAATATAAAGTAATACTTTTTAGCTTGTTAATGGCTCATAGCGGAAATGCTTATTTGTATGGGTCTACAAGCAAAGATATAAAGACTTATATCACAAATCGAGATTCTTTGCATGTCAATAGCTCAACCGTTGCAAAGTCAATCATCAAAGGTGAGGTGATAAATGATATCAGTATTCCATCTGTTGGTAATGTTCTTCAAGGATTATTACCTGGATTAATGGTACAACAAAATAGCGGAGAGCCAGGAAATGATTTCTCTTTATCTAATGTTTATGTAAGAGGAAGAAGCTCTTATGCACAACAACAGACAGCATTAGTTATAGTAGACGGATTTGAAAGCTCTTTAGATATGGTGTCTGCGAATGAAATCGAGACCGTAACTGTGTTGAAAGACGCTGCAGCATTAGCTCTTTATGGAGGTAGAGCGGCTAATGGTGTGATACTAATCGAAACAAAGAAGGGTAGAACTGCAGGCTCTTCGGTTGAAATTCGTTTACAAACAGGTATTCAAACTCCAACTCAGTTGTCTCCAGTTTTAGACGGAGTGGATTATGCTAACTTGTATAATCAAGCCTTGGTGAATGATGGTTTGGCACCAAAATATTCTCAAGACCAATTAAACGAGATAAAGATGGGCACCAATCCATACCTTTATCCTAATGTAAATTGGCAAAAAGCTGTTCTAAAGAACACTGCTCCTTTAACCAGAGGAGATATGACTTTTAGAGGTGGAAATGATGTTTTGAGATATTATGTCACCCTTGGTCTATTGAGTAATGGAGGTTTATACAATGGAGTTGATAGGAAAGGTAAAGAAAATGCCAATACTTCTCTCACTCGATTTAACTTCAGAACAAACATTGATATCAATATAAGTAAGCAATTATCAGCTGCTTTATATGCTGGAGGAAATATCGGTGAGCATACAACTCCAGGCGGTTCGTATGATGCTTATTCGTTATTAGCACTCACAAGACGCATTCCTTCGGTTGCATTCCCTATCTATAACCCCAATGGAACAATGGGAGGTAATGCCGTATTTACCAACCCTGTGGGTGATTTATTGAAGCAAGGACTCAACAAAGAGAACAGTAGACGTTTGCAAATCATTCTTCAATTAAAGTATGATTTAAACAAACTGCTCCCAGGTTTAGACGCTTCTGTGGCTGCAGGATATTACAATACGCTTATAGAAACATCGCCTAAAACTCGCACTTATGCACGTTATGCATTGTCGCAAACAGGAGTTGATGCTAACAATATGACCGTTTATGCTTACACTCCCTTTGGAGTTGATTCGCCATTAACAGCAGAAGAAGGCTTTAAAACAGATGCTACACGTTTCAACTTACGTGGACAATTAAACTATAAGCAATCGTTTGGCATGCACGATGTAAAGGCTTTGCTCTTCGCTTTATCTGATATTTATAAAGAATATGGTGTGCGTTACGACAGAAAGTACATCAACTATGGAGCAAATGTAGAGTATGGCTATCGTAAAACCTATTTTGCTACACTCTCAACATCGTACATGGGAAGTGATAACTTCTATGAATCAAAACGTTTTGGCTTGTTCCCTTCATTGTCTTTAGGTTGGATTTTGTCTAACGAAGCATTCCTAAAGCAATGTAACACAGTAGACTTCTTGAAGCTAAGAGCATCTTATGGTATGGTTGGAAACGACCAAACACAAGGCAGACACTTGTTCGATGCAGTGTATAAGAGCAATGGTGGCTACCTATTCGGTGTGAACTCTAACAACAGTTCAGGCTTTAGAGCCTTGATGTTGGCAAACAAAGACGCTACATGGGAGCACAAACATATCTTTAACTTAGGTGTTGATGCAACCTTGTGGAAGAACTTTGACATCACATTCGATTTGTTCTCAGAACGTCAAAGCGGTATTCTTACTCAATCATATAGCTCTGTTCCTGGAATTGTTGGAGCATCATTCGGTAGCTTAGTACCTTATATTAATGTTGGTGAGGTGAAGAATCACGGCTTTGAATTGAACCTTTCATACCATGGAAACATCAATAAAAAGGTGAATTACTTTGTGAATGGTATGTTGAGTTATGCTAAAAACGAGATCGTAAACATGGGCGAAGAGGCTAAAGCATATCCTTATCTTTACAGAAAAGGACACGCAATAGACACTCCTTACACTCTTATCGCTCAAGGATTGTATGGCACTAACGACTTTGATAACGCAGGAAACCTTGCTACTGGCAGTGCAATTCCTCAGTTTGGTCAAGTTCGTCCCGGTGATATTCGATACAAAGACCTCAATAACGACAACGTTATCGATGATAAAGACATTACAGCTGCAGGCTATTCAACAGTTCCTGAGTGGATGTATTCATTGCGTTTTGGTTTCAAGTGGAATAACTTCGACTTCGAAGCATTGGCTTATGGAGTGGCAAACAGAACATTGACACTTGCAGGAACAGGTATCTATTCGTTCCAAGACAACTCTTCTGCTTCAACTCTTGCAATGGATTCATGGACAGAGAGCAATCCTAACGCATCTTATCCACGCCTATCGTCAACAATATTTTCGAACAATTATCGTTCATCTACATATTGGCAACGTAGCGGTGCTTATCTAAGATTGCGCCATGTTCAATTAGGTTACACTTTAACTTCGCCTTTCCTCAATAAGATGAAGATAAAGAATATGTACCTATACGTCAATGCAACCAACTTGTTTACAATCAGTAAGCTCAATGGTTTGTTTGATGCTGAGATGAATACAATGAATAATTATCCTATTACAAAGACTGTAAACGTAGGATTAAAAGTATCATTATAAACTTAAATGAAAGGTAAAGATGATGAAAAAACACTATCGAAATTATTTTATTATATCTAAAGTTCTTGTATTAGGATTAGCTTTCTCGTCATGTAGTGACTTCTTAAATAGAGAAACCGACTCGTATGTAAGCAAGGAAAAGACTTTCTCTTCATACGAACTAACTGCAAAGAATTTAGTGAGTGTTTATGAACTCATTCCCGATGGCTTTATGAGATTCTCTGAAGGAGGTATGTTCGACGCTGCAACTGATGATGCAGAACATCGCATTGATGGTTCAAATATTCAGTTGTTCAACATTGGTTCATGGACAGATAACAATAATCCAGATGACATTTGGAATAGATGTTACACTGGAATTCGCCTTGCTTCTGAGTTTATTGACAATGTAGACAAAGTGAATTTGGATAAGTATAAGCTCGATCCAAATAACACAACAGAGTATGAAAACCGCTTAAAGGATTTGAAAGTGTGGAAGGCTGAGGCTCGTTTCTTGCGTGCTTATTTCCACTTTGAGTTGCTAAAGCGTTTTGGTCCTACTCCTTATGTTTCGTCAGTATTGGCTTTAGAGGCTAATCATAGCGATGTTAAACGCCCAAGTATGGACGATTGTGTTAACGCAATTGCTAACGAGTGTGATGCAGCTGCTAAAGATTTGGAATTAACTCCATGGAGAGATGAGAGCGCATTGGGTCACGCAACCAAGGGAGCTGCATTGGCATTGAAGAGCCGTTTGTTGTTATATGCAGCAAGTCCGCTATATGTTCAATGGCAAAACACAGACGAAAGCAATCTTCCAAGCTCTCCTGCTAAGTGGGAAAAGGCTGCAAAGGCTGCAAAAGCTGTTATCGACATCACTCAATATAGCTTACATCCAAGCTACTCAAGTCTATTTAAGAACAACTTCAAGAGTAGTGAAATGATTTTCGCTAAGCGTTATAATAACAGCGCAGACCTAGAGAAAAGAAACTTTCCTGTAAGCTTCGGAGGTCAAGGAGGCATTAATCCTTCACAGAATCTTGTTGACGCTTACGAGATGAAAGACGGCTCATTGTTTAGCTGGGCGAATGCTCAACAGGCTGCAGAGCCATACAAAGATCGTGACGAACGATTGAATGCAACTCTTTTCTACAATGGTTCTAACTTGAAAAACGCAAAGGTTGAAACCGCAACAGATAGTAAAGACGGGGTGAATAAGCCCAATGGAACCAAGACAGGATATTACCTTCGCAAGTATTTAAACGAAGATGTGAATGTCTTAACCGCTTCAAAT
This sequence comes from Hoylesella nanceiensis DSM 19126 = JCM 15639, assembly GCF_000379965.1. Classification (GTDB taxonomy): domain Bacteria; phylum Bacteroidota; class Bacteroidia; order Bacteroidales; family Bacteroidaceae; genus Prevotella; species Prevotella nanceiensis. Next base: position 26,112 of record NZ_KB904334.1, on the reverse strand, counting down.
GGATTGGGACACACATGGCCAATCTTTAGATTAGCAGAGATGTATCTAAACTATGCCGAAGCTCTTAACGAGTATAATCCTGGTCATGCAGACATTCTTACTTATCTAAACGCTGTTCGTCAACGTGCTCATCAACCTGCTTTAGCTGCTGGTTTGTCTCAAGAAGCAATGAGAGAGGCAATCAGAAGAGAAAGAAGAGTAGAGCTTGCGTTCGAAGAACACAGAGCATGGGACGTGCGTAGATGGAAGATTGGTTCTAAAACTTTAGGCTCAGATCTACAAGGTTTAGACATCACTGCAACCCAAACAGGAGGCAGTGGCAGTTCATCTACAACAGGAAGTACAACAACTGAAACTATTCCTGCAAGTGAAATTCCAGCAGGTTGGTATTATTATGATGGCGACGAGTTCAATGCTTCAAGCATAGATCACCACTATTGGGGTGTCTTAGGTGATTCTCGTACAAAGAACGCACAATACGGTCAGCAACAAGGAATGGTGCAAACCTATCGTGAAGAACAAGTGTCTATGGTTAAAGAGAATGGTTTAAGCTTTGCAAGAATCACTGCAACACGCAACGGAAACCCACCAAAGAGCGCACATAAAGATGCTTCTAAGAAAGAACCATGGTGGTCTGGTGGTCTAATCAGCCGTGAAACTAGCAAGTATGGCAATGAAGCTAAATACTATCCTTTATATAGTAGAATTGAAATCCGTGCTAAAATCCCCTGGAACTATGGTGTATGGATGAGCTCATGGTTAAGACATCATCTTGGATATGATGTATGTGAGTTAGATATTCAAGAGTTCTTTGTGAAAGAATTCGAGAACTATCCTCAAAAATACAAGGTGAGTCAAACAGTTCACATTCACGATAATCAAACCAATTCGTTGGTAGTTAACGCTAATGGTTTCGGCAGACATCACTCTTTGAACTTTAACCCTGGCAACGACTTCCACACTTATGGTGTGCAAATAGAGCCAGATCCAGCAGAACCAAAGAAGCATGCTATCATCACATTCTTATTCGATGGACAAGAAACCAATACGTTTAAGACTCGTGATCATGGTGATAGATACAACAAGTTTGTTATCGAAACATTTAAACAAGGATTAGAAAAGAAAGCTTGGGACTTTGCAATCACAGGTCAAATAGGTGCTCCTGATAGAATAGGAGTGGGCTATCCTGAAGATAGAGACCCTTCTTTAAGAGAGCTAAAGATGGACATCGACTGGGTAAGAGTGTACACTCGAACCAACGAACCATTGAAGAAAGTGGTGACACCAGCCGTTCCTGGAGCTGCATTTGTTTACTCTCCAAAGGTTATTGAACATCGTGTCTTTATGCCAAAGATGTATTGGTATCCTATTCCTAATAGCGAATTCTTAAAATATAATGACTGGAAACAAAACCCAGGTTGGTAATATTGATAGATAAAACATCAACATGAAAAAATATAGTTTATATAAAATATGTGCAACCTTCTGCCTCATGATGGGGTTATTCCTTGTTCAAGGTTGTGTAGAAAACAATATTGGATTTGCCGAAGAGACAAATATTAAGGAAGGACTTTATATTAAAGGCTCTTCAACTGAGTTCACTTATGAGGTTCCTAAGGCAAAACTTCAAGAGTTAAAAGATAGCACTCTTTTACAAATCGATGCGTGGTTAACTCAAGAAGGCGGTTTCTCTCTTTCTGTTGTCGATGCAAATGGCAAGGCAAAGAAATACGGAGTGAAAGACAATTTCGCTGCTGCTAATGGAAAAACTGCAACTTCTAAACTTGTAGAAGGTGGTGCAGACATCACCGTTAGTCGTGATGGTTTCTATAAAGTGGTTTATAACAAGCCTCTAAATGAAATCACCGTCATTCCTTATCAGCTTCAAATTAAGAGCTCTTTTGCATTGAACGAAAGCGGAGCAAAGGAGTTGTCATTCGATAATATGTCGTATGATAAACTCACACACGTTGTTACTTGGAGCACAAGTACCGACAAACAAGCTTTCCAAGCAACAGAGTATATGTTCTCAATTGTAGCCGATTCATTGCAAACCATTCGTTTGTCAGACACAGAAAACTATCAACTCAATGCTCAACTCACTGGTATGGGCGGAACATTGAAAACCAATCTACTTACAAACGAATATCAATCGTTGACCTCAACTTCAGACATTGCCTTGCGTTTAGCACATAAAGGTAATTATATTATGAGCGTTCAATATAGCATTTTAGATGGACGTTTCTCAGGAAAGATTGAAGGTGAAGAGTTGATTGAACCAGAACCAACCAACTACACACATACATTGTTTGCGCAAGTGAGTGGCAATGGCTCTGCTACTTCTTCTCATTCATTAGAACTTGCCCCTGTTGGTTCGTTAGGAAACGGCTCTTTCTGGCGTTTTGTAACTCTACAAGCTCAACAAAAGATTTCTTTAACTAAGACCCAACAAGGCACAGAAACTTTTGCAGCTCTCGATAATGTTGTAGGCTTAACCTCTGCAGGTAATGGTGTTTATACTGTAGAAAAGAGCGGAACTTATCTCCTTTACGTAGACTTACACAGAAAGGTTATTGCATTAGAACAACCTTCTATCAGTGGAATAGGCGAGTGCTTTGGAGGAAGCGAGGTTGCTCTTACATCTAAGGGTAATGTATTCTCTACCACAACAACAGCCGAAGGCGCATTACAACTCTATGCAACTTCACGTTTTAACGATAGAGATTGGAACTCAATGACCTTCAATATCTATAATGATAAGATCGTTTACAAAGGCTTAAACGATAAGGGCTTCGAGCCAGTTCCTGTGGTAAAAGGCGTCAAGGTAAGTGTAGATGTAGAAAACAATAAAGGACATTTAGATGTAACTCTTAACGATAAAGATGTGCCAAACACTCCATCTGCGGTTTATTTGATATCTTCTCGTTTAGGAAATATGAACTGGGGTTCTCAAAATGTACAAGGTTTCCAACGTTCATTCAGTGAGAAATACCGCTGGTATTATATCCATTACTTTGAAAAGGGCGAAGCTCTTCGCTTCTCAACAGAAAAAGTATTTGGTCGTGGTGAGTTCGTTTCATTAGACCATGCAGTTGGCTTTGAGGTGAAGAACAATAAGGCTATTATTCCAGATGATGGTATATATATGGTGTATGTTGATTTGAATACAAGAACAGTGTGCATACAACCACTCGAATTATATGCTATTGGAGCTGCTGTTAACAAGTGGGAAGAAAAAGAATGGGCATTTACTTTGAGTGCAGACAAACGCTCAATGACTGGTACTCTACCTGCAAATGGTCGTTTAAGACTTAACCCTGTCATTCCATTCTTCAGCACTTTGGGCAAACCCGACTTCTCTTTCTGGAAGCACGAAATGGCTATTAATCCTGAAACAGGAGAGATCTACTATCGTAAGCATGGTGATCCTGAACCAAATAAGGATTACTCTTGGAAGTCTGGCACAACAATCAATATCAATTTCGATACTTTAAAAGCAACAATAACAACAAAATAATAAGAACTGAAGATAATGTTTAAGAAGAAATATCTTTATTATATATTACCTCTCTTTTTGATGAGTTCGGGCACAACAATGGCGCAGCAATACGCTGTGCCCAGCTCATCTGTTGTGCAAACGACATCGAATAAAAAAGAAATGGACCGTTTTATCAAATCTTTGATGAGTCGAATGACTTTAGAAGAGAAGATTGGTCAGCTCTCACAATATGTGGGACACGACCTCTTAACGGGTCCACAAAGCGAAGCATTGTCAGACTCTTTGCTATCAAAAGGAGCGGTAGGCTCTATCTTGAATATTGGTGGTGTGCAAAAAATCAAAAAGATTCAAGAGAAGAATATGAGTGTTTCTCGTTTGAAAATACCTATTCTTTTTGCATACGACGTTATTCATGGCTATCGAACCATCTTCCCAACACCTCTTGCTGAGGCATGTTCTTGGGACTTAGATTTGATGTATGAAACCGCAAAAGCTGCATCTATCGAAGCTTCTGCCTCTGGTATTCACTGGACATTTGCGCCAATGGTGGATATAGCAAGAGACCCTCGATGGGGTAGAGTGGTTGAAGGTGCGGGCGAAGATACCTATCTTGGTTGCGTAATAGCACAACAACGTGTAAAGGGTTTTCAATGGAACTTGTGGCAACCCAATTCTGTTTTGGCTTGTGCTAAGCACTTTGCAGCCTACGGAGCACCACAAGCTGGACGTGATTATGCACCCGTTGATATGTCGAACTCTACACTTGCCGAGGTTTATTTGCCTCCTTACAAAGCCTGTGTAGATGCTGGTGTGCAAACATTTATGGCGGCTTTTAACGATGTAAACGGCCTTCCTGCTCATGGAAGCAAATGGCTTTTAACCGATATCCTTCGCAAACAATGGAACTTTAAGGGTTTTGTTGTGAGCGACTGGAATGGAGTTCAACAGCTCACTACACAAGGAGTGGTTGATAATGATAAAGGAGCTGCTGTGTTAGCACTTAATGCTGGTGTGGATATGAACATGACAGATGGTGTCTATAACAAATATTTAAAAGAAGCTGTGAAAGACAAACAGATGTCGATGGATGTGATTAACGAATCGGTTTATCGCATTCTTGCAGTGAAATACAAACTTGGTTTGTTTACAGACCCTTATCGTTTCTGCGACGAATCACGTGAGAAAAAAGAAATAATGTCAGACAACGTGATGGCATTAGCACGCAAAGCTGCACAGCGTTCAATTGTTCTTCTTCAAAATAAAGATAACATCTTGCCTTTGAAGAGCAACGTAAAAAAAGTGGCTCTTGTAGGTCCTTTGGCTGCTAATCAGGCAGAACTACTTGGTTCTTGGAAAGCTTTTGGATTGCCCAACGATGTTGTTTCGGTTCAACAAGGATTGAAAAATAAATGGAACGACAAAGTGGTTGTAAACTATGCTAAGGGTTGTGACTTTGCAGGCGAAGACACTTCTGGCTTCGATGAGGCTGTGAAAGTGGCTCAAGAAAGCGATGTGATCATTGCTGTTATGGGCGAAAAGGCACTTATGAGTGGTGAGTCTCGCAGTAGAGCGAAGCTTAACTTGCCAGGAGTTCAAGAGCAATTGCTCGAGCGTTTGGCTGCAACAGGAAAACCTGTTGTGGTGGTATTGATGAACGGTCGTCCACTTGTTCTTACCAATGTAATGAAGTATTCGAATGCAATTATAGAAAGTTGGTTCCTTGGAACACAAACAGGTAATGCGCTTGCAGATGTCTTAACGGGTGATTATAACCCTTCTGCGAAGCTCACAACATCGTTCCCTCAACACGAAGGACAAATTCCTAACTACTATAATTACAAGCGTTCGGGTCGTCCAGGCGATATGGAACATAGCTCAACTGTGCGTCATATCGACCTAAAGAATGCCAATCTCTTTCCCTTTGGCTTCGGACTTAGCTACACAACCTATAAGTATGACGCTCCAAAATGTGCTCCTACATTCGACAGCAAAGGTAACCTTAAGGTGAAAGTGCGTGTTACAAACACAGGAGATGTTGACGGAGAAGAGATCGTTCAGCTATATGTTGCCGACAAAGTAGCATCAATGGTGCGTCCTGTGAAAGAGCTTAAGGCATTTAAAAAGGTGTTTATTGCAAAGAAACAGAGCGTTGAAGTGGAACTTGACGTGAATGCAAAAGACCTTGGTTTCTATACCAACGACATGAAATATGTGGTAGAGCCAGGCGAATTTACAATCATGACAGGTCCTAACAGCGAAGATCTTCAAACCTGCTCTGTGCGATTAAACAAAGCAATTGAATAATTTTTAGGTTTTTTGTTTTCCCGATAAAAGAACGCAATGTGGCACAATGTTCCCAAAATCGTTCATCTTTTGCAATCTTTTATCGGGCTTTTTTGCTCTTATTAAGACGTGCATTGAATGACAAGTGCATGATCTTTGAAAGACAAAAGAACTGCTAATTCTTAAATTTGCATAGTAGTCTCTCATTAATAATAAGAAATCTGTATCATGAAACTATTATAGGAAGAAAGAGTTGTTGGGCTTATGCTCGGCGGCTCTTTTTTCTTTCTCTTTTAAAAGCATTCTTTTTAGCTCGCAATGTCATAGCTTTTAGGAGCTAAAAGCTATGCTTTTTCAATGCAAAAGCATAGCCATTGTAACGTGATGATTCTACGCTTGTGTTGGAGCCTCATTGCATGTGGTTTCTTTAGCATCGAAATTGGATGGTAAGAACGTTGAATAAAGGAGCGACTGGCAGACAAAGAAAAAAGACTTTACAGCTTAAAAGCCGTAAAGTCTTTCACCTATTGGTACCTTAGAGATTCGGATATGTGAAGAAAAAATCTTCTATTTAATTTGAATTGTTTAGTTGACTCTTACTTTAAAGGTAGCGTCTTTGGTCTTTATAATATAAATTCCACGTTGAAGTTGTGCCTTTAATTCATCGAGGTTGCTGGTATTTGTGGTAGTCACCACGTTGCCATTGAGGTCGTAAACCACAGCCTCAGAATCGAGAGTAGGCACGTCTGAAATAGCAGTTACATTGCCATTGAGTGCAACAAGTTCGATATATTGGTCGGCAGCACCACGAGATGTGAGTTTAACAGTTGCAAAATGCGCACCATTTACATTAGATTTGAAAGCCACATAGAATGAACCACCTTCTTTTGGAAGTTCTTTTTCAGACAATTTGAACTTGCTTTTATGGCGTCCCGACAATGTTAGTTTAACGGGTTCTTTAGTGTTTTTGGTTGTAACTTGAACCTCGGTAAAGTTCTTTTGCTCACCTAATGGAGTGGTAAGTTCGAGCTTTTGAGCCGAAGGAGTTATGACAGGAAGGTCTGTTCTACCAAAAGATATGTCGTCGATGAAATAAGTTGCAGAACTGGTTGCACCTCTTGTGCCTACAAAACCAAATCCAATGAAGAACACATCAGCAAGAGGTTGGTCGGTAAAGTCGATGTGGTATTCTTTCCATTCGCCCGATTCGTCCTTTGTATTAGGTATCTTAAAGCCCTCAATAGGTAACTTATAGATCTTGTCTCCGTCTTTTTCTATATAATAAACTCTTAGTGTGTCGGTCATATTATCTTGTAAAAGGTCGCCTCTTAAACGGATAGTAAAGATTTTAGAAGCGGCGTTTTTAAAGTCGAGAGCAGGTGTAACAAGAAGCATTTCGCAAGGAGTTTCTGATCCATATTCCACTTTTGAGTCGAAACCAGTTACCTTTGCCACCTCTTCATCAGGTGTTTTGTCGTAACTTAGGGTTTTAAATCCCCACCAAGCTCTTGTTCCTTTGGTGGCATTGTTCACCCAACCAGTCAATGTAAGTGGCTTGTTTTTAGGTTGATTGCTAAATGTTTCGTTCAAAACACGAAGTGGATTAGAAGTGTCTAACACCAATTCAGTACCCTCTTTCTCCACAACTTGCGATGCAGCAGTGGCTCTTCCCACAAGCGGAATGCGTACATCTTGTCCGCCATAAGTGTGAAGTACAAGCGTATCTTTGTACTCTCCTGCTTTAAGAGGAGCGAAAGTAACTACCACTCTGCCTGGAAGATTGCGGTAAACAGATGCACTGCTCACCTTGAAAACATGCTTTTGGGTTGGATAAACCTGTATGTTTTCAGCCAAATTCTGCGATGTTATATTGATAGTTTGGGTAACAGTCTTCTTCTCTTCGCATGTAAATGTTTCTAAAGTCTGTGGGGTTACAGCGAATGTTGGGGGATTGTTCTTATCAACTGCAATGCCTTCAATAGCAATTGTAGTTGATGCTTCGGGCAAAGAAGGGCAATCTACAATGATAGTTGCTTTGTGACTTTTTACCTTTATGGGGTCGTAACTCACCTTAACGTCTTGTTCCCAAGTGCCAGCATCTAGCTTTGTCTTCCCTAATGTGAAATTGGTTTTATCTGCACCAGTAAGCTCTAAGGTCACTTCTGATGTGATATTGGTTGCCTTAATGTGTAGCGTGGTGACCAAAGTAGATGCTCGCACGAATCCTTCTACACGCTTAATAGGGTCGTGAGTGATCACTAATGAGCCTTTTTCGTTAGCGTCTTGCTCTGTAAGAGGCAATGTTTGGTTTTGTGTTGGCGTTGCAACAACGGGTGAAAATGTTAGTAGGGAACCTACCAAAAAGGGTAAAAGTCTTTTCTTCATAAGCAAAAACAATTTGTATTTGTTAGTAAATGAATTGGAAATAGAAATGCAATAGCGAATCAATCACTCTCTCTTTGCTTTTTATTACATCAAAGTTCATCAACTATTATCATATAAATAACGATATTAAAGACGTCCCTTCTTGTTATAAAAGTTTCTATTTGTTTGCAAATATATTTATTTTTCTCTATTTCTAAACATAAATTTTGATATTTGTTTCAATTTCTTTTGTTCTCTTTCTTTTATTGAATTTATATGCATCTTTTATTCAATAATCTTTCATTTGATAGTGTAATCTCTGTAAATAGTTGAAATGATATAAGTTAGTTGTAAATGTATTAATAAAATGATATATGTTAAAAATATACTACTTTATAGTAAAATCTTTTTCAGTTTTGCATTTATTGGGTGCTAATGCTGTAATTTTGCAGTCGATTTAAAAGCGTAATTAGAGTTTAAGAATAAACTATAAGTAGGAGAAGCAGATTAAAAATAACATAAACCACTAAGCTTTTTTGAATTGAACTCAGGATAAAAACAATTCAATAAAACATAGTTGAAATAAAAACACAGCCCTTTAAAGCGCAATAAGCGATTGGGCTTGATCCTTTACGCTATATTTTAAAATAGATTAATACCAAAAGATTATGAAGAAAAGCTATGTAAAACCCTGTACTTCAGAAGTAAAGATTGAAGCAGGAACATGTTTTATGGTGAATAGTGTGGGTGCAAATTCTCACGAAGGGTTCACACCTAGTACTGATCCTTCATTGGTTATAGATGACGGAACCGATGATGATTCGCCATTCTAATTGGATAATTATATTAAAACAGTAAACAAAAAGTAGACACAAATGAAAAAAATAATACCCTTTTTATTATGCGGATGCGTAGCGTTCGGTGTAGCTTCTTGTTCTAAAGACGATGAAGCTATCGAGAAAAGCACAAGCAATGAGAAATTAGTTAATATGTCGTTCTTTAGCAAGAATGATGAAGCTGTGACCAGAACAGCGCTTTCTTCTGATGGAAGTAGTGTGGTTTGGACTGCAAATGACGTTATTGGTATTGGCTTTCAAGGCTCTATTAGAAATACAACACAGCCTTTCAAGACATCAATGAATGGTAATGTTGCTCGTTTTTATGGTCAAGCTGCCGATAAAACAACACCATATTACGCTATATATCCATATCAAGCAACAGGCAAGATTGAATATAAATCAACAACACAAGCGGTATTTAGCTATACACTTTCAAACAAACAAACAGCTATTGCCAATACATTTGATCCCAAAGCGAACCCATCTGTAGCTCTAATTCCAAAGGCTGAAGACACCTTTAAGGCTTATAATTTAGGTGGATTGCTTAAGTTTACATTCAAAGGATCTGCAAATGTGAAGCAAGTTACATTGCTTTCAATTAATCAAGAACCTCTTTCTGGAAGCTTTGAGTCGACAGTTACATTCGATAATAACAAGGCAATATCAACATTAAGCAATAAAGTTGTATCAGGATCTCCTGTTATTACATACAAACCTGAATCGGGTTTATTTGCAGAACAAACTGCTTATTATGTAGCATTACCTGCAACTACACTTGAACAAGGCTTGACTTTAGCTTTCGTTTTAAACAATGGTAAGGCCGTACAATATAAAGTTCGCTCTGCAGTTGATATCAAACGTGGTGAAGTAAAGGACTTAGGTTTGATTACAATTAATGAAAGTAAGGCTAAAGACTTTATCTTAAAGAACCAAGGTTTGATTGATGCTGTTGCTAAAAGTGTAAGTGGTTTGGTGAGAGATGCAAACGGAAACCTTGATGTTTACAGCGCAGACAACCTCGAAAAGATTCTTTCTTACAAAGGACATCTAGGTATATCAAATCAAGATAACTTGACTTCTATAGATGAGTTACAATACTATCGCAATGTAACAGGAATCACATTAGATAAGAATAAGAATCTTGCTGGTAAGTTAGATTTCTCTAAATACCCTCAATTAGTTGGTAATATCATCGTACAAAACAGTCCTCTTGTAACCTCAATAGATGTGACTGGACTTGATAAAATCACTGCTTTCTCGGCAACATATATGAAGAATATGACCGATGTTACTATTAAAGGTAATAGCAAACTTCAAAATGTTTCACTTCATCATAATGAGGCTTTGCAAGCGGTTGATGTACGAGATCTACCTGAATTGCGTCTTGTTGAGACCTATTATAGTAAGAGTGTAACAACCATAAAAACCGCAGGTTCGCCCAAGTTGACATCAATTAATGCTACTTCTAGCGGTTCTTTGTCGTCTATACCAGGACTAAATGAGAACACACAGCTTGTTGATTTTGTTGCTCCTTACACACCTCTAGAGTCGTTAGACTTTAGTAATCAACCAAACTTGCGTAGCGTTAACCTCTTAAGCGCAAAGATAAAAGAGCTTAAAGGCTTAGCTGCTTCAGGTACAAATCTAAAGAATTTGCAGTTATCTAACACTCAATTATCTAGTTTAGATGTATCTAATAATACAGAATTATTAGAGCTTGAATTGTATAATTCGAAAATAACTAAGCTTGATGTAACTGCAAATAAAAAGCTAAAGCGTTTGAGAATTCCTTTCAATCCACTTGAAGAATTGGTATTAGGAGATAACACTGCACTTGAATATCTTGATATCTCACACGACAGATTGAGTACTTTAGATATCACAAAGCTAACAGGTTTGAAGAAAGTTTATGCTGGAAGACAATCTCAAAAGGCTAATCCTGGTATTTTACAAAGCATGACTGTTTATTATACAGCAGCTCAAAAGACTGTCTTAGATCCAGTGATTGCAGGCTCAAAAGATCCAAGTAAGGTTAATTATGCAGAGACAAATGCTGACGCAACATACGTTGTTAAGAACTAATTGATAGTTGGTTTAGACATAAAAATAAAAGAGGTAACTTGTAATAGGTTACCTCTTTTTTCGTAATGTATATTCGATTGTAAAATCAACTCAATCTTTTGCTTTCTAAACTCAATCTTATTGGTGTGCAATCTCAATACTTTTGCCTTGCAAACTCAATGCTTTTACAATGCAATATCATTGCTTTTGGAAAGTCGTTTCAAAGTAGTTGAAAACCATTAGTTAAGCATCATTGTCATAATAGGCTTGTCGTTGCTGAACAATATGTTAGCCAACTCGTCTATTTTGATGGTTGTTGCGTTGCTAAAAGGCTCATCAGTTTTAATAGCCTTACCGTCTTTTACGATGTAATAAGCATTGTTCGAAGGAATATCTCTATCGCCTTTGATGTGCAACACCTTCTCTTCTTCAGGGTAGATACTTGCATATAGCTTCAAGGCCTCGTGTGCATTAATCACCCTAATCATTCCCTTAGCCTCTTTATAAGAAATATTTTAAATAATAGAAGTTAATGTTAGTTGTTAATAAAGGGAAAATGTATAAAAAATAATTAATATAGAGTTTTTTATTTTTTTTTGTATTTATTTAGTTCTGATATTGTAACTTTGCAAAGAAATTTATAATATTCTTTGAAATATATGGAATAAGATATAGGTAGAAGAAATATATTAAGCGTGATATAATTAACTAATTTCAAAGTTGTATTTAGACTGTAATAATTGCAAAATGTTATAATTAGAATAAATAGAATCTTTTTAAAGATTAAATAAATAACTGCGAGCATGATTATTTGCGTTTTATTTTAATATAGGATAATAATAAAAAATATGAAGAAAAATTATGTAAAACCCTGTACTTTAGAAATAAAGATTGAAGCAGGAACATGTTTTATGGTGAATAGTGTGGGTGCAAATTCTCATGAAGGGTTCACTCCAAGTACTGATCCTTCATTGGTTGTAGATGATGGAACAGATGATGATTCACCATTTTAATTAAGTAATTATTTTAAAACAGTAAACAAAAAGTAGACACAAATGAAAAAAATAATACCTTTTTTATTATGCGGATGCGTAGCGTTCGGTGTGGCTTCTTGTTCTAAAGACGATGAGGCTATCGAGAAAAGCACAAGCAATGAGAAATTAGTTAATATGTCGTTCTTTAGCAAGAATGGTGAAGCTGCAACAAGAACAGCGCTTTCTTCTGATGGGAGTAGCGTGGTTTGGACAGCAAACGACGTTATTGGTATTGGTTATTATGGCTCTAATCAAGACGCAACACAGCCATTCAAGACCTCAATGAACGGTAATGTAGCTCGTTTTTATGGTCAGGCTGCCGATAAACCAACACCATATTACGCAATTTATCCATATCAAGCAACAGGTAAAATCGCATATAGATCAACAACACAAGCGGTATTTAGCTATACACTTTCAAACAAGCAAACAGCTATTGCCAATACCTTTGATCCCAAAGCCAACCCATCTGTGGCTCTAATTCCAAAGCCAGAAGAAACCTTTAAGGCTTATAATTTAGGTGGATTGCTTAAGTTTACATTCAAAGGATCTGCAAATGTAAAGCAAGTAACATTGCTTTCAATTAATCAAGAGCCTCTTTCTGGAAGCTTTGAGTCGACAGTTACATTCGATAGTAACAAGGCAATATCAACATTAAAGAATAAAGTTGTATCAGGATCTCCTGTTGTTACATACAAACCTGAATCGGGTTTATTTGCAGAACAAACTGCTTATTATGTAGCATTACCTGCTACTACACTTGAACAAGGCTTGACTTTAGCTTTCGTTTTAAACAATGGTAAGGCCGTACAATATAAAGTTCGCTCTGCAGTTGCTATCAAACGTGGTGAAGTAAAGGACTTAGGTTTGATTACAATTAATGAAAGTAAGGCTAAATCTTTTATCTTAAAGAATCAAGGTTTGATTGAAGCTGTTAGCCAAAGAGTAACTGGTTTGGAGAGAGGGGCAGATGGAAACCTTGATATTTATGTTGCAGATAACCTCGAAAAGATTCTTTCTTACAAGGGAGTTCTTGTTGCAAATAACATCGATAAGTTAACATCTATCGATGAGTTACAATACTATCGCAATGTAACAGGCGTAAATTTCGCTAATAATAAGAATCTTGAAGGCAAGTTAGACTTCTCTAAATATCCTCAATTAATTGATAGAATTCTTGTACAAAGAAGCCCTAAAGTAACTTCAGTAGACGTGACTGGACTTGATAAACTTACTCTGTTTGCAGCCACATATATGGATAATTTGACAGAAGTTACTGTGAAAGGTAATAGCAAACTCGAAATGATTTCGGTTCATCACAATGCTAAGTTGCAAGGACTTGATGCAAGTAATCTACCCGAATTGAAAACTATTGAGACTTTCTATAGTGGTAAAGTTGAATACATTAAGACTGAAGGTTCGCCAAAATTGCTCTATGTTAGTGCTACTTCAAATTATTCATTAAAGTCATTCCCCAACTTAAGTGAGAATAAAGAAATTGTAGAATTCCTTGCTTCTCGTTCTCAATTAGAGTCATTAGACTTTAGTAATCAAACCAAGTTGAAGGCAATTAGCCTTGCAAGTGCAAAGACAAAAGAACTTAAAGGTTTAGCTTCTTCGGGTGCAAACCTAACAGATTTGCAGTTATCTAACACATTAATTTCTAGCTTAGATATATCTGGTAATCCAGAATTAATCAACTTAAATTTATATCATACAAAGGTAACTAAGGTCGATATAAGCGCAAATAAAAAGTTAGCTATACTGGATACATCATTAAGTCCACTTGAAGAATTGATATTAGGAGATAACACTTCGCTCAAAAATCTTGACATTTCTCACTGTCGTCTCAGCACTTTGGATATCACAAAGCTAACAGCTTTAACCAAAATTTATGCAGGACAACAAAGTCAAAAGGCTAATCCTGGCATCTTACAAAGCATGACTGTTTATTATTCAGCAGCTCAACAGCCTGTCTTAGACCCAGTAATTGCCGACTCAAGAGATCCTGAAAAAGCAAATTATGCAGGCACAAATGTTGGTGCAACATACGTTGTTAAGAACTAATTGATAGTTGGTTTAGACATAAAAATAAAAGAGGTAACTTGTAATAGGTTACCTCTTTTTTCGTAATGTATATTCAATTGGAAAATCAACTCAATCTTATTGCTCTCCAATCTCAATGCTTTTGCGGTGTAAAGTCAATGCTTTTATAGTGCAATAACATTGCTTTTGAAAAGCCATTTCAAAGTAGTTGAAAACCATTAGTTAAGCATCATTGTCATAATAGGCTTGTCGTTGCTGAACAGAATGTTAGCCAACTCATCTATCTTGATGGTTGTTGCGTTGCTAAAAGGCTCATCAGTTTTAATAGTCTTACCGTCTTTTACAATGTAATAAGCATTGTTCGAAGGAATATCTCTATCGCCTTTGATATGCAACACCTTCTCTTCTTCAGGGTAGATACTTGCATATAGCTTTAAAGCCTCGTGTGCATTAATCACCCTAATCATTCCCTTAGCCTCTTTATCTTTAGCCGAATAGTCGCTACCATCAATGCGAACATCTTCTTTTGCGATGTCCCATTGCTCATCGTTGTGTAGCAATATGGTGCTTTGTTGCTGTTGCCAAGCATTCAGTTCGGTGACACTTGCATTTAAAATGTCGAAAGGCAAAGCCACACAATCAATCTTTTCAACATATCCGCACTTAGCATACCAAGTGTATAACCACTCTTCTGCGGGGATAAGAACAGCGAACACCGCTCCTTTATGATAGCTATTGAAATGCGCTTGGTGCATGATGTTGTTGCCAATGTTGAGGTTTCGCATCGAAGGTGATGTACTAACACCGCTTATATACACCGTTTGGGCAGTTTGATGGTGCCACTTTAGCTGATAAGGAACAGCTTGCAAAGCACCCACCACCTTTTTATTTATTTGAATGGTGTAGTTGTTTTCGTGACTAATCACTCTGTTGAAATACATCTCAACAAATGCTTCTTTGTCGTTAAACACCTCTTTCCACAATTCTTTTGTTTCGTTTTTAACGTGCTCTTCCTCGTCTTTTGCCACAAAAGGATGATGCTCCATCACCGTATTCTTTTCGAGAATGATATCGGGTTTGTATGAAAGTTTAGCGTTTCTAAGTCCTTCTTCGCCCATATCTTCTTCACGATTGATATAGAAATACTGCTCAGGAAGATGGCGAACAAACTCATTATTAATCATAGTAAACGCCCCTTCGTACGACACATCGGCCTTTTCAACACACACATCGAATGTTGTATGATTGATAGGACAGCCGTATGTAAAGGCAATGAGGTTATTATCCACCCAAAGTGTACCGCCAATTAACCCCAGTTCGTCCCAAAATTCAAACGCACGAGTCATCGAACGCAACTCACTTGCAAGCAGTTCGGAGTTCGAACCATCGTTAATCGATGCCTCACGCCATTTCTCTTCCAACTTTAAACACTCAGGAATAAGGTCTTTTGTCAATGGCTTATATTCGTAATGAGGGTATAATAACTTGAATTTATTGATGTGGTTGCGCTTTCCGTGCAGCTTTTTTCCCGACAAAAGAGCCAACTTTTCACGGGTATAAATATAGTCGGCATAGTCTCTATTCGGTTTCATTTCAAACGTGTTAGGCATAAACTGCTCTATAACATCAACCATACAGTTGCACACACCCAGCATAAGAAAGGGGTGACCCAATGCATTTGCATCTTCTTTTAAAGCCTTAATCACCTCGATAGAGCATGCATCGCAAGGCTTAACAGATAGTTTTCCGTCTTCGTTTTCAGTGGGACGAGGAACAGGAAGCATATATGCTAGATGTTGATTGACGTAGAATCGGAATACCAAATAGTTGTTAACTATTGCCCATTGTGTGTTGTATAGGAAGCGCCAGCTGATGATGTTGGCGATAGAAAGGTCGCAATTTTGCAGTTCACCATGCAAAGTAAACGATTGAATGGTGTCTTTATCTGCAATAGTTACATCTTGAAATTTAATCATTTAATTATGTTTTATCGTTGAATGAACTACAAAAATAAGCATTCTTTGTTGTCTTTGCGTTGAAAAGAGCATAAAAGAGTGTTTCAATTGTTGTCGAATGTTAAGATAAAGGCAAAATAATTGCTCAGTTGTTGAATGTTGAGTAAGATTTATAATAAAAACTATTGTTTTTGCGTTTATATGATATAATGAAATGGACACGTAGAACTCACTATATAAAAATTATGTTTTTTGTTATAGCAATCGTCATTGCTATAGGCTCATTGTGGGTTTCTCATACCATAACCGAAGCACTTTCGCAAGAAGAACGTAACAAAATGGAAGTGTGGGCAGAGGCCATTCATTCGCTGAACACAGCCGACGAGAACACCGATTTGGCTCTTGTTTTGAAGGTAGTGAATGGCAATAACACCATACCTGTTGTGGTGATAGATGCCAAAGACAGCGTGCAAGCCATTCGAAACATCAATTTCACCGCCACTAAGTCGGCAGATGTCAATAGTCAAGCCCTTGCTCTTGCGTACCAATTGAAGCGCAAAGGGCGTGCCATTAAGTTGCAGATGAGCGATAATCCTCATGATTTTATAGAAGTGTGTTACGACGATTCGCTCTTAATAAAGCGTCTAACCATTTATCCCTACATACAACTTACCGTTGTGGTGCTCTTTATTACACTGGCACTTTTAGCCCTTTTATGGAGCAAAAAGGCAGAACAAAACCGCTTGTGGGTTGGTTTGTCGAAAGAAACAGCACACCAATTGGGCACACCTATATCGAGTTTGATGGCTTGGAACGAGATACTTAAAGAGCAATATCCCGACGATCCATTTATAACAGATATGGGCGAAGATGTGAAACGCCTTCAACTTATTGCCGATAGGTTCTCGAAAATAGGCTCACAACCTACTTTTGAGCCATGCAATATGAACGATATTGTGTTGAAAGTGGCGACTTATATTGGTAAACGAGCATCGAGTGGCATTGCAATAGAAACGAAGTTGAGTGCCGAACCCGCTGTGGCACGCATCAATATGTTGTTGATTGAGTGGGTGATAGAGAATCTTTGTAAGAACGCTATCGATGCAATTGGCAGTAAAGGAGCCATCACTATCGAGGTGATGAATATGAAACACGGCGTTGTAGTAGATGTTTCTGACACGGGAAAGGGTATTCGCAAGGCAGATATTGCCAATGTTTTTCGACCTGGTTTCACTACTAAAAAGCGTGGTTGGGGACTTGGTTTGTCGCTTGCAAAGCGCATTATAGAGCAATATCACAAAGGACATATCTTTGTAAAACAATCTGAACAAGGGGTAGGAACAACCTTTAGAATAGAGCTTTTGAGTTAAATCGTAAGCCATTGGTAGTGAGAAGGGTAGGAGAGGTGTGTCGACTTGCATTGCAATAGCTATGCTTTTGATTTGCAAAGTCAATGCTTTTACAGCCTAAAATACCTGCTTTTTCACCCTAAAAGCAGTGCAATTAAACATCCATTCAAGTCTATCTTCAAACCAAATTCTTTTCCTCTCTTTTTTGAATGTGTGCTCTTTCTCATTCAAAAGAATATTGATTATTAACACTATTTAATCCTGAAAAGTCACATTTGTTACTGAATGACTTAGAGGATATTCGTACATTTGTAAACAATAAGAATGAAACGGCATTGCAAATGTCGCCCAGAACAGTTACAAATAGAATAAAACAAGATACAAATGGAAAATAAAATGAAAGCCAACTTGCCACAAATTGAGCAAGACAAACTCGACAAAATTCTTGAAATAGAAGAATTATACGAAACAGGAAAGCTTACTCTTGAACAAGCAAAAGATATGTTTAGAGAGCAAGTTGGAAAGATTAAACCTTTTCATATTGCCCTAATTGAACAAACAATGGTGGAAGAAGACGACCACGAATGTATTAGAGTGAACATGAAAAAGACCCTCGAACTGCTCGATGAGTTTATGGATTACTCTCGTCCTGAATTGCCTTCAGACCACCCAATAGCACAATATTATCGTGAAAACGATGAGATGCGCAAGCTGTTGTTGGCTGTTGAAGACCTTGTTCAATATCCAATGATTAAAAATCAATGGTTAGAACTATACGAAAAGATTAGTCAATATCCCACACACTTTAAGCGCAAGCAAAACCAGTTGTATCCTGTTTTAGAGCAAAAGGGCTTTACACGTCCTACAACGGTGATGTGGACCTTCGACGATTTTGTGAGAGATATCATCAGAGAGTCGGAACATTTGCTCGAAGAAGGCAAGGAAGAAGCATTCATTGCTAAGCAAGAAGAATTGCTAAGCTATGGTCGTGACTTGATGCATAAAGAGGAAGTGATTTTATATCCCACATCAATGGCTTTGATAAATGAGGCTGAATTTGAGGATATGAAATCGGGTGATCAAGAGATTGGCTTTGCTTTCTTCACCGTAGAGCACACTCCTAAGCAAGAAACCAACACTACTTCGAACCAGCAAGTAGACGGATTTGCACAAGACTTGCAGGCTTTGTTGAACAAATATGGATATAGTGTGGGTGGCGAAGAGAAGCTAAATGTAACCACAGGAAAGTTGACTCTTGAACAAATCAACTTGATATACAAGCATCTTCCTATCGATATTTCGTATGTAGACGAAAACGAATTGGTTTGTTTTTATAGTGATACCGATCACAGAATCTTCCCTCGTAGCAAGAATGTGATAGGCCGTGAGGTGATGAATTGTCACCCAAAGAAAAGCGCACACATTGTTCGTGAGGTGATAGACAAGCTTAGAAGCGGTGAACAAAGTAAGGCAGAGTTTTGGATTAACAAGCCAGGTTTGTTCTTATACATCGTTTATGTGGCTGTAAGAGATGAGCAAGGACGTTTCAGAGGTGTGTTGGAAATGATGCAAGACTGCACTCATATTCGTGCAATGGAAGGTAGTCAAACCCTTTTAACATGGGCAAACGAGGCTCCAAAAGAAGAGGTTAAGGAAGAAGAACACGACTCTGAGGAACAAACTGTTGCTGATGGTGCTGAAATAGCTATTGATGGAGATACCAAACTCAAAATGCTTTTAAAACAATATCCTTTCTTAAAGAAGAGATTAACTGAAATTTCATCACAATTCCGCATGTTAAATAGTCCTTTAGGAAAGATTATTGCAGCTCGTGCAGACGTGAAAATGATGAGCGAAAAGAGTGGTATTCCGCAAGAAAGACTTATACAAGGCATCAAAGAAATCATTAAAAGCGAATTAGAAAAGTAAGTATTTCTTTCGTGAAATGATGATGGGCGAGGGCTACATCTTTTATATATAAAGCAAATAGCCACTCACTCATTTGCCTAAAGCTAAAAAAGAAGTGATTGATAACATTGTATCAATCACTTCTTTTATTTTGTATAGGAAGGTCAAGTCGATGTTTTCGACTGGCTTCAACCTTCTATTTATTAGTCGTGTTGTTGACGATATGGACAATCTTTAATCACTTGTCGAATGCGTTTCACTTGATCTACGCTCACAGAAGTGTTTGTTGAATGGTGATCCATGATGTTATATGAGTTAAAGAAGTAGCTTGGACCGTTCTTATATAAAGGTAAAGACTTCTTTTCTATGCTTCCATCATCTTTAAAGAACGAGTAAGTATCAGGACAATAGTCAACATCTTTTTGGCTTTTGTATATATCTGGGTTGACACCTGTGGGCAATAATCCATAAAATCTACCTAACATACGTTCAAAATCTCTCACTGCATAGCCTGTACCTTGTTGAAAAACATCTGCAAAAGTCATAGGTATTCCCACTTCTTGAGGCTCTAAATTGGTGATGTCTTCCAATGATGTTATCTTCTCAAAGTCAATTCCTTTAATGTCAGAAGGGTCGCCAAATGTGTATTCTGGGTGCACTTTTGATTCGTTCATCTTCCAATATGGCACTGCATTCATTAACCAAACGTAAATCACTTTGTCTGCTCCTGCAAGTAAATTCTTTTGAATATACGCTGTAATCTCCTCATGCTCTTCGTCTGATAGCTTGATGGTTTTATATTCTTTCATGTAGAATGTCATTTTAGCATCACAGCCATTGGGTGCTTGACTGTTCACTCCTGAGAATGCTTGGTTAGCATGTTCAACCATCTTTTTTAAGAGATTAGGTGTGACAGACTCCATTTGAAGCTTGGTTTTCTCGTTATATAGCGATATAAACACCACTGGAATTCGCAAAGGAGTTAGGTTTAAGTTTTGTGGTTGGCGTAGAGCTACCGACACTTTGGGTGACTTTAAGTTGTTACAAGTAGCTGTAAAGCTCACAGAATCTGTTTTAGCAGTACTTGTAAAAGCCTCATTTATATTGAAACTTTTACCGTCTGAGCTTGTAATCACTATCTTGTCTACAGGCACTCGGTCGTCTAACATTTGCACTTCTGTTGAGTCTACCTTATAAAAACATTTTACTAAGAATTTAAGTTTACTGGTTCCATCGGCATTTAAGGTTAATGCATTGGGATAAATTTCGAAGCGTGTAATCTTATCTTCACCAATTCTTGTTGGCTCAAGGAAAGTTTCTTCTCTATTACAGCTTGAAAACAATGAAACAAGAGCTACCAAACTGGCGCTTAGCCATTGAAGTTTATAGCGCAAAAGCGCAGAAATAAACGTGTTATTTGTCATATTTCTATATTTTATAAAACCATTTACATTTTATTTTAGTTGTCTTTCTATCATAAAAATGTAAGATAGGTGAGGTTTAAAAATTATTCCATCCAGGGTTTTGAGCAATATCGTTATCTTTTAACTCAGCCTTTTTAGGGATGGGCATGGTGTATCTAAAGTCGTCTTTTGTAAGCTTATAAGCCTCGGGTTCTTCTTGTTTGTTGCGAGGTTTTCTGCTCATTTCTACTCCTATACGACGCATGTCGCACCAACGAATAAAAGGTTCAAAACAGAACTCCTTACGTCTTTCGTCTAAAATGCTTTGTAATAAATTAGCACGAGCAGGCTCTACATAGTTTGTATAACGAGTAGCAGCAAACTCTTTTAGCTCTTTTAAGGCTGCATCATCATGTCCTTGGCGTGCTTCTGCCTCTGCTGCTATGAGCTTCATCTCAGCACCTGAGCATAAAATAAAGCGTATATACGACCATGGAAAATCGCAATCAAACTTTATAATGCCTTTATCATCAGCAAAAAACTCTTTTTTACGAAGGTCGTTATCGGTGTAGAGTGCATACAAATCGTCGGCTGGATATTGAGCTAACTCATAGTTCTTATTTCCTACAATGTCTTGTAATTTCTGACCATCGCTATATAAGAACATTAAAGGAGCAAACTTTTTAGATGTTAAAACGCCAAATTCGTCTGATGTTGCAGGGGTTGTTTTAATATCATTAAAGGTAATTCCGCTTGCCAATACCTCTTTTGCATATTGAGAAGCCTTAGCATAATCGTTATCTTCTTTAGCTCCTGAACCAGCTTTATACAAATAAACTTGTGCTAAAAGACCTTTTATAAATGTTTTATTATAGAAGATATTGTAATCTGGTTCTGGTGTTGCATTGAAGTTAAGAGCGGTCTCTAACTCTGAAATAATAAACGCATAGTTCTCTTTTTGCGTTTGTCTTCTACTATCATAAGAGCCTACTTTGTCGGGTTCGGTATTTAATGGCAAGCCAAGTTGGTTGTCTGTGTAAGGCGCAAACAATTGAACTAAGTGGAAGAAACAATAAGCTCTTGTAACTCTTGCTTCTCCTTCCACGCATTCAGACTCAGCTTTATTACTTGTATTGTGCTTCTTAAGCTCAGCCAATATAAGGTTATAGAATCCAATAGCTTTGTAATAGGTACTCCAAATGTTTTCATGAATATCAGGATGTTTCCAAGTTTGCGATTTATTAAAGTCGCCTTTATTGTTTTGTCCCATCCAAGTATCAAGATATTTATCTGTATTACAATCGTCTGAATAGAAGTAAGTAATAAGATATTCATCGTAGAAAGTGACCACATTAGGCACTCCTGAGAGATAATCATTGCCTTCTTGATAGTTTCTTAAGCTACCTCCTAACAGACGTTTCACATCAGTAAAGCTGTTCAACGTTAGTTGATTGGTTGGTTCTACATAGAGATAATCTTTACAACTGCCAAAGAATGTGAGCACACAAACAAGTAATGCACATGCTTGTAGCTTATATTTTAAAATATTGTTCTTCATATTTTTAGGATATTAAATAAACCATTTATTAGAAACCTACATTCAGTGTGATGCTATAAGTGCGGGTAGAAGGGTAGCTAAGTGTACCCATTGATGCAGGGTCGATACCCTTAAAGTTTGTAAGGGTAAAGAGATTACTTGCTGTAATGGCAATACGAGCACTGCGAACAGATAGCTTTTTGCATAACTCTTCTGTTAAACGATAGCCTAAACTGGTGTAAGTACAACGAAGATAGTCGCCTTTTTCTAATGAAGTATTAAAGCGATATTGGTCGTATGCGGTGTTGTTTATACCCAAATAAGGACGCTCTGCCACATCACCAACTGCTCTCCAACGATATTGATCAGCGATGTATCGGTTGCCAGAATAGTTGTAATTGTGATTCATTGTGCTAGAGATTGTTGGTATAAGATGTCCTGTTTGGAATTCAAACTGAGCATTTAGTTCCCATTGCTTGTATCTAAATTCAGTAGCAAAACCACCCGTTGTGGTAGGATTACCTTCTCCTAAATAGTGCATAGGTGGACGTTTAAGCGCCAAAGTTCTATTGTTAAACATATCCATGTCTACCTTTGTTCCATCTTCAGCATAAGCCAATGTGTGTCCAGTTTTAGGATCTATGCCTGCAAAGTCGTATCCTAACCATGCTCCAACTGAATAACCTTGAATGTACACATTGTCGTTTTCAGATAAGAGAGAACTCTTTTGTGGTACCTGTTTAAACTCTTGATAGAATGTTTTGGTAATAATATTCTTATTAAAGCTCACGTTTCCACGAAGCGCCCATTCAAAATCTTTGGTTCTAATAGGTGTAAATCCTAAGTCAAACTCCCAACCACGGTTCACCAAGTTGGCAACATTTTGTTTGATAGAGTGAATACCTGAAGAGTAAGGAAGCGACTTATTATCGAGCAAGTCTACCACCTTATTATTATAATAGTTCACATTAAATGTTATTCTATTATCCCATAAGCTTGATTCTAAACCAATATTAAAATCCTTTTTCGTTTGCCATTTAATGTTAGGGTTGGCATTTTTATACGATGTTGGTACCACTAAGCCAGCATAGGGGCGTGTTTCTGTTAGCTTCATAGTGACAAATGGAAGCGCATTATGGTCTATACTACCAGTGTAACCATAGCCTACACGCACTGATAAAAAGTTAATAAAGTCCCATTTCATAAATGGTTCTTTGTAAATATTCCAACGTCCAGACACATTCCATAATGGAGTAAACTGGTTTTGGTTACCAATAATGTCTGAACCATCGTAGCGTGCAGATGCATTTAAGACATATTTATCAGCATAAGAATAAGTGGCATTGGCAAAGAACGAAGACATTTTAGACTCGTATTTGCCTGTTCCGCCTAACCAAGAGAAGGGGAAACGAGACATATCGGTGCCTTGTGGCACTTGTGGGAAGCCCACAATGCGGTGCACCTTATCGTATTGAGGAGAATAATTGTAAGAACTATAATTCACATTTGATGTGATTTCTTGTCCTGCCATCACCTCTAAACTGTGGTCATTGCCTAATGTTTTGTTATAAGAAAGCATGTTTCTCCAGGTATAGGCATCAGTGTTATATTGTCCTTCACGTAGAGAACCTAAGACATTAGCTGCAGGAATTTCGTTTCCTTGCACATAAGTTGCTTCCCAGTTATTACGCATATTGGTGTAAGTGCCTTCGCCTTCTTCTCTTCTTGACGAGGTGTTAGACACCGATACCGATGCTTGAGAGGTGTAGATAAGTCCTTCAAGTGGTGTAATCCATTGTAGTTTAACGTTTAATGAAAGACCTAAATAGCGTGAAGTATTTTGGTTTTCTAACATCTCACGTTTCATATTAAGCGTTTCCCAACGAAGTCCTGGGTGCAAACGGCTAACCCTTATGTCGTAACTCTTATCGTAACCATTGGGATCTTCATAAGGGTTGGCTTGGTAAGCATAGCGCATGGGTGATATAACCGATGCGGTGCTACGGTCGTTGCGATACGTTGCTGCCAAAATAGTTTGTAGCGTTAGCTTATCAGAAAAGTGATGATATAGCTTACTATTAAAGGTTATACGCTTATAATTATTGGTTAGCTCGGTTCCGTTTTGATTTAAAAAGGTGAACGAATTATAGTATTGTGTGCGTTTTGAACCACCCGATAAGCTTAAATTCACTTGTTGAGTGTTAGCAGGGCGATAGAGTTCTTTAAACCAATTGGTGTTTCGTGAGCGTAATAAGCTAATTTCTTTGTCGGCTTCTTCTTGTGTAATTGCTCCATTTTTCACAAGATTAAGAAGATAAGCGACACGTCCTACCGAGTCATATTCTCCATCTAAGAACATTTCTCTTTCGAATCTGATCTTCTCTTCGCTATTCATCATGCGAATATTAGAGTAGGGACGTTCTGTTATACCATAATATAATGAGGCATTATATGTGGCCTTTCCTTCTCTACCATTTTTGGTTTTCACCACAATAACGCCGTTTGCAGCTCGTGCTCCATATATAGCTGTGGCTGCAGCGTCTTTCAAAACGGTGATAGATTCAATGTCACTTGGTGCAATATCGCCAATACCTGTTTGGGTAACTAAGCGTTGTAAGTCGTTACTATTGCTGACACTTGGTGCAATTCCATTAAGAGGCATGCCGTCTACAATCCATATTGGCTCTGTACTTCCAGTGATAGAGTTGGCTCCACGAATACGTATTGAAGCGTCAGAGCCTGGTCTTCCATTGTAAGTTGTCGCAACTCCAGACATCGTTCCTCTTAGAACTTGGTCCATAGAGCGCACGTCCATTTTGGCAATATCACTACTTTTAATTACCGAAACAGAACCCGTCATGCGAGGACGACGAACATCTTGATAACCAGTAACAACGACTTCGCCAATATTGTTGTCTGAATTCTCGAGCAAAATGGTTAGCTCTTTCTTTCCATCAACGCTCACTGTGGTTGTCTTCATACCCAAATAAGACACTTGTAGCTTGGCATTGGCAGGCAAATTCTTTAATTCGAATCGGCCTTTAGCATCTGTTTGGGTCATATCTCCGTTGGGGAGAACTTTAATAATGGCTCCAACAAGAGTCTCATTATTCTTGTCAATCACTGATCCCGACACGCTTTGTGCAGTTGTTTGCGCATAAGTCTTCTGTGTTAAGAAGGGCATTGGTGCAGTACTTATTATGGCCGAAGCAATAAAAAGCTGTGCAACTCGATGGTGAAGAGATGAAGAAAATGGTGTAGTATACATCTTCATAACATTGAATAGTTTGTTTTGTTTATAAGGTATTGTTATAAGTTTCTTTGAAAAAATGAAAAGAAGAAGCACGAATGCCTACGTTTTCATTGTATTTGTGTAAATGGTTTTGTTTGTGTTTATTTTGCAAATATACATAAAAATAATAATTCTTAATCTATTTTCTTATTTTATTTTTAAATTGATTGTTTTTAGGTGTTTGGTAATAGCATTATTTTTGCAGTGTAATTGCAATGCTTTTGGGTTGTAAAAGGATTGCTTTTGCCTCCTAATTGCATAGCTTTTGCGGAGTGAAGGTAGCTCTGTCGGTGTTTAGGTGGTTTCTGAATGGAGAGGAATAGGAAAGAGTTGGTTTGCAATTTGTATTTTTTTATAAATCTTGTGTTGTGGGTGTTCTTTTTCTTTTGTCCCTATATAATATAAATAGGTGAAATTGTTCTTGTGGTTGATTTTCCCATTTTTGGAGTAAAAAAGTTGTTTTTTTTTGAATTTTCTTTTTGAATTATTTGGATTGTGTTTTAAAAAGTTGTACTTTTGCATCCGCTTTCGAGAGTTATCTC
>NZ_KB904333.1 GCF_000379965.1 Hoylesella nanceiensis DSM 19126 = JCM 15639 | reverse complement strand
AGAGGCAAAGAGAGAGGAGCAACTCCGAAGCCGAAACTCCGTCCTGTTTCTCCAATGAAAGGCGAGATAATAGGTGACCGATGCCAAACTTGCCAAAAAGATGAAATAAATCATCACTCATTCGGGTTTTAACACTCAAAAGTTTGGATAACTCACTTATTTTCTCTATTTTTGCTTCCATAACAGTTTTGTTGTCTTGTCTTTAAAATCAGTTCTTTAGCGATTACTAATTTACAAAGAAAATTCGACAAACTGTTATTTTTCTATCTATTTATTTGGGTGGGAAACTTTAGTTAGTTATTATTATTGAGTTGTTCTTTTTCTGATTGTTGAAAGCTATAGGTTGAACAGCTTTTCCTTATTTAGAAGTAAGTCGATTGTTAGATCTTTGTTGGTTTTTGAGATAAGAATTAATAAATAACAATGGTGTTATTCTTTGTTCTGTATCTTATTTTACCAGTGCTTTTCAATACGTCGAGCACTTCGTTGATGTGCTGATTTTTAAGCGATAAGCTACCTCCAAAACGCAATTTACGCATCGAATCGTTACTAATAACAATGTTTACATGATAGCGTTGCGATAAGATATAAGTGATATCTGTAAGTGGTTTCCCGTTTAAAGCAAGTTCTTCAGACGTCCATAACAATTCTTTTGTGTTGTGGATATCTTCGATCTGCATTTCACCTGTATGTTTATCGAGCGTGATTTGTTGATTAGGACGAAGCTCATAGCTATTTGTTTCGTCTTTAATGTTGCTTGCTGTCACTTTACCTTCGAGCAAAGCTACACACGAACGACTGCTGTTGGGATAATCTCTAACGTTGAACTTGGTGCCCAATACTTGTACTTTCATGGCATCTGAAAACACAATAAAAGGCTGTTTCTCGTTCTTTTTTACCTCAAAATAACATTCTCCGCTCATCTTTATCTCTCTGTTTTTTATGCCAAAGAGATGCGAATAGGTTAAATGAGAATTCTCATTGAGGTGCGCAATACTACCATCTGGAAGCACAATGCGACTTGTTGAACCCATAGGAACTTCCATCCAAACACCTTTTGGGGCAGTGTTTGCCAGGCGAGGAGAAATAAATAGGCAGGTGATGAGTGCCACACTTAGAACAACTCCAAGTGCAACTGTGCTACAAACAATGCTCCATTTAAGCTTTTTGTTCTGCTTTTCTTTCTCTTCTTGAGTAGCTATACGCTCTTTAAACAGCTGAAATGCTTGCTCAGGTGTAAAGCGAAAACCATCTTCTTTCGGTTGAGTATTCTTGTCAAAAGACATGTCTTTTTAGGTAATTATTAAATGATTGTCAATTATTGTTTAAGTCGTAGTGGCTCAAATCTGATAGAATATTGAGGCCTTTAGCTATATCTTTGACGGAAAAGCATAGCAAGTAGGGTAGTGAGGTTTGTTATTTTCTTTAATAAATTATTTTTATTGAAAGTGAAGTAGCGTGAAAACAATCTCATTCAAGTTGATATAGAATTGTCGGAAAAATGAAAACTAAAAGCAGTTGATAAGTCTTAAAAGGATAATTATTGGTTTACACCTATTCTAATATATAGAGAGTGGGAAATAAAAAGGACCTTAAAACATAAATTATTAACGTTTTTTAGTCTAAAAATAAAATGAACGATAAATAAAATAGCATAACTTTGTAAAGTCGAGAAAAAATAAAGAGACATGTGGTTTGTAGCGAACTAAAATCTAAATATTTTAGAACTCAAATCATATTCGCCTTTGATACAATTTAATTTCTAACCATAAACATTTAGAAAATGACACTAAAGAAATCTAACCTTATCCTGGGATTACTTCTATTTTTTGCCTTAAGTGGTTTTGCCCAGCGAAAAACAACACTCAGTGCAGAGGTAAATGGCTACAAACGTGAGATGGTTTATTTCGATTGTTTGCAGTCGCCTTTCTTTAATGCAGAGTTCCATAACAACCCAGGTGAAGAGCATTTATATTCGTTCAACACCAAGAGTTTAGTTTGCATGCTTTTAAATGGGCAAGTAAATGCATTGCTATTGCCTGGTGATAGCATTCATATTACAGTGCAATATGATAACAATTTGCCTCCAAAAGCAATGTTTTCAGGAGACAAGAAAGCAGTGGCCGCAAATAACATGTTACAGAGCATTTCTGATTTAAAGCGTCAGATGCGATACAAGTCTCAATTATTGGCTTGTGTTGTGGTAGATATTAAACCCCAAAAACGTATTGAAGATTCTCGAATCTTGCTTACAAAGGTTCAAGAGATGGTGAAGAAAGCAGGAAAACAACTTGCTCCTCTTGCTGCAGAATATATATTGTCGACAACCGAAGCGGCTGCATATACATCTTTTATGGAATACCCTCAGATGTATGCAGAAACCAGAAAGCTTGCTATTAGCGACCAAGGTATTGGCGATTATTGGAAAATTATGGACGGAGTAAAGCTTCGTTCTACCGAAGGCGCATTGGCTTCGCCTGATTATGTGAGCTTCTTAATGCGTTATTGTTTCTACGAAAACGAGAAAAAAGCTACTCAAGCTCAACGAGCATACACTGCCCCACGTCAGTTAGAAGATATGTTTAAAGCTCTATCTACATTCTATTCAGGCACACAGAGAGATGCTGTGCTTTATCAACTTCTTGTGAACTACACTCGCAATGGAAAAGAGTTAGAACGTGTACGCCCTCTTTATCTCGAATACAAAAACAACTACAACATCAATAAAGATTATCTACAGATTCTTGACAAGCTGTTAGAATAAGTTGATCTCTTATTCCTTTAACAACTTCAACCTAAACAAATCAATCTGAATTTATAATCTACAACCAAATGTTTTAGCAGTAGTCTTGATTATTTATAGTATAAATATAATACCGCTTACCGATGAAAAAAACAGTAAATAACCATCCAACAGCTTTTGTATGGCTGCTAATGCTATGCATTATGCAATTGTTTGTCGTCAAAGTGCAGGCACAAAATGCAGCCATTGACGATTGGAAAAATACCAAGGTGACGCTACGTGTAAGTAATGAGCCTTTGGGAAAGGTTCTTGAAAAAGTGGCAAAACAAGCCGAAGCCACTATTGAATTTCAAGAAGTTGCCCTTGTTGGTATTGCAAGCCCTACTACACTCAATGTGAAGGACATGCCTCTTGACAAGGTATTAGGACGTCTTATTGGTGACCAAAACGTCTTAATACGTTATGAAGTCGGTCGACATATTATTGTTTCATCGTATACAAGAGATGAAGATGCCAAGAAAATGTTGCATATCGAAGGCGTTGTGATCGATGCAAAGACCAAAGAAACGTTGGTAGGAGCAACTGTTATGGTGACAGACGGCACACAAAAAGATGGTGTTCGAGGCAGTATTACAGACGTAAACGGTAAGTTCTCACTACAAGTTCCACGCAAAGCTTCAATCAAAGTGTCGTACATGGGATACGAAGCAGTGTCGCTACAAGTGACCAAAGAAAGCACAACTATGAAGATTGCGCTTAAACCTGACGGTCAAATGGTAGACGAAGTAGTGGTAACAGGTATTAGTCGTAGAAGTAAATCAAGCTTTACTGGTAACTATGTATCAGTGAAAGGAGATGAGTTGCGCAAGCTTAATCCAACCAATATCTTAAAGAGTTTGCAATTCTATGACCCCAGTTTTAAAGTGTTAGAGAGCAATACTAGAGGCTCAGACCCTAACGCTCAGCCCGAATTCCTTATTCGTGGAGACCAAAACCTCGGTACAACAGCATCTCTAAATAGTATGGATTTGCTTCTAGACAACGTCTCTAGTCGCCCCAATACACCTCTATTCGTGCTCGATGGACTTATCGTTTCTATGAGTCGCATCTTGCAATTAGACCCCGAACGTATCGAAAATGTAACCATATTAAAAGACGCTGCAGCTACAGCAATCTATGGTTCACGTGCTTCTAATGGTGTTGTTGTAATCGAAACAAAGGTTGCTCCTGATGGAGTTCTATCGGTTAGCTATAATGGTGGACTAACAATTCAAAGCCCAGACCTAACCGATTATAAGTTGATGAACGCAAAAGAGAAACTTCAAATGGAGTGGGATGCAGGCGTTTACGATCCAACTAACGATAAAAGTATGAATCGTTACAATTCTTTGTTGCGCAATGTTCTTGCTGGAGTAGATACCTATTGGCTCAGTAAACCATTGAGAACAGCTTTCCAACATCGTCATTCTCTATCTGCTTCGGGTGGTACTGATGTCTTTAGATATAGCTTAGACCTTAATACTACATTCACTCCTGGTGTAATGAAGGGTTCAAGTCAAAATATAAAGAGTATCAACTTCAACATGACTTATCGTAAAGAGAATATCACTATTGGTGCTGCTTTGAACCTTTCAGAAAGTGGTGGCCATAATTCTCCATACGGTTCGTTCGCCGAATACACTCGAGTAAATCCTTATTATCGTCCAACTAATGAGTTTGGAGAATATCTAAGACAACTCGATAACCATACAGGTGCGGGCAGTGTGCCTATCGCTAACCCTCTATTTAATGCCAATGTAGGTATTAAAGACCTTACCAGTAGCACCAATATTGCTGCTACTTTGAACCTCGAATGTCGTTTATTGAAAAATCTTCGACTAACAGAAAACCTCTCTTATCAACGTGGTATGGCTCGTTCTGAGCGTTTCTTACCTGCTGAACACACCTCTTTCTTAACTGAATTGGATAAGACTTTGAGAGGAAGCTACACCAAAAACACTGGTGAAATGACTTCATGGTCGAGCAACTTAGGTTTGAACTGGAACATGTCTTTACGCAAACACCTATTCAGTGTCTTTGGAAACTGGACCTTAAGTGAAGACAGAAGCAATTATGTTAACCTATCTGCGGTGGGCTATCCAGACCCTCATATGGACGATTTTATATTCGGAAACAAGATGACAACCAATCCAAGTGGATCTGAAGCGATATCTAGAACGATGGGATTCATCACACAGTTGTCTTACAGTTACGATAATCGTTATTCGTTAGACTGGAACATTAGCAGTGAAGTAACATCACGTTATGCCGACCATAGCTTAACTCCTTTCTGGAGTATTGGTGCAAGATGGAACGCATATAGAGAGAAATGGCTCAGCGGTTACGTTTCAAACTTAGTGTTTAGAGCAACTTATGGTGTGACAGGTTCACAGAATTCAAGTCCTGCCGACGCTATAGAATACTACACATTCAGCCGTACTATGCGCCCATATACATCGTTCTCAACTCTTGGTTCGGTGCTTTCTCGATTGAATAATACCGACATTAAGTGGACCAAAACCGATAATATGAGCCTTGGAGTAGATGTCGGTGTGTGGAAAAACAGAATCAACTTGTCGTTCAACTACTATAATAATATTAGCCGACAACTGCTAACTAACTACGATTTAGCGCCTTCTACAGGTTTCGAATCGCAAATGATTAATGCAGGAGAGCTACAAAATGCAGGTTTCGATGCAACGCTTAATATCATTGCTTTGCAAAATCTTCGCAAGCAATTCTATTGGACTGTGGCTGTAGGTATGAACCATAACAGAAACAAAATACGCAAGATTTCAGATTATTTGCGTAAGATGAACGAGGAACAACTTAAGTCTAAGTCTGCACCTTTACCTGTTTATCAAGAAGGAAAGTCAACAACTACTTACTACACCGTGCGTTCTTTGGGTATAGATCCAATGACAGGACAAGAGGTTTTCTTAACTCGTGATGGAGAAAGAACCTTCAAGTGGGACGCAGTTGATAAAGTTCCAGTAGGTGACACCACACCAAAAGTAAGTGGAACAATAAGTTCTTCAGTCAATTGGAAAGACTTTTCATGTACTTTAGGCTTCACTTATAAGTGGGGAGGAATTGTATATAACCAAACATTAGTAGACAAAATAGAAAACAGTAACATTGCTTACAACCTTGATAAGCGTGCTGCTCAAGACCGTTGGCGTAAACCTGGCGATGTAGCTAAATACAAAATGATCGACCTTAACGGTTCTCAAACACCAGCATCAGACCGTTTTATCATGAAAGATAATGAGTTACGTATGGCAAGTATCAACTTAGGTTATCGCTTCAAACAAAGCGAGTACAAGCTATTGAAACGCCTAAACGTTGATGTTTTGTCGCTAAACTTCACCACAAACGACCTCTTCCGATTATCAACAGTTAAGATGGAGCGAGGCTTGGGTTATCCTTTCTCACGCACTTACACACTTTCATTCTCTGTAATCTTTAAGTAAATCAATATTATGAAGCATTCAAGTATATCATTATCTATATATAAGAGTTGTACGATAGCACTCTCTTGTTTTGCTCTATTCATAACAACTGCTTGCTCAGATTGGTTCGATGTCAGTCCAAAAACAGACGTGAAAGCAGAAGAACTCTTTTCAACAGAAGCTGGATTCGAGAGCTCTTTAACAGGTATCTATTTGCTTATGACCGACAGAGGCGCCTATGGTGGCGACATGTCGTTTGGCTTACTCGACCAATTGGCACAGCAATACGATTACATTCCCGATGGAGCTAACGACCGAACAGCGATTTATAACTATGAAACAGCAACTTCTGATGGTTTCAGAACCAAGCAAAGACTTGCAGAATCATGGATAAAACTCTATAATGTTATTGCCAATTGTAATAACTTTATCAAGTGGCTCGACCGCAAAGGAGATGAAGTTGTGCGCAATGTTAACACACGAAATATTTACAGAGCCGAAGCTCTTGCCATTCGTGCCTATTGCCATTTCGACCTACTTAGAGCGTGGGGACCATGGAAATACAGCTTAGAATCATCTTCAACAAGCAAGTTAGCCATTCCTTATCGCACCGTTGCAGACAACACAAAGCAACCACTTCTACCCGCAAAAGACGTTATTGCACTGATAGTGAAAGACCTTTCAGAGGCAAAAACATTATTGGCTCATGAGCAAAACGAAAGCTTAAAGACCAGTGATAGACGTTATCGATTCAACTATCACGCAGTGAATGCCCTACTTGCACGTGTTTATAGCTATGCAGGTGATAGTACAAATGCTATTGCTTCGGCAGAAGAAGTGATCAATAAGAGCGGTTTAGAGTTGAGTTCTAACAATCAAGACGATCCTATTTTATTCTCAGAATGTATCTGTGCGTTGTATAAACACCATCTAACAGAAGCCCTTTCACAATTCTGGGCAGATGGAGATAAGTACACAACACAATACTTTATTCGTTCAGAACGCTTCAATAAGTATTTTGAAGTATCAGGAAATTTGAAAGAAGACATGCGTACAAAGACTGCAGCTTTCTATGAACATTCATCAGCAAAGACAGCTCTTTCACGCAAATATAGCATCAACTCACAAGAAGCGATACCATTAATACGTCTTCCAGAGATGTATTACATTCTTGCAGAGAACACTTCTGACTTAACAAAGGCAGCTAAATATCTCAATGCAGTACGCAACAAACGAGGCTACTCACGTTCAGTTAATGTGCAATTTACTAACGCTACAACACAACAAGCAGCCTTAGATAAAGAGTTCCGCAAAGAGTTTTATGCAGAAGGACAATATTGGTACTTCTTGAAACGCCATGGAATCACCGCTTTATCTTATGATAATACCGTTACTTTAACGCAAGAACGCTTTGAATTCCCATTGCCAGATGCCGAAAAAGAATATGGTTGGACAGCGTCACACGATGCTACTCGCTAATCACTTTGTATAATCCTTTAAATAAATAGCAAAGATGAAAATCAAGTTTCAATATATATTTTTAGCACTATTCGCAGGCTTCCTCGCTACATCTTGTAAAGAAGAAACCGTTGAACTCTATAATTCTTCCGACGGCGTATATTTCAATTACGGAACAAAAGAAGGCCTTCGAGCAACTGTGAACTTTGCCGATTCTATATTAACAGCCCCTACAGAGATTTCAGTTCCTTTGAAGTTGAAACTCATGGGACGTGCTTCAGATAAGCAACGCACCGTTGTTTTAAAATCAAGAGCAGTGCAAGGAGTGGCAGAAGCAGTGGTAACATGTCCCGAAATAGTGTTCGAACCCAACGAATTCCTAAAAGATGTGATGGTGAAAGTGGCACGTCCTTCTATGTTAGACTCAACTTTCCAAGCGGAAGTATATATCAGTGATGTAGAAGGTAATAACCAAATAGGACCAGGACTCAAGAATTTTACCAGCTTTACTATCTATGCAAAAGAAGCATATTCAAAGCCTAGACAGTGGGACGGCATGGCAAGTTCATACTTAGGAGAGTGGAGTATGGCAAAACAAATATTGCTTGTGCGCATCACAAAGCAAAATAATTTCTATACAACAAACGATTATAGCAAATTTGTTCAATGGAACTTACAAGCGATAGACAGCTTGCGTACTCAACAAAAGAAGAACCCACAAACTCCAATAACAATTGATATTCCATTTACAAACGATAACTCTTACAGCAAACCATGGTATTGGGGCAACTTGCAAGAAACCTATCTTGGAACTTATAACAGTGGGTCTTTCGTTGGACTTTGCAACGGCTTAGACGTTACAACTGCCAATGAGTACACCACTTTGAATGGCAATGAAGCAGCAATGCAAAACCTCAACAAACAAGCTGTGGGTCAAATGCTTTTAAAGTATAACACTTATTATCAAGATGGATGGCGTCAAGGAAGTTCATATAAAGACTTCTTCTATGTTCCAATGCTTCAAAATGTAACCTATGAGTTGATTGAACCACAAGCATGGAAAGACGAACAAGGTGGTAAAGAGCTTATCGAAAAGTATTATGGAACCTACTCTTTAGAGAAATATCGATTCATGGTGAAAGTGTGGTTACAACATAAAGGCAGCGATTTCGTTCTCAATCAACTCTTCCCTGTTATGAACGAGTGGGGCAATGTGCATTGGGACGACTCACTAGGAGGCGAAGATGCTATCAAAGCTTGTAACAAATTGTTCCGTGAAAAAGTAGCTCAAGGAACCTATCCATTCACCTTCCCAGAGGTGCAATGAAACCTATTGAAAAATAACAACTTACAAATTCTTCCATAAAAGCATAGCTATTGTAACGCAAAAACATTGTTTTTAATATGTAAAAACAGTGAGATTAAGAGCAAAAAGCAATACTTTTGTAGAACATAGAAAATGTGGTTGTTAGCCTAAAGCAAATATAAGTTTAGACAAACAGAAAAAACAACAGTTGTATGAACATAAAAAATATAATTCTAGTGATGAGCATTGCTGCCTTATCTTCGTGCTATGGAGATAAAGGAAACTATGTGTATAACTTCGATGAGATGAACTCTATCGATTCATTAGAGTTCACTCCAGCTACGGTTGAAACCCTAAATGGTAAAACAATCGAATTCACTCAGCCTTTAACAGCCGACGACACACAAAAAAGAGTAGAAGTAAAAGTGCGTCAGTCACACCATAAAAATACCGATCTACTCGATTTTAAATGGATATTGTCTTATCAAAAAGATAAGAAAACTGTGAAAGATACCATTAAAACAAAGGGCTATCTTGATGTAACTCTACCCGTGAAGCAAGATACACGCATTTCTGTTCGCTTAGAAGTGAAAGACCAAAGCACAGGACTTGCATCTTATCGTAACTTCACTATCGCAACTCGTCCTATCTATAAAAACAGTTTGTTCTTCCTACATGGGAAGCCAGGCAATATGCGTTTGGGTAATATCGAAACCATTGGAGCAACAACTCAAGTACGAAGCGATGCCTATAAACTTATTTATAAAGATGCAACCAATGTATTTGCAGATGCTTATAAGTTGATGTATCATTATGGATTGGTGGCTGAAGGACGAGAGTTCTTGAAGAAATATAACCTCGTAGTCTTCTCAACCAATGGAGAAACAAAGGTTTATAATCCTTTCGGAATGGTACCAAGATTTACTGAATACAAAGATTTTGTTATTCCTCAGACACCTCAAGGTGCCTTCCTTCCAAGCAATATCATTATGACTGGCGACCCATCTAACCAATCAGACTTCTATTGTATGTTAGGAAAAGATGGTCGTTTCCTCACTGCTCGCACCATTCCTTCATTCAAAACCCCTGCAACCGATGGCTCAGTTTCAGACTATAATGTAACTGCTGCTGCTATTACAGCAAATGAATTCGTGTTCTGGGACGCACGTCACAAACGTTTCTTGCGTGTAAATAAAGACGATGGTTATGGCATTTGGGCAGAACAACAAGCTTATCAAACACAGCTTAACAACCCTGTTCTCGATGCAAATGTAGATTTTAAAGCGTTAGGCACAGCACTTTCTCCTAAGGATAAGACTGCAGTTTTAGGCTTTATTCAATATCGTGAGAACTACGAAAAAGCCAATCCTCATTTCATTTTCAAAGATAATAACTCATCTAACTATTATCTTTATCAGCTAACATCAACCCGTGCAGAAGGCGATGGCGATAATAATGAAGATGCAACAGCACCTGCATATACCATCAAGGGACAACAATTAGAGAACTTTACACCTTCTTCTCCTTCTACAGTTCTATACAACACATGGTTTAGTACAGCCTTTGTGTTCTATGCAGAGGGTGCTGATGTGGTGCGACACAATTTGAATAATGGTGATAAAACAGTGCTTTACACTGCTCCCGACGGCTATTCTATCTCTTGTATGAAGTTCCGTTCGGATGATACCTTTATCTATTCAGGCGACCTCGGACGCTATCTTACAATTGGAATGAATAAAGGTGACGAAGGAGCAATTACCGAAGTTCGTTTGAATACCGCATCAGACGTAGACGAAACCTACCCAATTGTGGTTTATAACACCGACAATGAAGGAAATAAATTGGGCAATATCAAAGATTTTCAGTTTGTTCGTGAATACTCATACACACTCCCAACGAGATAAGATAGAGAGCAAAAACAGCTGAAAAGCTATTGTCGACAAATGATTTAACATAACAACTCATCAATAGAAACAATCAACATGCAAACGTTTGTATCAACTTATGTGAAGGAAAAAGGAAAGAGCTTGTTTTTAACTGCTGCACTTTTGTGCTTTCCTTTCCTCTCTTTTGCGCAGAAAACAAGTAGTGTAACTGGTGAAATAAAGGGTTTGACAGAAGGTAAACTGCAAATTCTTGTACGAACATCAGAAACAAAATGGGATACTATTAGTACCACTCCGTTTTCTAATGGCATGTTTTCTTTCTCGCAAATAAAGGTTGCTCGCCCCATGTTTGCACGCATATCGGTAGTTGGTTATCAAGGAGGTTTCAACTTTTTCTTAGAACCTAATGCTACCTATAAAGCCTTATTGCGTGATGGAGACGGCTGGTTTATCACTGGAGGAGAGTTGCAAAACGCACAAACGGAATATCAAAAAGGCTGTGGCGTGTTGCAAAATCAACTCGTAGCGTTGCAAGCAAAGAGCGATAGTTTGCGCAAAGCATTAAAATATGGTAGTGCAAGTAAAGTCAATGATTCTATTACTATGGTTAAAAAAGAATTAGACATGCTTCGTACTTCTTATTTAGGTGCAAATAATAACATTCTTTCTGCTGCTTTAGTACTTCAAGAATTAGAGCAGATGGACGCTACTTTAAATGCTTGTAAGGAGCTTTATGCACAGTTAGGAGAAGGCGCAAAAGCAAGTAGCTGTGGTGAGATTGTGAATCAACGCATACAACGTTTAGAGAAAGTTAGCCGAGGAAGTAAGGCTCCCGACTTTACTCTTCCTACCTTAGATGGAAAGAGTTTTACCCTAAGTGCAATGCAAGGAAAGGTGAAGATTGTAGACTTTTGGGCTTCGTGGTGCGGTCCTTGCCGACTCAATAACCCTGTTTTACGTCAGTTATATGCTGATTTCCATAGCAAAGGACTCGAGATTGTGAACGTTTCTCTTGACGAAAAGCGTGATCGTTGGGTAGAGGCTGTGAAACAAGATAAATTGGTTTGGACTCAGGTTTCATCTCTAAAAGGTTGGAAAGATCCTGTAACTCAGCTTTATAGTATCACTGCTATTCCTGCAATATTTGTGCTCGATGCCGACAATAACATTATTGCAAGCGGTTTACATGGCGAAGAATTGAAGAATTTTGTAAGTGGTTTATTTGCCGAAAAAGGCGCAAAATAATGATCGATCAATAAAACAGAGTTCTATAAAAGTGCATCTCTACAGGGCAAAACGCCTTGTAGAGGACTTAGAACTCTATGCGAAGATGATAGTAAAGTAAAAATTAAGAATCTATATCAATATGAAAAAAGAACTTTTATGTCTTTTTATGTTCTGCGGTAGTTATGCCGTTGCTCAGCAGAACAATCATTATGTCATCTCAGGCTCAATGCGTATCGACTCTTTACGCTACACACCTGAACGTATTAAAAAAGTGTATTTGGCTCGTGAAGTAGACGGACAAAACGTTGTTGTCGACTCTGCTGTGGTAGAGAAGGGTAGCTTTAGATTTGAAGGAGTTGCGCCTGCGGCAGTAGAACCCTATCACATTACAGGCTTTGACAATGGAAGTGTGCAGTTCTTTTTAGAGCCTGGCACTATCGAAATCGTTCCTTTTGATGCCCGTTTCCCTGTTGGTGCGCATGTAAAAGGTACACCAGCCAATGAAGTTCTTTATGCATATAAAAAGCAAGAGGGTGAGAATGGAGATTTAGCAAAGAAGCGTATGGACAAGGCTTTGGCTGCTTTGCCAGAGGCACAACGCAATGACGATAAGGCATTTTACCCTTATCAACGAGCTGTTTACTATGTAAATAGTCTTTCTCACCGCACTTCTGCAATGCGTTTCGTTACCCAACATCTCGATTCACCTGTTGCACTTTACATCATTAAATACGACCTTTTGCGCTTCTTTACACCTCAAGTGCTCGAAGAGGTCTATCTAAAATCGGTGCCATCAGAATTGAGAAAGCACCCAATGTATCGTGAACTCACCAACTTAGTGCGTGCTGCCAACTTGGAAGTTGGCAAACCTGCGCCCGATATTTCAGGTAAAACACCTGACGATAAAAGTCTTAGTTTGTCTGATTTAAAAGGAAAGTATGTGCTAATTGATTTCTGGGCATCATGGTGTGGACCATGTAGAAGAGAGTTTCCAGTGATCAAACAAGCCTTAGAAGAATTCAATGGAAAGATTCCTTTCACTGTGTTGAGCTATTCAATCGATAGTAAAAAGAAAGATTGGGTAGACTGCATACAACGCAATAGTTTAACTCATGCCAACTGGTATCACATCTCTACACTTCAAGGTTGGGGTTCTTCAGATGCTAAACTCTATAATGTAGAAGCCGTTCCACGCACAGTTCTTATCAGTCCTGAAGGCGATATTATGGCTTTCGACCTACGTGGTGAACAGCTAATTGCTGCTTTAAGAAAGATAAGTAGCGGTGAATGGAAACCTATTTCAAAGCCAACTATTGTGGCAGACAATGGCTTATTGACCGAAGATGTGAAACCAGATGCAGCTGATCAACAAACTTATCAAGATTATTTAGCCTTTGATAAGGTGAAAGAACAACAGATTGCGCAAGGTATTGAGAAGCTACGCAATACAAAGGGAGAGGCTTATCTCAATACAAAAGATGGTGAAATAGATCGCACAAGTGTTGAAAAGATAGCTGAAATCAACTATATGGCTAATCGTTTGCACTTCCTTTTAGAGCACAACGATACTCCTTTGATGCCTCTTTTGATGCAACGTGATATCTTAAAGCTATTTAATAAGGAATATGGAAGACAGTTTGTAGCTGCTGTTGCGCCTTCTGTTTTGCAACATCCAAATACTCGTTCTTTAGAAAATAGCGTGCGTTCGCTCAACTTAATGCAAGGAAATGATGCTCCAGATATCAACCTTCAATTAGCAGATGGAACCGAAAAGCGTTTGAGTAGCTGCTTAGGTAAGTATGTATTGCTTTCTTTCTGGGAGTCAGGTAATGCTTCTTGCAAAGAAGAAATGGCACGACTAAAGAAGCTATATGGTGAAACTAAGGCTCAAAAAGATAAATTCACAATGGTAAGTTGCTCTTTAGATAGCGACTTAACCAAGTGGAAGAACGCAATGAAGTCACTCGGTATCAATCGTGAAGGTTGGTTACAAGCATGCGATGGAAAGGGTGTTCAATCTATATCTGCTCGTCTATTCCATGTAAAAGATGTCCCACAACACGTGTTGATTGACCCAGAAGGAAAAGTAATTTCTTTAACATTGCGTGGCGATGAACTATTAATGCGAGTTAAACAAATACTTTCTGGCGACCTATATTATCAAAATGAAGGTGGAAAGAAATAAAATATAAAAGGAGAAATCTCTCTTAAACAGGTTAAACGATATGTGATATATGGACTTTGTTTGAGGGAGATTTCTTTTTTTATGATGAAAATAAGAGGGACATACTTATCCTGTTGATAGGTTAAAACGATTTAGAAATAAGGTCTACTATTACTAACTTTTATTGAATGACTATCCTTTTAGTGAAAAGAATGGTTGTAATGGTGTTTTCTTAGCGTAGAAAATAGAGCACGTTTGTGCTATGAATAGGATAGTAAATCATTATAAAATGAAGTGAGAACCTTTATTTAAAAGGGTATTTATAATATTATTTTACCGCCTTATGGCCTTATATTCTTCTATATAAAGATGCTCATTTGGTTTGAAAACGTTTTGTAAACGATTGAGATAAGATGCTTAACTACATATAAATCATAATAGGTAGGTATCATATTTTTTAGAAATTGTGCGAAAATACCTAAAAGTAGGTATTGCAAGACAAGGCAAATGACTCTAACTTTGCCGAAAATTTTTAAAACCTTCACATTTCTTTTAAAAATGACTTTACTGCTCATGGTATGCAAACTCTTTCATACCATGATTGAGAAGCTTTGCTCTCAATTTATAAAAGCACGATAAGTCGTGATAAATTTGTTATGCATTATACAAAAAAGACGCTGCCTTTGCTTCTCGCACTAACGCCATTTACAATGTATAGCCAGGCACAATCAGGCGCACAAACGGAGCAAAAGAACGCAATGACCGACTCGGTTTATAAGATAAAAGAGGTGGTTGTGCGCTCCAATCAAATGTTAGGAAGTAAGTTTGAGGCACGTAATCGCACTGGTTCTGCTTATTATATTTCTCCCGAAGAACTTGGAAAATTTGGTTACACCGATATCAACCGTATGCTAAAAAGCGTGCCAGGTGTGAACGTTTACGAAGAAGATGGATTCGGATTGCGCCCTAACATCAGTTTAAGAGGTACCAAAGCAGAGCGAAGTGAGCGTATTTCGCTAATGGAAGATGGCGTTTTAGCAGCCCCAGCACCATACTCTGCGCCTGCAGCTTACTACTTTCCAAATGCTGGACGCATGTATGCTATCGAGGTTTTGAAAGGAAGTAGTCAGGTACAATATGGTCCTTTCACAACTGGTGGTGCAATAAATATGGTGTCAACTCCTATTCCTACGAAGTTTAGTGCAAAGCTAAACACTTCTTATGGTAGCTATAACACACTTAAAACCTATGCAAGTGTGGGCAAAAGCTTTAAATATACGGGCTTTTTAGTGGAGTATTTACGCTACCAATCAGATGGATTTAAGAAAGATGAGCCTAACGAACGTACAGGATTTCATCGCAATGACTTGATAATTAAGTTCTCGGCACAAACCAATAAGGAGCAAGGGCTTAACCATTTGTTAGAGTTAAAGTTTGGTTTTGCTAATGAAACATCAGACGAAACCTATTTAGGCCTAAGCGAAAGTGATTTTGCTTCACGTCCTTATTACCGCTATGCGGGTGCCCAAAAGGATAATCTTAAGACCCGACATACACAATGGGTGGCTACTTATCTTATTAAATTAGATAACAAATTAAAGATAACCACCAATTTATATTATAACTATTTCTTCCGCAATTGGTATAAGTTGAATGAGGTGAGAGCAGGTATTACTAAGGCAGAGCGTCGCTCTATTGATGCAGTACTTGCCGATCCCGAAACCAATGAGGATTATTTTAACATTGTAACAGGTAAGACTAACTATATAGGAGAGGCTTTAATGTTACGTGCCAATCATCGTATTTACCACTCAAGAGGTATTCAATCGAAGGGAGAATACCGCACAATGCTAGGCGGAGGCTATCTTACTGCAGAACTAGGACTACGCTATCATGCCGATAGTGAAGACCGATTTCAACAAGACGACGGCTATTCTATGCAAGATGGACGTATGAGTTTGTTCTTAACAGGATTGCCTGGAAGTAATGCTAACCGCATAACTACAGCCCATGCGTGGTCGGGTTATTGGCTAGGAAAATGGTCAAAGGGTATTATTACCCTTACAGCTGGTATGCGTTATGAAGATGTTGAGTTGCTTAATCGCAACTATACCAAGGCAGATCCACGTCGAACCGGAAAGATACGTATTGAAACTCCAAACCATGCTCGTGCTTTATTGCCTGGATTGGGATTCAATGTGAAGGCTCTACCCATTCTATCTGTATTCGGAGGAGTGCACAAAGGCTTTGCACCTCCTAGTGCTTCGCTTTATCAAAAGGCAGAAAGTAGCGTGAATGTAGAAGTGGGTATGCGTCTAACAACCAATAAAATGAAGTTAGAAGCAATCGCATTTAACAACAATTATTCCAATATGCTTGGCAGTGACTTAGCTGCTCAGGGCGGACAAGGTACACTTGAGCAGTTTAATGTGGGTAAAGCAATGGTCAATGGTTTAGAGTTGATGTTCCAATATCTGCCTCTTCCAAAGCATTTTGCATTCCAACTCCCCATTCAACTCTCTTATACTTACACCAATACGCAGATGAAGAACGACTTTGAAAGCTCGGCTTGGGGACACGTTCACTATGGAGATGAGATCCCATACATCTATAAACACGCCTTTAATGCACAGATAAGTCTTGAACATAAGCGTGTAGAAGCCAACTTCGGAGCACGCTTTAATGGCGATATGCGTACGACTCCAGGACAAGGAAAGATTGCAGAACGTGAGAAAATTCCTGCTCATGTTATCTTAGATGCATCGCTAAAGGTACACATAAACAAAAACATCACCATCAGCTTAAATGGCATTAACTTAGCAAATAAAAAGTATTTGGTGTCTCGTCACCCATCAGGTTTGCGTGCAGGACACCCCTTAGGCGTTTATGGTGGATTGCGTTTACAATTATAAAAGAGAAAAATTAGAAGAATAATCATTATCAAAAAGTAATGTATAGATTTACAAAAGCAAATAGATTATTTGCCATTGCCATACTCTTGTTTTGCGTTCTTTCGGTATCAGCACAGATACAAGGAACCATTTCGGGTACAGTTAAGAACGAACAGGGTGAAACTCTGATGGGAGCATTGGTGCAAGTGTTAGAAACTAAAGAGAAAGTTGTTACCAATATCGATGGACATTTCACCATAAAGGCTACTACTGGTCAGACATTGCAAGCGAGTTATCTTGGAATGTTAACCCAAAAGGTGAAGATTGCTAATCATTCTTTGACCATTGTTTTAAAGAATGACAGTCGACAAATAGACGAAGTAGTTGTAACAGGCTATCAGAATATCCGCAATAGAGTGTACACTGGTGCCGCAACATCAGTGAAGATGGATGATATCAAGCTTGAAGGTATTGCCGATGTGTCACGCATGTTAGAAGGACGTGTACCAGGATTGTCTATCCAAAACATATCAGGTACCTTCGGATCAGCCCCTCGTATCAACATTAGAGGTGGCGCTTCGATCATAGGTAACGTGCAACCGCTATGGGTTATCGATGGAGCTATATACGAAGACCTCGTTCATTTGAGTCTCGATCAATTGGCTTCGGGCGATGCAGTGACACTTATTAGCTCTGCAATATCAGGACTTAACCCCACAGATATACAGGACATACAGGTTTTGAAAGATGCTTCTGCCACCTCAGTGTATGGTGCAAGAGCATTGAATGGTGTGATTGTTATTACAACCAAGAGTGGAATGAGAGACACACCACTTCGTGTTAGCTATTCAACAGAGAATACCATACGTTTGAAACCACGTTATAATGATTTCGATTTGCTCAACTCACAAGAGACAATGTCGCTTTATCAAGAGATGAATGATAAGGGCTATTTTGGTATAACCAATTCATTATATGGCAGACGAAGCGGTATTTACTATCAATTATATAAAGATTTGAGTACCATCAATCCTGCAACTGGCGAATATTATCTACCCAATACGCCAGAAGCACGAATGAATTTCTTGCGCCAACGTGAGTATGCCAACA
Source organism: Hoylesella nanceiensis DSM 19126 = JCM 15639 (assembly GCF_000379965.1). Classification (GTDB taxonomy): domain Bacteria; phylum Bacteroidota; class Bacteroidia; order Bacteroidales; family Bacteroidaceae; genus Prevotella; species Prevotella nanceiensis. The sequence goes on along the minus strand of NZ_KB904333.1, from coordinate 199,908 downwards.
CCAATTGGTTTGATCATCTATTCACATTGAAGCCCATTACCAATCATGCTATAACCATTTCGGGTGGCGGAAAGAACTCTGCTACCTACGCATCAATAGGCTTTTACAATGATGCAGGTTGGACTATTGCCGACAAGGTGAGCCGCTTTACAGCCAATGTAAAGAACACTTTTTATATAAGTGATAAGTTCACAGCAACGCTTACCACACAAGCTAACGTGCGTTCGCAGAAAGCTCCAGGTACAATGCCACAGCGAAAGAACAACACCTTGGGAGTTTTCGAGCGTGACTTCGATATCAACCCCTTCTCTTATGCATTGGGAACAAGTCGCACTTTGCGTCCTTATAATGAAGATGGAAGCCTTGAATACTATCGAAATAACTGGGCTCCGTTCAATATTCTCAATGAATACGACAACAATAAGATGAATATCTCTGTGCTCGACTTTAAAGTTCAGGGAGAAGGTACATATAGATTGAATCAAGACATGGCCATTAAAGCATTGCTTTCTATGCGCCAAGCCTACACAAGTACTACACATGAGGTACACGAAGGTTCCAATATTGTACAAGCATTTAGAGCCAATGAAAATCCATTTGTAGCTCAACAAAATATCTATTTGGTGCGAGATAACGACAATCCACAGCTCCAACCAAAGATAGGATTAACGCATGGAGGAATCTTAAACAAAACAGAAGCATCGCTAAAGAGCTTCTTAGCTCGTATAGCTTTCGACTTTGATAAGCGCATTAACAATCATGATTTGAAAGCATTTGTATTTACAGAGTTGCGTTCTGCAGAGCGTACGGTGAACCCTTTCCAAGGTTATGGCATCCAATATGACAGAGGAAATCAGATTTACACCAATCCTTTGATATTCAATAAGCTGATAAACGAAGGCAATAGCTATTTTAATTTGCAGAATAGATATGATAGAGGAATCACCTTTTCGTTTAATGGTACCTATGGATATGCAGGTAAGTACATTTTTAATATGGTGCTCAACTGCGAAGGTTCTAACACTTCTGGAAAAGGAGCACGTGCTTTATGGTTGCCAACTTGGAATGTTGGAGCCAAATGGAACATTGACCAAGAAGAGTTTATGAAAGACTATAAAACGATTTCTCGTTTGGCTTTGCGTGCAAGTTATGGCTTAACTGCAAAGATGAACGAAGAGGCAATCAGTGCAAACTCTATTTATAAGAGTGGCATTGTTAATCGTTATAATTTCGATAATCGAGAAAACAAGCTCAATATTATTCACTTAGAGAACCGAGATCTCACATGGGAAAAGATGTATGAGTTAAACATTGGTTTGGAACTTGGATTGTTCGACAATCGCATTAGCACAACATTAGATGTTTATCAACGTAACACCTTTGATTTGATAGACCTCGTTCGCACCTCTGGAGTGGGTGGACAATATTATAAATATGCCAACTTTGGCGACATGCGTACACAAGGTGTTGAACTTGGCTTGCACACTAAAAACATTGTAACAGATAACTTTAGCTGGAGCACAAGTTTAACATTAAGTGCCATGAATCAAAAGATTACCCGCTTATTAAACACTCCTAACGCCTTTGATATGGTGGTTGGAAGAGGCAGAGGCAACATTGTTGGTTATCCAAAGGGCTCGCTCTTCTCGTTTAACTATCAGGGATTGAATAACAATGGCTTACCTACTTTCGACTTTGGACTTTATCCTTCTAACAAAGGAGAATACTCAAACATAGCAGGTGCCGACTTCCTCGACACCCAATACACCAAAACCTATTTGTTATATCATGGTCCAATAGAGCCACAGGTGATAGGAGGTTTGTCGAATACCTTTAAATATAAGGATTGGACACTATCGTTCTTCCTCACCATGCAGGCAGGAAACAAAATTCGATTGAATCCTACCTTTGACCCAGAGTTTGGTGATTTGAATGTCTTTTCTAAGTCATATTACAATCGTTGGCTCAACCCTGGCGATGAATTCCATACCGATGTGCCAGTGTTACCATCACAAGAATTGATTGCAAAGGTGGGAAAAGAGAATATAGAACGAACCTATAACACCTATAACTATTCACAAAATATGGTGGCAGATGGTAGCTTTGTGCGAATGAAAAATATTTCATTAGAATATAATGTGCCTAACACATTCTTAGAGAAGTTGAAACTTCGCTCAGTAAGCTTGCGTTTAAATGTAACCAATCCTTTCCTTATTTATTCTGATAAGAAACTAAAAGGACAAGACCCAGAATACTATAAGTCTGGTGGTGTATCACTTCCAACACCAAAGCAATATACATTAACGTTGAACATTGGTTTCTAATTACGACGAAATATGAAAAAATATATATCATTGTTGCTATTTTTTGCACTCTGCTTCTTTTCGAGTTGCAACGATTTTTTAGACAAAAGTCCCGATTCGGATTTAGATGTTGACATCAATTCAGAAGAGAAAATAGCCGATTTACTTACAGGAGCTTATCCCGAAGCCAGTTATATTCCCTTCTTAGAGCCCCGCACCGACAATGTAGAAGAGCGTGTAAATGGAGTTCATTCGCAGTTAAACGAATCGATGTTTTATTGGGAAGACTACGATCAAGAAGACCTTGACACCCCTCTAAACTATTGGAATAGCTGCTATAAAGGTATTGCACAGGTGAATAAGGCGTTGGAACTATTAAGCACCCGTCAAAAAACTGAACGTGTAAAGGCTTTGTATGGCGAAGCATTTCTATTGAGAGCCTACCTGCATTTCATGTTGGTTAATATTTGGGCAGAACCTTATGGGGGGAGTTCTACAAACCCTGGAATACCTTATATCACCAAACCTGAGAAGAATGCGTTGGTAGATTACGACCGAGGAACAGTGAACGAGGTGTATGACAAGATAGAAAAAGATTTGAAACTAGGTATCACCTTGGTTTCAGATAACCACTATAAGCAACCCAAATTCCATTTCAATAAAAAGGCAGCTTATGCCTTTGCGTCTCGTTTCTACTTGATGAAAGGCCAGTGGAAAGAGGTGATTGAGTATGCAGATTATGTGCTTGGAGGTGATCCTAAGACACAACTTCGCTCGTGGAGACAATATGCTGATGAGTTAGAATTTAACCATAAGAGTCTTTATCGCAAGTATATTTCAGTTGACGAGCCTGCCAACTTGTTGCTCACCACAACAGAATCACGTCTTGCACGCAACACTCCTAACGAAAAGTTTGGCTCTACTTTCAACACTGTAGATAAGATCTTTGCGCAAAAAGGAATTGAAGGCGGAGGTGATTATTCAAAGATGAACTTCATAGGAACCTATATTTTCACCTCATCTTTGGCACCTGTAACCACAGGCCGCTATTTAGCTAAGTTCGACGAACTATCTACTACAGAAAGTACAGGAACTAAACCACGTGGACTTTATGTAACAAACGTGCTCTTTAGTGTCGACGAAGTGCTTCTAAATCGTATGGAAGCCTATGCAATGCTAAAGAATTATAGTCGTGCTATCGATGATTTCCTACAATATACTCAAGGAAAGTTCGGCTTTATGCCATCGGTTGATCGTGCTGTTTACCTATCAACCAATAGCGATAATTATAATGTTTACACACCATTCTATGGTTTAACGCTCAAACAATTGGCAATGGTTAAACTCATTCTCGACTTCCGTCAGAAAGAATTTTACCAAGAAGGCTTGCGATGGTTTGACATAAGACGTTTTCATTTAGCTGTAAAACGTACCTCAAAGAGTTCTTATTATTTCCCATTAGAGAAAGAAGACCCTCGAAAAGTTTTGCAAATTCCAGTAGAAGCAATTCAACGAGGTCTCGCTCCTAACCCCCGTGAGCGTCAAGAACTTATCCGTTAACTTTTAAAAGCATTCATATTGATAGCAAATAACAATGAAAATGAAGATAAATAAGATAGCTTTTCTCCTCCTTTTTGTGCTTAATTGCATTGCATGTAGTGAGGATAAATTAAACGAGGTGAGTGTAATCGATGAAGGAAAGGCACAAATCGAGTCTACAGAGCTAGATAATTGGATTTTAAATAACATCACCAAACCCTATGGAATCGAGGTGGTTTATCGCTGGGAGAAGAACAATAATTCTGCAGGAGTATTCATCTATCCTCCTAAAATCGAAAAGGTTCGTGCCGTGTTAGAGGCAGTTAAAGAGCTAGGATTAGAGACTTATCGATTGAATGAGGTAGGAGGTAAAGACTTTTTGTTGGGTCGTGTGCCCATCAAACTATATCTTTATGGTGGTGGAAACCCTGATGAAAATGGGGTAGAGCGACTCTATAATCCACAACTTACAGCGGCAGAGATGTGCTTATACAATGTAAACGACTTCGAAGCAGGTAATGCCGACAAGGTGTTTGTATTGATGCGAAGTGTTCATCATCAGTTAGCTAAACGTCTTATGCAGCTTATGAACTACGATTATGATAAGTTCTTTGCCATTAGCGGACATCGTTATACAGGCACAACAGAGCCAATTGCAGCTCCACTTGGTTATGCTCAAACAGGCAAAGAGAAGTTTGGACTCGACAGTTATGCCAACAAACGTGGCTTTTACACCATGCTTTCGTTCCTTTCTGCCGAAGATGATTTCGCCGAAATCATTAGCTCTACACTCACAAGTACACCGAAAGAAGTGTTCGATGCTGGCGTTGCTGCCCAAACACCTGATACAGATATCGATCCAGAAGTAAACGCTCGCTATGCTAAAGAGGCAGAACAAGCCTATAAAGAGTTTATCGAAAAGCAAGCTTTTGTAAATGAATATGTACAGAAAAACTGGCATATCAACCTCAAACAGATGCAAGTAATTAGCGTTCGTAGAATAAATGCTTATTTAAAACAGCACTAAAACGATGAAGAAAATAAATATAACATACTGCCTTTTGTTGGTAGTTTTATTGGCAATTGGTTGTTCTTCAGACGACAATGTCTTCGACAAATCGCCCTCACAACGCAACAAAGAGAGTATAACTGCCTTGCAAGACGAATTGGTGAATGCGCCTTATGGTTGGCGAGTTCTTTACTTTCCCAAAACCGATTCATTGCTTTTCTCTAATCCTTCTGAACTAATTTCACAGCATGGGTTTAGAGGTCGCTACGGATATGGTGGCGATTGCTTCGTAATGAAGTTCTCAAAAGATAACAAAGTGAGTATGAGAGCCGACTTTACTGAGCAAACTGTGAATGAAGTTGCAAAGAGTGAGTATCTCATCAATCGCAATAGTTTCACACAATTAACCTTCTCAACCTATAATTATATACATCAATTGGTGAACGACCGCTTTGCAGGTAGCTCCGATTTTCTTTATATGGGTAAGAATGAAGATGGTGATTTGGTGTTCCGCACCGCTACTTATCTACAGCCAGCACGTGAATATATTGTGTTCACTAAATTGAAAAATGCAGATGATACACTAGCAGTTGTACAGAAATCTTACGAAAACCGCACTCTATTCGAGAAGATGGTGAACCCTCAACTCCTTATACATAGAGGTGGAAGAACCTATTTTAGAAGTGATATCTATGTGAAACGTGATGTTGAAACCAATCAAGCTCTATTGAAAGAGATTAAAGAAAAGAAATATTATCTCTTCCTTTTCACTCAGAAAAAGAACCCTATTCCAGGCTATCCAGCAAAAGAAATGACTGGTTTAGGATCGGGATATTCGGGCACAGAATATGGTATTACCTTTAGAGCAGGGCTCCGTTACGATAGTAAAACAATGTTCTTTGATTTCCAACGTGAAGGAAATCGCTTCGTTGCAGAGCTTGTTTCGGTATATGATCCATTGCTTCGTACAACAAGATTGGTAAGTAAACACTTGCATCCAGAAGGCGAATTCACAGGATTAAAAGCCGAAATTTGGGACGAACCCGTAGATAATAAGTAAAAGTAAACACGTCATAGAATTAAATATAATGAATATGAACTTGATAAAATATGCTTTATTTGGTCTAACTCTGCTCACTCTTGGTTGCTCAAAGGGTGGGGAAGATTATCCAGAAGAAGACTATGAGGCACTCTTTCCCTTTAAAGGTATAGACAAACCAAAGATATCTTACGAAGATCAAACAATACAATTGGGTGATCCCGATGCATCTGTTGCCGACTATGTGTACCCTGGTGTGGAGATAAAAGAGAATGTACGAGAGTATAAAGTGACACTTGTTTGCTCGTTTAATGAGGTAGATATCCTTGGAGAACGTGTGAAAGAAGATGACATTTCTTCTCGTTATTTCGTGCGATACATCACTCCTGACAAGCAATTGCGTGTTATTTCTGCAAACAAACGTGACGAAACAGCGAGCGTATTCCTAAGCAATGGCAAAGAACAAACCATCACTTTTACAGCAAAATCGGGCTATCCCATGTACCTTTGCGTTAATGGTGTGGGGCCAAGAGGCTCTTCTATCAAGGCAACTATATCGGCTGTGTCTGAAGATGGCTTTACTATTGTGAAACCTTTAACAGTGAATGAACATCAGAATGAAGAGGGAATTGATAAAATCAAAGGTCCTTTCTGTGGCTATATCATTCTTCCTTAGAAAATAAAAGATACGTATGAAAAAAAATATTGTATTTTATCTTGCATTAATTCTTTTCTCTTTCGCATTCCAATCGTGTGAACATTGGGAAGGAGAAACTGTGGAATCGGCTTATCGTATGCCTACAATTCCCGACCCAAGCTATCAATTTAAACGCAATGGAAGTAGCAGTGTAGACTATCTTGAATGTAGTTTGTTGCGTGAACCCATTGACTATATCTACAATAGTTATCTTAAAATTGCGACAATTATGTATCAAGCCAATATGGATAAGGTGCAAGACTACTACACTAACGGTGAGTTTGGATTGAAGCCAAAGGAAGAATTGGCTGCTTCTTCATTGCACCAAGCAGACAGAACACGCATTTTACAAGATGTAGAAGATATCTTTACAACTACAGGAACATTGAGTGGATTAGGTAAAACCAGTCCTGGAACCTACCGAAACCGCAGAGCTACAACAGGAGTTGGGGGCTATGTGGGAACCAATATCGGTGATGTAAATATTGCTTTTGCCAATGAAAAGGGATTAGTTGTTGCCGAAATGTTCAACGGAATCATGTGGGGTGGTATCTACTTAGATAAGATTCTCAACGTACATCTTAACGATAGTCTTTATAATGATGCACGTTTGCGTCGTGAACACGAGAATACTAGCTTGCTTCCAGGCCGAAATTACACCGAATTAGAGCACCATTGGGACTTAGCTTATGGCTATTATCAATATTGGTTGCCCTTTATTCAAACCAGTGGACTAGCTGTTTTGCGTGAAAGTCGCATCAAAATATACAACGCTTTCGCCCTTGGACGACTCGCTCTCACTGAGTTTAGATACGAAGAGGTGCAAGAACACTTGCGATTTATTAGAGCAGAGCTATCTAAAGTGGCTGCAGTGAGAACCATGAGTCTATTAGTTGGCGATATAACTCTTGTAAACTTAGATGAAGATATCAACAACTCTCTGGTGTTTTTATCGAAGGGATGCGGCTCAATTTATGGCTTACAATTCACATTACAGCCCTCAGGTAAACCCTATTTCACTTATGATGAGGTGAAATCTTATATCAACTTACTTACATCGGGTAATGGATTGTGGGACAAAGAGCGCCTACTTGCCCCTGAAACAACCGAAGGATCGCTTAAAAATGTAGCAGCTTCCATAGGTAAACGCTATGGACTCACACTCGATGATATTAAACATTCCAACTAAAAAACATTATATATCAATGATACATAGAATTTATTTCGTTTTATTATTGTTGTTTTTCCCTTTCATTGCCAATGCGCAAATAGGGAAAGAGCTTATTCTTAATGGTAGTTTTGAGGACTATCCAGCAGTAACAACGCCTGTTTATGACGACGATGATGAGGACGATGAGCCAGTAGATCCAAACTACTTCGATCCTTATCTCAAGCCTGTTTATTGGTATTTCAACTCTTCTTTATCTTATTCAAGAGTGAAAGACGCTCACAGTGGCACCTTTGCTATCAAGGTTTATCCTAATGGTGGCTCGTTCTTTTCACGTGATAAAGAATTCAATCCCTATCATATTGCGGTGGAAGCAGGTGCAGAATATCGTTTAGAATATTGGTATAAGGGTCAAGCAAAGAACCCAAATATCGTCGTAACCGTTGATTGGTACAAGGATTTAAAGTCGATTAAGAAAGAAACTCGTGATAAAGAGAAAGCCAAGAAGTTTAAAAGCGAATGGCAAAAGATGACCTTTACGTTTAAAGCACCAGCAGGAGTGAATCGTGCAGGCGTTGGTCTTTACATCGAAAATGATTTCGCTTCGGCAGAATCAGATGGCTATATCCTTATAGATGACATCTCATTTGTTCAAACAAAAGAAGGAGTTGTAAGCCAAACGCTCGAAACTCCATCGAATGTAGTGGCTCGTCCGCAACAAAGAGAAATGGAAATGTCGTGGAATGGCATTGCAGAAGAAGGCGTTAGCTATGAGATTATCAAAGATGGAGAGGCAATTGCCACCACAAAAGAAACCTCTTATATTGTTGAAGGATTAGAACCTGGCAAGTCATATCAATTTAGTGTGCGCACAATTAAAGGAACAGAAACATCTAAACCCTCTGCCGTTGTTACGCAACAAACCCAAAGAATGAATATGGGAGTAGAGGAAGAAGGACGTATTCCTTATTTATATACAGTGCGAGAGGTAGGTACTTGCCCTCGAACTCTTCGTTTGTTCTATCACGATTTGGCCAATCCTAATGCTCAAATCACCTATAAAGTAGACGGAGTAGCGGTGACTCCCGTTAATGGTAGCATCACCTTCGCAAGTAAAGGACAACACTTCTTGCAAATAGAAATAATAGAAACCCCCGAACGTAGCTGGGAAATTGAGTACAAACTGAATGTAGATTAAGAAGAAAATGAAGAAACAAATAGTTTATTTTGCACTGCTTTTATTTTGCAGTTTCATGCTTTTTGCCTGTGACAAGGATAACAATCAAGAGGTAAAAGATATTCGTTTGGGAGTGGAAGACGTGAATGAAGTGTCGTTAAACAAGCTTTCTACCCGAATGATACTGCTCACTGGCGGTACAGGAAAGTACACAGTGAATGTTGCAGACTCAAAGATTGCCAGCGCAAGTATTAGCAAAGACACCCTACGTATTAGCGGAATACTCGAAGGAAACACCTATGCTACGATCCTTTCAGGCGATATTAAGAAGCGAGTAGCTATCAATGTGGTAGTACCTGAATTGAGTATTAGTCAAAATGAGATACGACTTTTCCCCCGAGATGAAAGCAAATTCGTTAGTTTGAATGGTGGTGGAGACGTTGCAGACTTGAAAATTGATGACCCCGACAAAGTGATTAATGCCAAATGGAATGCTAAAACGAATATTCTTGAGATACAAGCGTTCTATGAAGGAGAAGCAAATATTCGCATCATATCGCAAGATAAGAAAGAGAAAAACCTGAAAGTGGTGGTGCGTTGTGATGGAACTGCCGACCGAGTAGGCATTTATGGCACCACATCGCATAACCTTTACGAGCAAATGAATACGGTTATGGCTGTTAAACGCCCTGGAGTTGGTGTGTGGTTGTGCAATGGTGCACGCCCATCTTTCTCTAAAAAGGTACTAAAAATAACGCCTGCCGTTGTCAATCCCGTTGTAGGTACACAAGTAAATGTTTCTTTCTCAATGGTTTATCCTGATGAATTTGCCAATAGCGGACTAAAAGAAGGACAACAAAAGCTATGGGTAGAGGAAGTAAGAGAGAAGACTGCGGTGTTGCGTGGACGTGGTTTTAAAATCGTAATTCCATACGAAAAGAAATAAATACAAGCCCTCTCCAGGCTCAATGGAGAATATATTTTACTAATAATAACTTTTAAATAGACTTTATGAGAATTTTTACAAGCAAGAAAACGATGGTAGCAGTGCTTCTATTTTGCCTATGCAACACTGTCTATTCACAAACAACTTTAACGGTAAATACTGATGCAGGACAGATATCTACAAAGATTTCGGAAACGCAAAAGAATACCATTACAGATTTAAAGGTGTCTGGAAAGATCAATGGAACAGACATTGCGTTCATCAGAGAGATGGCAGGAAGAGCATTAAACAATAATGCTAAGACCGAAGGAAAGCTCGTTTCTCTTGATATTTCCGATGCTCAAATCGTGAGTGGAGGCGGAAATTACTACACAGTTAAGCGTGGATTATCTTCGTTTTCTTATCAAACACAGGAAGATAACGTTGTAAGTCCTTACATGTTTTCAGGTCTTACCAACCTAACTACATTGAAATTGCCAAAAGGCACTACAAAGATTGAAAAGAATGCAGTGTCAGATTGTTCTAATCTAAAAGAATGTTCTATTCCAAGTGCGGTGACTTCTATTGGAGATTACGCATTTGCTAAATGCAGTAAGCTTACTTCTGTAGTGATACCAAGAGAAGTTTCAAGCCTTGGTGTGGGTGCTTTTAAGAACTGTGACGAGCTTAGTTCTGTTACTTTTGCAGCGGGAAATGGTCTTAAACTCATTGCAAAGGAAGCGTTTGCATATAACAGTAGTCTAAAAAGTATCACTCTTCCTGCTTTAGTAAAGGAGATAAGTGAATCTGCTTTTAAGGAATGTACCGCTCTTAAAACTGTGAACTTCTCTGAAAAATTAGAAAAGATTGGTGCAGGAGCATTCGAAAATTGCATTGCACTTGCAACCCTTTCTGAGTTCCCTGCGACCCTTTCTGAGATAGGAGATAAAGCGTTTTTGAATACTGCTGTTACTGCTTATAGCGTAGCAGAAGATAACGAAGAGTATACAGCAGTTGATGGAGTGCTTTACGATGCAGACCAAATTTCACTCGAACTTTATCCTGCTGGCCGTGCAGATGCAACTTTTAAATTCCCTAAAACTGTTTCAAGTATTGAGGAATCTGCTTTTGCTTATGCTAAAAACCTACAACACTTAGAGCTTCCAAACCATCTTACCAATATAGGAGAATCGGCTTTTACCTTCTCTAAAATAACAAAACTAACAGCCTTAGCTGATGGACTTTCTATCGGAAAGAAAGCTTTTAGCAACTGTGCTGAATTGGAAACTGTTGAGTTTAAGGGTGCAGTATCAGGTATAGAAGAAGGAGCTTTCCAAAATGATAAAAAGCTTTCAGCTGTAACTTTTGCAGGAATTTCTGCTCCAGACTTTGGTAAATATGCATTTTATCCTCGAGCATTAGTTCTTAAAATCTATGTTCCAGAAGGATATGTAGAAAGATATCAAGATAAAATCACCAATACTTCTGCAGTTCTTGGTTCTAAGTATGAGGTGTTAGCAAACCCTGCAACTGGCATTCATGATGCGTCTTTAGATAACAATGTTGTTGAAACTGCTCGCTACAATGTAGACGGAACAAAGGCAACAACACGCACAAAGGGAATTAATATCGTAAAACTTTCTAACGGAAAAGTAATTAAAACAATCGAAAAATAATTTCGAATACTAACAATTCGGTGCAATTGCGTAAGGCAAAGAACTTCATTTTAGCCACGTAGTTGCACCGATTTTTTGTTTATAAACCTCAACTTCAATCGAAGTAGAACCAATATCTAACCTATTTCAGCACTAACTCCTATCTTCATCTACACTCCTTATATTTAAAGCATTATGGAGTTGCAAAACAAAAGCATTGACTTTGCGTTACAATTACTATGCTTTTGCCATGTAATAACAATGCTTTTACCTCATAATCTCAATGCTATTGGAAAGCGAATGAGTTGATTTTTGATGTGAGTATTTAACATTTTTAATAATCATATCCCCATAAATGAGGATGCGTTTAATTGAATAAATGCCTAAAAGTCGCTATTTCTGCATTTTTTAGTTTTACAAAATCACTATAAAAAGGTATTGTATATATCGTGAAATACCCATACTTTTGTCTCGTAATTAATTCAAGAAACAGATGAAAACTAAAAAATTAGTAATGCCTTTGGTGGTATTTTGCGTGTTAGGACTCAGCTCTTGTGGCGAAAATGATAGTCCTGCATTTAGTTCTAATGTACTGAAAAATACCGAATTGAGAAATATTCTTACCTCAAAGGGTTTCTCTTTCGATAAAGAAGGAAAGTTAGAACTGAACGAACTTGCTACTTCTACCGTTTCACTTGACCTTAGTAGTACGAAACTTACAGACCTTTCGGGTTTGGATATTCTGCCAAATTTGAAAGAAGTAAAACTCTCTAATAATGGATATGGACCAACTTTCGACTTTTCTGCGTTGCCTTCGCAAATAACAAGCGTAGACTTAACGGGCAATAACATCTATGACTTTGAAGGATTAGTAGACGTTAAGATCGAAAATGAGGAACCTAAAACAACCATTCTTCATGATTTTAAAAAGCTATATCTACCTGCAACTGCTAAATATAATGTAGAAGATTTGATGCCTTACTATCTTCTTAAAGGACAAGAAGCAGACATGCAAATGGCAGATGCAACGGGTAAGATGCAGAAATACAATACCATTAGAGAAATTCCCGATGCTACATTCAACTCTTATGTAAAGACCTTGTATCCAAGTATGTATGTAGATGGCAACCACATCGACATGGCTAAGGTGCCAACACTTGCCGATCAAGGTCATAGTTTCTTGTATCAACCAGACGAAGAAGAGGCTCCTGAGTCGCTTGAAGGTATTGAATATTTTGTAAATAACCCTTATTTAAAAGATTTCTATGTAGCTTTAATCTTGGAAAAACCTTATACTGTGGGTCGTTTAATGCCTCGTTCTAACATAACAGGATTGGTAATTGGCAAAACAGAGATAGTAGGTGGAGTGGATTTGTCGAAAGCTACGAGCTTAGGATTCTTGGTTTTGTCGAATTGTTCAAGTATAACAGCACTCGATTTGTCGAATACTAAGATCTGTAATCAAGAGATTAAAGACTTTAATCCATTTGTTTCAAGTAGATTACAAATATCACATTGTCCTAATTTAGAGTCTATCACCTTCCCAAAACCAGCTACCAATTGTCTACCTTCATTGCTATTAGGCGACTTACCCAAGCTAAAAAAAGTGGATTTAAGTATGATTGAGGCTGCAGAAGAAATACATTTGTTCTTGGATAATACCGCAGTGGTGTATCCAAAGCTAAAGAAGCATTATAACACTTCAAGTAAAATGCTAACCGATTTAGCTACAAGTGAAGAGCAAGTGGCGTTTTCTGTATCTGAAAAAATGCTTGAAACACCAGCCTTAAAAGCCTTTGTTAAGGCCTATGGTCAATATTGTCGTGATGATTCTGAAATGTTTAATGAAGAATTTGGAGCTGCTGCTTGGAAAGAAAATAAAGAAGGTGAATGAGGAATAGCCCCCTCTTTCAACCATAGTTCATTTGAAAATCAGTAAAAGAGCATCTCTTTTTATCTCTAAAATAGGCATAGAGAAATTATAATAACACAAATAATAAACCTCACATGAGTGCAGTTGAATCAACAGCTACGTTGATATCGTGGCTCATGTACAAACAAATTAAAATTATGAACACATGTATTTTGAGAAACATTAAGTATTTACTTGTCTTCAGTTTCTTCTTGTTAATGGCTTCATGTTCGTCAGATGACAACATAGAAAAGAAAGAATCACCAACAGAAGCAATAGACTTGGCTCGTAATTTCTTAACAGGCGATATCGTTTTAAGTACTCATGCAACACTGAATGGAGTGAATAAGACCTTGCTTCCCACTGGTTGTCCAACTCGATTCAACTTTACTTGGAGTACAACTGAAAAGCAAGCTTTTACCATAAAGCTTGAAGATTTCACCATAGGAGAGATGCCTTTCTCTATAACTTACGTTTGCGATGCTAAGTTTATGCCACTTAATTCTTGGGAAAAGAAGGAATATAAGGGCGATGGTTGGTTGAAATTCAATGGTACTGACGGCTATATTGTGTTAGAAAAAGATGGTAAACCAAGTACAATGAAAGGTAGTTTCGTGAAAGGTTACTACAATGTGAATACCCATGAAATTAACTTTATTGTCGATTATAATATGATGAACGTGCGTTCAGAATGCTTCTTGCAAACCATAGACAAGTCTCGTACAAGTAAGTTTGATGCAGAATTCAAGAAATATGAGGCGGATCTTGCAGCTTACAAGAAAGAACACGGATTGTAAGAGAGTGTAGAACGGAAAGTAAAAGAGAAGTAGGGAGAGCGTATTTTCCCGCTCCTCTTTTATTATAAAGATCAATATGCGAAAGAAATATCTATTAGTCATTCTGTCATTTCTATCTCTTTCAATCAGCACTTTTGCGCAACGTAGGGTGAAAATAACAATTCGAGAGGCAGGAACTCAGCAACCATTATTGGGGGCTCACATCACTATTGCCCCTTATAAAGAACACCAAGACACTTTAATAGTTATTACCGATAAAGACGGAAAGGCGTTTATCAACTTAGAAAAGGAAAACGCTTCCTATTTTTATAAGGTGAATATGATGGACTATATGCCTGTTAGTGGCACGATTTTAGCTACTGAAAAAGAAGTGAATGTAGTGCTGAAAGAAGATGTTATGCATCTTAATGGAGTGGTAGTGACGGGTTCTCGCACCGAAAGACCAGTTAAGTTGTCGCCCATAACAACGCAAGTGTTGGGCGGAAAGGCACTTGTAGATGCTGGATATAGCGACTTACAACACGCATTACAACAAGAAACGCCAGGAATGAACATTCAAAAGGTGGGCTTTGGCAATGAAATATCGATGCAAGGGTTAGACGCTCGCCATGTATTATTTCTGCAAGATGGGGAAAGAATGACTGGAGATATGGCGGGAAACCTTGATTATGAACGCTTTAATCTGCATGCAATAGATCGAATAGAAATCGTAAAGGGAGCCAGTAGCACCCTTTATGGCAGCAGAGCGTCGGGTGCTGTCATCAATCTTATATCGAAAAAGACTCAAAAACCATTGGACATACAAGCGGGAGTGAGGTTTGCTCAAATGAATCAACGTAACTATAAGCAGCCAAACCCTAAGGATTTCCTCTATATGTTCGAGAAAAATAGCGACCGACCAAACCTCCAATCGTGGATATCCGCAGGCATAAAACAAGGTAAATTCACATCGCAAACAGATGTATGGTATAGCTCAAGCGATGCTTTTTACATGTATCAGTCGGATAAAGACAAAAAAGTTTATACCAAAGAGGCCAACCCTTTCTTACCTCACGACATCACTTTAACATCCATTGCGCCTCGTTCTCCGATGGGAATAGAGGGCACTGAGCACCTATCTGTGGCTCAAAAGCTTTATTATGAACCATCTAAAAGCCTCTCATTGCAGGCTTATGGCTCGATGTTCTTCATGAATTCGTATGATTTAATACAAGATATGACCTTCTCACAAAGCCGTGATTTTATGGCAGGTATAAAGCTAAAATATGACGTTAAGGATTGGTTTACAGTGAATTTGAGTCTACATGGTGACTTTTATGACCGCTTTAAGCGACACGAACGCATTGATGAAAGGAAGAATGTGTATAAAAGTAAGATCTTTGAACCACGTCTAACGCTCACCAGTAGCTATTTCACTGGACACAATATCATATTCGGTGTAGAGCATACTACAGATGAATTAACGAGCGATCGCTTTGTAAATAGGCGAATGACAACACGCTCTTTGCACGAAACAGAATACTTCTTGCAAGATGAATGGATTGTGAATAGCCATTGGATGCTCTCTTCTGGGGTGCGAACAAACTTCTCTAAGGCCTTTGGATTTATGTGGATGCCGAAGATTGCCATTAAATATGCGCCCGATAATCATTGGGCTTTGCGTGCAAACTACTCGATGGGATATCGTGCTCCCAGCATAAAAGAACTCTTCTTTAATTGGGATCACTTGGGAATGTTTCAGATTAAAGGAAGCGAAAACCTTCAATCTGAGAAGAATAACTATTTCTCTTTGGGCGCAGAATATAGCAAAGACCGATTCTTTATCAATGTGAATGCTTACGCAAACATATTTAATAAGAAGATAGAAGGCGTGTGGCGCATTTATGATATGCAGTATAACTTCGAGTATATCAATCTAAAAAGCCAGCGAATGTTAGGTGTTGAGGCGATAATGAAATGGAGATTAACAGACAATTTCATGCTTAATGCCACTTATAGCTATGTAAATGTGAGCAAACAGAATGGCATTCAGGTCAATACAACATCGCCTCACGCTGCAACAGGCAGTCTTGATTATACCTTAAATCGCCCTAATTACAGACTAAAAACCATCTTTAGCACCTCAATTATGGGCGAAAAGAAGTTTGATGTGCAAGATAGAGTGTGGGTAAAAGAGCATAATAAGAGCTATGATGCCTATTTTCGCTGCATACTTCCAACCTATGTGCTTTGCAATCTTGCTGTGGTTCAAACCTTTTATAATAAAGTTAAGCTCACAGTTGGTGTCGATAACATCTTCAATTATGTGCCACATACCTTAGGATCGGGCGTAACTATGTTCAATGTGCCTGCCACTTGTGGTGCAAGAGGATATGTACAAGTAGAATTTTTAGTAGAAGATATTCTTAAATCACTAAAGCATAAGAAATGAAAACCAATCTCTTTATATTCCTTTTTGCGCTTTTAAGCTCTTGTACAGACTATGATGCAGAGCCATTTACAGGCAAAGTGCTACCCCGAGTCACTGGTTATTCAACAGGCGTAACCAACGATTGGCTGTATATTAATTTGCGAACGGGAGAGATGTTCAATCGAAATAGGGTGAATGAAGATATTGTTGAAGGGGCACAAAAAGACCGATTAGATTGGGATATCGCCTTTTGTGGATATCGAATTCGCACCAATAGCGGTACATCGGGTAAAGGAAAGGGAGCAGCAATCGACCTTGGTTATGGCGAATACGATAAATGGAAGACTGTTTCTCAATTGCCATCTAATCCCAATTGGATAGTAGACGATAGCACAGTAACCATCACTATGTCTCGAAATGATTGGAATAAACACTTAATTACCAATCATCTAGACTTTCAACAAAACCCTTGGTTCGATCCAAATAGAGGTCCTGCTACAACCAAAACCAATGCGAATCCAGTCTTAGCCAATGCAATGAGCTTCACTGGACCGCCTCCTGTGTATGCACCTTCATTGCATACTTATGTCGTGCGCACAGCAAATGGAACGCAATACTTTAAAATTCAGATTATAAGTTGGTATAAAGCCGATGTCGAAATAGGCGATACAGGCGGACAGATAAGTTATTATTGTGACGAATTAAAATAACAATTATGGATACAAAAGAAAGTAAAAATTATTGGGGAAGAACCTTTGCGTCTTTCTTTTTAGTGTTGTTTGCCATGCCATTGGGGCACGCTTTAATGAAAATAATGGAGAAATACATGAGCGAAGGTACCATGCACGTGGCTGGATTTATGCTCGGTTTGGTGGGCTTAATAATGGTTATAGCTGGCGTTTTTGTTAAAGGTGACACCCGACAAACGCTTTGGGGACTCTTTGGTGGATTGCTTTTTTGGACAGGTTGGGTAGAGTTTCTTTTCCTCTATTATGCTCGTCGTTATGGTGTTCCACCCGAAATAGAAAACAATGTCGTCGTAACTAAACCCGAATACCTTATTATGCCTGCCTCATTTGGTATGTGGATGATGACAATGGTGATGTATGTGTTTAGTACAAAGAATGGATGTGACTTCATAACGTGGATTCAAAAGGTGTGTTTTAGAGACAAACGCAAGATAATTGTTACGCAACCCATGACCCGCCACACAAGTATTGTTACCTTTATGGAAATCAATATGATGCTTTGGGCGTTCTATTTGCTTTTGATGTTCTGCTATGATAAGCGTTTTTTAGGCGATCATCACCCTGTAACTTTCCTCGTTGGACTATCTTGTTTCATTGGTTCTGTGTTCATGTTTAAGCGAGAATTGAAACTAGCAGCATGGGGAAGTAACATTCGTATGGCTATTGCTACGGTGATAATCTTTTGGACTCCGGTTGAAATATTAGGCAGAATAAACTTCTTTCGTGAGTTTTGGGTGGAGCCAGAGAAATATAGTTTGCAGATGATTGCCATTTTAGTGGTGTTCTTAGGCTTAGGAGTTTATCTCTGGAAGAAAGGTGCTTCGAAGCGAAAGAAACCACAAGAAGGAGAAAATTAGTACTTTTATCCGTTCTTTACTCCTTTCATAAAGGAGCGTAAAGCGATGCTTATTTGTTTTTTACACCTTGTTCTTTCTTCTCTTTTTTATTCTATGAAGAGGGCAGATAGACGCTTGTGTGTAAGAGTTGCATCGTGATGGATAAGATAAAAGAACTTTCTTTTTATTCTTGTGCTTTGCCTTTGTTTTTCGGCATAGTAGCACTTGTGTTGCAAAAGCATTGACTTTGCGTTGCAAAAGGATTGATATTACACCCTAAAAGCATTGAGATTGGTTGGCAATTTCAATGCTTTTATTTTGATATAGCACGAGAGTGGAAAAGAAGATAGTGTGAGAAAGGATTGTAAGTGGAATATACTTGGAGGGTTGATGCTTAAAAAATGGAAAAATCTTTCTTCTCTTTTGTTTATCAATAGTCACTTCTTAAAGTTCTTTATAGGCGAGAATAATGTTGATAAAAGATGTGGGCAATTCGATTCTTATTTGTAACTTTGTCATTCCTGCATACATTTTACTCAGGTGTTTCGATGCGCTTGCAATGCAACTCACCTGTAAGTATGGCAGAACAAGAATAGATAGAATTCTCTGTTATTACGAAAATCAACCCAAACAATTCAAATAACTTCAATAGAAATGACCTCTTTAAAGAATTTATTGCAGACTTTACTGCCACTGAAACCCTATTCTAAGGGTTTTGCTAAGCCTGCTTTGGTGGCTTGTGCGCTATCTTTTTTTAGTGCATCTGGCTATGCACAAGACTTTAGAACCTTGCGAGATATAAAGGTAAACGATACTGCTCTCGACCTTTCTACAACCAATTGCAAGGTCATTCCACGCAATGCTATGCACTCACGTTATCGACTTCAGTCGCTCATCTTACCGCTACAACTCGACTCAGTGGGCACTCAAGCATTCTTTGCGTGCAAAAATATCGAAGGAACATTGCGCTTTCCTGCCACAACAAGGGTTGTAAGTGCAGCTGCATTCAATGGTTGTAGCAAGCTAACCGAGCTTTCGTTCGATGGCTCAACACGCTTAGGAGCCTTTGCTTTTGCCAATTGCCGTGGGCTACGTGTTGTACGTTTATCGGCAACTGTTCCACCTGTTTGCGCTGATAATGCTTTTGATGGAATCGATTTAAGTCGTGTTCAGCTTATAGTTCCTGCTCAATCACGCAAGGAATATCGCAAAGCTCAGGGCTGGAGACATTTCTTTGGAAAACAAGAAGTGGCGAATGTGTGTCGTCCAGAACAAATACTTGTACCTCGACCACTCACACTTGAGGTTTATTCTACCGATAAAGTAGATAAAAACTCAGATAAGAAAGCTAAGACAAACGCCCTTATTCCACTTCAATGGGCTAAGGTTGTGGGAGTAGAAGCACCTCAAGAATTGGCAAATGAGAAGATGCAAGCAGAACGAATACTTGGCGAACGCACTGTATTTGCTAAAGGACGTCGTGGTGTTGGACCTGTAGTTCGCCTTCAACTCGATGCTTCTCTCACCAATGATGAGGCTTATACCTTAGATATTTCAAATAAAGGAGTGGTGATTAAGGGTAAAACCGCAGCAGGAGTGTTCTGCGGTTTGATGACACTCGAGCAGCTTTGTATTGGTAATGGCGTTGCTGCTCGCTCGGTAGAGATACCTGCTTTGCACATAAAAGACCAGCCTCGCACTGCAATTCGTGAGCTAATGGTAGACCCAGTGCGCCATTTTATTCCCTTTGAAGACCTTAAAAGCTATGTAGTTGAAATGGCTCGCTACAAGTATAACGCCCTTCATTTGCACTTAGTAGACGACCAAGCATGGCGAATTGAAATCAAAAAATATCCCGAACTCATCGAAAAGGCTTCCGATCGCATTGGAATGGATGACATGCCAGCACGCATTAGCGGTTATTATACGCAAGAACAAATGCGTGAATTGGTGCAATTTGCTGCTAAATACCATGTAATGGTGATCCCAGAGGTTGAACTTCCAGGCCATGAAGTGGCTGCAATACATTGTTTTCCACAGCTTTCGTGTGCTAAAAAGCCTGTTCCTATTCGCCTAACTTGCGGAGTTAGCAACGATTTGCTTTGTCCTGCAGAGCCATTTGTGTACGAATTCTTTAATAATGTGTTGAAAGAATTGGCCGATATCTTCCCTGCTCCCTATGTACATCTAGGTGGTGACGAGGCAGGTCAGCCCCCATTGGGTGCTTGGAGCAATTGTTCTGCATGCACAGAGTTGAAGAAAAAGGAGGGATTTAAAGAGAATTGGCAGCTACAACAATATCTTTTCGACCGCATTATTCATCAACTTAAGTTGTTAGGAAAGAAGCCAATGTATTGGTATGAGCAAGAATTTAAGACCATTCAGCCTGGTTGTGTGGTGTATGCGTGGCGACATGGGTTGACAAAAACAGCCATAGATGCTGCTGTTCGCAATAATGTTCAGATTATGCTTTGCCCTGGTGAGCATTGTTATCTCGACTATCCCGAGCAAAAAGGCGACATGCCCGAAGTGAATTGGGGTATGCCTGTGACCTCATTGGAACAGACTTACAAGCTAGATCCTGCTTGGGGACAAGACGATAACTTTGTTCGTAACACCTTATTGGGCGTTAGTGGAACGCTATGGGGTGAGAGTATTAACTCTACTGAGCGTCTTTTCTATCAAACATTCCCACGTGCTGCGGCTCTTGCAGAAGCGGGTTGGAGTATGCCCGAGCGTCGAAATTACACCGATTTCCTTCGCCGTATGAAGCCATTAACCGACGATATGTTGCGTAGAGGCATTGCAGTAAATGCTAAATAAAGGAGGATAAGGGTAGAGATGCTTATCATAAAGTTTCTAATAACTTTTGTAAAAGGACGGAATAAGGGTGAATTGAGAAGATAAAAACATTGTTCGAGGTATCAACAGCATCATTCAAAAATGCAATAGGGTTCTCGTTTCAAGTATTCTTCATCGCCTTTCTATTTCAACTTAAAAGCATCTGTAATGTGATAATTATATTATGATGAAATAAAAGGATTGAATTTGCATTGCATTTTCAATCCTTTTACGTTGTAATAGCACTGCTTTTACACCCCAATCTCACTGCTTTTATAACGAAGGTGCTACTCTATCGAAGAATAAAGAGATTGAGAGTGGAGGATAAGGGGAGAATAACTTCGTTCTGAAGGGGGTGAAAATAGCTTTTAATTCATGATTATTATCTCCTTATTTCATCTTTAAAAGTCATCTTATAATTCTCCTTTTCATTAAATAAATGCTCGCTTTGTCACTTGGCGGTGAAGTGTTTGTATTCTAAGGCGAATACTTTTGTTTTATGATAGCAATTTATATGAAAACATTTGTGTATCTTGTTTTTTTTTACGAATATTGCAAAAGCATATTATAAGACTATTGAAAGTCGGATTAACTAAAAACAAATCTATGAAGAAAATATTACTGAGCCTGCTTTTTATGGCTGTAAGTTGCATGACTTATGCACAACATTTTATTACAGATGCTAACTTTAGACAGAAAGTAGAAAAGGCTTTTCAGACTAAAATGAACGTTATTGGCAAGAAGTTCTATAACACAAAGGGACTAAAAGTGTCTCCTGAAGAGGAAGAAGCATTGCATTTCTTATACGCTTACATGCCAGTAGCCGACGCAACAGATTATCCTACGTCTTATCATCTTAACAATATACGAACAGCTTTGCGCACAAAGCAAACCATGTCGTGGGGAAAAACAGTGCCAGAGTTGCTCTTTAGGCACTTTGTTCTGCCCATGCGTGTGAACAATGAGCCTCTTGATAGCTCTCGTGTAATATTCTATCGTGAGCTAAGCGAAAGGGTAAAAGGTCTTTCTATGAAAGATGCTATACTCGAAGTGAACCACTGGTGTCACGAAAGAGTTACCTATGAGCCTTCGGATGCACGCACCTCTTCGCCTCTACAATCAATAAAAACAGGACGTGGACGCTGTGGAGAAGAAAGCACATTTACCGTTGCTGCGCTTCGTTCTATTGGCATTCCAGCTCGCCAAGTCTATACTCCTCGATGGGCACATACCGACGATAACCATGCATGGGTTGAGGCTTGGGCAGACGGAAAGTGGTATTTTTTAGGCGCATGTGAGCCCGAACCAGTTCTCAATCTCGCTTGGTTTAACGAGCCAGCATCACGTGCAATGTTGATGCATACACGTGCTTTTGGAGATTATGAGGGTCCTGAAGAAGTGATGTTGCGCACTAATAACTTCACAGAAATCAATCTAATTGATAATTATGGCAGTACATCACGAATCGATTTCAAGGTTATCGACAAGGCAGGAAAGCCCGTTGATTATGCCAGAGTGGATTTTAAAATTTATAATTATGCCGAGTTCTTTACTGCAGTATCAAAGTACACCGAACCCGATGGCTCTACTTTCCTTTCTGCAGGAAAGGGAGATTTGATTGTATGGGCATCGAAAGACAATCAGTTTGGTTATGCTAAAGCATCTTTTGGAAAGGATAAATTCATCACAATAAAACTCGATTATAACGAAAATAATGTACCTAAAGAGGCTAATCTTGACATTGTTCCACCTCGTCAAATTGCCTCTTTACCAGCTGTAACAAAGGCTCAAAGAGAGGAAAATAATCGTCGTTTTGCATACGAAGACTCTATTCGTCACGCTTATATTGCAACCTTTCCAACCGAAGAGTCGATGAAAAATTATCGATATAGTGCTGCAATACCTTATATAATAAAGGCAAGAGGCAATTGGAAAGTAATTCAAGCGTTTGTTGAAAAATATGCCGATAAGCAAGAAAGAGCAATTAATTTACTCCAAACATTGAGCGATAAAGACCTCCGTGACATGCCTATGGAGATCTTAGAAGATCACATGAATGCAAAGAGTAATCAGCTTTCACCACGTATTGAGAGTGAAATGATACTCAAACCATTTAAAAAGTTCTTTGAAAAGGCATTTGCAAAGGAGGCTGTAAGTTTTAGAAAGAATCCTGCTTTGTTGGTAGATTGGATTAGAAAGAATATTCGAATGAATCCTGATACTCGTGCTATGCGTATTCCACAGACCCCAATAAGTGTGTGGGAGAGTAGGGTTACAGACAGCAGAAGTCGTAATATTTTCTTCGTAGATGTAGCTCGTAGCTTAGATATAGAGGCTCGAATGGATCCTGTTACAGGTAAAATTCAATATCGACAAAATGGAAATTGGGTGGATGTTGACTTTGAAACAGTGGAGCAACATACCGCAAAAACAGGTAAATTGGTGTTGACTTTTACTCCTGATGGATTCCTTGATGATCCTAAATATTATAGCCATTTCACTATAAGTAAAATTGTTTATGGCCAGACCTGGATGATGAATTTCGACGAAGGACAGGTAGATATGGGCGGAGGATCAACATGGTCGAATACCTTTAAAAATGGTGCTACCCTTGATGAGGGTACCTATATCCTTGTAACAGGTCAGCGTATGGCTGATGGTAGCGTTCTTGCTCATACCACGTTCTTCAAGATTGAGCCTGGAAAAACAACCACACTTCCGCTCGAAGTACGCCAAGAAAGCGAAGGAGTGAAGGTTATTGGTAGCTTTAATAGTGAGGACTTATTCGATAAAGACGGTCAAAGTGTGTCGATATTAAGCCAAACAGGAAGAGGATATTATGTGTTAGGAGTATTAGGAATTGGTCAAGAACCAACCAATCACGCCCTACATGATATTGAAAAGATGAAAGAAAAGCTCGATAAATGGGGTCGTCCTTTTGTCTTACTCTTTAAGAATGAGGCAGAAGCAAAGAAGTTCCAAGCACAAAAAGGCGAGTTCCCTAATCTCCCAAACAATACTATTTTTGGTATAGATAAGGACGGATTGATTCAACAAGAGATTGTAAGAGAAATGAAATTGCACAACACTGAGCAGTTACCCATATTCATTATTGCCGATACCTTCAATCGTATTGTGTTCTTATCTCAAGGTTATACCATTGGATTGGGCGAGCAATTGGTTAAAACAAGCAGTAAACTATAAAGCATGAATCGTAGAGATTTTGAGATAGAAATATGTGCTAACAGTGTTGAAAGCTGTTTAGAAGCACAGAAAGGTGGGGCAGATCGTGTTGAACTTTGTATGGGAATACCCGAAGGTGGCACCACTCCTTCGTACGGAGAGATAAAGATGTCGAGGCAAGTTTTGAACGAAACACGTCTACATGTCATCATTCGTAATCGTGGAGGCGACTTTCTTTACACCCAACAAGAGCTTCAACGTATGGCAATGGATATCGACCTTTGTCGTGAATTAGGCGTAGATGGGGTTGTGTTTGGTTGTTTAACGGCTGAAGGAGACATCGATGTGGAAGCCAATCAATATCTAATGTCGCATGCAAAAGGTATGAGTACAACCTTTCATCGTGCCTTTGATCGTTGTAAAGAGCCTGAGAAAGCATTGGAACAGCTTATCTCTCTAGGCTTTGATAGAGTTCTTACATCTGGTCAACAGCCCACTGCTGAGCTCGGAATACCCTTACTTCGTCGTCTAGAAGAATTGTCAAAAGGGCGCATAAGGATTATGGCTGGCTGTGGAGTGAATGAAAAGAACATCGCACATATTCATCAAGAAGCGTCTGTTCGTGCCTTCCATTTCTCTGCTCGTGAGCCCTATTCAAGTCTAATGACATATTCCAACCCCTCCGTTTACATGGGAGCTGAGGGCGCAGACGAAGATACTATCATGCTAACAACAGAGCGCAGAGTGAGCAACACGATAGCGGCTTTGATGGAGAAGGAGTGATTGGATGATAGATATCTTTATAGGATAATCTCTATAAGGATAAAAAATACAAATTATTAGCAAAGACAATTTATTTCTTTGTGCTTGAATTTGCAACCTGAAAAGCTTCTAATAGCTGAGTTTTTGTTAGCTGATAAATGAAAAAGACCTATTATTTAGAACTAGAAGAGGGTGTCTAAATAACAGGTCTTTATTTTATTCTTCCACTATTTATGATGTAATATAATCTCATTCGTCACAAAGTTAAATAAAAGAAACGTGTTTTGTGCCATTGATATGAAAAACTTTCGTTTCAAAACACTTTTATATTGCTTTTGTTTAGCAGCCTATTAAAATATTTAGAAGGAAGAGATGTTGGATAGAAAAGATATTAATGATGAGGAAAAAATAAATAAGAGAGATGTATGAGGAAACAAACAAAAATCTCAGAGCTATAGAACTCCTTTGCAATATCGCTGCTTTTACATTGTAAAAGGAATGCTATTGAAAGGTAAAGTCACTGCTTTTAGGGTATAAAAACAGTGACTTTATAAGGCGTTGATAGTAAGATAGTTGTGTGATAAAATGGGAAGTGCGTTATGATGGTGTGTTTTATCTCCTATTCTTTCCCTCTTTTAACTCTCCTATTGCTTGTTCAATATAGAGAATAAGCGGAGGAGGGGAGGGCTTTTTCTACACATATTGTTTGCAGTTGCAGTGGTTTATACTAGTTATTCTTCTTATAACTCAACACAGCCCAGCCACTCATAACTAGCGATATGCCAACTAATGCAAATACTTGGTGGGCAATATTACTGAAATTACCACCTCGAATAAATACCGTACGCATGGCTTCGATAAAGTAACTCACGGGATTTATGTAGGTAGTGAGATAGGCAAACGGCGGCATAGAACGTGTGGGAGTGAATAAGCCAGATAGCAAAAGCAATATAACAACGAAGAACCACATCACAAATATGGCTTGTTGCATGTTGTCGGAGTAGTTCGAAATGATGAGTCCGAACGACGAAAAGAACAGCGCAAGCAGCATTGCAAGCAAGTAGATGAGTGCAACATTGCCCACAGGGGTTATGCCATACACACCCCAAGCCAATGCAAGACAAATGGTTATGATGAAGAATGCGATGATCCAATAGGGTATAAGCTTCGAAAGTATGAATGTTCCTTTACCTACTGGCGTTACATTTATCTGCTCAATCGTTCCCTTTTCTTTTTCACTAACAATGTTAAGTGTTGGTAAAAAGCCCGTTACCATCATTATCAACATAGCAAAAAGAGCAGGAATCATAAAGAGTTTGAAGTTGAGATGCTTGTTATAGAGATATAACGTGGATATTTTTGATTGAATTGCAGATGCTGTTGGAATGGCATTCGCAGACACTATTTGAGAAAGATAGCCTGCTCCCATTGCTCCTTTTATGCCATTTATGGCGTTAGCTGCAATGAGTACTTGTGGCATTTTGCCTTGTGTTAGATTTCGGCTATAATGCTGTGGTATAACGATAGCAATGTCTGCTTTAGAACGTTCGATGTTATCGAGAGCTTTAGAGTAGGTTGGTTGCTGACCATGAAAGATAAAATATTTACTTGCTTCTATTTCATGTACCAGCTGTTGCGACTGAGTTGAGCGGTCGTTATCAACAACATCTACCACAATATTCTTTACTTCCATGTTCATAATCCATGGCATTACGCACATAAGCATGATGGGATAGAAAAAGATAAGCCGTGGAAGAAACGGGTCTCTACGTATTTGTGTGAACTCTTTTCGTAAAAGATACTTTATAGTCATGGCTTTTATTCTAATCGTTTGTTAAACTTAGCGAGTGAAAGAATTAGCAATGTTGCGAACATTCCTATAAGCACTATCACTTCATAGTATATTTGTTCTATTCCAACTCCCATAATCATCAGCTTACGCATGGCGCTAATATAGTAGCGAGTTGGTACAACTGCCGACACATATTGCAATATTTTGGGCATCGATTCAATGGGAAACATCATTCCAGAAAGCATTATGATGGGCGTCATTAATACCATTGCCGATATGAGTAGTGCCATTAATTGGGTCTTTGCAATGGTAGAAACGAGTAAACCGAGCGACAAAGCTAAGAGGATATATATTGTTGATACAAAGAAAATCCAAAACAAAGAGCCTTGTATGGGCACGTTTAATACAAATGTTGCCATAAGAAGTATTACAATTAGGATAACAAAAGCAAGTACTAAGTATGGAATTACTTTGGCAACGACAATCATTAAAGGACGTATGGGAGATACAAGAAGCACCTCCATTGTGCCTTTCTCTTTTTCTCGCACAATTGAAATAGACGTCATCATGGCGCAAACCAGCATCAACAACGTGCCCATAATGGCAGGAACAAAGTTGTAGGCAGATTTCATTTGTGGATTATATAGCAACTTTGTATTTACTATATCATTTTCATAATTATTGATTACGGCATTGGCATAGGTTGTCCATTGCTGCGCCATGTTAGGGTCTGTGGCATCAATCATAAGCTGATAGCCAGACTTTCGGCTTGCAAAGTCTTGAGCAAACACCACTGCTATATCTGCTTTTTGTGCACGAATAACTTGCTCAGCCTCTGCAGGTGTGTCGACAACCTTTGTTATTTTGAAGTATTCTGATGCGGCTAAGCGATTGACAACCTGTTGAGTTGCATAGTCAGAGTTGCTCGTAACGATAACAACTCGTATATTTTTAACATCGTTAGTGACGGCAAAGCCAAATAGAAGCATCATAACTATCGGCATTCCGAATAGCATTAGCATTGTACGTTTATCACGAACAATGTGCTTAGTCTCTTTGATAATAAATGAAAAGAATTGCTTCATGTATATTGAACATTTGAGTTGAAAATGTGTTTTAGTCTGAACTGCGTGTAGCTTGGCGTGCAAGATGCGTGAAAACGTGATCCATATCGGGTTGATTAAGTTTTTCTTTCAGTTCTTCGGGTGTACCCAATGCCTTTATTTTGCCGTCTACCATAATAGATATTCTGTCGCAATATTCAGCTTCGTCCATATAGTGTGTGGTTACAAAGATGGTTATTCCACACTTAGCAGCATCATAAATGAGTTCCCAAAACTGACGACGTGTGGCGGGATCTACGCCTCCTGTGGGCTCATCTAAGAACACAATGCCAGGATTATGGAAGATACTTACAGAGAAAGCCAATTTCTGTTTCCACCCTAAAGGTAGACCTGAAACCAGCGTGTTGCGATGTTCTGAGAAATTTAAGCGTTGCAATAATTCATCGGTTTTATGGCTTATCTCATCGTCTTGCATACCATATATGCCTGCAAATAGACTGATATTCTCTGCAACCGTAAGGTCTTCGTATAGCGAGAACTTCTGACTCATATAGCCAATGTGCTTTTTTATCTGCTCATATTCAGTGCGAATGTCGAAACCTACCACTCTTCCTGTTCCGCTTGTAGGCTGATTTAGGCCTGTAAGTATATGCATTGCTGTGGTTTTTCCTGCTCCGTTGGCACCTAAGAAACCAAATATTTCGCCTTTCTTTACCGTAAAAGAGATATCGTCTACAGCGTGAAAAGAACCAAAGGCCTTAACAAGATGTTCTACTTCAATTACATTCTCAGCCTCTTTCTCTATCTTATGTGCTTCTTCACGCACGATGCTTGGTGGGTTAAAGATTTCTTTAAATTCTGTAAGAATCTCGTTAGGGGTTCCTATTCCCTTTATGGTTCCTTCAGAAAGAAAGGCAACTCGTTCGCAACGTCTCACTTCATCAAGGTAAGGAGTAGATGCAACTATGGTTATATCCCGCTCTTTCAGTTGTGCAAGTATTTCCCAAAACTCTTTGCGACTCACTGGGTCTACCCCCGTAGTAGGCTCATCTAAGAAGAGAATACTGGGCTGATGAATTAGCGAACAGCATAAAGCTAGCTTCTGTTTCATGCCTCCTGAGAGTGCACCTGCTTTCCTATTTTTGAACTTTTCGATTTGAGAATAGATGGCTTTTATTGAGTCATAGTTCTCTTCTACCGTTGTATTAAAGAGCGTTGCAAAGAACTTTAGGTTCTCTTCTATTGTCAAATCTTGATAAAGTGAGAACTTACCTGGCATGTAACCGATTCGCTTTCTGATCTCTTTCATTTGCTGAACCACGTCGAATTTATCAACAATTGCAGTCCCATTGTCTGGAAGAAGCAACGAACAAAGTATGCGGTACATCGATGTTTTGCCTGCTCCATCAGGTCCAATGAGCCCAAACACTTCGCCTTTCTTTACAGAAAAGCTAACGTTGTTCAATGCTTGTACCTTGCCATAGCGCTTAGATATGTTGTTTACTTCAATTGCATTCATCTCTTTCTACGTGATTAGAACTTTACTTCTCCATACATTCCGATTTTAGCATAGCCGTCATTTGCGAACTGAATCTTGATGGCATACACTAAATCTGCACGCTCATCATCGGTAAGAATAGTCTTTGGTGTGAATTCAGAGCGGTTAGATATCCATGTAATAACACCATTATATTGTTTCTTTTGTCCGTTTCCATAGTCTGCAAAGACAGTTGCTTTTTGTCCAACTTTAATGCTTTTGAGCTGTTCAGAGGTGATATAAGCTCGCATAAACATCTTGTTTGTATCTGCAACTTTAAAGAGTGGCTTGCCAATAGACACGAATTCGCCTTGCTCTACATACTTTTCTAGTACCGTTCCTTGTAGCGGAGAGAACACTTGAGTGTTGTTAATTTTCTCTTCTATTTGACGTTTTTGTGCCATCACGCCTTGCTTTTGTGCCTGAATAGCACTAATTTGCTTTTCGAGTGAGCTGTTATTGCTTTGTATTTGATTGCGAGTGGCTTCGTATTGTCTTTGTAATACCTGAATTTGATTGTTGATATCATCAAGTTGTTTACGTGGAACTGCGCCATCTTTAACCAATTCTGCGAATCTTTTTTGCTCTTGTTGCTCATGAGTTATTTGCTGAGAGAGCGATGCTAATTGCTCTTTTAGATTTAATTGGCGACTACTTGTTGATGAAGCAGTGGCATCTAATTGCTGTAATACCGCTGTAAGCTCATCTTGTTTCTGTTGAAGTTCGTAAGCATCAATATTGCCAACTACTTGGTTTGCTTTTAAGTTCTCACCTTCATTTAGGGTGAAACGCTTTAGTTCTCCAGATGATTTGGCAGCCACAGTCACCTCAGTAGCTTCGAAAGTACCTGTTGCATCATATTCTTTTTGATTGTTGCTGCATGATGTTATCACAAAAGCAAGGGCAGTTAATAAATATATCTTTTTCATATCCGTCTGTTATTTATTCGTTATTTGTATATTTGAGGTTGTACATTTCTTTAAGCATTTCGATGTCATGTATCGTTTGTTGAATCTTAGCAGCATTCTCATTGTTGATTTCTCGAAGTAGATTATTGACGTCAATGATACCATGTGAGAGCTTAGATTCAGCGGCTTTGCGAATATTTGTGCGCAACATTATGATCTCATCGTCTGTTTGTTTCATTGTATGATATCGTTTGATATTTTCGTTTTGCTGTATTTCTTCGAGTTGATTATTAAAGAGAAATATCTCACGAGCATTCTCCGTCATTTCTCGTTGCAGTCTTAACTTGGCCTTATCATTCTTTAATGAGTAGAGAGCACCTATGTTCCAAGAGAGCTTCACACCCACCATTCCGTTAAGACTCCACTTTCTATTCATCATATCTTCAAACATATTCAATCCTGGATAACCATAAAAACCTTGAGCAAAGATGCCTAGTTTGGGTCGTACTTGACTGTTTAATGCCTTTTCTTTTATGCTAGATAATTGGAGTTGATAATCAAATAGTAGCATTTCAGGTCGTTTATTCGTTGAAATGGTTGTTTCAAAGGGAGCTGGTTTTTGAACATTGCTCACCTTTATACCGCAAAATGTGCTTAATAAGTGCTGTAACATTTGCTGTTGCGACTTCAAACTCTCGTTCTGTTGTTCAACGCTTAGTCGCTCAGCTCTTATATTTTCGAAATCACTTGTTGCAATAGTACCGCCTTTTAGCATATTCGCAAGTTTCTTTTCGCTCGACAACAACAAAGCTTTAACATCGTCGTTGAGCTTGATTTGCTCGTTAAGAAGCAAAAGAGAGAAGTACATTTCATTAACACGTTTTCGCACTTGATATAGGTTTGTCTCCACTTGTGCCTTCTGAACCTTTTCTTCTTGGCGTGCAACAGAACGCAGACTGCTTATCGTTCCACCATCATAAATGGTTTGTTGCAGGTCTATTCCTACCTTATATTGGTCTTTCGACAAGCCTTTCATATTAATTCCGAGTTGCTGAAATGTTCCTTTCATGCTCTCAGGCCACGATGTTACATCGCTTTGGTAGGTGGCTTGCGCTGCAATAGCAATCTGTGGCAACCAACCTTTCTGAATATTTCTAACCGTTAGTTGTGTTGTTTGGCTTATTAAATCATATTGTTTAATCATGGGATAGTTCTTTTCTGCAGCCAATTGGCATTCTTCAAGCGTTTGTGCTTGTATGGCAGTTGCCATCATTATGAGGGCAAAAGATATTATTTTCTTTTTCATATAGCTTACATTTCTTTATTCTAAATGGAACAAATGTTTTGATGTTGCAAATATAGTATGCCGTTCTTTTGTCTTGATTAATCAATACACCGAATAAATTTCCTTTTTATACGATTCTTCTTAAGATCTTTCTTTTATATGATTAAATAATAATATATTTGCAATAAAATCATACAAAAGGGAAATTTTATGGATAAGGCGAAGCAAGTAAACCAGTTTTCATTGAATGATATCGATTTAGAAAGCCTCTTAAAAGTGCAGAATCATTCTTTTGCAAGTGATGATGCTGTTGTTATTTTGAATGGTGATATTCAACGAAGTCCTTTCTTTCACAAAGATGAAGTGTATCAATTTACAGAGCCTCGCATTGTTTTTGTGGTAGAAGGGCATGGAAGTGTTTGTATTAATTTAAAGGATTATCATCTTAAAAAGGGTAGTGTTATCTTGGTAGGAGGTGATACTATTCTTGAAGTGAACGAGATTTCTCCCGACACTCGTCTAACTGCTATTGTGCTTCGAGATAGTATAGACATACCTGAAGAGGTGGTGTTCCAAGCCTCACCAGTTGAGTTCGACAGACTACTACGTATGTTTTATCTTATATGGGACGTCATTCAGCTTAGTCCTTATCGCAAAAGAACAGTCCAAAATCTCTTTAAAGCGATCATTGCTAATATTCAAGAGATAAAGAAAGAGGAAGAAGATAGTGTAAATATAGAGGGCTCTATGCGTACACAAAATGTGTTCTTGCAATTCAAACGCTTAGTGCATCAGCATTGTTTGCAAGAACGTTCCATTCCATTTTATGCTAATTTACTTCACCTTACACCTCACCATCTCTCTGCAGTTATAAAGAAAGCCAGCGGACAAAGTGTGATGTTTTGGATCAATAGAGCCACTATTCAGGCGGCAAAGCTGTTATTGAAAAGCAACGATATGATGGCTTATGAGATTGCAGATCGTATGAATTTCCCTAGTGCATCAGCCTTTTCTAAGTTCTTTAAGCGTGAAACGGGCATAACTCCTCGTGCTTATCAAGAGAGTACACGCAAGTGATTGTAGTTCTCTTAATGCATTTTTAGGTGTGGAGGATATTGTACTAAGGCAAGGAGTATAATGGAATTTCTTATAAAAATGACAGCTATTCGAGGCATATAAATATGAAAATAAAGAAATATATTGCAGGAATTATTATCCTTGGAGGACTATCTTATGTAGTATATCGTTCGTTTATAACCGATATTTTATTGAGATTTGGAAATACAATGAACACGAAAGCGGTTATAGAAGAGCGAATAACGGGAAAGACTTCGTATCCAGTTCTTCGCTATAAGTTCTCTTATCAAAATCAAGATTATATCGGTTTTGCGTCAGAAACCTCAGGTTTGCAGGTCTCTGACACTATATCTGTAGTCTTTTTAGAATCTAATCCTTCGATGAATAGACCGCAGAAGGAAATGGAATAGAGGAGGAATGATAAGCAAAAAACAACTAAAGTAAAAGCTAAAGAGGCATTTATAGATAAAATGAGGCTATTTTTTTTATTTTTAATGGATATGTTTGGTTTAATATGAGAAATAAAGTATATTTGTAATAGTCATAAAATTATGGATTGTGCATAAATCTATAGAAGAATAATTAATATGTCTACTCGTATATGAAACTACGGTAAACAATTTCATTTCTTTAATTTATCTCCAACACTATAACAAATAGAATGTCTAAACTACTAGTATATCGGCAAGGTTGTTTTGTAATGCTTTGAGGTAATAACAAGATAGAAAATATGCATATGCAGTGAAAACAATTATAAAAAAACTATATAATAATGAAAAAAGATATTATTAATTCAGTCGTAGGTACTCCTCGCTCACAGGAGTTAGTAAGAAAAACTATTCCAATTCTTGTAGGTTGGGCTAAGCGTCGAGCTACTAATAAGACTTATGGAGACTTGATTTCTGCTTTGGGTTATACACGTTATTCTGGCATAGGAAGTATACTTGGGAATGTTGAATTGGTGTTACGAGAAGTCAGAAAAATAAAAGGTTATAAAGATGTTCCAACACCTAATGCCCTGGTTAAAAGCTCCAAAACAGATATTCCCTCTCATGGTTTCGAATTTGTATACCCTAATTATGGAAATCTTTCAGATATTGAGAAAAAGATATTTATTGCAGGTATAAATGATAGTGCATACAACTATTCTAAATGGGATGAGGTCTTGCACGAGTTAGGGTTGAAAAATGCTATACTTTTACCACAAAAACAATTAGATGCTATCAAAAATATGCAATGTGGTTATGGTGGTGAAGGGATAGAACATAAGACTTTAAAGGAATATATATGTCACCATCCTGAGAAACTTAAATTACAAAATATAGTTCTTACAGAAACAGAATACACGTTACCTTCAGGGGATAGACTTGATGTATTTTTTGAACTTGGAGACGGAACTCATGTTGCGATAGAAGTAAAACCCAGTAGTTCTCCTGAACTAGACATAATTCGTGGTATTTTTCAGTGTGTAAAATATCAAGCTGTTATGGAGGCTTTTAAAAGGATTGAATGTAGAAAAACAGAAATTAAAGTTATCTTACTTATCGCAAGAGAATTGTCTTCTCAAGAAAGATTGCTTGCAGAAGAACTAGAAGTATCATATATTGAGAATTTTAAGATGTAAATCTTTGTATGCAGTACTCTTATCTTTTTTTGAGATCTCGATCTCTGTGACAGCTACTTGGTAGAAAATAGCCTTATTTGTCTATTCTTTTATCTTTATAAGTGATAAAGATAAATTCGCCATAAAAAAAGTATAATCCGCAGCAACACTTTGGTTGCTGCGGATTTGTTATGAATAATGCCTTTGAAAATCTGCATTACAGACTTAGTTCAACGATATAATCAATGTCGGTGGGCACAGTATCGAGGTTAAGGGTGATGCCCTTGCCTGTCTTAGTGAAGTTAATTCGTTTGTTAGTGCCATAAACAACGGCAGATTTAACCTTGTGGTTGCCTGTTGGAATGAACAAACTAGAGTCCATGCAGTTCATAATATGAATATAAAGTTTGTTTCCTCGCTGTGTACTAACACCCCAATCGTGAGGACCAACGATACCACCACGAGTGCCATAGATGGTCTCTCCATATTTATTCAACCACTCACCGATAGTCTTTAAGCGGTCGAGTGCCAATGAAGGAAGCGCTCCTCCGGGTTCAGGACCAATGTTAAGAAGTAGGTTTGCGTTCTTTCCTGCAGCCCGAACAAGCATCTGAATCAACTCTTTTCCTGATTTATAGTTGCTGTCTGTGATTGAATATCCCCAGTGCTCGTTGATGGTTTGGCACGATTCTAAAGGCAAACGACTGATGTCTTGTCCCGATAATCCCGCCTTATTCTCACCTGGTAGGTCACGTTCAAATATCTGAATATCCTCTCCAGGGAAAGGAGTTGTGTGGTGATTGTTGCCGATGAGGCATTGTGGTTGTAGCTTATGAATGATGCCATACTGCTCTTCTAACTGCCAATCGAAAGGCTTTGCGTCGTTATCATGATCCCACCAACCATCGAACCAAATAGCTCCTACCTCGCCATAGTTGGTGAGTAGCTCGGTTAATTGTGTGTTCATAAAATTAAAGTAACTTGGCCAATTAGCCTTTTCTTTTGGTCTTCCAGTGCCACGGCCCGTTCTTCCTACTGGATAATCTTCTCTTCCCCAATCCAAATGTGAGTAGTAGAGATGCAACTTAATGCCGTGTCGCTTGCAAGCTTCTGCCAATTCCTTGATGATATCTCGCTTAAATGGAGTGCCATCAACTGAGTTGTAGCTACTTGTTGCTGTTTTAAAGAGCGAGAAACCATCGTGATGACGTGTGGTAATGGTGATATACTTAGCTCCAGCAGCTTTAATTGCGCTTATCCAAGCATCGGCATCGAACTCCGAAGGGTAGAAAGTTTTGGCCAATTTAGGATATTCTTGATAGTGAATGTCTCTGTTGGTCATAATCCATTCGGTTACACCCATCATAGAATAGAGCCCCCAGTGCAAGAAAACTCCAAACTTTTGGTCTTGAAATTGTTCACGTGCTTTAAGATTTTCTGCCGATGGTTGATAAGATGTTTGTGCCATGCCGACATAATTCATCAGCAGGGTTGCAACGATTAGTAAAGTTTTTTTCATGTCAGAATTGATTGTTTAGATATCTGCATACAAATATAATGAAAGTTCAGCATATAGATATCGAATTTCTTTAAAATGTGGATTAGATTGTATTGAGAGTATAGAAGAAGAGAGTGAAGGTACTCTTTGTGATGTGTCAAACAGATTTATTGGTGTATAATGGTGGGAGATGTTTGTGATTTAGATATATTTTTATGTAGTTTAATTTCAAATTCAGAATATATTTTTTCGCTATCTCCAGTGATATATCCGAATACTTGGATATCTACTCCTTCGGGACTTTTGAATACATCAGTTACAGCTCCATTCTTTAGGCATTCGTCATAATGATATTCTTCTGATGACTTTTTTAGTAAATCCATTAAAAAAATGGAGTATAGAAATTTCTTTTGGAATTCTTCAAACGTATATATTTTAGTGTTTTGGCGTGTCCTTGTTTGTATTTCTTTAGAATTTGTATCCACATCGTATAACGCATGAGCAAAAGCATTACGAATGATAGAACAATAACCTTTCTCAATAATAGCTCCAAGTTTTGAATCTTTTTGCTTTAAGGGGTTTATTATTTCGTCAACAATGAAGTTGTGTCTTTTATATTCGGGAATTGTTACATTCCATTTGTATCCTTTACCTGTAAGAATATTAGTCAAACGATACAACGATTTGAGGAAATATACAGACTCCCAGAGGTGGGAATAGATCATCATTTCTATCGAAAGATCATCAATTCCACTTGTACCCTCATAGTGAAAGCCTTCTTGATAATAATTTCTATTTAAGTAACGAAGATAAAAACCTTTACGAGTCTCATCGTAGTATTTATCAATTTCATAGTCTACAACGCAATTTGTTCCACGTTGAGCTTTGAGACCTTCTATTATATCACCACGACCAATAAATAAAATAAATGATAGATTATCTTGATTACGAATTTGCTCCATTGTTGTTATAATAACTTCATAGACTTCATCTCTAATTTCTTTAAGCATAGTTTCTGTTTTTAGTTTACGCAAAATTACTCAAAATAGCTTTTGAAGCCAATAAATAAATAATAAATATATAATCTATATGTTTTGTAAATTTTCTATTTCTTCTAAATATGGTATCTGAAAGCTTATTGTATGTAGTATGTTTTACCTTGATATTCCTTATCTTTATACAGACAAATTGAAAAGTGAAGCTTGATGTATATTTCTATTCGTAAGTCTTTTTTAAATGATAAGTAGAAGCTAATATTTTGCGCAATGGGTATGAAAAAGATTTTGGTATTCGTTTAGATGCTATTTTCTTGTGTGCTAATTACATTCTAATTGAGGTCTAATAGCAGTCCTTTTGATGTGTAATAGTTGTCCTTTTAAAAGCCAATAGCACGCCTTTTAGTTGCGTGTTTGGTAACTATTTGGTTTTATGCAACTTATAAAGCAAATATTTAAATTAGCTTTTTCGCCTTTCATCTTTCCTCTTTCTCACTTTTTTAGGTATATTTGCAGTAGAATAAAAAACACAATTACAATGGAAATGATGCCTGCAACACGCCCGTTAGAAACATTTATCCCAGCTCGTTTGGCTGGTCAGCGTGATGTTTTATCGTTAACTCTTGCCCCAATGCCTCAATTAAAAGTGGCTTTTGTGGGTGTGGGAGCACGTGGACAGATGGCTGTTACACGCTGGTGTCATATTCCTGATGTCGAAATTGTTGCGGTTTGCGATGCTTCAAAGCAAGTGACTGATGAGGTTGCACAGCATGTTGAGCAATTAGGAAGGCCTCGTCCTGCTGTGTTTTGGGGCGAAAATGGCTACCTCGACTTATGCAAAGAGCAGGCAATAGACCTTGTTTATATATGCACCGACTGGCTTTCGCATGTGCCAATAGCGGTTTATGCGATGGAACAAGGTAAGTGTGTGGCGGTGGAAGTGCCTGCTGCTCTCACTTTAAAGGATATTTGGGAGTTGGTAGATACGGCAGAACGCACGCAAAAACACTGCATGATGCTCGAGAATGCTGTGTACGATCATTTTGAAATGGCTGTTCTTGAGATGGTTCGAGAAGGCTTATTGGGCGAACTGGTGCATGTGGAGGGTGGTTATGCGCACCCTCTTGGCAATCGTTGGACGCCTTGGCGAATGGAATATACAAGTCGTAATTGTGGTGATGTTTATCCCACACACAGCATAGGACCTGCTTGTAGGTTGCTTGATATACACCGAACCGACCGCATGCACTATCTCACTGCCATGCAGACCGATGCTTTTTTAGGCCAACAGATATATCAAGAGGTGATGGGAGAGACTTGCAATAGTTTTGCGAATGGCGATCAAACGTCTACAATGATACGCACGGTGAAGGGCAAAACGATTCTTATTCAGCATAATGTAATGACTCCACGACCTTATAATCGTATGTTTCAGGCGGTTGGAACGCAAGGATATGTAGCCAAATATCCTATTCCTGAAGTGCTCTTAAGTCCCGAGTCTGCCGCTAAAGTGGGACTTGAACTCGACGATTGTAATGCGCCTTTGACTGCTTCACAAATAGAAACGTTACTCAATCGCTATGCTCCAGCCTTCTCTCAAGAAACAATGAAGATAGCTAAACAACTCGACTCACGTGGCGGAATGTCGTACTTTATGGACTTGCGCTTGGCTCAATGCTTGCAACAAGGCTTGCCTTTGGATATGGATGTGTACGACTTGGCTGAATGGTGTTGCATTGCTGAACTCTCAAAGCTATCTATTGAGAATGGCTCTGCACCTGTCCTCATTCCCGATTTCCTTCGTGGTGCTTCGAAGGTGGGGTGAGGGGGAGTAAATATTGTTATTTGTTGGAATGAAAAATATTTAATAAGATAGACTCTTTTTTGATTGAGGTTGTATTTATAGTCGGTTGTAATCAATTTTTTAATAATCGATATCTTTGGGGAATTGAAGGAGGAGAGGTGAGGATATAAAAGCCATTGTAAAATAAAATGAAAAAATATTGACAAAATGTAGATGTATTTGTAGTAGTTTACTTTATTTTCACAAGATACTATTAAATAAACTTTGATGTGTTCTTATCTTATCTTTGTGTTGAAAAAAGAGAAAATTACAAGAGGATAGTAGTCTTCTGAGATCCGAAAATGATGACGTGCTCAAACAAAATTTTATTAGTGTATAATGGGGTAAAGAGATAAATAATCAAATATATATAATGTAAAATTACTATTTTTTTATTATATTTGCAGAAAAGAATTTTGTATGGGAAGACAAGCAATAAACGTAGAAGAACAAATAAAACTGCTCCGTCAGCGTGGAATGCGTATTGATGATGAAAAAAAAGCCAGAGAAGTTTTACTCGATGTTGGTTATTATCGATTAGGTTTCTATTGGTTCCCTTTTGAACATACATTTCCAAGTAAAAATAACCGAACTCATAAATTACGAAAGGGGACAAACTTTGATCATATAGTAAAGTTGTATTACTTTGACTTTAACCTAAGAAGTATTCTCTCTAAGTATCTTAATCGTATTGAAATTCATCTTAGAACATTGATAATCTACTATGTATCAAACAATAATAAAACTTCTCCTACATGGTTTATTGATCCTGTAGTTGTTACTCCTGCATACATTAGAACGTTTGATCACAAAGTCTATAATAATCAGTTAAAGTGTGCTACTGCAATTCAGCAACACCATAGAAATCACATTAATGATAGGTATGCTCCTGCTTGGAAAACGCTAGAATTCATGACTTTAGGAGGTATTATACACCTTTTCAAAGCACTCAGAGATGAAACCGTTCGTAGAACGATCAGTGAGCAGTTTAAAGTTAGAAAACTTATAGTTTTTAAAAGCTATCTATCTGCTATTCTCACAATAAGAAACTATTGTGCGCATGGTAAAGCTCTTTATGATATTTCGTTGCCAACTTCTATAAGACGAGGTCCAGCGGGAAGAATGGATAGTGAAAGCTATCAAAAACTCTATGGTGCAATCAAAGTCATCTACTATATGACAGGAGTTGTATCTGTGAATCGTCAAGCTGATTTGAAGATAGAGTTGGTAGAATTATTTGATAAGTACAACGATAACGAAGAAGTCTTAAAAACAATAGCAGAAGCTACTGGGATAAAAAATATCAAAGAAATGTTTGTTTGATTCAGATATTAGCATTATCTTTGCACCAAAGAAAGTGCCGATAGAGACTTTAGTCGCTTTATTAGCACTATAAAAGGTGAAAAATGGGGCTGTACACTTAGTCGGTACAGTCCCACTCTTTTTATACCCTTTATGCATCATGGTTATTTCTCTTTTCTTCTGTTGAAGCAAGAGAAGTTGGCTGATTTAGAGCTGGCTTGTCAGGATTACTGCCTTTCTCGAATCCTAACCCACCTTGATCATAATTTAAAATAGCAGTATAAATTACTGAGAACACCATTTATATAACTTCTGTCATTGCCCCCATTTCATGGAACTCATAGAAAGAAAGTTTGAATTACCGAATGTAATACGACTCATTGGTTGTGGTAAAGGCATTCAAATAAGTTGTTGAACAAAACGAAAAATAGCCACGCAAAATCAAACTTTGCGTGGCTATTAGTTTTATTGATAGTGCTCTTACTACACTTTTCTCTTTGTCGAAATGTCTTGATATTTCCTTTAAACAAAAGGATAGGGGAGTATTCGTCGTGTTGATTATTTGCGTTTTGGCAGATTAGCGATACCCGCTTTTATGATATTAATGGTAGATTTGTCTGTTGAGAACACCGAGTAAAGACCCTGTGGCTCTTGTGGTGGGTCGCACATATAGTCGTCTCCAGGCACCCATTGTTCGTGTTTGGGTTGCGCATGACCTCCCCAACCCCAGAAGTTACAACCCTGTAAGTATCCGCCCTTGGCTAAGTCGTCTGCTAATAGCGAGAATACATAGCTGTAATAGGCGTCTCGAGCAGTGGTTGATGATTGTTTAGAGAAAGAAACGCCATCTCGTGGATAACCAAATTCTTCCATAACTAGAGGCTTGTTGATCTTAGCACAGATATCCAAATGGCGGTCTAAATACTCTTTTGTGAGGTCTTTGGCACGTTGCATATTTAGCATTAGCGAGTCTTTCTTAGCCCAACCCCAATTGTAAGGCCAAATATGTATGTTGCAATAGTCTACATTTGGGTCGGAACAGATGCGTTGCCACGAATCATAATCGACCTCACAACCGAACGCTCCTTCTGAACCTATGCTCACTAAGTGTCGCTTATCAATGCTCTTCATTATGGATGCAGTCTTAGCTAACCATGCTTCGAACTGTGGAAGTGCAGCCTTATCGAATGCACGTGGCTCGTTACAAATCTGCCATGACATAATAGCTGGATCGTCCGTGTAGGGCTTTCCCGTATAGCGATTAGTGCGTTTGAGAATGAAATTGACGTGATTGAAGAAGAGTTGTTGCGCCTTTTGATTGGTAGCAAATTGCGATGCGTATTTAACGTAGGCAGAATATCCGACCTCGTTAGGCTGTTGTGCCTTGCCTCCACCTGCGTTTTCGAGGTAAAAACCATAGCCACCACTCCATTCCCAAGAGTTGTTTAGGTAGAGCACAGCTACCATTCCACGGCGTTGAAGCTGCAACATTAGATAGTCGAGACCATCTAATATGGTATCGTTATACACGCCTGGAGAAGGCTGTAGCACGGGAGATGCTTTCCACTTGATTCCTTCTTCGCCGTCACTACCCACCAATATGCGCAGATTGTTTATGCCTAGGCGTTTCATTTCGTCTAGTTCACGGTTCAGTCTTTTTCTGTTTCCGCCCTTTCCTTTCGATCCAAGTATGGCTCCATACCAATAGTTTGTTCCGATAAAGGTGTAGGGTTTACCGTCACGATAGAGCTTTCCGTTCTCTACCGTAACGAAAGATTGCGCCTTAACGGCACTAGCACAAAAAAGAAATAGTGCCATAATGAGGTATTGTATTTTATTCATTTCAGTTTATTTTCTTTATTAATAAAATAATGAGTGTGTGATGTTTGTTATCTTTTTATATCAACTTAAATGCACAACTGCAAATATAGTTACTTTGTTTGATATTTCATCATATTGTTTTTATAAATGATGTCTATAATGCAATTAATGTAAATAAAACGAAGGGCAGTTGAAATAAAATAACTATATTTGTAGTTGCGCACTTTTGTTTGACAACGTACAATTATAATACGAAATAAGAATATATGAACCATCTGACAAATATCACCGAAATAGAAGAGATTATCAGTAAGAACCGTCTGTGCTTATTTTATATTAAGGCTCCCGATTGTGGTGTCTGCAATGTTATGCATGGTAAAGTAGAACGATTAGTAGAGAACTATCCTCAGCTATTATCGTTTTATACAGACATAACAGAGGAACCCTTGATAGCAAGTCGATTCCTTGTATATGCTGGTCCAACCGTATTACTTATATTAGAAGGCAAAGAGGTCTATCGCAGTTCTCGCTTTATAGATTTAGAAGAACTGGAAAGAAAGATTGTTCAACTAATAGAGTTTTTGGAGTTATGAGGTTGCTTGGTGCTTATATATAATTTGTAATGTTTACAATGCAGACTTATTTCATCTTGTTTTTCTAACATCAAAAGTTGGTATTAAAAACAATATCAAAGCCACGAGAGGGTAAATAAATAGACAAAATGGGTGTTTGATGATTAGAAATGCTAACATAGTAATTCTGTTTACAGTTTGATATGTGTTATAACTAAATATAAATGGAAGAATGATAGATTACAACAACATAGCGAAGATGTATGCAGAAAGTAACGGGTATGACTCAGTGCACCCATCAGTTGAACGAAATGGCTACAGATATTTTTATATAGATTATGCCGTTCGCTCCCGTTATTTGAAGCATCCTCATATTATAAAGATCAGTCTTATAGGAAAAATTGAGCGGGTACTTAACTTTGATGAGATATATTGGGTTGTAAAACAGGCTAAAGAGCCGTTGAAAATGTAGTAATATTAAAGTGCTGTAGTGAATTGAGAGCATGTTTTAGTAATGCTCTTTTGTGCTACTAGAAATATTTTCATTTAGTTCTTATATCTTTAGTACGCTAGTTCTATTTTTGGTTTGCATTTCTTTCTTATTTTATAGTCTTAGAGTAAAATCCATAGTGTCTTGTTGTTTTCTTAGAATCATGGTTCGCCTATTTTGAGAGGATTGCAGAAAAAGTAATTTTCCTATTCAATGATTAGGTATTTGGGGGCCATATAAGCAGATGAGTTTCTTTGCCTTATAGTTTACTCCTCTATGACATTGGAGAATTTAGACCAATTCCGTGTTTTACGATAAATAGCTACGGTGCCTTGAGGCACGTAGAGAGTACAACCTTCAACTTTAGGAACTATGCGAATCTCAAGAGGTTCTAACCATTTAAGGTGAAGTTTTGAAACAGAACAACCTAAGAAGGCTTCAACTCCCATATTAACAACTGTAGCTGGAATTGTTAGTTCGTTCAATGTAGATTTTGTAGTGAAAGCTTGATTTCCAATGGAGGTAAGGCTTACGTTGGATGTAAGTTTGATATCTTGCAGGCTAATACATCCATAAAATGCTTTACTATTAATTTCCTCTACATCAGCAGGGATATCTATTGTCTTAAGGCTTTTACATCCAGCAAAGGCTGAATGGCCAACTATTTTCAGATTTTTAGGGAGAATAATGCTCTTCAAATTAGTAGCATTGGTGAAAACTCCCGATGGTATCTCACCATACATAAAAACATCTTCAAATATTTTGGATGAGTGCCAACCGAAATACTCATATGGATTTTGATTACCTGCAACTATATTACATTCTGAGAGGTCTATATCTACAGGATATTGGTATAGGCTTTCATTTGTATCCATGAATAAATTTCTCAACAAGATAAAATCAAGACCATTAATATTACCTATTAGTTTAAGCGATCTGATACGTCGAAGATTGGTTAAATCATTTCCCATGAGCACTTGTAAACAGCCTGGCTTCTCACATATTATGG
This sequence comes from Hoylesella nanceiensis DSM 19126 = JCM 15639, assembly GCF_000379965.1. Lineage (GTDB taxonomy): Bacteria > Bacteroidota > Bacteroidia > Bacteroidales > Bacteroidaceae > Prevotella > Prevotella nanceiensis. The sequence continues at coordinate 156,110 of NZ_KB904333.1, read as the reverse complement.
TCGTTGTGTTAGTAAAAGGTGCAGGCTCCTGAACCAGACATGGGCCACAATCCTGATTTGCAGTTTTCCCATTGACTTTAAAATCAACAGAAGCAACTCTACCTAATCCCTCATTTTTATCAATGGCAACCGTTATTGCATATTCATTGTCACCACTTGGAATAGTCTTAACCACTTTTGCCCATTTACAATCAGTAGGAGAAATTCCTGCGGACAACTTTCCCTTTGCTTTTACATGAATTTCGACATTACCACCATCAGCTCCTTGATAATAGATTTTTTTATCTGTACTAACTTTTGGATTACCATCTTGAAAAACCTTTATAGTAACAATCGTTCCCTGCACTATGAAAATAACATTTCCCTCTCTTGATGAAAGAGTATTATTTTCCAAGATTTCAATGCTCAATTGCCCTTTGCCATTAGAAAAAATAACGGTCGGTTTTATCCAGTTTTCACTAGATGAACTTGATAACTCAATTTGAGTATCCGCAGAGAAATCAAGAGAGATTGTTTTATGTTCAAAATTAGTCTTGATGCCACCGTGAACTATTCTTGCTGCTTCTTGTGTCCAACTAATATCTATTTCCTGTTCATTATTATGGCAGGCTGTCATAATAATTGCACTCAATATGAGTAATAATTTTAGAGTTTTGCGCATAATGATTCTATTTTATAGTAAATATCTTTCAAGTAGAGTAAAGTTTTTTACCCCAGTTACTCGCTTAGAGTCCTATAATTGTATAGTTTTGAAGTATCATAAGAGATATTTTACGTTTGGGAAGTGACTCTACCCACTCCCTTATTCCATAATAATCCAATACTTCGTCTCCATACTCAGCATCGTACAGATTGTACGTTGTCAAATAAAAGTGCACAACTACAAATATAGTTATTTAACTTTATACCTTGTTGTTTTTATTAAAAAAAAAACTTTTGCTAATGGAATTTTGTTTTATCGTTTCTCGTATTTTCCTGACGAAGTTCCTTTACCTCGTCACTTGTTGCTTCACGGACGGTATCACTATCAAGGCGAACTTTGCCAGCCTCTATAAAATCCTTATCCCGAGTTCAGGTTTGATTAGGATTTACTGAATAATTCTTTTTTTTGTTGTTATTGTGCAAATATACTTTTGTTAATAATTATAAATCAATCCCCAAAACTTAATTGGAACTCAAGTTATGCACTTTTGTTAGGCAACGTATAATATTCTATTTTGGAGGAAACAAAAAAGGAATCTGTTCAATAACAGATTCCTTTTTCTTCTTTACAAGATAATTCACTTAATAATTAGTTCTCTTGTACAAACTTTCCGTTGACATAGTTCAATGTGTAGGACTTATTTTTGATTGTCTTCAATACAAACTTGTCTTCTTTGTATCTCAATTCACAGTTTCCTCCATTCTTTGAAAGAATAGTAACAGATTTTAAAATGCCATTCTTCCAGCAAATGTCTAGTTCAAAGTTACCTTTGGCACAAAGACCTTTCACCTCTCCATCTTTCCATACATCTGGTAGTGCTGGTAGTAAGTGGATGAATCCCATGTGACTTTGCATTAGCATTTCGGTTACACCTGCTGTACCACCAAAGTTACCATCGATTTGGAAAGGAGGATGTGTGTCCCAAAGATTATCTAGTGTACCATTCTTTAGCAGGTTTCCATAGAGCTTATATGCACGATTTCCATCGTGTAGGCGTGCCCATTGGTTGAGTTTCCATCCCATACTCCATCCTGTAGCTCCGTCACCACGATGATTAAGAACAACCTTTGATGCTTCTGCTAATGTAGGAGTTGTGATTGGTGAAATTGTATGTCCAGGATGCAATCCGAACAAATGGTTGACATGTCGGTGCTGATCGTTTGGATCATCAATATCTTTCGACCATTCTAACAATTGTCCATAACGTCCTACCTTATAAGGTGCGATTCTTTTTAAGACTTCTTCCCATTGTTTACGCTCCTTTTTATCTACGTCCAAGACCTTTGACGCATCGATGGCGTTCATCAGTATTTCACGAATAACAGCATGGACAAAGGTTGTTCCTTCGTCAATTGGGCCATGTTCAGGTGAAGTTGAAGGAGCTGCTGTGTAAGTTCCGTCTGGCTTTTTCCATAGATAATCTACTGCAAAGATGGCACTACTCTTGATAAGGTCGTAGCCTACTTCTTTTAAGAATTTCTTATCTCGTGTATAGTCGTAGTAATCCCACACGTGAGTAGCAAGCCACGGACCAGCCATCGGGTTGAAGTTCCAAGACATATCTTCGCTTTCCAATGGAGCTGTAAATCCAAAAATATTACCAGAGATAGAAGCAGTCCAACCTCTTGCACCGAAATAAGCTTGAGCTGTTTTTTCACCGGGCTTAACTAATGTACGGATAAAGTCTATCAGTGGGAGTGCACATTCAGACAAGTTTGTCGATCCTGTTGGCCAATAGTTCATCTGTATGTTGATATTATTGTGATAGTCTACACGCCATGGACCGTCTACATTGTTATGCCAGATGCCTTGCAAGTTTGCAGGTAGATTGCCAGGTCTTGAACTAGCAATCAGTAAATAGCGGCCAAATTGGTAGTATAGCTCTTCTAAATAAAAATCTTCCTTACCATTACGATAGTTTATCAAACGCTGTGGGGTAGGGATGTCTGAAGTTCTTTGTTCACTATTTAACATCAAAGAAACTCGGTTGAACAATGAAGCATAATCTTTGTAGTGTGCTTCAAGCAAAGCATCGTAACCTTGTGCCACTGCTTTTTGCATCCATGCAGCTGTGGTTTCAGATGGATTAACACCGACGTATGTTCTTGGGTTCTTATAGTCTGGATTGAAGTTGACTTTATAATCTGTATCAGCGGTAATCAAGAAGACTACTTCATTGGCACCATTGATAGTCAATTTACCATTATCATTATTGATAGTACCTCCTTGGTTTAGAGCCTTGATACGGACTACATACTCCATTTGGTTGTTGTCAAGATGTGCTTTAAACACTAAACCGTTCTTCCCGTCTGTTTCCATCTTGCCAGTCGATACTGGATTTGCTTCGTAACTGAATACCAAATTCTGCTTACCTGGTTGGTCTGCCTTAAAACGAACAACCATAATATTATTGGGATAGGAGATGAAATAGTTACGTTCATATCTTACTCCATCTTTCTTAAACTGTACCACAGCCAATGCTGAATCTAAAGAAAGAGCACGTTTATACTCGCTCGTCCCAACGGAACTCAACCCTGTCTCTATATAGAACTCGCCCATAGTTGTAAAGTTACCAAAGCGGAAAGGCTTTTCCTTCCAAGATTCATAGGGAACGGTACTGTTAAAGTTCTTGCGTGTTAACAATGCAGCCTTCTTTTCATCGCCCTCAATAAATGCCTGTCGGATTTCTTTTAAATAATGTGCAGACTGCTTGTTTACATTCCAATATGCTTCAGCACCTGCTGACGTGTTGGGACCACCACGCCATAATGTTTTTTCGTTAAAGGTGATGCGTTCAGCCTCTATAGAGCCCATAACGTTTGCACCTAAGCTGCCATTGCCAAGGGGAAGAGATTGAGATTCCCAATCGGCATCTGGGTTTTGAGCTGTATCACCTGCTGATATTGGTTTGTTTCCGCCTTTCCACTTCTCAGGTGTATGTCCCCACCAAATAGCTTTGTTTGCTAACGTTGTAGGTCTATCAAACCAGATGGTAAGCCCTTCTTTTATGTCAGTGGCGTTTGCAGATAATGCAAAGCTAGCCATAATTGCTAAATGAAATATTTTGTTCATTATCATATTTATATGAGAGTTCTATTGATTGTTTGATTATTGTAATTCCTATATGGGGAAATAGTGTTATGATGTTGAGAACAAAGATACTGAAATATTTTGTATAGTAAGTGCTTTCCCCTTTTTTTTGAATTGTTGATGTCAAAATATATCCAAAACTTTCTGAAACGTATATTAGTAATTTTATAATGTCAAAAAAATAGCTTGATGGCTAACTATAAAACAGTGGTAGCCTTGAATATGTATAAATGTTCTTTACTGCAGTTATTTCTTTGCACTTTTGTTTGAAATGCTACAATTTTGCCTCAAAAGTGTAGCCAGATTGTAGCCATTGTAGAGTATTTAGGGAGTATTTATCCCCTCTGCACGTAGTCTGAGAAGAAGAATGTATATAAAAGAAAAGTATCATAACAACTTGTAGCTATGATACTTACGTTTTTGTTAGGATTTCTCTATTGGTCTGTTCAGAGTACCTAATGCGGAGAGAGACTCTGTATATGCCGAATGCCTCAGGCTGCTTGAATAAAGAGGATATATTCACAACGATATTAAGGTACATAATGATATTCAAGTTGATAATACATACAGAAGTCTGTTGAACAGATTTGATGTTATTTTGACAAGTTGGTAAGCATGGAATTATATAGTATTTATTGTTATTCTGATGAAGAAAGTGAAAAAGAAACAAAAGTCAAGATAAGTTCAATATGAGCAATATATTTCTCTACCTCATATTCACCAAAGATTTCCCAAAAATCCATTCCTAGCAAGAATACATAGAATATTCTTGCAGGAATGGATCCCAATCTTTATATCTTTATATATGCTTATCTATTGGCTGTCTGCCACAGATAAGTATCTGCACAATGAACAGAGGCAGTTTGGTCGGCAATCATCAACTTGAAGTCGCCTTCCTCCAATCTCCATTTACCATCCCAACCTACAAAAGCCAAGTCGTCTGCCTTTAATTCGAAGGTCACAGTCTTGGTCTCACCTGGCTGAAGTTCCACCTTGTCGAAGGCACGGAGACGACGACCATCTGGCACCATGCTGGCAACGAGGTCGCTGCTGAACAGGAGAATGCTCTCCTTGCCTGCCACCTTGCCCGTGTTCTTCACATCCACGCTCACCTTGATAATGTCTCCATGGCGGAAGTCAGACTTGGAAACCTTCAGGTTGCTATATTGATAAGAGGTGTAGCTCAAACCATATCCGAAGCCCCACTGCTGGGTAATCTTTGCATTGTAGTCGTAAGCCCCTTCCATCGTACCCACCTCCTCACTCTTCTTGAAGTCGTAGTTAGCGAGCGAATTGATTTCCTTAGGATAGGTGTAAGGCATCTTGCCACTGAAGTTTGACTTGCCCGATACCAAGTTTACCAAGGCATCGCCGCCCATGTTGCCAGGGATAAGGATATCGATGATACCCTGTGCCAATGGTTCGATGTCGGCGATGAGACGTGGACGTCCTTCATTCAGTACCAAGATGACAGGCTTGCCTGTCTGAGCCAAAGCCTTGACCAGATTGCGCTGGTTTTCAGAAAGCCAGAGGTCTGTCAGGTTGCCCGGAGTCTCGGTATAGGAGTTCTCTCCAATACAAGCCACAATGACGTCGGCATCCTTCGCTGCAGCCACTGCCCCCAGAATCTGAGGTTCGTTCTCCTCCCAATACTTGCCCTTTTCATTATAGGTAACACCCTGGTTCAAGATAACATTCTCCTTGCCATACTCATTGCAGAATGCCTCATAGATGGTATTATACTTGCCGGCAAACTCATCGGCACGATGGCCCTGCCAGGTATAGCTCCATCCACCGTCCAGACAGCGCATCTGATTGGCATTAGGACCCGTGAGGAGAATCTTCTTGCCATGCTGCAAAGGAAGGATATTACCCTCGTTCTTTAGGAGCACCATACTCTCGGTAGCTCCCTCCAAGGCGAGCTTGGCAAACTCCTCGCCACCAAACTTAGGATAATTCTTCAGTTTCTGGGTTGGGTTCTTGAAGAGATCGAGACGGTACTTCATACGAAGCACACGGCGACAGGCATCGTCGATGCGACTCATCGGAATCTTGCCTTCCTTCACCAATTCTACAAGGTAGCCACAAGCATCGCAAGAATAAGGTTCCATTATCATGTCGATACCAGCATTGATGGCGATGCGGAGTGCATCCTTCTTGTCCTTTGCCACCATTTCACGAGTATAGAGATTGTTGATGTCTGCCCAGTCGGTGATAAGCACACCATCCCATCCTGTTTCTTCCTTCAGCCATCCTGTCAGGATTTCCTTGTTGGCGTGCATCGGCATACCGTTGACGGAAGCGGAATTCACCATCACGGTCAAGGCTCCAGCTTGCAGACCCGCCAGGAAAGGAGCGAAGTGCTTCTCTCGCAAGTTGGCAGGAGAGATATAGGCTGGTGTACGGTCTTTACCAGTCCAAGGCACGCCATAGCCCATGAAGTGCTTCATTGAAGTGGCGATGTGATACTGGTCGATGTTATTTGGGTCCTCGCCCTGGAAACCATAGACCATCGCCTTGCCCATTTCTGAACTGAGGTAGCAATCCTCGCCAAAGTTCTCCCAGATGCGAGGCCAACGGGCATCACGACCGAGATCAACGGTAGGACTGAAAGTCCAAGGCACACTCACCGCACGAGTCTCATAAGCAGTAGCCTCAGCCGAATGGCGAGCAATCTCACGATTGAAGGTGGCAGCTACATTGATGTTCTGCGGAAAGAGGGTACCGTCTTGTGTATAAGTAGAACCGTGGTTCTGATCGAGACCGAAGACGCAAGGGATACCGATGCGCTTCATCGAAATCTTCTGGATTTGCTCGATGTACTTCTCCCACTGCTTGGCGGTTGGTGCGCAAGTGTTAGGAGCGTTGAGGATAGAGCCAATCTTATAGCGAGAAAGGATAGAATCGGTCTTGTGCTCGTCGATATAGAACACACCGTTCTTGTCGTTGGCACCAAAGAGGTCGGTCACCAATTCCATCATCTGACCTATCTTTTCCTCCAAGGTGAGTTTCTTCAGGGTTTGTTCTACTTGAGCCTCTATCTTAGGGTCGCTCTTGATAACTGGAACATTTGCGCTGGTTGTATAAGCAAATGCCAACATTGAAATAGATAATAATAATTTCTTCATAAATTCAAAGGTTTGACGTTTTATAATAAAACGGAAATCTTTCTAATATTTTATTCGATAGTTACTTTCTTTACGGTGTAACCGTCACCCACGAGGAGGAAACCATCCTGCTCTGTCAAACGTTGGATAGATAAGTCGGTCAGTTCAAACTCCCATTTAGCGGGTCCATCCACCATGATGTCGCCACGTTCTGGGTCGCCCTTACCAGTAAGGATGTTGTTCCACCAAGCAGTGGCAGCAGTACCCTGACCATTTCCATTCACATAGACACGGAGGATGGTGCCAGCCTTCACCTTCGAGAGGAAGGTATCCTTCAATGCATCGAATGGTGTACCCCATGTCACGGCAAACTCACCTTCCCAGATGGTGTTTTCCATAGATGGGCGAGCCTCGGTGGTTACCTTGATGGTTCCGCCAGCAAACTGTACACCATTGCCATCTACCAATGTAATGTCGTAATCGCCATTGGCGAGGTCGGAAGGAGCAGTAACTTTCAATGTCGTACCCTCATCGAGAACTTCAAAGGCAACCTCCTTATCAGCGATGAGAACTTTCTGAACGAGACCCAGGCTCTTGCACTCGTGGATGGTTGTAGTTTTTCCTGGAGCTACCCAAAGCTCGATGGCATTGGTACCCAAGGCTGGGTCATCGGCAGCAGGAGTCACAGTAACGTTCAAGGTGCGGGATGTGGTCTTGCCCTTGGTGGTGGTTGCCACAATCTTCAGTTCATGATTACCTACAGGCAAAGTTTGGTCGATGGTAGTACCTTCGGCAATCTGAGTGCCGTCGAGCAACCATGTCACTGTGGTGTAGTGAACAGGAGTCACCTTGATTTCTAACTTATAATTTGTCTTGCGGTCTATCTTGGAATCAGCCAAGTCGGTGTTCAAGATACGTGGATCGTCATTTTCGCTGACAGTGAAGTATGGATCATCGTCAGAAGAGCAAGAAGACAAGGTAGATGTACCAGCCAGTGCGAAACTCATGGCGAAGAGCATCATCATAGCCTTCAAGACTTTTCCCTTATATTGTTTCATTGTCTTATTCATAATTAATTATTCTATCTATTGTCCTATAAAACTTAACATTTAAGACTTAACATTAAACGCTTAACACTACTTGCTGTATCCCTTTCCGAATGGCGGTTTGAAGTCTGGCTGAAGGTTTACATCAGCCTTGTCCCACCAGAGGCGCTTGTGCCAGTCGTCTGTACCACCCATGCGGTCGATGGCAGCCTTGTAGTTGGCACTGTTGTACTGACCTTCCAACTCAGGATACTGCAAACGGACAGGCATTGACCAGTTAGAATCTGTGTAAGTAAAACCATTCTTGGTTAAGAGGTCACGATTCAAGATGGCAGGATAGTCAGAGCGGCGCATGTTTGCCCAACCCTCAGAAGGGTTCATCATGTGGAGAATCCAAGCCTGGGTGTTGATGGTCTCCTTAGGATTGTCACCCAACGGATTATTGGCAATGAACGCATCTATCTCTTCCTTGGAAATCTTGTTGGATGTAAGATAGTGGTTGTTGAGCAACTCCATGCTGGCACGAACACCAGCCTCGTAGTGGCTCTCTGCATCATCACCCCCAACATTCCAACCCTTGGTTGCAGCCTCAGCCTTGAGGAACTCCACCTCGGCATAGCTCATCAAGTCGCCAGGACAAGAAGGCATCTCGAAGTCGATGTTCAGGCAAGGACGACCTGCTCGGGCTATATAATCAGAGTTGGCATAAGTGTTCTCGTCTATCTTTGCATACTTCTTCAAAGTGGGAAGGTCATCAATCGTAGCTGGATTCATCCAGTCTGTGTACCAGGTAGCACCAGGATTGCAAGGCTCTTCACCGAGATCCTTGCTCTGGAAGTAAGCCAGGAAATCATCGGTCAAGTCGATGTTCTGCTCTTTGTCTGGCTTCACCTGACTACGTTTGATATTGTAGTAGTGACGGCAGATGCGATAGAGGCGAGGGTCGTTGGTATTCTGCAACTGATAGAATAAGGTAGAGCATACCATGGTAGGCGATGTGGCATCCTGACCATAGAGAATCTCTCCTAAGGCATTGGTGCGGAAATCGTAGTCGTTGGCTCCATCATAATAAGTATAAGGAGTATCAGCATATCTGATGTAAGCATCATCTGCTGCACTGGCAATAGCACCGGCAGCAACAGCCTTCTCAAACTCTTCCTTTGCCTTCTGTGGATTAACATCTGAAATGCGCATGGCATAGCGCATACGGAGCGCATTGGCATACTTCTTCCACTTGGCTACATCACCACCCATGCTGGTGACATCACCAGAAATGCGGTCGGTACCGGTGCCAAGTTGCTTCTCGCAAGCGTCAAGCTCCTCAAAGAACCAGCTGTAGAGTTCCTCTACGGTATCATACTTAGGGGTGGAGATGCCTGAGATGTAACCCAGACCTGCCTCCAAACAAGGCACGTCGCCGTAGGTGTCTGCCAAGACTGCCGTGAGATAGACACGATGGATACGAAGTGCCGCATTCAAGTTTGTCTTGTCTGCTGAATTGTGGATGGCATCCACAAGGTTCTTGATGCTGACCTCATAGTAGCGGTCCCAGACACGACGAGCGATGTCGTCCTCACGGAAGTTGGAACCTGCATAGTTGGTTACGTTCCAACCACCAGCGAAATACTGTGGAAAACCTGAGATATAGTTACGGTAGGTATCCATCAAACTGAAGTCACCATAAGTCTGCAACAAAGCAGTAGTCAACTGTGCGTTAGGATCGAGCTCGCTCACCTTAGTATTGTCGGTATTGATGTTGCTCAAGGTTTCATCTGAGCAAGAAGTCATCGCAGTGCCAGTTGTCATCAGGGCGAAAGCCATCAGTAGGCTGCTCTTACCTATATATTTCTTGATTATATTGTTCATTTTCTTACATTATTATATATTAGAACTCTTCTAAAGAAATTGATTTATTTTTTCGAGATTAGAACTTCACGTTCACGTTTAAACCATAGCTCTTGCGAGATGGTAGAGAGCCATATTCCAGACCGAGACCAGAGGTATTGTAACTGGAGTCTGGGTCGATGTTAGGAATATTCTTCCAAATAATGAATGGGTTACGAGCCACGAAGGATACGGTCAAGCCCTTGATATACTTGCCCAGGATGCTCTCTGGGAAGGTATAGCCGAAAATAATCTCACGACACTTCACATAAGAGTTGTCGTAAACGAAGGCACTCTGCACGCCATTTGCCACATGCTTCCAGTAATCCTCAGGGTTCACGGCGATGTCGTTCTTGCGATAAGTACCATCGCCATTGTCGATGACACCCTCTACGACAAATCCCTTGCAGTTACCTGCTTCACGCCATGTGCCAAGGTCCATACCCGAAGCCTTGCGAGCCTCCTCGGAAGTGTACCACTCCTCACGACCTGCCAATGTTCCCTTTGCCTTACCTGTCTGGTATGCGGAACGCATGGACATTGAGTAGATGTCGGCACCTACCTTCACATCGAATGCAGCAGAGAGGCGGAAGTTCTTGTAACTGAAGGTTGAGTAGAAACCACCTGTCCAGTCCCAAGAAGAGTTGCCTATGGTCTTGATTTTTTGGTCAACCTTTGGAAGACCAGTAGCTGCATCGACAACCATCTGTCCCTTGTTGTTGTAGAGGAAGTCGTGTCCACGGATGGCTCCATAGTTCTCTCCTACCTTGGCACCAACAGAAACACCGCACCAGTATGCCTTCGCCAACTCGAAGTAGTCCATGCCATTGGTGAGCGACTTCACCTTGTTGGTATTCTTCGAGAAGTTGGCCCCCAAGTCCCAAGCGAAGTCCTTGATCTGCAAGGCACGGGCATTGAGGGCAATCTCGATACCCTGGTTCTGAATCTCACCGGCATTGATGAGGCGGTAAGCATAGCCAGAGGTGGTGGTTGAAGCCAAGCTCAAAATCTGGTCCTTGGAGTTCTGGTTGTAATAGGTGGCATCCAAACCCAAGCGTCCGTTGAAGAACTTCATCTCCAAACCTACCTCGTAAGAAGCTGTCATAGTAGGCTTCAAGTCCTTGTTTGGCTGTGTTGAGTTGGCTATCATACCGATAGTATAACCCGAGTAGCTGTACTTGCCCGTGGTGTAGTTGAGTGCCAACTGGTATGGATCAGTATCGCTACCTACCTTTGCCCAAGATGCGCGAATCTTACCGTAATTGATGAACTTCTTGTTCTTGATAAACTCGGAGAATACCAAACTACCAGATACCGAAGGATATACGTATGTATTGTTATTGGTAGGGAGCGTAGATGACCTATCGCCACGGAGGGTTCCCTCCAGATAGTAAGTATGTTTGTAGCCGAGGCTCGCACTGGCATAGAGGGAAGAAATCTGCTTCTTATATATGCTCTCACGAGTATTCTGCTCCTGATAGTTCATGATGTTCTGTATTCCATTCATCTGCTGGTTGAGACCGACGTTGGTAGTGGTCTTGTTGTTCACCTTGAAGATGTTACCACCAGCGGTAGCATTGATATCGAAGTCGCCCCATGAGTTGTTGTAGAGGGCGAGTATCTCGGCGTTGAGTGTGCGGTTGTTGAAGATTTGGTCGGTAAGCTTTCCGGCAGGAGTACCTGGAGTTGTCTTGGCGATGAAGTCCTCGAAGTTCATGCTGTTGATGTCGGTACCGATGGTACCCTGCAACTTGAGGTGGTTGTCGATGTTCCAGATGGCCTTACCCGTAAAACGGAACACGTCCTTGTCGGATGTATTGCTGTTCTTATAGAGATCCCAATATGGGTTCTTGTTATACTGGTCGTTACCATTCCAGTTGGAATAGTTGCCGTCGGCATCCTCATAGTGCTTCAACCAAGCCTGGTCGTAGGTACCCGCCAGAGTCATGAGGTTCTTACCCACGTTGCTCTGGGAATCGCCAAGGGCAGGACGATTCTTCACCTTCTCACGAGTATAGTTGGCGGTAAAGTCGAAGTCAACAGGACCTGCGGAGGTATTAACACGGAGGTTGAAGTTGTCACGACTCATATTGGTGTTAGGCAGGATGTCTTTGTTGCGCATATCGGTAACAGAAAAACGCATACCCGTCTTACCGGAATTAACAGAGAGGATGGCAGAGTTTTGAGTGGTGAAACCTGTGCGGAAGAAATCGGAGGCGTTGTTAGGGTGCATCAAGAATGGACGCTCCTCGCCATCGAAATACTTGAACATGAAATCATCGGCCTTAGGTCCCCAACTAGCATTGGTGCCAGAGGTGCTGGATGCAGGAAGCTCGCCATTGTAGCCAGCACCATATATCTCCTGGATGTCGTCCCACTTAGCCAACTGGGTATCGACAGTGTAAGAACCATTGTACTCCACGGAAATCTTATCCTTCTCCGCCTTCTTGGTCGTAATCAAGATAACACCGTGGGAAGCACGGCTACCATAGAGGGCAGAGGCAGCAGGACCTTTCAATACGGTCATCGTCTCAATATCATCAGGGTTGATGGCAGAGATTCCATCACCCAGATCATAACCGCCACTTTCACCAGCACTGCCAAAGTTTGTATTATCCAAAGGCACACCATCCACCACGTAGAGAGGCTGGTTGTTGCCTGCCATTTCTGTATTACCACGAAGGAGCACGCGGGTAGAACCAGAAGCACCGCCAGCCGTATTCTGCACGACGAGACCAGCCACCTTACCTGAAAGAGAGTTGATGACGTTGGTTTCCTTTGCCTTACTGAGTTCCTCACCCTTCACTTCCTCCAAGCCATAGCCGAGAGCCTTGCGGTCTCGTTTGATACCGAGGGCGGTGACAACTACCTCATTTAAGGCTTTACCATCCTCTTGCATCTTGATTTTCATACCATTAGCAGCTTTCACGGTCATCGTCTTGTAACCGACGTAGCTCACTTCGAGTGTAGCTCCAGGCTTGCAATTCAGTGTAAAGTTACCATCCATATCAGTAACGGCACCATTTGTTGTACCAGCCACCTTTACGCTTGCACCAATCAAGGTTTCGCCAGTGGCATCCACCACTGTACCCTTGATGCCTTGGTTCTGCTGAACGCTCATAGCAGCATTGCTCATCTGAGCAGCGAGGATGGCAGAAGCAGGCATCCACATCAAACCTGCACCGAACAGGCCGAGAAACATGGTTTTCTTTCTCATAATAGATATTTTGTTTTTAGTTTAACATTATTCTTTCCCAAAGATTCCTTCGAGAATCCAAGGAGCATTCACCTTCATACTCTTGAAACGGTCGAAGATGCCATACTTCTCAGAGCCGTTGCCGAAGTGGTTGTTGTCCCAAACGAAAGTAGAGAAGCCTCGTTTGCGAGCCTCCGTAGTCAAGAACTTACAGTAGTAGGTCATGTTTTCATGTACTTTCTCTGAGTTTGACTTATAGTGATCGGTTACTCCCCATTCTCCTATAACGATACCCAGTCCTTTGTTGCTCCAGGTATTCACCACCTTGTCGAAGAAATCCGTCATCGTCTTCTCGTTTTCTGCAGGTATCTTGCCAGCATCCTTGTAGACATCACCCCAGTAATCGTAGGTGCAATCGCCGGCGTAGCTCCATGGCTGATAGTAGTGAAATTCCACACTCATATAGTTGTTGCCATTGCCTTCGGCATCCTTCGGAATGATGAATCCTCCATTCTCGATGCCAAACCAAGGGTTGCAAACGTAAGTCTGTAAGATGAGGTGGCGCTTGGCATTGTTGCCGCCTGTGGCACGAACCATATCCACGAATATCTGATTGTAAGCATTCTGCACTTCGAGGTTCTCGGCAGTAGGCTTGCTCCAGGTATCCCTGACGTGAACCTCATTGGTTCCGGCGAAAGCCAAGCGGCTGTCATAATTGGCAAACTCAGAGGAGATATTCATCCAGAGGAGCGCAAGCTTTTGGCAGTTTTCATCCTTATATTGATAAGTAGGACGACCTTCTAGCCATTTTTCATGATGCGCATTGATGATAACCTTGAGGTCATTATCCAGACACCAACCCACTACCTCCTTGATACGAGCAATCCAAGCCTTGTCGATGCTCATCGCCTGAGCATTGGTGATGTGGCACTGCCAACGGATTGGAATACGGATAGCATTGAAACCTGCCTTCTTCACGGCTTGTATCATCTTTTTGGTGACAACGGGATTGCCCCAAGCTGTCTCTGCATGGATGGAACCGTCAGGGTTGCCAATCTGCATCGACTCGCCATCCTGTCCAGGAGCTGAGCACTCGAATTCATTGCCGAGATTCCAACCTACTACATCCTTGTTCCATTGCTTGGCGGTAGGAATCGATTCGCTTGTATCAGGCGTATCCACCACCGAAGGACTAGCACTGCAAGAAAATACAGTAAACATACTTACAAATAGCAAGTAGACTTTCAAAAGGTTCCTTTTCATTATTAAGTTTATTGTTGTTTATACTTAATTGTTTATTTATTGCGAGTAATTGTTTGAACTTGGCTACAAAAGTATAGAAAAGAGGAAAAAAACTAGGTTAGAATGCAAACAAAAAAGGTTTCAAATCTAACTTATCTCCAGGTTTGAAACCTTACATTTGTATCTAACTAACTGAATATCAGACAGTAGTATTTTTACTTTCTTTGCCAGCAATTTACACTGCTCATTTTATTCATACTTACTAGGTGACACCCCGAAATGCTTCTTGAAAACTGTACTGAAGTACTTTACGTTTACAAATCCTGTCTTCACAGAGACATCCAAGACGCTATCGCCTTGCTTCAGATACTGGGCTGCCTGCTCCAAACGGATGAGTCGTATGAAGTCTTGCGGTCCTTGTCCTGTCAGAGTCTTCAACTTGCCATAGAAGAGGGTGCGGCTCATCGCCATTTCTCGGCAAAGGCGGTCGATGTTGAAGTTGGTGTCGCTCAGATTATCGAGGACGAGACGGGTTGCTTTCTCAACGAAAGCTTGGTCCATCGGATCCAATTCCGGTTCTTTTTCATCGGAAGATTTATTCTTTTCATCGGAAGCGGATGGCACGGAAGGTTCGCTTGGCAACAGGCTCTTTTGAGACGATTTCCCAGAGTCCTCTCCTCTGACAATGGCGAGACTTTGCTCTATATAGTATTGACTCAGATGGCGACGGTTCTTCAACATGCTCGCTATCTTGCTGGCAAGAATGGCAGAGTCGAATGGCTTGGCAATGTAATCGTCTGCTCCAAGGTCTAGACCTTCTATCATGAAGTCGCGCCCTGCCTTCGCTGTTAGGAGGATGACAGGCAGCCAACTGATCTCCTTGTTTTCCTTGATGCTACGGCAGAGTTCGTCGCCCTGCATACCCGGCATCATCACATCCGATACCACGATGTCACACTCACCATTCTCTGACAGATACTTCAAGGCAGCCTCACCACTCTCCACATCCACCACATGGTATTGGTCTGCGAAAGCCATACGGATGTATTGACGGAGGTCGTCGTTATCATCGACAAAAAGGAGCGTGTCCTTAAGCGATTCTTCTGATTTTATTTTTTCATTAGTAGACACGGAGTTATCGAAAGTTTCTGGCAAACTTGATGGCTTGGAAGAAACGGAAACATCAACATATCCGTTATCAGGCAATACAACCAAGAAAGCAGATCCCTTGCCTTCCTCGCTCTCGAACGTTAACTTTCCTCCCAGTTTCTGCACAAGCTGGCGAGTAAGCATCAAGCCCAATCCACTGCCCATCTCCTGAGAGTTGACTGCATTGGAGGCACGAAAGAAACTCTGGAAGATATGCTTGGCCTCGGTTTTCGGGATACCAATGCCGGTATCGCTTACCTGGATGCTGACTTGCTTACCAACCTCATCAAGCGAAGCAGAGATGGTGATGGTTCCACCCACCTTCGTATATTTTACAGCATTAGAGAGCAGATTCTCGAATATCAGATCCATCATAGAAAGATCGGTAGAGAAGGTATGCTGTCCACAGGTTGCCAACCGAAGATTGATATGTTTCTCCTGGGCTGACATCTGGAACTTATCCACCTGCTGACGCAAGAGAACAGACAGCTCCACTTTCTGCATGTGGACTTGTGTCTTCACTACGGCTATTTTCTGGAAATCAAGCAACTCGGTCACCATCCTCAGAAGCTTGTCGCCATTACGCAGTGCCATCTCCAAGAACTTTCGGCTCTTATCGCCCAGTGTAGTATCTTTCGCCAAGTCGGCAAGAGGAGCCAACACAAGACTCAAAGGGGTACGGATGTTATGGGCGGTATTCACAAAGAAGTTGATCTTGTCATCGTAGTACTTGCGATGCAAACGCTCTCTGTAGTAATCCCAGCCGAAATAGACTATAGCACCTAAGATACAGAGATAGGCAATCCATGCCCACCAAGAGTTCCACCATGGTTGGGCGATATGAATGTGCAAGATGGATTCTCCCAATATGCGTCCGTTACTCCTACCCTTTGCCTTGATATGCAGGGTGTAACTGCCAGGAGGCAAATTGGCGAAACGAGCCTGCTGGTAGGCAGAAGGCACACTCCACTGATGGTCATACCCCGCCAGGTAATACTGATACTGGATGTCGTGCTGATACGGATAGTTGATGCTCTCGAAATGCACGATGAGGGTTTTCTCATCATGAGAGAAACTCATCTTTCCTTCTTGCAACATCTCGAAGAGTTCTGCATGCCAATCTTCCAGTTGGTTAGCCTCATCGAAAGTCTTTCCTTCCACCTCAACACCCGTGATATGAAGAGGAGCCTTGTAGCTCAATCCCCTGGCAAACTTGGATGCCAAGACCACAGCTCCTTCACTGCTTCCGAATATCATTCGCCCGTCTTGGGTTCGGACCACAGCCATACGCTTGTACTCCCGCTCCAATCCCTTGAAGAAGTTGAGATTGGTCACCTTTCCATGATCGATGAAAGCCAGTCCCTTGTCAGTACTCATCCACACCTTGCCAATGGGAGTCTTGACCAAGGCATAGACGGTGTTGGAAGGCAAAGACTGCGAGATGGTATAGTTCTTAACCTGTTGCTTCTGCCAATCGTAGAGGTACAAGCCTCCTCCATCGGTGGCTATCCAGATATGCCGTGCATCCTGAAAATCCATCGCATTGACAAAGAAATTATAATCGACTGACGGAAATTCCGACGGATAGAAGAATCGACTGGCACGAAGGCTTCGCTTGTCGATACGATAACATCCATGGGTCGTTCCCACCGCAATAATCTTCTTATCAGGAGACTCCACGATACTCTGAACTTCATTGATTGGCAAGTAGTTAACGGAGTTATCCACATTTCCATTCTTTTCTAATGATGATGGGATATGTACCAAGTCTCCATCCAAACAACCTATCCACAAGCCTCCTTCGCTATCCTTGAAAATGCTATACACATAGTCGGTCTTTAACTTGCCATTCGACACAGAGTAAGCCCGATTACTGCTTCCATCGGCATGAACCTGAAAGATGCCATCACCATAGGTTCCCACCAAGACCTTGCCATCGGCAGTCTGACAAAGGGTAAGCGCCACCTTATTATATAGGGAATGATGCCACAGATGGGTTTGCTCGTCATAGATGCTCACCCCCTTGTCGGTAGCATACCATATCTTGCTATTGCGACCCTGTGCATCCACGCTCTGCATAACATCGTTCACACCATTATTGATAAGCGACTGGCTGTTGAGATACTCATGGCGCACAAACTCCAAGGTATGCTCCATAGGAATAGCCATATCCACACCTCCTGAATAGGAGCCCATCCAAAGGTCGCCAAGATGGTCCTTGCAAAGGGCATAGACGCCATTGCCATGCAATATATTTTCCGGTCTGCCATCCGTATTCAAAAGTAGATTCGTCTTACAAGTCTTCTTGTCGTAGGCATAGACACCTGCTCCATCTACCGCCATCAAGATGGTGGCTGCATCGTAGTGGATAATGGAACGAACAGGGATGAGCGGAATATCTGATAAGGATGAGAATTGCGTGAGAGAAGACAATGGCTTCCATGTTCTGTCATCGAGCAAGAGAATGCCACGATGGAAAGTTCCCAACCATATCTGATGAGCCTTCACGTCGTGATAAGAAGAAAGCACGGAATACCCTCGCAAGAGCAATCGAGGCTGGGCTGCATTTTGTGAATAGGCGAAGACTCCGGAAGGAGAACCTATCAATAATTGTTTGCCGAAGAATCGGATATGATTAACATATGTGTTCTTCAGAATGTATTTTCCTTTGTTATACGCTGTTTTGTCTTTGCTACCAGCAATAGATAGATGAGCCATCATATACACGCCCCTATCTAACGCCATCCAAAAGCATCCCTTGTCATCAACCAACAAGTCATTGAGCACCACACTTCCTCCAAGTACATTCGTCAGATTGACCTGGAGTTGGAATGTGTCTTTCACCTTATTATATATATAGATCTTTCCTTTATTATCATAGGCATAGATATGTTGTTGGCTATCCTTAGTCAACTTGATGTTTCTACCACTGGCATCACTAAACTGCATATCCGTAGCCAAGGTATAGTTCCGTACCTGTTGACCATTGTACCTGTCAACGCCTCGCTTGGTACTGATCCACATAGCACCATCCTCAGCCTCAACTATCGAATACACACGGGCACTGGAGAGTCCATTGTCCGTATTGAGATTCGACAACATCAGCATATTGCGGGTCAAATGTTCCTGAGCATGGAGCTGAGAACACAGCACCATGCACAAGAGCCACAGGAAATCAACCTGTAATCTTAGGAAATATGATAAGCCTTTATTTTTCATTTATCGGTCCAATGTATTAATTTCTTCCAGTCCCTTGGTTTGCTTCTTCGGCGTTATGCCGAGTCCCTTCAAGCTCTCCACCCTGCGCATTACGTTGTCGCTTCCATAGTAAAGCTGCTACCTTGTCTTATCGAAGGTCCTGGAAAGACGGGTTATCAGATCGTCGATACCCAGGAAGAAGCCGATGGCAAGCCCTATAATGATTCCTATTACTTTTTTTATATTGAAGTTGTCTTGACTTTTTGTTTTGTTAAAATCGAGAGGATTTCTTATCTTTGTATTAGCAAACCAAGCCTCAAATTCCTCTCATGTACAAAGTACTAGACAAAGATACAATAAAAATGAAATTCTACCTCATTTATCAGTTGCAAAACGTGGATATATTTGCCAAAGTAGACTGTCAGAGGTAGTTCCATACATTCTTTATAAGCTTAAGACTGGTTGTCTATGGTATATGCTTCCAGTTTCATCGTTCTTCACAGCAAAGGTTCTTCATTGCAAAACCGTATACGGACATTTTCGCATGCACTTTTGTTTGACAACGTACAAAAGTGGGTCAAGCAGTGGGTCAAATTTTAGGGGGTTCAAAATACCTACATTATTTCATAACTTGTGAGGTTTTGAGAAAATATTTTACAATAAGTAAAAGTGGGTCAAATCTAAATATTTGTACGCTTGCGTATAGCTGTAAATCTCATATTAATAGAGTATATTATGCAATTATATTATTGAGATATCGGTAAAATCTCATATTTTAAAAAGGAGAATTGCTGTCATTAAAGTAACTATATTAGTAGATTTCAATAGTTAGTAGTTTTCCTAAGATAGTAAAATTGTTATATGAATGTCCTTCTAACTATAACCTCTATCTTCTTTATTTTTTAGCTACACAATTTTTTTGTGCTAACATTGTTATCCACTTTTTTCTATTATGTAATGTTAAAACTTAAAAATGGTTATGTAAATCTTATTATTTTTTTATAATTTTGTCTCAATAAATTAAAAACCAACTACTACAATGAATGTATCTTCTAAAATTGGTATTTTGGCCACCTTATTATTAGTAAATGCTAATCTTTTTGCACAAGAAATACCATTTAGGCAAAGGGTGCATCGTATGATATGGTGATGTCGTTAGGACGGATGAGTGAGCCGCTGACCAAGGTGCAGAAGGTGGACTCAACGACGACTGCCAAGTCTTATAACTTCGCTTATAAATATGAGGACAGCAACCACCCGACGGCTTCCAATACAGATTGGACACGATCATTACACCTATGATGCTAATGGTAATCCAACGCTGGTGACAAATGATAGTACCAACACCACGAGGGAGATGTATTGGGATGAAGACAACCGACTCATGGTCTTAAGCGATAACGGCAAGACAAGTCGTTATACTTATAACGCTGCCGCGAACGTATTATGAAGAGTTACGGTACGATGGAGGAAGTGTATATCAATGGTGCACCGCAGGGAATCACGTTCCACGAGACGGATAACTTCACGCTCTATCCAGCCTCAATAATCAGCATTTCACAGTGCGCTATCTAGTAGAGTGACAAAATTATTAGATCCATTTAATTCTCATGATCCTGCGTTTCATATAGAAATCAGGCAGTACTAATTATAGAATCAAAAATTGATAGTCTCATTTAAAAAAGAGACTACACAATTATACTATATTCAACAATTGAGTTATATATTACATAAGATATTCAAATATGAAAAAATGTTTTATTTCAATAGTAGTTTTTATTATGCTGTCTTGCATGGCATCTTCGCCTCAGCATAGTCTTCAGTCCCGATTGTTTGGGACTTGGGCAACAAGTGATGATAAGGTTGCTGTATTCCAAATCGACAAGGATAGTTTGTATTATATTGATGAAGATCCTATTGTGGCAATACCTTATCAGTTTGCAGGCGATAGTATGACTATAGACGCTGACGGAACAACTATCGTACAACATATTTCATTTCGCAAGGATACGCTCGTTATGAAAAATCAGTGGGGCGACGTTAGTCGTTTTGTACCTATTAAATAAGCTGTTAATCGTATATAATATAGTTCCTTTTAATGAAAAAGAAAGATATAATCTCAATAATTCAAGATAATGATATTTCTGAATATTATTCCTTGAAGAATTTAGGTATTGAAGGCTATGCTTTTCCATACCAAGAAGCACTTAAAATAGTGCAAATATGCAAACTTTTAGTGATTCCAATCTTAGGTGGTGATGTATATAGTATGAATAATTCTACTATAGAGAACTCAGATGATAATTGGTATTATGATAGGACTCCAAATGAGTCATATTACAATTATGTGCAAAACAGTTGTAATAAATCCGAATCTTACATAAGGACTTTTAAAAATCATTCTTGTGATAGACCTTTATTTTCCTTTGTCCTTGAAGATCAATTAGAATAATCGAATACTGGCCGAATAGACGGTGCGGCTCTTGGCTGATTGGTTGGTTCTGGCTCTGATCCCGTTCTTCTTGGAATTGCTGGTGATTACTATGGAGGAGAATTTGGAGGATGGCTCTCTGATACTATTCTGTATGATTGTGATTAAACAATGACGAATATGTAGTTCTGCAAATCGAGTCTGGTAAAATGAGATTTCCATGAATATTCAAAAGTCCGGACTCGTCAATACTGGTAAAACTAGAAAATGCAGTGCCATTACTCGCTTCTAAAAAAACATCTACACTGTCAATGCAGTTATATAAAGATCCACCTATAATCACTGTGTCGCAGGTGCAATTTTTGCGACCTCAAAATAGGCTATCTTGTGTGTGTTATCAAGCACTTCCCAATGTGTTAGTCGTGGATTACACAAAAAATAGGAACAAATTGCTCCTTGCTCTGAGAAATTGACGAAACTGTCTGGTAAACTATTATTTTATGTTCAAAACGCGAAGAACTATTAACGTTTTTTTTAAACCAAAACGTTATCATTGTTTAAAGTCTTGCTGCGTTTCTGCTTGATGCTTGCATATTTCGGGAAAAAGGATTAACTTTACATATAGTTTACATTTTATACTAAAGTAAACATTATTGATATATGGCAAATGTGATAATATTGTCAGCAATACTTCTATCCGTAGTTGGAATTAACTATGGTTGTATGAAACTGGCTGTTCTGAATCCAAACATTATATCAGGATTCGAATTGAGTGAGGAACCTGAACAGAGAGAATATGACAAAGCGTGGCTTAGACTATTGCATAAATACATGCGCGCTGCTAACATAGTAACACTTATTGGTGGAATCGTAGGAATTATTAGCGGATTACAGATTATTTACTACCTGTTCTTAGTCCTCCCCATTAGCTTTGCTGCACTATTAGCTTATAGCCGTCGAAAGCTTATAGTTAAGAAAAAAGGGAGAAAGCTCGCAATGGTTATTACCATGTTGTTGGTTATTGGCCTTACTTGCCTGCCCATATTGTATTCATCTCAAAATGATCTCAAAGTAATTCTTTTAGACGATAGAATGGAAATTTCTGGTTTGTACGGTCTTGACATACCACTATGTAAAATAAGTGAGGCGAAATTATGCCAATCGCTTCCCAAAATTAGCATTAAAACAAATGGCTTCGCACTTGGAGAGACTTGTCTGGGACACTTTCGTACTACAGACGGAAAAGACGTAATACTCTTCACGCATTCAGATAATTTTTTTATACAACTTACACAGAGTGATGGGAATACATACTATCTATCATATAAAGACGCAAAAGCTACAAAACAACTCTTCAATAGAATTCAAAAACAAATTGAAATTACAAAATAGGATGGAAATAGAACCATTAATTAAGGAGCCAACTACGCTTACATTTGTTACTACAGAAAAGTGTAGCAGTGCATGCAGTAGTTGCTGCTTTCAGTGCTCGCCAAAACGTAGTAAAAGACTTACAAAAGAGCAAATGGTAGGATATAGAAATACAAAATTTCCTTATGACAATTGGCGCACTGCTGATCCAGGACATATTCATTATAAATGGCGATTAAATGATGAAGACTCATGGCACTGGTTTCGTTAAATATTAAGTAGTACAATTTATGAAATATTTTATTTTAAAGTGGTCATTAGAAAAAAAGCAGAACAATAAAACAAAACGAAGCTTATGGTGTCGTTTGCTGCATAAGATGATCGCTCCACTCAGTGCAAATCCTGATTTTGATGATAAAATAGAGGATGTTACTCTATGGTTTATTGAATATGACGATGTGGTAAATCATATTGCAAACAGAGAAATTGGATTTGCTAAAGATGGTAGGATTATTGTAAAAATGCCAGACGATAGAAATTATGGTTATTGGCTGGATACAAATTGCGAATTGGAAGATTTCAAAAAGATGGGTATAAATATGATAACCGAAAAAGAATTTAACGACTTATGGAATTCGGTCTATTACGATAGAGAAGCAAAAGAATTCAAGCAGACTGTTATCAAAAATGGAGACTAAAGAATGTATGCAATCTTACCTTCACGGACATTTTGGACAGCATCCTTTACGTTATGGATGAGAAGGGCACGAAAGTCTTCGATGCTTCATACGATGCGTGGGGCAAGCAGACGGTAACACTCAACACCATAGGTTTGCACCGTGGTTACACAGGACACGAGATGCTTAGTGAGTTTGACATCATCAACATGAACGGCCGCTTGTACGACCCTGTACTTGGCCGGTTCTTCAGCCCGGACAACTATGTTCAGATGCCGGACAACAGCCAGAACTTCAACCGGTACAGCTATTGTTTGAATAATCCACTGAAATATACGGATCCAAGTGGGGATTTTTGGAACCTTATCATAGGGGCAGCTATTGGAGGAGTTTTCAATTGGGCATCACATGGATTCCAGTTTAATGCGAAAGGACTTGGGCACCTCGTCACTGGAGCTGTTGCCGGAGCTGTTGGTGCAGGATTAGCGTCGGGAGTGAACGTTGCTATGGCTGGTGGTAACTTCTGGACTGGAGCCGCAGGATTGGCGAAGGGAATTTCTTCTACGGGATTCCTTGCAGGCGCTGTGCTTCGGGTGCTAGCGCTGGGTTTGCTGGTGGTTTTATTAATAATGCAGGCAATTCTTGGTTAGATGGACACAGCTTTGGAAAAGGTCTTCTTGCCGGCTTAGGTTCTGGAGGCTTAGGAACTTTGGAAGGCGGTATTGTTGGAGGTCTAATTGGTGGTCTTGATGCTTTAGACAAAGGCACGAACTTCTGGACAGGGAAGACAAACATTGACATAACTGGTGCATATGCCTGTTCAAATTGTAATTCATCAGGCTTTAATCTCAATGAAAAAACCGTTACTGGAAAATACGTAGGAGAATTCGAAGGTGTAAATGTGTTTGAAACCAAGAAACTTGGTAGTTTAGTTACTCCAGAATCTGATGGATACTATCATTATCGAGCAGTTACTGTCCCTGAGCGTGGAATCATTGCTGGAGAAGGTGTCTTCACTAGTGGTCAAAGGGCTGGTCAAGCTATGATGCAACATGAATTTGGACATATCCTTCAGTATCGTATGTTTGGCCCTGCAGCATATTGGCATGTAATCGCTCCAGAAAGTTTCGCCAATGCAACATTCTTCTCATCTTCCCATCATAAATATTGGACAGAGACATGGGCCAACTACCTTGCAAAAGGTCATTTTAGAGGTCTCTGGATAGGGGGAGTTGATTATCCAATAAAAAATATTAGTACCTTTAATTGGTGGAAGATGGTACTTGCTCAAATGCAGGGAATGATGATGGCTAAACCACGTGGATGTATTTAAATCACTTACTAAAATATATGAAAATAGATAAACTAAAATATATGAAAATAGATAAGAAATATAGAAATTTGTTAGGTGGTATTGCGATCATTCTTAGTTTGGTCTCTTCATGCATCCCTATATGTGATTCAAGGACTATCGCCATTTTCACGAATCGTACGAATGACACCTTATTTATAGGTGCCTCCCACTACGATACGATTGATAGTGTGGATTGTCTATTGCAACCTGCATATTTGCCTATTGATAGTGACCTCTATCCTTCTAAGGTGACGTTGTGGAATGGTATTGATGTCCAAGGTGACATCGTATATCCAGACTCGTTGTTTACCATAGATGGCAATTATCTATTCAACAATACCGATACCTGCTATTTCTTCTTAATCAAATGGAAAGATGCTAAAAATCATTTATGGGATGAAATCCGCATGAAGAAGTTATATCGTCGAAAAATAGTTGTTCGAGATTGTAACGGTAAGTTTGATCAGACGATTCAATAGAAAGATCCTAACCATGTCCCATACTCGTCGAAGGATACTATTATCGATTTTGTTCGATGCGTCTGCCTTGATGAAGGCAGGTGTGTGGACATCTTGATTCATGATGATTGTATTCATATCGGAGCTTTTAATAGTTCAAGAGCAGTTACAAGATGCGCAGACTACACAAAGACAAGTGTTTGCAAAACTTTTGTCGTGTGGAGTGGAGCGTTTATCTTGGCTCTTGACACTACAAAAGCTCCCGATGGTATTACATCAAGTCATGTTCTCACTATCGACAGTTGGCAGACCATTAACCTCGATGATCAGAACGATTGTCCCTGTCAGTTCGGTGTAGAGTTTCTCATACTCTGGACTTGCACCAAAGTCGTCTGTCAGTTCATACTTGTCGAAAACGCTTTGCACAGCCTTATTCTTCAGAAGCATTGGTGTTAGTCTTTCAGGAAGAGGAGAAGGGAGTTCTTTCTCGAACTCATTCTCTAAGACATAAACAAGGGTGTCGTACTTGGAGAAATGCAGTCCTTGATACAGAACTTCGCTTGCCATTACCTCTGCCTCTGGATGAGAAAAGCCTTGTGCTACTACATCACAGTAGGCAGTAAGGGCTTCATCGGCTCTTGACGTTATGAATGATTTGTCAGCCAGCATTTCAGGGAAATGCTCACTAAGATAAGTCTCTAACTTCAAACGGAAGTAAGAAAGTTCTTTCTTTGTTGTTGTCATAATCTTCTTGGTTTAGGGTTTTACATTATTTTGAGTTGATGCCCATAGCAACTTTGAACTTGTCTAACTTGCCAGCCAACTGTTCCATATCGTGTTCTATTTTCTTATTGGTAATACGGGCATAAATTTGTGTAGTTTTAATATTGGTATGTCCCAGCATCTTAGAAACTGATTCCATTGAAACACCTTTACTCAATGACATTGTTGCAAATGTGTGGCGAGCCATGTGAAAGGTTAGGTCCTTTTTAATGCCACAAATATCTGCAATTTCCTTCAGATATGAATTGGTTCGCTGATTAGTTAGCATTGGGAAAAGTTTACCATTACGATAGGTCTTGCCACTATACTTTTCGATGATATTCTTCGGAATATCCAATAAAAGAACATTTGTTGCAACACTCGTCTTTTGTCGTTTTGTCATTATCCATCGTTTGTCATCAAGGGTAACAATGTTCTCGGGAGTAAGGTTGGCTACATCAATGTACGCTAAACCTGTGAAGCACGAGAATACGAATAAATCACGAACCAATTCCAAACGTTGTATGCAGGTTCTTATTGACTATCTTTAAAGTTTCTTCATCTGTTAAGAAACCACGATTGACTGGCTCAAGGTGAAAGCGATGATTAAGAAAAGGATCGTGATGGATTACGCCCATTTTTCTTCCTAAAATCGTAATTGTCTTGAAAGTCTTCATTGTCTTGGTAGCTGTATTCGGGTTCTGACCAACTACTGTGCGAAGATAAATATCAAAATCGTGTATGATGATATAGGTGAGTTCAGACAAGCGTATGTCCGAACGTTTGTACTTATCCTGCAAAAAAGTCATAAAGTGTCGTTTGCAGACATTATATTTCTGAAAGGTGGCAGCACTTACAGATATGCCCACTTGCTTGGCAATATCTTTGTTGTGCTTATCGAAGAGTGTCATCATAGTTTCTACCTCTTCTTTCTTACCCAGATACTCCGACTTGATACGCTCCAAAGAAATGGTATCTGTCATTTCCAACTTTTTGAAGATGGTCTGCAATCCGCTTTGGATGTTATCCAATTCGAGATTAGTAGAAAGAACCTCTGTAGTCCTTCCCTTCAGTCGTTCTTTTTCACTATCCCATTGCGACTGCTGAACGGCAATACCTGTTGAGCCAATGGAAAGTCGTTCGTTGTTGAGATAGATTCTCAACATCACGGGTGTTTTACCCTCCTTGTTCACATAGTTGCTTCTTAAATAGAAGACTGCTCTGAAAATGGTTTTCATTTGCGCTGCTGTTGTTTAATTGTAGCCATGGCAAGGAAAGTTGTAGCCAAAATTTAATAATTGTAGCCAGCTTCTAATAGAATTGTAGCCAAAAGATTGAATTTTTAGCAGGATAAACTTCTGTAACCACGCTACAAAGTTCGACATATTTATTTGAATAACAGCAATTTGCGTGTACTCTATGCGTGCTCAGTACGAACTCTTGGCTACAATTTTTATTTTGCCTCAAAAAGTGTAGCCAGATTGTAGCCATTGTAGAGTATTTAGGGAGTATTTACCCCCTCTGTACGTACTCTGATAAGAAGAATAGATATAAAAGAAAAGTATCATAACTACTTGTAGCTATGATACTTACGTTTTTGTTAGGATTTCTCTGTTGGTCTGTTCAGAGTACCTAAAGCGGAGAGAGGGAAGTGGACTTCTATACAAAATCATTAAAGATTTATATCAAATCATATCAAAATTATCAGAACGTCAAGTAGTTACTGATATAATTTGATATGATATTTTATTTATTGATAACTTAGGTTCTAATACTTCGTAAAATAAAGTGGGGCAAAAAGTGGGGCAAAAACAAGGGGTTCAAGAAATCGGTTATTTTACTTTTCAAATTAACTCTGTAGTGAATTTATTTTACATCAGTAAAAAGTGGGGTAAAAAGTGGGGCAAAACTTTATATTTGATTAACTTTGAAATAAAGGTTATCAAATAAATATAAGAAAAACAAATAAAGTATTATAAACTAAACTTTTTATCGTATCTTTGTACTACAAAAGATACATTATGACAAAATTCACCAAAGCCAACTGGATGACCAGAGCACTACAAGAGAAGTTGAATGTAGTAGGAGAGCAATTCCGCCTTGCCCGATTACGAAGAGATCTGACAATGGATCAGGTTGCACAACGTGCGCAATGTACAAGGCTTACTCTCTCACGTTTAGAAAAGGGTGAGCCTACAGTATCTCTTGGTGTGGTAATGAGAGTACTCAATGCCCTGCAGCTTGAAGAGGATATACTCCATTTGGCTAAAGACGATAAGCTGGGGCACATGGTACAGGACCTAGGTATTAAGAATAAGAAACGAGCTTCAAAAAGATAACACATGGAAAAATTAGATGTGATAGCCAATTTCGACTGGATGGATAAGGAAGAGAAGGTAGGCACTCTTGGGCATGAATACCTAAGAGGCTCTGACGTATTTTCTTTTGAGTTTGATAAAAACTGGATCAAAACCTTTCCTAAAATTTACTTTGGGCAAGACCTCCGCCCATATCCCGGGGTACAATATAGCCGAGATAACCACATCTTCGGTTGTTTTTCTGATGCTCTCCCTGACAGATGGGGGCGGCGACTGATAGACTTGCGTACTTCACTTGAGACAGAAGGGAAAGCAAGCCATACCTTATCTGATTGGGACTATCTCAAAGGCGTGGAAGATGAGCTGCGTATGGGTGGTTTTCGCTTTCAGGACCTAGATAGCGGAGCATTTATCAGCTCTACGCCTGGTTACAGCGTTCCGCCTGCCATACACATTGACGAACTTTTACAAGCTGCTAAAGAGATAGAGAAAAGTGAGTATAAGCATTTGGAACCAGAAAAGAAGTGGGTACAAAGGCTTTTTCAACCTGGTTCCTCAATGGGTGGAGCACGCCCAAAGGCTTGTGTGCAGAGTGACGGTCATCTTTATCTTGCCAAATTCCCTTCCATCAATGACAACATCAATGTATCTCGATGGGAACACTTCGCACATCTGATGGCTAAGGAATGTGGTATCAATGTTGCCGAAACACAGGTAATTAGGGCAGGGACTGGTCAGGATATACTTCTCTCTAAGAGATTTGATAGAACCGAAGAGAACAATAGAATCCACATAGCTTCTTCTCTCACCGTCCTTGGCTTCACTGATGGCGACGGACAAAGAACAGGAAAAGGCTATTTGGATATTGTGGATTTTATCATTTCAAGAGGTGGCAACCATATAGAGGCTAATTTAGAAGAACTATACAAGCGAGTTGCCTTCAATATCTGTATTGGTAATACAGACGATCACTTTAGAAATCATTCGTTCCTGCTTGGAAGGGAGGGTTGGGAATTATCTCCTGCATACGACATGAACCCTACAAATGGTATATTTCAAGCATTGCTTATCGATACCAACACAAACGATAGTTCTCTCAACAGCCTTTACAATGCCCATGAGCTTTATATGCTGGATGAAATAACCGCAAGAGGGATTATAATGGATGTAACAAGAAACATGAAGTATTGGGAGAATATGGCAGAAAATATAGGACTTCCCCGACGAGAAATCAAATACTTCACGGAAAGATTTGAAAAAGGTATGGAATTTCAATATGGATTAGGACTTCATCGATGAGGTCAAACCAATAGGTCTGTTACTTCTTGCAAAGCTTAAAGAAAACAATTACAGTATTGTGGAAAGAAATGAGCTACAGACAGAAGAAGACCTTAATACTGACGGAGTTAGCTTTAAAAGATAGTAGAAATTACAATCACCATCAAGTCATAAACAATTATAATATGCCTTGATGATGTTATAATAATATGACAGTATAATAGAATAATTATAAAAACATTTTAGCTAAACAAAATACAGATTATTAACCAGTTGCGTTATCACTAAAAACAAGATAAATATGTGTGAATTGAAAGATAAAACATATTATAAGTTCCAAAGACTTGATAAGTTTGAACGTATCATCGAAATTATTCTCAACAAAAAACTTTACGGTGCTGTATACAAAGAATTGAATGATCCAATGGAGGGTAAGTTTAATCGTGAAGGTTTGGTTAAAGACGATTTCAAAGAGATATATGGACAACTTGAAGCTACAAGAATCTGCTCTTTAATGACAAAACAGGAAGGCAAGCAGGATTTCCCTGATAATTTCTTAATGTGGTCACACTATGCAGACAGCCATAAAGGATGCTGTTTTGAATTACAAATAACAGGGGATTATAATAAAGACTGGAAATTGACAAAAATTGATTATAAAAATCAACTTCCTATAGTAAAAGGTAGTGTTGACGAAAAGATCATGCATATACTATCTGTCAAAGACCCTATATGGAAAGATGAACATGAGGTTAGGGCAATTAGAATATATAAAAAAAGCAATTTTAAAGATCTTTCAGCATTTTATCATATAAAAATTAAAGCTATATACTTTGGTAAACGAGTGAATAAGGAGAAGTGTCAATTCTATAAAAAACTCATTTCTAAAATTGATAGCAATATAGAACTTTATAAGATTATTGAGGAGAAAAAGAATACTGGATTCTTTCCCAAACTGACATACAAAGAATTGTAAGTAAGGTAAAGGAAAATAGGAAAAGGCAACTATCATAATTCTTACTAACAAAACAATATTTTATTGTAACAGCAAAGCCTTAAGATTTTGCTGTCCACATAAATTCAAACAATCAGAGGTTTATCTGCAATGCGAGTAAATAGGAACTACAAATATAGATACCAGAAAAGAACAAAGGAATCAGTTGTTAAACAGATTCCTTTGTTTTCTTAAAATTGTAATACTCTTAACTGTTATCGACTACAAATTTTCCGTTGATATAGTTTAAAGTATAGGTCTTTCGCTTGACCGTCTTTAATACAAACTTGTCATCTTTGTATCTTAACTCACAGTTGCCTCCATCTTTTGAAAGAACAGTAACGGAAGACAAACTACCGTTCTTCCAGCGGATGTCTAACTCAAAGTTTCCCTTAGCACAAAGACCCTTCACTTCTCCATCTTTCCAAGCATCTGGCAATGCAGGCAGTAAATGGATAAAGCCCATGTGACTTTGTATCAGCATTTCGGTTATACCAGCTGTACCTCCAAAGTTACCATCAATCTGGAAAGGAGGATGAGTGTCCCACAGATTATCCAGTGTACCATTCTTCAGCAAGTTTCCAAAGAGTTTATATGCTCGGTTTCCATCATGCAGACGTGCCCACTGGTTGAGCTTCCATCCCATACTCCATCCTGTAGCTCCGTCACCACGATGATTCAGTACCACCTTTGATGCCTCTGCCAATGCTGGCGTTGTGATAGGTGAAACAGTATGTCCAAGATGTAAGCCGAACAAATGGTTTACATGTCTGTGCTGATCGTTGGGAGCATCAATGTCCTTCGACCACTCCAACAACTGACCATAGCGTCCTACCTTATAAGGTGCAATCTTTCTCAAGACTTCTTCCCATTGCTTACGCTCCTTTTTATCTACATCTAAGACTTTCGAAGCATCTATGGCATTCATTAAGATCTCACGGATTACCGCATGTACGAAGGTCGCACCTTCATCTATCGGTCCATGCTCTGGTGAGGTTGAAGGTGCTGCTGTATAAGTACCATCTGGCTTCTTCCAAAGATAATCAACGGCAAAGATAGCACTACTCTTGATGAGGTCATATCCCACCTCTTTCAAGAACTTCTTATCTCGTGTATAGTCATAGTAGTCCCACACATGAGTAGCAAGCCACGGACCAGCCATTGGGTTGAAGTTCCATGACATATCTTCACTTTCCAATGGTGCAGTGAATCCGAAGATGTTTCCAGAGATAGAAGCAGTCCAACCTCTCGCACCGAAATAAGCTTTCGCAGTCTTTTCACCTGGCTTAACTAACGTACGGATGAAGTCTATCAGCGGAAGCGTACATTCTGATAAGTTTGTAGAGCCTGCTGGCCAATAGTTCATCTGTATGTTGATATTGTTGTGATAGTCTACTCGCCACGGTCCGTCTACATTATTGTGCCAGATGCCTTGCAGGTTGGCTGGTAGGTTGCCAGGTCGTGAGC
Source organism: Hoylesella nanceiensis DSM 19126 = JCM 15639 (assembly GCF_000379965.1). Lineage (GTDB taxonomy): Bacteria > Bacteroidota > Bacteroidia > Bacteroidales > Bacteroidaceae > Prevotella > Prevotella nanceiensis. The sequence continues at coordinate 124,385 of NZ_KB904333.1, read as the reverse complement.
TGGCAATTAGTAGATAGCGGCCAAACTGGTAGTATAGCTCATCTAAGTAATAATCTTCCTGACCCTTGCGATAGTTTATCAAACGCTGTGGAGTTGGGATATCTTGAGTTTTTTGTCCATCATTCAATGTCAAAGAAACGCGGTTGAACAAAGAGGCATAATCCTTGTAATGTGCTTGAAGTAAAGCATCGTAACCTTGTGCCACAGCCTTTTTCATCCAAGAAACGGTTGTCTCAGATGGATTCACGCCTACGTATGTTCGAGGGTTCTTAAAGTCTGGAGCAAAGTTAACCTTGTAGTCTGTATCCGCTGTAATCAGAAAAATGACTTCGTTAGCTCCATTGATACTCAACTTCCCATTGTCATTACTGATGGTACCACCTTGATTCAGAGCTTGGATGCGGACTACATACTCCATCTGGTTATTGTCAAGATGTGCCTTGAATACCAAACCATTGCTTCCATCCGCTTCCATCTTACCCGTCGAGACTGGGTTTGATTCGTAGCTGAAGACTAAGTTCTGCTTACCAGGTTGGTCTGCCTTGAAACGTACAACCATAATATTATTCGGGTAAGAGATGAAATAGTTACGCTCATATCTCACCCCATCCTTCTTAAACTGTACCGTTGCCAACGCCGAATCCAAAGAAAGAGCACGCTTATACTCGCTCATACCGATAGAACTCAACCCTGTCTCTATATAAAACTCACCCATAGTAGTGAAGTTACCAAAGCGGAAAGGATTTTCCTTCCAAGACTCATAAGGGACGGTACTATTAAAGTTCTTGCGTGTCAGCAATGCAGCCTTCTTTTCGTCACCATCAATGAATGCATGACGGATTTCATTCAGATAATGTGCTGACTGCTTGTTCACATTCCAATATGCATCGGCACCAGCAGACGTATTTGGACCACCTCGCCACAAAGTTTTCTCGTTAAATGTGATACTTCTATTAGGGCGTGTCACACGATAAGAGGAAAAATACGGCAAGTAGGGGACAATGTGTTTATGTTATAGCTATATTGTCTTGCTGGTCCATAAATGCAAAACAGCTCTTACCTATAACTCAAAATTAGGGGTCGAGTCTCTTCTTCTGAAAGAATTGATATGATTTGATATAAAAGGTTCGAATCACATCTTTTTGATTTTTTAATTAATCATTCATATTCAAGTACTTAGATGTTACGAAAATAATTTACAAGAAAAAGTTGTTTCATTGCTTTTTCAGAATCTTCGGAGTAAAAAGTGGGTCAAAAAGTGGGTCAAAGGAAAATTGGGGATAAAGAAAAAGTCCCTAAGTCATTGTGACTTAGGGACTTAATCGATGAAATAATGCGGAGAGAGAGGCTCTTTCTCTCGAACTGTCACAAACTATCAAATCGTATCAATCTATTGTAATATAGTAGTTTACGCAAAATGTTAATAAAATGAGATTTCACGGAAAATCTTTGGTAATATCATTTTTAGGGTGTAAATTTGGGTGCATAAAACAATACACCCGAAGGTATGAATATCAAACGGAACATCATCTTCACGTTGGAGAGCAGGAAGAAGGACGGAGTTCTTATCACAGAGAACGTACCTATTCGTATGCGCGTTAATTTTGCGTCCAAGCGGATTGAGTTCACCACTGGCTATCGCATTGATTCAGCCAAGTGGGATGCAGATAAGCAGCGTGTGAAAAATGGTTGTAGCAACAAACTGAAACAATTGGCTTCTGAAATCAATGCTTCGCTCTTGGAGTATTACACGGAAATACAGTCAATCTTTAAGAGGTTTGAGGTAGAGGACGTATTGCCAACGCCCGAACAGATAAAGGAGGCTTTCAATGCTTTGCACAAACCTGTGAGCGAAGAATCTAAGCCAAAGAAAGAAACGTTGCCTTGTGATTTCTTTCAGGTGTTTGATGATTTTGTCGAGGATTGTGGACGTCAGAACAATTGGACGGACTCCACGTTTGAGAAATTTGCAGCCGTGAAAAATCATTTGACCAACTTTCGTGAAGGACTGACCTTTGAGTTCTTTGATGAGCGAGGCTTGAATGACTATGTGGGTTATCTGCGTGATGTAAAGGAGATGCGCAACACAACCATTGGCAAGCAATTGAGTTTCTTGAAATGGTTTTTGCGCTGGGCTTTCAAGAAAGGTGTGCACCAGAATAATGCCTACGACAGTTATAAGCCGAAGCTCAAGAGTACGCAAAAGAAAATCATCTTCCTCACTTGGGATGAACTCAACCGTTTCCGAGAGTTCAAGATCCCTTCCAACAAGCAGGCTCTCGAACGTGTGCGAGATGTTTTTCTCTTCCAATGCTTCACAGGCTTGCGCTATTCGGATGTGTTCAATCTCCGCAGAAGCGATATTAAAGGCGACCATATTGAAGTTACAACGGTCAAGACTTCCGATAGTTTGATTATAGAACTGAATAATCACAGTAAAGCGATTCTTGACAAGTACAAGGATGTGGCATTTGAAGATGACAAGGTGTTACCTGTTATTACTAACCAGAAAATGAACGATTATCTTAAAGAGTTGGCAGAATTGGTTGGTATTGACGAACCTGTACGCCAAACTTATTATAGAGGTAATGAGCGCATTGACGAAGTTACACCTAAATATGCCTTGCTTGGAACACACGCTGGTCGTAGAACGTTTATCTGTAATGCACTTGCATTGGGCATTCCTCCGCAAGTAGTTATGAAATGGACTGGGCATAGCGATTACAAGGCTATGAAACCATACATAGACATTGCGGACGACATCAAAGCGAATGCCATGAGTAAATTCAATCAATTATAACACTGAAACAATATGAGCCAAGAAATAAATAAAGCAGAGAAACAAGATTTATCACTCGTTGTTCAAGCCATCGGTTCCGACCTCGAGCATACACAAGTACGCATGATAGCCTCTGCAAATGCAGATATGCTTTTCCACTATTGGAAAGTAGGGCATTTTATTCTCTACCTCCAAAAGAAAGAGGGTTGGGGAAGCAAAGTCATAGACAATCTTTCCGAGGCGATACGTTCTAAATACCCTGATAAGAAAGGTTATTCCACTCGTAACCTTATCTATATGTGTCAATTCGCCAAAGCCTATCCTATGGAGATTCTATTAGAAATGGGTAAGGTTGAAAAACAGTTTAATAGTCCTTCGGTAGATAATGTATTACAACTAACAAGCGAACTCAATCAATTTACGCAAGAACCTCTTGCGCAAATTCAAACTACAGGTAATCAAGGAGATATAATTACGCAAGAACCTCTTGCACAATTAGGAGAGATATCTAAAGCACTGTCTGTCATTTACCAACACGATATAAATCAGATAGAAGAAATTTTTAAGCAGTCTGCCGTAGTTCGCACTAACTGGGCGAGCCATGTTATATTGCTTAATAGCAAGCTGCCTTTGGGTGAACGTTATTGGTATATCACGCAGGCGGTTGCCAATGGTTGGAGTAGTAATGTTCTGCAAATGCAGATTGAGACCAATCTCTTTGGCCGGCAGATTACAGCAAAGAAAGTGAGCAACTTCTCTGTGCGATTACCCAAACCGCAAAGTGACCTTGCCAATTATCTGATGAAAGACCCATATATCTTTGATATGATGGGACAGACAGATAAAATGGCAGAACGAGACATTGAACGGCAATTGGTTTCTTATATCACCAAATATCTTTTGGAAATGGGTAGTGGCTTTGCATTTGTGGCACAGCAGAAGCATTTTGAAGTAGGCGATTCTGATTTCTATGCTGACCTCATTCTCTATAACATCCAACTACATGCATACGTTGTTGTCGAACTCAAAGCCACACCTTTCAAGCCTGAATATATGGGACAACTTAACTTCTACATTAATGTAGTAGATGATACCCTACGTGGCGAGTACGACAATAAGACCATCGGGTTGCTACTCTGCAACGGAGGTGATAAGGTGGTGGCGCAATATGCCCTTTCAGGTTACGACCAACCAATTGGTGTTAGTGATTACCAACTATCAAAAGCAATCCCTGACAATCTAAAATCTGCTTTACCTACGGTGGAGGAGGTTGAAGAGGAGTTGAGCAAGATTGTAGATAAAAACATATATACAACATTTGATGATGAACCCGTATCAGCACAAACAATCGAATAAACAAGCAAAACTATTAGAGTTACATCCTCAATGGTTTAACAACGATAAAGGAGGGGGTGTGTTTCGTGGAAACTCATACCCATTTATCTTGACTAATCCTATCAACAACCTTTTTGAGGGGTTTAGAGATGATGCACTCTTTTATATGAAAGAGAACCACATTAAGAGGCATACGCAATGGGGCAATATGAAATCATCACAAGTAGCTTGTTTCAATCATTTATTCGGAATTCGAAACTGTCAGAAACTTATTCTTGAGATGTTAAATACAGCTCAAAATCTTACTACCTTTCAAAGAGTTCTTCCTATTCCGTACGAAGCAGATGAAACTTATATTGCTTTCGAGGTTGTGAGTAAAGGTGATTGGTTGGGAGAGGGTATTCCTACAAGAGGTTCAAATTGTACTTCCATTGATGCCTTTATTTTCGCTGAAGACTTTGAGGCAAAAAGATGGCTTATACCTATTGAGTGGAAATACACTGAAGCCTATGCTTGTGAAGATAAATCAATAGAAGGGAAAGGACAAGAACGTTTTGAAGGCTCATACAAAGGCAAAACAAGGCCTAATCGATATTCTCACTTGATAGAACAATCAAAGTTCTTGCATAGTGTTCAAGAATATGAAGGAAGCATATACTATCAAGAACCTTTTTATCAACTTATGCGACAGACTCTCTGGGCGGAACAAATTATGAATAAATCTATTTGCGAAGAAGAACTTTCCGCCCAAAGGATGATGCACATCCATATAGTTCCAGAAGAAAACAGATTTCTTATACTCCCTTCACAATATCGTAAAGAAAGTATTAGTGCACATTGGCAAAAACAACTGAAACATCCAGAGCTATACATTTGTATTTCACCAAAGAGATTTATGTATTCCATTCTTAGCAAATTGAACGGCAATTTAGGTGAATACTTGCAGTGCAGGTACTGGGATTAAATTCTTAGGCTATAAATTTTGTTGTATTTACCCCAATAAACTGTATAAAACAAGTTCTTGGAGTATTTGTTATTTATTCAAATGTACGTTGTCAAATAAAAGAAACACAACTTGATATCTAATTAACGTAAGTTCGACGAATTCAGAACAATGCAAGCTGTGTGTCAATGGTCCTTTGTACATTGATGCACGGCTTCTTTGGAAACAGGCAATAGGCCGCAATTGCTCCTAATAGGTTGACGATGAAATTGTCAAAGCATCTATGTCCGGAGTGTTCCACTTGTGCAATGTTCTTTAGTTCATCATTCACCGTCTCTATAATGGCTCTTTTTCTGAGTAAAAGTCTATCTGAAACACTCATTAACGCTCCTTTCATGTTACTTTTCAATTTGGTAATAAGCTGTATTCCGTCAACGAAAAGCCTTTGAAAGAGGTTCTTACTGATGTACCCCTTGTCACCGACCAACTTACCATGTATGAACTCTACAAAAGCGTTATACTCCAAAGGCTTACGATCATCAATATCTCCCGGCGTTATCATAAAGTTGAGAAGCTCTCCTTTCTCATTACAAATCAAATGCAATTTGAAACCGAAGAACCAACCCATAGAACATTTCCCTCTTTGGGCTATGCCTTTGAAAACTTTGTGAATATGTATTCTCTGGTTTTTGCAGACACGCAATGGAGTACTGTCAACAAAGCTTATGCCCGTGCATTTGCCCAAGAGGACCTTCTTGATAAATAAGGTTAAGGGTATGACTACATCCCTTTCCAATTCTACTATACGGTTATAAGAGACAACATTGGGAAAGAAATGGCGAAGATGCTTGCATACTTTTTCAAGATAGAAATGTTTAAAGCAGCGATAACCGGAATCGTGAAAAAGAATCATTATCAGCATGACTTCGGCCTTTGACATTGTAGAATTTCGATGATATTTTCTTTTTCCAATAGGTTTTAGTGTATATTTTGCTATCATAGCATCAAAAAACTTGCAGAAGTCGTCTGCCATACAAAAGATTTCTGTAATTTTGTCTTCGGTGATCATAGCAATTTTTTGTTTGTAATTCTATGTATATCGAGACCTTAGAGTTACAACAAATTTCGCTAATCACCAAATTTATAGACGTTTATAATTCGTCGAACTCACGTTAAATTAGGATAAAATATGAGACGAAGAATCGAAAAAGATGGTTGGTCGTACATTTACGAAGATACTCAAAAATGTGATTATGAGTTTACTTCTGTACGCTACATCTTAGGAAGAGAAATTGATAAAAGTAAAACAAAAGCATTGATTTGCATTGGTATTAACCCAAGTACAGCAATACCAACATTGCTTGACCCTACACTTTCAAGAGTGCAGAAGTATGCTCAAAACAGTGGAGAATATAATGCATGGTATATGATTAATGTCTATCCTCAACGAGCAACTAACTTCAACGATGTAGACACAGATAAAAACTACCAAATGGTACTTCACTTAACAAATATTGATTCAATAAAGAATCTATTAGAATCCGTTAAATGTGCTGATGTATGGTGTGCTTGGGGAAGCCACATTGCCAATGGTAAGCGTAGATTTTTACATGATCTCTTGGTAGGTAACCAAAAGAAAAATATACAAGGAATAATGACCTTATTCCAAGGAGATTACACCTTTAAGACATACAAAATAACAAAAAGCGGATTCCCAGCTCATCCACTTCTCATGCGGAAGAATGATAAACTACAAGAAGTAAAGTTAGAAAAAATATTATACAATAATACAAGATAGTTTTAAGTATTCACCCTATAAAAAGAATATAAATGAAACCTAAAATCATCATAGCGCCCTAACATGACAATACTTCAAATCTCAGACACCCACAATCGACATCGGTTATTGACCAATTTACCAACAGCTGATGTTTTGGTGCATTGTGGAGACTTTACTGATATGGGTACAGAAGAGGAGGTTCTCAACTTCCTGAACTGGTTCATCGAACAGCCTTATCGTCATAAGATTTTTGTCACGGGTAATCATGATCTATGTTTATGGGAAGCTGAAAACATAGAAGACTTGCCCAATAATATTCATTTCTTGCAAGACAGAGGCTGTGAAATGGAGGGAGTGAGATTCTTTGGTTTGACATACAATCATCAAGAGAGCATCATACCGCATGGTGTAGACGTACTTATTACACACGAACCACCTGCAATGATACTGGACAAATCCAACGGAATACATTGGGGAAATCTATCTTTGAGAAATAAGGTGTTGGAAGTAAAACCCAAATTTCATCTTTTTGGCCACGCCCATGACGCATATGGCACGGAACAACAAGGAACGACTACCTTTTCAAACGGTGCCGTCCTTAACGACCATTATCAGTTGTGTAACGCTCCTTTGTTGTATAAGGTTTAACTGATAGTTAATGCGTATTCTAACAGGACTAAATATTTTCTTGAAATGATTGCTATTTCTTCAAATGCTTCTTAAGCTCGTTTTGCTCTTGCTTAATCTTATCTTGTTGTAGCAACAACTTGGCTTGTTGTTGCAGGGCTTGCTCGTAATCGACAACCTTTTGTTGCATCTGCTGAATGGCCTTGGGATTGCGATACATTATAAAGATACTATCAAGATGAGCGAAGTCCAAAGTTGTGGCTTTGCCTTTCATACGTAAATAGCGGTAGCGGAGGTCGTAATCGGAGGCGGTTTGCAGTTGGTTGGCTCCCATGGCGAAGAACCAGCAACTGGCCATAACCAAGCCACAAACTAATAGGAGCAACATACGCTCGGCTAATTGCACGCTGGCAAAGAGTGAGTAGTTCTTATATTCTACGGGCTTTTGTTGCTCTTTGATGAGTTGCTGCAAGGCTTCAAACTTCGGGTCGAGTTTCTTGCTCGACTGCGAGAGTGCCTCCAAAACAAAAAGTTGGTACTCCTTGATTTTGGCTTGCGTCTCTTTGGAAAGATGAATTTGCACGGTTTCTTGCGTTGTAGTGCGCGCTGCTGTTGAGTTGGCAGGCTGTTCTGCAAGCGTGGTGCGTAGTTCTGCTTGCGCCTTACTGATGGATTTGCATTCTTGTTTGAGTTCTTCGAGAATGTCGAGAACAGGGGCTATTTCGTTGTTCATACAGTTTTAATTTTGAAATGATTAAATTCTACGTTTGCGGTTGGCTCTGTTGCGAAGTTTCTTTTGGAAGCGAAGTTCATCAACGTCCACACTTCCGCTGGGCATAGGCATCGTAAAGACTTCGCCAAGTGCATCGGATAAGTCGCTTGCAAATCCGCTCTCATCTATCGAATGTGCCATTGACTCTTTCGATAGATGTTGCTGCGCCTGCTGAATGTTTCGTTCTATCTCTGCATTGAGGCGCGAGAAAGAGCAGGAGCGGTCTATCTTTGAGCCACTGAAACTGCAACCGTCTTTCTCGAAGATGATACCTTGCACGACATTCGTATAGCCTTTCGTCTTGAAACGAGTGGCAATGCCTTGCCTCTCTAAGTCTGCGACAAAGTCTTTCCAATTGTTCGATTTGGGCAAAACTGCTTTGATTCCATCGAATATCTCATAGCGCAACTTGTCTTCACCTCGCAGTCGGTGGCGATTTACCGCCTTTTTCCCTTCGCCAAGTGTCAAACCGCAGCGCTCAGTCAGTTCTCGACAAATCTTTGTTGAGCGGTATTTCTCATTGCGGTCGCTGATTGTCTTGCCATCATTGTCAATGCGATTGATGCAAATGTGCAAGTGTGGATGCTGGCGGTCGCTGTGCCTTACGATAAGGCTCTGCGTATTGCCATAGCCCATCTTCTCTAAATACTCATTGGCAATCTTCACCATCACATTATCTGTCAGTCGCTCGGCATCGCTGGCTGAGAACGAGAGTATCGTGTGGCAAACAGGCTTCTGCACGTTCGGGCGCATAGAAGCTTGCAGAGTGAACTCGTCGGCGCATAGGTCGTGGTCGATAAAACCAATGTTATTACTCGCTAAAACCTTAGCTTTTCCTTTCTCTTTGCTAAACATATAATTGATAACTCCTCCGAAATCTGCTCCTTTAATAATCTTGGCAATCATAGTTTCAAGCGTTTGATGAGTTCATAAATGAGTACTTTCAGTGCGTTCAAATCTTCATTGAGGGTAGAAATGCCAAAGGAATTGAGCCGATGGGCTATCTGATTGAGATTGTTTGCCATACCTGAAACTGTGCGGATGAGTTGCATCTCTCCAGGTGTGATGCGCGCCTTGACCTCTGCTTTTGTAATGAGCCGTCGCAAAAACTCGGTGCGAGTGATGGATGCCTCGCGCGCTTTACCTAGCAGGGTGTAGTACTCCATTGTGTTGAGCCGAAGAAGCACTTGGTATTTCCGTTTCTCTGATAAAGTCTTAGTGGGTCGTCCACCTTTATTCTTCTGTTCCATTTTTATTTTTTTTGATGAGACCAACGGGATTTTCACCTACCAAAGGTGGGAGCAAGTAGGTTTTGAGATACTCAAAACACAAACTTGCTTCCCTGCTAAATACTATCTTCTGATGCCACGCTTCGTGGTCAGTAACGAAGGTTGACTTTCTTGCACTTTGGACTGAGATACAAGCCATTCGTTGAGGTCTTTGTGAGTTTGATAGCGAACAGAACCGTCTATGACAGATGGGTAAAACTGCTTCAAAACTTCAAACGATTTTCGTCCTGCTTCATCATTGTCCAGAAAACTCTCAACTTGCTTGTAGCTTTTTAACTTCTCTTGAATACGTGGCAAAAGAGCCAAAGAATTAAGAACTATGGTGTCGCAGGTTGAAGAAAGATTTAGCGTTTGCCACGACAGGAAATCCATAAACCCTTCAAAGATTTGTAAAACGTCTGTGCCTTTACTAATAGTTGTAATCGCTTTTGGAGCTATGCAGCCTTTGAAATAAGGACTACGAAATTCCCAACCGCCAGCATCGTTTGCAAAGCCAATAGCATAGTATGTCCGATTGGTATTATTGTATCGAATTTCAGAACAGAATCTATTGGCAATGCTGAGAGATATTCCTCGCTCTGCGATGTAACGTAACAAATAAGGATTGGTAAGTGATTGCACAGATATGATTTCTAATTTGTGCTTAGAGGTTTTTCTTTCACCGCCAAAAGAAAAATCTTGATGCACTATTTGTTTTGAACCGGTTAGAAACTCAATGGCTTCGTTCATGGTGCAATGCTGTAAAGCACGCACAAGGTCAATGATATCTCCATGTTCGCCAGTTCCAAAGTCATACCATTGATTACGCTCTGTATTTACTTTGAATGATGGCGTACTTTCGTTACGAAGTGGGGAGCAGTACCAAAAATGAATTCCTTGTACTCGTGCAGGTGAATAACCCTGTTGCTGCAAATAAGCTGTGATAGAGATTTGCTTGATATTTTGTATTTCCATTGTGATTTTGTTTTGATGTTTGAAAAGAATAACTCTCAGCCTTTTTCTTTTGGAGGTTGAAGGGTTTAGGATTGGTCAGACAGTCGTACACTATAGGCACCCCTTTGCGTCCGACCAAGTTTGTTTCTCTTTGGTCGGATTGGTTCAGGTATATATAGCCTGTGTCCGACCGACCAAAGGTTTTATTGTAGAGAATTATGACTGAGCCGATATTTTCCTCGTTCTTCCTTAACCACTATGCCTTTGTTGAGCAAGAATTGCAAAAGCTCCTTGAGCTTTGTTTGTCCGTAGGATTGTCCCACAACTTCTGCATAAGCCTCTTTGAGAGCTACGATAAGTTTACTATATGGCAAAATTTCGCTTGTAGAGAAGACTGGTTCCAACGCCTTTCGATGTTTGTTAGTGCTTAACTCTTGGTAGAAGAAACGATGCGACTTCTGTTCATTGTCGGAATACGAGAAATCTATTTGAGGAATGCAAATCTCATCTTCACCCTCCTTTAGTCGAAAGGCAAATTTTTCAAAGGGTTTGGAGCGGATGATGGAGGGCGCAACAAAACTGCGTTCAGGCAGCGTGTTGTCTTTCGTGATTTGCAAGACTGTCTCTGCCTTGTTGTTGAGTTCCGTCCCGATATGCCCTCGTGCATTGTCGTCGCCCTTATTGAGGTGAAGCACAGTTTGGATGTGGATGTTTTGTTCGCTCGTCCATTGCATCAGGTCGCCCACTAACTTGGTTGCCTCCGTTGAATTGTTGATGTCAAGCATCAAATCCCGAATGCCGTCAATGACTACCAAACCCACATTGGGTGTATTGTAAATGGCATAACGAATAATTTCTCTGCGTTCATTAGGGTCAGCAATGGCTCTAAGATGACTGAACTTCAAATTCTGTGGTTCCTTGTCTATCGGTAGTTTTGCCAATCTCAAAATACGTTGCATCACAAGTTGGCAATGATAAGGGCTTTGTTCCGTGTCAAAGTAAAGAATAGTGCGTTTACTTTCAGGAAATGATGCTTGATATTCCAGCACCTGCCCATTGATAAGGGCTGCTGCAACGATGGCACTCACGTTGAAAGTCTTCTTGGCTTTTGCCTTACCTGTCGATACACTGAAGTTCCCCAGTGTGCCAATAATGGCTTCACCTGCTTGCAGTACAACTGGAGGAAGTGCAAACTCATCGGTTACATGAATGAGCGACTTTTGCCAAATGTTTTCATAATCAGTTGTATTCATCATCGTCCTCCTATCTTTCGCCCTGCCAATTCAAGTGCAAGGTCAGCATCAACAATAATCTTACGACCGACTTGTGTAATGGCACGATTGATTTTACCACTCTGCTTAATACGGTTAGCTGTAGGCAGGCTACACCCAAAGAGGCGTGCAATGCCAGTCAACCCGTACACATATCGCTTTTCTTCTTTGGAGGAAGAAGCCTTTGTTAATTCCCTGCTCGTGGATATATTACTGTGTTGTGCAAGGAAAAGTAATTCTTCACCAGTCATCTGCCAAACAGGCTTGTCTAGTAATTCGTTTATCGTCATAATCCAATTGTTTTGAAATGAATAACTCGCCCTTGCGCATAGGGCGTTCAGTCAGGTCTGACGATGCAAAAGTAGAGGGCTTTTGATGTTATTCCAAGAGGTAAGGATATAGCGGGAAGTAGAGGGAAATGCAAGGAAATCAACGACTATCAAAAACGCTCAATATACATTCTAAAAGTAGACTATTTGGGGCAAATGCACGTTGTTTTTCAATCATCATTGATTGTTTAAGAGATTCCTTAGGGCTTCCTCTCGCTGGAAAAACTATTTTCAGTAGCGTGAAAGTTCCATTTTTCTTCGTTTTATTCATTATAAGTTCATATCTTTGTAGACAATATCAAGATAAACTATCATCCGATTGGACAGAGGAAAGAGCATAGTAACCTTATCAAGGAACATTTGAAAAAGCAAGGCATCACCCAAACATGGCTCGCCAAAGAGTTATGCGAATTTTACTCACCTATTAGGCAAGTTATGTACTGACGATTACTATGAATGCTTGCGTCCTATATGACAGTTGATAATCTGATATGACTTTTGGGGTATCCATAGATATTATTAGTAAAGAAAGGATAAAAGAATATGTGGCCAGATAAAGAAACTGAGATTGACTACCTAAATTTTGGTTACATGGTAAATCTGGTTGCTAATATAGCAACCAATAGAGATTTGTCACCATCAACAATAGGGCTGTATGGCGACTGGGGCAGTGGCAAATCCAGTCTGATGAAATTAGTTCAAAAGAAGATTGAAGAGAAGTACCCTAAGGACGAGAAAAAGAAAGATACTGTTAAAACCCTATGCATAGAGTTTAACGGTTGGCTTTTCGAAGGATATGAAGACACCAAGACTTCTCTTTGTGGTGCGATATTGGATGCACTTGCTGACAAGAAACGCTTCAGCAAGGAAGTGACAGATTATGCAAAAGAACTGATAAAGAAAATTGATATCAATAAGATTTTAGGGAAAGGAGTCAAATATGGATTGGATTTATTTCTGTCTGGAGGTATTGGGATATTGACCGATTTGTCGCTTAGTAGTTTACTTTCTACCATTAAGTCTAATGCAGGCGAAGTACAAGCGAAAGACATAGAAGAGATCCTTAGTATGCTAAAGAAGAACGATAAGACACGGACAGAGATCAAAAACTTTCGAAATGAGTTTAAAGATCTGCTGAATAAGAGTAAGGTGGAAAATGTCGTTGTGTTCATTGACGAACTAGACCGTTGCCTGCCCGACACCGTTCTTGAAGTTTTTGAAGCCATGCGATTATTCCTATTTGTAGAAGGCATGTCATTTGTTATAGGCGCAGATGAACGCCTGATACAGTATTCCATAAAGAGCAAATACAAAGAAGTTCCAGGAAATAATTTGGATATTGGGAAAGAGTATCTAGAGAAAGTAATCCAATATCCGTTATACATACCTCAATTGACACGAGCTGAAGTCAATCAGTATCTTGCTTGTTTGTTGTTGAAACAAACACTGTCTGATGAAAAGTTTAAAGAAATACTAGGTATAGTCTATACTTTGACTCCAGATCAAGACTTTTCTATGGACCTTATTAGTGACAAAGCACCAGATCTTACAGAGAATTGCAAACAGGAAATGGCACTTGCGCGGCAAATTTCATCTGTATTGGCCCCTAGTATTAATGGAAACCCTCGACAGTGTAAGCGTTTTTTGAATACGTTGTATATGAGGCTTAAACTTGCCGAAGCAAGGAATGTAATTCTTGATAAAAATATATTGGCCAAGCTTATGTTAGCAGAGTATTTCAATCCTGAATTTTTCAAGGCTGTTACCAAACCTGAAAATAGAGAACTTTTCAAGGAATTTGAAAAAGGAGAAGTATTGAATGATGAAAATCCTTTTGCTGTGTGGAAAGAAAAGGATTGGGTAAAAAAATGGATGCAAAACGATACACGATTAGAGGACGAAAATTTAGATAAATATGTTTATTTCTCAGATGTTAAAAACCGCTATGGGCAATCAAACCTTGATCTATTGAGTCCAACAGCCCGTAAGTGTTATGAGCTACTTGTTAATGGGACTGAGATGAATAGAAATAGCGCTTTGACGTTTATTGGTAAACTTGCACCTGGAGAGAAAGCTATTATTGCATCAGAGGTGTTTGCTGTGATAGAGAATAAATCTACTATGAATGTAGAGGTGCTAAGGTCTTATACAGAGTTCTGTATAAAGGCGGGAATGATGGAAGAAGCGTTGAAGAAACTAATGGAGCAACCTGCAAGTAAATATAATGCTATTGCCTATGGTCAGTTAACTCCATTTATTACCAAATTATCGTTAGATGAAGCAACGAAGTTTAATGATTACCTTTCGACAAATATAGAGGTAAAGAAGACCATTGAGAGACAGAAAAAATTAGAGTCAATTATACCTTCAAATAAAAAATAATGGGAACATCAAGTTTATATAGAGGCCCAAAGATAACATCTTTATTACCGCCAGATTACGATCCTGATGCAAATCTTGGGCAGGATGCGCCAAACGAAACTATACCAGCTGAAGATGGAGCAGAAGAGGCAGAACCGTCCCAGGGCGATCCTGAGAAAGAAAAATCAAAGGAGGAAGATCAACCTAACCAACCTTCTGTCAAATGGGGCACAGCACGCAGTTCGATGAGGAAAGCCATGAATAACAGAAGCAGTAGCAATGCCAAAAGTGCTATAAGAAATTATACTAAAGCCCTTGGTGGGCATACCAACGCCACGCGACAGGCTGCGAAGGTTCGCAGAACGGCTGGAACCCTCTACACCTACTTCGCTGGCCCCCCTGAAGTCATTCGCCAACGCCTTATTGAAGCAGGTATACGGTTTGATGGAAGACCTACGAAAGATATCTTTAATGATATCTGTGGGCTTATTGCTCCAGTACCTAATGATCTTGAAGATTCTTTGGCAAATAAGGCTCTGCGTGAAATCTTTGCTGATGTGGCAGCAGATCAGAGCATAGACCTCAATCAACTTGAAAGTTTCAATGAAAAATTGCTGCAACGATTGGTGGGTGGATTGATAAAGCATTATATTTTTAACAAGCTATTACTACAATCAGAGCAGACTGCACTCAAGAACTGTGAACAGATATCAGACTTACGGGAATTGGAAAAATCTATTAAGATATACATAGACGGGATAGTTGACAGTATTATTCCTGATATTATCAAGAGTGGTTTGAATCCAGTAGATTTCAACCGAGCATTGGAAACGTTGTGTGATATTTCTTATCAACAAATGGAAGAATTACGATGAAGGATAGTTTTGTTTTTACATTGTCAGAATATGATAAATTTCATGTTGATGGCTCAAGAAGAGTAAACATTAATGATTCAACAGCATTCCAATATACATTTTGGAATCCAACTACTGGTATGGGAAAGAAACATATGTATGTCACGCCCCAGCGATTTACCGATGAGGCCATGGACTTATTATATATATCCCTTATGGTATTCTGTGTTGACAGGAGTGTAAGTCGTAAAAAACAGGATGATGCATGGACTCGTAATCTTGAGCTATACATCCCGGTAAAGGCTTATGAAAAATGGGAACATTGCAAATCTATTCTTGTTAATGCCCTCAACTTCCTGACTGGGGATCACTGGACGATACATTTTAGAAAAAGAGTAACCTTAACAGAAGATGAGGACAAATACATAAAGGGCAGGTGGCGCTACCGTTGCTCTGTCAAAAGGATTGATACAGATGTATTCTGTATGCTTTCTGGAGGATTGGATTCATTCATAGGTGCAATCAATCTACTCAAAGACGGGAAAGAGCCTATATTTGTCAGTCATTATGGTGGAGGAAAGGGTGTAAAAATATACCAAGACAGTGTGGTAAACTCACTGAAGATTCAATATGCTGTTGATTCCAAACGATTTTTTAGGTTTTATGCTGCTTCTCAAAATGGCGCAGAGGACACGACACGTTCCCGTTCGCTGATGTTCTTTGCCCATGCCATAGTCCTTGCTTCAGGTATTGGACATCATGTTGACTTGTATGTGCCTGAAAATGGAGTGATTTCATTGAATATTCCCCTGACTGTTATGCGATTGGGTAGCCTTAGTACGCGCACAACTCATCCGTATTTCATGGGGATGTTCCAAAAATTGTTAACCGGGCTGGATATTGACATTTCGTTAGTCAATCCTTTTCAGATGCAGACAAAAGGTGAGATGATGAAGACATGCAAAGACCTTGATTTCCTTAACGCCCATTATCAGGACACATTGTCTTGTTCGCACCCTGACCAAGGACGCTGGACTGGAGATGCAGTGGGGCATTGTGGAGAATGCCTGCCTTGTACTATCAGGAAAGCGGCAATAAAAGCTGCAGGATTGGATGATGTCACTACTTATCGACATCATTATGAAACGGAAACAGGAATAGAATCATTACGCTCTTATAAATTGGGGTTATCAACGCCAAAAGACAGTTATGCGGCTATACAGATGTCAGGTCCAATTTCGGAACATCTACATGATTATGTCAGTCTTTACGAACGAGGTATCAAAGAATTGGAAAATCTAATCAATTTACTATAATGGAATACCTCTACGACACCCATTTTCATTTGGATTTACAGAAAGATCGAACTGCGGCTATTCGAGAAATTGAGGAGAATAAAATATATACTATAGCAGTTACTAATTTGCCGGATTTATATAGGAAGGAATCTGGTGAGATAGCGAGCAAGTATATTAGATTTGCACTTGGTTTTCACCCAGAGTTGATTCATCAATATAAGAGCCAAATTCCATTAATGTGGGAATTCTTGCCTGAAGCGCGTTATATTGGAGAAGTAGGCTTGGACTTTGTTGATACGACTTATAAGAACGAACAGATAGCCTTCTTCAATGAACTGATAGAAAGATGCCGTTTTGATAGAGACAAAATAATAACGATCCATTCACGTCGTGCCGTACGTCAAGTTCTGAGAATTATTGGTAATAATTATAGGTTTAAGCCTATCCTTCATTGGTTCACAGGTAGTAATGATGAAATACTTGAGGCTGTAGATGCTGGATTTTATTTCTCCATCAATGGAGCGATGATGGCTTCTAAAAGATTTCTCGCCTTACTTCCATTAATCCCTAAAGAACGATTATTACTGGAAACAGATAGTCCATTTACATATTGCCAGAAGACACACTCCCACACGCTGGACAACATCATGCGCCTTATAAAGAAAGAAAAAGAGAATGTTGATCTATGGTGCAATTTAAAGACGATATTGTCGTAATAATAGTATTCTCACTATATTGATTTAGAAAGAATCAAGTTTGCGAAAATAGTTGTGTTTATTCCCAAGAAGTTTTGTAACTCTTTTAGGATTACTTGTTTTTGGGTGTAATAAAGGGTGTAAATCGCATAACTCGCTGATTTACACCCTTATTTGCGGAGAGAGAGGGATTCGAACCCCCGGCACCTCTCAGTGCGACGGTTTTCAAGACCGTTGTAATCGACCACTCTACCATCTCTCCTTGTTTAGAAAGAATATTGTGTTCTAATTCTAAAGCGAGTGCAAAGGTAAAGAATTTTATTTAAACTCCAAAATTTTTTGATACTTTTTTCATCTTTATTTTGTAGTTAAATGAACTTACACTATTTTTGTATTATGATTTATCCCAAAGATTTTGAACATAAGATTGGATTCAAAGAGATTCGTGATATCTTGAAAACTCTTTGTTTATCGGTGCTTGGAAAGGAACAGATCGACTTGATTTCTTTTTCAACTGATCATGATTTTATACTTTCACGATTAGATGAAATAAAAGAATTTAAGCGAATTGAAGAGCAAGAAGATGAGTTTCCTCTTCAATATTTCTATGATATGCGTCCTTTGTTAGCTCGTTTGCGAATCGAAAAGACCTATCCTGAAGAGCACGAACTGATGCATCTTCAGCGTTCGCTCAAGGCCATTATAGATGTGGTTGCCTTCTTGTCACGCACAGAAAGTAGCGATGCCACCTCCGAAAAAGCCAGTTTTTTGTATCCAACCCTACACCAACTCACGCTCAATATCAATGTCTTTCCCCATGTTTTAAAGCGAATAGGGGAGATGCTCGATAAGTTTGGGAAGATAAGAGACAACGCCTCGCCCACATTATATAATATAAGAACCGAGCTAAGTAAGATCGAAGGCTCAGTATCTCGCATTCTCAATGGCATCCTTCGTAGCATTCAGCAAGAAGGACTTATAGAGAAAGATGTCACTCCAACCCTTCGAGATGGTCGATTGGTTATCCCAACACCTCCAGGAGTGAAACGAAAGATACGTGGAATTGTGCACGATGAGTCGGCAACAGGAAAGACCGTCTTTATAGAACCTGCTGAGGTTGTAGAGGCAAATAATAGAATTCGAGAGTTAGAAAACGAAGAACGACGTGAGATCATACGTCTGCTCACCGAATTTGCCAATACCATTCGTCCTGAATTAAATGAGATGAAAGATTCTTATTTGATTCTTGCTCAGGTTGATGCGATAAGGGCTAAGAGCAGACTGGCAAAGCAGTTCCATGCCATCGAGCCCGTTGTAAAATCGCAAGCTCATATCGATTGGGTACAAGCCGTGCATCCTTTGCTTCAACGCTCATTAACCAAGCAAGGGAAAAAGGTTGTTCCGCTCGATCTCACGCTGTCTTCAGACCAACATCTCCTTATTATTTCAGGACCCAATGCAGGTGGAAAAAGCGTCTGTTTGAAGACTGCTGGATTGTTGCAATACATGCTTCAATGCGGACTTTCTGTGCCAATGGCAGAAAATTCTACAATGGGCATCTTCGAAAGTATCATGATTGATATCGGTGACGAGCAGAGTATAGAGAACGACCTCAGTACTTATTCGAGTCACTTGCTCAATATGAAGATGATGATGCGCCACTGCAACCCTAAAACCCTGTTGTTGATAGATGAGTTTGGAAGTGGAACAGAGCCTCAGATTGGAGGAGCCATGGCGCAGGCAATGTTGCATCAGTTCTATAATAAGAAAGCTTTTGGCGTCATCACCACACACTATCAAAATCTAAAGCATTTTGCCGATAGTCACAAAGGCGTGGTGAATGGAGCCATGTTGTATGATAGAAAAGAGATGCAAGCCCTCTTCCAATTGTCGATAGGACAGCCAGGAAGCTCTTTTGCTATCGAGATTGCTCGGAAAACAGGTATTCCTGAAAGTGTCATTCAAGAGGCATCGGAACTCGTTGGTTCCGATTATATCCAAAGTGATAAATATCTTCAAGATATAGTTCGTGACAAACGCTATTGGGAAAACAAGCGACAAACGGTGCATAAGCGTGAGAAAGATATCGAACAGGTTATTCAAAAGTATGAGAAAGAGATAGCCGAACTCAATCAAAGTCGTAAAGACATTCTTCGAAAAGCCAAAGAACAAGCCGAAGAACTCTTGAAAGAGAGTAATAAGAAGATTGAGAATACCATTCGAGAAATTAAGCTGAAACAAGCCGAAAAAGAAGCCACACGCCAGCTTAGAAACGAATTGAGCATCTTTAAAGAGCAGGTTCAAGATATTGACAAACAAGCTGAAGATGAGAAGATTGCTCGAAAGATAGAACAGATAAAGCAGCGCAAAGAACGTCACGAGAAGCATAAAAAAGAAAAAGGAGAACGTGAGAATAAGGCAGCAGCAGCTCTTAGAGCCATTCAAAAGCCTGTTGCAACAGAAAAGAAACAAATTGTTGTGGGCGACACCGTTCGTATAAAAGGACTTTCTTCAGTGGGAACCATCGAACAAATTGTGGGCAATAATGCTACAGTTGTGGTGGGCGATGTGCGCACAAGGATCAATCTCAATAAGTTAGAAGCAGCAAAAGAGGTAGCAAAAACAACCAAAACCGTATATAATATCAGTAAAGAAACCCGCCAAGCCATTGAGAGTAGAAAGCAGAACTTCCGTCAAGACCTTGATGTTCGTGGACTTCGAGGCGATGAGGCACTAACAAAAGTAATGCATTTCATTGATGATGCCACTTTGGTAGGTATGCCTCGAGTGCGTATTTTGCATGGAACAGGAAACGGAATATTGCGTACACTCATTCGACAATACCTCAATACTATTCCTGCCATCTCATCTTTTAAAGACGAACATGTGCAGTTTGGTGGAGCAGGAATCACCGTTGTAGATTTCGATTAAAAGCTTATAGCAACTAAGTGGTATCTATAAAACAAGCAGCAACGTATTTTTAATAACGTTGCTGCTTGTTCTTTTATATAATCTTTGATGATGATTTGTTTTTAAGTAAATAAAAGTCGTAAAACAATGGCTAGGGTGAAATATTATAATGAGAGAAGATTTCATGAATCGTTAGATAATCTTACACCCAAAGACGTATATTTAGGGCAAGGGGAGAAAATCAAAAAGATAAGAGAAATAATAAAGCAAAATTCAATCAACAAAAGAATTTTTGATAATAAAACAATGAAATATCAGAGTAAATAACTATATTTGCAGTTGTGCACTTTTGTTTGACAACGTACAAATAGAATCTATTTCCATATTTACATCTATACAGTGTAGACCTATATGTTCTATGACGGAGTTCCATTGGGATTTCTTTGCATTTTCAGACGTCCACCTTAAAACACTTACAGGTTGAAGGGATGTCTAGAATGTATGCCAATAACACTACTTTCATCGTTAATTTCAACTAGAATTGAATTAGGAGATTCTACTTCATTCGTAGTTTCAAACCGGCAAAGGATTACTATTCCTCTATTTAGCCGTTCTATAATAGGAATATACATACGATACTCTTCTACATTATCGGCATAACATACAGGCAATCCTTTAAAACGAGTCAATACAATTTCCCAAATTTTATTGTTTACGATTGTGGTAGTAGTAGTTTGATTCATAAATCGATTTATTTGAGAATACCAGCATTTGTATCCTTATTATCTAGCTCTATATCTTGAGCCTTTGATTTCAGACCATGATCCCACCTCCACGAGAAAGTAAGGAGAATATGGTTACCCGCCTCAAGGTTGCGTTGATATAACATCTTTCGCACAACATTATTCGTTGTTATGACACTACTATTCGTTCCAGTAGATTGCAAAGGTTGCTCCCATACCAATCCTAATTGATAGTTCTTCCACTTGTACATCGCGCTAAGAGAGCTAGCGTATTCATTGTACCAAATACTCTCAGCGTGTAGGGCATTGTAGCGACTACGTATGTTAGCCGAGAGATAAAGCTTACCTAAATAACTCTCAACTCCCAAATTGCCAAAGAAAAAACCACGGCGATTATTGTAAAGTTCGCTATCAGCGTGGTAGTGAATGTAACTTCCCGTGCCACTCAATACCAGTTTATTTTGAAATAATGCATAGCGCAAATATGCCGTCAAAACCAATTGTTTGAAGTCACGTTGATTTCCGACACCATTGTCAAAAAAGACGTGTTCATTCTCTTCTTCCGTACGAGTTAGGGTTGGCATAATTGCATTTTTGTTGTATGCATATGTCCCTTGTAACATAGCATAGCACTTTTGAGTGTAATAAGCTAACGTTAGCGAATGCTCAATGTGATTAAATGGCTTCAAACCAGAATTTCCCACGCGACGCTCCCATTGGTCAATCTGATACGCAGCATTATTCATAGAACTCAGGGCTGGAAGACGAGATGCAAGATTGAAATCATACTCCAAACTCAGACGTTGATTGATGGCATAGTTGAGTTTACCGCTTGGGCTAAACATCTGCTTGTGGTAACGATCACTTTGTTGTTTGTAATACTGATCTTCTATGGCCAAATTTGCACTGCCTGAAAATTTTCCCCATCGACCATCTAGCTGAACGTAGACCTTAGAGCTAATGTTTATCATCTTTCCTTCGTTAGATGCGCTACTCGTATAGTGGTTTTTTGTGTGCTCATAGAAGGAATGTATACCAGAAGTCAAACTACCCCATTCGAAATCCTTGCTGTATCTCGCTTCTCCAATAACTGATGATTTCTTTCCTTCCACACCATAGCTAGTTTGAAAACCATTGTCCTCTTGGTTATAACGATAATCGTAGTCTGAGTTGATAGACGTACCCACCGCATTAAACATAAGTACCTGCTTGTTAGGTAGATATTTCTTGAAATACAAGTTGAGCGCATTTGAATTATATTCGTCTCGATTATGGGTGTGATAAATGTAGTCGCTCTTTCCGGTTTCGCGAACGAGGAACGACTTTTTCAGCTTAGGAGTACGATGCGATGTGATATAGCCTTGTACCTGAAACACGAAATTGTTTGGCTGTGTAAAATTGTATTTAAGCGTTGTACCGTGCGTAGCCGATAGAGTACGCATCAATAGACTTTGTTGTTCAATCTTATGCCAAGAATTATTTGGTAAGAGATATTGTCGTAATTCTTCTGATTCTTGACGTGAATAGTTTTGGTAGTCTTCATTTTGATTAATGGAGAACTGGGATTTATCACGAATGTAAGTGGCAAAGATATTGTTGTTTCCTCTCTTGAAAAGGATAGAATTGGTGGTGTTCATTCCCAATGATATTCCATTTCTAGCTTGTTTGAGTACGATATTAATTGCCATCGCGAGTTGATCACCATACCTCATACCTGGTTTACGTACGACTTCCACGTATCGTATCTGTTTAGGGTCTAATACTGCCACTTCATTGGCATCGGCAGGGATGTCATTAATCAATATCGCCACCCCACCCGAAGGATCAAGAGAGCCTATGGTGCGATTAAAAGGATTAATATCCAATAGTGGAATGGGGAGTTTTTGTAATAAATCCAGTCCCCCTCCCGAGGTCTCTGTTTGTTGCTTTGAGGGATAGATAGCTTGCTTGTCGGCTGTAAAAACATTACGAT
Source organism: Hoylesella nanceiensis DSM 19126 = JCM 15639 (assembly GCF_000379965.1). Lineage (GTDB taxonomy): Bacteria > Bacteroidota > Bacteroidia > Bacteroidales > Bacteroidaceae > Prevotella > Prevotella nanceiensis. The sequence continues at coordinate 101,494 of NZ_KB904333.1, read as the reverse complement.
GGATACTAACCATGACTTCTTTCAGCTGCACACTTTGAGGAGACATTATTAGTGTGCCTAAAGATAAAGATGCTTCCTTGTTTACTTGTACTTCTGCAATGTAGTCTGCATACCCTATATGTGTGCATACAAGAGTGTAATTGCCCGGATTGACACCCTTCAGAATGAATGTTCCATCAGAAAGAGATTGTGTTCCTTCCATTACTTGTGTTCCTTCCAGTGTGCGCATAGTTATGTTTACGCCAACAATAGGGGTGTTAGATGAGTCTGTTACAACTCCTTGTATATCAGCTGCTTGTAGGCATATAGAATACAGGGTAGATAAGAGAATGATAGAAACTGTTTTCATTATAGTAATGCTTTAAGTCTTTTGGTTATTGCGTTATATCTTTCGAACTTTTGATTCATGTTCTCGAATAATTGTGTTGTATTCCCAGCGCGAGAATTGCACTCCGTAACGTCGGAGTACCCAAACTCACTCTGTACAGAAATAAACGGCCATATGACAAGTTTATTGTACGTTGTCAAACAAAAGTGCACAACTGCAAATGTAGTTATTTACTCTGATATTTCATTGTTGTATTATCAAAAAAATCTTTTGTTGATTGAATTTTGCTTTATTATTTCTCTTATCTTTTTGATTTTCTCCCCTTGCCCTAAATATACGTCTTTGGGTGTAAGATTATCTAACGATTCATGAAACCTTCTCTCATTATAATATTTCACCCACCCATCGATAGCAGTTTCCAATTCAGGGGGACAAGAAATGTACTTTTGTTTGATAACGTACAGGGATGAGTTGGGCTTAATTTTATAGACAAAAGAATTCTAAAAAGATGATGGGAAAACAAAATAAAAGGCAGGATTTCTATATAGAAACCCTGCCTTTGCCGTATGAATATTAATTAACTACTATTGAGGATCGTCTGTCTTTTGAGTTAATTTTTTATTAAGATTTCCCTCTCTTTGTGGGATCGGATAGAGAGTGATCTCCGTATTATTCCTACTTTTATTTGATTTATTTTGAAATCATTGTTTAGTCTGCCACAGGGCGAATAGAACCTGCAAGACTACGAGTGAAGTTTGTAAATGGACTTACTAGACTATTCGTAATGTCTAAAGCGCAACCCGCACTCAAAGAGGCTGGAATTCCCGTCCAATAATATCCTCTACTCTTTACACCATATAGATTACCTTTAGAGAAAGTGCGTGAGCCTATTGCGGGATAGTAAATAGTAGATGGTGATGTTGCATCTTTTGTGTAGAAATGCCAACCATCGTCCCAAGCACCAAGGGCATTGATCTTAGCTCTATTAGATTCAGAAACACCAGTTGTTGTGATGCCAGAGAAGGTATTCTTAGGAGGCATATGGAAGCCAACTGGGTTAGGATCGTAAATGGTTTTTATGATGGTGTTGGTAGTTTCCTGTTGCTTTGTTGTATTCATAGACCACAAGTTGAAGTAACTATAGTTAGTTCCCCACGAATTTCCGTCGTTATAAATCTTCTCAGGATTTTGAATTGCATTGGCAATAGAGATGTCATTACCGCCTTGTTCAACTATATTTCCGCCATAAAGAGTGTTTGTTCCAGGGAAAGCATCTTTACGTCCAAATTGATAAAGAGTTGTAGAATATTCTCTTTCGGTGTATGGATTTTGAGTAATGGTGACATAAGTGATATTCTTTTCGCCATTGTTACCTGCTTCTTGCTCAACCTTCATACGTGCAACACGTGCCACTTCATAGCTTGTTGCCTTCCATTTAAATAGAACATAACCAAGGATATGTCTTGTTAAAGTGAACTTATCCTTTTGATAGTTTGTACATTCGATAGTTTTTAGGGCTTTTGTTTGGTCGAACCAAAGGTGCCAACTCCACATCACTTTGCCGTTATTATCTTTAACAGCAATAACAGCGTTACCATTTTTGATTTTATCTGCAGGCACATGGAAGTTTACAAACGAGTTTGCTCCATCGTTAGTTACAGATAAATTTTCTACAAGTCCATCTTGATCCATCCATACAATAGATGCTTGTGTTGCTGGAGTTGCAGCGTTTTGTAGGTTGATATAAGGACTATTGATATCCTGTCCTAAGTGATCTTTAAAGGTACTTAGAATATCTTGCCCTGTATTAGCTGTCTTATATGAACTTGGGTTGTCTGCACTATTTGTGATAGCATTTCCATATACCAAAGGAATGCGATAGTAACCAGGAGCAGAAATCAAATAACTATTAGCTGTGTTTTGAATAGCATCGTCGCCAGTAGTGTTCGATAAGTTGTAATATTTGCTTGCAGTTCCCTTAGGGGTAGCTGTTTGAAGCACCTTGTTATATTCGTTAAGAAGGTCCTTTAAATCTGCTTTTGTTAAGCTTGCTACGCCTTGTTCTGCAGCATCTCCGCCTTCACCGCTTTCTTTAGACATATTAGTTAACCACGAAGGTTTATTCATTCCTAAGTCAACCCAAGTGCCAGTTTCGGGGTTAAACTCTTCAAAGCCTATAGCTTTCCATTTCACTGCACGTTTTGTTGTGCCATTAGGGTCAATCTTATAACTTGTAATGGTGTAACCTTTTGATTGACTTTCGTTATAAGCTACATTTTCAGGACTGGTAGATTCAAGTACAAAATTCCAAGTAGAATTCTTTTCACTCAACTTATAAGTCTTTGTAGTACCAGCTAACCAAGAGCCTTTAAGTTCGCTTTCTATTTTTGTTCCGTCTGTAAACTGAACATAAAGAACCACATGATTTCCTGTAAGTGTTTGAGGAATCATATAGAAAGTGCAGTTGTCTCCGTCTTTACCGACAATCACTGTGTTAGGATTCTCATTGGTGCTTACTGCAATATTGTCGAGCTTAAACACTTGGCGGTCTTTTAAACTGCTTTCAATCCATGTAGCATCGCTTCCGTTTAAATTGTTAGAAAGAGTGTATCTACCCTTACTTAAAGCATTGCGGATTTCGATTTTATCAATCGTTTTGTTGATAGATAGATTTTGACCAATCGCAAATTTGATTGCAGTTAGAGCGTGACGGAAATCCAATTGTGTGTTAGGTGCAGTACCACGAGTAGCATAATGCACATTGCCAGTACATGCAGTCATCAAATCTTTTTGATTTTTTGCATCTAACTCGTTCTCAAAATCGATATAAGGAGTGCCTTCGTATGTTTCTTCAGAAAGCTTTATTTTAGAGTAGCCATCAGTTATTTGAGGGAAAACAGCATAGAAACGAGCGTATGGTTGCTCCCAAGCCCAAGGAATATAGCGTGTTAGTTTTCCATTGCTTTGGGTGATTTCTTTGTAGAACCATGCAGGTTTTGTTGTTATTCCAGCTTCGGTTGTGCCACGATGTCCCGATGTTGAGAAGTTTTCTGTTATGGTTTTAACTACATTTGCACGAGTTGCTGCACTGGCTTTAACTGGGTTTACACCTTCAATAGTGGTTTCAATAATACATAGTTGATCGGCATTGGTTCCTCTTACAGATAGCTTTTGCGTTGCAAGGTCTGCAGAAGAAAGATGGGGATTAATGGCTCCTCGGGTGATTGTTTGTCCGCTATTAGCGATAGCACGTGTTTGAACATCGTTTATTGTAAACGACACAGGGACGTCATTGTCTCCATTGTTGTCTTTATTCAATAGGTCGTTGTCGGCACAAGAAACAACCGACAAGGTGGCAATACCTGCTAAAAGAACTGTCGATAATGTCTTCTTTCTGTTATAAATAGCTTTGAACAGCTTGTTAATTTTCTTCATACTTCTTCTAAATTGAACTACTTTTAGTTATTACTACTTTGTTAATTGATTATCCTTCGATGTCTGTATCGCTGTTGTCCTCTGTTGCTTCAATCACATTTACATTGGTTGAGGCATTTGCATTGGGACTTGCAGCCATTAAAGAGCTGGCATCGGATAGGTCGAAAGCATAGCTAAGTGGCTTAATATAAGCCTCTTTTACGTGTTTTTGGTTTTTATTCATGTTACTTTTGTATTTTGAATTACATTTAATTCAAGTTTGTTTGAAAAGCAATTGTAGGTTTTCTAATGGCGGTTTAGATCTTTTACGCCATTAAAGAAATGTCGCACAACTATTCGAATACATCTAAAATGTATTGTCGTATATGTGTTGAAATATTATGTTACGCCACAGAATGGTGAACAATATCACTATAATTGCTTAGTTTAAATGACCTGTTTAATTATAGTCTACTTGTTTAAATTTCTAGATACTTTTTTATTAAATGAGTTGCAAAGTTATTTATTTTACTTAATTTGTACAAGGAAAATGCATAAAAAGTATGCGCAAATAAGAAGTTTTGTATTTATTGTTTCTTTATGAAGGTCGTATTATAATTCTTTTTCTGCCTTAGAAGGCGTATTTTAACTATTTATAGAGTTAGTGGTTTGCATTTTAAAGGTATTTTGTGATCTGTAGGATTTAAGGTTTTTCACATGTTAATACATTCTTATAAGAAGTGTTTATATTACTTATTTTTTAGTATTATGCTTGAATTGGTTGTGACAAACACATAAGCAAGTTGATGTTTTCACCTAAGGAAAGTCTATAATGTATTAAGTTAATCATAGTCCTTGTAAATAAAAGCATTGCTTTTGCGTGCCAATAGCGGTGCTTTTAAGGTGTAAACTCATTGCTATTGCAAGGCAAAAAGAGTGCTTTTATATTGAATGTGGAAGACAAAGGGCTTGTGAAAGGAGATTTCATAGCAAAATAAAAGGCAGGATTTCAATACAGAAACCCTGCCTTTGCCGTATGAATATTAATTAACTACTATTGAGGATAGCCTGGATTTTGAGTTAATTTCTTATTAAGATCTCTCTCTTTCTGTGGAATTGGATAGAGAATATTGTGATCTTCGTAATGACCTGTACGCACAACTACTTGCTTAGCGTCAGCATCTTGAGAGTAAAGAATACAAATCTTACCATCATCTCCTGCAGCTGCAGAGGGCGAATCAACAAGCTTATAGCGCAAACCAAGTATGGGGGCGTTAAGCACTTGTTTAGCAATTCCCCAACGACGGATGTGCCATTGACGTTGACCACCTTCTAAAGCAAATTCCACACGCCATTCGTTTTGAATACGTTCACGTAGTTCTTTTTGTGTAGCGCAATAGGTTGGACTAGCCGAATTGGTGTTTTGTAGCTCTGGCATACCCACTCTTTTGCGAACAAGATTCACCGCATCGAAAGCTGATTGACTAAGACCATTGAGCTCGTTTTCTGCTTCTGCATAAGTAAGAAGAACCTCTGCATAGCGTAAAATCTTATAATCTGAGTCCATATGCCAACCATCTGTCTGTGGATCTATTGTAGGATCGAGCCACTTTTGTTGGTTATATCCAGTTGCAGTAGCGTCTCCGTGTGTGCCAATACCTGTTGGGTGACAAGATTTCAAAGGCGCAGTTCTAAGCGTTTTGCCATACATTGTTTCTCCATCGTGTAGCACATTCACCTCCAAACGTGGGTCTCTATTAGCGAAAGGATTTGTTGGGTCGTAGATAGTAGACTTGCTGATAGGTGCTCCGTTGATATCTTCGAAAGCATCAACAAGGCTTTGTGAAGGGTTAAGACCACCCCATCCCTCAGTTGGAAATGCTTCCCAACCAATGAGATACCAGTCTGACTTGTTTGCAAGGAATTGACGTTTAAGAATGGTTTCTTTGCAACTTGCATCGGTAGCACTCCAGAATAGTTCCTTATAACGACCTGTATTGCCAGAATCCCACAATTCATATACGCCTAAATCCATTACTGCTTTAGCTGCATCTCTTGCCACTTGCCAGTCGTTTTGACTAAGAGCTGCACGAGCTTTCATAGCCAATGCGCCTCCTTTTGTGATGCGGGCGTCATTCGCTCCGTCCCATTCTGTAGGAAGATTAGCCGCTGCAAAGTCGAAATCTTCAAGTATATGCTTGTACACTTCGGCTTTAGGTGTGCGTGTAATGTTCTCTTGATCACTTAGTTTAAGTGGCGAATCGGTATAGGGAACATCACCAAATTGTCTGATAAGTTGGAAGTATTGATAAGCTCTAAAGAATCTTGCTTGAGCCAAGATGTTATTCTTTTGAGCGTCAGTCATACTGGTTATATTAGGCGTATTGAGAATAATAATGTTCGCATTGCGTATTGTTTCATAATTACTCTTCCAGCTAAAGTCTTGTGGGTCGTACACTCCTTTAGCCAAATTGCCTTCAGCCCACTTGATACCATGCACGGCATCATCAGAGTTAATGGCTTCATCTGTAAGCCCAACGATGCCTTCTCCGTCCCATTCAGGAGCGCAAGTGTATAGCTTGTTCACCGCTTTTACGGCATCATCGTTGTTCTTCCAGCCATTTTCAGAAGCTACTTCATTGATTGGAAGTCTATCTAAATCGGCGCAAGAAAATAAACTTGTGCCAATAAATGCAGCTATTATATATAAAGATGTCTTTGTCATAACGTTGAGAATGTTAGAATGTTACTTTTAATCCTAATGTCACTTTCTTGATGTTTGAGTAGAAGTTACCACGTGTATCAGATGGAGATTCTGGGTCGATACCATCTAAATGGTCGAAAGTAAGTAGGTTTTCTCCTGATAGATACACTTTAACTCTATCAATACCAAGCTTCTTTGTTATGGCTTGAGGAACGTTATAGCCTAATGTTATGTTCTTTAAACGAACATAAGAAGCATCTTGAAGCCAGAAAGAAGATGTTGCAAAGTTAGTTTGAGAGTTACGAGTTACACGTGGATAGGTGGCATTGTGGTGAGTAGGAGTCCATCTGTCGAGGTGGCGTTTCAACACTTTTCCACTATTAAAGAACGAATAAGCCGATTCCATAGTGTAGTAAGCGTCAACGTCAAAGGCTCCTTGCCATAGCATAGACATATCGAAATCTTTATAGAATAGAGAGATATTAAGACCTGTTGTCCAGCTTGGGAAGTTCTTTCCAATCACTTGTCGGTCTGCAGCTGTTATATCATTGTCTCCTTCAGTCAAGTTCTTATATCTGATATCTCCAAGTTGTTCGCCGCCAGTTCGTTTAGGACCAGCTGCCAGTTCTTCTTTAGTATTGAAGAAACCATCAGCAACATAGCCGTAGAAAGAACCGATAGCATAACCTTCTTTGAACCAATATTTATCGTTATCAGGGTCTGGTCCGTCTGTACCTTTTAAGTTTGTGATCTTGTTTTTCACATAAGAAAGGTTCAAATTAACCGAATAACGGAAGTCTTTTCCAATCTTATTATTGTGATAAACATTAAGGTCAAAACCTGTATTTTCAACGCTACCTGCATTTTGATAAGGTGCTTCTACACCAAGAACTCCTTGAATTGGAAGACGAAGAAGCATGTCGTTAGTACGTTTCTTGTATAGATCTAACTCGAAACCAACCTTGTTTTGCAAGAAACCTGCTTCGATACCAAGTTCGTAGTTGGTTACAGTTGCCCAAGTAAGATTATCGTTTACATAGCGAGATTCATACATACTTGTTGTCAATGTGTTGCCAATTACAGATGTTCCGTATGCGAAAGTGCTTACAGTTGGATAAACATCGTTTTCTTTCAACTCAACATTACCGGTCTTACCCCAGCCAAGTCTGAACTTAAGATTACTGATCCAATTGAACTTATCCTTAATAAATGGCTCCTCAGAAGCTCTCCATGCTAATGAAACAGCAGGGAAATAACCCCATCTGTTGCCCTTCTTAAATACAGAAGAACCATCAGAACGCAAGTTGAACTCAAAGAGATACTTATCATCATAGTCGTATTGTAGACGACCAAAGTATGAACATTGAATCTTGTCTAATCCGTTATCTTCATTTTTTTGACTCTTAGAATCAAGTGCATCTAATGCCTCTTGCAAATCATTAGAGCCACCACCTTTGCGACTTGTCTTTGTATATCGATAGGTATAATCCACCTTTTCATATCCAAGAAGTGCGTTGACAGTGTGGTGTTTAGCAAAAGTTTTGAGATAGTTAGCAAGGAATTGGGTAGTATACCAGTTCCAGTTATAATAATTGTGTTGTCCTTCTCTATCACCAGTGTTGGCAATATTGTTTCCACTTCCATATTCATAGTGAGCCTTAAAGCGTCTATAATCTTGTGCATCGTGGCGTATGTTGTAGAGAGCTTTCAAGCTTAAACCTGCAAAAGGACGTATTTCTGCATAAGCAGAGCCAAAGAACTGACTATTATAAATAGTGGTTTTACCAGTTGCATAACCTTGAAGTGCAACAGGGTTGTTCATACTATTATAATTAAATGTGCCGTCTTCGTTGTAGATTTTGTAGGTTGGAGGGATACGATTCACATAGTGCATCAATGAAGCAGAGCCTTCGTAGTTGTCGTTTGTGATGCCTCTGTAAGCAGAAGCGTTAAGACCTATCGACAACCATTTGGTTACTTTAGAGTCAATGTTCATTCTTCCAGTGAAACGTTTGTAGTTTCTTGCTCTGGTTAAACCATCTTGATAGACGTAACCAACAGAGCCCATGTAAGATGTATTCTGTGAACCTCCAGACAAAGAGACATTGTGTTGAGTCTCTATTGCTGCCTTCTTAAATACCTCTTTATACCAATCTGTATTGGGATGTCCTATTGGATCGCTTCCATCTCTATACTTTTGAATGTCTTCATCGCTAAAAGGTTGAGCTGCATTAGGGTTCTCATTCTTTGTAGCTTCGTTGAAAAGCATAGCATAGTCGGCTGCTCCTAAGAAGTTAAGGTGAGCTGTTGGACTGGTTGAAGACACCATACCAGAATAGTCAATACGTGCTTTTTGATTGTTTTGACCTTTCTTTGTGGTGATAACGATGACACCATTGGCAGCCTGAACACCATAGATTGCAGCCGAAGCAGCATCTTTTAAGACAGAGATAGACTCGATATCTTGAGGGTCGATGTTATTCATTGAACCAGGAACTCCGTCGACAATGGTTAGAGGAGCAGCTGCATTGATAGAGTTTTTACCACGAATTGTGAGGCTACCTGTTTGTGAACCAGGCTCTCCAGAACGTTGAATTGCAGTTACACCAGCCATAGTTCCTGCCAAAGCAGCAGAGACACTTGACACAGGACGACTTTCTAATTTCTCCGAATTGATAGATGCAACCGAACCAGTTAGGTTGGCTTTCTTTTGCACACCATAACCAATTACAACCACTTCGTTGAGCGATTGTTGGTCTTCTCGTAAGATAATGTCGTAAGTTGTTTGATTTCCTTTAACTTTAAAGGCTTGAGGAGAGTAGCCGATGTACACCACTTTGATAGTTGTACCCGGTGCTACTGAAAGAGAGAAGTGGCCGTTTACGTCGGTAATCGCACCAGTTTTATCTCCATTTAGTTCACTGATCGAAGCGCCAATAATAGGCATTCCGTTCTCATCTTTAACCGTTCCCGAAATGGTTTGGGTTTGTTTTTGCTCATTGCTAACACTGTTTTTGTTTGGTGCTGCAAATGAGTTGATGGGCGCAAAGGCTAATAACCCTGCAGTTAAGGCTATTAAGCGTGCACTGCTTTGATGCGGAATAGTCCGCTTTTGTTTAGGTTCCATAATTCAATGAGTTTGTATAGATAGTAAAATTTATTAGCAAAAGGTTGTCGTAAGGTTAACAACTAAATGTGTTTTGTTGTGCTATAAAAGTAGTAAAAGAACCCAATACTCAATAACTTACAATGTTATTTTACTGAATTTTAACAATAAAGATGTTCTATTCTTCCTTTTTTTACGTTGTGTGCGCAACTCAATTATTTGATAATCAGTGAACTTATGGAAACTAAAAGGATAGCTTTTGTTTCCTAATTGCATTGAGATTGCAGTGCAATAGCATTGCTTTTAGATAGTAATATCAATGCTTTTGAGGTGGAAACGAAAACGAGTTCTCAACTCATTGCAAATCAATGGGGTAGAGAACTCGTTGAATTGAATGTTTATCCTCGTCGAAACAACGGGGCATAAACATCAACTATGGGGTTGAATAACCTAATTATCTTAGTCGATAAAACGCTTAGTAATGTTGTGATATTCGTCTATTCGACGGTCACGAAGGAAGGGCCACCAGCGTCTAACCTGCTCACTTCTTTGTAAATCGATTTCAACAATAGTGCATTCTTCTTCTGTTTCAGACGCACGATAGATGAATTCGCCTTGCGAACCCGCAACAAATGAGCTTCCCCAGAAGGTAATTCCTTGTGTTTGTTGTGATGGATCGGGTTCGAATCCCACACGATTTACAGCGATAACAGGCAATCCATTTGCCACAGCATGGCCTCTTTGAACAGTTGTCCACGCTTCTCTTTGGCGTTGTTTCTCTTCTTCTGCATCGCTACTTTCATAGCCAATGGCAGTAGGGTAGATTAATAATTCAGCTCCATTCAATGCCATTAGGCGTGCAGCTTCAGGGTACCATTGATCCCAACACACTAAAATTCCGAGCTTACCCAATGAAGTTTGGATGGGAGTAAAGCCCAAATCGCCAGGTGTAAAGTAGAACTTTTCGTAATAAGCAGGGTCGTCTGGAATGTGCATCTTGCGGTATTTGCCAGCAATACTACCATCTTTTTCAATCACAACAGAGGTGTTGTGGTATAGTCCTGCAGCCCTTTTCTCGAATAACGAGGTTACAATTACAACGTTATTTGCTGCTGCAATCTCGCTAAAGAAAGCGGTAGAAGGACCAGGAATGGGCTCTGCTAAATCGAAGTTGTCTACAGTTTCGATCTGACAAAAATAAAGACTGTTATGCAATTCTTGTAGAACAATGAGCTGAGCACCTTGTTTTGCAAGTTGTTCAATGCCCTTTTTCAAGCGTTGCATGTTGTCGTTTATATTGTTAGTGTTGTGTTGTTGAATGAAACCAACCTTTATTTTATTTTGCATTATCGTTGTTTTTAGGATGTTATTGATTAGAGAATACCTTCTGCTTCTTGTGGAATTTGCATTGTAAGGCAATGCAATGAGCCGTGTTGTTCGATGACAATTTGAGCATCTATACTAATAATTTCTCTGTCAGGAAACGCCTCTTGCAACACTTCGGCAGCCTTTTTATCGTTCTCAGGCTGATTATATGTAGGCAAAATAACGGCATTATTGATAATAAGAAAGTTGGCATAAGTAGCAGGAAGACGTTGATTTTCGTCGTCATAGATAGCCTTTGGCATTGGTAACTCAAGCAAACGATAAGGCTTATTGTCGAGTGTTTTAAGGGCAATTAGTTGTTCTTTAAGAGCCTTAAAGTCGTTATATTGCTCGTCGTTTGTATCTTCGCAACCCACATAAACAATGGTGTCGTTAGGTGCAATGCGCACAATTGTGTCGATATGTCCATCAGTGTCGTCGCCAATTAGCTCACCATGATCTAACCAAACCACACGTTTTGCATTAAAAAAGCCAATGAGTTGTTCTTCAATCTCTTGCTTAGTAAGGGGCTGATTGCGGTTAGGTGCCAACAAACAAGTGCTTGTTGTGAAGATAGTTCCTTCGCCATCGCTTTCAATAGAACCGCCTTCTAAAACGAAATAATTGCAGTCTTGCCACTTACCTTTTATAATATTGTTGTCGCAAAGATATTGATTGATAGCGTTATCATATTGCGATTCGAACTTCTTTCCCCATCCATTGAACTGAAAATCCATGTAAACAGGTTGGACAGAACCATCGTTTTGCTTTTCAAGAAGGGTGATAAAGCCATGATCTCGTGCCCAAGTGTCGTTCGTTTTACATTCAACTACCGTCACATTTTGCATCAATTGTGGTCCTAACTCATCGTTAAGCATTTGCAAAACCTCTTCTTTTTGCTGAGCAACAACTAACACTTTCTCGTATTTTGCAATGGCTTTAGCCAGTGAGAGCAATGTTTTATAAATCTCATTGAGGTATGGACACCAGTCAGTTTCAGCGTGTGCCCATGTCAACATCACGCCTTTTTGAGGATACCATTCAGCAGGTAACACTCTATTTTGTTGTTCGTTTTGTGTCATTTGGTGCAAAGTTATACATAATAATCATAGGAAATGGAAAAATAAAGAATAAATTTATTCTTTTAATAACTAGGTGAAAAAAAACTAGTAACTTTGTAACTCTAGAGTAAAAGAATATTAGAATGAAGCTAGAATTAAAAGATATACCTTTCGAAACCATTGGTTCTGCGTCCTCATATAGCTTGTCTTTCACCGTCGAAGGACAAGAGTTGGTGAGCATCTACACCACCAATGCCAGTGAAATGGGGTGCTTGTTTGAGTATATTTTAGGCTTTAAGCCTTATAAATCGGGGTATATCAGTATTGATGGAGCCGTTGTTGACACCCAATCGGCAGCCTATTTCAGACAGAGTATGGCTTTTGTTCCAACTCATTTTTGCGAGTATAAAGAGAGTGTTATCGACCTTTTTCATCTTCATTTAAAAGCAAACGACAACAAAGAAGCTCATTGCAAAGAGCAATTAAAGCAGATATTGAAAGAAATAGGCATTGATAAAGAAATTTTGAAGCAGAAATATTGCAGTTTAACTCCATTCGAACAACAGGCAATACTCTTGTGTTTTTCGATTGTTTCGCCTAAAGATTTGGTGTTAATAGACCATCTATGGTGCGATGAAGAGAATGAAGGACACACCATTATTCAATATCTTTTAAATAAAATAAGAGAGCAGGGGAGTGGCATTTTAGCTGTAACAAGCAGCGAAATCCTTGCCAATAGCGGAACAAAACGAATCAATGTATAAAGCATTGAACATTGAAGTAGATTGAAAAGAACAATATAACAGAATTAAAACGATAGGCTTTAAGGGCATATCTAAAGTAAAATAAGAACATAATAAATATATGACACTATCTTTTTTTAGTTGCATTTTTATCATCATATTGTTGTTCCTTCCTATGTATATATTATATAATGTAGGTTCAACAAAGCAAAACCGAGTGTTTGTTGCATTGCTAAAGATGGGCATTGGTGCAGTGGCTGTAGGCTTAGTGATATACTATGCCATGAAAATAAATAACGCCTTTGTCAACATCCTCTTATCTCTTGTGGCTCCATTGTTAGCCACTTACGCTGCAACATTAAAGAAACTGCCCCATAGAAAGCATTTCTTTACTCCCTTGCTCATTGCCAATTGTGCCGTATTTCTATTGCTTGTGTTGCCTGCTCACTATGCTTTGTCAGGTGCAGACAACTTCTTTTCGGCACAATATCTGCTACCTTTGTTGCCCATAACCTATTGTTCGGTAGCCGTTTCCACAGCAAAAGGAATAGACACTTATGCCAATGGATTGCTAAATGATGGTAAGTTATACTATTATCTACAAGCAAACGGAGCCACTCACAACACTTCTATTGGCTATTTGTTGCGTCGTGCCATCGAAAAAACAACAATAATGAACCTTAAACCCTTGTGTCTTGTGGTTTCGGGAACAGCTCCTTGGATCTTATGCGCAATGATAATGTGTGGCATTGGCATTGGAGAAGCCCTTGTTGCACAGGTAGTTTGCGCTCTACTTGCATTCACTTCGTCTATCGTGTCGTTGTTCATTTGCCTAACAATATCGCAAAAATACACCTTCGATCCATATCAACAGTTTAAACAATAGACGATGAATAAAAAACACATACTATATCTTTTTAGCATTATCTTGTTCTTTTCGTGTGGTGATTTGAAAGAATCGAGGCGCATTTGGCAGGATAAACACACGCAGAAAATTGTTAAAACCGTTGTTCAAGAGATTGACAAAGAGCTGAACAAAGAAAGCAAATCGAAGAAAATAGAGGCAGTGTCGGATACGGGTTCTACTGTTAGTCGAGTGCTTTTGCCTGCAAAAATCACTCAAAAACCAGAGCAATTGATGTATAAAACTGCCTATGTGGTGTCGTATAACAGCGAAACTAAAACGCCAAACTATGTGGCTTGGTTGCTAACGGCGGCTCACACAAAGGGCAAGCATAAACGAAACGGAAATGCTTTTCAACCTGATCCTGAGGTGAAAGGAGTGCAAGTAACTACTTTCGACTATGTTCGTTCGGGCTATGATCGTGGACATATGTGTCCTTCTGCAGATAATAAGTGGAGCGAAAGAGCACAACAAGAATCATTTTTGATGACCAATATTTGTCCGCAAGCACCCAATTTGAATTCAGGAGACTGGAGTGAATTAGAGCAAATGTGCCGTAGTTGGGCACGCAAATGGGGCGAAATTCACATCGTTTGTGGTCCTATCAATCCACAAGAAAAAGGCCGTCGCATTGGTCCTAACAAGGTGTTGGTTCCCAAAGGCTTCTTTAAAGTGGTGTTATACAATGGCTCTTCGCCTAGAGCAATAGGCTTTATCTATCCCAATGATGATACAGATAAGCCCGTAAAAGCTTATGCAACATCAGTAGATGAGGTGGAACGCATCACAGGTTTCAATTTTTTTGCATCGCTAGACGATAAGATAGAGAACGAAATTGAGAAGAATTATAATTTTAAAGATTGGGATACTTCTAACTAATTCTTCTTCCTTCGTAATGCAATGACAATCAATTGATTTTCAAAATACATCGTTCATTAAAAGTAAACTCAATGTCTTTACCTTGTAAAAGCATTGAGTTTATTCGTTAAAAGCAGTGCTATTCTAAGTCAAAAGCATTGACTTTAGAAATCAATTGCAATGACTTACGTTGAGAACTAAAAAGTACTTAAATTCTAAAAATAAGACTACTAAAATGAAAGTGCAAAGATTAAATATAGAGAGATCGACGTTGATGAAATGTGAAATAAAGCATATTAAAAAAGAAGAACTCTTTCTTTTAATAAGAAAAAGCGAGATAAAGATTCAAAAGTATAACATTTAACATTAATACTTAATACATGTCAATAATTATGTTTAGTAAAAATAACGACTTATAGCGTTGCAAGTATCAATTTAAAGCAGTACTTTTGCAATACAAGTTTAAACTTTATAACAAGATATGAACCAAAAGACATTAATGAATCGGGCAGCAGATAATATCCGAATTCTAACTGCTGCGATGGTAGAAAAAGCAAAATCGGGTCATCCAGGGGGTGCAATGGGTGGCGCAGACTTTATCAATGTGCTCTTCTCTGAATTCTTAATATACGACCCAAGTAATCCTTTCTGGGAGGGAAGAGACCGTTTTTATCTTGATCCCGGTCACATGTCGCCCATGCTTTATTCTGTTCTTGCAATGCAAGGCAAATTCACTTTGGAGGATCTTCAGCAGTTCCGCCAATGGGGTTCGGTAACTCCTGGACACCCAGAACGTGATATTGCGCACGGAATAGAGAATACTTCAGGTCCTTTAGGACAAGGACATACATTCGCTGCAGGTGCTGCTGTGGCAGAAAAATACCTCGAAGCGCATTTAGGACACGAGGTAATGCAACATAAGATATATGCATTTATATCTGATGGAGGCATTCAAGAAGAGATATCTCAAGGCACTGGTCGCTTAGCAGGAGTGCTTGGATTGAATAATCTCATTATGTTCTACGACTCAAACGATGTTCAACTCTCTACAAACTGCGATGTTGTGATGAGAGAAGACACCGAAATGAAGTATAAATCATGGGGTTGGAACGTTATAACTATAAATGGTAATGATGTTGATGAGATAAGAAAAGCATTGACATTAGCTAATCAAGAGACCGAACGTCCAACGCTTATTATTGGTAAAACCATCATGGCTAAGGGCGCAGTTCAAGCAGATGGTACCAGTTATGAGGGCGACTTTAGAACACACGGCGCTCCTTTAGGAGGAGATGCCTATATCAATACAATCAAAAACCTTGGTGGTGACGTTGAAAACCCATTCGTTATCTACGACGATGTTGCTGAACTCTATGCAAAGAGAAATGCAGAACTAAAAGAGATTGTAGCAAAACGTCAAGCAATTGAAAAGCAATGGGCTGCTGAAAATCCAGAAAAAGCAGCTAAAATGGCTGAATGGTTCTCTGGAAAAGCACCTAACATCGATTGGAGTAACCTCGTTCAAAAGCCTAATTCACCAACAAGAGTAGCTTCGGCAGCATGTCTTGGTGTTCTAAGTGAGCAGGTTAAGAATATGATTGTGTCGTCTGCTGACTTGTGTAATTCAGACAGAACAGATGGATTCCTTAAGGATACGCATAACATAATACGTGGAGATTTCTCTGGAGCATTCTTCCAAGCGGGTGTAAGTGAGTTGACTATGGCATGTATGTGCATTGGTATGTATTTGCATGGTGGTATCATTCCTGCTTGTGGAACATTCTTTGTATTCTCTGATTACATGAAGCCTGCAATTAGAATGGCAGCTTTAATGCGTGTTCCTATTAAGTTTATTTGGTCGCACGACGCCTTTAGAGTGGGCGAAGATGGTCCTACTCACGAGCCAGTTGAGCAAGAAGCACAAATAAGATTAATGGAAAAGCTTCGTAACCACAATGGAGAAGACTCTGTAAGAGTATTCCGTCCTGCTGATGTTAATGAGACAACAGTGTGCTGGCAGATGGCTATGGAGAACATGAATACACCTACTGCATTGATATTCTCACGTCAAAACGTAGACAACTTGCCTGAAGGTACAAACTATGATATGGCTCGTAAGGGTGCATATGTAGTGGCTGGATCAGACGAACAATATGATGTTATCTTGTTAGCATCGGGTTCTGAGGTGGCAACTCTTGTGTCTGGAGCAAGTCTTTTGCGTGCAGATGGTGTGAAAGTGCGTATTGTTAGCGTTCCTTCAGAAGGTCTGTTCCGTCGTCAAACAAAAGAATATCAAGAAGAAGTGCTACCAACTGGTAGTAAGATATTCGGCTTAACAGCAGGTTTACCTGTGACTCTCGAAGGCTTAGTAGGTAGCAATGGCGAAGTGTTCGGTTTGAATTCATTCGGCTATTCAGCTCCTTTCACTGTGCTAAACGAGAAGTTAGGCTTCACAGCAGAGAACGTTTACAACTGCGTTAAAACAATGTTGAACAAATAAAAATTACGATATTAATAGTGAATGATTGACATGTTATCTTGTATGATGCAAGGAAATAACAGAAAATCATTCACTATTCTTTTTATCAATACGAACATATTGAAATAGAATATGAAAGCAAAAGTAATAGGATTGGCAAGCGACCATGCAGGATTTGCATTGAAAGAGTTTGCAAAGAAATATCTACAAGAAAAGGGATATGAAGTGAAAGACTTTGGAACAAACAGCGAAGCTTCGGTTGATTATCCTGATTTTGGTCACGCTTTAGCTAACGCTGTTGAGGCAGGAGAAGTGTATCCAGGTCTTGCAGTGTGTGGAAGTGGAGAAGGAATTAGCATGACTCTCAACAAACATCAGCATATTAGAGCTGCTCTTTGTTGGTCTCCTGAGATCGCACACATGACTCGTTTGCACAATGATGCAAATGTATTGGTGATGCCAGGAAGATATATTAGCAACGAAGAGGCTGCTAAAATTATTGATGAATTTATGCAAACCGACTTTGAAGGCGGACGTCATCAAGCACGAATAGATAAAATCGCTGTAGAGAAATAACTTTTCTTTTATTTAAACGCAGTGTCAATATAGGCTTTTATTCTCTTTCTTGAGACAGGGAATAAAAGCTTTTTCAGTTTTAAAACAAATCTTACAGAGGCTATATATAATATAGGTGTAAAATAAAACAATCAGTATTGAAAATGAATAAAGAAACAACTGTACAACAAACCAATGTAGATTTTGCCGTATATGGTGGGTCAAAACCTCATTATCTTATTCTTGATGGATTGCGAGGAGTGGCTGCTTTAATTGTGATATGCTACCATTTATTTGAAGCTTATGCTATTAATCCTGTAGAACAAAGCGTTAATCACGGCTATCTTGCAGTGGATTTCTTTTTTATGTTGTCGGGTTTTGTAATTGGATATTCGTATGATCGTCGAATAGATACGGTGTCTTCGTCTAACTTTTTATTACGAAGATTGATTCGTTTGCAACCTATGGTGGTGATAGGAGCAATACTTGGAGCTGCCATGTTCTACTTTCAAGGATGTGAAATGTGGAATGTTGGCTCGGTAGGACTAAGTTCTTTGTTCGGAACAACACTGCTGAATTGCTTTTTAATACCTTCAACTATGTCTATGGATATACGTGGTTGGGGCGAGATGTTCCCTCTAAATGGACCTTGTTGGTCGCTTTTCTTCGAGTATATTGCTTATGGTTTGTATGCTTTTATATTTAGAAAGGTTTCAACTCGTGTGCTTTGGTGGATTGTTCCTTTGTTTGCAGTGGGATTAACCTATGCTGCTTTCCAAGGAGATTATTGTAATTTAGGCTGGGGATGGGCTCTAACGAAAGAGAATTTCATTGGTGGAATGTTTAGATTGTTGTTCTCTTTCACTGCAGGATTGCTCATTTCACGCACCTATCACCCTGGAATTATCAAGCATCCGTTTATTATTGGAAGTATTGTTTTGGTGGTATTGACTTTTATGCCCAATGTTGGTGGACACGAATACAATTGGATGAACGGCATTTACGATGTCTTCTGCATTACATGTGCCTTTCCTTTTGTAATGTGTATAGGGGCTTCTGCAACGGCAATAAGCGATAGAACAAAGCGAATTGCCACTTGGTTAGGCGATTTATCTTATCCTGTTTATATTGTACATTATCCTCTTGTTTATACTTATTATGCGTGGGTTAAGAACAATGAGTTGCCCTTTAGTAGTGCCTATCCAGCGGCAATAGCTGTGGTTGTTGTCTCAATTGTATTAGCACAACTATGTTTTCGCTACTATGATGCACCGCTAAGAAAATATTTAAGTAATCGATTTGTAAAGTAAAAGCATTGACTTTAGGTCTAAAAAGCATAGTTATTACAATGCAAAAGGAGGCTTATTAACGTGTAATAAGCCTCCTTTTATATAGAGTTAATTATTCTCCTTCTTCCTCTTTAGCCTTCTTTCTGATAGCTCTTTTGCGCTTTGGCTTGTCTTCAAGTGTAGCATCTACGGTCTTAACTCCAGCTAAATCTGGGTCAATCATAATTCTACCGCAATATTCGCACACGATAACTTTCTTGTGCATCTTGATGTCTAACTGTCTCTGAGGTGGTATTTTATTGAAACAACCACCACAAGCATCACGCTGAACGTAAACAATTCCTAAGCCATTACGAGCGTTCTTGCGAATGCGTTTGAAGCTAGATAGAAGACGAGGTTCGATCTTTGTTTCTAGTTCTGCAATTCTTTCTCTTAGCTTTTCCTCTTCTTCACGAGTCTCTTGAACGATCTCATTCAACTCACTTCTCTTGTGTTTGAGGTCTTCTTGACGTTCTTTGATGTTCTCTCTACCTTCTTCTAAGGCGTGAGTTTTCTCTTCTATCTTGATAAGAGCTTCCTTAATCTTCTTTTCGCACAACTCTATTTCAAGACTTTGGTATTCGATTTCCTTTGTAAGAGTATCGTATTCACGATTGTTCTTCACTTCATCTAACTGCTTTTGATAGCGTTCTATGCTCTTTTGAGCTTGATCCATCTCCACACGTTTCTGTGTTACTGCAGTTTGAAACTCACGAATTTCTTGTTGAATCTTATCGATACGCAATGTTAAACCCGCAATCTCGTCTTCTAAGTCTTGTACTTCTAGAGGTAATTCACCACGAAGTGCTCTCTTTTCATCTATTTCTGACAAGCTTGTTTGTAGTTGATAAAGAGTCTTTAGCTTCTCTTCAACCGACAATTCAATAGGATCTTTTTTTGCCATATTATATATATATTATTGGATTTGTATTGATTTTAGTGATAAAACAGGGTACTCCTGGACAGTTATTCTCGATGATTGATTTAAAAATCTCAGTGGTATACTGTTCGCTTTGATAGTGACCTAAGACCGCAATTTGTATCTTTTGCTCTGTATCAAAGTAGTCGTGATAATGCATTTCGCCCGTAATGAAAGCGTCTGCACCTGCTTTTATAGCATCATTCAATAGGAATGAGCCCGCACCTCCACACAAAGCTACCTTTGAAATGGGGCGTTTTAAAAGTTCATTGCATTGAGCGCAATCCACATCGAAAGTGCTTTTTAAAAGCGATATAAATTCATTTGCATTTAAAGGTTGTGCAAGTTGACCTATAACACCGCTTCCGCCAGCTACTCCGTCAACATCTTTTGTGTCTCCAAAGAATTGCAAGTCGTGCATATTTAGCTTCTCTGCAATCTTAAAGTTCACTCCATTCACTGCGCTATCTATATTGGTGTGCATTGCAACAATAGTAATATTGTTTTGCAAAGCCTTTATAACACAGCGTTGAACGAGTGTTGTATCGGTGACACAAGATAGCTTTTTAAATATCAATGGATGATGTGCTACAATGATGTTACAGCCTAATTCGATGGCTTCATCAATCACTTCTTCGGTCACATCCAAACACAATAATGCCCCTGAGCTTTCCGTCTCTGTCAATCCTACTTGCAAACCGGCATTATCATAGCTCTCTTGCAAGGGCAGAGGCGCGAACTTTTCAAGGGCATGAATTACGTCTTTAATTTTCACGCATGTATATTTTAATGAACTACAAAGTTACAATTTTATTTTGATAGATGATTTTTAGAATCCTGCCTGTTAAGATTTTTTAAATTATAAGTGAGGTGATTACCCTTTTTATGTTGATGAAATTCCACCTTAGAAGAGTGGAAATAGTATTGAAAATGACCTGTTTTAGATAAAAAAGCAGTGTAATTGTATTTAAATTAGTGTGAGTTTGTTATTTAAAATAAATAATATTACTTTTGCAATACACAAGGAAAAACAATGAATATAGGTTTATGAGAAAGCGAGTAGAAAAGAAATTAAACCATCATTTGATGTTACCTATAAAGTTATTTATGGGTAGAGAGAAGTCGGGCGGTATCGTTTTGCTTCTCAGTGTTGTGTTGGCTATGGTCTTAGCCAATACAGATTTTGCTACAAGTTACTTTCATTTCTTTGAGCAAGAGGTAGGAATGATTGTCAATGGACAAACTTATTTGAACTATTCTTTGCATCATTGGATTAACGATGGCTTAATGGCTGTTTTCTTCTTTGTGGTTGGTTTAGAGCTAAAGAGAGAATTTATAGGAGGCGAACTGGCAGATGTTAGAAACACCATACTACCCATTGGAGCTGCCATTGGTGGTATGCTTGTTCCCGCTTTGATTTATACAGCCCTCAATATAGGCACACCTCACGCCATGGGTTGGGGTATTCCGATGGCAACCGACATAGCCTTCGCCTTAGGAGTGGTGTATCTTTTAGGCAATAAGGTGCCCCTTTCGGCAAAAGTATTCTTAACAACTCTTGCCATAGTAGACGACCTTGGAGCAGTACTTGTTATTGCCTTCTTCTACACTTCCGAGCTTTCTGTGGTGAGTTTGCTCTTTGGTTTAGCCTTTCTTGCAGTGATGTTTATTGGCAATAGATTAGGAGTTAAAAATCTATTCTTTTACGCAATACTTGGGATAGGAGGCGTTTGGGTCACCTTTTTACTATCAGGTATCCATGCAACTATCGCTGCAGTGCTTGCCGCTTTTATGATTCCAGCCGATGCAAGAATAAATGAATCAGTGTATATCAAGCGTTTAAAGAAGCAATTGAAACGTTTTGAACACGAAGAATCCAATGACGTTCGAATCTTAGAAGAAGGACAAGTGGGCGTGTTAGCAACCATCAAGCGAGACACCTCCATTGCTATTCCTTTGCTACAACAGCTCGAACACACCTTAGCCCCAGTGGTAACATTCCTCATTATGCCCATCTTTGCCATTGCCAATGCAGGTATTAGCTTCACCAATCTAAGTATATCAGATATCTTTTCCACCCATGTTGCGCTCGGAGTAGCTTTAGGTTTGCTCATTGGAAAGCCTCTTGGTGTGGTAGGTGCAACCTTCTTAATGGTTAAAATGCGTTGGGCAACCTTGCCAAGTGCCATCACCAAGCGCACAATGGTAGGTTTAGGTATGCTTGCTTCCATAGGTTTCACCATGTCGATGTTTATTTCTACACTTGCATTCGACAACGAATTGTGGCTGACACAAGCAAAAGTGGGAATCTTTTTGGCTTCCATTTTAGGCGGAATAGGAGGTTATATCCTTCTAAATCAGTCACCAAACAAAAATAAATAATATTTACTTGTCTACTGATATTAACCCTATATTCATTAATTAACGTAGCATAAAGAACATAACAAACACAAACACTTGACTAATCGAATAAACAAACAAATGAAAAGAACATTACTTTTTGCGCTAACAGTGTTAGCCAATAGTGTGCTTGCGAGCGCAAATCCTATTACAAAAGGACAGGCATTGAACATTGCTTCTAAGTATATTAGCAACCCAACGCTGTCGAACAAAATACCTAAAACACGCTCATTAAAAGCAAACGAGCAACCAGCTTATTATATTTTCACCAGCTCTAACGATGATAAGTTCGTTATTGTATCAGGAGAAAGCAAGCTAAATGAAGTGGTTGCTTATGGAGATAAGATGTCGAAAGATGAGAGTAAGCAATCACCCTACTTCAAACAGTTCTTAAAAGACTATGAAAGAGTGGTGAAAGCTGTACGTAGCAATACCATACAAGCATCAACCACACCAAGCCAACTCAAACGAAAAGTAGAACCATTGCTAACTTGTAAGTGGAGTCAATACTTTCCATTTAATAAATATACCCCTGTAATTGATGGTAAAACAACCCCTACAGGTTGTGTGGCAACAGCCACTGCACAAGTGATGTATCACCATAAATGGCCAAAAAATCGCCCTGCAGACTATATAGCATCAACAGGGGATGAGGCCAGAAAGAGCAGTACTTATTGGTGGGATGATATGAAAGATACCTCGGATAAGATGTTTTCAAGTCGTTCTCAACAAGCTGTTGGAGTTTTAATGTATGATATTGGTAAGGCAGTTAGAATGAGATATTATCATAAAGGAAGTGATTCTAACTTGGAAAACGCATGCAATGCCCTTCGTCATACATTTAATTATACAGTGCGATATCTTGTTAAAGACGTTCTACCTGCAAATGAATTCCTAAAAGAAGTGATGCAAGAGCTATCTGATGGATATCCTGTTTTAGTTGTAGGAGGACCTCATGCCTTTGTTTATGACGGCTATGATGAGCAAGGATTTATACACACTAACTGGGGTTGGGGTGGTCAAGAAGACGGCTATTTCGATATAAATACCGTTTATTTAAATGTTTCTGGATTTGCACTTAGTGGTACTTTCTGGGACGATATTTCTGTTGTATTTGCACATCCAAACAATGGAATAGCAACTCCTTTCAAGGATATAGAACGTGCTTTAAATGCTCGTTTAACCACAACATTTACTATTAATAAAACACAAGGAGTACGAAACGAAAGCTTTTCTGCAGAAATTAAAAGGGTAGGAGCATATAGTTCTGCGAAAGAAGGCTTAGGAGTATTCACCGGAAAGGTTGGTCTTGCGCTCTATGATGATCAAAATAAGCGAGTAAAAATATTCAAATCAAACAGTGATAATATTCAATGGGCTACTATTTTCACCACATTTAATTTTGATGTATACAACATTAATTTTGAAGGATTGCCCAATGGTAACTATCGTTTGGTGCCTGTTTACTCAGAAATGCTTGATCCTGTAACCAAAGAAAATGGTGAATGGAAGCCTATAAACTACGCTAATGAGATACAGGTAGAACTTACATCAAATGAAGTTCGTATGAATGAGAACAATCCTAAAAATGATGTAACAATGGAAAAGGCACCAAGTTTGTTGGCACCTTTCTATGAAAATTCAGGTAGTATGGCTGCTTTTAGCTTTACAATGTACAACCCAGGCCGTGAAGAAGTGCGTGGTGACTTGGTGATGACATTCAAAAATAAAGCAACCAATGAAGAGTTTAATGGTTTCTTACTTACTCCTAACGTGGTAGCTCAACGTCTTGGACATACTTCTTTCACTATAAGAATGTTAGCACAATATTACCAATCAGGTAGAATAGGTAGTTTATCGCCAGGTAAATACGATGTAACCTTTTCGATAAAGGCTAAAAGAAAGGGAGCAGAGGAGGTTGTTGTTCCTATCAAAATGCAAAAGCCTTTTGAAGTAGAAGTATTGCCTTATGTAAATAGAGGAACAATTGAGTTTAACTTTGTAGACTTCCTTGTAGATGGTAAAGATGCTAATTATAGCACCTTCGAACTAAACAAAATAAGTGAAATTGGTTTGCAAGTGCATTCAAAAATATCGGGTTGGGTAATTAAAGATGGTTATCGTGGTCCACTATATTATCGTTTGTACGACCTAACTGCAGATAAATGGATTGAGGTAGGCTCTCTAAATAATGTGAATTTGCCTTATGGAGATCTAAAGAATGCAGCATCAACACGCATCACTTTCCCTGCTTCAAAATTAGAAAAGAATCACTCTTACGAAGTACATATTGAGATTGTGAGAAACGGAAATCGTGAAGATGTTTGGAATCCTCTTACATTCCGCAATACATTCCACGCAGTAGACAAATTGAAAGCCACAGGTATTGGCTCGCTCGAAAGCGAAAATAAAGCTCCAAAGCACATCTATAACGTTCAAGGAGTGCGCCAAACACAGGCTTGGGATGCCCTTCCTGCAGGTGTCTACATTGTAGATGGTAAGAAAATAATGAAGAAATAAACATAGATTAGTTCCGTTTTAAGGTAGAAAGGAAATGTAGCTAAAAGGTTGTCTTTATGCAAATAGAGACAACCTTTTTTGATGTTGCCACCCAACGTGAAATAGAAGCAAATCTAAAGCTATGCTATTGCATGGTAAAAGCGTTGTTTTTAGACTCTAATAGCAGTGATTTTGCAACGCAAAAGCATTGAGTTTTGAAAGTGATGAAAAGGATGTGAAAAAGTAACTACATTTTTCTTCTTTTCCTTTCATGGGTTTTCTCTTATCGAAAAATCGTCCTGTTAGGGCTATAAAAAACTCTTACCTCAACTCTTTACCAAAAAAATATTTATACTTTTGTAATTGAAATCATTATAGAGCAAAACGTAATGTCCTCTTTTTTCAATAAAATAAAAAACAAACTTCAACAACTTTCATTCCGCACAGGTGTTATCATCACACTTTGTTGCATTCCTTTTTACATCTTGTCGTTTGCGCAAATGGCTCTCGATATCGACGTAAAAACAAAAGGAATTCTTTGGGTTGTGCTCTTTGGACTTGCCAAAATATTTCAATATACGGGCTTAACCATCTTGGGAGTGGAGGGTTATAAGCGATTGAAGCAATATTTTAAGAAAAAATAGAGAGAGCAATTGCAGGGCTAAGGTAGGCGAAAGGCAGTGCTAAACGAAAAGTAAAAACTTTGCTTTTTGTGCAATAAAAAATCAAAAGCATAGAGGTGTTTTCCAAATAAAATACTATATTTGTGATGAATAAAAACCAATAAATCTATGCTCACTATTGATAAATTCTACAATGCACGTATTGTACTCGAGAATATCTTGCGAAAAACCGATTTAGTGCATACTAAAAAGGTGAATACAACATGCGAAGTGTATCTTAAACCCGAATGTTTACAACGCACAGGGTCGTTTAAAATAAGAGGAGCTTACTATAAAATATCGCAACTTTCGGATGAAGAAAAGGCGAAAGGAGTGGTTGCTTGCTCGGCAGGAAACCATGCACAAGGAGTGGCTTTGGGTGCAACTTCTATGGGAATAAAGTCTTTAATATGCCTACCAGAAGCGGCTCCGATGAGCAAAGTGGAAGCAACAAGACGTTTAGGAGCAGAGATTTGCTTGGTGCCAGGGGTGTATGACGATGCCTATAATCGTGCACTTGCCATGAGAGACGAATTTGGTTATACCTTTATTCATCCTTTTAATGACGAGAATGTTATTGCTGGTCAGGGCACTATTGCATTGGAAATTCTCGAAGAATTGCCCGATGTAGACGTGATTGTGGTGCCTGTTGGAGGCGGAGGACTGATTTCTGGAGTGGCTTATGCGGCTAAAACGCTGAATCCTAACATCAAAGTATATGGCGTTCAGGCAGAAAATGCGGCGAGTATGCTTCGAAGTTTAGAAGCCAAAGAACCTGTGCTTTTAACCTCAGTGAGCACTATTGCTGACGGAATAGCCGTTAAAAAGCCTGGAGACATCACCTTTGACATTTGCTCGAACTATGTTGATGGGGTAGTGACTGTTAGCGAAGAGGAGATTTGTGCTGCCATATTGCGATTGATTGAGAAAAAGAAAATGGTGGCAGAAGGTGCTGGTGCTGTGGCTGTTGCTGCGGTGATGTTCGACAAAATACCTGTTGAAGGCAAAAAAGTGGTGTGTCTTGTGAGTGGAGGTAACATCGATGTAACAACGCTCGGTCGTGTGATTAGTAGCGGATTGATAGCCAGTGGTCGCCTATGCTCAATACACATTGAAGTGAACGATCAACCAGGTACACTCGCACAAACATGCGCAATTGTGTCAAAATTAGGCGCAAACATCATAAGTGTGCATCACGACAGAGCCATGAGCAAAGGAAATGTAAGGGTATGTGTGGTGAAACTTACTGCAGAAACACGTAATGAGGAGCATCTTCTCGAAATAAAATCCACCTTAAAGAAACAGGGTTTCAACGTTGTGAATGATTAAAATTGATGTGAAGACTCATCATTTTTAGGTATTACACCGCAATTTAGAATATCATAGATAAACAATATAATCAATAAAGATAAAAAATCAATTATGAAAACAATTCAAACAACTAAGGCACCAGCCGCAATTGGACCTTATAGTCAAGCCGTAGAAGCTAATGGTTTTGTGTTTGCTTCAGGACAATTAGGTATTAATCCTGCTACAGGAGAATTCGTAGAGGGAGATGTTCAAGCTCAAACTCGCCAAGCATTGACCAATGCTCGTGCAATAATGAATGAGGCTGGACTTGATCTTAACAACGTAATTAAAACAACAGTGTTCTTAAGTGATATGGCTAACTTTGCAGCAATGAACGAAATTTATGCAGAGTTCTTTAGCGAACCATATCCTGCTCGTTCTGCAGTGGCAGTGAAAACACTTCCAAAGAACGCTCTTGTAGAAGTAGAATGTATAGCTGTTCGCCCCTAATTATCTATATATAAAATAGGTGTTTGCCATCAATTCTTTTGTGAAAAATCAGCATAAAAGGGTTGATGGCATTTTATTTTGCATTTAATATATTTTTAACATTCTTCTTGCAAATGGTTATTTTTATTGCATTTTGGGCGGTTTTGTAATGTGGAGTTTGCAAAATCATCACTTGTAGGTATTGCGTATATGTATAATTATATATACTTTTGCACTGCAATTTGATGATAAAATCAACAATTGTAACGAAAAATAAAACAGAAAGTACTTTCGAGTACGCTTTTAATAACAAAACAAATACAACTCAAAATGAAGAACGAATGGAGAGGATTTAAAGGCAGTCACTGGACAGAAGATATCGATGTACGTGCCTTTATCCAAGACAACTACACTGCTTATGATGGTAATGCTGACTTCTTAGCAGGTCCAACAGAAGCAACTAATAAGCTTTGGACACTACTACAAGGCCTTCAAAAAGAAGAAAGAGCAAAGGGTGGAGTTCTTGATATGGAAACAAAAATAGTATCAAGTATGACTGCTTATCCTGCAGCTTATATGGGCGAAGGTACCAAAGAACTTGAAAAGATCGTTGGATTGCAAACAGATAAGCCTCTAAAACGTGCATTTATGCCTTATGGAGGTATTAAGATGGCAGAGCAAGCTTGTACTACTTATGGTTACGAACCAGCTCCTGAACTTCATAAAATATTTACTGAATACCACAAAACTCACAACGAAGGGGTATTTGATGCATATACAGATGAAATGAAATTGGTGCGTCATAACCACATTTTAACAGGTCTTCCCGACACTTATGGACGTGGACGTATCGTCGGAGACTATCGTCGTGTAGCTTTATATGGTGTTGATTTCTTGATAGAGAAAAAGAAAGCTGACCTTAGAAACACTGGATGTGGCGTGATGACTGATGAGATTATCCGTCAAAGAGAAGAAATATCTATGCAAATAAAGGCCTTGAAGGAAATGAAGGAAATGGCTCTTATTTATGGATATGATATCTCTCGTCCTGCAATGAACGCACATGAGGCTGTGCAATGGCTATACTTTGGCTACTTGTCTGCTATCAAAACACAGAACGGAGCAGCGATGTCGGTTGGTCGTATCTCTACTTTCTTGGATATATATATTCAACGTGACATGGAAGAAGGTACTCTAACAGAAAGCGAAGCACAAGAACTTATCGACCACTTGGTAATGAAATTCCGTATGGTTAAGTTCGCTCGTATCCCTTCTTACAATCAACTTTTCTCTGGAGATCCTATCTGGGCGACCCTAGAAATGGCGGGTATGGGTATGGATGGACGTTCAATGGTTACAAAGAACGATTTCCGTTTCCTTCATACTCTTGAGAACATGGGTCCTTCTCCTGAACCAAACTTAACTGTATTGTATTGCTCTCGCCTTCCAGAAGGTTTCAAACAATATGCGTCTAAGATCTCTGTTACAACCAGTTCAATACAATATGAGAACGATGATGTAATGCGTCCGATATGGGGAGACGACTATTCTATCTGCTGTTGTGTATCTGCAACACAGACAGGAAAGGAGATGCAGTTCTTCGGAGCACGTGCAAATCTAGCTAAATGTTTGTTATATGCAGTGTCAGGAGGTGTTGATGAGAAGACAAAAGAACAATGCGGACCTGCTTATAGACCAATTTCTGGAGATGTATTGAACTACGATGAGTTCCTACCTCGATTCATTGATATGATGGAATGGTTAGCTGGTATTTATGTAAATACCCTTAACTTGATTCATTATATGCACGACAAGTACTTCTATGAGGCTGCAGAATTAGCATTAATCGATACCAATGTGCGCAGAACTTTCGCAACTGGAATAGCTGGTTTCAGCCATGTTGTAGACAGCTTGTGTGCAATTAAATATGCAAAAGTAAGTATTATCAGAGATGAGAACGGTTTACCTGTAGACTTTAAGACTGAAGGTGAGTTCCCAAAATATGGTAATGATGATGATAGAGCTGATGACATTGCAGTATGGTTGTTGAAGACTTTCATGACAATGATACGTCGTCACCACACATATCGTGATTCAGAAGCAACCACAAGTATTCTAACTATCACCTCAAACGTGGTATATGGTAAGGCAACAGGTAACACTCCTGATGGAAGAAGAGCTGGAGCTCCATTCGCTCCAGGTGCAAATCCATCTTATGGAGCAGAGAAAAACGGTCTACTTGCATCGTTAAACTCAACTGCTAAGCTTCCTTATGAATACGCACTTGATGGTATTTCAAATACACAAACGATCAGTCCTACTACTTTAGGACACACAGAAGAGGAGCAAGTAGAAACACTTGTGAACGTAATGGACGGCTACTTCGATCGTGGCGCACACCATTTGAACGTGAATGTCTTTGGTGTTGAAAAGCTCATCGATTGTATGGAGCACCCTGAAAAAGAAGAATATGCAAACTTTACTATTCGTGTTAGCGGATATGCAGTGAAGTTTATCGACCTAACTCGTGAGCAACAGTTAGACGTTATCGCACGTCAAGCTCATGGACGTATGGCATAATAGCCTTTGGTTGTATAACAATATTAAAGTGCAAAGGCTCGAAATATAGTCTTTGCACTTTTCTTTTTATATCGGATAACTGCCCAAGTGGCTGTTTATTCAAGGCAAAGAATCATATTATAACACAAAAACAACACTTTATTTAGTATCTTTCATTATGACAAAAGCTGCAGTACATTCAGTTGAAACCTTTGGGTCTGTTGATGGACCAGGTATTCGTTTTATCATATTTCTTAAGGGTTGCAAGCTTCGTTGCAGATATTGTCACAACCCAGATACATGGAATCCCGATTCAAAAGATATGCGTTCGGCAGATGAATTGCTCGAACAGGCTTTGAAATATCGTACTTATTGGGGAAAGAAAGGCGGTATTACGGTTAGTGGAGGAGAGGCTTTATTGCAAATGGACTTTATGATTGAACTCTTTAAAAAGGCCAAAAAGCTTGGTATTCATACCTGCATAGACACCGCAGCCCAACCATTTACAAGAGAAGAGCCCTTCTTTAGCAAGTTTAATGAGTTGATGGAATATACAGATTTGTTGTTGTTTGATTTGAAACACATCGATAGTAACGAGCATAAGAAATTGACAGGACGAGAGAATGACAATATTCTCGACTGCGCTCTTTACCTCTCTGAGCTACAAAAGCCAGTGTGGATACGTCATGTACTCGTTCCAACAATAACCGATAATGATGAATATTTGCATCAATTACGTGCCTTTATAGATCGATTGAATAATGTAGAACGAGTGGAAGTGTTGCCCTATCATGCTTTAGGCGTGTATAAATGGGAGCAGATGGGCATTCCTTATACATTGAATGATGTGGCTTCTCCAGAACAAGAAAGAGTGGATAATGCTCGCAAAATATTAGGAGCAGTGTAGTTCCTGCATAAGAACAGGAAAATAGAAGACATAGAAAAAGCTCGAAAGAGATTTCTCATTGGTTACCAATATATAATAATGTGGAAACCAAAAGAAAGGCAAATAGCCTTTAGAGAACCTCTTTCGAGCTTTAATTATTACTATTTTTTCAATTCATCAGTAAACGAATAAGGAGCATCTTTCTCGTTTATTCCCCTTTGTTTATTGGGTTCTTTACTCATGTTATAAACGATATTGCAGCCTTTAAGTAGGTCAGAATGATTGAAGAACGTTTTAGAATAAGGAGCACCATTTATCGTAATACTATTGATAAAACGGTTCTCTTCGCTGTTCTTTGGCGCATTCAATGTGATAGTCTTGCCATTTTCGAGATGCAATTGCATTTTCTTGAAATAAGGAGAGCCTATCACATATTGTGTAGTTCCAGGACAAACAGGATAGAACCCCATTGCACTAAACACATACCAAGCCGATGTTTGACCATTATCTTCATCTCCGCAATAGCCATCAGGAGCACTTGTGTAAAGGCGATTCATCACTTCTCTAATCCAATATTGAGCTTTCCATGGCTCACCAGAATAGTTATATAGGTAGATTGCGTGCTGAATAGGTTGGTTTCCGTGTGCATAGTTACCCATATTCATAATCTGCATTTCACGTATTTCGTGAATCACTCCGCCATAATAGCTATCGTCGAAGATAGGAGGAAGATTGAAAACAGAGTCGAGCATAGCGTTAAAGTGTTGCTTTCCGCCCATTAATTGAATTAAACCCTTCACGTCATGGAATACAGACCAAGTGTAGTGCCAGGCATTTCCTTCAGTAAATGCATCTCCCCACTTCAAAGGATTGAATGGAGTTTGGAACTTTCCATTAGCAAGTTTACCACGCATTAATTTCGATTCGCTATCGAACACGTTGCGATAGTTAAGTGCACGTTGTTTAAAAGGAGCTAACTCTTTTGCAGACTTGCCCAATTTCTTTCCTAATTGATAGATACACCAGTCGTCGTAAGCATATTCAAGGGTACGAGCAACGCTCTCATTGATTTTTACATCGTATGGAACATAGCCCAACTTGTTGTAATATTCAACACCTTTTCTACCCGTAGAACCCACCTTTGGATGCACATTGTTAGCACCATGTTTCACTGCTTGCCAAAGAGTTTCAATGTCGTAGTTACCTAAACCCTTAATGCATGCATCAGAAACAACCGATGCAGAGTTGTTACCCACCATGCAATCACGATGTCCAGGACTTGCCCATTCGGGTAAGAAACCACTCTCTTTATAAGCATTGGCTAAACCTTCTTGCATCATTTCGTTCATCTTTGGATACATAAGGTTGAGGAATGGGAACAAACAACGAAAGGTATCCCAGAATCCAGTGTCTGTAAACATATAGCCAGGAAGCACCTTTCCGTTATAAGGACTGTAGTGTATGATGTTGCCTTGTGCGTCTTTTTCGTAGAAACTACGTGGGAATAGCACCGAACGATATAAGCAAGAGTAGAAAGTGCGCATATTATCTACATTGTCATCTTCCACCTCTATGCGTCCAAGAACATCGTTCCAGCGTTGTTTGCCTTGTTCTTTTATCACGTCAAACGAGTTGTTGCCCAATTCTTTTAGATTGATTTCAGCTTGTTCGGCACTGATAAATGATGATGCAACACGTGCTTCAATCTGCTCGCCTCGTTGAGTTTCAAAACTAACAATAGCCCCAGCATGATCGCACGACACGCTTTCTACACCCTCTTTTAATGTTCCATTTTTAACAGCTGCAACGCTCTTAAAGGGTTTGTTGAATACAATTACAAAGTAGTTCTTAAAGTTTTCGGGCACACCACCGCTATTTTTGGTAGTATAACCAATAATCTTGCGTTCAGAAGGGATAATAGTTACTTCCGAACCTTTGTCGAAAGCATCTATCACCACATTCGAAGCATCATTTTTAGGGAATGTAAATCGAAATATGGCAGCACGTTCTGTTGGCGCAATCTCAGAGGTAATGTCATAATCAGCGAGGTAAACCTTATAATAATAAGGTGTAGCCTGCTCTGCTTTATGTGAGAACCAAGAAGCTCGTTCGTCTTCATTAAAGATGCGTTTGCCCGTTGTTGGCATTATAGAAAACTGTCCGTAATCATTTATCCATGGGCTTGGTTGGTGCGTTTGTTTAAACCCTCTAATCTTTTCTGCAGTGTAAGTATAAGCCCATCCGTCGCCCATTTTACCCGTTTGAGGCATCCAAAAGTTCATACCCCATGGCAAAGCGATGGCAGGATAGGTGTTACCTGTAGATAAGGCGTAAGAAGATTGAGTTCCGACAAGTGTGCTAACATCGTCTACAATGCTTTTCTTCGCTTGATCAACGCTGCTCGAAAGCAACATTGCAAGCGAAAAAAATGCTGATAATATTATGGTTTTATTCATTTCGTCTAATAGTTTTTATTCAGAATTATTGAAGTGGTGCTGTGCTACTGCGTTGAGCTGATAGTAGAACATTGAGCTTTCCATCGTCTATTAACTTGATAATCAATTCGCCAAATAGCGTGTTTTGCCATGCAAACCAATCTCTTGTGTATTTAGAAGGATTGTCTTTATTAAACGATTCATGAATAAATCCTTTTCCTGCGTCTGTATTCATCAATTGTTCGATGCACCATTTAATTTCAGCATCATCGTTAGAAGTAAATGCTTTCATCATAATTGTCATAGGCCAAATCATATCATAGCCTGTATGAGGACTACCAATACCTTCGCCTGCAGTGCCTTTAAAGAAGTAAGGGTTGTCTTTACTCCACACAAACTTACGGGTGTTTTGGTATATTGGGTCGTTACTTGGAACGTCACCTAAATAGCTTAGGCCTAAAAGAGAAGGCACATTAGCATCGTCCATCAATAATTGACTGCCAAAGCCATCTACCTCAAACGCATAGATCTTACCATATTTAGGGTGATTTACCACTGCATATTTTTGCAGAGCATCGTGTACTTCGTTAGCAAGATTGGTGCAATTGCTTGCCAATTGACTATCCTTATTAACCGTGTTCAAAATTTCTGCAGCCTTATTCAATGACGATACAGCCATAAAGTTAGATGGAACCAGGAACAAGAAAGTTGTTGCATCGTCGCTTGGACGGAATACTGAGGCGATAAGACCAACAGGATTAACAGGTGAACCGAATCCTGAATTGGAAGCAGTATCTAATTGTCGTGCTGTTTCTCGCATGAAACTATAAGATCCCTTGCCATCTTTTCTTTGTTGTTCACGGAACGTTTTGAGAATATTTTTTACTGCTTTTTGCCATTCTTCGCCAAAGATAGAAGTGTCTCCAGTGATCTTCCAGTACTCATAAGCAAGGCGAATAGGGTAGCAAAGCGAGTCGATTTCGTATTTGCGCTCGTGTAATTCTGGTTTCATATCAGTCCAATCCTTTTGCCATTCGCCACCTGTTGGACCCATGTTGAATGCATTTGCATAAGGATCAATATTGATACATTTCAATTGTCGTAAGATAACGCCACGCAACATCTTACGAAGATTTTCGTCCTTGTTGACAAAACGCAAGTAAGGCCACACCTGTGCGCTCGAGTCTCTCAACCACATTGCAGGAATATCTCCTGTTACAACAAAGGTATCATCTGTGCCATTGAAGTGTACAGTGGTGTCGAGTGTGTTGGGATAGCAGTTTTCGAACATCCAAGCTAGGTATGGATTCTTTCTAAGAAGCTTAGTAACTTCTTTAATTTTCTTCTCTATCACGTCTGATTTAAATAAACGTTCGCTCTCTTGTGGGCGATTGCTTTTAATGAAAGTGTTGTCTTTCACAGCCACCATAGAAGCGTTGTTGAGCGACAAATTACCAGCATTTGCAGTGCTGAACGATAGAGACAGCGTTAGAGCTGTTGCGAAAATGATGTTTCTTTTTTGTTTCATAGTAATGTATATAATATGTTTTCTTATTTAATAGATCGTTTCTTATCTCCTTAAAAGTCTCAAGAAATCGCTTAAATGCATCTCGCATACAATCCAAAAAGGCTTTTCTGCAAAGTTAGTTATTAAAAATGAGAAAACAATATTTATGTCTTATTAAAATTGAGATAAGTCAAACTTTCTTTAAAACCGAAACCACTTTGAATAGACATAAAATGCAAGTGCGTTGTAAAAGTGTTGCTATTGGGAGCAAAAAGCATTGAGATTAGGGCGCAATAGCATTGCTTTTGCAAGGGAAAAGCAGTGATTTTACTTTAGAAGAAGATAGAGGTAGAAAGATAGGCAAATGATGGTTGCCCATCAATTGTAAAGAATTAGGTGAAAAAGATAATGAGTTGAGGTGATAAGAATACGAAAAGACCCCCTTATTATATAATGTGTAAAAACGAGAACTATGTTTTTTTACAAAGTTCCCAAAATGCAACAGCCGATGCTGCAGCCACATTTAGCGAGTCGACAGCGTTATGCATGGGTATTTTAACAACATAATCAGTATTTAAAATTGTTGATTCTGCCAAGCCATCTCCCTCAGTCCCCAAAATAATAGCCAACTTCTTTTCTTTCTTTAGACGTGCATCGTCGATGTCGATAGAATTGTGTCGCAATGCCATAGCAACGGTTTTAAAGTCATGTTGTGCCACTTCTTCGATGCCATTATCGAGCCATGTCCATGGAATAAGAAAGATAGAGCCCATCGAAACACGCACGGCTCGTCGATTAAAGGGGTCGCACGAACTCTTAGTTAATAGTATTCCATCGATCCCAAGTGCTGTCGCCGAGCGGAAGATTGCACCGATATTCGTTGTATCTACAACCCCGTCGATAATGGCAATGCGTGAAGCTGTGTCGCAAATGCTTTCGACAGAGGGGAGAGTAGGGCGTTTCATGGCGCACAATACACCACGACTTAGCGTATAACCCGTTATCGATGCTAAGACATCTCGTGTGCCAGTGTATATGGGTATCGTTGGATTTTGAGTGATGATGTGTGCAGCATCGCCCGTGATATGACGTTCTTCGCATAGAAGAGCCGTAGGAATAAAGCCTTGTCGAAGAGCAACTTCAATCACTTTAGGACTCTCGGCAATAAACAAACCCTTGTCGGAATGTTGCTTATTGCGTAGCTGAGCCTCTGTAAGTGCATAGAAAATGTCTACTCCAGGGTGATCTAATGAATCGATATAGATGATGGGCATCGTACAAAAAGAACGTTACTTTTAAGATATAAGTCCCATTTGTTTTGCCTTGTTGGTGAGTAATTCCATCAAAGCCTCACGTTCGTTGGGAACCACATTGTCGAGAACAGCATTCTTAAGCGTTTGCTTTAAGGTTCCAACAGCAGGTCCTTGAGGAAGATGGAACATCTCCATAATCTCGTTTCCGTCTATCACTGGTTGTAAAGCACGCTTGTAGTCACGCTCCTTTAAATCTTCAATCTTCTCACGAACAATGCGGAAGTTATCTAAGAAACGTTGCTTTCTCATAGAGTTCTTCGTTGTGATATCGGCCTCGCAAAGTGTCATTAAGTCGTCGATGTTGTCGCCTGCATCGTTAATTAAACGTCGAACAGCACTGTCTGTAACCACATCATCGGCAATAACAATAGGTCGCATGTGTAGGTCTACCATTGATTGTACATACTTCATCTTAGCATCTAATGGTAGTTTTAGGCGTCTAAACATTTGCGGAATCATTTTAGCTCCGATGAAATTATGGTTGTGGAAGGTCCAACCTGCAAGGTTTTCCCATCGCTTACTCTTTGGCTTTCCAATGTCATGAAGCAGTGCTCCCCATCTAAGCCATAAGTTATCGGTGTGTTTAGCGATGTTGTCTAAAACCTCAAGAGTGTGATAAAAGTTGTTCTTATGCGCTCTTCCGTTGCGTGTTTCCACAATATCAAGGGCGCAAAGTTCAGGGAGTATAATTTGAAGCAACCCGCATCTGTAAAGGTCTATGAATCCTTTACTTGGCGTTTTGCATAACATAATCTTATTGAGTTCGTCGCTAATACGCTCTCCACTGATAATTTTTATTCTTTCAGCATTCTCTATTAGCGCATCAAAAGTTTCGTCTTCGATAAAGAAATTCAATTGAGTGGCGAAACGAATACAGCGCAACATGCGCAAAGGGTCATCAGAAAAGGTGATATTTGGTTCGAGAGGTGTGCGTATAATTCCATCTTCTAAGTCTTCTATTCCATAGAAAGGGTCTACCAATTCGCCAAATCTTGCACTGTTTAAACACACTGCAAGGGCATTGATAGTAAAGTCTCTGCGGTTCTGATCGTCTTCAAGTGTGCCGTCTTCAACTATTGGTTTTCTCGAATTTCGTTGATAGCTCTCTCGTCTTGCACCAACAAATTCAACCTCTATACCTTTATATTTAACCTGAGCAGTGCCAAAATTGCGAAAAACAGATAAGTGAGCGCCATGCCCAAGCATAGCTTTTAGTTTCTCGGCAACGGCAATTCCGCTTCCAACTACAACAATATCAATATCTTTCGAGGGGCGTTCTAAAAATAAATCTCTTACGTATCCGCCTACAACATAGCACTCTAATGATAGTGCATCGGCGGCTTTAGAAATTAAGTGAAATATGTCTTGATTTAGAATCTTAGCTAAATCAGAGTTTGAAAGATTTCTCATCCTAATGTAAATTCTTCTTAATATGCCTACAAAGATAGTAAAAATACCCTTTTAAAAGTACTCACTATGGATATTTTTCGTATTTTTGTGGCATGAAGAAATATGTTTTCATAATGCTAGTTCTTTTTATTGCAGTGGCATGTAATCAAAGTCAATGCAATAAAGCGGCTCAAATGCTTGAGGATATAGACACCTATTATAATGAAGGTGACTATAAACGAGCATTGGACTCTATCTCTGCGCTACGTGTGAAGTATCCTTCTGCGATAGAAGAACGTAAAAAAGCTCTTGTAATTTGGCAAAAAGCATCGCTTAAACAAGCCGAACAAGAAATTGTGAAAACTGATTCTGCATTGCAAAACATTCCCAACCGCATTGCAAGTGCCGAGACATTGTTGCAAAAGAATCGCTTAGGTTTAACCAGAGATTCATTAAGAGCTCGCTATGATGCAATGTGTAGTGTTGTGAGAATGATAAAAATTAGAATGAAACAAGAGATTTGTAAAGAGTAAAAAGGTCATTTTCCTTTTTATTTTGCCATTTCATTTGAAATGCGTAAATTTGCACTTACGTTATGGAAAAAGGAAATACAGAAGAACAATTTCAGGCAGCATTATTGACATGTCGTAATGTTTTTGCTTCAAAGTTACACGATTATGGACCATCGTGGCGCATTCTTCGTCCCTCATCTCTTACAGATCAGCTCTTTATTAAAGCCAAACGAGTTCGCTCTTTGGAAATAAAAGGAGAGTCATGGGTGAACGAAGGTATCCTACCAGAATTCATAGCAATGGTGAATTATGGTTTGATTGGTTTGATACAGCTTGTTCATGGCTTTTCAGATACAATCGATATAACTGCTGAAACTGCCCTTGAATTGTACGACAAGTATGCAAACACTGTCCTACAATTGATGATAAAGAAGAATCACGACTATGATGAAGCATGGCGAGAGATGCGTGTTAGTAGTTATACTGATTTGATTTTGACCAAGATTCAGCGCATAAAGGAAATTGAAAACCTTGATGGTAAAACTCTTGTTTCTGAAGGAATTGATTCCAACTATATGGACATTGTAAACTATTCAGTGTTCGGCATTATCAAACTCTGTGAGTAGTATTAAAAATATCATAGTGAACTTGTGTCGCTTGTTATTAGCGATTACATTCATTTTTTCGGGATATGTAAAGGCTGTAGACCCACTTGGGACACAATATAAACTGCAAGAATATCTCGAAAGTGTATCTTTACACTCTTTTATACCAAGTTGGTTGGTTCTGGTTATTGCTGTTCTTATTGCGGCAATAGAATTCTCTTTAGGTATATTCGCATTGTTTGCTGTTCGCAGAAGGTCTACTTCTAAGTGGTTATTGGTGATTATGTCGATAATGACAGTTATCACTTTTGCGGTTTATTTCTTTAATCCTATTCGTGATTGCGGTTGCTTTGGCGATGCAATTAAATTGACAAACGGACAAACCTTACTAAAGAATATCATCTTGTTGGGCTGTTCTGCGCTCTTATGTTATCGTCCTTTGCGAATGATTCGATTCATTTCAAAGAGCAATCAATGGCTTCTTATCAATTATACCATTATCTTTATTCTGGTAACAAGTGTTTATAGCTTATACAAACTACCTATATTTGATTTCCGACCATATCACATTGGAGCGGATATTAAGAAGGGAATGGAGATTCCAAGCGATGCGGAAACACCTCAATACGAGACTACCTTTATATTAAAGAAAGATGATGTGCAGAAAGAATTTACGTTAAATGATTATCCAGACAGCTCTTGGACGTTTGTAGATTCAAAGACAAAGCTCGTTAAAGAGGGCTATGTTCCACCAATAAAAGATTTCTCTATCTCTACAAAGAGAGGTAAAGACATCACCGACTCGATTCTAAATAATAAAGGATATACCTTCTTATTAATTGCACCTTGGTTGGAAAAGGCAGACGATACCAATTTTGGTGAGATCGATAGACTATACGAATACGCCCTAGATAAAGGCTATCCTTTTTATTGTTTAACTGCAAGTGGTGACAATGGAATCAACTCTTGGATTGAACTTACAGGTGCGGAATATACTTTCTGTCATACAGATGGAACCACATTAAAGACGATTATTCGAAGCAATCCAGGTTTATTGCTCTTAAAAGACGGAAAAGTGGTGAACAAATGGAGTCACAATGATTTTCCAAGAGATGAGGAATTAAAAGGCAACTTAGATGAGCTTGCCATCTCAAAGCCACACGTTGCAAGTACAATGACAAAGATATCAAAAATCTTTTTGTGGTATTTGTTACCCTTAATCCTACTCTCTATTGCTGATAGAATATGGGCTTGGAGTCGTTGGGTCAAAGAAAAAGAAAAGTCAAATAAATTATATAACAAACTCTTTAAAAAGAAAATAAATATGAGAAAGAAAATTGTAGCAGGTAATTGGAAGATGAATATGAACCTGCAAGAAGGCTTAGCGTTAGCTAAAGAACTAAATGACACACTAACAGTAAACAAACCTAACTGTGATGTTGTTATCTGTACACCATTCATTCACTTAGCAATGGCTGCACAAACTCTTAACTCTGAGGTTATAGGACTTGGTGCAGAGAACTGCGCAGACAAAGAAAAAGGAGCTTACACAGGTGAAGTTTCTGCAGAAATGGTAAAGAGTACAGGTGCTCAATACGTTATCCTTGGTCACTCAGAGCGTCGTCAATATTACGGAGAAACACCAGAAATATTGAAAGAAAAAGTTCTTTTAGCTCTTAAGAACAATCTTAAAGTGATCTTCTGTATTGGTGAATCACTTGAAGAAAGAGAAGCTAACAAGCAAAACGAAGTTGTTAAAGCTGAGCTAGAAGGTTCTGTGTTCAATCTAACAGCAGAAGAATTCAAGAACGTAATCATTGCTTATGAACCAATTTGGGCTATTGGTAC
Source organism: Hoylesella nanceiensis DSM 19126 = JCM 15639 (assembly GCF_000379965.1). Taxonomy (GTDB): domain Bacteria; phylum Bacteroidota; class Bacteroidia; order Bacteroidales; family Bacteroidaceae; genus Prevotella; species Prevotella nanceiensis. The sequence continues at coordinate 61,336 of NZ_KB904333.1, read as the reverse complement.
AGGTAAAACTGCTACTTCTGACCAAGCAGAAGAAATACATGCATACATCCGTTCAGTAGTTGCTGAGAAGTACGGAGACGCAGTTGCACAAGAAACTAGCATCCTTTACGGTGGTAGCTGTAATGCAAAGAACGCTGCAGAGCTATTCTCTAAGGTTGATATCGATGGTGGTTTGATTGGTGGTGCATCACTAAAAGCTGCTGATTTCTTAGGCGTTATCGACGGTTGGAAGAAATAAATAAATTGAATATTGGGATAGTTGGCATGTAAGTGTCAACCATCTCAATATTTTCTTTTATCCAATTTAAATATATAAATAAGGTATTAGGATTATGAAACGTTTAGTTGCATTGTTCATAATGGTGTTAACTGGGGTTGCAATGGTATGTGCACAGAACTACACCGAGCACATACAACAACGCAAACAAAACCAGGGAACAGTTGTAATAAACCAAAGTAAAGAGATTTCTGAATTGGTGAATGGGGCTAAAACAGGCTCTGTTACACCCGTTGCGCCTGCTCCTCAAAAGGAAAAAGGCACCACTCCACAGGATAATAAGACTACCGAAAAAACACAACCAACTACTCCTTCTACTGCACCAACAAAGCAACCAGCCACAAATGGCACACCTGCTCCAAAGCAAGAAGGCGATTCAAAGAAAGATTCTACAAAACACGAACAAGATAAGAAGAAAGTAGAAACCCCTCAAGACGATAAAGAATTAGAAATACCAGTTGTCGATACTCGAAAGAAAGTGATGGTTGGTAGTTATAAAGTAGATGGTTATCGTGTGCAAGTTTACGCAGGAGGAAATTCTAGAAAAGACCGTCAAACAGCCGAAGAGATAGGTGCAAAGCTTAAAAGAAGCTTCCCAACAGAACCTGTTTACGTACATTTTTATTCGCCAAGATGGATTTGTCGTATCGGAAACTATCGTTCTTATGATGATGCAGTGCGCATGCTTAAAGACGTAAAAGCAATGGGATTTAAGCAAGCATCATTGGTTAGAGGTAAGATTACGGTTCAAAATTAATAGAGATGAAAAACGAAAAGGAATCTAAACTGCCAATTGTTGCTCTCGAAGAGCATTATAAGCATATTCTTGAATTAATAGGAGAAGATTGCAATAGACCTGGACTTGAGCGCACGCCACAACGTGTTGCCCAGGCAATGTGCGAGTTAACAAGTGGTTATAATGAAGACCCTTCGGCAGAACTCATCAACTCTTCTTTCAAAGAAGAATATCAACGAATGGTGATTGTTAAAGACATTCGTTTTTTTTCAATGTGCGAACATCACCTACTTCCATTCTATGGAAAGGTGCATGTGGCATATATTCCCAACCAACTCGTAACAGGATTAAGCAAGATAGCACGTGTAGTGGATATTTTTAGTCATCGACTTCAAGTGCAAGAGCGTTTCACTCGTGAAATAAAAGAGTGCATCGAAAATGCTCTTCAGCCCCAAGGTGTGATTGTTTTTGTAGAGGCTGAGCACATGTGTATGCAGATGCGAGGCGAAGAAAAACAGCATGCAGCCATCACAACAATTGATTATTGTGGTGTATTCGATGATATAGAACGACGCAAAGAATTTATTGCAATGATTCAAAAACATTGATATTGCAAAGCAAAACATCCTTATTGTTAGAAAAGAACAAAGCAGTTTTTCTCGAAGTAGATTTTATTGCAAACCAATCTTTTCACTTTCAAAACAGATTGTTATTCTCTTTCTATAATATAATAAGGTGTAAACAAACACATTTTGATGTCGTTTTAAGATAGAAAACAACGAATAAAACAGAAACTCCATATATTTACCCCATAAAGAACAAGTAAAATGAAATTTATTTCATGGAATGTAAATGGCTTAAGAGCCAGCGTAACAAAAGGATTTGAAGATATTTTTAAAACCCTCGATGCAGACTTTTTCTGCTTGCAAGAAACAAAGATGCAGGCAGGACAACTCGATTTGCAGTTCGAAGGGTATGAGTCTTACTGGAATTATGCCGATAAAAAAGGCTATTCAGGTACTGCAATATACACCAAACACACCCCATTAAGTGTGCAATATGGTATAGGTATCGATCAACACGACCACGAAGGACGTGTCGTTACTCTTGAATTTGAGCAGTTTTATTTAGTAACTGTTTATACACCCAACTCACAAGACGAGTTGAAACGTCTTGATTATAGAATGGAGTGGGAGAGAGATTTTCAGGCATTCTTAGCCAAACTCGATGCTAATAAACCTGTTGTGGTGTGTGGAGATATGAATGTTGCTCACCAAGAAATAGACTTGAAGAACCCTAAAACCAATAGACGTAATGCGGGATTCACCGATGAAGAGCGTGAAAAGATGACCAATTTACTTGCTAATGGTTTTATTGATACATTTAGATATCTATACCCCGAGCAAGTAACTTATAGCTGGTGGTCGTATAGATTCAAAGCAAGAGAGAAGAATACAGGCTGGCGTATTGATTATTTCCTTATTTCAGAACGATTAAAAGATCATCTCAATGACGCAAAGATACATACAGATATCTTTGGAAGTGATCACTGTCCTGTTGAATTAGACCTTACTTTTTAAGACTAATAAATACAATCATTGACATTAATTTGGTGCCTTGAACACTGGAGCAAGAATTCTTTTCAATAGCATTCTTGCTCTTTCTTTTTTCCCTATACTTAGTCTTTCTGCTATTCTTTCATACAATAATAAGTATAGCTTGTATTTTATAGATACGCTTTCATCTTCTTTTTTATCATAAAAGCAATGCTTTTATTCTCTAATCTCAATGCTTTTACACTGCAATGTCAATGCTATTGCAAGCTAATTCGATAGCTTTTATTTTCTTGTTCTTTATCACTTCAAAGTTGATTCAAGTCACCTTGAAAATAATTGTGCGTTAATAAGTCATAAATATATTTCTTATTCGTTTTAATATAATGTAAAAGGCGTATATTTGTAATTCGGAGACGCAAATAATGCAAAAAGTTTTACAACAGGGTAATAAATTGTTAGGCACCGAAAAAATAAATATATAATTATAATAACACGTTATGAAACAAAAAGTATTATTCTTAATTGCTGCTGTATCTTTGTTTTTAACCTCGTGTGGAGGCGGAAAACAAGGCGCAGGTTTTAATGATAATGAATATCCTGTACGCACAATTGAGTCGCAAGGGTCTTCAAGTGAAACTCTATATCCAGCCACTATTCGTGGTGTTCAAGATGTAGAAATACGTCCAAAGGTTTCTGGTTTTATTACGAAACTGTTGGTAAAAGAAGGTCAGAGAGTAACAACTGGTCAGCTTTTGTTCGTTATTGACAGCGAAACTTACCAAGCAGCAGTTCGTCAAGCCAAAGCAGCTGTAAGCTCAGCAACAGCTCAATTGAACACTGCTAAGTTGACTTACGATAACAGTCAAAAGCTATTTAATAGTAATGTAATAGGTCAATACGAATTACAAACAGCTCAAAATACTTACGAAAACGCAAAAGCTGCGTTGGCACAAGCACAAGCTTCTCTTGCATCTGCAAAAGAAACATTGAGCTATTGCTTTGTAAAAAGTCCTACAAGTGGTTTAGTCGGAAGTCTACCTTTTAAGGTTGGAGCACTCGTTGGACCAACAAGCCCACAGCCATTAACTACTGTTTCAGACAATAACACCATGGAAGTGTTCTTCTCTATGACAGAAAAAGATGTGTTAGACATGGCAAGAAACGCAGGAGGCGTTAAAGAATCGCTTTCAACTTATCCTACTGTTAAATTGAAATTAGCAGACGGAACAATTTATTCTCAACCTGGAAAAGTAACCAAAATGAGCGGTGTTATCGATAGTTCAACTGGTTCTGTATCTATGGTTGCACACTTCTCAAATCCCGATCACATTCTTCGTAGTGGCGGAAGTGGTTCTATCGTTGTTCCAAAAGTTACATCAAACGCTATCGTTGTTCCACAAGATGCAGTGGCACAGGTGCAAGATCGCTACTTTGTTTATATCTTAGGCAAAAACAATAAGGTAAAATATACAGAAATAAAGATTAGTCCAGACAACGATGGACAAACCTATGTTGTTACAAGTGGTTTGAAAGTTGGAGACCGAATTGTGCTTAAAGGCATCACAGCTCTTACTGATGGAGCAGAGATTAAGGGATTAACTGAAGCTGAATATGAAGCAAAGCTAAAGAAAACAGCAGAGCTCGGTTCTTCTCAAAACGATTTAAGTAAGCTTAAAGAGGCCTTTGGTAAATAATCAATAAAGAGAATAAGAAATTTTACAAGGATAACTCTTTTCACCCAATTACTTCGACTTCAGTTTTGAAGTGTAGGCAGTTTTAAAGCCTATATATATAATAAGGTGAAATGATATTATGCAAATTCTCTTTTAAAAAGAAATAAACAATGAGATTAGATACATTTATTCATCGCCCAGTGCTGTCGACTGTGATTTCAATTATCATAGTTATTCTGGGAGTAATTGGTCTTATTGCTCTTCCAACAGAGCAGTATCCAAACATTGCTCCACCAACAGTTATGGTGCAAGCTGCATATCCTGGAGCGAATGCTCAAACGGTATTGAATTCGGTTATCACACCACTTGAAGAGTCTATCAATGGTGTTGAGAACATGACTTATATGACTTCTTCTGCTACAAACGATGGTGGTGCTGCCATTACCGTTTACTTTAAAGAAGGAAGTGATGCCGATATGGCTCAGGTTAACGTGCAAAACCGTGTTACACAAGCCAGTGCTTTGTTGCCAGCAGAAGTAACTCAGTCGGGTGTGCAGGTTGCAAAACGACAGAACTCTCAGGTGCTTATCTTGTCATTAGCAGGAGATAAGACTAAATATGACGAGCAATTCTTAACTAACTATGCAGATATTAACGTCGTTCCCGCTATCAAGCGTGTGAAAGGTGTGGGTAACTGTCAAAGCTTTGGTTCGAAAACTTATACCATAAGAATGTGGCTTGATCCCGCAAAGATGAAGCAACACAATCTAATTCCATCAGACTTGGTGGGCATTTTGGCGCAACAGAACATCGAAGCGGCTCCTGGTTCACTTGGAGAACAAACAAATAATATGTATGAGTACACCATTCGATACAAAGGAAGATTGCAAAAGCCAGAAGAGTTTGCTGATATGATTATCTCAACTGATGAGAGTGGGCAGACACTTCGTGTGAAAGACGTTGCTAAAGTTGAAATGGGTGGGCTTTCATATGGTATGGAAATGAGTTCAAATGGTGATCCTTCTGTGGTTATGATGATTACACAAAGTGCGGGTTCGAATGCTACTCAGATTGCAAATGATGTGAAGAAGGTTCTTGAAGAACAGCAAAAAATCATGCCGCCAGGTATGGAATTCCGTATCATATCAGACGTTACAGAGTTCTTGGACGCATCAATTCACCACTTGGTACAGACACTTATCGAGGCATTTATACTCGTGTTTATCGTGGTTTACATCTTCTTGCAAGATTTCCGCTCAACACTTGTACCGCTTGTTGCTGTACCTGTGTCGCTGATTGGTACATTCTTCTTCTTAAATGTATTCGGATTCACTCTTAACTTGCTAACTCTTTCTGCGTTAGTGCTTGCTATTGCGATCGTAGTAGACGACGCCATAGTCGTAGTTGAGGCAGTTCACGCTAAATTAGACTTAGGATATAAGTCTACAAAGAGTGCAACTGTCGATGCAATGAATGAAATTTCAGGTGCGATTATATCAATTACGCTCGTAATGGCATCGGTATTCGTGCCCGTTTCGTTTATGGGTGGTACCTCAGGAACATTCTATCGTGAGTTCGGTGTAACCATGGCGATATCTATTGTCATATCAGCTGTGAACGCTTTAACGCTTTCTCCTGCTCTTTGTGCAGTGTTATTGAAACCTCATAACGAAGATGGTACAGAGAGAAAGATGACTAGAATGGAGCGATTCCATGCTTCTTTCAATGCATCATATGATAAAGTTCTTGATAGATATAAAAAGATTGTAACCGTATTTGTTAAGAAACCAGCTCTTGCAGTTATCTCTTTGGTTATAGGTATCGTTGTTTTTGGTGTCACTGCAATGAACACAAAGAGCAGTTTGGTGCCCAATGAAGATACAGGTAACTTATTTATTAACATACAAACTCCTCCAGGAACAGGTCTAGAAGAGACCAAGAAGATTGTTAAACAGGTTGATGCAATGTTGGCAACTAACCCTGCTATTGCACAAAGAACAATCTTAACAGGATATGGTTTGCTTGGAGGTGCAGGCTCAAATAACGCTACTATCTTCGTGAAACTAAAGAGTTTTGAAGAGAGAAGTAAAGATGAAACCCTCTTAAAGTACATTGGTGTGCACAATGAAGGTAGCATGATGGTGCTAGGAATGATCTATAAGCAGACCGCAGCCATTAAAGGTGCACAGATACTTGCATTCCCTCCACCTATGGTTCAGGGTTATTCGATGACCGGTGGTTTAACTTTCTCAGTGCAAGACCGTACTGGTGGCGATATAGATAAGTTCTTTAACGTAACCAAAAACTTTATAGCTGAGTTGAATAAGCGTCCTGAAATTACCAATGCGATGACCACTTTCGATACCAAGTATCCACAATATATGCTTGATGTAGACGTCGCTCGCTGTAAACAAAGCGGTATTTCACCAAAAGATATCTTAACAACAATGCAGGGATACTTTAGTGGAATGTACGCATCTAACTTCAATGCGTATGGTAAGTTGTATCGTGTTTACATTCAGGCAGCACCTAACTTCCGTGCAGATGTAAAGAGCTTGAATAGCATTTACGTAAGAACCAATAAGGGAATGTCGCCTATTAACGAGTTTGTTAACTTGAAACAGACATTCGGTCCTCAATCAGTTGAGCGTTTTAACCTATACACTGCGATCAATGTTAATGCGCAAGTGTCAGATGGTTATTCATCAGGTGAAGCACTAAAAGCGTTGAATGAAGTGGCAAAGACAAGTCTTCCACAAGGTTATTCATTTGACTATTCAGGTTTAACACGTGCAGAACAAGAGTCAAGTAACTCAACATTCATGATTTTCGGTTTGTGTTTGTTATTCGTTTATTTGATTCTTAGTGCTCAATACGAAAGCTATTTATTGCCATTATCGGTGATCTTGTCTATACCTTTCGGTCTTGCAGGAGCTTTCTTGTTCACACTTCTCTTCAAGAACAATAACGATATCTACATGCAAATTGCGCTAATTATGTTGATTGGACTATTGGCTAAGAACGCAATCCTTATCGTTGAGTTCGCATTAGAGCGTCGAAGAACAGGTATGGCGATATCTTGGTCGGCCATATTAGGTGCTGGTGCCCGTCTACGTCCTATCCTAATGACCTCGTTAGCGATGATTATTGGTTTGCTTCCATTGATTATTCCTAATGGAGTTGGATATAATGGTAACATGACTTTGGGTGCTGCTGCAGTTGGAGGTATGCTTATTGGAACACTATGTCAGGTGATTGTTGTACCTGGATTGTTCTATATTTTCCAATCATTGCAAGAAAAGTTGAGCCCAATTAAGTTCGAAGACGAAGTGAATAGCGAAGTTTCTTACGACTTAAAGAAATACGCTAAGCGTCGTTATGGAAATAAAAAGTAAAACAGAAATGAAGATGAAACATCTAAATATCATAATAATGGCATTTGCAGTAGTAGCTTTTACTAGCTGCAAAAGCCTTTATGGAAAGTATGAAAGACCAGAAGTTAACACTAAAGGTCTTGTTCGTGATGTTGTGAGTAATACCGACACGCTTGCTATTACTGATACAACCAACTTCGGAAATATGCCTTGGCGTAGTGTATTTACAGACCCACAGCTTCAGACACTCATTGAGATGGGATTGCAACACAATACCGACTTGCTCAATGCTGCATTGAATGTAAAAGCAGTAGAAGCACAACTTATGGCGGCAAAACTATCTTTCTTGCCTTCATTTACATTCACTCCACAAGGAACCATCGCTTCTTGGGACGGCAACAAGGCAACAAAGACCTATCAATTGCCTATTAGTGCAAGTTGGGACGTTGATTTATTTGGAAAGCTTTTAAGTCAAAAAAGAAGTGCACAAATGGCTCTTCTTGCTACAAAAGACTATCAAGTAGTAGTGAAAACCAATGTAATTAGCGGTATTGCCAATATGTATTATACCTTATTGATGCTCGATAAACAGCTAGATATCGTGAATAACATGGAGAAACTTACCAAAGAAACACTCGACTTGATGGTTATTCAAAAAGACTTAGGTAGAGTCCGTTCAACAGGTGTGCAGAGTGCAGAGGCAAACTACTATTCGGTTCAAACACAAAAGACCGATATCATACGCCAAATACGTGAAACTGAGAATGCACTTTCATTGCTTTTGGGGCAAACAGCACAAACCATTCAACGTGGAAAAATTGATAATCAATCACTTCCTACGAATCTTTCAACAGGTATTGCCATAAGTATGCTCAACAATCGTGCCGACGTTCACGCTGCAGAAATGGACCTTGCGCAATGCTTCTACAATGTTCAAACAGCAAGAAGTCGTTTCTATCCAAGTATAAGTATCACAGGATCGGGGACCTTTACCAATAGTAGTGGTATGGGAATCGTTAACCCTGGCAAATGGCTTTTATCGGCTGTAGGCTCTTTAGTGCAACCTATTTTCGCTAAAGGACAGCTCATTGCAGGCCTAAAAGTGGCTCAAGTGAAATACGAACAAGCTCTTAATACATGGCAAAATAAAGTATTAAACGCAGGAAATGAAGTAAGTAACGCTCTTGTTAAGTACAATTCGGCAGCAGCAAAGTCTGAACTTGAAACCAAACGAATTGCTACTTTAACAAAGAATGTAGAAGATACAAAACTCTTATTGCAACAAAGTAATAGCTCATACCTTGAAGTTATCACAGCACAACAAACCTTGTTGAATGCAGAACTCTCAAAGGTTACAGAAGATTTTACAAAGATGCAGTCTATAGTTAGTCTTTATCAAGCTCTTGGTGGAGGCGCAAAATAAACTCTATTTCATAACTTAAAAGAAAGAATTATGGCAAGTGAAATTAGTAATAGGGCAGAAATAGACCCAAGAGCAAAGATAGGAAACAACTGTAAAATATATCCTTTTGCTTATATAGAGGGTGATGTTGTGATAGGAGATGATTGTGTTATCTATCCATTTGTAAGTATTATGAATGGAACCCGCATGGGAAATGGAAACACAATATATCAGAATACAGTGATTGGAGCAACTCCTCAGGATTTCGATTTCGAAGGAGCTGCAACAGAAACAATTATTGGAAACAACAATAATATTCGTGAAAATGTGGTTATTAACCGTGCAACCAATGCTGGAGGACAAACAGTTATAGGCAATGAGAACTTCCTTTTAGAAGGTGCTCACGTGTCGCACGACACCAAGATTGCCGACAAGTGCGTTCTAGGTTATGGCACAAAGATAGCAGGCGATTGTGAGATTGGTTCGAATGTAGTGTTCTCTGCCAATGTAATTGTCAACGCAAAGGCTCGTGTAGGTAATGCTGCTTTCATCAAACCAGGTACAAATTTCCGCAAAGATGTACCGCCATTTGTTGTGGCAGGCGGCACTCCAGTGGGCTATAACGGCTTGAATAACGTGATATTAGATGCTCTTGGCATTACAGAAAAGGCGCAAAAGCACATAGCCAACGCCTATCGTTTGCTCTTCCATGGGCAAACAAGTGTGGAAGATGGTATTTATCAGATCAAACAACAGGTGCCTCCAGGAGAAGAAATCGATAAAATAATCGAATTCTTAGGCGGTACAAAGAATGGATTGATGACCAAGTTATAATACACTTGTTGGGTAAACCATTTGTGTATAAGTATTGAGCAGTGTAGTGTTAGAAAGGGGTTCGGGTGTTTTTATTCTTGATTTTCACCTGCTTCAACAACTTTTTGCTTTTTGTTTCGTGTGCCACTGCACTGCTCCCTTTTTAGATTTTAGATGATATGGGTTGACTTCTTCTCTGTAAAAAGAGAATAGTCGGCCTTTTCTTTTTCTCTTTTTCTTCAATAAAAGAGGTGATTTTCAGAAAATGAATAGCTCTTTGGGGAAGCATCTCCACGAGGTTTCGTTCCCATTCATTTACTTATTGTCTTTCTAACTCAATGCTTTTGCATCTTAAAAGCATTCATATTGCAAGGTAAAAGCATTGTTATTGCAATGCAAAGTCATAGCTTTTATAAAATAAACTCAGAAAGGTCGATAAATAAAGGGATAGAGAAAGGGAAGAAGAAGCAAAAGAATAGAGATAGAAAAGGAGAGGGAAAAGAGCGAGATAAAATAAAAGTGTCTTGCCTTTTCGTGAAGAAATAAGCAAGACACTCGTCTTTTTAATCTTTTTATTTTTTTAGCTAATATGTTGCAAATTATTTGCGAGCCTTGTGCACTTTGTAGTTCTTAAAGCGTTTGTTTACGATAACAACTCTACTTGGTTGAATGGTAAAGCTGCGCACTGCGCCTACCTTTACTCCATAGTTAAGAGTTAAGTCTGGAGTTTTTGCATACATGTTTTGAAGCAAAATCTTAGTGTCTCTATTGGTTTCAGGCAATACCACTGGTATAACGAAGTGAGTTTTGAAGTTGATTTCTGTAGCTTCTCCACCTTTACCCATAGTAGTTGCAGGGCTAAAATATTTGTCGAACATACGTTGAGAAGTAATTTTCTCGGGCACTTTCTTAGGTGCATTGGTGTTGAAGAAATAATTTAGACCTTCCATGTAATCAACTCTTCCATTGTAAGTGTCGGCTTGACTAATTGAATTACATGATGCAAAAGCAACTGCAACGATAGCCATTGCAATGCCAGTCAATAGTTTTCTTACTTTTTTCATAGTTATTTTATTTATATGTTTAATGATAATTCTAATGAATAAGGGCCTTATTAGCACCTCAAAACCGTCACAAAGGTAATCAAATTGATAGCTTTTGTGTCGTTAATTGTCGTTAATCAGTTGTTATTTAGGTATTTTTTTCGTTACTTTGCAGTAATTATAGCTATAATATCACCTTAAAGATAAGATGGGAAAGAAACGTAAGAAAACCCGTAATCGTTCAGGATTTCAGGGTTTTACATTGTGTATAAGTACTGCTTTGGTGCTTATTTTGTTAGGAATGGTAGTATTTTCAGTACTAACATCACGCAACTTGTCTAACTATTTCAAAGAAAATATGGTAGTTACGATGATGCTTGATGCCGAAACAACAAACTCAGAAGCCTTGCAATTGTGTCGTTCTATTGCTAAGAAACCATATATTGCACACTTAGATTACATCAGTAAGGAGCAAACTCTAAGAGAACAATCAAAGGCTTTGGGCTCAAATCCAGTAGAGTTTGTAGGCCATAACCCCTTTCTTTCATCAATAGAAGTGCGTCCAAAGGCAGATTATGCCAATAGTGATTCGCTTATTTGGATTAAAGCAGACTTGAAAAAGATGGCAAGAGTGGGCGAGATTACCTATCAAAAGAACTTGATGGATAGCGTAAACAAGAATCTTCGCAAAATAAATATCGTGTTATTGATATTGGCAACCTTGTTAATCTTCGTGTCATTCTCGCTTATTAACAACACTGTTCGATTGGGTGTATATGCTCAACGCTTCTCTATTCACACCATGAAGCTTGTTGGTGCGTCGTGGGGATTTATCAAACGACCATTCTTAAAACGTGCTATTGGCGTGGGATTGCTTGCTGCTTTACTTGCAAACCTTGTGCTTTGCGGTGGTGCATGGGCTCTATATAACTATGAACCAGGTGTTTTCCGCATCATGACATGGGACGTATGGGCTATTACAGCGGGTGCAGTTGTGTTGTTAGGAGTGCTCATTACACTTGTATGTTCAAACATATCTGTGAATAAATTCTTGAGAATGTCAGCAGGAGAACTATACAAAATCTAAGTCATTCGCACTTAGTTCTCTTTTTGATAGATATCTTTTTAAAAACAACTCCATCGCTTATTTAAAGCAGTTTGTGGCGAGATGCGCCCCAAAGGCATTGCCCAAATAAAACAGAAACAATATAATTTCGATCGATTATATGAATAGAGAAAACTTTGCTTTCGGTAAAATTAATTTCATTTTACTAGCAGTTGGCGTCTTAGTGATTATCTTAGGATTTATATTAATGAGTGGTTCTTCTTCAACCGAAACCACTTTTAATCCTGAAATATTTAGTGCAACCCGCATAAAAGTGGCACCTATTGTGTGTGTTATCGGCTTCGTTTCAATTATATTCGGTATAATGAAGAAGCCAAACAGCACAAAAGAATAATAGAAGTGTAAAATAATTATCCGTGCGAAGGTATTTAGTTATATTTCCGCACAATAACTATTGTTCGTAAAATCACATCAAAAGCATAGCGAAAATAGCATTGGTTATGCTTTCAAATCATTTTTAATACAACATTAATGACACTCTTAGAAACCCTAATATTGGCGATAGTAGAAGGATTAACCGAGTTTCTTCCAATCTCATCTACAGGCCATATGATTATAGCTCAAAACCTTTTGGGAATAGAGAGCACACCATTTGTAAAGGCATTCACCATCATTATTCAGTTTGGTGCAATCCTTTCAGTACTTTGTTTGTATTTCCAACGTTTCTTTAAGTTGAACAATACGCCCGTAGATCCTAATCTTTCACTTTTTAAAAGATTACTACATAAGTTCGATTTCTATGTAAAATTGCTCGTAGCTTTCATTCCTGCAGCCGTAATAGGATTGCTTGGAAAGAAGAGTGGCATAATAGATAGATTCTTAGAGCATGTAGAAGTGGTTGCAATTATGCTTGTTGTAGGTGGTGTCTTTATGCTCTTTTGCGACAAATTGTTCGAAAAGAAGAGTAGTGAAGAAACCCCATTAACCAATAAAAGAGCTTTTTTTATCGGCTGTTTCCAATGTCTTGCGATGATACCAGGTGTGTCTCGATCAATGGCAACCATTGTTGGTGGAATGTCACAGCGTCTTACTCGTCGTGCAGCAGCAGAGTTTTCGTTCTTCTTAGCCATACCAACTATGGCTGGAGCAACGGTCTTAGACGTTTATGAAGTGCTTTTTAAAGATCCTAATTCGGTATCTTGGGCAACAGGAGATAATATCAAAATGTTGCTAATAGGATGCGTAGTAGCCTTTGTTGTGGCGCTTCTTGCCATGAAATGGTTTGTTAACTTCCTTGCAAAATACGGTTTTAAAGCATTTGGTTACTATCGTATTGTCGTAGGATTGTTTATTCTTGTGTGGTTAATGCTTGGTTATAATTTATCAATGGTAGACTAAATGAATTTTAAAGCAGGCGAGATTATACACATAGATAAACCCTATGGAATCACAAGTTTTGGCGCATTAGCACATATAAGATACCTTCTTTCACGCAAATTAGGGGTTAAACGACTTAAAGTTGGACACGCAGGAACACTCGATCCGTTAGCAACTGGGGTCTTAACTCTATGCACAGGGAAGGCAACAAAGCTAATAGAACAATTGCAAGGGCATACAAAAGAGTATGTAGCAACAATGCAATTAGGGGCAACAACACCCAGTTATGACATGGAACACCCAGTTAATGAGACCTTTGAAACAGAGCATATTCATCGTGAAAGCATCGATGCTGTATTGCCAATGTTTATTGGTGACATTCAACAAGTACCCCCTTCGTATAGTGCTTGCAAAGTAAATGGAGCACGAGCATACGACTTAAAGCGTGCAGGAGAGCATGTTGAGCTGTCTGCAAAGCAAATAAGAATAGACGAAATAGAGGTTCTTCGCTTTGATGAAGAAACCAAACTGCTCACTATTAGAGTTGTATGTGGAAAAGGAACCTATATCCGTTCGCTTGCAAGAGACCTTGGAAGAGCCCTCAATAGTGGTGCTTATCTCACAGAATTGCGCAGAACAAAGGTTGGAGATGTAGCCGTAGAGAATTGCATTAACTATGATTCTTTTGGCGAATGGTTGAACCAACAAACGATAGAAGATATCGAATAACACCATAAAAAGCCTATTCATATTAGGCAAAACAAAGATAATGACAGGACAAGAGCAACTTATTTCACTTTAGAATAGGCTGTGTTTTGATGATCATCTGAAAACCATTGTCTTGCGATAAATAAATAATTGATACATAAAAACAAAAAGATACTATATTAAATATGAAGCTATCTCAATTTAAATTCAAGTTACCTGCTGAACAGGTGGCATTGTATCCTCATTATTTTGAAAGAGAATACACTGATAAAGATGGTAAAAAAGAAACCTTTAGAATTACTCGTCAAGATGAAAGTCGATTGATGGTGTTGCATAAGAAATCAGGAACGATCGACTTATTTCAAAAAGATGAGAATGGAAATCCTATCGAAGGCAAGTATATTGAGTTTAGAAATATAGTTGAATATTTTGACGAAGGCGATACATTTATATTCAATGACACAAAGGTTTTCCCTGCTCGTTTATACGGAACAAAAGAGAAAACAGATGCAAAGATAGAGGTATTCCTTCTAAGAGAGCTTAATCAAGAGATGCGTTTATGGGACGTTTTGGTTGAGCCTGCACGTAAAATAAGAATCGGAAACAAGCTATTCTTCGACGAAAGTGGCTCTATGGTTGCAGAAGTTATCGACAATACAACAAGTAGAGGTAGAACTTTACGCTTCTTATACGATTGCCCTCACGAAGAATTTAAAAAGGAATTATATGCTTTAGGCGAGTCTCCTTTACCACGATATATCATCGATAATCGTGAAGAAACCCATGCAACAAAAGAAGACTTAGAGAACTTCCAATGTATATTTGCTAAGAATGAGGGAGCTGTTACTGCCCCTGCTACGGGCTTACACTTTAGTAGAGAGCTATTAAAGAGAATGGAGATCAAAGGCATAAATAATGCTTTTATCACCCTACATTGCGGTTTAGGCAGCTTTAATGACATCGAAGTAGAAGACCTAACCAAGCATAAAATGGACTCAGAGCAGATGGTTATCAATGCAGAAGCATGCAAGATCGTAAACGACACCAAACGTAATAGAAAGAAAGTGTGTGCTGTTGGTACCAGTGTTGTTAAGGCAACAGAGACCGCAGTGGGCACAGATGGAATGTTAAAGGAATTCGATGGCTGGACCAACAAATTCATATTCCCTCCTTACGACTTTGGACTTTCGAATACAATGGTAACCAATTTCTATCATCCTTATTCTACATTACTTATGGAAACCGCTGCTTTTGGAGGTTATGAGTTAGTGATGGAGGCTTATGATCTTGCCGTTAAGCATGGTTATATGTTTGGATGTTTCGGCGATTCGCTATTGATTCTTAACGATTAATGCCACATATTGTATATTTAGGGCTTGGCTCTAACATTGGTGCAAGACACGAAATGATAGAGAAAGCCATTGAACTTATAGCAGAGCAGGTTGGAGATATAGTGCTCCAGTCTGCTCTTTACGAAACCGAACCATGGGGTTTTAGCTCAGAAAACCTCTTCATTAATGGGGCAGTTGCATGCCAAACTACTTTAACCCCATTAGAAGTGCTTCAGAAAACACAGACCATTGAAAAACAATTAGGTAGAACACATAAAACAAAGAATGGTGAATATGAAGACAGAGTGATAGATATCGACATCTTGCTTTACGACGATTTGCATCTCAATCATTCGCAATTGGTCATTCCACATCCTCATATTGCCAAGCGACCATTTGTTTATCAGCCTTTATGTGATATACTTTCAAAAAGCACTTTAGAACGAATTATAGGACAAGAGATACCTTATAACAAAAAAGAAGCTCAGTAGTTGAGCTTCTTTTTTTATTTCTTTTTACTTGGAATTTTAAATACTTTTCCGCTTTGAGCAATCTTAAACAATGTTCCAGTGGGGCAAACAAACCTACAATAGGGGCGTGGAACAAAGAAAGAGAGAAGTAGAAAAACAATCGCAATGGCAAGAACTACCCACGAAGCAGTGGTGATTAAGAAGGCCGAAAATACCTCATAGTCCATCCATTGGAATGCAGTTCCAACCAACATCAGCATCATTAGTATCGTCCAAAGAATCTCTCTGAATAGCTCTAAGCGTTTAGTTGTCTCCTTAGACATCTTCCATTTCTTTTTAGTTGCACTGCTTGCAAGCTCTTGAATGGAGCCATAAGGACATATATTGTTACAATAATAGTTCTTTTTGCCGAACAAAGGGTAGATGAAAGCTGTGATAAGCATAATTAAAGGCACTGCACTTATTGCCCAATTGGTGCCATGCGACAAGAAACTAACTATTAAAGAATAAGATATAAACGTACCGCACCATAAGCCAAGAACTACAATATTCAATACAAACTGAATTCTTCTCATCCACTTGTTCTTGTAGAATAGTGGAATAATGGCTCCCATAAGTACCACAATTAGGCCCGCAATATATTGCCAAGTCCATTCAAAAGTGTTGTTATTAGGTTGCTCTTGCTTTGTTTGAACTGCATATTGAGCTGCAGCACGCACATTAGCGATAATGGCTTTCGATGAAAATGTAGCTCCACTAACGGCATCTACCTTTGCAGTTACAGCTTTTTCGGTTTCAAGCTCTTGCCACTTAGTAAACAAAGCCGATGCTTCTTCGAAGAAGTCGGGAGTCTCTTTGTTAGGAAGTGCAACAATTTTAGTAATCTTATTGTCTTTAATATACACCTCTAAGGGCACTTCTCCAGCATAACCAGTGATGCCTTTTCCCAAAGTAGTTGTGTTAATAATTCGTGTTCCGTCTTCCGTTGTTCGGTCAATCATCACCTTTTTAGTCACAGCAACCGTGTCGGTGTCTTTTTTTATCTTGTGTCCTAGCACCGTTCCGTCACGATTTACGGCCACAACCATCATCACTAAGCAGCATGTTAAGAGAGCTAATAATCGTTGTATATTATCTTTTTTCATTCTTTTTACTTCCAGTTTGTAATCTCGTTCGCTGTTAATTCTATAAATCAAAATATAGAATGGGCGACAAAGGTACGATAAAAAAACGAGAAAACTTAAGCACTTATTTCCTTTTTTGAAGCTCTTGCAATAGCCTCTCTTTATAGTTGGTGGCTAAAAGCATTCATATTGCATTGCAAAAGCATTGATATTGCCTTCTAAAAGCATTGACTTTACGATGTAAAAGCATTGCTTTTATTTTTTAATCAAAATCGCATTAAAATGTATTCTTTCACTGCGTTAAATAAGATTATCAAGCCTAAAAACTGCAAATTAATAATTATCTTTGCATAAGGTGGGGTAGAAGACTGTCTAAAAAGAGAGTGACTTAATGAACAACCCATATAAAATGAGATTAAAAATGAGCTATATCCAATTATAAACGATGCCTAAATCCGTTGTAAAGGGAATATTGAGAGTATCGCAAAAAGCAACATTCTGCTCTAAAATATTTAGGTTTTAAAACAGTAGAGAATATGAAAAAGATATTACATTTATTGAGTTTGATGCTTTTGGTGCCTGTTTTTTGTGGCGCACAAACCTACACTTCGCTTTGGAAAAAGGTGCAAACTGCCGAGTATAGAGATCAACCAAGAACCCAAATACGTCTACTTAATGAGATTATAACTAAGGCAACAGCTGAGAAAAAATATGGACAACTGCTTAAAGCCGAGGTAGATAGAGTAAGAGTTAGATATGAAATAGATCCAGATTCGATTGTTGGAGATATCAAAAACCTAACCGCTCAAATGCAAAAGGTAGAGAAATCAAATCCTGCTTTGCATGCTGTTTATTGCGTTGTGTTATCAAAGTTCTATCGAAATTATTACAAGTTAGGTGACCATCGCAACGACTCTGTTTTGAAATATCAACGTCTTGCTGTGGCAAATCCCGAACTTTTGGCAAAGAACTCGGCAGACGATTATCAGCCATTGGCAAGTAAAGGCATTGATAGTGGTATCTTTAATAACGACTTGTTGCATGCTGTTGCAATCGATACCCGCAATTTTAGCCTCTTACACAAATACTATTCAACTCATAATAATCGTCCTGCAGCTTGCATTAGCGCAGCTTTATTGCTTGAAAATACTCCTAATAGTAAAGAAGTTAATTCAAAAAAGTCGAAGCATTTGCAACGAATCGACTCGCTCATAAACGAATATAAAGACCTTTTAGAGGCTGGTGAGTTGGCAATAACACGCTATCAATATATCCAAAACCTTGAAGATGTAGAGGTAGAAGATAAAATTCAGTATATTGATTATGCTCTTTCTCGTTGGGGAGGCTGGCGAAATATGAATACTTTGCGCAACTATCGTAAAGAATTGACATTACCTTCGTTCCAAGTTTCGATAGGAAAAGAGGTGCTTCGAGCTAACACTCCGCTCACATTTCCTGTTCTATCGCTTTGCAACATTCCTTCTCTCACTATGAAAGTATGGCGCACGAGTTTGAAAGGAGATAATGAATTGGATCCAACAGTAGATAAAGAATATGCTAAAATAAAGGCTCTTACTGAAAAAACACCATGTTATAGCGA
This sequence comes from Hoylesella nanceiensis DSM 19126 = JCM 15639, assembly GCF_000379965.1. Classification (GTDB taxonomy): domain Bacteria; phylum Bacteroidota; class Bacteroidia; order Bacteroidales; family Bacteroidaceae; genus Prevotella; species Prevotella nanceiensis. The sequence continues at coordinate 42,786 of NZ_KB904333.1, read as the reverse complement.
AACAAAGAGATATATAGGACTACCTGACTACAAGGTTATTCGAGACACTTTCAGTGTTTCTGGATTAGAACCAGGTGTGTATTTGGTGGAATATTCTACCGAAGTAAAAGGAGTTTCAACTGAAAGAGCTTTGTTATATGTAAGCGATATTTATCTACTTCAACAAGAGTTGGATAGATTTAGAAGACGTCTTGTGGTGCTAAATGCTACAAGTGGCGAGCCAATATCAGGAGCAAATGTTAGAGTTAGAATTCAAAAGTATAACGAGAATGCGGATATTATTAAAGAATATACTTGCGACAACAAAGGGGAAGTGATTATTCAAGATAATAAAGACGGTGTATATACATACTATATCACCACTCCTACAGATAAATCTTGCACAGTATTTGGTTCTTCTGGCAATACAACGATAGGCAATAAAGGTAGAACAAAGGCTGAATATGCTATCTTTACCGATCGAAGTGTGTATCGACCAGGGCAAACTTTGAATGTTTCTGTGTTGGCATATCTCAACATAAAGGATGAAAATATAGAAGTATTACCCAAAGAGAAAATTACCATTTCACTTTGGAACACAAGTGGAAAGAAGATTGAAGAAAAGCAATTGGTGACAAATGAATATGGAGATGCCTCTACAACCTTTACTATTCCTACTGTAACTTTAAACGGAACATTCTTCATTAAGGCAAATGAGGGCTACCAAAGTGTACAAGTGAGTGAATATAAACGTCCTACTTTTACACTTCATTTTGATGAGATTACACAGAAATATGTAGAAGGTGATACCATAAAAGTGCATGGAAAAGCAATGAGTTTTGCAGGCGTTGCTCTGCAAAAAGCACAAGTTCGCTACACAATCAAACGTCGTCCACGTTTCTTTGGCTGGTCTACTATGTGGTCAGCACAAACCTCTGTGGTGGCAAAAGATACCATACAAACGAACGAAAATGGTGAGTTCACTATTCCTGTGCACCTCCTTTTACCTTTAAAGAAGCGTGAAAAAGAATCTCGTTATTATTCATTCGACATCGAAACTCAGGTTACTAGCTTGGCAGGAGAAACGCAAGAAGGATCTTTTTCTGTTCCTTTGAGCGAGCATCCAACGGTATTTTATACCACAGTTCCAGAGAAAATAGAGAAAAAAGATTCTCTTTTGCTCACTTTAAACTATCAAAATAATGCAGGAAAGGCTATTGATGGCGTGGCAAAAGTGCAACTTGGAGCTGGAAAAGCATGGCAAACATGTGCCGTAAACAAGGCTATTGCTTTCTCTTTATCGGCTCTTTCAACAGGAAGACAGCAACTTGTGGCTATCTGTGGCAATGATACTATCAGAGAATCGTTCTTGGTTTATGATGTAAATGCTACCAAAGTGCCTGTTGATACCTTAGATTGGTTCAACCAAAGAGATTTCATTTTCGATGCAGATCATCAGCAAGCACGAATTCAAATAGGTACATCTGCACCACAACAACACATTGTTTATACCATAGCAACAAACGATAGTGTTATGGAACAGGGTGCTTTTGATATTAAAAATGAGGTATTTACTCATGTTGTAAACTATAAACCAGAATATAAAAATGGTATTCTTATTACTTATGCGTGGGTTAAAAACGATGTATGTTACACTCATTCGGCTTCAATAGTGCGTCCATTGCCTGATAAAAAGTTAGATGTTGCATGGAAAACGTTTAGAAATAGACTTACACCTGGGCAGAAAGAAGAATGGACTTTAACTGTTTCGAAAGATAAAAAGAAGATTGCAAGAGCTCAAATTCTTGCAAGTATGTACGATAAATCGCTTGATCAAATCGTAGGACATCAATTCTATTTCAATCCAGGATTGGGCTATACGCTTCCTTTTATGTCTTGGTTTGGAACAACTTATAATAGTAGTACGTTATATGGAGAGCAGCCTTTAAAACCTTTAAGTGCACCTGATTTAGTCTTTACTACATTTAATGTAGATAGAGAAGTTGCTGTTTCAGGTTATAGCAACGTAAAGATTAGAGGTCGCTATAAACTTTATTACGAAGAAACAAAGGAAATAATGCCAGGTGCAACACGTGTTATGAGTGCTAAAGATATGGCTAGACCAGAGATGATGGCTGTTGTATTAGAAGGCTCTGTTGCAGGAATTCAGGTGAATAAAAATAGTGCTTCGGAAGAAGATAATGCCACTTCAGATGCCAATAACAATAAGGTTGGTAACAACAAGGAGGCAAATGCGATGAATAATGCACTTGAAACACGTCGCAATTTTGCTGAAACAGCCTTCTTCTATCCTAACATTCAGACTAATGAAGAAGGCGAAGCAAGTTTCACTTTCACTCTTCCTGAAAGCGTAACAACATGGAAGTTCATGGCTTTTGCACACGATAAAGATATGAATTATGGTTTCTTGACCGACGAAGCAGTGGCTCAAAAGACCGTAATGATGCAGCCTAATATGCCTCGTTTCTTGCGAATTGGAGACAAGGGTGTGCTTAGTTCGCAACTATCGAACTTGTCTTTGAAGGCTATTAAGGGTGTGGCTACACTCGAAGTGATAGACCCTGAGACTCAAAAGGTGCTCTATTCGCAAAATAAGAAATATGCTCTTGGAGCCCAATCAGCACAAGGTTTAGACTTTAATTTCGACACTTCGAAATGGCCTTCGTTAGTAATTATCCGCTGTGTAGCATCGGGTAAGGGCTTTAGTGATGGTGAACAACACTACGTTCCCGTTCTTTCTGATTCTGAATGGGTAACTAATAGCACCACATTTACATTGACTAAGCCACAGACAAAGACGATCAATACTGCCTCATTGTTTGCATCTGACGCTCAAAAGAAGCAACTAACGATTGAATATACACAAAATCCTGCATGGTTATCTATACTTTCTTTGCCTTCAATAGCAGAGCCCAAAGATAAAAATGCTATTGATATTGTTGCGGCATTGTATGCTAATATCACCGCAAGAGCTATTCTAAATGCTTCTCCAAACATTAAAAATGTGTTGGAAATATGGCGCAATAATCCAACAAAAGAATCGCCTTTAACCAGTGCTCTTGAACAAAATGCAGAGCTAAAGAGCCTTGTTCTTGCCGAAACTCCATGGGTATTAGAGGCGGATAAGGAAACAATGCAAAGACAACAGCTCATCAATTACTTTGATGAATCACAGATAGACTATCGCTTAAAAAAGCAAACTGATGCGCTAAAAGACCTTCAAACGTTTCAAGGAGGATTCGCTTGGTATCCCGATATGAGGTCAAATGGATATGTAACAATGGTTGTTTCTGAACTATTAGGACGCTTAAATCAGCGTAATCTTATCGATAATGACCTCAAAATAGTATTTGATAAGGGTTTAAGATATATCGAAAGAGACTTAACAAATAGACTTAAAGAGCTTGAAGAGCTTGAAAATAGTGTTGTTGGTAAGTATAATACCTACTATTTGCATGAAACAATAGCGCATTATCTATATGTTCATGCATTGGGTGATAGTCAAAAACAATCGTCTAAGGTTGTAAGTGATGATTATTTGTTTACCAAAATATTGCCTCGAAGCAAGGAACTAACAATATATGGCAAGGCAAAGGTGGCTTATGCGCTTTATAAAAGACGTGCTAACAATGCTCAATATCTAACCAAAGCGAAGGAACTTCTTAATAGTATAAAAGAGTATTCGGTGTATAATGAAGAGAAAGGACGCTTCTTTAATACTTATAAAGCACCTTATTCTTGGCTCGATGGACGTGTTCCTACACAGGTTGCAGCTATCGAATTGCTTCAAACAATGGCGCAAGAAGATGAGCAGACCATTGCTCAAATGCAACAATGGCTGGTTCAAACTTATAGAAGTTTGCGCAAACAAAGTGCTTTAAACGCAGTGGATGTGGCGTATGTGCTTGTTGGTAAAATGCAGTTAGATAACTTAACACAAGCTCCTGTTATCAAAATCAATAATAACAAGGTTGAAACAGCAAAAGCTTCTGCAGGCTTAGGATATGTAAAAGTATCTCAATTGGTGAACAATCCACCTGTGGTAACAATCGAAAAGAACGATAATACCACTTCTTGGGGAGCCGTTTATGCGCAGTTTGAGCAGAAAATAACAGACGTATCTGCTGCAACTTCGGACTTATCTATCCGCCGAGATATATTCTTTAATGGCAAAGAAGCAAACAATGTTTCTTTCAAAAAAGGTGATAAAATAACGATAAAGATAACCATTAATGCCGATAAAGATTATAACTTTGTAGAAGTAAGTGATAAACGTGCAGCTTGTTTAGAGCCTACTTTGCAGCTAAGTGGTTATCAACAAGGAGCTTATTGTTCGATGAAAGACAATGCAACTCATTATTTCTTCGATCGCTTAAGAAAAGGAACTCACGAGTTAACTGCAACATATTACGTTGATAAAGAAGGTACTTTCCAAAGCGGAACATGTGTTGTTCAATGTTTATATGCACCTGAATTTATTGCAAGAGATGCCGCAAAGGTGTTTAAGGTGGTAGCCAACTAACTTGAAAAGACCTTTTAGTAGGTAAGATAAAACGATATTTATAAACATAGAAAATAATAAAATAGAACATAAATGAATAGAATGTGGATGATGGCAGTGGCGCTCTGCTCGTGCATGACGATGGCCAATGCACAAGAGTTAACCATTGCTAATGAAGTGACAGATATAGGACAAACAAGCTATAGAATACCAGTTGTTGCCGATTATGAGGTGACTAACACGGGAAACAACCCCTTAGTGATCAATAATGTTGAGGTAAGTTGTGGCTGTGTAAAGGTAGATTATCCCAAACAACCAATACTACAAGGTGGTAAAGCTCATATTCGTGCCACTTTCGATGCGGCTCAATTGGGTCATTTCACAAAGCAATTACTTGTTTACAGCAATGCCGATCCACGTCCTGCACTCCTTATTTATAAAGGTGTTGTAGTGTCTTCGGTACAAGATTTCAAAGGAACTTATGCTTCAAAGATTGGCAGTTTAGAGGCAGATCGCAACGATATAGAGTTCGATGATGTGCAGACTGGCGAATATCCACAGCAAAAAATCTTTATAAAGAATAACACAAAGAAGACAATTCAGCCCATAGCGATGCATCTACCCAATTATTTGAAGGTCGATATATCACCAAGTAAGCTTGCACCAGGACAGAGTGGAGTGGTTGCAATCAGCTTAGATTCAAAACTGTTAAATACCTTTGGATTGACACAAACATCGATATTCTTAGGTATGTTTGCAGGCGATAAGGTGTCAAGTGATAAAGAAATTAGCGTAAGTGCAGTGCTTTTGCCTTCGTTTGATAAGCTTTCTGAGGCAGAACTACAACAAAGTGCGAAGTTAGAGCTATCTAATGAAGTGTTAGAACTTGGCTCTTTTGATGGTAAAAAGAAGAAAAAAGGAGAGATTGAGATAAAGAATGTTGGTCAATCGGTATTAGACATACGTTCTATTCAAATGTTTACAGCTGGTTTGCGTGTTGATTTGAGCAAGACAAAGCTTAGACCTGGCGAGGCAACAACAATGAAGATCACCGCAGATGCACAGCTATTGAAGAGTGTTAAGGCAAAACCAAGGGTTTTAATGATTACAAACGACCCCTCAAAGCCTAAAGTTATTATTACAATTAACGTAAAATGATTAATATAGAGATAGATAATGGCAGTGGATTTTGCTTTGGAGTGACCACTGCAATACGTAAAGCTGAAGAAGAACTTGCATCTGGTGAGGCGATGTACTCATTGGGAGACATTGTTCATAACGGCATGGAAGTGAACCGACTTGCTAAGAGTGGGCTCACAACTATCGATCATGAGAAGCTTAAAGAGCTTAAAAATGCAAAGGTTTTGTTGCGTGCTCATGGCGAGCCCCCCAGTACTTACGAGCTAGCAAAGCAGAATAATATAGAGATTATAGATGCAACTTGCCCAGTTGTGTTGCAACTTCAAAAGCGAATTAGAAAGCAATTCGAGGAGAATCCCGATGCTCAAATTGTGATATTCGGTAAGAATGGACATGCAGAAGTGTTGGGCTTAGTTGGTCAAACAGCCAATAGAGCCATTGTGATAGAGAATTTTGAAGATGCAAAAAAACTCGATTTCAATCGTGATATCTATTTTTATTCGCAAACAACAAAGAGCTTAGAAGAGTTTTTACGCATCATAAAGTATATCAAAGAGCATATTTCGAGCTCGGCAAAGTTCGATAGTTTCGACACGATATGTCGACAAGTGGCAAACAGAATGCCTAACATTGCGCTCTTTGCAGCTAAACACGACCTTATATTATTTGTGAGTGGACGCAAGAGTAGTAATGGAAAGGTGCTTTATAATCAATGTAAAAACATCAACCCCAATAGCTATCACATCGAGAACGCAGAGGAAATAGACCTTAAGTGGTTTGAAAATGTGAACTCGGTGGGTATCTGTGGCGCAACAAGTACGCCTAAATGGCTAATGGAAGAGTGTAGAGATTATATCAAAAAGCATTTAGAGGACCAGCAAGAAAGTAACGAATAGACGTCTATTGGCAATGCAAAAGACTTGCAAATAGTGCGCTTCTATCTAATTATAAATTATTTATTGACACATAAAAAACAGATATTATGGAAATAGGAGATAAGATTCCAGAGATTTTAGGACGTGATGCTAATGGTAAAGAGATAAAGTCGAGCGATTATCTTGGTAAGAAATTTGCGCTTTATTTTTATCCAAAAGATAACACACCAGGCTGTACCAGTCAGGCATGTAGCTTGAAAGAGGGTTATAACGACTTGCAAAGTGCAGGCTTAGAAGTGATTGGGGTGAGTGTAGATGATGAGAAATCGCATCAAAAATTCATTACAAAATATGAACTTCCTTTCCCACTTATTGCCGATACAGATAAAAAGTTGGTTGAGGCTTTTGGTGTTTGGGGTGAGAAAAAGATGTATGGTAGAACCTATTTTGGTACCTATCGCACCACATTTATTATAGATGAAGAGGGTAAGGTAGAGCATATCATTACTCCAAAGAGCATTAAAGTGAAAGAGCATGCAGCTCAATTGCTTAAATTAGTGAAGTAATATTTTTTAGATATGCTTTGTGGTTGATTGACGGCTACAAAGATATGGATTTGTAAAAGCATTGTTTTTGAAGATCAAAAGCAATGCTTTTTGCATGTAATAGTATTGCTTTTACCTCTTAATAGCAATGCAATTATATTTAGACAGAAATACAATTAAAAAGAAAGAGTGATGTTGTTAGATGCTAAAACCAATAAAGCCTCCATTAAAAGTGGAGGCTTTATTGGTATAATAATATGTGAATATGAATTATTTCTCTTGTTTTTTATCGAATATTTGTTCGAGTGTTTTGACCGAAGAAGCAAAGTCTTTGTCTGTTTTAATTCTCTTTTCAACTTGGTTACAGCTGTGAATTACAGTTGCATGGTCACGTCCTCCGATAAGTCTTCCTATTCTTGATACCGACATATTGGTGTATTTTTGAGCTAAATACATTGCCACTTGTCGTGCAACAACAAAGTCGTGCTTTCTACTTCTACTACCAATTGCTGCAGATGAAACATCAAATTGTTTGCAAACGGCATCGATAATCTCTTCCGTAGTGATTGCCTTATCGTCTATCTTTACCAGTTTTTTGATTCTTTCTTCAGCGAAAGCGATGTCTATTTCACGTCCAAGATTGATACTAAAAGCATATAGTGTGTTGATAACTCCTTCGAGATAGCGTACGCTTCCGTTTGCTCTTTCTGCGATATAACGTATCACATCTTCAGGAATATTTAAGCCATCACGTATCACTTTGCTTTTCAAAATGTCAATACACAATTGAATATTAGGCTTTCCAAGCTCTTCAACAACACCCCAAACGAATCGAGTTAAGAGGCGTTCTTCCATTCCTTCCAGCTCAGCAGGCGGTCTATCGCACGCAAGTATGATACGTTTTCCGTTTCTAAAAAGGTGATTGAATATATAGAAGAAGGTTTCTAAGGTCTTCTTTTTGCCTGCCCATGATTGAATGTCGTCAACAATTAGCACATCAATACTTTGATAGAAGTGCATAAAGTCGTTGATCTTATTGGTGTATTGGGCGCTGGTGTATTGCACTTCAAAGTCCTTTGCACTTACATACAGCACCTTTTTGTTCTCGTATAGCTTTGCTATTCTTAAGCCAATGGCGTTGATTAAGTGGGTTTTTCCGCAGCCCGAAGGACCGAAAAGGAACATTGGATTGAACTGACGGCGTGTGGGATGCTCGGCAATAGATAATGACACAGAGAGTGCCACTGCATTACTTTCACCTCGGATGAAGCTATCAAAGGTATAATGGTTATCTAAATAATTGCGCCAAGGCTCTTTCTTAGAACCCTCTTGAGTGCTACCTGAATTTTGATAGCTGCTGTTTCCTGCATTAGTACCATCGTTATAAAATTGCTCTCCAGCTTGGTTGTTGGCAGCAAGAGGCTGTCTTTCCATAGAAATGCTATATTTTAGCTTCACGCTAGAACCAAAAATGTCTCGCAATGCATTCGCAAGAAGATGCATATAATGCTCTTCTATATAGTCACGAGCCATTTCGCTGGGCACTTGAAGAATAACACAATTCTGCTGTTCTACATACGAATGTAGTTGAATTGTGCTGAACCAAGTGTTGTATTGCTTCTCTGGCAAGTGAACACGAATCTGCTTAAGACATTCTTCCCATAATGAATTGGGGGATGGTTTCATTTTTCTTTGATTTCTATCGATGGTTAAATAGGACCCAATGAGGTTGTTCTTTGGGAATGCAAAATTACGCATTTTATTTATAACCCACAATGTTTTTATATAGTTATTATTCTTAATCAAGAGTATAAATGAAAAAGGACAACTCATAAACTGTGTTGTTTTATGAAGTTGTCCCTAACTATTTTGCTTGTGATAGTTTGTCTATTTGTCTTTTCTTCCAAAGATACTGAAGTGAACATAACGCTTAGGATGCTTGCGAAGGTCGATCATTAACGAGTCGGCATTTTGCATTGTTGCGTTTAAGTTGTTGTATAAACTTTGGTCGTTCATTAGTAATCCGAGTGAACCATTGTTGCTATTGAGCTTGTTGGTGAACTCTTGTAGGCTTGCAATGGTATTGTCTACCTTCGACATTGTTGAAGTTATATCAATCGAAGCCATGTTGCTTGTAAGCGTATTCACATTATCTAATGTCTTATTAGCTTTACTAATTGTTCCAGGAACTTGTCTGTTGAGAGTCGCCAACAATGAGTTGAGCTCTTTAGTAGATGTTGTTAAGTTGGCAGTAATGCCCTCAACGTTTTGTAAAGAGTTGTTGATTGCAGGGTTGGCAAGTAGGGTATTGATGCTTGCCATAATCGAATCGAGCTTAGGAAGCATCTTTTCTATGGTTGGAATCATTGCTGACATCTTGCCCATAGCACCGTTGTTGAGGCTACCTTCAATGACTCCGTCATGTGGAAGCACCTTTGTTATGTCTTTAGCAAGTACTAAGTTCACCTTAACATTGCCCAACATGTCGCTCTCAATCTCTGCGGTTGTACCCTCAGGAACAGGCATGTCGTTGTTCAACTCAATCTTTACACGTGGCTTGCGTTGTGCTGTATAGTCATAATCGATACCTGTTACAACTCCAACTTTAAAGCCATTGGCATAAATAGGACTTGAAGCTGACACGCCACTAAGGTCATCGAACTCTATATAATAAGTATTATTGTTTCCAAAGAAAGATAATCCTTTTAAGAAACTCATACCGAAAAATAAGGCAACCACACCTATAATTGCTACTAAAGCAATCTTTATTTCTTTTGTTATTAAGCTCATTCTGTTGTTATTCCTTTATTTATTGTTATTATTAAACTCTGTTATTGCTTCGTTAATGTTCATTCTTTTATTGTTTTTGAATGCGATAATGAAAGCCTGTGGAAATCTATTTGACAAACTTTTGCGCAACTCATAGATCTCATTATAATTGGTTGAAGCACCATAGGTGTATTTATATAAATTGTCTTCCTGATACGTATCGTATCCAGAAAGACCTTTAAAATGACCATCTTGCATGCGAAGTGGTTTGCTACTTGCCAGTATTTGTACCTTAAAAACGGGTCGAGTGTCGGCTGGGTCGTCTGCTCTTACCATTGAAGAGTCGGGTAGAATCTCGTCACTTCGTGGTGTATTCACAGGAATAGTGACCGTTGCCATATCGCTACCGCTATTCTTTATTGGTGTATATTCTTGCGGGAAAGCACTCGGAACGGGTATTTCTTCAGCCTTATCTTTCTTATATGGCACCACAATCTTTTTGTCATACTTATTCTTATAAGCTAAAAATGCTTTGTATAAGCCATTCGCAATGTTGTCAACTGTGGTAGAAGAGTTGAGCGATTGCTCTTCATCTGGAGTCGTGATGAAGCCCAATTCCACCAAACAGCTAGGCATTGAGGTCTCTCTTAACACAAGGAAGCCAGCTTGATGCACTCCTTTATCAACTCGATTTGCGGTAGTACACACATTACGTTGAATGAGTTTAGCCAGCTCTACGCTCTTTGTCATGTTCTGTCCTTGTATCAATTCGAACATAATATAGCTTTCTGACGAGCGAGGATCAAAGCCTTGGTAAGTTTGTTTATAGTCTTTTTCAACCAAAATAACCGAGTTTTCTCTCTTAGCCACATCCAAATTATCAGATGCTCTGTGCATTCCTAGGGTGTAAGTCTCGAATCCTCGTACTATTCTTCCAGCAGGAAGAGCATTCGTATGCACTGAAATAAAGAGGTCAGCCTTATTCCTATTGGCTATATTGGCACGTTCAATAAGAGAAATGAACACGTCGGTTTTACGAGTATAGATGACCTTTACCTCGGGACAATTGCGTTCAACATACTTTCCGAAGGCCAAAGCTACGGTCAAGTTGATGTCCTTCTCCTTTGAAAAAGCACCTGCGGCACCTGTATCTTTGCCTCCATGTCCAGGGTCAATAACAAGTGTAAAGGCCTTGTTTGCAGCCATCATAGAAACCGCAAATAATGATGTTATAATGAAAAAGAAAAATCTTTTCTTCAGCATATTTATCTTCTTTATCCTACAAAATTAACGAAAAACCCTATAATTCAAATGGTTTTCTATTACATTTTATCATTTATTAAGTGCAATTCTACACTTGCTCCACTACAATCTGCACCCATAGGAGGGTTTAGTTTGGTGATAGATATTTTCAAATCATTGATATTTTCAAACGCTTTGAATAGCTCTTTAGCGATATTTCCTGCCACCTTTTCAATTAAATCGCATTTTACTTGCATCGTTTTTTTGACGATATCAAACACCTCAGCATAGCTAATTGTGTCGTTTAAGTTATCGCTTTCGATGGCTTTCGATAAGTCGATAGCAATTGAAAGGTTGATGATATAATCGTTTCCCACGACCTTTTCTTGAGGAAGTACGCCGTGATAGCCTTTTAAGCGAATATCTTTTAAATGAATGAAACTTTGTAGAAGCTGCATTATTATTGATTATAAAGGGTAAACTTATTGTTCTTCAGTGTTCAAGATAGTACCACATTGCTTACAAACAAGGTGATTATCCTCATATATAAAATTGTGTTCTCCACATTCACTACATGTCTGTTCGGGTTCAACAGCACCATTAGAGATGTATTTCTTCAGTGCTCTTTCAACACCATTCGTCCATGTATTGATACTTTCGTCTTTGAGTTGAAGCGATCCAACCAACTTAATTACATGCTCAATAGGCATTCTATAACGCAAAACACCAGAGATAAGCTTAGCATAATTCCAGTATTCTGGGTTGAATTTTTCGCTCAATCCTTCCACAGTCGTTTTGTAACCACGTTTGTTTTCAAATTGAAAATCGTAGCGACTGGGGGCATTTGTAAACGAATGTTTGATGATTTTGCCTTTTAAAACACTCTTAGGTAGAACAATTCCCTCATCATCATCTTGCAAACCAGTAAAGATTTCGTAGGGATATCCGTTCAATAATCCAACGAAAGCCACCCATTTTTCTTTGTTATTTTGAAAGCGAACCACATCGCATTCCAATTCTTTTGGACGATTAGGAATCACTTGTGCCATGAAAATGGTAGACGAGTCGCCGTTCAAATCCTTTCCACTTTGTGTGTCCTTGCTCTTGTCTTTGTCGAAAAGAACAGTCGTCCCGTTAGCCGAAAGATGTTGAAGAATTTTCTCATAGCTGTTGTGTTGCTCTCCGAAATACGCCTTTTTTAGAATGATGTTCAAACTACTTGGTGAATCATTCCATTGAGTGATAACATCAGCAATAGCGAGTTCTTCCTTCAGTTGAGTTCCACTTGCCGACAAACAAGGTACAACAGAAATGATACTTGCATTGCGCAAGCTAAATACATTCTTAGTTGTAGCATTGCAGTCGTTGCTCAATTCCAAATCTTTTAAGATGTTACATTGACGTTCAATGTTAGCTTCGAGCAGTTGGGCAGAGCCTCTTTCTTGAGCCATTTGCAAGTTGTTGACATACAGCGAACCAGCAAACGCCTTTAAAACGCTGAGTGTTGCCGCTCTAAGTTCTTCGATATTGTTTCCGTGGTAAAGCATTTTCACCACCTCATTATAATCTTGAAGGTTTAGAGCTACGCCTCTATAAGTCTTTAAATTCAAAAGACGTGTTTCAAAGAAAGAGCGTTCTTCAGACGATAAGCTATCGTTCTGAAGATACAATTCTATTGCCTCAATGGCACAGTCAACCATGTTATCGAGTAGATGAAGAACCTTTAAAGTCTTTTCTTTCAATCTGTTTGTGTCAATTCCAGCCATTCCATCGTCATCAATAGCAATACATTCGTTTATTTTGATCGAAGCTTTGATGGTGAAGAGTGGGGCCGAAACGTTACAATGAGGTTGATATTGTAGCTCGCCCGACAAAAGTTTAGTCAGTTCAGTGCTTAATATCAAGGCGTTATCTCCATCGATTAGCTCTTCAAAAGCATTTCTTTCGATGCTTTGCGAATAGCCCTTTTCAATGTTCATTAAACGTTCTGTAAGTCCTTTAACATGTGAAATATATTGTGCCATAAACGCTTTCTATTGAACAAGTCTTTGCTTGTATGTTGTTTAATCAATGCAAATCTACTATATTTTTTTCACAAATCGTTCTATTTAGGCTATTCTTTGTGTATATCAAGTATTCACTTCAACTTTAAATTCAAAGCTTTTGGTGTTGTTTTGATAATTATCGTTATCTTTGTAGAAGATTAAAAACACTGAGAGATGACAAGTTTAAATAATAGAAAAACCATTCGAAAATATCAAGATAAAGAGGTTCCGAGCGACCTTTTGAATTATCTTTTGAGCGTTTCAGAATGCACTCAAACAATGGGAAACCTGCAGTTGTATAGCGTTGTGTCAACAACCAATGCCGAAAACAAGGCTCGTTTGGCTCCAGCTCACTTCAATCAGCCAATGGTTACACAAGCTCCTGTGGTGCTAACGTTTTGTGCAGACTTCAATAGAACAACGCAATGGGCACTTCATCGCAAAGGAAATCCAGGATACAATAATTTCCTTTCGTTCCTCAATGCAGTGTCCGACACTTTGCTCTATTGCCAAACCTTTTGCAATATGGCAGAGGCTCAAGGCTTAGGCTGTTGCTATTTGGGTACAACACTCTACAATCCCGAGCCAATTATCGACGTTTTAAATCTACCCGCTTTGGTAATGCCCGTTGCAACCATCACACTTGGTTGGCCCGATGAATGTCCAGAGTTGTCAGATCGATTGCCATTGAAGAGTATTTTGCACGAAGAAACCTATCAACAATACACTCCAGAGGCGATAGACGAATATTATTGTCCAAAAGAAGATCTCGAAGTGAATAAGAACTTTGTAGAGATCAATAAGAAAGAGACCCTCGCTCAGGTGTTTACCGATGTGAGATACACCAAAGAAGGTAACGAAGTGTTCTCCAAAAACTTGTTGAATGCCTTAGTGCGACAAAAGTTTTTAAGCGAGAAAGAATTGAAAGAATTATTTTAAATCGATATAGAAAAGATGAAGATAGGTATTATTGTTGCGATGGATAAAGAGTTTGCGCAACTTAAAACGCTGTTAACCGACAGCAAAGAAGAGCAACATGGCAACAAAACATTTGTGTTAGGACAACTCGGATCACACCAATTAATATTACAACAATGTGGCATTGGAAAAGTAAATAGTGCAATAGGAACAGTTGAAATGATTCATGCTTACAACCCAGAACTCATTATTTCTACAGGAGTTGCAGGTGGAGCAGATGTCAATTTAAATGTAACCGAAGTGGTGGTGAGCACCGCTTGTTGTTATCATGATGTGTATTGTGGTAGCGAGTGTGCGCCAGGTCAGGTTTTAGGACAGCCACAGCGTTTCGACACTCCAAGCTCTTTGTATCAAAAAGCCACAGGAATGAAGCCTGAAACACCAGTTCATAGCGGTCTAATTGTTACAGGCGATTGGTTTGTAGACAGCAAAGAAAAGATGCAAAGTATCTTGAACCAATTCCCCGAAGCAAAGGCCGTGGATATGGAAAGCGCATCAATAGCTCACACATGCCATGCTTATAACATTCCATTTGTGTCGTTCCGAATTATCAGCGACATACCTTTAAAAGACACAGACGCATCTCAATACTTCGATTTTTGGGAACGTTTGGCCAATGGCTCATTCGAAGTTACCAAGCAATTCTTATTGAGCTTATAACTTGCAGAGGCTTTCATGCTTCTCAAACGATATTTACAAGAAACCAAAAAAGCAATGCCTTAAATCATTAAGGCATTGCTTTTTCTATATCCTCATATCCTTTAAACTTCTTAACGGACACGCACAGTCAAACGAATATCTGTTTGTCGAATTCTTTTCCCTTTAGAATTGGAAATAAATAAATGGCTGAATGTCGCTACTCTTGATTTGAATAACCATATAGATCACCGACACAATGAGCAGAGCTTGTATCACAACGTTAGTCTTTCCAATTGCGGTTATGCAGCCTTCTTGCCACTTGTTGGGCACAAAGTGCGTAACATAGCCAAAGAGCATCAATGCAAATACATATTTATAGCCTTCGAATATTTGTGGAAGAAGCTCAATGTGGAACGATGTAAAGATTCTGTTGAGCATCAATAAACTGGCGTCAAATGATGTGTTTCTAAAGAACAACCAAGCAAAGCACACAAAATTAAAGGTCACAAAGATAGCCCCTAAACGTTTCAATCCAGTGCTCTTATATTTCGCATCGTGGTGCAACACTTCACTTCTATAATACTTATGAATAGCAAGAGCCACACCATGCAATCCTCCCCACACCACAAAATTCATACTTGCGCCATGCCATAAACCACCAAGAAGCATGGTGATAATAAGGTTTACATATTGTCTAACCTTTCCTTTTCTATTTCCTCCGAACGAAATATAGATGTAATCACGAATCCAAGTCGATAAACTGATGTGCCAACGACGCCAAAAGTCGGTGATACTAACGCTCGAGTAGGGGGCATTAAAGTTCATAGGGAAGTGGAAACCCAATAAAAGTGCAATACCAATAGCCATATCCGAGTAGCCAGAGAAGTCGCAATAAATCTGCATTGCATAGCCATAAATACCTAAAAGGTTTTCAAGTCCGCTGTAAAGACTGGGATTCTCAAAAATACGCTCAACAAAGTTCACGCTAATATAATCGCTGATCACCGCCTTTTTAAATAGACCTATCATGATAAAATACACACCTCTTGCAAACATTTCGTTCGTAATGGTGAGCGGTTGGCGTATTTGTGGAGCAAAGTCAGATGCCCTAACGATAGGACCCGCAACGAGTTGAGGGAAGAACGACACGTAGAAAGCGTAGTCTAAGATACTTGGAAGTGGCTTCAAGTCACCACGATAAACATCAATAGTGTAGCTCAAACTTTGGAAAGTAAAGAAGCTTATGCCCACAGGAAGAAAGATATCCCATGGCTGAAAGTTGTTTCCAATGATGCTACTTAGCATACTTCCAAAGAAATTTGCATATTTAAAGTAGCCCAAAAGTCCCAAGTCCACCACCAAACTCAAAGTCACAAGCAGCTTACCCAGCATCTTATTCTCTTTATAGCGATAGATAGTGTGGGCAATGAGGTAGTCGGTTAGGGTAACAAACGCCAACAAGCAGAAGTAAAAACCACTACTCTTATAGTAGAAATAGTAGCTAAATGCAGTTACAAAGAGCAAACGTGCGGTGAGCTTTCTTCGCAAACACATATAAACAAAGCTGAAACCCAAGAATAAAAACAGAAAAAGCCCACTCGAAAAAATCATGGGTTCTTTTGCATTATAGCTCAGAACATGTAATAAATCTTTTATCATTGTCTTTCTAAGGCTTTACGTTTGTTATAATTCTTCAATCCCTCTTGGAACGAAGGGAAAATCTTTTTAGCCACCACTTTACCACCTCCGAAGCTGATATGTGTATAATCTTTGTTTGCCATGTTGCGTTCCACCAATTCACTAACACTGCCTTCGCCACCCATAGCCTCAAAGAAGTTGAGGAAACTCACCTTTGTGTCGGCAGCAAGTTGCTGTTGCAATCCAACAAGTTGTTTCACTTCAGGCAATGTTTTAATGCCTTCTGCGGTGCGTTGGTCACGATCAGGCACACTCATAACAAGTATAGCAGTGCGTGGAAACGCAGCCTTTAGGTGCTCAATCACCGTCTTCATGCGGTTGGTATAACCCTTCATCACCACCAGTTTGTTACCTTTCACGGCAATGTTCAAACCAAAGTGCAAAACAATAAGGTCGTAGGGGCGAACCGAGTTAAATTCTTTCAAGCGGTTAACAGGTATGTCTGCGATAGTAAGACCAGTCGAACCACGCATACTAAAGTTATCTAATATCACACCATTGTTGCTCTCAAGTGCCATACCAAAGATAGAAGTGCCCCCTCCAACATTGTTAAATGTATAAGAAACACTTTGCGTAGAGTCTTTCACTTCAAAGCTTTGTACACCACTCTTAGCTGTAAAAGCCTTGTTGCCGCTTTTGTTATTGCTCAAAGCATATTGAATATTTACACTCGAAGGAGTGTAGAAGAAGAGCGAAGTATTGGTCCATTTAGAGCTATGAGGATAGAATTTAGTTCCGTCAGTCTTTACTTTAGCTCCCGAAGAAGGAATAAAATAACGCTCACTTATGCCTTGTTGGTTCTTGTCGAAAGGCTTTTTAGCTGCAACATACTCTCTCATACCATTCGATTGTTGACGAATAGAACGACGAGAGCTGATAATTGCCGAGCCACAGTCAACCCAACCAACTCCGTTTCCGCCATAAGTAGATTGAAAAAGCTCACGCAAATCGCAGGTCATAATGTCACCTTCGATATACGAGTCGCCATAATAAGCAATACGAACAGGGCGTTTCAGCTTCTTCACATTAGCCAGTTGTTCATAGAAAAAGTCCATACTTCCAGTGTTCCCTTCGGCATAATCCACGATAGGTTGAACGCCTTTCGACCATGTTTCCTTAAATTGTATGGTCTTTCCGCTATTGGTTTTAGCGATAACAGGTTTGGGAGCTTTCGTCGTTGGAATAACTTCAATGTTGTTTTCTTCAGGCTCTGAAATCACAGAACTTAAGATTTGAACAGGTCGAAGTTGAATGTTTCCAATCGAAAGAATAGGGAGTTGATACATCATCAATAACACAAAGACGATGATTCCCATCAATACAAAAGTGCGAGTAGGACTATTGTTCATATTATTCTTCAATCTTTTTCTTCTTCTTAAATATTCTTTTGCAACCCACTTTCTATATTGTTTCAATCAAGTGTTGCACTATATAAATAAGGTAGGTACCAAAATTGTAGGCGCAAAGGTAGCATAAAAAGAACAAAAGTACCAAGCCTTAGAAGGTATTTTTTAGATAGTTAAGGTATAAAGAAATAAAAAGAAATGCATATCTTGCCGTTAATCAAGGATTAAACAAACAAGACATGCACTTCAACTACTAACTAATTAACCAAAAATTACTATTTATTCGAGAAAATCAACTCATCTTCATTGGCGTCAATCAATATAGGTTTATCTCTTAACACCGCTTCAGATAGAATCTTTTTAGATAAGTCATTCAACACATAACGTTGTATTGCACGTTTTACAGGGCGTGCTCCAAACTCAGGGTCGTAGCCCACTTCAGTTAAGAAGTCAACAGCTTTACTTGTCCATTGCAAGTCAAATCCTTGAGCAGTAAGCATTTTCTTCACCGAGTTAAGTTGTAATTCAACCACTTGTGCAATCTCTTCCTTATTCAAAGGCAAGAACATTATGGTTTCATCAATACGATTTAAGAATTCAGGACGAATAGTCTTTTTCAACATCTCCATCACTTCATATTTCGTATCAACAATCACTTCCTCTCTGTTTTCATCGTTAATGGTAGCCATCTTTTGTTGAATAAGATTGCTTCCCATGTTAGATGTCATAATGATGATAGTGTTTTTGAAGTTCACAGTGCGTCCTTTGTTGTCGGTAAGTCTACCATCATCTAACACTTGTAGTAAGATGTTAAACACATCAGGATGCGCCTTTTCAATCTCATCGAATAGCACCACGCTGTAAGGTTTGCGTCTAACAGCTTCAGTAAGCTGTCCACCTTCATCATAACCCACATATCCTGGGGGCGCACCGATAAGTCTTGACACACTAAACTTCTCTTGATACTCACTCATGTCGATACGAGTTAGCATCGTTTCATCATTAAATAGATATTCAGCAAGAGCCTTTGCCAACTCAGTTTTACCCACACCAGTGGTTCCTAAGAAGATAAATGAGGCAATAGGACGCTTTGGATCTTGCATACCTGCACGACTTCTGCGCACAGCATCACTAACAGCAGTGATTGCTTCCTCTTGACCTATTACACGATGGTGAAGCTCTTCTTCCAAATGCAATAGCTTTTCACGTTCACTTTGAAGCATCTTTGTAACAGGAATGCCTGTCCAACGGCTCACAACCTCAGCAATATCGTCGGCTGTAACCTCTTCTCTCACCATTCCTTCGGCTCCTTGTGTGTCGCTAAGCTGTTGCTTAATGGTTTCAATCTCTTGTTGAAGCGTTTTAATCTTGCCATATCTAATTTCAGCAACACGTTCGTATTTGCCTTCACGTTCAGCTCTGTCAGCTTCAAATTTAAGCTGTTCAATCTCTTGTTTCAATTGTTGAATCTTATTAACAAGAGCCTTTTCGCCTTCCCACTTAGCTCTAAACGAATGTTCTTGCTCACGAAGATCGGCAATTTCCTTATCTAATAGAGCGATTTTTGGCTCGTCGTTTTCACGCTTAATAGCCTCTCTTTCAATCTCTAATTGTTTTAATCTACGAGAAATCTCATCGAGTTCTTCGGGCACAGAGTCACGTTCCATACGCAATTTAGCCGCTGCTTCGTCCATAAGGTCGATAGCTTTGTCGGGTAAGAAACGATCAGATATATAGCGTTCGCTCAATTTCACGGCAGCAATACATGCGTCGTCTTGTATTCTTACCTTGTGATGGTTCTCGTATCTCTCTTTAATACCACGCAAAATAGATATTGCATCCATCTCATCGGGCTCTTCTACCAACACAGTTTGGAATCTTCTTTCAAGTGCTTTGTCCTTTTCAAAGTACTTTTGATATTCGTTCAGTGTTGTAGCAC
Organism: Hoylesella nanceiensis DSM 19126 = JCM 15639; assembly: GCF_000379965.1. Lineage (GTDB taxonomy): Bacteria > Bacteroidota > Bacteroidia > Bacteroidales > Bacteroidaceae > Prevotella > Prevotella nanceiensis. Next base: position 23,069 of record NZ_KB904333.1, on the reverse strand, counting down.
CAATGGCTCTCAATTCTCCACGAGCAAGAGCTGGCTTCAAAATGTTGGCTGCATCCATTGCACCTTCACCGCCTCCAGCACCCACAAGAGTGTGAATTTCGTCGATAAACAATATAATGTCGCCGTTAGAGTTGGTTACTTCTTTCACAACTCCCTTCAAACGCTCTTCAAACTCACCCTTATATTTGGCACCAGCCACAAGAGCTCCCATGTCAAGAGAGTACACTTGCTTGTTTTTTAGGTTCTCAGGAACGTCTCCACGCACAATTCTTTCAGCCAAACCCTCGATAATTGCGGTCTTACCAGTACCTGGTTCACCAATTAATATAGGGTTGTTCTTGGTTCTACGAGATAGAATTTGAAGCACTCTTCTTATCTCTTCGTCACGTCCAATCACTGGGTCGAGCTTACCATTGCGAGCATCTTCCACCAAGTTTTTAGCATATTTGCTTAGTGCTTGGTAGTTTTCGTCGCCGCTTTGACTTTGCACCTTTTCGCCTTTTCTTAGCTCTAAGATAGCCGCTTTCAAGTCTTTCTCGGTAATACCAGCATCTTTCAAAATTCTACTTGCTGAGCTTTGTACAGCTAAAAGAGCCAATAATAAAGGCTCAACAGCCACGAACTCATCGCCCAACTCTTTGGCAATATCTTCTGCTTTTAATAGAATTTGATTGCAAGAAGTGCTTAAGTAAGGATCACCTCCTTGCACCTTAGGTTGATGTTGTAATTCTGCATCTGTCAAATTGACAATATGAGCAGTGTTTACACCTAATTTTTGAAATACAAAGTTGGTGATGTCGCCAGCTTTTTCAATAATTGCTTTGAGCAAATGAATTGGCTCAATACTTTGTTGTGCGTTTCTTTGAGCAATGTTAACTGCTTCTTGTATAACGCCTTGAGCTTTGATTGTATATTTCTCTAATGTCATATTTATTTCCTTTCTTTTATCGTTTTCTACGCATAATTATACAAGTTTTGTACCAATGAGATAAATATGACAAAATGACAGACGCGTTTTAGCGTTTTATAAACATTGGTATTGCGTTGCACCCTCATAGCGGTTGAAAGTGGGTGCATGGTGGTTGGCATCAACATGCAGTGCTTTGTTATATTAATAAGGTGTAAATTATGTAATTACAATGCTTTTTTGTAACTTTGTCCACTAAAGAATTGAAATGTAAGATATGAACGAACAACAGCAACAACAATCGCTTTTTGTGTTAAATATAGCTCTTGAGAGGTGGTTTTCTCACTATATTTGAAAACAGCAGATGGTTATTCTTATAGTAAAAGCATAGTAAATTCATTTTAAAAGCATTGACATTATGTCCTAAAAGGAATGTTATTGCATACTGAAAGCATTGCTTTTACATCGTGTGAGGAAAGTGGATCGAAGAAGCACTGTATGTCTTACAAGATACATAGCATTAAAGATATATCTTAAATAATAAATAGAAATAAATGGGTTCAGATTTTAGTTTATACATCATAGCACTTATTGCATTGGTAATTGGTGTTGTGGTGGTGAAGAAAATAACAGGCTGTTTAATTAAATCGGTGTTGTTATTGGGAATAATAGGTTTGTTGCTTTATTTGTATTTCATGGTTTATCAGCATTGATAAGCATTTGAAATATATTATAATGTATGCGTACCTTATATTAAATATCACCTTGAAAGAGACGTATAAAAAAGAAAACGTAAAACAAAAGATTGCGAACTATGATTTTAATTGCCGACAGTGGAAGCACAAAAACAACTTGGGTGGGTGTTGAACACGCTAAAGAGGTTTTTAGAAAGGATAGGGGAGGACTGAATCCTGTTATTCAATCGCACGACGAAATAGAACGAGAAGTGGAGCAACTGGCTATGAATGTGGCTTGCGAAGGATGCGTTGTAGAGGCTATTTACTTTTATGGCGCAGGCTGTAATGCTATGTTTGTGGGCGTGATGGAAGAGCTGTTGAAACGCTACTTTGATGAGAACGTGAAACTGGAGGTGAACAGTGACCTACTGGGAGCAGCTCGGGCGGTATGCGGAAACACTGATGGTGTGGCGTGTATATTAGGCACTGGCTCGAATTCTTGTTTGTTTTTGAATGGCGAGATCGTTCAAAATACTCCTGCTTTAGGCTTTATTCTTGGTGATGAAGGTAGCGGAGCAGACTTAGGAAAACGCTTTTTAAATGGTATTTTAAAAGGTAGTTTGCCCCAAAGCATAAGAGATGAGTTCTTTGAAGAATACGAATTGAGCGTTGCAACGATCATTAGTAAGGTGTATAAAGAGGCGATGCCGAATAGATTTTTGGCGTCATTCGCTCCTTTTATCAAGTTGCATCTACACGAAAAGGCGGTGCGTGAGCTGGTGGTTGAGGCCTTTGTGCAATATCTTCAACGAAACATAACTCCTTATAAACGAGCTGATTTGGGCTTAGGAGTGGTGGGTAGCATTGGCTATCACTTTCAAAATGAATTGAAAGAGGCAGCGGATAGATTGCAATTGAAGATTGCTAAAATAATCAAAGCGCCGATAGAAGAACTCGTTAATTATCATATAGAAACGCAAAAACAACACTTTTGTAATATATAAGTGGCAATTTTTGTCGTATAAAATGAAATCTTTTTAAAATAATTGTTACCTTTGCAGGATAACAAGCAATATGAATGCGAATTTTCGTGCGAAATAATTATACTATATATCTTTATGAATTTTATCTTATTTATTACCGTTTTAATTACGGCTGTCTTCCTTGTAGTGGCTGCATACGCCATTGCTAAGTTGATAGGACCACGTTCTTACAATGCGGTAAAGGGTGAACCATTCGAATGTGGTATACCAACAAGGGGATCATCTTGGATTCCTGTTCATGTAGGTTACTACTTGTTTGCCATCCTTTTCTTGATGTTTGATGTAGAAACAGTGTTCTTATATCCTTGGGCAGTTGTTGTTAAAGAAATAGGAACAACTGCTTTAGCGAGCATTGGATTCTTTCTTTTGGTACTAGTATTTGGTCTTGCTTATGCTTGGCGGAAAGGAGCTTTGGAATGGAAGTAAAGAAACCGCACATTAAGAGTATTCCTTACGAGGAATTTAAAGACAATGAAACCCTTGAACAAATAGCACAAGAACTACACGAAGGTGGAGTGAATGTGGTTACAGGTTCATTAGATCAACTAATAAACTGGGGACGTTCAAATTCTTTATGGAGTTTAACTTTTGCCACAAGTTGCTGTGGTATTGAGTTTATGAGTGTGGGTTGCGCCCGTTATGACTTTGCTCGTTTTGGCTTTGAAGTAACACGTAACTCTCCAAGACAAGCCGATTTGATTATGTGTGCTGGAACTATTACAAACAAGATGGCACCCGTATTTAAACGACTTTATGATGAAATGGCAGAACCTAAATATATTATTGCCATTGGAGGTTGCGCTATTAGCGGTGGACCTTTTAAAGCATCGTATCATGTTGTGCGTGGTATTAATGAGATTGTGCCTGTTGATGTTTATGTTCCAGGCTGTCCTCCACGTCCAGAAGCTATTCTTTATGGAATGATGCAGTTGCAACGTAAGATAAAGATAGAAAAATTCTTTGGCGGAGCTAACAAGAAAGAGAAAACTCCAATCATTGTGAATGGTGTTCCTGAAGACTTCGACCCTAAGAAAGGTATTGATGATTAATTGTAATAAGGAAGACTAAAATGAAACTGAATAATATACAATTCGATTTGAATAGTTTTGCTACTGAAATGGCAAAGCTAAAGAATGACCAACATTTTGATTTCCTTGTTACTATTGTTGGTGAAGATTTCGGAGAAGAAGGACTCGGCTGTATCTATATTTTAGAAAACACCTTAACACACGAAAGAATGTCGGTTAAGGCGGTAAATGCAAACCGTAATGAGGCTTATATCCCTTCGGTGAGTCATTTATGGAAAGCAGCAGAGATTCTTGAACGTGAAGTTTATGATTTCTTTGGTATCATCTTTACTGGTAACCCTGATATGCGTCGCATCTTCTTGCGTAGCGACTTCGTGGGATACCCAATGCGTAAAGACTATGATATGGATCCTGAAAAGAACAAATATCATCTTTTCGACGATCCAGAACCTGATTATACACTTCAATATTCGCTTGATAAAGAAGGCAAACTTGTTGCTCAACGCAAACCATTATTTCACGATGATGACTTCGTTGTGAATATTGGTCCTCAGCATCCAGCAACACATGGTGTGCTAAGACTTCAAACAATCCTTGATGGTGAGACCATTAAGAAAATCTATCCCCACTGCGGTTATATCCACAGAGGTATCGAAAAGATTTCTGAAGGCTTCGTTTATCCGCAAACATTAGGCTTCGCAGACCGTTTGGACTACTTGAGTGCGATGCAAACTCGTCATGCTTTAGTAGGCGTAGTAGAGGAAGCTTTGGGTGTGGAACTTAGCGATCGCATTAAGTATATTCGTACTATTATGGACGAATTGCAACGTATCGACTCTCACTTATTGTTCTATAGCTGCTGCGGTCAGGATCTTGGTGCATTGACAGCGTTTATCTATGGCATGAGAGATCGTGAGGAAGTGCTTAATGTTATGGAAGAAACAACTGGTGGACGACTTATTCAAAACTATTATAGAATAGGTGGATGCCAAGAAGATATCGACGTAAACTTAGTTGAAAACGTTAAAAAGCTTTGCAAATACCTTAAACCTAAGTTCAAAGAATATCATGATATTCTATCAAGCAACCGTATCTTTATGAACCGCTTCAAAGGTGTTGGAGTGCTAAGTAAAGAAGATGCGATAAGCTATGGTTGTACTGGTGGTACTGGTAGAGCAACTGGTTGGGCTAATGATGTGCGCAAACATCATCCTTATGCGATGTATGATAAGGTGGAATTCGATGAAATCACCTTCACACATGGCGATAGCTATGACCGCTATCTTGTGCGTATGGCAGAACTTGAACAAAGTGTTCGCATCCTTGAACAATTGATAGATAATATTCCAGAAGGTGACTTCTATATCAAACAAAAGGCTGTTATCCGTGTTCCTGAGGGACAATGGTATTTCTCTTGTGAAGGTAGTAGAGGTGAAATTGGAGTTTATCTTGATTCAAAGGGTGATAAAATGCCTTATCGTTTGAAATTCCGTCCAATGGGATTGCCACTTGTTTCTGCTCTAGATGAAATGTGTAGAGGTGAGAAAATTGCCGATCTTATTGCGGTTGGAGCATCTTTAGATTATGTAATACCAGATATAGATAGATAATTATGTTTGATTTTAAAGAAGTAACAACATGGTTCGACTTACTCCTAAGAAATACTCTTGGATTAGGAGATGGTATGTCGGTATTGATAGAATGTGTGATTGTGGCTCTCCTAATCTTATTAGGTTATGCCGTGTTGGCAATCATTCTTATTTTTATGGAACGTAAAGTATGTGCTTACTTCCAATGTCGTTTAGGTCCAATGCGTGTTGGTCTTTGGGGAGTTCTGCAGGTATTTGCAGACGTTATCAAGATGTTGATAAAGGAAATCTTCCCTGTTGACAAGGCTGATAAGCTACTTTATTATATGGCTCCCTTCTTAGTTCTCGTTGGATCGGTAGGTGCTTTCGCCTTCCTTCCATGGAATAAAGGAGCTTCGATCTTAGATTTTAATGTTGGAGTGTTCTTGATGAGCGCTATATCAAGTATTGGTGTAGTGGGCGTTTTCGTTGCAGGATGGAGCTCTAACAATAAGTTTAGTGTTATTTCTGCTATGCGTGGAGCTGTTCAGATGATTTCTTATGAAATGTCTTTGGGCTTATGTCTTATCACTGCTGTTGTGCTAACAGGAACGATGCAGCTAAGTGGTATAGTAGAATCTCAAGCAGATGGCTGGCTAATTTTTAAAGGACACGTTCCTGCTTTAATAGCATTCTTTGTGTTCTTAATCGCTGGTAACGCTGAAGCTAACCGTGGACCATTCGACTTAGCCGAAGCAGAAAGTGAGCTAACAGCAGGTTATCATACTGAATATTCAGGTATGGGATTCGGCTTTTTCTATCTAGCTGAGTACCTAAACTTGTTTATTGTAGCTGGAACAGCCGCTACTGTCTTCCTAGGAGGATGGATGCCACTTCATATTAATGGCCTTGATGGATTTAACCAAGTGATGGATTATATCCCAGGTATTGTGTGGTTCTTGGCTAAAGCCTTTATGCTCATTTGGTTGTTGCTATGGATTAAGTGGACTTTCCCACGTCTTCGTATCGACCAAATATTGAAACTCGAATGGAAATACTTAATGCCTTTGAGCCTTCTTAACTTAGTGTTAATGACCATTATGGTTGCTTTTGGCTGGCATTTTTAAATCTACGACGAAATGGAAGATAAAAAAACAACATATTTCGGAGGGATAAAAGAAACTGCAAAGAGTCTCCTTACAGGTATGGGTGTTACTTGGAAAGAGTATTTTACACCAAAGATCACTGAGCAGTATCCCGAGAATAGAAAAACAGTTCACATCTCTGCACGTCATCGTGGTACATTGATTATGCCCCATGATGAAGAAGGTAAGAATAAATGTGTGGCTTGTTTAATGTGTGAATCTGCATGCCCCAATGGCACAATACGCATAAAATGGGATAACGTTGTTACCCCTGATGGTAAGAAAAAGCGTCTATTGCAAGACTATGTGTATGACCTTGGTGACTGTATGTTTTGCCAATTGTGCGTGAATGCATGTAATTACGATGCTATTCATTTCTCTAATAGCTTCGAACACTCTGTATTTAACAGAAATGTTTTAGTGGAACATCTTAATAATCCACCAACAGAAGAGGAAATGAAGCAATATGCAGAGAACGCAAAGAAAGCAGAAGAAGCTAAGGCTGCAGTTGCAAAAGCAAAGGCAGAAGCTGATGCTGCGAAGGCTAAAGCAGAGGCAGAAGCTGCTAACAATGTAGAAACAACAAAAGCAGAGGAGGAAAAATAAACTATGGCAAACTTAATTATGTTTTGTATCTTAGCCGTAATTATCCTTGGATCGGCTATCGTTTGCGTTACAACAAAACGCATTATGCGTGCTGCAACCTTTCTCTTGTTTGTGTTGTTCGGCGTTGCTGGCATCTATTTCCTATTAGGTTACACCTTCTTAGGAGCCGCTCAGATATCTATTTACGCAGGTGGTATCACTATGGTATATATCTTTGCAATTCAACTCGTATCAAAAAGAACCCTACAAGGTTTGCAAGAATCATTCAGCTTGAAGAAGTCTTTGGGCGGAGTTCTTGTGGCTTTAGTGGGCTTAGTGATGTTCCTTGTGATCTTTGCAAAGAATGAATTCATTGGTAATGTCGTGGATTTAGGTCTAGCGAAAGAAGTTAGTATGCACGAAGTTGGTACGACTTTGATTGGAACAGAGAAAGGACAATATGCCCTTCCTTTTGAGTTTATCTCAGTGTTCCTATTGGCATGTATCATCGGAGGTGTAATGATTGCACGAAAGGAGGATAAAAAATGATTTCAGTATATGCTTTATTAGCGCTTAGTACGCTATTATTCTTTATAGGAGTATTTGGTTTTATCACACGAAGAAACCTAATAGCGATGCTCATTTCTATTGAGTTAGTATTGAACTCAGTGGATATTAACTTCGCAGTTTTTAATCGTATGCTTCACCCTAATAATGCAGAAGGATTCTTCTTTACATTATTCTCGATGGGAGTTGCAGCCGCAGAGACTGCTGTTGCCATTGCTATAATTATTAATGTGTACCATAATCTGAAGAATGATCAGGTGAACGGTATTGAAAACATGAAATTTTAAAAAGGATTATGGATTACAGTTTTGTCTTTTTAATACTTCTTTTACCTGCACTTTCTGCCATTGTTCTTGGTTTGGCAGGTATGAAGATGAGTCATAAAGTAGCTGGTCTAATAGGAACATTGGTGTTAGGAACACTTTTTTCATTATCTCTTTACACTGCAATTGAGTATTTCTTAATTCAAGGTAGAGGAGCTGATGGATTGTATCCAACCATCACTGCATTTAATATTAACTGGCTTCATTTCAATGAATTCTTAACTTTCAATATTGGTTTCCGCCTCACTCCAATTTCAGTTATGATGTTGGTGGTAATCACTACTGTTAGTTTTATGGTGCATATCTACTCATTTGGATACATGCATGGCGAGAAAGGCTTCCAACGTTACTATGCTTATCTCTCATTGTTTACAATGTCTATGCTCGGATTAGTTGTTGCAACTAATATTTTCCAAATGTATTTATTCTGGGAGTTAGTGGGAGTTAGCTCATACTTGCTAATCGGTTTCTACTATCCACAGCAAGCTGCGGTATCAGCTTCAAAGAAAGCGTTCATCGTTACACGCTTTGCTGACTTGTTCTTCCTTATTGGTATCCTTGTATATAGTTATTATGTAGGAACCTTTAACTATGATCTTACAGCAATGCCAGAGCTTGCTGGAAAGGCAGCAGCTGCTGCATCGATACTTCCTTGGGCTCTATTCTTGATGTTTATCGGTGGTGCTGGTAAGAGTGCAATGTTCCCATTGCATATCTGGTTGCCCGATGCTATGGAAGGACCAACACCAGTTTCTGCGCTAATTCACGCTGCAACGATGGTTGTTGCTGGTGTTTATTTAACCGCAAGTCTATTCCCCTTGTTCGTACAATATGCTCCAGAGCAACTTCATTGGATTGCTTATATCGCAGCATTCACCGCTTTTTATGCAGCAGCAGTTGCTTGTGTACAAAGCGATATCAAACGTGTTTTGGCGTTCTCAACCATCTCTCAGATTGGTTTTATGTTGGTTGCACTTGGTGTTTGCTTACCAGATGCAGCAACAAATGCCGTTGCGCACACAGAAGAATATGCTGATGTAGAAGGCTTAGGCTATATGGCTAGTATGTTCCATTTGTTTACTCACGCTATGTTTAAGGCATGTTTATTCCTTGGAGCAGGTTGTATTATTCACGCAGTACATTCAAACGAGAAAGCATATATGGGTGGCTTACGTAAGTATATGCCAATAACTCATATCACCTTCTTAATCTCTTGTCTTGCTATTTCAGGTATTCCACCTTTCAGTGGATTCTTCTCAAAAGATGAAATACTTGTTGCTTGTTACCACTTCAGCCCATTCATGGGAGCAATAATGAGTGGAATAGCAATGATGACAGCGTTCTATATGTTCCGTTTGTATTATGTAATCTTCTGGGGCAAGAGCTATTACGAAGCAAATATTGATAATGGAGCACACAAACCACATGAGGCGCCATTAACAATGACCTTCCCTTTGATATTCTTATCAATCATAACAGTTCTTTGTGGCTTTATTCCTTTCGGACAATATGTATCTGCTAACGGAATAGGTTTCACTACTCACATCCATTGGAACGTAGCTTTAACAAGTGTTGGTTTAGCAGTTGTTGCGATTATTGCAGCGACTATTATGTACAAAGGTGAAGAAACACCATTTGCAGACAAGCTTGCTAAAACATTCCCAACACTTCATAAGGCAGCATATCGTCGTTTCTACATGGACGAAGTATGGCAATTTGTTACTCATAAGATTATCTTCCGCTTTGTAAGTACACCTATCGCATGGTTCGATAAGCATGTTATCGATGGTACATTCGACTTCCTTGCATGGGGAGCAAATGAAGGTGCAGAGACAATTCGTCCATGGCAAAGTGGTGATGTACGTAAATATGCAGCATGGTTCTTAACTGGTGCCGTTGCATTAACATTAGTATTACTTAGTATATTGAACTAAAATGAGCATATTAACATTATTTGTAGTCATTCCCGTAATTATGTTGTTGGGTTTATGGTTAAGCCGAAATCTAGCACAAATACGTGGTGTAATGGTTGTTGGTGCAACTGCTTTGTTAGCATTGTCAGCTTGGTTAACCATTACTTTCATTCAGATGCGCAATGCAGGCAATACAGATCCAATGTTGTTCACCTACAGTGTGCCCTGGTTTAAGTCGTTGAATATCGCTTATAGTGTAGGCGTTGATGGCGTTTCTGTTGTGATGATCCTTTTATCTAGTATCATTGTGTTTACAGGAACCTTTGCTTCTTGGCAGTTAAAGCCCTTAACAAAAGAATACTTCCTTTGGTTTGTTCTTCTATCTATAGGTGTTTATGGATTCTTTATCTCGACAGATATGTTCACAATGTTCATGTTCTACGAGGTAGCGCTTATCCCAATGTACCTTCTTATTGGTGTATGGGGTAGTGGTAAGAAAGAATATGCAGCTATGAAGCTAACCCTTATGCTTATGGGAGGTTCGGCTTTACTTATCATTGGTATTCTTGGTATCTACTTCTTCAGTGGTGCAACAACCATGAATGTACAAGAGTTAGCTGCTCTTCACAATATTCCTAGTGGAGTTCAAAATGTTCTATTCCCATTTGTGTTTATTGGTTTTGGTGTTCTTGGAGCCCTTTTCCCATTCCACACATGGTCTCCTGATGGTCACGCATCAGCTCCTACAGCCGTTTCAATGCTCCATGCTGGTGTATTGATGAAGTTAGGAGGATATGGATGTTTCCGTATTGCGATGTATCTATTACCTAATGCAGCTCACGATTTGTCTTGGATATTCCTTATCCTCACAACCTGTTCAGTTGTATATGGTGCATTCTCAGCTTGTGTTCAAACCGACTTGAAATATATCAATGCTTATTCTTCAGTGTCACACTGTGGTTTAGTGCTTTTCGCTTTATTGATGATGACTCAAACATCATGCACAGGAGCAGTACTTCAGATGTTGTCTCACGGTTTGATGACAGCCTTGTTCTTCGCTCTAATCGGTATGATTTATGGTAGAACACATACAAGAGATATCCGTCAGTTAGGTGGTTTGATGAAGATTATGCCATTCCTTAGTGTTGGATATGTAGTTGCTGGTCTTGCAAACCTTGGTCTTCCAGGATTTAGTGGATTCGTTGCAGAGATGACAGTCTTTGTAGGTTCATTTGAAAATGGTGATACCTTCCACAGAGTTTGTACCATCATTGCTTGTACAAGTATTGTAACAACAGCAGTGTACATTCTAAGAACAGTAGGAAAGATCTTGTATGGAAAAGTTGCTGACCCACACTTTGAAGAATTGACAGATGCAACATGGGACGAACGTTTCTCAGTTATCTGTTTAATATTCTGTGTTGCAGCTCTTGGTATTGCACCATTCTGGGCAAGCGACATCATCAACAGCAGCTTAGGTCCATTGTTACACCACATTCACACATTTGGTGCAGTAGCAACAATGTAAGTATTATTCATCGCAATAAAAAATATTTTAGATAATGAATTACGGTCAATTTCTAACAATGCAGCCAGAGGTTAGTTTAATGGCACTATTGGTTATTACCTTTATTGCCGACTTTATCTCAGCTGGAAAAGAACGTCGTTGGTTCAATCCATTGGTGTGTGTGCTTATGTTGCTACATCTTGTGTTGAACTTTCAGCCATCAGTTGCCATGGAAGCCTTTGGTGGAATGTATCAAACCAACTCATCAATAAGTGTTATTAAAACAATACTTGCGTTGGGTACACTGCTAGTTTTCATTCAAAGTCGTACATGGTTACAACGTAACGACACATCTTTTAAAGAAGGAGAATTTTACCTTTTAATCATCTCAACATTGTTGGGTATGAACATGATGGTAAGTGCAGGACACTTCCTTTTATTCTTCTTAGGACTCGAAATGGCGTCAGTTCCAATGGCATGTCTAGTGGCATTCGACAAATATCGTCACAATTCAGCAGAAGCAGGTGCTAAGTTCATACTTACAGCAACCTTCTCAAGCGGTGTAATGTTGTTCGGTATTTCACTTATTTACGGAGCTGTAGGAACATTGTATTTCAACGATTGCGCATCACTTATCACAGCATCACCTCTAACCATCGCAGGTTTGGTGTTCTTTTTCAGTGGTTTAGCATTCAAAATATCATTGGTTCCATTCCACTTCTGGACAGCAGATACCTATCAAGGAGCGCCAACAACAGTTACAGGTTACTTGTCTGTAGTATCTAAGGGAGCTGCAACTTTTGCGTCACTAACCATTCTTATGAAAGTGTTTGTAAATATGGTTGAGCACTGGCAAATACTTCTTTACATCCTAATTGTATTGAGTATCACCATTGGAAACCTTTTTGCAATTCGCCAAACAGAGCTAAAACGCTTCATGGCATTTAGTTCAATATCACAAGCAGGTTATATTATGTTGGCAGTAGTTGCCGACAATGCAATGGGTATAGCAGCACTTTCATATTATGTGTTGATTTATGTTGTAGCCAACCTTGCAGTATTTGCAATTATTGGTGCTATTGAAGAGCGTAACAATGGAGTTACCGACATCGAGGCATATAATGGTTTATACACCACCAATCCAAAGCTTTCGTTCATCATGACCCTTGCTTTGTTCTCATTAGGTGGTATTCCTCCATTTGCAGGTATGTTCAGTAAGTTCTTCGTTTTTATGTCTGCAGTAGAGCAAGGCTCAACACTTTCTTATGTAATAGTGTTCATTGCCTTGATCAACACCGTTGTAAGTTTATACTATTATCTATTGATAGTAAAAGCAATGTATATCAACAAAAGTGAGAATCCTTTGCCAACATTCAAGTCAGATGTTAACACAAAGATCACACTTGCACTTTGCACCATAGGTGTATTGTTGTTCGGTGTATGCTCTTGTATCTTTGAATACATCGCAGCTAATGTGACAATATAAGATAGAACTATTCTCTGTTATTACAATAGAGTAGTATTATATTATTCATATCACCACCTACAGAATTTAATTTTGTAGGTGGTTTTTTCATATTTTCTGCTCACTTGCTTTGCTTAAAAAATGAAATAAGGTAATAAAGAAAAGCATTTAGCAAAGTATATTACGTTCTTATTCAAAAGAATATCACTAAATTTGCACTAGCAAAAGGATACAAAAACAATCTAAAAGCAGTTGTTATGCAGTATCCATTCAATCAATACATCTCAAAAAGTTATGATTCAAAAGATGCAAAAAGGCGATTACGACCATTATGTGGTTAAAGTTGAAGACACATTGCTTAACTGGCTTGTAACCAACGTCACCACAATGAGCCGTAATAAACTAAAAGATATATTAGCAGGACAAGGCATTAAGGTGAATGGAAAAATCACAACAAAGTATGATTATCCATTAACTCCAGGTATGAAGATTGCCATTAGTAAAACAAAACGCAACAATTTGTTTAGAAGCAAGTATGTTGATATTGTTTATGAAGACAATCATATCATTGTAGTGCATAAGAAAGCAGGAATCCTTTCTATGCCAGTAGGACGTGGATCGCTTAATGTTAAGGCCGTTCTCGACGACTATTTGATGCGTTCTAAGCAAAAATGTAATGCCCATGTGGTGCACCGTTTAGATAGAGAAACAAGTGGTTTGATGGTATATGCCAAAGATAAACGAGTGGAGCGACTATTCGAAGAAGACTGGCATAACATTGTTTACGATCGCCGTTATATGGCAGTTGTAAGTGGAGAAGTACACGAAAACGAAGGAACCATTGCCAATTGGTTGAAAGACAACAAAATGTTTGTTACCTATTCGTGTCCTTTTGATAACGGAGGAAAGTATGCAGTAACGCATTTTCACGTGATTAAACGCACCGCTTATCACACACTTGTAGAGTATAAGCTCGAAACAGGGCGTAAAAATCAAATTCGTGTGCATTCTGCCGACATGGGACATCCCGTGTGTGGAGATACAAAATATGGTAATGGTGATGACCCAATAGGACGCCTTTGTCTTCATGCTTATATCCTTGCGTTCTACCATCCAATTACACATAAGCCCCTTCAGTTCGAAACACCCATTCCTTCAGACTTCAAACGAATCGTGAAATAAACCTCATTAAGGTTTGTTCTCAGCTTAAAATAAAAGAGCCTATAGTATCTATATCGATGCTATAGGCTTTCTTGTTGATGCCTTTCTTTGCAAAAGGCAATGTCGCTTACTATCAAGTCCTTACAGAAATAGAAATAAAAGCACTGCTTTTGTGTTGCAATATCATTGCTTTTAGGGGCTTATATCCATCCTTTTACATTGTAAGTTGATAGCTTTTCTTTTAGAAAGTCAAACTCATTGATTTGTCAGTTCAAGGTGTCTTCTTTTAAAGTCATAAAGAAACGCACTAAAAAGTAAATTAGTTACACTCTCTCTTGTAACCGCCTACTTCTTAGTGCGTACTTATTTAAAATGCAAGAGACAATAATTAAGCCTCTTTGTTTTTAGTATCTTCCTTTATTCTGATAACAGCATTAGCAATGATAGCAGTTAAACCACCAGTGGTAATACCAGAAGCGAAGATGTTTTTAATAGTGTCTGGGAATTGATTTAGAATCTCTGGAACCATCTCAACGCTTAATCCAAGAGAGAAACTAAGTGCTAACACGAGTGTAGCCTTTCTGTCAATCTTTTGCGAAGCGATAATTCTTATACCTGCAGAAGCCACTGTTCCGAACATAAGTAGAGTAGCACCACCAAGCACTGGGTCTGGCATTATCGAGAAGATAAGACCTACTGCAGGGAACAAACCTAAGATAACAAGGAAAGCAGCAATGTAATAACCTACATAACGGCTTGCAACTCCAGTTAATTGGATCATTCCGTTGTTTTGAGCGAATATTGAATTAGGGAACGAGTTGAATACACCTGCAAGCATAGAGTTGAATCCATCTGCAAGAATACCACCTGAAGCACGTTTCATAAACACTTCTCCTTCAACTGGTTCGCCTGAAATAAGCGAGTTAGCTGTGATGTCTCCGTAAGCTTCAATAGCAGTAATCATGTAGATAATACCTAATGCAATGATTGAAGAAATAGGGAAGCTAACACCATATTTAAAAGGAATAGGAAGGTTAAAGCCACCATAAGAGCTAACAGCATCAAAGTGAACCTTACCCATGAAGTATGCAGCCACATAGCCAAAGATAAGTCCTATAACGATAGAACTCATTCTTAAATAGCGGTTATTGCTGCGGTTGAAGATAATAATCGATACAAGTACGAGGGCTGCAAGACCTAAGTTGTCGAAAGAACCAAAGGTTCCGTCTTGCATTGCTTGTACACCTCCACCACAAGCGTTGATACCTACCTTTATTAAACTCATACCAATGAGTGTAACAACGATACCAGAAACAAGTGGAGTAATAATCTTTCGTGTGTATTTCAATAAGCGACTTATTGCCATTTCCACTACAGATGCAGCCATACAAGCCCCAAAGATGGCAGGAAGTCCACCTGCTAAGCCCGCAGAAATGATAGGGCCTATAAATGAAAAGCTTGTTCCTTGAATGCAAAGAAGTCCTGTTCCAATTCCACCAATGCGTCTACATTGAATGAATGTTGAAATACCTGAAACAAAAAGTGCCATCGAAACGAGGAATCCAGTTGTGGAAACATCAAGTTTGAGGGCACTTGCAATGATTAAAGGAGGCGTAACTATTGCCACAAAAATGGCAAGAAGGTGTTGTAAGGCAGCAAAAAGAGCCTCACGAACTGGCGGTCTATCGTTTAGACCGTAAATGAGTTCTCGGGTTGTTTGTTCGTTTTTCATTATTTGAGTTTTATTTCACAGTTATCTAAAGATTCTACTATTGCAAGACTTTGCACGTCTATTCCTTTGTTACGAAGATAGGATCCGCCGTCTTGGAACGATTTTTCTATAATAAAGCCCATGCCTTTTATGGTCGCACCAGCTTGCTCGCAAAGTTCAATAATGCCTTTTGCTGCATTTCCATAAGCCAAGAAATCGTCGATAAACACAACGGTATCGCCTTCCTGAAGATATTCTTTACTGATGCAAATGTCGTATGAACGCTGTTTAGTAAAAGAAAAAACAGATGCTGAAAGCATATTAGACATGGTAGAAGGCTTTTTCTTTTTGGCAAATACAACAGGTAAATCGAGTAAGAAACCCATCATAATTGCAGGCGCAATGCCCGATGCTTCTACAGTTAAAATTTTGTTTACGCCCTTTAAGTCAAAACGTTTTGAAAACTCCACGGCAATGGATTTCATCAAATTAGGGTCCATTTGATGGTTAATAAAGCCGTCTACTTTAAGAATACCGCCAGGGAAACAACGTCCATCGCTAAGTATTCGGTCTTTTAATTGTTTCATTGCATTACTTTAAATAATGCATGCAAAAGTACTAAAAAAGGTACAAAAAACAAGCTATTGCTATACTTTTTTGTTGCATTTTTTTTATTCTTTTTATCCAATGGTGCACTTTCTCTTTTTTAGTACATTAAAAATAGTACCTCATAACTCACAATTGGGGTTATAAGGCACTATCCTTGGCTTGATAATTTATCTCCTAATGCTATATAATACTATGTTGCTTTATATATAATAAGGTGGAGTAGAGGTATTAATCTTTGGTCTTTTCGTTGAAAAGCGACATCAACCATTGCTTTTGTTCGTCAATAGTTAGGTTGCTATTGTCCAACTCAATTGCATCATCAGCCTTTCTTAAAGGACTCACTTCACGATGACTATCTATATAATCTCTTTCCTCTACGTTCTTTAAAATATCGTCGTAATTAGCTGGCATGCCCTTTTGTTGCAACTCATCATAACGTCGTTGCGCTCTAACAGCGGCCGAAGCGGTTACGTAAATCTTTAGTTCTGCATCGGGAAAAACCACTGTTCCAATGTCTCTTCCGTCCATAACAACGCCTTTTTCTTTGCCCATTTGCTGTTGTTGAGCCACAAGTGCAGTTCTAACAAAGTCGATAGTGGCAATAGGACTCACATGGTTTGACACCTCTAAAGAGCGTATCTCTTTTTCTACATTCTCATTATTGAGATAGGTTTCAGGGCGTCCTGTTTCTTCATTGATGATGAATGAAATATGAATGTTGGGCATTTCTGCTCTTAATTCCTCAATTTTGATAGAACCATCGCTATTGAAAAGGTTGTGACGAAGAGCGTATAAAGTAACCGAACGATACATTGCTCCAGTGTCAACATAAACATATCCCACCTCTTTTGCAAGGTCTTTTGCCATAGTACTCTTACCACATGACGACAAACCGTCGATGGCAATTGTTATCTTTTTCATATTATTGTGCTTTATATTTTTGTTCGTAATAGTTTTATTTGCATGCTTTTTATAGGCTATATCCTACGTTTATCAATAGAGAAGAACCCGAAACGTGGTATTTTCCATAAGCAAGATTCAACTTAAAACGCTCAAGATTTAAACCAGCACCTAGCGATAAGCCTGCTCCATGTGCTGAACTTGTGTCGTTAGTGAATAACTTCATTTGGTTAGCTCGCTTGAAGTTGTAGCCAGCTCCAACCCAAATGTTATCGCTTAGGATAACATCTAAGCCTGCATTAACATGTTGAATGAATTTATAATTCCAGTGATTGAGGTCGAAAAGCGTTAGAGATGCTCTGAAAGGAGTATTCGTAAATCGCTTAGTTACGCCTAATTGCACATCAAGAGGCATCTTTTCGTATTCGTCATCAAATGCTTTTAGCTGTCCACCTAAATTCTTTAAGGCAATAGACACCGACCAATCATAATCGGGTTCATAATAGTTTAAACCTAAATCAACACCCATTGCAATTGAATTATAATTGCCAATGTTAGTGGTAATGAATTTAACAGCGATACCACCAGCCACGTTTTTTGCCAAGATATACGAGAAATAACCAGCCACCGAGATATCTTTTGCACTGAAAGAGCCTGTTATATAGCCCGAAGGATCAGTCTGTTGCAGTGTTCCATAGTTAAGATATTGAGCCGAGAAAGCCACAGATGCCTTTTCTTTTATCGTTTTATTGAAAGCTGCCGACAACGAGTTGATGCCTTTCATGTAATTCATATAGTTTACATTGATGGTCTTATCGCTAACCGAAGACAATAGGGCAGGGTTGTGAAATATCAATGCTTCGTCGTCTTCTATTAGTGAAATATTCTCTCCACCCAATGCTGCAGCATGAGCAGAAACAGGCAATCGCAAGAAATTATATGCTGTTTTGCTTTCTTGTGCTTTAGCATTTAAGACTTGAAATATAAGGAAAAACGTTATGATGTATTTACTCATAGGGTTCTATTCAATGTGTGTTATTGGTTGAAAACCAAATGCAAAGATACTGATTTTAGTTTACTTACTACTCTTTTTTATGTTTTTGTAGCGAGTTAATAAAAAAAATAGCACTACCTTTGCATTGAGTCCGCATGATGTGGAATAGGTTTTCTCTACTTTATAAGCGAAGAATAGAATGGTAAATAAAATGCCAAATAATGATAGAAGAACAAGAGGTAATGAACGGGTAACACATTTTTTACTCGCATTAGTTCTTATATTCTCTTGTATTTATACCATTCTCGAATATTCACCAATGAGCAATGACGATTATGATGTAGACGAAGAAGTATTAAAAAAGCTACCTAAAGAGAGCGATTTAATACCTGCTCCAGTTCCACCAACAGTGCCTGCACCTCCTAAACCCACTACCAAAAAGTTGATAACCAACAACATTAAGTTGGTTAACGAGCACGTAGAACACACCACCAAACCGCCTTTAGAAAACAATACCTTGTTAGTTGGAGACGGAAAGGCTGAAATTCCTGATGCAAAGATCGATAAAGCAATTATTGAAAAGCCTGTTAATGACAATGAAGAGATTAACAAGCAGTTGCTAGAAGAATTGCCTGAGTTTCCCGGAGGTGTTATTGCTTTTATGAAATGGTTAACCAAGAACCTTCAATATCCTAAGCAAGCGCAGCAAGCAAAGATAGAAGGAAAGGTGTTAGTGTCGTTTCTTATCAATACAGATGGAAGTGTAACAGAACTCAAAATAGAAAAGAATGTGCACCCATTGCTCGATAATGAGGCGATGAGAGTGATGCGAACAATGCCTAAATGGCGACCTGGTATGGCGAAAGGAAAACCATGTCAGACCAAAATTTCAATTCCTGTAGTTTTTCAACTCTAATTTATTACCAACATGTTTACATCAAACGAACTTTTACAAACACTTAATCAATATATTGATAGTATTGTTTTCGACCGAAAACCAGTATCGCTTTACGAGCCAATTAAATACTCGTTATCGATGGGAGGAAAGAGAATTCGTCCTATGTTGATGTTGCTTACCTATCAGTTATATAAGAACGATCCACAAAGCATATTGCCAGTGGCATCTGCTTTGGAAACTTATCACAATTATACGCTACTTCATGACGATTTAATGGATAACGCTCTCTTGCGTAGAGGTCAGCCAACTGTGCATAAAAAGTGGAATGCGAACACTGCAATTCTATCGGGAGATTCGATGTTAGTGTTTGCTTATAAGTTGCTTGCAGAATGTAATGTAGATAAACTTAAAGAGGTTTTAGACCTGTTTACCATCACAGCTTTAGAGATTGGAGAGGGACAACAGTATGATATGGACTTCGAATTGCGTAACGATGTTGCAGAAAGCGAATATATAGAGATGATTCGTTTAAAGACAAGTGTGTTGCTGGCTTGTTCTATGAAGATTGGTGCTATCTTGGCAGGAGCACCTTCTGAAGATGCAAATAACCTCTATCGTTTTGGCGAATTGATTGGTTTAGCGTTCCAATTGCAAGACGATTACCTTGATGTTTATGGCGATTCAAAAGTATTTGGTAAAGCTATTGGAGGAGATATTGCATCGAATAAAAAGACCTTTATGTTGATTAATGCTTTAAGCAAGGCAAATGAAACACAACGAAAGGAACTCGAAATGTGGATAGCCAACACCAATGTTGAAGATGAACAAAAGAAAATTGAGGCAGTAACTGCTTTGTATAACGCCATTGGAATTGATGTGTTGGCGCAAAAAAAGATTAATTTTTATTTCGAAGAGAGTAAGAAATATCTTGCAGCAGTGCCTTTAAGCAACGAAATAAAGAAAGAATTAACAGATTATGTGGCACGAATGATGAAGAGAAACTATTAAGTTTTATTCTTCGTCTTGTTACTTATTGTTCCCATAAATAAAAAAATGGTGCTGTTGCACTCTGAAAACAGACTATTGATATTGTTTTCAAAGGTGGAATGGCACAAGAATATAATATAAAAAGAATGATTTCATTAGTAGATACACACGCTCATTTAGATGTCGAAGACTTTTCTGACGACCTTCAGCAGGTGGTTCAACGTGCAAAAGAGGCTGGGGTAGGTCGTATGTTCTTACCTGCTATCGACCAATCGTCGGTTCAAAGCATCTTAACTCTTTGCAAACAATATCCCAATGTGCTTTATCCTATGCTTGGATTACATCCTGAAGGTGTTGATGCGAACTATAAAGAGGTGTTGAAAGACATGAAATCTTACTTAAATAGTGAGTCTAATTTTATCGCAATAGGCGAGGTGGGGTTAGATTTTTATTGGTCTCGTGAGTTCGAAAAAGAGCAGTTAGAGGCTTTCGAAGAACAACTAAAATGGTCGATAGAGACAGGTCTTCCGTTGATGATTCATTGTCGAAAGGCTCAAAACGAGATGGTAAAACTGATGAAACCCTATGCAAAAGAGCTTCCTGGAGGAGTGTTTCACTGTTTCACTGGTAATGAATTAGAGGCTGAAAGCTTTTTGCAATTCTCTAATTTTAGCTTGGGAATAGGTGGAGTTCTAACCTTTAAGAAGAGTCACTTGCCCGAAGTTTTGCCTAAAGCAGTGCCTCTTAATCGCATCGTTTTAGAGACAGATAGTCCTTATATGGCTCCTGTTCCACATCGAGGAAAACGCAACGAGAGTGCATTTGTAGTGGAAGTGGCACAAAAACTTGCTGAAAGCTATGGCGTTTCTATCGACGAAATAGCACGACAAACAAATGAAAATGTAGAAAGAATTTTTAATATTAAAGTATAGTTGATATCACGGTAGAATAGAAAATTTGTTCTCTTCTTTTTCAAGCACAAACCATCTGTTTAAAAAGAATAAAAAGATATTGTTATAAAAGCATTGTTATTGCATGTCAATAGCAATGCTTTTGTTGTTGAATAGCATTGCTTTTACACTTTAAAAGCAATGCTTTTTATAGTATTCACCAAGTTGTTATATTTAATATTGTTTTCATTTTGAATGAGTTAAGATGTCTTTTGAAGTGTGAGGGTAGTGTAAAAACTTAATGAGATATTTAAGGTTTAAGACTAGTGATATTTATTGTTAAAAGAATTATTGTTTCAAAGCATAATCAAACACTATTTAGTAAATTTGTAAAGTCAGTTTTATTCGTCTCAGAAACATACCTTTTGTAACATTTATATAATTAGAACATAGAACGGAAAGACTGGCAATGGAGATATTTTAAATAAAAAACTTATGTGTAATTAAACATTTATCAAACATGATGAAAAACATTTCTTATTGGTGTCAATCGCTTGCATTTATAGCGGTTGCAATGGTTCCATGTATCAGTATGGAAGCATCAGTAGCAGATGACTATCCAATCGACGTGGCAAAGGTCGATGGAAGAGTGGGAGCAAGTATGCCTTATACTCGCTATGATTCAGAAGAAGCGCAGTTAATAGGTGGTGCTCAATTGTTAAGTTCGCCCAAATGGGAACGCAGAAACCTTGCTTCTCAGGCGTCGAGACAATCGTATGTAAGCTTGCCTTCTAATGGTTCGGCTCTCGAATGGACACTAAACACAAAAGCAAAAGGTGTTACTGTTCGCTTTACCATGCCCGATTCGCCCAACGGAAAAGGGCTCGATGGAACCTTAGATGTGTATGTTGATGGAAAATACAACCAAACAATCAACGTAAGTTCAAGGTATTCTTATCAGTATTTCACCATCGGTGCTCCTTCGGACGAACCTAATGGTGGCGTTCCTGCATTTGCTTTTGATGAAGTTCACTTTAAGTTGAAGAAAGAATTACAACCAGGGCAAAGAATACAAATACGCTCTACTGGTGCGGGAGGATTGAAATATGGAGTAGACTTTATTGAAACAGAACAAATTCCTGATCCTATTGTTCCTAATAAAAAAGGTAACTTTATCGATGTAACGGATAAAGAATATGGTGCAATTCCTGATGATGGAAAAGACGATTTACCTGCTTTTGAGAAAGCTGTTGCAGATGCTCGAAAGCAGAATAAAAACATATATATTCCTGAAGGTACATTCCATTTATCTAACGTTTGGCGAGTTAATGTTGAAAACATAACCATCACAGGTGCTGGTATGTGGTATACTAATCTACAATTCACAGAAGATGCCATTGAACGAGGCGGTATTTCAGGTGGTTGGACAGGTTATTCGGAAAGAAATGGCCAGAGAGTACCAGCGGAATTAGATGGTGTTTGTAGCAATATCGAGTTTAGTAATATGTATATTAACTCGGGTTTACATTCACGATACAGCGAAGGTGCTATCTATAAGTGCTTTATGGACGTATGGGGAACAGGTACAGTGTTCCGCAATATATGGGAAGAGCACTTTGAGTGTGGTTTCTGGTTTGGCGATTACAATGGCAAAATAGACTATTCTAAGAATGTAAAGGTGATAGACTGCCGTATAAGAAACAACTATGCTGATGGTGTTAACTTCTGTATAGGTACTTCCAATTCTGCAGTTTATAACTGTTCTATCCGTAATAATGGTGATGATGGGTTGGCAGTGTGGCCTGATGACAGTAAAGGACCAAAGTCGGCAGACAATAATATTTTTGCCTATAACACCATAGAGCTTGGCTGGCGTGCTGGAGGTGTAGCAATATATGGAGGAGATGGCCATAAGATATATAATAATTATATACTAAAGTTTCCCACCCCTTAAAACACTAACTTTTCTCATTTTCCTTTGTCTGTCTTCCCCCATATCCATTGACTGTTAACACATGCCTAACAGAAGTTATGCAGACTATCCACATACTTCGTCCCATTTTTCCAACGCTTCAGCCATTACAAGGATTTTGCTCATCTCTTTGTCGTTTCCGCTGATTGTAGCCATAAGGTATTGGGGCGTCATTCCAAGTATTTCTCCTAAAATGCGAAGAATGCGTTCGATGCAGGT
>NZ_KB904332.1 GCF_000379965.1 Hoylesella nanceiensis DSM 19126 = JCM 15639 | reverse complement strand
ATGGAAGCGAGTTCTTACCTGCATCGAACGCATTCTTCGCATTTTAGGAGAAATACTTGGAATGACGCCCCAATACCTTATGGCTACAATCAGCGGAAACGACAAAGAGATGAGCAAAATCCTTGTAATGGCTGAAGCGTTGGAAAAATGGGACGAAGTATGTGGATAGTCTGCATAACTTCTGTTAGGCATGTGTTAACAGTCAATGGATATGGGGGAAGACAGACAAAGGAAAATGAGAAAAGTTAGTGTTTTAAGGGGTGGGAAACTTTAGTACATAACTTTACGGAAAAATATGTTTCTAAAATATATAAATCAGGGCAACCGCATCAAAATGTCAATAACCTGATAATCAATACTTGTCGATTTTGTATTAATAGGGATAAGTGGGGTGGATACAAGGATGAGAAGTTTCAACAATTTACAATATCCCCCCTTAAAAATGCATAATTTTGTATTTGTCTGAATAATAGCCTGTTGTCAAAAATCATGTTTCTTAAAAAATATTACCCGCAAGGGAAATTTGAATTATATGGGGCAAAAAATCAATTTTTATGGGGTAGTAGTTTCGATTTGGACCAATGGTTTTTTTAGGAAAATGGACAATAAGGGAGAGGAGGAGGTTGAAAACTACGTTTGTTTCCTAAGCTAACGTTATTTTGATGCGGTTGCCCTGTATATAAATAGACAGCTGTGGGGAAAATGTGGGGAAAAATTAGATAATTAAAAAGGCTAAATGACTGAAAATAATCACTTAGCCTTTTAATCCGTACCCAGACCCGTACTTCGTAATTGCTGCGCCCATCATTCAAGACTGTCAAATCGGGTCTTTCCTGTCAAGCCAATGATGCCTATGCGTATGCCAAACACATGGATTACGGATTTCTCGTTCCGTGAACAAACACTTTATCCGCAACTCTGCTATGTGGTGTATTGGCTTAACTCCATTTCTATGGGCAACACTTTTGTTGCAGATTTCAAGCAGCTTTTATCGAAATACCCATCAGTAAGAACTCGTTTATTAGGCTTTCCTCATAATTGGGAACAAGAGCCTTTGTGGAGATAAAATAATTGCCCTGTTTCTTAAAAAGCACTGGGGCAAACCAGCTCCGTCTTTAATTGTTTCCAATAAATGGATTGTTTCAAGCCCCTATAGAAAGAGAACAAAAATTCCTGTGTGAAAATTAATCTACGACAAGGAGCAAGCAAGGAGCAATATCAAACAAAAATCAATACCTTTGCAGTACATATGAGATAGACCAAAACAAAAGTGGAATATCGGAAACGAATAGCAAGGAAAAGAGAAGAAACGACCCAAGTTGATGTCCTTTTTGAGTTAATAATCAATAAAAGCGTTAAATCTTCACCTTTTAGAATGTGCAATTAAAAATAACAACCATATTTCTGACTTATTATCTATAAAATATTGAGTAATAATCGGTTGTAAATACAAAGGATGTACTGGTTTGACGGAAATTGTTATACCAAATGGTGTGACAGAACTTAATTCTGACCTCTTTTCTGAATGTTCTAACCTTAGAAATGTTGTTATTCCCAATAGTGTAAATAAAATAGGTAATAGAGCTTTTGAGAAATGTAGCAATCTTCAGAATATCGTAATTCCCCATAGTGTGGACACCATTGGGGTTGCGGCGTTTAGCCGTTGTGAGAATCTTTCTAATATAGCCTTCCCTAATAGTATGAAATTTATTGGAGCATACGCTTTTGGAGGCTGTGATAAGTTGACGAATGTAGTTCTTCCCAATGGTCTGAAAACTATTGAAGAATCGACTTTTGGTTGTGAAAATCTCGAAAGTGTTGTAATTCCCCATAGTGTTGAGCTTATTGGTAGAGACGCATTTTCATTTTGCCCTAAATTAAAGAGAGTAGAAATACCTCAAAATGGTAATTTAAAGAAAATAGGCAGAGATGCATTTGTTCATTGTGCTTCTCTTGCTCATATTGAACTTCCCCAAAATCTTGTTGAGATTGCTTGGGATGCATTTATGTTTTCTGGACTGGTGAGTATAAAAATTCCCGAAAAAGTGAAGTCTTTGGGTAAGGGTCTTTTTCGCCATTGTCCTAATCTTACAGACGTATATATAGGAGATGGCGTTACAACAATGGGCAATAACATTTTTGATAGGTGTGACAACTTAACGACTGTGAGGTTAGGTAACAATCTAACTGAACTACCTGACATGGCATTTTTTAACTGTCCGAAACTTAAAACGGTTACAGAAGGCAATAAAATTGTGTCTATTGGGAAAAAGGCTTTTAAGCTTTGCGAATCTTTAGAAACATTCAAACTTTCTGATAATGTAAGATATGTGGGTGATGAGGCGTTTCGAGGATGTGTAAATTTGCAAATGGAAAAGCTGCCTACAAAAATGGAATATATGGGGTGGGGAGCTTTTAGTAATGTTCAAATTGCTCATGTAGTTATTCCAGAAAAGATTACCCGCATAGGAAAAGTAACCTTTGGTGGATGTAAAAAGCTTGAGAGTGTTGTTATTCCAAATACAGTGAAGTGGATTGAAGGAATAGCATTTGCAGGATGTAGCGCTCTTAAAAGTATAAAAATTCCAGAATCTGTCAAGACTATTGAGGAAGAAACTTTTGAAGCCTGCCTTTCTTTGAAAGAAGTAATCCTTCATAATGATATTACAGCTATAGGAGAAAGAGCTTTTAGAGGCTGTACAAGTCTTGACCGTATTGTATTACCCTCTGCTCTTAAAACGATTGGGAATGAAGCTTTCCGCTTCTGTGAGAACCTTACTGAAGTCGTTGTTCAAGGTAAATTGGAAGAGATTGGTGCTCAAGCTTTTCACGGATGTGCAAACTTAAAGAAGTTCGAGATGCCTTCTGTAAACTATATTTACGCTGAGGCGTTTATGTATTGTGCGAATCTGGAGAAGGTTGTGATAGGTGATGGCCTAAAAAAGGTAGACAGTAATACTTTTAGCGGCACTCCAAAGCTCAAAACAGTAGTGCTACCCTCTAACACTGTTACTGAATTTGCAGACAATGCTTTCACCTTATCAGGAATTACAGAGCTGATTATTCCAAAGAGTGTTAAGACTATTGGAAAGCAATGTTTTCAGGATTGTGCTTCACTTGAGGGTATCGCAATTCCAGATGGAATAACTACAATAGAAGAAGCTACCTTTGAAAGATGTAGAAAATTAAAGAAAGTGGAGATTCCTAATACTGTAAAAACTATAAAGCAAGATGCTTTTCACGATTGTGAAGAACTGCTTGAAGCGGTTATTCCTCATGGAGTTACAACAATTCAGGCACGAACATTCTCTCATTGTTCTAAAATAAGAAGTGTAAAACTTCCTGAAACTGTAAATGTTATTGAGGAATCAGCCTTTGAATCTTGTGGAAGTTTAAATGACTTTGTCTTACCTGCTGGGGTAACAAGAATAACTAAAGCTTGTTTTCAGGCTGCAGGATTAAGAAACTTTACTCTTCCTTCAACTGTAACTCATATTGATGATTTTGCTTTTAGATCAAGTGATATTACCAATCTATTCATTCATAAAGGCATAAAAGAAACGGGAAAAAGCGTCTTTGCTAACTGTAGAGAACTTAAAAAGGTTTCTTTTGAAGAAGGAGTAAAGACTTTAGGCATTAGAATGTTTCAAGGAAGTTATCATCTTAAAGATATTACACTCCCCGAAAGCTTAACAGAAATACCAGATGATGCGTTAGCAAATATAGGAATTGAAACAATAGTTATTCCTAAAAATGTTAAAACTATTGGTAAGGGAGCATTTTATGAATGTCGTAATTTGAAGAGATTGGTTATACCAAATACTGTAGCTTATGTCGATTCATTTGCTTTTGCATATTGTTTAGACTTAGAATACATTAGATATCCTGAAGGTATTAAAACGCTTAAGTATTGTACTTTGTTTGGTTGTAATTATCTTGTAGATTTCCAAATACCTAAAAGTGTAACAGAAATAGAAGACTATGCGCTGGGAGCATGCGAGAGATTGACAAGTATAACCATTCCTCGTGGTGTTACAAAGATTGGAAGTTTAGCGTTTAGAGATTGGTTTGTGATGAAAACTTTATATTGCGAGGCAGAAGTTCCGCCTGTATGTGCAGACGATACCTTCCAAGGAGCAAACGTAAGCAATTGTAAACTCTATGTTCCTGAGAAGAGTGTAGAGGCCTATAAAAAGGCTAATATATGGAAAGATTTTTCTGTTATTGGAAAGATTGCTCTCGGAATAGATAGCATCAACAATGAAACTGCAACCGAAGAACGAGTAGATGTATATACAATAGACGGACTTAGAGTGCTTCAACGTGCTACACAAAGTGAAGTAGGAGAGTTGCCAAAGGGAATATACATCATTAAAGGCAAGAAAGTAATAATAAAGTAAAGACTTTATTTGTCGTAGTTACTCGACAATAGCAGTCTTGTTAAAATAGATTATGCTGAGTTCTTTTGTAGAACTCAGCATTTTTTTATGAATGAACATGAGTCAAATTCTACCATTTATGTTGTTGATTACTCATCGTATAGTCCTTTATAGATTGGTGTATTTAACCCATGGCAACAGTGAAAGCATGATAAAAACTTGTAGTTATTCCCTTGTTGGGAAGTATTGAGGCACCTAAGAAAGGTAATAGATGAATAGATATAATGAAAGCATGGGCAATATATGTGCTAAAATGAGCTGTGACGGCCTTAAACTATATCCTCCTCTAAATCTCATTACTCATACATCTCTCGTGTAATAGGGGCAAAAAGAAACACCTACAACAAGTATTAAACTTGCCATAGGTGCTCTATCTATGTTAGAAAGGATTAATTCAATCTTTTCATTGCAATCTCTTTATGTTAGTGATTGCTTGGGTTGATCTTCCAAAGACGCACTGCTGCTCTCATAGTAATAAAGTCTACAGTACTTTCCCATACAATAGTTTGACCTCTATTCACACCAGTTCTTACTTCAGGACGTGCTCCTTTGCGGATTGGAAACTTGAAACCAGATGCATAACCATAATTATCTGTTCCACCATTACCACGCAAAGTGAGAGATGCATATGAGTCAGATGTGTCTGTAGTAGCACTTCCTACGATGTTATCACTTGTTCTATCGAAAGGCTCATTCACGTAGTACATAGCTCCTTGTAGACGCTTATAAGGCATGAAAGGACCGTTTCCTGCATTGAATGCGTAGCAACCTTTATAGGGGAAGATACGTGTTAGGTCGCTTGGATAGTCAGAATCGAGAGGCTCCCAGAACTTTTCATTAGCAATATCTTCAAGGTCTAACACGAAATGTTCACCCAAATAGCGTTGTCTAAGTTTAAGAGCTGATTGGTCGTTTCTGCTGAAATTAATATCTTCCCAACGTATAGTGTAACGATATTTGTTATCGTTTGCGATAGGATAGTCGTTCACTGTAAAACTGCTACCATAGTTTACAGGAGCAAAAGAAGCAGCTGTATAAGGCACAGTGTTATAGTCTAAGTAGGTAGCTCCAAGAGATTTGTCAGTCAATCTGTTTGCAACACCTTCCATACCCATCATATAAGTGATGCTGTTAAAGCCTCTATAGTTGTCTTTAAACGCTGCACCAGCATAAGAATGAACGTATGTTTTCTTTTCTTTTAGATTACATGGAGTAAGCACTCTGTGTGTAGGTGCCTTTTGATAAGTTCCATATTTGAAAGGAGCAAGACCGATAAAGCTGAAAGTGTTGTTGAAGATAGTCGCCCATTTAGTCCTATCTGCAGCGTAATAGCCTGCTGGGATATTGCTTAAGTTACGCTCATATTCCTCCACATCGTATGCAATTGTCTTAGAAATATCGTCGTCTGCGCTCGAATAGCTATCGTCGGTGCCGAAGTTATCACGCTTAGCTACATAGTGAAGAGGTGCATATTCGAAAGTAGCTACGCCTTTAAATGAGTAACTTTTACCGTTAGTGAAGAATGCACGTGTACCATATACAGGCAACATGTCGATACTTGGGTCGCTAGGATTGATGGGAGCGGCGTGTAAAAGCACTTGAGCCTTTTCAATATAGTTGGTCTTTTGAACTCCACCAGGTGCAGTAAACTCAATCTTTTGTACATCAGGAACCATCCAAATATAAGTGTAAGCAGGGTCAGAAGCACCGTTTTGTACTTGCACTTCGTCGAAAGAATAGTCTGCATAATACAAGTTACAGTTCTTTGGTTTGCCTGCAGTTTGAATGATTTTAAAGGTAGATGCATAGCTTTTATCAGTGCTTTCGATATTGCTTGGAGTATCTTTTAGAGTTGAATTAACGATGTTATCCAAATCTAATTTACCTTCAGTTTTATTAGAAGTAATCACTCTAATACCTTTATATTTGATGCCGAAACCTGTTTTGTTGCTCACAGTTAGTCGAGAGAAAGTGCCTAATGGAGATAAAGAAACAGGGTTTTCGCTGCGCAATTTGTTAGATGTTGGGTGCGCAGTAAGTTTTCTCCATGTGAAAACATAAGGGATATCAGCATCGAAATTAGCCCCTGCTACAGCACGAGCAGCAACTCGTTTGAATTGAATTCCAGTGACATTTCTTGAAGGAGTACCTGAAACTACACCGCCAATAACACCGCAAACATACCATGTACCCTTGCTTATATCAGTGCCAGTGGCCATATTAAAGGTTGTTTTAGGAAGCAATTCAAGAACGCCTTCCGATGTAACTGTCCAAGGAATAACCACCTTTGTTACAGGTTGAGAAGCGTCTGTGCTCTTAAAAATACATGTTACGTTGATAGTGCTACCCACGTTTTTGAGGCTTTGAGGTACAGGAATACCAGTTGTTTCATCGCTCTTAAAAGCCATCATTTGCACATTTACAGGTTTATCTACATTACCTGTAAGCTCTAACGACATAGGGACAGTTAGAGCTGTTCCTTGTTCTTGTTCATCAATAATATTGTTTTCACTATTACAAGCCACGAAAAATACGAGCATCATAATAGCTAATAATGATGTGAGTTTTTTCATAATAAAATATGTTTGTCTTGATTTTTGAAAGTGAGTATCTCAGGTTCTCAGCCTAAAACACATAACTATTCTGTTTTAATCTTTTGTTTATGATGTTAATCTTCAAATGGATTGGTTTCCGATGGCTCGTCCTCTTCAGGTTCACCGCCATCTACAAATGGATTAACTTTGCCCTTTATGGATGCATAATGCAATAAAGGTTCTTCATAACATGATACAATCCAACTCGCTGGTTGGGTGTAATCAGCACGTTCTTTCTTTTTCATTTGTTCTTCTATTAATTTTTTTATTCTCCTACGTCTATAATTATCGTCCCAAATTAAATACACTTATCGGGGCAAAACAAACCTCTTGTTCGTTCTGTCGACGTATCTTTTATGGTATATTTCTTCTACTTTTTATGTTTAGTATGGCAAATGTAATGCTTTTGTTCTAAATCAATGCAAATAAAATAGTACAAAAAACGTGTAATTATTATTTGTTGGTTGATTTTAAATGAAATTAAAATAATAATCCGTTTTTTCGACCAAAAAACTTAAATTTTGGAGCTTTTGCTGCATAAATATGCGACTAATATAAAATAGTGGTGCGAAATAGAACAATTTTTTCGCCATATATAAAAGTGAATGGAATATTTCTTGTGTCGCTTTTATTCTTTTTTTAGAAGATAGGAGGACTGAAAAAATAGAAAAAGAGCGATACTATTTTGATGTGATAGTATCGCCCTTTGAATGATATAGTATCAATATGTTTTCCAATTGCATTGCTTTTAGCATGTAAAAGCAATGAGATTGAAGGGTAATTACATTGCTATTGCAGTGTAATATCAATGCTTTTTGAATGTGACTTTATAGCATCTTCTAACAGAGGGGGTTGAGCTTGTTGGCAACTCGTCTGAGATGTTGTAAGCGAAAAAACAGTTATTATAAATAAAAACAGGCCAGGAAGATCTCTATTTTATGAGTGTTTGGGAGAGGGATAGGGGTAGAAAGAAAAAGAAAAGACTGAAATCTTGGTGTCGATTTCAGTCTTTATGGGTTGAATTGGTATTCAATATAGCTTTGTTATCGAACAAACTTAGTAATGTCATTCGCTGTTTGAAGAATGTAAATACCCTTTTGTAGCGACACGTTTGCAGGTGCAATGCCTTCCCAAACCTTTATGCCATTGACATTGAAGATGCTTACTCTATTTGGACTTTCCGTGCTCAATTGAACGCCATCGGCTGTAATACTGATGTTTACGCCTTCTTTTGTAGAAACACTTTCAACGCTATTGGTTGTACCTTTTGTTATATATAGATTGTAACTTTGCAAATAGTTCTTTCCTTTGCTACCGATTTCAGGGTATCCAGGATTTGTTATTCGCACTGCAACATAAAAGTTTTCGGTGTTTAAAGGGGTGGGATCAATAGTAAACTTGCCGTTCTCTTCTTTCACATACTGTGCAGGAACAACCGATAACTTATCTTCTTTTTTAGCTTTCCATAGCCAAGTGAAAGACGATTTCTGCTCACTTGTAGATATTCCTTTTGTTTTTAGCAAGTGACTAAGGTCTATTGTGTTATTGTTTATTTTGCTTTTGTCTACATAATAGTAGCTTTGAGCATATTGAAATTGCTCAAGTGGGGCTTCATCTATCACTCTATTAGGTATCTGATCGAATCCTAAATTGTTGCCATTTAGATTTAAACGAGTGATTTTTACTAAATTTTTGGCTCCAATAATCTTTCGTAAACCTATCTTATTAGGATTATAAATGCATAGAGTTTCAAGGTCTGTTTGCTTTGAAAGGTCTACTTCTGTTAGAATAGCATCGGTAATTAGAATCGATTTTAAGCCTTCAGCGTCACTCAAGTTGATTTCTTTTAACGACTTCTTTGTACCAACCCAGCTTGCACTCACTTGAATACTTTCAAGTGTTTTGCCTGCAGGTAGCTTCACAGTCTCAAGGTTTGAGCCTACAAACACAGCGTTAACTAAAGCTGGACATTGCGAAATATCTAATGAAGGATAGGCATCAAGGTTGGTATTAGCAAAGCCTAATTCTTTAATTTTGTCAGAAACAACCTCTTTAATACCATTAATTGCCTTGCTGGCTGTTACACGGAAAGTAACGATATTGGTTGCATCTAAAGTTATTTCACGTGCACTTGACCTTGGATGAGTAAAGGTATAGTGCACTTTTATAAAATCTTCTGTAGCAGCTTTGTTAAATGTTTGTACACCTTCTCCAATGCCAAAGTTAACCGAATAACTTGTTGCTCCATCGAGTTTCACTGCAAATTGCACTTCAGTTGCATTGGGAGCGATAGAAAGAACGATTTTGTTCGTAGACGATTGTGCACTCATGTTTAAGCATAATACGCAGAGTACTAAAAGAGTAAAAAGTTTTTTCATGTGCGATAATAATTTAAAAGTGTTATTGATTTTGAGGATTAATAATTAAATACCAATATAATAGTAGTGTGATATATATGAAAGTGGGGTGTAAATATAGCTCTTGAAAGCCATTTTATCGCTGCTTAGAATAGCGTATATAGTGTTGATAGGTTTCTAATTCTTTTATTTTTATAGGTAAGTATTTTTGTTATTGATTAGAAAAGAGCAGTGCTATATAAGGTTATAGCAAAACTCTTTTCTTTCAATTCAATGTTTTCTTTATTTCAATTGCATTGCTTTTAGTATGTAAAAGCAATGAGATTGAAGGGAATTACATTGCTATTGCAGTGTAGTTACAATGCTTTTATTGGGTAAGCCCGTAGCCCTTTAATATAAAGGGGGCAGACTTTGAAAAACGATTAGCGTTTGTTTTTCGCCATTTGGATAGTCATCTTTCCGATGAAGATACCACTTTTACCGTTCTGATCGTTATAAACAGTGTTGTTATCGAGGTCTTTATGGGTTCTAAGTGTCTCGAAGAAAGTGTGTGAATGACCACCCAATACCAAGTCTACATAACGAGTTTGAGGGATAAGTATTTGGTCGTTCATCGTCTTTTCAGTCCAACCTAAATGCGAGATACATATAATAAGGTCGC
The DNA here is from genome assembly GCF_000379965.1 of Hoylesella nanceiensis DSM 19126 = JCM 15639. Lineage (GTDB taxonomy): Bacteria > Bacteroidota > Bacteroidia > Bacteroidales > Bacteroidaceae > Prevotella > Prevotella nanceiensis. The sequence continues at coordinate 235,636 of NZ_KB904332.1, read as the reverse complement.
ATTTCTCTTTGTTTTTAAGAGTCGATACCACCTCTTTGGTAGCTGTGATAGGGTTGATATAACGCACAGTTTCATAGTTTTTAGCGTCCACCAAACCATCTAATTGAGGCGCAAGACCAAACACTCCAATCTTAATTCCCTTGCGTTTCAACACCACATAAGGCTTAACAATCTTTGCAAGAGGCGTTCCTGTGAAGTCGTAATTAGCGCAAACGATGGGGAAGTTCGCCTTTTTAAAGAGGCGTTCCATATTCTTTAAGCCGAAATCGAACTCGTGATTGCCAATCGTTACGGCATCATAATGCATCTTATTCATTAGTCCTACTTCCACATCTCCTTTGAAAAGAGTGTAGTAAGGCGACCCTTGTGAAAAGTCACCGCTATCGAATAGCAATAGATCGGGGTTCTTTTTGCGTTCCTCTTTCAACATGGCTATGCGGCGAAGGAAGCCTCCTCGTCCTGCTTTTAGCGTGTCGGCAAGTTGTGGGTTCAATGGATATATGCAGCTATGGGTGTCGTTTGTGTGCAAAATAACCAATTCTTTTGTTCCCTTTTCGGTTGACTTCGCTGGGCTATTGGTTTGTGCTTCACTTTTTGTTGCAACGAATGTAGCTGCTAAACTGAGTGCTATGATGAGTTTTTTCATTGTCTTTCTTGAAATAAATAAATGAATATTTAGGGCAAAATAGTGATTCGTCCTTCCACCTTTGCACCCACTTTTTGACCTTGTTTGGCTGCCTCTCTGAAGTAATCCATAATGATGAATCGCACATTACTATGATAGTCTTGAGGCGAAAGCACGTTTGTTTTGCTCTTAAATGCCTCTAACTTGTCGTTACCTTGAGCCAAATAGTCGAGCGTTGCGATGCGATATGCCTTGTTAGGGTCGATAGGTTGGTTGTTGATAAGAGCCTTTTTCAATTCGCCTTGCTTTGTTATCTCAAGGTGAACTGAGCCACTTACGCCCTCACCACCAGTGGAAGCGATTTGCTTGAACAGCTCCATCACCTTCTCTCCGCTAAGGGTTAAGAAGCAAATCTTATTCTCAAAAGGAGCAACATCCACCACATCACCCACCGTAATGTCGCCTTTTGCGAATGCAGCTCTAATGCCTCCGATGTTATAAACAGCGAAATCCACTTGCTGTTGATAGGGTTTTGCGCCCCAAACAAGAATGTCTGAGAGCAAATTAGATAGCGGACTCTCTGGTCGGTAGCTTGCTAATGGCATCGAAGTAGTGCCCACTATGGGTGCCATAATGCTGTCTACACGATGTTTAAAGGGTTCCATAAACTTGTTTGCGTCGGCATCTGGACTTGCATCATATCTGTTATCGATGAGTATTCGATCACGAGTTATATTAGAAAGGTGATATCCTGAGCTACAAGAAGCACATAATATCGCTGATAAAAAGCAAGAGCTTATAATGTGTTTTGTGTTCATATTTACGATGAATTATATTTACAAAAATAGATGTTTTTATGCAATTTTAATGATAACCTTATGTTAAAAGTTATTTGCAGTGCATCCGATAAACATTCTTGTAATATAAAATTGAAGGGATTAAATCCTCTCTTGGACTTGAAAAATGAATGCGGAATTACCTATATACAGGCAATTCCGCAAGAATTTATATGCGATTTAAGTTTTATCGGGAAGCAATATTTAATAATAAAAATCACTTGTATTTCCCGACTATTCATAACGAGGATACCATTTTATATGCTCAACAGCAGCACGTGCATCAGTAATATTCTCTTTTGTGTTTTGATGGTCAATGGCATGTTGTGCTACTACCTCAGCAAGATGCTGTGAGAAAGAAGTTATTTTATTCACAGGAGGGAGTACTGCTGCGCCAGGTTCTGATACATTCACTATTCCTCCTAATGCATGCGCTGCAGCTGATAAGAGTGACTGATCTACTAATTTTGCAGTAGAAGCTATCACACCAAGTCCTAATCCTGGATACATCAGAGCGTTATTAGCTTGTCCAATAGTGTAAGTTACTCCTTTATAATTGACAGGTGAGCTTGGAATACCAGTAGCGATGAGTGCACGTCCGTCAGTCCATTCTATCAAGTCAGAAGCCTTTGCTTCTGCAAGTTCTGTTGGATTTGACAGCGGGAAGATAATAGGACGTTCAGTATGTGCAGCCATTTCCTTCACTATTTCTTCTGTAAATGCTCCTGCTTGTGTAGACGTTCCTATTAATATCGTAGGCTGAATAGCACTAACTGCTGCGTGTAAAGTAGGTAGAGGCTCCTGTAAATCACTTGTCGAGCGTGCAAAGAACTGCTGTCCTTCTGTCAATTCGGTCATGTCATTAGTGAGTAATCCCTGCTTGTCTACTAAATAAATATGTTGCTTTGCCTCTTCAGAAGATAGGCCTTGTTGCATGAATTCTTCGTAAATCTGATGTGCAATTCCTGCGCCTGCTGTTCCTGCACCAAACACCATTACACGTTGGTTGGTAAATTTTTGTTTAGAGATATTTAGTGCTCCGAGGATAGCAGCCAATGCAACTATACCGGTTCCCTGTATATCATCATTGAAAGTTGTAATCTTATTCTGGTAGCGTTCGAGAATAGCTGCGGCATTAGGACGGCCAAAGTCCTCCCAATGAAGGTATAAGTTTGGAAATAGACGTTCTGCTGTTTCAACAAACTTGTCTACAAATTCATGATATTTTTTACCACGGACACGTTCATGACGATTGCCTAGATAAAGAGGATTGTCGAGCAATTGTTTATTATCAGTTCCCACATCAAGTACTAATGGCAAAACCTTATTAGGGTTAATACCAGCTGCTGCGGTATAAACCATTAGTTTTCCAATAGCAATGGCAACACCATTTACACCCCAATCACCTATACCCAATATGGCCTCGGCATCAGTAACCACAATGAGTTTTATATCTTTTCCTTCTGAAGCGTTGCGCAATGACTTCTCAATATCTTCAGGATGGTCGATAGAGAGAAATCCTGCATCCTGTGGTTTCATGAATAATTCGTCATATTGACGAATAGCATCTGCAACAACTGGATCATAAACAATCGGCATAAACTCCTCGATGTGCTGTGCCATAAGAGCATAGAACAGAGTGCGGTTGGTGTTGAAAAGTGTCATTAAATATACACGTTTCTCCAGATTATTTACCTTTTTCTGATATTGTAGATATGTTCTTTCTATTTGTTCCTCAAGTGTCTGCACAACTGGAGGGAGTAATCCTACGAGATTTAACTTCTCACGTTCAGCCATACTGAAGGCTGTTCCCTTGTTAACGAAAGGGTTGTTCAAGATTTCTTTAGATGTATCCATACTCTCTTAAATGTTTATTTAGTAGCGAAAGGTTATCCATGCTACTTCTTAGGACCTATAAATAATTTTAATTGGCTATCTTATTTGATATTAAATTTGTCTAATCTTTTAATTATGATGAAGATATCTTCTTATAATTCTATTAATAATATTATAATTCTGAATATATAATCTAAAACTCTATCTTAGTTTGTATTATGATCTAACTTGTTTTATCTACAGATAATCCAAAGATATAAATATATATTAGGAACGCAAGCAATATGAAGTTTTTATTTTCCTAAGAAAGAAAAAAAAGTGTTTATTGAGTATAGTTTCTATTTGTTTATTAAGAAAGGGTGCCAAAAACGATCTAAAAAGAAAAAAAAGCAGAAAACCAAAATAGGTCTTCTGCTTTATAAATGATCGTTTGTTATATCGTTTCTTCATTCGTTTTATATCTCAAAGTAGAGCATATAAAATCCATTTGAACGAATAGTTATCATGTTGTTGGTTGCTTTGTTGAGCGTACCTTGCCACCATTCAGAGGTGGGATAGAGGCTCCATTTCAGTCCTTCGGATTGCAATTGGGTGCAAGAGAAGTTGAAGATGCTCACCGCCTTGCCTGCTTTCGTTTCAAAAGAACAGGTGTTTTGGGCAGGAATAAAGTAGCCATAGTCGCTTAAACACACAGGTTCGAGGTCGAATTCTTTAAAATATCGCATCATTAAAGAAATGTTTCCGAGTGTGTGATCTTCTCTTTTTCCCGTTGCTCCGACATACAAAATGCGTTTAAAACCTAAGCTTTTGCAATGCAAAGTGGCTTTGGTTAAATCGTTGTCGTCTTGCTCTTCTACAACATGTAGAATGTCTTTATACTGCTCTTTAAATGCTTGTGGCAACGAATCGCCATCACCTATAATGGCATGAGGCTTCAACCCGTGTTCAATAAGGGTTGTTCCTGCACCGTCACAACAGCATATATAGGGGCAATTCTTTAAGAAATGCCATGCCAATTGCGATGTGGGGAACGAGCCATTAGCCACAATTACAGCATCGAAAAGCGTACTTTCGTTTAGTTTCTTTATCATTCTTGTAGGGTGATATTTTGTTGATTGAGCATCATTCGCTTCCATTTAAACCAGCCTAAGATGGCAATAACGACATAAAGTCCATATAAACCAGCTTTGAAAGGTATGCCTTTATAGATATAAAGTATGGTGCAAATAATGTCTACAACAATCCAAAATAACCATTGTTCGATGTATTTTCGAGCCAAAGCCCATAGCCCTATAAAGCTAACAGCATTGGTGAAAGCATCTAACATAGGCACATTACTGTCGGTAAAGGTAACTAAAATATAGTATGTAGCAGCCCATGCGGCAAACATTATGAGTGCAACGGGAAGATAAAGGCGTTGAGGCATGTGTGTAATGGCACTCGCACCATGTTGCGAATGTCGTGCCTTGTTGCCCCATTTCCACATTGCATAGCCATAAATACCAGCGAAAGTGTAGTACACAGCCATTCCTGCATCGCCATAAAGTCCATGCGAATAATATAGATAAACGTCCATAGCAGGCATGATTATACCCACAAACCAGAGCGCAATACTTGCTCTATACTCTAAATAAATATAGACTAAACCGAGTATTGTGGTGAAAATATCTAACCAATGTTGGACTATATAGCTTGTAATCATATTTTATCTTAGAAGTTTAAAGATAGGTGTGCCATGAAATTAAAGGGCGCAGAAGGAGCAAAACCTGCTGCATATGAATCGTAAGGTCCCCATGTATTTATCGCAGTTAGTTTGTTGTTCACCTTTGTGTATTTTGGTCCTGCCCAACCATTGTTGTCATATTTTGCGCTAAATAGGTTGTAGAAGCTCACTCCAAAGGTTGCATCTTTCACGCCTAAACGCTTTAATGAGAAGTTATAAGAAAGGTCTAAGTCGGTAACACAATAGCTCTTCAACATCATTGTAGAAAGAACTGGGTTGTTATCCTTATCCTTTGATACCATATTTCTTATACCAGTGTTGGTTAAGTATTGCTCACCTACATAGCGATTGATTAACATTGCTTTGAAACCTTTATAGTTAAAGGTAAGTATATTGTTAAACATTGCGCTTGGAGAGAATGATAATGGCGATTCACCTTCAATGACTTGAGTTGCTTTTTTGTCGTAGGTTACACTCACATTGCTTACTCTATTCTTAGAGAAGGTAGCGTTTGCGCTCCATTCAAACCATGTTGTTGGCTTGTAGTTCATTTCCAATTCAACACCCATACGATAGCTCTTTTCAAAGTTTCGTGTAATAGCTTCACCCAAATTGTCAAGTTCGCCAGTTAAAACGAATTGGTCTTTGTAGTTCATATGGTAGAAGTTTACACCCGCATTGAAGTTCTTTAATCTTAATTGATAGCCCACTTCAAGGTCGTTTAAGCGTTCTGCTGTTGGCAAAGCGAGTTGTGCATTGAGATTGTTCTCATAGTTGTTGCGCACAGGTTCACGATGAGATATAGCATAACTTGCATAGAATCTGTGGTTAGGATTAATCTGATAGTTCACTCCGAACTTAGGATTAAAGAAGTTAAAGTTATTCTTTAGGTCATAAACAAGTGCTCCTGTGCTTTCGTTAATCACGTCAGAAGGACCGTTCATCTTTATTCCTACATGGCGATATTGTAGATCTACGAATCCATTTAAGCCCTCAACAAAAGTGTAATTCACTTTAGAATAAACATTAAAGTCGGTCTTCTTGGTGTTATTGTCATAATAACGATGATAGGGGAAGTATGCATCTACAGGCTTAGCAATCCATGTTACGAAGCCATAATGGTCGCCATCGTATTTGTTCCAGCCTCCTCCTATGGTAGCTTCAACATTCTTTTTGTTGTTAAAGTGAAGCGAAGCAATAGTTCCGAAGAAGTCATTTGCGAGCCATTTTTGACGTACTAATGAGCTTGTTGCTTGGGTTTTGTTAGCATCTAATCCGTAATCTAATAGATTTTTATCCTTTTTATATTGCTCATAGTAGCCCTTTCCGTTGGTATAATGCAAGGCAACGTTCAACGTCCAATCTTTGTTTAAGTATTGATTCCAAAACAATTGGTAGTGTTGTTGGTGATAATTATCGGTTTGATCACGATAAAATTGAAGGTTTCCGTTAGCATCTTTCTCCATTTTACCACTGGGATTGTAGGTTCTTCCATAAACACTTTGGTCGTATTTAGAAGCAAGGTCCCATGCATGATAAGTGCGTTCAGTTCCGTTAAAGGTAATAAATTTAACGATAGTGTTATCTGCAAAGTATCCAGCTTGAACAAAATAAGAGTTGAGTTTGGCAGATGCTCGGTCGATATAACCATCACTTCCGATGTTAGAAAGGCGTCCTTGAATGCCCCAATGACCTCCAAGTAGGCCTGTTCCAAAGCGTAAAGTCTCTTTATGAGAAGCATAAGAACCAGCCGAAAGATCCACCGATAAGAAAGGATTCATACCAATTTGTTCGGTTTCCATATTGACAGTAGCACCAAAAGCACTGCTACCATTGGTAGAAGTACCCACACCTCGTTGTATTTGCATTGACGAAATGCTCGATGCAAAGTCACCCATATTCACCCAAAACACTTGAGAACTCTCTGCATCATTCATGGGAATGCCATTCGAAGTGATGTTAATTCTACTTGGATCAGTACCTCTTACACGCAAAGAAGTGTAGCCAATGCCGTTTCCAGCATCACTCGTTGTGATGACAGAAGGGGTTAATGAGAGCAAGAAAGGAATGTCTTGTCCGTGGTTAATAGCTTTAAGTTGTTGCTTGTTGATGTTTTGAAATGCCATAGGAGTGGTTCTATTGGCACGTGTAGACGTCACTTGTACGCTTTGAAGCTCGTAGGTTTTAAGTGTGTCTAATTTGGTTTCTTCGGGCGTTGCCGCATAAAGTGCAGGGCAACATGCTAACAAAAATGCTAGACTTTGTGGTTTTTTCATTTCCTTTTGAATGTGTGAAAATAAACAAAAGGGGCGTTTCTTGGTATCCTTTTTCCCTCCGCTGGCATTATCCAGATCAGGTTTTTGGGTATGATCTCAGCTCGAAATGTCGGGCACCCCTTAACTTACAGTCTGCAAGTCGGCGGCAAAATTAATAAAAAATGTAATAAATCCAACAGAAAAAGATAAGAAAAACGTTTCGAACTCTTTTTCATCATTCACCTAAAACAAATCTAAATGATAAACAATGGCTATTTAAATGGAAGAGAGAAAAAGCAAGTTTTAAGCGAAAAAACATGGTAGTAGATGAGGCTCTATAGCCTATTTGTAAACGAAAGAAAAAGAGAATGGAAACGAGGTGATGTGCTGTTGCGCTGTGAATGCAATGCGTTGTGAAAGAAGAGGTTGCGCACTTGCAAGGTAAAAGCTATGTTATTGCCTTGTAAACTCAATGCTTTTAGCTACCAATGTCAATGCTTTTACGCACTAAAAGCACTGCTTTTGGAAGTGAAACTCGATGCGCAAAGCCAGTGATATGAGTGGGGAACAATAAAAAAGACTGCACCATTATAGCGCAGCCTCTTTCTTTTTATTATGGAATGAAATTATTCTTCAACATCCATTTCAAGTATAAACTTCTCGATTACCTTTGCAACTCCGTCCTCATCGTTTGATGATGTAACGAAGTTTGCACGACTTTTAACCTCTCCGGGGGCGTTATCCATTGCTATTCCGAGCCCTGCATACTCAATCATTGATAAGTCATTGAATCCGTCACCCACTGCAATTACATCGTCTTTGTCGATGTTTACCATGGCAAGAAGACGCTCAAGCGACTTCGCTTTGTCTACTCCTGGGGGCACACATTCAAGGAAAAAGCCTGCAGAACGATACACTTCAACTTGTCCGAACAAATCTTTTGACAATTGAAGTTCTAACTCATGCAATGGAGTTGGGTCGCCAACGATAAGACATTTGTTGATAGGATATTGCAAATCTTCAACAAAATTGTCGCATTGTGTAACGGGTAACTTATTGATAAAGGCTTCGTGTTCAACGTAGTTGTTATCCTTTTGCGTTGTAACAATACCATAATCTTGATAGGTGAGGATAGCTAATCCAGCCTTATCAGCCGCATTATACAAAGCTTCTACTTCGGGTTTGCCTATCGTTTGCTCAAAAACTGTTTCACGAGAGGTGTAATCTATTATCTTACCTCCATTGAAAGCGAGAATAAATCCACCGTGATTTGTAAGCATAAGTTCATTTGCAATGGGGGTAATTCCATAGGTAGGACGTCCTGAAGCTAAAACAACTCTAACGCCTTTTGCTTGCGCTTGCATCAAAGCTTCTTTGGTTCTTGGGGTAATCTCCTTATAATTATTGGTAAGAGTGCCATCTAAATCGAGCACTAGCATTTTGTATTTCATGACAATATTGGCTTTAATTAATAAATAAATTTGTAAGCTCTAAAGCGCTTTTTTCGTATAGTCTACAATGATAAAGTATTCTTTAAATTCTATCTCCGATTGAAATTGCGCTACAATTATAATGTATGGTTTTTCTAAATCTCCTCTTTTTGTCGGGCTGCAAATGTACACTTTTTATCCAATTTACACAAATAAAATTCGTTTTGTTTTTATTCTTTTACTAAAGAATACCTATTTATAAAAATGAGAAGATTAATAATTTAATCGTAATATATATAAATAGGTGGTTATAAATGAAAATAGTTGTTATTAAATAATGGTGTTTTAGTGGAGTTGTTTACCTTTGCATTGATAAAGATTTCTTGCTGTTTGCAAATATATTTGAATAAAATTGCAAAGATTTTTGTTTGCTATTGCAACTAATTAGACCTGCTGTGCGTCTATAAAAGTAAAGAGCCTGCAACGTGATTGCATATTGAAAAGGAACGAATGAAAGTGCTTTCACATGGCAAGAGGTCGATCAAAACGAATACAATAATTATCTTTTAGAAATAAGAAACATGGAAAAAGACGTTAATTTACTGCTCGCTACTTATGGAAAATACTTCCCAGAAGAGAGCATGTATCAAGTAAGACAAATCTTTGAGAATATGGATCCTAACCAAGTATCTACCTTATCGATGCTTCAATTCAAAGATCCTTTGATGGCATTAATCATCTCTTTGCTTGGAGGAGGATTGGGAATTGATCGCTTCTACATTGGTGATACCACTTTAGGAGTATTGAAATTGATAACATGTGGAGGCTTTTCGATATGGGCAATCATTGATCTTTTCTTGATTATGGGTGCTACTCGTCAAAAGAACTTAGAGAAATTGTTAGTCGCTCTCTAAGCTATAGCCAATCAAAAGAAATAAAAGAGGCGAACACTAACTGCGCTTTAGACTATTAAGGTCTAGACAAGTGGGTTCGCTTTCTTTGTAGTTTAGATTGTAGATGAATAGCGATAAACGAGATCTTCGCATTATATCCATCTTCTTTTGTGTTGGTGTTGCGTGGCTGTTGATCCACCTTTTATGGAATGTGCATATCGAAATATGTCCCATTAAGAGGTTGATAGGTGTGCCATGTCCATCTTGTGGCACCACAAGAGCATTTAAAAGCCTTTTCACTTTCGATGTGGTTGAGGCGTTGAAGTATAACATCAACATTCTTATTTTATTGCCTTCGATTGTCACTTATGTTACATTGAGGGTTTACGACCTTATTTTTCACACTCAAAAGTTAGAGCAAGTATATCACAAAGTAAAAGAAATGCTGAATAAAAAGCTGATCTTTTGCGCCTTTATTCTCTTCGAAATACTTGCTTGGATCTTGCATATTAGCTTACGATAGATAGGTATTTCTATCTAAAAAGTGCTTTTTCAAATCATTATTTTTGTTGTAATATAGATACAAAGCAGGCTCAAATAAATTGAGTCGCAATAATATTGGGGTGTCGTTTGGGGTTATTTACTAATGAAAGATGAGATAAGTAAAGGCAAATAGACATAAAATATAATAACGTTTAAAATTTGTTCAATTTATTAATCGGTTCTTGTTATGGAGCTATAAATGTTTTATATTTGCTCAATCAATATATTACAAAACAGCAAAAGGATATCAATCAAAGAATAATCAATAATTAATTAAAGTAGAACAGAAATGAAAAAGTATTTAGCAGAGATGATAGGTACAATGGTACTTGTACTTATGGGCTGTGGAACAGCAGTGTCTTTAGGATGTAATCCCGTTGGAGCAGATTTGTCAACAGTAGTTGGAACAGCTATGGCTTTCGGTCTTTCAGTTATCGCAATGGCATATACTATTGGCGGAATATCAGGTTGTCACATCAATCCAGCAATCACATTAGGAGTTTTCTTAAGCAAAAGAATGAGCGCAAAAGATGCTCTTATGTACATTGTTTTCCAAGTAATTGGTGGTTTGTTGGGTGCAGCTATCTTATATGCACTCGTTACTAGCGCAGGAACAGACTTTGCATTAGCTGGCGCAGGCTTAGGTTCTAACGACCTACAAAGCGGAGTTAGCGTTGCAGGTGGTTTGATTGCAGAAATCGTATTCACATGTGTTTTCGTGTTAGTAGTACTTGGAACTACTGCAAGTGATAATGAGTCTACAGGCAAATTCGCAGGTCTTGCAATTGGTTTGTCACTTATTTTAGTACATTTAGTATGTATTCGCTACACAGGAACATCAGTGAACCCAGCTCGTTCGTTTGGTCCTGCATTGTTTGCACAGCTTGCTGGCGGTCCAGCAACAGCGTTAAGCAACCTCTGGATCTTCATTGTTGGTCCATTTGCAGGTGCTGTTTTAGCAAGTTGTATATGGAAAGTAATTGGTAACAACAAATAAATTAAGATGAGTTTTTTTGAGTCTTCACAAACAATTCTCGAAAAAACTCATTTCTTTTGTTAAAATACTTGTAAAAAGAAAGGGTCTTTCTCTTATTTTATTCCATTCCCATTATCTTTGTAAACCAAACAGAGAATGTGCCAAAAAGAATAGTATTGGATTTATAAATGGCACAAACAATGGGATAAAAACCATGCAGAAGAAAAATAGTTTCAACTCTTTGTTAACTCAATAAATCACTGCATGCATTACAAAGAAACGATAAGTATTGCTTAACGGCATACATACATTATATCTTGAACGCCGATGAGTGGCACAAGTTAACACTATTCACAAACTTAAAATAAAAGAAATTATTATGGGAAACGAATTCGATGAATTAAAAGACAAGATGAAAGAAGTTAAGAATAACTTAGAAAACACAGGTGAAGAAACCAAAGGTGCAGTACTTTATTTCTACTATATTGCTTCATTCTTAGTTCCTTTGTTTGGATTGGTAATGTTCTTTTTAAAGAAAACAAAAGAACCTAACTTGTCAAAGAATTGTCTTTACGTTGCAATTGCAGGTTTTGTGTTTGGTATCATCCTTCGATTAATATTGAGCTAATCCATAGATTACAACGAAATAGGCTCTCTCCCTTGTCGCTAAGGCAATGCGAGAGAGTTTTTTATGTTCTAATGTTTGCCTAAAAACGAGAAATAATAAGCTCCCATTTTACTATCATTGAAAAAGTATAGATACATATATTAAATATAAGAAATAGTTTTGTAATTTAGTAGCATTAAAGCAATGGCGGTATTGATGTCGTCTTAAAAGTTATAGATATGAATCGAATTTTGAAGATATTGTTCTCAATTCTGCTCAATAATCAGCAGCAATATATTAAAAGACCAACGTTTATCCTGTCAAGCATAGTTCTAAGTATAACCTTATGTTGGGTTGTAAGTGGAGCGATCTATGCCCAAACGCCCGTAAATGGAGGAGGTAAACAGATTGGATTAGCCCAAAATAACACAGAAAAAAGGCTTAGAAATTGGAATGAGATACATGCTAAATATGCTAATAAAACATACCAATTGAAAGATACTTGGGAGCTTGTCGACTATTTTAATTTTGGTAATTTAGAAGATGAACGCACCAGAAAAGAAATATACGACATGAAAATTCGTCTTGAAGGCGATACACTTCTATTTCAGAATGATAGGAAAATAAAGGTAAAACGTGTACTTCAAGATACAAGAGTCTATCAAAAAAATAAAGAGTTATACGGCTATTTAGTGCGTTTCTTTAGTAATCAAGGTATCAATATCGGCACACAAATACCTGTTTTACGACTTGTTCCAGTCACAAAGGGTATCTATAGCCGTGACTTAAAGTACATATATATAGGTAATTATTTGGTTTTATATCATAAAGGAGTGGTTTTGATGTTCAAGTATATCAAGCGAAATGGACAAGGATTGCCTGACGCTAAAGCCACAATTATGTACACCCAAGCCGATGCTTATAAAGACTTTAAGGGTAAAAGTCGTAGTGCTCGTGCTCTTAAGTATGGAATTCAACCATACAATGGCTATTTAAAGCTGATGGATGGGCAGCGTTGTGATAGCGTACAAACAGGTGATGGATTTGATTATCTCAGGCTACCTAACTACAAAAAGTATCCTATTTACCTTTGTTTGAACTATAATGAAGATGATATTTTCCTTATTTATACCTATAAACACGGGGGAATTGACGTCAATAATTCAGTGTCATCAACAGCCACAGGCTCATATAATGACTACTTAGGTGACTTCGCTATATTTACAGATGGAACCATTTATAGAAAAGAAACCACTAAAAAGGAAACACGAATTTATGTCTATCGTATTAATGATGATGGCGATTTTTATGAGTTAAAGTGAGATAATGTGGCCGAAAACATCAGTGTTTCACATCTCTACTCGAGCAAAAGAGATGCTACAACAATAGGTTATAGAGATGAAATAAATACAAATGCGGCACAGTAGACAACTACTGATGCCGCATTTTTTTTGTTGTGTAGCGTAAAGGAAATGTGGGTGTAAAACAAAAGCAGTGTTATTGTGATGTGAAAGTATAGCTATTGCATCGCAAAAGTGATGCTTTTAGAATGTAAAAGAAATGCTATTACGTCAGATTTACATAACGGGTGGATGAGAATGAAAAAAATATAGTCTAAGTTTGTAGTTTTATTAAAATGTTGTTATATTTGCAAATATCATTTAAACTAACGCTAAACAAACAAAAACTATGATGAAAAGAATACTTATAGCCCTTTTATTCGTTTTCTCTTGTATAGGTGCTATGGCACAAAACGCCAACGAACATCTTAAATTTATGGGCATTCCCATTAACGGAACCTTAGAAAGTTTCACTCAAAAGCTTGTGGCAAAGGGGTTAAAACGTGAACATGCATGGGAAGATAATGTTCTTCTTAAGGGAACATTTGCGGGGAAAAGCGGTTCTGGCGTATGTGTAATGAGGATCCCTTCACGTAATATTGTGTATAAAGTTGTAGTTTGTTTGCCTTCAAAAGATACGTGGGAGTGGTTGGAAGACGATTATACTGAATTTAAAAGGATGCTGACTTCAAAATATGGAGACCCTTTTAAATATTCTGAATCTTTTAAAGAAGGAACTTATGTAGGTTCTGATTATTTAAAAATCTCAGCTTTAAAAGAGGGGAAATGTGAATATTATTCAATTTGGGGATCTACTGAAGGAATGATAGTTCTTGAGGTATTTAATGCCGATGGTGCTTCAGACAGTTGCGTTAGGCTGGTCTATATTGATTTGATAAACGGAAAATTAGCAGACTCTTTCAAGCAAGACGACCTATAAACACTCTTTCTTATAATATAGTTTCAATAGGTTATTGAGATAACAAAATGATGAATGCGACATAGCTGGTGACAGTTCGTGTCGCATTTCTTTTGTTTTTATAAATTTAGACTTCTCATTTTGAATATAAAATGAAAAACTATTGTTTAAATTTGCATGCTTTTTTTAATAGTATTATATTTGCCAATACAAATCAAACAATCATTAAATAGAGCTAAAGCTATGACAAAAAGAAGAATTCTACCTTTTTTATTTCTCTTGTCTTTGTTGCTTGTTTTTACACAATGCAACTACAATCACCTTAAATTTGAGGGTCTTACGATCGATGGACCGATGGAACCTTTCCTACAACAGTTAGAGAAAAAGGGTTTTAAACGTCAACAAGGAGTAGACGATATGGCCTACCTTAAAGGCTCATTTGCAGGTAAAGACAGTTGTAACTTATTCGTTTTACGTAATGTGGAACGTGATCTTATCTATAGAGTAGTGGTTGCTCTTCCCCCAAAAGATACTTGGGAAGAGTTAGAAAGCGACTTTAAATATATGAGAGCACAACTCGTAAAGACTTATGGAGCACCTAAATACGAAACCGAAGAGTATGACGGACTGGAGAATATAACAAAGAATGAAACGAAGATGCTACTGCTCAATGAAGGTAAATGTCGTTATACTGCAACATGGGAAGTAGACGGTGGCACGATATATCTTGAGATTTCGCACATCAGAGCTAATGGAAGAAACTGCGTAAGAGTGTTGTATTATGACAAAGTGAATGATGTAGTGGCAGAAAATTAGGCCTCGAAATAATCATGACCTCTCTTTCTTTATGATATAACCTCAACTGGTTATCGAGATGAAATAAATGCGAATGCGACAAAGTGGGTAACTGCTTATGTCGCATTTCTTTTATGGTTATGTTTTTTTACTTCTCTTATTGAAGTGCAAATGAAAAACAATAGTCTAAATTTGTGTGCTTTTTTAAATAGTATTATATTTGCGACTGAATATCAAACAATCATTAAGCAAAACCCAAATTATGATAAAAAGAAGAATTCTACCTTTTTTATTTCTCTTGTCTTTGTTGCTTGTTTTTACACAATGCAACTTCAGTCATCTTAGATTTGAAGGCATTCCCATTGACGGACCGATAGAACCTTTTGTTCAAAAGCTAAAAGAAAAGGGCTTTAAACCAGTGGAAAAATGGGAAGAAATGCAGTGTCTTAAAGGTACATTTGCAGGTAAAAGCAATTGCCAAGTATTCGTGTTGCGTAATGTGAAACGTGACATAGTGTATCGAGTTGTGGTTTGTATGCCTTTTAGAGATAACTGGGAACAGATAGAAAGAGACTATCAATACCTCCAAAGATATTATATTAAGAAGCTCGGAGCACCCGATGAGTTCCATTCGAACTTTGAGGTATCCAGGGAAGTAGAACGCAATGAGGATAAATGGAAACTGCTTTGTGCAGATAAATGTAACTATACTTCAACGTGGGAGGTAGACGGTGGCAAAATATATCTTGAGATGTCGCACATCGAAGACGAAAATGAAAACTGCGTAAGAGTATTGTTTTACGATAAAGTGAATGATGTAGTGTCAGAAGATTATTCATCCAAATAATAACGATTTTTCTTTCTTTATGATATAACCTCAACTGGTTATCGAGATGAAACAGATACAAATGCGGCAAAGTAGACAACTACTGATGCCGCATTTCTGTTGTTATATAGTGTAATAGATGTGTGGGGATAAAATAAAAGCTATGTTATTGTGTTGTAAAAGGATAGCTATTGCATCGCAAAAGTGATGCTTTTAGAGTGAAAAAGAAATGCTATTACATTCGAATTGTCTACAAGGAGAGAATGTAAAGCTATAAAAGGTGTTCTAATTCATTAATTTATAGTATATTTGCAACAAGTAAACACACTTAAAAACGATCTCTTTGAGCACTGCTCAACTGCGCAAAGATAAAATAACGTATTCAATAAAAATAAAAAACACATAACACAATGAAGAAAATCAACGCAATTTTGGCGTGCTTAATGGCGCAAACAGCTTTTGTTTGTGCTGCTCCAAAGGCGACGACAGCAAATCTTTGGCAAAGCGTAAAGACCGACTCGGTGAAGGTTGAAAAGCCTAAAGCCGACAAGGATGCAAAGGATAAAGACAAAGATAAGGCTGCCAAAAAGCCTGCTCCTTATGAAGAATTGATTAAAAAGGGAGGCTCTTATCAAGAAGGAATGTTTGGAGTTAGAAAGATAGACGATAAATGGTATTTCGATATTCCAAACAATTTGTTAGGTCGTTATTTTCTTATGGTAACCCGATTTACCTCTGTTCCACAACGCTTTGGAGCGTTTGGAGGTGAAGAAGTGAATCACAACACAGTATATTTCGAACGTCGTAACGATCAAATTCTGGTTCGTTCGTATGTAGAAACACAGATAGCAGATCCTAAAGATGCTATTTCTATCTCATTAAAGACATCAACCGTAGACCCAATTATCGCCTCTTTCAAAATTATCAATAGCGACAAGAAAAGAGATTCTATGCTTGTTGATGTAACCAACTTTATCTCTAAAGATAATAACTTTACAGGTCTTCCTTCTGAAATGAAGACCAAGGCGAAGTTAGGTGCGATGCTCGACGATCGTAGTTTTGTGGATACTGTGAGAGCGTTCCCTATGAATATCGAGCTAAAGACAACCCGAACATATAGCGCAAGTAATAGCGTGATGACTGCTTCTATCAGTGGTTCCGCTACATTAGGCTTGAATACATCTATCGTTATCCTTCCCGAAACACCAATGAGAAAACGTATTTGGGATGATAGAGTGGGTTACTTCGTTAATAGATTTACGCTCTTCTCAGACAAAGAACAAAAGACAGAGAACGAAAGCTTTATCTCTCGCTTCCGCTTAGAACCTAAAAACTTAAAGGCATATATGAAAGGTCAGTTGGTAGAACCAATCAAACAGATTGTGTATTACATCGACCCAGGTACTCCAAAGAAATGGGTTCCATATCTTATTGCTGGTGTAAACGACTGGAATAAGGCTTTTGAGGCGGCTGGTTTTAAGAATGCAATTGTGGCAAAAGAATGGCCTAACGACTCGAGAATGAGCTTGGAAGATGCTCGTTATAATGTATTACGCTATCTACCTGCAGAGATTGAGAATGCTTATGGACCACGTATTGTTGACCCACGAAGTGGAGAAATTATCGAGACACACATCTGTTGGTATCACAATGTGATGAAGCTGTTGAAAGAATGGTATATGATTCAATGTGGACCAAATGATAAAGGTGCGCAAACAATGAAGTTTGACGATGAGTTGATGGGCGAACTTATTCGCTTTGTGTCATCTCATGAGGTGGGACACACATTGGGTCTTCGTCACAATATGGGTGCAAGTTTCGCTACACCAGTAGAGAACTTACGCAACAAAGAATGGGTAGAGAAGCACGGCCACACTGTTTCTATTATGGACTATGCTCGCTTTAACTATGTTGCTCAACCCGAAGATAACATCAGTAGGAAAGGACTTTTCCCTCGAATAAACGACTATGACTTGTGGGCTATTAAGTGGGGATATAGCTATAGACCTGAGTTTAAGAATGAATATGAAGAAAGAGACGCTCTAAAGAAAGAGACTACAAAGGTGTTAACCGATAATCGTAAGTTGTGGTTTGGTGGAGAAGGTCGCAATGAAGACCCAAGAAGTCAGATCGAAGACTTGAGTGATAACAACATGAAAGCAAGCGATTATGGTGTAAAGAACCTTAAACGTGTGATTGCAGGCTTACCTCAATGGACAAAACAAGAGAATGATGACTATTCAGACTTATCCGATATGTATAAAGCTGTGTTAGGACAATTCAAGAGATACTTAGGTCATGTAACTAAAAACATCGGCACAAAGTATACCAACAACATGCCTGGTATGGTTCCATTCCAACCAACTCCTGCTGCACGTCAGCAAGAAGCGGTTGACTATATCTCACGACAAGTGTTCGATGCGCCTCTTTGGTTGTATCCAGAAGAAATCGTAAACAAGGTGGGTATTGATGCTTCGAAAGATATTATCAGTCGACAAGATCAAGTGTTAACAACTATCATGTCGCCAGGTATCTTGACAAACATCTATAACGCTTATGCAAGTAGCGAGAAGAACTATAATCCTGCAACTTATTTAGACGACCTCTTTAAAGCTGTTTGGAAACCTCTTAACAACCCTGTTGAGCGAAAGAATATCTATAGAAGAGCACTTCAACGTTCGTATGTAGATCGTTTATCTTCTTTGATTACTTCTACTTCAAACGAGAAGGGTGCAGTTTCGCTTAAAGCGAACAATACTGATATGTTGCTATATGTAGTGGATCATTTGAACAAAGTGGAAGACTATGTTAAGAAGAATGCTTCTGCTGCTACCACAAAGGGCGTAAATGCACTTCACTATAAAGAGTTGTTGAACACTATTAAGGTGTTGAAAGATAAGCGAGAAGGCAAAAATCAATAAGATAAAGCATCAGTTGTGTGGTGATTGCTTCGCCTATATATAATATAATAAGGTGTGAATCAAAAACCACCCTTTTGACTCTTGCAATTATATAATAAGTTGATTGTGAGTTGAAAAGGAAATTACTGCGCCAGTGCTTAGCTATAAAAAGAGACCAAGGTGATTGGTCTCTTTTTATTTTTAGTGTTGCTTTATCGCTTATTTATTTGGCTTAAACAAAAAAAATACTTAACTTTGTGATAGAGACTTTAAGAAATGGAGCTCGTAAAAGAAATTGAATTCTAACTAAACAATAAATAAAAATGGAAGAAAATAACACACAACAACCAGAATTAGGAATAGAGTTGAGTCCTGAAGTAGCACAAGGTAAATATGCAAACCTTGTTCTTATTGGTCATTCTGGATCAGAATTCGTATTAGATTTTGCAAGCGTATTGCCAGGAATTCCAAAGGCTTTAGTAAACAGCCGTTTGATTCTTGCACCAGAAAATGCTAAGCGTTTGTTGTTTGCTCTTAATGAGAATATTCAACGCTATGAACAAGAATTTGGCGCAATTGGTATGCCTGCAGCAGAGGAAGAATCTAAAACTGTAGCTCCATTTGGTGTAGCAAAGAACGAAGCTTAAGAACTCTAACGAAGAACAAAGGAAAGAAATAATTGTTGTTTCTATCCTTTGCTCTTCTTTTTTTAATGACCTAATTGAGAAAAAGTAGGTCTTTTTTGTTGAGAAACAAGTAGAATAGATATCTAAAAACAATGATATTCCTATCCATTTTGAGCTATTTTCGGTAGGGAGTGAATAGATGAAAAATAGCTTTTTTACATAAAACAAAAACCTCGAGAAGTATTTTCTAAGACTTTTATTGTTACAAAAACCTCAAATAAAAAATACTTTCAAATATTAAATAATGTTATCTTTGAAAGGTTTCTATATAGTAATGTATTAAAAAACGGAGAAAACATTGTACCTTTGCAACTCAAATGACCGAATGGGGTCATTGTATACGTAGAACAAAAATAATAAATAAATATAATTCAATAAAAGTACAATTATGCCTACAATTCAACAATTGGTAAGAAAAGGCAGAAAGGTTCTTGTAGACAAGAGCAAGTCACCTGCGTTGGACTCATGTCCTCAGCGTCGTGGTGTGTGTGTTCGTGTTTATACAACAACACCTAAAAAGCCTAATTCGGCAATGCGTAAAGTTGCCCGTGTTCGTTTGACTAATCAAAAAGAAGTGAACTCTTACATTCCTGGAGAAGGACACAACTTGCAAGAGCACAGTATCGTTCTTGTTCGTGGTGGTCGTGTAAAAGACCTTCCTGGTGTTCGTTATCACATCGTTCGTGGTACTCTTGACACCGCTGGAGTAGCAAACCGTACACAACGTCGTTCTAAATATGGAGCGAAACGTCCTAAAGCTGCTAAGAAGTAATTCTAAGTAATTGAAGGACAAGAGATGAAGACAGAGTTTAGAATTATGATTGTAATGATTATTGTTAAACTCTTGACTGTGAATCTCAAAACAAGACAAATTTTTTATTATCGTTTTGCTGGTGAATTGTTAAAAACAGGTTGAGTAAATGCTCGAGTGAGAGCGTTGAAGAACAATAACAGCCCCATGCAGAATTTTTATTTTAAACAAAATGAGAAAAGCAAAACCAAAGAAACGTGTGATCCTTCCAGATCCCGTTTACAATGACCAAAAGGTCTCAAAATTCGTAAATCATTTGATGTATGATGGTAAAAAGACTACATCTTATGAAATTTTCTACAATGCTCTTAATATCGTAGAGGAAAAGATGGCTAAGGAAGAAAAGTCTTCTTTGGAAATCTGGAAACAAGCTCTTGATAATATTACTCCTCAAGTGGAAGTGAAAAGTCGCCGTATCGGTGGTGCTACTTTCCAAGTTCCAACTGAAATACGTCCAGAACGTAAAGAGAGTATCTCTATGAAAAATATGATTTTATTTGCACGTAAACGTGGTGGCAAGTCTATGGCTGAAAAGTTGGCTGCAGAAATTGCTGATGCATATAATAATCAAGGTGGTGCTTACAAACGTAAAGAGGATATGCATCGTATGGCAGAAGCTAACCGTGCATTTGCTCATTTCAGATTCTAATTATATAATAAGGTAAAAAGAAAATGGCAAGTCGCGATTTAAAATTGACACGTAATATCGGTATTATGGCTCACATCGATGCCGGTAAGACAACAACTTCTGAACGTATCCTTTTCTATACTGGTAAAACTCACAAGATTGGTGAGGTGCACGATGGTGCAGCTACTATGGACTGGATGGCACAAGAGCAAGAACGTGGTATTACTATTACATCTGCTGCTACAACTTGTAACTGGACTTGGAATAACCAAAACTTCAAGATCAACTTGATTGACACTCCAGGACACGTTGACTTTACTGCTGAGGTAGAACGTTCTTTGCGTGTACTTGACGGTGCTGTTGCTACATACTCTGCTGCTGATGGTGTTCAACCTCAGTCTGAAACTGTATGGCGTCAAGCTGATAAATATAACGTTCCTCGTTTGGGATATGTAAATAAGATGGACCGTTCTGGTGCAGACTTCTTCGAGACTGTACAACAAATGAAAGACATCTTAGGTGCTAATCCTTGCCCAATTCAAATTCCTATTGGTGCAGAAGAGAACTTTAAAGGTGTAGTTGACCTTATTAAGATGAAGGCTATTCTTTGGCATGATGAGACAATGGGTGCAGACTACGACTTGGAAGAAATTCCAGCTGACCTTGTTGATGAAGCTAACGAATGGAGAGAAAAGCTAGTTGAATGTGCAGCAAACTTTGATGATGCTCTTATGGAGAAGTATCTTGAAGGTGCTGAAATCACAGAAGAAGAACTTATCGCTGCAATCCGTAAAGGTACAATTGCAATGGAGGTAACTCCAATGATATTAGGTTCTTCATACAAGAATAAGGGTGTTCAACCTCTATTGGATTATGTTTGTGCTTTCTTGCCATCTCCAATTGATACAGGTGAGATAATTGGTACTAACCCAGATACAGAGGAAGAAGAAGGTCGTCAACCTTCTGAAGACGCTCCAACATCAGCTCTTGCATTTAAGATTGCTACTGATCCATTTATGGGTCGTTTGGTATTCTTCCGTGTCTACTCAGGTAAGGTAACTGCAGGTAGCTATGTTTACAACCCACGTTCAGGTAAAAAAGAACGTATCAGCCGTTTGTTCCAAATGAACTCTAACAAGGAAATTCCAATGGAATCAATCGATGCTGGTGATATCGGTGCAGGTGTAGGTTTCAAAGATATCCGTACAGGTGATACTCTTTGTGATGAAGCTAAGCCTATCGTACTTGAATCAATGACCTTCCCTGATACTGTGATCTCTATTGCAGTAGAACCAAAGAGTCAAGCTGACGTTGCAAAACTTGATAACGGTTTGGCTAAATTGGCAGAAGAAGACCCAACTTTCACAGTTCGTACAGACGAACAAAGTGGTCAAACAATTATTTCTGGTATGGGTGAGCTTCACCTTGATATCATTATCGACCGTTTGAAGAGAGAGTTTAAAGTTGAATGTAACCAAGGTAAACCTCAGGTTAACTATAAAGAAGCAATCACAGAACCTGTTACACTTCGTGAAGTTTATAAGAAACAAAGTGGTGGACGTGGTAAGTTTGCTGATATTATCGTTACAGTTGGTCCTAAAGACGAAGACTACAAAGAGGGAGACTTACAATTTATCAACGAAGTTAAGGGTGGTAACGTACCTAAGGAATTCATTCCTTCAGTACAAAAAGGTTTCCAAGATTGCTTGAAAGCTGGTGTACTTGGTGGCTATCCTGTAACTGGTTTGAAGGTTACTCTAACTGATGGTTCATTCCACCCAGTTGACTCTGACCAATTATCATTCGAACTTGCTGCACGTAACGCATTCAAGAGCGCATATCCAAAGGCTAAACCAGTATTGATGGAGCCTATCATGCGTGTTGAAGTTGTTACTCCAGAAGAAAACATGGGTGACGTGATTGGTGACTTGAACAAACGTCGTGGACAAGTAGAAGGTATGGAAGAAGGTCGTAGCGGTGCTCGTATCGTTAAGGCAATGGTTCCACTTTCAGAAATGTTCGGTTATGTAACAGCACTTCGTACTATTACTTCAGGTCGTGCAACAAGCTCAATGGAGTATGATCACCACTCTCCATTATCTTCTTCAATCGCTAAGGTAGTTCTTGAAGAGGTTAACGGAAGAACAGATCTTGTTTAAGATTAAATAAAGAAGAAGGAGGTTAGCAGATTAGCTAATGACTCTTAATCTGTCCTCCTTCTTTTCATATAATAATTAATAAATAAAAAGTAATGAGTCAAAAAATTAGAATTAAGCTAAAATCTTACGACCACAAGTTGGTTGATAAGTCTGCTGAGAAAATTGTTAAGGCAGTTAAGGCAACAGGTGCAATCGTTAGCGGTCCAATCCCCTTGCCAACTCACAAACGTATTTTTACTGTGAATCGTAGTACTTTCGTTAACAAGAAGTCACGTGAGCAATTCCAATTGTCAGACTATAAACGTCTTATCGACATCTATAGCTCAACAGCAAAGACTGTAGACGCTTTGATGAAGTTAGAATTGCCAAGCGGTGTAGAAGTAGAAATTAAGGTATAGTAAGATTTTAAACATTTAAATTAAATTGAAATGCCAGGATTAATTGGAAGAAAAATCGGAATGACATCCGTTTTCAGTGCTGATGGTAAGAATATACCATGCACTGTTATCGAAGCAGGTCCTTGTGTTGTAACCCAAGTAAAAACAATCGAGAAAGACGGTTACAAAGCTGTTCAATTAGGTTTCGGTGAAGCTAAAGAAAGCAACACAAACAAACCTATGATGGGAACATTTAAGAAAGCAGGCACAACACCTAAAAAGCACTTGGCCGAGTTCAAATTTGACGAAGAGTATAACCTAGGTGATACAATCACTGTTGAGTTATTTAACGATGCAAACTTCGTTGATGTCGTAGGTACATCTAAAGGAAAAGGTTTTCAAGGTGTAATCAAACGTCACGGATTTGGTGGTGTTGGACAAAGTACTCACGGACAAGATGACCGCGCTCGTAAGCCAGGTTCTATCGGTGCTTGTTCTTACCCTGCAAAGGTATTTAAAGGAATGCGTATGGCAGGCCAAATGGGAGGTGATAGAGTTACAACTCAAAACCTTAAAGTATTAAAGGTAATTCCAGAACACAATATTCTCTTAGTAAAGGGATCAGTTGCTGGATGTAATGGTTCAACCCTTTTAATTGAGAAATAATGGAAGTTAGCGTATTAAATATCAATGGTCAGGAAACTGGAAGAAAGGTTACGTTAAACGAATCTATCTTTGGTATCACACCTAACGATCACGTTCTTTATCTAGACGTAAAACAGTATTTGGCAAACCAACGTCAAGGAACTGCTAAGTCTAAAGAAAGAAGTGAAATTAGTGGTTCAACTCGTAAGCTAGGTCGTCAAAAAGGTGGCGGTGGAGCACGTCGTGGTGATATTAATTCTCCTCTACTCGTTGGTGGTGGTCGTGTATTCGGTCCTAAACCACGTGATTATAGATTTAAACTAAATAAGAAAGTAAAGACTTTAGCTCGTAAATCTGCTCTTTCTTATAAGGCTCAAGAAAGTGCTATCATTATTCTTGAAGACTTTAATTTAGAAGCACCTAAGACAAAAGAATTTGTAAATGTAGTTAAGAATCTTAAAATAGATTCTAAGAAGGTACTTCTTCTTTTGCCAGAAGTGAATAAAAACGTATATTTGTCTGCTCGTAACTTACAGCGTTCTGAAGTTATGCTTGCATCTACACTCAATGCTTATAAAGTTTTGAATGCAGATGTTCTTGTATTTACTGAAAAGTCGCTTCAAGTTGTAGACGGACTCTTAACAAAATAATAATAGGAGATTATTGATATATGGCATTTATTATAAAACCTTTGGTTACTGAAAAGATGACCAAAATCACAGAGAAACAAGAAAATCGTTACGGTTTTATTGTTCGTCCTGAGGCTAATAAACTCCAAATTAAGAAAGAGGTTGAGGGTCTCTATAATGTTACTGTGGTAGACGTGAATACTGCACGTTATGCAGGTAAGCGTTCAAGTCGCTATACAAAGGCTGGTCTTATTCGTGGACAACGTAACGCGTTTAAGAAAGCTGTTGTGACTTTAAAAGAAGGCGAAACAATTGATTTTTATAGCAATATTTAAAATAGAAAATGGCAGTACGTAAATTTAAACCGGTAACTCCGGGACAAAGACACAAGATTATTGGCACGTTCGAGGATATTACTGCATCCGTGCCAGAGAAGTCTCTCGTTTACGGTAAACGTGCAACTGGTGGTAGAAATAACACTGGTAAGATGACAGTCCGTTATATTGGAGGTGGTCATAAGAGAAAGTTCCGTTTAATCGACTTCAAGCGTGAGAAAGATGGTGTTCCAGCTGTAGTAAAAACAATCGAGTACGATCCAAACCGTTCGGCTCGTATCGCTTTGTTATACTATGCTGATGGTGAAAAACGTTACATTATTGCTCCTAATGGTTTGCAAGTGGGAACAACTTTGATGTCAGGTGCTGATGCTGCTCCTGAAATCGGAAATACACTTCCTTTAGCAAATATTCCTGTTGGTACTGTGATTCATAACATTGAATTGCGTCCAGGTCAAGGTGCTTTACTCGTTCGTTCGGCTGGTAATTTTGCTCAGTTAACTTCTCGTGAAGGTAGCTATTGTGTTATCAAACTTCCTTCAGGTGAAACTCGTAAGATTCTTTCAGTGTGCAAGGCTACTATTGGTAGCGTAGGTAACTCTGATCACGCTTTGGAACAATCAGGAAAAGCTGGTCGTTCTCGCTGGTTGGGAAGACGCCCACACAACCGTGGTGTAGTTATGAACCCTGTTGATCACCCAATGGGTGGTGGTGAAGGTCGCCAAAGTGGAGGACACCCACGTTCACGCAAGGGGTTATATGCTAAGGGTCTTAAGACTCGTGCACCTAAGAAACTTTCAAATAAGTATATTATTGAAAGAGCTAAAAAGTAATTACGTAAACTAGTAAATTTATGAGTCGTTCATTAAAAAAAGGTCCTTACATTAACGTATCACTCGAGAAGAAAATTCTTGCAATGAACGAGAGTGGTAAGAAAAATGTAGTAAAAACTTGGGCTAGAGCATCTGTGATCTCTCCAGACTTCGTGGGACATACAGTTGCAGTTCATAACGGAAACAAATTTATCCCTGTTTACATTACCGAAAACATGGTAGGCCATAAGCTTGGAGAATTTTCTCCAACTCGTCGCTTTGGTGGTCACTCTGGTAATCGCAAGTAATCAGGTTTAAAACCATTTTAAATTTAGGAATAATAATGGGAAAAAGAAAACATATAGCGGCTGAGAAAAGAAAAGAGGCCCTAAAAAGTTTGTACTTTGCGAAGCTCAAAGGCGTTCCTTCTTCTCCACGTAAAATGCGCTATGTAGTAGACATGGTTCGTGGAATGGAGGTTAATAGAGCTTTGGGAGTTTTGAGATTCTCTAAGAAACAAGCCGCTGCAGATGTTGAGAAACTACTGCGCTCAGCTATTGCAAACTGGGAGGTGAAAAATGACCGTAAGGCTGAAGACGGAGAATTATATATCTCAAAAGTGTTTGTAGACGAAGGCGTAACAATGAAGCGTATGAGACCAGCTCCACAAGGACGCGGTTATCGTATACGTAAACGTAGTAATCACGTTACTTTGTTTGTTGATACCAAAACTAATAACGAAATATAATTAGGTAGAATGGGACAGAAAGTAAATCCGATAAGTAACCGACTAGGTATTATTCGTGGTTGGGATTCGAATTGGTTTGGTGGTAAGAACTTTGGTGAAAACCTAGTTGAAGATCAAAAAATTCGTAACTATCTAAACGAACGTTTGGCTAAAGCTAGCGTTTCAAAGATTGTTATTGAAAGAACATTGAAACTTGTTACCATCACAATTTGTACAGCTCGCCCAGGTATCGTTATAGGTAAAGGCGGACAGGATGTTGATAAATTGAAGGAAGAGTTAAAGAAACTCTACAAAAAAGATATTCAAATTAATATCTTCGAAGTAAAGAAGCCAGAGCTTGATGCAAATATTGTAGCAAACAATATCGCAAGACAAGTAGAAGGTAAGATTTCTTATCGTCGTGCAATTAAGATGGCTATTCAAAGTACAATGCGTGCTGGTGCAGAAGGTATTAAAGTTCAGATCTCTGGACGTTTGAATGGAGCAGAAATGGCAAGAAAAGAAATGTACAAGGAAGGTCGTACTCCTTTACATACTTTCCGTGCTGATATAGATTATTGCCAAGCAGAAGCTCTAACAAAAGTTGGACTTCTAGGAATTAAAGTATGGATTTGTCGTGGAGAAGTTTATGGAGAACGTGATTTGACTCCTAACTTTACTCAAGACAAACAAAATGGTTCTCGTTCGAATGGTCGTTCAGATCGTCGTGGCGGTAATCGTAAGAGAAACAATAATCGTTAAAAGTAATTTTAAACATGTTACAGCCTAAAAGAGTAAAATATAGAAGACCTCAAGATGGACGTGGAAATAAAGGAAACGCACATCGAGGAACACAGTTGGCTTTTGGCTCATTTGGAATCAAGACACTTGAAGCTAAATGGATTGATAGCCGACAAATAGAGGCCGCTCGTGTAGCAGTGAATCGTTATATGCAGCGTGAGGGACAAGTCTGGATTAGAATATTCCCAGATAAACCAATAACACGTAAGCCTGCAGACGTACGTATGGGTAAAGGTAAAGGTGATCCCGCAGGATGGGTAGCACCTGTAACTCCAGGACGTATCCTCTTTGAAGTAGAAGGTGTTAGTTTTGATATTGCTAAGGAAGCACTTCGCTTAGCAGCTCAAAAGTTACCTGTAAAGACAAAGTTTATTGTTAGACGTGATTTCGATAAAAACGCTTAAACTATGAAGATTAAAGAAGTAAGAGAACTCGACAACAATGCGTTGGTAGAGAAAATAGAATCAACAGAAGCTCAATTGCATCAATTGAAACTCAATCATGCTGTTTCTCCACTTGCTAATCCATCACAGATTAAGGCTACTCGTCGTGATATTGCACGTATGAAAACAGAACTTCATCAAAGAGAACTTAATAAATAACGAACAGTTCAGATGGAAACAAGAAATTTAAGAAAAGTAAGACAGGGTGTAGTAGTAAGTGATAAAATGGAAAAGACCATTGTAATCGCTTCTAAGTTCAAAGAAAAGCACCCTATATATGGTAAGTTTGTTCAAAAAACAAAGAAATACCATGTGCATGATGAAAAGAATGAGGCACATCTAGGTGATACAGTCCTCATCATGGAAACCCGTCCTTTGAGTAAAACAAAGAGATGGAGACTAGTTCAAATAACAGAAAAAGCTAAGTAATTATGATACAGGCAGAATCAAGACTTACAGTATGTGATAATAGCGGAGCTCGCGAGGCACTTTGTATTCGTGTCTTAGGCGGAACTCGTCGCCGTTATGCTAGTGTTGGAGACGTTATTGTCGTAGCTGTCAAAAACGTTATCCCATCAAGTGATGTTAAAAAGGGTGCGGTATCAAAGGCTTTAATCGTAAGAACAAAGAAAGAAATCCGTCGTGCTGATGGTTCTTATATTCGTTTCGACGATAATGCTTGTGTATTACTTAATAATGCTGGTGAACTTCGTGGTAGCCGTATTTTCGGTCCTGTAGCTCGTGAGTTACGTGCTGTGAATATGAAAGTTGTTTCTTTAGCACCTGAAGTTCTTTAACAAAATAAAATAATACAGTAATGAGTAAGTTACATATTAAGAAAAACGATACAGTTATTGTCCTATCTGGTGAAGATAAGGGCAAGACTGGCAAAGTGCTAAAAGTCTTTGTAGATGAAAATCGTGCACTTGTTGAAGGTATACGTATCGTCTCTAAAAGCACTAAGCCTTCTGCAAAAAATCCTCAAGGAGGAATTGTAAAACAAGAAGCACCAATCCATATCTCAAATTTAAGTTTGATTGATCCTAAAACAGGTAAAGCTACTCGTGTAGGCATCAAGAAAAACGAAGATGGAACAAAAGTACGTGTTTCTAAAAAATCAGGGGAGGTTATCAAATAATGGATACAGCACAATTAAAGAAAATCTATAAAGAAAGCATTGCTCCTGCATTGCAAAAGCAATTTAATTATTCTTCAGCAATGCAGATTCCAGTCTTGAAAAAGATAGTAATCAATCAAGGTTTGGGTGATGCTACTCAAGATAAGAAAATTGTTGATGTTGCAATTAATGAAATAACAGCCATTACAGGTCAAAAGGCTGTTGCAACTTTCTCAAAGAAAGATATTGCAAACTTCAAATTGCGTAAAAAGATGCCTATCGGTGTTATGGTAACTCTACGTCGTGAGCGTATGTATGAGTTCCTTGAGAAGCTTGTACGTGTAGCTCTTCCACGTATCCGTGACTTCAAAGGTATCGAAACAAGATTTGATGGTAAAGGTAATTATACTTTGGGTATCACGGAACAAATTATTTTCCCTGAAATTAATATTGATTCTATTGATCGTATTCAAGGTATGAATATAACATTTGTTACTTCTGCAACAACTGACGAAGAAGGCTTTGCACTATTGAAAGCTTTTGGCCTTCCATTTAAAAACGCTAAAAACGATTAAGTGATATGGCAAAAGAATCAATGAAAGCTCGTGAAGTTAAGCGCGCAAAATTAGTTGCACGTTATGCTGAAAAGAGAGCTGCACTAAAAAAAGTAATTGCAACTGCAACTGATATTGCTGAAGCTTATGAAGCTGCACGTAAGTTGCAATCATTACCAAAGAATGCAAATCCAATTCGTTTACACAACCGTTGTAAAATCACAGGACGTCCTAAAGGCTATATCCGTCAATTCGGAATCTCACGTATTCAATTCCGTGAAATGGCTTCAGCAGGTCTAATTCCTGGAGTAAAGAAAGCAAGTTGGTAATAAGCGAAACTTAGTATTTAATATTGTCGGGAAAGTCCCGATTAATTAAAAATTATTTATATGACAGATCCAATAGCAGATTATCTGACAAGACTCAGAAACGCAATCATGGCACATCATCGTGTTGTTGAAGTTCCTGCGTCTAATTTGAAAAAAGAAATCACAAAGATTCTTTTTGAAAAAGGTTACATCTTGAACTATAAGTTTGTAGAAGATGGACCACAAGGTTTAATAAAGGTTGCATTAAAGTACGACCCTACAACCAAAGCGAGTGCAATTACTAGCTTGAAACGTGTTTCAACTCCGGGACTTCGTAAGTATACCGGTTATAAGAACATGCCGAGAGTAATAAATGGATTAGGTATAGCAATTATATCTACATCTAAAGGTGTGATGACAAACAAAGAAGCTGCAGATCTTAAGATCGGTGGTGAAGTTCTTTGTTATGTATATTAATTGGAGGTGAATATGTCAAGAATAGGAAAATTGCCAATTAACATTCCTGCTGGAGTTACAGTAACTCTTAATAACGGAGTTGTTACTGTAAAAGGTCCTAAAGGAGAACTTTCTCAGAAAGTTGATTCTTCTATTAATGTAAAGGTAGAAGATGCTCAAGTTGTCTTGGATATCAACGAAGAAAGCGCAGTAAACTATAAGCAAAAACAAGCTTTCCACGGTTTATATCGTTCACTAGTTAACAACATGGTTGTTGGTGTAAGCGAAGGATACAAGAAAGTATTGGAACTTGTTGGTGTTGGATATCGTGTGTCAAACCAAGGAAATTTGATCGAATTTTCTTTAGGTTATACCCACCCTATATTTATTCAGTTACCTAGTGAAATTAAGGTAGAAACAAAATCTGAGAGAAATCAAAACCCATTGATCATCTTAGAATCTTGTGATAAACAATTACTAGGACTTGTTTGTGCTAAAATTCGTTCTTTCCGTAAACCAGAACCTTATAAAGGTAAGGGTGTTTTATTCCAAGGTGAAGTTATTCGCAGAAAGTCTGGTAAAACAGCTGCGGCTAAATAATTAAAATTATAGGATTTATGACAACAAAGAAAGTTGAAAGACGAATTAAAATAAAATTCCGTATTCGTAAGAATGTAAACGGAACAGCAGAGCGTCCACGTCTAAGCGTATTTCGTTCTAACAAGCAAATCTATGCTCAAGTTGTGAATGACTTAACAGGAAAGACATTGGCATCTGCCTCTTCTCTTGGTATGGAAGCTATGCCAAAGAAAGAGCAAGCACAAAAAGTTGGTGAATTAGTAGCAAAGAATGCTCAAGCTGCAGGTATCACTTCTGTTGTATTTGATCGTAATGGTTACTTATACCATGGACGTATCAAAGAACTAGCTGATGCTGCACGTAATGGCGGTCTTAATTTCTAAACGATTATGGCAATGAATAAAGTAAAAATAAATAGCGACGTAGAGTTAAAAGACCGCTTGGTTGCAATCAACCGTGTAACAAAAGTTACAAAAGGTGGTAGAACATTTACATTTGCAGCAATTGTTGTAGTAGGTGACGGAAATGGAGTTATTGGTTACGGACTAGGTAAAGCTGGTGAAGTAACTGCTGCTATTGCTAAAGGAGTAGAAGCTGCAAAGAAGAACTTAGTAAAGGTCCCTGTATTAAAAGGAACTATTCCTCATGAAGTAGAGGCACGTTATAGTGGTGCTAAGGTATTCTTACGTCCAGCTGCTGCCGGTACAGGACTAGTTGCAGGTGGTGCGATGCGTGCTGTTCTTGATAGCGTAGGTGTAAAGGATATCCTTGCAAAATCAAAGGGTTCTTCAAATCCTCACAACCTTGTAAAAGCTACAATTGAAGCATTAAGCAATGTTCGTGATGCCTACACTATTGCAGGTGTTCGTGGAATTAGTATGGAAAAAGTATTTAACGGATAAGGAGTAAATATATGGCAACAATTAAAATCAAACAAATAAAGAGTGGAATTGGTTATCCAAAAGACCAAAAAGCTACACTTGTTGCATTAGGACTTCGTAAGATCTCTCAAGTTGTTGAGATCGAAGATACTCCTTCTATGCGCGGAATGCTTCGTAAAGTACATCATCTTGTAAGTGTAGTTGAATAATAAATTTAAATTAGATTAATTATGAAATTAAATACATTGAAACCTGCTGCAGGGTCAACTCATTCACGTCGTCGTCT
This sequence comes from Hoylesella nanceiensis DSM 19126 = JCM 15639, assembly GCF_000379965.1. Taxonomy (GTDB): domain Bacteria; phylum Bacteroidota; class Bacteroidia; order Bacteroidales; family Bacteroidaceae; genus Prevotella; species Prevotella nanceiensis. Next base: position 203,898 of record NZ_KB904332.1, on the reverse strand, counting down.
TGGTCGTGGACCAGGATCTGGCTTGGGTGGTACTTCTACACGTGGACACAAAGGTGCTAAGGCTCGTTCTGGTTACAAAAGAAAAATCGGTTTCGAAGGTGGTCAGATGCCATTGCAACGTCGTATTCCTAAAGGTGGATTTAAGAACATTAATCACAAAGAATATTTTGCAGTAAACCTTTCTGTTCTTCAAGAACTAGCAGAAAACAAGAATCTAACTAAAGTAGGATTAGCAGAACTAGTTGACGCAGGTCTTACAAATGGTAAGAAACTTGTTAAGATCCTAGGTAACGGAGAATTAAAAGCAAAATTGGAAGTAGAAGCTCATGCTTTTTCTAAAACTGCAGAAGAAGCTATCAAAGCAGTAGGTGGTAACACAACTATAATCTAAGAAATGAAAAAGTTTATTGAGACACTAAAGAACTGTTGGAAGGTAGAAGACCTTAGACAAAGGATTCTTATCACCCTTCTATTTACTGCGATTTATCGCTTTGGCTCGTTTGTTGTTCTTCCCGGAATAAATCCAGGCCAATTGGAGAAACTTCAATCACAGACAGCCGGTGGCTTGATGTCACTGTTGGACATGTTCTCTGGTGGAGCATTTTCTAATGCATCTATTTTTGCATTGGGTATAATGCCTTACATCTCAGCTTCTATTGTAATGCAACTCTTAGCCATAGCTGTACCTTATTTCCAAAAGATGCAGCGTGAAGGCGAAAGCGGACGCAAAAAGATAAATTGGTATACACGTTTGCTTACTATTGGAATTCTTTTATTCCAAGCACCGTCATACCTTATTAACCTCAAATACCAGGCAAGCCAAGCATTGGCTTCTGGTATTTCTTGGGAGGTTTTCATGATTCCAGCAACAATCATTCTTGCAGCTGGAAGTATGTTTATCTTGTGGCTAGGAGAAAGAATTACCGATAAAGGTATAGGAAACGGAGTTTCAATTATCATTATGATTGGTATTATAGCTCGTCTTCCCCAAGCTTTCGCACAAGAAGTTGGTTCACGTTTCCAAGCAATCACAGGTGGTGGTCTAGTTATGTTTATTGTAGAACTACTTATCCTTTACGGAGTAGTATGTGCTGCAATCCTACTAACACAAGGAACACGTAAGGTGCCTGTACAATATGCTAAGCGTGTTGTTGGAAATAAACAATATGGTGGTGCTAGACAATACATCCCATTGAAGTTATTTGCAGCAAATGTAATGCCTATTATTTTTGCGCAAGCTCTAATGTTTATACCTTTAATGTTGGTTAGATTCCAATCAGATAACTCTTCAAGCATCGTACATTCGTTGATGGATAACCACAGCTTATTGTACAACTGTATTTATGTATTCTTGATTATTGCTTTTACATATTTCTATACAGCAATAACATTGAATCCAACACAGATGGCAGAAGATATGAAACGTAACAACGGTTTCATTCCAGGAATCAAGCCCGGTAAAGATACTGCAGACTACATTGAGGAGATAATGTCTCGAATAACCTTGCCAGGTTCACTCTTTATAGCTTTCATTGCTGTTATGCCTGCATTAGCATCATTAGTAAATGTGCAGAATGCGTTCTCACAATTCTTTGGAGGTACTTCTCTTTTAATTCTTGTAGGTGTTGTAATGGATACTCTACAACAAATAGAAAGTCACCTTATGATGCGTCATTATGATGGCCTATTAAATTCAGGTCATACTCGTAACGCAGGACTTGCAGCATATTAGAATACATCTCTATAATGGAGATATTTCTAAAAACCGAAGATGAGATATTGCTAGTGAAGCGTGCTAGTCAGCTAGTAAGCAAAACACTTGCTGAATTAGCGACGATAATTCGTCCAGGGATTAGCACGCTTCAATTAGATACTTTAGCAGAAACCTTCATCCGAGATCATGGAGGTATTCCAATACTAAAAGATTTTCCAAATCCATTTGGCAAACCTTTCCCCGCAGCAATTTGTACTTCTCGAAATGCAATTGTAGCACATGGAATACCAAGTAAGAACGAAATCATACAGAATGGTGATATCATTTCTGTTGATTGTGCTCTTTCACTCGATGGTTATTGTGGTGACAGCTGCTATACATTCCAAGTCGGAGATGTTCATCCACGAATGCAGTATTTAGTTGAAAATACTAAAGAAGCTTTGAAAAGAGCAATTCACTCAGTTGTAGAGGGCGGACATCTTCAAGACATTGGAAATGCAATTCAAAAGTTTTCAGAGAGAAAAGGATTAGGAATTGTTCGAGAGTTAACAGGACATGGACTAGGAAAAGAATTGCATGAAGGTCCACAAATTACTAATTATGGTAATAGAGGAGAAGGGCCTTTATTAAAAAGTGGTCTAACACTTGCTATAGAACCGATGCTTACTTTGGGAAATGCAAAGATAGGATTGCTACCAGATAAATGGGGAGTAATAACTCTTGATGGACAACCATCAGCACATTTTGAGCATACAATTGCAATTCACGAAGGACAAACAGAGGTTTTATCCTCATTTGACGAAATAGAAAAGATAGAAAGAGAAAATCATTAAATATGGCAAAACAATCTGCGATAGAACAAGACGGAACAATTGTTGAAGCATTATCTAATGCAATGTTTCGTGTAGAATTAGAAAATGGATGTCCTATTACAGCTCACATCTCAGGTAAGATGCGTATGCACTACATCAAGATTTTACCAGGAGATAAAGTTAAAGTAGAGATGAGTCCTTATGATTTGACAAAGGGACGTATCGTTTTCCGATATAAATAAAATAGAAATATGAAGACAAGAGCATCGTTAAAAAAACGCTCAGCAGACTGCAAAATTGTACGTCGTAAGGGTCGTTTATTCGTAATTAACAAGAAAAATCCTAAGTTTAAAACACGTCAGGGTTAATTTAGTTGGAAGTTTTAATAAAAAATCGTATCTTTGCGAGCGATTAGATTTAAAATTAAAAAATCAACTAATAAAAAGTTAAGGTTTAATCAGTTTTAATTATTAAAATTACAAATGGCAATAAGAATTGTTGGAGTAGATTTGCCCCAAAATAAGCGTGGCGAAATCGCATTGACTTATGTTTATGGCATTGGTCGAAGTAGTTCAGCAAAGATATTGGATAAAGCCGGCGTGAGCCGCGACTTGAAGGTTAGTGAATGGACTGACGATCAAGCAGCTAAAATCCGTGAAATTATCGGCGCTGAATTCAAAGTAGAAGGTGATCTCCGTTCAGAGATCCAAATGAACATCAAGCGTTTGATGGATATTGGTTGTTATCGTGGTATTCGTCACCGTAATGGTCTTCCTGTTCGTGGTCAAAGTACGAAGAATAATGCTCGTACTCGTAAGGGTAAGAAGAAGACTGTTGCTAATAAGAAGAAAGCTACTAAGTAAAAATAGTTGAAAAGTTAATATAGTAGCTCTATATTTTTGAGCAACCCTATTAATACTTTCCACTTTTAAACTAAAAGTAATTATGGCAAAGAAAGCAGCAACATCTAAGAAAAGAAATGTGAGAGTTGACGCAGTTGGTCAACTTCATGTTCATAGTTCATTCAATAATATTATCGTATCTTTAGCTAACGGAGAAGGACAAGTTATCTCTTGGTCTTCTGCAGGTAAGATGGGCTTCCGTGGTTCTAAGAAGAATACACCATACGCAGCTCAAATGGCTGGTGAAGATTGTGCTAAAGTAGCTTTTGATCTTGGTTTAAGAAAGGTTAAAGCTTACGTTAAAGGTCCAGGTAACGGACGTGAGTCTGCAATCCGTGCAGTGCATGGTTCTGGAATTGAAGTTACAGAAATTATCGACGTTACACCATTACCACACAATGGTTGCCGTCCTCCAAAGAGAAGAAAAGTATAATCCTTATTCTGAGGTTTATATAAAAAGAAATTATTTAAAAGCACATTATAATTAATTATGGCTAGATATATAGGTCCGAAATCTAAGATTGCACGCCGTTTTGGTGAACCCATTTTCGGTGCTGACAAAGTTTTGTCCAAGAGAAACTTCCCTCCTGGACAGCATGGCAACAACCGTCGTAAGAAGATGTCTGAGTACGGTGTCATGTTGGCAGAGAAGCAAAAGGCTAAATATACTTACGGCGTTCTAGAACGTCAGTTCCGTAACTTGTTCGAGAAAGCAGCTAAGGCTTCAGGTATTACCGGTGAAGTTTTGCTACAACTTCTAGAGTCTCGTCTTGATAATGTTGTGTTCCGTATGGGTCTTGCACCTACACGTGCAGCTGCTCGTCAGCTAGTTGGACACAAACATATCATCGTAGATGGTAGTGTTGTAAACATTCCTTCATACTCAGTAAAACCAGGTCAAGTTATTGGTGTTCGTGAAAAGGCTAAATCTCTAGAAGTTATTGAAACAGCTCTAGCAGGTTTTAACCACAGCAAATATCCTTGGATTGAATGGGATAACGCTACAAAGAGCGGTAAATTCTTGCATACTCCTGAGAGAGCAGATATTCCTGAGAACATTAAGGAACAATTAATCGTTGAGTTGTACTCTAAATAAATCATTAAATTAATGGCGATATTAGCATTTCAAAAACCTGATAAAGTTGTAATGCTGGAGGCAAACGACAAGTTCGGAAAGTTCGAGTTCCGTCCTTTAGAGCCTGGCTTTGGTGTTACTATTGGTAACGCTTTGCGCCGCATCCTTCTTTCATCACTTGAAGGTTTCGCAATCAACACAATCAAAATTGGTGGTGTTGAGCACGAATTCTCTTCAGTTCCTGGTGTAAAGGAAGATGTTACCAACATTATCTTGAATTTAAAACAAGTAAGATTCAAGCAAGTAGTAGATGAATTCGAGAATGAGAAAGTTAGTATCACAGTCGAGAACACAACAGAGTTCAAGGCTGGCGATATGGGTAAGTATCTGACTGGATTTGAAGTGTTAAACCCTGATTTGGTGATTTGTCATTTAGATGCCAAAGCATCGATGCAGATAGACATTACAATTAACAAGGGACGTGGTTATGTTCCTGCTGATGAGAATCGTCAATACAGCACCGATGTCAATGTTCTCCCAATCGATTCTATCTACACCCCAATCCGTAATGTAAAATATTCAGTAGAGCCTTATCGTGTTGAACAAAAGACCGACTACGATAAACTCGTATTAGAAGTTACAACGGATGGTTCCATAAGTCCTAAAGATGCACTTAAAGAAGCAGCTAAGATACTTATTTATCACTTCATGTTGTTCTCTGATGAAAAGATTACTCTTGAAAATCCAGAGCAAGACAGCAATGATGAATTCGATGAAGAAGTATTACATATGCGCCAATTGTTAAAGACTAAGTTGGTTGATATGAATCTTTCTGTTCGTGCGTTGAATTGCTTAAAGGCAGCAGATGTTGAAACATTAGGCGACCTTGTACAATTCAATAAGACAGATCTTCTTAAGTTCCGCAACTTTGGTAAGAAATCGCTTTCTGAGCTTGATGATTTGCTCGAGAGTCTGAATCTATCTTTTGGAACAGATATTTCAAAGTATAAATTAGACAGAGAATAAGAAATTATGATAGCATGCAGTTGTTTTTTATGACCGACTAGCAATTGCAAGCTATTTATATAGATCTTTTCTCATCTTAAAAATTAAAACAAATAATGAGACACAATAAAAAATTCAACCATTTGGGTCGTACTGCATCTCACCGTAGTGCTATGCTTGCAAACATGGCTATCTCGTTGATTATGCACAAAAGAATCACTACGACTCTTGCAAAAGCAAAAGCTCTTAAGAAATATGTAGAGCCTTTGATCACACGTTCAAAGGAAGATACAACAAACTCACGTCGTGTTGTTTTCCGTTACTTGCAAAATAAATATGCTGTAACAGAGCTTTTCAAAGAAATTTCAACAAAAGTTGCTGACCGTCCAGGTGGTTACACTCGTGTAATCAAGTTGGGTACACGTCAAGGTGACGCTGCTGAAATGGCATTTATCGAGCTTGTTGACTACAATGAAAACATGGCAAAAGCTCCTAAAGCTGCTAAGAAAACACGTCGTAGCCGTAAGACTACTGCAACAAAAGAAGCTGCAGCTCCTGAAGCAACAGCTGAAAAGGTTGAAGAAGCAACAGCAGAATAATTGCTTGTTATGCAAATATGATATAAGAGGGAAACATGAAATATTGTTTCCCTCTTTCTTTTTGTCCTATTGTTAGGTTGCTTAATGTTGGCAAAACAGATAGTTCTTTTGTCATTTTCTTATTTCTTAATCTATTACATACTAGTCTCTTACTTTTATTTCAGGCTTTGATTAGAGCTGTCTTTTATTCTTTTATGTCCTATTCTCTTATGTCTTTTGAGCAAAGAGGAGAGAGGTATAGGAATAAAAAAAGCGATAATAAAGCCTCTCAACACAGATCATTTTCTTCAAAAGTTTGACTTTTAGAGATAAAGTTGTATCTTTGTTGAGTAGAGAGATGTGTTTCTTCAGTGGCTCACCTTGTTGAAAGAGAACCAATAACTTTCTACGTTATCTAAAACCAATAACTAATCATAACTTAAACGTAAAAATATCATGTTAAAGAAAAATCTACTTTTAACCCTTCTTGCAGTATTTTCACTCCTTGCAATCACCACTTCTTGCGAAAAGACTACCTGGGAATGGGAACCAATGCAGCTTGTTTCAGACACCAATCTTAAAGGTCAAAACACCATTTTAGTGCCTGCAGAGGGTGGAACAATTCACGTAACCTGCACCAACTACGAGTCATTCTGGTTCTCTGAAAATTCAGTTACAGTTGATGGACAACCATTTAAAGCTCCCAATTCAACAGCTATTTCCCCCGTTTTATCAACTCCTTGGCTTAAAGCAGCTGTCAAAAAGAACGTGATGACTGTTGTGGTTGAGCCAAATACCACCTCAAAGGTGCGCACAACAAGATTTGAAATTACAGCAGGAGATATTTTTGCTTGGCTTACATTTGAGCAAGAAGCAAAAAAATAATGAATAAGATTTAGAGCTTTATTCTTTTATGTCCTATTCTCTTATATCTTTTGAGCAAAGAGGAGAGAGGTATAGGAATAAAAAAGCGATAATAAAGCCTCTCAACACAGATTATTTTCTTCAAAAGTTTGACTTTTAGAGATAAACTTGTATCTTTGTGGAGTAGAGAGGTATGTTTCTTCAGTGGATCATCTTGTTGAAAGAGAACCAATAACTTTCTACGTTATCTAAAAACAATAACTAATCATAACTTAAACGTAAAATATCATGTTAAAGAAAAATCTACTTTTAACCCTTCTTGCAGTATTTTCGCTCCTTGCAATCACCACTTCTTGCGAAAAGACTGAACCTATACATCTTGTTTCAGACACCAATCTTAAAGGTCAAAACACCATTTCTGTGCCTGCAGAGGGTGGAACAATTCACGTAACCTGCACCAACTACGAGTCATTCTCGGTCGATCAATATTCATTTACAGTTGATAGACATCCATTTAAAGATCCCAATTCAACAACTATTTCCCCCGTTTCATTAACTCCTTGGCTTAAAACAACTGTCAATAAGAACGTGATGACTGTTGTATTTGAGCCAAATACCACCTCAAAGGTGCGCATAACAATATTTGAATTTACAGCAGGAGACGTTCGTACTCGGCTTAGATTTGAGCAAGAAGCAAAAAAATAATGAATAAGATTTAGAGCTTTATTCTTTTGTTTCGTCTTCATCTTCATTCTGCATTAAATTTATTATCTTTGCATAAATAGCGCCATGCCTGCTTGTTTGTAGGCAGATGGCATAATTTACAACGATTTATTATGGCAGTTAAAGATAAAGGACTCACCCCAATGATGAAGCAATTTTTCACATTTAAGCATCAACATCCAGATGCAATATTGCTTTTTCGTTGTGGAGATTTCTACGAAACATATTCACAAGACGCTGTAGAAGCATCGAAGATATTAGGGATAACGCTCACCAAACGAAACAATGGCGGCTCATCTGCGGTTACAGAGATGGCTGGTTTCCCTCACCATGCTTTGGATACTTATCTTCCAAAGCTTGTTCGTGCGGGACGACGAGTGGCTATTTGCGACCAATTAGAAGACCCCAAACTAACAAAAAAGCTTGTTAAACGTGGTATAACCGAACTGGTTACGCCCGGAGTTGCATTGGCAGACAATGTATTAAACTATAAAGAAAACAACTTTTTAGCTGCCATTCATTTCGGAAAAGCCTCTTGTGGTGTTGCATTTCTCGACATCTCAACAGGCGAATTCTTAACAGGAGAAGGCTCATACGATACAATAGAGAAGTTGTTGGTGAACTTTTCGCCCAAAGAAGTGTTGTTCGATAGAGATAATAAGCAACAGTTCAACCAATATTTTGGCGATAAATATTGCACATTCGAGCTTGATGATTGGGTTTTTACCGAATCAACAGCCCGTCAAAAGCTATTGAAGCACTTCGGAACACAAACACTTAAAGGTTTCGGAATCGACCATCTTGTCAATGGAATCATCGCTTCTGGGGCCATTATGCAGTATCTTGAAATCACCCAACACACCAATATCAGTCACATAACATCCATCTCTCGCATAGAAGAAGACCGTTATGTGCGCCTCGATAAATTCACTATTCGCAGCTTAGAGCTCATCAATTCGATGCACGAAGGCGGTAGTTCATTGCTCAATGTTATTGATAACACCATCACACCAATGGGTAGTCGCATGCTCAAACGCTGGTTAGTATTCCCATTGAAAGAGCAAAAAGCAATAGAACAACGCCTTAATGTGGTAGAACACATCTATAATAGTGAAGACTTTGAGCAGGTGTTGTCCGACCAACTTCATCGTATTGGCGACTTAGAGCGCATCATTTCTCGTGTAGCAGTGGGCAGAGTGTCTCCTAGAGAGGTTGTTCAATTGCGCTATGCACTCGACGCTATCGAGCCAATTAAGGCGGCTTGTGTGGCTTCAAAGAACGAATCTTTAGTGCGAATGGGCGAACAAATCACCCTATGCGAGTCTATTCGTGCTCGAATAGCAAAAGAAATCACCTCCGACCCACCACAACTTGTGAACAAAGGAGGCGTTATTGCCGATGGGGTGAACGCCGAGTTAGACGAGTTAAGAGCAATATCTCACTCAGGAAAAGACTATCTTTTGCACATTCAAGAGCGTGAAGTAGAGCAAACAGGCATTTCTTCTTTGAAGATAGGCTATAACAATGTGTTTGGATATTACCTCGAAGTGCGCAACATGCACAAAGATAAAGTGCCCCAAGAGTGGGTTCGTAAGCAGACTCTTGCGCAGGCAGAACGCTATATTACACAAGAGTTGAAAGAGTATGAAGAGAAGATTTTAGGTGCAGAAGATAAGATTTTGGCACTCGAAGCGCAAATCTTTAACGACCTGATAGTGGCTCTTCAAGAGTTTATTCCACAAATACAAATCAATGCCAACATCATTGCTCGCATCGATTGTTTGCACTCTTTCGCTTCAGTAGCACAGTCGAACCATTATGTTCGACCAGAGATTAACACCACAGAAGTGCTCGATATCAAGGCAGGAAGACACCCAGTTATCGAAATGCAACTACCTATTGGAGAGCGTTATGTGCCCAATGACATTCTGCTCGATAGCGAAAAGCAGCAAATTATGATGATTACAGGTCCTAATATGGCGGGTAAATCAGCTCTTTTGCGCCAAACTGCCCTCATAGTGCTATTGGCTCAGGTCGGAAGTTTCGTGCCTGCACATAGTGCAAGCATAGGTGTTGTAGACAAAATCTTCACCCGTGTAGGGGCAAGCGATAACATATCGGTGGGCGAATCAACCTTTATGGTAGAGATGACAGAGGCTGCAAACATCCTCAATAACGTGTCTTCACGTTCTCTTATCTTGTTCGATGAGTTGGGAAGAGGCACATCTACCTATGATGGAATAAGCATTGCGTGGGCCATTGTCGAGTATCTTCACGAGCAACCAAAGGCAAGAGCACGCACACTTTTTGCCACTCACTACCACGAACTCAATGAGATGGAGAAGCGATTCGAGCGCATTAAGAACTTCAATGTAAGTGTGAAAGAAGCCAATGGCAAAGTGATGTTTATGCGAAAGCTGGTAGAAGGCGGTTCAGAACACTCGTTTGGTATTCACGTTGCCGACATTGCTGGCATGCCAAAGAGCATTGTTAAGCGTGCAAATGTTATTTTGAAACAGCTCGAAAAGAACAACGATCAAGTGGGAGAGGTATCGAAGAACGCTATAAATAAGCTCGATGAGCCTAACGAAAACGTACAACTTAGCTTCTTTAAGTTAGACGATCCAGTGCTCATTCAGATACGAGATGAGTTCTTACACCTCGATATTAACAACTTAACTCCCGTTGAAGCACTCAATAAATTAAACGATATTAAGAAGATTGTCAAAGGATAAAGCGTCCTTTATAATCGTCTTTTAGCTATTGCCACATTGCATTTGCAGTGTGGCATTGTTCTTTTGGTGCGGTAATAGCAGTGCTTTTGCAGTGTAATATCAATGCTTTTAGGGTGCAATATCATTGCTTTTAAACTTTAATAGTGGTGCTTTTACATTCAATTCTCGCAAAAATATACTACCTTTGCCCATCTATGACACATCAAACGCATACATTTTCCAACGGATTACGCCTGGTTTGCGTTCCTCATTCATCACAAGTGGTGTATTGTGGATATTACATTAAGGCAGGAACAAGAGATGAGTTGAGCCACGAAGAGGGCTTAGCGCATTTCTGTGAGCACATGTCTTTCAAAGGCACAGCAAAGCGTTCGGCACGTAATATCATCAACAGTTTGGAGCAATATGGTGGCGATTTAAATGCTTTTACAACCAAAGAAACAACCGTTTATCATGCAGCGATATTGTCGAAGCATGTTTATAAGGCTGTAGAAGTGCTTACCGACATGGTATTTAACAGCGTTTATCCACAAAAAGAGATAGCAAAAGAGGTAGAAGTGATTTGCGATGAGATAGAGAGTTATAACGATTCACCCTCAGAACTCATTTACGATTATTTCGAACAAGAGCTTTTTGGCAGTGCAGCCTTGGGTCATAACATTTTGGGAAAGGCCGAAAATGTGCGACAATTCACCACTGCCGATGCCCAAAGATTTACACAACGAATGTATCAACCCAGTAATATGGTGTTCTTTGTGTATGGAGATATCGACTTTAAACGATTGGTTCAGCAACTCGATAAGCTAACAAGTGTTTTCCCAGAGGCTACTCCTTATTTGCAAAAGGATGCGCTTTTGCCTACCGATATATCGAAAACAACGGGCGTAGAAGGCACTCAAAAGGTCATAAAACGCAACACCCACCAATGCCATGTCATGATAGGTGCCAAGTCGTTTAGCGTGTATAACAAGCAGCGTGTGGTGCTTTATTTGTTGAATAACATATTAGGTGGACCAGGAATGAACGCTCGTTTATCTATTGCTTTGCGTGAAAAACGAGGCTTAGTGTATAGTGTTGATAGCTCGATGGTGTGTTATAGCGACGTAGGAGTGTGGAGTGTGTACTTTGGTTGCGACCCTCACGACCTTAAAAAGTGCATCGCCTTGGTGAAAAAAGAAATGCAACGCCTATGCGACACCATGCTAACAGCCAAGCAAATTGCAAGCGCAAAGCAACAGTTAAAGGGGCAAATTGCAGTGTCATGTGATAGTAGAGAGAGCTTTGCACTCGACTTTTCAAAAGCCTATTTGTATTTTAATGAGATGAAGTCTATCGATGATTTGTTTGCCGAAATCGATGCTATTACACCTCAAGAGATTATGAATGTATCGAGAGAAATATTCGATCCCAATCGTTTATTCACCCTCATTTTAGAATAAAATAAAAGCTACTGCCTTTAAGCAGTAGCTTCTTTTTATTGCATAACGCCTTTTAGTTCTTCTAATCTAATGCCGTTTTGTATTCTAAGCGTTAAAGAATCGCCTTTAACAAGTTGTGATGTTGGAATGCTTAACAACGCTGGTTCAGTTACATTGTTGGTGGTTTCTTTGTTGCTAAACACCACCGTCCAAATATAATGTGTGTTGTTTCCCGTGCTCATTGCGTGCTTTTTTTCAGCAATAGAGATGTTAATGGGCTTGTCTTTTACATTCTCTAAGCGCATTGGAACAGTTAGTTGAACGTTCAAATACTTCTTATTCTTAGCAAAACTCGATGCAACATACAACACAGGGTCGCTCTTTACGTCTTCAGTTGTTTGTGTAACAGGTTGAAGAAGCATCATAGGAATGAAGCCTAAGATAGACTTTACCTGATCTTTTTCACGATAAGTAACTATTGCACGATAGAAAGTTTCAGTGCCAGTTAACCATGGATGTGTTGTAGGAAGCTTGACACTTGCTTTCTGATCATCGTCAAATACGATGTTTGCAGTTTGGTCTTGCTTGTTAATAGTTACCTCTGCGGCATCTCGTTTTAGGTAAGAATTGTTTCCATCTCCACCTTCAAAGGTGTTAGAAGTGCAGGCTGTTAATAGTACTAGGGCTGCACCAATAATAGATTTTATTTTCATATAGCTTTAAAATGATTAATTGCTGGGTTGGCATACATTGTTAATATACGCTCACGAAGATAGGCTTCATCTTTGTTTTCGATTTGAATTTTATTCAATTGACCAGCGATATAGCCTTCGAAAGATTGCTTTTCTTCGTGTGTGTAATAGTTACTATATTGGTTATTGTTCTCTAATAGGTCGAGAGCAATGTAGTTATTGGCAAACAAACGATAGTTAGCATGTATTTGTTGGTCGATGTGTTGTGCCACAGTTGCATAAAAATTGTTCTTAGAAAGTTCGCTGTCGAGCGATTCAAGGAATGGATCTATGCACTCTGCACAATGATAATGAATGCGACCTTTATAGCCCATGATGCCTGTTTGCATACTTAATATATCGTCTTGAGCACTCTTTTTATACTCAGGATTGTCTCTCTTTAGTTGGAACTCCATTGCCTTTAGATAGTCGCAAGGGTCGTATTCGTACGAAATAGCTAAGGGAACGATGTGCATTTCCTTTAGTTTATCTGCCAAAGAGCCTTCTCCTCCGATGGTAAGCATCTTCAAAAGAGCCTCTTGAGTGCGGTCGTTTGAATCCTTTGCTCTGCCTTCTCGTTGCGCAATCCAAATGTTTTCGCTTTTGTTGGTCATCACAAAATGCATGTAGTTAGATAGGCGTTTGCTGGCAATGAGCATCTGACGAGGGGACAAACCACGTTCAACAATGAACGATTTGTTCACTCTTACAAGGTCTTTTACCCATGGAAGAGATAGCAAGTTGTCGCCAATTGCAATCTCACAAGAGGTGTCAAAGCCTGCATCTATTAGTAATACGTCGAGAATTGCTGAGTCTAATACAATGTCACGGTGGTTACTTAAGAACGTGAAATGCTTGCTTTTGTCTATCGCATCGCTGTTAAATGAAACCGATTTAGATGTATTATTGAGCACCCGATACACGAAATGATAACTAAAAGCACGTTGAAATTCCATGCTGTTCTTTGCCTCTTTCATCTTTTGATGAAGCGTTTCAACGGGTATTTCAGGGAAGAAATAAGGCAAAACAGAGCGGAATTGCTCGCTACTAAATATCCTATCAATCGCCTCGGGCAATTCTTCTGGCTCGAAAGGGCGTATGTCTTTAAACTCTTCAGGTATCATCATATCTTTAAAGTATTTGATGTTTAAGATGAAAATGTTATGTTTTAGAATTGACGTTCTACGATGTTTGTAAGCACATCAGTCATGTTTAAGCCTGCAGCACGCACCTGTTGAGGAATGAAACTTGTTGCAGTCATACCAGGAGTGGTGTTGATTTCCAATAGATTGAGAACGTCATTGCCTTCTGAATCCTTGCTAATGATGTAGTCAATACGTATAATTCCGTTGCAACGTAATAGCGAATAGATTTCCTTTACTTGGTTAGCTACACGCTCTGCAGTGTCTGGTTGAAGGCGAGCAGGGGTGATTTCTTGCACCTGTCCGTTGTATTTTGCGTTGTAATCGAAGAACTCATTCTCTGTAACTACTTCGGTTGCAGGAAGCGAAACCAATCCTTCTTTAGTGGCATAGCAGCCTATTGAGATTTCAGTTCCTTGTAAAAAGCTTTCAATCATCACCTCATTGCTTTCGTTAAAGGCAAGCTCTAAGGCAGCAGGAATATCGCTTTTGGTCTTCACTTTCGATACTCCAAAGCTCGAACCGTCGGCTGCTGGCTTAATAAAGCAAGGCATTCCGAGTTCACTCTCAATCTTTTCTGCGTTTATTTTGTGTGCTTCGTCTTTGTAAACTACCATACTTTTAGCCACATTATAGCCAAAACCACGAAGGTAATTGTTCAAAACAAACTTGTTAAAGGTCATTGCTTCCACCAAAACACCAGAGGTAGAGTAGGGCAATTGAATCATATCAAAGTAGCCTTGAAGTAGTCCATTCTCACCAGGAGTGCCGTGAATCGTGATGTAAGCATAATCGAATGCCACCTTATTGCCATTTAACTCAAACGAGAAGTCGTTCTTATCAATTGGCAGTTGTTGGTTTTCTTCAACGTTCACCCACCATGCTTCTTTACTGATTTCAACGATATAAACGTTGTAACGCTCTTTATCGAAGAACGAATAAATACCTTGTGCCGAGCGTAAAGATACCTCGTGTTCTGATGAGTAGCCACCACATACAATGGCAATATTTCTTTTTTGAGTCATTTTTGCTTATTCTTTGTTTTTCAATTATTGAAAGTATCGTTATTAGTTCCTTCTATATACACACGCCATTTGTTTAACATTGTGTCTAAATCTTCAGGCAATGGCGATGTAAAGTAACATTCTTTTTGAGTAGAAGGGTGCACAAAACCCAGTGTTTGTGCGTGAAGTGCTTGTCTATTGCATATATTAAAGCAGTTTTGAACAAACGATTTGTAGCTTGAACTTCTGTTACCACGAAGTATTTCCTTACCTCCATAGCGTTCATCTCCAAACAATGGGTGACCGATATGCTTCATATGAGCACGTATTTGGTGCGTTCTTCCAGTCTCTAAGATACACTCAATGAGCGTAGTGTAGCCAAAACGCTCGAGAACTTTATAGTGAGTAACGGCCGGTTTGCCTATTCCTGAGTCGGGAGAGAATACAGTCATGCGTTGACGATCTTTGGGATCACGACCGATGTTGCCTTCAATTCTGCCCTCATCTTCAGCGATATGTCCCCAAACAAGAGCCTTATAGCTTCGTGTAGTGGTTTTATTAAAGAACTGAACACCTAACTTTGTTTTGGCATTAGGAGTCTTTGCCACCACCAATAAACCACTTGTATCCTTGTCGATGCGATGCACCAAGCCCACTTCAGGACTGTTTGCGTCGAAGTTTTTATCGTCTTTCATGTGCCATGCAACGGCATTTATCAGCGTACCATGAAAGTTTCCCACACCTGGGTGCACCACAAGTCCAGCAGGTTTGTTCACTACAAGCAATTCAGTATCTTCGTAAACAATATCCAAAGGAATGTCCTCTGCCTCGATAGTGTTATCGTGTCGGGGGCGATCGAGCATCAAAGTAACCACGTCGTTGGGACGAATTTTATAGTTACTCTTCACTGGTTGGTCGTTCACATGCACGAAACCAGCCTCTGCAGCCTTTTGAATTCTGTTTCGACTACTATGTTGAAGCTTTTCGAACATAAACTTATCCACTCGCAAAGGCTTCTGACCTTCGTCGGCAACGATGCGAAAATGTTCGTAAAGTTGTTGATCTTCGTCTTCTAATAGCTCGTCGTTATCTATTGAAATATTTTCGTCTTTAATCACAAATAAAATGTTTTTGTTTGATGATATCGCAACTTCTCTTTGGCAAATTACTCGCCAGGGACAGACACTTCTTCGAAATCATCGACGTCATTACTGCCTGAATTGTTGTTACGATATATGGGTTCAACATAGCTTACACTATCACTTGCACTGCGCATACCATTCCCAACCATAATAGTTAGCGGTTTATCTACAGGAATTTTCTCGCCTGCTACAACGCTTTTGTCGCCTACCATGATGCCATAGACCCAGTCTTTCTCACCGGGAACCTGCTTAGGTGCAGTGAGCTTAAAGCCCATTGACTGCAATTTGGCCATTGCTTCACGGAGCGAACTGTTGTCGATTACGTCGGGAAGAGTGATTGTTGGTGATTTAGAAGAGTTGATGGTGAGGTAGATGATGCGACCTGATTTGACCCTTTCGCCACCCTTGGGGATTTGTTCGAGGATACAATCAGCAGGCAAGGTTTTGATATAACCAGTGTCTACTACCTGCAATTCAAGTCCTAAACGCTTGAGTTGAGCTTCTGCTTCTTGATAAGATTTAAACTTAAGATGAGGCACTGTGATGGCTTCTCCATGATGAGTGTAGATCGATAAGCCATATTTCAAGCCAAAAATGCAAATCAATACCACGGCTATCATACCGAGAATGTTGAGCCAAAGATATCTACTTTTAAACTTACCTATAAATTCTGACGATTTCATTTGTTTCTTTTTCGTTTGCAAAATGATGTCCACACGTTTCAGATGGTTTTGTTTATAGTGAGGTATCTCATAACGAGTGAACTGCAAGGGTGCGTGCTATTATATAAATAGGTGGCGCCTCTTCTTTGCAAAAGTACAAAAAAAACATTACATAACTCATCGCTTTGCAATTCATTTTCTTGTTATGTAAGTCAAAGACTTATGCAGGTTGAAAGTAAAAGCGATGTTATTGGCTTGGAAAAGCATTGATATTGGGTGCAAAAAGCAATGCAATTGAACCGTAAAAGCACTGCTTTTTGAGGGATAAAAAGAAACTCCAACACACGGAGTGCATTGGAGTTTAATGATATTATGTGCCTGCAAACATTGTTGCTGAGGCGTTATTGTGCTTCGAAACGATTAAGAAAGCAACTTCTTAACGATGGTAGAGATGGTTCCACCCTCTGCTTTTCCAGCCATTTGTTTGCTTGCTTGTCCCATCACTTTGCCCATATCTTTCATACCTTGTGCCCCTGTTTCGCTGATAATGTTAGCTACTATCTTCTCAATCTCTTCGTTAGAAAGAGGCTTAGGCAAGTATGCTTCGATCACTTTCACCTGTTCTATTTCGTGAGCAGCTAAGTCTTCACGACCCGACTGAGTGAAAGTTGCGGCAGATTCTTTGCCTTGTTTAGCAAGTTTCTGAAGTATTTTAAGAGCATCTGCATCGCTTAATTGATCGTTTGCACCAGGTGCTGTCTTTGCTTCAAGGAACACTTTCTTAATGTTACGCAATGTTTCTAAGCGCACTTTGTCACGTGCTTTCATTGCGTCTTTAATGTCATTGCTGATTTGTTCGAATAGTTCCATATCTCTATAATTGATATTTTACGTTCTTATTTATGCAAATGTGATGAGCCCTTGTATAGGTTCTTGGCCATCGTTGTTATCGTTTGTAGGCTCTTTTTTTAGCTTACGACGAATGTCTTCGAGTGCTTTGATACTACGTTTGTAGGTTGGTATCTTCTCTACTTCAAGGATAATCTCTTCATTTGATAAGTCTTCAGAATCGAATAGGAACACGTTGAAATTGCGTTTTGCATTTCTGTGCGCCACATCTCCGCCGTAATACTTACCTCTGAGCATCATCTTTTGAGCCACTTCTTGTTGCTTTTTGGCGTTGTTGATAGCCTCTTCTTGAGCTTCTTTCTTGTTCATATGGTTCTCAACAACATCGATATCTTTCATACCGAAGCCCGTTGCAAGAATGGTAACCTTTACTTTTTCGCCCAATTCAGGATCTACAGACAATCCAAACTTCGACTCATAGTCGCCTGTAATCTTACCCATAAACTCGTGAACCTCGTTCATCTCTTCCATAGTGAATTTGGTCTTTTCGTCCTTGTCGTCACTAATCTTGATGCTTAAAAGGATTTTCTTTGAGTTATAGATGTCGTTATCGTTGAGTAGAGGCGAGTTAAGTGCATCTTCAATAGCCTTTCTTAATCTGCCTTCACCTTCGCCATAACCAGTACTCATGATAGCTACTCCGCCTTCTCTCAATACGTTTTTAACGTCTTGGAAGTCGACATTGATAATACCATGTTCTGTGATTATCTCTGCAATGCTTCGTGCTGCGATGCTAAGAGTGTCGTCTGCCTTTCCAAAAGCATCTAAAACACCAAGCGAAGGGTATATTTCTCTGAGGCGTTCGTTGTTGATAACCAAAAGAGCATCAACGTTTTTAGCCATCTCTTCCACACCATCTAAAGCTTGATCGATTTTCTTTGCACCCTCGAAAATAAATGGAATGGTGACGATTCCCACTGTAAGAATGTCCATTTCCTTACTTACTTTCGCTACGATAGGACCAGCACCTGTACCAGTTCCACCACCCATTCCGGCGGTGATAAATACCATCTTGGTGCCATCGCTTAGCTTTGCACGGATTTGTTCGATGCTGTTTTCAGCCTCGGTACGACCCTTTATAGGATTAGTTCCTGCTCCCAAACCTTCGTCTCCCAATTGAAGTCTGTCTGGAATGGGTGAGTCTTCGAGTGCTTGTCGGTCGGTGTTGCAAACCAAGAAGGTTACATCGTGGATTCCTTCTCTATACATGTGGTTTACAGCGTTACCGCCTCCACCTCCAACACCAATTACTTTTATTATACTTTTAGCCTTCTTAGCTGATATAAATTCTACTCTTCCGCTGTCGTTAAATGCGTTATCTGCCATATTCTTTGTGCATTAAAAACGTTAAATCTGCTTGTTCTCTTACTCTCCTTCTTCTTTCATTATCTGATCGAAGAAACTCTTTGTCTTTCTGAATAGCTTGTTTAAAGGACTATTCTTACGCTTTTCTTCTTCTAATCTGCGTTCTTCTTCCTCTCTAGCTCTTTGTTCAGCTTCTTCTTCTTCACGCTTTCTTCTTGCCTCTTCTTCAGCCTTTTGTTTCTCAGCTTCAGTAGGAACAACACCTCTTCCCTGTGTTTCAGTTATTGAACGAGGTGCCTTTGGTGCCTCAACAACAGTAGAAGTGGTTTCTGTGTTATTTTCTTTTGCGAATAAATCGCTTGTTAGTTCGTCGCCAGCACAATTCATATCGCCTTTAGCAATCAATCCTAATACGGTGTTCATTGTTGCGTCGTGTGCTGTGATTTCAGGAATATTTGAGTTAATTGTCTCTTGAACAAAGTTGGCAATTCTTATCTTATCAACTCCAGTGTGTTGCTTAAACGCCTTTTCTATGTTCTTCATGTTAGATACTCCACCTGTAATTATGAATCCACCTAATAGCTTATCGGTGTATTCGCTAGGCACTTGGTACCACACATTCTTTATAATTTCTTCTAAACGAGCTTCTACAATCTCGATGAATGTCTTGCTATCAACTTGTCTGTCTTCATCAATTGAATACTTTAAGTTCTCGTCTATGTCTTTACTATCAGTGTAAGCCGAAGCATATTTGCGCTTCATCTTCTCTGCATTTTCATCGTCCATCTGAAGTGATGCGATGTCTATTGTGATGTTATTTCCACCCAATGGGATAACAGCTAAATGGCGAAGTATGTTGCGATAGTACACTGAAACGGTTGTAGTTTCAGCACCTAAGTCAACTAAAACACAGCCAACTCGCTTCTCTACGTCGGTTAAAACGCTGTCGGCAAGAGCCAAAGGAGCAAGGTACATCTCTGCAATTGCGATACCTGCATTATCGAAACACTTATTAAGATTGCGGTAAAAAGATTTCTTCCACAATATATTTAATAGGTTTGCTTCGAGTCTTGTGCACTGAATACCAACGGGGTCGAGCTGATATTGTGCATCAACTTTATATTCTTGAGTTATCGCATCGAGGACTTCTTGTGCGGGATAAGTCATGTTTCTGTTTTCATCCATTAGCTCATTTACCATGTCTAAGGTTACAACAGTATCTAAAGGAAGTTCTTTAATCAATGTGTTCTTGACACTTCTAATGCTTTGTCCGCCTACACCAACATACACTTGAGCCACCTTAGCCTTTAAAGATGTCTCTAAACGCTTGATAATATTGGTTAAACATTGCACGGTTTTGTCAATGTTATACACCACTCCTTTGTTGATACATGAGGTGGAGTCTTCTTTGATTACTGAAAGAATTGAGATGCTTCCATCTATGTTTTTCTTGCCAGCAACACCAATAATATTGGTTGACCCTAATTCTATTGCTACAATAAATTCCTTTGCCATAACTGTATTTCGTTGTATTTTCTAAATTCGTTTCTTACAAATAATTTGGTTGTCAAACTCTAAATTGATATAAGAATATTTGTTCCAGCCTGCTTGAGACAATCCATATTTATAGAATTTCTCTAGTCTTGACAGCTTTTTATCAATAAAATTCTTTATCAATAGTTCTCGTTTTTCACGACTTCTACTTTCTGGAATCTGACCAAGATAGATGATGTGGTCGCCTATTCTTGGTATGATTTCGATGCCATTGTTGGGTAATACATTGATTTGCTCAACGAGATTCTGCCATAGTTCGTTACTAATGATAGTGCGGCTCATAGGCGAAATGTATCTTTGAGCAAACGAACGAGTGATTGGTCCCGTTGCAATGATCAGGTCAGAGGTGTAATGTGAGTTGGGCATTATGCAGTCTTTGTCGTCCACATAATAGTCATCTCCGTTCTGAGCCTTTATTCTTACCACTGGCATTCGTTGTGTAATGGTGATGTTTACGTGTCCCTCTTGAGTCTTATAACATTCTGCTGTACTCACGAAAGGGCTCTTTGTAAGCATCTCTTCAATGCGTCTTGTATCGATATAACGCATTGGTTGTTCAAGCGGGAAAAGCTTTTTCTTTTGCAATCTCGCTTTTATTTCCTTGGCATCTATAAACCCATTGGTAGCACCATCTGCAACATTGATCTGCACTTTATTGCAAGTCGTGGTTGTAGAGTAGGGCTTATTGAACGATGTGAACGCAAAAACAAGATACACTGCCAATGCAACATCGAGCAAAATGGTTACTATTTTCTTTACATTTATTCGCATATTGACCGAAAAGAGGTTGATGCCTTATTTATATAATGTGGTTTATTCTTTTGATTCTATTATTTTAGTGAGCTGTGGCATGTAGCTTTCTATGTCGCCAGCACCTAATATTACGAGCACATCGAAGTCACGTTCACGAGCCAAGTCGAGCAGCTCTTCTTTGTGAATCATTTGCTTTTGAACTCCATCTTTCAAGCAGTCGTAAATCAACTTACTTGTAACTCCTTCGATAGGAAGCTCCCTTGCAGGGTAGATATCGCATAAAATGACTTCGTCCAACAAGCTAAGAGCATCTGCAAAGTCCTTATAAAAGTCCTTAGTTCTGCTGTAAAGGTGAGGTTGGAAGATAGCAGTTATTTTGCGATTGCTATAAAGTTGTTTTAAGCTTTTTGCGCTTTGGTATATCTCTTTGGGGTGATGTGCGTAGTCAGAGAGCAGCACATGCTTATCGTTCTTTATCTTAAAGTCGAATCGTCTCACCACTCCGTGATACGAACTCATACCATATCGCAATTCATCTGCAGTGCAACCGCATATTTGAGCCAATGCCATTGCAGCCACACCATTCTCAATATTGATAGGAACAGGTTGTCCTAATCTTATATTAGGCACGTTTTCGATGGGCGAAATGAAGTCGAATGTGATCTCTCCATTCTCTATTTTGATGTTTTCAGCATGGAAATCACCCTCATTCTCGCTATATTCATACACCTTAACGCCTTCAACTACAGCAGGAGTCATCTCCAATCCCTTCTTAATAATTAAGGCACCGCCTGGTTGAATGAGTGTTGTATAGTGTTGAAAGCTTTCCAAATAAGCCTCTTTAGTTCCGTAAATATCTAAGTGATCGGGATCTGTTGAGGTGATAACTGTGGCATATGGATGCAACCAATGAAAGCTTCTGTCGAATTCATCGGCTTCGATTACAACGTATTCGCTATCTTTTGATAAGATATAGTTGGTGCCATAATCTTTCGAAATGCCTCCAAGAAAGGCGTTACAGTCTACATTACTCTGGTGAAGGATGTGTGCACACATCGT
This sequence comes from Hoylesella nanceiensis DSM 19126 = JCM 15639, assembly GCF_000379965.1. GTDB lineage: Bacteria > Bacteroidota > Bacteroidia > Bacteroidales > Bacteroidaceae > Prevotella > Prevotella nanceiensis. Next base: position 181,811 of record NZ_KB904332.1, on the reverse strand, counting down.
AGAAGTAGATGTTTTGCCATGTGTTCCCGCAACGCAAATGCCCTTATGAGTGCGAGTTAGGGTTCCTAACACTTGTGCTCTCTTTTGAATATCGAAGTTGTTTTCACGGAAGAAGACAAGTTCTTTATGTGTAGAAGGAATGGCTGGCGTGTATACTACCAATGTGTTTAGAGGATTTTTGCAGGCATGTGGTATTTCGTCTACATTCTCTTCGTAGTGAAGAAGCATGCCCTCTTTCTCTAAGTTACGTGTTAGGTCGGTTGGAGTTTTATCGTAACCTGCAACAACAAGTCCTTTTGCAAGGAAGTAACGAGCTATTGCACTCATTCCAATTCCACCCGCACCGATGAAGTATACTGCTTTTATTTCGTTTAATTCCATTATTGTTTTGCTATTTTTAGCACCTCTTCGGCAATGCGTTCAGCCGAGTTTTTGAGTGCCATTCCTAAGATATTTTGATGTAATTCGTTTAGTTTGCTCTCGTCGTTGACGATTGATAATGCTGTTTTGATAAGCTTTTCGGGTGCTTCTGCATCCTTAACATACACTGCAGCCTGCTTGTTTACAAGGGCAAGAGCATTCTTTGTTTGATGGTCTTCAGCCACATTAGGACTTGGAACCAATATCACTGGCATACCTAAAAGGCAGAATTCGCTGATAGAACTTGCGCCTGCACGACTAATAACCATGTCGGCTGCGGCATAAGCAGAGGCCATATCGCTAATAAAGTCGGTGACATGAAGATTTGCAAGAGGCTCTTCGCCTTCCAAGCGTTTTGCTATTGCTTCTTTATACACCTTTCCTGTTTGCCAAATAAATTGCACATCGCTGTTTCTAATGTCGCTAAGATGTTGCAAAATACTCTCGTTAATGGTGCGAGCACCAAGACTTCCGCCGATAATAAGAATGGTTTTCTTTTCAGAATCTAACTGAAATGCCTTGCGAGCGTCTGCCTTTGAGATGTTGTTTTGCAAGATATTCTGGCGAACAGGATTGCCTGTAAGTATTATTTTGTCGCTTGGAAAGAAACGATCCATACCTTCATACGCTACACATATTTTGCTTGCACGCTTTGCTAACAGCTTGTTTGTTACGCCAGCGTAAGAGTTTTGCTCTTGAATAAGATAGGGAACGCCAAGTGAAGCGCATTGATTGAGCGTTGGACCGCTGGCATAACCGCCAACACCAACAGCCGCATTGGGCTTAAACTCTTTGATAATTGCTTTTGCTAAACGGCGACTTTGCCAAAGCTTATAAAGCACTTTAATGTTTTTCCATAGGTGTTTTCTATCGAAACCGCATACAGGTAGGCCTTTAATGTCATAACCAGCGTCGGGCACTCGTTGCATTTCCATACGCCCTAAAGCACCTACAAACAATATATTTGCTGTGGGTTCTAACTGCTTTATGGCGTTAGCAATCGAGATAGCAGGGAAGATGTGCCCACCAGTTCCACCGCCACTGATAATTATTCTCAAGTTTCGTTCCATTCTAATAATGTGATATATCCTTGCAAAAATAATCAAAAAAAATGTATTTAGGGGTGTTTTTTAGATAGATTTTGCGATAAAATAAGTATTGTGTAGGTGTTTTTTATGTTTTTAAGTAGCTTCAACTCCTAACGGGTTAATGATGAGTTATGAAATAATAGCAAAGCTTCTGTGTTTTGATAGGAGAGAAAGAGTTGTTGAAAAGGGATAAAATAAAAGGGCGCATCGTGTAGATGCGCCCTCTGGTTATGGACTGATTAAGAGATTATCTCTTATAAATTTTCCAAGTTTTGTTGCCTTGTTTTAGAATAACAATACCTCTGTAGTTGCTGTTATTGCTATCTAATTTCATGCCATCGATAGTGAATAGTTCGTAAGGCTCATCAAAGTTAGGTTGTGCAAAAGCATCGTTTGTGGTGCTGTTGATACCTGTTGTTACTTTAGTTCCTTTAACACTCATCGATTTTATTTGCCATGTTGGGCAGTTAGTTGTTGTTGATTTGTAGCGGAATTGCAACTTAACCTTCTTACCTGCATATTTCTCAAGTGAAACACCAGTTGCTGTCACAGTCTTATAACTCTTTCCATCGCCCCAAACAGGAATGTTAAGTACTTCTGTTGTGCCGTCAACTACCACCTCAACGCTTAGGTCATCGTGATTACCAAAGTTCAAAGCGTGCTCTAAATCGAGTGTAATGTCTTTGTAATTTGTTAAGTCTATCTCTGGAGTAATTAACAAAGCTTCACTCGCAAGCTTATGTTTCTTCACGAAAGCAGATGCTTTAAACACTTTATGAGTTTTGTCATGAGTCCACACATAGGTTGAACCAGTTGGGAGAGTGATGTTGTTTTTCTCTAAAGTATTCCAACCATTGTCGATGTCTAAGTTATAAATAACATTCTCATCTTGTGTAGCCTCTGGTGTTGTAGGAGTGCTTTCGTCTTCAGATGGAGCAGGAGTTACAGTGTAACTACCATATCTTGAGTCGTCACTTGCAGTGGTTATAGCAGTTAAAGGATTGAATGCAACGTTCACACTATCGCCCCAAATGTATTCAGAGATAAATGGATAGTCGATAAATGGGTTGCGGTTCTTTTGTATTTGATATACAGCATCGTTGCGTTTTGTTTCAATCTCGCTCACTTTGTCGTTCTTGCTCCATTGGCGATACAATGTGCTTGCCCAGTTTTTCAATGTTGGATATTCACCTGTGATGTTGGTAATAAGTCCCACATTCACCCAAGTTAAGTTCGAATAGGTGGTTGCCATGTACATATAAGAACGTGAAAAATCGCCCTTCCATGTATCTCCTGGTTCCCAGCAGTTTTGTGTTCGTCCCTCAATAGTGGTAGAACCCACTTTGTCATAGCCTGCACCACTATCGTGTTTCATGTTAGTTACAGTCGCCATAGGGAAGTTTCCTTTTTGCGAATTGTCTTTAGAAGAACTTGGATAAAGGTGGTGAATGTCTTTATAAGCATCGTTTTGTGTACCTCCCCACCAGCTCTTTGGGAACGAGTGTTCGATGTTCATTCCTGCAATTGCGTGATAGTTGTAAGGTGAAGGGAAGGTAAATTTCTCTGGACTATATCTGTTTAGTACCTCGTTGTTGTCCATTCGGTCGGTAGAATAAAAGGCATCCCATGTGTGTCCCTTTCCTTTTCCATAGCCTAAGACCTTGTGGTTGCGAAGAAGAGAGCCTAAAGCCTTCTTTAATTCTTCTTTTTTCAAGCCTTGTAGCGATGAATAATACTTCGCAATTGTTGCTCGGTCTGCAGCAAAAGTGTTAATGCTCCACATCGATAACAATGCGATGATTGATGCAAAAAGTAAATTTTTCTTCATGATGTTTTTATGTTTTGTGAAACTTTTTGAATATCAATGAGTTGATTTTGGTTGCACTTGTTGAACAAGGCGATATATTTTGGAAGATATTTATATGCTACAAAGTTAATACTTTTTAGCGAACTATTGTTTGTTTTAATGTTTTTATGGCATAATTTTTTTACTTGTCGATTAGTATGTCATACTAAGCACTTTATAAAAGCACTGCTTTTTGCTCGTAATAGCATTGCTTTTAGCCTGTAAACTCACTGCTTTTGCGCCCTAATTGCATTGAGTTTGTTTCATTCTAAAAATATTGTTGTTTGTGAGTTGTTCAATCATTAGATGGTATAAGTAGTTTCGTTTCCTTTCAAAAGTGACTTTGATATAAATAAAAAGACTCTCCTTTCCCCAATGTTTCACAACATCAGGGGAAAAGAGAGTGGGAATTTTATGTAGAAGTATGATTAGAAATGTACGAAAGGAAGCACGCGTACATTTGGTGTTATTGCGTGTGCTTGATGAATTGATTGAGCTATTGGAAGCCCATAGTAGGTCTTTCCATATCCAGAAGTTGTAGATTTCTGTGTGCTCAGAATACAGGTTGGGAAGTAATTAGATAAGTTATCTCCTCCAGCATCGGTAAATATTTTTGATATTTTGTTTAAAACATCATTTGGAAGACTAGTGTCTCCATAGAAAGTTGGAGTGTGATTTAAGTACTTTTTGCAGAAAGAAACGTACTCACCAACTGATGGTAGGAACCATTTAGATACGTTACTTCCTGTTACATTAATTCCTTTTGCAGTCAATTCATCACCATAATGGCCTGCAGCATAAAAGGCAGGGAACATTGTTTGCTCGTTAGCTTTAATGTAACCACCAACAGTTTTACTTCCATCCCAAGTCCATCCGTAGCCATCAAAGTCATTTAATGCATCGTCCCATTCAAATGTCTGTGTGCTAGAAACATCTTCGTTTCCTCCCCAAGGAAAACGGGTTGCATTCTGTGCATAATGTAATGCTACTGCAAGTCCTTGCTTAGTTGTTGTCTTTTCTTCAATAACTAGTCCAATAGGAATACGAGTTCCTTTGTCTGCTAACGTTCCAACAGTACCATTATCAAATAGATACATACCTTTAGTATTTAGCACAATATCTACAGTATATGATCCATTTCGAACCAAAGAGCCTAATCCTGATAATGTAATAGATTTGCCTGCAAGGGATTTTCCATAAATAGTTCCAGCTGTAAAATTGAATTTTAAGCCACTACCAGTTGTGCCTGGCAAGAAATATTCGTATGCGCTTACATTATTATATGCTTTTATGTAAGGTGAATATGTAACGGTACCACTTGTTGGAATGGTTGTGCTTGCAGTTGTTGAAGCATTGATGTCTTGTGCAGTATTAGCTGTTCCGTTGATAGAAAAGCCATTGGTTTGAGGCTGAGAAGCATCTGCAACGATATCAGCTGTTATGCCACTGCCTTCGTTTGTGTATGAAACAATGTTGTAACGAACACGTGCACTTTGGTGTTTCATAGATAAAGTGACCTTTGCATCTGTATCACTTATGGTCTTAGTTGTTACACCTATCAATGGATTATTGGTGCGTGCAATAACTTGAAGAGCATTGTTTGCGTTGGTTACAACATCGTTTGTGCAAACAAAAGTATAAGTTCCGTTTGTTAAAGATATCTTTGATTTAGGACTGGTCCAAGTTATTTTGTTTCCTGAAAGAGTACCAGTGTATTTGTGTAGCAATGCACCTGCATTGTCTAAGATATATAAATAGTAGGTTCCTCCTTGTAAAGTGGCACGTGTTGCAGGCTTAACTTCTTTGTTATCGTTGCTTATTGACACCTCAGCTGTTAAACCATCGCCAAGATCAACCACCTCTTTTTGAACGTTATTAATAAAACTTCTTGTTGTGTTGGTGGTGTTATAATCTTCAAAATTCAATGTAACATCAACACCAGTTGTTGCTGTGTCGTTGGTAATATCGCTGTTGTTGCTACATGAACCCAACGAAAGCATACCTAAAAAGGCTGCAATGTAAAAAAATAAATGTTTCATTTTGTTGTTTTCTTTTAGGCTATTCTTCTGCTTGGTGTAGAGAGATAGCCATTAGTTAAACTTAATTATAGCTCCATCTCTCCACCTGTTACGGTAGTTTCTGTATTCCAATCTTCCTCCGAAGATGTGTTAGTTTGAACCTGAACGGTTGCACTTGCCATTGTTATGGCATCGAAACGCATTACTTTTGAAGTAGGACTTGTGTAAGGACGCTTACCAAATAGGGGGGGGGTAGTGGCCTTCAATTCATTGATTATCAATGAATTGCAGTTTTTAAAAGTTGTCATTTTGACTAAGTTTTAATTGAATTTATTATATAGAAAAATGAAAAATTCTAATAAATAATTATCCCAAAGATTATAAAAATCTGGTGCAAAGTTATAAAAAGAAATAATATAAGCAAAATAAAACGCAATAAATTTATAAAGTTTCCTATATTTCTTATATTCTAAAAGCAGTGTTATTGTAGTTCAAAAGCATTGCTTTTAGCCTCTAAACTCATTGCTTTTGCACCCTAATTGCATTGAGTTTATTTGGTGAAAATAAAAATACTTTTTCTGATTAAGGTCAAGTTGTGATGCAAAAGAAAATAGCTTCCCGATATACGAGAAGCTATTTTCTTCTAAGAATAAATATATTTACTTTGAATAGAATGGCTTTGCACCCTAAAAGAACCCCGCTCTCCGTCGTACGGAGGAAGTTATTTGCTTTGAGTTGAATGGTTTTGGACCCTAAAAAGAACTTCGCTCCCCGTCGTACGGGGGATATTATAAGACATCTTTTAAGCAAGCCAAGCCAATTCCGTTGCTACCTTTTACCAAGATGCAGAAATTTTGTACAGCTGTTTGTTGTAGTTCGGCAATGACCTGCTCAACATTCTCGAACGACTTAAATTCGTTTTGAGTAGCCATAAACTCCTTACCGACAAGCCAAACGCAGTCGAAGTGAGCCAACTTCAATAGGTCGCATATCTTTTGATGCTCGCTATTGCTCACCTCACCCAATTCTCTCATGTCGCCAAGAATCACCATTTTGTGCTCAACGTCCATCTTCATAAAATTCTCAAGTGCCGCTTTCATGCTCGTGGGGTTGGCATTATAGGCGTCCATGATAATGGTGTTATGCGCCGTTTTGATGAGTTGTGAGCGATTGTTGCTGGGTATGTAGTTCTCGAGAGCCTTGCAAATGTCTTCGCTTTCCACGCCCATTGTTCTGCCAATGCTCACTGCTGCCAGCATATTGGCAATGTTATAAGCTCCGATGAGATGCGTACTTACGTTGTGCCAAGCGTTCGATTCGTTATCAGTTTCTTTCCATCTGAAACTAACAAAAGGATTATTGGCAGTTATTTCAGCTACGAAAGGAGCCTTAACGCTGTTAGTAGGCGAATAAGCAATATAGCTTTCGCCCTTGCAATGCGTGCTAAACATCTCTAAAAGGTCGGCAGATTCGGCATTAATAAAGATGTTGTTGGCACGGTTGTGCGCCTCCATAAAGTCGTATAATTCAGCCTTTGTGCGTTTAACTCCATCGAAACTGCCGAATCCTTGCAGATGAGCTCTACCCACATTAGTGATCAATGCGTAGTTAGGTTCAACGATATCCACGAGCGTTTTGATGTCGCCTGGGTGACTTGCGCCCATCTCTATCACCGCCATGTTGTGCTCTTTGTTGAGGCGTAACAATGTTTTAGGCACGCCAATGTCGTTGTTAAGGTTGCCAAGAGTGTATAGTACGTTGTATTTTTGTGCCAAAACAGTAGCCAAAAGCTCTTTTGTTGTGGTCTTTCCGTTCGTTCCTGTAATACCGATAATAGTGGTGTTGAGTGCTCTTCGGTGGTGATTGGCAAGCTGTTGCAATGTGGTTAGAACATTATCTACAACGATATATTGCTCATTGTCGATCATGTCGGGAGTAGATTCGTCTACAACAGCATAAGCACAACCTTGCTCTAATGCTTTGTGAGCAAAGCTATTGCCATTGAAGTTTGCGCCCTTTAAAGCAAAGAAAATACTGCCTTTGGGGCAATCTCGTGTGTCGGTGGTTATTTCTTTGCATTCTAAAAATAGCTGATAAAGCTTTTCTATTAGTGTCATTCTTTTGTTGTTTCTTTGTTTTAGTTGCAAAAGTACTAAAAACTTATATTACACTTATTATTTTATCGATAATGTTTCGCAAACCAATTGCATTCTATCTTCCACTTAAACGAATCATTTCTGCAATGCCATTCACCAGTTCGTGGTTCGCAATAAGGTCTTCGATGGTGATGTGCATGCGGTATTTCCAATAGTGATTGGGGTTAGATGGAATGTTGATTCTTTCGCTTTGAGGATCAGACAAACGTATCTTTTCGTTCATAGAAAGCCAGTCTTGCAAGCTGATAACGCACAGAGCAGAAGGCGATTGCAAATGCTTTTCGATAATTTCTTGCGCCAATTGACCTGTAAGAGGGTGCGGTGCTTTACCCGAATGATAAAGCATGTTGTTGTAATAGTCTTGCGTTTGCTCTTCATTTTCGTCCCACCACAAGCGAAGAGTAGGCATATCGTGAGTACTTATGGTTGCAACACTGCGATAAGGGTTGCGGTTGAGGTGTCCAAATCGCACGTTGAAGTCTTTAGGCATCGATTGAATTTCAAGACTAAAGATGCGTAACTCTTTCATAACCCATTGCACACAGGTGGGAACCATGCCCAAATCTTCAGCACAAACCAACATCTTTGTAGCCTGAACCAATGTTGGAAGCTTCTTCATTGCTTCGCAATACCAATATTGATTGTTTCGTTTATAATAATAATCTTCATACAAACGATTGAAAGAATCTTTGTCGTGTTGCCACAAAGCCTCATACATGTGGTTCTGTTGAGCCGTTATTCGTGGGTGGAAAAGATTGGGATTGTGGTTGTCTCGAATAAAGAGTACATTACTAACCAATGTAAATAGCCCTTCACGCAACCAGTTATCTTTGTCCGAATGCTTTCCTATAAAGGCCTCAGCAATCTTCCTTTGTGTGTTGAAAGCAGGCTTTATGCGGTAGATATCGTCGTGATCTAATTCTAAATACTTTTCTTTTACTTCCTCAGAATGTTCCTTAAATACACGCTCAATCACCCATTCTGCAATGAAAGGAGTGGTGAATAGCTTCTCTTGAAAGCGCAAACCATAAGCCTCAATCTCGTCTTTTGACAAGCCTAAAGCAGGCTCAAACTGCCCCAAGAGACCGTGAATTGAATGATAAGGAATGCTCCATATTCTGAAGAAACCTAAGACATGGTCGATGCGATAGGCATCAAAAAACTGCGACATGTGTTGGAATCGCTTCGTCCACCATGCACAATTGTCTTTCAACATCTCGCTCCAATTATAGGTAGGGAAGCCCCAATTCTGCCCATTTGCAGAGAAAGCGTCAGGCGGTGCGCCTGCTTGTGAGTTGAGATTGAAATACTTTGGCTCTACCCAAACATCGCAACTGTGTCGGTCAACACCAATAGGTATGTCGCCTTTCAATATCACTTGCTTATGAAGAGCATAGGCATGCGCCTCTTGCATTTGTGAGAATAGGAGGTATTGAACGAAATAATAGTAGGCAACCTCTTTGTATTCCTTGCTCTTTGGGTTAGATAATGGCTTGCGCCAGCTTTCTTTCCATTGCTTATGTTCACCCCAATTGCTAAATAAAGGCGTTTTATATTGATCTCGTAACGAGCAGAAACGAGCATAAGGAACAAGCCATTCTTGATTGTTTTCAAAGAAAGTTGAAAACTCTTTCGATGTTAATATCTTGGTACCTTCTTGTTGATAAAGAAGCGATAGATATTCGTTTTTAGCGTTATTCACCTTCTCATAGTCGAGACTTTCTAAGCCATTGAGTTCCTTTTGTAGCTTTTGGAAATGTCGATAGAGCTTTTCATCTTTCAAAGAAGGCAACGCTTTGAGGTTGATATATTGTGGATGAAGTGCAAAAACGCTTACGCAACTATATGGATAGCTATCTTTCCATGTGTGAGAAGCAGTGGTGTCGTTGATGGGAAGCAATTGAAGTACACGCTGATTGGTGCACGACATGAAATCAATCATGCGCTTTAAGTCTCCAAAGTCGCCAATTCCAAAGCTGTTATTGGTGCGCAATGAGAACAAAGGAATTAAGGTTCCAGCCAATCGAATGTCGCAAATATCAAAGAAAGCTTGATTCAATGAATAGACAAGTGTTTTGCCTTTGTTGACGATTGGGATAGAAAGAGAACGGTTATTCTCTGTTTCCCAGAGCGAAAGACTTTGATTTTGCGTGTTAATGGCAACGAACTTAAATTCAATTTTCTCGCCAATAAACGACGAAGCATTGATATCTATAACCCATTCGTTATGCTGTTGCTCGGTCATAGCTAAGGCTTTATTGATGTTCCACACCCCTAATACATCTAAATTACCTACAACTGCAAGGCGTTCGAACGAGCGTAATTGAGGCGCATGCACCACCAATCGAAGCGTGATGTCGTATGAATTGGGTTCAAGAGCCTTTGTTTCTCGTTGATTAATGCAGTTAGTAAAAGCCGAACTGTATAGATATGTGTCTTGAGGAGCATCGGTCCAAATATCAAAAACCTCGTAACTCTTACCGCAAAGTGTATTTAAATAGAATAAATGTGTTTGCACTTGCCATTCTGATTTGATGACCTTTGCGTCCTTTTCAACGCTGTAATAGTAGTGAAACACTTTGATGTCGTTCGATGGAAGTTGCTGAATATGAACTCTCCAGTTATGTCCATCGTATGTGTTCATTCTGTAAACAGAAGTCTGTTGCGCTCCTTTTTTATCGAAATAAACAAGGTTTAAAAGCAGTTCTTCACCGTAAGTAGTGCTATATTGAATATGAAAAGTGATATTTGATGCATCCATATAGTTTCATTTTGATGTAAAGATAATGATAAAAGGATATATCATAAGGTGATTATTTCATAAATGATGTACGTCAATAGATAAATAGTTTAATTTTTGATATGTATCAATTGCATTGTTTTCTAAAATCATTTATCACCTAAAAAGATTTTCATTAAAAAACATTATCTTTGCAATGATATTCAAAAGAAAGGTCTTGATGACGAAAATACTTAACATACGAGGGCAGCTTTTCGACTTCTCTACTCCCGTAGTGATGGGGATTTTAAATCTAACCCCCGACTCTTTCTATGCCAATAGTAGAGTAGAAGCCAATAAAAACCTTATTCAACGTGCCGAAGAAATGTTGCAGGCAGGAGCCACAATCTTAGATATTGGGGCGTTTTCAACACGTCCTGGAGCCGAAGAAGTGAGCGAAAAAGAAGAAATGCAGCGTTTAAAAGCAGGCTTATTGCTATTGAAAAAGGAACTGCCCAATGCGTTGTTGTCTGTCGATACCTATCGAAGTAATGTGGCAAAGATGTGTGTTGAAGAGTTTGGAGTAGACATAATCAACGACGTTTCTGAAGGAGGTATCACCGGAAGAACCAATGTTTTGCTCGAAGAAGAGCAACAAATGTTTAAAACAGTGGCACAACTTAAAGTGCCATATATATTGATGTCGGTGAAAAGCGATATCGTTTCGATGATTAAATCCTTTGTTGCTGAGTTGAACGAGTTGCATGCTTTGGGCGTGAAAAATGTGATATTAGATCCTGGATTCGGCTTTGGTAAAGACCTAAAGCAAAACTATGAGGTGCTTTATCACTTAGAAAAGCTATCCGTTTTAGATGCCCCTGTGTTGGTTGGAGCATCTCGTAAGCGTATGATTCAACAGTCTTTGAATGTCGATGCTGCCCATTCTTTAAATGGAACAACGGTAGTTCATACCCTTGCATTAATGAAAGGAGCCTCTATTTTGCGTGTTCATGATGTGCAAGAGGCCGTCGAAGCCATTCAAATAGTGGAGCAATACAAACAGGCTTCATCGTTATTAACCCTATAAAAAGATATTATTACTATGCCCTTTGAGTTTGGAATAAAAGATATAATCGATATATTTTTGGTGGCATTGATGCTATATTATGTTTATAGATTGATGAAAGAAAGTCGCTCTTTAAACATCTTTAGCGGCATAATGGTATTCATTGTCATCTGGCTTTTCGTGAGTAAGATACTCTCAATGCGCCTACTTGGCTCTATATTAGATAAGCTTGTGAGTGTAGGAGTGTTGGCATTGATTATTCTTTTCCAAGAAGAAATACGCAAATTTTTATATTCTTTAGGTGGACATGGACGTATAAAGCGACTCACTCGCTACTTTATTCCAGCCGATAAGAATGAAGAAGACAAAGAAACAATATTACCTTTGGTGATGGCTTGCATGAATATGGCTCGTGGAAAGGTTGGAGCTTTGATCGTAATAGAGCGTGGTGCGCCCCTAAACGACATTGCCGATACAGGAGAAAGGATTGATGCAAGGATCAGTCAGCGCCTCATTGAGAATATATTCTTTAAGAATTCACCTCTTCACGACGGTGCAATGCTCATCTCAAAGAAACGGGTTAAGGCTGCAGGTTGTATCCTTCCCGTATCTCATAACAAAGATATTCCCAAGTCATTAGGCCTTCGTCACCGCTCAGCACTTGGTATTTCGCAGAGTAGTGACGCCATTGCGATAGTCGTTTCAGAAGAAACTGGAAACATATCAGTGGCTATAAAGGGCGAATTTAAATTGCGATTGTCTGCCGAAGAGCTTGAAAGAGTGCTCGCTTATGAGATGAGTGGACATTAAAAAGCAATGTAAGTAGAATAGAACATCATAACAAAAAGATGAGAAGTTACACCTTATTATATATAGAGGCATTCACTTCTCATCTTTCTTTTTATAATTTTGAATTGCCGTTAAGCCGTTATCGTGATGAAAGTGATAACCGCTTATTTTTGAGTGGCAAAGCTATTAGTCGTTAGCCACCTTCAAGTTCTTTTCCTTTATAAATGAAGATAGCTTCTCACCTTTATCAATTGAAGCTACACCATTAGTGTAAACATCAACGTGTAAGCCACCTTTTAGAAGGTTTTTAAGAGTTTCTAAAACACAATAGTCGCCTGCAACACCGCAGATCACAAAATTAGTGTTAGCCGAAGTCACTTTGTCTGTCATAGTGCAAAGTGTTCTTTTGCCTTTAACTGCAGGTGTAATCTTTTGGAAAGCACCATATTCTTCAGTCTCAATTACCTCGCCTTTGCGAATAACTTGATAAGGAATGTTTTTATCAAGACATGCTTGTATAAGGCGTTCGTCTATTTGTGAGCCCTTAGAAAAGCGTATACAGTGTGGAGGCCATGGTCCTCCTTGTGCCTTAAACGAGCCATCTTTAGCGTTATGCCAGTCTACTGTGAAGATCACTTCGTTGATATTGGGATGCGATTGTAAATAAGCTAAAACATTATCTACAGCTTTTTCGGCTCCTGGAACATACAAACTACCTTGTGGATTGCAAAAATCATATTGGCAATCAACCACAACTAATGTAGTGTTTTGTGATGAATTAGCAACAGAGCTCTTTGCATTCATCGTTTTCTTTACCGAGTTCATGGTGCATTTAACTGTTTTGGGACGTTGTGCAACTGCTGTTATGCTGCCAAATAGAATGGCAATAAGCATAACAAATAGCATTCTTTTCATTTTTGTTTTGGTTTAGATGTTATAGAATTAAATAAACGTTAGTGTGCAGAACAAATAATGTTACAAAAAGAACAAAATATTGTTTGCGCACACAAAGGTAACAATTAATTGAAAAAAAGAGTACTTTTATGTGTATTTTTATTGAAAATAATATTTAACTTTGTGAGCAAATAGAAGGTACATCTATAGATGTAAGATTGAAGAGGAGAGAGAACACAGCTCAAATTTTTTATAGAATAGCTATAGAGTAGCATAATAACATTATTCAGGAGAAATAAAAATCAAATCTAAAGTTATGGATTTTAATATTGAGAAAGGCGACAAAAAGCGTATAGTTATTGTGGGTGGAGGCTTTGGAGGCCTTGAACTTGCAAAGAATTTACGCAAGACTGGCATGCAAATAGTGTTGATAGATAAACACAACTATCATCAGTTTCAACCTCTAATATATCAGGTTGCGTCAGCAGGAATGGAGCCAAGTTCCATCTCATTCCCATACCGTCGCATCTTTCAAAAATACAAAAACCTTTACTTTCGCTTAGCCGAAGTAAAGCAGATAGACGTTAAGAACAAGAAAGTTATCACAAGTATCGGTAGTGTAAGTTATGATTATGTAGTGTTAGCAGCAGGAGCTACAAGTAATTTCTTTGGCAATAAAGAGATAGAAAAAGGCTCAATGGCGATGAAAAGCCTATCAGAAGCAGCCCGAATACGCAACACTGTGTTAGCAAACATAGAGAGAGCGATTACCACAGAAGACCCTGTTTTCAGACAAGAGTTATTGAACATTGTTGTAGTTGGTGGTGGAGCCACTGGCGTTGAGCTTGCAGGTGTGATGTCAGAGATGAAGAAAACCATTCTACCTCGTGACTATCCAGAGTTAGATGCTTCGCTAATGAATGTCTATCTCATACAAGGTGATAACCGATTGTTGCCCGCAATGGCTCCCGAGTCATCTCAAAAAGCCATCGACTTCTTGCGTTCTATGGGTGTAAACGTCATTCTAAGCAAGTTTGTTAACGACTATAAGAACCATAAAGTGATGCTAAACGACGGCAGTAGCATCGCAACTCGCTCTTTAATATGGGTGAGTGGAATTATCGGAGTGGCGTTTGATGGACTCGAAAAAGAACACTATGGCCGTGGACGTCGTTTACTTGTAGATGGCTATAATCGTGTACTTGGTATTGAAGATGTGTATGCAATAGGCGATCAATGCATCATGCCGAACGTAGATAAGGCATATCCTGGCGGACATCCACAGCTTGCACAGGTTGCAATTCAGCAGGGAAAATTACTTGCCAAGAATCTTGTTCGAGAGCAAAAGGGCAAAAAGTTAAAGACCTTCCAATATAAAAACTTGGGTTCTATGGCCACTATTGGACGAAACAAGGCTGTTGCCGAATTCTCATTGTTCAAAACTCAGGGTTTCATAGCATGGGTATTGTGGTTGGTTGTGCATCTTCGTTCAATCTTAGGAATACGCAACAGAATCGTAGTTCTGCTCAACTGGCTATGGAATTATGTCAACTATAATCAGTCGTTGCGACTCATCTTCAGAGCGGGTAGAGACAAAACGGAAGAAGAAATACAACAAGCTGTTCAGCAAAAGGATAGCAATTAGCATGTAAAAGCAGTCCTTTTAGGGTACAAAAGCATTGCTTTTAAAGGGTAATAGCATAGCTTTTACAAGGCAAAATACCAAAAATGTAAAGTCAACATTACATTTTTGGTATTTTTTTTATCATTCTAACAAGTTTAATACAATTATTTTTCTTACTTTTGCATAGTAGCCTTTTAGCTCTTAAAAGGCAAAAACGAACAAATATATAAACAAACAAATTATGGATTTTTTACAAGATATTGTAGAACGTGCAAAAAGCTATAAGCAACGAATTGTTCTACCCGAAGCAACAGAAGAAAGAACACTTAGAGCTGCAGATCGTGCTATTGGCGACGAACTTGCAGAAATTATACTTATCGGAAACCCTGAGGTTATCCGTGAACTTGCCAATAAATGGGGATTGAAAAACATCGATAAGGCAACTATTATCGACCCATTGAATCACCCAAAAGCAGAAGAATACGCAGAATTGCTAACAGATTTGCGTAAAAGAAAAGGTATGACCATTGAAAAAGCACGTGAGTTAGTGAAGAATCCACTATACCTTGGTTGCTTAATTATCAAGACAGAAGGAGCAGATGGACAAATAAGTGGAGCAGAAAGTACCACTGGTGACACCCTTCGTCCAGCCCTTCAAATCATCAAATGTAGTCCTCAAGTGTCAGTAGTGAGCGGTGCTATGGTGCTTATCACAAAGGCAAAACAATACGGCGACAATGGACTTTTAGTGATGGGAGATGTTGCTGTGACTCCAAGTCCAACACCAGATCAATTGGCTCAGATAGCTTATTGTACTGCAGAGACCGCAAAAGCAGTGGCAGGAATTGAAGATCCACGTGTAGCAATGTTGAGTTTCTCTACCAAAGGCAGTGCTAATCACGAGTTAGTGAACAGAGTTATAGAGGCAACTCGATTGGCTCACGAATACTATCCACAACTAAATGTTGACGGAGAGCTACAAGCTGATGCTGCACTTGTACCCGATGTAGCAGCAACAAAGGCACCAGATAGCCCAATTGCAGGTAAAGCAAACGTATTAGTTGTGCCTAACTTAGAAGTGGGAAACATTGGTTATAAACTCGTACAACGCCTTGGAGACGCTGTAGCAATTGGTCCAATTCTTCAGGGTATCGCACGTCCTGTAAACGACTTGAGCCGTGGTTGTTCAATAGATGATATCTATTACATGATCGCCATCACTGCATGTCAAGCACATCAAGCAAAACTTTGTGCTGAATAACGAACAAGAAAGTGAACCATTAAATTAATAACTAGAATATAAATAAGCAAAAACAACATGAAAATACTAGTGCTCAATTGTGGTAGCTCGTCTATTAAATACAAGCTATACGACATGAATAACGACCAGGTTTTAGCTTCTGGTGGTGTAGAACGAATTGGTTTAGATAACGCTTTCATTAAAGTTGCGTTGCCTAATGGTGAGAAAAAGCAGATAATGCACGATATGCCAGATCACAAAGAGGGTGTTAATTTCGTGTTCCAAGTGCTTTTAGACAAAGAAATAGGTGCTCTACAAAGTGTTAATGAGATTGATGCTGTGGGTCATCGTGTTGTTCAAGGAGGTGATATTTACACCGAAAGTGTACTTGTTACACCACAAGTTGAGAAAGACATCGAAGACCTTTGCGAGCTAGCTCCAGTGCACAATCCAGGTCACTTGCGTGGTATTAAGGCTGTAGATGAGCTTATGCCAAACGTACCTCAAGTGTGTGTGTTCGACAATGCCTTCCATAGTACAATGCCAGATTATGCTTATCTATATGCAATTCCTTACGACTTATATGAAAAATACCATGTTCGTCGTTATGGATTCCATGGAACTTCACACCGATATGTATCAAAACGAGTTTGCGAATTCTTAGGAAAAGACATCAAAACTCAACGCATCATCACTTGTCATATAGGCAATGGAGCAAGTATTGCTGCTGTTAAATATGGCGAATGTATCGACACTTCAATGGGAATGACACCACTTGAAGGTTTAATGATGGGTAGTCGTTCAGGCGATATTGATGCTGCTGCGGTTACATATCTAATGGAAAAGCTAGGCAAGAAGCCTCAAGAAATGTCTGATTTCCTTAACAAAAAGAGTGGTGTTTTGGGCATAACTGGAATCTCATCAGATATGCGTGAGATCGAGAATGCAGCCTTAGAAGGAAACGAAAGAGCGCAACTTGCATTGAACATGTATAACTATCGCATTAAAAAATACATCGGTGCGTATGCTGCAGCGATGGGAGGTGTAGATATAATTGTATGGACTGCGGGTGTAGGAGAGAACCAAACAGGTACTCGAATCGATGCTTGTAGCGACTTAGAGTTCCTCGGAATCAAGATAGATGCAGAGAGAAACAAGGCTAGAGGAAAAGAAACTATCATCTCAACAGACGACTCTAAGGTTACTGTTTGCGTTATTCCAACAGACGAAGAGCTTGTTATCGCAAGAGATACCATGCGCTTAGTGAGCAAATAAACCATCTGTTTAAGATAGTAAGGCACGAGGTTGGCTTTCGAATAGCTATTCTTCTATAATATAATAAGGTAGCTTTTATGGTGCAAAGTCATTGCTTTTACACTTCAATAGCATAGCTTTTGCAATCTAATTCGATAGCTTTTAGCACCTCGCCACATAAAAGATTGAAAGCAAGTTAGTTCCGTTTGATTCTAACTTGCTTTCTTTTTGGTTGTTCAAGGTTGGGAAGAACAACCCTTGTTACATGTTTTTCGCATAGTGAAAGCTAACCTTATGGTTGCTTGTGGTTCATCATTTGTGTATTTTCTTTAAGGTAGTTTTCTTTCATGGCTTATCTGTTTTCAGCCACTTCGTTAAGCAGTTGGTCGGCTTTGTCGATTTGATAACTGCTTAAAAGATAGTAAGCCGACTGCAATTTGCAGTTTCCTGGGTGTTGAACGCTTAGTTCATACCAGCGATAAATTCGTTTTAAATCGCCCTCTTCGTATGGCATTCCGCTAAATTGTTGTAGCATTGTTAAATATTTATAGCCATATTCACGAGTTGGTTCGATTGTAGTTCCTTCGCCATAGTCGTTCCATGTGCTAATTTGTAACCAGTTAAAGCCCGAGTTTTTAAATGCTTCTAACTGGCGAGCAAATAACGCTCCGTTCTCAGAGTCGTGTGTTGCGTAACTGTTTTCGGCATTACCTGCAGTGTAGAAGTCGTGGAATCCAGGCATTGCACCACCAATAAAGAATTCAAATTGACGTGCTCTGTCGTAGTTAGGATACTTCTCTACCCACATAAACTCACCTCTCGAGTTGTTATATCCCTCGTTGTTTATATTCTGAGTGTGATAGTTTAGCGATACGAAGAACACATTTTTGTTGATCGATTCGAGTGCTTCATTCCAGCCTTTTCCCGACTTATACTGGCGAGGACCAAAGACCATGAAGAGCGGTTTACCATCTACTTGAACATAATTGGCTTTATTAAAGAGGTTGTTCTTTAAGTATTCGAGATCTCTTTTCAATTGACCTACAGGGTCGGAAGTGTGTCTTAGGGTTGCATCTTCATACACAACGGCAAACTTCAAGCCTGCTTTTGCAGCCGCATTAGCAATGGCTTCGGTGTTTTTTAGTAAGATAGAATAGTCGTCTTTGTCTTGTGTTCCATACCAATCTACCATCACTCCGTCTACACCAGAATACTTCATCAATAGACATTGATAGTCTAGTATGGTCTGATCTCCTGAATCATACGGACCAGTTAGAGGATAATAATGCGATGCAATCTCACGTTTTCCATTCGAATCGATGCGGTCTGGGTTTCTATTAGCCATCGTCCAATGCCATCCCCACACCCCTTGTCCATTCTTAGGAGCCACAAACCACGGCATATAATGAACAAAAAGATTGGCTTTGTTGCTCTTAATTGGTTGAGTAACTACGGGCTTTACGTCCTCGTGTGTTGTGCTTTCTTCGGCACTTTCCTTACTGCAACTACTGAAAAATGCTATCACAGCAACCGCAATAGTTATAAAAATGTTCTTCTTCATTGTGTGTGTTAGTTTTTAGGGTTAAACATTTAGAGACCCAATAATAATGGTTTTGCACAACATCTCTTTAAAAACTAAGTAGCACATGCAAAACTGTTACCCTTGAAGTGCTCTGGTTCTCTCTCTTTAAATAAACATCTTTGCTTGCATCATCTTTCTTTTTTATCTCCCAAATGCATTAAAGAATGTTCTGTTTTGTTCTTACAATCGATTGAATTAACGCTTGCAAATATAGTGAAGGCAGTTATTTTGCCAATGAATTTGCCCAATATTTTGTCATAATTTACAATAATTGCGTTCGAAATAGGCGTAATTTAATACCATTTTAAATCGTCTTTAGTATTTTAAAATAATACCTTGTTTTTCGCATTTTCTGTTCTATCTTTTCTTGTTTCTTGTCGAATTGAAAGTCAATCTATAATCCTTTTTAGGGCGTGTAACCCCTTGTTCTCCCTGTTTTTAGGGCTTATCGTCTTGTAAGAACAATGCAAATGAAAGATTTTTTTGTAACAATTGATGTCACAATTGCCCTTAATAAGCAGGTAAAACGATAAGAAAAAGATGTAAAACAAAGACTTTTAGGTAAAAAGAAAAGGTGATATAATAAAATGAAACGATAGAAAACAACTACCAAACAATATTCTTTATAATTATATGTAAAAGCTTTTAATCTGTTATGCTTTATCATTTTATAACCAAAGAAAGTAATTAAATGCTTTAAAAAGACAAGTAATAAAAAAATAACTACTATATTTGCAGATAAAAGAATAATACAAATGGGAGGGTATACGAATATATATTAGTATATAAACGTATACATGTTAGAAGAAAAGAAACTATTTAAAGTAGTGATTTTATTATATGATTAGACTTGTAAATATCTTTATTTTGCTATTTGTATGCCATTGTCTAAATGCCAAGAATACAACATTTCCGACGTTAGAAGATTTAGATAAGGTAGTAGCCAATCAGCAAATATACACCAATGCACGTCTTAGAATGCTCGATTCGTTGAAGAGTGATCTAAGAAAGGCAGACGATTTGCATAAAAAATATGCAATCGAAAAAGAACTATTTGCAGGCTATCAGTCGTTTGTTGTCGACTCGGCACTCCTTTATGCACAGAAAAAACTAAGTCTTGCACAACGCTTAAACGATGCAGAAGAATTGAGTTACTCTTATCTCGATGTTGCATCTATGTTGATAAAGGGTGGAAACTATAAAGAAGCTAACGAGGTGTTGCAACGCTTAAACGTGCGTAACGCATCGTCGAACCTTCGCAATTATTATTATACAGTTAATCAAGATCTTTATACCACTTTGCAAACTGTGAGCTTAACAGCTAACGAACGCAAACTATATAACGAGAAATCGTCTCTTTATAAAGATTCAATTCTATCGCTAAAGCTCGACCCTTCGGTTTGGGTTGTTACCGATAGAATGATGGATAAGCATCGTTATAAAGACGCTTTGCAGATATTATTGAAAGAATATCCAACGCTAAACGTTGATGATAGACGCATGGCTTATGTGGCATATTCTATCTCTGACATCTATAGATTGATGGGAAATAGAGAGAAAGAGAAGCAATATCTCATCGTTTCCGCTATTGCAGACATCAAAAGTGCAGTGAAAGAGTATATCTCTTTGCGTCGACTTGCCACCTTATTATATGAAGATGGCGACATAGAACGCTCTTATTTATATATGAAACGTGCCCTCGAAGATGCCATATATTGCAACGCTCGCCTACGAGTTATTGAGGTTTCAGACATCATGCCCATTATTAATAAGGCGTATGAAGATAAAACTCAGCGTGAAAAGCACGTCACATTGTTGGCTCTTGTGAGCATAAGTGTGTTGTCGTTGATGCTCATTGGCTTGGTGTTCTTGTTGCGTAGACAAATGAAGAAGCTATCGGTTACACAACGTGCGCTAAGAGATAAGAATGCAGAACTATATAAATTGAATGATGTATTGTCGAAAACTAACGACGCTTTGAGCGAGAGTAACGACTCACTTTCAGAGGCAAGTAGAATCAAAGACATGTACATTGCGCAGTTTATGACAGAGTGTTCTACTTATATTGATAAGATGGAACTCTACAGAAAGCAGCTTCGTAAGGTGGCAACTACAGGCTCTAAGACTGAATTATTAGATATATTGAAGTCGCCAACCTTTATAGAAAAGGAGGTAGATGCCTTCTTTGCGACCTTTGATGCAACCTTCTTGAGTTTGTTTCCCAACTTTGTTCACGACTTTAATCAGCTTTTATTGCCCGAATCTCAAGTGGTAAATAAAAAGGATAAGCGTTTAAATACAGAGTTAAGAATATGTGCTCTCATTCGATTAGGTATCAGTGATAACGAGCGTTTGGCTGCTTTCTTAAGATGTTCGAAGGCAACTATCTACTCATATCGCTCACGAACACGATTGAAATCGTTACAACCCGACTTGTTTGAAGAACAACTTATGAACCTATAAGTTTACAACTCCATACAGAATAGCATTGCTTTTACCTTTTAAAAGCAATGCTTTTTTATGCAAATATCAATGCTATTGAACCCCAATAGCATAGCTTTTACATCGCAAGACAAAGAGAGATAAAAACTAGTTGTTGTGAGAAAGAAAATGCAATAAAATGTATTTCTTCACCACATGTATTTATGCTGAGGCTCAAAAGCTGCTTTTTCTACCCCAAAAACTCATCTGTTTTTCATCGTTTATAGCCATTTTGAAAAAATATTGTACAATTCTTTATTTGTATGTTTTATACTTTGAGTTTTCTTTAATGTGTTGATTATAAATGAAATATGTTTTTGCTGATTTTATATTTTTGTGATACAGCGACACAACCAGCAGAATAAAGCGTTAGATTTGCAACAACTTGATGATCACATGATACCCGTATCAAAAAAGTAAAACAAAAGATCAAAAGGGAGGTATAATTAAACTGAATCGTGGTTCTGTAGGAATCCGATGATAATCTATCGAACTACTTACCTGAAAACGTTTCTTTCGTATCAAAAGGAGCAAGAAAACTTATTCAACAACCTTTGACTCTGTCTTTTAACAACCTTTGAACAGAGTTTTAATGTTTAACCCAAACAACAATTACTATGAACAAAAGACATTTACTTACAATGAGTTTAGCACTTGCATGTGCTAGCGTTTTTGCCGAAACAGTAGATTTTGGCGGTTTAAAATTTAGTCTTACACCCGATGGTAAGGCCGTGTTAACCAGCGGAAAAGCGGCTCTTGGAACCGTAGTGATTCCTCAATATGTTAGAGGACACAAAGTAACCGAAATCAAAGCCAATGCTTTTCAAGGTAACACCGACATCAGATCCATCACCATTCCTGCAACAATTCAAAGAATAGGGGCATGCGCTTTCTATGATTGTAAGGAACTTTCTAAGGTGGAGATGCACTCAACAGCCGATCGAATAGAAGACTTTGTGTTTGCACATTGCGAACAACTTGAGTCTATTTCGTTGCCACAAGGCATCACAAACATTGGTCGTAATGCCTTTGAAAATTGCACTTCGCTAAAGAATGTCGATATTCCTCGCTCGTGCGAAAGCATCGATTCTTATGCGTTTAATGCCTGCTCGAGTCTTGAGTATATCACACTTCCCGAGAATTTGCATCGTTGGAGTGCCGAAGCTTTTCTGGAATGTAAAGCACTTCGCTCTGTTTATTATTTAGGAAACAATGTTCCTGAGGTGCATAGCAACACCTTTAAAGGTGCAGATGGCAATTTGGCCGTTTATGTAAAGCCCGTTCTTTATGATAGAATGAATAGAGTTCCTGTTCTAAATAATAAGGTGAGAGTAGAGTTCCCACTTGAATATTCATCGTATAATGAGTTGATATCAAAGAATTTTGCAATAGACTTTTCGAGCGCTCCTGCTGTTCAAGCAATGGTAACAACAGGCTTCTCGGCTCAAAATAGAAGAGAAAACAAAGAAAGAGTGCATGTTGTTGCGGCAAACGAAGCTGTGAACATTCAGGCAGGTAGCAACAGATGGTATTTCCCACGCATTGCCGATGACCAGCAAAACGACCACTCTGCTATTCGCAAAGTGGCGCAACAGCCCATGAGTTTCTATTATTCTAAGACCGCACCAATAGAGGGTTACATGGATAATAGCGAGCTTTTAACCGACAAAACCATATATAATCCAGGCGAAACGGTGCATTTCACTTCTTCAAGATCATTGGCTTATGGTTCAAAAGTGTATTATTATCATGGCGCAGATGTAGTAGATGTGTCGGTAGTAGGGGGTAAATCGTGGACGTGGAAGACTCCTAAAGAGAACTATAAAGGCTATCTTGCGGTGGTGACAGAGCCTAGTGCAACAGGATATAATGTTGTTTCTACTGTGGGAGTAGACGTCTCTACGGAGTGGACTAAGTTCCCTCGATATGGTTATATTGCTGATTATGATCCAGACAGCAAAACACGTGATATGAAAAAGGAAATGGAAACTTTCCGTAAATATCATATCAATGCGATGCAGTTCTACGACTGGCAATGGAAACATCATCGCCCTTATTGTCCTGATGCTACCTATCATGGAATATTTAACGAGACAATTAGTGCACAAGTGGTTAAAGATTATATTAGAGAAGTGCAGGGCATTGGCTCAAAAGCAATGTTCTATAACCTTGCTTATGGTGCTCTTAAGGACGGAAAAGAGGATGGAGTGAAACCAGAATGGCAGGTTTATATAGATTCTACCGATGTTTCTCCTTATAGACATGTATTGGAACATGGCAAAAGTGATATCTTTATACAAAATCCAGCCAATGAAGAATGGCAAGATTATCTTGTGAAGAGAACTAGAGAAGTGTATCAAGACTTTAAGTTTGATGGCTTTCATGTAGACCAATTAGGCTCTGCCCCAGGATATCATGTTAAGGAAAATGGCAATGAAGTGGAAAAAGCCTCAAGGCTATCAACTAAAGATGGTAAAGAAGTTTTATTGTGGGATGGATATTCTCCTTTATTAACTAAATTGCACAATGATCAAAATAAGAAAGAATTGGTGATGAACCAAGTGAGTAATTGGGGACATACTGTTGTGGCAACTAATCCTAATATTCATACAGTATATGTAGAGGTGTGGTGGAAAGAGTTTGCAGCTTTTAGTCACTATATGAAAGAAAACCAAGAAGTTGCACCTAATAAGCCTGTTGTTTTTGCTGCTTATACACATTGTGAGGGTGCTAAAGGCGCATTCAATATACCTTCAGTGTTAGTGTCAGACGCATTTATTTTTGCTATTGGAGGTAGCCGAATAGAGCTAAGTGGTAATGATATGTTGAACAATCCTTATTTCCCTAACGCTGATTGTTATATGACTGACGAACTAAGAACGAAGTTAGTGCCTTATTATAACTTCTTAGTTGGTTATGAAAATCTATTGCGAGACAATTGCAAGAGAGAATATAAGAGTGTGAGAATGAACAACAAAGTGCTTCCTTTTGCAGGAAAAGAAAAAGAAGTGAACTACTATTGTGCAGAGAAAGACAATAAATTGATGATTCATTTGTTGAATCTCGAAACAGTAAAAGATACTTCTTGGATAGATAAATATCGCACTACAACAGAACCAAAGACCAAATATCACTTTACAGTAGATATCGATATCAACGAAGATGTAGCTCGTGTTTGGGCAGCAACTCCTGATGTTTATGGTGGAACTCCACAAGATATACCTTTTAAGAAAAAAGGAAATAAATTGTATATCGAAGTCCCCAGCTTGAAATATTGGACGATGTTGGTGGTAGAAAAAGGTGCTTCTAATGGCTTGAATAATAGTGATGAGGTGGTTTATGTTAACAAAAACAATGCTTGGCAACGCCTAACTGTAGGCACAATCAACAGCAATGAGACATACATCAAAGTGCCATTGTTTGGCAATAAGCACCAAACACGCATTATGTCGCTTATCAATAGCAATAACGAAACATTGCAATCTGCTTTCGATAAAGCAACAACGACAAGCGAAGACGAAAGTTATTATACTATCGATGGCGTGAAAGTGGAACATCCTAGTAAAGGAATCTACATACATAAAGGTAAGAAAGTGTTTATAAAATAAATGTGGCGAGCTTCTACAAAGCGTGTAAGTGAATGTATTATTAATATAGGGTTGTTATGAAGGTTAGCGAGTATGTAATGTTTATGTTTGTAAACTTGTAGAAGCAGAGCCATAATTTGAATAAAAACAACTTACTTTATGGGGTAGGAATGAGTTGAAAAAATAACTCGTTTCTACCTTTTTTATTGGTAATATTTTCTAAATTTAATAGATTTACTTTGTTGTTTTGGGTCAAGAAAAAGCGTTTTTTGAGGTAAAAAGAGTTTAAATAGGCGTGATTAGGTTTGTATTTTTGTTATCTTTAAAACTTGTAAGTGATTGATTTTCAGTGATAGATGTTTTTAAGAGTTTGTATATTTATTATATATAGTATATAGAACTAGAGCAAATGTATATCTTTGCATTGAAAGGAAAAGACACCTTGAGAAACTAAGCAGATGCAAAATATACTATTAACAACATAAAAAACAAATATGAACATTAAAAGGATATTGGTTGGTTTCCTTGTTCTTTCGGCTCTATCGCCAGTAAGTGCGAAGGCAGAAGTACAGCCAACAACGAAAATGTCTAATCAACAAGAGAACGGAATTAAGGTTAGTGGTACTGTTGTTGATGCAGAAAAGAATCCGCTTCCAGGTGTAACTGTATCAGTAAAGGGCACTAAGATAATGACTGTAACAGACATTGATGGACACTTTTATTTAACCGTTCCAGATAAATCGGCTGTTTTAGTCGCTGGTTATGTTGGTTTTAAGACACAGGAAATAAAGGTAGCGAACAACATTAACTTCAACATCACTTTGCAAGAAGATGTTGCAGGACTCGATGAAGTGATGGTTGTGGGTTATGGTAACCAAAAGAAATTGTCGGTTATCGGTTCTATTCAGACCTTAGACCCTAAAAAGTTGCAAGTAGGTTCAAGTCGTTCGATGAGTAATAACCTTGCAGGTCAGTTGGCAGGTGTTATTGCTTTCCAGCCAAGTGGAGAGCCTGGATACGACAATTCGAACTTCTGGATTCGTGGTATCTCATCATTTAGCGGCAATAACCATCCTTTAGTGTTGGTAGATGGTGTAGAACGAAGCATAAATGATATCGATCCAGCAGAAATAGAATCGTTCTCAGTATTGAAAGACGCTTCTGCTAGTGCCATGTATGGTGTTAGAGGTGCGAATGGTGTTATCATTGTTAATACCAAACGTGGTACTGTTGCAAAGCCATCAGTAGACTTTAGATTTGAACAAGCTATTCGTAAGCCTACCAAACTTCCTCAGTTTATTGGTGCAGCAGAATATATGAGTCTTTTGAATCAATTGCAACCAGATCCCAATAAACGCCTATTCACCAAAGATCAGATACTTAAGACCTACTATGGTTACGACAAAGATCTTTATCCAGACGTTAATTGGATTGACGCAATAACTAAAGATTACGCTTCATCTACACGTGCAAACTTAACCATTGCAGGTGGTTCTGATATGTTACGTTATTCTTTAACTGCTTCAGTTTACGATGAAAACGGTATCTTAGCACGTGATAATAGTCTTCCTTATGATACTTCTAGTAAATTGACACGTTATAACATGCGTGCCAATGTAGACCTTGATTTAACCAAGACAACATTAGTTCGTTTTAATATTGGTGGTTACTTGCAAGACCTACGCAAAGGAAAGAGCAGTACAGATGAGCTTTTTACAAGCGCATTTGAAACTCCTCCTTTTGTTCATCCCGCTATCTATTCAGATGGAACAATACCCCGTGTATCTAATGTTCGATTCAATCCATGGGCTTTAAGCACACAATCAGGTTATTATACAGGTTCTCGTAGTAAGTTAGAATCATTGTTCTCGGTAGAACAAAACTTAAAGATGATTACCCCAGGATTGAAAGCTAAGGTTACATTTGCATTCGATACTTATAACGAAGCCTTTGTAACCAGAGGTAAAGACCCACGTTATTATAGTGTTGCTAAGTCTCGAGACGATGAAGGAAACTTAGTTCATAGTATCCTTTCGTTCGGTAGTGAGTTCCTTGGACATAGCTCAAATGCCAACTATGGCAATAAGAGTACTTATTTGGAAGCATCTCTTTCATATGATAAGACATTCGGTGCGCACGCTTTAAATGCTTTGTTCTTGTATAATCAACGTAGTTATGACTGGGGAGATGTGCAACCAAAGCGTACCCAAGGTATTGCAGGTCGTTTGTCATATACCTACGATCGTCGTTATATCTCAGAGTTTAACTTCGGTTATAACGGTTCAGAAAACTTTGCAAAGGGCAACAGATATGGTTTCTTCCCATCACTTGCGCTTGGTTGGTTGGTGTCAGAAGAGAAGTTTATGCAACCCCTTTCAAACACTATTACTAAATTAAAGGTAAGAGGTTCTATAGGTATGGTGGGTAATGATGATATCGGTGGACGTCGTTTTGCTTATATCACCACTATCAATACCAATGCAGGTGGTTACAATTGGGGCTACTCTGGTGAGGTAGGTAGAACTGGAGTCCAAGAAGGAGAAGTAGGAGTTCAGAATCTAACTTGGGAAAAATCACTTAAAACAAACATTGGTTTTGAGTTGGGATTATGGAACGAATTAGATTTACAAGTAGACTTCTTCCGTGAGCATAGAACTAATATTTTCATGCAACGCTCAACCATTCCTTCTCAAGTAGGATTCATTTCAAATCCTTATGCCAACTATGGTGTAGTAGATAATAATGGTTTTGATGCGTCAATTGTTTACAATCACAGCTTTAATAAGGAATTCAATATCAGCTTAAGAGGTAATATCACTTATGCAAAGAACACCATTAAAGAGAAAGATGAGCCTCTTTCTGTAGTGGGAACATACCGTTCTATTACAGGAAAGTCTATCGGAACACTTTGGGGTTTACAAGCAGAAGGATTGTTTACTGAAGACGATTTCATCAATGGTAAATTGAAACCAGGTATCGCAGAGCAGTCTTTAGGAACAGTAGTACGCCCTGGTGACATCAAATATCGTGATATGAACGACGATGGAGTGATTACAGATGCAGACGAAGGTTATATCGGTGGCACCTCAGCTCCACGCATTGTATATGGATTTGGAGGTAATGTTAATTATAAAGATGTAGACTTTAGCTTCTTCTTCCAAGGCTCTGGCGACACATATCGTATAATTGGAGGTAGCAACTACTTCATTCCTGGAAGTGGACAAGGTGTGTTAGGTAACGTTTATACAAACTATACCGACCGTTGGACTGAAGAGAATCCATCTCAAAATGTATTCTGGCCACGTCTTTCAGAAAGCACAAACCCCAACAACAATCGTGCTTCTACATTCTGGAAGAAGAACATGAGCTATCTAAGATTAAAGTCAATTGAACTTGGTTACACCCTTCCTAAGGCATTAACATCAAAATTCTTCGCTAAGAGTGTGCGTGTATTTGTGAGTGGTGATAATCTTCTTTATTTCTCTCCATTTAAATTATGGGATCCAGAACTTGAGACATCAGATGGATTACGTTATCCTTCTATGCGCTCAGTGACATTGGGTGTGAATCTTAAATTTTAACTATTAAACCAGATAATACAATGAAATTGGTAAAATATATATACATAGGTTGTCTTAGTCTCATGACTTTAAGCTCTTGTTCAGATTACCTTGATAAGGAATCGGACACAGAAGCAACTCTTGAACTCGTGTTTAATGACAAAGACAAGCTTGAAGGTTGGTTAGCAGGAGTGCAGTCTGGAACACCCGATCCCTATATGGGTTATGGCCGATTTATCGGTTGGGACGTTCTTGGAGATGAGATAACACCTTCTGAAAGATGGCGTCAATGGAACTGGAAGATTATTCCTTTCGCTCTAGGTGAATGGACTTCGTCTTCAGACTGGGACGGAAATTACTGGTCTGAGTTCCCTAAACGAATTCGTGAGGCAAATATTTTCTTGCGTGAAGCACATGCTCTTCCATCTCAAGGTATCTCTACTACAGAGATAGAATATATGAAAGCAGAGTGCCGTTTCTATAAAGCTTATTACTATTATTTGCTTGCAAACACTTATGGTGGAGTTCCTTTCAAACCTGATTACATTGCTCCAACCGACTTTACACTTAGTGATTTGCTTGTAGGACAACGTCCTTATACAGAAATTATCGATTGGTGTGACAAAGAGTTGTTAGCTGTTTCAAAGCTACTTCCTGCTAAATATACCGAAGCTCGCAAGTATGGTAGAGTCACATCTATCATGTGTTTGGCTGTTCGTGCACGTATGTTGCTCTTTGCTGCGAGTCCTTTAGTGAACGGAAATGCCGACTATGCGAACTTTAAAAACTCGGATGGAGAGAACATTTTTGCTCCAACTTACGATGCAACAAAGTGGAAATATGCAGCACAAGCATGTAAAGAGCTAATCGATGCCGCACAAAATGCAGGTCATGAGCTATATGTTGAGACCAATGCAGATGGCACAATCGACCCCTTTATGTCATATCAAAACATGATGTTAAAGCGTTTTGACGAAGGAAATAAGGAGATTCTCTTTGCAAGACCCGGTGGATGTGACTATTCAGATTATGAAAGACACGCTACACCTTCAGCGAGTGGAGGTTCAGGTGGTTTAGGAGTTACACAGAAACTTGTAGACGCTTTCTTCATGAACAATGGTCTTCCCATCACCGATAGCAATTCAGGTTATGTGCAAACAGGCTTCTCTACATCTGATGTTACATTGGATAACACTCAATGGGACACCAAAGTTAACGGCGGACATATCACGACAAAGAACACCTATAACATGTATTGTAATCGTGAACCACGTTTCTATGTAACTGTAAGTTTCAACAATTCATACTTCACACAAGAGCAAAGACCATTCGAATTCTTCAATGGTGGCAAGGATAATCCACACACTCACGATGCTCCTCAGAATGGTTATTTGGTTAGAAAGAAGCTTTCTCCAAACTCAAATGTGAAGCAAGGCAACATTCAATACCGCCCAGGTATCTTGTATCGACTAGGCGAAGCGTATCTAAATTATGCTGAAGCGTTGAACGAATCGGATCCAGGTAATGCCGATATCCTTGTTTATCTCAACAAAATACGTGAGCGTGCAGGAGTTCGTCAATACACAACTGGCTCAACAGATAATAACTTTATCCATGTAAACTTAAACGATCAAGATGCAATGCGCAAGCTCATTCATGCAGAACGTCATGTAGAATTGTGTTGCGAAGGATTGCGTTACGATGATTTACGCAGATGGAAAGAGGCAGAGAAAGAGCTCAATGGCGATTTCTATGGAATGAACTTCAACGGAAAAGATGCTGCTTCATTCTATCAATTAACACCTTATCAAAAGCGTGTTTATAAGAAAGCATTCTATTGGATGCCTATCCATCGCTCAGAAATGGATAAGAATAGCAAGTTAGTTCAAGCTCCTTATTGGAAATAAAAGATAGCAAAACAATGATGAAAAATATATTTAAATATCTTCTTCTCATGCTTCCAATGGTGTTGGCAAGCTGTAGTGACGATTTAGAACGATACATTCTTAATAGTCCAGAAGACACAATGCACCTCACAGCAAATGCTAATAAGGTGCAACTTCAACAAGACTTAGGTGCCGATACAGCTATTGTCTTCTCATGGAAAGACGCTGCTAATCGTGGTGAAGGAACCAAGTTGACTTATTATTTCAAGTTAGATGTGGCAGATAACAACTTCGAAACATCTATAGATAAGGTCACTATTCCTGCAGGTAAGCACTCAATAGGATTCACTCATAAAGAGTTAAATGCCTTATTGTCGTCTTGGAACATTGCACCAGGTGAGACAGCGACCCTTGAAGCCGAAATTATTGCGAACGTATCAGGTGGAAAAGAGTATATGAAACCAGAAATATCACGTTTCCGTTTCGATGCTGTTGGATACTATCTTGCACCTCGTGACCTTTATATTGTGGGTACTTCAACAGGTGGAATGGACGCTGCTCACGCAGTGAAGATGGTTGAAAAGGTTTCAGAAAAGACCTATACATGGAGTGGAACACTTGAAGCTGGTAACTATAAGTTTGTGAAAGACCTTGCAAATATAGACAATGGTTACACTCAAGGCGATGCAGCTGGCAAGCTTAAATACACCAAACAAGGTGAAACAGAGCAACTCTTCACTGCAAGTCAGACTGGTTTCTATGTTATAACACTCGACATTGAAGATCTAACTATTAAGGTAGAGCGTCCAACAACCGATTACACTGAGTTGTATATGGTGGGAGATGCAACCCCAATAGGATGGATTATTGGAAACGCTATCAAGCTAAAGAGAGATCCAAAGAACCAAGTTGCATTTGTATATGAAGGTCCTTTGAAGGCTGGAGAACTTAAGTTCCCATTGACAAATACAAAGGGTTTTGACTGTGATTACATCATGGCAGAGAACGCTAACGCTTCTATTACAGAAACAAAGGCCGTTCGTCGCAACTTCCCAGACGTGAATGATAAGTTCGATACCAAGTGGAAACTCTACAATGCAGACGCTGGAAACTATAAAGTTACAGTGAATACATACGATATGACCGTTACTTTTGAACGTGACGAAGCATCTCGTGTGCCCGATGATGTGGCTATTAAAGCTCTTTGGATTGTTGGAAATGCTACCCAAGGAGGTTGGGGTACTCCATTTAGTCAATCGTTTATCTACGACGGAAAGGCAGGAAAAGGAACCTTTGTGTGGACAGGTACATTGCAAGAAGGTGAGTTCAAGCTACCATTAGACAATACCAATGGTTTCGATTGCGATTATATCATGCCTAAAGCAGTAGACGGAAACAACCTTGCACCATTGTCTGAAACCAATTGTGAGGTAATTGTTAAGGGCAATCCTGATAAAAAGTGGAAAGTAGAAGCAGCTCAAGCAGGAACTTATAAGATTAGTGTTAACGTGCTAACTAATAAGATTAAGTTTGAGAAAAAATAACCATATAACAGAAAAGAAAATGTTTAAAATAAGTAAAGTATTTACTCTTTCAGTCATTGCACTTGCCTTAATGGCGTGCAGTGACGAGAAAGGAACAGGCTGGACACCTGATATGATTCCTGAAGATGTTGTTGAAAACGACACAACTTCTGCAACAGATGCCAAACAAGCCCCTCTTTATTGGAGCGTATACGAATATGGTTTAACAGGAGAACTATCGCATACCAACTCTAATATGCCTTTAGAGACATGGAAAAAGAATATTGATTGGGTGTCAGAAAACCTTCGTCCTTCTGGTTATAATATGATTTGTACCGATGGATTCATGTCGATGACAAATGATCTTAACGTCAATGCACAAGGTTATATGACTCATTATGCAGGCATAAAACTAACCGATTTGGTGCAGATGTGTAAAGATAAAGGTTTGAAATTGGGTGTTTACGACAATCCATTGTGGGTTCATGCACCTTTAACAACCGTTATTGAAGGTACAAACAAAAGACTTTCAGACTTAGTTTACGACCCTGCAAAGGACAAAGTCATTAAACCTAACAGCACAGACTTATTCACTTGGATCGTTCCAAGCCATGCAGGTGCACGTGAATATATCGATGGCTTCTTTAAATACTACAAATCTATTGGTGTTGATTTCATTCGTATGGACTTTATGTGTCTATTTGAAACAGGTGATGGAGCAGGCGATATGCCAGGTAGAGGCTATGGAAGAGAAAACTATAAGTTGGCTCTTAAATATATTAATGAGGCAGCAAATAAATACAAAGTGTTCACTTCTATCGTAATGCCTAACATGTTTGACGATGGAGCAGCAGAGAAAACCACTAACAACATGGCACGTATCGTTTCTGATACCTACACAGGTGGTTGGGGACATGTGTCTTCTTGGTTGCGTGGACAAAAGCATTATGGTTGGCCAACCTTCCATAATCAGTTCGATGGATTCGTTTATTGGTCTAAGATAACAGGTAGAGGAAAGATCATTCCCGATGGAGATTTCACCCGTTTGAATCAGTTAAACAGCGCAGAAGAAAAGACTTTCGTTATTTCTTTGCAACTAATGGCAGGTGGTCCTATTGCTGTTGCCGACCAATATAACACTCTTGTGAATGGCGATTTGAAGTATTACACCAATAAAGAGATGCTTGCTCTCAACCAAGATAAGTTTGTAGGTAAACCTCTTGTAGGTGATATCACCAACGAAGAAAGTCAAATTTGGTATGGAAAGATGTCAAACGGCGATTATATCGTAGGTTTGTTCAATCGTGAAGACACACCAAAGGTGCGTGCAGTTGAATTCTCTCGCTTAGGAATTAGCGGTGCAATGAAGATTCGTGACTTGTGGAAACACACCGATGAAGGCGAAGATATCAGAGTAAGTGCAACCTTAGCACCTCACTCTTGTAAGATTGTTCGTCTTTCAAAAGCGGCTAATTAATATATAAGAACACCATAATAAAAATAGATTGTCTATGAAAACAATAATAAAGAATATGGTTCTTGGTTGCTTTGCGCTATCGCTTCTTCCTGCTATCACAGCATGTTCAGGCGATGAGTTGCCACAACCTATCAAGAAACCACGCACCATGTTAACTCTAACAACCGACTGGACAGGAGTTGATAAAGGTGAAAAGCCCAATAGCTATGTGGTGAATATCAACGAAAATCAATATACAGTAGAGAACGGAGACAATGTGTATGAGTTGAAAACCAACGAAAGCTACGCAATCAGTTCTTATACTTTTGCCGAGAACATCACCATAACCGACAGCATTGCAAAGGTTGGAACAAGTAAAACTGAAGTGTCTTCACCCACCGCAATCAATGGTCTTCCTGGCACATTATATGGTACTTACAGTAGAATAGATAACCTCGAAGGAGCTACTTCTTCACTTTCTTTGAAGATGAAGCAGTTAACACACGATTTAAACGTAACTATTTCGAACGATGTAAGTGTAAATAGTGGCTATGCAGTGTTGAATGGAGTGGCATCAAGTGTGAATCTTAAAACAGGCGAGAGCAGTGGTTCTGAAGATGCAGTAACCGAAGTTCGCATTGCAACCAACGCAAAAGGCGAGCAAGAGATAACTGTTCCTTTCCGTTTGTTGGGTCTTGATAAAAGTGCAACACACACGCTAACCATTTACTTGTCGCTTGCAGATGGAACCTCAAAAACCATCGTAACCGATTTAAGTTCATATCTTTCAAATTTCGGACAAACAACAGCTCCTCTAAATATTGCATCGGGTGTGGCTCTAAGTAGCATCATGTCAGGTGTTAATAATTGGCAAGTTGTGAATGCAGGAACCATAAAGTTATAAACAATCAAAGATAATGATGTTGCCTCGTGCTATGTTTTAGCAGGGCAACATCATCTTCAATAAAGTAGAGAAAATTTATTATTCAACTATAATACTAAACAACAATAACAATGAAACATTTTATTTACGCAGCACTTATTGGTGCAATGGGATTTGCTTCATGTGCTAACGACGATGTAGTGAGCAACAATCAAACTACTAATGGAGCCCTAAAAATCAATGCAGGTATTGCTCTTCACAAAGTAACACGTGCTTTTGACAATCAATGGAACAAGGGAGATGAAATTGGAGTTTATCTTCTTAACGCAGGAACAACCACAGTTAATGGCGACGTTAACTATCAATATAAAAGTAATATTGAAACTGAAACAGCTGAAGAAGGCAACTTTGCTCCTGTAAGTAAAAACGCTTTCCTTCCTTCTGATGGCTCTGCTGTAGACGTAGTGGCATACTATCCTTACACAACTGATATCGCAGATGGTGTACGTTCTATAAGTGTTGCCGACCAAAGTAACCAAGCTGCAATCGATCTTTTGCAGGCTAAGGCAACTAATGTTACACGTCTTAACCCAACTGCCAACCTCAGTTTCTCTCACAAACTAACCAAGTTGTATTTCACTTTCACCTCAACCAGTGGTGTGAATCTCGATAGAGTAACAGCAACTATCGGCAACCAACACACCAACATCAATTATAATGTATTGCAAGATGCTATCTCTTTGAAAGAAGGCGATGCAACTCAAGATATCACTTTGCGCAAAGGCGACAGCTATCTCGAAGCAATTGTTATTCCTAACACCGTTGATGGCAATGCAGCAGCAAACAGAACACTTACCTTTACCATTGGAGGTGAAGAATATAAAGCAACTCTTTCTTCTGCAACATCATTCGAAGCAGGAAAGAAATATATGTATAATGTAGAGTTTTCTCAAACAGGTGTCACTCTAACAGGCGCAGGCATCACTCCTTGGACCGAAGTTTCAAGCAACGAAACAGTGGTTGTTACTGGTGGAATTAAAGATGTTTATCTATTTGGTAACCCAACCAATTGGGACCACAGAGACAAACTTACTGCTAAAGGTAATGGCGTTTTCGAATGGAAAGGTAACATCTATAAAAACCAAGAGTTGAAGTTTACTCTTGAAGATAATGGTGATTACAACACTTATCAGTTAATGCCTAATGCTTCAGGACATGAGAATAAGACAATAGAAGAAGGCGAATCAACCTATTCTAAGGTGCTTTACAACGATGATAACGACAACAAATGGGTGGCTTCAAAGCACGGATATTACACCATTACAATTGATACTAAGACTTCAAAAATTAAGTTCGAACAAACAGAAGTGCCCGTTACTCAATTATATGGAGTGGGTGATGCACTTCCAAGTGGTTGGGATTTAGGTAACGCACCCAAGTTTACTCAAGACCCAACTAATGCTAAGATCTTTACATTAGATGTGACTTTGAAAGCTGGTTCGTTTAAACTTCCATTGTGGTTGAATAGTGGTTTCGAATGTGATTTCTTGATGCCAGAGAACGCTGACGCTCCTCTTACAGCAAGAAAGGTGGTTCGTCGCAACTATCCAAACACCTATGACGGTAACGATACCAAATGGAAAGTGGAAAGTTCTGAGGCTGGTGACTACACCATTACTGTGAACTTGGAAGATATGACCATGACCGCTGTAAAGAAAAACTAAGATTTTCTTATTTGAAAAAGTGATTTAATAGAATGTAGATGTGTGGTTATTAAGCAGCTAACACATCGGATAAAATCCTATACTTTTGCTCTTTGGTGTGGCAATTCGTTGCTCACTTGAAAGCATGGGTATAGGATTTTTCTTTTTGTCTTTATCTCTTTGATAATGAATGACTTCGCTCTTTCATTCTAAAAGCATTGCTATAGAGGCGTAATTTCATTGCTTTTGCCCTTTAAATGTAGTGCTTTTACTTATTAAAAGCAGTGCTTTCGTTTTCTAATTAAAAAGCAGATGTGGGGCGTGTATCGCTCTTTTCAAAATGAAAGAGTGAGGTGTTTAAGAAGAAAGGGAATGGAAAGGGGGAGAGAGAAGATTGAGAGAAAGACGGAACAACACCATAAAACAATAAAAAGACATAACGAATTATGCCTTTTTATCGTATTTTTTAATCACCTTAGTCACTACCTCAGCGCATTTTTCGTTGTTATATTCACGCTCAGCAAGAGCCCTTCCACGTGCTCCCATCGCTGCAGCTTCGGTCGGATTTTGGGTGATATATTCAATAGCTTTTGTCCAATTTTCTACATCATAGTAAGGAACAGAGATGCCACAGCCGTCTTTATCGAAGTCGATTGGTATCTGAGGGTTGCGACTACAGATAATAGGTAGACCCAAAGCAAGTGCTTCTACCACCGTAGTTAAGCCCACAGTGTATTTCGATTCTTGACAACATATCACCACACAATTGGCTTTGTTCACCTCAAGAGCAAGCTCATAGGGTGCCAAGCGGTTCCATTGATGCACCTTAATATTATCGTTCAGCGTTAAATTGGCAAACACCTTATTATAATTTACATCGCCATTTTGCTCGTTAATATAAATATCTAACGGGGCATTGGTAGCATTAAAGGCCTTGATAAGGGTGGGCATGTCTCGCAATTCCTTGCCTGTTGAAATGAAACCCGTTGTGCGTTGGGTTTGATGACGAATAGAATCGTAGAACTTTAGGTCGGCTCCCCAATGTCCTAAGTGCATCTTTTGAGGTGGATATTTGGCCGTTTTGCACGAGTCATTCACTAATTTTTGAGAGAAAAAGAACAGCTCGTCGAATCCTTTATAAAACAATTTACCCAACCACTCACGCCACTTTGAGGGCGATTTGATGATGGGTTGATGGTGCCAAACAATCACTGGCTTGCGAAAAAGATGAAGAGCTCGCAAGAAAACAATTAGTTCTAATCCACGATAGTGTGTTGCATAAACGGCATCGAACGATTCTTTGCAAGTGAGTATGCGCCATGTGGTGCGCAACATCATCTTCCAACGACTCTGGTTGAGCTTGCTTTTATGCCACACAACATCAACTCCGTGCTTTGAAAAGAGCGTTGCGCCATATAAAAAATGTGGTGGAAACTCTTGCTTTTCAATCTGTTGCAGAATGTGTTGAATGTCTTGTGTGTGATAGAAATATACCTTCATATTTGCAAAAGTACTTAAAAAACAGAACAATAGACACAAAACACGCCTTTTTATTCATTCTAATGGCTTGAAAGAGCGAATAAATGGCATGGCAAATACTTTCTTCTTGAGGGTAAGAGTGGGCGAGGAGCATCTTCTTAAAATGCTCTTTTTACTCTATTAAGGATACGAAAAACATGGTTTTTGAAATTAATTCTAACTGAAAGAGCCACTAATTATTGAATTGTTTTTATCTTTGCAATTTGTTATAGTTTAGATAAATGGCAACATTAAAAGAGAAAACAACTAAAGGTTTGTTATGGGGCGGTATGAATAATGCCGTTCAACAGCTCGTAGGAGTAATCTTCGGAATAATCTTAGGCAGAATTCTTTTTACCGAAGACTATGGCATGATAGCAATGATTAGCGTCTTTTCGCTCATTGCAACCACGCTACAAAATAGTGGATTCACCACTGCTATTGCCAATCTTAAAGCCCCAACGTCGGCTCACTACAATGCTGTTTTCTGGTTTAACATCATTATGGGCGTTTCGCTTTATCTGTTGTTGTTTTTCTGTGCGCCTCTTATTGGCGACTACTATCACAACGACAAGCTTGTTCCTTTATGTAGATATGCTTTTTTAAGTATTGTTATTGCATCGTTTGGAACGGCTCAATCGGCTTTCCTTTTTAAGAATATGATGGCCGAACAGCAGGCTAAAGCAGGAATGATTGCAGTGCTGTTGTCGAGCATAACGGGTGTGGTGATGGCCTATAATGGCATGGCCTATTGGTCGTTAGCAACGCAAGGACTGGTTTATGTGCTGATGAATACGCTCATTGTGTGGTACTTTTCGCCTTGGAGACCAACGTGGAAGAACATCAATTTTTCGCCACTTCGCAGTATGTTTAAATTCTCTTTTAAAATACTTGCAACCTCTATCACCACGCATGTCAATAATAATATCTTGAATATCGTGCTTGGTCACTATTTTAGTACACACGCAGTGGGTATCTACAACCAAGCTTATCAATGGAATTCGAAGTGTTTTATGTTGGCACAAAACATGGTGAACCAAGTGGCTCAGCCCATGCTTGTTGACCTAAAAGACGACGAAAGCCGCCAAATATTTGCCTTTCGTAAACTGATGCGCTTCACTTCTTTTGTGTCGTTTCCATTGCTTTTGGGTTTTGGAATGGTGGCAAAAGAGTTTATTCTGGTGTCAATTAAGGCTAAATGGCTCGAAAGTGCCGAGCTAATTCAAATCCTTTGCTTTAGCGGAGCCACTATTCCTTTGTCAACTTTGTTGTCGAACATGATTATCAGTAAGGGCAAATCGAATATCTATTTCTATTGCACTTTTGGCTTAGGAGTGGTTCAAATCATCATGATGAGCTTGCTTTGGGTGTATGGAATACGTGTAATGGTGATTGCATATACCTTATTAAACATCGCATGGTTATTTGTTTGGTTCTTCTTTACCAATCGTTTAACTAGCTATTCGCTTTGGAACTTCTTGAAAGATGTGGTGCCCTTTGGCGCAACGGCATTGGTTATGGCTGTTATTGCCTATTGTTTAACCGTCTCATTGCACAATCCTTGGTTGCTCATTGTAAGTAGATTGGCTATTGCATGCACTCTTTATGTGGTGGCATTGAAGCTGATGCACGCTCAAATATTGAACGAGAGCATAGCATTTCTTCGCTCAAAAATATTGAAAAAGTAATTCTATAAGAATCGATGAAACGTACCTATACAAAAGAAGAACTGCAGGCTTTGCACCGAGAATTATACGACATTCTTCGTGAAACGATAAGGGTTTGCGAAGAACACGATATTCGCTACTTCCTAATAGGAGGCACAGCGATAGGTGCTTTGTATGATCAAGCGATCCTTCCGTGGGACGATGACATCGATATTGGTATGACTCGTGACCAATATAACAGGTTCTTAGAGGTGGCTCCCACTGCTCTTGGCGAACAATATTTCTTGTCTTATTATGAAACAGACCCCAAAACGCCTTACTACTTTGCAAAAGTGAGGAAAAATGGAACGCTTTTTAAAGAGGAAACGTTTAGCGAAATAGCCATGCATCAGGGTATCTTTATCGATGTATTTCCATTTGATAAAATTCCTGATAATGCCCTAATGCAAAAGGCGCATCGTGGAGTTGTGAACTTCTTAAAATGCTGCTTGTTAGGAACAGAGATATGGATGTGGAAATATTTCGGTACTCCTAAGGTGCCAAACCCCAGTAATCGCAATCTTTTAGCGTGTTTTTTAACTCGTGTGGTATGCTCTCTTGTGCCTAAAAAATACATCTATAAGGCTATGGTAAAGGCTCAAAGTGCTTTTAATGGCAGTTGTGCTACCTATTATAATAATACCACCACGAAGACAGATAAAATCAAAGTGCAGGCAACTACCGATTTGGTAAAGGTTCCTTTTGGTCCTTTAAAGGCTGCAGTGACACGAGAATTAGAACATTTTTTACGTTTTAATTTTCCTAAATTACATCGCTTTAACGAAGCAGAACAGGCTCAAATAAGTAATCATTGTCCTCAAAAATTGGTGTTTTCTCCTAACAATGAGGAACTACCTGTAAAGTAATATTCTATAAAAGACATATCTTAAATTTGGTTATTCGTTACTAATTTGCTAATTTTGTACGAATTATATACTTAAAACAACAGATAAATGACATCCATTACAATAAAGAAGGTTGAAACAAAAGAAGATCTTAAAGCCTTCATTGAATTTCATTATGACCTCTATGAGGGCAATGAATATGACGTACCCAATCTATATAGCGATGAAGTAAACACTCTAAGTAAAGATAAAAACGCAGCATTTGATTTCTGTGTAGCAGACTATTATCTTGCAATTCGTGATAACAAGGTTGTAGGAAGGGTTGCTGCCATTATCAATAACAAAGCAAATGAGAAGTGGGATCAAAAGCGAGTGAGATTCGGTTGGATTGATTTTATTGAAGATAAAGAGGTTCTTGAGGCTCTATTAAAAGCGGTAGAAGACTTTGGTAAGGCGCATGGTATGAACGAAATTGTTGGTCCTTTGGGTTTCACTGATATGGATCCAGAAGGTATGTTGACATGGGGTTTCGACCAATTAGGAACAATGCCAACCATATATAACTACGATTACTACCCAAGACTATTGGAAAGCCTTCCCGGTTACGAAGTAGATAATAAGTATGTAGAGTACAAACTCTTTGTACCTGATACGGTTCCAGAGAAGTATGCCAAGATAGCTGAGATGATTCAGAATCGTTATAACCTTCGAATTAAAAAGCTAACGAAGAAAGATATCTTTGAAGGTGGATACGGAAAGAAAATCTTTGAGTTGATTAACTCAACCTATAAAGATCTTTATGGCTTCTCAGAATTGTCGGAAAAGCAAATCGATCAATATATAAATATGTATTTCCCATTTGCCGATTTAAGTCTTATTACCCTCGTAGAAGATGCTTCTGCGGATAATAAACTTGTGGGAATTGGAATTACATTACCTTCTCTTTCAGAGGCATTGCAGAAATGTAAGAAGGGAAGACTGTTCCCATTTGGTTGGTTCCACTTACTAAGAGCAATTAAATTCCATAAGACTAAGATTGTAGACTTATTGTTAATAGGAGTGCTTCCAGAGTATAGAATGAAGGGAGTTAACGCCCTTATATTTGCCGATCTCATTCCAAGATACCAAGCATACGGCTTTGAATGGGGTGAAACACAAGTGGAAATGGAAACCAATACCAATGTGCAAAGCCAATGGGAGACCCTCAATCCTGTTATGCATAAACGTAGAAACTGCTATAAAAAGGTATTAAATGCAGAGTGATAAGGAAAATATTAAAGACAATATCAGCATGGTAGAGCAAGTAAAATATACCGATGACAACATCAGACACTTATCGGACATGGAGCATGTACGCACCCGTCCCGGTATGTATATTGGTAGATTGGGTGACGGTTCGTTACCTGAAGACGGTATATATGTATTACTTAAGGAAGTCGTTGATAACTCAATCGACGAGTTCAAGATGGATGCTGGTCGTCGAATAGAAATAGATATCACAGAAAATGCAAGCGTTTCGGTTAGAGACTACGGCCGAGGTATCCCCCAAGGAAAGCTAATCGAAGCCGTAAGTGTATTGAATACAGGTGGAAAATACGACTCAAAGGCCTTTAAAAAGAGTGTAGGACTGAACGGAGTCGGTATAAAAGCGGTCAATGCGCTTAGCAAACGCTTTGAAGTTCGTTCGTATAGAGATGGCAAAGTGCGTACAGCGATATTCGAAAGAGGTATTCTTCAAAGCGATAAAACTACTAAAACTACAGACGAAAACGGAACTTTTATATTCTTTGAACCCGATAATCAACTGTTTCTTAATTATCGTTTTCACGACGATATCATTGAAACAATGTTGAGAAACTATACCTATCTCAATACAGGACTTACCATAATGTATAATGGAAGACGCATAATGAGTCGCAATGGACTTGCAGATCTTCTTACAGATACAATGACTACAGATGGTCTTTATCCCATTATACACATCATTGGCGAAGATATTGAGATCGCATTTACCCATACTAACCAGTATGGAGAGGAGTATCACTCGTTCGTTAACGGACAACATACAACCCAAGGAGGTACTCATCAAACAGCATTTAAAGAGCATATTGCAAAGACCATCAAAGAGTTTTCGGGTAAAAACTTTGAATATGGTGATATAAGAAACGGCTTAGTGGCAGCCATTGCCATTAATGTTGAAGAGCCAATGTTCGAAAGTCAGACCAAAATTAAATTGGGTTCGACAACCATGAGCCCTAATGATGGTGTGAGCATCAATAAATATATTGGTGATTTTGTTAAGACAGAAGTAGACAATTATCTGCATAAACACGCCGATATTGCCGAAACAATGCTTGCAAAGATACAAGAAAGCGAGCGTGAACGCAAGTCAATGGCGGGCGTAACAAAGCTTGCAAGGGAGCGAGCAAAGAAGGCAAATCTACACAATCGCAAGCTTCGTGACTGCCGAATTCATTATAGTGATGGCAAAAACAACGATAAAGAGAAAAGCTGTATCTTTATAACTGAGGGAGATTCTGCGAGTGGAAGTATCACAAAAAGCCGTGATGTCAATACTCAAGCGGTATTCTCTTTGCGTGGAAAGCCCCTTAACTCGTTTGGATTAACCAAGAAAGTGGTTTACGAAAACGAAGAGTTTAACTTGCTACAAGCGGCTCTTGATATTGAAGAAGGGCTCGATTCTCTTCGCTATAACAAAGTTATTGTGGCTACCGATGCTGATGTTGACGGTATGCATATCAGGCTTTTAATCATCACATTCTTCTTACAATTCTTCCCAGAGTTGATCAAAAAAGGACACGTTTACGTGTTACAAACTCCCTTATTCCGTGTTAGAAACAAGAAGAGTAAGATTAAAAATAAAGCCGTTTTAGAAGAAAATGGCGACAAACAAAAGAAAGGTGACAAGAAAAACGACTTCATAACACGTTATTGTTACACTGAAGAAGAGCGCATAAAGGCGATAGAAGAGCTTGGACCTTCACCCGAAATCACTCGATTTAAAGGTCTTGGTGAGATCTCACCAGATGAGTTTGCGCACTTTATTGGCCCTGAAATGCGCCTCGAACAGGTAACTCTTCACAAGACAGATCAAGTACAAAAGCTTTTAGAATACTACATGGGAAAGAACACAATGGAGCGTCAAAACTTCATTATCGATAATCTTTTGGTTGAAGAAGATGTAGTAGACGAGGACAAAGAGGCATAAAACAAGACTCGAAGTTGTGCTCATTAAGAACTTTAAAGCAAAAGAATAGAAAAGAAATATAGACGAACTCGCTATCGAAAGGAACGATAGTGGGTTCGTTTTTTTTATGCCCCTATATAATAATAGGAGTAGATGTGCTTTCAAATTTTTACTCCTTAGCGAAAGCAACACTCTGCAACCGCCCTAAATACTTCAAGAAAGTAACTTGCAATAGCAATGTTATTACAATCTAAAAGCAATGGAATTGCAAGGCAAAAGCAGTGCTTTTATCACTCAATATCAATGCTATTCTTATTTCTTTTTATCAAATTCACTCTAAAAATAGATGGAGATTTGCATAAAAAGATGTATTTTTGAGCGGCAAAAGAAATAGAGGAATAAATAAAAATCAACATTTTTAATTCTTTAACAGTTTTCTTTTAGCGGAAAATCAAATAGCTACGTATAACAATAAAACAATCTATTGATATGGACAAACGCATACTTAAATATTTAGCAGGTGAACTATCGAAAGAAGAAAAAGAGCGTTTTGTGCATGATGTCAACACCAATGAGTTGTTAAGACAAGATGTAGAAAGCGCAATGAAGATGGAGGCATTGATGAACATGGCTCCTCGTTCTACCGATAAAAACGTTCAATACACTTCGTTTCGAGGTGCAAACACTAAAGAAGCAGCAAGATATCCTGAAATAAAAAAGACCAATTGGTGGCGTTATGCTGCTGCGGTTTTGTTCTGTTTCATGATGGCTTATGTTTATTGGACAAAGACAACGCCTACCAAAATGCAAGTGGCGATGCAGACATTAACCATACCCGTAGGGCAAAGAGCGCAACTTGTTTTGCCAGATGGCACAGAAGTGTGGGCGAATTCGGGTTCAAAAATAACCTACCCTTCGGTGTTTGGCGACGAACGCAACGTGAAATTAGAGGGCGAAGCCTTGTTTTATGTGGCAAAAGACGACAAGCATCCGTTCATCGTTACAGCGAATAATTATTGTGTGAAGGCACTCGGAACCACCTTCAATGTAGAGGCTTACAAAGAAAATTCAAGCATAGTTACATTGCTCGAAGGCTCTGTTAAGGTGTATGAAGCGA
Organism: Hoylesella nanceiensis DSM 19126 = JCM 15639; assembly: GCF_000379965.1. Lineage (GTDB taxonomy): Bacteria > Bacteroidota > Bacteroidia > Bacteroidales > Bacteroidaceae > Prevotella > Prevotella nanceiensis. The sequence goes on along the minus strand of NZ_KB904332.1, from coordinate 137,642 downwards.
ACAAAGAAGAGAATGGAGTGGTGCTTCAACCTCATTATAAGTTAGTTTGCAACGGACCATTGATGTCTGTTGAGGCTGCAAGTAATGATGTGATAGAATGGAAAGACGGTATGATTGTCTTTACAAAGCAGTCGATGGCAGAGATTATAGGCGTGCTTCAGAAGCGTTTCAACGTAACCATTAAGGTGAAGAACAATGCCATTAACAATTTCGTTTATAGCGGAAAGTTCCGTCAAGATGATGGAGTTGAAACCATACTCAATGTAATTAGTAGGGTACATCACTTCAAAATCGAACATCAAAAGGCACAACAAACCATCTATTTAAGTATGCCTTAGCCTCGACAAACCTTTATTCTCCTACCAGAACACCTACGAAATAAGAAAATATACCTAAACAAAAATATAACTAAAAAGATAAACAACTATGAGTGAACCAATGTGGGCGAAATGTGCTTTGCAAGCAACAAAACATTTCAATAAACCCTTTTTGTCATTGTTTTTGTTCTTTACGTTAGGCAATGCCACCGTGTTTGCACAACAGCAACAAGTGCGCTTGTCTTCAAAGACATTGACAGTGCAAAAAATGATGTCTGAAATTGAAAAGCAAACAGGCTTTTTGTTTGTTTATAGCGATGTGGATTTAAACATCCATCGTACAGTTTCTTTAGCGCAACAAAATGGTAGACTTGATCTTTTTCTTGAACAATTGGCTAAAGAAAACGGCTTGAAATACGAGCTAACACCAAACAAATATGTTATTCTTTCAAAGCAAGGCGAAACCTCTAAGGTAGTAACTAAGCTCACAGGACGTGTTACCGACACCAAAGGCGAACCCCTTATTGGTGCTACTATCGTGCAAAAAGGAACCCAAAATCGCACCATCACCGATGTAGATGGTAAGTTCTCGATGGATGCTCCAGTAGGAAGTACACTCGTTGTGTCGTACATTGGTTGGAGAGATAAAGAGCTAAAGGCTTCAAAAAATATGAGCATTGTGCTCCAAGACGACGTTGCAGCACTCGAAGAAGTGGTTGTTGTTGGTTATGGAACAATGAAGAAGAAGAACCTAACAGGAGCAGTGAGTGCAGTGAGTAGCACAACCATTAGCGACAGTCACGCCACTCATTTGTCTACAGCTTTGCAAGGAGCAACATCAGGTTTAACTGTAACTCGAAACGGAGGAGCACCTGAAAGTAATGCAACATTGCAAATTCGTGGTATCACTACCTTAAGTGATACAAGTCCATTGGTGATCATCGACGGAGTACCTGGTGATATTAATATGGTGAATCCCGATGATGTTGAAAATCTATCTGTATTGAAAGATGCAGCATCGGCAGCTATTTATGGTTCAAGAGCTGCTGCAGGTGTTGTGCTTATCACCACTAAACGTGCAAAAACAGACGACTTACAAATGTCGTATAACTTCGAGTTTGGATTCGATAAACCTACCACTATGCCTAAATATGTAGGCTGGAAACGTTTTATGGAGATGACCAACGAGTTGCGTTATAACGATAACCCACAAGGTGGAAAGTTCCAAACTTATGCAGAAGACCTCATTGCTAATTACCTACAAAACAATAAAACCAATCCCGATAAATATCCTATTACTAATTGGGAAGACGTTCTTTACAATAAAAACGTAAATCGTCAAACACACACATTCAGTTTAATGGGTGGTGGAAAGAAGGTGATGTCGAAAGCATCTTTCCGTTACGACAAGAGCGATGGTATGTATGTTAATCGCAACTACGAACGCTTTATGACTCGTTTAAACAACGACTTCTCATTAAATAAATACATCGAGGCACACTTAGATGCTAACTTTAGCTATTCACGTTTAAAGACTCCACATCACAATCCATTTGATGATGGTGGCCGAAATATTCCTCCTATCTATGCAGTTCATTGGCAAGATGGTCGTTATGGTGACGTGAAAGACGGCGAAAACATGCTTGCTAAGATTCAAGCAGGTGGCGTTGAAGCAACCAACAGATATGCTATTGGCGGTAAGGGAGAACTCAATATTAAGCCAATCGAAGGCTTAAAACTATCTTTAATTGCTTCTCCTAACTTCCGTTTCGACAACATCAAGAGCTTTGTTAAGCAAGTTCCTTATACCAATGCCGACGATCCTAACAAGGTGGTAGGCTACTTTGGTGGTCACTATGTAACCTCTTTAGAAGAAATAAGAAAGCAAGGTTACGACATAACAGCACAAGCTTTGGGTAATTATCACAAGACAATTGGTCTTCACGACATCTCTTTATTGTTAGGATACGAATATTTCTACATGAGAGAAGAAAAGATGTCGGGTAGCGGAAGCAACTATGAATTGATGGATTATCCATATCTTGACCTTGCACCAAGCGATCATCAAAAGGTGGGTGGTAATGCTCTTGAATATTCATATCGCTCATACTTCAGCAGAATTAACTACTCTTACGCTAATAAATACCTATTAGAATTGAACTTAAGACGTGACGGTTCTTCTCGATTTAATCGTGCAACACGTTGGGCTTCGTTCCCTTCTTTGTCGTTAGGTTGGGTTGTTTCAGAAGAAAACTTCATGAAACCATTGCGTTGGCTTAATCACTTCAAAGTGCGTTTGTCTACTGGTAAGTTAGGAAATGAGCGTATCGGAAGTTATTATCCTTATCAAGCTTCAATCGATTTCGGTAGAGCTTTGATGTATAATGCAGGTCAAACCATGTCTATCACCACTGCTGCTCAAGGCAAATATGCAGTGAAAGACATCACATGGGAAACCACTCAGAGCTGGGATATCGGTATTGATGCACGCTTCTTAAACAATCGTTTGAGCTTTACTTTCGACTATTATAAGAAGAATACCAAAGATATGTTGTTGGCATTGCAAATCCCTATCTTCATGGGATATGCTAATCCAGATGTCAATGCAGGTAAAATGCACACCAAAGGATTCGACCTTGACTTGTCTTGGCGTGACAAAATTGGCGAACTTCAATACAATGTAGCTTTCAACCTATCTGATTATAAATCGGTGATGGGCAACATGAATGGTACAGAATTTGTGGGAGCGCAAATCAATAGAGAAGGAAGTGAATTTAATCAATGGTATGGTTATCGTAGTAAAGGTATCTACCAAGACCAAACAACCTTAGATAATTCAGCTAAACTCAATAAGAATATTAAAGTAGGTGACGTTCAATACGAAGACGTTTCAGGTCCTAATGGAACAGCAGATGGCATCATCTCGGCTGAATATGACCGTGTTTTATTGAAGGGTTCACTACCTCATTTCTTGTATGGACTATCACTTGGCGCTGCATATAAAGGCTTCGACTTTAATGTTTCGTTCCAAGGTGTAGGCGAAAAGTGGAACAGAATGACCCCATCAATGGTGGAAGGTCTTCCAGGAAACTGGCTCAATTTCCCACAACTCATCGACGGTCAATATTGGAGTTCATATAACACAGACGAACAAAACAAGCAAATGAAGTATCCAAGACTCACTCGTTCTAATGCAGATACAAACTATTCAATGTCTGATCAATGGCTATATAATGGTTGGTATCTACGTTGTAAGAACATCACTCTTGGCTATTCTATTCCTAAGCACATTGTGAATCGCTTCTTTGTGAAGTCACTTCGTGTGTATGTTTCAGCGAATGATTTGTTCAGTTTCAATAACTGTCCAAAGGGATGGGACCCTGAAGTAGTAGACGCAGGCTATCCTATTATGCGTTCATTAATGTTCGGTTTAAATATTAACTTCTAGTGATTTTATTATGAATAAATATATTTCAAAGATATTCCTTGTTGCAATTACAAGTTTAAGTCTTGTTTCTTGTCATGATTTAGACCTCAATCCGTTGTCTAGTGGCTCAACAGGAAACTGGTATTCTTCGGCTAAAGAGATCCAAATGTCAGTGAATAAGCTATACGATATGACTTATTGGAGACAAGAAGGAGATAACCAAACAGACTGGAGTGATGACACAGTGTATCGTGATGCCTTAACAGCTTTCGAGAATGGAACCATCAACAGTGAGGATTGGATCGTGGGTTTGCACTGGAGAACCAATTTTCAAATGATCTCTTATGCTAACGGAATCATCAATACTTACCAAAAAGCGTTAGACAGAGGCGCTAATAAAGCAGAGGTAATGCAATACGTTGCGGAGGCACATTTCTTCAGAGCGGTAGCTTATGGACGTCTTATTACTCGCTTCGGAGATGTTCCTTATTTCACAGAAGAACTGACAATCCCTGAGGGAATGGCTAAAGGTAGAACCGCAAAGAGCGAAGTTTTAAAGCATGTTTATGAGGATTTTGATTATGCTATCAATATTCTTCCTACCAAAACAACAACCTTCGACCGAGTAACTAAGGGTGCAGCGTTGGCTTATAAGGCACGAACAGCTTTGTATCTAGGCGACTATCAAACAGCAGCAACAGCGTCTAAAGCTGTTATGGACTTAGGTGTTTATGCCCTACACGATAACTATCGTGACCTATTCTTGCAACATACAAAGGTTTCAAAGGAGTTCATTTTCGTGCGTCCACGCTCTATCAACATGAAAATAGATGTGATAACAGCTGGTCAAGTGAAGAATAAAGTAGTACGAAATGCTGGTGGTTGGGCTTCAACAGACCCTTCTTGGAATCTTTTAGCCGCATATACTTGCACCGATGGATTGCCCATTGACGAGTCACCTTTATTCGATTCGCATGAACCTTTCAAAGCTCGTGACCCACGATGTGCAATGACTATCGTTCCATTTAACGAACCATTCTTAGGCTATGTCTATAATCCTTCACCCGCAGCAACCACTGTTTTGAATGTAAAGACAGGCAAACAAGAATATAACAACGACACCCGTATCAATAAACAATATGCTTCTTTCAACGGATTAGCATGGAAAAAGGGTATTGATGAGTCGTGGTTAGAGAATGGATATACTGCAGAAAACCCCATTATTCTTATGCGTTATGCAGACGTTTTGTTGATGTATGCAGAAGCAAAGATCGAGTTAAACGAGATAGATGCAACCGTTATCGATGCTATGAACTCAGTTCGTGCTCGTGCTTATGGTGTAGATAAGGCTCAAACAACATCTTATCCAGCTTTCACAATCTTACCTCAAACCGACATGAGAAAGCAACTTCGCATGGAAAGACGTATGGAGTTAGCTGGCGAAAACCTTCGCTTTGCCGACCTTATCAGATGGCGTTTGGCTGAAGTAGTGATGAAACAAAAGCAATATGGCATGTTATATCCTGCTACAGAGTGCCTTACTAAGGTGGTAAACACAGGCAATTGGTTCTGGCCTATCACTCCTGATATCGACGAAAATGGCTGTCCAGACTTCACAAAGATGGAGGCAACAGGCCTCATTCAGGTGCTTTCTCAACGCCAATGGGATAACCGTCAATATCTATGGCCAATCCCTTCGAAAGATATTCAGATTGTAAAGAACTTTAAACAGAATGATGGTTATTAATAGAATGATGATAACTTTAAAAGTAAATAGGACTATAAAAAGATGCGCTTTTGCTCTCTTTGCCCTTTTTACAAGTAGCTCTGCATTGGCAAGTGATGTGCTTGTTGAGGCTGAAAGCTTTCAAAATAAAGGCGGTTGGAGTGTAGATCAGCAGTTTATAGACCAAATGGGATCACCTTATCTCATTGCTCATGGACTGGGAAAGAAGGTGAACGACGCCCAAACAAACATCGAAATAAAAGACAAAGCGAAATACTATGTATATGTAAGAACTTATAACTGGACCGCACCTTGGTGTAAAACCGCTGGTCCAGGCAAGTTCCTTATCAGCATTAACAATAAGAAATTAAATGCAACATTAGGCTCAACGGGCAACAAATGGATGTGGCAATATGCAGGAGAGGTGTCTCTTCCTGCAGGAAAAGCATCACTAAAGCTTCACGACCTCACAGGTTTTGATGGACGATGCGATGCTATCTTCCTTACAACAACGCCCACAACGCCTCCTAATAGCTTGAAAGAGCTCAGCGGGTTCAGAGTAAAACACAATCCAACTCTACAAAAAGAGCCTGCAAAGAAGCAGTTCGACCTTGTTGTTGTGGGTGGAGGTGTTGCTGGAATGAGTGCTGCTTTGTCGGCAGCTCGATTGGGAATGAAAGTGGCTTTGATACAAGATCGCCCCGTGTTAGGTGGGAATAACAGCTCAGAAGTGCGTGTTCATCTTGGTGGAAAGATCGAGATTGGTCCTTTCCCACGCTTAGGTGGCTTGCAAAAAGAGTTTGGTCCTACTTTAGAAGGCAACGCAATGCCAGCTCATCACTATGCAGATGAGAGGAAACTCGAGGTGATTAAGGCCGAAAAGAATATCGAATTATTCTTGAACTATCGTGCTATTCAAGCCGAAAGCAAAGGAAACAAAATTCAATCAGTACTTGCTCAAAACACAGAAACAGCGCAACAAATATCTTTCAGTGCTCCTCTTTTCGTCGATTGTACAGGAGATGGCACCATAGGTTATTTGGTTGGAGCTGATTATATGATGGGAAGAGAAAGTAAAGATGATTTCTATGAGACCTTAGCTCCTAACAAAGCAGACTCTCTTGTGATGGGTTCTTCGGTGCAATGGTATTCTGTTAAGCAACCAAAGCCAACCACTTTCCCTTCGTTTAACTATGGAATTACCTTTACAGAAGCTACTGCAGAGAAGATATTCCGTGGTGAATGGACCTGGGAAACAGGTATGAATAAGAATCAAATTAACGACTTCGAGCAGATTAGAGACTATGGAATGTTGGTGGCATATAGCAACTGGAGCTATGTAAAGAACCAATCGGTAGACCGCAAGAAGTTTGCTAATTATAAATTAGAGTGGGTTGCTTATGTCGCAGGAAAACGTGAGTCACGCCGTTTGTTGGGCGATTATATCTTGAGTGAGCACGACTTGTCGAAAGTGGTTGACCACGAAGACGCATCGTTCCCCACATCTTGGAGCATCGATTTGCACTATCCCGACTCAGTAAACAGTATTCATTTCCCAGGTAATGAGTTTAAGGCTATCACCAAACAAATGGTGCTTTATCCTCACACAGTGCCTTACAGATGTCTTTATTCACGCAATATCGACAACTTGTTTATGGCTGGTCGCAACATAAGTGTAACGCACGTTGCTCTTGGAGCGATAAGAGTTATGCGCACAACAGGTATGATGGGCGAGGTAGTTGGTATGGCAGCATCTCTTTGTAAGCAGTTTAATACCACTCCAAGAGGGGTATATCAATACCATTTAAAAGACTTAAAAGAGTTGATGAAGAAAGGTGTTGGCAACCCAAATCTACCTAACAACCAAACATACAATGAGGGTTGGAATCTTGAAAAGAAACCCGTTGTGAAATAACGATGGTGTGATTCCAACTCAGAAAGTGATATCTTATGACAAAACTCAATATTTTTAAGCTCGTAGCACTTTGTTGTTTCTGCTTTTTCTTCAGTGCTTCTCACGCACAAGGCATCATTCCTCAACCTCAAAAAGTAACCCTTACACAAGGTTATATGGAGTTAGATGCACCTCTTGCGTGGCACCCTAAAACTGCAAGACGAAACAGAAAGCAATTCGACTATATTTTAACCGAGTTGCAAAAGCATACAAATTCAACTGGAAAAGCAAAGCTTTTACGCCTCAATAACACTGCTATTGCATCGCAAAAGCTATCCTTTCACGAAGAGCAAGGCTACAAGTTAGAAATCACCCCCAATGAAATTACCATTTCATCTCCATCAGATGTGGGTCTTTTCTATGGTCTTCAAACACTTCAGCAGCTTTGTTTCTCGAAGAAAATAGCATGCCAAGTGATCGAAGATGCACCCAAATACGATTATAGAGGGTGGATGCTCGACTGCTCAAGACATTTCTTTACTAAAGAATTTATATACAAGCAAATCGATGCAATGGCATTGCTTAAGCTCAACAAGCTACACCTTCACCTTGTAGATGGAGGCGGTTGGCGCATTGAAATGAAGCAATTCCCAGACCTAACACGTAAGGGAGCCTATCGAACTCATAGCGATTGGGACGAATGGATTGATGCGGGTAGACGCTTTTGTGAGCCTGATTATCCAGGAGCTTATGGTGGTTACTACACCAAAAAGGATTTAAAAGACATCATTAACTATGCTGCAAAGCGTTTCATTATGGTCATTCCAGAAATCGAAATGCCTGGACATAGCAACGAGGTGATGGCTGTTTATCCTGAATTGTCATGCACAGGAAAGGGCGATGGCTTTGATCTTTGCATGGGAAATCCCGACACTGAGGTGTTTTTAAAGAAGGTTTTGACAGAGGTTATGGAGCTATTTCCTGCGCCATACATACACATTGGAGGTGATGAAGCAACCATGCGCTTTTGGAAAAACTGCCCTAAATGTAAGCAAATGATGCAAAAGTATAACTACACCGACACGCTTCAGCTGCAAGGACGCTTAATTCTTGCTATTGATAGTTTCGTTACTAAGCATGGAAAAAGCATCATTGGTTGGGACGAAATACAAGAAAGTGGAAAGCTATCTCAAAACGCTGTGGTGATGTCTTGGCGTGGAGAGCAAGGCGGTTTGCATGCTGCTAAGGCGCAACACAGGGTAATTATCACTCCATCTAAACGCTATTATTTAGATGCTTATCAAGATAATCCAAGCTCACAACCACGTGCAATAGGTGGATTTACACTGCTTAGAAATGCTTATGAGTATGAACCTATGCCCAAAGAGATTGAAAATACCGATGCAAGTAAGTATATTTGGGGTATTCAAGGCAATCTTTGGACTGAATATATCGACACAGAACGCTATGCAGAATACATGACCTACCCTCGTCTTTTGGCTATTGCAGAGAGCGCATGGGGCACCAAAACAAGTTATGATGCGTTTAAGTTGCGAGTTATTCCCTTTGTAAATCAACTTCGAAAGAAGGGCTATAATGCCTTTGATATTACCAAAGAGATTGGAAGAAAGATAGAAACCAATAAAAAATAAGAATATGAAAAAGATAGGATTATTGCTCTTTATACTTTTCATTGCATGTAAAATCAATGCCAAAAGTAATTTCCAATTCACCGTACTTCAATGGAATATTTGGCAAGAAGGAACCCTTATTAAAGGTGGGTTCGATGCTATTGTGAACGAGATAGACCGTTTGCGCCCCGATTTTATCACACTTAGCGAGGTGAGAAACTATCGAAACACCGACTTTACGGCTCGTTTGGTGAACGAATTGCGTAAGAAAGGCGTTACCTACTACTCGTTCTTTTCAGACGATTCGGGCGTTTTAAGTAGAACACCCATCACCGATTCGGTTGTAGTTTTTCCCTTAAATAAAGACCATGGCAGTGTTTATAAGCTGGTTACAAAGGTTAAAGGCAAGGAAATAGCCGTGTATACCTGTCACTTAGACTATCTCGATTGCGCCTATTATAATGTTAGAGGCGTTGATGGATATACGTGGAAAGAAACCAAAAGACCTGAAAATGTTGAGCAATTGCTTAAATTGAACGACTTGTCGTGGCGAGATAACGCTGTAACAGTGTTCTTAAACGAGGCTCGAAACGATATTGAAAAAGGTCGATTGGTGATATTTGGAGGCGACTTTAATGAGCCTTCGCATCTCGATTGGATCGAGGCAACAGCGCAACTCTACGACCATCATGGTTTTGTTGTGCCTTGGACGATCTCAAAGAAATTAGAAAAAGCAGGTTTTAAAGATAGTTATCGTGTGGTATTCCCTAACGTATTAACTCACCCGGGCTTTACTTATCCCTGCTTTAATCCCGATGCTGACATCGCAAAACTAACGTGGGCGCCTAAAGCCGACGAGCGAGAAAGAATCGATTTGATCTATTATAAGGGTGAAGGACTAAAGGCAATAGATGCCAAGTTGTTTGGACTTGACACCTCTGTTGTGCGCCTTCAACCTCAAAAAGATCACTCAAGCGACCCATATATCTATCCCTTGGGCGTTTGGCCTACCGACCATAGAGGTTTGTTAGTGACCTTTCAGGTGGCAAAAAATAACTCATTTAATTGAAATCTTGTTTAGTTGAGAGGGGAGTGTCTTTTATATTATTTGTTTCTTACTTAAATCCCCTCAAATGAAATCCCGCTTGCGTGATGCCGGTGGGATTTTTATTGTTTTATAAAGTCAATGCAATTAGATGACAAACTCAATACTTTTAGAGGGCAATAGTAATGCTATTACAAGGCAAAAACAATGCTTTTAGAAAGTAAGTGAAAAGCAAATGAAAAAATATGCAAATAAAATAGGCCCGTAATGAATCAACCTTTGGGCTTTTTTCCTATCTTTGTAGAACCAATTACTGAAAAAAGAAGATATGAAGAAGTATATTTTTTCTGCAATAGCATGTTTGCTGATTATCAATGTCTTTGCACAATCGATTCAAAACGACAAAAACAACAATCCACTTCGTAAACTACAGCTGGCTGTAATGGCTGTTAAAAACCTTTATGTAGATACCGTTCAGACCGATAAACTGGTGGAAGACGGCATAAGAGGAATGTTGAACGAGCTCGATCCGCACTCTGCTTACACCACAGCAAAGGAAACAAAGGCCTTTACAGAGCAACTTCAAGGATCGTTTGAGGGCATTGGTGTGCAGTTTAATATATCGAATGACACCCTTATTGTTGTGCAACCTGTTAATAATGGACCATCGGAAAAGGTGGGAATTATGGCTGGTGACCGCATTGTTTCGGTGAACGACACTGCTATTTCGGGCGTGAAAATGACCCGAGAGGCTATCGTTAAGCGACTAAGAGGGCCTAAGGGAAGTAAAGTTAAATTGGGTATTCAACGCAGAGGCATAAAAGATAGATTGACCTTTGTTGTTACTCGTGATAAAATTCCTTTGACAACAGTAGATGTGTCTTATATGATTCGTCCACAAGTGGGCTATGTACGTATTGAAAGTTTTGGCGAAACAACTTACGATGAGTTGATGGCTGCCCTCGAAAAGTTGAAACAACAGGGTATGACAAAGTTGATTCTCGACCTTCAAGACAATGGCGGTGGCTATCTAAAATCGGCTGCCGACATAGCAAATGAATTCCTATCTCGTGGTAACCTCATCGTCTACACTCAAGGAAGACGTGTTCCTAAGCAAGAATTTACAGCTCGTGGCAATGGGAAATACCAAGATTTACCTCTTTATGTCTTGATAAATGAATACTCTGCATCGGCTGCTGAGATTGTAAGTGGAGCGATGCAAGACCATGATAGAGGAACGATTATCGGTAGAAGATCATTTGGAAAGGGCTTGGTTCAACGTCCTGTTGAATTCGAAGACGGTAGTATGATGCGCATCACCATTGCTCATTACTACACACCTGTTGGTAGAAATATTCAGAAACCCTATGCAAAAGGTGATAAAGAGGGTTACGAAATGGATATAGAAAAGCGTTTTAAGCACGGAGAACTATATCATAAAGATAGTATTCACTTTGCCGATTCGTTGAAATTTCAAACTCTTCGTCTAAAAAGAACCGTGTATGGCGGTGGCGGTATCATGCCCGATGAGTTCGTTCCACTCGACACCACTCGCACAACTCCATTCTATCGTCAGCTTTGGGGCAAGAGTATTGTGTTGAATGCAGCGTTTAAATATAATGATAGTCAACGTAAAAAACTACGCAAGCGTTATCCCACTTTCGAGCAATTCAAAGATGGCTTTGTGGTGCCCGACGAGGTGTTGAATGGCATTGTGGCTGAGGCAAAGAAAGATAAGATTACCTATAAGGACGAAAAAGAATGGCAACGCACCATTCCTATGCTTCAACTTCAATTGAAATCGTTGATTGCTCGTGACCTCTGGGGTATGTCGGAGTGTTATCAAATACTGAATGAAAACAATCCAATTGTATTGAAAGCAATTGAATTGGCGAAGTAATTGGTAAATAAACACATTTCGTGAGCTTGTTTAATGCTCTGTTATGGGAGAATGAAAAGGCGTTTAGGAAGGAAAAGAAGCAATAAACAATGCAGATGTTTTTTAAGAGAATAGGGGCAATAAGCTTGATGTTGGGGCTGTTGTTGGCTGTGATGTCGTGCAAGGGAAACAAGGAAATGAAATCCAAACTTCCTGTGTTTACAAACGACATTCTGCTTAAAACCACTCCTGTTAAACAGCAGGGCGAAGGCTATACCTGTTGGATTTATGCTATGTTGGCGACCATTGAGACCGACAGAATAGAGCAAAACGATTCTATTAACTTGTCGCCTGCCTTTGTAGAGCGCAACCTCATCACTCAAAATGCTTTGCAACACTTCTTTCGTAAGGCCTATTCAAAGCGTGAAATGGCAGGAATGGCCCCCTTATGTCTGCGACTTATTCAGCAATACGGCTTGGTTCCGTTTGATAGTTATGAGGGAACACAACCTCGAAATGTAAATGCAATCAATAGAAAGGCAATGCTTGTGGCTCAGCAAAAGGCTGGAGAAAAGGCTACAATGATGTCTTTTAAAAATGCGTTGAACAGCTATTTAGACGATGCTTTGGGCGCACTTCCCCTCAATGTGTATCTCTTTGGTGTGGAATATACGCCTCTTCAATTTGCGCAAAGTATTGTACCAGCGGATAGTTACAAAGCCTATTGCAGTGTAACACATCACCCCTTTTATCGTGAAGTGTTGCAAGAAAGTCCAGATAACAATAGCTATGAGCTGTTTAATAATGTGCCCATCGATTCTTTAATGAATATCATCGATTCGCAATTGGCAGCGCATAAGGCGGTATGTTGGGAGGGGTCGTTGCCTCAGGGTGAGTATGTTATAGAACAGGGAGTGGCTCGTTTGAGCTCGAAAATAAGTAGGGTAGACCAAAATATGCGCCAACGTGCCATTGAAAGCTACACCACTTACGACCAACATGCGATGAGTATTGTAGGAAAAGCACACGACAAGCACGGAAAGAGCTATTATATTGCCAAAAACTCGTGGGGAAAAAACATGCCTTTTGGTGGTTTTGTGTATCTTGAACGCAATTTTATTGCCTTGCGAACCATCGCAATTGTAACTCAAAGAAGTACCAACTGAGAAACAAATTTCTTAACAAAGTATAAAAGAAAGATAAAGCCCAAAGAGGTAGTTGTGCAAGAAATATATTATAAGTAATTTTGTAAATAGTAAGATTTTATTAATTTAACTTTCATATAAAACAAAAAACAATGAAAAGATTAGTTATTGTCCGTCACGGAGAAAGTGAATGGAACCAAAAGAATCTCTTCACCGGTTGGGTGGATGTAGAACTCTCTGACAATGGACGTGAAGAAGCAAAGCGTGCTGGTAAGGCATTAAAAGAAGCAGGAATCGATTTCGATATCTGTTTTACATCTTACCTTAAGAGAGCAATTAACACACAACAAATCATTCTAAAAGAAATGGAACGTGAATGGTTACCAGTGTTTAAGTCTTACAAACTTAATGAACGTCACTACGGTGCGCTTTCTGGTTTGAACAAAAAAGAAACAGCAGAAAAGTACGGTGACGATCAAGTTAAGATCTGGAGACGTAGCTTTGACGTTCGTCCACCAAAGATGGAAGAAGACAATCCATACAATTCGCTAAAGAATCCAGCGTATCGTAATGTTGATCCAGCTGAAGTTCCAATGTGCGAAAGCTTGAAAGATACAATTGCACGTACTGTTCCTTACTTCGAAAAGGAAATTAAACCTCTTGTAATGGAAGGTAAACGTGTAATGATTGCAGCACACGGAAACTCTCTACGCTCACTAATTAAGTACTTCGAAAACATCTCTGACGATGAAATTATCAATGTTGAGATCCCAACAGGTACTCCATTAGTATATGAATTTGACGATAATTTTAATGTAACCAATAAATATTATCTAGGCAAATAAATTCATAAGCCTTGCAACAAAAGCTTTTTCTATTAACCGAGATAAGCTAAGTTGTAAAACCAAGTTAATTAGTTTAGTTTAGTATATCAACCCAGTTCGCATCAAATAGAGTAATTTGTTTGATGTGAATTGGGTTGAGTCGTTTTAAAAGGAGTATCTTTTTGAGCTCTATTCTGCCTAAATGTCGACTTTCTTTGCTTTCCTGTTTAAAAGTAAAAACAATGGCATCGAAATCCATTCCCTATATATTAATAAGGTAAGGACGTTGCGCATTTTAAATAAAAAAACAAATATTTTTCGCAAAAGTGAATATTTATTACGCAAATGCGTTTATATAAATCAAGTGTAAAGCTTTATCTTTGCTGTGTAACTTTTTGATATAAATATAATAAAAACAATTCTACAACCAACCTAAACCTTAAATACTGAAGAATAAAAACAAAGTGTTTCTTCCTTAAAGGGGGTATTGTACATTAGAATGAACGCTGATGATGCAGTGTGCTTCCTAAGAGGAGAACAGCAAGTAAAATTACCTTTGTAAAAAAGAACATGGCAATAACGGCAACAACTTATTAAAGAAGCATTCAAGAAAATACAAAAACATCCAATATAAAATATCACGTCATCCTATATAATCATAGCTACTAGGATTAAAAACACACCCAAAGAAAACTCTTCTTCAAAGTTGTTGCCTGCCAAGTTTTAAGTCATAAATCTAAAACTTCATAGCAATGAACAAACGAATAGTCAAAAAAACAGCCTTAAGGCATAGCCGTTTCGTATCGGTTTTGTGCACACTCGCAGTTTGTGTACCAATGAATGCCGTGTCAACAAGTATTTGTTTGAAGAGCAACAACATTAATGTTCAGAGCCAAGACGTTGTTACTGGAATCGTATTAGACGAGCAGGGCGAACCTATTGTGGGTGCAACCATCAGTTTAAAGGATGGCAAGACACTTGCAATAAGTGACGTAAATGGTCGCTTCTCGGTAAATATTAGTCCAGGAACAGAAATAAAAATCTCGTCTATTGGCTTCATCTCACAAACTATTAAAGCATCAAAACAGCAACAAACGATAGTTCTTCACGATGAAAAGAAATCGCTTAACGAAGTTGTTGTTATTGGTTATGGAAGTCAAAGAAAGCAAGACTTGTCTACATCTATCTCTTCTGTGAAACTCGATGACGCAATGAAAAGCCGTCCATCGAATATCGTTTCGATGCTACAAGGAACCATGCCAGGTGTAATGGTGCAGAATAATGGAGGCGATCCCTTATCAACTGCATCGCTATCTATTCGTGGTAGAGGTTCAAGAGGTACCGACAACGATTATAATAGCGGTGATGGCGTGTTGTATGTTGTTGATGGTGTGCCTGGAGCTCCATTCAATATTGAAGATATCGAGAGCATAACTATCCTTAAAGATGCTGCCTCTGCTGCCATTTATGGTGCTAGTGTAGGTTCTGGAGGTGTGGTTGTTATCACCACTAAACAAGCTAAAGCAGGACAAGTGAAGATTAGTGTGAACATATCTAAGAGCATAAAGAATGCTATGCACTTACCTTCTGTGTTGACATCTCAAGAATATAATAAGGTATGGGCTGATGCAGTGCGTCTTTATGGCGGCACTCTTCCAACCACAGCAGATGCAAGTAAGTATGCTTATGGAGCCGTTACACGAACCGATTGGATTGATGAAATATTCAGAACAGGTTCTTTAGAGCATTATGCTTTATCGCTTTCAGGAGGTAGCGACAATCTTAAAGCATTGGCATCGTTTAACTTTGACAAAGACCAAGGTGTGCTTTTAAATACCTTCGCTCGTAAGTTTGGTGGAAAAGTAAATCTCGATTTCAAAGTAAATAAATACATATCGTTCTCAGAACAAGTTACTTATACATTCTCAAACGGACAAGGTAACATCAATAAAGGACACGAAGGAGTACTTGCTAACGCTATCTTCTTCCCACGTTCTGCCACAATTTTCGATTATACTAAAGGCGGATCACCTCTTTATAACAACTATGGTGAGGCCTTATATCACGGTACTTTGCCTCGATGGGCAGCCGAAGAAGGTATAAGTGGATATGGAGAATTCCGCAATCCAGTGGCTCTTTTGAGACGATTAGATCAAAAACGTCCTTCAAGTACTTTATATTCTACAACTACATTGCATATCAAACCGATTGCAAACTTAGATATCCGTTCTCAATTTACCGCTGGTATTACTTCTTCAGAGATCGACAACTTTACTCATAAAGTACCCGAACCAGGTAACCCTTCTGATGAAAATCGCCACGACATAGAGCACTCTAGCTTGAATAATTGGTTGTGGGAAACAACAGCTACCTATTCAACTATGATCAAACAGCATCATATTAGTGCTATGATGGGATTGACAACGAAGTATGATAAATATAAGATGTATGGCGTTTATACCACCAATTATGATAGAGAAGGACGCCATGAAAGCACCCTTCCACAAGCAAATGAATGGACAAAGTATAAACCTAACGAGGTAATATGGGAAGAAGCGATGCTCTCTTTCTTTGGAAGAGTGGGCTATTCGTGGAACGATCGCTACTTTGCAACAGCAAGTTTGCGTCGTGATGCCACATCTAAATTATACAAAGACAATAACTCTGGCGTCTTCCCAGCATTGTCTGCATCTTGGAAAATATCATCAGAAAAGTTCTTTGAACCTCTCAAAGGCACCGTCAACTTATTGAAACTACGTGCTGGTTGGGGTCAAGTTGGTAACGTTGCGCTTGTTCCTCGCTATTCATGGAACGTGCCAATGGGAAATACCGAGTGGCCTATTATCTATGGAAAGAACCTCAATAAGGTGGTATATGGTGTGTTTGCAGAATCTATTGCGACAAAGAATTTGAAGTGGGAAACCACAGAACAATGGGGAGTTGGATTAGATGTAGGTCTTTTCAACAACGACTTAAACTTAACAGTAGACTACTTCAACAAACGAACAAAAGACCTAATAGAGAAGGTTCCCGTATCTTCTGTAGCAGGAATTGCCGTAGAACCATACGGAAACATTGGTGATGTGGTGAACAGAGGTTGGGAGTTTAGCGCATCTTATCATAAAACTATTGGTGCAGTTTCTTTCGGATTGAACGCTAACTTATCTACCGTTCACAATGAAGTGTTAGAACTTGGAACCCGAAAGACCCTTGAACACGACATCGTTGTAAACAGTCAACGTCCTCTTCGTTCAACAGTTGGCAAACCATGGTATTCTTATTATGTTTTGAAAACAAACGGAATCTTCCAAAGTCAAGAAGAAATCAATAATTATAAGTGGACCGATCCTAACACAGGACTTACCAATTTGATTCAACCTAACGCTAAACCAGGTGACTTGAGATATGTAGATTTCAACAATGATGGTAAGATCAACTCAGATGATAATCAGTATATGGGTAGCTATATGCCAAAGATTACATTTGGATTTGGTGGAAACCTCAATTATAAGAATCTCGATTTCAGTTTCCAATTCCAAGGAGTTGGCAAGTCAACTATCTACAATGCCTTCAAACAAATGACCCTTACAGGTCGTCAACAAGGTGGTAATATGTTGAAAGATATTCTCAATGCGTGGGATTATAACCACACATCAGGTATTCCTCGCTTAGCTTTAGTAGACGATCCAAATGGTAATTACACCAATCCTTCAGACTTTTATCTTGAAGATGGTAGTTATCTTCGCTTAAAGAACCTAACACTTGGTTACACACTTCCACAACAATGGTTGAATGCTTTAGGCCTAAAGAAATCTACATTGCGTCTTTATTTCAACTGCGAAAACCTCTTTACAATAACCGACTACACAGGTATCGATCCCGAAGTAGGCAACTTTGGTCTTGATGGAGGTGTTTATCCAGTTGCTCGCTCATTTACTATTGGTTTTAATTTTGGTTTCTAATTTAAAACAATCTATTATGAAATTCCTTAATATCAAACAGATAATGGCATGCACACTTGTTGGTGTTATGCTCAATGGATGTGGCTTAGAGTATGAACCTTACGGCGTTCAAGGCTCGGTAAACTTCTGGAAAACAGAAGCAGATGTAAACAAAGCGCTCGATGCTTTCCATGCTTTTACATACGAAGAAGGCTTAACTGGTCGTGGAATGATGTGGTTTGAGAATTGTAGTGACAATCTTGTAACAGGTCGTCCCAATGCAGAAGCAGCTCAAATAAAGAACTTCCAGATGTCTGCATCTAACGGAAGAGATGCCAAAGACAATTGGCCTGCAATGTATCAGCTCATCGCTAAAGCCAATGACGTGTTGAGAAACGTTCCCAATATGGATATCTCTGCCAACTTAAAGAGCGTTGCTGTTGGGCAAGCTCACTTCTATAGAGGCTTTGCTTACTTATGGTTAGCACCTTATTATGGCGACAATGGACCTAATGGAGGAATACCTATTGTAACCGAAAACACCCCAACAACAGACTTAGACCAACCTCGTCCAGCTTCAGTTCTTGCCAATTACGACATGATTTTAGACGATATGGATAAGGCAGCAGAGTCTCTTCCACTCTTTTCTCAATTGAGTGAAGATGATTATGGCAGACCTCATCGTGCTGCAGCGTGGGCCTTTGCTGCACGTGCAGCATTGTATGCAGCTCAGTGGGACGCAGCATATTATCAAAAAGTAATTGCTTATTGCGACAAAGTAATCAATCTTACAGGAGCTGATAAGCGAGCACTTTATCCCGATTATACCAAGCTTTTCCGACCAGAAAACAACTTCTGTGAAGAATATATCTTCTCACTTTTGGGCAATGCAACCGAAGGTCCGAAGTTTCATGGCATGTCTTTCCAAAACGGAGGTTGGGGATATTACAACACATGGGGCTTTTTCCAGCCCACACTTGAACTGTACAAGGCTTTTGAAGCAGGTGATACACGAAGAGATGCAACCATTCTTTATCCCGGACAACACATCACCTTTATAGGTCACGACATTCATTTTGGAGTTTCACCAGCTACTATTTCAAGTACATCTGGAATGACCTTCAGAAAGTTTATGGCTCCTTTCGAAGCTGCAGACTGCATTGGTAAGACCCTAAACCCTAACGGAAACAATGCAAGTAACACCCTCGGCACTTGTCTTATTCGCTTTGCTGATGTGTTGTTGATGAAGGCTGAGGCTTTAATTTGGACTCAAGGCGAAGGTAATAACGAAGCAAAAGCATTGCTAAATCAAATTCGTCATCGTGCAGGACTATCACAAAACGCTTCTGCAACCAAAGCTGAATTGAAGAACCAACGTCGTTGTGAGTTAGCATTCGAATTCCAACCAAGTCGCCATCTCGACCTTGTTAGATGGGGAGATGCACAAACTGTTTATGCAAAAGCGTTGCATGGTATTTCTACAACCACTGATGGAACAAGCATAACAGGTGTTACAGAGATCGAAATTTGGCCCCAACGCACCTTCGATCCAGTAAAGAATCAAGTGTTTGCAATACCTGCTTCACAGGTTAGAAAGAGTGTTTCTGGCAACTTGAAACAAAATATGGGATATTAATATTAAAAGAGTTGAGAGGCAAGAAGACAAGTGTTTCGTAATGCAAACAAACTATCTATCTTTCCATCTCAACTTCATAACAATCTAATTTCATATCGCTATGAAAAAAATATGGATATTCTTTTTCCTTGTATCGCTTTTTGCTACACAGCAATTGTGTGCACAAGACAAGATAAAAGTGATTACATTCAACATACGTTCATTTGAACCCGACTTCGATGTTGCTCCCTATGCCGAGTTGTTGCGTAGTGAAGAGGCAGATATCATTTGTTTAAATGAAGTAGAAAACAGAAGTTCTCGTCAGCAACGTAATGGAAAATTCCGTGATGTTGTGGCAGAATTGGCACAAAAACTCAATATGTTTGGACTCTTTGGCTACTCTTATAACCTTGCTAACAAGAAAGGTGAGTATTCAGAAGAAAACTATCGCTATTCGCTTAACGAGCTTTATGGCAATGCCATCTTATCTCGTTACCCCATTTTGAATAGCAGTTGCTTGCAACTTCCACGTCCAAAAGGTTCTGCCGACCAACGAGGTGTGGTGTATGCAGATATTCTTCTTCCTTCAAAAAAAGTGATAAGAGCAGCAAGTACTCACTTAGATCACGTTGGAGGACAGCTCGAACAAGCCGAAGTTTTGGTATCGGATAAAGTCTATACCTCGTCTATTCCAATGCTCTTAACAGGAGATATGAACATGGGAGCAGGCTCAACGGTGATCAATAAGATTGAAACCGTGTTTGAAAGAATGGACAATGACAGCGGAACATACTTAGGATTGTCGAAAATCGATTTCATTTTTGGTTCAAAAGGTCACTGGACTTTAGAGTCATGTCGTGTTCTCGACCGCTTTTTAAACGGCAAAGAACTTTCCGACCACTGCCCTGTTGTTTCAGTAGTAAAAATGAAATAGAGCTGAACCGACACTTTATATAATTTATATTCTATATCTTATCTTTTCCAAAATCAATTTTGCACCTTGGCAAAGTGTTATTCACAGCGCAGAAAAAGCATTGATATTACATTCAAAAAGCATTGCTTTTGCATGGTAAAAGGATAGCTATTACATACTAAAAGCTATGCTATTGCAACACCACCGCATGGCATTGATGAAAGATAAGCTATAAGTAATGAATCATTTAAATAATATATAACGATATGAAACACCTACATTTGTTTTTCCTTTTCGGCGCACTTTTATGTGCTTCGTGTATAAAAGAGGAGTGGGGCGTTATTCCTAATCATCAAGAAAACTCTGAACAAGCGAAAGAATGGAATAAAAATAAAACCATTGATGTGTATGTCGTATCTACATTGAGCGATAAAACAGAGACCCATATCGATGCTATTTCCGACTTTTTAAATGCCAAAGGGCAGGCGTGTTCAATAGGAGTTGTTGAGCGTTCAGATGTTCAAAACTATCCATGGTATGATGCTTGCAAGACTCTTTCTACCGATCTTGCAGTGAAAACAGCTCGTTTTACATCGTTCTCTCTTCATCGTTACACCACAAGTAATATCGAAGGAAGTACCATCTTGTTTAATCATAAGTTGAATACCGAAGAAAGTTTCAAGGTAACAGATGATTGTTACATCAAATTTGTGCCTATTATGGCTCAAAGCAATGTGCAAACACCCGTCAAAATCCTTGTTCCTTTTGCCACAACACGTTTTTCTAGCGAAGAACAAATCACTGCTTCACTTCCAGTTTTAACTCGTTTGGCGAGCAGTAACTATGGAGCTGTGCTCGTTGGTTCGGTAAAAACAAGCTTAGCAGAGAAGCTTCAAACAGCCGTTAAGACTGTACAAAATGTGAAGTTGGCCTTTGCAACCAAAGAAGCAGATAAGGATTATGCCTTGTTTGTCATTGCACCAACATCGTGGATGTTACGAGAAACAGTTGCAACTAAGCTCTCTGGCACTACTGGTTATTGCCTTTTTATTGAGGCAAGTGTAAATTAATACTTGTTCTTTTCTATCACTCTGCAACCTAATGAGTGGTAGAAAAGACTTTATTCTTCTCACCTTTTCAAAACGAAACAATATGAATTATCGCACAATCGCCCTTTGTAGTCTGTTTCTTTCCTTTGTTTTAGGAGTTAAAGGACAACAAACTAACACCCAAACCTATACCTTAAAGACCCCTTATGCAGTGGAAAAGATCACTCCACCCAAAGGAAAAAAGGTGAAAAATGTTATCTTGATGATAGGGGACGGAATGAGTTTGATGCACATCTACACTGCATGGACTTGCAATAGGGGACAACTTTGGTTAGAAAATGCTCAATACACGGGTCTTTCTAAAACTCCTTGTCTCAATCGATTGGTGACTGATTCGGGTGCAGGAGGAACGGCATTGTCGAGCGGAGTGAAGACTCGTTATCATGCAGTAGGCGTAGATGGCGATGGAAATCCTGTGCCTTCGCTCTGTAAGTTGGCTCAACAAAAAGGCAAGTCGGCAGGTATTGCAGTCACATGTCGACTTTGGGACGCCACACCCGCAACGTTCTGTTGTCATAATAGCGATAGAGATAGAGAGCAAGAGATTGCTGCTGACTACGTAAATTGCGGTATTGACTATGCCTTTGGCGGTGGAGCTAAGTTCTTTGAACATCGAAATGATGGCCGAAACCTATTCAATGAGCTTTCAACAAAGGGCTATCAGATCGCTCGTTCGTGGGAAAGTTTAGAGAAAATCAATAGCGGTAAGGTCTTTGCTGTGCCTTATTTGGTGGATACTCCGCTACCAGATGAACGTGGAGACCTATTAGCTCGAGCATCATTAAAGGGCATTGAGCTGCTCAATCAAAACAAAAAAGGTTTCTTTATGATGATAGAAGGCTCGCAATTAGACGATTATGGTCACTTTAATCAATTAGATATGCTCATGAAAGAAACGCACGACTTCGACAGAACGATTGGTGCTGTGATGAAATGGGCGGCTAAAGATGGTGAAACGCTTGTGGTTGTGACTGCCGATCACGAGACAGGAGGATTGACTTTGTTAGGTGGTGACCTTGAAAAGGGCACTGTTACTTGTCATTTTTCAACTCGAGATCACTCTGGAACGATGGTTCCTGTCTATGCTTTTGGGCCTGGTTCTGAGCAATTTACAGGCTTTATGGATAATACCGACATATTCAAAAAGATTAAAAAGCTCCTCAATCTCTAGATAATAACCCTCTTTTTAGCAAGAAACTATTGAAGAAAAACCACGTAAAGTAGCTTATGAAAATACATAATAGAAGTCTTTGGATACATCGTCTCACTGTTGTTTTGCTCTGTTTTAGCATCGTTTCGGTGTTATTTGGGCAAAATCTTATGCCCTCTGGGTCGCCTCTTTACAAGCTACCTTATAAGAATACGTATGTCATGGAGACCCTTGTTGCAGAGAATTCTTATCGCACAGAGAAACCAACAACAACGCTTCCAGGTACTTTTGAGCAAGCTAAAAAGGTGCTTCCACAGCCTTATTGGGAGAATCATAACGACGAAATTGCTATGTATTGGCATGCTTGGAAGTTGGCATTGAGCAATATTTGTCATCCAAAAGAGAACTCTGGCTTCGTAAATAGCTACATTGCGCCTGCTTATAATGGTAATATTTTTATGTGGGACGATGCTTTTATCACCATGTTTTGCCGTTATGGACAACGCTTTTTCCCTTTTCAAGCAACGCTAAACAACTTCTATTCGAAACAACATCCTGATGGATTCATTTGCAGAGAGATAAGAGTTGACGGCTCAGATTGCTTTAGTCGCTATGATCCTACAAGCACTGGACCTAACATTTTGCCTTGGTCTGAGTGGCTATACTTCACTCAATATGGTGATGAAGCACGCTTAAACAAAGTCTTTCCCGTTCTTGCTGCCTACTATAAGTGGCTCAAATTGAACCGAACTTGGCGCAATGGAACCTATTGGAGCAGTGGTTGGGGAACAGGAATGGACAACATGCCACGTGTGAAAGAGCCCTATAATACTATTTATAGCAATGGACATATGGTGTGGTTAGATGCTTGTTTGCAGCAAATAATGGTGGCAAACATCTTATTAAAGATGGGATTTTACCTCGAAAGATGGCAAGAAATAGAGACATTTGAAGACGATATAAAGCAACTTTCTGCCTATATCGAGCGCAATATGTGGAATAAAGACCTGCAATTCCTATGCGATCAGTATGCAGATGACAGCTTAAGCAATGTAAAAGGAATCTATGCCTATTGGGCTTTGCATACAGATGTACTCTCAAAAGACCGACTTGACCAGCTTGTTGCGCATTTAAGCGACACAACTTCATTCAATCGACCTCACAGAACGCCATCTCTTGCAGCCTCAAACCCTAAGTATAAGGCGAATGGAAGATATTGGTTAGGAGGCGTTTGGCCTGGAACTAACTATATGTTGATATCAGGTTTAACTCAAAAAGGATATCGACAATTGGCTTTCGACATTGCAATGAACCACTATGACAACGTCTTTAAAGTGTATAAAGACACGGGAACGTTTTGGGAATACTATGCTCCTGAAGACGCAAAGCCAGGCTTTATGGCTCGAAAAGACTTTGTTGGCTGGACAGGTTTGCCTCCTATTGCCGTTTTAATCGAATACATCTTCGGTATCAGAGCGAACTTACAAGAGCGTGAAATCACTCTTGATGTGACTTTAACCGATGCTTATGGCATCAAAAAATACCCCTTTGGAGAGAACGGAAGTATAGATATTAAAGTAGAAAAACGTAGTAATAAAAATGTAAAACCAAAAGTAACCATCACCACCAACGAACCATTTAAACTTTTATTGTTATGGGAAAACAATAAAAAAGAATTTGAGATAAGAAAAGGAAGTATAACTATTTAAATGTAACACCATGCAAACATCTATCTCAATAGACCTTGGCGGCACCAATATTAGAGTGGCTAAAGTCTGCAACAATACTATTGTAAGTATCAAAAAGGAAACGTGTAAGGCTCAAGGAACAGAGCAAGAGGTACTTCAACAAATACAAACAATGATCGATGAGCTCATCGATTGTGATGTAACAACAATAGGATTTGGAATTCCTTCCATTGTAGATACAGAGAAAGGAATAGCCTATAACCTTGTAAACATACCCTCTTGGAAAGAGGTTCACCTTCGAACTTACTTCGAAAACCAATATCATGTGCCCGTAAAAGTAGATAATGACGTTAATTGTTTCGTTCTTGGTGAGCAACGATTCGGTAGTCTTAAAGGCTTTAAAGATGTGGTAGGAATAACCCTTGGCACTGGAGTTGGAGCTGGAATCATCATCAATAAGCAGCTATATAGAGGCTTAAAGACAGGTGCAGGCGAGATAGGTTGCTTGCCATATCTCGACGATTGCTACGAAACTTATTGCAGTAGTGGATTCTTTTCAAAGCATAATACAACAGGGGAACAGCTCTTTAAAGAGACAAAGAACAGCAACATAGCTGCTAAACGCTTATGGGAAGAGTTTGGATATCACCTCGGAAAGCTTCTACAAGTGGTGTTTTACACTTATGCTCCGCAAGCAATTGTCATCGGAGGAGGCCTTTCTCAAGCGTCAGAGTTCTTTAATTATAGTATGATAGAGTCGCTTCACGAAGGCTTTCTTTATCCAAGTGAATTGAACGAAGCCACCATTTGCTATTCAAAACTATCCAATAGCAATTTGTTAGGTGCATCTTGTCTGCCCTAAAAGCAAAACAAAGCGACAGGGAGAAGTTTGAAAACAAAGAACAAAAGAATTGAATATCAACATTATATAGATATAAATAGAATGACAAAGAACTATAAATCGCTCATAATACTAATCCTTTTTGCCCTTCAAGTGGTGAGCAGTTGGGCTCAAAAGCCTTTTGTTTTTCATAACAAAAAGTTTAGAATTGCGCAGTTTACAGACCTACATTGGGACGCTAAATCACCAAAATGCGATTCTACTCGAACCACAATTCTCAACATCTTACAACGAGAAAAGCCCGATATAGCTATACTTACAGGTGATGTAGTCACCGAAAAACCATACGAAAAGGGTTGGAAACAGATTATAGAAATATTCGAAACCGCTCGCATACCCTTTGTTGTTACAATGGGAAATCACGATGCAGAGCATTTTTCAAGAGACGAAATATATCGCATGTTGTTTGCTTCTAAATTCTATTCAGGCCTTCCTTCGCCTAAAGAGATTAGCGGAAACGGCAATTGTGCATTGCCCATCTACGACAATAACACAGCCAATGCAAAGCCAAAAGCCGTTCTTTACTGCATAGATTCAAACGATTATCAGCCAGATAAAGATCTTGGAGAGTACGATTGGATTCATTTCGACCAAATAGAGTGGTATCGTCGCACCTCAGAAGCATTCACCTTGCAAAACAATAAGCGTCCTCTTCCATCTTTAATGTTCTTTCATATCCCCTTAGTAGAGTATCATAACGTTCTTGAAAGAGGTGATTATCAAGGTAAATATGAAGATGATGGCATTTGGTCGGCACGCATCAACAGCGGAATGTTTGGTAGTTTGGTAGATAAGAAAGATGTTATTGGAGTGTTTACAGGCCACGATCATCAGAATGATTTTATCGGATTAGAGCGCAAAATAGCCTTAGGCTATGGCCGAGTGAGTGGCTATGATGCCTATGGAGCATTGAAACCAGGTGCAAGAATCATTGAACTTTACGAAGATTTGTTTAAGTTCGACACATGGATAGCTACAAATGAGGGCAATTGCGATTATTTCTACTATCCATCGGGCTTGTCTTCAAAAGACGAAGAGCAATTAAAAGTAATGCCAGCTCTTTCTTTTCAACCCATACAAAATGGTGTTTCTTATCGCTATTACGAAGGAAATATGAAGCAAACAGCCGACATTCCAAAGGCAACTTTAAAGGAAGAAGGTGTGATGCCCAACTTTATTATCGATGAAGAGGGCTCGAAAGATCATTTTGGTTACATCTTTTCAGCTTATATTAAGGTGCCCGAAAGCGGAGTTTATCGTTTTTATACCTATTCAGATGATGGCTCAAAGCTCTTCATAGACGGTGTAGAAGTGGTGAATAACGATGGTGGTCACAGCGCAAAACGTGCCGAAGGTAAAGTGAATTTGGCTGCAGGTTTTCATAAGTTAGAACTTCATTATTTTGAAAATTACATGGGACAAGCTCTCGAAGTGGGCTTTTCTACAAAAGATATAACCGAAAGAACCATTCCATCTGCAATGCTTTGGGTGGATAAAGAGATCAAAAAGAAAAAGTAAAGACAACCATATTCATTGTTAGTTAATGATATTTGTGTTCAGGATTTACACGACTACAAATCTTTAAGAGGGTCTCTTTAGGTTAAGAGGTAATTGAGATTGTTTAGTTTTATAAAAGGAAGGTTTTGACAAACAACGAGATGTTGTGTAAAAGACTGGTAGCTAATGTCAAAATAGCTACGCAAAAAGAGACCAGAGGCTCGGCGGAGCCTCTTTATTTTTGCACGAAAAGAAAATAACTAAGTACTTGTTGAATACCTATTTAAAAGAATTTGCATCGTGAGTATATGTTTAAAGCAGATAACTTGTTGCACTTTTTTAACCTAAAAACTTTCCCTTTCATCACACTTGTTGCACGCTTATAAAAAATGTGCTATTTCTTCGTCTTGAAAAAGCAATGATATTATGTTGCAAAAGCAATCCTTTTACCATTTAATAGCATTGCTTTTAGAGTGTAATAGCATCGCTTTTATTTTCAACCTGTCGGTTCCTTGTTTTTTTATTTGCAGTGCAAATGGTTTTCAAATCATCGTTGTGAGGGGTGAAAGAGGCATTAAAAAGCAAGTCTGCAACAAGCAAGTTTTGTTCGTTTTCCTTACTTGTGCAGACTCAAATTAAGGCTTGTTATATTACAGATTATTCAATATCTATATTCAAGAGCATTTAGTTGCTCACCTTTTTGCCATTCACAATATACACACCTTTAGGCAGATTGCTAAGCGAATTGGTGTCGCCCACCTTCACACCACTTAGGTTATACACCGCAATGGGGTAGATTGTAGGCTTGTTAATACTGTTTATTGCGGTTGGAGTACCAGTATAATTCACCGTAATTGTTTCGATAACGGTGTTCTTGTTGTTACCTGTAAAGGTCGCAACTTTACCTACATAGTCGAAACCAAAGGTCTCTTCAGACATCGCCATCTCTTCATCTGGATCGGGAAGGAGGTGCTTATCGTTCTTAAGACCAAAGTCCCAAATACTTCTTACCACAATGTTTATGCGGTAAATCTCTACACCTGCAGGTGCAGTTATAACGATATCGTTCTTGGGATACACCACAAAAAAGCCGTTTTCAATACGGTTCCAGTTGGTGTCGTTGTGCTTTTTGTTTACGATAGTAAAGCCTTTTTCTTTAATTTCAAATCCATCTTCAAACTTACCAACGTTGGGTTCGTCACCTTGTTTAGCGTTAATAAATTTCCAAGGGTTCTTTTTAAAGTTGAAAGTAACATAGCCATTGGCCTTCACTGCATTGCAAATGAAAAGCATGCAAATAGCAAGTAGTGCAAATTTTGTAGATTTTAAGTGCATAATAATTATTTTTGTTTATCGTGAAAAGTTATTCGTGGTTTGTTGGTTGCAAAGGTACAATGTTGCGAATAACCATAAAATACCTAAAAATAATGAAATTATTATGCCTTGTGAGCGATGCTATCCCCACAAAAAATGAATCCTAAAAAGAACGTAAAGGCGTGTGTTTACTTGTTTCTATTGCGATAACAATGAGGCGTACAGCCCTTCTTTGCTTTGAAAAGTTGCGAGAAACTGCCGTAATTATTAATGCCCAATTGCGCAATGATGTCGCAAATGGCAAGGTTAGTTGTTTCTAATAACGATGCAAAATGATCAATTCTACATTCAATGATATAGTGATATACCGATGTTCCTGTGGCTTCTTTGAATCGCATTTCAAGTAAACGACGAGACAAAGGCACTTGTGAAAGAATGTCTTTTACATTGATAGAGCGATTGATGTTGTGCTTAATGAAATCCAACACCTGCAAAATATACTTGTCTTTGGTGGCAAAAATGTCCGAAGATGCATTGCTAATCACCGAAATAGGCTTGATATATATGTTGTGATTGCTACGAATAAGCTCTTTGTTTTTAATGGTTTTCGCAATGAACTGGGCTGTTTCGTAACCGCCTTTTTCGATGTCTAAACGGATAGTTGATAGCTTTGGATCAGACAAATCGGCAATCATTTTATCGTTGTCAACGCCCAATATGGCTACATCTTGTGGTATCTTCACCCCCGAAAGCTTACACACTTCGATGGCATTGTTGGCTTGATTGTCGTCACAACAAAACAAAGCGGTGTGCGGTGGTAGGTGTTTTATCCACGAAGAGAGCTGTTGTAGGTCGTCAAACCAAAACGATTCGAGCTTCTGATTGTCGTATATAAAGATGTCGTTTTTAAGTCCTTGTTTCGCAAGTTCGTGTCTATAACCATAGAAACGCTCATCACTCCACACAATATTCTTATATCCTAAGAATGCAAAATGCTTGAAGCCACGTTGCAAAAAGAATCGAGCAGCCATCTCACCAGTAGCGATATAGTCGCCAGTGATATTGGGAATAGAACTAAATCTCCGTTTAAAATCTTGCGCAATCACTGCAATTCCATGCTGTAAGAGCAGTTCTATGTTGTCATTTTGCTCAAATCTGCCGATAATAGCATTGGCTTTCCAGTTCAAAGCCCATTGAACTACGCCCTCAATGCCATGTTGTTGCTTGTAAGAAGGGGGCATACGGCATATCACCCACGATTCTTTGGGCTGTTCTTTGGCGTATTTTTGTACCCCTAAAAGCAACGAATGCGAATAGGTTTCAGTGAAGTCGGTTAAGAATATGATGCGTATCATGATTGGATAGATGTTTAGTTGTAGGGTTTAGTATTGCAAATTTACAGAATATAGAATAATTATTGCACAATAAAAATGCAAAATTCCCTTACTAACTATGGCTAAGTTAATAAGAGAATGTTATAAAATTATAATATCGTTGCAGAGAACTTGCAAAGCATGAGCATTTCGGTTGTCATCTTCTTGCTTTTTAGTTGCAGTGTGATAGATTAGTTGGTTTCGGGAAAAAGCACCGCTCCTTCTTGGCGTTTGCCGTCCATTAAGATTCTAAGAGGTTGAGAAAAACGCACGTGTCGCACATATTTTGTTTCCTCAACAGCAGGCATTTCGTCGAGAATTTGTTGTTGAACAAATCCTTGTTTGGTGTTTTCATCAATCGTAAAGTAGCCCACTCCAAAGCTTGTTAGGTTCTGAAAGAAGTGCGTTCCTTGGCTTGGATCAATGCGATAGTTAGCCAATGAGGTCTCAATAATGAGCTTTGCTGCGCTAATATGAGGCCATTTAACAGGTATTCCCAACCAATGATCGCTCGAACCCCATCGTCCTGGACCTATAAGAATATAGTTTTTGTTCTCATCTACAAAGCTTTTGTTCAGACGTTCGATATCATTTGCAACATAATAGTTATTTGCAGCGGTGAAAGAATCGTCTGTTTTAACATACACAACGTCTGTAATATCGTCGATAATGCCGTGCCCTAACGAGTTGTGCGAGCGCAAAATGCATTGCGAATCGTCTATTGCTGCCACGTCTTCGTTCAGCATTTGCTTACTATCTACAATGGGTCTGATTTGCAATAGATACAAACTTCCCGTTCTATCGTCGTTGATGTTGCAAGCAAACTCAATCTCAATAGGTCGTTTCATGGCGTCTGCTCCACAGCGTTGAGCTATCTGTAACAACTCAGGAAGAGGGAAAACGCCTTGTTGAAGCACCCCTGTGAAAGAGATAATCTTGCGTCCTTGTGGGTAAAAACCTTCACGAATGATTTGGTCGTATGCATCGTATGTAGACGAAATGTAGTTTAAAGAGCCATGATTTTCAGCCTCCTTTACACGCAAAGTCTTGATATTAAAGCCGTCGTCTACCTTAAACAGCGAATCAATGTCATTGAGATCGAGCGCATAAAAGCGTGTTTGAGTCTCTCGAAGCGCTATT
This sequence comes from Hoylesella nanceiensis DSM 19126 = JCM 15639, assembly GCF_000379965.1. Lineage (GTDB taxonomy): Bacteria > Bacteroidota > Bacteroidia > Bacteroidales > Bacteroidaceae > Prevotella > Prevotella nanceiensis. The sequence continues at coordinate 107,113 of NZ_KB904332.1, read as the reverse complement.
TCTGTGTCGCTTGTTTGCAACACTTGGTGTGGATGATGTGGCGAAACACGAAGCGTTAAGCCTCCATCTACAATGTATTTACCCAATCCTAAGGCCAAAGAAGCAACGCCTTCTTCAGCCGTTTCGTTACCAATGGGGTAGTAGTTGATAGATCTTAGTACCCCACTGATGGTTGGATAGAAGTAATGGTCGTAGTTTTTGCCCACCACTTCTTGCAGAATTACCGCCATTTTCTCTTGGTCTATCACATTACTTGTGGCCGTCATATAAGCTTTTGAGTCCTTATAATACACCGAAGCATACACTCCTTTGATAGCAGATTCAAGCATATCGAGCATCAATTCTTGATCATTGAGATGCGGAATCATGTAAGTTGAGTATATTCCAGCGAACGGTTGGTAGTGAGCATCTTCCAAAAGCGATGACGAACGAATAGCTATTGGGGTGTTAGTGGCCTTAAAGAAGGTGATAAAGTCTTCTCTTAATTGTTGCGGAAGCTCAGCTTTTAAGAAGTTATTCAATATCTCTTCGTCCGAAATATTGCTCAATGCGATGTGATAAAGATTGTTCTTCTCCATAAATTGGTCGAAGATATCTGTACAAAGCACCAGCGTTTTGGGTATTTGAACACTCACTCCTTGCCATTGTTCGAACTCAGTATTGGTCTTAATGATATTGTCTAAGAATGCAAGACCTCTACCTTTGCCCCCCAAAGAGCCTTCTCCAATGCGTGCAAAGTGCGCATATTGGTCGAATTTATAGCGGTCGAATACAGCCACAACACCGATATTCTTCATGTGTCGATATTGAACTATGGCGTCAAAGATAATCTGTCGGTGCGTATCTACGTCCTGTAATTTATGCCAAGTGATATCTTTTAGGAACGCAGAAACGGGAAAAATGGCTCGAGCACATAGCCAACGACTCACGTGATTGCGTGATATATGGTAGTGCATAGAGTCGTTTGGAATGGTGAAGATGTTGTCTTGAAGCTCCTTTAGTGTACTAATTCGCATGATTTCTTTGCGTGTTTTGGGGTCACGAAAGATGAAATCACCAAATCCCATGTGCTCTTCCATGAGGTGACGGAGGTCTAAACTCATCTTTTTAGAGTTCTTATCAACGAATCGGAAGCCTGATTTTTCAGCCTTTTCTCTATTCTCCGACTCTGCACTTTGCATGATAAGCGGAATATATTCGTCGTGTTTTCTAATCTCAGACAATAGCTTTAAGCCCGCTTCAGGGTCTTTTTCGCCCTTAAAAGGAAAGCGTGCATCGCTAATAACACCAAGAGTATTGTCACGATATTTATTGTACAACGCCATAGCCTCTTCGTAGGTACGAGCCAAAACCACTTTAGGTCGACCTCGTTGACGTAGAGTTGCGGCATGACGATTGAGCGCTTCGGTTGATAAACGCTTACTTTGTGCAAGAATGAAACTGTATAAATGGGGGAGAATAGACGAGTAGAAGCGAATGGAGTCTTCGACCAATAGAATCATTTGAACGCCCGCTTCTTCGATATCTTGCTCGATATTCATCTTGTCTTCAATCAGTTTAATGATTGAAAGAATGAGGTTTGTGTTACCTAACCAGCAGAAAACGTAATCGAAAATACTTAAATCTTCGTTCTGCATACGCTTTGTTATACCATGAGAAAAGGGTGTTAAAACCACGCATGGGATAGCTGTAAACTTGCATTTAATGGCTCTTGCCACGTCGAAAGCATCGTTGTCGGCATTACCTGGCATACAAATAACAAGGTCTATATTGGTCTTTTCCAATATATCCTCAGCCTCTTCAATGGTGCTCACCTGCGTAAATGTAGGCGGATAGCGCATTCCAAGCTCCATATACTCGTTGTATATCTTCTCTTCAATGCGCCCATCATCTTCAAGCATAAAGGCATCATAGGGGTTAGCCACAATCAAAATGTTATAAATGCGTCGCATCATTAAGTTGGCAAAGGTCACATCTTTAAGATAGAACTTGCTCCATTGGTGTTGCGGTTGATTAGTCATTGTTCTTTGATGGTTATGCTTTAAGATTGTAATAAGATTGCTTTTCCTGTGTAAAAGGATAGCTATTGCATTGTAAAAGGAATGTTATTTCCCAGTAAAAAGATAGCTTTTGTTTTTTTAATAGGTATCTAATTCATTTACAAAGGATTATAAGATGCCTACTAAGCGCAATATGGTGGGGGTTAATAACGATGTAAAGATACCGTTAAGAATGATTCCTAAGCTGGCGAATGCACCGTATTTGGGACTGTGAATCATGGCTGTTGAGGCTCCAACGGCGTGAGTTGCCGAGCCCATTGAGAGCCCTTGGGCGATAGGACTGCTGACATGACCATAATAAAGCGTTTTAAATCCCATGATTGCACCAAGTACTCCTGTGATAACTACAACGGCAGCGGTAAGTGCAGGGATACCTCCTAAAGATGTAGTGACCTCCATTGCGATAGGAGTTGTTACCGATTTGGCTGCCATTGATATAACAACAAGCTTCGAAGCGCCAAAGAGTTTCGCCACTAAAACGGAACTAATAATACCTACACAGGTGCCAATAAACTGGGCTATCATCAGTGGAAACCACAAACGTTGTATGGCTTTAAACTGCATATACAAAGGAACTCCAAGAGCAACTACGGCTGGTTTGAGCCAAAACTCGATGAGTTGGGCATTCTCTCTATATACAGAGAAAGGAACTTTGGTGATCTTTAAATAGCAAATAATTACAACTATGGCTATGAAGATGGGATTAAGCAAAATCCAACCAGTGCGTTGTTGTAAACGACGAGCGCAGTAAAATACGCCGAAGGTGAGTGCTAATATAATATATTGGTTAGAAAAGAAACTGCTCATAACTATTCTTCTTTTTTGTTTCTTCTTAGTCTTCTAATATGAAGTAACTTGTTCTTGATAATCATTCTTTCAATCTTTATCACCAATTGGTGGGCTTGTCCTGTGGCGATAAGCACGCAAATGGTACTGACAACCGTTGCCAAGATGATTGGAATAAATTCTTTTTGGATTAAATCTAAATACAACATGATAGCTACTCCTGGTGGAACAAAGAAGAAACCAAGGTTAGATATCAAGAACTCTGATAGCTTTTGAACCCACGAAAGTTCTACAATATTGAACTTTAAGAGGGCTGTTAGCGCAAGCATTCCTATGATACTCGAAGGCAGTTTGATGCCCGTTAGCCAAACAATAAACTCGCCTATGGCTAAGCAACCAAAGATAATAAAGAATTGTCGTGCCATAATTATGAAGGTGTTACCCTTTTATTTGATGTTATGTTTTGTGATATTTATTCTTGTTGGATAGGCTTTTAAGCTCTACCAATTGCAAAGTTACAATTTAAAAGTGTGCTATACAACTTATTTACAACGAACTTCTCAAGAATAAGACTAATTCTATAGCTGTGCGTATTTTCATTGTTTTTAATCAAGTTAGAGACCTATTGAATGTCGAAAAATAAAAAGTTGGGAAAGATAATGATGTTAGGAAAAATATAAATATTATTTAAGTTTTGGTGTTTTACCTATAATATGTACCTTTGCAATGCAAAAAAAGGAATCTGTTGAGTAAACAGAAACAAAACGATTTGATACAACTTATCAAAGGATTGATGCTCGCTTGCTTTTTGAAGGGAGAGCAAAAGGACTGAATAAGAAAATAAAATAAGACTAAACAATATAATAATGGATGCTAGTAGTGATAAAAAACAGCACAAACTAACCGAACAAAAGTATCTCATTCCATTCGTAATGATAACTCTTTTGTTCTTTTTATGGGGCTTTGCACGTGCCATATTAGACGTGCTCAACAAACATTTTCAGAACGAATTGGGTATCACTATTACCCAATCGGCATGGATTCAGGTTACAACTTATTTAGGATATTTCCTCATGGCCATACCTTCTGGTATGTTTATCAATAAATTTGGATATCGAAAAGGAGTGGTTTTAGGGCTCATTCTCTTTGCAATAGGCTCGTTTAGCTTTATTCCTGGAGTGTATATAGGTGGCTTTAACATCTTTCTCTTGGCTCTTTTCGTTATCGGTTGTGGCTTAACCTTCCTCGAAACGGCTGCCAATCCGTATGTAACAGAATTGGGATCTCCTCAAACAGCCACAAGTAGATTGAACCTATCTCAATCGTTTAACGGCTTAGGAAGTTTGTTTGCAACATCTGTTGTGGGTCTTTTCTTCTTCAGAGAAACAGCTACTTCGGACGCAGAATCAACCTCAAGAATAACCGATGTGCTTGTGCCTTATGTCATCTTAGGCGTTATTGTGCTCTTTATTGCATTCTTATTCTCTCGTGTTTCGCTTCCCGAAATACCTCATAACGATAATCTACATAGCGAAAGTTTAGGTAAATCACTTATTCAACTCGTTCAAATCAAGTCATTTACCTTTGGTTTAACAGCGTTGTTAGCTTACGAAATAGCTGAAATATCAATCAATAGCTATTTCATAAACTTTGTAACTGGAATGAATTGGATGAGCGATAGCACTGCATCATTATTGCTAACGTTGGCTTTGGGCTTCTTTATGGTGGGTAGATTCTTAGGCAGTTACATTATGAAACACATACGCCCACAACTCGTTTTGACTGTTTGTGGATTGGGAGCATCCCTTTGTTGTGCTTTGGTGCTAATGAATTTCAAGGTAATATCAATGGTTGGGCTTCTTGGAGTGTATCTTTTCGAGGCCATAATGTTCCCCACTATCTTCTCTCTTGCATTACAAAACTTAGGCGGTTTAACCAAAAGAGCATCGTCGTTGTTGATGATGACGCCTATAGGAGGATGCGGATTCTTGCTTATGGGCTATATTGCTGATACCACAAATCACGTTCTTCCATTTATCATTCCAGCGGTAGGATTTAATGTTGTCACATTGTATGCAATCTACTTACTAAAGGGTAGAAGACAAATAAATAAGTAATAGAAAGTACATTTACGATGAAATAAAACGTAAAAGGGATTCATTAATGGCAAGAAATATATAAAAAACAATGCTATTCTTTGTTAGGAAAGAATTAAAATGTTAACTTTGCAACACTAAGATAAATATAAACTATTCATTAAAAAATAATAAGAATATGGTAGATTACAAATCTTTAGGTCTTGTAAACACTCGTGAGATGTTTAAAAGAGCTATCAATGGCGGTTACGCTATTCCTGCTTTCAACTTCAATAACATGGAACAGTTGCAAGCAATTATTAAGGCAACATCTGAATTAAAGTCACCAGTTATCCTTCAAGTATCAAAAGGTGCTCGTGCTTATGCTAACGAAACACTTCTTCGTTACATGGCTCAAGGAGCAGTTGAATATGCAAAAGAACTTGGAAACAAACATCCTGAGATTGCTCTTCACTTAGATCATGGAGATACATTCGAAACATGTAAGAGCTGTATTGATTACGGTTTCTCATCTGTAATGATTGATGGTTCACACTTACCTTACGACGAAAACGTTGCATTAACAAAGAAGGTGGTAGAATATGCACACCAATTTGATGTAACTGTTGAAGGTGAATTAGGCGTTTTAGCTGGTGTTGAGGACGATGTTGTTGCAGCAGAGTCACACTATACACACCCTGAAGAAGTAATTGACTTCGTTACTAAGACTGGAGTTGATTCACTTGCGATCTCTATTGGTACTTCACATGGTGCTTATAAGTTCACTCCAGAGCAATGTACTCGTGATCCAAAGACTGGCCTTTTGGTTCCACCACCATTGGCATTCGATATCCTTGATGCTATTATGGAGAAACTTCCAGGATTCCCTATCGTACTACATGGTTCTTCATCTGTACCTCAAGAGTATGTAAAAATTATCAATGAGAACGGCGGTAAGTTACCTGATGCAGTTGGTATTCCTGAAGAACAACTTCGTAAAGCAGCTAAGAGTGCAGTATGTAAGATTAACATCGACTCTGACTCTCGTCTTGCTTTCACTGCAGCAGTACGCAAAGTGTTTGCTGAAAACCCAGGAGAATTCGACCCACGTAAGTACTGTGGACCTGCACGTGACTTGATGACAGAGCTTTATGAGCACAAAGTTAAGAACGTTCTTGGTTCTGATTTCAAGCTAGCTCAAATCGACTAATAAGAAAGTTTATTTCGATTTAATATTCAATAGGCGATAACTCATTGCGAGCTATCGCCTATTTTTTATGCCGAAAGGATAGCAACAGAATTGCTAACTCAGTGAAAATAGCTGATAAAAGTAATATTATTACGACCCAAAGTTTATACTATTACCAGCAAAAAGCAATGCAATTATCGACAAAACTCAATGCAATTGCCAATCAAAATCAATGCTTTTAGATGGCAATAACAATGCAAATAGAAAGAGAATAGGGTAGAAGATTCTAACAAAAAATAATAAATTCAGAGCCAAACCTTTTGAAAATAAAAAAATAAAGCGTATTTTTGTCGTTCTCAGAAGATATTAGGTAAAAAGAAAAGATAACATAATACTTATGAATAAGAAAACAATAATAGCAAAAATATTTTGTTGTTTGTTTGTAGTTGTTGCACTTATGGCTTGCGATAAAGAGCCTATCGACAACGGAAAAACAATACCAAAAGAAGAAAAAGAAACTCCCAAAGAGATCAACGACAACACATTATACGAGTTGCCAGTGGTGTTTCATGTGCTTTCGAACAGCACAACAAAGCAAGAATACATTCCAAACGACGCCCATTTGCGCCGTCTTCTTTTCTATGTTAATGAACTTTATGCAGGTGGAATTTATGGACCCAGTGCCAATATTCGTGTAAAGTTTGTTGCAGCAACAGAAGATGAGAAGGGCGAAAAGATGAAAACACAAGGCGTGGTGTATGACCAATGGGACGAGAAATACCCCATTAACTGCGAAAATTTCATGACCAGTAACGGCAATAAATACACCAAATACCTTTGGGATCCTAATAAATACATCAACGTATTCGTGTATCTTTTCGATGAAGATGGTGGTGAAGGCGAGGTGTTAGGTATCAGTCACATGCCTTATAAGACCAAAGAAAACGCCACATTACAAGGACTTGAACAGGTTGCCATTGGAAAAATGACAAAGAAAAACATTTCTTTCCCATTGTCAGTGTCAATCAATGCAAAGTATATCAATACGCTTTCGGCTCGTTACACTTCGAGTTTGAAAGAGAAAACCTTTAGAGGATATAAAGAAGAAGATGTTGTTGTGACCCTTGCACACGAACTTGGACACTACTTAGGCTTGTTCCATGTGTTTGCAGAAGATAGAAATAATGGTGTGATAGATAGTTGTGTTGATAGCGATTATTGCCAAGACACACCTTCATATAATAAAAAGCAATATGAAAAAGATGCGTTAGATTTGGCAAGTCGCTTAACATCAAGCAACGTACATGAGCTCTTCCAACGCAAAGATTGCTCGGGAAAGGTTTATGAAGCCACCAATATAATGGATTATGCTTATTGCTATTCTTACGCATTCACACCCAATCAGCAATATAGAATGCGCCAAGTGCTTTATTATAGTCCACTTATTCCAGGTCCAAAGAAAACGACAACCACTCGTAGTGTCGCACCCGATAAAGTGCTCGACTTGCCTATTCGCATTTCAAAATGCCCTCGTTAAGAAGGTAGGCAGATAGTCTTCGGCAGACAATTACGATAACTATAAAAACAAAAGAATGAGTCTTTGAAAACCAAAGGCTCATTCTTTTATTATCTATACCTTATATATAATAAGGTGAAAAATTACATTTCGATCTCTCTTGTGCCGTCTTCTAAAGTGGTGATCGTAACCTTTTTAGCGTTAGCAGGCAACAACTCTTCGATCAATTCGGGCCATTCAATAAAGCAAAGCGAATTGCTATAGAAATAATCCTCATAACCCATGTCGTATACTTCTTCTAACTTTTTAATGCGATAGAAATCGAAGTGGTATATTACTTTCGAATCGTTGTCAGCATGATACTCGTTAACAATAGCGAAAGTGGGTGATGTAATCACATCATCTACACCCAAACACTCGCACACAGCCTTGATAAATGTGGTTTTTCCAGCACCCATTGAGCCATAAAAAGCAAAAACAGTACTGCCGTTTATGTTGTTAATAAATTCTTGTGCAGCAGTTTTAATGTCTGCAATACTATTGATTTTTATTTTCATTTTTATTATTGTTGTGTAATTGTTATTTATTCTTTGGAGTTAAAGTGATGAGCGGAACCAACATTTCTTCCATGCTGATACCACCGTGTTGGAATGTGTTTTTGTAGTAAGACACATAGTGATTGAAGTTGTTGGGATAGGCAAAGAAACTATCTCCCGTTGCAAATACATATTCAGTACTGATGTTAGGCGATGGAAGAAGTGCCTTTTGTGGATCTTTTATACAAAAAACTTCCTTTTGATTGTAGGCAAGTGTGTTGCCAAATTTATATCGTAAGTTGCTATTGATATTCTTTTTACCGATGATTTTGATAGGTTTATTGGTGCGAATACTACCATGGTCGGTCGTGATAATAACCTTATAGTCTTTTTCAGCCAATTGTTTAAGTAGCTCACTCACCGCTGAATGCTTGAACCAACTTAAGGTTAAGCTTCGATAAGCCTGCTCATCTGATGCCAATTCACGCACCATTTTCGACTCAGTTCTCGCATGTGAGAGCATGTCAATGAAGTTAATTACCAACACATTGAAATGATTTTTTTCAAGAGAACGAATGTTTTCAAGATACTTTTCTAATACCGTTGAGTCGTTAGCTTTAAAGTATGAGAAAGTATCATGTCTTCTATAACGTTCTATTTGCGTTGCAATCAATTCCTCTTCGTGTTGGTTCTTGCCCTCGTCTTCATCTTCTTCTACCCATAAATGAGGGAACATTTTAGCAATGTTCATAGGCATTAAGCCGCTGAAAATAGCGTTTCGGGCATATTGAGTGGCTGTGGGTAGAATGCTCATGTAAAGGTCTTCATCGATATCATATAGCAAAGCGATGTCGTTATAGAGCGCCTTCCACTGATCGAAGCGCAAGTTATCTAATATAAGTAGGAAGACTTTTTCGCCTTGATCGATAAGGGGAAAGAGCTTAGTTTTGAATATTTCAGGGCTCATCAAAGGCTTGTTAGCGTCTTTTCCGTTCACCCAATCAATATAATTCGATTTTACATACTTAGTGAATCCATTGTTAGCTTCCTCTTTTTGCATGCTTAGCATCTCGCTCATTGCGCTGTTTGTGTTGCTTAAATCAAGCTCCCAGCGCACCAAACGCTTGTAAACGTCGATCCAATCGTTGTAGTTTGAACAGTTACTGATTTGAGTTGAGATGTCGAGAAAGCTCTGTTGATAATTCATTTGCGTCACTTCCGTCTCAATTTCTTTGCGGTGTATGTTCTTTTTTAACGATAGAATGATTTGGTTTGGATTAACAGGTTTGATGAGATAATCGGCAATTTTAGAACCAATTGCTTGGTTCATGATATCTTCTTCCTCGCTCTTTGTGAGCATAACAACGGGTGTTGAAGGCGTAATCTCTTTTATTTGCTGAAGCGTTTCCAACCCAGTTATACCAGGCATCATCTCGTCTAACAAGATAAGGTCAAAGGAATGTTGTTTGCATTGCTCAATACCATCGAAGCCATTGCTAACAGTTATCACCTCATATCCTTTTTGCTTTAAGAATAAGACATGTGCTTTTAAAAGCTCAATCTCATCATCAATCCATAAAAGTAGTCCATTATTCATAGCTTAAAAACCTTCAAGTTCATAATAATCGTCTTCTAAATCAAAACGTTTTGTTTTCTTTTCGTCTTTCTTTTGCGTGTCCTTCTTCTCCTGTTTGTTTTGAGTTGGAGTTTTAGAAGCAGGCTCGCCAAAACCATCTCCAAAGTAAATTCCAGTGCGAGTAGTGGTTGTTTCCTCTTTCGCAGGCAACTTTTTAGGTTGCTGTTGTGGTGTCTTTGTGGTTGGTTTAGTTGTGGTTGGCTGCTTAGTGGCAGTTTTTTGAGGCTGTTTACCCTTTGTAGTTGGGGCAGGAGTAGCCTTTGTTTCCTTCTTAGTGTCATTGTTTGTCGATGCCTTTGGTTGTGGCTTTTCGTCTTCAATAATCACAGTTGTAGAGCCTTGTTGAGTGCCTTGTTGAGGCGTTTGCTCTTTTATTTCTTCTAAAGGAATAATCGTTTCAGCCTTAGGAGCAACCAATTCGGGCTCTAAAGGAATAACCGTAGCACCATTGTCTATGCTTTCTTTGGGCGCTTCTTCGGTCTTATTGTTGTCTGACTCTTTTGCCGTTGTGATAGAACTTGGCTCGTTGAGTAGCGTAATTGGTGGAAGTTTAGCTGCAGAGAAGTGCTTGTTATAGAACTTTTCGTATGCTTCATAACCCAAACCGCTATGGAGTAGCTCAGCATTTTTATTGCTGATGACATATATGTGCGCCTTACTGAGCAAGCGAATGATATCTCGTTGTTGTCTAATCTTACGAGCATAGAGCAACGCTTCATCGAAATTATTGAAGCCTCCAATCTGCATTTCCTCGCCATTGGGTGAGCTTTGGGTATCGATGTCGAAACTTCTTACAGGGAAACCAGTGAAGTTGTATTTCGCAATGGCATATAAAAGCTTGTTTTTATCGATAGAATCGGGGTTGTAAACCATCAACACCATGAATGGAATGTTGGTGTCGTTGGTAAACGATTTAACAGCAGTTGAGTCGGTGTTGTTCAACACTTCGCTTCTTTGATTCCACATTTTAGACATATCAAACTTGCCTCCTTGAAGCTTTCTACCTGCTTTTACGCCATTAATAATATTGCCTGCAAGGTGGTTAAGCTTACTATTTGGGAAGTTGGTAACAATGTTTTCTAAGTCTTCTAAGCACTCTTTGGGTTCTCCATTGTTTAACTTTCCAAGCGCACCGATAAACAAAAACTTATCTCTATTGGCGCCTTTGGGGAAGCGTTTGGTTGATATTGCAAGATTGTTTCTAACCTTATAGATATCATTAGCTTTGAAAGCCTCGTATGTTTCGGCATATAATGAATCTTCAAAGTGCTTTCCATTCTGTGCATCTTGCACGAAATAAGGGTCGGTTAAGATGTTTGTTAGCTCGTTTTTAGGATACTTATCCTTTAAAAGAGCAAGATAATGATTGGCTTTTGCCGTGTTTTTGTAGCGTGAATACAATAGATATAAATGGTAATAAGCCTCTGCTTCGTGGCTATTTCCAGGGAATTGAGTCTCTAAACGCATAAAGTTGCGCTCGCTTAAGCGTAGGTTATCCAATTCATCTTTAAAGATAACCGCCGACTGATACAATGCGTTGCTTAGCTTATCGTTGCTTTCTTTGAGTTGTTCTGGCGTGAAAGGAATTTGCGCAAGATAGTAACTTCGCTTGTGAGGGTCGTTTGAATCGCTCATATTAGAAACCGAATCAGTAGGCGAGTCCATATCAATAACGTCTGTAGTGTCGTTGTTTTCTTGTCCAACAACATTCTGTTTATTGGTGTTTGTGCCCACAACTGTTTTGTTACTTCGTTGCCAGTTGTCGGTATTCTCACGTCTTCCCCAAAGCTTCTCGAATGCAGCTTTACCCTGATTCACCACTTGTTGGTTGTAGAAATACCATTGTTTAGAGTCATTAGCATTGTTGTTGCTAATGATATCACGTCCATCGTCTACGTCAAAGCCACCATTCTCTCTTTGAATGTTGCGTGCATAGTCTTCTTGTTCCTTGCTTTTTTCTTCCTTTTCCTTCTTCTTTAGAGCCGTAATAACACGGTCTATGGCTGCATTACGGGCACTTTCGGGCATTAATGCCAATGCTTGTAGCGAGTCTTGAAGGGCTATCTCGTTGGTAAAAGGCACCAACTTATCCAAAATAGTCGATCTTTTCGATAGTTCAGGATAATCTTCTCGCTCCTTATCTATCAAGCCAATAGCTTCTCCATAGCACGACTTTGCCTTGTCGTATTGCTCCTTATTCCAGTAGATATCACCGAGTTTAAGTAACAATACGCCTTTTTCAACGCCATTACGGGTACTCTCTTTTCGCCCTCTTTCATACGAACTGATGGCCTTTAGTGAGTCTTTTTGAAGTAGATAGATGTTTCCTAAAGCGTAATAAATACGGTCTTTATAGTCCTTATTCTTATCAGAAAGAGCCATTCTTCTTAGCTTTCCAGCCATTTTAGCCGATTGTTTGTCTGCCAATACCTCCGTCATTGCGATGCGAGCATTGAACTCTGTCTCATAAGGAGGATTCAAACGCACAACGTGTTGATATGCTTTATAAGCCTCATTGTTATTCCCTAAGAGTTCTTGAAGCTGTCCCATGAGGAACCATTCACGTGCTTTTTGCTTCTTTCTCATCTCTTGTTGAATCACTTTACGAAGATAAACCACCGCCTTTTGATAGTCTTTTGTGTGGATATAGTAATCTGCTAAAGTGTAGTTCCATTCCTTTTGTGCTCTCCAATGAATGGAGTCACGTTGCATATTGCGAATAACATCTTCTGCATCGTATAGCCATCCTTGTTCAATATAGCACTTAGCGAGCCACGCACGAGCCCTTCCATAGATGGCAGGTTGCGTCTTATAGAGTCTACTCATGTACGAAAAGGTAGCCGCAGCCTCATCAAATTCACCCTTATGGAATTGAGAACGTCCCATAAGTAGCCATGCTTTCCAAATAAAGGGGTTATATTCTTTGCGACTAAGCCATTCTATATCTTTCTCGGTTTTGCGTCTTTGCTTTGTCCATTCAGGTCTTTTGGTAATGCTATGCAGCTTAATTGCCTTCTTAGACTTCTCTATTGCTCGGTCAAAGCTACCACTTCCGAGGTTTTTCGACTGCTTATTGGCTACCGTGTACAATGGAAGTAGCTCGGTGAAGTTATCTTTATTCGAGTTTTCTTTCTCCAAAGCACCATCTATATACGCCAATTTTCCGTTATAATAAACATTATATCGGGTGTTAAAGCCTTGCCACCAGCGGCTACTTGCCGTGTTTTTATGCGACGAGCAGGCTATTGTTGTTAGTAGAACTATCAACATTAGCAATGGAACTGATATGGCTTTTAACTGTTTCACGTCGTTAAGTGTGTTGTTTTATATTAATGAATATGTTGCTGAATGGTTTTAAATGCTTTGCATAAGGCATACATCACAATTCCAATGAAGATGATTGAAGCCCCCGAAGGCACGTTAAACCAATAGCTAATGCTAAGACCTAAGAGGCAATCTAACCAGCCAAAGGCAATACTTAGATGAATCATTCGCTTGAAATTGTAGGTAAATAAGTTGGCAGTCATTTGTGGAATGGTGAGCAAACTCATAGCCAATACAATTCCAACCATGCGCAATGTAGAGACAATAGCCATGGCAATGAGAATCATCAGCACGTATTCTATCGTTTGAACAGGCAAACGTTGCGACTTAGCAAAGATGGGATCGAAGGCCACACAGATAATTGTTTGATAGAAAAACACAAACAAAAGGGTGGTGATGAGGCACAAAGAGCCGAGCAAAAGCAGGTCGGAAACGCCAATCGTAAGGATACTTCCGAACAAGAACGAAGGCAAATCGGGCATAAATCCAGGCGTTAAGAAACTGCAAATAATACCGATGCTCATTCCAAGAGTCCAAAACATAGCAATCGCAGAGTCTTCTCTTATGTTCCCTTTAGTCGACAACCACTGCACACCGCAAGCGCTCATGATAGAGAACACCATTGCTGATAGAATGGGATTGATGCCCAAGAACACCCCAATACCAATGCCACCGAACGATGCATGCGTAATTCCTCCACTTATAAAAACCAGTCTTCGGGTTACAATATAAGTGCCAATAATTCCGCAAAGGATACTTGCCAGCAAGCTTCCGATGAGTGCATGTTGAAAGAAAGAATAGCTTAAAATATCCATTTAGTTGTTTTCTATCATCATTATCATTTCGTCTTTCAAATCATTAGGAATATTAATGCCCCGTATAGTCAAGCTTCTATTCCAGTCGGCAACCTCCTTTTGATTCATAGTATAAAGTATTTCACGAAACTGTTCAATTTCTTTTTCATTGTAACTGTCGCTCTCTCTGCCAATAAAAGCGTCCAAATTTTCATCGTCAAAGTATTCCACTTCCTTCACAGCAGCTTCCAAAATGCAGTCGTGAATGCAGTGTTCATCATCGCCATTGCATGTAGAACACGAGCCAGAACCTTCGAGAATAACATCGTCTTTACCTGTTTTTTTATGCGAGATAAGACCTAAAAGGGCAGCAAAACAGCCCAAGACGACAAGTGATAATATTAATATAAGCATATTATGATTTAACTTTTAGCAGATAACCCAATGACTCTAAGTCGCTCCAAAAGTGTGGATAAGACTTCGAAACCACGTTGGCTGCGTTGATAGTGATATTTGGAAACAGATAAGTCAAAGCCGAAAAGGCGAGTGCCATGCGGTGATCTTCAAACGTATTGATATCAGTTGAGGTCACATCACATCGTTCTCCGTTCCACGAGAGTTCGTCGCTTTTGTCGTTATTCACAACAAATCCCAGTTTAAGAAGCTCCGATTGAAGTGCCGTTATCCTATTTGTTTCCTTTATTTTTAATGTTGATAATCCTGTAAAACGAAAGGGAATGCCCATTGCAACGCATGCAACAACCATCGTTTGGGCTAAGTCTGGCGCATTAATAAAATCGTAGTGCAACATCGAAAGCTTCTTCTTGTCTTTCGAAAGCACCACCTTTGCCATGTCATTATCTGCCGATTCCTTTATAAAGGCAGTTTTAATGCCCAGTAAAGAGAAGAGATAGCGCACCACAGAGTCACCTTGTTTCGACGATTCGCTAAGACCTTTCATCGTGATTTGAGCCTCTTGGCAATTAGAAAGGGCAAGATGCAGATACCAATAAGAAGCCGAAGTCCAATCGTTCTCAATCATTCTTTGAGTAGCTTCATATCTCTTTGGTTCCACTTTAATCGTATCTACGTCGGTCCAATGCACCTTTGCGCCACACGAAGTCATGATATCTATCGTTAAATCGATATACGAACGAGAGGCAATAGTGCCCTTCAGCGTTAGCGTTAAGCCCTTTGTAAAGAACGGAGCAACCATCAATAGTGCCGAAACATATTGCGAACTGACATCGGCAGGCATAGTAACCGTACCCCCTTCGAGTGCCTTTCCATTTATTTTGAGTGGTGGATAGCCCTCTTTTTCCATATATTCAATGTCGGCACCAAGCGTTCTAAGCGAGTCTACAAGCACCTTAATGGGGCGTTGTTTCATGCGCTCTGTACCCGTTAAGATGTGGGTAGAGTTGGGTTGAATACTCCAATAAGCCGTTAAAAAACGCATTGCAGTGCCCGAAGCCATAATGTTTAACTCGCAAGTGTCCCCTTTTATTCCATTCAACATCACCGCAACATCGTCGCAATTGACAGCTCCTTGGAAAGTAGAAGTGTTGTTCGAAAGTGCGTCTATCACAATACTTCTGTTGGCAATGCTCTTCGATGTGGGTATTTCTACATTGCCGTTTAAACTTGTGGGCGGCTGTATTGATATGTTGTATGTCGCATCGTGTTGACCAATGTGCTGTTGTATGTTATTCATTTTGGGTATATATCAGTTGCTGTTTGTGAGCCTTTAAAGGCCTTTAGACCTACACAAAGGTACAAATTATACATTAATATAATGCAAGTGCGATGATAAAACTTCATGATTTTACTTTTTCTTTAAAAACAGAATGATATATTTGCGTGAATAAAACAAATTGTATACCTTTGCAAAACGATTGCACGGGATTTAGCGCAGTTGGTAGCGCACACGTCTGGGGGGCGCGAGGTCGCTGGTTCGAGTCCAGTAATCCCGACTCAATTTATAACGAAAGGAAAGATGAACTACATCTTTCCTTTTTTTATTTTCACGAACTTGTATCTCGATAGTTTGTTTTCTGCACTTCAATGTCGATCCTAATTAAAATAAAAGAAATACGAGTTGTTTATAGGTAGAATGTTTATTGAAGAAGAATTAACTATAAATGAGCGTTTAAAAGTTAATGTAACTTAATTTAATGTGGGCAAAAATAGAACGCTTTTGTGTTGATGCTCTTTCTTGAATATTGTTCTCATTGTTTTGAACAGCCATGAGATGTGTAGATAAAAAGATGCTCGTTTTGTAGCAATTAGATAGGAAATAGGGTGCAAAATCATTGCTTTTAGATGGAAAAAGCATAAGAAATAGAATATAAAAGCACTGCTATTACAAAGCAAAGACATTACGTTTGCACTACAATATCACTGCTTTTGTCTATCTTGTAAGATGGAAATATAAAGTGTAATTCTGTTTTAGGAGAATAAAAGCAATTGAATTGAAGTAGAAGTGGGGTGGGGTTATTAAAAAATAGATTGTAGTTTGTTCCTAAAAGCATCTCTTTTGGAGCGTTTTCTACTTAGAAGAAGAAAAAGAGAGAGGTGTTTTATTTTGAATAAAGGTTAAAATGTTAATCGAAGTAGGGGTGAAGTGAGAACGAAAAAAGACCTTGTTTCACCTCAATAAATTATTAAATATCACCTAAAAGCACAAAAACAGAGATATATCTTTGCTGTATTTAGAATTAAATTGTACCTTTGCAACGCTTTTCGGTGTAATCGCTGGCGAGAAGAAGTGTTGCTCGTTATGTTACATTGGAACGACAAACAAATTTAATTATTAAATAAACATGGATTTAATTAAAATTGCTGAAGAAGCATTTGCAAGTGGCATTCAAGCACCAGAGTTTAGAGCAGGTGATACAATTACTGTCGCTTACAAAATCGTCGAAGGTTCAAAAGAACGTATCCAACGTTACCGTGGTGTAGTTATTAAGATCTGCGGACATGGTGACAAAAAACGTTTTACAGTTCGTAAGATGTCTGGAACTATCGGTGTAGAGCGTATCTTCCCATTAGAATCACCAAACATCGAAAGCATCGAGGTGAACAAACGTGGTAAAGTTCGTCGTGCTAAGTTGTACTACCTACGTAAACTTACAGGTAAGAAAGCACGTATTAAAGAAAGAAAAACTCCTGTTGGAGAGTAAAATAAAAATGCAGCATTCAGATGAGTGCTGCATTTTTGTTTCCTATAATCTTTGCAGAAAGCCTCTTGCATTCACCTATTTATATATAGATAGTATGTGTGCGCAAGGCAATAGCAATTGAGTGGCGGTTGGATAATATTCCTATCAAAAGGCAACAATATCTTTCTTAAAAGATAAAAAGGGCAGTTGCACGGAATGATAGAATTAGTCTTTCGACGGAGGAGTGGGGTGTTCGGTGTGGTCTTCGTAGTTAATTTCGGCGTCGCTTTCACCATGTAAAGCCTTTTGAAAATCGCTCCAATTTTGAAAACCGGCAAGAAGTGCAAGCTTGTTAAGAGTGTCTGGGGACAATTTTTCGGTGCCTTTAATGTGGCTCCACAATTGTTTTAGAATCTTCCCACTAAGTGTTATTTGGTGTTTAGAGAACGAAAGAACAACCTTCTCCATATCTGTTGTGGCAGAAATAGTTTTTCCCAAACTCTTTTCAATCACCTTTCTGAGTGTAGATAAATCATGCTTCATTGTGCTATGTAAATAATATCGATATTAAATGTCTATATTTGTATCGCTCTATTTGATTTAAACGTCAGTGTTTATCGCTGAAAAATTTACATGCAAAGGTATTGAAAAATACTTAATAGCGCAATATAATGAATACAATTATTTTACTTCGAAAAGCTTCATTTTGCATGCTTGCAAAACAAGGGCTGACGAAATAAAAAACAAAGAGAATATAAAGATATAACTATTCAAAATAAATGAACAATGAAAGAATTAGCTTTAAAGTATGGATGTAATCCAAATCAAAAGCCTTCTCGTATTTATATGCAAGAGGGAGAGTTGCCTATTACCGTGCTTAATGGACGTCCTGGTTATATAAACCTATTGGACGCATTGAACAGTTGGCAGTTGGTTAAAGAGCTAAAAGAAGCTACTGGCCTACCTGCAGCAGCCTCTTTTAAACACGTTTCGCCTGCAGGTGCAGCAGTGGGATTACCTCTTAACGACATACTTAAAAAGGTTTATTTTGTTGATGACTTAAAAGTTGAACTCTCTCCTTTAGCTTGTGCCTATGCAAGAGCACGTGGAGCAGACCGCATGAGTTCGTATGGTGATTTCATTGCACTTAGTGATGTGTGCGACGAAGCTACTGCTTTGATTATTAAAAGAGAAGTGAGCGACGGCGTTATTGCGCCTGGGTATACTCCTGAAGCATTGGCTATTTTGCAAGAAAAGCGCAAAGGCACTTACAATGTCATTGAAATTGACGAGAACTATAAGCCTGTTGAGCTTGAAACTAAAATGGTGTATGGCGTTACTTTTGAACAAGGTAGAAACGAAATACAACTAAATGGCGAAGAGTTGTTCGCTAATATTCCTACAAAGAATAAGAATTTCAGCGAAGAAGCTAAGAGAGACTTGATGATTGCATTGATTACTTTAAAATATACTCAAAGTAATTCGGTTTGTTATGTAAAAGACGGACAAGCAATTGGTATTGGTGCTGGCCAACAAAGTCGTATCCACTGTACTCGTCTTGCTGGTAGTAAGGCAGATATTTGGTGGTTGCGCCAAAATCCAAAAGTGATGAACTTGCCTTTCAAAGCAGGTATTGGACGTGCCGACAGAGATAATACAATTGATATTTATATCAGCGAAGACTCTGAAGATGTATTGAAAGATGGTGCTTGGCAACAATTCTTTACAGAACAACCTGAGGCTCTTTCTCGTGAAGAGAAAAAGGAATGGATAGCAAAGAACAATAAGGTGGCTTTAGGAAGCGATGCTTTCTTCCCATTTGGAGACAACATCGAACGTGCTCATAAGAGTGGTGTTGAGTTCATTGCACAAGCTGGTGGATCGGTGAGAGACGACAATGTTATTGACACTTGCGACAAATATAATATCGCAATGGCATTCACTGGCATTCGTTTATTCCATCATTAATAAATAATTTTCGTATCTTTGCAAATGCAATGTCATCTTGCAGAGATATAAAGCATATCATTTTGCAAGAGAAAGGGCATTATACTTGTATTCAACAGGTTGATGTTCTTTCCTTGTTTTAATGGGTTTAGGCAAGACTGCTTGCGCAATTGTAGTGTAAATAACATAAAACTGAGATTATGGCAGATATCGATGAGATTATATCAGGTGGTGGAATGGTTTTTAAAAAGACATCAGCTGGAGGCGATAAGGATAACGGAAAGGTAAAAACTAAAGCGAAGAAAAAACAGTATATCACTGGTGCTCATGGCAGTGGGTCGGCAAAGCAAAAAGCAAAATACCGCCAACAAAGAGCTAATCGCAAGACACAAAAAAAGCGTTGAACAAGGAATTGTTTCCTTTTCAACGCTTCTTTTATTTTCTTATATCTTGTTCTTTGCTCTCTTATATATAATAAGGTGCGAGCAATAGTTTATCTTTTGCAAATGATGAGCATTAATCTAAAGGCTCAGTCTTTAAGTGTTCTATAGCCCCATTGATAGGGTTGAGGGTGATGTGGGTTATAAATTTCTTTCCAAAGAGTGTGCTATTGAGCATTTCTACACGTCCAAATTGAGCCGCATAGAATTCGAATGATTGTTTATTGATAGGCTCTCCTTCGAACGAAACCTTAATCTTTCCAGGTTGATTAACGTACAATCCTGTGTCGTCTTTTTGCTTTTTGTCTGCTAATGCGCTGGTTTCAATAGCAGGAATACTATTTAAATCGGTTACAACAGCATAGCAAGGTTCACCACTAAGGTCGTCTGCTGCGCATAAACCAAAATGCTTTGAGAATCTAAAGGCAACAGAACGTTGTTGCTCTTTTTCTGGTGTCAAGGTGATAAAGAATTGAGTTGTGTCGCAAACCACCTTGCCTTCGAATAGTTCTCTTAATCCTTTTTCCTTCAGATTAAGTTGGTTGAGCATCAGTTTTAGTTGCTCTCCGTCCTTCGGCATGTATTCAGCTTCTCCCTTAGAAAGCATGTCTTTGCTCTCTCTCACTTCGTAAATGTCTTGCGCAATCAATTCAGCTGTTTTCCATTTGCTGTCTGCATTGAGCGCATCTTGACTGAGGAAGTCTCTTGGATCGAGGGCTTTTGGCTTTAAAGAAGGAGTGAACTGCTTGAAAGGAGCAATGCTTTGAGCTTGTCCGTTGATAGCAGTTATCACGCCATTTTGCTCCAATTTCAAGTCAACAATACTGTGCTTGCGGTCAATTGCAAGGGTATAACGCTTAGAAGAGTCAGGTATTGCGGTGAGATACATATCCAATCCCACTATTTTATACGAAGTTTTGGGTTCTAAGTCCGCCTTCTTCTTCAAATAAATCTCTGCATATTGAGCGTATTCTCCAGGAGTATAGGTGGTCTTTTCAACTAAAATCGCCAACTTCATCTGCGTTTTGGGTAAGAAATAAGATATTCCATTGTTTGCAGTTGTTTGCGAATTAGCGCAAAGAGCCATTATAGAAAGGAAGAGAATAAATAGTCCTTTTTTCATGAAATTTAGTCGTTTAATCGTTTAAATGCCTTTGGAAGGAAGTTAATAATATCACTTGCGATAAGCGATTCTTCGCCTATTTCCTTAACAGCAAGGTCTCCCGACAAGCCATGAAGATACATTCCGAGTAGCGAAGCCTCACGTTGTGAGTAGCCACGAGCAAGCAATGCGGTGATAATTCCAGTTAAAACGTCTCCACTTCCTGCTGTTGCCATACCCGGATTGCCTGTTGTATTGAAGTAGATATTGCCATCTGGGAGGCATAATGCGCTGTAATGTCCTTTCAATATGATGTAACATTCAAAGTGTTGAGCAAACTCTGAGGCCTTCATTAGCTGTTCGTAGCTACTTGTTGAGGTTGCTCCTGTGAGTTGTTCTAATTCCTTTTGATGTGGAGTCATAATGATATCTTTGGGCAATTGTTGTAGCCATGCACGGTGATTGCCAAAGATGTTGATGGCATCTGCATCGATAACGAGAGGGCATTGCGCACGTCTTATCTGCGCAATGAGTGCTATTGCGGTGGTTTCATTTAAGCCTAAGCCAGGTCCAAGACCCACTGCATGATAGCTATCGCAATCTATTGCTTCAGAAAAGAATTGTTCGTTGGTATCTAAATGTACCATTGCTTCAGGTACAGCGGTTTGCAATATGGGGTAAAGAGCTTGTGGAACGTGAGCCGTTAGCTTACCAACTCCACTACGAAGGCACGCTCTTGCAGATAAAACTGCAGCTCCTGCCATTCCCAAAGAGCCAGCAATGAGTAGCGCATGACCCATTAATCCCTTGTGAGAGAATAGCTCTCGCTTCTTAAGTAATGGTACGATGTCACCTTCTTCGATAACATTAAAAGTCGAAGAAGTATTCTTTATAAATTCACTTGATAATCTAATGTCAAGAACTTTCAATTCTCCTATGTGCTTTTGACAGTCTGCTAAGAGCATTGCAAGCTTCTTTTGTTGTAGAGTAAGGGTCAAGTTGGCATTGATAACATTTACTCTTACATTGTAAGTGTTGTCCTCAGGCATTAAACCAGAAGGTATATCGATGCTCACAACCTTTGCAGGTGATTGGTTGATGTATTTCACTAGCGATGCAAAACCGCCCGACAAAGGTTTGTTTATGCCACAACCAAAGAGACCATCTATCACTACTTCCTTTTCAGTTAGCTTGGGTGGATCGAAGTTTGTGATAACTTCTGTGAAGTCTTTAGCACGCTTATGCTCTAATAAACGTTGCTTATTTTGTTCACAATCGGGCGAAAGACTATTGTGGATATTAAATAAATACACCTTAACGCTGTATCCCTCACCAAGTAAAAGACGTGCAACTGCAAGTGCATCTCCGCCATTATTGCCCGGACCTGCAAATACAACAAAGGGTGTTTGTGTGTTCCAACGCTCGCAAATCACCTCTTTTATGGCTTTAGCTGCACGCTCCATTAGGTCTAAAGAACTAATGGGTTCATGCTCGATTGTATATTTGTCGAGCTCTTTTATTTGATTACTTGTGAATATCTTCATAGATGCAAAAATACAAAATTTAATGCTAATGTGCTCAAAGTATGGTATATTTTTAGTAATTTTGCAACAAAATATAGTGTATCTAGAGATGGCTGAAATAACAATTAAGGATAAAACCTTTAAGACTTCTATACCGGAAGCAGAGATATTGAAGAGAATTCAAGTAGTAGCAGATCGTATAAACCACGATATGAAGGATAAAAATCCACTACTATTAGCGGTGTTAAATGGTTCATTTATATTCGCTGCGGATCTTATGAGAATGTTAACTATTCCTTGTGAGATATCGTTTGTGAAGCTAGCTTCATATCAAGGAACAACCTCTACAGGAACAATTAAAGAGGTGTTAGGTATCAATGAGGATTTAACTAACAGAACAGTTATTATTGTTGAGGACATAGTTGAAACAGGATTAACAATGAAACGAATGATAGAAACACTCGGAACACGCAATCCAGAGTCTATTCATATCTGCTCATTGCTAGTTAAACCCGAGAGACTTCAAGTGCCTTTGGAGATAGACTATGCTGTAATGGAAATCCCAAATGACTTTATTCTTGGTTATGGACTTGACTATGATCATCAAGGACGCAACCTAAGAGACATCTACACAATCGTAGAATAAACCCTAAGTTGTTCACAATTAATTTTTAATACTACGCTCTTTGAACGTGGAATCGAAAGCGTGTGCATTGTGAAGACAGGTAAAACGAGAGATGAAAGCACCCTAATAAAGCTTTTGTCCTCATCTTTTTAGAATACAAACAATATTAATATATCATCCTATAAAATGAACAATATCGTTATTTTTGGTGCTCCTGGTTCAGGAAAAGGCACTCAAAGCGACAAGCTTATTGCTAAATATGGTTTCGAACACATCTCTACTGGCGATGTACTTCGTAGTGAAATTAAGAACGGAACCGAGTTAGGTAAGACCGCAAAAGAATACATTGACAAGGGACAACTTATCCCAGACGAGTTGATGGTGGATATTCTTGCAAGCGTATACGATAGCTTTGGCAAAGAACATAAAGGTGTAATCTTCGACGGATTCCCACGAACAATACCACAAGCAGAGGCTTTAAAGGCTATGTTAGCAGAGCGTGGACATCGCATTGCTGCAATGATTGAGCTTGATGTACCTGAAGAAGAGTTGATGAAACGATTGATTCTTCGTGGAAAAGAGAGCGGAAGAAGCGATGATAACGAAGAAACAATCAAGAAACGTCTTGGTGTTTATCACAATCAAACAGCACCATTGATTGATTGGTACAAGAAAGAAGGAGTTCACAACCACATCAATGGCTTAGGAGAACTTGACACAATATTTGGAGATATCACTACTGTAATCGATCAGTTGTAATATTTTCTCACTATATCTAATAGGGAGTTATGGAGTTATAACATCAACTTCATAATTCCTTATTTTGTTTTTTAAAAGGCTACAACATAGGCATTCAGGCCTTATAAACAGCCCATTTGTTTGTATAAAGATATTGCAACGCATATAGGATAGCACTAAAACGAGAAAGGAAGTAAAGTTATGGCAGATTCAAATTTTGTTGATTATGTAAAGATATATTGTCGAAGTGGAAAAGGAGGACGTGGTTCTATGCACTTGCGACACGTTAAGTATAATCCAAATGGCGGTCCCGACGGAGGCGACGGAGGTGATGGAGGAAGCGTTTATTTGCGTGGAAACCATAACTATTGGACCCTTTTGCACCTTAAATTCCAACGACATGTCTACGCAGAACATGGTGGAAACGGCGGAAGAGATAAGTGTCACGGAACCAATGGCAAGCATCAATACATCGATGTGCCATGCGGAACCGTTGTATATGATGCCGAAACAGGTAAGTATGTGTGTGATGTTAAATACGATGGACAAGAAGTTCTACTCCTAAAAGGTGGTAGAGGCGGTTTAGGTAACTTCCAATTCAGAACCGCAACCAATCAAGCTCCACGCTATGCACAGCCTGGTGAGCCCATGCAAGAGCAGACAATCATTCTCGAACTCAAGCTACTTGCCGACGTAGGTCTCGTTGGTTTCCCCAATGCAGGTAAGTCAACACTTCTTTCTTCGTTGTCAAGTGCACGTCCAAAGATAGCCAACTATCCTTTCACCACATTAGAACCCTCTCTTGGTATTGTTGGATATCACGACAATAAGTCGTTTGTTATGGCAGATATTCCAGGTATTATCGAAGGTGCAAGCGAAGGAAAAGGACTCGGTTTGCGTTTCTTACGCCACATAGAACGCAACTCATTACTTCTTTTTATGGTGCCAGGTGACACCGATGATATCAAGAAAGAATACGAAATTTTATTGAACGAGCTTCGCAATTTCAATCCCGATATGCTCGACAAACATAGAGTTCTTGCCGTAACAAAAAGCGATTTGCTCGACGAAGAGCTTATTTCAATGCTTAAAGAGACCCTTCCCGACGACCTTCCATGCGTGTTTATCTCGGCAGTTACAGGTCAAGGACTTAACGAGTTGAAAGATATTCTATGGAAAGAGCTCAACAGTGAGAGCAATAAGATTAAGGGAGTTATTGCCGAAGATACTCTTGTTCATCGTGATAAAGACATTCAACGCATTACAGAAGAGTTGGAAGCAGAAGGCGAAGGCGAGGTTATTTTCGTAGAAGACGAAGATATTGACGATTTAGAAGACTTTGAATATGTAGATTTGGAGGATGAAGAATGATTCCAAAACTGCATCAATACCAACTCGATAACAACGTAAAAGCCTTTTCAACCATGCGCTCTTGCGATGACAACTCATTGCAAGCAGAGGGCAAAGTAAACGATGCTTATGCCTCATTCAATATCAATCCTTGGGTAGGAGATAACGAAGAGCAGATAAGTAGCAATCGTTTAGAATTGGCAAAAGCATTAGAAATCGACGAAAAAAACATCGTTTTACCTCACCAAACACATCAAACCGAGGTTAGACAAATTGCTTCTGAATTCCTTTCATTACCCCCTTCGGTTCAAGGTATGCTGTTAGAGGGAGTCGATGCACTCATAACCAATGAACCAAATGTGTGCATTGGCGTTTCAACTGCCGACTGTGTGCCTGTTGTTATGTATGATGCCGAGCACAAAGCCATAGCCGTTGCCCATGCAGGTTGGCGTGGAACAGTAGAGAATATAATGCGAAAGACCGTCGAAAAGATGTATCGCTCGTTCAATACCGACCCCAAAACATTGCAAGTAGTCATAGGTCCTTCCATCTCATTCGAATCGTTTGAGGTAGGACGTGATGTGTTCAACGCTTTTAATGAGAAAGGACTTGCCACCGACAAGCGATGTGTTTGTTCGTCGGCTCAATTGCCTTCTATCAACAATAACAATGTGTTGGTAGACAACAGCGCAAAAGATAACGAACCAAAGTGGCACATCGACTTGGCTCAATGCAATAAAAAACAGCTCGAAAGCTTAGGTGTTCCCGCTCAAAACATCACCTTATCGGGCATTTGCACCTATTCAAATCATCACAAATACTTCTCTGCTCGTCGTTTAGGAACGGCCTCTGGCAGAATATATACAGGCATTCTCCTTCGTGGGTAGACTGCCTTGAAAACACACATTACACCTTTGTTCAACCTAAAAGATTTTAAATGAAGAAACTAATTACACTCTGTTATGTAGCTCTTTTAGGCTTGTTGGTGGCTTTTATGCCTGCTAACGACACCTTTACAGCTGCCGAACAGCAACAAATAAGTATCGAAACACCTCATTTGTTCGACGAAACTAATACGTTCTATATCTCCCTTGGAGCTTTATCTGCTAACGAATACTCTTTTCCTTTGCCCATAGGTAAGGCCTCATTGTTAAGCAATAAAGACATAGAAATAACCACTTCAGAAGGCGATGCGGTGAAATCCATGTTTAATGGCACTGTGCGTTTGGCTCGAAAGATGGGCAATAGAGGCAATGTTGTGGTGATTCGCCACGACAATGGCTTAGAAACGGTGTATGAAAACAATGCTCAAAACCTTGTAAAGGTGGGGCAAAAGGTAAAAGCAGGACAAACAATTGCCATCGTAGGAACAAAGAACAAGAAAGCAACTTGTTTGTTTTACATTATGGTGAATGGTGGAAAAGTGAATCCTGAGCTTATTCTTGATGTTAAGAAGAAAACGCTTAAGCAAAGTATTTTGCAGTGTAAAAAGAAAGGAAAGCACGTTGATATCACCATAGTTGAGAAGAAAGACGAAACAAATATCAAGAAAGAAGATAAGGAAAAGAAAGCAGAAGAGAAGGAAGAGAAAGTAAAAAGCGGCTCGTATAACAAGAATGGCGACTATGTTCTCAACCTTTCAACCCTTAAAAAAGGCGAGTGGGCATTCCCATTGCCTGGCTGTCACATCATAAGTCCATACGGAGGGCGACGTGGACATTCAGGAGTTGATATAAAAACAAAGCCCAACGACAATATATATGCAGCCTTCGACGGAGTGGTTACCATGTCGGCTCCACACTATGGATATGGAAATTGCATTGTGATTAAGCATGCCGAAGGACTCGAAACATTGTATAGTCACCAATCAAAGAACCTCGTTAAGGTGGGACAAAAGGTGAAAGCGGGCGATCTTATAGGCTTAACAGGTCGCACAGGTCGTGCAACAACACCGCATCTTCATTTCGAAGTAAAGTGGAAAGGCCATCGTTTTAATCCTGTTATCATGTTTAACTGCACCAATCACTCATTGCACAACGTAACAATGACCTTCTCAAAGTCGGGTAAGGTCACCGCAACAACGAACAAATAAGCAACATATCAACCAACAATAATATGAGCGTACAGACGAAAGTCTGTGCGCTTTATTTTTGTTTGTAAAGAAAATGATAGCCAAGAACATTGCAAATACAATTCTTTTCAGTTATCTTTGCGAATAGACACTAAAAAATAGAATAATAATATCAACCTAAATGCCTTTTATAAAGATGAAAAATAAAAATACTTTAAGAGCTTTTGTTGGCTTATTGTCCACTTTATTTGTACTTGTTTTATGCGTTTCATGCTCTGATATTGTAGGAGATACCAAGATGCAGTTTAATAAAACAGATTTTACTTTTGGCACACAAGGAGGTAAAGACGTTTTATTTGATAAAGAAAAAGGTTCGCTAGGAATATACCATTTACAGCTTATAGAACGCAATTCCAACAAAACTGTGCTCGATTCGGTATTAAGAAGTCGTCCAACCGAAATTGTTTTGAATGGAAAAAGATATTGCAAAATTGCCTATAGCAATGGTGCAGTGGTGAAAGTAGACTTTGATTGGTGTGAGATAGAGGCGAAAAGATTTACAAAAAACAATAAACCGCTTCTTTATGAAATTGAGGTTGGGGCTCCACATACACAACAATACATTCTTAAAGCAGATATAATGGGTGAGGCAGGACCAGTAACCATTACCATTCAATAACGAAATTATCAGCTAAAAGATAGGCGAAACATCTCCATAAAAGGTGTTTCGCTTTTTTATATTCCTTTCTCTTACCTTCCCAAAGCAGTGCTTTTAGGGTGCAAACTCATTGTTTTTGGGGTGTAAAAACAATGCTTTTAAACGCCAATATCAATGCAATTGCATGGCAAGCAAAAACTACTTGTTTTTCAAGAAGATAGCAACTTGAAAGAATACTTTATTCTAATGAATAAACAAAAAAGGTGTATAAAAAAGCAATAGAGTGCAGAATAACGTCTATTTTTTAGTAACTTTGCAGATAAAGAAATAAGGAACAAAACACAACTCTTTGTTGCAACACACATAATTATTGAATGAATTTCAGTGAAGTAATAGGACAAGACGACGTAAAAAATCGTTTGTTAACGCTTATAGAATCGGGAAAAATGCCTCATTCTCTGCTTCTTCATGGAGCACCAGGATGCGGAAAAATGGCGTTGGCCTTGGCTCTTGCATCGCATTTGTTGGGCGAGAACGATGCTAATAATCCCAAAGCAGCGAGTGTTAAGGCTATGCTTGATCGCTGGGAACACCCCGATTTGCATTTTAGCTATCCTGTTATTCGTCCTACTGGCACCACTGCTGATCATAAAATGATTAGTGACGACTTTGCAAAAGAGTGGCACGTGTTGCTCAAAAAAGGTCCATATTTTGACATGGACGCATGGCTTGAGCAAATGAACGCAGCCAATCAACAAGCCATTATCTTTGCTTCTGAGAGCGACAATCTAACAAGAAAGCTCAATTTAAAGTCGAGTTTGGGTGGCTACAAGGTGTCTATCATCTGGTTGCCCGAGCGCATGAACGTTGAATGTGCTAACAAACTACTTAAATTATTAGAAGAACCTCCACATCAAACCATATTCATTATGGTGAGCGAAGCACCCGAACGTCTTTTAGAAACCGTTCGAAGTAGAACGCAAATGATTCAGGTGAAGCGCATAGATACAGCCGTTTTAGAACGTGCTTTGGTGGAGAAAAGAGGCTTAGATGGCGACACCGCACGTCGTGTTGCACAGATTGCCAATGGCAGTTGGTTAGATGCTATCAGAATGTTGAACGCAGATAGCGAGGCAAAACAATTCTTTAACGACTTTGTGGGCGTTATGCGTGCTTCGTATCGACGTGACATTCGTGAGATGAAAGCATGGAGCGAACGTGTTGCTACCTATGGCAGAGAAAAGCAAAAACGTATGCTTTTGTATTTTCATAGAATGTTCCGAGAGAATTTTATGTATAACTTTAAACAAGATTCATTGATTCATTTCACTCAAGATGAAGAGCAATTTGCACAAAAATTTGCCCCCTTCATCAACGAAAGAAACATTGTTGAACTCTATGAACTTGTTGAACTAAATATAAGAGACCTTTCACAGAATGCCAATCCTAAGATTGTTTTCTTCGATTTTACACTCCGTGTAACGATGCTTCTGGTGAGAAAGTGATCAAACTAAAAATAAAGCGACAAGAAAGAATGAATTATAAAGATATGAAGTTTCATATGTTAGACGGAGGTAACCGTGGCATTTGTGGCAAAGGTTGTGGAAGACAAAACAAACAACTCAATGCTTACGACTGGCTTGCAGGCACTCCTGGTAACATAGAAAGTACTGATTTAGTTGAAGTTCAATTTAAAAATACACGAAAAGGTTATTATCATAATGTTAATAATCTCGACCTAAAAAAAGGTGATGTCGTTGCTGTTGAATCGAATCCAGGTCACGATATAGGCGTAGTTTCATTGACAGGACGCCTTGTTGAGTGGCAAATGAAACGTGCAAACCTCAAACCAAACGAAGAAATTCGCCGTGTTTATCGTCTTGCTAAACAAGTGGATATCGAGAAATATGAGGAGGCAAAGAGCCGAGAACAGCAGACAATGATTAAGAGTAGACAAATAGCTAAAGACTTAGGGCTTAGCATGAAGATTGGAGACGTTGAGTATCAAGGCGACGGAAACAAGGCTATTTTCTACTATATTGCCGACGAACGTGTGGATTTCCGCCAACTGATTAAGGTGCTTGCCGATGCTTTTCACGTGAGAATAGAGATGAAGCAGATAGGAGCAAGACAAGAAGCTGGACGCATTGGCGGTACTGGTCCGTGCGGAAGAGAATTGTGTTGCGCTTCGTGGATGAAGAACTTTGTTTCTGTAAGCACTAATGCTGCACGCTATCAAGATATTTCTCCGAACCCACAAAAGCTGGCAGGAATGTGCGGAAAGCTTAAATGTTGCTTGAACTATGAGGTAGATAACTACATTGAGTCGGGCAAACGACTTCCAAGTAGAGAGGTTTCTCTGCACACATTAGAGGCAGAATACT
Organism: Hoylesella nanceiensis DSM 19126 = JCM 15639; assembly: GCF_000379965.1. Classification (GTDB taxonomy): domain Bacteria; phylum Bacteroidota; class Bacteroidia; order Bacteroidales; family Bacteroidaceae; genus Prevotella; species Prevotella nanceiensis. The sequence continues at coordinate 77,198 of NZ_KB904332.1, read as the reverse complement.
TCTTCTTTAAAATGGATATTTTAGCAGGTTTGGTTACTTATTCTACCGATAAGAATATGGCTGCTAACCTTGAAACAATAACAGCTGAGCGTGCACGACGTATTATTGAAATGAATAAGCGTGGTGAAAAGCCTGAGAACTTAACTGGAACGAAGGAAAGAAAACAACCCGAACGTCCTAAAGACTTATTGGCTGACGCAGATATCAGTAGATTTGATAAGTCGAAAGGTCGTGGAAATAAGGGTAATAACAACGGAAAACCACGCAACAACCAACGTAACGGCCAAGGGAACGAGGGTCGTAGACAAGGTAACAGAAATGGTGGCAGAGGACAAAATCGCCGAAATGGTGTGCCACAACATTCTAATGAGAATGTAAAAAACAATACTCCACGCAGTGAACAACCAACAAAACAACAATAAATTGAGGCACTTTGCCTATTTATGCTTTCTCTTTTGCACGATATTGACATTCTGCATGTCGTGCAAAAGAAATGTTGTTTATCATCGTTATCAACATACTTCAATTGCAGGGTGGGAGCGAAACGACACTATTTCGTATGCCATTCCTCGCATAAAAACAAGCGGTCTCTATTCTATTGGAGTGGGGTTGCGCATTACAAGCGACTATCCTTTCACGGGATTGAGCTTAGTTGTTGAACGGAAAATATATCCTTCGAAAGACATTAGAGTAGACACTTTGAATTGTGCGATAATGGATTCGAGAGGAAATGCTGAGGGTAAAGGGGTGAGCTACTATCAATACGACTTCCCTTTGTCTACTCTTCGCCTAAAAGAGGGCGATTCTTTGGCGCTTGTTGTGCGTCATGCCATGAAGAGAGAGATTCTTCCTGGAATCTCAGATGTAGGTATTATGCTAAGAACGAACTAAGTTTCGAGAAGCATCTATTCGCAAGAAGATGAATAGAAGCAAGGTGAATCCCCACAAAGAAGAACCTCCATAGCTGAAGAAAGGCAACGGAATACCAATAACTGGCAACAAACCTAATACCATTCCCACATTAATGAAAACGTGAAAGAGAAAGATACTAAGAATGCAATAGCCGTATATTCTTCCAAATTTAAAGGTCTGTCGTTCTGCAAGATGAATGAGACGCAGGATCAATGCCAAGAATAATAAGAGCACACCTGCCGACCCTAAGAAGCCTTCTTCTTCACCAACGGTACAGAAAATGAAGTCGGTATCTTGCTCAGGAACGAACTTTAGCTTTGTTTGTGTGCCGTTTAAGAATCCTTTTCCCTTTAAACCTCCACTGCCAATAGCTATCTCACTTTGGTGAACATTATAGCCTGCGCCCGACAAGTCTTCGTCTAATCCAAGCAAAACGTTGATTCGAACTCTTTGATGAGGCTCCATTACGTTATTCAATACATAGTCTGCTGAATAGAAAAAAGCAATAGAACCGATAGAGAATAGCGCAATATAAAGATAATTATGTATGCGAGTGTGTAGCCAATTATAAATGAAATAAAGAATGAGCAACACACTTAAAATAATCTGTACAATAACAATATTAAATGGAATAACGAACTTTGCAAAGAGGAAAGCAAGGACTGTTGTTCCTATAGTCAATGCAAGAAGTTGTCGAACCATTTGTTTCTCTTTGCAATAAACATGAATCATGCCTATTGAAGAGAGTTGAACAAGAAGTAATACTATGAATTTTCCAACCGAAGTGGGGGTTTCACTCAGCATAACCGCTTCGTATTTAATGCCCACAACGAAGTAAACCACCATGGCAACTCCTGTGAACAGCACGCTACCTGGCATTCCTTCACGATAAAACATCAAGAAGAATGAGAAATAAACCAGTGCAGAACCTGTTTCTTTTTGCCCAATAATAAAGATCATTGGCAACACAACAATGGCAATGGCAATGGCAAAATCCTTCCATTTCTGCATGCTAAAAGTATATCTTCCCATAAACTTTGCAACCGCTAATGCCGTGGCAAACTTCGCAAACTCAGCGGGTTGCAGTCGCAAGGGTCCCATAACAATCCACGAACGGGAGCCTTTAATCTCGTGAGGATTAAAGATAGTGGCAAAGAGAAGCAGTAAGAGTAGGCCGTAAATAACGTAAGCAAAGGTGTCATAAAAGCGGTCGTCCATCATAAGAAGAACGAAACCAAGGCATATTGACGTTCCAATCCAAACAATTTGCATGCCTGAACGAGAGCTTAAACTGAGTATTTCGGTAGAGCCATAGGTATAACTTGCACCGCACACGCTTAGCCATCCAAAAGCAAGTAGTGCGATATATATAGCTATTGTCCACCAGTCTAAGGAGCTAAGAATGCTCGTTGACTTCTCTTTTTTTCTACCTGTCACCTGAACCATATGCTATTCTGCGTCGTTGGAAGTCTGCTGCCATTCTCTCAGAGTTGGCAGATAAGCCTCCTTTTATATATTGTTCCATCATTAAAGAGCCAATAGGTACACCATAATCGGCTCCAAATCCACCGTTTTCTACATACACTGCAATGGCAATCTTGGGGCTATCCATAGGCGCAAAGCCCATAAATACAGAGTGGTCGTGCCCTCTATTCTCCGCAGTACCAGTCTTACCGCACACTGCATAGTCTGCTCTATTGGCAGATCTACATGTTCCTTTGATAACAGAAGAGCGCATACCAGCTACTACCCAGTCGTAAGAACGGCGGTTTGCTTTGGTGTAATGCTTTCTTGTATATAAGGTATCGAGTGGCTCTCCCTTTACTTTCTTCACCACATGAGGTACATAATAATATCCTCTATTAGCGATTGTGGCGCCAAGATTGGCAATTTGTAGGGGCGTAAGATTCACCTCTCCTTGTCCAATAGATATAGAAATGACAGTTAATCCATTCCAAGAACCTTTGTAAGCCTTATCATAAAAGGTGGCATTAGGTATCAATCCACGCTTTTCTCCAGGCAAATCGATTCCTAATTTATATCCAAATCCCATACTAACCATATAATCTCGCCATGTATTCATAGCGTTATCGACGTTGCCATACTTGCCTTTATTACCTATCATGTAGTAAAGTCCCCAGCAAAAGTAGGCATTACATGATGTACTTAGGGCTTCGGTTACAGCCAAAGGCGATGAGTGTGCGTGACAACCAACGTGAAGTCCTTTATAATAAAAGCCGTGATGACAGCTTAACATCGTTGTAGGAGTGAGGATTCCTTCGGTTAAATAGGTGAGAGCTTGCGATGTTTTGAAGGTTGAACCAGGTGGATATTGACCCATAATACTTCTGTTTAGAAGCGGTTTCCACACGTTTCGAGATAAAGCAAGGTTGTTCTTACCACGTTGCTTGCCCACCATTAGTCGGGGATCGTACGTTGGTGAAGACACCATACATAGCACTTCGCCCGTTGAAGGCTCAAGAGCTACGATGCTTCCAATCTTTCCTTCCATCAATCTTTCACCCAAAGCTTGTAGCTGAAGGTCTATACTTAGAGTCAAATCTTTACCTGCAACGGGTTTATGATCAAGCTTTCCGTGTTGATAACTACCCTGAATTCGGCCGTGAGCATCACGCAATAGGATTTGAACTCCTTTCTCTCCACGTAGCTGTTTCTCATACGAACGCTCCACACCGAGCTTTCCTATGTAGTCACCTGGTTGATAATAATCGTCTGATTCGATATCACTTGGAGACGCTTCTGCCACATCTCCCAATACATGAGCAGCGTAAGGGTATTGATAAAGGCGTACACTTCGTTTCTGAATGTAGAATCCTGGAAATCTAAACATACGCTCTCTGAATACACTAAACTCTTTATCTGAGATCTGACTCATGAACAATTGTTGTGTAAAACGAGAGTAGCCAGGGTTTTTCGAGCGGTCTTTTATGTCCTTCATACGTTTGATGAAGAACTCTTTTGTAATACCAATGGCGTTACAAAACTCCGTAGTATCGAGCCTTCCACTTTCTTCATTCATCACAACCATGATGTCGTAAGATGGCTGGTTGTAAACAAGAAGCTTTCCAGAGCGGTCGTATATCACGCCACGAGAAGGGAAATCAACTTTCTTTAGGAATGCATTACTGTCGGCATTTTTCTTATAATCGTCGCTTAATAACTGCAAAGTGAAGAGCCTTACGATGTAAATTAAAACAATTCCCATCGCAATTCCACCTATAATAAAACGTCTTTTTTCGAGATTATAATCAACCATTGTTCTTTCTTATGTTTTCAATTGCAAGAATAAGTATCAATGTTAACAATGTACTTCCACCGATACACTCGAGCCATCGTATCCAATTAAAGAAGTTAAAGGTCTCTAATGTGAAGAAGAGTAGACAGAAAATGAGTATTAATGGTAATGCAAAATAGATGAAACGGGCAAATCCTAAAGTTCTAAGAGTAGGCTTTAAATCCTCGGGACTCTCACGGTTCATAAACAATAAAAGCAGATATGGCTGTATAAGAGCAATGAAAGTCATTGATGCAGCCGCCACTCCTGGAGTGTTTGCAAATATGTCTACGATTAAACCTGTTATGAAAGCAGCAGTTAAAGAAAGCCATTTTGGAATATTACGACGTATTCCAATCACCATATATATATATAATAAAGGTGTAGCGCATTGAAATAAATGAATATGATTAAGCACTAATACTTGTGCAAGAAGTAATAGTACATACCATAAAATACTTTTAAGTGTTTTCGAAGTCATTATTTCTTTCTTCCTTTATGCTGGTGTTTGCCTGGATATTTCCAATCTAATTAGAAACCAACAAGAAAAAGAATATGCGTCCTTTTCTTGCTGGTTATAGCCTGAATGCTATCTTTATTTATTTTATTCGTTTTCTTGAATGGAGTCTTGAGCAGCCCTCATCAGTTCAATTCGCTCTTGCATTGGGGCATTGTTAATGATGAATACATCACGAAGCGTACTGAAATTGGTTGCTAATTTCACCTTTAAGCGATAGGATAAACCATCTGCTGAGTTGTAAGCATTGGTTACTTTACCAACAGTTATACCCTGTGGGAATATTGAAGAATATCCACTTGTAACGATTTCGTCGTTCTTATTGAGTCGAGCATGACGTGGAATATCATCTAAAAAGGCAAAATCACTTGCTCCTTTGTTCCAATGTAAGTATCCTAAATAGCCTTTATTCTTAATCGTACAGCTAATGTTTGATTTCGAGTTAAGCACCGATAACACGATAGAATAGTGTTCCGAAACCATGTAAACGATGCCCACTACACCCAAACCACTCACTACTCCCATGTTAGGAGTAATGCCATCAGCTCGTCCTTTGTCGAGAGTTATAAGGTTATCGCTTTCATTTACCGAGTTGGTAACTACCTTTGCGGGTATGATTTGAAAGCCATTGAATAACTCTTTGTTATCGACTATGATGTTAGAGCTATCCTTTGTGGTGTTAAGAATGCGTTGGTCGAGCACGTTTATTTGTCGTTCGAGCTCAATATTGCGCAAACTTAGTTGTTGATTCACATCTACAAGCGAGAAATACTTCTCCACTTCTGCGCTCAACTCATACACTCTTCCAGCAACAGAGTTGGCAGATGTGAACCAAACACTACCTTGATAGCTGTTGTATTGAAATAAAAGTGCGATACTAATGATTTCTAAGACAACAAAAACAAACCAATGATTATATTTAGATAGAAACTCTAAAAGGTTTCTCATAGGCTTTGTTCTTAACGCATCAAGAATGAGAAGCGATCAACATTCTTCAATGCAATGCCCGCACCTTTAGCCACACTGTGAAGTGGATCTTCTGCAATATGGAATGGAATGTTAATCTTATCTTGTAAACGTTTGTCTAAACCACGAAGTAAAGCACCACCACCACTTAGGTAGATACCATTCTTTACGATATCAGCATATAGTTCAGGAGGAGTGTTTTCCAATGCACTTAGCACCGCATTCTCAATCTTTGCCACTGTTTTGTCTAAGCAATGCGCAATTTCTTGATAGCAAACGGGAACCTCCATTGGTAGAGCTGTGATACGATTAGGACCATGTACGATGTAATCTTCAGGTGCTTCGTCACCTAAGTCGGTAAGAGCAGAACCTACATGTATCTTAATTCGCTCTGCCATTCTTTCACTTACACGCACATTGTGTTGTCTACTCATGTATTCTTGAATATCTGCTGTAAGGTCATCTCCTGCAATTCGGATTGAGTTGTTGCTCACAATACCACCTAAAGAGATAACTGCAATCTCAGTACTACCACCACCAATGTCAACAATCATGTTGCCTTCGGGTGCCTCTACATCGATACCGATACCTATTGCGGCAGCCATTGGTTCGAAGATAAGATAAACATCACGTCCATCAGCATGTTCTGCAGAGTCTCTAACGGCACGAAGTTCCACCTCAGTAGAGCCTGAAGGAACACCAATAACCATTCTTAGAGAAGGAGAGAATAATCTACTTCCACTGTGAACCATTTTAATTAAGCCTCTCATCATTTGCTCGCAAGCAGTGAAGTCGGCAATAACTCCATCACGAAGAGGACGTATTGTGCGGATGTTGTCATGTGTTTTTTCATACATGAGCTTAGCTTTCTCACCCACAGCTATCATCTTGTTGTTTGTTCTGTCAAGTGCAACAACCGAAGGTTCGTCTACAACTATCTTATCATCGCTGATGATAATGGTGTTAGCTGTACCTAAGTCCATTGCAATTTCTTGGATAAATGAAAAAAATCCCATATTCTATTTCTTTTTAACTTGTTGTTTCTCGGTTTGTGCTTTATGTGTGATAAGAAGGCAATCAAACCTCAATAACAGTTCTTTGATATTCTATTTTTGTGAAGAAAACCAGCTATGTATTGCTGTGTCGTAATGACTACTAACACCAAAAGCACGTGTTGCAAACATTTGGCGTTGTGCAAGTGTGGTTTGAGCACCATTCTCTTTTAAGATATCGAGTAGTATGCTGTATTCTTCTTTACTAGGAACAATAACCACATCATTAAAGTTTTTAGCTGCAGCACGAATGAGAGAGATACCTCCGATATCAATCTTCTCGATGATATCTGCTGAAGATGCGCCACTTTCGACAGTCTTTTCAAATGGGTAAAGGTCTACCACTACAAGGTCGATAGCAGGTATTTCGTATTCGATCACTTCTTTTTTATCGCCCTCATGTTCACGACGTGACAATATTCCGCCGAATATTTTAGGGTGAAGAGTTTTAACACGACCTCCTAATATAGAAGGATATGAGGTTACACTTTCTACCTTTTGGCATTCGTAGCCTAATGATTCGATAAATTGTTGAGTACCTCCTGTAGATAAAAACTTAACTCCTTGAGCGTGCAGTGTAGCAAGCAACTCGTCTAAACCATCTTTGTGAAAAACCGATATCAATGCGGTTTTAATTTGTTTTGTTTCGGGCATTGTTATTATTAATTATGTGATTAATGCTGCAAAGGTATAAAAAATAAGCAGAAATGCCCCTCCTTTTTTCGTGTGTTTTTATATTTTATGCCTTAAAATGATACTTTTCAATTCGTTAAAGGTGAAATTTTCAATTTTAGCTCTCTTTTTCTTTCGTGATTGTTGCCCTTTTAATGTCGTGTTGTTTCGCGGGTAATATGTGCAATTTTATTGTTTTTAGGGGGTGTTTTACATTGCTTTTACCTCAAAATTCAATTATTTTTATTACCTTTGCAGCGCTTCTTTAGATCTGAAAAGTGTTGACTATCAAGATGGAGTAGTGTAGAAAGGGCTTAAAGAAGGATTGTATATAAAACAGATTGCAAGAGAAGTTAGGTATGAAGAAAATTTGGATAACAATGATCGTAGGGCTTATTATGGCGTCATGTGGAGGCAGTTCGTCTGGAAATGACCCTATTCCTACGCCCCCAACTCCTACCAATGAAGATATAAAAGTGACAGATAACGACCTTGTTAGCTATTTTAATCTCGATAAAACAAAGTATGTTTATCAGGCAATTGAATCGCTAACAGCGCAAACAAGTGCAAAGACTGTTAATGGAAAGGCCCTCGAAGTGCTTTCAACCTCTATTCAAGAGCGTAACGATAGCGAAGGAACTTTTAAAGTTTTAGTATCGGGAAAGGTTCAAAACAAACCATTTTCGCACACCATCACTTATGCAGGTTTCGCAAAGAAACCATCAGATTATGATATGTCGCACCGCCTTTCTGTTAAGTGGAAAAATGGGGTTGACTATCAAACACAATTCGATTTCGATACACTTTATCGTTTAAAGAAAAACGAAAAGTACACAGCTGAATACCTTTCACAATTTGTAGACTTCACGGTTTTAGAGCAAAACTCACAAAATGTTTATAAGTACACTGCCGACGACCTTGCAAAATTGCAGATAAGTAATTTTGAGTTTAAAAGTGGTAGAAGTACTGGTACACTTACATTTGTGGTTACTTACAATGGGAATAAGGGCTATGTTGGTTCTGGAGTCTATGCTCAACCCACTTTGTCTTTCGATAAAAATGCTTATTATGCATCGAAGCTACAATTGAAAAAAGAAGTAGCTGCAGAGTATTATATGCGTGGTGTTTACGAAAATGCAGCTGTGTTCTATGCTGGTTTCTTTGATTATGATAACAATATTTATGCTCCAATCCTTAAATCAGTAAACAAAAGCGATTCTCAAAACACACTTTCTGTAACCATAGAGCTACAAGATAAAAGTGGTAATGAGAATGTTTTAGCAGAGTTTACCGAAGAAGTTGAAGGCTTTAAACCATTGAGTTTGCTTGCAACAGAGTTGGGATTATCTACAACAGCCGACCTTGGTGCTTATATGGGAAAACGTTTTCGCTCTTCTGCTGATGGCGATTTACTTGCAAAAGTGAAGGCTCTTCCAATTCAAAACTGGATTAAAAATGTGCATTTTAGCTTGAAAAAGTCTTATGGTTACTTAGACTTAGAAAGAGAAGAGGTGCGTATGAGTAATGGAAATTATCTCTCTCCAGTGTGGAAAGCAGCATCTAATAGAGGTTCAGACCTTGATGCTTACTTCTTAGAACCACGTTTTGAGGTGATAGAAGCAAAGAAAGAAGGTATATGGTTGAATCTTAAAGTGAAATTATTACAAGTAAATGAGGTGGCACTTAGTGATGTTGTATTGCCATTAAGAATACATCTTATTGATAGTAACTAAATAAAAATACTCTCTTTGGTTTTCTGTTTGAACTTTTATTCATTGCTGTTTTGAGAAAAATAATCAATAAAGAATAATTCAAACAATAGAGAACTAAAGATTATTTCCTTTCTCTCTTAATCAGAACAACTGCATCTCTTTTGTATAAAGAAATCGCAGTTGTTTTTCTTTTGTAAATAGTTTGACTTCTAACTACTTACGCATGGTGTAGCAATAGTATTGTTATTGCTTTTCAAAAGCATAGCTTTTAGCGTGTAATGTCAATGCTTTTGCGCTCTAAAAACATAGCTTTTGCCGAGCAGTTGCGGTGTGCTTAAATGCAAGAGGAATGAACAAAAAGCAGAAAAATAATAAAAAATATTTGTGAGATTAAAAACAATGTATTACCTTTGCAACGCTTTTAACGGCTAATGGCGGGATAGCTCAGCTGGTTAGAGCGCATGATTCATAATCATGAGGTCACCGGTTCAATCCCGGTTCCCGCTACAACGCAAACAAAACGCTTAAGATTTATTTCTTAGGCGTTTTTCTTTTTATATCCATTTTTAGCATCTTTTACCCTCGCTTAGGTACTACTTATCGTTTTTTATAAGTAGTTTTGTCCCCAGTAATTTTACTTTTGTTGCCCTTGAAAATAATTCATTCTAATCGGATAACACAATAAAAGCCAAAAAATAGATGTCTAACTTGTTGAGAATTGAACAAGTTGGGTTTGTTTATTGTAATGTTCGTGTGGTGGAGAATAATTGTAGGTGCAGATTTAACAACTTAAAAAACAAGATGGAACTATGAAAAATTTTAAATTAGTTGCCTTTACTTTAATGGCGTTTGTTGCATGCTTTTTATCAGCATGCGATGCTTTAGACTTTAAAGAAAAACTTTCTGTGAATAAAGATGTGATCGACTTTGGAACCGAAGGCGGGATAGATGCCTTACTTGCACGAAGTAATGAGTTAGACGTTGTGCACATAAGAGTTATTGAGCGTGCAACAAATAAGGCGGTGATAGATACTGCTTTGGTGAAAGGACAGAAGATAAAAGAGCTTGTTGTAGATGGAAAAACATTCTGTAAGCTATCTTATAACAATGTGTATGTTTCGAAAATGGTGTTCGATTGGTGCACTTTTGATGAAAGAATGCCCAATAAAAATGGCTGTCCTATGGGCTTTTCAATTGAAATGGCAAAGCCTAATCCGCAGAAATATATCATCGAATTGGGTTTAGCTGATAGAGAAAAGCCTTATTTCGTAAGCATAAAATAAAAGGAAAAGGTTCGCCTTGCTTTGATAATACGAATAAAAAAGATTGCTCTTTGATGTGTAGAAATATGCAACAAAGGGCAATTTTCTTGTAGATATGTAGTCTTCTTCCTGTCTGTTTAAAATGTTGTTGCGATGCACTTCAATATCGATGAACATAGAAAACTTGAGTGTGTGGAAGTGAAAAAAAAGATAAAGCACGACGAATGTCGTTTTTTTATACTAAATTTGTAGCCTATTATAGGCTTTGAATAAAGCAATAGTAAGTGTAATGTTTAGAATAAAGAAACTAGATATATTTATTGTCAAGCAATTTGGAATGCTTTTTATTGGTACATTCTTTATTTGTCAGTTTGTACTAATGATGCAATTCCTATGGCGTTATATTGACGATTTGATAGGAAAGGGCCTTACCATGGACGTGCTTGCACAGTTCTTTTGGTACATGGGCTTGATGCTCGTTCCACAAGCGTTGCCCCTTGCCATCTTGTTATCATCGCTTATTACCTATGGAAACTTAGGTGAAAGCAGTGAGCTAACAGCTATTAAGGCAGCGGGTATATCGCTCATGCAATCGTTTAGAGGTCTTATCGTCATTACAATCATGATTGCTTTTGCCTCATTTTATTTCCAAAACAATATCGGTCCTACTGCCAATTTGAAACTAGCTCAGCTGATATTGTCGATGAGAGATAAGAGTCCTGAAACCCAAATACCTGTGGGTGTGTTCTATGATGGTATTCCTAACAGCAACATCTATGTGCAAAAGAAAGATAATGAAACAGGAAAGCTATATGGAATCATGATTTATCGTATGACGGGAAGTTATGAAGACCAAGCCATTATCTTAGCCGACTCGGGTATGTTGCAGTCTACTGCCGACAGAAAACACCTTCTTTTGTCGCTTTGGAGCGGTGAATGGTTCGAGAATATGCAATCTCAAGAGTTCACAAACACAGCGGCAGTGCCTTATCGTCGTGAAACTTTTGTGGATAAAAAGATCATTATTCCTTTTGATGATGGATTTAACTTGACCGACGCTTCTTTGTTAAGTGGAAGTGCAAAGAGCAAGAGTATGGGTGCTATTTGGCATTCGTTAGACTCGTTGAACCACTATTACGACAGCGTAGGAAATGTGAACTTTAAAGAATTGTCGTATTTGTACAATCCTGTAAAAGTAAAAACGAGCCGTGACTCGTTGCGATTAGAAACCAAGCGAGCATCGTTAAAACAGACATTCGACGTAGAAACAGATTATAGTAAATTGTCGAGCGCACAGAAACAACAAGCTGTGAGCAGTGCAATTGCCAACATACAAAGAGACATTAGTGAGTTAGACTATCGTAGTATGCTGACCGTTGATGGCGATGTGGCAATACGTTTCCACTGGATAGAAGCTTATAACAAAATAACATTGGCACTATCTTGCTTGCTCTTCTTCTTTATTGGTGCCCCACTGGGAGCCATTATCCGAAAAGGAGGCTTAGGTATTCCGATCATTGTATCGGTGTTGGTGTTCATTACTTACTATATATTAGATAACTCGGGCTATCGAATGGCTCGTGAAGGTATATGGGCAATATGGTTTGGAAAGACCCTTGCAATGATGGTATTGACGCCTATTGCAGTGTTTGTGACCTACAAAGCCAATAACGACTCTGTGGTATTCAATATGGATGCCTATCGAGTGTTCTTTACAAAGCTATTGGGCTTGCGCCTAAAACGCCACCTTGCTTTGAAAGAAGTGGTGATTTATCCACCTCATTACGAAGAATCTAAAGAGAAACTAAGATATTTAGACGGTTTGTTTGACGACTATTTGAAAAGAAAGAAATTGCTCCGTCTGCCCAATCCTATTAAAGTGTTCTTTAAATACCAAGACGATCACGAAATTGAACGATTGAGTGAGCAATTGGAAGAGGTTGTGCAAGACTTAGCAAATACCCGTAGTTCGAGAATAATCGCTTATCTAAATCAGCTTCCAATATTGTCGGCAAAGGCTCATACACGTCCTTTTGATAGAAAGAGATACAACGTGTTGGCAGCTATTTGTTTCCCTCTTGGAATTATTCTTTATATTAGAATGTGGCGATTTAGATTGCGATTGGCAAACGACATCAAAAAACTGATAGTGACAAACAAGCTAATTGTAGACGAAATAGATAATATTCAACAAAAATAAAACGTAAAGGAACATAATTATAATATGGAAAAAGAAGAATTTAAGATAAGCAGTATAGAAGAAGCCATAAAAGACTTTAAAGAAGGAAAGTTTGTTATTGTGGTGGATGATGAAGACCGTGAAAATGAAGGTGACTTGATTATTGCTGCAGAAATGATAACACCTGAAAAGGTGAACTTTATGTTGAAAAACGCAAGAGGATTGCTTTGTGTGCCCATTACAATGGAACGTTGCAAAGAACTTGACCTTCCTCGCCAAGTAAATGATAATACTTCGATGCTTGGAACTCCATTTACTGTAACTGTAGATAAGTTAGAAGGCTGCTCAACAGGTGTGTCGGCAAGCGACAGAGCGGCAACAATTAAAGCTTTAGCAGATCCTAACTCAACTCCAGAAACATTCGGACGACCAGGTCATATCAATCCTTTATATGCTCAAGAAAATGGCGTTTTGCGCAGAAGTGGACACACTGAAGCTGCTATCGACCTATGTAATATTGCTGGTTTGTATCCTGCTGGAGCACTAATGGAAATCATGAACGAAGATGGTACCATGGCAAGAATGCCAGACTTGATTAAGATGGCACAAGAATGGGATCTGAAAATCATTACCATTAAAGACCTTATTGCTTATCGCTTGAAGGAAGAATCGGCTATTGAAGTGGGTGTAAAAGCTGATATGCCAACAGAATATGGACACTTTAGCATCATTCCTTTCCGCCAAAAAACAAACGGGGTGGAGCATCTTGCCTTAGTGAAAGGTGAGTGGAAAGAAGATGAACCTGTTTTGGTTCGTGTGCACTCGTCATGTGCTACTGGCGACATCTTGGGCAGTCAGCGTTGCGATTGTGGCGAACAGCTACACAAAGCAATGCAAATGATTGAGAAAGAAGGCAAAGGTGTGATTATTTATATCCAACAAGAGGGTAGAGGTATAGGCCTAATGAACAAGATGGCGGCTTATAAACTACAAGAAGAAGGAATGGATACTGTTGAGGCTAACGTTCACTTAGGATTCAAACCCGACGAAAGAGATTATGGCTATGGAGCGCAAATGTTGCGTCACTTAGGAATACATAAAATGCGCTTGATAACCAATAATCCTACTAAACGAGTTGGTTTGGAGGCTTATGGACTTGAAATCGTAGAGAATGTGCCAATTGAAATTGCTCCAACCAAATACGACTACAAGTATTTGAAGACCAAAAAAGACCGTATGGGTCACACTCTTTCATTAGAATAAGAGAAAAAGGGGCATAAGACACTCGTCTTATATCAATGCCCTTATATATAAATAGGTGAAGAGGAAAAGTGGCTTCTTTGCACTATTCAAAGATATGCAGTTTGCTTTAGAGAATAATTCTCTTGCAAATTGCATATTTTTGTCTTGCAAAAACTTAAAAGTTTTACCTTTTATCTTAAATAACAAATTATTTTATTATTTTTGTTGCGGTATTAATTTATAATCTTAAAATAATGACACAATTATCAGAATGTTTAAAAAGACTGTCTCCTTCGGCAACACTTGCCATGTCTCAAAAGAGTAATGAAATGAAAGCTAATGGCATTGATGTCATTAATATGAGTGTTGGCGAACCTGATTTTAATACCCCTGACCATATTAAAGAAGCAGCAAAGAAAGCGATAGACGATAACTTCTCTCGCTATTCTCCTGTTCCTGGTTATGTAGATCTTCGTAAAGCAATTGTTGAAAAGCTAAGAAACGAAAATCATTTAGAATATGGCGTTACTGACATTTCTGTATCAAACGGGGCAAAACAGTGTGTGTGTAATGCAGTTCTTGCATTGGTGAACCCAGGTGAAGAGGTTATTATTCCTGCTCCATATTGGGTGAGCTATCCTGAAATGGTTGAGATTGCAGGCGGAAAGTCGGTGTATATTGCTACTGATCTTTCAACAAACTTCAAAATCACTCCAGAACAATTAGAAAATGCTATTACTGAGAAAACACGTATGTTGATATTGTGTTCTCCAAGTAATCCAACAGGTTCGGTTTATTCTAAAGATGAACTCGAAGCTTTAGCAGAGGTGATTAAGAAACACGAAAACCTTTATGTTGTGTCTGATGAGATATATGAACACATTAGTTATATAGGCAATCACGAATCAATTGCGCAGTTCCCTGGAATGAGAGAACGCACAATTATTATTAATGGTGTGTCGAAAGCTTATGCAATGACTGGTTGGAGAATTGGTTTCTTGGCTGCTCCTGAATGGATAGCAAAAGGCTGTAACAAGCTACAAGGACAATATACAAGTGGTCCTTGCTCTGTTAGTCAAAAGGCTGCAGAGGCTGCTTACACTGGAAGTCAACAATGCGTAGAAGATATGCGCTTGGTTTTCGAACGCAGAAGAAATCTAATTGTAAAGCTTGCAAAAGATATTCCAGGATTAGAAGTGAATGTTCCTGAAGGCGCATTCTATCTTTTCCCTAAGTGTTCTTCATTCTTTGGAAAGGAATATGGCAAATATAAAATCTCTAATTCGACCGACTTTGCTATGTACTTGCTTGAAGAAGGACATGTGGCAACAGTGAGCGGAGATGCCTTTGGAGCTCCTGATTATTTCAGAATGAGCTACGCAACAGATGATAAAACAATAACCGAAGCTCTTAATAGAATAAAGGTGGCTTTGGCTAAGCTACAATAGTAAAATAGAAAAACGGTGGCAAAAAAGAAGAAAGAACGGAGAAATATATCGTAATGCCGTTAAAACTTCTTAATGACCGCTGTGTTTCTGCATAAAATAATTATCTTTGCGTTATTCTTTGGACGGACTAAGTTTGATTAATGTCAATAAAACATCCGTCTTAAGAAAAATATAAATGACGAATAATAACAATTAAAATTATTAATAACTAAAGTAACTCAAAAATTATGGCAACAACAAAACAAGCAGCCAGCCCAAAGAAATCACAGGGCTTTCAAGGAATCAGAGCAGCGTTCTGGGTGATCGTTGTATGTTTCATTATTGCAGTATGTATTTTCAAGTTTGTATTGGGTAACCCAGACAACTTCGTTAATAACGATCCTACTGCAGCAGTAAAAGAAGGTAACATCCTAGGTTTGATGTACAAAGGTGGATTTATCGTACCTATCATCCAAGGTTTATTGCTTACTGTATTAGCTCTTTCTGTTGAGCGTTGGTTGGCTCTTAACACAGCTTTTGGTAAGGGTTCTCTTTCTAAATTCGTTGCAAACATCAAAGCAGCGTTGAATGCAAACGACTTCGCTAAAGCACAAGACCTTTGCAACAAACAAAAAGGTTCTGTAGCTAACGTTGTTTCTGCATCTTTGAATGCTTACAAAGAAATGGAAAACTCTAAAGGTTTAAAACTAAGCCAAAAGGTTTCTAAGATTCAACAAGCTCACGAAGAAGCAACTCAATTGGAAATGCCTACATTACAAATGAACCTTCCAATTATCGCTTCTATCGTAACATTGGGTACACTTACCGGTCTTCTTGGTACCGTTATCGGTATGATCCGTTCGTTCGCAGCGCTTGCAGCTGGTGGTGGTGGTGACTCTTTGGCTTTGTCAGAAGGTATTTCTGAAGCGTTGGTTAACACTGCGTCTGGTATCGCAACATCTTGGTTTGCTGTTGTTTCTTACAACACTTTCACAAACAAGATTGATAAGTTGACATACGCTCTTGATGAGGTTGGTTATTCTATTGCTCAGACATTTGAAGCTAACCACACAGAAGAAGCTTAATTTTTGCTAACCCTTTAACACATTTATCATTATGGGTAAAGTAAAAATTAAAAAGCAATCCACTTGGATCGACATGACTCCGATGTCGGACGTGATGGTGCTTTTGCTTACATTCTTTATGTTGACATCAACATTCGTAAAGAATGAACCAGTGAAAGTGCTTACGCCTAACTCGGTTTCTGAGATCAAAGTACCTGAGAAAGATGTTCTAAACATTCTTGTTGATAAGCAAGGTAAAGTGTTTATGAGCATGGACAACCAACTTCAGGTTGCTGAAGTACTCTCAGATATGACAGGTACATTCGGTGTGTCTCTTACTGGTAAACAGCAAGAGAAGTTCCAGAAAGATCCTATGTGGGGTGTTCCAATGGACAAACTTAGCGCTTATCTAAATCTTGATGAAGCAGATATGGCTAAGGAAATCAGTGGACAAGGTATCCCTACAGATAGTATTGATGGCAAAATGAGTGAATTCCAACTTTGGGTTAAGTCTGCAAAGAATGTCAATAAAGACATTAAACTTGCGATTAAAGCTGACGAAGGAACTCCTTATAAAGTCATCAAGAAGGTGATGTCTGAACTTCAAGACATGCAAGAGAATCGTTACTATCTTATAACTTCATTAAAAACACAGGAGGATTAACAATGGACGTAGATTTAAGCGAAGGCAAAGGTGGCAAGCAGAAAAAGATGAGCACCCGTGTAGACTTTACACCGATGGTGGACATGATGATGCTTTTGATCACTTTCTTTATGGTCTGTACGTCATTGGCAAAACCCCAATCAATGGAGTTAAGTATGCCTAGTAACGACAAGAATGTGAATGACGCAGACAAATCTGTAAGTAAGGAATCTTACACAATTACATTATATCTAGCTAAAGATAACAAGCTTTATTATATTAAAGGTATTCCAAAGTATGATGATCCTTCATGTTTAAAGCTAACAGACTGGAGCAAAGATGGTATTCGTAAGGTGTTAAGAACTCACGTTACAGAAGATGGAACACAACCTGTATTGCAGGTTTTAACAGCCAAAGAAGCTCTTGATAAGAAGCGTTTAGCTGACCCAAAGAAATATACCGATTCTATTTATAATGCAGAATTAGGTAAGATTAAGGCCGGAGAGATTGATGGTGGTAAGATTTCTACAATGACAATCGTTATCAAATCAACCGACGACGCTAAATACAAGAACATGGTTGATGCTCTAGATGAGATGCAAATTAACGGCATAGGTAAGTACGTTATCGATAAGTTAAGTGATAAGGATCTTCAATTATTGAAGAAAGCCAATATTCAATAATTAATCGGTACATGTAATTAACAATTTAAAACTGAAAACAAATGTCAAAAATAGATTTAGTTTCAGGTGAATGGACCGACTTGGTGTTCGAAGGTAAGAACCAGGCTTATGGTGCTTATCAGTTGCGTAAAGGCACAACTAAACGTAACATCATCTCTATTATTGCCGTTATTATTCTTGCTATTCTCATATTTGCTGGTTTAGCATTGAAGAAGATGGCAGACGAAAGAGCTGCAAAATTCGATGTCACAGAAGTGAACCAACTTTCACAATTGAACCAACCTAAAGAAGAAGCTAAGGTTGAACAAAAGGTAAAACCAAAAGTTCAAGAGCAAGAACAGGTTGTTGAGAAAGTGAAATCTTCTATTAAGTTCACCCCTCCTGTGATCAAGAAGGACGCAGAAGTTAAGCCTGAAGAAGAAATAAAGACGCAGAACGAGTTGATGAATACTAAGACTGCGATTGGTTCTTTCAATGTGAAAGGTAACGACGAAGATGGTGGTACTGTGCTAAAAGCCAAAGAAGTGATTGCACAACCAGAACCTCCTAAGCACGTAGAAGAAAACAAGGTGTTTGATATCGTAGAACAAATGCCTTCATTCCCAGGTGGACCTGCAGAGTTAATGAAGTGGCTTGGTAGCCATGTTCAATATCCTGCAATCGCTCAAGAGAATGGTGTTCAAGGACGTGTTATCGTTGCTTTCGTTGTAGAAAAAGACGGATCAGTTACAGACGTTACAGTAGTTCGCTCTGTAGACCCATCACTTGATAAAGAAGCAGCACGTGTTGTACGTCAAATGCCTAAGTGGATACCAGGTAAACAAAATGGTGCCGCTGTACGTGTTAAGTACAATGTGCCTGTAACATTCAAGTTACAATAATACAGAAATATAAGGGCAAAGGTTTAATTCCTTTGTCCTTATTTCTTTTTTTTATACTTTTTTGTTTCCCATTTTTGGAAACAACTCCCGCTTGATACTTTTCCTTTTTATTTGAAAATCTTCGATATTGGTATAGTCCTATACTTCATTCTTATATCAGAGAATAATGGAAATTAGAAAAGAGACGGAGTATTTTCTGTTCTTTTACCACTCTTTTCCCATATTCTATTGTTGTTCTTATTATTCATTTATGCTTGAATTGATAACGAGAGCATTGTGGAATAGAAAAAAGAGGGGACGTTCCTTTTATCTTTAAATGCCAGAAACCAGCCTAAGTTATGACTTCTTTTTAATCTGAATTTTATATTTTATAAGTTATAAAACATAAAAAGCTAATAAATTATTGCGTCTTTACGCAAAAAGCATTAATTTCGCATAATAAAACAGCATATAAAACTACTTGTAACCCAAATTGTTATAGTGCTTAAACCCTTTTAAAAGCGTTGTCATAGGGCTACAAGCACGTTTCATTCGGTATAAAACAGACACAAATAAACGGCAAACAAGATATGAACAAAAATATATTTATCCTTACACTTTTCGGTCTTGCGCTACCCATTGCAATGTTTTCGGCAGATAGCAAGAGTCATACAACGGCAGAACCTCAGCATGATGTAATGCAATGGGCATATTCTTTGGTGGCGTATAATTGTGAGAATAAGTCAGAACAGAGTGCCCTTTATACTGTGAAACCCCTGAATATGCAGTCTGAATATCAGTTGGTTACACAGCACGGTAAAGAGAAAAATACTAATGTAGATGATGAACTTCCCTCATTTCCTGGTGGTGATGCCAAGCTAAGGGAGTGGATTAAAAAGAATATGAAATACCCTTCTTATGCTAAAAAGAATGGAATAGAAGGACAGGTGCTTGTTGTTTTCATTGTTGAAAAAGACGGTTCAATTTCAAATGCAGAAGTTAGTTGGGGAGTAGACCCAAGTCTTGATCAAGAAGCATTACGAATTGTGAATAAAATGCCAAAGTGGAAGCCAGGCACGCAAAATGGAGTTGCAATGCGAGTGAAATATCGTTTGCCCATAACATTTACGCTGAAAAAAATAGACTATTAATGAGAAATCTCAATAACGCCAGTTTTCCTTGCTTCCCATTATGAAAGAGGAGCGATGGGACAGGGTTAGAAATATCTTTCAGCGTCAATATAAAAGAGATATACAAAATAAAATCCATTTATGAAGAGAATAAATTATAGCCTTATTTTAACCAGTGTTGCTTTGATAATGCTTTTATTTTCTTGCGGTGATAGTGAGAGAGAAGATGCAACATCAACCGCTAACAGCAATACAGAATCTGCAGAAACAAGAGCTGAAAAGTCACTCTCTAAAAAGGAGTTCACTGGAAAAGTGTATGAAATTGTAGAGCAAATGCCTGAATATCCTGGTGGACTCACAGCGTTAATGAATTATCTACGTGTGAATATTCGCTATCCTGCAGCCGCTCAAAAAGCTGGTATTGAAGGGCGAGTTATCGTTTCTTTCATAGTAGAACCAAATGGTTCCGTTTCGAATGTAGAAATTGTGCGTAGTGTAGATACTGATCTCGACCAAGAAGCGTTGCGTGTTGTGCGTCAAATGCTAAAGTGGAAGCCAGGTAAGCAAGATGGAAACGCAGTTCGTGTTAAGTTTCATTTGCCAATAAAGTTTATGCTGGAATAGTAGAATACGAACGAGAAATATCCATACTTCAACCCTTGTTGCTTCCCATTATGATCAATTAGCGATAGAACAGAGTAAGAAACATCTCTCATCATCAATGTAAAAGCAATAATATAAAATAAAGTCCATTTATGAAAAGAATAAATTACACCCTTGTTCTTATTGGCCTTGCTTTGACAACGCTCTTGTTTTTCAGTAGTATGAAGAAGATAGACGACATTAAAGATAAGTTTGATGAACCAGAGCAAGTAGAGAATGGTGTAATAAGTGGCGATTCTTTGGCTCATGCAAGTGAGACAGAAAAGACAATGCCTACAGTTAAAAGCACTACCAAAACAGGTAAGATAACAGCCGAAAGATCAGCTCCTAAGAAGGTGTTTAAAGGAAAGGTGTATGATCTTGTAGACGAAATGCCTTCTTTTCCTGGTGGACTAGAAGAACTATATAAATGGATTGATAATAATGTTCAATATCCTGCGGTTGCTCGGGAAAATGGTATAGAGGGCCGTGTTATACTTAAGTTTATTGTAGAAAAAGATGGATCACTTAGTGATTCCACCGTTATTCATTCAGTACATCCAATGGTTGATAGAGAAGCATTGCGCCTTGTAGGTCAAATGCCAAAGTGGAATCCTGGCAAAAGAGCAGGAATACCAGTTCGAGTAAGATATTGTTTACCCATAAAGTTTAAACTAGGAGAGAGTAAACCTAGCGAAAAGAAATAAATGAAAGGGTATTTATTCTAGATCTTCCCCTTGTAAGGAGCGCTCAAGAAAAAGACAAGTGATTGTATCCTAAATATATAACAATGAATATAATAATACGAAATAGTTTATGAGAAGAATAAAAATTATTACAGCTTTTGTTGCAGTTGCGATATCAATGTTCTTATTTTCTTGCAGTATGAAGAAGATAAAAGACATTAAAGATAAGTTTGATGAACCAGAACAAGTAGAAAATGGTATAATCAGTGACGATTCTTTGGCTCATGCAAGTGAGACAGAAGAGACAACGCCAGCAGTTAAGAGCACAACAGAAACAGGTGAGATAACAGCCGAAAGCTCAGCCCCTAAGAAAGTGTTTACAGGAAAAGTGTATGAAATTGTAGAAGATATGCCAACTTTCCCAGGTGGAGTAACAGAGCTAATGAATTATCTAAGCAAGAATACTCACTATCCTGCAGCCACTAAAAGAGATGGAATTCAAGGACGAGTTATTGTTTCTTTCATCGTAGAACCAGATGGTTCCATTTCGAATGTAAAGCTTGTGCGTAGCGTAGATGCTAATCTCGACCGAGAAGCATTGCGTGTTGTGAGCGAAATGCCCAACTGGACGCCAGGTAAACAAGGTGGAAACAAAGTGCGTGTTAGATATAGTTTGCCTATAGCATTTAGACTATAAGTTGACAAGAAAGGCAAGATAAGAAAGATAAAGTCTTTTAGTTCTTGTTCTATCTAATCACTTTTGGCTTTTGTCAGTATGGCAGTTGAAGGCAAAAAGTAGCTTGTTGCAGACCAATAGAAAATTGTTGTCTTTTATAAGAGGGTCTTGTAAAGGTCATAATTATATTTTGTCGTTGTGGCTTTATGTAGTCAAATAGGCAGTTTTGTTTTATTTTACCGGCTAGAGTTGTAATGCTCTGGCCGTTTTCCTTTTGTAGTGATAGATAAAAAGAGCGATAAGTCCCTGTTGATAGCGAATGTAAGTGGAACAGAGAAGTTTTGCGGGTGAGGTTTAAAGGCATTGCTTTTGCATTGTAAAAGTGTTGTAATTAGACTGTAAAAGCATAGCAATTGAAAGGCAAAAACAATGGTTTTAGAAATAAGAAAAATTGCTCCTTTTCCCTTTTACATAGTATCGTAAAGATAACTTATAAGCTGATGCACAATAAAATACCCTTTCTTTCTTTTTCTTTTCATGCGAAAGAAAGCCTTTAAATAGGCATTTGCAAGTCAATTCGTTTGAACTCAAGAATCGTTAAGCGGTGAAAAATAAGTTAAAATTCTTGCGCATTTATTGTATTATCTCGGTAAAAAGTAGTAAATTAGCATATCAAATTGGTTTATAACCTATAGATTATTAGTGTAGCTACAAAAGTTTACGAACAAAATATATAATAATAATAGTAGAAATCGTTTCTTTATCAAGTGAAGTGGCGATCAATAAAAATGAGAGAAGTTATGATAAAAAGAATCTATACATATATTTTCGTGGGTGTTGCAGCATCAATGCTGTTGCTCTCTTGTGGAAAAAAGAAATCAAAAGACGGCCGAACAGACACCTATTCGTCTGGTTCAGTGTCGTTTGTTGCAGATGAAAGCTTCTCACCCATTATCGAAGAAGAACGTGATGTCTTTGAGGCAACCTACCCCAAAGCCAAAGTTACACCTATATATAGTAACGAGGTAGATGGTATGAACATGCTTCTTCGTGGCGAAACACATTTGCTTATTGCTGCAAGAGACTTCACCGAGAAAGAAAAACAGAACTTAAAAGAACGCAACTTTGCACCTAAAAGCATGCCTATTGCATACGATGGTTTGGCACTTATCGTGAACAAAGCCAACCAAGATACCTGCATCAGCATTCGAGATGTAAAGCGCATTCTAATAGGTTCGGCAAAGAAATGGAGCGATATCTATCCATCTTCAACACGTGGAAATATCACTTTGGTTTTTGATAACAACAAGTCAAGCTCTGTTCGCTTTGTAGAAGATTCTCTACTTAACGGAAAACCCATCACAGCAGTAGCTGTTTCGGCAGTGAAGAAAACAGCAGAGGTGGTTGACTTTGTAGAGAAAAATCCTGGTGCAATAGGCATCATTGGAAGCAATTGGTTGAATGATAGAAGAGATAGTACCAACTTAACCTTTAATAAAAACATTAGAGTGATGTCGGTTAGTAAGTTGGATAATGCCACACCAGAGAACAGTTGGAAACCATTCCAATATTACTTGTATAACGGCAACTATCCACTTGTGCGCACAATATATGCGTTAATCAACGACCCTATTAATGGTTTACCATGGGGATTCGCACAATTTATCGCCTCACCAAAAGGACAACTCATTATATTAAAATCGGGTTTGCTTCCAGTTCAGGGCAATATCACTATTCGAAACGTCAACGTACGTAATTAAAGATAAAGCCCTTTTAGAGTTAAGCAATGCTCTTTAACGTCTAAAGAGCCAGTATCTACAAATAGAAACAACGAATTATGAAATCAATAAAATATTTAATGATGGGGGTTGTGCTTGCAGGAGCAACTACAACCGTTTATGCTCAAGAAGACAATAAAGCTGTTGTTGCAAGAGTATCTGAGATTATTAAGGCTAAAGGTGCAGACACAGAAAGCCAAGTTAAGGAAATATTTAAGGCTAACAAAAAGAATCCTGAGGTTCTTGTTGGTATCGGTAGAGCATATCTTGATGTTAAAGATACAATCAATGCCGCTAAATATGCACAGTTAGCTATTGATAGAGATAAGTCTTATGGTGCTTCATACATTCTTATGGGTGATGTAGAAGTGGCTAAAGACAATGGTGGTGCTGCTTCTTCTTGGTTCGAACAAGCAACTTATTTCGATCCAAAGAATCCAGAAGGATACCGTCGTTATGCTCAAATCAACAGTAAAACCAGTCCAACTGCAGCTGTTGCTAAGTTAGAAGAGCTACGTGCACAACGTCCTGATTACCCTGTAGATATCATCTCTGCAGAGATATATGACAAGGCAGGTAACTTGTCTAAAGCCATCGAATACTTTAATAAAGTAGACAAAAACAAGATGGAAGACTATCAACTTGTTACTTTCGCACTTGACTATTTCTTACAAGGTGAATTCGATAAGAGTTTAGAAGTAGCTCAATTTGGTGTAAACAAATTCCCAAAGAATGCAGCTCTTAACCGTATTGCGTTCTACAACTTAACCAACTTAAAGCGTTTCGACGAGGCTCTTAAATATGCAGATGCACTATTTAACAAGAGCGAAAACACTAAGATTAGCGCAAGCGACTACCTATATTATGGTCACGCTTATCTTGGAAAGAAAGATTATAGCAACGCAATAGGTATGTTTAAGAAAGTGTTAGAGAACAATACTGAGAGCGAAAGCGATAGAGCTGACGCTTTGAGTAACATCTCTACAGCATATGAAGAGCAAGGCGATTACGATAATGCAGCAAAGAACTACGCTGAATATCTAAAGACTTTGAAAGCTCCTACAGCTGCAAACTTCGCA
Organism: Hoylesella nanceiensis DSM 19126 = JCM 15639; assembly: GCF_000379965.1. Classification (GTDB taxonomy): domain Bacteria; phylum Bacteroidota; class Bacteroidia; order Bacteroidales; family Bacteroidaceae; genus Prevotella; species Prevotella nanceiensis. Next base: position 52,721 of record NZ_KB904332.1, on the reverse strand, counting down.
GGTTTGGCTAGTATCTATTTGAAGAAAGCACAAGAAACAAAGGGTGACGAACAAAGAGCTGCTTACGAAAAGGCTGCTCAAACATATAAAGAACTTGGCGAAAAGTATCCTGCAGCTGCAGACTTTGCAACACTATGGCAAGCTCGTATCAACTCAAATCTTGATCCTGATATGAAGACTTTCCAAGCTAAACCTTTCTATGAAACATTGGCTAACACTCTACAAGCTAAGACTGACAGAGACGAAAGCGACAATGCTCGTTTGTTAGAAGCTTATAGATATCTTGCATTCTACTACACAAAGAAGAACGACAAGGCTAACTATCAAGCATACTGGCAAAAGGTTTATGATATGGATCCAACAGATGCTAACGCTAAGTTGTTGAAAGATAAATAATCAAGTTAAGTATATCATTTTTGAAAGAGGCCTTATAGGGTGGCTACTGGTAGCTTAGAAATAGGTTAATAGTTCATTCTAAAGGTCTAACTAAGATTGAAGATAGATTGTTAAGACAATTATCTTCAATCTTTTTTTGTGTTTGTTTGATTCTTCTTTGTCGAAAGGTTTCTTTTAGTTGTCGATGAGTTTAAAAGAAAAGGAATAGCTTTTATTCTTTTATATTGTTCTTTCAATCGCACAAATAAAAAGCAGCAACACTATGTAGAAGATAGTATTGCTGCACTGATTTTATGCTTAAAAACAAAAAGTGTCGTGAAATGATTATTCAAAATAAAAGCTTAGAGCAATCATTTTGGTTCGTGCTTCTTTAACTGCGTGGGTATATGGAATCATATTTTCTGCCTTGGTATTCTTTATATGGTTGGCATCTATGCTGTTAATGAGGCTATACATGAACTTCAACTCAGGGCGAAGCTTAAAGAATGGCAAGTAAAAATCACAGCCAACTCCAATCTCTGCAAAGGCATCATATCGCTTTAACTTGATATAATCCGATTCTTTTCCACTTAAATTAATCATTGGGTTAAAGCCTAAAAGAACGTATGGTCGGTGGTTATTTACTCTTGGTGCAGCGAAAATAAGTTCTGCAGGAGTTGAAATATAGGCGGTTTTCAGTTCTTGTCGTTGCTCTATTATCTTGCCAGTAGCAGCTTTTTCAACCTCATCTCTTAGTATAAGGTGTCGTGTTCCGAAGTACATTGTGGGCGCAATGCGTAGTTGAAAGTGGGTACTGAGACGTAATTCACCCAACACCCCCACATGAAAACCAGCGTCCCAGCGGTCTTGCTCCACCGAAATATTACTGTTCTTGGTTGTTCCATCGGGGTAAAGAATGTCTTGAGGACCAATGTTTTTCAACTCAATGTCTTGTACATGAGTTCCTAAGATCACTCCAAAATGAAACGTTCTTAAGTCAGTATAAGGGCGGTTTTGTACTGCTTGGTATTGTGCCGAGGCAGTAGAACTGATGATAAGAGCTAGCAATAAAGCTTTGATTTTCCTTTTCATATATTATAATTAACGTATTATTGGCGTGCTTATTGTAGTAGGATAGACGATTTTTCAATACCTATTTATAATTAGTATGTAGTATGCTTTTTGTGTGAGAAAATGCTTTTAGAGATGATTTTAATCACTAAAAATGATGACCAATAAAAGTTTTTTGTAAAAAAGTATCCCCATTTCTTGGTATGTAAAATAAAAATTGTACCTTTGCATCATACAAAAGCAAGTATCGCCTGATACATATTAATAAAACATTATAAATATTTCAATACAAAAACATTATGGCATACGTAATTAGTAATGACTGTGTTGCTTGCGGAACTTGTATCGACGAGTGTCCAGTAGAAGCAATCTCAGAAGGATCTATTTATTCTATCAACCCTGATGCATGCACAGAATGTGGTTCTTGTGCAGCTGTTTGTCCAACAGAATGTATCAGCCTTCCTTAATTGGGAAATCTTTAAAGTTAGGTAAATATAAAGAGAGAACGTTCCGATAGAAGACGTTCTCTCTTTTCTTTTGGTGCTTATCGCATCTTGTATTGTTACATTTATAGTGGCTTTTCGCTTTTTATTTTTCGAAAAGCTAATTCTTTTGGTTCACAATAATATTCTTTTTTCGTGCGTAAAATCTTTCCTTTTGCTCTGAAAAGGGTAGGGGTATTCTGTTTAATATTGTCTACTTGCTAAAGAGATACTGCGAATTCCTGTATCATCATAAGTAGGTATAGAATGCAAGTGTGGAGTTTCCAAGGTGTAGATGAAATATTATTACAAATAAAAAAGGGAACTCTTTGAAAGAATTCCCTTTATTTTTAAGAGGTGATCCGTTTGGGGCTCGAACCCAAGACCCCAACATTAAAAGTGTTGTGCTCTACCAACTGAGCTAACGGATCTCCATGTTTACTTCCTGTTTGAAAGCGAGTGCAAAGGTAAGAGTTTATTTCTTAACTTCCAAATTATTTTGAATCTTTTTTCAAATTATTTTCAATTTCGCCCTCTTTTGTAACGTATCTCTGCCAATAAGCAATGATAAGAGTGGTTAGTGGCAATGCAATTATCAGTCCAATAAATCCAAGTAATGCTCCCCAAATGGACAATGAGAGCAGAAGAACGACAGGATTGAGTCCCATGGTCTTGCCCATTACCTTCGGAGTAACGATCATATCGCTTATAAGTTGAACGATAATGAAAATTAAAAGCGCTAAACCAAATACCCACCAGAAGTTCTGTCCAGTGTCAGCAGCCTTTAATAAGGCTAAGAAAGCTGTGGGAATAATAGCAAAAGAGTGTAGGTATGGAACCAAATCGAGTATTCCAATGAGAATACCTAAGCCGATAGCCATAGGGAAATCGATGATGGTAAAACCAATACAGAACATAATTCCCATGCAAAGAGCAACCGTTCCTTGTCCTCTAATATAGTTGTTTAGCTCTCGTTCTACGTCTTGTGCCAATGCAGCCCAAAAGCTTCTGTTCTTCTTTGGGAATATCTTTATCCAGTTTTCTGTTAGATATTCGTAATCGAGAAGAATGAAGAACGTATATAATAAGGTGATGAACGAAGCTACAATGCTGATTACTACGCTTGCAGTTTGTCCTAAGAATGAAAATACTTGTGGTAGTGTTTTCTGCAAAGTGTCTGTAAATTCTTTGCTGGTAAAATAGTGTTCAATGGTTTGATGGTTCCTTGTTATCCACTCTTGAATGTATCTTGTAACCTCATTCACTGTGCCTTTTTGATCCGCATAGGCAGAGACTACAGTTCCAAGTTTGGTGAACTGACTAATCATTGGCGGTATAATTAAATACACAACGCCACCAATCACTGCCAAAACCAATAACAATGCAATGATAATAGACAAGGCTCTTATCTTTACATGCAATTTGTTTTGAACGAAAAGAACGAGGGGATAGAGCAAATAAGCAAAGAGCCAAGCAATGAAAAAGGGCAAAAGAACCCCGCTTAGGCTGTTAATTACCCAATAACTGAGGCCTACTGCAGCCACAATTCCTACCCATCTAACCAGTTTATCGAATATTATCTTTTGCTCAATCATATTCTTAAAGTATTATATTATATAGAGGTGTTATCCAATTTGCAGACCATTACAAGATTGTTGTTTATGAGTTTTGTTCTTGTTTTCAATCAATTTGTGTTCTTATGGTGTGTGTTCTTTCTTGCTTTTTTGAAAGCATTCACGGCATAAAGGCTCATATTCTAATTGTTCTCCAAGTAAAACACGACGTTCATTCTCAACAAGTCGGTGACTAACATAAGCCAATGCGCCACATTTTACACAGATAGCATGCACCTTAGTCACGTCGTCTGCTATGGCACAGAGTGCTGGCATTGGTCCAAAAGGAATTCCTTTGAAGTCCATATCCAATCCTGCAATAATCACACGAACGCCTTTATAGGCTAATTGGTTGCATACATCAACGAGCGATTCATCGAAAAATTGTGCCTCATCGATACCCACAACTTCGATATCTGATGATAACAAGAGGATAGAACCCGATGCATCAACGGGCGTACTCTTTATACTTGTCTTGTCGTGGCTCACAACTTCTTCCTCAGAATAGCGTGTATCGATAGAAGGTTTGAATATTTCTACCTTCTGCTTAGCGAACTTTGCACGCTTTAATCTACGGATAAGCTCCTCTGTTTTGCCTGAAAACATCGAGCCACATATAACCTCTATCCTACCAGGACGATGGTTCTCACCTGTAAATAAATCTGCCATATTACTGCAAAAGTACAAAGACGATTTAAAAAATGCAAAAGATATTGTGTCTTTTTTGTGTATGATAATAATTTATCTATTTTTGTAAATGCTATGGGAATCCTATATATTGTACCCACACCAGTGGGAAACATGGAAGACATGACATTCAGAGCAGTGCGTGTATTAAAAGAAGTTGACTTGGTTTTAGCCGAAGATACTCGGACTTCTGGCATGCTTTTAAAGCATTTCGATATCAAAAATCACTTGTTATCTCATCACAAATATAACGAACATGGGACATCAAAAGGAATCATCGAACGCCTTAAAGCAGGTCAAAATATAGCTCTTATAAGCGACGCAGGCACTCCTGGTATAAGCGATCCAGGCTTTTATTTAGCTCGAGAAGCTGCCCGAAACGATATCGAAGTGCAGTGTTTGCCAGGCGCAACAGCCTGTATTCCTGCCATAGTGGCATCGGGATTGCCTTGCGATAAATTCTGCTTTGAAGGCTTTTTGCCTCAAAAGAAGGGAAGACAAACGTTGATAAACTCGCTTGTTGACGAGCATAGAACAATGATATTCTATGAGTCTCCCCATCGATTAGTAAAGACTCTTGGTCAATTTGTAGAGGTCTTTGGACCCGAAAGACAGGTTTCTGTATGCCGAGAGATATCTAAACTGCACGAAGAAAGCGTAAGAGGTACCCTAAGTGAGGTGAAAGCGCATTTCGATGAGAAAGCTCCAAGGGGCGAAATCGTTATTGTTTTAGCAGGAAAAGATAGTAAATAATCCCTAAAGAAAGGAATCTATATGATGAAAAAAGTATTATTTATGGCATTAGCCATAGGTGTATTCACTCTTTACAGTTGTAATGGTGATAAGAAAAATAGTAAAGATGACGGACTAGAACAAAGCGACTCGCTTTCTAGAATCATTGAACAAAAGGACAATGAGATAAACGATATGATGGGAACCATCAACGAAATTCAAGAAGGATTGCGTGAATTAACGAAGCTGAGAATAGAGTAAATATCGTGAAAGACGGAGAAGGAGCTAACAAGTCTACTCAGATTAAAGAGAATATACAATTTATCTCTACAACAATGACTCGCAATCGTGAGCTCATTCAAAAGCTTCGCCAACAACTTCGTGAAAGTTCTTTCAAAGGAGATCAGTTCAAGAAGACCATAAGCTCGTTGATGCAACAAATCGAAGACAAAGAGATGCAATTGAAACAGCTACGTGCTGAGCTTAGTGCTAAAGACATTCACATTGCAGAACTCGATGAAACTATCGGCACACTTAACACAAGTGTAAACGAACTTACAGAGGAATCGAACAAGAAAACAGAGACCATTAACACACAAGACAAGCAACTTAACACTGCATGGTATGTGTTTGGTACAAAGAAAGAGCTTAAAGAACAACGCATTTTAGCTGATGGTAAGCTTATGCAATCTAACTTTAATAAGAACTATTTCACCAAAATAGATATTAGAGTAGATAAAGAAATCAAGCTATATACAAAGTCTGCGAAGATCTTAACCGTTCACCCTGCAGACAGTTACAAGCTTTCTCAAGATGCAAGCAACCAATATGTATTGCGCATTACCAATCCAGAATTGTTCTGGAGCACAAGCAAATATCTTGTAGTTCTTGTAAAATAAGAACGTAATAAATAATTAGTTTTAAGTATTTAGGGCGAGAAACAGTTTATGTTTCTTGCCCTTTTTCTTTGCCTTATAGTGAGAAATAAATCCTTATAAAAATCAAATTGCAGTAGATTTTATAGAAATAAGATAATGAATATCAAAGCAAATACTTAAATTTGCAATAGTAACTTTTATTTGACACGATGCAATGGGCAGAAACAAATAGCCAAAGTTGCAGACTTAAACAATTATATACCACTATAAGTATAGTAGAATAGTAGGTGGGAAGCAAAGAGTTTCTATGCCCAAGATATGGATATAGATTGATTGTAGACCTACTGAAAGAACATAAATATGAATAAAAAACTTCTAGCAGCAATAGCAACTACCTCCTTTGTAGGGTATGGAAGCTTGTATGCACGACAAAACAATCGTCCTAATATCATTGTTTTTATTGTTGATGATATGGGTTGGCAAGACACATCTCTGCCATTTTGGAACCAGAAAACAAAGTATAACGAGATGTATGAGACTCCTAATATGGAGCGATTAGCAAAGCAAGGCGTTATGTTTACGCAGGCTTACACTTGTCCTGTGAGCTCTCCGACTCGTTGTAGCTTAATGACAGGTATGAATATGGCACGACATCGTGTTACCAACTGGACCTTACAACGAGATAAACCCACTGATGATAAAAGCAAAACCATAAGCCTTCCCGATTGGAACTACAATGGAATTGCCCAAGTTGCAACCGTTCCGCACACTGCTTCTGCCACCTCTTTCGTCCAATTGCTAAAAGATAGTGGTTATCACACCATACATTGTGGTAAAGCACACTGGGGAGCTATCGATACTCCGGGTGAAAATCCATGTCATTTTGGCTTCAATGTCAATATCACAGGAACAGCAGCTGGAGGGCTTGCAACCTATTTAAGCGAGCGAAATTATGGTCATACACGTGACGGAAAGGCTTATGCTCTTAACTCAATACCTGGACTTCAAGATTATTGGGGAACGGGAACGTTTGTCACCGAGGCACTAACTAAAGAAGCAATAAAGGCTCTCGACAAGGCAAAGAAATACGATCAGCCCTTCTATCTCTATATGTCTCATTATGCGGTGCATATCCCTATCGACAAAGATATGCGTTTCTTCCCCAAATATGTGCGCAAAGGTCTGTCTGATAAAGACGCTGCCTACGCCTCATTAGTTGAGGGAATGGATAAAAGTTTGGGCGATATTATGGACTGGTTGGACAAAAATGACGAGGCGAAAAACACCATTATTGTATTTTTAGGCGACAATGGGGGCTTGGCAACATCGCAAGAGTGGCGTGAAGGACCTCTATATACGCAGAATTCACCACTAAAATGCGGTAAAGGATCAATGTATGAAGGTGGCATTCGAGTGCCATTTATGGTGAAGTGGAATGGAGTTGTAAAGCCCGATACACGCAATAATACAAGTATAATGATTGAGGATCTTTTCCCAACACTACTTCATATGGCACAGGTTAACGACTATAAGGTGCCACAAATAGTTGATGGAAAGGATATGGTGCCACTTCTTGAGGGTAAGAATGAAGCCGAATTTAATAAGAGGAGCATTATTTGGAACTTCCCAAATATTTGGGGAAACACAGGACCTGGTATCAACTTGAATTGTGCAATACGTCAAGGAGATTGGAAATTGATATACAATTATGAAACAGGCGAGAAAGAATTGTATAACATTCCGCAAGATATTGGTGAAAACAACAACTTAGTTCATGCTAATCCTTCAAAAGTAAAAGAGCTATCGTCTATCCTTGGCAAGAAACTAAGGCAAATGAATGCTCAAAGACCCGTTGTAACAGCAACGTCGAAACCATGTGCTTGGCCCGATGAATGATGTTTTATGCAATAATAGCTGAAATAGATTGTTGTTTCAATTTGATGCAAATGAAATATAATGGGCGTATGCCAGTATGTCAAATAGAAAGGTGTGATGCAAAATTTTAGCATCACACCTTTTAAGTTATGTATCTTTTCTTATTCTATTCTTGTGCTTATTCTTTTCGCATACGCTCTTCTTCGAGGTCAATGCGGTGAATAAAGTGATTAACTATTTCTTGATCAATTCTTGGATTCTTTTCTATCGCTATAGTTTATCCTGTTTTTGGGGAGTTGGGAAGTGATAACTTTTAGGGTCTTCGGGATTTTGGAGTGATAGTTTTTAATATCTGATTATCAATAACTTTTACAAAGTTATATACTTTTACATCCCCTTTGTTTACTGATATTAAAGAATACAAATTACTAATTTAAAGATTACGAAAATAGTTGTTGTACACACATGGGTTATACACGCTACAAAAGCTTATAATGAACTATTTGCAAATTTTCTTTACTAACAAGTAGCATAAAGGACATCATAGCATCACTCCAAATTTTGGAAGAGCCATTTTGATAATAAAACAATGAAATATCAGAGTAAATAACTATATTTGCAGTTGTGCACTTTTGCTTGACAACGTACAAATAATATATCACACTGGAAACAATTAGTTAGGAAAATTCTAAATATCCTTATTTTATAACATAGTAATTATGGAGTATATAAGATACATACAAGTTCTGATAAAAGAGCAAAAAGCCCTAGGGGCTGTAGAAGAGGAGGTGGTTTCAAGATATGGACATATTCCTCAGATAGCACCAGAGGCATATAATATCTATATATTTGCACCCCTTACAGAAGAGCGACTTGCACTGGTGGAACAAAATATTGGAAGAGAAATCCTTTGCCAATATAGAACATTTCTCACCCATGTTAGCAATGGGCTTTACATATTCCATAGAGGGCTCTCTCTCTACGGACACCAAGGAAGCATAAACAGGAAACTGGGCATTCAAGGTCCATTTGATTTATTGGTTCCTAATGTGTACGAACGTCCTAAAAATGCAGATAAGAGTTGTTTCTTTTTTGCCTCTTATAGCAAAGATGGTTCTCGCTTATACATGAAGGATGATTCTGATAAAGTATATTATTGTGCTCGGCGAGATGCAACTCCACTCAAAGAGTGGAATAGCTTTTCTGAGATGCTCATAGAAGAGATTCAAAGACTCAAATCTCTACATGGCGCAGACGGAATGCTTCAAGTTCCAAGAGAAGAGACTCTCCCGATTACCTAAGTATAAATATGCCACAATATTGGTTGATACTTCTTCTAAGAGGTAGTTCATCCGACATTTTTTTCTATGTGTAGTGTTGAATATTCTAAGCAGAGAGGCCTTATGAAAATATTTATGGTAGGGTGATAATTAATTGATATAAATTTATTTCATTCATGTTTTGGTGTTTTTTTTTAAGAAAAGCATTGTAATCTCACAAATAATTGCGACCTTTGCATTTCAAACAGATGAAAAACTTTCAAAGGAAAGTGGCAATATTGGTTTTATTAAGAATAATAATACCAAAAGAATTGGTTTAAAATATAAGACTTTGTTTGTGAATACGCAAATTGTGCACAATAAATTAGGCACAGAAAAGCTATTATAATACGAATTAATAACAATGATGCAGACTTTTTGCAGGATAACAATGTTGTAATTTGCCTGTCTCTGTGTCTTAAAAAAATATTAGAATTATGACAATAAAGAATAACTTTATGAAAGCATTTTATATCGCACCAACATGTCAACGTTTAGCAATGGAGAACTATTCTCTTATCTGTGCAACTGTAACTCCAGATAAAAATAGTAGTGAGGGTGGCTGGAATGCAGATAAAGAAGTAGACGGTGGTGCTGGAGAAATCTAAAAAATAAAGTACTTTGACGATGACGTTTGTATAGAAAAAGCTCTATACAGGGAGAGTTATATCGTTAATGAAACTATTTTTTTTATTCGCCTACATCGATAAATCGCTCTAAATAATTTTAAAAAGGCATTGCTATCCATACATAATAATTGTATGTTGGATATAATAGCAATGTATTTAGAAGATAAAATCAATGTTTTTGAGTGGTAAAAGTAATGCTTTTGGAATACGAAAGCATTACTTTTGCGTTATAACCAATTGAAAGTTTAAATATAAAAAGAAAAGTCTGCCAAGAATAACTTGGCAGACTTTCATCTTTATTTATTGAATAAATAATTTCTTATAGCAATGCTTGGAACTTTTCATCAAGTGTTGCTTTTGATGCAGCACCAACGAACTTGTCAACCAATTCGCCATTTTTGAAGAACAATATTGTTGGAATACTGCGTACACCAAACTCAATTGCAACCTCATCATTCTCATCTACGTCGCATTTTCCTACAACAATCTTACCGTCATAGTCGTTTGCTAACTCAGAAATAACTGGTCCTACCATTCTACAAGGACCACACCATGGTGCCCAAAGGTCAACTACTAATGGTAAATCACCATTTCTATACTCTTTAAAATTTTCGCTTGTAATCTTTACTTCCATAATCTGTTTTTTTTAATTTGATATTAGTCTTACGGCAAACATTATGCCAAAGTATTTAATTTATGTGATATTCTATTTGTTCACTCTGCTCAATATAACGCATAAAGTAACGAGTTAGGTCCACACCTTGTGTCTGCGAGCGCATCGTTAGCTTTGTGTTATGTTCTTTATCTATAATCTGAAAACACAATTCAACCTTGCCTTTGTTTTCCTCGGCAAGTGTAACGATGTCGGTAACAAGGTTCTCATTGATATCATTACTATCGATAGCGAGTGTAATTTTCTGTATTTCAGTGTCTCTAACGGTTTGCAATAGCTTTATATCACTTACCTTAAAGTCATAAACATCGCTATTTCTAAACCTTTGAGTAGACTTTCCTCGCACCAAAATGGGATAGCCTTCTTGCAACATTCCTTGCCATTTAGCCCAGTCTTCACCAAACAAAGCAAGTCTACCTGAGCCGTTAAAATCTTCAATAGTCACAAAACCACAAGGCAAACCTTTCTTTGTTGTTCTTGCTTCAGATAAGGTAACAATTCCTCCAAGAGCTACATTTTCTTTAGAAGCAAGTGCCAAATTGTCGGCAAGTTCATTGCAATTGGCATTGCATAGGTTGTTAATTACCATGCTAAACTCGTCGAGTGGATGAGCAGAAAGGTAGATTCCGATGCAATCTCGCTCTCTATTTAAAAGCTCAATGTGGCTCCATTCTTCCCATTCAGGAGGTGTCGGGTGAGGTATTTCCGCAGCATCGTCACCGCCAAAGAGTGAGTTTTGCGATTGATTTTGCTCGCTTTGATAGCGTTGTCCATATCGAACTAAAAGGTCGATAAATGGTTCTCCCTTAATGTTTTTGGTGAGATATTGTTCTCGTTTCAATTCTTTAAATCCGTCGAGAGCACCACTTAGCGCCAAAAGCTCAAGTGCTTTTTTGTTGACCGCATTGATATTTACACGCTCAATAAAGTCGTATATGTTTTTATAAGGGCCATTTTTTGTACGTTCTTCAACGATAGATTGAGCCGCAGCGTCGCCCATTCCCTTGATTGCAGATAGTCCAAAGCGAATAACTCCATCTTTGCTGGCACTGAATTTCTGTCTACTTTCGTTTACGTCAGGTCCTAATACCTTGATACCAAGAGTCTTACACTCGTCTATAAACTTAATAACTTCGGTAATGTTGTTCAAGTTTCGGCTCAGAACGGCAGCCATATATTCGGCGGGATAGTGTGCTTTTAGGTACGCAGTTTGGAAAGAAACCCACGAATAGCATGTTGCATGACTCTTATTAAAAGCGTAAGAGGCAAACTTTTTCCAGTCTTCCCAAATCTTATTCAACACTTTTTGATCGTGACCATTCTTCACTCCGCCCTCATAAAACAAGGTTTCGAGCTTATCCATCTGTGCAATAAGTTTCTTACCCATTGCTTTTCGGAGCGTATCACTTTGTCCTCGTGTGAAACCTGCAAGCTGTCTTGCAAGCAACATCACCTGTTCTTGATACACAGTGATGCCGTATGTATCCTTAAGATACTTCTCCATACAAGGAATATCGTATTGAATCTTGCTCGGATCTTTCTTTCTTTCAATGAAATCAGGAATGTAATCCATTGGTCCTGGACGATATAATGCGTTCATAGCGATGAGGTCTTCAAACACAGTTGGCTGCAAAGAACGCAAGTGTTTCTGCATGCCTGGCGACTCAAACTGGAAAGTTCCAATAGTTTTTCCTGCCGAATACAACTCGTAAGTCAACGCATCATCGATAGGAATGTTATCCAAATCGATCTTAATGCCTTTGGTGAATTGAATGTTATCCACCGCTTCTTTTAAGATAGAAAGGGTTTTTAAGCCCAAGAAGTCCATCTTAATAAGTCCTGTATCCTCGATAACATGACCGTCATATTGCGTACATCGCAACTTATGTCCAGGGTCTGTTTTGTCTTCTGCCACAGAGATAGGAACCCAATCGCTAATCGGGTCTCTACAAATAATAAAGCCACAGGCATGTACACCCGTTCCTCTTACGGTTCCTTCGAGCTTCTTTGCATACTTAATTGTATTTCGAACCTTCTCGTCTGGTGATTCTTCCGCTTGCTTAAGCTCTGGAATTGAAGCCACAGCGTTCGTTAAATTCATCTTAAGATCATTGGGAAGCTTGTCAGGAATGCTCTTACATAGGTAGTTCGCTTGGTCTAATGGAACCCTTTCCACACGTGCAACGTCTTTTAAAGAGTTCTTTGTGGCCATCGTTCCGTATGTAATAATGTGCGCACAGTTCTCGTGTCCGTATTTATTTTCAACCCATTCGAGCACAAGTCCACGACCGTCGTCATCGAAGTCGGTATCAATATCAGGCAAAGAGATACGATCGGGGTTCAAGAAACGCTCAAAAAGCAAATCGTATTTGATGGGGTCTATCTTCGTAATACCTAAACAATAGGCCACAACAGAGCCTGCTGCGGATCCTCTTCCAGGTCCAACCATCACCCCAAGTTCGTTTCTTGCGGTGTTAATGAAGTCTTGTACGATCAAGAAATAGCCAGGGAAACCCATTGTTTTCATGATATGTAGCTCGAACTTAATACGCTCGTCCACCTCATCTGTTAAAGGTTCGCCATATAACTTCTTTGCTCCATCATAGGCAAGTTTAGCTAAATAGTCGGCTTCAAACTTAATTCTGTATAGTTTTTCAATACCTCCTAACTTCTCAATCTTCTTCTTTCCCTCTTCAAGAGGTAGTTGGTTCTGTCCGTTTTCATCAGAAGTAAACTCCTTAAAGAGATCCTCTTCAGAAATAGATTGGCGCAAAGCCTCTTCCGTTCCGAAGTCTTCTGGAATAGGATAGAAAGGCATAATGGGGGCATTGTCAATCGAATAGAGTTCTATCTTGTCCAAAATTTCGCAAGTGTTGCGCATTGCTTCAGGCAAATCTCCAAACACTTCGTTCATTTCCTCTTTCGATTTAAACCACTCTTGCTTTGTATATAGAAGACGATTGGGATCGTTCAAGTCCTTGTTGGTAGACAAACAGATAAGATGGTCGTGCGCTTCTGCATCGTCTTTCTCGATAAAATGCACGTCATTGGTGCACACAACCTTGATGTCAAGCTCCTTAGCAATCTCTAATAAGGCTTGATTTGCCTTTTGTTGGAGTGGATATGTTTGTCTATTTGCACGCAGACTAGGATCCTTAACCTCATGTCTTTGAAGCTCAAGATAATAATCATCGCCGAAAACTCGCTTGAACCAGCGAGCCGCTTCACGTGCTCCTTCGTAGTCACCTTTCAATACTTTAGATGGAACTTCGCCCGCAATACATGCCGAACACACAATTAGTCCTTCGTGATAGCGCTCCAAATCCTCGTGATCGGTACGTGGACGCATGTAAAAGCCATCAACCCAAGAGCGTGAAACCAATTTAATGAGGTTTTTATACCCTTGGAGATTCTTTGCAAGAACAATGAGGTGTTTACCTCCCATGTCACCATTTTCCTTGATCTTGCTTTCTTTTTTATTTCTTGCAACATACATCTCACAGCCAAGAATAGGTTTAAAAGGGGGCAAACCCTCTTCTTTTCTCTTGCCGTTTACCTTGTTACAGTAGTTGTAAAATTCTTTTATTCCGAACATGTTTCCATGGTCTGTGATGGCCAAACCACGCATTCCGTCGTTAATTGCCTTATCAACTAACTTCTGAATATTCGACTGTCCGTCCAGAATAGAATAGTAAGTATGTACGTGTAAGTGAACGAAATCTTCCATAAATATCTTTCAAATGAGATGTAAAATTACTTCTTTACATTGGATTACCAAAAGAATGGCATTAAAAAAGTTTGCAGAATGAAGAAAAACAGCTATCTTTGCATAAATAATAAGAGATCTTGTTACTATGATAAAAAAGATAAAAAGGCTAAAGAAAATAAAGATACATCATGAGGGAACCGATACTCTCATCTATAGTTTTATTGCACTTGCTACCATTTCTATTCTACTTTGGCGTTTCATTGATACAAAAATTCCATTCTGGATCTTTACAACTATTGGAACGATAGCATATCTCATTGTACTTAATTTTTATCGTAGTCCTATTCGTTATTTTGGAGAAGAGGACACAGAAGGTATCGTTGTAGCTCCTGCAGACGGTAAAATTGTTGTAATAGAAGAAGTAGAAGAGAACCGATATTTCCACGAAAAGAGAATAATGGTAAGTATCTTTATGAATCTTTTCAACGTTCATGCTAACTGGTTCCCTGTAGATGGAAAGGTAAAGCTTATCCGTCACTTCGATGGTAACTTCCATAAAGCGTGGCTTCCCAAAGCAAGTGAGGAGAATGAACGTGCAGATGTGTTGATAACAACACCCGATGGACAAGATATTTTATGTAGACAAATAGCAGGAGCGATGGCTCGTCGCATTGTTACTTATGCACGAGAAGGCGAAGATTGCTATATTGATGAACACTTAGGCTTTATCAAGTTAGGCTCAAGAGTAGACCTTTATCTACCTGTTGGTAGTGAGATCTGTGTGAAGATGGGTCAAAAAACCACTGGAAATCAAACAGTAATTGCAAAGCTTAAATCATAGAAAAAGCCAAGAAAGGGGCGTTTTTAAATAGAAGATGATCAACAGTTTGAAGAAGAACATACCCAACATGCTAACATGTAGCAATCTCATTTCAGGATGTATTGCCGTGTATTTTGCATTTGGAGCACGTTTTAAAGAAGCTTTTTTATTTATTATCATAGGTGCAATATTCGACTTTTTTGATGGAATGGTTGCACGCTTACTTCACGTATCATCTCCAATTGGAAAAGAGTTAGATTCATTAGCAGATGTTATTACATTCGGAGTAGCTCCTGCAACGATGATCTTTACAGAGCTAACAGCACTTACAACCTCTTGTTTTGCAACTGCATCGTGTGGCACATTCTGCTTAAAAGTGCAGCCAATACTACCATTTGTGGCATTTATCTTAGCCGCTTTTTCAGCCCTTCGACTTGCAAAATTCAACTTAGACGAACGTCAAACCACCTCGTTTATTGGTCTTCCCACACCAGCAAACGCCCTCTTTTGGTCGTCATTACTTGTTGCTCATAGCACAACTATCGAGACCTTTTCATTCGCTCGTCAGCTTATAATCGCCCTTCTTTTCATCACTTCTTATCTATTAGTATGCGAACTACCTATGTTTGCACTAAAGTTTAAGACCTATGCGTTTGCAGAAAACAAACTAAAATATGGCTTTGTAGCATTTTCAATCATTGTGTTCGCCCTAACAGGCATCATCAATGGCTTTTGGATAGTTATTGCTTGCTATGTTGCTTTGTCTGCAATTGTGGCGTTGATGGAAAGAAATAAGGCATAATTTTATCATTTTGTTTTTAGGATATGGCAAGTTTTTTGAGTTTTATTTTCTACTTATTTTTATCAGCACTTATCTTTATTGGGCTCATGATCTTCATTCTTTATCGTCGAGTGAAGAATGTTACCAATATGTTTAATAAGCAACGACAAAGTACACAGCGACAAGAAAGAGGCAGAACCTATCGTGCTGATAATGGAGAAACTATTGTAGACTATCGCAATCCACAAGAAACAGGGCGCAAAATCTTTACAAAAGAGGAAGGCGAATATGTGGATTATGAAGAAGAAAAATAATCAATAAGATTCTTACCTCATTTGGATTTATTCCCTAATACTTATGGCTTGTTGGCTATAAGGCTTTCTTTTTGTATGTACTAATAGATTTTTCTTTATCTATTCTCTTGAGTAGGACTTGTAATGTCAGTGCTTTTACTCTCCCATCTCAATGCTTTTGCCTACTAATTTCATTGCTTTTACACCACAATAGCAATCCTTTTATATTCACCCTTTATTGCCTTAGTTCAACAAGTCCTTTCACCTTATATTATATATATAGTTCTGTTGCGTTGAAGAATGAGATAAAAGGCAGAATGTATAGCAGTAGAATTAGAAGGAGAAAGAAAAGAATAGGGGAAGAATATCACTTCTTTTGAATGAGAATGTTGAGGCTATAAGGTTGAAATGGTAACGAAAATAGATGGTTTTAGGGCAAAAGAAAATCCGTTAAGTTGGGCAACTGAACTTATAAAATCATTGCGTAACCTAACGGATTGAAATAAAATAATGGGCGTAAAACCTATTTAGTTGTGTACATAAGTACCAATATCCTCTCCGTCAATCACCTTTTTAAGGTTACCAACAACGTCCATATTAAAAACATAAATAGGTAGGTTGTTTTCCTTGCACATTGTTGTTGCAGTGAGATCCATCACCTTTAATCCCTTAGTATATATCTCGTCGTATGTTATTTCGCTGAACTTTGTAGCAGTAGGATCCTTCTCTGGGTCGGCAGTATAAATGCCATCTACTCTTGTTCCTTTTAACATTACGTCTGCTTCAATCTCAATTCCACGCAAAGAAGAACCTGTATCGGTTGTGAAATAAGGGCAACCAGTGCCCGCAGAGAAGATACAAACATATCCATCTTCCATGCTTTCAATAGCTTTCCACTTTGTGTAGAACTCGCCAATAGGCTCCATTCTGATGGCAGTTAATACTTTATTCTTAACGCCCAATGCGCCAAGTGCACTACTTAAAGCAAGCGAATTGATAACAGTTGCGCACATACCCATTTGGTCTCCCTTCACTCTATCGAAGCCTTTAGATGCTCCACTCAATCCTCTAAAGATGTTTCCACCTCCGATAACGATACCTATTTGTACGCCCATCTCGTGTATTTCTTTGATTTGTTGAGCGTAGTCTTGTAGTCGTTGCGAATCAATTCCATAGCCTTGGCTGCCCATTAGGCTCTCACCACTTAGCTTTAAAAGAATTCTTTTGTATCTTGCCATATTCTAATTATATTAATATTGTCTTTTGGTTTGTGTTGCTTTGTTTTATTGAGGGAGCACAAATTGCACCTCTTTTTGTTCGTATTCTCTTATTCTTCCTTCAGTATCTTTCAAACAAAGATGTCCGTTGTCTTTTATTTCCACAATCTCTGCCTCGAATAATCCATCTTTATCTCTGTAAGGAAATACGCCTTTAGAACGATAAAGTACGTTCATATATTGTAATTTAACCGACTTATAATAGCCGAGACGCAACTGGTCGTAATATTTTTGGAAGGCTTTTAGGGTCTTAGACAATATCTCTGAGACCTTGGTTTCGCAGTTTATGATGTTGATAAGCGAAATGGGATTGGGGGCATCACTAACAAATTCTTTTTGGTTGACATTGATTCCAATACCAAAAATACAACGAGTGATGATTTGAGAGTTGACACTTGTTTCGATAAGTGTGCCGCTAATCTTTTTATCTTTATAGTAAACGTCGTTGGGCCACTTAAGAGTTAGATCCTTAGAGTAACGACTTAAGGCGTCATGTATTGCTAAAGCGGAAATCATTGACAGGTAAAAATTGAGATGAAGGGGAACCTGCGGACGAGTGATATCAAGAGAAAAGGTGAGGTTTTTACCGTCTTCACTTTCCCAAGAGTTGGTTCCTTGACCTCTTCCTGCGCTTTGCGAACGAGCAACAATCACTTTCATTAAACTGCTTGGAGGAGCAGATTGCTTAGCTAAATAACTGTTTGTAGACTCTGTCTGGTCGATGTAATCAATATGAATCTTCATAAATAGAAATTATATTAACATGGGGTTAAACGCATCTTCAATATGTTCTATCTTGGCATTGTGTTCATTGTGCCCAATAACTGATATGATATCGAATCGTAATTCATAGCTAATTTTGCGCTCTTTTACATAACTATTGGCAGCAATAGCAATGTTTTTAATCTTCCTTTTGTCGACAGCTTGAGTAGGATGGGTGATTGTTTCGTCGGCTCTTGTCTTGACTTCTATGAAAACAAGGATGTTATGTTGTGGATTAAAGGCTATGATGTCGATGTCACGTTTACCATAATGCCAATCTCTTTCACAAATAGTGTAGCCTTTGTTCTCTAAGAATTTCGCAGCAAAAGCTTCACCCCAGTGTCCTAGCTCGTTATGTTTCGCCATGAATAAATGTAATTACTATATCATTACAAATTTACAATAATATTCTAGATAATCAAAATAAAGCACTACTTTTGCAATATAATAACAAAAGAAATACGAATGATTGAACCGCAAGTGAAAGGCGATGAGTGGTTTATGGCTAAGGCTTTGGAACAAGCTCAGCTTGCTTTTGAGGCTGGAGAGATACCTGTTGGAGCGGTAGTTGTGGCTAAAGATAAGATTATTGCACGCTCGCATAACCTTACAGAGATGCTTTGTGATGTCACAGCTCATGCCGAAATGCAAGCCATTACATCTGCAACGAACTCGTTAGGAGGTAAGTATTTAAACGAATGTACTTTGTATGTGACGCTAGAACCATGCATCATGTGTGCTGGAGCGATAGGTTGGTCGCAGTTAGGACGCCTTGTTTATGGTGCAAGTGACGACAAACGAGGTTTTATGCGCTTTGCTCCTGAAGCCTTACACCCTAAGACTAAGGTTACAAAAGGGGTGATGGAGGAAGAATGTAAGGCGATTATTCAAGACTTTTTTAAAAGTAAAAGATAACAAACCTCTGCTTTTCTTATAGGAAATAGGAGAGGTATAGAAACGAATAAAGGTGATAGAAAGTATTTAAAACTTCTATCACCTTTATCTATATAGCACCTTTTAGTCTTTCAATAGCTTTTTGTGTGCTGCTTCAAATGCTGGTGGATACTTGCCTAAGAAGCAAAGATTAACCAAACAGTTGGCTGCAACTTCAGCGTCACTCAATGTAACTCCTTTGGCTCTTGAGACGCTTTTGCCCAGTGCTACCTGCCATGTTGATCTGAAGTTGTTATCATCTGCACCCATATAGGTCTCTCCATTCGCTTTATTATCTATGATTTTGTATAGAATACCTTTCTTACTTGGAATGGGTTCTAACTCAAGTAATATGTCGTAAGCAACTTTTAAAGGCTCACGATATTTGCTTGTTCCTGGAAACATTTCGTTGATTACGGGCATAATCTCTTCAAATTCGTATGCCTGAAATAATTGTTTTAATTTCATATCCTTGTTATTTCTTTTGTGTTGTTGATGAATAAAGAATGTGGTTCAATGCACGTTGCAAGCTCAAGGTGTTGAGGTTTGCTTCGTAAAAAGTTGACTTGTTGAAACAAAGTAGGGCAGAACATAATAGAACTGCCCCTCTTTTTATTCTTTACTCTATTGTCTGTTCTTTTGAGTTGGTGTTTTAGTGTGTCGCAATAGTGGTCTTAAAACTTAGCCATCTTTATCGCATCCACTGCACATTCATCGCCTTTGTTACCTAATTTACCACCTGCTCTGTCTAAAGCCTGTTGCAAATTGTCGGTAGTTAATAAGCCATAGATAATGGGAATTTCACTTGTTGTGTTCAAACGAGCTATTCCTGTGGTTACACCTTGGCAGATATAATCGAAGTGAGGAGTATCTCCTTTGATTACAGAGCCTAACACTATGAGTGCATCATATCCTCCATTGAGAACCATTTGATGTGCTCCGTAGATCAATTCGAAGCTTCCTGGAACTGTCTTTACATGGATATTCTCAGGAATTGCGCCATGTCTCTCGAGTGTATTTACTGCACCTTCTAATAAAGCTCCTGTGATTTCAGGATTCCATTCTGATACAACTATACCGAAACACATATTACTTGCGTCTGGAACTTTAGTCGCATCATAGCTTGATAGGTTTCTTAATGCTGTTGCCATCCTTATTATAAAGAAGCTCGTTCGATATATTTATCAATCTCTTGGCTTTGAACAATAGCCGAATTTACATATTTCTTCTTGATGTCTTGATAAACTTTTAAAGCGTCAGCCTTTTTGTTTTGGCTTTCAAGTAGCTGTCCTGCTTGAAGTAAGAAGGTTGGAGAAAGACTGTTGTTTGCACCATCTTCAGACTTGCTGTCAGCCTTGTCTGCTGCTTTCTTCAATGCTTTAATTGCCTCATCTATCTTTCCTACGTGTGCATAAGCGTTACCTAAAGCTGCGATTGCTGCTGGACTTACCATTGCATCGTTGCCTGGTGAGTAGCTATCAAGATACTTAACAGCTTCGTTCCACTTATTTAAATTAGCGTAACAAAGACCTGCATAGAGGTTAGCAAGATTGCCTGCGTCTGTTGAACTATAATCATTTGCAAGCTTAATGAAACCACTAAAGGTTGCACCATCGCCATTTAACGCTTTTTCGAATTGTTGCATTCCAAATAGTTCTTGACCTTTTGCAAGTTCAGTGCTTGCTTTTTCTTGACGAGGAGCTGATACATAGTTCTTGTAAAGGAAGAAACCTGCAACAAGAACGATAAGTGCTACAACTGCAATTGCAATATGCTTTTTATATTTTAGCATAAATGCTTCAGACGAACTAATCGTCTCTGCCATATTGGTAGCTGCGTTTTCTTTTTTGTTTACCATTATTATTTGTTGTTTTTTTATTAGTCTTCTTAGTACTCGAAATATGCTTTTGAGAATAGATCGAATGTGATGCAAAAATAATTATTTTATCTCATATAGTGAAATTTATTATCTACTTTTTTCTTTTATCTACTTTAAAACAAGTAACTTTGCCTGAAGACGGGTCGTTAAGGGGCTGTTATCCTTGTATTTTGGGGATAATATTACGATTGAAAAGACCCTTTTTTGAACGTTTTTATATTGTAAAAAGAATTAAGATTGATATATGATTTTAAAGAAGATAACGCTTCTTAATTATAAAAATATTGAAGATATAACGCTCGATTTGTCGCCAAAGATGAATTGTTTTATAGGCCATAATGGTGTAGGAAAAACCAATATGCTCGATGCTGTTTATTATCTTTCATTCTGTCGAAGCTCTTCTAATGCCGTAGATTCGCAGGTAATGATGCACGATAAGGATTTCTTTGTACTCGAAGGACTATACACTAACGAGGCGAATGATGAGGAATTGATTTATTGCGGCATGAAAAGAGGCTCGAAAAAGCATTTTAAGCGCAACAAAAAAGAATACAAACGATTGTCGCAACACATCGGTTTCATTCCCTTAGTCTTTGTTTCTCCATCAGATGTAGCCCTTATTGAAGGTCCAAGTGAAGACCGAAGACGTTTCTTAGACATTGTTATTTCGCAGCTAGATGTCACTTATATGGAGGCACTTATGCGCTATTCTAAAGCATTGCAGCAGCGAAATGCACTACTAAAGCAAGAGAATGAGCCCGACAATACATTGATTTCGCTTTTTGAAGAAGAGATGGCAGAGCAAGGAACCATTGTTTATCAAAAGCGATTGGCGTTTGTTGAGGATTTTATACCTGTGTTTCAGCAGATTTATCAGCAGATATCTGGAGGCAAAGAAACCGTTAGTTTGAATTATATTTCGCATTGTCAACGAGGTGATTTACTTGATGTTATTCAGCGAGATCGCTTTAAAGATCGTGCAGTTGGCTATTCGTTGCATGGTATTCATCGTGATGATTTAGAGATGTTGCTCGGTGGTTATCAGATGAAAAAAGAGGGAAGTCAAGGCCAAAACAAAACATTTGTGTTGGCATTGAAGCTTGCTCAGTTCGATTTCTTAAAGCGAACCGCCTCTAAAACCACGCCTCTTTTATTGTTAGACGATATTTTCGACAAGTTAGATGCTAACAGAGTGGAGCGCATTGTTAATCTTGTTGCCAACGATAGCTATGGACAAATTTTCATAACCGACACCAATAGAGATCATCTTGACTCGATTTTGAAAATGGGAAACTTTGATTATAAGTTGTTTCATGTAGACAACGGACAGATAACTATTAAGCAAGAAGCATAGGATGTTTAAGAAACAGGCGAAACAAATTCATGAAATTCTGGGGCAATATCTAAGAAGAAGCGGACTCGAAACACCTCTTCTGCAACATAGAGTGATTGATGCTTGGGACGAAGTGGTTGGAAATGTGGTGGCAAAATACACCACCGAAAAATATATTTACAATCAAACACTGCATGTTAAGATTGTGAATCCTGCTGTAAGAAACGATTTGTTGATGCGCAGAACCGATCTTATTAAAGCTTTAAACGAGGCTGCTGGGGGCAATATGGTGATTAGTGACATTCGAATTCATTAGACCTTTAATAGATAAAAGATGAAAGTCGCTTTGTTTGCAACATGGGCAAGCAAGGCGACTTTTGCGTTATTGTGTTTCAATATAGATGTTTAAATCTTGAATTTGTAGCCAAGTGTAATTTGGAAGGTGTGATACTTGCCATTCAAAGGGAATTCACCTGCAGTGTCAAGACTCATATAACGACCTTCAGTTATCTTGGTTAGAGGTAGCGAATAGCGTGCGTCTAACACAAAATTGTTGTATTCATACGACACCCCAATGGGCAATGCAACGAGGAAGTGGGTGAATTTACTTGTTAAATCATAGGGTGTGTTGCCCTCATCGTTTTTGTAAATCATTTGCGAACGAGTTTGAATGTTACCCTCAATTCCTGCTTTTACAGCTAAATTTGGAATGACATAATAGTTGAATGTAAGTGGGATTGAGATGTACTCTGAATTCAGTGATTTTCTAACTATAGGGCCATTATCTTCTATAGTCTGCTTTGCTCTCGAACCTTGTGTTAGGAATTGTACCCCAACAGCAACCGAAGCTTTGTCTAATAGTTGATATTCTAATTCAGCACCAGCCACAGCTCCCAGCTTCATATCCACTTTATTGTCTGTGATAGGCTGTAATTTTGTGATGGTTGTACCCACAAAAGGCTTCACACTAAACGTGCCTGTAGGTTGTTGTGCATAACCAATTAAGGCACAAGTTGCAAGAGCCAATGATGTAAAAAATCTTTTCATACTTGTTATTTTGTTGATTGTTTGTATGTACAAATTTAAAGATAACAATTAGAAAGGAATTAAAAAGACTTACAAATTTTGGTCTATTTCACTACATTTAATTTGTGTTTTGTTTCTATTGCTCATGCCCTTTCTCTTTTAACTCAATAACAAAGGTTGTAATAGCATTGATATTGTGTCCTAAAAGCATTGAGTTTGCATGCAAAAAGCAATGCTTTTGAAGTGTAAAAACACTGCTTTTGCGCAGGGCTGAGCAAGAAAAAAGCCGCAAAGGATGCGGCTATCGTTATCAAGTGGGTATCTACTTGATTTTAAATCTCTTGCTTTTTTTGTTGAATATCGTTATTAGTCAATCCTCAAAAGAAATTCTTTTCCCACTTACACCTTATTATATATAGGTATTAAAGGGCAATTACTTCGTTCATCATCACGTCGTGTTGGGTAGTGGGAATGTGGTTGATGAGTTGAAACGAGAAGCATATTCCTATTTTATAGCATTGGGGAATGCGTTTAAGAAGACGATCGTAGTAGCCCTTTCCACGCCCAAGTCGCTTGCCATCTGCACTGAAAGCCAATCCAGGAACTATGGCAATGTCAATTAAAGACAATTCGTTCAGTACTTTGCCTTGTGGCTCTAATATTCCAAAGGGACCTTTTTCCAAATCGTTCTCATCTGTAAACGTTCTTATTTCCATCGTTGTTTCTCCCGTAACAACAGGCAAAACAATGTCCTTTCCCTGCTTTTTCAACTCTTTAATCAATTGAAGTGTTTGCACTTCGGTGGGCAAGGCGCAATATAAAAGAATGGTTTGTGCTTCCTTAATGCGGGGGTGTTGCAATAGAGTGGGGACGAAAGCAAGCGACATCTCGCCCACTTTTTCGGTGGTGAGATGTCGCATTTGTTCTTTAATTGTATTTCGAATAGAAATCTTTTCTTGATTCATTGAGTGTTCTCTGCGTTATCTTTTAGGTTGCATTACAGAGGGCTTTTGCACGGGTTTCTGTGGGAATGACTTACCTTCTTTAAACACTTGAAGGGCTTTTGTGATAGTTGCATCTCCTCTGTTGATGTAATCTGTCCATGCTTCTTCGTTCAATAAGTTGTAAACAATTCTGCTAATGATGAATTGTTCGATTAACTTATACGACTTTTGAATCATCAAATTGCGACGTTTTAAGCCGTGCGAGTCGGCAAATGTTGCAAATTTATCAACCAAATTTTGCTTAGTAAGGTAGCTTGTAAGCGCATCAACGGTTTTCAATTCCTTTAGCTTTTGGCGGTTGTTATCGGTATAATTAAATGCATATTGCAAAATTAAACCGCTCATTGTAGCCTGTTTGTAATATGAAGTGTAGTTGGTTGTGTCTTCAGGAACAAACAAGTCGGGAGTGATACCACCGCCTCCGTAAACCTTTCGACCGATACTTGTGTGATAAGCAGGGCCTGTGTGCTTGATACTATCTTGTGAGAAGAACTCTCCATGTTGGTATCTTGAAATCAAATCTTGTGCATAAGCAGCTTCATCTCCAGCGACATAAGGTTTCTGAATTGATCTACCTGAAGGGGTATAGTAGCGTGCAATGGTTAAACGCATAAGACTTCCGTCTTGGAAACCTATCTGTTGTTGAACCAATCCCTTACCAAATGAACGGCGACCGATGATAGTGCCACGGTCATTATCTTGTATGGCACCTGCCAAAATCTCAGAAGCTGAGGCTGAACCCTCGTTAATTAGCACCACAAGAGGTATCTTTTGGTAGCTACCATGACCGTCACTGCGATAGTCTTGACGTGGACTCTTGCGTCCTTGCGTGTAAACTATGAGCTTATTCTTAGGTAAAAACTCGTTAGCTATTTGTATTGCGCTCTCTAAATAACCACCAGTATTGTCTCGAAGGTCGATAATTAGCTCCTTAAAGCCTTCTTGTGACAACTTAGCAAGGGCGATTAATAATTCGGGATAGGTTGTTTCTCCAAAGCTCTTAATGCGTATATAGCCCACAGTGCTGTTGATCATATAAGCAGCCGACACGCTCTTGCGAGGTATTTCGCCACGTGTTACGGTGTAAGTGATAGGCTCTTTGTGGCCATATCGCTTGACTGAGATCTTAATTTTGGTGTCTTTAGGGCCTTTAAGCACTCTCATGGCTTCTTCGTTGGTTACCTTTTTACCTACAAAAGGTTTACCATCAACTGCTACAATCTTGTCTCCAGCAAGTAAACCAGCACGTTCTGCAGGTCCATTTTCAATGACATTCTGCACGTGAATGGTGTCTTGACGGATCACAAACTCAACTCCTATGCCCGAAAAAGAACCCTTTAGCTCGTCAGTTGTTGCCTGGGCGTCTTTCGCAGGAATGTAAACAGAGTGCGGATCAAGCTCAGATAAGATTTGAGGAATAGCCTTATCCACCAAAGAATCAATGTTTACATTGTCCACATATTGGTCGTCAATGATGTGAAGGAGGTTGTTTAGTCGGCTACTTCCTGAATTAATGATGTTTAATCTATTACCAGAAAAGTGGTTTGCATAGAATGTTCCGATGATGATACCAACGATAACGCATAATGCAAGCAATAATGGCATGTAGCGATTAGAATGGTTTCGGTTTATTTTCATCTTTGTATTCTCCTATAATCTTTATTCTACTTCAAGATATTCAACGTCTACTCCAGCTCTTTTTAATAGGTTAATACCGTCTTCTAAACGGTATTTCTCGCCATAAACAACTCTCTTTATTCCCGATTGAATAATGAGTTTAGAGCATTCTATACATGGCGATGCGGTGACATATAATGTTGCTCCCTCGCTATTGTTAGAGCTTCTTGCCAGCTTAGTGATGGCATTTGCTTCGGCATGGAGCACATAAGGCTTTGTAATTTGGTTGGAATCCTCGCACACATTCTCAAAACCTTCGGGCGTTCCGTTATACCCATCGCTGATAATCATTTTGTCTTTTACCACTATTGCGCCCACTTTGCGTCGCTCGCAATAGCTGTTTTCAGCCCATATTCGTGCCATTCTGAGGTAGCGAATATCTAAAATATGCTGTTTGTCTGTATTCTTTGTCATTGTAAAGGCTTAATTCTTTTTAATTCCATTGCGTTCTAATAGAGCGTCGATAGTGGGCTCTTGTCCTCTAAAACGCTTGTATAAAGTCATCGGATGCTCTGTTCCTCCCTTTGAAAGAATATTCTCTCTAAAGCTAAGAGCAGTATTCTTGTCGAATATTCCGTTCTTTTTAAAGAGGCTAAAAGCGTCTGCATCTAACACTTCTGCCCACTTATAACTATAGTAACCCGCTGCATATCCGCCCGAAATAATATGTGAGAACTGGGTGGTCATACAGGTATTAGGAAGTTGTTTCGTGATAATTGCATCTTTCCAAGCATCTTTCTCAAATGTAATAATATCTTCTTTGAACTCATCTTTCTGTGTGTAATAGGCCATATCTAATAGACCTAAGCTCACTTGACGTAAGCAACCGTAAGCTGAAAGATAGTTTTTACTCTTAATAATTCTATCTATCAATTCATCAGGAATAGGCTCTCCAGACTCGAAGTGATAAGCAAAGGTACGTAAAAATTCTTTCTCTGTTGCATAGTTTTCCATGAATTGCGATGGGAGTTCAACAAAATCCCACCATACATTGGTGCCACTTAAACTGCCAAAGCGTGTATTTGCGAACATACCATGTAGTGAATGACCGAACTCATGCAAGAAAGTTTCTACTTCTCCAAGCGTTAATAAGGCTGGTTTTTGTGGTGTTGGCTTAGTGAAATTCATCACAACACTGACGTGAGGACGAATATTTTCGCCCTTTCTATTGATCCATTGGCCTTGGAATTCAGTCATCCAAGCACCGCCTTGCTTTCCTTTTCGAGGGTGAAAGTCGGCATAAAACACCGCAAGATAGCTTCCGTCGGCATCAAACACATCGTAAGCCTTAACGTCTTGATGATAAACTGGAATCTCATTGTTTTCTTTAAACGAGATACCATACAAGCGATTAGCCAATCCAAACACTCCTTCTATCACCTTAGAAAGTTCGAAGTAGGGGCGAAGCATTTCCGAATCGATGTTGTATTTCTGTAATTGTAGCTTGTGAGAGTAGTATCCAAAGTCCCAAGGTTGCATCTCAAAAGCATCTCCTTCCATTTCTTTTGCAAGCTGTTCTACCTCTTTTAGCTCCTTAATAGCTTGTGGCTTATAAGCAGAAATAAGGTCATTGAAAAGCTTATACACGTTCTTTACACTACTTGCCATGCGGTGTTCTAACACATAATCAGCGTAAGTGTCGTGTCCAAGCAATTGAGCTAGCTCTCTACGGATATTTATTAAGCGTGTACATATTGCCAAGTTGTTCTCTGGATTATCGTGAATTCCCTCTGTATTCTTCGCCATATAGAGCTTTTCTCTTAGTTCTCTCTTTGTAGAATAGGTGAGAAAAGGAGAGTAACTAGGGAAATCTAGGGTGAAAATCCAACCCTCTTTATTTTGTTCTTGTGCCGTATGAGCCGCCATTTGACGTGCACTTTCAGGCAAACCATCAAGGTCTTCCTCGTTAGTTAGATGCAATTCGAATGCTTTATTCTCTTTTAATAGGTTTTGAGAGAACTGCAATGACAACAAACTTGCTTCCTCGCTTAATCGTCTAAATTGCTCTTTTCCCTCTTCATTCAATAGCGCACCGCTTCTAACAAAGCCGTCATACACCTTTTGAAGCAATGTAGCTTCTTCAGGAGTAAGCTCTCTATGGTGCTCATAAACATGCTTAATGCGTTTGAAAAGCTTTTCATTTAGCTGCATATCATTAGCATGTTGGGTGAGAAGAGGACTCATCTTTTGAGCTAAAGCATCGAGATCATCGTTTGTTTCAGCACCTAACATACACGAAAAGACAGTAGAAGCACGTCCTAATAAGTCGTAATAATGCTCGCCTTTTGTTTCGTCTTTGTATATGATAGTATTGTCGAAAGTTGGCTCTTCCTCATTATTTATAATCTTATCGAGTTCTTCTTTCTCTCTTTTCATTCCCTCCATGAAAGCTTCTTCGTAGTGTTCTAGCTTGATAAGGTGGAATGGAACGGTGTTATGTGGAGTGGAATAATCATTAAAAAAAGGATTATTCGCTATTGAGTTCTTATTATCTTGTGTTGCCATATTTCGTTGATTTAATCTTATAATTGTGCTTTTTGAATGAGTTTTTCAAGCGCAGGAATGATAATTCTACCCCTTTCTAGCTTTAAGAGGTGCTCGTTTTGCAATTCATTTAATACGTTCGACACCTTTATTCGCTTTACATTCATTTCCTTTGCAAGCGTTATCATTTTGATGAAGAATATCTTTTCGCCACCTATATTATATACATGTTGCTCGAAAAAACGAATAACTCTTTCTCTTAATGAGTAGCTTGAGGGACGCCATTGCTGTCGTTCCATCTTTTGAATGCGGGTAGATAAGATATTCATAAAATTGATTCGGAAGACAAATGAGTGCTCGATGAAACTCAAAATACTTTCTTTATCAATGCTTAAAATACTGCTTTTCTCTTGCGTTGTGTATGTAGACGAGAACCAAGGACTAAGTCCAAGCAATCGTTCAGGCTGTATAACAGAAGGCGTTTCGAGCCATTCTTTTACCATAAAGGAATTGTTTGCCGCCGAAGTAGTTATCTCAATCTTTCCTTGTAGCAAAAAGAATAAGTCCTTGCATGCCTCTCCTTCTTTGATAAAGGTTATGCCACTGTTTAGCTTTTGAAAGTGAAAACGGGCATGGGCAGCAAGCTTATGCAACTCTTGTTGCGTGATTCCTTGAAACAAGGGCAGTGCTAATAGCTTGAGATGTGATGTCGGCGACTGCTCCATAGCTTACTTAACGATTTTGTCTTTTAATGTAGGTGAGTACCAAACGGCATTCTTTCCATCTTTATCAGCATAGATAAAATAAGCCATTATCTCTTTATGTTGCTCTAAAACCCTTTTCGCTTTGTCTAAACCCATCACCATAAAGGCTGTTGCATAGGCATCGGCTGTAGCGCAATTGTTAGCTATTACGGTAGAAGAAAGAATGTTATGCTGAACAGGATAGCCCGTTGCAGGGTCGATAGTGTGGGCATATTTCTTTCCACCTTTATAGTAAAAGTTACGATAATTACCACTGGTTGCCATTGCTTTGTCGGTTACATTGAGGATAGTTTGCACTTCTTGACTTTGCTGAGTGATATCGTCTGTGGGCTTAATAACACCTATTTTCCAAGGAAGACGCTTAGAACTGATTCCCGAAGTCACTATCTCTCCGCCTATTTCAATCATAAAGTTCTTCACACCTTGACGCTTTAAGTAGCTTGCAACCACATCACTTCCAAAGCCTTTAGCAATCGCACTGCAGTCAATCATAATGCGTTTGTCGTCTTTTTTCACAGTATTGTTCACCAAATGCACCTTCTTATATCCAGTGAGCTGAAGCAAACTGTCAATCACTTGCTTTGTAGGTTCAACGCCTTTCTTAAACCCAAAGCCCCATTCATTAACCAAAGGAGCAACCGTTATGTCGAAAGCTCCATCTGTTTTGTTACTGATGTCTTCGGCAAGAAGAAACACCTTGTCGAACAACTCATTGGTGCGTGTGGGCTGATTGTTATTGATTTTTGATATGATAGATTGTGGATTAAAAGTAGATAGGGCTGTATCTACCTTGTTTAACTCCGCTAAAATCTCTTTATGAAGGTCGTCATCATTTTGATAAGTGATGTGATATGTCGTTCCAAATATCGTTCCTTGATTCTCTATATAAGGCATATTTCTTTGCTGTTTGCTGATATATATCGTACCAATGACGAGCAATAGCAAGAGAGGTATTTGCCAATAGAGGCGTTTTTTTATCTGTTTTGTTGCCATGTTATGTGTCTATTATCGTGAAAGTGAGATGTTATCAATTATTATTCTTTATTTTTGTTGGAAAGAGAAAGATAGCTTATAGTTGCCTACTTCTTTCCTTTCTTTGTTTTGTTCAATAACTCTATTGCCACATAAAAAGTGCCTCCAAAGGTAGAACTGCCTCCTCTTCCATATCCAGGAACATAATAAGGCTCTCCAATTTCGCCCACTTTCTTTGCCAATCTGTTTTTATATCGAACGCTCCAACCAGCTCTTAGAGGTCCAACGATGTGTGCATCGAGCCCAAATACAGCCTCAAACCAGTGATAAGAACCGCTGATGTTGTTGGCACCAAAAGGTGCAATGCCACCGAAAACAGGGTCAACTACACCAGGAGCTTCGATGTTATATTTAAAAGAAGAAAAGCCATAACGACCTCCAACGAATACTCTATAGATGTCGTGTTTATTCTTCATCACATTAAAGTCGATACCAATGCGACCGTATGGTGCCTTTGTGCTATACAAAATCTTAGTTTCATCGCCCTTAGTGTCGCTCTTTCCATATCCTAACTCAATGATAGGGAAGTATTTATCCTTTAAGTTGGCACGCAAACTGGCCTCGTATTGTCCTTCGTTACTTAGTAAGTTCTGTCCAATTCCAATGAGGTCGACCGACAATGTCACGCCATTGAAAAACGCAACCGAATCGCTTTTCGCCTTAAAAGGCAGCTTTTTTGGTTGTGCCTGCACTGCAATACCGATGTAAAAGAGCAGAATACTAACGCTGACTCTTAAAATATAGGTAGAAATGTGTTTGTGAATTGTCATTTGTTACTTTTGATTTATGAACGACAACAGAATCTATTGCGTTGCGAGAGAATGTTACTTTTTGAATAGTATGAAAGAATGCAGCCGCACAATCAACCGACTCGAAATGTGGTTCGTTGGTCTTTGTGATGCGAATAGTATCTTTCCAAGTCACTTTGTTGGTGTCTGTTACACTTAAAAACAACACATCTTCGTTTCCTTGAAAGCTCATTGGCAAGTCGAAACTATCCACATTCACCGCTTTATTCAATAAAATCGTGTCGCCACTGGTATGGCGTTGGGTCGAGATGGTGAGCGTATCGGCTAATTTCTTGACGTTTCCCATTAGCTTATAGCGTGACAATACACCACTACTTAGAGGGCAATCGGTTGATGAACACGCTGAAATGAAAAGCGAGAGAAAAAAGAAATATATTAATTTTTTCATTCTTTTATACTTGTGTTGTTGTGAGATAATTCGTTTTAGATGGTCTTTTCAATCTGATAGTCGTTGCGATTTGCCGACGAACGACTCACCAAATCACCGATAAAGCCCGTCATAAACAACTGTGTTCCCAATATCATCATTGTTAAAGAGATATAGAAATAGGGCGAATCAGTAACCAAACGCTGTGGAATGCCTTGCGACAATGCCCACAATTTATCGGCTCCTATAATTGCAGCTGCAAAGAAACCAATGATGAAGAAGATAGAACCTAAGAAGCCAAAGACATGCATTGGATTCTTACCAAAGTTGCTTAAGAACCATAAAGTGATAAGATCCAAATAGCCATTAAAGAATCTATTAAGACCAAATTTTGATGTTCCATATTTGCGAGCTTGGTGTTGTACGATCTTTTCTCCAATCTTTTCGAAACCTGCATTCTTTGCTAAATAAGGAATATAGCGGTGCATTTCGCCATAAACTTCGATATTTTTCACTACATCTAAGCGATATGCCTTCAAACCACAATTGAAATCGTGAAGGTTATGAATACCACTTATCTTGCGAGCTGTTGCATTAAAGAGCTTGGTAGGAATGGTTTTAGAGAGTGGGTCGTAGCGTTTCTCTTTGTAACCCGACACCAAGTCGTAACCTTCTTCAGTAATCATGCGATACAACTCGGGTATTTCGTTGGGCGAATCTTGTAAGTCTGCGTCCATAGTAATCACCACATCGCCTTGAGCTTCTTTGAAACCGCAGTATAAAGCAGGACTTTTTCCGTAGTTACGTCTAAACTTAATGCCTTTAACATGAGGTGATTTTTGAGCTAGTTCTTCGATTACTTTCCACGAATTGTCTCTCGAACCATCGTTAATAAAAATCACTTCAAAGCTAAAGTTGTTATTGTTCATCACTCGTTCAATCCACTCATATAGCTCTGGTAACGATTCTTCTTCATTATATAAGGGTATAACTACCGAAATGTTCATAGTTGTTGTTGATTTGTTGTGTTATGTATTCAAACGATTATTCATTATTTTGTATTCCCAAAGAACTGCTCCTTAGTTGGTGGGTTCTTTCTTATAGAATAGTGCAAGCGGAGCACTTAGAAGAGTTCCGATAAGGATATTCTGCATAAGAATGGTAAAAGTGATATCTATTGCACTCATTTCTCTAATCAATTTCATGCCTTCTTGCAACTCGCTAATGTCCATTCCCAATTGCTTGTAGGTAGGAATTGCAGTTTGAATTGTCTGGTCGAAGAGATTCATAAAGGCACTACTATCGAGCCATTGGAAATAAATAAACAGACAAGCAGCAAAGATCAATGAGGCATAGAAAAACGTATAAGCCGAAAATAAGTATGCTGCTTTAAACGAGATAAAGCCTTCTCGGATCTTGTCTCGAAAGTTTTTGATGCGCCAACCTGCATAGAATGGGGTAGAAAGAATAATTAAATTGCCCCACAAACTTTGTGGCATATAAACTAAAAAGGCAAATGAAGCCACCCAAATAACGCCTAAGATGGCGCCTTCGATGCGTGCATAAGCCTTTAGTTGCTTGAAAGAGTTTGCTATATCCATTTATTTTTTTATTCACTTTTTATGTTGTTTCGTAGCACAAATGATAGTCCTTGTAACTTTCTTGTTTGCAAGGTGTTGTGCAAAATATGGTCGTTTTGATTGTGCCAATATTGATAAAAGACCGCTTTTTGGTCCTAAATTAGCTACAAATTTACGTATTTTATTTTATAAACAGGCGCATTTTACTGTTTTTTGTTGTCGCTATTTTTCGTGAAAGTTATTTAGAATAAATAGATTTGCGATCTACTTGTTTTTCAATCCCATTCGCCTTGTGTAAAGGGCGTTGTTTTATTTGTTTTAAAAAGCATTGCTTTTAGGTTGTAATCTCAATGCTTTTGGCATGTAAAAACACTGCTTTTGCAAGGCAATCTCATAGCTTTTTAAAAGTGAGAGAAATGAAGATGAAAACGAACAGCTTTTTTATTGGGCGAGAGTGAGGCTGATTTTAGAAGTGTTTTGTGCGTGCAGAGGCTTTAAAATAGACGATTTTAGAGTCCTTTTATGCTGAAAATAGTGCTTTTTTAGTCGATTTTTTTGAGTAATTCTTAAAAATAATTACCTTTGCACTCGCTCTTTTCGTTCGTATTTAGAACAAATAATACGACAAAAGCAAGATGTAAGTATCTAAAAAACTCAATAGAGAAACAAGTTAAATCATAAAAATAAAACAAAGAATGAAGCGATTTTTTATTGCCTTTACATTGCTTTTTGCAGTGTGTTTATTACCCTTGTCGGCACAAACTGCAGCCGATAAAATCGTTGGTCTTTATCATGTTGTGAAAGATGGACGCAACTCTAAGGTAAAGATTTTTAAGTATGGAAATGGTTATCGTGCACAAGTTGTGTGGCTCGAGAATATGAAAAATCCTGATGGTACATTGCGTACAGATGTTAAAAATCCTGATGAATCGAAGCGAAAGACCCCTTCTAACCAAATTGTTTTGGTAGATAAGGTAACTTATAACGGCGAAGATGCTTGGGAAGATGGCAAGATATACGACCCAACAAGTGGTAAGGTGTATCGTGTTGAAATGTATTTTGAAAAGCCAAACGTATTGACAGTGAAAGGAAAACTTGGTCCTTTCTTTAAGAAAGTATATTGGAATAAAATTCAATAATAATTCTCTTTAGCTTTATAGAATATGCTGCTTCATGGTTGATTCGCCTTGTTGCAGCATTTTTTTGTGTCTTATCATATTTATATATAGTGCAAACACAAGCTAAAGTCTTTTTCTTTATAATCTAATTAGCCTATTAACATTATGTAATATTTTTGATAAAAGTCAACGATATTTGTTTTTGTATAACTTTTATTCTTTATCTTTGCAACATAATTAAAAAGCATCTATTTGGGAGTTCAAGAAAAACTATACCTCAAGACTACAGCGAACGATTTAAGTTTAATATACTTTTGACAAAATGAAAGACAAAAAACAAACAACACTCTATTTGTGTTTGTGTCTGACGTGTTTAGCAAATTATAATCCTGTTGTTGCTAAAACGCCAGTGAATATGGGCATTCTTCCTACTTATGTCCATAGTAACAAAATAGAGAGTGCGCCTTCTTTGCAAGACAAGAAAGAAGGAACGATAGTAGGAAAGATCATCGATAAGAGTGGAGAACCAATTGTTGGAGCAACCATTAAAGTAAAAGGTAGCTCTGTAGGAACGGTTAGTGACGTGCAAGGTAACTATCGTTTGCAGGCACCGTCGAATGCTGTCATTCAGTTTTCTTTTATGGGTTACACCTCAAAAGAGCAACATGTGAAAGGCAGAAGCACCATAAATGTGGTGTTAGAAGAAGATTCTAAGGTGCTTGACGAATTGGTTGTAATTGGTTATGGTACTGTGAAAAAACGCAGTATAACAGGCTCTGTAGATCAAGTTAAAAAAGAATTGATAGAGGATAAGCCTGTTGCTAATGTAACACAAGCCCTTCAAGGTGTGGCACCTAACCTCATTATTCAACGTAAAAGCTACAACCCAACGGGCGAAAGTACTAACATCAATATTCGAGGAATTAGCACAATCAATAGTAATGCGCCTCTGATTGTGATTGATGGACTTGTTTCTTCTGATGGAAGCTTAAACGACTTGAATCCTAATGATATTGATAACATCTCTATTTTGAAAGACGCTGGTTCGGCAAGTATCTATGGATCACGTTCGTCTAATGGTGTTATTTTGGTTACAACTAAGAAAGGAAAGAACAACAATCCCACAGAAATTAAACTCTCTTCTGCTGTTGGTTTCGAGTCACCTCGTTTGCTCTTCCACCCTGTAATGGGCTATCAAAACGCCTCATTAAAGAACCTTGCGCTTGTAAATAGCAATAGACCTGCAGAGTTTACACCTGCACAAATACAAGACTTGTACGATCATCGCAACGAAGAGTCGTGGTTCTTGAATCAAATCTTCCGCACTGCTCTACAACAAAACCACAATATCAGCGTAACAGGAGGTAGTGCTTCTACAAGCTATATGGTGAGTCTTGGTTATTATAATCAAGAAAGTAACTATGTGGGTAACAAGACTTTTGGAATGCAACGCTATAACCTTCGTTCTAATGTAACAACCACTTTAGGACGAGTTAAGTTGCAAGCTCTTTTAGCTTTCACTCAAAATAATACCATTTCTCCTACAGGAGGAGCATTCGAAATCGATGCTTCTAGAACTCCACCTTATTACTATTATAAGATGAAAGATCAAGGAAAGTATCTTTTGAACAATGTATTATCAGAGTTTAATCCACTTGGAACACTCGAAGGAGCAGGCAGAAACAAATACAGAAACCATAACTTTGTGGCAAACCTCAATGCTCAAATCAATTTATTCGATGGCTTGTCACTTCGTGGTATCGTAGGTGTTGATGTGGGTAATCAAACTCGTTATACTCGAACTTTTCAAGTTCCTTACTATTATAAGGTAGAAGATGAAAAACCATCGCATATCTCTAACGAGAAAAACTATACCGACAACTGGAACTATAACTCTTATCTTATCAACTCACAGTTGCTCTTAGATTATAATAAAACATTCAATCAACATAGTATTAGTGCTTTGTTTGGTGTAACAAACGAATCGTTTACGGGTAAAGGTAATGAGATAAAGATCTATTATACCAATCCTGATTTGGGTACACAAGCATATGATAAGGCTATAATACCTGTTGGAGAAGGCTCAACTGTGTATCCAGAAAATACCATTCGAACAAGTATAACTTCTGTATTAGGACGTCTTTCTTATAACTATCTCGAGCGTTATTATGCTGAATTTAGCTTTAGAGAAGACGCATCTTCAAAGTTCTCAAAGAAGCATAGATGGGGTTTTTTCCCCTCATTGTCATTGGCTTGGCGACTAACAAGCGAGCAATGGATGCACGATTTTGCTTCGAAAGTGGGCGAATTGAAGTTGAGAGGCTCTTATGGAGTATTGGGAAACCAAACCATTGGTATATATGATCGATTCACAACTTATACACTTTATCCTAATACTTATGCCTATAACAATAGCGCAGTGACTGGAGCTGGATTCTCATTAGGTAGTAGTGACTTGCAATGGGAAAAGACTAAGACACTGAATATCGGTATTGATGCGAGCCTATTGAAAAGCCATTTGAACCTAGCTTTTGACTATTATTACAAATACACCAGTGGTATTTTGATGCACCCTGTGGTTCCTTCGGTATTTGGAACAGTGCAAAACATGGATAATATTGGTGAGATGAGTAACGAAGGATGGGAGTTTTCATTGAATTATCACTTCAAAACAGGAAAGGTGAACCATTCTATTTCTGGAAATATTGGCGATACTTTCAATAAATTAAAGAAGTTCCCACGTAGAGAAGAGATAACAAGTTCAGATGAAATTCAATTCATTCGTAGAATAGGAGTGCCCCTTGGATCTTATTATGGATATAAGAAAGCAGGCCATTTCCAAAGCTATAAAGAAATAGAAACATCTGCTTTGCCTGTAGGAGTGAGTGCTCAACCAGGTGATAATAAGTATGTTGACCGCAATAATGACGGTATTATCGACTCAAGAGACCGTTTTATTCTTGGTAATGCCTTCCCTCGTTATACCTTTGGACTAACCTATTCGCTTGAATGGAAGGGTCTTGATTTTAGCGTTTTCGCACAAGGTGTGGGCAAAAGAGATATGATGGTGCGTGGAGAATTGATCGAACCATTCCACGAAAACTATTCTTATGTGATCTTTAAGCATCAATTAGACTTCTGGACTCCAACCAATACGAATGCTAAATATCCTCGTTTAACAGCGCCAGGATCAAGCTCTACAGCTAATAACTATCGTCAAGCGTCGGACATGTACATGTTGAATGCTGCTTATTTGAGAATTAAGAACATCACAATAGGATACACTTTGCCAAAGAAACTATTGAAAAATATAGGAATAAATAAGCTTAGAGTGTATGCAACAGCACATAACTTGTTGACCTTTAGTCATAACTCTTTCATCGATCCAGAGTCGTCTGAGTTTAATAATCAAATGGGAAATAATGGCGCAAACAGTGCTCGTAACTATCCAACTCTACAATATTATGGTATGGGAGTTGAGGTTCAATTCTAAAAGAGAACTGTTTTTACATTATAGTATATAAATATAAAAGAGACATAAAATGAAAAGATATATAAAAACAGCAATTTCTTTAGGTCTTATTTTGATTCTCTTCGCCTGCAATGGAATGGACAATCCACCTACAGATAAATACACAGATTCTAACTTCTGGACATCTATTGATAAGGCACAGAATATGTTAAACATGGCATATAATCAGCTTTATGGAGCAGGAAGAATGTGGAACGACGAGCGATTAACCGACAATGTGTTTCAAGCTCGTAGCTTTACAGACCAAAGAACGATAAGAAATGGACTCGCAGATCCTAGTACTAACATCTTTGCAGATGAGTGGAAGGGAATGTATGAGGGCATAAAAACCTGCAATATCATTCTTGAAAACATCGATAATTTAAAGGCTTCGGATAAGATTAAACAAAATATGAAGGCGCAAACACGCTATATTCGTGCTGCTCTTTATTTCCGTTTGACTAACTTCTACGGTGCTGTTCCTTTCTTTGATAAAGACATTTCGCTTGCAGAATCAAATACTATTGGAAGAACTCCACATGAAACCATCATTGAGTTTATCGTGAAAGAGCTTCAAGAAATAGTGTCTGATCTACCTAAAAGAGAAGAATTAGCAACTGCAGATAATGGAAAAATAACCAAAGCAGCAGCTCTAATGCTTATGGCAAGAGTGTATCTTTACGAGTCGAATTGGGCTAAAACAGAATACTATTGCAATGAGATTATGAGCGGAAAGTATGGCAAATACGAGCTATTCCCAAGCTATACAGGTTTGTTTGAGATCAAAAATGAATACAATAGTGAGGTTATTTTAGATTATGCTTATGTGCCATCAATTCGCACTTGGGGTGAGTTATGGGACATGGTGCCATTGTCTAAGGGTGGAAGATTAATCAATACAGCTCCTACTCAGAGCCTTGTTGATAACTATATCATGCTCGATGGCAAGTCGATAGATCAGTCTTCGAACTACGATCCTGCTCATCCTTACGACAAAAGAGACCCACGTTTAACTGCAACTGTTATCTATGACAATTACAAATGGAGTGAAAACGTGAACGATGGAAGTGTGAATGAGGTGATATATACTAACCCTTCAAACAACACTCCTGATGCTTATAAAGGCATAAATGCCAACTCTTCGGCTACAGGTTACTACATAAGAAAGTATTATGACCCACATCATGAAGCTCAATTGGCTCTTAGCACTAACATCATTACAATGCGTTATGCAGATGTTTTGTTGATGTATGCAGAGGCAATGAACGAACAAAACAAGATGAGTGAAGATGTTTGGAATGCTACAATACGCCCAATTCGTGTGCGTGCAGGCTTTACAGACGCTCAAGCTCTTAACTATCCAAGTGGCTTAAGCAATAAAGAAATGCAAAAGTTATTGCGTGTTGAGCGTCGTTCAGAATTGGCTTTAGAAGGCTTAAGATGGTTCGATATCAAACGATGGAAGGCTGGTTCAGAATATCTTAATGGTGTTGTGCGTGGCGCTCGCTTTGCTCCTAACAACAATTACATACAATTAGATAACTATAAATTTATCGAATCAAGAGACTATCTATGGTCTGTTCCACAATCACAGATCGACATTAATGCGAATCTTAAGCCTAATAACCCAGGCTATGCCAACTAAATTGTTTTACAAAAGAAAAAGAATTACAATATGAAAAGAAATATTTTTTACAGCATTATTGCTGTTTGCATTGCTTTTATAACCGTAAATTGTAGCAATGAACTTGAATATAAAGAACCTCAAGTAACTGCTGTTACTCAACTATTGTCGCCCAATAAAGAGCAAGGTGCAAAACTTGTTGCTTCTGCAACAGCTTCAATGTTTTTCGAATGGGCACCTGCATTCTGTGCAGATGGTTATGAACCCGTTTACGAAGTGTTGTTCGATTTACCCAATGGAGACTTCTCTAAGCCTCTATATGTAGTGCCTTCTGACGATAATGGCGCACGTCATCACGCAACAATCACTCATAAAATCTTAGACAAAGTGGCTCAAAAGGC
The DNA here is from genome assembly GCF_000379965.1 of Hoylesella nanceiensis DSM 19126 = JCM 15639. Taxonomy (GTDB): domain Bacteria; phylum Bacteroidota; class Bacteroidia; order Bacteroidales; family Bacteroidaceae; genus Prevotella; species Prevotella nanceiensis. The sequence continues at coordinate 13,203 of NZ_KB904332.1, read as the reverse complement.
TGGTATTGCCAATGCAGAAACAGGTTCAGTGATATGGACTGTGGTGGCTTCGAGAGGCATTAAGCAAGTGAAGAGTGCAGAACATGGCACTTTGTCAATCACTCGTTTGGCAGGATTTGCAGAGATTCCAACTCAATTGTTCATTACAGGTGAAGGCTCAGAGGGTGGTGCTGACATGCAAAAAGCACTTCGCTTTACTTCTACAGAAAGTGGTGTTTACGAAATCTTCACACGCTTAGAGGCTGGAAAGAACTATTATTTTGTAGATAATAAAGATGGTATCATTCGCAAGTTCTATCTTTCAGGAAAGGCAATTAAAGAGCAAACAGAAGGTACTCCAAGTGCAACTGTTACTGAAGGAGGCGTTTATCACATCACACTCGACTTTAATATTGCAGCAAGTGTATTGGAAAAAGTAGAGAGCGTAGGTTGGTATTTCAGTCCAAGTGGTCAGGTAGATATTCCTTTAAGCTATCAAGGTAATGGTATTTGGCAGGGTAGTGGCGCCACACCTTTTAGACAAGAAGGATGGGGAAGAGATGAACGTTACAAGTTTGAGATGGTTGTTAGCAAGGAAGGAACACGCAAAACAATTCACTGGGGACCTGTAAATAGTGGCTTAGACAGCCGTCCAAGCGATAACGAAGGCAGTGATTATTTCTTAGTAAAGCAATGGAATCCTAGTCAATGGGACAACAAATGGAAGCTTCATGGCATCTTTGATACAGAGAAAACAGGTAACAAAACCAAGTTCACTCTATATCTAAACGGAGACGCTCCTTATCATCATACAACCGAAATAGCACAATAATAACTAAAAGAATATTATGATGAAACGAATAAATAATGTGTTGTTATTATCTGCGTTTGTTGCTCTTACAACGAACCTAACAGCATGTAACAATATTGAAGATACCTATTTCTACGAGAATAACACATCGAATATCAAGTGGAATGAGGTTGCAGACAGTGCAACTAACGCACTTGTAGAGCATTTTTGGCATAAAGACAAACACTATTTTGTGTACAATTCAGATGAATTCGATACAACTACCGATCCAGGTTATTGGCCTCAAGCTCACGCTATGGACGTAATTATCGATGCATATCAACGCACTCACGACCAAAAGTATGCCAATATGTTTGGCCTTTGGTATGAAGGAATTAAGAAAGTGAATAGCTTTAGAGGGGCAAGTGGTTATGAAAATAACTTCTATGACGACTCTGAATGGATTGCTTTAACCCTTCTTCGCCTTTATGATGTAACAAAAGAAGAGCGTTATTTAACCACTGCAAAACAACTATGGACATGGATTAAGACCGGTTGGAACAACCTTGCAGGAGGCGGAATAGCATGGGAAAGCATTCAACACATGTACAGTAAGAATGCTTGTGCTAATGGACCTGCTGCCATTATTGCTGCTCGTTTGTATAAAATCACCAACGAAAAGGAATATTTAGACTGGGCGTTGAAGATTTATAACTGGGAAAAAGCAACTCTTTTTAACCCTGCAACAGGAGCTATCTACGACAATATCAACGGCAATACCAATGTTATCGACAAAACAACCTTGTCTTATAATCAAGGTACTTTTGTGGGAGCAGCTTTCGAACTCTTTAAAATTACAGGCGAACAAGCCTACTTAAACGAAGCAAGAAAGGCAGCTTTTTATTGCATTTCAGATGCTTCTATGCTCGATCTTGGTAACAATATATTGCGAGATGAGGGCAATGGAGATGGCGGTTTGTTTAAAGGTATCTTTATGCGATACTTCGCTTTGTTGATACAAGAACCCACATTAGATGAAGGATATAAGAAGAAATTCACCACATTCTTCAATAATAATGTTGCTGTTCTATGGCAAAAAGGAACCAACAAGCAAACTCTTATGATGGGACCAAACTGGGCTAATGCCATAAAAGGCACCAATCAGCTTACCTCTCAAACATCTGCTTGCATGGCAATAGAGGCGAAAGCTACCTTGAAATAATAAGAAAGGTAGAGTAATATAACAAAAAAAGGAATAGATGAAAATCTATTCCTTTTTGTTTTTTTGCATGTTATAAAAAGTATGTTGTTGCTGTTTATAACCTAATTGCTGTCTGAGCCTCTTGTCGGATTCGAACCAACGACCCCGAGATTACAAATCACGTGCTCTGGCCAACTGAGCTAAAGAGGCGGGTGGACAAGCTACTTACATCGCACCGCTCAACCTTCTACCTTTGCTATATTCCTATCCTGGAGGATTCGAAAGGAGCTGGTCGTGTAAGACTTGCCCGTATTGCGGTTGCAAAGGTATATATTATTCTTTATATTTGGGGAGGAATTAGATCTCGTTTATTCTTTTTTAACAAAACAAATCAACAGAAATACCTTGTTGTAGAGGCGTGTTTTTATGTCAATAAACAGTTTGTTAGAATTGGTTGCGAGCCACTTTGTAATAACCTTGATAGTCTATGTGTCTTGACTATCAGTGATTTCTAATTTTATAAGGGTGCTTGTAGCTTAGGTATCTAATTGCTTTAATCTCTTTAAAGCTTGTTTCATGTGGTATTTCACCGTATTGATAGATATTCCTAAGTGCTGTGCTATCTCGGGATAAGTTTTCTCTTCGAATCTACTTAAGATGAAAACCTCTTGACATTCGGGTGACAGTGAAGAGATAATGTCGTTGATTTGGGTAGACAAATCGTCTGCCATCATCTTACTAATGGGGTGTGAGTGAGATAAATCGTCAGCGATTGTTTCTTCCGTTTCGTGCGTGAGTGCAATTTTTAAGAAGTGCTTTCTACTTTGTTTGGAGCGTAGAATATCGATACAACGATTGCGAACCGACTGCATGAGATAGCCTTTTAGAGAGCTTTTGATGTATAACGAATTATGTTTTAGCCACATATTGAAAAAAACATCACCAACAATAGCCTCTGCCCAAAATGCATCGTGAACCAAAGAATTGGCATAGGTGCATAGTGTAGCATAGTAGGTGTCGTAGAGATATTGGTAGGCTTTCTCGTCCCCGTTATGCAATTGGTTTATAATGATAATTTCATCAAAAGGCATTTCGCTGTTCAAAATATTCATGTTCTGCTATGGCAAAGATATAAAGATTATTTTTATAAAATGTAAAATGATGTCATTTATTTCTTTTGTGCTATACAGTTGTCGGCGAAAAGAAACAATGTTCTGTCGCTCTTTTCATCAATAGATAAGCACTTCTAATGCTTCTATTTCTCACCCCAATGCTATTGCAAGGTAAAAGCATTGATGTTAGGGTGCAATTACATTGATATTACATATTAAAAGCAATGCTTTTAAGGGATTGATGCCGTGCAAAGATAAAGCATTGACAATGAAGAGCAGATGCGATAGGGTGGTATAAGAATATATTTTACAATGAGAAGAGTTGTCGAAAAGAGGAAAATAGAGGCATAAAAAAAGAAGGAATGCTGTGAAAGCACCCCTTCTTTAAATAGATATAAATTAAAACTTGTCGCTTAGTTGCTTAGAGCTAAACAGAGTTTTCCGTAGTGTAGAACACCATCTTTGATAACAGAATATACCGCCCAAACACGAGTTCCGTCGTTTTTAAGAATCTCGAAAGAATCTAATTGATAAGTAACACTTGGATAATCAGAATCGTTGATGAGCTTAGCATCAGCCTTAACGCCCACTGTTAGGTCGCCAGTGTAGGTCACTTTAAGCGATCCATACACATAACTTCCCCACATTTGGTCCCAACCAAGAGAGCTGACACCAGCGTTAGTCTTAGCATAGAACTTGTAAGAAGAACCACTAACAGGTTTCCATTCTTCGTTATCCCAAGTCATGTGCTCAACAGTAGAGTTCTTAAGAGCCTCTTTTTCCTCATCAGTATAAGCCACATTGGTGGTCTTCACCTCAACATTGATAGTTGCTTTTAAGCCCATCATGTCGGTTACATGCACAGTTGTTGTACCCTCTTTCTTAAGTTTGAGGCGCACTTCAACATCGTTAACAGACGAGATTTCAGCAATATTACTGTCGTCACTCTCTGCAGTGTAGTTGCCGTTTCCGCCCTTAATTTCAATCTTAGCATAGCCCACTTGACCAATTTTGTTGGTTACAGACACGCTTGTTTCACCAAGAACAATCTTGCTATACATTGAAAGAACAGGCACACGTTTATAGTTTCCGCTCTTATCAGATATGACAACGGCAGTTCTTCCCTTTTCTTTAGACACCACAGTGATAGTGTTATCGCTAAGAGAAGCAGTTGCAATTTCAGGATTTTCGGTGAAAACTTTAAAGTCGCCACCACCATCTTTGATTTTGAATGATGCCGATTCGCTCACATTTACCTTAAGAGTATCGGTGTCGATAGATAGTGTTGCTGTTTTAGTTTCAACAGGAATAGGGTCGTCGTTACTACTACAAGCAGACATAAAGCATACACTCGTTAAGGTAATCAACATCGTATATAAATAATGAATCTTCATTTTTATTCTATGTTTAAATTGTTAATTAATAATGAGTTATGGTGTGTTACCAGTCTTTACGATAAGGTTTGTTGTTGTAAACCAATTCATCGTCGAACAATTCTTTAGCAATGTTTTGCATAGAAGGAATTTGTCCGTAAGAGAAATTTCTACGGAATGGATCCATAGCAAATATCATATGACAACCATAACCTTCGGTTCTGATGCGTTGTAAACCAGCTGTGTTAGCCCAATAGCCACGGTTATATTCTTGAGAATACAAGCCCATGCGAGATTTAGGCATACCAGGATAGTTGTTAGATAAGTCTGATGAGCGACCATAGTCGTGCAAAGCGTAGTCTACAAAGTTACCTGATTGAACGCCATCAACAGCGGGAAGCGAAGAAGTTCTGCCGTAGACATAAACCGAAACGATTTTATCACCAATTGCTTTCTTTGTTTCATAGCACAAACGAGCAGCTGCTTCACTACTTGGAGAGGGTTCAAATCCAGGCGCACCGCTATATTTTGAATATTCATCGTCAAAGAAAACGCCATCGAGTTGGTAAGCATCTAACACCTCTTTAATTTCCTTTGCAAAGAGTTTTGCACCCTTAGGAGTGAGGTTTGCAATACCCGATGCATCGTGATTACCCAAGATGCCAAGAACAACCTTAATGCCTTTGTCTTGCAATGGTTTAAGATATTTCTCTTTATTGCTTAGAAGGTGTCTTACGTTGTCGTTGTTGTAGATATACACTTGTCCTGTTTCAACATTGTAGTTGATGTTGGCAGAGAAAAGAATAACCATGTCGATAAGTGGTTTTCCGCTCTTCTTAAGAGTGAAACAAAGGTTGTTTAGAGGGTTACAATCGTTCACCTCCATACAGCTCACAATCTTAATGCCAGTAGACTTGTCGCAGTTAGGCATCTTAGAAAGGTCGTTTACCAAAAGAACAAACGACGATTGCTTTTCAGAAAGTACCACATTGCCACTCTTAACCTTTATTGAAAGGGGAATAGCGTAGGTGCCTAAGCTGTCGAGATTAGCTGCAGTGTTATAGCTAACCTTTGCTTCTGCCGATTTAGTTGCGCCTTTATTGATTTTTATTTCAGTAGGAAGTTGCACCAAATCAGTAGGAAGAGCTTTATATTGAGAAGCGTGTTTAGAGTTATACTCAGTTAAGATGGCTTCGTTATAAGTTAGCTCGAAAACTGCATCTGCATCACTTGCTTTTTGTAGTTGCACAAAGAAACCAGTAGAACCAGTTGTAGAAAAGCTGATAGAATCGCTCACTTGCAAGCCGTTGTTGTTAGAAAGCATTGCATAGTTGTTGTTAGATACCTGGTAGTTGGCTTCGTCTACCTGCATAACATTCACGTCCGAAGAACATGATACAGATAGCAAAATGCCAAGAGATACTAATAACTTATTGATGTTTTTCTTTATTATAGTCATAATTAAAACTCATTAATGTGTTTAGATTGTTTTATCTTTCAGGAAGAGAAACAGAGGTCCATTTCAATGCTTTGTTAGCAGTTGCATCGTTTCCGTTACCGGTGTGATCCTTAACTAATAGAGGAGTTTCGTCGTCGAACTTCCAATATGAAACCAAACCTTGGCTCTTTGGCGATACACTGTAAATGTCTCTTGCAATGTCTGCTTGTGATCTTACCACATTCCAGATACGACATTCTGCAATATCTCCTGCAAGATAGCGGTTTGCACTGTATGAATATCCAATGTAGAAAGGATTAGAACCGCCCGAAGCAAGGTTGACACTACCAACGTTTTTAATGCCACGTGATTGCTCTTTACCGTTTACATATACCACCATTTCACCTGTTGTGCTGTCGTAAGTTAAGGCAACATGAACCCATTTGTTTGTGGGTAGTCCCTTATTGCTATCGGCATTAGGGAAGTTTCCGTCGCTTGTTGCAATTTGAATTTGGTTTGGTGGGAATCCAGCATCACCGATACGAATTAAGAAATAGCCTTCAATACCCATTACAGTGCTAATCTTTCTGTCGAAATTACGTGCACGGATAAGAGCCTCCATGGTGAGCTTTGAAAGGTTATTTACCACACCTGGGTTCTTCCAATTAACGCTTAAATAGTTTTGTTCGATGTCGGCTACAACATTAATCAATGCTCCTGCCTTGAATACATAATAGAAAACCTTTTGCGATTGCACCAACTCTATATCGTTAGATTGAGCCTTTACGGGTAAAACACAGACACGGTTGCCTTTGATATCGTCTAACTTTGAGAACTCAATGGTGATATCATCCGACTTAACTCCACCTTGTGGAATAGTGGCAGTGGTTGACTTTAGAGTATAACAAGAGTCGGGTAGCAACTCAGCCTCTTCGCCATAAGCTTTGTTATAGTTGCTTACAAGCGATGATTCTACAACGTAATGAATGGTGATGTCTTTCTCTGCAGGCTTCGCAACCGATACGTTGAGTGTTTTAGTAACGCTTTGTGAGGCACCTTTCACCACAATTTCGTTGCGCATAGTGGTTCCTGAGATATAGGCTTTATTGTCGAATTGCTCGTCACTGCTTTGACATGCAGAGAAAAGAGCAACGCAAGTGCACCATGATAAAAATAAATATAGCTTGTTCATGTTGTTCTATTTTTTTATGTTAGGATTGATTGTGTTAATAGCTACACGTATATTAGGATAAACAAACGCTGGATTGAAATAGTCGGTTGCCATGTTTTCAACCGCAAGTCCAACGATAGAGTAGCCATTATGTGCAGAGGCTACCCAGCGAGCAGCGCTTTTTATAGCTGTTGTTTTGTTGCTGAAATATCCTGTTTTTACGTCTGCTTTATCCAAAGAGGTTGTTTGCACCAAAGGAATAAACTTATTGGTAGGCACATTTTCGTCTGCAGCCATACCTGCTGTGTAGCTCAATTCAGATGTAGAAGTAGCAGTTAAGCAAGGCAAAATGATGTATTTAGCCTTTTCAAAGATTTGCTTGTCAATTACATTCTGTGGCTTTCCTTGGAACAATATCTCTACATTAGGGTGGCGTTCAGCCCAGTCTAATGCAATAAGAATAAAGTCGTTTTCATATCCAATAAATGTTGTTCGCTCAAGATCAGACATATATTGCTTGGGTTTGCCATTGTAAGCAAAGATAATTCCATCGAATTTGTACTTGTCATAGTAGCTTAATGCCTTTTGTAAAGAGTCTACTAAGAAAGTATTAAACTCGATATACGATTTCGATTTGTTCTCAGCTTCTTTGTAGAAATCAGCCTTACGAGTGTCGTATAGCAACTTAATGGCATCGAAGTTGATGCGATAAACAAACTTAGTGGCCTTGTCTTTGCGAGCAGCTTCGATCTCTTTCAACTCATTTGCAGTGAGAGAGTCGGGTGTACTCAAGCAAACATAATCAATACTATCAGGTAATGCGTTGATACGTTGTGATTGATTGCCAGGTTGTTTATGGCTGTTATCGAAATAACCAATAAAGATGTTGTGTTGAGATGCTTTGTAAGCTCTTAAATCAGAAAGATAGTTTGCATGCAACTCAGGATTTTGTTGCTCTATACCAGGAGTAACAATGTTCACCGATTCGATATCGGTGTCGCAGCTACTGAATGCTATTGTAGATGCAATGGCCGATAAAGCAAATATGGTATGTTTAAATATTCGTTTCATATTATATGTTTTTATTGTTGTGATAGTGAAAGAATTTTAGATATACAACATAGAGATTTAGTTTTTCTTTGCCCACCACAAGTCGGTAGCCATATTGTCTTGTCCACCTAAAAGACTGCTAACTGCAGAATTATAGTTCTCTGTGTTGTCTGTTCTTTCACGTTGAGGATAAGGTAAACGACGTGCACCACGAGTAGAAGAAACAACGCCTCCACTGTTATTTTTAGTGACTGGCATAAGAAGAGGATATCCTGTTCTGCGATATTCTGCCCATGCTTCGAGTCCAAGAGGGAAGTTAGCAATCCATTTTTGAGTGATAATACGTTCTAAGTTCACCTCAAACTCAGCAGAATCGTCCCATTTTACAGTGATAGTAGGTGCAGTTCCAGCATAAGAGAATGCAGGATTCACTGGGTCTTTGTAAAGAGCTGGAGTGCTAGTGTTGTCTGCTAAGTAAGCATCTACACCGTCTGCATTGTGTTGTTCGAATGAAAGTTTAACTCCATCTTCGTACAATTGCTTTGCAGTTGCGCCCATAGTCCAACCTCTTAACGCTCCTTCAGCCTTTAAGAAAGCCACTTCTGCAGCGTTCATCCATAGCATTTTGCTATTTGATTGCACCTTCATATTGCTATATTGTTTGATGGTTTTGCCTGAAGGAATTTGTATTCCAGAACGCAATCCCACAAAACCATTAGCCTCAGGAAGGTCGAATGTAGACTTAGTGAAATAGCTTTCGCAACGTGGATCTTTCAAACCTGTCATGTAACTGGTGAGGTCTGCAGAAACACGAGAGTCGCCTTCGTTATAATCATACATCACCACTTTAAATGGATTGATGTTCTGGCAGGTTACAAAAGCATTGTCGGCATTGCTTGTCATCACGCCAATAGAGTGCGAAACAGCCTCTTCTGCCTTTTGTTTTGCTAGCTGTGGCTCTACATTTGAAATGCGAATGGCCATGCGAAGCTTAAGAGAATTAGCAAATTTAATCCACTTTTCAACCTTACCTTGGAACACCCAATCGGCTTGTTCGTTAAAGTCTTCGGTGCGATGGTTGGTCAATTGCTCAATACTCTCATCGAGTTCAGCGAACATCTTAGTGTAAATATCCTTCTGAGAGTCGTATGGTGCAGTGATTTTTGCATCTTCTCCAACTTTCGAATAAGGCATAGGTCCATAAGTATCAGTTACTCTTTTGAAGACTTGCTACCTTCACAATTTGAGCCACCGACAATGTAACTGGGTCTTTAGTAACACCCTTTATGCGCTTATAATTCTCGAAAATCTTAGGAATAACGCTGTTAAACATCACTTGAAGCCAATGCTCTTCAGGATTGAGTTGTGCAAAGTTTTTGCCATTAAAACCATTGTTTGAGTCTGCAAGGTAACCTCCATACGAACCACCTAACAAACATTCAGTAAACTGATTGGTGTTAACATCAAGAGGAACAACCCATCCTTGTAAGTTAGTTAGAGCAGAACGAGTGCTGTATCCATCACGTTCCATCTCGTTTTGAGTGGCATCATAAGGGTTAGTATTATAGTGAACGTAATCGCTTGTACAAGCAGTTACACCCGTTAAAATGCCAATTGACAATATATTTAATATTATTTTTTTCATAATGATGATTGTTGATTGTTAGAATTTAACCTTTACATTAAAACCAATACTTCTTGTGCTAGGAGTCATGAAATAGTCAATTCCTTGATAATAGTTACCTGTTGAGGCTGTAGCTTCAGGGTCGAAAGGAGCCTTGCAGTAAAGCATTAGAAGGTTTCTACCTACAAGTGACAAGGTGATATCACCAACATTCCAAAGCTTATTCTTCTTAATGGTGTAGCCAATACTTGCTTCTTGTAAGCGAATATTTGTTGCACTATAAGTATAATATTGTGGAACTCCATTCTTACTACCGATAGTTGTGTACCAAGTTTCAGGGTTAATGCGGTCTCCACCGTTTACTTCTACATAGCCAAGGTCACGTGCTTGCGCTGTAGTTTCAGACACTCCATAAGTATCTAGCGTTGCTTGTGTAGCCGAATAAACAATACCGCCGAAGCGAGCACTGAACATTAAGCCCACATTTAAGCCCTTCCAAGAGAAATCATTGCGCCAAGCCATGTTGCATTTAGGGAATACTGAACCCAATTTAATATCTCCAACGTTGTTATCTGTATAGACTTTGCCTTCGTTGTCGATATAAACTCTACCTTGACTATCACGTTTGATGTCTGATAAAGAATACAAGTCGCCAAGAGTTCCGCCTTCTTTTAGAATGAAGTGAGCTTGTCCGTGTCCTCCAACATCAAGACGGTCTTTGTTGATAACCGTTCCTGTTTCAGGGTGAACGTAGTTTCTAACCAATTCATTAATTTTGTTTCTGTTGGCACTAAAGGTGTAGTTTGAAGCCCAACCGAAGTCTCCCCACTTGTTTTTATAGCCCAAAGAAAGCTCTATACCCTTGTTAGATACGCTACCAGTTTGTACGTATAGAGTGCTATAAGCAGAAGAAACAGATATTTGAGGATTAAATGTTTGGTTGTAAGTTGTTGTATGATACAATGTAACATCAAGGTTAAAGTGTTTCAAGAAACGAGCTGTTAAACCAATTTCCCATGATGTTGTGTTCTCAGGTTTAAGGTTATACAAAGGATAATTGGCCTTACTCTTCCATTGTCTTAATGCTGTATCCCACTCAAAAGTTGGGTTAGCAAGGAATCGAGGGAATGGAAGTCCAACCGAAGCATATGATGCTCGTGCCTTTAAATAATCGATTTGTTTTGGCAAATGGAATATTTCTGAAAGCACAAATGATGTTCCTACTGATGGATAGAAGAACGAAGACTGAGTTGAATTGGGTCCTGCAAGTTGAGAAGGCCAATCGTTTCGACCTGTTAATGTAAGGTAATAAGCTCCCTTATAGCCCAATTCAACACTCGCAAAGAGAGATTTCACTTGGTCGTGATATCCACTTTGGAAGCGAGCAGCTTTGCTATCATCTAATTGGAACACAGTGAATTTATTAGCAAAGAGATCATTACGTAATGGACCTGAATTGCTTAACACATCTTGTTGGATATCAGAAAGCGATGCACCAACGTTTGCTTGTAGGCTAAGTGTATTCTCAAAGCTCTTATTGATGTTGACCATTAGGTCGCCATAGGTTTGCTTATCGTCGGTTTTTGATATGGCATAGAAACCATTTCCAGAACCTTCTGTGAGTGTAGTGTTAGAACTTGCATACAACTTACGTTCGTATTTGTTTGCAGAGTTGTCCACTCTGATACGTGCAGCAACGTTTAACCAATCCAAAATCTTGTAGGTTAAGCCCGCATTAAGCATATAACGGTCTTTAAAGTTGGTGCGTAGGTTACGATAATTAATCCAATATGGGTTCTGACCAGTGAACTCATTAAGTCCTTGAGGCCAGTATTGAGTATATATTTTACGTTGAGTGTTATAACGTTCATACATCTTTATGGTTTGCCAATCATCGCCACGTGGGAAGAGATAAGCCTCAACAAGAGGGTTAGAATAACTTCCTTGGTTCACCATATTTAAGTCGTTTTGCTTAATATAGCTAGCTCCAACGTCTAAAGTCATTCTGTCTTGTAAGAAAGAAGTAGTGTTTCTAAAAGTGAAGTTATAACGATTGTATTTGTTGTTAGGTACAATTCCTGCAGAGTTTACAGCACTTGCAGAAAGGTAAGTCTGATTCTTTTCAGAGCCAGTAGATAGTGTTACGGTTTCAGTTGTAACGACTCCAGTCTTTAGATAGTCGCTCTTAGGATCGTATCCGTATGAATTTACTTCGTTTAAGCGTTTTCCCCAGCTCTTATCAGCAACCTCAACAGAACTCAATTGAGAACCTGTTCCGTAGCGATTTTGGAACTCTGGCAATCTAAAAGCACTTAAAAACTCAGTGTTTTGCGAGAAAGTTACTTCAGTATGTCCAACCTTTCCCTTCTTAGTTGTAATAACAATTGCACCATTGGCAGCTCTACTACCATACAAAGCCGCTGCAGCTGCACCCGTTAACACCGACATACTCTCGATATCTTCAGGGTTAATGTCGGCAATTGCCTCAGTTGTTCCGCTCGATTCAAAACCCTTTCCGCCTTCTTGTCCTAAGTTAAACATAGGTACACCGTCGATAACATAGAGGGCATTGCTCGATTGTTCGATAGCTTTTGCACCACGCATCACCACTTTAGAAGCACCACCTACACCCGCAGAAGAGGTGTTAATGTTCACACCAGCAACCTTTCCTGCAAGCGAATTGATGAAGTTCGCATCTTTATTGCGAATTAACTCGTCGCTAGTTACTTGTTGAACGTTGTAGCTTAGGGCTTTTTGTGAACGCTTAATACCAAGAGCTGTCACTACAACTTCATTGAGTTGCTTTGATTCTGGCTCAAGTTTAATATTCAAGCTACCGCCTTCTTGCACCTTGATATCTTGGGTTTTATAACCAATATAAGATACGGTTAAGACAGAACCAACGCTTGTTTTTAAGCTAAACTTACCGTCGATGTCGGTCACAACGCCCATTTGTGCTCCACGAACTTTAACGGTTGCGCCAATAATTGGTAAGCCGTTTTCATCTTTAACGATTCCACTTACTGTGTGAGTCGCATTTTCTTTTTGGTCTTTAGTAACGCCTTGATGTTTCACAATCACGGTATTACCCTTGATTTCGTAATTTACTTGTTGACCATTTAGAATTTGTTGAATGCTCTCAGACAAAGTAGTTGCATTTACATCTACCTTCTTGTTCAAGTCGAGGTCATTCATTTCATAAACAAAAGAGTATCCGCTCTTGTCCTTTAATGTAGCGATGGCTTGCTTAACAGAAACCTTTCCAAGTTTCATTTGTACGTTCTGTGCCATTGCGCCAGCATTCATTCCCAAGAGAAAACACAATGTCATGATTTGTTTTTTCTGTTTAGACATGATGTAGTATTTTAGTTACTAAAGTTTCCCACCCCTTAAAACACTAACTTTTCTCATTTTCCTTTGTCTGTCTTCCCCCATATCCATTGACTGTTAACACATGCCTAACAG
>NZ_KB904331.1 GCF_000379965.1 Hoylesella nanceiensis DSM 19126 = JCM 15639 | reverse complement strand
ATAGGGTGTAGGTGTAAAGACAGTGATGTCAAAGCCGAGCACTACTAATTGCCCAAAGCTTTCAGACACAGATTATTTTCATCCGTTGTGATTTATTTAATCATACATTTTGCTTGTAGATATGTTATTGATATTATAAAGGTATATCAGGCGGTTATAGCGGTGGTGTTCCACCTCTTCCCATTCCGAACAGAGAAGTTAAGCCCACTTGCGCCGATGGTACTGCAATGCAATGCGGGAGAGTAGGTAGCTGCCTTTTTTATTAGAGAGAGTTTAATTGAGTAATCAGTTAAGCTCTTTTTTTTGTTTATGGGGGGTTATTGAACACTAAATATCTACGTTCCCATATTTTACTTGTATCAAAAGAAGACCTTGAAAGTATTAAGGAAGGACATAAAAGGTACTTTCAAAACAAAGGAAAGGCGATCTTAGTAAAATATGTAAAAGTTCTTTAGAAGAACAAAAGAAGGCCTTTCTGTGCATTTTATAGAAATCACTTGAGACCAAAGAACCAATAGATGACTTATACAGAGAACCTGCTATGATCCCCAATGACTACTTATAAGGCTATAAGGCGCTTATCTAAAAACAGTGTAGGAAATACTCATTCTAAAGAAAAGAATGCCTTAGAAGCTAAATAAATAGCTAAAGAAAGAAACAAATGACTATTAAAACAAATATAAAGGAGCACCAGTTCATTTATACTAATGACTTCAAGGTTGCAAATAAATGAAGAACGCAACCTAAATCATTTGCAGAAACCCAACAAACAGCTATTTAGAAAGCCACAAGACATTTACTAAATAGAAGAAGGGAAACATGCATTAAAGCAATATAAGTTGTTTACAGCGTAAATAAATGTCTTTTGAAAGGAATTAAAGTGCACAGAGTAAAATATAAAAGCCTGTCAGACGTAAATTGCTTTATACCCAATGCCTACAAAAAAACTAAGAGTTTGTCCTAAGGTGTATGTTTATACAGCTTCTAATATGGTAATATTGACTTTCAAGTGATGCAATATTTATTTACAATATATCTCCAAACCGTAAACAGACTAAATGCTGATTATCAAAAAACTCTCTATCAAGAATCCCAAAAACAAAGTACTAAGCAATATCTTCATGATTTCTTTGATAGAATAAGTTCAATCAACATCTTTTTATTAGCAGTCTAAAAATAGGCTTAAGGCTTATAAAAGCTTACTTGCAAGTTTGTAAGTGAATAGAATTCGAGGATTAGATAAGTCCCATTTTAGCACTTCTTGTCCTACCAAATCAGCATGTTTCTTACTAATATCCTTCAAAGCATTTCCTACAGATTTACGAAGATACTCGCTTTTGTTCCCTTTGTGTTTGCTAATTAGCGCAATTGCCATTGTAGGATGCTCTTTAAAGAAAGGGCGACTCGTCCAAATTCTCAGTCCTTCAGTTACTGCACGAGCAACATTAGGATTGTTGTCGTTTATCCATTCCTCGATAAGTGGCATCGACTTCTCATATCCTCTGCGTTTGCAAATCTCATCAAAAGCCTTTGCCAGCATCTCTTGTACACGCCAATTGCTATCCTTACTCACTTGTTCTTTGAGAAAATAGAGAGCGTTATTGTTCTCATTTGCTAATCTTCCCAACATGGTTGTTGCTAACATGCGGACTTGATAATCTTTACTTTTAAACCATTCAAAAGCAAAGTTCAAACATTGTTCTTTCGAATAAGCAGAAAATATTTGGTCAGCTCCATCAATAATGTGTTGAAAACCATGTTCTATTTGTAGAATTCTGCAAAGGATGTCGTTTATTTCCACCATGTATTCTAAGGATCTTAGTTTGTAAATGCAGTGTGTTCCATTTGCATCTTCTTTCTAGTGTCGTATTTATTCACAAACGAATGTATGTAGATGTTATAGAACAAACATAAAAGCAGCAAAATATAAGTTCTCTAAACTAATTGTGCCAGCTCATTCCTAACAAGAGTATAAAAGTGAAGAACGCAACAAGTGCCTCGATAATCATACATAATATGAAGATAGACACACCTTTGCCCTTTCCTTTTTCTAAGCTAAACTCATAAGAAAAAATGGCAATTACCACAACTGATATGCAAAAGAGGAATGTAATAAATTCCTCATCTAAGTGTGTCATGCGGAAATAGACAGGAAAAAACTGAAACGCATACCAGCCTATTATGTAAGCAATCCATCTATAAGGCATAAATTTCTTCATCATAAACACTCACTTTTTAAGATTTAATATAATCCTTCTTTGAGGATAATTGATAGGTAAACCAATTCCATCGAAATAGATTTTATTAGAAACTCTTCGTTCAAAAGGATGCAGAAGGGATAAAATATTGTCAATGTAAGTCTAAAGACCTAATGCATCATACTTGCTCCCAATGCCACTGCATATATAAAAAATGCAATGAGTATGCAAATCACTAAGCCTATGATAAAAATAAGCACGCCAGCAATCTTCCCTTTTTCTTTTCCAAACCTGTAGGAGCAAATAGAATTGACCAATAATGATATTAAAACAAAGACTGTAAAGGACTCCTGAGTTAGGTCGTATCTCTTGGAATAACCAATAAACGACTCAAAAATAAACCAGCCTACCAGGTAAGCTAACCATTTATATGGCGTGTTTTTAAGCATCATAAACATTCGTATTTTAAGATAACACAACTCCAATTGTGGATAAACTCCCCAAGAAAGAGTTCTTTAAATGTAGCTAATTATAATAATACGTTGCGTTCTTATCATTGATAGTCAAAAAGATACAACAGCATTTAGATTACGATTACCACGAACAAAGTTATATAAATGTTTTATATTATCAATGATTTTGTAAGTATTTTGATGAGAAAAACATCGATAGCTTTTCTAAGTAGTAATGATGACTTTTTTTATTTCTTTAAAAAGCACTGTAATTGGGTGTTAAAAGCATTGATATTGGTAGGTAAAAACATAGCTATTGCAAGGTAAAAGCATTGAGCTTATTTTGTAGGTAGAATGAAGATGAGAAAGAAAGTCAACAGAGAAAGACTAGAAATGCAAAACAAGATAAGAATAAAAATGCCTCTTTTTTAGGCGTTTTACTCAAAACAAGACATTCGTCAAGTGTCAATTCTTTCTGTTAAAATATTAAAACAAAAATCGATTTGTATTTATTAAATTCCTACCTTTACAAATAAAGCAGATTGTTTTGCGCCTTATCGAAACAGAAAAATCTCTTTATCAAAAAGAAATGGCGCCCAATTTATTTTGAAAAGCTGACGAGCATGATGCAATGAAAGCTTTGTTAGAAATGAAAACGAACGTCTAAAAGTTTATCTACTGAGTGTTTTGAGTCCCCAAAAGAAATAAAGAAGAAAGTTGGTATTTATGAAATTAAAGTATAAATTCAAAATAGATTCCATGTTAAAGTATTGGGATATTCCTGCCAGAATATATTGTATGGCTGCAACTCTTTTTTTCTTATTACCTTTTTATGTAATAGGATTCCTCTCAGTTAGAGATGACTTGCCACGTAAAACAGGCATTGTTCATGGAATACGCATACTTGAAACGTCTCATAGTGGTTGGGAAGTAAATTTTAGTTTAGAAGGAGATACAAACCATATCTATTGGCAAGGATATGAAAATTCTTATCCTTTCTTTTTATTTCCTCCAAAATATAAACTCGACGACTATGTAATTAACAAAGGTGATACCATCACTTTCTTTATTGATAAAACCAAAAAAGGGAATTATATAAAGTTTCATAGTCTGTTTTTTGAAGGTACTTCAGCGAAATCAGATGATGTTGTTTATACAGAAGGCTTGACAGTAAATGGAAAAGAAATTGCATCTCCGCTTGTTGCAGCATTTATACGCACTCCTTTAGCATGGTTAGGAGGCTTAGGGGTTATTTGTTTTTGCATTTGGTTGTGCCTGTTTACCGTTGATTTTTGTATGTGGTATAAGCAAAAAAAGAGTATCAATAAAAAATAAAGAACATACTTTTATGATCAGAATATATTCATCTGTTCATTTAAAGATAAAGATAAAATGGCCCACTTTATAAAAGATCACAGTTCTAAACGAACCAGTTTATAGGGTTATCTTCGATTTCGAACATGATGGCAAGATTATAAACCAGCCATAAAGAAGAAATAGAATATGAATGAAAGAAGTAAAGATATATGAAAACAAAAAGCACTTTATTATTCTTTGGCCTGTTGTTAGGCTCCGTAAATAGTTATGCCCAAACCTCAACAATAAAAGGAATGGTGGTAGATTCGCTTACAAGTCAAGGCGAACCTTATGTAACTATTAGGGTTTATAAAGAACGTAAGAGCGATAAACCCCTTGCCATGTGGGTTACAAATATGGACGGAACATTTGCTCATACAGTGAATGGACAGGGCCATTTCTTGATTTCTTTTAGCTCAATGGGTCGCAAAGAAATTATACGCAACGTGCAGTTGGGTACCAGAGGGGGCGAGATAGACTTAGGTAAGTTGCTTATTCAAGATAATACCAAACAGCTTAAAGGTGTTGAAGTGGTGGCGCAAAAGCCACTTGTGAAGATGGAAACCGACAAAATGGCCTATGATGTGCAAGCCGACAACGACTCAAAAGCCAGTACTGTGCTCGATATGTTGCGCAAAGTTCCTATGGTTACCGTCGATGGACAAGACAATATCATGGTGAATGGTCAAAGCTCTTTCAAAGTGTATGTTGACGGAAAGCCAAGCGTAATGTTCTCTTCTAATCCTTCGCAGGTATTTAAAGCCATGCCAGCGTCAATGGTAAAGAGCATCGAGGTGATAACCAATCCAGGTGCAAAGTATGATGCCGAGGGTGTAGGAGGCGTGCTCAACATCGTTATGAATGCGTCTTCCAACTCTAAAATGAAGCAAAATGGCTATAATGGAAATGTCAGTTTAACTGCAGCTGCAATAGGTTTGCGACTTTCGAGCTTTATCGGTGGACAGCAAGGCAAGCTTAGTTATAGTGCTAACATAATGAACAACAGAGGTAGGGTGAAAGGTGTTGAAACCGAGATGGAACGTATTGCGAGTGATGGTTCACGTATGATTTATAATCAAACGGGTTCAACAAGAATGCCTTTCACTATGGCTAATGTTAGTTTGGGGTATGAAATAGACTCTGTTAGTAATGTGAATGCAACGTTAGGAATAACTCAATTCGAGATGAATAACGATGGACATCCAACAACAACCTTCACGGGTGGTAGCTATGGAACAGGCTTTTCGTATAGCAATGATATGACAATGAAAAATGTCAACAACTCATATAATGGTAGTTTAGATTATCAGCGTTTCTTAAATAGAAGCAGAACAAGTAGCATTACGTTGAGTTATCTTTTTACAACCAGTCCTGCTCGTAGCGAAAATCGTCGAAACTACGATCCACTTTCTGCATTGGTCACTATTCCACTCGCTGATCTTTATTCAGAAGCAAAGACACGTGGAACCGAACATACATTGCAAGTGGATTATATCACACCATTAAGTAAGACCCAACAGTTGAATGCTGGTGCTAAATATATCAGTAGGAGAAACTCTTCCGACTCTCGTTTTTACGATATAGTGGGTAGCGTTGAGCAGTATGATCCAGCCAAAAGCGTTAATTATAAGAATCTTCAAAGCATTTTAGCAGAGTATGCAGAGTATAAGGTTACATTGAAAAATGTGAGTGCTAAGGCAGGACTTAGATACGAGCATACATGGGAAAGTGTAGATTTTGTTTTGGGTGCAGGTTCTAATTTTAAAAAGAATTATGGTAATCTTGTGCCTTCTGCCAGTGTCACCTACAATCTTTCTCGAACAAAGAATATAGGTATTAACTATGGTATGCGCATCACTCGTCCTGGTATTACCTATTTAAATCCTTATGTAGATCGCTCTAATCCAACGATAATAAGCTATGGAAATAGCGATTTAGAGGTGGAAAAGACTCACAACATTAATTTGGTTTATAACACCTTCTCACGCAAGTTTATGGCCAATTTCACGCTTGGTACAACTTTTGCTAATAATAAAATAGAAGAATACTCATTCATGCAAAGTGGCATTTTAAATAGAACTTATGGCAATATTGTGCAAAGTAAGTCATTTAATTTCAACACTTTTATGAACTATTCTCTATCTAAAAAGACCCGAATAATGCTCAATCTCACTCTTGAGTATGCCGACTTAAAGTCTGCACAGCTCAACCAACACAACTCAGGTTGGATGGCAACGGCATTCTTAGGAGTGCAACAAACATTGCCATGGGATTTGAAATGGAATGTGAATGTCACTGGTTCTACCAACAAATACACTCTTCAGGGCTATCAAACAGGTCATAATATGTTGATTTCGACACTTACAAAGAGTCTATTCAACGATAAACTAAGCTTGAGTTTGCTCTATCTTGAACCACTAACAGGCAAGTTAGAGATCAAACAATATAGCAAAGGACACGATTTCGAGAATAAGATGAATATCAAAATTCCTCTTAGAAATCTTATGTTTACAGTGGCTTGGAATTTCGGAAATACAAAGAAAACATTCCAACAACGCTCAAGTAAAATTACAAACGATTTCCAAGAGCGAGAAGATAGCAATTCGCAAGTACCTGGTTTGGGTGCTGGTTCGGGTAAAGGAATGTAGTAATATGCCCCACAAAGAGCGGGATAACAATAAAGAGAACACGTTTGTAGAAACGTAAAAAATAAAGATAAAAACCCCAGAAGCGAGCAACAGGATAACAACATTGCTGTTGATGGGAGATGTATAATTTAAATAAATGAGAGTTATGGAAAGAATAATGAAATCAGCAATTGAGCTAATAGGAAATACTCCTTTAGTTGAGTTAGGACGATTAGAAAAAGACATAGATGCAAAGGCACGTGTTGTGGCTAAGATAGAAGCATTTAATCCGGGCGGAAGTGTAAAAGATCGTGTTGCACTTGCCATGATTGAGCAAGCAGAACGTGATGGACTTTTGCATGAAGGCAGCGTTATTGTAGAGCCAACAAGTGGTAATACGGGTATTGGCTTGGCTTTGGTTAGTGCTTTGAAAGGTTATAGATTGATATTAACCATGCCCGAAACGATGTCTATTGAACGTCGAAGATTGGTTGCAGTTTATGGTGCAGAGGTGGTACTTACACCTGGATCAGAAGGAATGAAGGGTGCCATTGCCAAAGCAAAGCTTATTCAAAGCGAATTGAAAGATGCCGTGATACTTGGTCAATTCGAAAATAAAGCCAACCCCAATAAGCACTATGCCACCACAGCTGAAGAGATTTGGAAAGACACCGATGGACATGTTGACGTGTTTGTTGCAGGTGTTGGAACAGGAGGAACAGTGAGTGGGGTAGGCAAAAAGCTAAAAGAGTATAATCCAAATGTAAAGGTTATTGCAGTTGAACCCGTTGCATCTCCAATGTTATCACAAGGAAAAGCAGGCCCACATAAGATTCAAGGAATTGGTGCAGGCTTTGTTCCCGACAATTATAATGCGGCAGTTGTAGACGAAGTTATTACCGTGGCAGACGATGAAGCCATTGCAACCGCTCGTTTATTGGCCTCGAAAGAAGGTCTATTGGTTGGAGTTTCATCAGGTGCAGCCGCTTTTGTTGCCTTGCAATTGGCTAAGCGTGACGACCTAAAAGGAAAGACTATAGCAGTGTTATTGCCCGATA
Source organism: Hoylesella nanceiensis DSM 19126 = JCM 15639 (assembly GCF_000379965.1). GTDB lineage: Bacteria > Bacteroidota > Bacteroidia > Bacteroidales > Bacteroidaceae > Prevotella > Prevotella nanceiensis. Next base: position 383,831 of record NZ_KB904331.1, on the reverse strand, counting down.
CTGGAGAGCGTTATCTTTCAACCGTTCTCTATGCACACGACGAACATCCAACAGATGTAAAGCTATGATAAATGCTATTCAACAAGTTTTATCTCAACTTGAGCAACCCGATCAACATATTCCCAAAGTAAATATTGTTGGAATAGATGCCAGCGAGTTAGAAGAAACCATCAGTTTGTTTCGTTCTATCGTGTTTTCAGGTTATTTCGATTGTCGTCCTGTGGGTGAAACGCTCACTCGTTTTGTGGCGGTTATTGCAGGACAAGCAGCCCGAACCTATCGAATGTTGCCCAGTTGTGATGCAGTTTCTGCCGAAGAATTTGGTAGTAGGGTAGCCGAAAAGGTGTTAGAACGTATTCCTGAGTTACGAAGAAAGCTTGGAACAGACGTGCAAGCGGTGTTCGATAACGACCCTGCTGCGCAAGATATCGAAGAAGTTATTTTGTGTTATCCAGCTTTGAAGGCTATGCTTCACTATCGATTGGCTCACGAACTCTTATTACTTGGAGTGCCTGTGTTGCCCAGAATGATTACAGAGGCTGTGCATTCGCAAACGGGAATAGACATTCATCCAGGCGCAGAGATAGGCGATTATTTTAGTATCGACCACGGAACGGGCGTTGTTATTGGCGAAACGTGTATCATTGGCAATAATGTTCGTCTTTATCAAGGCGTAACTCTTGGTGCACGTAGCTTTAAGTTCGATCCCGAAGGACATCTCCTTCGAGAACCACGTCACCCTATATTAGAAGATCGTGTGGTGGTTTATTCTAACTCTTCGGTGTTAGGTAGAATTCGAATTGGGCATGATAGCATCATAGGAGGAAATGTTTGTCAAACCACCGACTTGCCTCCTGGATCACGAGTAGTGCAAAGTCGTGCTACCGTTTCTACATTCGAGCATGGCGCAGGCATTTAGAATAGGAGGAAAGCCCCCTTTTATTTGAGAGTTTTCGAAAATATATTTCGATTGAAATAATAAGAAAGAGACAGAAGTAAAACAATCAACTTCTGTCTCTTTTTTGTGTTCTTATCTTCTTGTTCTTATCAAATAAACGATGTGCTCTCATTCTCTTTTATACTGTTATACTTGAAAAAGTGGTAAAAATAAATCATATATGTTAATAATGGAATTCGATTTTTTATTATATTTGTACATCGAATTAGTAACAGAATGATCGTTTATACTCGTCTAAATGAAAACACTTGTATTAGTAAAAACTACAGGCTAGAGCTGAAAAGGGTGTTGAGGAGATTGAAGCTACAATAGAAAGCTTAAGCAACATACGTTTTAATACGCAGCTTATGGCAATGAAAATGCGAAATAGAGAATGATAAAAAAGACATTATATTTCGGTAATCCTGCTTATTTGTCGCTTCGTAATGAGCAGATGGTGATAAGATTGCCCGAGATTGAGCACTCAACGCTATCCGAAGAAATGAAGAAAGAGGCGGTGAGGACAATTCCTATTGAAGACCTTGGCGTTGTGGTGCTTGACAATAAGCAGATTACGATAACGCAAGGATTGATGTCGGCACTGCTCGATAACGTTGTGGCGGTGGTTACTTGCGATGCGAAACGCATGCCAATAGGCTTGCTTTTGCCTCTTTCGGGTAACACACTTCATCAAGAGCGGTTCCGCAATCAACTCGAATCGAGTGTCCCTTTGCGTAAGCAATTATGGCAACAAACGGTGAAAGCAAAGATCGAAAATCAGGCTTTTTGTTTGCAAAAGCACACCACACGTTCGTTTGCTCCATTGCATGTGTTGGCAAGAAACGTGAAGAGTGACGACTCGGATAATAACGAAGCGCAAGCAGCTGCTTATTATTGGAAGAACATCTTTGTGTCGATTCCTGATTTTACACGTGACAAAGAGGGAACTCCGCCTAATAATCTACTGAACTATGGCTATGCCATTTTGCGTGCAATTGTGGCTCGATCCTTAGTGAGTAGCGGATTATTGCCTGTCTTTGGTATTCATCATCACAACCGATACAATGCCTATTGCTTAGCGGATGACATCATGGAGCCTTATCGTCCCTTTGTAGACGACATCGTTTTGGAGACCATAAAAACACAAGAAATTCCCGAAGACTTAACCACTGAACTGAAACAAAAGATGTTGATGCTGTCGAGTTGCGATGTGATGATCAACGGAAAGAATAGTCCTCTGATGGTTGCTGTGTCGCAAACCGCTGCCAGTCTCGCCAAATGTTTTGCTGGAGAAAGCAAGAAAATTGCCTATCCTGAGTTTGGATAAGGGGTGTTTGCAATTTTATTGGTTGTATTTCTTTGTTTTTCTTATAGCATTTCTTGTGTTAATTTATTGGTTGTTTTGCATACAATTTACTCACTTTGTATAGGTTGTATGAAGAAGTTTATATGAAAAGAACATTCATAAACTACTCTTTTCCCTCTTTTTGATAGATTTTATTTACCCATATATTGTGATAATCAGACTTGCTCAATGCTATTGAATTGAGCAAAAAAAACTTGGACAGCTTGTTAAGTTGTCCAAGGTTGCATATAGATAATTCTGTTTTTGTATAATCGAATTACTTCCCTTCCTCAAATATATCTAACACTGATTATCAGCAATTTACGTTCTCATGGTACAAAAATGTTTCCTCAATTTGAGTAGTATTGATTAGAAATCATCTTGGATGTTATCACTATAGCACCTTTATTTCATATATACAATATAGTTGTAATCGTATTTCCAACTCTAAATTTAAGCCTCTATTTATTTTTAGGCCTTGTTTTGTTACCTCTAGCTTTCTTACTACCAATTTTATCATTACCGTGTGATATTCCCGTTTCAATACCGCTACTACATCTACAATCTGTTAATAGCACCAAAGTATTATTAAGATTTCTATATTCCGCTTTTAAGTATTCAAAATCTTCAATACTCCCACCTTTATGAACATCAAATACCCAAAATACAGATAAGCAAGCATTAGTCGCATTAGTGTATTGAACAAATTTATTTTTATACTCCTGACGTTTTTTCTCGTTTTTAATCTCTGGATTATTAAGTAATTTAAGTTCGATCATAATAGGATTACATAGGCCGTATCTAATGAGAAAGTCTGTGCGTTTATTATCTTGAAGAGCCACTTCTCTATCAACTTGAATGGTTTCCAATCCCATCTGGCAACACTTATTTATAATGGTATTCTTCAATTCTCTCTGAATATAATCCTCGCTCAAACTTTGTTGACGCACTAAAGCATATATACCTTGATCTTGAATCTCTTTCTGAACTTCGTACTGAATCTTTGAAAAGTATCGCCTTAAATCACCATTATTTCGAATTTGCAAATAAAACTCGTCAATACATCTATTATACAGCTTAATAGCCTTGCTAATAGTTGTTCTTTCATTTTTTAAGAAAATACTTTCGGCATTATTCATAATGTTATAAGCAAGATAACTCATGTTTGTTGCGTTAAATGCCTCCACTCTCTTTCGTAATTCTGAAATATAAGTGATTTTATTTGTATTCACAAAGAATAAATATATCTGTTTAAGAAGATAACTTGAGTATTCCTGAGTATCTGGCTTTACGGATAAAGATAACCCAAAATCAAACAAATCAAACATTTGATTAATGAGCCCATCATTATCTTTTATATTCATAAAACATCTAAACATATATGGGTTGGAACTAATCATTTCAGATTCTTCCCTAGAGATACAACGAACATGTCCCGTTTCGTTATGAACGGATTTGGTAACATTAGCTCTAAGATATTCTATTCTCCAGTTTATAGCTTCTGATTCTTGAAATTTTTCTATCATGATAGCATTGCACTGCATTTTAACGCTTTCAATACTTTCATCTTCAAGGCTACCAAACAGCTTTTTATACTTATTTATATCCCACTTACAATAATCTTCTGAGATAAGCTCCAAGGCACGAGCAGCTGCTATTCTGTTTCCAAGACTCGCATCCTCTTTATATTTTTCGATATACTCCTCCAGCTTATAAGATAAAGCATCAATGCCATAGTCGGTAATGCAAGTAAAAATATCATCAGAGCTAATATTCAAGAAATCATCTTTCCGTGCTTTCCACCACTCCACAATCCTTGATACCTCTTCTTTATTTATATTTCCTATAACAGACTTATATATGTTTTTTATTTCACGAGAATCAAAGTCCGCTGTACGACATACTATTGGTAGGGTCTTTATTAATATATCCTTATATTCTTCCAAAAGAGCATTGCAACCTAAATGATGCATTACTCTCACATAGGAAGGTATTTTTACCAATGCCAATGATAAACGATAGGAATTTTCTCCATTTTTTTTCAATATCAGTTTATCCAAATCAATCCCGTTAAAGAAATCAGTAATAACATCCACAATAGGCTTATGATCTTGCTTGCTTAAAAAATCAATGCTTTTAGAAAGTTCAAAAGCTAATTCATATTTATCGTATTCAGATGTTTCTTGTTTTGAAAGTCTCTGATATGCTTTTGATAGCGATGGGGCATAGTCTCTCTCTTGCTTCATCTCGTTTGAGTTCTTATCCCACTGTTCAAAGGTATTTTTGTAACGTTTTATATAATCAGATATGGTACATTTCTTAGATTCGTCCTTTCGTATTTTGTTTATAAGATAAATTAGAATATTGTCTTTGTTCCACTTTTCTGCATCTATATCATTCAATAACTTTTCTAATTTAGATAATAAATCCGCATCGATCAGATCTGCGTCAAACGTCCTAAATAGAACTTCTAGTTTCCATATATCTTTCTCAAAGCAATTAAAAAATATCATCCCTGTTTCTTCTTCCAGTAAAATTTGTTTAACTACAGTATTGATTTCTTTTAGAGAAGAATAGTTCCTATTTTTTACAAAATATGCAATGACTTTTGTCATAAGGTCTCTTCTATCTTGATTGAATTTCCAAACAACATCAAACTGCTTTTTCAAATAAAAATCGTAAAGAACAAGTAAAGATCCCTTGGGATTAAAGAAATCACGAATTTTTTTCGAAAGAATCTTATTATATGCATAGATTATTGATTCAGGATCATCAATGTACAGAACTGCATTTATTGCTTCAGGATTACTTTTGTCGCAATAAGTCAACCAACAGTCAATTACTAACTTGTCTGTAATTTTTCGATATCCAGTTACTTCTATATACTTTTGTTTTACATCCTCAGTAAAGCTATTAAAAGTACTTGCTAACTCTCTAAGTTCCTCATCATCCTTAAGTGCGTAGTAAAAATTTAAAGCAATCTGTTGCATTTCACTATCCTTAGTTCCCATAAGTGCTCTTGCAGCATCTTCCCAATGTTTTATTACACTTTCATCGAGTTTGTTATTTTCAACAAGTCCTTCAAGTATAGCATAAATATTGGTTAATTGTATCTTGTTAAGCTGGTCAGAAGAAATCTTTAATATAGTATTACAACTAGAAGTATAGCATTCTTGTATTAAATTCTGAATAGGACCTCTCCATTTAATGTATGCCGGTACACGCTGATAATGTTCAAATAGATTTGAAAACAACTCTTTTCGTTGCTGAACTCCAAGAGTAGATGGATTAACATATTTTAGAAGCGATTCGAAAGTTTCGTTCTCAAGATGTGACTCATAGGATGTAATGAGCTTAAAAACATTAACGAATGAATCACTTCTGCCCTCCGAATATGAAAGATGAGGAATCACATCATACCAATTAGGATAAATATGCTTTAGTTCCTTTTGCACAGCGACATCGTAAAGCACACTTTCTATATTTTCTTGTCTACCAAGCTCCTTAGCTGCAAGATATTCTTGTATCTCTGAATTTCCAAATTGTAATATTCCATTTGTTTCTTTCAATATACGACTTTCAAAGAAAAGAAGGTCAAAATTGGCTACAAGCATATGTGCCATATTTCCCTTTAACTCGTCTATAATCGTGTACAAGTCGTCTTTTGAAATTTTGTCTTTACGACTTATTTCCATAATGAAAGCAATTTTTTCTATGACCCTTTTAATAAGAGCCTTAAAGTTGTCTTTCCTAACAGGTTTGTCATATGTTGTTAGAGCTTCATCTACTGATTTGTCAATAATAAACTCAAATAGTTCTCCAATATTTGAGATACCCTCTCTTTGATTCTCACTTTCCAGTAGAAACATCAAATACCTAGGTATTGATAGAAGCTTCCTTAATTTTGGACTTTTATTTATATTTTCTTTCGTGACATCAGCACATGTATCAATAATATTTGTTACTTCTTGATCGTCTAATCTATTTACTTCTACAAAAACTAATTTAGTACAAGAAGAGAAAAAACTTGCATAAGATACAACATAGTGTTTTCTACAGGAGAACATTACTTTCACATCCTGATGTTCCTCCTTATATTGCTTTATAAGTTGTAGTGTATAAGAGAAACCGCTTCCATCAACTTCATCCAAGGCATCCACAATGCAGTATTCAATATCTGATGGAATTACTTTCGGTTTAAACTCGGACGCATTACAAAAAGAAAATGACTTTTCTGTAAGTTTTGTCTTTACTTCAGAAATAAGCCTACTTTTACCCACACCTGGTTCGCCTACGATACAGACAAAGTTTTCGCTCAATAAATCATCAATTGACAAAAAATTGTCTCTGTCAAATAAAGACGGAGTTTTACTTTCGTTCTTTAGCAGCTCATCGATATTTGAGTATTTAGTTATTTGAGGTACGATATATTCCATCATTACATTCTTTTTAATGTCATATGGTATTTTTGCTTCTAACTAGGGAAACCGATAGGAATCCATATTGTATAATGTATTATTTCAATTCTTAAATTGTTACTTTTTCAGATGTCTATACTTAATAATACAGATAGAAAAACATTGTTAATCATTTTTTTTATAATAATAGGAATAGTTAATACCCTTCATAAACATTTCTCGGTCATCAATCTTTGTGGTGAGTGCTGGTAGCACTAAAGCCTTGATGTGTGTACTATCAGAAACACTCTCACCCATTGCCAATAAATATTTACTGAAGTTACGGACTTGACCCTCTTGACTTATATATAATGATTACGGATATAATAAAACATTGTATTATAATCAATGTTTTGGTTAGTCGTACTTTGTCCTTTCTATTCCGTAGGTTAATAATTTATTAATGCAAAGATAATAATAAGTTGTTAATTAAGAAAGTGTTTATTGTGATATTTTTAGGAATGTCTAATGTATTTTTATTTTTCTATTTTATGTAAGAATTAAATTTATATGCCTCTTTCTCTTTAAAACATTGAATTTCCAATCTCATTACAATTGCAATCCAATCTCAATGTTATTAGAATGTAATTTTAATGCTATTAGAATGCAAAAGCAGTGAGATTGTCGGAGAGAAGAATGTTTATAAGAGGAAGTAAGGTTGTGGGGCGGTTGCAGTAAGTGGGGTAAAGAGATTAATGGAGATGTGAAATTAGAAAGGTAAAGAGTTGTAAGGTCGAGGAGTGGTCGTTAGATTGGAATAAGTGAGAGGACAGATTATGTTATTTTAATTGCCATAGGAGCGTAAAACAAGCATCTCAACTTTTATCGGAATGAAATACTTTCAGTATTTTCCTATTGACTTATGATTCTAAAAGCAATGAAATTAGCATTATAAACGTTTTTATTTGTGATAAATAAATGTGACGATTCCTTCTAAAATAACGAAAGAGGGCAAAAGAAAACAGGGAACAACTTGTTAAGTTGTTCCCTGTTGCATATCAATAATTCTGTTCTTGTATAATCGAATTACTTCACTTCCTCAAAATCAGCATCTTGAATATCGTCTGCAGAGTTGCTGTTTGCTTGTTGTTGAGCGCCTGCATTAGGATCAGCTTGTGCGCCTGCACCTTGATACATTTGTGCGCTTGCAGCTTGCATAACGTTATTTAGGTTACTAATTGCAGCGTCGATAGCAGCAACATCGGCAGCTTTGTGAGCATCCTTCAATTGTTGTAGAGCTGCTTCGATTGCAGGTTTTTGATCTGCTGGCAATTTATCACCATTGTCTTTCAAGAAGTTTTCAGTGCTGAAAATCATAGAGTCAGCTTGGTTCATCTTGTCAACACGTTCACGTTCTTTCTTGTCGTTCTCTGCATTTTGTTCAGCTTCAGCCTTCATTCTCTTGATTTCTTCGTCGCTTAATCCGCTAGAAGCCTCAATACGAATAGCTTGTTCTTTACCTGTTGCCTTATCTTTTGCAGATACGTTAAGGATACCGTTAGCGTCAATGTCGAATGTAACCTCGATCTGTGGCACACCTCTTCTTGCAGGAGCGATACCTTCTAGGTTGAATTGACCAATGCTCTTGTTTTGTGAAGCCATTGGACGTTCACCTTGTAATACGTGGATTGTCACCGCAGTTTGGTTGTCTACAGCTGTAGAGAAGGTTTCACTCTTCTTCACAGGGATAGTGCTGTTAGCTTCAATTAGCTTAGTCATTACTCCACCCATAGTCTCAATTCCAAGTGTAAGAGGTGTTACGTCGAGTAAAACGATGTCGCCTACACCACCTTCTTTGTTCAAGATAGCACCTTGAATAGAAGCACCAAGAGCAACAACCTCATCAGGGTTAACACCCTTAGATGGTTCTTTACCGAAGTAGTTCTTTACAAGTGCTTGTACAGCAGGGATACGGCTAGAACCTCCAACAAGGATAACTTCGTCGATATCTGATGTAGATAGTTTTGCATCACGTATAGCATTTTGACATGGAACCAAACAAGCTTGGATCAAGTCGTGTGCCAATTGTTCGAATTGTGAGCGTGTTAAAGACTTCACAAGGTGTTTAGGTACACCACCATCTGCAGTGATATAAGGTAGATTTATTTCTGTTGTGCTAGAGCTTGACAATTCAATCTTAGCCTTTTCTGCAGCTTCTTTCAAGCGTTGCATAGCCATTGGATCCTTTGTAAGGTCGATACCTTCTTCAGACTTGAATTCGTTTACCAACCAATCAATGATCACTTGGTCGAAGTCATCACCACCAAGATGAGTGTCACCGTTTGTAGAAAGCACTTCGAAAACGCCACCACCGAACTCTAATATAGATATATCGAATGTACCACCACCAAGGTCGAACACTGCGATCTTCATGTCTTTGTTAGACTTATCCACACCGTATGCAAGAGCAGCAGCTGTTGGTTCGTTCACAATACGTTGAACATTAAGACCTGCAATCTGTCCTGCTTCCTTTGTTGCTTGACGTTGTGAGTCAGAGAAGTATGCTGGAACAGTGATAACAGCATCAGTAACTTCTTGTCCAAGATAATCTTCTGCGGTCTTTTTCATCTTTTGAAGAATCATTGCAGATATTTCTTGTGGAGTATATTTACGTCCTTCAATGTCTACTCTTGGATATCCTCCTTCGTCAATAACATTGTAAGGCATGCGTTCAGCCTCTTTACTACTTTGTGCATAGGTCTCTCCCATGAAACGTTTAATACTGTAAACTGTGTTCACTGGGTTGGTAATAGCCTGACGTTTTGCAGGGTCTCCAACTTTAATTTCACCATCTTTAGTGAAACCTACCACAGAAGGTGTAGTTCTTTTACCTTCGCTATTAGCAATAACCACTGGTTCGTTACCTTCAAAAACAGCAACACAAGAGTTAGTTGTTCCTAAGTCTATTCCAATAATTTTTCCCATATTCTTATTTATTTTATTATTATTCTTAATTTGTTTAATTCACTAATTCTCATATCTCATTGTCTACTCTTCGATTGAAAGCTATTCAATAACTTGCAGAGAGCAATTGTTATGAGGTGCATTTCAAATCGATTGAGTGTTAAGCTGTATCGTTTTTATCAACGCACACCACACTATTAACAAAGTGCGTGCCAATAATATTTTTATTTCTTGCGATAATTTTGAAATGTGACATTCTGTCATTTTTGCCCCAATTTTGGTCAGTTTTTGTGTCATTTTGGTAGTTTTGTGCCATTAAACGCACCCTATAATAATATAAATAGGTGAACACTAAAAGACCTCTAAATGCCTTTCTCTCCCCATTTAGCCCTACTTTGTTTACCGTTTAAAGTAACATTTCGTTTAAAGGCGATGCAAATAGAAAGCCTTTTAATATTTTAAAATATGTATATTTTGCCCTTTTGCACCCTCTTTTCGATAGAAAAAGGTTATATTTGCACATTATTTAATTACAAATCGATTATGTTAATTCACAGATATCTCACCTCTTTAGGTGAATATATAATGCTAATGGGACGTTCTTTTTCACGTCCTGAGCGCATGAGAATGTTCTTTAAGCGTTATATAAAAGAAATGTCATCCCTTGGAGTGGATTCTATTGGAATCGTATTACTTATTTCTTTCTTCATCGGAGCCGTTATTTGTATTCAGATGAAGTTGAATATTCAGAGTCCATGGATGCCTCGTTGGGTTTCAGGATACACCACACGAGAAATTCTTATACTTGAGTTTTCGAGCAGTATTATGTGTTTAATCCTATCGGGAAAGGTGGGTTCCAACATTGCTTCAGAGCTTGGTACGATGCGAGTAACACAACAAATAGATGCATTAGACATCATGGGAGTCAACTCAGCATCTTATCTCATCATGCCAAAGATATTGGGTTTGGTTACAATTATGCCATTCTTGGTGATCTTTAGCTCTGTAACTGGTATCTTAGGAGCCTATGCAACCGCTTATATTGGTCACATACTTTCACCCGAAGACCTTACACTTGGCTTGCAACATGCATTTAATCCTTGGTTCGTTTGGATGAGTATTATTAAGAGTTTGTTCTTTGCTTTCATCATCGCCAGCGTGTCTTCTTACTATGGTTACACCGTTCAAGGAGGCTCAGTAGAGGTTGGAAAGTCAAGTACAGATGCCGTTGTAAGTAGCAGTATCTTAATTCTTTTCTCAGACGTGTTCCTCACTCAAATCCTTTCTTAAATATGATTGAAGTTAAACATCTATATAAGTCGTTCGAAGATAAAGAAGTGTTGAAAGACATCAACATTGTTTTCGAAGACGGCAAGACAAATCTTATTATCGGACAGAGTGGTTCTGGTAAAACAGTTCTTATGAAAAACCTTGTAGGATTGTTTGCTCCTACATCAGGACAGGTGCTTTACGACGGTAGAGATTTTGTGAAAATGAGCAAAAAAGAAAAGGTTGCTATGCGTAGAGAGATGGGAATGATCTTTCAAAATGCAGCGCTTTTCGACTCGCTTTCTGTACTCGAGAACGTGATGTTTCCTTTAGATATGTTCTCAAACATGACCTATCGTGATAGAGTTAAACGTGCTCAAGAGTGCTTAGATCGTGTAAATCTAATCGAAGCACAGCAAAAGTTCCCTGGAGAAATATCGGGAGGTATGCAAAAGCGTGTGGCTATTGCCCGTGCAATTGTGCTCAATCCTAAATATCTTTTCTGCGATGAGCCTAACTCAGGACTTGATCCTCGCACCTCATTGGTGATCGATGAGCTGCTATCAAGTATCACAAAAGAGTTCGATATCACCACCATCATCAACACACACGATATGAACTCGGTGATGGGAATTGGCGATAATATTGCCTTTATCTATAAAGGTCATAAAGAATGGCAGGGAAATAAAGAAGAAGTGATGCACTCAACCAACGAGCATCTCAACGACCTTGTGTTTGCTTCCGACCTATTTAGAAAGGTGAAAGCAACCGAAGAACAGCAAACCAGCAGTAAATAAATGGTTCGATAAACGAGTAACTATCCCTAAACGATAGCCTTTTTAGATGCTCCGAACTATACAATTAAATTGCGAAACGAAAGAATGAAGAAACTATTATATATCGCATTCATTGCGCTTGCCATTGCTTGTACAAAAGAAATCAATCAAGGTGAGGTAGCAGCTCGTGTGGCAAAACACTATTACGACACCCTTGTTGCAGGACATTATGATGCTTTTTTAGAGGGAACATATCAACAAGATAGTATTCCAAAGCGTTATCGTGACTTGCTACTCGACAATGCAAAGATGTTTATTGCACAGCAACAAACCGAACATCAAGGCATAAAAGAAGTGCGAGTGATACGCCATCGTGCCGATACAGCAAAGCACACAGCCGATGTTTTCTTGTTACTTACCTTTGGAGATAGCACAAGTGAGCAAATAGTAGTGCCCATGATTCAGCACAAAGGCACATGGCTTATGCGATAAACTCATTCTTTTTTCAACAAATAAAACAATAACAATCCATCAACAATCAGCATTTTAAGTTATGAAAGCATATTTAGACCTACTCCAACACATTATTAATAACGGAGCAACAAAAGGAGATAGAACAGGAACAGGCACTAAAAGCGTGTTCGGTTATCAAATGCGTTTCAACTTAGAAGATGGATTTCCGTTATTAACAACCAAGAAGCTGCATCTCAAATCAATTATTCACGAGTTGTTGTGGTTCTTAAAAGGCGACACCAATGTGCGCTATTTGCAAGAGAATGGTGTGCGTATTTGGAACGAATGGGCAGACGAAAATGGCGAACTTGGTCCTGTTTATGGTCACCAATGGCGTTCATGGCCTAATTATAAAGGTGGAACCATCGACCAAATAACACAAGTTGTGGATATGATTAAGAATAATCCCGACTCAAGAAGAATGATTGTTACAGCGTGGAACCCAGCAGAAGTAGACGAAATGGCATTGCCACCATGTCACTGTTTGTTTCAGTTTTATGTAGCAAACAATAAACTTTCGTTGCAATTATACCAACGAAGTGCCGACACTTTCTTAGGAGTTCCTTTCAACATTGCATCTTATTCGTTGCTATTGATGATGGTTGCTCAGGTAACAGGCTACGAACCTGGAGAGTTTGTTTATACAACTGGCGACACACACCTTTATCTTAACCACCTCGAACAGGCACAATTGCAGTTACAACGCACCCCACGTGCGCTCCCAAAGATGCGCATCAATCCCGAAGTGAAAGACATCTTTGGCTTTAAATACGAAGATTTCACACTCGAAGACTATAATCCATACGACCATATTAAAGCCCAAGTTTCAGTATAATGAAAGTATATGTTATTGCGGCAGTTGCCCAAAATCGTGCCATAGGCTATCAAAACCAATTGTTATATTGGCTTCCAAACGATTTAAAAAACTTCAAATCGCTCACCTCAGGGCATACCATTATTATGGGAAGAAACACCTTCGAGTCGCTTCCTAAAGGCGCATTGCCCAACAGAAAGAACGTTGTTCTAACACAACAGAACATCACTCTCGAAGGATGCGAAGTGTATCACTCACTCGAAGAGGCTCTTTCTGCTTGTCAAAACGATGAAAAGGTATTTATTCTTGGTGGCGGAAAAGTGTATGAGCAATGCTTAGATTTTGCCGAGGAGTTGATACTTACCGAGGTAAACGATGTGCCCGAACATGCCGATACCTTCTTTCCTGATTATCAAGAGTGGAAAGAAAAGAGTAGAGAACATCACGAAAAAGACGAGAAACACGCCTTCGATTTCGACTTTGTGCATTATGTAAAAGCCTAAAAGGTTGTGCCCCTCTCACGCAACTTCTTACGCATTCTCTTTTAAAAGTCACCTTCTTTTTCTCGTATATATATAGGTAGGAAATATTATCCTTCCTTTTGGTTGAAAAAAGAAGAGCATCAAAGAAGAAAGATGCACCTTGTTTCGATGTCATGGAAAAGAGGTTGAAAACGAGTTGCAACATAAGTACTTTTCAAGCATATAGCGGTGGCCAATAAAAAGCAATGCTTTTGCCCCACAAACTCAATGCTATTGCAATGTAAATCCAATGCTTTTACATTGCAATAGCATTCCTTTTATTCGCCCACCTCATTCCACTTGTGTTTCAAAGGAAAGGTAGTAGCCATAAAAAAAAGTAACAACCTCGTTGAAACCAGATTGTTACTTTATCCATATTCCATTTAAATAGGAACGTTGTTATCTCGAATACCCTTCTTTTTAAAAGAACTATTATCCTTTTATTGTATAGAGTTCTATCCCTTCAACTTTAAAAGTACACTTCTCATTGTATGAGGATACCTTCCTGTTGTTTGGGATTTTCTTTTTAAATCAAAAGAAAATCGCCCTCTTTTATGTGGGAGTTTCTTCTTTAGTCAAAAGAAAAACCGCCCCCCATCGTATGGGGTTTCTTCTTAAACTAAAAGAAAACCGCCCCCCATCGTATGGGGTTAGGGGAGGTTCTCCAATTCCTTTTCAGGCAAAGGCAACCATTTAGTTTTGCGTTGTTGCCACTTTGTAGCCGCAGAACCTTGTTCCAAGCCACGTCTAATGTCCGCAGTTCGCTCGCCACGCAATGCCAAATAGATGCGACGAAGCGTAGCAATACGTTCCAAAGAAGGAGTAGCAGTTTCCGCATCACTCGCATTATACTTTGCAATCACCTTGTTCACCTCCACTAAAGCGTCACCACTTAGCACGCCACGAACAATCAATTCAGCCTTAATAAAATGAATGTCAGCAGCGTCAGCAATAACAAGTGCGCCCTTTCTTGATAGCGCAGAGGCATAGATGTTGTAGCGATTAGGATTCTTCTTGTCTACACTTGCGTGCTTCAAAGGCAGTGCATTTTGCTCAGCAGTAGTAGAACGAGCAGCCTCCAAGTCAGCAGTTACCTGCACATCACGAGCATTTGGACCGATAGCAGCATACAAAGGATTGTCAGAACCATCGTTATTATAAATCACCTCCACCTGTTCCGAGTCGTTAATAGCAAGTGCAACCAAAGTAGCCGCATCGCTATAACGTTGCTGGTGCATAGCCAAACGCAACTTGTAAGTGTTGATTTGGCGGACAGCTGCATTGTAGTTGAAGCCCGAAGCGTCCTTAATAGCCTGCATTTGCACAAATTCCAAAGCCTTGTTAAAATGGTTTTGCGCCATAGTGAATAGTGATTCGTGCGAAACCAAAGCATTATTAAGTCGTATAGAGCCCCCTTCAGCAGCAGGAGTAGTAGAAAAACACTCAGCCAAAAGCTGTAAAGCGTATCCCGCATGCAAGTTACCTATGTAGCCACCATAAGCCTTCGACAAGTTAGTTGCCTTCGTATTGTTGTCGGGAAGCTCGTTGGCAACATTCAATACCTCAATACTTCTTGCATAATAGTTCTGTAAACGGTTCCAAAGATCGTTTTGAGTGCCCGACGAAGGAGTGATGTTATCGCTCGAAATGTGACGATAAAGCAAAGCATTAGGAATCGTTCCCTCAGTCAATTCGTCAACCGTTGTGCCCAAAGCCAAAAACGATTGTGCTGCAGCTTCGCCCTGAAGCGTTTTAACAAACGCCACCATTGGACCGTCACTGATGTTGTTCGATTGAAGAGTTGCAATCATACTTGGACGCTTTAACTCATCATAAGTAAGCGTGTTACTTGGAGTTTCAGCCTTGTCGACCCACGAATCGCAACCAGAAAGTAGGGCAGAGATGGCAAAAGCCATTATAATTAGTTTTTTCATTGCTGTTTATTGTGTTATAAAGTGAAACTAAGAGTGGCAGTGTAAGTGCGTGGATGAGGCGCATTGGTGATGTCTCTCGACAAACTTCCGATACCTCTTTGCTTGCGATTACCGCCATTTCCCTCCACTTGAGGGTCGGCTCCAGAATAGTTAGTGATAACAAATACATTCTGAACAGAGAACGATAGTTTCATACTTGTTATCGTGTTGTTAGTGAGCTTGCGTGCTAATGAAGTGAAATCATATCCCACATTGAGGTTAGAAAGGCGCAAGAAGTCAGCCTTCTCGATATAGTTTGCTCTGAAACGAGCAGTGTATGCCAAGTCGTTAGCAATCTTTTCGTATTCAGGAGTGCCCACAGTTGCATTAGCAAGAGCCGTTAACTGGTCGTTGCGTTTCTTGAGATTGTCGCCCAATCCCGCAGTATTATAAAAGCTTTGGTTGTAAACTGAGGCTCCAAGAGCATAGTTCCACTTTGTTCCAAAGGTGATATTAGAGAACAGTTTCAAATTAAATCCGAACGAACCATTCACTGCAGGGAAAGGTTTACCTAAGTATTTATAGTCAGAACTCTCCACAGCTCCCATCTTAGCGTTATAAGTTCCGTCGGCATTAAGAGCTGTTTTTTCTACAGTGTGATAGTAGAATGAATAAACAGGATAGCCCTTTTTAATCACGTTAGGATAGTTGGTGATGTCGCTTCCGCCTGTGTCAGTCACCTTATTTGCTTGATAATTCACGTTAGCATATACGTCTAACGAGTGTTTGTTGGCATCTTTCCACACCAAACCATTATATCCGAACTCGATACCATGACCCTTTATGCGACCCACATTGCGTGGAATACTACCAATCCATCCATCACTTGACAAGAGATTTTCGTAGATAATAGCATCAGAAGTGTATTGAGCATAAAGAGTAAGAGATAGATTGTGGCGTTTAGCTAATGTCCAATCCGTACCGAATTCAATTTCCCTCATCCTCTCAGGTCTTATATTTGGGTTGCCTTTAAACTGCGGTTTGACAGTGGGTCCGTATGCAGATATGCCGTCCATAACGTAAGATGTGCGTGCATCTGTGGGATAAGGAAGACGTCCACTCTCACCATATGCAAGGCGGAACTTTTGATTTTCCAAATTATAAGCAACGCTCAAAGAAGGATAATAGATGCTTGCCACGTTGCTACCGATAAGGTTTGAGGCGTCTCTTCGTAAGCCTGCGTTGATAAATAAGCGGTTATCATAGTTTACAAAAGCCTCTCCATAGAGTCCCCAAGTGCGTTGTTCAAACGTATTCTCACTCACATTGCGCTCCGTTGCCGCTGCAATATTGTCTACATCTCCTTTAAAACGAGAAGCATTAACAGTGTTCACGGTTTCGTATTGACGTGCTATTTGCGATAAAAGTGTTGCTGTTAGGTTCCATTTGTCGGCTAATTTAAACTTACGAGAAGCCTTTATGTCCCAATTAAAGCTCGAGTTGCGTCGGTTACTCACGTTCTTTGCACCCTCATTGTTATTTCCTAGGAGATAACCATAAGGCAATCGGTAGATACCTTTAGTGCTATTAACATCTACTCCGATAACTGTTTCGAGCTTAACTGCGCCTGGAAGCAAATAACCTAAGCGTATATTACCCAAGAAACGATCGTTGTTATAGGTCCAACTTTGCGCTCTCCAGGTGCTTTCTTCAACGTAAGGCCAAGGTGTTTGGTTAATCATTAGGTTCCAAATAGCATCGTATCGGCCCATAGCAGTTTGTGGAAGACTAATGTTTCCGTGTACATACGAAGCCGTTGCGCTAACACTTAGCGGTCCACTTTTAATGTCGTAAGCCAGTTTAGTGGTGTGTCTTTGGTCTCTATTTCCAGGTACAATGCCCTCAACATCGTTCATATTATATGAAAAGAACATGTTTTGATTGCCTCGGAAGCTTTTAGATACGGTTCCATAAAGATTCTTTTGCCAACCTGTTTCGAAGAAGTTATTGAGCGAATTGTTATTTACAAACTGATCATATTTGCGTGCTAACGATGCTGCACCCAATGACATTTTAACCTGAATAGCTGCCTTATTGTTTTCCTTTGCATTGAAACTGCCACGCTTAGTGGTAATAACAATAACGCCATTAGCCGCCTCTGCACCATAACTTGCAGCGGCAGAAGGACCTTTTATCACGTCAATTGAGGCGATATCTTCTATCGGAAGGTCGTTTAAAGCACTTAAAGCGTCTTGCGAACTATTGATATCTGAAATGTGAGAGGTGTTATATTTGATTCCATCTACATAAATAATGGGATCTCTGTCCATACTTATTGTCGCTCCACTGCGCATATTAAAGCGAATAGGCATGCCCACTTTGCCGTTACTTTGGTACATTTGAACGCCACCAACACGTCCATCAAGAATGTCACTCAATGAGTTGGCGTGCTCATTAGCAGTTAATTTGCTCACATCTACGTGCTCTACGTTGCTACCAAGAGCCTTTTTGTTTCGTGCACTCGATATACTTGCGGTGACTTTCACCTCTTGTAGGTCGATACCTGGTATCAAACCGATAACCATTCCGTTGCGAAATGACTTGCTATTAACGCTTTGTGGGGTAAAACCCAAATAGCTAATGCGAATGGTTTGATTTTCATTTAAGGGTAAAGAAAAGCGACCTTGCGCATCGGTTAGCGCCTTTTCGCCATTCGAAGAACTTACAATTGCCCCGATAATGGGCTCTCCTGTCTCTTGATTTACTACACGAGCGGTGTATGTTTGTTGTGCATACACGCTCATAGAAGTACTTAATAATAGTAGAGCAAGACTTCTCTTAAAATTCAATTGCATGATAATGATAATTTATTTCTATCCCGAAAACACCCCTCTTTCAGCCCCTTTGCGAGGCAAGAAAATAGAGTTGCTATTTAATATGGTGCAAAGATACAACGAGAAAGAGAACGATGCAATACCTAAAAATAATGATTCGAATACACCAAAGCGATGTCTTCGAATCATTTATGAGTGTTTTTTCTAAACGAAAAACTTTATTCTTGTGATAAAAAATGATGCGTATTATAAAGTGATAACGCTGGGAATAACTTCGGGAAGATATCCACTTTTAATCTTCCATTCATTCGAATACAAGTTATTAGCTCTGTTTCCAAGATTGTTTACAAATCCTATTGGCTGGTTATTGTAGGTTATCAGCACAATACCTTTGGGTGTTTCGGGCGACAAAGTGATGGCTTCTTTTCGCAAGAAAGATATTGCTTGTTGATAAGACACCTCTTCATTGCAAAACGCTTGTCGATTGATTTGAGTTGAAAAGGCAAGAGAAGGGTGGGGAATAAGACTCTTTCCTTTTTGCGTTCCCATCGTTATTCCTGCATGAAGAATACGCAATTGATTGGCAACCTGTTCGTAAACAGGGGCTAAGAGCTGTGGAAGAGCCATTATCTTTTCGTTCTTTTCGATGAAAGAATAACTGCTTTGGCTTTGCAACCAGTTGTCGAACGACTTGGTGTTGATGTTGCTTTGCTTGCTTTTCTTTGTTTTGTTGGCACGAGCATGGTACTCGCTTGTTTTGCGAAGAGCGCACATAAAGAGTCCTTCGCCTTTGCTAATGCCAGGCAAAAAGCGATATCCTTTCACCTTATTAGATAGCGCAGGGGTGATGTTCCAGCTGCTATCAATCTCTATGTCGATACATTCTGCTCCCAATTCGTCGATAATCCATTCTACATTCTCTTCGTTTTCGAGAGCGTTAAACGTGCATGTTGAATAGATAAAAATGCCGTCTTCTTTCAGATTATGCCATATATCGCTCACTATTTCACGTTGAAGTTGTTGGCATTTCTCTACATATTGACTGCTCCATTGATTGATTGCGCCCTCGTCTTTGCGAAACATTCCCTCGCCAGAACAAGGCACATCGGCAACAATAAGATCGAAAGCAAGACCTGTTTTCTTATAGTCTGCAGCGTAGTTGTTGGTTACAATGACATCGGAATGACCAAATTTCTCTATATTTTCAACCAAGATATTGGCACGATTGTATATCGCTTCGTTCGCAAAAAGAATGCTTTCGTTAGGCAGAAGGGTGCGCAATAGGGTCGTTTTTCCACCAGGAGCGGCACACAAATCGAGTGCCATTAGGGGCTGATGAGGCATCACTTGTTTTAAAACATGATATAAAAACATAGATGAAGCCTCTTGAACATAATAGCAACCTGCATGAAACAGTGGATCGAAAGTGAAGTTAGGACGCTCTGAAAGATAGTAACCTTCGTTGCACCAAGGAACCTGTTGAGGGGCAAGAGCTGTTGAAACGCTTGCCGAACTCACCTTAAATGGGTTGAAACGAATACTGGTTGAAGGTGTCATCTCGAGGCCTTTTTCGAGTAATGCAAATCGTTCTTCACCTAATAATTCCCTTGTTTGGGTTATAAAGTCTTTGGGTAAAATCATCACTTTATGCTTTTTTCAATTGCAAAAGTAGAAAAAAAACACTTTCTTTGCAACTAATCGATATGTCATTGCGTCTAATTAGTAGAACAAAACAAAAGTAATTAGAATATGAAAAGATTAAGTTTAGCTTTAATGTTGCTCTTTTCAACAACATTATGTGTAGTTTCTACTGCTCAAAAACATAGAAACCATTTAGAAAAAACTGAACAAACCACCGCTACAACTGTTGCAGATACAGTGGAAAATAGTGTTGCTTCGAACGTAAATTCTGTTGATTCGGATTTTGATGACGATGGATTTGATGGCAGATTTGATAATGATGAAGCTCGGCTCAATGACTTAAAGTTTATCGAAAAAGTAGTTAATGTCTTTCAAACTCATCGTGTTTTTGGGGGTATTGTGCTCGCTTTAATGATTATTTGTTCTATTGTTGCAGTGTTGTTGCCTGTTATTTTATTGATAGTATTGTTGCGATATATCATTAAACGACGAGCTACCAAGGCACAATTAGAGCAAATGCGTATTAAACAAGCAATGGAACAGCCTGTGAATCGTCAAGAATATTGGGCGCACGAAGATGAAATTGCATGGAGAAAAGGCATTCAGCTGGTTGCACTTGGTGTAGGTTTGGCATGCTTCTTCTGTATTCTTGGAGCAGGACCTCTATCTGGAATAGGTTTACTTATTCTGTGTATGGGACTTGGAAAGTTGTATATTGGAAAGCGTGCGAAAAAGAATCGTGAGGAAAATACAGAAGAATAATATCCTGTGAAGCCGTTAGACGACATATCATTAGTTACTCAAGTTGCCGTATTTCGCAATAAACGTGCATTTGATAAGCTTGTGTTGAAGTATCAAGAGGGCGTTCGTCGGTTCTTTTTGAATCAGACATTGGGCAATGAACTCTTATCTGATGATCTGGCACAAGAAACCTTTATCAAAGTTTATACGCACATTGCGCATTTTAAAGGCTTATCTAACTTCTCTACATGGTTATACAAAATAGCGTATAATGTGTATTACGATCATGTTAGAAGTCCTAAGAATGCAGCGCACTTTGATGTAACTGAACTGAAAACACACGTCACAACAGGGAGTGATAGCACGCTGAAATTAGACTTATATGAGGCTTTTCAAACCCTGAACGATAAAGAGCGAACGTGTATAACCTTGCAATTGGTTGAAGGATATGCCATAGATAAAATTGCAACGATTATGGAATTGCCCGCAGGAACAGTGAAATCGCACCTCTCAAGAGGTAAAGAAAAACTCTCAACATATTTAAAGAACAATGGATATGATCAATAAACACGACGAAGAACAAATACTTCAATTTCTTGAAAAGAACAAACAAACCATCCAAGACGATGGCTTTTCAGACAGAGTGATGCAGCAACTTCCGCCAAATAGTTCTGTTTGGGGAAGCTTGTGGCAGTGGATTTTGGGAATAGCTTCGGTGGTGTTGTTCTTTGTGTTGGGAGGAACAACAATGATGAAGCATTTATTCTTGACCTATTTAGGTGACCTTTGGGGAGAGATGGCATCGATGAATGTTTCGCTTCCATCGCCTTTAACGCTCGTTGTTGCAATTGTAACGCTACTTTGGGTGGCTGTTTATGAGGTAGAACAAGTGCTGAAAAATTAAATAATGAGATGTATAATAGATAGTAATGAATGAAAAAGCGGGCCGTAGATGGTTCGCTTTTTTATTGAGAAAGAATCGCTCTTTCGCATTAAAATGTTGTTCTTTCAAAAGAAGATGACACCTATTTATATATAAGAGTATTTTGCAAGCTTTATAAAAGCAGTGCTTTTACATCGTAATTACATTGCTTTTAGGGTGCAATATCAATGCTTTTGCAGTGTAATATTAATGCTTTTATCTTGTAATCTCACAAAATATACCTATCTTTGCACCGAAAGATGTTATTTCAAACGACATGGTTAACGAGATGATAGACACCGAAAAACAAGGCGAGTCGTTGGTTTTAAGAACCGAGGGACTTGTTAAACGATATGGAAAAAGAACCGTTGTAAACGATGTTTCGATTAATGTTAAACAAGGAGAGATTGTTGGTTTGCTTGGACCTAATGGTGCAGGAAAGACAACTTCCTTCTATATGACAACGGGTTTGATTGTTCCTAACGAAGGACATATTTATCTAAACGACCAAGACATCACGCAACTTCCTGTGTCGAAGCGTGCTCGTTCGGGTATTGGATACCTTCCACAAGAGGCAAGTGTGTTTAGAAAAATGAGCGTAGAAGATAATATCTTGTCGGTGTTAGAAATGACGGGTAAACCCAGAAGCTATCAACTTGAAAAGCTAGAGAGCCTCATTGCCGAGTTTAGATTGGGCAAAGTGCGCAAGAATATGGGTGATCAACTGTCGGGAGGAGAGCGTCGTAGAACCGAAATCGCACGTTGTTTGGCGATAGATCCAAAGTTTATCATGCTCGATGAGCCCTTTGCTGGAGTAGACCCCATTGCTGTTGAGGACATTCAACACATTGTTTGGCAGTTGAAAGACAAAAACATTGGTATCTTAATTACCGACCACAATGTGCAAGAAACATTGACTATCACCGATAGAGCCTATCTTCTTTTTGAAGGAAAGATTCTTTTTCAAGGCTCACCTGAAGAACTTGCAGAGAACAAAATCGTAAGAGAAAAATATTTAAGTAACTCTTTTGTACTTCGAAAGAAGGATTTTCAAGAGATCGACGCACAGAAAAAAGAGCGTATGGCTCAGCAAGTTTAAAAGCTAAAGTATGGCGAACAGAGGGCGAATTGCGTGCTTTTGATTATGACAAAAGTGCATATTGCACCTCTTTCGTAATTAAACGGCATGCTTTTTGTTAATTAAAAAACAAGAAAAAAGGGTTTTATATTAGGCAAATTGATCAAATATAACTACCTTTGTTGCTAAAAATTAGAATTAATAAATAATAGAAATAAAGATAATAGATGAAAGTTTCATTTGAAAATCAAGACAAAGTAAATGGCTTAATGACCATTATTGTCGAAGAATCTGACTACAAAGAAAAAGTAGAAAAGTCGCTAAAAGACTATCGTAAGCAAGCAAATATTCCTGGATTCCGTAAAGGAATGGCACCAATGGGCTTGATTAAAAAGCAATATGGTGAATATTTGAAGTTAGATACAATCAACAAAGTGGTTGGAGAAGAACTATACAAATATATTAAAGACAACAAAATTAATATGTTAGGTGAACCTCTTCCATCTGCAAAACAAGAAGCACAAGACTTGGAAAAGGAGCCTCCTTACACATTCTATTTCGATATTGCTGTTGCACCTGAGCTTAAAGTAGAACTTACAAGCAAAGATAAACTTCCTTACTATGATATTAAGGTAGACGATGCTACAGTAGACAAGCAAGTGGATATCTTCGCTTCTCGCACAGGACAATACGTAAAAGCTGAAGAATATCAAAAGAATGATATGCTTAAGGGTGATCTTAGAGAACTTGATGAAAAAGGTAATACTAAAGAAGGTGGTATCACTTTAGAAGCAGCTGTTATGATGCCTGAATTCATTAAGGTTGAAGATCAACGCAAACTATTCGACAACGCTAAGCTAGGTGATGTGATTGTATTCAATCCTCGCAAGGCTTATCCAGATAATGACTCTGAAATTGCTGCGCTATTAAAGATTAAGCGTGAAGAAGTAGCACAACACGAAGGTGACTTTAGCTACCAAATCACTGAAATTAGTCGTTTCGAAAAGGCTGAAGTTAACCAAGCATTGTTCGACCAAATCTATGGCGAAGGTGAAGTAAAGAGCCTTGAAGAGTTCAGAACTAAGATCGCTGAAGGAATTAAAGAACAAACAGTTACAGACTGTGACTATAAGTTCTTGCTTGATGTTCGCAGCTACTTAGAAGGTAAAGTGGGTAAATTGACATTCCCAGACGAAATCCTTAAGAGAGTGATGTTGTTGAACAACAAAGAAAGAGGTGAAGAATTCGTAGAAAAGAACTATGAAGCAAGCATCCAACAACTTACATGGCATCTTATCAAAGAACAGTTAGTTGAAGCTAATAAGGTGAAGATTGAAGACAAAGACGTAAGAGAAGCAGCTAAAGAAACAGCACGCATTCAATTCGCTCAATATGGAATGATTCAAGTTCCAGAGGAATATGTCGACAATTATGTAACCGAAATGTTCAAGAAAAAAGAAAATGTTGACGCCTTTGTAGATCGTGCTATCGATTTGAAACTTATCGAAGCATTGAAGAAAGTCGTTACACTCGAAACTAAAGAGGTTACACTAGACGAGTTTAATAAAATCGTAGAAGGTAAATAATTCGCTTTTAACGAAAAAAAACTTCTAATAAAAAGAGGTTGTCAAGTTTTTTGTTTAACTTTGTATATAAGCAATGTAAACAAGAGAGTTGACAACCTCTTGCTTTATATATAATAATTAATGTTTTTAGGATAAAGGGCGTTTTCATCTTAAACGCTTATCCTTTAGGCACATATAAATGATAATATAGGTATGAACAACGATTTTAGAAAGTACGCAACACAGCATTTAGGCATGAATGGACTTGTGCTTGATGATGTGATGAAAGCGCAAGCACAATATCTTAATCCATATATTTTAGAGGAAAGACAATTGAATGTAACTCAAATGGACGTGTTCTCACGTTTGATGATGGATCGTATTATCTTCTTAGGAACACCAATTGATGATTATACAGCCAACACATTACAAGCTCAGTTGTTGTATCTTGATTCGGTAGATAGTGGAAAAGACATTTCAATCTACATCAATAGTCCTGGTGGAAGCGTAACTGCTGGATTGGGGATATACGACACTATGCAATTCATTACAAGTGATGTGGCAACCATTTGTACAGGTATGGCAGCGTCAATGGCGGCTGTTTTACTCGTATCTGGTACTGAAGGCAAACGCTCAGCATTGCCTCATGGACGTGTAATGATACACCAACCACTTGGAGGAGTGCAAGGACAAGCTTCTGATATCGAGATAGAGGCTCGTGAAATCATTAAGATGAAGAAAGAATTGTACACCATCATTTCTGAACATTCCCACACTCCATTCGATAAAGTATGGCAAGATAGTGATAGAAACTATTGGATGACTGCCGAAGAAGCAAAAGAATATGGTATGATTGATACTGTATTGAAACGCAAGAAATAATAAATTAAATTGAAGAAGGCTCTTTGTTGTAATTCATTTTATGGCAAAGAACCACCTAAAAAGAAAGAAATTATAATGGCTAACGATAAATGCTGTATATGTGGACGTAGCGAATACCAAGTAGGAACACTGCTAAAGGGATCTAATGGCGCTATATGTCCAGATTGTACAGTGCAGGCTTATAAGATAATTCTTAATCAAGCAAAGCACGATGGCACTGAGGATGAACTGAAAAAAGAAGTAGGGGACATTCCAGCTAACGACTTTTCGCTTGATTTAAACAAGGTTCCTAAACCACAAGAGATAAAAGATTATCTCGATCAATACATCATTGGACAAGACGATGCCAAGCGTTATTTGGCCGTTGCAGTGTACAATCACTATAAAAGATTGCACCAATCGACTGATGATGACGGCGTAGAAATAGAGAAAAGCAATATTATTATGGTGGGAAGTACAGGTACTGGTAAGACACTTCTTGCTCGAACCATTGCGAAACTCTTGAAAGTGCCCTTCACAATCGTTGATGCTACGGTGTTTACTGAAGCTGGTTATGTTGGAGAAGATGTGGAAAGCATTCTTAGTAGATTGCTACAAGTGGCTGATTATGACCTTGAAGCGGCTCAAAGAGGAATTGTATTTATTGACGAAATTGATAAAATTGCTCGCAAAGCCGATAACCCTTCAATCACAAGAGACGTGAGTGGAGAAGGTGTTCAACAAGGATTATTGAAGCTTTTAGAAGGAACTATGGTGAATGTTCCACCAAAAGGCGGACGAAAACACCCCGATCAAGATTATATTCACGTTGATACTCGAAACATATTGTTTATCTGTGGAGGTGCATTCGATGGCATAGAGCGCAAGATTGCGCAACGACTTAACACTCATGTTGTGGGTTATAACTCAGTACAAAACTTGAGAAACGTCGATAAAGAAGATTTAATGAAATACATTCTTCCACAAGATTTGAAATCGTTTGGATTGATTCCTGAAATCATTGGACGTCTTCCTGTATTGACACACCTTAATCCTTTGAACAGAGAAGCATTGCGTAGAATATTGGTTGAGCCTAAAAATTCAATCGTAAAGCAATACGAAAAGCTCTTTGCAATGGACGGAATAAAACTCGAATTCGACACTGCTGCCCTCGATTATGTGGTAGATAAAGCTGTAGAATACAAGCTTGGAGCACGTGGTTTGCGCTCAATTGTCGAAGCAATGATGATCGATGCCATGTTTGAAGTGCCCTCTTCAAAGAAGAAGAGCTTCAAAGTTACGTTAGATTATGCCAAAAAGCATATCGACAAAGCACACTTAGATAACTAAACTTAATAAGAGAATATTTGCTAAAAATAATAACCTCAACTAACTAAACAATAGAATTTAGGTTTTATTGTTTAGTTAGATTCCTAAAAGACAACTATGACTAAGGCACTTAATCTTACAGAAAAACTAAAGCAATACTTTGGTTTTGACACCTTTAAAGGTGACCAAGAGGCTATCATTAGAAATCTTCTTGATGGCAACGATTCGTTTGTGTTGATGCCAACAGGTGGTGGTAAGAGTCTTTGTTACCAACTTCCGTCCCTCATTATGGATGGAGTTGCAGTTGTTATATCGCCCTTAATAGCTCTAATGAAGAACCAAGTAGATGTTATTAATGGCATAAGTGAAGAAAACGGAGTTGCTCATTATATCAACTCGTCGTTAAATAAAGCTGCAATAGCGCAGGTAATGGAAGACATAAGGAGTGGTAAAACAAAGTTATTGTATGTTGCTCCCGAGTCATTAATTAAACCTGACAATGTAGAATTCCTCAAATCGGTTAAGATTTCCTTTTATGCTATAGACGAAGCGCATTGTATTTCGGAGTGGGGACACGACTTTCGACCCGAATATCGCAACATTCGACCAATGATAAATTGCATTGGTCAAGCCCCAGTTATTGCCCTTACGGCTACAGCAACAGACAAAGTGCGAACCGATATCAAGAAAAGCTTAGGCATATTAGATGCAAAAGAATTTAAAAGCTCGTTCAATCGTGCCAATCTTTATTACGAAGTGCGTCCTAAAACCAATGATGTTGATAAAGAACTCATTAAGTTTATAAAGAAAAACGAAGGAAAGAGCGGAATTGTTTATTGTCTTTCACGTAAGAAAGTAGAAGAGCTTTCGGCCATATTGCAAGCCAATAACATCAAAGCTGCAGCCTATCACGCAGGTTTAGACAATATTCCAAGATCTCAAACACAAGACGACTTCCTTATGGAACGTATTGATGTTATTGTGGCAACCATTGCTTTTGGAATGGGAATAGATAAGCCCGATGTGCGTTTTGTGGTGCATTATGATATTCCAAAGAGTCTTGAAGGATATTATCAAGAGACAGGTCGTGCAGGAAGAGATGGCGGAGAAGGATATTGTTTGGCCTTCTATTCGTATAAAGACATACAGAAACTCGAGAAATTTATGGAGGGAAAGCCAGTTGCCGAGCAAGATATTGGTAGACAACTGCTAAAAGAAACCGCCGCTTATGCAGAGTCTTCTGTTTGTAGAAGAAAGATGTTATTGCACTATTTTGGTGAAGAATATCATAAAGAAAACTGCGGAAACTGCGACAATTGCAATCGTCCTGCAGAGAAAATCGAAGCACAAAAGGCGTTAGAGATAGTCCTTCGCACCATTATTGCATTGAAAGAGAATTTCAGACAAGAGTATGTCATCGACGTAGTCACAGGAAACGCAACCGATGATGTGGTGTCTCACCGACACGATCAGTTGGAAGTGTTTGGCGAAGGCGAAGAAGAACGTCCCAAAATATGGAACCCTGTAATTCGACAAGCGTTGATATCGGGCTACATCAAGAAGAATATTGAGAACTATGGTATATTGAAAATCACCGAGAAAGGAAAGGAATTTATCGAACACCCTCATTCTTTCATGATAGTAGAAGATGCCGATTTCGACAATGTTGACTATGATGGAGCATCAGAAAGCAAAGCTTCTGCCTTAGATGAAGATCTATATCGCATCTTAAAAACATTGAGAAGTAAGGTGGCAAAGCGTCATAATCTGCCTCCATACGTCATCTTCCAAGATGTGTCTTTAGAGCAAATGGCAACCATGTATCCCGTTAATTGCCAAGACCTACTTAACATTCAAGGAGTGGGAGAGGGCAAAGCAAAACGCTATGGTAAAGAGTTTTGGGAGTGCATTAGCGAATATTGCAAAGAGAACGATATCGTTCGACCCGAAGAAATGCGTGTGAGAACCATCGCAAAGCGCTCGAATGCCAAACTAAAGATCATCAACAGCATCGACAAGCAAATTCCTTTAGACGATATAGCCAATGCAATGGGCTTAGATTTTGATGAGTTGCTCACCGAAATAGAACGTATCGTATATAGCGGAACGAAAGTGAATATCGACTATTTCCTCGAAGACGTGATGGATGATGACTGCATAGAGGCCATCTACGACTATTTTAGAGAGAGCCATACCGACTGCATCGAAACCGCATTAGATGAATTTGATGGTAGCTTTGATGAAGATGAATTGCGCTTAGTACGCATCAAATTCTTGTCAGAAATGGCCAACTAACAACCCTATACGCCACACCTTATAATATATGTAAGGTGCAGGTGAAATGTAAGAGCAATGCTTTTCAATTGAAAAAGCATTGCTCTTATCGTATAAAAACACTTCTTTTGCAGTGCAATTGCATTGCTTTTATTAGTTCAAAAAATGCTCCTTCTTTTACACTTGTTTTTCTCTTTAAAATAAAGACTTTTACCCTCGAAAAGCAAGAGCGTGCAAAGGGGAAAAAGAGAGCAGAAAACTTGCAATGTATTTTTTGTATTTATTTAATGTACGAATTATTCAAAAACTCGTTGTGATGTGAATTTTTATTATTAAATTTGCACGCAATAAATTCGTAAAAAACACTTATATGTCATCATTTGTTGCAGATAAAATCGTGATGGACGGTCTTACTTATGACGATGTCCTATTAATTCCAGCTTACTCAGAAGTACTTCCTAAGTCTGTTTCTTTGCAAACTCGCTTTTCAAGAAACATAGTTTTGAACGTTCCTTTTGTAACAGCCGCTATGGATACTGTTACAGAATCGGCTATGGCAATAGCTATTGCACGTGAAGGAGGAATAGGAGTTATCCACAAAAACATGAGCATTGAAGAGCAAGCTCGACAAGTTGCTATTGTAAAGAGAGCAGAAAACGGAATGATTTATCACCCTGTAACCATTCAAAGAGGAAGCAAGGTGAAAGATGCTTTGGCAATAATGAGCGAGTATCACATTGGTGGTATTCCCGTAGTTGATGCTCATAACTGCTTAGTTGGAATTGTAACCAATCGTGATTTGCGTTTTGAACGCAATCTTGATAAATTGATTGACGATGTGATGACAAGTGAAAATCTTGTTACTACCCATACACAAACCGACCTTGTTGCGGCTGCACAAATCCTACAAGAGAACAAAATTGAAAAACTTCCCGTTGTAGATGCAGAAAATCATCTTGTTGGTTTGATTACATATAAAGACATCACCAAGGCAAAAGATAAGCCTATGGCATGTAAAGACAGCAAAGGTCGCTTGAGAGTAGCTGCTGGTGTGGGTGTAACTCACGACACATTAGAGCGCATGCAAGCCCTTGTTAATGCTGGTGCAGATGCAATTGTTATCGATACTGCACACGGACACTCAAAGGCTGTGATTGAAAAGTTGGTAGAAGCAAAACGTTCTTTCCCCGAAATAGATATCGTTGTAGGAAACGTTGCTACTGGTGAAGCTGCTAAAATGCTTGTAGAACACGGAGCAGATGCTGTGAAAGTGGGAATTGGTCCTGGTTCTATTTGTACCACACGTGTTGTTGCTGGTGTTGGAGTTCCACAGCTAAGCGCTATCTACGACGTATATGCTGCATTGAAAGATACCGATGTTCCTTTGATTGCCGATGGTGGTTTACGCTATTCTGGCGATGTTGTTAAGGCACTTGCAGCAGGTGGAAGCAGTGTAATGATTGGTTCAATGGTAGCTGGTACAGAAGAAAGTCCAGGCGAAACAATCATCTTTAACGGCCGTAAGTTTAAGAGTTACCGAGGTATGGGTAGCTTAGAAGCAATGGAACAAAAGAACGGTTCGAAGGATAGATACTTCCAAGGAGATACTCAAGACGTTAAAAAACTCGTTCCAGAAGGTATCGCTGGTCGTGTACCTTATAAGGGAACAGTTCAAGAAGTGATATATCAATTGGTTGGAGGACTACGTTCTGGTATGGGATATTGTGGTGCTGAAACAATCAATAACTTGCATAATGCTAAGTTTACACGTATCACTAACGCTGGAGTTTTAGAGAGTCACCCACACGATATCTCAATTACAAGTGAGGCTCCAAACTATTCTCGCCCAGAATAAGAATAACTATTGAAGGGCATTATACAATGATATAGTGCTCTTCAATATCACAATAAAAAGCAATTAAAACAGCAAGTGTAACTCAAAAGAGTATAAGCAGAAAATAGAATATTGAAAAGAAACAAGTTATTACTAATATCTTTATTGTGTAGTGCTGCCCTAAGTGCGCAAGAACACAATGTTGTTATGACGATAGATGGTGAGCCAATTGCTCGTTCTATCTTCATAAATGCCTATAAACAAAATTATCCAAATGGCGTTTCTAGTAAGAAAGAGCTGTATCATTTTGCTGAGCGTTATGCCGAATATTATTTAAAACACAAGGTGGCAGCGCAACAACAGCAGGGCATTACTATAGATAATAGAAATAAAAAGACTATCTCTTCTGCTCCAATAGTAAAAAATAATGTTGCGGTTTCGGCTGATATCGAACAGCAAGCACGTAACATCTACAATAAAATAGCTTCAGAAGTGAGTTCAAAAGGCGGACTCGTGAAATTGCAAGATATCCATATTTATCTTAGTCAAAGAGCCAGTAAGGCAGACGAAAAGAATGCAAAAGACCAAATAGAAGCTATATATAATAAGGTGAAAGCAGGCGAAGACTTTGGTAAATTGGCTCAGCTCTACACCCAAAATACCCTATATCGTGCCACAAAAGGCGAATTGCCATGGTTGGCTAAAGGGCAAACTTTAAGCGAATTTGAGAACGTTGCCTTTGCGTTATCACCAGGAGAAGTGAGCAAACCCTTTATGTCTGTAGACGGATATCATCTTCTCTATCTTCAAAAGAAAGTAGATTTCTTGCCTTATAACGAGGTAAGAGCCAATATTATCGACTTCATTTTGAAGGATAAAGTGCGTCAAGGTGTCGACATGCAACATGTATTTGCGAGTGGAGAGGTGGGAAATAGCCCTTCTTTAACTGCAATATCTACCACAGATGATGTGCTCAATACATTGTCTGCAGATAGCAATTATGGTGCATGGGGGGCTTCATCTTCGTCAAACGAACAGCTTCTTGCTTACCTCAATAGCAATGTTTGGAATGGAGCAGAGGCACATTCGGGAGCTTTAGAGCGTTATTTTGAAGCGAATAAAAAGAAATATCGATTTGATGAACCACGCTTTAAAGGTTATGTGTTGTATGCTAAAAGTGCTGAATTGCTAAAGGAATTAGAGAAAAAAGCAAAGCATGCGCCACTTCTAAACTTGAATAAAGCAGCGATAGAGAATGCCGTTGGAGGTTCAAAAGAATTGTTTAAAATAGACGAAGGCATCTTCTCTTTAGGCGAAAATACTGTTGTTGATAAACTATTTTATAAACAACACAACACCAATAGCGGTGCTTCTGAGTTTCCTTTTACTAAGATTGTAGGAAAGAAAGTGAAGCAACCCGACTTGAAAAGCGAAGTGGCTTGGCAGGTTTTGGCAGACTATAAAGAACATTTAGAACAACAATGGCTTGCAAAACTAAAGAAAAGCCACTCAATAGTAATCAATAAAAAAGAATTATCAACCATCAACTAAGCAACAAAAGTCTTGGTTTTACATCGTATAGCACAAATGAATAGAAGACAAAAAATATCTATAGGACTTGCTTTCTTAATGACTTATGCAGGCATGAGTTTGCAAGCTGGCCGTTTAGGTGCCAACTCTCATAGCAATGATTCGTTGACCAAAGCTACTAAAGCTGTGACAATTAACCCACAAAGTGTAGTAGATGAGGTTATTTGGGTGGTGGGAGACGAGCCCATTTTGAAGTCGGACGTAGAGGCAATGCGCCTTCAATCTGAATTAGAAGGAGTGAAATGGAATGGCGATCCCGATTGTATCATTCCCGAACAATTGGCAGTTCAAAA
Organism: Hoylesella nanceiensis DSM 19126 = JCM 15639; assembly: GCF_000379965.1. Lineage (GTDB taxonomy): Bacteria > Bacteroidota > Bacteroidia > Bacteroidales > Bacteroidaceae > Prevotella > Prevotella nanceiensis. The sequence goes on along the minus strand of NZ_KB904331.1, from coordinate 351,420 downwards.
GCTATTTTTGCACCAAGCAGCTATCGACTCAATAGATATTAGCGAGTCGGAGATCGCTTCTGAGATTGAACAACAAATCAATTATTGGATTCAACAAATTGGTTCTAAAGAGAAATTAGAAGAATATCGCCGTCAAAGCATCACACAAATACGTCAGCAAATGCATGATGATTTCAAGAATCGACTATTGATTCAAGAAATGAAAAAGAAGCTTGTGAAAGATATTGCGGTAACTCCTGGTGACGTTCGTCGTTACTTTGAGTCGCTTCCTGCAGACAGTGTGCCAACAGTTCCTACAACAGTAGAAGTTGAAATCATTACAATGCTACCACGAGTGAGCCAAGAAGAGATTGCAAAAGTGAAGAATGATTTGCGTGATTACACCGACAGAGTAACCAAAGGCGAAACCTCTTTTGCTACATTAGCACGTCTTTATTCTGAAGATCCAGGCTCTGCTCGCCAAGGAGGAGAGATGGATTACACCGGAAGAGGTATGTTTGACCCTGCCTTTGCCGCTGTTGCTTTCAACTTAACAGACCCTAAGAAGATTTCAAAGATTGTAGAAACCGAGTTCGGTTATCACATCATTCAGTTAATAGATAAGCGTGGTGACAAAGTGAAAGTGCGCCACATCTTGCGTAAACCTGTTGTTTCTGCAGAAGTAGTAGAGGCTACAAGAGTGAAGATGGACTCGCTTTTAACCGATATTCGTGATGGAAAATTCACCTTTGAAGATGCAGCTTTCCACGTATCAGACGATAAAGACACACGCAACAACAAAGGTTTGATGGTGAACAATGTAAACAATGAACGCACATCTCGTTTCCAAATGCGTGATCTTCCTACAGAAGTGGCTCGCCAAGTAGAAACATTAAAGCCAGGAGAGATATCTAATGTGTTTGAAATGGTGAACGATAGAGGTAAGAAAGTGTGCGCTATTGTGAAACTAAAGAACAGAGTAGATGCTCATAAAGCAGTGATAACAGAAGATTATCAGGTGCTTAAGAACGTGGTATTAGCCAAAGAACGAGAGAAATTCTTACACAACTGGGTGGTCAATAAAATAAAGAACACCTATATAAGAATGGAGAATCAGTATAAGAATTGTAACTTTGAGTATCAAGGTTGGATTAAATGAGATATATAAAAGATAAGGAATTAAAGTCAATAAGGCATAGAATCAGTACGCTATTGGTTCTATGCCTCTTTGGATTATGTGCGCTCTTTGCCTATAACACACCGCAAAAGAAACGTGTAATACGTGAAGATCAAAAGGTTTATTTGGAGCATGCAGACGAGCTAAAGCGTGACATCTATGGTCCAAATCCCGATGCACAGATATTAAAAGGCAACGTTCGTTTGAAGCACAACGGGGCAACTCTCACATGTGACAGTGCCTATCTCTATCAAGAGTCGAACTCTGTTAGAGCCTTTGGACGTGTTCTTTTCCGACAAGGCGACACCCTTTCGCTTAAAGGCGAGCGTGGTTTTTACGATGGAGTGACACAAATTCTTGAAGTAAGAAAGAATGTAGTGTTGAAGCATCGCAATCAAACTCTTTATACAGATAGTTTGAATTACGATCGAATGTATAAGAATGCCTACTTCTTTGACGGCGGAAAACTGGTAGATGGAAAAGACCAATTGATTGCAGATTGGGGCGAATACAATACCCAGTCACGCCAAGCTGTGTTCTATTTTGGGGTGAAACTCAATAGTGGAAAGAGCAATATCGAAACCGATACCTTATATTATGATGCGCCAAAGTCGCAGGCTCACTTCAAAGGTCCAACCACTATTGTAACTAATGGCGATGTGGTGAAAACCCAAGATGGCTACTTCGATACCAAGAAAGATAAGGTAGAGCTGTTCTCAAGGTCTACCATTACAAGTAAAGAGAAGGTCATTACAGGTGATACTCTATATAGAGACAAGAAGACAGGCATTGGTCAAGGCTATGGAAATGTGATATATGTCGATAAAAAGAACAAGAATGAATTGCATGCCGACGTGTTTGTTTATAACGAAAAGACAGGCAAAGGCTTTGCAACAAAGAAGGCATTGCTAAAAGATTATTCGCAAGGTGACACCTTATTTATGCATGCTGACTCGCTAAAGATAGAGACCATGCACATCAATACCGATTCGGCTTATCGAAAAGTGCATGCCTTTAGACACGTGGTTGCTTATCGAAAAGATGTGCAAGCAATATGCGATTCGCTGGTTGCAAATGGAAAAGACTCTTGTTTAACGATGTATTACGATCCCGTTTTGTGGAGCGATAACCGACAAGTGCTGGGTGAAAAGATCTATGTTTATATGAACGATAGCACTATTCGCATGGCTAAAGTAGAAGGACAGGCGCTTTCTGTTGAGCAACTCGATGATAAAAAGAACTTCAATCAGGTTTCTTCTAAACTGATGAATGCCTACTTTGACGAAGGAGCTTTACGTCGCTTGGTGTGCATCGACAATGTAAGAATTATCTTTTATCCTATCAATGACAAGGATAGTTCGATGATTGGACTCAACTATATCGAGACCGATACCATGCGAATGTATATCAATAAAGAGAAAAAACTGGAGCGAATTTGGATGCCAAAGGCACAAGGTACACTCTTCCCAATAAGTCAAATACCAACCGATAAATTACATCTGCCTTCTTTTGCGTGGTTAGATCATCTACGACCAAAATCGAAAGAGGATGTATTTAAATGGAAAGGAAAGACCGATAGCGAAAAGCTTAGAGTGATAGAGCGCCAAAAAGCACCCGTACAAAGATTCGAATCGGAGAATAAACCCAAAGAAACCACCCAACAAAATACAAATAAACCGACAGAAGAAAATACGTCTCAATAAGTATGAATTGGTTTAAACAGGCGAAACCAAGGGGATTCGAGCATCGCTATCTGTATTATAATGAGCGCAAAGAATATATCGATAAGCTCAAAGAAAAATATCAAGTGGAAAGCTCGATGAATAAAGGTGAAAACAAAGAGGCGAGCAAGAGGATTGTAAAACCTATCCTTTTACGCTCTAATTCCAATGCTTTTACACCCTTAAGTCAATCCTTTTTACTTGTAATACCAACGCTTTTACTTTTGGGCTTATTGGCTGTCGTTTATTATTGGTTGATTTAAAAAGAAATAGTTGTTATGCAAGATGTAATTCAGTTACTACCAGATACAGTGGCAAATCAAATTGCTGCGGGCGAAGTTATACAACGTCCTGCAAGCGTTATCAAAGAGTTGGTTGAGAATTCAATCGATGCAGAGGCCACAACTATTAATGTATTAGTAGTTGATGCTGGTAGAACTTCGATTCAAGTGATTGATGATGGTAAGGGAATGAGCGACACAGATGCTCGTCTTTCCTTTGAACGTCATGCCACATCTAAGATTCGTTCTGCCGACGATTTATTCAAATTGCATACCATGGGCTTTAGAGGTGAGGCGCTTGCGTCGATTGCTGCGGTGGCACAAGTGCAACTAAAAACTCGCCAAAAGCACGAAGATTTGGGAACAGTGATACATGTTGCTGGCTCGAAATACATTTCGCAAGAACCTTGTACCTGTGCAGTAGGAACTAATTTTCTTATAGAAAACCTCTTTTATAACGTTCCTGCACGTCGTAAATTCTTAAAATCAAATACCACAGAGCTAAACAATATCATTACAGCTTTTCAGCGTATTGCTCTTGTTTATCCTCATATCACCTTTACTCTACATAGTAATGGTAACGAATTGATTAATCTTCGAGCTGGAACTTTGCGTCAACGCATTGTGGATATCTTTGGAAAAAGAATCAATCAAGACTTGCTTTCTCTTGAAACGGAAACCACATTCTGTAAGATTTACGGCTTTGTGGGTAAACCTGAGTCGGCAAAGAAGAAGGGAGTACAGCAATATTTCTTTGTGAATGGCAGATATATGAAGCATGCTTATTTCCATAAAGCGGTTGCAAGTGCATTCGAACGTCTTGTGCCAACGGGTGAACAAGTACCTTATTTTATATACTTTGATGTTCCAACGGAAGAGATCGATGTGAATATTCACCCAACAAAAACGGAGATTAAGTTTGAAAATGAGAAAGCGATATGGCAGATCTTACTTGCTGTTGTGAGAGAGGCAGTGGGCTTATATAATGATGTTCCGTCGATAGATTTCGATAATGAAGGACGTCCCGACATTCCTGTTTTCGACCCAAATGCTTCGACTTCGGCTCCAAAAGTGGATTATAACCCTAATTATAATCCTTTTAAAGAGGTAGAACAAAGTAGTTCTCGTCGTGAAGTTACGAACTGGGAGTCGCTTTATAAGGGCTTGGGTAATGAGAAAGATGAGCCTCAAAGTTTGTTTACTCCTGATGAACCGATATCAGAAAGTGAGAGTCTTATTGCAGAAAAGTCGCCTTCTCATTATCAATATAAGGGTAAATATATCATGACTTCGGTGAAGTCTGGGCTCATGATTATCGACCAGCACAGAGCACATCTACGTATATTATATGAGAATTTCATGGAGCAACTGAATCAAAGAATAAACTCTTCGCAGAAAGTATTGTTCCCAGAAATGGTGCAAATACCTGCAGCAAGTGTTGAGTTGTTTAACAAAATCATTCCAGAAATAGAAAGGATAGGTTTTGAAATCAGTAATCTTGGCGGAGGAAGTTATGCTCTTCAGTCGGTTCCTGCAGATTTGCAAGGCTTGGATATGGTGGCTCTTATTCACGATATGCTCAACAATGCAAGCGAACAAGGAGTGAACTCGCCTCTTGATGATATTCATCATGCGTTGGCATTGACTATGGCTCGCAGTGCAGCTATTCCCTATGGACAAGTATTAAGTAATGTGGAAATGGACGATTTGATAACTAGTTTATTTGCAACAACAAACATTAATTATACTCCAACGGGCAAAACTATATTAAGTATTTTAAACCAAACAGACATAAGCAAACTATTCAATTAAGTGAATAAAAATGCTGTTTCGATTGGATTTTTATCAATTTTTCGATCTTTTCATGTGAAAAATAACTAAAAAGAGAATATACTTAAATATTATTATTATCTTTGCAACGTGAAATGAAAAGGGATAATACACTAAAGAAAATAATATATAATAATTTGATTGTTTAATTAATAAGTTTATGAAAAAACTATTTATTATGCTGGCTCTTGCCGGTATGTCTTTGAGTTCAATGGCTCAAGACGCTGATCCAGTTAAGAAGCACAGCGTTGCAACTAACTCATTCTGGAGCAATTGGTTCGTTCAAGTTGGTGGAAACTGGAATGTTTGGTATTCAAGTCAAGAACATGGTTTGGATTTGAAGACAAATCCTTTCTCTAAAGATCGTGGTAATTTTGGTGCAGCTGTAGCTGTAGGTAAGTGGTTTACACCTGGACTTGGTCTTCGTGTAAAGGCTCAAGGTATCTGGGGTAAGACTGTTGGAGGTAACTATGTACCTGGTGCACAAGTACCATATGATAAGAATACTTACTTCAACAGATATTGGATCTTGAACGGTCACGCATTGTTCAATGTAAGTAACATGTTGTTCGGTTACAATCCTAACCGTGTTTGGAATGTAATTCCATTCGTAGGTGCTGGTTTCGGTCGTACAATGACTCACAATCTTTACGCTATGGATCTAAGCGGTGGTTTGTTAAATGAATTCCGTTTGTCTAAGAGAGTAGCTCTAAATGTTGAAGTTGGATTGAATCGTTTGGAAACAGATATCGACGGAACTGAAGTAACTAACGGTCACCGTGGTTGGGATTCACACGATAACAACTTCTATGGTGAAATTGGTTTGACATTCAACTTGGGTAAATCAACATGGGAAAGAACTCCAGATGTTGACGCTATCAAAGCGCTTTCTCAATCTCAAATCGATGCTCTTAACGCACAACTTAACGATGCAAATGCTGAAAATGCACGTTTGAAAGACTTGTTGGCTAACCAAAAGCCAGCTGAAAACACAACAATTAAAGAGTTCATCACAACTCCTATCTCTGTGTTCTTCAACCTAGACAAGACAAACATTGCATCTCAAAAGGATCTTGTTAACGTAGCAGCTCTTGCTAAGTATGCTAAAGCAAACAACTCAAATATTCTTGTAACAGGTTATGCTGACAGCGCAACAGGTAAAGCTCCTCACAACCAATGGTTGTCTGAAGAACGTGCTAAGACAGTTGCTAACGAGCTTGTTAAACTTGGTATCAACCGTGATAACATCTCAACTGTTGGTAAGGGTGGTGTAGATGAACTTTCACCAGTTTCATTCAACCGTCGTGCTACTGTTCAAATTACAGAATAATATTTGATAGTAATTTTTTTATTATCTCTGAAATTGGGGATGCTTCTTTCGTAGAAGCATCCTTTTTTTATGCCCTTTTGTTTACAGAGTGCCACGAAGTAAAATGCTATACTTATACCTTGGGACTTCAAAAGGATAGAAACGAGCCTCCTTTTGATTTTTTTGGTAAGAAGAACGCATTGCAACAACTTTTTCCTTGTTTGTTCCTTATACGTAACGCCATCGCTTTTATCTTCAAATTGTGAAACAATTACGCATAATGACATTGCCTTTATCCCCAAATAGAGATATAATTCCCCGCATAATATCATTGCTTTTATGACGCAAACACAATGCTTTTGTCGCCTAATTGCAATGCTATTGCCCATGGAACGCAATGCTTTTACATTGCACCTACACAATAATATATTTGTATCGGGGAGATATCGGAAGAAGAGAAGATTGATTTTTTTTAAGAGTAGGATACTTTTCAATATAGAAAGATAGATAAAAGCGCTTTAAAGACTCCAAGAAAAACCCTTTAAGCGATGCTGAATGAGATATCGTTAGCAAAGATAAAGAGAATGAAGAGTAAGAATATTGTGGAATAAGGGCAAAGAAAAACACCTCGATCAACATCAAATAGAGAGTTGAACGAGGTGTCGTTATGTTTTAAGAGTAGTTGAAAAACTCTTTATAAAGATCTAAAACCGATGATTTTTCTAACCTCTTTAAGAGTTGCCGAAGCGCTTTCTCTCGCTGCATCAGCACCTTGTTTAGCGATTTTATCTAAGAGTTCTTTGTTAGAACTGAACTCAGTTATACGCTCTCTGATAGGTGCAACGGTTGCACAAATGTCTTGTGCGATTTGCTTTTTCAATTCTCCGTAGCGAATAGTAGCATTGTTCCATTGCTCATTAAAATAGTCGTAAGTATCTTGTGTTGAGCAAATTTGCAAGAAAGTAAATAGATTTTCAATCACTTGAGGCTTCTCACTGTTCAGCTCAGTGGGTCCACTATCAGTCACAGCCTTCATCACTTTCTTAGTGATAGTCTTGTCATCATCGTGAAGATAGATACAGTTTCCTTCACTTTTACCCATCTTTCCGCTTCCATCTAAACCAGGAACCTTCACCGCTTTAGCGTTGAAATAGAAGTTTTGAGGCTCTGGGAAGAAATCAACACCATAGATATTGTTAAAACGTCGAGCACATTTTCTCGCCATTTCCATATTTTGTTCTTGGTCTTTTCCTACAGGAACCTTTACCGCTCTGTGCTGAAGAATGTCCGCAGCCATAAGAGTTGGGTAGGTAAACAAACCCGCATTCACGTTGTCTGGTTGCTTTCTTGCCTTTTCCTTGAATGTTGTTACACGACCTAACTCGCCAATATAAGTGTTCATATTTAAGTAAAGATACAGCTCAAGTGTTTCTTTTACATCGCTTTGAACATATATTGGGGCCTTGTTAGGGTCGATTCCACAAGCTAAATATTCTGCAAGAATGACACGTGCACTATTTTGAATGTCCTCGGGTTTTGGTGAAGTAGTGAGCGAATGCCAATCTGCAATGAAGAACATAGAATCATAATCATTCTGCATTTCAATAAAACTCTTCACCGCTCCGAAATAGTTTCCGAGGTGAAGGAAGCCTGTTGGGCGTATTCCACTAACTACTTTTTCCATATTTATTGTCTATTTTAAATTATAATAGTGCAAAGATACTACTAAAATTTGAATAATTATATAATAATGTGTGGTAAGTTTCAATGTAAAATGCAACTCTTTTTACATTAAATAGCATTGCTATTGGGGTGTAAAGTGATGCTTTTAGGGATTTAAAAGCAGTGTTATTAGATAGGAGTAGGCGAGGGTTAGAGTAGGAATATTTGAAAAAATAAGAATAAAAAGTAATTGAAAATTTGGAGGATTAAAATAAATGTATTACCTTTGCAATCGCTTTTAAGAACTAAAAGACGGGCGTTTAGCTCAGCTGGTTTAGAGCATCTGCCTTACAAGCAGAGGGTCGGCGGTTCGAATCCGTCAACGCCCACCGTTTCAAAAGACTTTATTTCAATCGAAATAGAGTCTTTTTTGTTTTATAATAGTTTCTCTCATTCGTTTTGAAAGAGACATAAATATATTTCCTTTCTTTTGATTTTCAGATGGTTAAGTCGTGAAAGTCGAATGCGAAATAGTTTTTGTTTGAAAAATAAAAGTGCTCTTGATAAAAATAAAAAAGTGCAGCTTTAAAATAAAAAGCTACACTATTGAATCGAGTTGTTTCTTCAAATTTTTCAGTTCATCACGCAAATTAATCATCATTTCTAAAATATCTGCGCTCTTGTCAACATTCTTTCTGTTTTCGTTTAGCATCTTTCTTGCTGCAGCAAGCTTAAATCCTCGAACCTTAACAAGGTTATAAATCACTTTAATTTGTTCGATATCTTTCTCTGTATATTGTCTAACGTTCTTGCTGTTTGTCTTGGGTTTGAGATGAGGAAACTCGCTTTCCCAATAACGAAGAGTGCTTTCGTTAATGTCAAACATCTTTGCTACTTCACCAATAGAGTAGTAAAGCTTTAGGTTTTTATTCATATTCAGAGCCATAATGCGATGCTTTTTGTTAAACAAAAACTAATTTATTTGCAAAAATAGTCAAACTTCGGTATCTTTGCAAAACTTTTAATAGAAATTTAAAATAATACATATAAATGATGACAGCTAACGAAATACGTGAGTCTTACAAGCAGTTCTTTGCTTCAAAAGGTCACACTATTGTGCCTTCTGCACCAATGGTGATTAAAGACGACCCCACATTGATGTTTACTAACGCTGGAATGAATCAATGGAAAGATATCATTCTTGGTACAAAAGACCCAGAACCACGTCGTAGAGCCGATTCTCAAAAGTGCTTAAGAGTAAGCGGAAAGCATAATGATCTTGAGGAAGTAGGACACGATACCTACCACCACACTATGTTTGAGATGCTTGGTAACTGGAGTTTTGGCGATTATTTCAAAGAAGAAGCCATTGACTATGCGTGGGAGTATTTAGTTGATGTACTTCATTTAGACCCCAAAGACCTTTACGTTACAGTATTCGAAGGCTCTCAAGAGGATAACATTGCTCGTGATGATGATGCCGCTTCATTCTGGAGAAAGCATCTTCCTGAAGACCATATCATCAACGGAAACAAGCATGATAACTTCTGGGAAATGGGCGATACAGGTCCTTGTGGACCCTGTTCAGAGATACATCTCGACTCAAGAACGCCAGAAGAGAAGCTAAAAGTAAAGGGTTCAGAGCTCGTTAACAAAGATGATCCACAAGTAATCGAGATTTGGAACATCGTATTTATGCAGTTTAACCGTAAGTCGGATGGTTCATTAGAGCCATTAAGCATGAATGTTATCGATACAGGTATGGGCTTTGAACGTCTAGTTCGTGCACTTCAAGGCAAGAACAGTAACTATGATACAGACATTTTCCAACCTATCATAAAAGAGATTTGCAAGCTTTCTCATAAGAACTACGGCGAAGATAATGCAGTAGATGTGGCTATGCGTGTTATTGCAGACCACCTTAGAGCTGTTGCTTTCTCTATTGCTGACGGCCAATTGCCAAGCAATGCAAAGGCAGGATATGTGATTAGACGTATTCTTCGTCGTGCTATTCGCTACGCATACACCTTCTTACACCAAAGAGAAGCGTTTATATACCGACTCATTCCTACTCTTATTGCAGAAATGGGACAGGCTTATCCTGAGCTAACAGCACAACGTGAATTGATTGGAAGAGTGATTAAAGAAGAAGAAGATTCATTCCTTCGCACCCTAGAAAAGGGTATTTCAATGCTTAACGATGCTATTGAAGTGTTGCAAAAAGAAGGTAAGAGCGAATTAGATGGCGTGCAAGCGTTCCGTCTTTTCGATACTTATGGCTTCCCACTCGACCTAACTGAGTTGATTTGTCGTGAACATCAAATTACAGTTAATGCTGAACAGTTTGATGAAGAGATGCGCAAACAAAAAGAAAGAGCACGTAATGCGGCTGTAGTTGAGAGCACAGACTGGGTTGAACTCGCTGCAGGTGAGCAACAATTCGTGGGATATGACTATACAGAATACGAGTGTCAGATCCTTCGTTATCGTCAAGTTACACAAAAGAAGAACACCTATTTCGAACTAGTTCTTAACAATACGCCTTTCTATGGCGAAATGGGTGGACAAGTAGGAGATAAAGGTGTGCTTGTAAATGAGAACGAAACCGTTGAAGTTATCGATACAAAAAGAGAAAACGGACAAAGCATTCACATTGTAAAAGCATTGCCTAAAGACGTTAAAGCAAGCTTTATGGCTTGTGTAGATACCGACAATCGCAATGCAAGTGCAGCTAATCACACCGCTACTCACTTAGTAGATTATGCGTTAAAGCAAGTACTTGGCGACCATGTTGAGCAAAAAGGATCTTATGTTTCGGCAGAATCTCTACGCTTCGACTTCTCTCATTTCCAAAAAGTAACAGACGAACAACTTCGTGAAGTGGAACGTCTTGTGAACCAAATGATAAGAGAAGACTATCCAATGGACGAACATCGTGACACACCTATCGAAGAAGCGAGAGAGATGGGTGCTGTTTCTATCTTCGGAGAGAAATATGGTGACAAGGTAAGAGTAGTGCGTTTTGGTCCTAGTTGCGAGTTCTGTGGTGGTATTCACGCAACATCTACAGGCCGACTTGGTATGTTTAAGATTGTAACAGAAACAAGTGTGGCAGCTGGTGTACGTCGTATTGAAGCTATTACAGGCGAGAACTGCGAAGAATTGGTCTACTCTTTAGAAGATACTATCAAAGCTATTAAGGGCCTATTCAATAACACTAAGGACCTAAAGAGTGCCATTGAGAAGTTTATTGAAGAGAACGAAGCAATGAAGAAGGAAGTAGAAAAGTTCAATGCACAAAACGTTGAACGTCTAAAAGAATTCTTATTGAATGGCGCTAAGCAACAAAACGGTGTTACAGTCGTAACAGGTGTGTTGCCAATCAATGCTTCAAACGCTAAAGACCTTGTGTTTAAGGTTCGTGAAGCGAATCCTTCTCACTTGCTATGTGTTATCGGAACCATAGCAGGAAACAAACCATTGTTGAGCGTTATGTTAAGCGATGACTTAGTGAAAGAGCACAACTTAAATGCTGGTGCAATGGTTCGAGAAGCTGCTAAGCTTATAAAAGGAGGCGGAGGAGGTCAACCTCACTACGCTTCTGCAGGTGGTAAAGACCTTGAAGGCTTAAATGCTGCAATCGAAAAAGTGATTGAATTAGCACAATTATAAGTATTTTTCAATACGAAATAATATAATAATAGACGAGCATTGATGAACAATCGATGCTCGTCTATTTTGTTTTTACCCGTTTGGTGATGCCTTACTCGAAGAGAGTTCGAAAGCTTTAGTCATCAGATATTTATCTCAAAATAGAGAAAAAGACGTGCTATTGCAATGCAAAAGCAGTGTAATTAAGATGCAGTTACATTGCTTTTAGGTTGTAAAAGCATAGCAATTGTTTTCCCCTTTCAGTCCCTTTGTTTTTCCTCGCCATGCTCATTGTCTTCCTCTTGCTTTGAGATAGAAAAAGATGCTCATTCATTTCATCTTTCTTTATCGACCTCTTTTCTTTCCATTTTCAATAAAGTTAGAACACTCTTGCTGAGGAAAAGAGAACTATTTTTATTGCTCAGTCGAAACAAAGACGCATCAAAAAAGGAAGAGTTTACCCCTTCCTTCCATCTTATTTCACTATATATTGATTTATTTCTCGCTCTTTTCTTTCCTCACCAGTACCACAGGTTGCAAAGACTTAATCACCTCTTCAAACTCATTTCGGGGCGTTTTAACTCCTCGCAGACTTCTAACTGTCGAGAAATGACTGAACCTTTCGTCGCTACTTTTATACCAACTAAATTTCAAGTTGTGCGTTGTTCGCTTTAATTCGTTTTGAATTTTAAACGCATAACGAGGGTTTATCACCGACAGAAAGCAGGTTCCATCGCTTTGTTCGATAGCTAAAATTAAGCGTTCTTTTATCTTTTTCGCTTTCGAAGAACTTGTCGTTTCGTTCGTTTTATAGTCTTTTGTATTGACAGAAACAGTTAGTTCCCATCCAAATTCGTTGTTAAATTGATTCATCAATCGCCTAAAAACAGGGCCGTGAGCCGACTTATCCTTGATATTTTTAAAGGCTATATAGAAGTGAATCATCTCGTGAAGCAAGATATTTTGCGCTTGTCGCTCGGTGAATTGATAGTGAGTTGACATACCAATTTTATAATCATACGACCGAAATCCTCTGAAGGTGAAATGCTTTTTGTGCACAAACCAACCCAATTTTGTCTTTGTTTTCGACACTAAAAACAACGGAGTGGGTAGCACCTTATCGAAATAAAGCGTATTGAAAAGCTCGAATTGCTGAGCTATCCACTCTATGTTTACAGTCATTGTCTGCACGTTTGCCTGCTTATCGATTAGAGAGTTCTGCTACAAGGTATTCAGATTGCGTTCCAATTCTAAATTTTCCGCCCCAAATACCAATACCACTGGTCACAAAATATTGCGTCTTTCCCTTTGTTAAAGGTCCGTATGCCTTTTCATAAATAAGGTCTTCGATCCACGAAATAGGCCAAACTTGTCCATAATGAGTGTGTCCGCTCAACTGAAAATCGATGCCTTCATGCTCCGATTGTTCAAGATGATAAGGCTGATGATCGAGCACAATGGTGTAAAGATCTTTGTCGATGCCCTTCGTAAGTTCGTGAAGAGTTTTGCGATGTCCATTTGTTCGGTCGTCTCGTCCAATGATATTGATTCCGTTTATCGTTGCAACCGAGTCACGCAAGAGCGTAATTCCAGCATCTTTATAAAACTTTTCGCTGTTTTGTTCGCCTCCAATATATTCGTGATTTCCAAGACAAGCATAGATAGGCGCCTTGATATTTCTAAACTCTTGTGCCATATTCTCTTCCCAAAGTGGGCGCAAGTTGCCATCAATAATATCACCACTAATCAACACAAGGTCTGGCTTTTCGTTGTTAATCAATTGCACCCAGCGTTTAAACTCCTCTTTTCTGTTGTGATATCCCAAGTGAACATCGCTAATCATTACTATCTTTTGCGCCTTAGGAAGCTGCTTTTGTGTGGTTAAAGTGATAGGTATTCTCACCTTTTTCTTGTAGTTGATGTTGCCATAAACAAACAATGCAGTGACGAAAATAAAGATACTTGCCGAGCCAATGACGCTCTTTCGCAAAAAGGTTTCGGGCAGAATGTGAGCTAATTTAGCTATATCTAACACGCCAAAGATAAGCGCAAGATAGAGAAGAATCATGGGCCAAGATGTTCCAAGCTCGTAAACAAACGACGCAAAGTTAAGCGGTAGTTTGTCGATTAAGCCCGAACCATAAATAATAAACGATGCTATTGCCATGAAAGGAATAATAAAAAGCAATCCTTTTATGGTGTTGGTAAACGGCAACATCTGCCATATTCTGGTGAGAGTGTAGCCCAATCCTGTGATGAGGACAAGCAACATAACGATTAATCCTACTTTCATTTCGATGTTATTTAAATTATCCTGAATGCTTGTTTTGTCTGTTTTCTATTTCTTTAAAATACAAATTGCAGTCCTTTTACATCAAACAAAAGACGTGCCAACATGTATATAAAATGTGATATGTTACGGTTTTTTAGAGCGAAAAGAGAACGAAAAAGGCAGTATATATCTTCAAAAAAATGTCGAAAGATACATACTGCCATTGTATTTTAGCATCAAAAGCGATGCAAATGAAAGTCTGTTGGGTTGCGAAAGAGCAGCTTATACCAATGCAGCAATAAGTTCTTCTCTATCACCTTCGAGCATATCGATAACAGGAATCTCAACCATTGTGTAGCAACCTGGTTGCAAACGCATTGAAGCACGAGCCACATTCACAAGAACTTGTGCTGTTAGTGCAGGATTGTTAATGCTCATATTGAACTCAAAGTGTTGGTTTTGGGTTTCACCACTCACACCTTTGCGAACCAAATGCACGCCATGTCCCATGTCTTTCACTTCATCTACCGATTTAACTGCAATGACATGAGTTTCATCATGTGCAAAATAAGGATCAGCTTTAATTGCTTTTGTCACCTCTTCAAGGCTTGCATTCTCTTCAAGTTCAACATAAACCATTCTTCTATGAATGCTTTCGCCCAATGGAATGGTCATTGAAAGGGCGTCTTTAACCCCTTCTTTGCCCTTAGCACATACACTATGACCCATTGACATGCCTGGTCCAAAGTTGGTATAGCTTAGTCCTTTGGGTGCAAGACTTTGCATAAGGGTGCGTACAATTGAGTCAGAACCTGGGTCCCAACCTGCAGATATCACGCAAACAGCTTGCTTCTCTTTGCAAAGTGGCATCATCTCGGCACGATATCCCACAATTCCTGTGTGAATATCATAGCTATCTACGGTGTTAATACCTAAGCTAATGATGTCTTTTGCATATTCTGGACAACTGCGAGTAGGCACTGCAAGAATGGCAACATCAACGTCTTTAAGATCTCTAATGTTCTTAACTACCTCATAGTTAGCCAATTCTTCAGGTTTGTTCTCTGCGCCATTACGACGCACAACGCCTGCAATTTCAAAGTCGTTAGCGGCTCTTAATGCCTCTAAAGTGTAACGACCAATGTTGCCGTAGCCCACAATTGCAGCTCTAATTTTCTTCATTTCACTCATATCCATTTCGTTTTTTAAGTTTTATGAGCACAAAATTACAAGAAAAGTATAAAAAGTTATGTTTTTGATAGTTTAATTTTTTATAAAAGAAAGGCGGTAAAAAGCGTGATGAAAAGGGATTCTTCGATTTTAAAAAGCATGCTTTTGTGGGCAAATCTTCAAAAAAATAGTATCTTTGCAAGTATGATTGATAGACTTACTGTTGAGAAAATAAAAGACGCTGCCAATATAGTTGATGTCGTTTCAGAGTTTGTTTCGCTTCGAAGAAGTGGTGCAAATTATAAAGGTTTGTGTCCTTTTCACAACGAAAGAACACCCTCTTTCTTCGTATCTCCATCGAGAGGAATATGCCATTGCTTTAGTTGTGGACGTGGAGGAACGCCCATTAACTTCATAATGGAGCACGAACAGATGACCTATGTTGAGGCACTTAGATGGTTAGCACGCAAATATAATATCGAAATTAAAGAGCGAGAGCTAACCGATAAGGAGCGACAAGAACAGAGTGAGCGTGACAGTATGTTTATAGTTAATGAGTGGGCGGCAGACTATTTCAAGCAAATCCTACTCGAAAGTGAAGGCGGAAACTCAATAGGATTGCAGTATTTCCGCTCAAGAGGCTTTAGAGATGACATCATTTCGAAGTTTCATTTGGGCTATGATGTGCAAGATCGACATCAATTAGCACGTGAAGCGCAAGCCAAAGGCTATCAACTCGACTTCTTATTAAAAACTGGAATATGCTATAAAAACGATAGATCGGAATACATTGACAGGTATGCTGGTCGTGTAATATTCCCTTGGTTGAGTGTAAGTGGAAAGATTGTGGGTTTTGGAGGACGCTTATTAGACTCGAGAACCAAAGGAGTTGCGCAGAAATATGTGAACTCTCCCGACTCAGAAATATACCATAAAGATCAGCTTTTATATGGTATTTATCAGGCAAAGAAGGCTATTTCGAGAGAAGACAGGGTGTATATGGTGGAAGGATACACCGATGTTATATCTATGCATCAATGTGGAATAGAGAATGTTGTGGCGAATTCGGGTACTGCTTTGAGCGTACATCAAATTCGAATGCTGCACCGTTTCACCTCAAATATCACCCTTTTATATGACGGAGACGCTGCAGGTATCCACGCAGCACTACGTGGAACGGACATGATTCTTGCCGAAGGAATGAACATTAAGGTGCTTGTTTTACCCGATGGAGACGACCCTGACAGCTTTGCACGTAAGCATTCGTCGGCTGATTTTAGGCAATATATAGAAGATCATCAAGTGGATTTCATTCAATTTAAAACCAACTTGATGCTCAATGGCGTGACCGACCCAGCTAAAAGGTCTGAAGCTATCAACTCAATAGTACAAAGTATTGCCGTAGTTCCTAATCAAATACTTCGTGATACCTATATTCACGACTGTGCACAGCGATTGAATATTGCCGAAAGCACATTGATAAACACAATGAATAAGTTTATTCGTGAGGCGCAAGACCGCATGAATAAAACGCCTAATGCAGAGGCTCAGCAAGCTAATTCGGCAAGTGCTACCACACAGAAGTATATCAATAATCCTTCAATTCCTAAGGTAGAAACCATGTTAATGCAGGTAATTATCCGTCATGGAGACTTTATTATCTATCGAGATATTGAAGATGAAGAGGGCAATCTCATTAATCTTACGGTGGCAGAGTGGATTAATTACAGTCTATCAGCAGAGAATTTGCGCTTTAGTGTGGAGATTTATAATCGTGTTTTAAATGAAACTTTGGAGCATTTGCGAGACAATAACTTCTCTGCAGAGCAGTATTTCATTCATCATAACGATATTGAAATAAGTCAGTTGGCTACTGAATTGATCTTAGATAAGTATCAATACATTCGTGAACAGAAAGAAGAAAGCACTGGAAAGCAGAATGTTAGCGATGAGGCTCGAATGGAAAAGGAAACAGAAAAGCTAAGAAATGAGGTGTTACACCTATTGTTAGACTTCCATTTCGACCTGCTTGAGCGTCGCTTGCAACAAATAAAAATGGAGATAACACAGCCTAATAACACTCCAGAAAGAATGGCTTCGTTGATGAAAGACTTTAGAGATACACAGCAAAAGCGCAACGAATTGGCTCAACAACGAGGCAATAACATCATTAGATAAAGTGCTTTTGCATTGCAAAGGTGCGTTTAATCTTCAGGTAAATCAGTGTATTTCTTATTCCAATTCACTAAATATACCTTCTCAGAGGCACGAGTTAAGGCCGTATATAGCCAGTGATAATAGTCTTGATTGAGCATATCTTCGGTTAAAAAGCCTTGATCTATGTACACATGAGCCCACTGCCCGCCCTGTGCTTTGTGGCATGTTATGGCATAAGAGTATTTCACTTGTAAGGCATTGAAATAGGCATCGCTCCTTATTTGCTTCATTTTTTCAGTCTTAACGCTAACATCTTGATAGTCTTCTAACAAGCCTTTATAGAGCATTTCGTTTTGTTCTTTACTCAAAGCAGCCGTATCTGAGAGCAGAGTATCAAGTATAATGGTAGTGTAAAGCTCATAATTATCATAGTCAGGGAACTGCAATAGCACATCAGCAAAGTGCAAACCATATAGCTCTCTCTTGTTTCTTACCCTGCGAACGATGGCTCTATCGCCATTAGCAAGAAAGCTAATAGGAGCTTTAGCCTGCTCAGTCCAATAGTAATTGTTCTTTACTACCATGAGAATGTCGCCCGAATTCAGTTCCTCTTCATAGTCGAATACCTTATTCCTAGTGCCTAAATTGTATATTTTAGCACGAGCATTAGAGCGTGTAATCACCATAGTTTCATCAACACCCACCTGCTTATAGCTGTTATTGAGGCACTCAATGAGTTCGTCTCCATACACCACTTCAATGTCACTAAATTGCTTTAGCTTCATAATAGGCAACTCGCCGTATGCCAATTCGTCAATCATTGTGCGAATAATGTTGGCATTCCATAATATACCACTATCCTTATTTTGTCTTAAAACCTCGTTCAATTCACTCTCATACACATAAAATGAGAACCGTTCAATCACCTCTTTGGTTAATGCAGGCGATGTTTCTTCACCTATTGGCGGTAACTGTGCGTTGTCACCAATAAGCAAAAGGCGACAATTAACGCCGTTATAAACATACGACAGCAAATCTTCTAAAAGGCAACCACTACCGAATGTAGAGGTAAAAGACGAAGAATTAGATATCATCGAAGCCTCATCGACAATGAAAAGCGTATCTTTATGAAGGTTATCGTTAAGATTAAAGGTCGTATCTAAGCCTGCAAAGGTCTTTTGTCGATAGATCTTGCGGTGAATAGTGAATGCCGTTGTACCACTATTGATAGAGAAAACCTTTGCAGCTCGACCCGTTGGAGCCATTAAAACTACCTTTTGTTTTAATGAAGTAAGCGATTTTACGATAGCAGAAGCTAATGAAGTCTTTCCCGTTCCTGCACTTCCTTTGATAATCATAATGCTGTTTTGCGCTCCTTCTGTTAAGAAATGAGCAAACGAAAGGGCTGCATTATGTTGGTCGTTTGTGGGAGAAAAGCCTATGAAAGACTCGATTTGATATGTTATTTCGTCTACTATCATCGATTATTAAAAAGTATTTTGTACTTTTGCAGTTGCACCTTTAGAACACAAAAAAGAACCAATAGCAATGCTTTTGTTTTGCTATTGTGCTCAAAACGATGTTTCTTTAGGTATTGCAAAGATAGAAAAAATAGGTAGAACAATGCTTAAAATCAATCAGAATTATATCTTAACGCTTTGTGTTCTTGCATTAGTTATATTGTGTTATTTAAGTATTCGAAATGCAATGGGAGGCTCATCGACAGACAAAGGAGCCACAAAAGCACAGCAAGAGCAACCGATTGAACCCGCCACTCAGCCCTAATTGAGTAGCCAAAAGACCAATATTCCTATTTGTTTTATCCCGAAATAGAGTAGAAGTACATTTTTCTTATTATATAATAAACCGATGCAAGAAACAGAATTCCATTCTTTGTCAAAGCAATTACCGCTTGTTTTCCGAATAGGAAAGCAAACACTTTCATTTGCAGTAAACGACCTTCAGACCGAACATCGTATACTTTTCGAACCTTATACCGTTCGAAGTGGCATCTCAATGGCAGCCAACTTGCGTGAAGCATTTAAGGAAAACGGTTTATTATTGCGCAAGTTTCAAAAGGCACAAGTGTTTGTTGACGCTCCAGTTGTGATGGTTCCTGTTGAAGAATTCGTTGAGGAAGAGGCCGAAAATATGTATAAGTATGTCCTAACAGACTGCGATAACATCGAAACTCTGCATTATATCATGCCCGAAACCAATGCCGTTGCCTTGTTTGGCATTAGTAAAGACCTTAAAATGGTGCTCACCGACAACATTCCTAACGTGCGTTTCATGCCCATTATGCAACCCGTTTGGAAATATATGCATAGAAGAAGCTTCTCAGGACATCATCAAAAGCTCTACGCTTGCTTTCATGATAAGAAGGTAGATGTATTTTGTTTCAATAAGAATAGATTTAAATTCACCAATAGTTTTGATGTTTCTCACCCCCACGATGCTGTTTATTACATTATGCATGTATGGAAATTGTTGGGTTTCGACGCCACAAACGACGAGCTATTTATCATGGGAAACATTCCAGAATACGAGTGGCATATCGAAAATCTCAATCGATATATCAATAAAGTCTACACCATTAACCCCACAGCAGAGTTCAATAGAGCCCCTGCAACACAAGTAAAAGGAATGCCATTCGATTTAATTACACTATTCACTAAAGGCTAATATGAGAGTAATTACAGGTAAATATAAAGGTCGTCACTTTGATATTCCAAGAACATTTAAGGCTCGTCCCACCACAGATTTTGCCAAAGAGAATATCTTTAACGTACTAAATGGTTATATAGATTTTGAAGATTGCAGAGCATTAGATTTGTTTGCAGGAACAGGAAGCATATCTATCGAGTTGTTATCTCGAGAAGCTCAGTATGTTGTTGGATTGGAGTTAGATCGTGATCACTGCACCTTTATTCGTCAATGTATTGATAAATTGGGCGCAGATAATTACTCTTTGATTCGAGGAGATGTGTTTCGCTATTTAAAATCGTGCCGAGAAACATTCGATTTGATATTTGCCGACCCTCCTTATGCATTGAAAAATCTTGAAGAAATACCTCAGATCGTTTTAGATAAAGACATATTAAGCGAAGATGGTATCTTTGTTTTAGAACACGGAAAGCATAATCATTTTGAGGAACACCCTTGTTTTTTAGAGCGAAGAGCATACGGAAGCGTTAACTTTTCGTTGTTTAAAGCAAAGCCAAAAGAATAAAACAAGATTCTTTTTCGTTAGAGATAAATAGAAAAGAGCAACGAAAAGCTCTTTTAAACAGATAGAGGATAAGGCATAAACGCTTTATCCTTCATTTTTTATGTGTGCGAATTTAGATTGAAAGAGAACAATTTTTGCGTAGAAGAATTAGAGTAATGGCGATAATAAACGCAAGATAGATTCCCATAAGCGCACGGCAAACGAACGCTTTTTATTGGCAATATAGTCTACCACCAAAATACTATTGTTTTCGTCTTCGATAAATACCTCCTTCATTCTCTTAGCCATTTTCGAATCATAGAAAATGATGTTCGATTCAAAGTTGTTCTCAAAACTTCTGAAATCGATATTCGTACTGCCACAAGTGCATAAGCTATCGTCGCATACAAGCAATTTAGAATGGTTGAACCCCTTTTGATATAAGAACACTTTTACACCCGCTTCGAGTGCCTCGGGGATGTAAGAATGAGTAGCTAAAGATGTGATGAGCGCATCAGATTGTGCAGGAATGAGTAGTCGAACATCAACTCCTGAGAGCGCAGCATTCGTTATTGCGGCCATAAAAGGCTCGGTAGGAAGGAAGTAAGGCGTTTCAATATAAACATAATTTTTGGCTTCTAAGATGATACGAATAAAGCCTTGCATGATGTCGGGCCACACACTTACAGGGCTACCTGTGACCACTTGTGCTATACACTCGTTGCTAATGTCGTTTGAAAGCGGTGGATAATAAATCGAAGAGGTGAGAAGTGTTTGCGAAACGAAGTACCAATCAATTAAGAACGCACGCTGAATGCCATAAACACCACCTCCAACTACTTTCAAATGAGTGTCTCTCCACTGCATTTTTTTCGTGCCTTTTAAGTAGCGCAAAGCAATGTTCATACCGCCAATAAAGGCAGTTTTGCCATCAACAACACACAGCTTGCGGTGATTTCGATAGTTCATTTTACTTGTAAAGGCAGGGAAATGCACAGGCATAAAGGCATAAACCTCGACACCCCCATTGCGAATGCGTTGCCAAAACTTGT
This sequence comes from Hoylesella nanceiensis DSM 19126 = JCM 15639, assembly GCF_000379965.1. Lineage (GTDB taxonomy): Bacteria > Bacteroidota > Bacteroidia > Bacteroidales > Bacteroidaceae > Prevotella > Prevotella nanceiensis. The sequence goes on along the minus strand of NZ_KB904331.1, from coordinate 329,948 downwards.
TTTTCACCTTCCAACAACCCACATCGTCGTATATCAAACGCACCTCAACGCCTTGTTGAGCCTTATCAATTAGGGTGTCGGCAACGAGATATCCCAACGCATCATCTTCAAAAATGTAACTCACAAGATGAATATGATGCTGGGCAGAGCCTATCTCTTTTAATAAAGACAAAATGAAATCGTGTCCCGAAGTGTATATTTCTGCTTCGTTATCTTTAAACGGAAACGCCATATTTTGGCTTTGAAAGAATTGTATTAAAGCCGAATGAGCGAGCGGAAGGTGCAGGTTTTGTTGTTCGATATACTCGAACATGGTTTGCTTCGATAGCTTGTCGAGGCTTCGTTGACTTATAAATCGCTCTTTTCTGATGTTCTGTCCGAAGAAAATATATAGCACAAAGCCAACAATGGGTAAGAAAACAAGCACCAAAATCCACGCCATTGTTTTGGTTGGTTGTCTGTTATCCATTATGATTGTTATCATCGTTGCAATGATAATGCTTAGGTAGAATAATAAAAAAAGAATGTTTATATAAGTCATCTTTATTTATTTCTGTGCTTCGTTGGTTTCAATTTGGGGCACAATGATAGCACAAATATACAAAAAAAATAATTTCCTTGTTGTTTTTTGCTGATAATATTCGTTCGTAAGACGTGCGTGTTGGTCTGCTTTTGTTAAGGTTTGTTTACTGAGGAATATTGTTCTTGAATGACAAGAACTGGCGAGTAAAAAGATGTTTTTTGTTGATTTTGCTTGACTCTTGGATTGGTTTTGTGAGAGAAAAGAAAGAGAAAGTGAGGTAAAAGCATTGCTTTTGTTTTGTAGAATGATGTGTTGAGATGAAAAAGGAGAGGGGATAAACGAATAAAAGTGCAGCACTTAGGGGCGAAATAGCGTGGTTTTAGATGGCTGATGAGCTGTTTTTTAGCGAGAGATGATTGAAAGATGTGAGTAAAAGATAAGAGTTTGCATTGCAATAGCACTGCTTTTATGATGTAAACTCAATGAGATTGTATTGCAAACTCAATGCAATTATAACTCTCTGAGGTTGAGTTGCTTGCATGCTGATTTTCTTTTTCAGAACAAATCGATGTGAAGTGAAATAGGAACACAATGAGTTAGCAGGGCAAGAATGTTGCCTTGCGTTTTAAAGTAATTAACTCTTTGGTGGAGTTGGGGGTGAAAGAAGTGTTAAAATGAGAGCTAAAAATACTGGTTTTACTCTTCCTTTTTCTGCTTTTTCTTATCGTTTAAAATCTTAAACATAATGCGAGCGGCGTTGTCGTGTGCCACTTCATTGCCCAAAATAGCGTGCAACTGCTCATAATTGTTGAGCATTTCCTCACGTTTATCGCCTCCAATTAAAAGAGATTGCAATTCTTTCTGAATATCACTCACCACAAATCGGTCGGCAAATAGCTCTGAAACAGCTTCTTTGTCGAGGATAAGATTCACCAAAGAGATATACTTCACTTTGATGATGTGATTGAAGGCAAAGCGAATGACGGGTGGAATTGGGGTCTTATAACACACCACTTGTGGTACATTAAACAAGGCAGTTTCGAGTGTTGCCGTTCCACTTGTAACCAAAGCAGCCGTTGCATGACTTAAAAGTGCATAGGTGCTGTTTTCTATTAGGGTTACATTGCGCCCCTCGATAAAGGGTAAATAATAGCTTTTATCAATCGAAGGCGCACCCGCAAGCACCATTTGATAGTCGGTAAAAGCACTCGCTGCCTGTATCATAGCAGGCAAATTGTCTTTAATTTCTTGCTTTCTACTGCCTGCAAGTAATGCAATAATGGGTTTGTTGTTGGGCAATGAGTGGGCGGTTACAAAGCTATTGAAATCTTCTTGATAGTTGTTTTTAAACAAACGAACTTCGTCTGCGGTGGGGTTTCCAACGTAGTGAATGGGGTAGTTGTGCTTCTTTTCAAAGAAAGGAACCTCGAAAGGTAAGATAGAAAACAGCTCGGCAATATCTCGTTTAATGGCTTTTATGCGCCATTCTTTCCACGCCCATATCTTAGGAGAGATGTAATAGAAGGCAGGAATATTGGTTTCGCTCTTTAAATACTTTGCGATATTGAGGTTAAAGCCTGGATAATCTACCAAAATAACGACATCTGGGTTCCACGAAACAATGTCTTTTTTGCATTGTTTCATGTTGTTTAGAATGGTTCTAAGGTTTAATAACACGGGAACAAAGCCCATATACGCCATGGTTTGATAGTGTTGAAGACATTCTCCGCCTTCTTTTATCATCAAATCTCCACCAATAAAACGAAAGGATGCATTGGTATCTACTTTTTTTAGGGCTGCCATTAGGTGAGAGGCGTGTAGGTCTCCCGATGCTTCTCCAACGATAATATAGTATTTCATAAATGCGTATAGGGTGTTGTTGTGGATGTTATGCGATTAAAAGGTCCACTTCTTGGCCTTTTCTATCATATCATATGCGGTGACATCAATGGTTGTTGGGGTGATTGCCACATAGCCATTGTCGAGTGCCCAGCGGTCTGTATCTTCTGAATTAGGCTCTGAATTGAAGAAATGTCCAGCCAACCAATGGTATTCATGACCAAAAGGATGATTGCGATTCTCTACCTCTTTATCCCAATAACCATGACTCATTCGGCACACTTTAACGCCTTTGAAGGTAGGAAGGTTGGGAAAATTGACGTTAAGAAGGGTGTTTTGAGGTAGCGATTCTTCTAAAACTTGCTTTACAATGGTGCGTACATAGGGGAGAAGAGGCTCAAAATCGGCGTCTGAACGCTCGTTACATAGCGAGAAAGCGATAGATGGAATGCCTTTCATACAGCCTTCTTTAGCTACTCCAACGGTACCTGAATAGTGGTTGTTAATGCTGGCATTGTCGCCATGATTGATGCCACTGAGAATCAATGTGGGCTTTTCGTCTTTAAACCACTTGTCTATTGCTATCTTAATGCAATCTACTGGGGTTCCACTGCACGACCAAACGGGGAAGTCTTCGATGCTTTTTTGCTCTTTTATGGTGATTGGAAGGGCTGCTGAAAAAGCACAAGAGTAGCCCGAACGACCTGAGTCTGGAGCGCATACTACAACGTCTGCTAAGTCGGAAATCATGCTTACAAGGGCCTTTATGCCCTTAGCCTGGTAGCCATCGTCGTTGGAAACAAGTATAGTTGGTTTCTTTTTATTCATTATTCTTTAAGATTTATTTGTATGCAAAATTACAAAAAAGTCTTTTAAAGCATAGCTTTCTACGGTAAAATTGTGTATCTTTGCAATAAGAGAGGCGTCGTCTTAGCAATTTAAAATATCTTTTATTGCGTTCGGCTTGCACTCTCTTTGCATAAGAAAGGCATCGCCTTAGCAATTTAAAATATCTTTTATTGCGTTCGGCTTGCACTCTCAATAAAAAGAAAATAGGTATTTCTATTGATTGAAGATGTATTCTTTATGACTTTAGTTATCATAAGATAATACGATATGGGTAAAATAATCGCACTTGCAAATCAAAAAGGTGGCGTTGGAAAAACAACGTCAACAATTAACTTAGCAGCCTCTCTTGCAACATTAGAGAAGTCTGTTTTAGTGGTAGATGCAGATCCTCAAGCTAACGCTTCTAGTGGTTTAGGAGTGGATTTGAAGGAGGTTGAATGCTCAATATATGAGTGTATCGTTAATCGTGCCGATGTGCATGACGCTATTTACACTACTGATATTGAAGGACTTGATATCATTCCAAGTCACATTGATTTAGTGGGTGCTGAAGTAGAGATGCTCAATATCGATGAAAGAGAATATGTCTTGAAGCGCATCTTAGAGCCTATTCGCAATGAATACGATTATATTCTTATTGATTGCAGTCCTTCTTTAGGCCTTATTACGGTGAATGCTTTGACCGCAGCAGACTCTGTTATTATTCCAGTTCAATGTGAATACTTTGCATTGGAGGGTATCAGTAAACTGCTAAGTACCATTAAGATTATCAAGAGTAGATTGAATACGAAACTCGAAATTGAAGGTTTCTTGCTCACAATGTATGATAGTCGCTTGCGCCTTGCTAATCAAATATATGATGAAGTGAAACGACATTTCCAAGAATTGGTATTTAAAACGGTTATACAACGTAATGTAAAGCTAAGCGAAAGCCCAAGTCATGGATTGCCAGTGATATTGTATGACGCTGATTCTACAGGCGCAAAGAATCACTTATCATTAGCAAAAGAAATTATAAATCGTAATAAGTAGTCTTTAAAGGCTCAACAAGTGCTTTTGAAAACCAAAAGAACACGATTGGAATAAATAAACAAGAACAACGTAAATGGCAGTACATAAGAAATACAACTCATCGAACAAAGGCTTCGCTTTAGGGCGAGGTTTAGATGCTTTGATATCTACTGATGAGGTGAAACCACAAGGAAGCTCTACCATCAATGAGGTGTTATTAAGCGAAATAGAAGCTAATCCAAACCAACCTCGTCGTGAATTCGATCAAGAAGCATTGCAAGAGCTTGCTAACAGCATAAAAGAAATAGGAATTATTCAGCCTATCACTCTTCATCAAGTGGCTGAAAATAAATACCAAATCATTGCAGGTGAACGCCGTTGGCGTGCTTCTCAACTTGCAGGATTAACCGCAATTCCAGCTTATATACGCACCATTAAAGATGCAAGTGTAATGGAAATGGCCCTAGTTGAGAACATTCAACGTGAAGATCTCAATGCTATTGAAATTGCATTAGCCTACGAACAATTGGTAGCTCAAAGCGGAATGACTCAAGAAAAGGTTGCTGAAAGAGTGGGAAAGAGCCGTACTGCGGTTACAAACTATATGCGTTTGTTGCGTCTTCCTGCACAAGTTCAGATGGCATTGCAAAAAAAATCGATCGACATGGGACACGCAAGAGCTCTGCTTTCGATTGATAGTCCATCGCTACAAATCAAACTTTTCAATGAAATTCAAAAGAATGGATACTCAGTTCGCAAAGTAGAAGAGTTGGTTCAGAATATTAAAAGCGGTGAATCTTTAGGTGAAGCGAAGAAGAAAGTCAAAGCAACTACAGCTTTACCAGAGGAGTTTAATGTGCTAAAACAACAGCTATCGAAGTTCTTGAACACTAAAGTTCAAATGAATTACTCGGCAAAAGGCAAAGGAAAAATTAGTATTCCATTTGCTAATGCGGCTGAATTAGAGCACATTATGCAAGTCTTTGATAAGCTAAAGGAATAATAAACGCTTTGCAAACGGCTATATATAATAAATAGGTATAGTGTTAAATGTGTCTTGAAAGAATTGTTATTCTTGCTCAATAGACGATAAGTGAATTATCAATAGAGACACATTAAAAGAGTAGAGGTAAATAAAATAAGGAGTATAAGCAGTGAATATCAATAAAAGAATAAAAACTATTGTTATGTCAGGATTACTTTGCTTAAACGCAAATAATGCTTATTCGCAAACCGATAGTTTACGAATAATGACTGAACAGAACGATAGTATAACCGCATTGCAATCTTCTTTGCCTGCAGAAAATACACTTTCAAAAGACGATAGTGTACTTATTGCAAGGAATATGCCTTTAAAAAAGAAAGAAAAACGCAATTGGGAAACATGGCATCCTGAAGCAAAAAAGGCATTATGGTTGGCACTTGTGATCCCAGGAGCAGGTCAAATATACAATAGAAAATATTGGAAATTGCCCATAGTGTATGGAGGTTTCGTTGGATGTCTTTATGCTTTGCGTTGGAATAACCAAATGTATAAGGATTATTCGCAGGCCTATATCGATATAATGGATAACGACCCACAAACAAAGTCGTATGAATCGTTCCTGCATTTAGGCACTCAAGTAACTCAAGATAATCTTGCTCGCTATCAAACAGTATTCAAACAGCGAAAAGATAAGTATCGTAAATGGCGTGATATGAGTATCTTCTCATTGGTGGCAGTGTATGCTTTATCAGTTATTGATGCGTATGTTGACGCCTCATTGTCAGAGTTTGATATTTCAAAAGATTTGAGTTTAAAAGTTAGTCCAACAGTAATTAATAATAAAAATGAGCGCAATCCTCTCAAAGCAAACGCTTTAGGGGTTCAATGTAGCTTTACATTTTAAGATAAGATGAATAAACTAAGATTATTAGTAATGTCGTTTCTTCTAGGAACAGCGTGCGTAATGCAGGCTCAGAGCGAAGACAATGACACAGAAATAACAGTAACAAACAAGAATGGTAAGCAAGAGATAATCGACATTCCAGAAGCAATGACTTACGAAGTGGATAGTCTTTTGCACCTATATCACACACAACGCTATCTCAAGCCCTCTACAGATTGCAACTTTCCAAACGTTAATCCTGTTTTTGATAAAGAGGTTTATAAGGCACGTTTGAAGCGAATGCCAACCGTAATAGAGATGTCTTATAACGATGTTGTGCAGAAATTCATCGACCGTTACAGTGGAAAGCTACGTCGTTCGGTAAGTATTATGTTAGGATCGGCTAACTTTTACATGCCAATCTTCGAAGAAGCGCTCGAAGCTTACAATCTTCCTTTAGAGCTAAAGTACCTTCCTGTGATCGAATCAGGACTCAATCCTCAGGCAACCTCATACGTAGGAGCAGGCGGTTTGTGGCAATTTATGATCGGAACAGGTAAAAGATATGGCTTAGAAATCAACTCATTAGTAGATGAAAGACGTGATCCTATCAAGTCTTCGTATGCAGCTGCGAACTATTTAAGCGACCTTTATCGTATATTTGGTGATTGGCACCTTGCCATTGCGGCATATAATTGTGGCCCAGATAAGATCAATAAGGCGATACATCGTGCAGGAGGAAGCAAGGATTATTGGCAGATTTATCCCTATTTACCACAAGAAACACGTGGATATGTGCCCGCTTTCATAGCTGCCAACTATATAATGAACTATTATTGCGACCACAATATTTGTCCAATGGTAGCCGATTTACCAGCTAAGACCGATACCGTTATGGTCGACAGAGATATTCATTTCTCTCAAATTGCAGGTGTTTTAGGACTCGATATCAATCAGTTGAAAGAACTAAACCCACAATATCGCCGTAATATTGTTAATGGAAGTAGCAAACTATCAGCCCTTCGTTTGCCCTCAACAGAGGTAAATAAGTTTATAGATAAGCAAGAAGCCATTTACGCTTACAATGCAGATGAATTATTAAGCAAAAGAGATGAGGTTGAAGTAAACGACGATGTGCCAACCTATGTAGCAGCACATAGAGGCTATAGTAGCAGAACTTACGCAGCAAAATCATCACGTCATTCTTCTAAACACGACAGAAAGAAAGGTAGAAGAAGTAAAGAAAGAACCCAAGAGGTATCTATAAAGAGTGGTGATACATTGTCTGAGATAGCTGCACGCAATCATACTACAGTAGCAAAGCTAAAGAAACTCAACAAAATTAGCGGTAGTAACATTCGTGCAGGTAAGAAGTTAAGAGTAAAATAAACCAACTCATCATAGTTAAAACAAAAAGAGTAATATTATTGTTAGCATTCAATAGAACCATTACACCTTATTATATATAGGGTAGGTGAGCAGCAATAGTCTTACTCTTTTTTGCACTTTAAAGCTCGACACCATTCAATCTACGAGCCAATAACAACAAATAAACCCTCAAGATAGTCCTCTTTCACTTAGAAAGAGCGTCTTAACAACAAAGCACATTACATTATGGAGCAAACTAATAATAAAGATGTGAATATAGAAGAGCGCAATGAAAAGCTTATACAAGATGCCTTTCAGCATTTAATAGACACCTATCTTGCGTCACGACATCGTAAGAAAGTTGAAATCATAACCAAAGCATTTAATTTCGCAAAGCAAGCCCACAAAGGAGTAAAACGATTGTCGGGCGAGCCTTATATCCTTCATCCTATTGCCGTTGCACAAATCGCTTGCGGTGAAATGGGATTAGGGTCTACCAGTATTTGTGCTGCTCTTTTGCACGATGTTGTTGAAGATACCGATTATACCGTTGAAGATATCACCAACATCTTTGGTGAAAAGATTGCCCAAATAGTAGATGGATTAACCAAAATATCAGGTGGAATATTTGGCGATAAGGCATCAGCTCAGGCAGAGAACTTCAAGAAGTTGCTTTTAACCATGAGTGAAGACATTCGAGTTATCTTAATAAAGATATGCGACCGCCTGCACAATATGCGCACACTCGATAGTCAACCCGCCAACAAACAATATAAAATTGCAGGCGAAACCCTCTACGTTTATGCTCCATTAGCAAACCGCTTAGGTTTGAATAAGATCAAAACCGAATTAGAGAATCTAAGTTTTAAGTTCGAACATAAAGAAGAGTTCGAGCGCATTAACCAAAAGCTTTCATTCACAAAAGAGCAACGTGACGAGTTGTTCGAAGCCTTTACACAGCCCATAAGAGAAGTTCTTGATAAGATGGGAATCAACTATCAGATCAAAGAACGAGTGAAAAGCCCTTATTCTAGATGGAAGAAGATGGAGACAAAGCATCTTACCTTCGAAGAAATATACGATATATTGGCTGTGAGAATCATCTTCACTCCCAAGTCAAGAGAAGAAGAAATCAACGAATGTTTCAGCATTTACGTTGCAATAAGCAAGATATATAAGTCGCACCCCGACCGCTTACGAGACTGGTTGAACCACCCAAAGGCCAACGGTTATCAAGCTCTTCATGTTACATTGATGAGTAAACAAGGCCGATGGATAGAGGTACAGATTCGCAGTGACAGAATGGACGAGTTGGCAGAGCAAGGCTTTGCTGCCCATTGGAAATACAAAGAAGGAGGCGAATATACCGAAGATGAGAGCGAACTAAACAATTGGTTGCACACCATTAAAGAGATATTAGACGATCCACAGCCCGATGCTATGGACTTTCTCGATGCCATTAAGCTCAATCTTTTTGCCTCAGAGATCTTCGTTTTCACGCCAAAAGGTGAGATAAAGACCATGCCTGCCGATTGTACAGCACTCGACTTCGCTTTCCAAATACACACCTTTTTGGGCAGTCATTGCATCGGTGCAAAGGTAAATCACAAGCTTGTGCCCATTAGTCACAAGCTACAAAGCGGCGACCAAGTAGAGATTCTCACCTCAATGGCACAGCATGTGCAACCTTCTTGGATTAACTTTGTATCTACAGCGAAGGCAAAAGCCAAGATACAAGCAATCATTAGAAGAAAGAATAGAGAAACTCAAAAGAAGGGAGAAGAGGTTTTACAGAACTGGTTAAAGGCGCATGATTTGCGTGTAACCACATCTATTATCGAGAAACTCTGCGCCTGCCATAAGATAGAAACGCCCGAAGCGTTCTTCATTTCATTGGGAGAGCGCAGTACCATACTTGGAGATAAAGACTTAGAAGTGCTTAACAACAAGGGAGGAGTGAGTATTCAAGCTGCTCTTCGTAAGTTTGTTCCATTCTTATCAGGCGACAAAAAGAAGGGAAAAGAGCAAGAGAAGTTTATTGTTGGAAAAGACTTCAACAAGAAAATTCCAATCGTTATCAACGAAGAAAACATCAATACGTTTGTATTCCCAACATGTTGCCACCCCATTCCAGGTGATGATGCGTTAGGATATATAGACAATAAAGGACGAATAGAGGTGCATAAGCGTTCGTGTTCTGTTGCTGCTCGCCTTAAATCGAGCTTCGGTAACAAAATATTAGATGCCAAATGGGACATGCACAAGCGTCTATTCTTCAACGCAACCATTAAAGTTCGTGGAATAGACAGGCACGGAATGCTTCTTTCAGTATCAGAAGTGATCTCTTCGCAAATGAATATCGACATCCATAAGATCACCATTTCTACCGAAGAAGGTATCTTTGATGGAACAATAGAGATAGGAGTTCACGACAAAGATGAGGTGAACGAGCTCATTGCCAAACTAAAAAATATAGAGAATGTGAAAGAGGTTAGTCAATTGGTTTAATCTCATCGCAACATAAAAGTTAAGGAGGACGCTACAAGTTAGTGTCCTCCTTTTTTATATGTGTTATTTATATTGTCAATAAAAGCATAGCTTTTGCCCTGCAAAGTCAATGCTTTTAGCATGTAATTGCATTGCTTTTCCACCCTTAACTCAATGCAATTGCAATTCATCTTTCTACAAGCTGAAATGCAGTTAGAAAGAAAAGAATTATTTTTCTCATGTTGAAATGAAAACTATTATATTAATACTCGTTTACAAAATCCTACCTATTTTTTATTATCTCACCTGCTTAATGCCTGTATTTAGGCGGTTGTTTAATAAAAAAATACATATTAATGGGTATTGTAGGGCATGATAAAACTTAGTACCTTTGCACCATCATGAAAAAATATGATTAATAATTAAAACAAAACAAAAGTATGATGACAATAAAAAAAGCAATATTGCCTTTGCTTTTCTTGTCCATTTCAACATCTATTACTGCGGGAGTAGTGGTAGAATCGACCTACAAAATGACAGGAATAAACGTGCAAGGACATGTTATTGATTCAAAAACTAAAGAGTATGTACCTTACGTTTTGGTAGCAGTAAAGGGTACAACACTTGCAACAACCACAGATGCTAAAGGTTTTTATTCGATTAAAAACATTCCACAAGGAAAAGTAATATTAGAGGTTAAGCACCTTGGTTATCATAATGCAAGCGTAACTTTAAAAACAGACAAAGAAGAAACACTTGAGCAAGACTTTGAGTTGACAGACGATGTACTATCGTTAGACGAGGTAGTTCTCACCGCAAACCGTCAACAAACATTGCGAAGAGAAGCGCCAGTGCTTGTTAATGTGGTAGACAAACGACTCTTTAATCTCACCAACTCTGCAACATTATCACAAGGATTGAACTTTCAACCAGGTGTAAGAACAGAGAACAATTGCCAAAACTGCGGTTTTTCGCAAGTGAGAATTAATGGATTAGATGGTCACTACTCACAAATTCTAATCGATTCACGCCCCGTTTTCTCTGCATTGAACGGAGTTTATGGATTGGAACAAATTCCTTCGAGTATGATTGAGCGTGTTGAAGTGGTGCGTGGAGGAGGCTCTTCGCTTTATGGAGCATCGGCAATTGGTGGTACAATCAATGTAATCACTAAAGAACCTATCCGTAATTCAGCCGAAGTGGGTCACACCCTCTCTTCTTATGGCAATCATTCTGGTTGGGAAAACACCACCAATCTCAATGCATCTATCGTTACAGAAGATGCTAAAGGTGGATTGTTTATCTACGGAAATCACCATTATCGCCCTGGATACGACCACAATAACGATGGATATACAGAGCTTCCTAATCTTAAAAACCAAACACTTGGCTTTAGTGCATTCTACAAATTCACTCCATACTCACGCATAACACTTCGTTATCACAATCTTGCTGAGTTCAGAAGAGGCGGAAATCACCTTGAAAGAGCACCTCACGAGAGTGATATAACAGAGCAGTTAGAGCACGATGTGAATGGTGGTAGTTTGGCATACGACTGGTTCTCGAAAGACACTAAGCGTCAATTAAAGCTTTATTATTCGTTCGAAAACACTGCAAGAAAGAGCTATTATGGTGGAATTGGTGGCGGAACAGAGGCTGCCGACACCATTAAATCGGCTAAAGCTTATGGACGTACAAAGGAAATCAACCACTTGTTGGGTGTACAATATGTGCATTCGTTCGACAATTGCTGGTTTATGCCTGCAACATTAACCGCTGGTTTAGAGTATAACAACGATAAGATGAACGACGAAGTGCTTGGCTACGACCATTATTTGAATCAAAAAGTAAGTATCGGAAGTGCTTATTTCCAAAATGAATGGAAAGATTCTCGCTTCACTTTCTTGTTAGGTGCACGCTTAGATAAGCACAACTTAATTAAAAATGCTGTCTTCTCACCTCGTGTAAACTTTAGATATAACCCTTCAAAAGAGCTTAGTTTGCGTTTGAGTTATGCCGAAGGATTTAGAGCTCCACAAGCTTTTGACGAAGATTTGCACACTGGTTGGACCGATGGTTCACGTCAAATTATTGTAAGAGACCCTAACTTGAAGGAAGAAAGATCTAGAAGTATCAGCGCATCTGCCGACTTCTATCACACATTTGGTAGTGTTCAAACTAACTTCTTGATTGAAGGTTTCTTTACACATCTAACGAATGCTTTCGCAACAAGAACATTGGATAAGGGCGAAACAACTGATCCAAATTATGAAAATAACATTAGAAACATAATGCAACGTTATGGCTTAAGTCGTCCTAATGCTGAAGAAAACGAAATAGCAGAGCGTTTTAATGGTAATAATGCAACTATCTTTGGATTAAATATTGAAGCAAAGGCAGCATTTTCTCAATGGCTTCAAGTTCAAGCAGGACTAACATTGCAACGCAATATGTATAAAGATTCAGTTGAATGGTCGGGAGATGGTGCTAAGAAAGAACGTCGTTTCTTGAAAACTCCTAATGCTTATGGCTATTTCACAGTGAACATTCAGCCTCTAAAGAACTTGAGTGTTGCGCTCACTGGTACTTATACTGGTAGCATGTTGGTGGGACATCAAAAGACAGACGACTACACCTTTACACAAAATGGCACAACCATTACCTACCCAGGTTGGGCAGAAGCTAAGGCAGTTAACACTCCTTCGTTCCTTTCTATGAACCTAAAAGTAGCTTATGATATACAACTTTCACAATATATCAAGATGCAAATCAATGGCGGTTTCCAAAACATTACCAATGCTTTCCAACGTGATTTAGAGCGTGGACCATTGAGAGATGCCGACTATGTCTATGGTCCTGGAACCCCTCGATGCGCTTTCTTGGGCGTGAAGTTCAGCTATTAAGATGAGGAAAGGTAGCAAATAAAAGATAGCTTATTTGCTATTAGAGTAAAAGAAAACTCCTAAATAGAAGTCAATGCACTTCCTTTTAGGAGTTTTTTATTGTGGGTTATGGTTCAATATCTTTACACGAGCGTTTGGATTGTGTAGATATAAACTGCCGAAGCGGGTATTGCTAGCAACGAACTGTCGAAACGATCGAGCATACCTCCATGTCCTGGAAGAATTGTTCCGCTATCTTTTATACCTAAAGTACGCTTGATGAGGCTCTCAACAAGGTCGCCCCAAGTTCCAAATACAGTAACAACAAGTCCTAAACCAAGCCATTGTAGGGTGTTAAGTCCCGACAAATTACCATGGTTTTGATCGAGCAATGAAACCAAGAAAGCAGCAACAAGTACTAAAGTTCCACCGCCAATGCTTCCTTCCCAGCTCTTTGCAGGACTGATTCTGGGGAACAATTTATGCTTACCAAATAAGCTTCCAACGCAATAAGCACCTGTATCACTGGTCCATAAGAAGATGAATACGCTTAAAGGAAGAAGATAATAGAAATGAATATTATCATCGGTTGCAGTTCTAAAAGCAAGAACATTGATTATAGATAGGGGCAAAGCAACATACATTTGTCCCAACATGGTGTAGGATAAGTCGTGAACTGCATTCTTGTTCTTAGTGTATAATTCGCTAACAAACAAATAAATGATGGTTAAAAGATAGGGCATAAATACCGCATTTGTCTGTACAAAGCCACTATTGATTGCCGAAATGGCAAGGAATAGATACACACCTGCCACTGTAGAGATGAACCTATTGATGGTTACATCTTCGATATTATTCACTAATCCTGAGTATTCCCATAGGCTAAGGCATGTTATTAGGGCGAAAAGAAACACCATAGCGACGGGTTGAAAGAAGCATGTTACCATGATAGTAACAAAGAGTACGCCTGTAAAAGCACGCACCGTCATGTTTGTTAGTTTATCTGACATATTCGTATTTGTTTGTGTTTAGGATATTTGTTGTATGATTTAAAAAGAAAGTGCAATGTATGAAACGAACTTCAAACATTGCACTTGTTCTATATTATTCTGCCTCTTGAGACTGTTCGTTCTTCATTCTCTGATGTTCTTCCTCAGCTTTTCTAACCTCTTCGGGCATATTTTCTAATGTCAACTCATTCGCTTTCTCGTTTGCTTCGATAATCTCTTGAGTTCTACTACGCCATGGACGCTTTCCAAATATTTCCTCAACGTCTTCTGCAAAGATAACTTCTTTGGTTATTAAGAGCTCTGCAAGGCGTGCATGTCCTTCCTTATGTTCAGTTAATATCTGCTTTGCTCTGTCGTATTGCTCATTTAATATGCGCAAAACTTCTTCGTCAATTAACTTCGCAGTGGTCTCAGAATAAGGACGTTGGAATTGATATTCTTGGTTATTATAGAAGCATACGTTAGGCAATGCGTCGCTCATTCCAGCATAAGCAACCATTCCATAGGCGCTCTTTGTTGCTCTTTCGAGGTCGTTCATCGCTCCTGTTGAGATGTGACCAGTGCACAATTCCTCTGCAGCACGGCCTCCAAAGAGAGCACACATCTCGTCTAACATTTGCTCTTTGGTTGTAATTTGACGCTCTTCAGGTAGATACCACGCTGCACCAAGAGCCTGACCACGAGGCACAATGCTCACTTTTACAAGCGGATTAGCATGCTCGCAGAACCAAGAAATAGTGGCATGACCAGCTTCGTGCAATGCAATTGTACGCTTTTCGTTTGCAGTCATCACCTTAGTCTTCTTCTCTAAACCGCCAATAATACGGTCTACAGCATCTAAGAAGTCTTGTTTTCCAACTTGTTTCTTATTGTGTCGTGCAGCAATGAGCGCACTTTCGTTACAAACATTGGCAATATCAGCTCCCGAGAAGCCAGGAGTTTGACGTGCTAAGAAGTCGATATCGATGGTCTCATCAATCTTAACGTTGCGCAAGTGCACTTGGAATATTTCCTTACGTTCGTGCAAGTCGGGTAGTTCGACGCTGATTTGGCGATCGAAACGACCTGCTCTTAGTAACGCACTGTCGAGCATATCCACTCTATTTGTTGCCGCAAGGATAATCACTCCACTGTTAGTTCCGAAGCCGTCCATCTCTGTTAGTAAGGCATTCAGAGTGTTTTCACGTTCGTCGTTACCACCTGTTGAAGGGTTTTTACTACGTGCACGTCCCACAGCATCAATCTCATCGATGAAGATGATACATGGAGATTTCTCCTTTGCTTGACGGAATAAGTCTCTAACTCGACTTGCTCCGACACCTACGAACATTTCAACAAAGTCGGAACCACTCATAGAAAAGAATGGAACTCCAGCCTCTCCAGCTACTGCTTTGGCAAGAAGTGTCTTACCAGTACCTGGAGGTCCGACTAAAAGAGCACCCTTAGGAATCTTTCCACCCAATTCAGTATAACGGTTTGGGTTCTTTAAAAACTCCACAATCTCTTGTATTTCTTGTTTTGCTCCGGCTTGTCCTGCAACGTCTTTAAATGTAACTCCAAGGTCATTTCCCTTCTCATACATTTGCGCTTTGCTCTTTCCTACATTGAAAACTCCTGCGCCTCCGCCAGCATCTCCGCCGATTCTGCGCATTAAGAAGTAGCCAATGATGAAGAAAAAGATGAAAGGAGCGAAGTTAACAAAAATGTTTATAAGCTCGTTTCCTTTCTTTGATTCGAACGTGTAGCTTGTAATTTTGTGTTGTTCTTGCGCTTGTGACAAGTAGGTATCGATGTTGTCTACCGAACCAATACCTACGGTTACATAAGGATTTTCACCAAGTTGCTTAGCATCTCGGTGGAACACGTCTCTAATGTGTGCAGGTTTTACATACATTTTGAGCGTTTTCAACTCAGTATTAACAACCACTTCGTCTGCCCAACCTTTATTGATATATTGTTTAAAGTTGGCCATTGAAGTTTCTTTTGATGCAGAACCACCGCCTAATTTATTACCTGTTCCGGTCAGGAAAAAGATAGTTAGTCCCACAATGATAAGCCCATAAATCCAATTAAGATTAAACTTTGGCATTTTGGGTTGGTTGTTATCCTGGTTGGGTTGATTATTTTTCTTATCCATATTTCGACAATTTTGTTTCAGAAAATGCAATCTTCCAAAATCGTGCCAATTATTCTAAGTCGGGAATATTTGTCAATTTGGCATCTTGCCACAACTCTTCAAGGTTGTAAAAGCTTCTTGTTTCGGGCTGAAAGATATGCACAAGCACATCAGAATAGTCCATAGCAACCCATTCGCTATTGCCTAAACCGATGGTATTGATAGGCTTTTCGCCTGCTTCGATACGTGTTGTTTCTGCAATCGAGTCGCTAATAGCTTCGATTTGGTTGGGTGATGAACCTTGACAAATAACAAAGTAATTGGCAATACTGCCGTCAATATCTCTTAAATCTACTATTGTTATGTTAGAGCCTTTCTTCTCTTGTATTCCTTTTACAATTGTTTCTACTAGTTTGTTAATTTCTTTCATTTATAAAAATACTTGATAATTCTAGTTACAAAGGTACATATAATATATGTAAGAAACTGATTTGTGCTTTATCTTTTCCATATTTTTTACAAAAAAAGATGTGTCATAGATGGTGATTTTCGAAAAAATGTGTACCTTTGCAATAGTTTGTAGAGCGTTGATACGCTGCATTTATTGGGATATGGTGTAATGGTAACACTACAGATTCTGGTCCTGTCATTCTTGGTTCGAATCCGAGTATCCCAGCATTAACGAAGAGTTAGGTGATGAAAAAGCATTACTTAACTCTTTCTTTTTATGCTCTTTTATTCCAACAGAAAGATTTTTGTTTTCCAATTTTTCTGTATCTTCTCTATATTATGAATTCTATTTTGTAATAGGCTGATAATTAATGCTTTATGAGAGTATTAATCTCGGCATGTAAACTCATTGTTTTTGCAGGGCAAAAGCATTGCTTTTTCGATGTAAAAGCAATGCTTTTGTGATGAAAATAGGATGCTTTTGGAGAGCTATAAAAATGGAGTGAGATTCTTTTAAAAGGGATATTGTTTTAAAAGAGGGGAGAAGTGGATAGAGTAGAGGACTGATGTTAGAGAGGAGATAAAAAGAAAACAGTTACCTAAAATAGACTTGCCGTTGCTTTGAACGTGTCTGTTTAGATAACTGTTTTGTTGTATTGAGGTTCAACGAGCTGAATTATTCGTTGTCGTTTTCTTCTTTTTGTTGACGATCAATCTCTTTAATTTTCTCTTTTAAGAGTTGCATTTCTTCCTTAAGTTTCTCGGTCTTTTGTGTAAAGTTGCTGATAAGTGAGTTGCCTTTTTTGCTTGCTGCACTTAAGAAACCAAGGTTGTTTTCGTATGTTTGCAATTCTTGTTTCATACGTTCGTAAGCTCTAAACAATTTATTGCGTTCGTTATAAAGAGCGTTTTCACCGTTGCTTACAACATTCTTAAGGTTGTTTTTGAAGTCGTCTAAACGCTTGCGGTTGACCGAAATGTTTAGTTCTTTCTTCAACTGGTCGGTTACTTCCTTGAATTGAGCATACAAACGATCTTTCTCTTTGTATGGAACATGACCTGTTTGGTTATATTCTTTGATCAATTGATGAATCTTTTCGCTTGCATCTTCTGCCTTTGTTTCTATAAAGCTTTTCAACTCTTTTAAGATGCTTTCTTTGTGTTCAAGGTTCTTATGCTCTTCAGAATGACTGTCGCCATTAGCTGCTTTGCGTGCATCGAAGAACTTATTGCAATATTGAACGAATTCTTCCCAAAGCTTGTCGCTCACCTTTTGAGGAACGAATCCCACCTTTTTCCATTCTTTTTGAAGTGCAATAAGCTTGTCACTTGTTGATTTCCATTCGGTGCTATCGGCTAAGTTCTTCGCTTTTTCTATCAATGATTTCTTCTTTTCGATGTTTTCTGCGAAGCTTGCCTTTAGCTCTTTAAAGAATGTTGTTTTGCTTTGGAAGAAGGTGTTGCATGCTTCTCTGAAGCGTTCGAATATCTTTACATTCATTTTTTGTGGTGTAAAACCAATTGTTTTCCACTCTTTTTGAATGTTAGTAACCTCTTCTGTGATCTTTTCCCACTCGTTAATGGTTTGTATTTTCTTTGCGTTGATGGCTTCAACTTTCTCGCATAGATTGGTTTTCTTTACGAGATTTTCTTCTTCTTTGCCTCTAAGCTCTTCGAAATGCTGTTGATGACGTTTGTTGATTATTGTTGAAGCGTTTTTGAAACGAGTCCATATTTGCTCTCTGTTTTCTTTTGCAACAGGACCAATTTCACGATATTGTTGATGAAGTTCTTGTAGTTGATGAAATGCACTAACTACATCTTTCTCTTCAGAAAGCTTCTCTGCTGCTTCGCAAAGTTTGGTTTTTAGTTCTAAGTTCTTCTTAAAATCGTATTCTCTTGCTTCGTGGTTGAGTTTTAAGAGGTCGTAGAACTGTTCTGTGTATAATTGATATGTGCGCCAAAGCTCATTCACCTTGTCGGCTGGCACATTGTTTATTTCTTTCCATTTGGTTTGCAACTCTTTGAATTGGGCGTATGATTTGTTTGCTTCATCTGGAGAAGTTGCAATGGCTTTGATGCTTTCTATGATGGCAAGTTTTTGCTTAAGGTTCTCTTGTCTTTCCTTTTCTTGTTCTTGAAGCAACTTAGCTCTTTTCTCTTTGATTAGCGATAGCTCTGCTTTGAATATCATCTCGTCTTCGCTAGGCGCCACTTTATAAGCCGAAGGGTCGCCTCCTGCTTCAAGATAAGCTTTTTGTTCAGCTTCTCTTTCTGCAAGATGTATTCTATAGAAAGTAGACTTTAAGCTTTCTATCTCTTCTCTTGAAGGAACGGTTTCGCTACTTGCTAACGTCTTAATCTTATCGATTATCTCTTGTTTGGTGGTGTATTGCTTGTTAGATGTATTGCTTTGGTCGTCCAATACATTTTCTTCTGTTTGGATTGTTGCGTCACTTGTTGTTGCAGAAGTTTCATTACCACTGTTAGCATTACTTGAAATTACCTGGCTTTCGTTGTTTTCTGTTGCATCGAAGCCTTGTTCTTGAGAGTTCTTTTGAAGGTCCAT
Source organism: Hoylesella nanceiensis DSM 19126 = JCM 15639 (assembly GCF_000379965.1). GTDB lineage: Bacteria > Bacteroidota > Bacteroidia > Bacteroidales > Bacteroidaceae > Prevotella > Prevotella nanceiensis. Next base: position 310,976 of record NZ_KB904331.1, on the reverse strand, counting down.
TGCTATAGCTGCTTTAAGTTATTGTTTCGGATTTACAATTAATATGATAGGTGCAAACTTACTTAAAAATATTGAAAGTTGCTAATGAAATGCGTTAAAATGTTGTTCAAAAACGTCTTTTTATGTCGTGTTTGACTTTAAATTAGGCGTTTTCGTTTTAACAACCACCATGAAATTGCGGTAATAATAAATGATATGATGAGCGCAAGAGGGAATCCCCAAGGGCTCTGTTCCATTGAGTTGAGAAGGTTCATTCCTAAGAATGAAGATATAAGTGTGGGCACCATCATGATAATACTCACTGATGTGAGGGTACGCATAACGGTGTTCATGTTGTTGTTAATAATGCTAGAGTAGGTCTCCATCGTTGATTCTAGAATGTCAGAATATATCGATGTGGTTTCTCTTGCCTGTGTCATCTCAATGTTTACGTCTTCAATTAGGTCGGCATCTAATTCGTCTACCTGCAACTTAAACTTCAATTTAGCCAGCAAGTTCTCGTTACCTCTGATTGAAGTGGTGAAGAAGGTGAGCGAATCTTGTAGTCTACTTAATCCTATCAAGCTTTCGTTGTTCACCTCATGGTCGAGATTGTGTTTTGCTGTTTCAATGAGGGTGTTGATTTGTTTCAAACGCTTTAGATACCAAACTGCTGATGAAAGGAATAAACGGAAAATCATATCAACATAGTCTGTGAATCCAACTCCACGCTTTTGTTGATAACTTACAAAATCAATCATCATGTTTGTTTCAAAATAACAAACAGTTATGGTAACGTCTCTTTTATGTATAATACCTAAAGGAACGGTGGTATAAGGCGTTCTTGAACGTATTTCTTTCACGTAGGGAATACGTAAAATGATGAGCATCCAGCCGTCATCGTATTCGTAACGGGCACGTTCATCGGTGTCACTAATGTCGGGAAAGAAATAATCGGGAATGTTAAAACGTTCTTCTAACTCGTATTGATCCTCATTAGTTGGGCATGTTACTTGTATCCAACAATTGGGTTGCCACTCAGGTATGACCTTAAGTCGGTCGGTTGTATTCCAGTATGTCTTCATAAGTGCTTATCGTCAAGTATGTAAAAGTAAAGTGAAGATAAGCAACATTGTGCATTATCCTTCGCTTGTCTTTTTGTAATTTTCCGAATGATAATCGTCCATAATTAATTAAAAAAATGATTTGTGCTGCAAAAGTACAGCTTTTTTGTGGGATAAACGAATTTTTGTTGTAAAGAATGTGTTTAACGATTGCAGATGTAGTGTTGTGCTTTTGTTGGTTTTTAGGGTGAGATTGCTTTTAGAAGTGATGAAAGATGGCTTCTAAAAGCCAATAGAAAAGCAAAATAGAGAGAAGAAACTCCGAAGAATTTCAACTCTCTATATATTATAAAATGTAACCTTTTAACTTGTTATTGTTTTGGGTTATTTCACAGGAACAGTCTCGAATGTCTTCTTAAGCAATTGCCAGAATGGTTCAACTGTTTCGATTAAGCAACGTTCGTTGGTTGTATGTGGAGAACGAATGGTTGGACCTAATGATACAACATCCATGTTTGGATACTTGCCAAGAATGATAGAACACTCTAAACCAGCGTGGTCTACTTGCTCAACTGCTTCGTGTCCGAATAGTTCAAGATAGTTCTTTTCGAGCAATTTAAGTATTTCGCTGTCTGTATTTGGATCCCAACCGCCATAGCTTCCGCTGAAAACTGTCTTCATTCCGATAAGGTCGAAGCAGCTCTTTAGAGTGGTTCCGATATATTCTTTCATATCTTCATTAGAGCTTCTTGCAAGAATCTTGATTCCAGCTTTACCGCCTTCGATGTCAATAATTGCAAGGTTTGAAGATGTTTCTACAACAGAAGGAATAGAAGGAATCATTCTCATCACTCCATTATGGCAAGCATATATAGCGTTAACCAAGCTATCTTGTATTTCTTCTGGAACTTGTTTAGCAGGAGTTGGTACTTCTTCTGCAAAGAATTCGATATGGTCTTCGATGTGCTTGAATTCATTAATGAAATCATTTTCCCAGTCCTTAACCAACGCCTTCACGTCTTCTACGTTCTCTTTAGGCATTGTAATCACCACTTCTGCTTTAGGTGGAATAGCGTTTCTCATGTTACCTCCATGCCAAGAAGCAAGGCGAACTTCGCAATCTTCAATAGCTTCACGAAGGAAACGCACCATTAGTTTGTTGGCATTAGCACGTCCAATGTGGATTTCCAAGCCCGAGTGACCACCTTTAAGACCTTTCAATGTAACCTTAAGAGCAGCATCTTCGCTATCAGTGTCAACCTCTTGATAATCTAATGTAGATGTAACATCAACACCACCAGCACTACCAATAACGAATTTCCCCCATGTTTCAGAGTCTAAGTTCAAAAGAATATCGCCATTAAGAATGCCAGTTGGTAAGTCGTTAGCACCAAACATACCAGTTTCTTCGTCTGCTGTTATCAAGCCTTCGATAGGTCCATGTTGGATATCTTTAGCTTCCATAACTGCTAAGATGGCAGCAACACCCATACCGTTGTCGCTTCCTAAGGTTGTATTGCGAGCCTTAACCCATTCTCCATCGATATAAGTTTCGATAGGATCTGTGGTGAAGTCGTGTGTACTATCTGGTGATTTTTGAGGAACCATGTCCATGTGAGCCTGTAAAGTGATCACTTTTCTGTTTTCCATTCCAGGTGTTGCAGGCTTGCGAAGGATAATGTTTCCTGCTGAATCTTTAAATCCTTCCACTCCAACTTCTTTCGCAAAGTCGAGCAAGAATTGTTGTATTCTATCCAAATGTCCTGATGGACGAGGAACTTGTGTAAGCGCATGGAAGTTCTTCCAGATGCTTTGTGGTTTTAAATTTAATATTTCACTCATAACAAAAATATTTTTAATGTTCTATATTAATTCTTGTCTTATTATTTAATGTGTTTGTGTTTTTAATCTTTTTGTGAACGATAAAGACGCCCATCCATAAATTCCTAGAGCCACAACCAATAGTGTTTGAATGGTGTGAACAATAAGAACAAAGTATAAGGCATCTGCTTCGGCAACGCCATAGAGCATCAACATCACCTTAACAGCAAAGTGCCAAGGACCTGCTCCGTTAGGAGTTGGAACGATAACAGCAATACTTCCTACAACAAAAGTAACCAAAGCGCACATCAAACCCAGTTTAGCTGTTGCGCTAAAGCAGAAGAATGTGAGGTAATAGTGTAAGAAATAAGATGCCCAAATGCCTAATGTAAAGAACAAGAAAAGATATTTGTTTCGGACGCTTTTCAAAGAAGTTATGCCCTTCCAAACATTGTTTACTGTGTTCTTCACCTTGTTTATGATAGACAATTTGCGTGCTAATATTCCAATCATGATGAGCATTGCCACCAAACAAGCAATGGTGATGATATAGCCTGTTGATGAGAATGAAGCCAAAATGTCGTCTATTCGTGTTCCCGTTTTGTTAAAGAACGAGTCGAAAATCTTTACTTGCGCTAATATGGTACAACCCGTTATGGTTAAAACGAGCAGAGAATCGATGATTCGTTCGGTAACAACAGTTCCTAAAGCACTAGAGAAAGAAACTCCATCTTGACGCTTTAATATGGCGCAACGTGCAAATTCTCCAACTCGAGGAACCACTAGACTTGCTGCGTATGACACGAAGATAGAGGCAACAAGAGTGCTTTTTCGTGGGTGTTCGTCGAGTGGTTCGAGTGTTTGTTGCCATCTCCAGCCACGAAATACCTGTGCAAGAATCCCGAAAGGGAAAGAAAGTAACATCCAAGTCCAATTCATTTCGTGGAGCATTACATTCTTCACTCGGTCGAAATCGAAGTCCTTATACATCCAAAATAAAATAATACCGCCAAGTAAAAGCGATAAGATGATTTTTATAGAGTTGGATGTAATATTCTTCATAATGAGTAATCAGTTTATAAAATGTATAAGGCAAATCTTTTAAAACAACTTGTTCTTTTCGCATGTTGTTTGCTTTTGAAATGCCTATGTTATGCAAAGATAGTGTAATTTGTCTGTACTTACAAGTCTAAATATTTAAATTATGCCAAGAAAACGAGCCAAATAGAAAGTAAGTGATGTGGAATTAAATATAATTGATTTGATATGAGTCAACCGAAAGGAGTCCTCATGTTGATGAGAGTCAATAATATAGCCATTTTTGAGAAAAATAATTGAAATCTGTTTGCGCACACAATTTATCGCAGTACCTTTGCATCGAACAAAGAGTTCAAACGTAATTAATTAAAAAGAAAGGTAAAACAAATGGCAACATTAATGGTTTTAGCCGTAGTTGCAATCATGATTGCACAGGCAATTAACTTGGGAAATAAGATTAACTTGGGACAAAAGTAATCGAAGTTCCCTTCTTTTAATAAGAGAATAATAGGAAAAGAAAATATTAAGGCGAGACGATTTCTATCGTTTCGCCTTTTTCTTTTGTATATATTTTGTATCTTTGCAAGCATTATAAATAAGGTATGATAAAGCAAGTAAAGCCCAAAAAGAACCTAGGTCAGCATTTTTTGATCGACCAAAGCATTGCCCGTAGGATTGCAGACACCGTAGATGCGTGTCCAGATATCCCAGTTTTAGAGATAGGACCAGGCATGGGAGTGCTCACTCAGTATATAGTTCAGAAGCAACGACCATTTAAAGCCGTTGAGATAGACCGTGAATCGGTTGTCTATTTGAATGAAGCTTTCCCCACATTGCGTGAAAATATTATTGGAAACGATTTCCTTCAAATGGATTTAAACGATGTTTTTGACGGCAAGAGCTTTGTTCTTACAGGCAATTATCCTTATGATATCTCTTCTCAGATATTCTTTAAGATGCTTGATTATAAAGAACTTATTCCTTGTTGCACTGGAATGATTCAACGAGAAGTGGCACTTCGCATTGCATCAGAACCAGGAAATAAGTCTTATGGAATTCTTTCTGTACTCATTCAAGCATGGTATGACGTAGAATATTTATTCACAGTAGACGAAAATGTCTTTAACCCTCCGCCCAAAGTAAAGAGTGCTGTTATCAGAATGACACGTAATAAGGTTGAAAAACTCGATTGCGATGAACAGCTCTTTAAGCGAGTTGTGAAGACAGTTTTCAATCAACGACGCAAAATGTTGCGAGTAAGTTTAAAGCAAATATTTAATGTTTCGGCTGCTCGATCAGCGTTCTACGAACAAGAAATAATGACCAAACGCCCCGAACAGCTTAGTGTTGCTCAGTTTGTTGAATTGACAAACTTAGTAGAAACAGAGTTAGAAGCACTTAAAAAGCAATAGAACTGATTTGTAATATTGAATAAAGAGCACTTCAACCTGCTTATAATAAAGATTTTATATTAAAGAGTTGGAGGATAATAAATTATTCTTTAAATTTGTAGATGCGATATTAATACAAGATTAAATATGATAGATGTAAAGAGTACTTTGACCGATGCAGGCGAAAGAATGGAAATGGCTGCATTGTATCTTGAAGAACAATTGTCACGAATTCGTGCAGGACGAGCAAACATTGCTATCTTAGATGGAGTGCGAGTTAGCTCTTATGGTTCAATGGTTCCATTGAATCAAGTTGCTAATGTGTCTGCCCCCGACCCACGAACAATCGCTATTGCGCCTTGGGACAAGAAGACAATACGAGATATTGAGAAAGCAATTATGGACTCAGATGTTGGTATTACTCCAGAAAACAACGGAGAAGTGATTCGTTTGAACATTCCACAACCAACAGAAGAACGCCGTCGTGAACTTGCAAAACAATGTAATAAGATTGGCGAAAAAATCAAAATTGAAGTTCGCAACGTTCGTAGTGATATTAAAGATAAATTGAAAAAAGCAATTAAAGACGGTTTATCTGAAGATAACGAGAAAGATGCTGAGAATGAATTGCAAAAGATTCACGACAAGTATATCAAGCGAGTTGAAGACCTTTTAGCAGAAAAAGAAAAAGAAATAATGACTGTTTAGGATTATTTCTTTATTCACTAAAATAATTTTTGTTGAATAAACATCTTAAGATATCTATTGAAGAAGAGCGAAAAAGCAATGCTTTTGAGGCTTAATTGATAAGTAATTGAGAGGTAATAGCACTTCTTTTACTTACGAAAAGCAATGCTTTCTTCAATAGATATCTTTTCTTTTTTATAAAAACCAGAAACAAGTTATCCATAAAAGTGCACGGATTAGTAATAAAAAACACAGGCAGTTGGTATTCAGTAAAGACCGAAGACGGACGAATTATTGAAAGTAAAATCAAAGGAAAGTTTCGTCTTCAAGACATCAAAAGTACCAATCCCGTTGCTGTTGGCGATAGAGTAGAATTGCAAATCAACAACGAAGGAACAGCGTTTATCACAGCAATAGAAGACAGAAAAAACTATATTGTGCGTAAATCGCAGAACCTAAGTAAGCAAAGCCATATCTTAGCCGCCAATGTAGATCAGGCTTTTTTAATTGTAACTGTAAACTATCCACAGACATCAACTGGCTTTATCGATCGCTTCTTGGCGTCTGCAGAGGCTTATAATATTCCCGTTACGCTTGTTTTTAATAAGAAAGACCTATTGCAAGAAGATGAATTGCACTATCAAGATATGCTTATTCATCTCTACGAAACCATTGGTTACGAGTGTTTGGCAATCTCTGCAGAGACAGGAGAGGGCGTAGAAGAGCTTAAAAAACAATTGTTTAATAAAATAACTGTGCTCAGTGGCAACAGTGGAGTGGGCAAAAGCACCCTTATAAATAAGGTGTTACTTGCCAATTATATGCGAACTTCGGAAATTTCAGACGTTCATAACACTGGAATGCACACCACAACCTTCAGCGAAATGCTTCCTATTGAAGAGGGAGGGTACATCATCGACACCCCAGGAATAAAGGGTTTCGGCTCTTTCAACATGGAACCTGAAGAGATTTGTAGCTACTTTAAAGAGATTTTTGAGTTCTCAAAAGACTGTAAATTCAACAACTGTTCGCACACACACGAGCCTGGTTGTGCCGTTTTAAAAGCACTCGAAAATCACTATATAGCAGAAAGTAGATACAATTCCTACTTAAGTATGCTTGAAGATAAAGACGGAAACAAATATAGAGAAGCCTATTAAATAATACATTTTGCATAGATTGGTATCGCACTAAATAATCTATTGTCTACCTAAAAATATCGCACAATAATCTAATGCGGTGCACATCTTAAATAATATTGTGCACTTTAAACAGTGTTTTTTTTGTCAGAATACAAAAAATGACTATTTTTGAGCAGAAAATTTCACAATTATAATATATAATATGAGTTTGAAAATTGTTGTGCTTGCAAAGCAAGTACCCGACACAAGAAATGTTGGTAAAGATGCAATGAAAGCCGATGGCACAATTAATCGTGCTGCTTTACCTGCTATTTTCAATCCAGAAGACTTGAATGCACTTGAACAAGCTCTTCGAATTAAGGAACAAAATCCAGGTTCAACTGTAGGAATTTTAACAATGGGACCTCCTCGTGCAGGCGAAATTATTCGTCAAGGACTTTACAGAGGAACTGATACTGGATGGTTACTAACCGACAAACTATTTGCTGGAGCTGATACTTTGGCAACTTCTTATGCACTGGCAACAGCTATTAAGAAGATTGGTAATGTTGATATTGTTATCGGTGGACGTCAGGCTATCGATGGTGATACAGCACAAGTAGGGCCTCAGGTAGCTCAAAAACTAGGTATTAACCAAGTAACTTACGCAGAAGAGATTCTTAAAATAGAAAATGGTGTAGCAACAATTCGTCGTCATATAGATGGTGGTGTTGAAACAGTTGAGGCACCATTGCCAGTAGTTATCACCGTAAATGGTAGCGCAGCGCCTTGTCGTCCATGCAATGCTAAGTTGGTGATGAAGTACAAACGTGCTACATGTCCATTAGAACGTAGTAGCGAAGATCCTTATGCTGCATTATACGAAACACGCCCTTACCTTACATTAAACCAATGGTCGGTTGCTGATATCGATGGCGATCCTGCACAATGCGGTTTAAGTGGTTCGCCAACAAAGGTAAAGACTATTCAAAATATTGCGTTCCAAGCAAAAGAAAGCAAAACACTTACATCAAGTGATGCTGACGTAGAGAGTGTAATCAAAGAATTGTTAGACGAAAATATCATTGGATAGGCTATGAATAATGTATTTGTATATTGTGAGGTTGAAGGCACAAGAGTTCTCGAAGTATCACAAGAACTACTCACAAAGGGTCGTAAATTAGCTAATCAATTAGGCGTTCAGCTTCACGCAGTCGTTGCTGGAACAGGCATAAAGAATAACGTTGAAGAACAAATTCGCCCTTATGGAGTAGATAAATTATTTGTTTTCGATGGCGAAGGTCTATTCCCTTATACTTCAGCTCCTCATACTGAAATCCTCGTTAAGCTATTTAAAGAAGAGCAACCACAAATCTGTTTGATGGGAGCTACTGTCATTGGACGTGACTTAGGACCAAGAGTTTCATCTGCTTTGTTTAGCGGATTAACTGCAGACTGTACTCAATTAGAGATCGGTGACTATGATGATCGCAAGGCAGGAAAGCACTATGAGAACCTACTTTATCAAATTCGTCCTGCATTTGGAGGTAACATTGTAGGCACAATCATCAACCCCGACAACCGTCCTCAAATGGCAACAGTTCGTGAAGGCGTGATGAAACGTGAGATATTAGACGAAAATTACACTTGCGAATGTGTGTATCCAAACGTCAATGACTATGTTCCTGCAGAATGTTATGTGGTTAAAGTAATCGAAAGACACGTCGAAGCAGCTAAGCATAACCTTAAAGGTGCGCCCGTAGTTGTTGCTGGTGGTTATGGAGTTGGTAGCAAAGAAGGATTCGATTTGCTATTCCAATTGGCTAAAGAACTTCACGGAGAGGTAGGCGCAAGCCGTGCTGCTGTTGACGCAGGATGGGCAGATCACGACAGACAAATTGGTCAAACAGGTGTAACAATTCACCCAAAAGTGTATATTGCATGTGGAATTTCGGGACAAATTCAACATACTGTAGGTATGCAAGACAGTGGAATTATCATCTCTGTAAATAATGATCCTGATGCACCTATCAACGCAATTGCCGACTATGTTATTGTTGGTACAGTTGAAGAGGTCGTTCCAAAGCTTATTAAATATTATAAGAGTAACAGCAAATAAATAACACTTTGATGCTTTATGCATCAGAGTTCTATAAAAATAGATAACATGGCAAATTATTATACAGACCATCCAGAACTCGAGTTTTACCTTCATCATCCTTTGATGAAACGTATTGTAGAGTTGAAAGAACGTAACTTTGCAGACAAAGACACCTTTGAAGACGCTCCTGTTGATTATAATGATGCAATTGATAACTACAATCATTTGCTCGAAATAATGGGCGATATCACTGCAAATATTATGGAGCCCAATAGTGAATCGGTAGACTTAGAAGGTCCACATCTTGTAGATAAGCGTATGGTTTATGCTTCTAAGACATACGAAAACCTTGATGCTACACGCAAAGCAGGTTTATGGGGAATCTCAATGCCACGTCGTTACGGCGGCTTAAACCTTCCTATCACACCATATTCAATGGCTTCTGAGATGGTAGCAACAGCAGATGCGGGCTTCCAAAACATCTGGTCGCTACAAGATTGTATTGAAACTCTATACGAATTTGGTAGCGAAGAGCAAAGACAAAAATACATTCCACGTGTTTGTGCGGGTGAAACTATGTCTATGGACCTTACTGAACCCGATGCAGGTTCAGACCTTCAACGAGTAATGCTCAAAGCAACTTACTCTGAAGAAGAAGGATGTTGGTTGCTAAATGGCGTTAAACGTTTCATCACAAACGGTGACTCTGACATTCACTTAGTGCTTGCTCGCTCAGAAGAAGGCACCCGTGATGGTAGAGGTTTATCAATGTTCATCTACGATAAGCGTCAAGGTGGAGTTGATGTGCGCCATATTGAGCACAAACTTGGTATCCATGGTTCACCAACTTGCGAGCTTGTGTATAAGAATGCAAAGGCAGAGCTATGCGGAAGCACTCGTATGGGACTTATTAAGTATGTAATGGCCCTTATGAATGGTGCCCGTTTAGGTATTGCAGCACAAAGTGTTGGTGTGAGTCAAGCAGCATATACCGAGGCACTTGCTTATGCAGAAGAGCGTAAACAGTTTGATACTGCAATTGTAGACATGCCTGCAGTGTACGATATGGTCGCAAGAATCAAAGCAAAACTCGATGCAGGTCGTAGTCTATTGTATCAAACATCACGTTATGTTGATATCTATAAAGCATTAGATGATATTGCACGTGAGCGCAAACTTACTCCAGAAGAGAAGGCAGAGCAAAAGAAATACACCCGTTTAGCAGACGCATTCACTCCTATTGCAAAAGGAATGAACTCAGAATATGCTAACCAAAATACTTACGATGCAATTCAAGTGCATGGTGGTTCGGGTTTCATTATGGAATACAAATCACAACGCTTGTATCGTGATGCACGTATCTTCTCTATCTACGAAGGAACAACTCAGTTGCAAGTAGTAGCTGCTATTCGTTATATCACCAACGGAACATACGCAAGTATGATTCAAGAAATGTTGCAAAACGAGGTTTCTGCCGAAATGCAACCATTGAAAGACCGTGTTGTGAAGATGGTAGCTAAGCTTGAAGAGGCTATCGAAAAGGTGAAAGAAGACAACAATCAAGAAGTTTTAGACTTCCTTGCTCGTCGCCTATATAATATGACAGGAGACGTAATTATGTCGCTTCTTATCATCGAAGATGCAAGTAAAGCTCCTGAACTATTTGCTAAGAGTGCTAACGTTTATGTGCGTTATGCAGAAGAAGAAGTTGTTGGACACCACCATTTCGTGATGAACTTCACAGCAGAAGAACTTCCTTCTTATCGTCAAAGAGAACCAAAAGCAGAATAATCATTATTTTGATACAATTCAAAAGGGAAACATCTTTCGGTGTTTCCCTTTTTTCTTTACCCCAATTCCTTATTCTTTTCCCTTTTGAAAGGTAGGTGATGTTTTCCTCAATACCTATTTATATTATAAGAGCTTTGCTCTGTTTGAGTAGATGTTATGATGTTGTTGAAATAAAAAGCATAGCTATTGCCCTCTAAAAACAATGCTATTGCAGTGTAATATGACTGCAATTACAAGTTAAAGTCAATGCTATTGCAAGTTGATTGTAATTTGAATAAAATAATATGGGTGAAAAATTGTGCAATTTTATCTTTTGTATTTTCTTCCCTTCTCATTCAATGCTTTTATTGTTAATTTGTTTTTTAGAATAATTTTTTTTGTTATTTTTTTGTTTTTTTAGAGTATTAATGCCTAACTTTGCCACCATATTAGTGCTGAAAAATGATCTTTTGCGTATAAAACGCAATATGGAAATGATATAATTGGCTGAAAAAAAAATATACAATAAGCTATATTACAATGAAACGGCAGGTTGAGATATTGTATCTTGGCCTTATTATTTAAAACTGAAATTATGGATTTTAAGAAGCAAGGAACTGAAAAGTGGGCTTATGTAAAGCCTGAAGTAAAGTTATTTGTGTTAGAAAACGAGTTGTCTTTAATGGCGGCTAGTGGTGAACCAGGCTTTAATGGCCAGCATAACAATGCCAATCACCAAGAAGGACCAGGTGAAGAGGAAGATTAGTTAACTCTCTTTTGGGGTAGACTAAAATGTAATCAATTATTTTTCTAATAAGTAACAAATAACAAGTGATGAAAAAAATGCAATTAACTGTACTTCGTTCATTGGCGTTAGCAATGTTTGGTGGTATCATCTTAACATTCAGCTCATGTTCGAATAACGATTTAGTGCAAGATGAAACAAAATCAACTGCGGTTGAAAAGAAAGAAGGTTTAACAACATTTATCGCAGAACTACCTGCAACAGAGAAGGCAGGAACTCGTACAACTGTAGATTATACAACAGGAAAGTATACTTGGAGTAAGGGTGATAAAATCTTTGTGCTAGACGATGACAATGTATGGCAGCAAAGTACTAATGGTGTTGAAGGGCAAAGTTTTCTAGATGACGCTAAAGTTTCAACTTTTAACTTTCAAGTTCCAGGTAAATTTGCAGCAAAAACAAGCTATCAAGTATTATACTTAGGTAAGAATGCGACAAGTGGAAAGGTGACAATTTCTGCAACACAAAAGCAAACAAACCCCAATCAAACACTTCATTTAGGCGAATCAGGTGACTGGGGCATTGCAACTGCAAACAAAACAGGTGAGGGCGCATATTATTTCCGTCTAAACCACAAGTCTACAGTTCTTGCTTTCCAACCATTTAACTCAGCAACATCATTACAAAGCTGTGTAATTCAAAAGATTGTTGTTACTTCAGACAACGATATTGCAGGAACATATACAGTAGATACAACTACAGGTCAATTAAAAAATGATGGTAGTGGTAAAGAAATTGAGCTTACAACACAACTTGAATACTTACGAGGCTTCCCACTTCCAGATAGTGGTTTCCCTGTAAATAACACTAGTGCAAGTGTAACTAATAATGGTGCATTTGTGGTTATTAAGCCAGGTACACACAAACTTGCCGTTCAGTTCCACGTTTATGACAAAACAACTAATGTGCCTGTCGTTATAACAAAGAAGTTTAAGTCGTTTACTTATGCTGAGAATAACATCTATGACATGAAGGTAGACCTTAAAATTCTTAACTTTGATGCTAATTATTATATGTGGGATGCTCAACAAAACTATTGGTATCAACACGAATGGGGTACATCTGATGTATGGCAACCAACCGAAAGTGGTGCAGTTTTTGGTGTAGCAACTGCAGGAACATACAATGCCAACTATCCAAAGAGCAAAGCTACCGATGCAAATCGTTGGTATAACGATTCTTATTCGGGTGATGGCGTAAGCAATTCAGCTCTAACTGCAATCTTTAAGCAGCTTCCTAATGCAAACGAACTTGCTTGGTATTGTGTTCATGGTGATCCTCATGCAGATAAACTTAAGGTATATTCAATCTTCGGACATCTACGTAGAGGTGGTATGTGGTTCAAGAAAAAGGAACATATTGCAGGCTTTAGTGCAGAACGTGCACCAAGTGGAGAAGACTTACGTACTGTAGTTCCAACCGTAGATAACCAAGAATATGCTCAAAATACATCTCCTTCTAAGACTCCACCAGCAGAAAATGAATTAAAGAACTATTTCTTCTTGCCTGCTTTAGGTTGGTATCAAGACGGAAGACTTGCGAATGTAGAATATAATGGATATTATTGGAGCTCTACAGCACGTGCTAAGAATAATATAGCAGGTGATCCTGCGCAATATGCTTTCAATTTATTCTTTAAGAGTGACGATACATTTGGTTATGCAGTTTATGTAGAATCAAGTAATCGTAGATTTGGATTTAGAACTCATCGTTTTGAATAATATAACGAATTAAATATTTCAATGAAAGGAAGATAACACGTATTTGGTGTTGTCTTCCTTTTTTCTTATACCACTTTCCCATCTCTCTCTTAAAGTGACAAGCGTTCTTTGAAGAATTTAAAGCTCAATTCTTTCAAAATATAAAGAGATGTATCGAAAATCAATCTTTTTTCTTTTAGCATTTATTTAATCTACGTTTTTTGTTCGATTTATTTCGATTTGCGAAATTTTTAGTCGCCTTTTGCTTTGCAATAGCATAGCTTTTACCTTGTAATTACAATGCTATTACATGCCAATAGCAATGCTTTTAAGATGCAAAAGCATAATTATTTCTCAAGAAAAATTTGTTCATATAAAATAAATCTTATACTTTTATCGCCGATAAACCTAAACACTACGACGTAAAGAACTATGATAAAGGAACCTCTTGAATGGTAACGTCTTGATAATCAAAATTAAATGGAACTCTTTTTGTGTAAGAAAAACTTTTTAATTAACAATTGACAAGTATTATAAAACGCATAAGTACGCTTCTGTTTGTTTGATTTCAAGCTCCTTTCTTGAGTAAAAAAGAAATAGATACCGATAAAATCAAACTAAAACACATACAATTTATGTTACCTAAAAGACAAAGAAAAATCTATTACAGTTGTTGTTCCTCATTGCGAACAACAGTGTTTGCCTTGGGATTTTTAATGTGTGGCACAGCTGTTAGTGCAGCAATTAATAGTCCTACCTCTCCTAACTACAATGTAGAAGTAGCTAAAACTCATGTAGAGGGTGTTGTTGTCGACGCTAATGGTGCACCTCTTATTGGTGTAAGTGTTGTGCAAGATGGCACTTCTAATGGTTTCGTAACCGACATGGACGGACACTTTTCGCTTTCTGTTCCTGTTAATTCAACCCTAAAAATTTCTTATGTGGGTTATGAAACACAGTATGTTACGGTGAAAGACCAAAAGAATTTGAGAATTGTTTTGCGTGAAGACTCTAAGGCTTTGAGCGAAGTGGTGGTGGTTGGATATGGAACTATCCGCAAAGCAGACCTTGCTGGTTCGGTTTCTGTGCTAGGAAGTAAGAGCTTTAAAGATCAACCTTTGACTCGTGCAGCAGACGCTTTGCAAGGTAGAGTGTCGGGAGTTAACGTTGAAAATAGCGGTATTCCCGGTGGAGCTATTAAGATTAGAGTTCGTGGAACAGGTTCTATTAATAAGAGTAATGACCCTCTTTATGTTGTAGATGGTATCGTTAGAGAAAGCGGATTAGATGGAATTAACCCTGAAGACATTCAATCTATCCAAGTACTTAAAGACGCTTCGTCTACTGCTATCTATGGTGCACGTGGTGCAAACGGTGTTGTTATGATTACAACAAAGACAGGTAAGAACGGAGTTCGTGAGATTATGTTCGACGCTTCGCTTGGTATTGCAACACTTCCAAAGAAATACGACTTGCTTAAACCTTATGAATATGCTAAGGCTTTGGAAGAAGTGAAGGGCGTTAGAGATTTCACTGCCGACCAATTAGAGGCTTATCGCAACGGAAGTGCAGGTATTGACTGGCAAGATGAGATATTTAGAACAGGATATACTCAAAACTATAAGCTTGCTGTTTCTAACGGAAATGCTAATACTCAGTATTATATTTCTGGTAACTTCATGAAACAAAGCGGTATTATTATTAACTCAGACTATAGAAGATATCAAGCAAAAGCAAGTATTTCGTCACAACTAACCGATTGGTTACACGTTAATGCTGACGTAAATGCTTCTCACAATATTCGTCGTGGTGGTGGACTTATGTTCGATAAAGGTAATCCTTTGTGGGTTGCTTTGAACTATTCGCCCACTATGGAGATGCGAGATAAGTCTGGAAAATACAATGTAGACCCTTATAATAGTATCGCTAGAAACCCAATTGGTGATCTTCGTGAGAATACTTCAGAGTTTATGTCTAACGTATTTAATGGTCGATTAGAACTTAAATTCAATATCGCTAAGGGCTTAACATTCACAACTACCAACGGAGTTGACTACAATGATTCGAAAGCTTACTTCTTTACTTCTTCTTTAGTTCGTGCAACTAACGGAATGAGTAACGTTGATAACTATCGAATGATGTTGCAAACTTCGAACACATTGAACTATTTAGGCGACTTTGGTGACCATCATCTTGATGCAACTTTGGTATACGAAGCAACTTCTTCTAATGATAGAATGATTGATATTACAGGTAAGAACTTGTTAACAGAATCGGTTCATTGGTGGAATATTGGTAATGCTAACACCCGAGATGCAGAGAATGGAACTTCAAAATGGGCACTACAATCTTATGTTGGTCGTCTTGTTTATAACTATCACGACCGCTATCGTGTAACTGGTACATTGCGTGCAGATGGCTCTTCTCGCTTCATGAAAAAGAAATGGGGCTGGTTCCCTTCTATTGCTGCAGCGTGGACAGTTAGTAACGAGAACTTTATGAAGGACTTTAATGCACTACAAGACATTAAACTTCGCATGAGTTATGGTGTTGTTGGTAATCAAGCTATTCAACCATATTCAACCTTAGGTCTTCTAAAAACTATCGGTTATGGTTTCGGAAACTCAACAAACCTAGTAGGATATGCTAACGATGCTATCGCAACTCCTGATGTAACATGGGAAAGTACACGTCAATTCGACCTTGGAGTAGAGTTCGGTGTATTCAATAAACGATTGAATGTGAGCTTCGACTACTTCTATAAAAAATCTCCAAATGCTCTTGTTTTGAAAGATATTCCAGGCTATAGAGGCGGTGGAAAGTATTGGGTTAACGACGGTGTAATCACTAATAAAGGTGTTGAATTAACCTTAGATGCAAACATTCTTTCGACAAAAGACTTCTCTTGGAATTCAAATCTAAACGTATCTTATATCAAGAATAGAGTTGAAAAACTTGCAGGTGGCACTAATGACTTCGTTTGGGGCTCTAAACCAGCACCAGGAATGGTGGATCAAGCTACTATTATTAAACCAGGATATGCTATCGGAACATTCTGGGGATATAAGTGGACAGGTCTTGATAAAGATGGTAAAGACACTTACTTAGATGTAGATGGCAAGAATGGAGTAGACGGAAACGACCGTATGGACATTGGTAAGTATGCTCCAGATGTAACCTTTGGTTGGAACAATACATTGACTTACAAGAACTGGGACGTTAACTTCTTTATCAATGGAGCATTCGGTGCAAGTCGACTTAACCTCGTTCGCTTCGGTATGGCGTCAATGGTTGGAGACTCACGATTCATCACTTTGCGTGAAGCTTATACAGAAGGTTTCGACAAAAAGGGTGCAGGTGCATTCTATCCAAGTCTTACTGCAACTGGAAACCGCTATGAAGCAGTATCTACAAAGTGGTTCGAAAAGGCAGACTATGTGCGTCTTGAGAACTTAAGTGTATCTTATAACTTATCTAAAAAAGTAACCAAATTTGCTGATTTACGTTTAACTTTGAGCTGTCAAAACCTCTTTACAATAACAGGTTACAGCGGTTATGACCCTGCAGGAAGCAACTTCTCTGAAGGACATGTTGACGTAGACGGTGGTGTAGACATTGGAGCTTATCCAACTCCACGTACAATTACATTTGGTGTTCGTATGAATTTCTAAAATAAAAACTGAAAAAGTATGAAAGCAAAACATATAATTTTGACCTTAGCTTGTGGACTTACATTCTCTTCTTGTAGTGATTTCTTAACAGAAGAGCCATTAGGAAAAGAAACACCTGAAAAGGCTTTTACCTCTCAAGCTACAGTAGATGCAACCTTAGTAGGCTTATATTCTAGTGCAGTTGCAACACAAGCATGGACCAATATGCAAATATGCGAATGGCAAGGCGATGATATTACCACCAATCCAGGTAGTAATAAGCAGGCTTGTGCAGAGAGTGATAGGTTCGCAATGTCGAATACTAACAAGGGAGTTGTTGCTGCTTGGAAACAATTCTACGGATTGATTAAACGTGCAAACTTCATCATTAATAATGTAGATAAAGCACCAATCACAGACGAAGAGAAAAATATTACATTAGGACAGGCTAAATATTGGCGTGCATATGCTTACTTTACATTGGTTAGATACTTTGGAGCTCTTCCTTTAGTTACTGATGAAACTAATGACAATTACACCATGGAAATGTCGCCAGTAAGCGATATTTACGACCTAATTGTAAGCGACTTGACAGCTGCAGAGAACCTTCCTACAAAGTATGATAAGTATCCTCGCTTTGGAAACGGTGTGAACTTCTTCATCACTCAACAAGCTGCTAAGGCAACACTTTCTGCAGTTTACATGGCAATGGCAGGTTATCCTCTTAACAAAACCAACTATTATGAATTGGCAGCAAGCAAAGCTAAGGAAGTAATTGATGGTGTAAACAGTGGTAAATACGAGTTTAAATTAGACGATGACTTCAAGAAAGTGTATGCAATGGACAACAATTACAATCTTGAAACCGTTGTAGGTTTGAACTATTATCCTGTTATTGGTAGCTGGAGAGACGACACTTCACAGCTTACTTCTACAACTCTTTTCGAGTCATTAGGTGGCTGGGGCGACGCATGGGGTGAATTAAAGTTCTGGAAAGAGTTCCCAGAAGGACCTCGTAAGAATGCTGTTTATGTTCCACAAATCCGCTTAAAGACTGGTCAGTTGGTTAATTTCTGGGACAAAGATCAAGGTGCTCCTGTTGTAAGTGAGCAACATCCAATGCTTTCTACCTTCATGGTTAACGTAGATGAGAATGGTAAAAACGTTGATACTCCATTCGATTATACAAAAGCTCCAAGTAGAAATATGACCAATAACCATCGTCATCGCCTCATACGTTACTCTGAAGTTCTATTGTGGTATGCTGAAGCTAAGGCTCGAACAGGCAACGCAGATGCTCTTGCTTACGATTGTTTAAAGAAGGTAAGAGACCGTGCTGGCTCTACAGAAGCAATGCCAACAACAGCAAGTGAACTTGCAGAAGCAGCTTATAGAGAGCATGGTTGGGAAGTAGCAGGATACTGGGTAGCTCTTGTTACACGTCGTGCTGACTTATTTAGAATGAACCGTTTGAAAGATGTTTTTGC
The DNA here is from genome assembly GCF_000379965.1 of Hoylesella nanceiensis DSM 19126 = JCM 15639. Lineage (GTDB taxonomy): Bacteria > Bacteroidota > Bacteroidia > Bacteroidales > Bacteroidaceae > Prevotella > Prevotella nanceiensis. Next base: position 292,362 of record NZ_KB904331.1, on the reverse strand, counting down.
TGAACGTGCAGCTAATAACGGTGTAACTGTGGCTCCAGGAGTAGTATTAAAGGAAATGGAATATGAGAATAAGACATGGAATGAAAGTCTAATGTACATGCCATATCCTGACTCTGACGCTTCAAAGAACCCAAACTTGAAACGTTAATAGAAAGAAATTAGGACATAACTCCTTTTCTATCATTTTATTTCAACCCTTACATTCAGTGCTTAGGCATTGCTTGTAAGGGTTGTTTCTTTGTGTTGTTGACTGATGTTTTCAACCTGAAAAAGAGGGGAGAGATGCGCCAGTCTATAGCAGTAAGCATTCTTTTAGGGAGCTATAAACCGAAAAACGCACTTTTTCTCTTGCGTGTTAGGGCTTAATTTATCAACTTTTTCTATCTTTGCATAAAGTAGAAAGATGCAAGAAAGACCATTGGCACCTCTTTCTTATGATGGTAAAGAATTAGAATTCAGAAACAGATATAACGCAGATAGATGGATTATCAAAGAATAATAGATAAATATTACCCAACTGAAAATAAGCTAAAGAATATCTTAATGGTGCATAGTAGAGCAGTTGCCGACTATGCTTTGGCCGTAATTGCACGACACCCCGAGCTCAATATCGATGCTTCTTTTGTAGAAGAGGCTGCCATGTTGCACGACATTGGTATCTTTCAATGCGATGCCAGTGGTATAGAGTGTTTTGGTTCCAATCCTTATATCTTGCATGGACGTATCGGTGCAGAGCTATTAAGAAAAGAATCGTTTCCTCAACACGCTCGAGTTTGTGAGCGACATACTGGTGCAGGGATAACAAAAGAGCAGATACAAGAAAATAACTTACCCCTTCCACTACTTGATTTCTGTCCAGAAAGCATCGAAGAAAAGCTCGTTTGCTATGCCGATAAGTTCTTTTCTAAAACCAAATTAGATAAAACAAAGACCTTTGATGAGGCACTTCGAAGCTTAAAAAAGTTTGGAGACGATGGCATAGAACGCTTCTGTTCGTGGCACGAAATGTTCAAATAGAATATATCTTGTCTTCTTTTGTGAGTGCAGTTGATAAGTGATTACAAAAGAGGAATAATGAACAAAAGATGCAGTTGCACAGCGTTTGTAGAACGTTAAAAATGAAAAATATAAGATATATGTGCTATATAATAAGTAATTTTGCGGTATAATGAGGTCAAAGTTTTTAATCCTAATATTCTTGTTGGTTGTTACCTGCATGCTTGCAGGCAACTCTTTTGTTGTGCAAAAGCGCAAAGGACAAAACAAAAAGCAAGACACTATATCGTCAAAAGATAGTAATAAGGTTGCACTTCCGCCTGTTTCTCCTGTAGATACAACGGCTTTAGATTCTTTGCAACGAGCTATTTATCAATACAACAAGCACATTGACGATTCCATTCGCTTAGATTCGATTAATAAAACGAAAGCTACTGGAATTGATGCGCCTGTCACTTATCAGGCAAACGACTCGCTTGTTTACGATGCTTACACTAAAAAAGCCTATCTATATGGCTCTTCTCAGGTGAAATATGAGAAGATGGACCTCACAAGTGAAAAGATAAATATGAGCTTAGACAGCAGTTTGGTGCATGCAACTGGTGTGTATGCCGACACAACCAACACCAAACTCAAGGGAACTCCTATCTTTAAAATGGGCTCAGACACCTACGATAACGACACCATTGCATTTAATTTCAAATCTAAAAAGGGACTTATCACCAACGTACACACAAAGCAACAAGAAGGTTTTTTAAGCAGTAAGATTGCTAAACGTGATGGAAAAGGGGATATATACCTTGAACATGGTCGTTATACAACATGTGATAAAGATTGCCCCGACTTTTATATTGCCTTGTCAAGAGCAAAGGTTCGCACAGGAAAAGATGTTGTTTTCGGACCTGCTTATCTCGTAGTTGCCGACGTTCCGTTGCCTCTTGCCATTCCTTATGGATTCTTTCCATTCACCAAAAGCTATTCAAGTGGTTTCATCATGCCTACTTATGGAGATGAAAGTACTCGTGGATTCTATTTAAGAGATGGTGGATATTATTTTGCAGCAAGCGACAAATGGGACTTAAAACTATTGGGAGAGATTTATACAAAGGGCTCTTGGGGACTTTCTGCAGCAAGTAACTACCGCAAAAGATATAAGTATAGCGGAAGTGTTTTGGTGGCTTATCAAGACACAAAGACTGGTGATAAGGGGCTACCCGACTACACAAGACAAAAGAGTTACAAGGTTCAATGGAGCCATAGACAAGACAGTAAGGCTAATCCTTTCAGCAACTTATCGGCAAGTGTCAACTTTGCTTCATCAAGTTATGAAAGAAATAACCTCAATAGTTTATATAATCCGCAAACATTATCACAAAGTACTCGTACCTCATCTGTTAGCTGGGGCACATCATTCTCAAGCATAGGAATGACCTTAAGCAGTACAATGAACTTGACACAGAACATGCGTGACTCGTCGATTGCAATAACCTTGCCCGACCTTAACGTAAGTATCAGTCGTTTCTATCCCTTCAAACGCAAGCATGCAGCAGGCAAAGAGCGTTGGTATGAGAAGATTGCTGTGAGCTATACAGGACAGATGTCGAACTCTATTACAACGAAAGAAGACCGTCTTTTCCATTCTTCTTTGATCAAAGACTGGCGTAATGGTATTCAACATAGCATTCCTATCAATGCCAATTTCACCTTGTTTAAATTCATCAACGTTAACCCTTCGTTTAACTTTGTCGACCGAATGTATTCAAATAAGGTCACACGCTCTTGGAATGCGGTAACACAAAAAGAAGTAGCAGACACCACTTATGGCTTTCATAACGTGTATAACTGGAGCATGAGCCTAAGTATGTCTACCAAACTATATGGTTTTTATGTGCCCAACAGAAAGATCTTTGGAGACAAAATACGTGCTATTCGCCACGTTGTTACTCCTTCTGTGAGCTTAAACTATGCTCCTGACTTTGGAACTGCACGCTATGGATATTATCAAACCTATCAAAAGACCGACGCTGCAGGTAATGTTAGCTTGGTAGAATATTCGCCATATCAGAATAATATCTATGGAGTTCCTGGACGTGGACGCACTGGAAGCATTTCAATGAGCCTCGATAACAACATTGAAATGAAGGTAAAGAGCGATAAAGACACAACAGGTGTGAAGAAAATCAGTATTATTGATGCCTTCGGATTAGGTATGTCGTATAACATGGCGGCAAAAGATAGACCTTGGAGTGACCTTAGTATGAACATAAGACTTAAGTGGTGGAAGGGCTATACCTTTAATATGAATGCCGTATTTGCTACTTATGCTTACGAACTTGATGCCTCTGGACATCCTTATGTGGGCACTCATACAGAGTGGGGAAAAGGCCGTTTCGGTAGATTTCAAGGTATGTCGCAAAACTTCTCTTATACTTTAACCCCCGAAAAGATAAAGAGACTCTTTGGAGGTGGTAGTGATACTGATGATAAAAAGCGTTCGAAGAAGAACCAAGACGATGATGGTATCGACACAGATATCGAGAGTAATGTTGACGAGAACTTAGTAAAAGGTCAGCGAAAGGTGAGAGGTGAGGAACAAAATGCAAAGGCAGAGACCGACAACGATGGATATATGAAATTCTCAATGCCATGGTCTTTAACCTTTGGTTATGGTATAACAATGCGTGAAAACACCTCAGGTCGCTTCAATACCAAAACAATGCGCTATCCATATAAGTTCTCTCAGACTTTAAATGTCAGTGGAAGTTTGCGCTTAAGCGAAGGTTGGAACATCAGTTTCTCATCGGGTTACGATTTCGAAAACCACGCTTTGAGTATGACAACAGCATCTCTTCAACGTGACCTACACTGCTTCAACATGAGTTGTTCTGTGGTTTTAGCACCTTACACCAGCTATAATTTCACCTTCAGATGTAACGCTTCAACCCTAACAGACGCCTTGAAGTACGACAAGCGAAGTGGATACACCAATGCAGTGCAATGGTATTAAAATTTGAAAGCAATGCTTTTACCTTGCAAAAGGATTGCAATTGCACCTCAAAAGCAATGTAATTATAGCGTAAAAGCAATGCTATTACAAGTAGATTAAAATCGAATAAAATGATACAAAGAATGGTAGACGAGTGCAATGACACTTTAGTCTACCATTTTTTATGTCTTATTTTAAGTTAGGATTCAGCTCTTTCGCCTCGTAAGGGATAGGGAATAGCGTCTTATCTCCGCTCTTTCCTGTTGTATCTTTATTGAATTTGTTGAATCGAATGAGGTCAGAACGACGCCAACCTTCCCACATTAATTCCATAAGTCGCTCGTTTAAGATGTTCTCGAGCGTTGCAGTTCTGTTCGAAGCACCCACTCTTTGGCGCACAAGGTTCAGCTCATTATCACCCGACTCGCCATTTCTCACCTTCGCTTCACATAGCATCAACAACACATCTGCATATCTAAATAGAACGATATCGTTGTCTTGTAGCTTGCCATCAGAATAGGCTTTGCGGTCGATCTCATATTTCTTCATTCTCGCCCCCGCATTCTTTATATAGGGAGAGTAGGTTAAATTCAATTCAACAGCAAGTGGAAGATAAACCAAAGGAGTGCCATCTTCATTGCGAACTATCTTATTATCCACCTTAACCGTATCTGAATAGAAATTCAATTCGTAGCGTGGATCCACCGAAGTGGTGCCATATCCAAACGCTTTTACAGTAGAAACAGTGGCAGAAGCACCATTCTCAGAGCCTAATCCTAATGCTCTTCCGTGATTATAGTTGCGTGATCTGAATAAATATTGAAACTGATTGGCATATTTATTCTTATCCATTGGAATGGTAAAAATATTCTCTTTCGATGTTTCGTTATACACTTTAAAGTTCGAAGCATAGCTGTTTTCGAGCGAATAGCCTGCTTTGGTGATCTCGTTGCAATAATATTGGGTGGTTTCCCATGCGTTCTTCTTACTTCCTTCGACATCAAAATAAATCGAAGCTCCATTCTTTCTGGTCTCCGTTCCAGGCTTATTGCAAGTATAAACCTCTGCATTTAGAGCCAATTTAGCTAATAAGAAATACGCAACAGGTTTGGTTATTCTACCATAATAGGCACCTTCGTAGTTCGAATGTTCGTTAGCAAGATGCTTACTTGCCTCTTGTAGCTCTTTAAATACAAACGAAAATACTTCATTTCGGGGTGTTTTGGTCACCTCACTCACCTTTAATGAGGTAGAAGTAACTAAAGGAATGTTGCCAAACATATCCAAAAGATAGAAATAATACATCGCTCTTAACGCTCTAATTTCAGCGTTATAGCTTTGATATTGTTCGTCGGTGAGCACTGCTTTATGTGCTTTTAGAGCTTCAGACGATTGATTGCAGAGCATAACCACTTTGTAAAGATAACACCAAGTGGCATAAAGTTCGCTATCTTTTTCGGTCCATTGTTGTGTAAAAAGACGCTCCCAAAAGCCTCCATCATACCAATCTCCGCCTCGAATAGGTATAATTGCTTCGTCACATGTAAAGGTATTATAATCGTAAACACCTCTATAGGTGCCCTGAAGTCCGTTGCTATCTTCGTTTCCGCCAATGTAATTATAGAGTGTTCCCACAGTGTTGAGATACAAACGGGTGGGGTTGTTATAGCTATCTTCGGGTGAAATGCGGTCTTTCATGGGTTCTGATAAACAAGAACTCAATAACAACGACATTGCAGCAGTTGCGCCAATAGATGCCCAAAGGGCTTTTTTCTTCTTTATGATCATTATCGGTTTTGTTTAAAAGTTAGAACTGAATACCCACACTTATTGAGTAACTGCGGTAGGTTGGATAAGTATTTTTATCTTCAATGCCAAGTGTTTTGCCCACAATGAAGCTATTTATCATTGGCGAAACACCACTATAACTGGTTATGGTGGCTAAGTTATTCACGCTAAGTGATAGTCGAAGTGCGCTAATAAACTTACTTTTTATATCGAAATTATAGCCCAATGTAAGATAATCGAAGTTGAGATAGTCGCCTTTTTCAAGCCAATAGTCGGTGGCTCTTTGGTCTTTTAGGTTCATTTCGGGTGCTTTTCTCATTACATTATAATCAGGAAAGCTACTCATATTCATCATACTTAAAGCTGTTGCGTTGTAGATTTTATGACCAAAAGCACCATTCATTTGGAGCGATGCGTCCCAGTTCTTGTAACGAATACTGATGTTTGAGCCCAAAGTTGCTTTGGGAATGGCTTGACCTGCAATGTATCTGTCGCCTCCATCTTCAATATTTATCTCGTTATTGTTATCTAAGTCGACAATATTATATCGCTTTGAGCCATCTTGATTGGTTGCTAATCCCTTTGAATGAGGTAGATAAAACACGCCAAGAGGCTGTCCTACGATTTGATATACAATGTTATTCTGACCTCCATGGAACCCTGCTCCATCTAAAGAAGCTATCGGAGTGATGTTAGGAGATGATAAATTTTCACCTCTATAGGTACCACTTAGCGACAAAAGTTTATTCTTTTGGAAGGCAACATTCAAGTTAATGTTGAGCGATAGGTCTTTGGTTGCAATAGGAGTGAAGCCCATTCCCAACTCAAAACCGCTGTTACTCATGCTGCCAATGTTTGCTAATAGCGTGTTATAAACGAATGGTGGCACGCTAACTCGATAGTTATAAAGCATGTTTCGGGTCTTAGAATAATAGTATTCGGCTGTGAATACGAGCCTATTCTGCCACAATGCTGTTTCAACTCCAATGTTAAACGAGTTTTTATTTTCCCATTTTAAGTCGGGATTGATATTCTTTAAGTGTCCAAGAGTAATGGTTGGAACTCCCAAATAGGGCACAACTCCAGCAGGAAGCTGCGCAAATTGAGCGTTATACGATTGTATTCCGCCTAAGTTACCACTCATACCATAACTCGTTTTGAGTGTTAATGCGTTGATAACACGATTGTATCTTAACCAAGGTTCTCTCTTTATATCCCATTCGAGTGCAACAGAAGGGAAGAAACCCCAGCGGTTTTTGGGTGCAACAAGCGACGAACCATCTGCTCTAAGGGTTGCACTTAAAGTGTAGGTGTTGAGCAGTTTATATTTAGAAGTAACCAAAAATGATAGTAAAGACGGACTTGCATAACTGCTAAATGTGCCTTCTTGAGGGTGAATAGAGCCTGCTCCGAGGTTATTATAGCCCCATTCGTCATTCATAAAGCCCTTTACCGTGGTGTTAAAAGCCGTTCTTGTGCTCTTTTGATATTCGGTTTGAGCCTCTAAATCCAACACATGTGCACCCCATTTTTGATGGAATTGCGCTGCAAAATTAATCAGCCAGTCTTCTGTTTTGCGTTCTTGTCGATAAGCTTTGCCTTGTGCTTCGGTTGCAACTGGGAAATATTGATTGTGTTCTAAGCTGTTAAAGGCATAGGAACTGAATAGTTTTAGATGCAAAGGTTGTGCAACTGCCACGTCAAAGTTGATATGTGTGATGACACTAACACCATTTTCGTGGTCTTGAACGCTGTTATAAGCAAGTGGAGGAGGTATTTGTGAGGCCCCAGAGTTAAGATCCCAGTTCCCAGAAGCATTGCGATGCGCAGGATAAGTGGGGTTTTGTGCTATCGAAGAATAAATGAGTTTGCGTATGTCTGCAAGGTTTTTGACAGATGTAGACGAGCCAAATATGCCTAAATTAACGGTTAATACGTTGTCGAATGCTTTTTGATTGAGGTCGAATTTGGCTGTAAAATTGTTATAGTTGTTGTTCTTTACAACCATTTCGTGCCCCGAATAGCTCACAGAAGCACGATAGTTCGATTCATCAACACCACCACTAAAGGCAAGATGGTGGTTCTGTATGAATCCAACTCGAGTAATTTCTTTTTGAAAGTTGGTGTTATATCCGCCGTCAATGGCAAACTGGTTGAGTGCTTTGGCAGTGGAAATATATTGTGATCCGTTTAAAACTTCGATCTCAGAAGTGGTGTGTTCAACGCCAATATTGGTGTCGTATGAAATCTTAAACTTTCCTGCTGCACCCTTTTTGGTTGTTACTAAGATCACCCCCGATGCACCTCTTGAACCATAAATGGCTGTTTCTGAGGCGTTTTTCAATATAGTGAACGAGGCAATATCTGCGGGGTAGATGGTTGAAAGAGACGAAAGATCGCTCGAAACACCATCGATAATCACCAAAGGGTCATTGCCTGCAGTTACCGAAGTGGTTCCTCTAACACGCACACTGTTGAGCATTGCGAGGCGTTCGGCACCGCTATGGGCAATGTTTACACCTGCCACTTTACCACGAAGAATATCTAATGGGGCGGCAATAAAGCGTTTATCGAAGCTCTCACTCTTCAGCTTCTTAGTGCTATAAGTCGTCTTCTTCACTACTTTTTTGCGTTTGTGTTTTGTAGAATCGGTAGCTTCTACCGAACTATAAACCCCATTACCCAAAGCTATTGCGCAATAAGTGAGGAGCGAAAGAGTAGAGATGGAACGAAATAATAGCATTGAAGAAGATTTTAAAGGGTGAATTATTTATTATCTTGGTAATACTTTAAGCCTGCTTGGACGTTCTTTATAACTGCGTTTGACGAGTAAGTTGCACCGCTAACAGCGTCAGGTTCAGTCTTACTTGCTTTGCTTACGGTCTTTCCGTCCCATGAAGTTAAGAGATCTTTTAAGCGTGCAAAGAACTTAGGAGTTTCTCTATTGGGAAGGGCTTCTACCTTTATTACTTTGTTTTTCTTGATGAAAATCTTTACAGGTGTTGCACCTTTAAATCCTTTTACGTCTTTTGTTAAACTGGTAGTGTTAACGATAGTCACTCCATTTTCTTGTGTTATAACCTGATCTTCGGTTGATGCACTCATCAAAGTGAGTGAGAATAGGGCGAAACTTGCGCCTAAAATTAAACTAAAATACTTTCTTTTCATTGTCTAAAACATTATAATACAAAAACATCTTGTACCTCGAATTCATCTCACTTTCAATGATGGTACAAAGGAAACCAATATAAGTTATCCATTACAAAGATATAAATAATTGTGTAGTTAGAGGGGTTTTTGAGAGCGATATTTTTATCTTAATATTTTAAAAGACGTTTTTAAAGCTTGCAATTGCACTGCTTTTATGATGCAATTGCATTGATATTGAAGTGTAAAAACATTGCTTTTATTGTGCAATAGCAATGCTTTTAGAATAGAGTGGTGGAGGCTATTGATAATGAAGGCGATGAGTTTGTTATACAAAAACAAAAAAGGCAGACTCTAAAAAGAGTCTGCCCCAATTTCGAATACATTGTTTTGAGAACAAAATTACTTTTTGTTTATGATCAAAATATAAAATTAATCGTCTATAGAAAACAAAGGATCGTCGTATGTAAGCATGATAGGTTTTTGTGCTTCCATCTTAAGTAGGTTCTCAGGAACATACTTTTTGTCTACAACAAGGCGGAACATATATTCGTTAAACCAATCATTTGTCATAATTAAGTAACCTTTTTGTGCGTTATCTGTTCCCCAACTGTTTTCAACTTTCCATTTTGTTGGCTTTCCGTTAGCATCTAAATCCACTGCAGTTAGCGTCATAGCGTGTGTGCTTCCGCTATCAAATGTAGCGATTCTTTCTGCTTTATTCATCTTAAATGATGTGTCGAACAAAGTGGCATAGTCGTAGTTTTTAGGGTCTAAGAAGCCTCTTTCTTTGTCCATTTGCTTGCCAACGTCATAGCTTGAGTACATTTTTCTGCCGTCTTTTAATGATGCAATTGCCAAATTAGCAATGTCTTCCATTGGCAAGTTGAGGTATTTCCAGTTATGACCATCGTATGTATGGCGATCTAAGTCAATCTCATAAGTCTTATAATAAGGGTGTCTTGGGTCGTTCATCACCATGATAAATGAGCCATTAAGCTGTTTTCCAACTGTTTCTTGATAGAAACTTTGTGGTGTATACTTTTTAGTTGGAGTTACAGTTTTGCCTTCTTTGTTGGTGAATGCATAGTTAAACTCTTTAATTGGCTCACCAAGTGTCATGCTTAAGATATAATATATCTTGCTAAGCATTTCGGTTTTACGCTTTTGAATGTCGCTATCTTTCTTCTTGTTAGCTACCATTTGGCGTAGTTCTAAGCCATATTCACGCAATTTAGAAGAGATAATACGAGCCATTCTGCTTGTGTTTTCAGACGAATAAGTCTCTGGAACCACGCTCATAGGCACCAACCCATACTTCTCAACGAGGTCTGCAACACCGCAAAAGGTACCTCCATCGTTGATAGGATGTTTGAAAAAGAAAGTAACATCGTTATGATCTAAAGGCTTATTTGCTGTGTTAATTGCTCCTTGAAGCATGAGATTAGCCTTCTCTAACTGGTCATAAAAGAAGAGATAGCTATGAGAATATTCTACAGAAAGGGTGTCGTTGTGTGCTTTTGCAAAGTTAGCTCTTAGCACATTCAATCCTGTAAACATCCAACATCTACCACTACTCTTTTGATTATGAATGTTTTGTTTGGGTGTTTCTACACTAAAATAGGTGTCAACCTTACCCGAATTGGCGTGATTCTTAGCGAGATTATCGATAGAATTAGCTGTAAGTGCATTGTATAAAGCCTTGTTTTGGTTGGCAGAAACGCTGCCTTTGCTTATTTGTTGCAGCATATCTGCGCTAATTCCGCCATTCTTTTGCTGTGCATTAGCTGCTGTGGTAACGGTCATAAGGATACCTAAAAATAGTTGTTTCTTATTCATATTATCGTTAAAATGTTTGTTTTATGCAAACTTACGACTTTTTTTTTACATTTAATGAATTTGTAATTACATTCTTATTGCAAAGCCGTTGTTTGCCGAAAGCAAAACAATATTATGTTAACATGTTTCTTTGTTTGATGTCAAGATATTTGTTTATGACATCAGCTGTTAGCTTATCAGGAGAGGTGAGCAATGTAAGTACACCGTGATTCTTTAGGTGTGTAACTAAAGAATGCTTCTCTTGAATACCCTTATACAGCATTGCTTGAGTGTAATATCCTTGCACGTCGGTTGGAGTTTCTTTGGATTGGTCTATCATTTCGTTATCTTCAAAGAACACAACAAGCACTCGATGGTGTTGAGCAAGCTGTATAATATAAGGTAATTGGCGTTGTAACGACGATAGATTGATGAAGTTTGTGTAGAGAATAAACAAGCTTCTTTTGTTCACAAGTCGGTTAACTCCAATACAAAGATTCGAGAAGTCGCTCTCACCAAAGGTGTTTTTTTCGTTGTAAAGACGTTCTTGTATTTCTTGCATCTGCGTCTTTTTCTTGGTAGCAGGTAAGAAAGTGTTCACCTCTTTGTCGAAAGTTATGAGTCCAACTTTATCGTCTTTGTTCATAGCAATATACGAAAGCACCAGTGAAGCGTTAATAGCATAGTCTAAAAGAGTCATCTTTTCGAATGCTTGTTGCATCACTCTACCTTTGTCAATCACATTAAATATGCTTTGAGAACGCTCGTCTTGATAGACATTCACCATCAGTTGGCCACGTCTTGCCGATGCTTTCCAGTTCATAGAGCGATACTCGTCGCCCTTAACATACTCTTTAATGTGCTCGAAATCGGTGTTGTTTCCAATCTTTCTAATACGCTTTATGCCTTGATCTGTTATCTTATTGTTGATAGCCATCAGCTCATATTGATGCAATTGCTTATAAGATGGATACACTTTTACGGTTTCAATCTGCTTAAAGTGGTAACCTCTTTGAATTAATCCTATTGGACTTGAAGTGTAAGCGTGTATCACATCAAACTGATAAGCACCTCTTTTGAAGGGCTTTAGGTGATAAACAAGATCTTTGGTTTCTGCCTTTTTAATCTTAATTTTAAACAAAACGTCTCGTCGTTGAAATACAACTGGTATTTCATCGATCACCTCTATGCTAACGGGAAAGATGTATTTGTTCTCTATTTCGATAACAACTTTATTCTCATCTCCATTCGAAAATCGGTTGTTACACTTTCGCTGTGCCTTAATTGCTTTCTTATAGTAGAGTGAAACGAAATCGATTAGTATGAAACCAATTAGCGCAAGCAGCGTGAACCATGATATTTTGAATAACCATGGCAGTGAGTAACTGAGAGAAAACATCACAATGATGATTCCCATTGCTATGTAAAAGCGGAGTGTTAGAAACATTATAGATTCTATTTTTATCGTCTGTTAAATCAGATTAGAATGCAGAGCATTTTAATTACATATTCTTTTGAATCTTAAAAGCTATTCTTTTGCATTGCAATAGCTATCTTTTTGCGTCGTAAAAGCACTGCTTTTGTGAATGAAAAGCAATGTTTTTATTTTGAAAGAGATATTCTTTTAAGAATCAATTACTTAGGCACTTCGATCTTTTCAACAAGTCGTTGAATGATTTTGGTGCTGGTGTAGCCTTCCATTTCTGCCTCTGCGGTGAGCAAGATACGGTGAGCAAGTACGTAAGGTGCGCAATATTTGATGTCATCTGGAGTGATATAATCTCTTCCTTCCAATATTGCTATGGCCTTAGAGAGTTGCATAATGCCCACAGAAGCACGTGGAGATGCACCTAAATAGATGGCTTTGCTGTTGCGAGTTTGTTGCACAATGGCAGCAATATATCTTAAAAGACTTGGTTCGATATACACCTTTTGAAGCAAAGAACGAAGTTCGAGCAACTCTTTTGGAGTGATGATGGGTTGAATATCTTGAACCTTTGTGATGTTAGTCTTTTCATTATGTCTTATAAGAATTTCAACTTCCTCCTCAATGTTGGGGTAGTTCATCTGTATTTTCACAAGGAAACGGTCTAATTGAGCTTCAGGAAGCTTGTATGTTCCCTCTTGTTCTACAGGGTTTTGAGTGGCAAAAATGCTATAAATCTCGTCCATCTTGTAAGATTGTCCGTCGATAGTTGCCTGGCGTTCTTCCATCACTTCGAACAAAGCTGCTTGTGTTTTAGCTGGTGCTCTGTTTATTTCATCGGCCAAAATGATGTTTGCAAAGGCAGGACCTTTATGGAAATCGAAAGTTGAAGTCTGCATGTTAAACACCGTAGTACCTAACACATCACTTGGCATAAGGTCGGGTGTGAACTGTATTCTGCTAAACTTTGCATCAACAAGGCGTGCCATTAGTTTTGCAAGAAGGGTTTTAGCAACTCCTGGAACACCTTCAATTAGAACGTGTCCGTCGCACACTAAAGATGCAAGTAATAAGTCAACAACTTGCTCTTGGCCTACAATCGTTTTAGAAATTGCACTTTTTAGTTCTGCAATCTTATTTGAAAAGCCCGTAAGGTCTAATCTTTCTCTTACTATTTCACTCATATTTATAATGATAATTTATTTGTTATTTTATTGATATTCTTGAGATGTTTGATCATATCTGTTTCGGAAATGTTATATGAAAGCAGCGAAACGAAACGCAATTCCTTTATTGTTTTCTCAATAAACGATAGCTCTAAGCCTGTTCTTGACGCTAAAGCAGCAAAGTTTTTGCTATCATCTTCGGTGTCTTCAAGATGAATAAAGGTGGCTTTATACACATCTTCGATAAACGCTTGATATCGTTTTAAGACGACTTCATTTGTTGATTTGTCTCGTTTATATAGGTTTCCGAGTTGCTTTGCAAACATAATTGAAGCGTTTCGTGGCTCTCTTATGATTGGAATGATGTGCTGTTTGCGGCGTGCAAGCATCAGTAAAAGCACCAAACCCGTGATGACTAGCAATGCAAAAGCAGTTTTAAGACCAGGCTTTCCCGTAATATAACTAAGAATAGAAGGCTCTGTTGTCTCTCTAGCTGCCATGGTTCTGTCGATACGAATGATAGGTTTATCGCTTATTTGTGCCATCAAACGGTGTAGATAAACATTGGTATGAGGGTCGAGAACGCCCACATTTGTGAATACGATAGGGGTGCTAACGAAGGTGATTTTACCCTTTCCTAAAGGAATAGTAGCGGCTATTAGCTCTTGAGTTTCAACGCTACTATCGTTTACTACCGTTATTTCTGCAAGTGGAATAGCTTGAGTTGAGTCTACAATTAGCGTGTTTGCGGCTACTGGACTGTATAAATCAAAGACCTCTTTGCTATATCCTTTATTTGTATTTAGCCATGTTGCAGGTATGAAATTGTTTGGATCATCACTGCCAATGACATACTCTAGGTCTACATAATCATCTAATTGGTATGTGTCTATCAATACAGAATCCTTCTCAGAGTATATCCTAAAGTAGTTACCTGCAACCATAATGTGAGCTCCTTTCCTTACAATATCAAAGAAAGCGTCGGCTTCTATGTCTGAAACATAAAAGTCTCCATCGGCATAAAGTATATTATTTTTCTGATATGCTTTCGATGTTTTCAATTCACTAAAGGTTATATTCTGCACCGAATAGCCCTTTTTTAGGGTTGATTTCATAATGCTATCGAATGCAAAACACCCCAAAGGTTCTTTGTCATTATATGAATATGAGGGATACCAATCGTGTCTTACGGGTTGAATAAGAATGGCAAATGCTGTTAAAATAACTATGACAGCGATGGTGATAATAAGAATTGTGCGTCCTTTCATTTTGCTTTTCCTTTCAAAATAATAGATTGATATCTTTCCATCTCACTGCAAGTAGATTCGTCTGCATTATATTTTCCATAGCGAATCTTCATAAATTGCGATGTCATATAATTGAATTCACTCATCTTAACCTCGTAAGTATACTGCTTAACTGTTTTGTTTGGCAACCAAAGAATGCGCTCTTCCTTGCTCAATAGATACAGAGTTTGCAAATAGATGAGCAGTGTTAAACGATTGAGATCATTGTTTTGGCGAGCCAAGCTAATTTCTTTTTCAAAATCAGTTGTTTGAATATTCTCTTCTTTTAGGGCGTCATCGATTTGCACTTTCTTGTTAAATGAAAAGAGATGAGGGAATTTTCGGTAGATAGCAAAGCATACTATGACTATAAAAACGAAGCCAAAGGTATATAAAACAAAGTCTCTTATCTCTTCACCAGGTATTAATGCATCGAAAAACTTCCCGAGAATATCACCTAAGTTGTCAAAAAGTATCTCGAAAGAGGTGGTTTCTCGTGCTTTTTCAGCAGTGTAATGAAAGGCTTTATCATCATTAAATTGCTGAATAATAGCCGTATCTATCCTTAGAGTATCTATGGGATTATAATTCATTTTAATTACTTTCTAATCTTCAGAACTAATGTCTATATCGTTAATCTCGTCCAATTTTTGGTCTGTGATGTCGTTATTTAGTTGCTCAAAATAGTCGATTGAGCTGTCAATACTCTTGTATTCCGTCTTTTCCATCGTTGATCCATACACCAAAGTGGTGCCTATTGTGAAGAAAATAACCCACAATATATATCCCAGGTGCGACACAATTAGAGTTATAATATTTATCGCATTATAGTTAGATGACTGTGTATAACTATAAAGTGACGATGAATCCACACCCGTAAATATCTGCATAGCGATGAGAATATAGGTAGGAATGCTTGACAATAGGCGAATAAGAAAGAAGATAAGTCCTATTGTAAACACGAAACCTATAATGCTTAACCAATTATAAAAGCCCAATTTTATGCTTTTAGAGATGGCTTTCGACAAGCTAATATCTTCTAAAGCATAGTATGGAGTCAATAAAACTATAGCGGGAGAGAGTATTAAAAAGGTGAAAAATACAAAGCCCCCAATGAGAAGTGCCTTAGCAAAAAAGTCGAAAGAAGTAGTCGTTATTCCTACACTTGGTAAGTATAATGCGCATATAAGCGTAATAGGTATGATGGCAAACACCACTAAACGCTTTGCAATACCAGGTATATGACCTATAATGTCTTTAATTTTGATATTGGTTATATCAGTTGTTCTATCGAAATATACCTTCTCGAATGCAAAAACAATACTCATAAATAAAATGGCAAACAATACTTCTACTATCGAGACACATAGAAATCTGAGCAACATAGTGGTGCTTATAATATCGTTTGTGTCAAATTTAGAGCCAAAACTAAAGTAATTTTGGATAGCAAAATCGATAGGAATATTGATGAAAGCCGTTATCAATGCAATGATAGCAAAGAGCTTAAACAGAACACGTTTATTTTGTTTAGCAAACGAAAACAGCGTATTGATGTTTTCGTTAAAGCTTCTTTCTTCGTATAACTCAATCTTTTTTCTGTCTCTTGTCATATACATTGCGTTTGTAAGGTAAGTAAATATAATAGAAAAGAATAAAGCATAGCGACAAGAAGATGATGAGTCCTCTTACAAAGAAAGGCCACTCGGTGTGTCGAGTGATGTATCCTTCGATAAAACCAGCTGTAATTGTGATGGGAACAACACCCACAAAGATGCGCAAACCCTGCATAGCACTGCGTTTAAAGGCAATCTTTCTTGAATAAGTTCCAGGCACAATCCAACCCAAACCCAATGCAAGTCCTGCCGCACCACTAATCACCATCGTTGCAATTTCAAGCGTTCCGTGAACAAATACCGTAAAGAACGATTCTTTAAATACCCCCTGTTGATATAAGAACGTTTCGAAACAACCCACCATTATACCATTATATAATAGCGAAGTGATGGTTCCATAGCAAGTGATAAGACCCGAAGCGAATGTTCGAATATCTACCCAAAGGTTGTTTAAGGTGATATAAAAGAAGCTAAGAAACTCCCCTTCGGAAGCATAAACCGCCATAGGATTGCCAGCATCGATATTATCTAAGGTCATACTAATATAGGAAGGACCTAATATTGTGTTTGGAAAATCGGGGTCTCCGATGGTTGAAACGATGCCAATAAGCATGCTAACTGCTAATATAATGAGCGAAAGCAGGTGATAATATCTTGTTTTATACACCGTGTCGGGTACCTCTTGCGTCCAAAAAGTGATGAGCCTGCGCCACGATTCTTGCTTACTACTATATATATTAATATGTAGTGTGAGGGCAATATCGTTGAGATAATTGGTAATTGGCGATGAAGGATAATTGGTTTGAGCAAAAGAAAGATCAGAGGTGATATCAAAATAAAGGTTAGAAAGGCTCTCTGGACTTTCTGCTTGTATATTATCTAATCGCTGTTCTACATTCTTCCACTTAGCAAGATTTTGCTTTATAAATACTATTTCTTTCAAAATAACTAACGAGTTTATTTGTATTTAGATCGTTAAAACACACGCAAATATAAGTTTTTTTTGCCGTTCTTACAAGTAAAAAACATCTTTTAAATTTTCTGTTTTATGCCTTTGTGTATCAATGGGTTATTGATGCGCTTGTAAAAGCTATGAAATTGCTTGCAAAAAGCAATGCTTTTAGGGCGTAATAGCACTGCTTTTAGATACCAAAAACAATGCTTTTTATTTTTTATGGTTATGATGTTGTTTTAAAATTCTTCTATTGTTGTGTAATTGATTAATAGTTACTATCTTTGCGAAGTGGAGCTGTTTAGATTGAAAAAGAAACAACTCGCATTGTAATGCTAAAAGCAAAACGAATTAAGAAGAAAAATAATTACTAAATGTACGATAAGAATGATATTATAACTAACCAGTTTGTGCGAATTAAACACGACACGGTTGGAGTTGGACCACGTTTCTTTGCTCATATAATTGATGTGATAATCATCTTTTTCTATGGCTTTTTTATGATAAGACTGTATGATTATTTAGACCGTGGAATGCATTTTACTACCCAAATGGGATTGCTTTTGGGGTTCTTTTTCCTTTTGTTACCCATTCTAACTTACTTTATTGTATCAGAAA
Organism: Hoylesella nanceiensis DSM 19126 = JCM 15639; assembly: GCF_000379965.1. GTDB lineage: Bacteria > Bacteroidota > Bacteroidia > Bacteroidales > Bacteroidaceae > Prevotella > Prevotella nanceiensis. The sequence continues at coordinate 274,566 of NZ_KB904331.1, read as the reverse complement.
CAGTAACGGGTGGGCAAACCATTGGCAAGTTTATTATGGGCATAAAGGTGATGAAAGCAGATGGAACTCCTGCCTCAATGGGTAACTATTTAATGAGAGGTATGTTGCTTCCTGTAGAGACTTATGGCTTTTTTTATCTCGGTGCGTGGTTTATGCTTATCACAAAACGACATCAACGATTAGGCGATTTAGCCGCAGGCACAATGGTGGTGCGAGTGAAACGCAAAAGATCTCTAACGCTAAATCTGAATAATTATAGGCATTTAGCACCCGATTATCAACCACTTTACAAGCAAGCTGAAGACTTATCTGTGCAACAAGTAGAGATTATTAAGAAGGCTTTGAAAGTGAATGAGGGTAAAGATACTGAGCAAGTGGTGATACTTGCAACCAAAGTTCGTGATGCGTTGAATATTAAAAAGGTTGAGCAATTGCCCACAGAGTTCCTCAAAAGGATTATAAAAGACTATGAGTTCTTGTCGGTTTATTATGTTTAAACCATAGGGCAACACTCAAAATGCAATATAAAACAAAATGAGTTGTTCTTCAACAACCCATCAACTATAAAAAGAAATAGGTAGGAGAAACATCTAAAAGATATTATCTCGCTACCTATTTTTTTGAGTATTAATCTAGATTATTAAATTCTTATTTAAGCTTAAGATCGTATTTTTCTGGTGTTTGAGATTCTAATTTCAAGTCAGCATTTACAACACGAACTGTAGAATCGTTAACGATTAGAAGGTAAGTATCATCTTCTTTTGTCTTACCTACAAGGCGATAAGCTTGTACTTCTTTACCATCTACGTCTTTTTTGATGTTTTCAACAGTACCAGTTGAAGCGAAAGTAGATTGTCCGTCCTTTGCTTCTAGGTATGTTTGAGTAAGGCTATAACCTACAGTTGAATCGTTAGAAGCGATTGCAACGTTGTATTTTATACCTGGACCATCAGCTGCTGGGATTACACCTTCATAGCGAACGCTATCTCCAAGAGTTGAATCTTGAGCCAAAGAGTCTACACCTGCACCTGTAGATGCTGTTTTTCCTGTGTTGTTGCAAGCTGCAACTAGAGCAGCAGCAACGGCTAATGTCAATAATTTCTTCATACTTTTTGTTTTTAAAATTAATACTACATCAATACAACTCTTATTTTATTGTTTTATTGTATATGATGATAAAAAAAATAATTAATTATCCTTTACAATTGCATTTTTCTTTATTCATAGCAGGACAAAGGCTCACTAAATAGCCATCTACAGAGAATTTTCCTGGTCCTGCGATAAGAAGTAGAGTGAAAACGATGAGGTATGCAAATGCTAACTCACCTTGTTCGATTGATCCTCCGTTTGCAATAAAGAATGCAACAGCCATCGTAAAGATCATAGGAATAAGCACTAAGCGACTTAATACGCCAAGAATAAGAGCAACAGAACATACCAACTCTGCGAAAATAGCAAGGATTAACGATGTTTGTGAGCCTACTCCTAATGGGTCGGGGAAGGCACTTGACATTTGATCGAACGCCATATACTTCTGTAATCCGTGATGAGCTAGGAGCAAAGCAAATATAACTCGTGCTGCAAGAAGCACGAAAGATGTTGTGCAACTTTCGTTATTTGTTGGGAAAATCAATTTTAATAACTTTTTCATTGTAATATGCTTTTTAATTGTTTGTATATATATTATGGTGTAATTGCAATGCTTTTGCAGTGCAAACTCAATGCTTTTAGAGTCTAAACTCAATGCTTTTACAACCTAATTTCAATGCAAAATGAGGGCAACACCACTCTTGATGAGTGTGTAACCCTCTTTAATAATAAATCTGTTCGCTATTTTTTGTATTCTAATCTACTTAATATCGTTTATTTTTTCTTCTTTTCTAAGAAAGAAAGAAGCATCCAAATAAGCTTTTCTTGACCTTTAAGATAGTCGCTCATAAGCGATACTGTTACATCATCATTAGCCTCATTAGCAAGTGCAATGATTGCTCTTTCTTCTTCAATCAAAAGCTTTAGTGTATCAAGAACTCTCTCTAAAGCGTGTCTTCCCTCACGTTCAAAGCCGTCTTCTTGTAGCTTTGACACCTTAAGATATTCGCTATAGCGGTTCTCTGGACGTTCTCCTAATTGAAGAATACGCTCTGCAACCTCATCAACTTTATTGGCTGTGTCGTTGTAAAGGTGCTCATAATGCTCGTGAAGCATAAAGAATCCTTTTCCTCTTACATTCCAATGGAAACCTCTAAGGTTTGCATAAAACACTTGATAGTCTGCTAATAGCTGTGATAAAGCTTTAACTACTGGTGCAACTTTCTCGCTGTTTAGTCCTAAATACTTAAGTGTGTTCATAATTATTATCCTTTCTTTTATTTGTGATTTTTATCTTATTGTTTTATTGATGATGCAAAGTTACAATAAAGATAAACTGCCTACAAATGGTTCTATCTATAGTGTTATAGACAAAATAAATAACTATCGTGAAACACCTTTATATAAAGTACTTTCAGAATTAACCGATAACGCCACGCATTTTGTCTTCGAATGCAGATAAAGAAGCTTTTGCTCCTTCTCCCATAGCAATGACAATTTGTTTGTAAGGCACGCTCGATACGTCGCCAGCTGCATACACTCCAGGGATAGAAGTACGGCAATGAGCATCGATAATGATTTCTCTTGCATTAGTAAGTGTTAGCTCTTCTGCGAAAGGAGCACTGTTAGCCGATAGTCCTATTTGTACAAATACACCGTCAAGAGCAATCTCTCGTTCTTCATTTGTAACTCTATCTTTCACCTTTAAGGCTGTAACCTTAGTGCCATTTCCTATTACTTGAGTTGTTTGAGATGACTTAAAGATTTGTATGTTTGGCATACTTGCAGCCTTGTTTTGTAGCACTTCGTCGGCTCTTAGTGTGTCAGCAAATTCCAAAACAGTAACGTTTGAGCAGATATTAGCAAGGTCTATTGCTGCTTCTATACCCGAGTTACCTCCTCCAATCACTGCAACTGCCTTGTTTTTGTAGAAAGGTCCATCGCAATGAGGGCAGAAATGCACACCTTTACCTAAGTAATCGCTTTCGCCTTCCACATTAAGTTTACGCCAACTTGCACCAGTTGCAATGATAACTGCAGGCGCAACGAAAGTTTCTCCACCTCTAACTACAATGCGTTTTTGTGCTTCTTTTAAAGAAACAGTTTCTATTTTGCGGTTTTCAAACACATCAATTGGATAAGTGCGAACGTGCTCTTTTAAGTCAGCAGCAAGCTTTGCACCAGTTGTTTGAGGCACAGATATAAGGTTTTCGATGCCTACTGTTTCCTTAACTTGTCCACCAATGCTTTCTGCAATGATAGCTACTTTAAGTCCTTTGCGTGCTGAATAGATGGCAGCAGATGAGCCTGCAGGACCTCCACCCAATACAATTACATCATAGTTCTGCTCTTCTTGAGGCTCATTGCTTAGAGTTGAAGATCCAAACTTATCTTCTAATTTCTGTAAAAGCTCTCCAAATTCACCCTTACCAGAATGAACTAGCTCGCCATCAATGAACACTGCGGGTACACCTTGAATGTGTTTTGCTTCCACTTCTGCTTGAAATAGAGCTCCATCAATCATCTCATGGGTGATAGAAGGATTGTTCAAAGCCATGATATTGAATGCTTGTACCACGTCAGGACAATTGGTACAGGTTAGAGATACATAGGTTTGAATATGTATTTCGCCATTAAGTGCAGCCACACGTTTGCATATATTGGCATCAGGAAGATTCTTTCCCTTACCGTCTGAGTTAAGAATTGCAAGAAGAAGAGATGTAAACTCGTGTCCATTAGGAATGCCTCTGAAACGGATTCCTGTTGGAGTTCCATTCTTAACGATATCGAAATAAAGTGTATTTTCTGTGGTTTCTTGCTCTTCTACGCTTATCTTTTCAGATGAAGAAGCGAAGTCTGACAAGAAAGAACGCATGTTATCGAGTTCTTCAAATGCTTTGTTGAAAGTTAATAATAAGGTATATTGGCCTTCAAGAGCACTGAAAATGCCTCTTACTTGTTCTATTATTTGTTTGTCTAGCATAATCTTTTATTTTAGTTAGGTATATGTGTTACGTAAATGTTCAATAAAAAAAGAGTTCCCATTTCTTACGCCTCAGGATGCAAAAGAAAAGGGAACGCTCATTAATAAATAATAAACTTAGATCTTACCAACAAGGTCTATGCTTGGAGTTAATGTCTCTTGACCTTTCTTCCACTTTGCAGGACAAACCTCACCAGGGTGATTTGCTACGAATTGAGCAGCCTCAACCTTACGTACAAGCTCTTCTGCATTGCGACCAATACTGTTGTCTTGAATCTCAGCTAATTTGATTTTGCCTTCTGGATCAACAAGGAATGTACCACGATAAGCCATACCTTCTTCTTCAATATATACACCAAAAGCTTCAGAAAGAGTTGCTAATGGGTCTGCAAGCATTGTATATTGAATCTTTTTAATGCTGTCAGAAGCATCGTGCCAAGCCTTATGTACGAAGTGAGTGTCAGTACTTACTGAGAAAACTTCAACACCCATTTTCTTCAATTCTTCGTACTTTTCTGCCAAGTCTACAAGCTCTGTAGGGCAAACAAAAGTGAAGTCAGCTGGGTAAAAGAAGAAGATTGCCCATTTACCTTTGATATCTTCGTTTGTAACTGTTCTGAATTCGCCATTTTGGAAGGCTTGAACTTTAAACTCAGGAACTTGAGTATTGATAATTGTCTTCATAATTTCTTATTGTATTTACGTTGTTATGTTATAATTTCTGTTTTACTATTACTTTTCTCTTCAATAGAGATGAATCTGTTTTAATGGGGTAGGTGAGAGCTATTTATTATCTTTTTCGACGATAAAACACCGCTCACCTTATCTTTATATTATTTGTTACGTAAAGAATTCTCTTTATTTAAGTCTTGAAGCTACAACGTCCCAGTTGATGATATCCCATACTGCTGCAAGGTGATCAACACGTCTATTTTGATAATCTAGATAGTAAGCGTGTTCCCAAACATCAATACCCATAAGTGGATTTTGACCGTGACGAAGTGGATTTCCAGCGTTAGCCTCTTTTGTAATGATTAGTTTTCCGTCTTTATCTTGTGCTAACCAAACCCAACCAGAACCGAAAAGAGTAGCTCCTGCTTGTGAAAATTGCTTCTTAAATTCATCGAAACTACCAAAAGTAGCATTGATTTCATCTGCAAGCTTGCCTGTAGGTACGTTATCTTTTACAGGTGATTTGAATTGACCAAAATACAAAGCGTGGTTCAATGTTTGTCCTGCATTGTTAAAGATAGGACCATCTGGCGCTGTCATAACAATCTCATCAACACTCTTTCCTTCAAATTCTGTACCCTGAACTAATGTTCCTAAGGTGTTAACATACGCTTGAAGGTGTTTACCGTAATGATAGTTTATTGTCTGTTCACTTATCACTGGCTCTAAAGCATTTGGTGAATAAGGTAACTGTGGCATTGCTATTGTCATCATAAATACTATTTTTGTTAATAACATATTATACTTTTTATTTTACGTTGTCATTTCTTTTAGACGATGCAAAGTTAGATATAACTATAAAACTATAAAACAGATAAAATCTATATGTAAATAGATAAAATCTATATATGTGGCTTAATCCCTTTGTTTATCAATGTTTTACGGAAGCAAAAGGAAAGCAATTGCATGTAAAAAAAGATATATAACACGTTGTTTAGATATAAATTAATGTGTATCTTTGCACAAACGATAAAACTAAAAGATAATGACCTTACAACAACTTGAATATATTATTGCCGTTTATCGACACAAACATTTTGCAAAAGCTGCCGAATATTGCAATGTAACCCAACCTACTCTTAGTTCAATGATTCAGAAGTTAGAAGATGAATTGGGCGTAAAAATATTCGATAGAAAGAAACAACCGATCACAACTACAGAGATTGGAAAGCTTGTTATCGATAATGCTTGGAACGTGTTGCGCCGTGCTAAGAGGCTAAAAGAGGCGGTTGAAGAAGAGAAACACTCACTAACTGGAACCTTTAAGATAGGCATTATCCCCACAATTGCACCTTATCTCATTCCTCGTTTCTTTCCTCAATTGATGAGTAAGTATCCTAATATGGACGTAAGAATCAGCGAAATGAAAACCGAAGAGATTAAAACAGCCTTGAAAAGAGGCGATCTTGATGCTGGAATTCTTGCCCTTTTAGAAGATATGGAAGAGTTCAATTGCGACCATTTGTTCTACGAACAGTTCTTTACTTACATTGCAGAGAATGATGAATTGCACCAACATTCGTCGATAAAGACCAGCGATTTGGCAGATGAATACTTGTGGTTGTTAGACGAAGGTCATTGTTTTAGAGATCAATTAGTGAAGTTTTGTCACCTAAAGTCGGCTACTGCAAGCAAAAAAGCTTATAGCTTGGGTAGCATTGAGACCTTTATGAGAATGGTAGAAAGCGGAAAAGGCGTTACATTTATCCCCGAATTGGCTCTTTATCAGCTAAGCGAATCGCAGAAAAAGCTTGTTCGTCCATTCGCAATACCAGTGCCCACACGTGATGTAGTGATGATTACTTCGCCCAATTTTATGCGCACTTCAATAAAAGAATTAGTGGAAAACGAAGTGAAAATGTCTGTTCCTGAAGACATGTTAGCACTCAAAAAAACAATACAAAAAGTGGTATAGGTTGCCACTTTCATTGTACTTCATTTTCAATCCTTTTGTATTATCGTTCTAATACGATAGCTTTTTGCGTGTAATAGCAATGCTTTTGAGATGTAAAAGCATTGCTATTGTGCTTTAAAAACATAGCTTTTACCAGCCATTTGCAAAGTCGTTGCAATTCACCTATTTATATAATGTATAGAAGAAAAATAGGAGATGCAGTGAAAAAATAAATCTTCTTTTTCGTAATAGTGCCACAATAGGGGTAAAAGACCATTCCTAAAACTTTGTTTTTATAGCCTTTTTTCTTACCTTTGCAATAGAGCAAGGGCAACGAAAGAGCTCTGTTTAATTCGAAAAATAGAAACTCTTGGTTCCAATTTTTTGTAACATTCGTTGCCTTGTGCTTGATAATGATATTAAAATAAGAAGTAAACAACATGAATATTGATGGTGTAAAAGGACTTTTAGAGAAAGATAAAGGCTTGTCGTTAACATTAGGAATGGAGTTTTTTTCAACCGATGATCCTAACACTTGCAAAGCCACTATGCGAGTAGACGAACGCAATCGTCAGCCATTTGGTTTCTTAAGTGGTGGTGCAACCCTTGCTCTTGCAGAGAATTTGGCAGGAGTTGGCTCGTTAGCTCTATGTCCTGACGATATAAGCGTGGGCATTAATGTTAGCGGAAACCACGTAAAAGCAGTGGTAGAAGGCGACACCGTAACCGCAACTGCACACCTAATTAATAAAGGACGCTTGTTGCATGTGTGGCGAGTAGATATTTGCAACAGCGCAGACGAGCTTATATCAGTGGTGAATGTCACCAATTATGTTATTGTTCGAGGCAATAAATGATAGGTTACACTTGGTTTAAAACACCCGATAGCAATTGCTTTCATTGTGTAGAACAGCACAAAGGAAGCATTAAAGAACTGTATTCTTTCGAGCAATTGGCAAGCGAGGAAGGCTTTGTTATAGCCCCTTTTTCGCCCACAACCAATTGTCCTATCGTTGTTTTACACCCCGATGAGTGCTCAACACATAGCTTTCCCACTTTAGAAAGCTGCGAATTGTATCTTCATCAACCCCAAAACGAACATCAACGCAAAGCCTATGCAGAGGTATTTCGTAAGTTTCACACTGCATTGTTAAAGCAACAATTCAGTAAGTTGGTGCTTTCTCGCACCGAAGAATACCCACTTCATATCACCGAAGAGCAGGCAAAGCAACTCTTTTTGCACGCTTGCGCACGCTATCCCCATTTGTTTGTTGCGCTAATCAACACCCCTAAAACAGGTCTTTGGCTAATGGCTACGCCCGAAACTCTGATAGAACAGACCGAAGAAGGGTGGCAAACAATGGCTCTTGCGGGAACTCAGAAAATAGAAAAAGAATGGTTTAGCTCTCTCAAAACAGGCGAGTCGCCCCACGATTTGGCAGTTGTTTGGCAAGAGAAAGAGCAAAAAGAACAACAAATAGTGACCGATTACATCGTAGATTGTTTGAAGAAGGTAGATGCCAAGATAAGCATTTCAAAGCCACACACGGTATTTTCTGCCGAATTAGCACATCTTCGAACCGACATATCCTTTCATCTTACCAACAAAACACAGTTAGGAAAGCTTTTAAATAGCTTGCATCCCACCCCCGCAGTGTGTGGTTTGCCACAGCAAGAGGCCAAAGAGTTTATTTTAAAGAATGAGGGGTATCACCGCAAATATTATAGTGGTTTTGTGGGAATGATGAACGTAAATAATTTTAAAACACATCTTTTTGTAACTTTGCGTTGCTTAAATATAGCCCAAGAGCACATCACCTTTTATGCAGGCGGTGGCTTATTGGCAGCCAGTAAGGAAGAAAACGAGTGGCAAGAAACAGAAAACAAGCTTCGAACAATGAAAGATTTGTTTGTTGAACAATAAGAGATGATCACTAAAAGCAGATATTATTTAATATAAACAGTATGTACTCAAACAAATGTAACGTAAATATTCTTACAGATTTAATGATTCAACACGGCATCAATACAGTGGTGATGTGTCCTGGATCACGCAATACTCCATTATTAAATAATTTCAATGAAAGTCCCAACTTTCAGTGTTTTTCTGTAACCGACGAGCGTTCTGCAGGCTTTTATGCCTTGGGTTTGGCTCAAACAGCAACGCGCAAAGTGGCTGTTTGTGTAACATCAGGCTCGGCATTGCTTAACCTTTTGCCTGCAGTGGCAGAGGCTTTTTATCAAAGAGTGCCTTTTGTTGTGATCTCAGCAGATAGACCAGAGGCGTGGATAGACCAGTTAGATGGTCAAACATTGCATCAACCCAATGCTCTAAAACCTTATGTTTCGACTTCGGTATCATTGCCCGAGCCTTTAAATAGCGAGCAAGAATGGCAGTGTAATCGCCTTGTTAACGAGGTTTTGAACCGCTTTAATGCGCCTGAAGCATGTCCCGTGCACATCAATGTGCCCATTTCTGAACCCTTATTCCAATTCAATCAAGCCGAACTTGCACCTCAACGCAAAATAACAAGCTATTTTTCTGTTGTCCCAAACCAAAGCGGAATGAAACAAGTTGCAACGTTGTTGTTGCAAGCTAAGCGACCTATTGTGGTGTTAGGGCAAGGCAATTACACCTTATTAAATAAAGAGCACATCAATTTTCTCAATAGTGTTGCGGTGCTTTTAACAGAGCCTTTGAGCGGAATTGATGCGCTGTCGAATTTTGATGACATTCTTTCTGCCCACTTCAACGATGAGCGTTTGTTACCCGACTTGGTGTTATACGCAGGCGAGTCGGTTGTTTCTAAACGATTAAAGCATTTTCTTCGCAAACAAAAAGAAGGCAATCAGGTGCGTTTTTCTACTCAAAAGAATATCGAAGACACCTTTTCTCATCTTTCATTGCTTGTCGAATGTAGTGCAATAGAGGGCTTAAAGGCTCTTTATTCCGCTTGCTCTGCTTTGCAAACAGATAGTCATTTGACGGTGACTGATGAGCAATTAAAGGAAAAGAAGGCGTATATCAGTCTTTGGAACGACCTCTCTTGCAAGGTGAAGGCGGTGCGCAACGATTTTAAACCCATTTATTCTTCTATGCAGGCGGTGGCTTTTTTAGAGCAAGAAATAGCACAACAGCAAGTAGATTGCGCTGTGCATTATGCCAATAGTAGCGCAGTTCGCTTGGCCAATATATACGCTTCGCATCGCATTTATTGCAATCGTGGTGTCAATGGAATAGAGGGTTGTTTGTCTACTGCAGTGGGTATGTCACTCGATAGTTCTGCAAACGTCTTCTGTGTAATAGGCGATTTGGCTTTCTTTTACGATCAAAACGCTCTGTGGAACAATCACCTTAAAGGAAATATGCACATTCTTCTATTGAATAATAGCGGTGGAGGAATTTTCAATATGTTGCCAAATATCAGCGAAACTGCAAGCTATGAAACCTTTGTTAAGGCGTATCACAACGCTAATGCACAAGGTATTTGTCAACAGAACAATGTTGATTATATGGCAGTTCACAAGGAAGAGGAATTAAAGAGGTTGTTGCCTCAATTTGTAAGTCATTGTGGCGACAGACCTATCTTGCTCGAAGTGTTCACCAATCAACAAGATGATACAAAGGCATTAAAAACTTATTATCAAGCAATAGCACAACTTTTAACTAAAAAATAAAGTACAATGAATAGACAATGGATACCCATTAAAGGGTTTGATTTTAAAGAAATATTATTCGAAAGCTTCGAAGGAATAGCTAAAATAACTATCAATCGCCCACGATATCGCAATGCTTTCACTCCTTTAACCACATGGGAAATGAGTCAGGCGTTTGCTTATTGCCGTGAAGCAAGCGATATTTCGGTTGTTATTTTAACTGGAGCTGGCGACAAAGCGTTTTGCTCTGGAGGTGATATGAACGTGAAAGGACGAGGCGGATACATTGGAAACGATGGTGTCCCACGCCTTAATGTGCTCGATGTTCAAAAGCAAATACGTTCTCTTCCCAAGCCTGTTATCGCCATGGTAAACGGCTTTGCCATTGGAGGTGGACACGTTTTGCACCTTGTTTGCGACTTAACTATCGCCTCAGAAAATGCTCGTTTCGGTCAAACTGGTCCACGAGTAGGTTCTTTTGACGCTGGCTTTGGGGCCTCATATCTCGCTAGAATAGTCGGACAAAAGAAGGCAAGAGAGATATGGTTTATGTGTTTGCAATACGATGCCTATGAAGCTGAACGCATGGGAATGGTGAATAAGGTCGTAAGTAGCGACAGATTGGAAGACGAATGCGTTGAGTGGGCACAGCGAATGATGGAACATAGCCCCCTTGCTTTGCGCATGATAAAGGCTGGTCTCAATGCAGAACTTGACGGACAAGCTGGTATTCAAGAGTTAGCAGGAGACGCAACAATGCTCTATTACTTCTTAGATGAAGCGCAAGAGGGTGGAAAAGCGTTCTTAGAAAAGCGCAAACCCGATTTTAAGAAATATCCCAAATTACCATAAATAAATAGCTATTGAGAAAGAGAAGCGTTGCAATTGTCCTTTAAACACTTCTCTTTCTTATCTTTTTTCTTGTTGAATATGACCTATTCTTATAGTCTTTCTCCATACGAACTCATTTTTAAAGAGCCTGCAGGAACATCTCGTGGCATTTATAAAACACGCAAAGTGTGGTTCATTAAGCTGTTTGACACAAGCAATCCGCAGGTGTTTGGAATTGGAGAATGTGCCCCTTTACCTAATTTAAGCTGTGATTTAACGGATAATTACGAAAGTATCTTGAAGGCAGAATGTGATTATTTCTGTCGTGAAGGACATCTTGATACAGAGCGATTGCGCCCTTATCCATCTATATTTTTCGGTCTTGAAACGGCTATTCTCAGCTTAAAAGCAACCAAAGAAAATGTGTTATTCAACACATCTTTTACCCGTTCAGAATGTGGAATACCCATTAATGGATTGGTATGGATGGGATCTTTCACCGAAATGATGCAGCGATTGGAGCGCAAACTCGATGAGGGTTTCAGATGTATAAAGCTTAAAATAGGTGCAATAGACTTCGAACAAGAGCTAACTTTATTGAAAGCCATTCGAGAAAGATATGCTTCTGATGTCTTAGAGATACGTGTTGATGCCAATGGAGCATTTAGTTGGGAGGTTGTTCAACAACGACTTGACAGCTTATCGCAATTCTCTATTCATTCAATAGAACAGCCCATAGCACCTGGAAACTGGCAAAAAATGGCGCAACTGTGCCGAAATACGCCCATTTCGATAGCTCTTGACGAGGAACTTATAGGTGTAAACGATCTCAAAAGCAAAGAGATGTTGTTACAAGAGATCAACCCTCAGTATATTATCTTAAAGCCTTCGCTACACGGAGGCATTGCAGGTAGCACAGAATGGATTGAACTTGCGAAGCAAAAGGGTATAAAGTCCTGGATAACAAGCGCACTCGAGAGTAATATTGGCTTAAATGTTATTGCGCAGTTTGCATCCTATATTTATCCAAAAGACCAGCAAATGCCACAAGGTTTGGGCACAGGACAACTCTATACCAATAACATTGAAATGCCATTAGCCATAAAAAAAGACGAATTATGGTTCTTAAAGAATTCTTAGAGCAATGGAATAGTGACGAAAAGACAATCGAAGTGCGCACCAGTGGCTCTACTGGTAAACCTAAAAAGATTGTCCTTTTTAAAGCAATGATGCAGGAAAGTGCCCGCAGAACATGCGACTTTCTGAATTTAAAGCAAGGCGATTCGGCTTTGTTATGCTTGTCTTTAGACCATATTGGCGGTAAAATGATGGTGATAAGAGCCTTAGAAAGGGGCTTAAAGCTAACTGATGTGGGGGCAACGGGTCATCCTTTAAGCTCTTTAAGCATTGCTCCTACCTTTGTTGCGATGGTTCCTTTGCAGGTATTTAATAGCTTACAGAACCCCAAGGAGCGTGAGTTGCTTCGAAATATCAAGCATATTATAATAGGAGGGAGTGCTATTGAGCCTGAATTAGCAGAGCAATTGAAAGATTTTCCCAATGCTATTTGGAGCACATACGGTATGACTGAGACTGCATCTCATATCGCTTTGCGTCGTGTAAATGGCCCTTCTGCCAGTGAGTGGTATATCCCTTTTGATGGAATTCACGTCTCTCAAGATGAGGATAAGTGCTTAATTATTCGTCAAGACTTGCCCCGTCACTTACAAACAAGCGATTTGTTGAATGATGAACGCTTGCAATCTTCGCTCTGTTTGCATACCAATGATATTGTAGAAATAGCCCCTAATGGGCGTGACTTCAAGGTGATTGGTCGCAAAGATAATGTTATTGTTAGTGGAGGAATAAAGATACAAGCTGAAGAAGTGGAGGCTCTTTTGAGGCAATATATACATACTCCTTTTGCAATAGCTAAAAAGAAAGACCCCAAGTTTTGGGAAATTGTGGTGCTATTGGTGGAGAATGGCAATGCAGAAGAATTGGACTTGATTTGCAAAGAGCATCTACCACACTACTGGAAGCCTAAAGAAATCATTGTAACCGATGCTCTTCCACGAACTGAAAACGGAAAGATTAAGCGACAATTATAGTGCTTTAGGCTTTTAATAGTGCATTGTTCTAGTTCGTTTCTCTAAGGAAATCGAGCGCATTTTTAATGTCTTCTTCTCCAACAACAGTGTTAAGAGCCAACGAACCAATATCTTTTAGAAGCGAGAAGTTGATGTCTTGTCCTTTATTCTTCTTGTCGTGACGCATCAAATCGATTATTTTATTATAGTCATTGCATGCAAATGGGAAGGTAGGATATAGCGAATGAATGAACATAAGCGTTTGTTTCATCTTGTCAAAGGGGAACTCTTGCAGTAGAGCAGATAAGTATAACTCACAAATAATGCCGTAAGCTACAGCAAAACCATGTGATAGTTCTTGCTCATTACTAATGCTCCATGCCTCAAAAGCATGTGCAAATGTGTGCCCAAAGTTAAGTGCTTTCCTTATATTTTGCTCCTTTGGGTCCTCAATTACAATCCTTTCCTTTACCTCAACATTCTTTTTTACAAGTAAAAGAAGCTCCTCCCAGTTGGGATTCTCTATGTCAAAACGAAGTGTTTCCGCCCATAATGTCTCGCTATCAATGAGCGCATGCTTAATCATCTCAGCGAAGCCGCCCAGTAATTCGTTATAAGGAAGAGTCTGTAAAAAGGCAGAATGCAAAATAACCGCATTGCTTTCAGAAAACAAACCAATTTCATTTTTAACACCATTGAAGTTAATTCCGGTCTTACCTCCAACCGAAGCGTCGACCATTGACAATAGAGTTGTGGGGATATTGATAAATTTTAGCCCCCTTTTAAATGTAGATGAGGCCATACCTCCAATGTCTGTAACCATTCCTCCGCCTAAGTTTATAAGGCAAGAGTGGCGAGTTGCTCCTTTAGTTGATAGCTCTTCCCAAATGAAACTCAAAGTGTTGAGGTTCTTATTGCTATCTCCGGGCTCTATAATAATGTGCTGAGCGTTGTGCAATAAGGTACTTTTGCCCAATAAATCCCAGCAAAAACGATGCGTATTGCTATCCATCAATACAAATATTTTATCGTATTGAAAAGTCGAAAGCACTGCTTCAACGTCGTGAATTATATCGTTTGTAAAGATAATTTTTTGTTTCATATAGGCAAAGTTACATCAAATAAATGAGAAAAGTTTAGTTAAACTTATTTGAATTGATAAGTTTTCATATCTTTTTTCTTTATATTTGTCTTTTCTTTATTATACAAATAGGATAACATATGGTGAAAAAAATAGGTGTATTTTTAGTTTTGTTATTTTGTGTAGTCACGTCTTTTGCACAAAATATTGTAGTAAAAGGAGTTCTAAAAGACGCAGATACCAAAGAAGGATTGATGCAAGCTACTGTGCAATTGTTGCGCAGTGACAGTACATTTGTGGGCGGTTCTATCTCAGATGAGCAGGGATTGTTCCAGCTTTCGGCACCTTCTGAAGGAAAATATCTTATAAAGATTTCTAACATTGGCTATCTTTCGCATTATCAAAAGATTGATGTTTCGGGCAAAGACACCATCGATGTAGGCTCAATTGTGATGAAAAGCGATGCTGTTATGTTGAAAGGAGCAGTCGTAACACGTAGAGCTACGAAGGTAGTGTTGAAAGAAGACACCTTTATTTATAATGCTTCGGCATATAAAACACCAGAAGGAGCAACCTTAGAAGAGCTTGTTAAACGCCTACCAGGAGCGACAATAGGAGACGATGGCAAGATAACTATCAACGGAAAAGAAGTAACTAAGATCTTAATAGACGGTAAAGAGTTCATGACAGGCGACACAAAGACTGCCATGAAGAACCTTCCGGTGTCGATAGTCGATAAGATTAAGAGCTATGACACCAAGAGTGACTTGGCAAAGGCTACGGGAATGGATGACGGAGAAGACCAAACCGTGTTAGACTTTGGTATTAAACAAGGTATGAATAAGGGTTTATTTGGAAACGTAGACCTTGGTATTGGAACGAAAAACCGATATGCAGAGCGATTAATGGGTGCGCTTTTCAAAGACGATCTTAGAGTAATGATGCTCGGAGCAGCTAATAATACCAATGATATGGGCTTTCCTGGCGGTGGAGGTCGTGGTGGATTTGGACGCAATAACAATGGACTAAATGCCTTAAAGATGGTTGGTGCCAATGTGAACTATGAGAAAAAAGACCGCTTTTTGATTGATGGTTCATTGCGTTGGAACCACTCTAATGGCGATATAGCAAGCATTGTGTCGTCTGAAAACTTTGTGGGTTCAACCTCATCATACAGCAATAGTATTAGTAATTTATATAAAAGAGGAAACGAATGGAATGCAAGAATGCGTGTAGAGTGGCACCCTGACAGCATGACCACTATCACCATGCGTCCCGAATTGAGCCTCACTACAAGCGATCAACTGCAAAAAAGCAGTTCCGCAGTGTTCAATACCGATCCTTACAGCTATGGTTCAGACCCCTTATCGGCATCTATTTTAAGTGCAATAGCAACAAATGGAGCCGTTGTTAATACTCAATCAGAAAACACCATTGCCTATACTGATAACCAAGCATTTAGCTTAAAGCTACAAGGAACACGCAAGTTGAACACCAGTGGTAGAAGTATTACTTTAGAAACAAAGTTCTCTACTTCTAAAACCGACGCCAATCAACTTGCCATGAGCAATGTGCATTTGTATCAAGTAGCCAACTCTTTGGGTCAAGATTCAACCTATCAGGTGAATAGATACATGGTTTCGCCAGAGAGAAGCAATAGTTATAGCGTTAAACTGATATACAGCGAGCCCATTGCACGCCGTGTTTATTTGCAGTTTGGATATAAATTTGGATATGGAGTGAATAAAGGCGACCGCCAAATATACGACTTTAGTAATTTAGGCGAAACCTTCTTCAGTGGCTTGCAACCATCTTATAGACGTTGGGACAGCTATCTTTCGATCTTACCCAATGATTATTCAACTTATAAAGACGATGCTTTGAGCCGTACATCTCGTTACGAAAGCTATACACATGATATTGAATTAGGACTTAAAGTAACTCGAAAAGCATATCAATTGAGTGCAGGTGTGATGTTAGAACCACAAAAAACACACTTCATTCAATCGTACTTAAATGTGAATACCGATACAGTTAGAACAGTATTGAACTTTAGTCCGACCTTTGAGTTAAACTATAAGTTCTCTGATGTGAGCAAATTGAAGTTAACTTATCGTGGAAAAACAAGTCAACCAACCATCACACAGCTGTTAGATATTCGTGATAATAGCAATCCATTGAATATTTATCAAGGTAATTCAGGATTGAAACCAGCCTTTGTAAACAGCTTGCGTTTGTTCTATAACAACTATATTGAGAAGAAACAAAGATCGATGATGGCACACATCAACTTCTCTTCTACACGCAATGAGATAAGCAACAAGGTAGAATACGACACACAAACAGGTGGAATGCTCACACGTCCTATCAACGTAAATGGCAATTGGAACGCTTCAGGAGCATTTATGTTTAACACTGCAATCGACTCTTTGGGCTATTTCAACTTCAACTCTTTCAGTAATGTTAACTACAATAACTATGTAAGTTATTTAGCTCTTAGCGCAGGAACATCAGCATTAAAGAACATTACTCGTGCGCTAACACTTTCAGAGCGTGCATCGTTTGGGTATAGAAATTCGTGGATTGAGGTAGAATTAAATGGTACAGTAGACTATACTCGCAGTAGCAATACATTGAAAGTGGGCAATAGTAATCTCAATACATGGCAGTTTTCGTATGGAACCAACGTCACTTTCATGGCTCCATGGAATATGCAAATCACCACAGGACTTACACAAAATAGTCGTAGAGGCTTTAGTGATAAGTCGATGAACACAAACGAATTGGTTTGGAATGCGCAGGTTTCGCAAAGCTTCTTAAAGTCAAAATCATTAACAGTGAGCCTTCAATTATACGACATCTTGCATAACTTGAGTAGCGTGAGCAGAACAATCGATGCATTAAAGCGTAGCGACACCTCTTATAACACCATCAACAGTTATGCCATGTTACACGTTATTTATAACGTAAACCTATTTGGTGGCAAAGAAAATCGTGACAAAATGCGTCCGAGCGGTGGCCCAGAAGGACGAGAAGGAATGCCACCTATGCCACAAGGAAGAGGCAATAGAGGAGGCTTTGGCGGTGGAATGCCACCACGATAGAAGCCTGAACAGAGGATAATAGCTATCCTATTATAAAATAGAACAGAAGCAAAAGTACAGCTTTAGCGAGGGTTTCTCGATAATTATATGTATTTTTGTTTCTGTTTTTTGTTGATACTTAGATTTAAGAGCATATAGAAATGGAAATAAACCTTACGAATAAAGCAGTGTTTGTGCTTCATGTTAAGAAAGGATATGAAGACAGAGAGCAACATATTAAAGCTATGTTGCAGAAGATGAATATTCCTTTTTCGTGGATTCTCGATGGAGATATTGTCGATTTAACTCCCGAAATTCTTGATAAATACTTTGCCGGTGACATGCATAAGGCAGGTGCAACCGCTTCTTGTGCATACAAACACGTGTTGGCTTGTAAAGAAATTATAGCGAAAAACCTCGATGGGGCATTGATATTAGAAGACGATATTCAGCTCGACCCATGTCTTTTTATTGATATATTCAATAAGAGTTTAACCGAATTGAATAGCGAAGAACAAAAGCCTTCGATTATTTCTTACGAAGACACTCGCCTTCGTTTTGTTCCCAAAAGTAAGAGAGTGGGAGGGAAAGTGTTATATCCTGGCGACAGAGATCGTATGGCTGGGGCTTATTATATCAACAAAAAAGGAGCTGAACTGATTATAAATGAATTGGAAAAGCAGGCGATGGATATTCCTGTAGACTGGTATCATGCTAAGTTGTTGCACGAAAATAAGTTGAAATATTATTGGTGTCAGCCCACTATTGCAACGCAAGGGAGTCATATAGGCACGTTTAAATCGAGTATAAGTATAAAAGATAATCTTTGGATTACGTTGAAATGGCGATTTAAACGCTTTTATAAAAAATGGTTATACGAGTTGAGATAGAACTCTAAGAGAGGGAAAGTGGAGTAGAATTGATATCGAATTGAAAATCAAGAACTTTCTAATTTCGTAAAATGCACATTCTTATTAGAATAAAAAAACAATGGTATTACACTATAAAAGCATTGCTTTTGAGGTGTAATACCATTACTTTTATGCAGTAAAAGCATTGCTCTTACTCCTTAAAAGAAATTGTATCGAAAAACATTCTTTTTTCTTTTTAAATACGAAAGCATCATCGCTACATTCTTATTCGAATGAATTGGCTAATGAGATGCAAACTTTTGGTTTTGATTTGA
This sequence comes from Hoylesella nanceiensis DSM 19126 = JCM 15639, assembly GCF_000379965.1. Taxonomy (GTDB): domain Bacteria; phylum Bacteroidota; class Bacteroidia; order Bacteroidales; family Bacteroidaceae; genus Prevotella; species Prevotella nanceiensis. The sequence continues at coordinate 255,940 of NZ_KB904331.1, read as the reverse complement.
AGTGCTTTTGAGGTGTTTGCATTGAGGCTTTGCAGGACTTAATCAAGCTCGTCGAAGTCGTCGTCGATACCAAATATAACTGGTTCAACAAACGCATCAAGTGCTCTTCGCTCCTTCTTGGTGGGTCGTCCCGTTCCTCTTGCTCTGTCAACAAAACCACTTATTCTGCTCATCTCAAGTAATTCGTATTGCTTTGGGTCTGTAACATTCTCGTAAATCTCAGGAATGAGCTTTGCACCAACACGCTGTTCAATGGCTTTTAATACCTTGAACGAGTAGGTGATAGGCGATTTTTTCACATGAACTGTGTCGCCTTCTTTAATCATTCTACTTGGTTTTATGGTGCTTCCGTTGAATGTTACTCTTCCATTCTTACACGCATCGGCAGCTAATGAGCGGGTTTTAAAAATACGTGCAGCCCACAACCATTTATCAATTCTTGCTTCCATACGCACTTATTCAACTTCTTTTACAATGTGTTCTATTTGCGATTGAATTGGTTCATGGTGATATCTACTCCCGCAAGAACAAAACTTTTAATGATTTCTACAGCCATATCGATTTGGGGCTGTAGCGTTGTTAGTTCTTCATCGGTGAATTTTCCCAATACCCAATCAACCTGTTTTCCTTTCGAAAAGTCGTTACCTATTCCAAAACGCAATCGTGCATACTGCTGACCGATGAGCTGTTGGATGTGACCTGTGCCGTTATGACCGCCATTACTGCCGCTTGCTTTAAGTCTAAGGGTACCAAGTGGCAAGGCAAGGTCGTCTACAATAACAAGTAAACGCTTTTGATCAATGTTCTCTTGGTTGAGCCAATAGCGAACAGCATTACCGCTTAAATTCATAAAAGTGGTTGGCTTTAGCAAGAAAATCTTTTTTCCTTTCAATGTGGTTTCAGCAACAAAGCCATATCGTTTGTCGCTAAAAACAATATTGGATGCCTTCGCAAAGGCATCCAATATCATGAAACCGGCATTGTGGCGGGTGTTATCATATTCATAACCTGGGTTCCCTAATCCCACAATTAAGTATTTATCCATTTCTAATAATTAGAAAATGTCAATGTATCTTATTTACCTTCTTTTGCTGCTTGTGCTGCCATTGAAGCTGCACGAGTCATCTTAATAGAGCAAACAACAACGTCTTTACCTGTTACAAGTTCCAAACCTTCGTATGAAAGTTGTCCAACTTTGATGCTCTTACCGATTGTTAGAGCTGTAACGTCAACGTCTAAGTGCTCAGGAAGTGATTTGTATGGAGCTTTAACGTTAAGCTTACGCAATGAAAGACTCATTCTACCACCATCTCTAATACCTTGAGCAAGACCCACAAGTTTAACTGGTAGACCAATAGTAATAGGCTTTTCTTCATTAACTTCTAAGAAATCAACGTGAAGAACAGCGTCTGTTACTGGGTGGAATTGAATTTCTTTCAAGATAGCTGTGTGTAATTTACCATCAACTGTTAAGTTAACAAGGTAAATGTGTGGTGTGTAAATAAGCTTACGAAGCTCTGTCATTGGCACAGTGAATGAGAAAGCTGATGGCTTTCCATCGGTTGTTGCGATGCCATACATGTTACATGGGATAAGACCTTCTTTTCTTAAAGACTTTGAAGCCTTCTTTCCTAGGTCGCTACGAAGTTGACCTGTTAAATTAATTTCTTTCATTTTGTGTTACTCTAAATTAAGTGTTTATAAATAAAATGCCTTAATTCGCCATCACACGAGAATCTTTCTCAGATATAGATGTGCCACGAAAAAGCGGTGCAAAGATAATGCTTTTTTCTCGAAATATACACAATAGCATAAAAAAAGCATATTATTAGAAGTGTTTTTTTGTTTATTCAGTAGAAAAAAAGTACCTTTGCAGCATCATAAGAGGCTATAAACTAAGTTGGTCGCAACTGTCGTTTGTCTCTCAAAAATATAGCATTTCAAAAAACACAGATATAAAAACACAAACTTATTTACAACATGATAAATCGTGAATTGATAAGAATTAAAGTGGTTCAGTTGACTTATGCCTACTATCAAAACGGCAATAAAAATATGGATAACGCTGAGAAAGAATTACTATTCAGTATCTCTAAGGCTTACGATCTATATAATTATTTGCTTGCTTTGATTGTTGCAATAACCCAAGAAGAGCGCTTAAGGGTTGAAGTTGCTACACTTAGAGCGGTTAGAGAAGGCACACCTGCACCATCACAGAAATTTGTTAACAATAAGTTTGCGTTGCAATTGGAAGAGAATCTCATGCTAAATGAGTTCTTAGAGCACCAAAAACAAAGTTGGAAAGACGACATAGAATTTGTTAGACGCTTATGTAATACAATTGAACAAAGTAGTGCTTATGTTGAATATATGTCGACATCAACATCTACTTACGATGAAGATAAGGAGCTTTGGCGCAAACTTTATCGCCAAATAATACAAGATAATCCTGATCTTGATGCCCTTTTAGAAGAGAAAAGCTTATATTGGAATGATGATAAAGAGATAGTTGACACCTTTGTTATTAAGACAATAAAGAAGTTTGACGAAGCAAAAAAGGAACAACAAGAGCTTCTTCCTGAGTATAGAGACGTAGAAGATAAGGAATTTGCACGCAAACTGTTCCGTGCTACCATTTTAAATGCAGACCAATACCAAAGCTATATGAGCGAAACAAGTCGCAATTGGGATTTCTCTCGCTTAGCTTATATGGACGTAGTAATTATGCAAATTGCCATAGCAGAAATGCTAACGTTCCCAAGTATACCTGTAAGTGTAACCATAAATGAATATGTAAACCTTGCAAAATTGTACAGTACATCTCGTAGTGGTGGCTATATCAATGGTATGCTCGATGCTATTGCTCGCTTTTTGCTAGACACTGGCAAGATGTTTAAAATGATGAACTCACCTAAAAAGAACGAACAAGCAAACGGAGGACAACAACAATAAGTTGAAAGACCAATGCAAGTCTCTTATTATATGGTGTTGAAATAAAACGAATAATTAACAAACTAAATATTTAAAGCAAAATGAATATATTGTTTTTAGCAGCTCAAGGAGCAGCGAAAGGTGGACAATCATCTTTCTTAATCATGATGGTTGTAATCTTTGTAATCATGTGGTTCTTCATGATTCGTCCACAACAAAAACGTCAAAAGGAAACTCGTAACTTCCAAAATAGCCTTGCAGAGGGTACAAAAGTAATCATTGGAGGTGGAATTTACGGTGTTGTTAAGCACATTGACTTAACAACTAACAAGGTAGACGTTGAAGTTAGCAAGGGAGTTGTATTGACTGTTGACAAAGCAAGCGTATTTGCTGACCTTGCATCTCAAGCAGAAAACAAGGCATAAGCATGCTAAATGAGAAATAAGATACTTAAAAATATAATGAAAGTGAGGAATTCCTTATTGGCTTTTGCTAATAAGAAGTTTCTCATTTTCTTGTTTTTTTTGTTTCTTAGTACCATCTTTTGGCTCTCAATAGCATTAAATGAAATTGTAGAAAAAGAGATATCCGTTCCTATTCGTTTAGCGAACGTACCTCAAAATGCGGTGATCACAACGCCACTTCCAGATAGTGTGCGAGTTACATTGCGTGACAAAGGCTTTGCATTGCTACCTTATTTATACGGAGATAAGCTACGTTCCATTGCAGTTAACTTCTCAACGTATGCCAATAAGAATGGATATATCGGTCAAGTGCCTAATGCAGACATTCAAAAGTGCATTCTACAATCTCTTTATGCATCGACACAAATTACCTCAATCAAGCCAGATAAGTTCGAATTTTATTATAATTACGGCTTATCTAAAAAGGTTTCAATCCGCTTAAAGGGTACCATTAGAACCGCAAGTGGTTACTATCTTTCACAAGTTCGATTCAATCCCGAGCGTGTAACGATATATGCTAGCAAGCATTTGCTCGATAGTATCACCCATATCTATACGAAATCGCTCCACATCACCAATATGGTTGATACAATACAGCAGACAGTCGAGCTTCAAACTATAAAGGGAGTGAAGATCGTTCCCAATACAGTTAAGTTGACATTGTATCCCGATATCTTAACAGAAGAAGCCATAGAAGTGCCCATTACGGCAGTGAATATGCCACAAGGAAAGGTTCTTCGCACCTTCCCATCACGTGTAAAGGTGCTTTATTCGGTAGGAGCAAGCAGGTATAGAACCGTCTCTGCAAATGGATTTAGAGTGGAAGTAGATTATAACGAGATGCAAAAGAATCCATCAGATAAATGTACCATCGTTCTAAAAACATTCCCTTCGAACATTTCTAACGCACGATTAGAAACCAATCAGGTTGATTATCTAATAGAACAGCAATGAAACTGCTAAATGAAAAGCCCGCCAAGCGAGTTATTGCGTTAACAGGTGGCATTGGAACAGGAAAGAGTTTCGTTGCGAAAATACTTCAACAAAAGGGAATAGAGGTATTCGATTGCGATCGTTCTGCAAAGAAACTGATGCGTGAAAACGAAGAAGTGAAGCAGAAAATCGTTGATTTGGTGGGAAAAGAGGCTTATCAAAACGATGTCCTAAATAAAGCATTGTTGGCTAAGTTCTTATTAGCTTCGCCTCAAAATGCTACTGCTTTAAATGATATTGTGCACCCTGCGGTGGCAAAAGACTTTGAAAATAGCGGATTAGAGTGGATTGAAAGCGCCATATTATACGACAGTGGGTTCGATAAAAGAATCGATATTGATTTTGTAGTATGCGTTAGTGCACCTTTAGAAACAAGGATATCACGCATTATGCAGCGTGACAATATCACCCGAGAAGCCGCCCTTCAGTGGATAACAAAGCAGCTCAATCAAGATGAAGTCATTGCAAAAGCCGACTTTGAGTTGGTGAATGACGGAATAAAAGACGTAGAAATACAGTTAAACGAAATATTAAGTAAAATACAAGAATAAAAACATTAGAAAGATTATGGAGACAATTTTATCTATTGCGGGTAAGCCCGGACTTTATAAATTGGTATCACGTAGCAATACAGGACTTATTGCTGAGACCCTAGACGACCAACATAAACGCCTTCCTATCTTTGCAACTGATAGAGTAACAAGCCTCTCTGACATTGCAATGTATACCGATGCAGACGATATTCCTTTGTGGAAAGTGTTGAAAAGTGTAGGTGAAAAAGAACAAAGCAAAGAGAGTTCGTTTAACTATAAAAAAGCTTCTAAGGCAGAACTTCACGAGTATTTCTCTACTGTTCTTCCTTCTTACGATCGTGATCGTGTACACGATAGCGACATTAAGAAGCTTATTCAATGGTACAACCTATTGGTAAAGAATGGTTATACCGATTTCGAAGAGTTGTTAAATAACGATCCTTCTAGCGAAGAAGAATAATAATTTGTTGGAAAACTATCGACTTTCGTATGGGGAAAACCTTGTGAAAGTCCCCGATAGCAAAGCAACAAACCACAAAATATTTACTAATAACAACGTTGTTAGCATCAAAACAAAGCGTCCTCTAATACCTTTCGACTTAGAAAGACAATGGTGGATGCTTTTGTTTTATATCTTTTTTTACAATACAGATTTATTTATTCGAATATTATGATATTAAACATACTCCTTATTATAATAGGTGTAGCAGTGGTTTTATTAGGCGCAGACATCTTAACAAAAGGCTCTGTAGCTCTTGCTCAACGCATGAAAGTGTCGCAAATCGTTATCGGTTTAACGATAGTTGCAGCGGGAACGTCAATGCCTGAGTTCTTTGTGAGCTTTGTTTCTGCAATAAAAGGAACCCCCGACCTTGCTATTGGTAACGTAGTTGGTAGCAATATCTTCAATGCTTTGCTCATTGTTGGCGTGTCGGCAGCCGTTACTCCCATTGCTATTCTTAAAGGAACAGTGCGAAAAGACATTCCTTTTGCTTGCTTCGCATCATTGCTTTTACTTGGATTATGCTTCGATGGAAGCATCAGTAGAATAGATGCAGCCATTCTTTTTGCCACTTTCTTAGGTTTCCTTTTATTCACATTGAAGAATGCAAAGAGTGGAGATGAAGATGAGAATGAGCCGTTAGCGAATACAAGTGTTTTGAAATCGGTTGTATTTATCATTGGCGGTTTGGCAGGATTGATTATTGGAAGTAACCTATTTGTAGACTCTGCCACCTTCGTTGCACAACAACTTGGAGTAAGTGAGGCTGTTATTGGACTTACAATTGTTGCGGGTGGAACATCGCTTCCCGAGCTTGCTACAAGCGTAGTAGCGGCAAAAAAAGGTAATAGTGGCATTGCAATAGGTAATGTGTTGGGCTCAAACGTGTTCAATATCTTAGCTATCTTGGGTTTAACAGGTGTCATCTCTCCAATGAAAATCAACGGCATCACCATGCTCGATTTTGCTCTTCTCATCGTGTCAATGTTGCTTTTATGGGTGTTCTCTTATACCAAATACACCATTAAACGCTGGGAAGGCTTGGTGCTTATTGGTGTTTTCTTTGCTTATATGAGCTATCTTTTTATGCATATCTAATCCTCTTATAAAAGAAAGAGATTGCGAATAGAATGTAACTTAAGCAGATAGAAAAGGCAATGCTTTTGCATGCTAATAGCGATGCTTTTAGGGCGCAAACTCAATGCTTTTAAGGCGTAATAACAATGCAATTGCCAACCATAGGTAATGGGGATATATTCTAATACAAAAAGAAAGGGGTCTAAAACGAATTGTTTTAGACCCCTTTTCTTATGTCTTATAGATACTTCGAGAGTATCTCTTATTTGTAATTATCTTAGCTTGCAACCTTTAAATGCGTAGAAAGCAATGTAAATGAAGCAAGGAAGACAAAGCCAATAAGCGTTTTGTGCGCCGAAAAGATCTTTAAACCAACCGAAAAGAAGAGTTAGAATAGCACCTCCGAACAAGCCCATTGTTAGAAGAGAAGAACCTGTTTTTGTGAACTTACCAAGATCTTTCATTGCCAAAGGCCACAACGCAGGCCACATTAACGAGCAACCTAGAGCCACAATACCAATGCTATAGATACTTAAATGTGCAGGAAGAGTAGCCACACATATGGTTCCTATGAGTGCAATAATAACACAAATTTTAAGCGCAGTGTTTTGACTTAGATACTTAGGAATGAACAATATGCCCGCAATATAGCCAATACTCATTGCAATAGGGGTAATCCATGAGTAGTTTTCAGCCGCTGCAAGTCCTAGCGTTTTAGCATAGTCGATAACTGAACCTAATGCAATTGTTTCTACACCAACGTAGAAGAAAATAGCAATACTACCCAATACAAGGTGTGGGAACTGCAAAATAGAAGTCTTGCTGTTAGCATATTGTGTCACTTCTTGCGATCCTTCTTCGTTAGAATCGTCTTCTCCTGTAGCCTTAATTTCTGGTAATGGAGAAACAAGAGCAATCAAACCAAGAAGCAAGAACAATCCGCTTAGGATATAAAAAGGAAGATCTAATTGTGTAACTTTGATGTCGAGAGTACTTCCAAGCACTACTGCAATGAACAAAGGAGATATTGGCCATGCCAATTTATTAAGTATTCCGATGATGCTTATGCGCTTTGCTGCACTCTCAATAGGGCCTAATATGGTGATATAAGGGTTAATTGCTGCTTGCAAAAAGGTGTTAGCAATACCGCCTAAGAATGATGCTGCAAGGAAAAGAGGGTAGCTTTCTTGCTTTGCAGAAACCACAAAGATGAGGAAACTAACAGCGTAAATAGCATAAGAAAAGGCAATTGTTTTCTTGTAACCAATGGCCTTTATAAGTTGACCTGCAGGGTAAGCGAACAGCACAAAAGGTATAAACATAGCTGCAATGAGGGCATATGCACCTGCAGAAGACACTTTTAACGACTGGTTTAGGATAGGAATTAAGATTCCATTTACACTTGCTGCGAAGCCTCCTGAGAAGAACATCAATCCCAAAATGGAAAGGGGCAGGATGTAATTTTTATTTTCTTTCATAAAATAGTATGTATTAATTAATTTTGATTCTTTTCAAATTTGTATTGAATGATTTTGCTTTCTGTTTTAAATAGCCTTGCTTTTGATTTTAAAAGCGCAATTCTTATAAAACAACTTATTTATACTTGTTTTGTAAAAAGCATAAAGATCCGATGAAATAATATGTGTTATCCACCGAACCTTTAATTTTTGTGTGTTCTATTTGAAGATTTGAAGTTTTACTTAAAAGCCATAAATTTCTTTTAGTTTCTCGCCAAGTGCCTCGCTACGAAGGTCTCTTGCAACGATTTTTCCTTGTGGATCTACAAGTAAACTTGAAGGAATTGCATTGATGTTGTAAGCCTTTCCAGCTTCACTATGCCATGCTTTAAGGTCTGAAAGGTTCACCCAATTCATCTTCATTTCAGCAATTGCGTCCTTCCAAGACTCAGCTTTGCTGTCGAATGAAATAGCAACAATGTTGAAACCTTTATCCTTATATTTCTCGAAGTTAGCTCTTACGTTAGGCATTTCACCTCTACATGGTCCGCACCAGCTTGCCCAAAAGTCGATAAGAACATAGTTTCCTTTACCACAATACTCGCTTAATTTGTGCGAAACACCATTTACATCGTTCAAAGTTAAATCGATAAATGGTTGTCCAATGATCTTTTGTTTAGCTTCTTCGGCTGCTAATTGTTGCTTTAATGCTGAAAGCATAGGGTGATTAGCATACACATGAGTTGGTTTAAGCAATTCATTCAACTCCGATTCTGTAACGGCATCGGTAACATAGTTAATGTATAATGCAGGAAGAATGTTGTCTTTATTCTCGTTAATTACCTTTTTATAATATAGAGAAGAGGCGTTATGAAGATCCATAAACTTCTTTCTCAACTCGTTTACACGTGTTGTTTTCTCTGTATCGCTAAGCGAATTATCGCTAACTACCTTTTGATAATCTGCATAAATCTGCTTTCCTGGCTCGTTAATAGAGTCGAGTGCAGCGTTATATTTGCTGAGTTTCTCGTTAAGAGGAGAGCCTTTGAGCGTGTTTTTGTTAAGATTTATCTCCAAAGGTTTGCCGTCCATAACGAAAATAACAAAGTCTTCATCTTTTCCAATACCAAAGAATTGATCCTTGTTTTCAGGCTTATACTTCACAACGAAGTTACCTTTCACAACATCAACACTATCAACTATACGTTGATTCTTTTGCATATCGAGTAGATAAACCTTCTTAACGTTTTCTGGGCAGGTACCTTTTATAAGAGCAACAGGTGCTTTTACTGCCTTTTTAACTTGCGCAAAGCTTGGGAAAATGCTTGCAGCAAGGACACTGCATAATATCAGTTTCTTCATAATTCTAATCTTTTTAAATGAATAATGCTATTTTAAAATAGCTTTTTTAGATTCTTTTGAGGACAAGTTTTCATCTTTATCCGCTCTGAATAGTATGACAAAGTTATAAAAATATTTTTTTATTGCAATCAATTTACAATCTTTTATGTAACTTTGCACCGCTTTTTTAAAGTAAATGAGTGCTTGGTAAACCTCGTAAAAAACAAGAAAATGAAAGAAAATAGTAAAACTGTGAGTGTACTGTTTATGCTTTTCGGTATACTCTTTTGCGTTTGTTTGATAACGGCAAACGTGTTAGAAACAAAGCAAATATCAGTTGGTAGTATTAGTTTAACAGGTGGTTTGATTGTATTTCCAATCTCTTACATCATCAACGATTGTGTATGTGAAGTTTGGGGATATGCAAAAGCTCGCTTATTGATATGGCTTGGCTTTGCAATGAACTTCCTTTTTGTGCTCTTTGGTGCAATTTGTGACATTATTCCAGGTGCTCCTTATTGGACAAATCAAGAAGGTTTTCATCAAATTTTTGGTTTAGCACCTCGTATTGCGGCAGCTTCTTTCTTGGCATTCCTATGCGGATCTTTTGTAAATGCGTATGTAATGAGCCGAATGAAGCTACAATCTCAAGGCAAAAACTTTTCTTTGCGAGCAATTGTTAGTACTATCTTAGGCGAAGGAGTCGATTCAATTATCTTCTTCCCACTTGCTCTTTATGGTGTAGTTCCAAACGAAGCTCTACCTGCTTTGATGCTTTGGCAAGTTATTTTAAAGACACTTTACGAAGTGCTTGTGTTGCCTTTAACCATCTATATTGTGAAGAAAGTGAAGAAATATGAGCAAGAAGACGCTTATGATGAAGCGATAGATTATCGTGTTTGGAAGATTTTTAAATTGTAATTATTAGTAATATCTCACCTTATTATATAGTAAGTATGTCTGAAGAAAGAGAAAAAGAGGGCTTAAAACATTTGGGAAATAACACCAAATACAGCATGGATTATGCCCCAGAAGTGTTAGAAACATTCGTAAATAAGCATCCTCAAAACGATTATTGGGTACAGTTTAACTGTCCAGAGTTCACCTCTTTATGCCCCATTACAGGTCAACCCGACTTTGCCGAAATAAGAATTGCTTATATTCCAAATGAAAAAATGGTGGAAAGTAAGAGCTTAAAGCTTTATCTTTTCAGCTTTAGAAACCACGGAGACTTTCATGAAGACTGCATAAATATCATCATGAAAGATCTTATTTCGTTGATGAATCCAAAGTATATAGAGGTTATTGGCTACTTTACTCCACGTGGAGGAATAAGCATTTATCCTTTTGCTAACTATGGAATGCCTAACACTAAGTATGAAAAAATGGCAGAACAGCGATTTGTTCAACATTCCATTGCAAAATAAAAGAAGCAAGAAAAAGTTTATTTAGCACACTTTTAGAGTAAGTAGAAGTAGGAGATACCAAGTGAATCTTCTGCTTCTACTTTTTAATTACATAGCTATTAAACCTCAAAAGCAATGCTTTTACACTGCAAACTCAATCATATTACAAGCTAAAAGCATTGAGATTATAAGAAGAATAGCAAGAGTCCTAAGAATGAGACAATTGCGCCTATAATGCTTTTAATGCCAATGGTTTGTTTAAATACAAATTTAGCAGGAATCAATATCAAAATAGGTGTGAGTGACATAATGGTACTTGCGATGCCCGCAGCGGTATATTGTACTGCCATAAGCGAGAAACCAACTCCAATAAGAGGACCACAAATCACGGCGACGACAGTCATACTCATTCCTTTAGAGTCTTTAATTGAATGGGTAAAAGTACCCATCTCTTTTCTAATAATCAACCAAGAGCCAAAGCAAAGCAAGCCTGCAAAGCAACGAATGAGGTTGGCACTGAAGGGCATATACATGCTTACGCTGGGCAAAAGGTGCTGAGGCATGTCGTTAATGTATAAATCTAATCCCTTTTTGCTTAGTACTAAGCCCAAACCTTGCCCCAAAGCAGAACCTAACATAAATAAAACTCCTTTTAAAGGCAATTGCAAAGAGATTTTATTCGATTCGCCCTTGCCCAACAGAGCGATAGCTATTCCCGAAAGAGTGACGAGCATTGCTAACAGATTTTGCCATGTAAGCGTTTGATGAAGAAAGGTAAATGCAAAGAAAGCAGCGAAGAGTGGGGCGAGAGTCATAATCAATTGACCATATCGTGCGCCGATAATTAGATATCCTTTTAATAAACACCAGTCGCCAAAGAAATAGCCCACAACACCCGAAAGCATCAACCATATAATGGTGTTGGTACTGGCATAGATAGGGAAGGGATTGTCCATTGCCCACCAAAGGAAAAGAATGAGGGCAAAGAAGGTTAATAACATTCTCCAAACATTGAGGATAACAGCTCCAAATTGCTTTCCTGCTACCTCGCAAGCAATAGATGCTAGGGTCCATAAAAACGCAACTCCCAGCGATATAAGTTCACCTGTAAATTTCATTTCGATGCAAAGGTAATAACAATAAAATAAAGAACAAAGAACGAAAAGTTGCTTTTTATGCCGTAATGTGTCATAAGGAAGATTCTATCTGCATTTCTTTTTGTGCAAAATAGAATTCTTCTTTTCATTTTGTTAAAGCCATCTTACATCGGAATTAAGCTATAAATAAACCTTTAAAATATTGGGCAATGTCATATTTTCTTTGTATTTTTGCAACAAATTAATAAAGTAATTAAAAAGGTTTCAGCGTTGCAAAAATAGTTGTAATAGCTGAGTTGGCCTTGTTTATATAAACAACCGCATAAAAGAACTATGAACGTTTTAGAATTAAGTGAGCAGGAAATTATTAGAAGACAAAGCTTGCAAGAATTGAAAGACATGGGCATTGACCCTTATCCAGCAGCAGAGTATCCCACAAACGCTTATTCTGTAGAGATAAAGGAAAACTTCAAAGAAGATGAACAACGTGAGGTTTGTATTGCAGGAAGAATGATGACCCGACGCATTATGGGTAAGGCTTCGTTTGCAGAACTTCAAGATTCTAAGGGAAGAATACAGGTTTATATCACAAGAGATGATATTTGTCCTGACGAAAATAAAGACTTATATAACACCATCTTTAAGCGTTTGCTTGATATTGGTGACTTTATAGGAGTGAAAGGTTTTGTGTTTAGAACTCAAACTGGTGAAATCTCGGTTCATGCTAAAGAACTAGTGCTACTTAGTAAGAGCTTAAAACCACTTCCAATCGTTAAATATAAAGACGATGTTGCATACGATAAGTTCGACGATCCCGAACTTCGTTATCGTCAACGTTATGTAGATTTGGTTGTAAATGATGGTATTAAGGATACTTTCTTGAAGAGAGCTATTGCCATAAAGACCCTTCGTCGCGTTCTAGATGAAGCGGGTTACACAGAAGTTGAAACTCCAACTCTACAACAAATTGCAGGTGGTGCATCTGCACGTCCATTCATAACACATTTCAATGCCTTAAATACAGAAATGTATATGCGTATTGCAACCGAGCTATATCTAAAACGATTGATTGTTGGAGGCTTTGAAGGTGTGTACGAAATTGGTAAGAACTTCCGTAATGAAGGTATGGACAAGACCCATAATCCTGAGTTTACTTGTATGGAACTTTATGTTCAATATAAGGATTATAACTGGATGATGGACTTCACAGAGAAGCTTTTAGAAACCATTTGTATTGCTGTTAATGGTTCTGCAGAGACAGTTGTAGACGGAAAAACAATTAGTTTCAAGGCTCCTTATCGTCGTTTACCTATCTTAGATGCTATTAAAGAGAAGACAGGTTACGACTTAAATGGTCTTTCAGAAGAAGAAATTAGAGAGGTTTGCAATAAACTTAACCTCGAAATAGACGAATCAATGGGTAAAGGTAAGCTAATAGATGAAATCTTTGGAGAGTTCTGTGAAGGTTCATTTATACAGCCTACATTCATCACCGACTATCCTGTTGAGATGTCACCACTAACTAAAAAGCATCGTTCTAAGCCAGGATTAACTGAAAGATTCGAGCTTATGGTGAACGGAAAAGAGCTTGCTAATGCCTATTCAGAGCTTAATGACCCTATAGATCAAGAGGAACGCTTTGTTGAACAAATGCGTTTAGCTGACAAAGGTGATGACGAAGCGATGATTATTGATAAGGACTTCTTGCGTGCTTTGCAGTATGGTATGCCCCCAACATCAGGTATTGGTATCGGAATTGACCGTATGGTGATGTTAATGACTGGTCAAACTGCAATCCAAGAGGTATTGTTATTCCCACAAATGCGTCCCGAAAAGACTATTCCAAGAAGCTCTGTTGCAGATTGGGAAGCTATCGGTGTAGATGCAGAATGGGTGCCTTTATTCAATAAAGCAGGTTATAATTTAGTGTCAGATATCAAAGATTTGAAGGCACAAAAGTTGCAAATGGACGTTTGCGGCGTTAATAAAAAATATAAATTGGGGCTAGATAATCCTAAAGTTGAAGATTTTCAAGCATGGATTGACAAAGCTTCAAGTAATGCATAATTAGTTATTCGTAACTCATGTCATTTCTGTTTACAATCTAAATAGAGATGATGTGGGTTATGAATATTTTATTATGAATAAACAGAAGATATGTTTGATTGCGGAAAAATAGCAATAATTGGAGGCGGTAGTTGGGCAACAGCTATTGCAAAAATTGTTGTAAATAACACTCAACACATTGGTTGGTATATGCGAAGAGACGACAGAATAGAGACGTTTCGACGCTTGGGACATAACCCTGCCTATCTAACTAGTGTGCATTTCGATGTTAATCAAATATTCTTTTCATCAGATATAAATACTATTGTTGAGCAATATGACACATTAGTATTTGTTACTCCTTCTCCTTATTTAAAGAATCATCTGCGTAAACTCAAGACACGTTTGCGTGATAAGTTTATCATTACGGCCATAAAGGGTATTATTCCAGACGAAAACCTAGCGTGTTCGGATTATTTTCATCAAGTTTATGATGTGCCATACGAGAACATTGCGTGCATAGGAGGGCCTTCTCATGCAGAAGAAGTGGCTCTAGAACGTTTGTCATACCTCACTGTTGCGTGTGAAGATATTGAGAAAGCAGATGCTTTTAGCAATATTCTTTCGTCGAAATTCATTAAAACAAAGACCAGCACAGACGTACTTGGAATTGAATATTCGTCAGTTCTTAAAAACGTTTATGCCATCGCTTCGGGTGTATGTAGTGGTTTAAAGTATGGTGATAACTTTCAAGCTGTCCTTATTTCCAATGCGGTTCAAGAGATGAATCGTTTTCTTTCGACAGTGAAAGATATCCCAAGAAACATTTATGATTCTGTTTATTTAGGAGATTTATTGGTTACTGGCTACTCAAACTTTAGTAGAAACAGAACCTTTGGTACAATGATTGGTAAAGGATATAGTGTAAAGAGTGCCCAAATAGAAATGGAAATGATTGCAGAAGGCTATTTCGGTACAAAGTGCATGAAAGAAATTAATAGATATTTGCATGTAAACATGCCCATACTTGATGCCGTTTATAACATTTTGTATGAACGTATTTCGCCTCAAGTAGAAATAAAATTGCTTACAGACTCATTCAGATAAAATTTAAAAATTTCAGATATGAAGAAAATAAAATTAAACATTAGTAAGGCTGCATCATTCCTTTCACAAGGCGCAGTGCAAGCTTATGAACCTAAAGTGAAGGCTGCTCAACAAGCATTAGAACAAGGTACATGTCCAGGAAACGATTTTTTAGGTTGGTTACATCTACCTTCTTCAATCACAACAGCTTTTCTTCAAGAAATTCAAGATTGTGCTAACACATTGAGAGAAAAATGCGATACCATCGTAGTTGCAGGTATCGGAGGTAGTTATTTGGGTGCTCGTGCCGTTATCGAAGCCCTAAGTAACTCTTTTTCTTGGTTAGTTCAAGACCCAAAGAACCCTACAATTGTATTTGCAGGAAATAATATTGGCGAAGATTATCTTTATGAATTGAGCCAATATCTTAAAGGAAAGAAATTCGGAGTCATCAATATTTCAAAGTCAGGAACAACAACTGAAACAGCTCTTGCATTCCGTTTGTTAAAGAAACAATGTGAAGATCAAAGAGGAAAAGAAGAGGCTAAAGACGTAATTGTTGCTATTACCGATGCTACAAAGGGTGCAGCAAGAGCTGCAGCAACTAAAGAAGGCTATAAAACTTTCGTTATTCCAGATAACGTTGGTGGTCGTTTCTCAGTTTTAACTCCTGTAGGTTTGCTTCCAATTGCATGCGCTGGATTCGATATTCAAGCATTGGTTAAGGGTGCAACAGATATGGAAAAGGAAACAGGTGTAGACGTTCCATTCAGCGAAAACATTGCTGCTCAATATGCTGCAGTGCGCAATGGCCTTTATAATGAGTTGGGTAAGAAAATCGAAATCATGGTGAACTACCAACCAAAGCTTCACTTCTTTAGCGAATGGTGGAAGCAATTATATGGCGAAAGCGAAGGAAAAGACAACAAAGGCATTTATCCTTCATCATGCGACTTCACTACTGACCTTCATTCTATGGGTCAATGGATTCAAGAAGGCGAAAGAACTATCTTCGAAACCGTTATTAGTGTAGAAGAAAGCAACCACACATTGTTGTTCCCAAGCGATGAAGAAAACCTCGATGGATTGAACTTCTTAGCAGGAAAACGTGTAGATGACGTGAACAAGATGGCAGAACTTGGTACCCAATTAGCACACGTAGACGGTGGAGTACCTAACATCTTAGTAACCGTTCCACAACTAAACGAATATTATTTAGGACAACTTATCTACTTCTTTGAAATCGCTTGCGGTATCAGTGGTAATGTTTTAGAGGTTAATCCATTTAACCAACCAGGTGTAGAAGCATACAAAAAGAACATGTTTGCGTTGTTAGAAAAACCAGGATATGAAGCTGAAAGCAAAGCTATTAAAGAGCGTTTGCAAAGCGAACAATAAGTAGTTATATACTATAAGTTTACAAGTTAAGAGACATCTTGGCTATATCTGAAATAAAAGAAATACCAAAGGTGCTCTTCACTTGTAAACTTTTCTTTTAAAATCATCAATCAACCATCAAGACGTTTGTTTATAGTTATGTTTCAACAAGTCATTCATCAGTATAAAGAAGACCATCAGTTATCAACCTTTAAGCCCAAAGCTGTACTCTTTGATATGGATGGAGTGCTCTATGATTCAATGAAAAATCATACTTATGCGTGGCAAGAAGCAATGAAAAAGTTTGGTTTAGACGTGCCTGCAGAGATGACTTATCAATACGAAGGCATGCGAGGTGTTGAAACAATACAGATTTTGATGCGTGAACAACGCAACGAAACGATTGATGAAGATGAGGCTCTACGCATGTATAATGAAAAGGCTCGTGTGTTCGAAACATTGCCCACAGCACCCATTATGCCTGGAGTTTTAAAGTTGATGCATAAGATTAAGGATGCAGGACTGCAAATTGTGGTTGTTACAGGAAGTGCTCAAAAGCCTTTAATCGAGCGTCTTTTAACCGATTTCGAAGGCTTTATTGTGCGTGAAAAAATTGTTTCAGCTTATGATGTAACAAGAGGAAAGCCTGCTCCCGACCCTTATTTAAAAGGATTATTGAAGGCTGGTGGCTTGCAACCACACGAAGCTATGGTTGTAGAAAATGCGCCATTAGGAGTTAGTGCAGGTGTTGCTGCAGGCATATTGACCATTGCTGTGAATAGTGGACCATTGCCAAATGAGGCTCTTTCGTCACGAGGTGCAGCCGTGGTGTACGACAATATGGAGCAATTAGCTAACGACTGGCACGTTTGTTGGTAAGTCCTTTCCTTTTAATTGCACAACCCTTATTTCGTAATAGCTTTGTAAGTGCTTGCTAATAGCATAGCTTTTAGTGGGTAAAAGCATTCCTTTTACCGCTTAATTACATCGCTTTTACATTCAAATTACATTGAGTTTATTTTTCGATTGCATCGCCCCTTGTTGCAATCGCATATCTTCTTTATTTCAAGAAGTCGTCTTCTTTGAATAGAGAGGCAGACTTGTTGTGTTGATTTTGTTGCTCTAATTGTAATAAAAAAGCCTTTTTATTCAATCCGCCTGCATAGCCAACCAGTTCTCCTTTGCTTCCTATCACTCGATGACAGGGTATAATTATTGAAATGAAATTCTTGTTATTGGCATTGGCAACTGCTCTAACTGCTTGCTCATTTCCAACCTTTTGAGCAAGAGTTTTATAAGAAATGGTTGTTCCGTAAGGTATCTTTATCAGCTCATTCCACGTTGCTTGCTGAAAAGAAGTACCCCATAAGTGAATGGGAAGATGGAATTTAGAACGCTTTTTATTGAAATATTCGTCTAATTGACGCTTTGTTTCTTCAATAATAGGCGAAGACTTATGAACGAACGATGCACCGCTTAGGGTTTGAATCTTTTGTAATCTCTTTTCAAAAGATGCACTTTCTTCCCATAAACACAAGCAAATAAACTGCTCGTAGCTGCCCAATAGCAAGGTGCCAATAGGCGAGTGGTAGGGCGATAATTCTATTATTTCATTCTGTTTCATAAGCAATAAAAAAGGAAGAAATGTTCCATTACATTCCCTCCTATAATATAATAAGGTCTACTTAAATACTTATTTCACCCGAACCGATGCATCGATGGTGCTCTTCATCATACACAACGCAGAACTGTCCTGGTGCAACTCCGTGTATTGGGCACTCAGAATACAAACGATATTCATTGTCGTTGATTTTCTCCATGCGTGCTTTGTGGAACTCAGGAGTGTGTCTTATCTTGAAAGTAACGTTGCTTAAGTCAACCTCTTCGGTAAGGAAATGGAAGTCGCTAACGCCAAATTCAGATTTAAATGCACTGCTTGGCTCATATCCTTTGCTTACATATAAGATGTTGTTACTCACGTCTTTCTTCACAACAAACCACGGTCCGCCGCCAAAACCTAAGCCATGACGCTGTCCAATGGTGTAAAACCACAAGCCTTTGTGCTGACCTATGCGCTTGTTTGTTTGCAATTCGAGTACTTCACCAATGTTTTCGCCTAAATATTTGCGAATATAATCGTTGTAATTGATTTTTCCTAAGAAGCAAATACCTTGAGAGTCTTTTCTTTTAGCGTTGATAAGATGTTCACGTTCGGCAATAACTCGCACCTCATCTTTTTGAAAGTGCCCAATAGGGAATATGGCTTTTTTAAGTTGCCAATCGTATATTTGAGCTAAAAAGTCGGTTTGGTCTTTTACAGGATCAGGACTTGTAACCAGCCATTTCTTGCCATTTATAATCTCAGTTTGGGCATAATGGCCTGTAGCAATTAAGTCATAGTCCTTTCCTTTCTTATCATGAAAGGCGCCAAACTTAATCAATCGATTACACATTACATCGGGATTAGGTGTAAAACCTGCCTTTACCTTATCCATAGTGTATTTAGTTACTTGGTCCCAGTATTCCTTATGGCAATCAATTACTTCGAGTTTGCAACCGAAACGGTGTGCAACAGCGGTCGCCATTTCAAGGTCTTCTTCAGAAGAACAATCCCATTCTTCCTCTTGTTCTGGACCAATTTTGATATAAAAACAATCGGGGTGGAGGCCTTGTTGTACCAATTCGTAAAGTACAACCGAACTATCTACGCCTCCAGAAAGCAATACTGCGATCTTTTTATCCTGTAAATTTTCATTCATAGACTACAAACTTACAATATTTTTTTCGTTCTAACACTACGAAAGAGAATAAAAATAGCTAACTTTGCAACAAATGATGTTATTATAAAAGATATTACATTTTGTAGCAATACGATATTATTTGAGATATTGTTATTGAGCAAAAAGAGCACAATATGGAAGAATATATAGTTTCAGCCCGTAAATATCGCCCCGCATCTTTCGATACAGTGGTGGGGCAAAAGGCACTAACAGAAACACTAAAGAATGCAATTAAGGCGAATAAATTGGCGCATGCATACCTCTTTTGTGGACCTCGTGGAGTGGGAAAGACCACTTGTGCCCGTATTTTTGCAAAGACAATCAACTGCTTTACACCAACTGCTCAAGGCGAAGCGTGTAACCATTGCGAAAGTTGTGCAGCCTTTAATGAACAACGTTCGTTTAATATTTTTGAGTTAGATGCGGCAAGTAATAACTCAGTTGAGAACATAAAGGCCCTTATGGAGCAAACACGTATCCCGCCACAAGTGGGCAAATACAAGGTGTTTATTATCGATGAGGTGCACATGTTGTCGACAGCTGCGTTCAATGCGTTCTTGAAAACGCTCGAAGAACCACCCGCACACGTTATCTTTATCCTTGCAACTACAGAGAAACATAAGATTCTTCCAACCATTCTTTCACGTTGTCAGATTTACGATTTCGAACGAATGACAGTGCAAGACATTGTGAATCACCTCGAAAGTGTAGCAAAGCAAGAGGGAATAACTTACGAACCTGAAGCTTTAACCATTATTGCTGAGAAGGCAGATGGCGGTATGCGTGATGCACTTTCAATCTTTGATCAAACCGCTTCGTTTGCTCAAGGCAACATAACTTATGCTAAAGTGCTTGAAGATCTCAACGTATTAGATGTTGAGAACTATTTTAAAATGATTGATTTCTCTCTTGAAAACAAGGTAAGCGAATTGATGTTATTGCTCAATTCTATTGTTTCTAGAGGATTCGACTATGGAAATATATCGGTAGGACTTGCTGCTCACATTCGAAATGTATTGATGTCGAAAGACGAAAAGACCGTTTCTCTAATCGAAACAAGCGATTCTTTACGACAAAGATATAAAGAACAGGCGGCAAAATGCCCTACAACGTTCCTATATAAGGCTTTAAAACTCCTCAATCAGTGCGACATCAACTATAAGCAAAGTAGCAATAAGGCCCTACTTGTTGAGCTAACACTTATTCAGGTGGCGCAAATCACCCAGCCAGAGGATGCAGATTCAGATGCATCGGGGCGCAGCCCTAAGAGTTTAAAAACCCTGTTTAAGCTATTAACTGCCAGCAATCGCACCCAAACAGATAAGCAGGTGTCTGTAAGCGATAAACCAAAGGCGGTTCAACCCATCGTGTCTCAACCCAAAGAGCCTACAACTCCCGTTAAGACAGAGCAACCTAAGGCTAGCAATAACCCTTCTCGTCCCCGCTTAAAGATTTCAGATTTGGCTGTAACGTCAAAAGGAATGGGTACAAGAAGCAATGCTGCAAAAGAGGAATATGAAGAGTTAGTGAATACAGAAGAGCAGACTTCTACTTTCACCGACGAAGATTTGAGAGAGAAATGGATATCGATGTGCAACAGAATGCCACCCAATATGAAGGCAATGGCAATGCGTATGAAAAATATGAAGTTGCATATCACCACGCTACCCAATATCGAAGTGGTAGTAGATAACCAAATATTGCTTACCCAAATGAATGAGATTCTTGTCCGATTAGAGGTAACTATGGCGCAAGACCTCAAGAATAAAGATGTGAAAATATCGCTTCGTTTGGCAAAGAAAGAAGAGTTAAAACCCATATTGACCGACAGAGAGATCTTTGCAAAGCTGCTTAAAAATAACCATTCGCTTGCAACTTTAAAAGAAGCACTCAAGTTAGAGCTCTCTTAAATAAAGCACTTGTTGCAGAATTGCATAGCAACTCTTTCATAAAAAGAACAAAGCCTCTTTCAAGTCACTAACAAAAGAGATAGAAAAAGAAAAGAATAAAGGTATTTCTTCATTTGAGAAACACCTTTATTCTTATATTAGTGGAATGCCTGCAGCTTCACATTCGTTGCGCATTTCATCGGTCCAAATACTTGCTTGTATTTCTCCTATGTGCGCTTTGTGCAGTAATATCATACATAAACGGCTCTGACCAATACCTCCGCCTATTGATAAAGGCAACTTATGGTTGAGCAGTTGTTGGTGGAAATATAAGTCTTTTCTGTCCAAAGAATTACTTATTTCGAGCTGTTCCATAAGCGATTGCTCGTTTACTCTTATACCCATAGACGATAGTTCGATTGCTCTTTCCAAGATTGGATACCAAATTAAGATGTCACCATTCAATCCACGCAATCCATTTTCACCCATAGTGTGCCAATCATCGTAGTCAGGTGCACGATTATCGTGCTTCTCTCCGTTGCTCAAAACATCTCCAATACCAATGATAAACACCGCTCCAAACTCCTTGCAAATAGCATTTTCACGCTCTTTAGCCGACAGGTTAGGATAGCGTTGCAACAATTCTTCGCTATGAATAAAATGAATTTCCTTAGGTAAGAAAGGCTTTAAACCTTGGTAGGTTTCGCAAACGAGGTATTCGGTGCGACGAATAGCAGAGTAGATGCGTTCTACAACATTCTTAAGGAAAGCCACATTGCGATTACTATCGTTGATAACCGCTTCCCAGTCCCATTGGTCTACATACAAAGAATGAAGGTTATCCAATTCCTCATCGGCACGAATTGCATTCATATCCGTATATATTCCGTGACCGTCTTCAATACCATGTTCAGCCAAAGTCAATCTCTTCCATTTAGCAAGCGAATGAACCACCTCAGCATGTGCATCGTTCAAATCCTTGATGGGGAAAGTAACAGCTCGTTCAGTTCCATTCAAGTCGTCGTTAATACCCAATCCTTTTAAAACGAAAAGGGGAGCAGTTACACGACGAAGGCGAAGTTCTGTTGAGAAATTCTGTTGAAAAAAATCCTTAATCAGTTTAATTCCTTGCTCTGTTTGGTGCTTATTGAGCAGTGCATTATAATTTTTTGGAAGAATGAGTTGCGCCATATCTTTTTGTAATAATTTTGATTACAAAGGTATATAAAATGCCGTCAACAACGGCTTTTTATAGGTATTAATTTTGATTTCTCGTTTGTTTAGTTTAAATTTGCATGTCTTTGGCTCCGTAGCTTAGCTGAATAGAGCGTCAGATTCCGGTTCTGAAGGTCTTGGGTTTGAATCCCAACGGGGTCACAAAGTAAAAGGATACCATTTGAGAGGGTATCCTTTTATTTTTTTATTGTTCAACAAGTGTTTTCAAAAAGCATTGACTTTGCACTGCAAAAGCATTGCTTTTAGCCTGTAAGATCAATGCTTTTATATCATGAACTCAATGCTATTAGATAATCATCAACAGAACATTGATTCCTATTAGCACCCACGATAAAATCACCATGAGCCAACTTTTGGTGCTATTCTTTAAATAATTCTTCCACGCAAGGGTAGAGAGAACGATTGAAAAGACGCTACTTACGAAGAAAGGAAGGCCATATCTTGTTGCTTTTTCACTCTCTTGCAGACTATAAGCCGCCATTAAAATAAAGATCGAGGCAACGAGAATAAACGCCACAACAATGAGTCCAAAGTAGAAAACGAAGACAAACGAGGGTGAACGTTCACGCATTTTGTTGGCCAATTCGACATTAACAGGATCTTTAAACTCATCTTCAAGCATGTTGGCTGCACGCTTCTGATGATGTTCGAGCCACACCGTTATAGCAGTAAAGATGAGGGTTGCAGAGCAGAAAAGAATTCTTGCAAGGCCTTCAAACATCAAAAGAAAGACGATAAAGAGGCCTAAGCCGAATAGAATTATTTTCCAAGTAGATGGTCTTTTCTCACCATAATAGCTGTTATCGAACGGATTATTGGGATCTAACCATTTCATTTTGCACCTCCAGGAATCTTCACTTCATTGATATCACTAATAACATTCCATGTGAAATTGAAGCTCTCTCCCTTAAATTCTATATTGTTATTTTTGTATTTATAGGTCACCTTGTAGGTCTTTCCATCAAAAGTGCTGTGTTGAACTTGATTTGGTTTGAGATAATCTTTAGGCAAATCGGTACTTAATTGCAACACCGCAGTAGAGTCAGAAGGGTTAGATGATATAATTTTTGCCCATGTCCAAGAACTCAAAGTGCGTGGAGGTTCAGGATAATATTCAGTGTCTGTGGCACAACCAAAATACAAATCGCCAGCCTTTGGTGCAACAGCCGAAGCCTCTTTAAGTGCCTTTTGCTTTGGAAGATCAACTAAAATGAATCTCGCAGCCTTAAATGCAAAGAATGAAAGAAGGGCAATTGTAAGTGCAATCCATATCTTTCCAAAAAGTGTAAAGCGTCTTCCTGCACCCTCAACAGGGAAGTTTTGAGCCTGATGTTGTTGGAAAAGGCTCTTCATTTCCGTTGTCCAGTTGCGAGGATGTATAATCTGATCTGTTCCTATTTCATAGAAACGGCCCGAGCATTTCTTTGCGATTGTAACCGACATGCCCATTACATTGGTTTCTTCTTTGCTCAAAATTAAACGCATAGGTTCAATTCTTCCGCTAATGGGGCAGGTTAAATCTTCGACAATAACTTCTTTAAATGGAATCGTTTTACGTGTAATTGTAATAATCATAGTATGCTTTTATTTAATAATTTAGCACAAAGGTACAAGTAATGAACTTTACATTTAAAATGATAATATTGTTTTTACGAACTTTTTTGTTTTGAAATTGCAAATTAAGAACTTTTCATTAAGACTCGAAGTTATAATAAAATAGTTGAATTTATTTTGTTGTGTGTGGCATAATTGTTAACTTTGTAACAAATCATATCAATAAAAACGAATTTGAAAATGAATATAGTAGAAAGGTTTTTAAATTACACCAAATTCGATACTCAATCGTCTGAAGAGTCTGAAACCGTGCCCAGTACGGCAAAGCAATTGGTGTTTGCCGAGTATTTAAAAAAAGAATTAGAGCGTGAAGGCTTGAGCGATGTTGAAATGGATGATAAAGGTTATATCTATGCAACATTGAAATCGAATACCAAGAAAAAAGTTCCAACAATTGGATTTATTTCTCACTACGACACAAGTCCCGATTGTAGCGGTGCCAATGTCAATGCACAAATCATTAAAAACTATGATGGTGGCGACATAACACTTGCTTCAGGTCTTGTTTCTTCTGTGCAAAAATTCCCTGAACTTAAATCGCATGTGGGCGAAGACCTTATTGTTACCGACGGAACCACATTGTTGGGAGCTGACGATAAAGCTGGTATTGCCGAAATTATGCAGGCAATGTGCTATCTAAGAGATCACCCCGAGATTGAACATGGCGATATAAGAGTGGGCTTTAATCCTGATGAAGAGATTGGAAAGGGAGCGCATCACTTCGACGTTAAACGCTTTGGTTGCGAGTGGGCATACACTATGGACGGCGGAGATCTTGGTGGATTAGAATACGAAAACTTTAATGCTGCAGGCGCAAAGATAACCATTCATGGTGTAAGTGTGCACCCCGGTTATGCAAAAGGCAAAATGGTGAATGCCAATACTCTTGCTTTTGAATTGGCACAAATGCTTCCTGCAACCGAAACTCCAGAGCATACAGAAGACTATGAAGGCTTTTATCACCTTTATAGCGTAAATGGTTCTACCGAAAAAGCAACACTTAACTATATCATTCGTGATCACTCTTTCGATAAGTTCGAAACAAGAAAGAGCTTTGTTGAGTCGTGTGTAAAGGCAATGAACGAGAAATATGGAGAAGGAACCGTTGAATGTGCCATTAGCGATCAATACTATAACATGAAAGAAAAAATCGATCCAAATATGCATGTTATTGATATTGTGTTGCAAGCAATGCAAGAAAGCGGTGTAGCACCAAAGGTGGAGCCTATTAGAGGTGGTACTGATGGAGCGCAATTGAGCTTTAAAGGATTGCCATGTCCCAACATCTTTGCAGGTGGTTTGTATTTCCATGGCCCTCACGAAACCGTTTCTATTCAGGTAATGGAAAAGGCAGTAGATGTTATTGTGCGTATTTGTGCAATCACATCTAAGTTCAACGACTAGGTCTCTGAATAACATTTACATCATTAAACAGGCGACAATGGTTTTTGGTTGTCGTTTGTTTAATGGTTTTACTTATATAGAAGGCTTTGAAAAAGGCCTTCTAACACCTAACTAATAACATATAGACAACACAAAGTTAAGATAAAAACAAGAGAGAAATAAATGAGTAATATAGCCCCTTTAATAGGAGATTTGGGATTAATACTAGTAGTTGCAGGTATCGTTACATTGCTTTTTAAACGCCTTAAACAACCTTTGGTGTTGGGATATATCGTTGCTGGCTTCTTAGTTGGACCCAATATGCCTTATACTCCCTCGATAGTTGATAGAGTAGACGTGCAGGTTTGGGCGGATATTGGTGTGGTTTTCCTCTTGTTTTCTATGGGCTTAGACTTCTCTTTTAAAAAGATTTTTAAGCTGGGAACAGCCCCGTTTATTGCTGTTCTGGGTATAGTCGTCTCCATGTTCACCATCGGTTATACGGCAGGTTGGCTGTTCGGGTGGACGTCTATGGAGCGAATTTTCTTAGCATCTGTATTCTCTGTATGTAGTAGTTCAACCATTGTATATAAAACCTTCAATGAGTTGAAACTGAAACAACAACGCTTTGCCAGTTTGGTTTTAAGTGTATTGGTGATCGAAGATGTATTAAGTATTGTTATCATGGTGATGCTTTCTGCCATTGCTGGGGGCGATTCGCTTAGCTCTATGGAGCTCATTAAGATCACGACAAAGATTGCTTTCTTTATTATCTTATGGTTTGTCGTGGGTATTTATCTTGTTCCTATCTTCTTAAGAAAGACAAGAAAGATTATGACCAACGAGATTTTGCTAGTGGTTTCATTGGCAATGTGTTTCTTTATGGCCATATTCTCGGCGCAAGTAGGCTTTAGTAGTGCTTTCGGAGCATTCGTAATGGGTTCTATTTTGGCAGAAACAGTTGATGTTCACAAGATCATAAAGGTGGTAGAACCTATAAAAGACCTTTTTGGAGCGGTGTTCTTCGTGTCGGTAGGTATGCTTGTTGACGTGAAAATATTGATCGATTATGCCTTGCCTATATTGAGTATTGTGGCATTGGTGATAGTGGGTCAAGCAATCTTCGGTACTTTCTCGTTCATGCTTAGCGGTAATTCGCTTAAGACTTCAATGCAAAGTAGCTTCTCAATGGCGCAAATTGGTGAGTTTCCTTTTATCATTGCATCGCTGGGAGTGTCGTTAGGTGTTATCGGAAACTTTATGTATCCTGTGATAGTTGCTGCATCGGCAATAACTACTTTCTTAACTCCTTATGTGATAAAGAGCGCAGTTCCTCTTTATAATGGATTGGAACGAGTGCTTCCACGCAGATGGATGAAGATGATTAACCACATGAATGTGGGTACAGAACGTGACTCGTCGAATAGCTTGTGGAAGCCTTTTATGATAAGAATGTTGCGCACTGTGGTGATTTATAGTATCATCTCAACAGCTGTTATTTCGTTAATGCTCACTTTCTTCTTACCTTTCATTCGTTCTATCTTGCCTCATTGGTGGGCAAATGCCGTGTGTGGAGGTCTTACTTTGATGTTTATTGCCTCGTTCCTTCGTGCTATTGTGCTTGCACCTAACCATAGTGCAGAGTTCAAAGGTTTGTGGAATGAGAGTCATAAGAATCGCTTGCCGCTTACGTTTATGACTTTTGTGCGTATCGTTATCGCTGTGGCTTTCACCTTTTATATATGTAATTACTTAAGTAGATTCTCGTTTGCGCTAATGATGAGTATTGCTTTGGTGATGGTAATTCTGATGTTGATGTCGAGAAGATTAAAGAGTAGAACGATCAGAATGGAGCGACAATTTGTTGAAAACCTACGTGCAAGGGATATCGAAGCTGTGGTGTTGGGTCACAACAAGCCTTTATATGCTCGTAATTTGCAGGATAGAGATTTGCATATTGCAGACTTTGAGGTGCCCGAGAATAGTATTTGGATTGGTAAAACACTTGAAGAACTACAACTTGCAAGTATCTATGGAATTCAAGTGAGTAGTATCTTACGTGGCAAACATCGATTGAATATTCCTGGAGGGTCAACTATTATCTACCCAGGTGATGTGATTCAGGCCATAGGTAGCGACGAAAAGCTAACTGCTTTCCATACTGCTATGAGCGAAGCATTGGTTCCTGACGATTTAGAAATAGAGATGCGAGAAATGAAGCTCAAGCAACTAATTGTTGAAAAGGATAGTTATTTAATTGGAAAGACAGTACAAAACAGTGGTATTAGAGATCGGTTTAACTGTATGATTGTAGGTTTTGATGATGGAAATGAAGACCTAACCCCGGCTCATCCAACACGAGAATTTAAGATTGGAGACGTAGTTTGGTTGGTAGGAGAGCAAGAGTCATTAAAAGAATGGATGTCGTAAAGAAATGATACATCGTGCTTCTGCGATGTATTATTATATAATGTATAGAGCAAAAGAAAAGCTCATGGCTTAAAACCATGAGCTTTTTTCGTTGTATATGTTTTCGATTGATCTATCGATTGTTTACATATTAAGCTTCAGGACGCTCGATATAAGCAAGTACATCGCCCTTTCTAATCTTCTTACCTTGCTTTGCAGCGATCTCAACAAGCTTGCCTCCAAGAGCTGCAGGTATTGTTATTAGCTCGCCCCAAGTAGTTAAGATGTAGCAGAATGCATCGCCTTCTTTATATTCTTTACCGATAAATGGTTCTACAGAAGGTGCACATTCGCCCTCACCATTCATCTCCCAGAATACTTGTCCTGCAACAGGTGAAACGATTGCGTCTGCTTTTGCGTGCTTGAACTCTGCAAGTTGAGCAGGAGTTAGCTTGCTACCAAGTTTCGCATCTTTAGCTTTTTGAAGGTCAGCAAGGAAGTTTTTCTTTGCTTGTCCACTCTTATAGTTACGATATTGTTCTGGGTGCATAGCCAATTCGAATAGTTCTTCGTCGTCTTGTCCATAGTCCCAACCATTCTCGTCCATCTCTTTACGGAACTCATCAAGCTTATTTGTAAGCAAAGTACGTGGGTCTACGTCTGTAAATTCACGACCTTGTTTCTTAGCAAGCTCAATAATTACATCGTCAATCTTACCTGGAACCTTACCACTCTTACCGAGAATCATACCCCACATTGAGTCGTCCATCATCACAAAGCGACCCTTTCCTTGCTCAAGTGTTAGCAAGTTCATCAATGCTATGTTCTTAGTATATTGTGAGAAAGGTGTAACAAGTGGTGGATAACCAACTCTTGGCCATACATAAGCAACCTCTTCGAATAGCTTAACAAGCATATCGTCTGTTGATAGAGGTGCTTCTCCCTTCTTAGCTCTTAGGTTGTTGATGGTTTGTTGAATGCCTGCAAGGTCTGACATCATACTTCCCATCATACCACCAGGTAGACCTGACTCTAAAAGAAGAGAGCTCATGAGCATGTTATTGGGGTTAATAAAGTAGCCTAACCATTCATCTATGAACTCTTGAGTTAAGGCACGAGCACGCATATATGCGTTCATATTGATCTCAGGAACATCGAATCCTTCGTGTTTCAACATGCTTTGAACAGAAATAATGTCTGCATGCATCTTACCCCAAGATAGTGGTTCCATTGCACAGTCAATGATATCTGCACCATTGTTACATACTTCTAGGATAGAAGCCATGCACAATCCAGGTCCAGCATGACCGTGATATTCAATGATTATATCAGGATGTTTCTCACGAATAGCTTTAGTTAGTTGACCAAGAAGTGCTGGTTGGCCGATACCTGCCATGTCTTTAAGACAGATTTCCTCTGCTCCTGCTTCGATAAGTTGGTCTGCTATGTTGGTATAGTATTCTAATGTGTGGATAGGAGAAGTGGTAATACACAATGTTCCTTGTGGAGTCATACCAGCTTCAGCTGCCCATTTAATACTAGGAATGATGTTTCTAACGTCGTTTAATCCGTCGAATATACGAGGAATATCAACACCTTGAGCGTGTTTTACTTTGTACATAAGAGCTCGAACGTCATCGGGTACGGTGTACATACGCAATCCATTCAAACCACGGTCAAGCATATGAGTCTTGATTCCTGCCTCATTGAAAGGCTTACAGAATGCTCTTACTGCATCATTAGGATTTTCTCCTGCCAATAAATTAACTTGTTCAAAGGCTCCACCGTTAGTTTCTACACGTGAAAAGCAGCCCATTTCGATGATAACGGGTGCAATTCTCTCTAGCTGATCCTTACGAGGTTGAAACTTTCCAGATGATTGCCACATGTCTCTATAAACGAGACTGAACTGTATTTTCTTCTTCATATCGTTAATCTTTATTGTAAACTGTCTCTTATTAACTTTTTGATTTGCCTGCAAATTTAATCAAAAAATCCCGAAACACTTATGTTGTTCTCATTTTTTTAGTTACTATTGCTTTAGCAAAGCTTATTTATAGTTTTGCACATGTTTATTTCTTTTCTACTTATTTTATTTCGTTTGTTGTGTATAAATGTTAATTAATAGAGCTTTACTGAATAGAATTGAATTTTATTGATTACTTTTGTCTGTGATAAAAGACGTGGTTAAGTAACTCAAAATCATAAGTGAAAATCCATAACTATTGATGAAAAAGAATAATATTGGATTAATTTGGAATGTCATTGTGCACTATAAATATTATATAGTGTTCATACTTGGTGCGCTTGTTGTTTTAGTATTAGACGAGAATAGTGTTTTGCATCAAGTGCAACTTAATTCTCAAATAGAATCACTTAAAGACGAAATCACCAAATATACCGAAGATAATAAAGAAGCAACACGTCGACTTCGTGAGCTAGAACGCAATCCAAAGGCTATTGAAAAGATTGCCAGAGAACATTATTTTATGAAGGCTGACGATGAAGATATCTTCGTTTTGAGTGATGATCAGATAAAAGAAAAGGAACCAAATGAAAAAGTTAAGTAAGCTAGAAGCTATATTATACCTCGTGGGAGGACTACTGATGGTGCTCGGAGCCGCAGGATTTGTCTTCATGTTTCACCAAGAAATTGTTTGTTGGATATTTTTATTAGGAGCTATTTTCTTTACAGCTATCCAAAGCATGCAGACATATCAAGGTCGAAATGTAGTTATTACACGACTTAAAAAGATAATGAATCTAGCAAGCTTGCTATTTGTTTTCTCTGGAATATTAATGGTAGACAATGCTTATCACTTCTTAATGCCTTTGTTTAAAAGCCATTCAGACAACGGACATGTGCTTTATCTCACTTATGTTTACAATAAATGGGTGTTGCTTTTAATCATCGCTTCGATTTTAGAAATATACACAACACATCGTATGGATAGCGAGTTAAGACGTGAAGAGGCTAATAATAAAAATCTATAAAACAAGCATTTAAAGACAGAAATAACTGAAAATTCATTTCTTACATACAAGATATCGTCGTATATTTGTATAATTCAACGATAGAAATATCGACGAAAAATAAACCGAAACAACAAAATAATCATCTTAATAGTATAAAACGAACAAGACACATTCATATGAAAAAGCTCTGGTTTTTACTACTTGCACTTGTCCTTTTGGCTTCATGTGCAAATTCATATAATATCACTGGCTCTTCAAATATCTCCACATTAGATGGTAGAAAGCTATATTTAAAAGTCTTTACAGATAACGATTTCAAGAAAATAGACTCATGCGAGGTTGTTCATGGGGCTTTTTCTTTCTCAGGAAAGTTAGACAGTGTTTGCATGGCAAACCTCTTTATGGACGATGAAAGCTTGCTACCTTTGGTGTTAGAAGAAGGAAATATCGCTGTAACATTCAACACTACAAAGCAAACAGTAGGTGGAACGCCTCTTAACGACAAGTTATTTCAATTCTTTAGTAGATACAATCAGTTAAAAAATCAAGAGGTAGAGCTTGTTAGAAAGCACGACCAAGCCATTATGAATGGTAAAGATATGGAAGAAGTTGTGGTGGCATTGCAAAACACAGCGGCACAACTTGCGCAACAAGAAGACAACCTCGTAACCTCATTTGTAACCAATAACTTCGACAATGTTCTTGGTCCTGGTATCTTCTTTATGGTTACAATCGGACAAGAACATCCTGAATTAACTCCTTGGGTCGAAGATATTATGAGCAAAGCAACCGACCGTTTCAAGAACGATCCTTATGTAAAAGATTATTATCAGAAAGCTCAAGAGAACCAAGAGATTGTGAATGGACTAAAAGACAGCGGTTATATGGGTAGTGCACCCGTTGAAACTGCTACCCCAGCAAGCCCAGTTCCCACACCAAATGAATTGGCAAAACCAGCGCAATAATTTGTTATTTAAATATTTATTCAATGCGAATACTTGTAAAGAATGGATGGATTGTAAATGAAGGTCGAACCTTTAAAGGCTCGATAGTTATTGAAAATGATTATATTCAATCTGTTCTCGAAGACGAGTTAGATAATACTCCCCGTGGAACCTACGATAAAGAAGTAGATGCCACGGGGTGTTTCGTATGCCCAGGTGTAATCGATTCGCATGTACATTTTCGTGAACCAGGTTTAACCAACAAAGCAGATATAGCCTCAGAGACCCGTGCAGCCGCCTTTGGAGGAGTGACTTCGTTCTTCGATATGCCCAACACTTTGCCCCAAACAACAGCCATTGAGGCTTTAGAAGCGAAGTTCGACATTGCAAAAGAAAAGAGTTCAATTAATTATAGCTTTTTCTTTGGAGCAACCAACAACAATGCCGATCTTTTAAAAGAGTTGGATATTCATCGCATTCCAGGTGTAAAGCTCTTTATGGGAGCCTCTACAGGAAATATGTTAGTAGACCAACGCAATGCACTTGAGCGCATCTTTGCAGAGTCGCCCGTGTTGATTATGACACATTGCGAAGACTCTGGCATTATAAGTGCGAATATGAAGAAGGCAAAAGCAGAGCAAGGTGATGACCCAGATATTAGCTCTCACCCCCTCATTCGTTCAGAAGAAGCGTGTTATGCCTCATCTTCTTTAGCTGTAGAGTTGGCCAATCAAACAGGAGCACGCTTGCATGTGGCTCATTTAACCACCGAGAAAGAACTCTCATTGTTTGGAAATAACCCTAAAATAACAGCCGAAGCAGTTATACCTCATTTGTTCTTCTGTGATAAAGACTATGCTTCTTTAAAAGCATTGATCAAATGTAATCCTGCCATTAAGAAGCAATCCGATCGTGATGCTTTGCGTCTTGCTCTAACAAATGGCAAGATCACCACAATAGGAACCGACCATGCACCACACCTTTTAAGTGAAAAACAAGGAGGAAGTGCCTCTGCAATGTCGGGAATGCCAATGGTTCAGTTCTCTCTTTCAGCAATGCTTGAGTTGGTAGACCAAGGCGTTTTAACGATAGAAAGAATGGTAGAGCTGATGTGTCACAATCCTTCTAAACTGTTCGAGATAAACCAACGTGGCTTTATTCGAGAGGGATACAAAGCCGACATCATTCTTGTTCAACAAAATTCGCCCTATACTGTCACCGAAGACATAATACAAAGTAAATGTAAGTGGAGCCCACTTATGGGACATACCTTCAATTGGCAGGTGCAAACCACCATTTGTAACGGACACATATTATATAATAAAGGAAACTTCGACGATAGCTATCGAGGCGAAGAAATACGCTTCCGCTCAGCTCATTCGTAAGGTACTGCAACCTGTTTGCATAACACCTCACTTGTAAGAGCTGTATACATACATAATAAAACCATCATTAACAAGAACATCATTAATACTAAATTTTATAGTGTTGGCTAACAACTAACATTTTATTTATTTATGATTGCACGCATATTAGTTCTATTATTAATTATAATCATAATGCCCACGATGTATTTCGATTGGCGTTATTGGCGTAAAAAGAAAAGCTTCAATTGGCTAAAAAGAGTGTTATTGTGGCTTCCAACCATTGCAATGGTTGTTTATACCATTGTTCTTTCTACCGAAAAAGATTTTATTCCCCACGACACCACCGCCCTCTATTGGTATCTTTTCTTATTGGGTGTGTGGACCATTCCAAAGACCTTGGCAGCTATTTGCTCGTTCTTGGGTTGGCTATGGTGCCGTTTTAGCAAGTCGAAAAGGAATTATGGAAATCTACTTGCATTCTTCTTGTCTATCGCTTGCATCTTCGTTGTGATATACGGCTCTACTTTGGGTGTTAAAAAGTTGGTTGTTGAGCACCAAGATATTTTTTTTAAAGACCTTCCCAAAGCTTTCGATGGCTATAAACTGGTGCACATCAGCGACCTGCATGTGGGCACTTACACTGGCGAACGACAAGCTTTCTTGGCTCAAGTCATCGACTCTGTTAATGCACAAAAAGCCGATCTCATTGCATTTACAGGCGACTTGCAAAATGTTCAACCCTCAGAACTCTACGAACACGAAGACGTTTTGCGTTCACTTAAAGCCAAAGACGGGGTATATTCGGTGTTGGGCAATCACGATTATAGCGAATATATAAAGAAAGATGAGGCCATTAAGCGAGCTTATGAAAAAGAAACAGTGTCGTTAGAAAGACGCTTTGGCTGGAATCTTTTGATGAATGAGCATAGAAGTATACATCGTTTAAACGACTCAATTGTGGTTGTTGGAACCGAAAACGATGGTGTTCCGCCATTCCCACACAAAGCAGATATCAAGAAAGCAATGCAAAATGTAAAAACAAATAGCTTTGTTTTGTTTTTGCAACACGACCCTTCTGCGTGGGACCGAAACATACTTCCCAACTCACATGCACAGCTCACGCTCAGCGGTCACACCCATGGTGGACAAGTGTCGATAGGCTCTTTGCGTCCAACCATGTTGAAATATAAAGAAGATCGTGGTTTATATGAACACGACAAGCGTATGTTATATGTTTCAACAGGAGTGGGGGGAGTTCTTCCTTTCCGCTTTGGTGTGCCTCCAACAATAACAGTTATAACCTTACATACAGCAAGATGACACTCTTATATCGCATTTATCAGCTTTTTATAGCACTGCCTCTCATTGCTATTGCCACGTTGTTAACAGCCCTAACAACCACCATTGGTTGCACAATAGGTAACGGAAACTTTTGGGGTTACTATCCTGGAATGATATGGGGACGTGTGGTTCTCGCCCTACTTCTTTTGCCTGTTAAGGTCGAAGGACGTGAGCATTTAAAGAAGGGACAATCTTATGTTTTTGTGAGTAACCATCAAGGTGCTTTCGACATCTTTTTAATTTACGGATTTTTAGGTCGTAATTTCAAATGGATGATGAAACACCAATTGCGCAAAATGCCCTTTGTGGGTCGTGCTTGCGCAGCTGCTCATCATATTTTTGTAGATAAACGCACCCCAAAGAAGGTGAAAGAAACCATCGATCATGCACGTTCGGTGTTGCAACAAGGAATGTCTTTAATGATATTTCCAGAGGGAGCACGCTCGTTTACTGGCCATATGGGGGTGTTTAAACGTGGCTCTTTCAATCTTGCCGATGAGCTTCAACTACCCATTGTGCCTATAACCATCAACGGATCGTTCGATGTTATGCCTCGAACTCGTGATATGCGTTGGGTAAATTGGCACCCTTTAAAACTCACCATTCATCAACCTATCGAGCCAAAAGGGCAGGGGGCAGAAAATATTAAAGCCCTACTCGAGGAGAGTTATCAAGTGGTGATGAGCGGGTTGGTGAAAGAATATCAAGGATTTGTTGCAAATCCCGACCAATAAACCGCAAAGATAACTATTGAATAGTATATTTTTTAGATAAGACAAATCTTATGATAGTGGTGTAATTGCAGAACCAATGCAGTTGCACCACTTTTCTTTTTATGGCTTCTTTTCTATTCTTTTCGGTGCAATGATGAAGCTTTTCTGTGTGTCATTATTACTCTTGAAGAATAAAAGCAATCACTTTTCATCCTAAAAACATTGACATTGCATCACAAAAGCAATGTGTTTGCAATGTAAAAGCATTCCTTTTAAATACCTCTTTCTATCTCATTGAAAATCAATAACTCAACTCCTTTTTCTATAGTATGGCATAAGTGTTTCTAAATTTCTTTTTATCTGCAGTACAATATCGCCTTTATTTTCTTTTTATCTTATTCTATATATGTAGAAAGGGCTGCACTTTAAGAAGTTGATTTCTTAGAAAGTGGATTATGTCGAGCACGATACAAGTTAACAAAGGTAAAGTTATTAAGTATCGTGGGCGATATAGTTGAAAAGAAGTTAAAGTATGGTTATGTCGTTTGCGATATTAAAATTAAAATTATATCTTTGCATTGTCACTTAGAAAAACATCTATTTCGACACAGATAAAATTTTAAGAATAGTATAATAATAAACATTTCAATAACAATTAAAACGGAAAAAGATGATGGAAACAGTTTATAACTTTAGTTTAACAGACAAAAAAGGTAACGAAGTAAGCCTAGAACAATATAAAGGTAAGGTACTTTTAATTGTAAACACTGCAACAGGTTGTGGCTTTACTCCACAATATGAGCAACTAGAAGAGGCTTATAGTAGATTGAAAGACAAAGGACTTGAGGTGTTAGATGTGCCTTGTGACCAGTTTGGACATCAAGCTCCAGGTTCTGATAGCGAGATAACAGAGTTCTGTACAATGAAGTTTGGCACAACATTCCCACAATTCAAGAAATCTGAAGTGAATGGTGCTAACGAGCTTCCTCTATACACTTGGCTTAAAAAAGAAAAGGGATATGCTGGCAATGCCTATGAAGAAAAGCTTGCAGCAATTATGGAACAACTCTATAATGAATGTAATTCAACCCCAAGAAGCAAAGATGATATTCAATGGAACTTCACTAAGTTCGTTGTAAATCGTGAGGGAAAAGTAGTTGCACGCTTTGAACCTACAGAAGATTTTGCTAAAGTAGAAGAGTGCATCAAGGGTCTTTTATAAGGCAATTGATTGTAGTTAGAACAAGTAAAACGTAATAAATCGGGGTTGAACATACAAAAGTAAGATGTAAGTAGGCAGAGATTTTCACGGCTTTACAATCGAAATGCAAACAGAAAATCTTTGTATTAAAATCAATTTTATCATGACGTATGATCAACTAAAATTAGAAAGACAATTGTGTTTTCGTCTTTATACGGCCAGTAGGCTCACAACTCAAACCTACGAACCATTCTTAAAGCAACTCGGTATCACTTATACTCAATATTTAGTGCTATTGGTTCTATGGGAAAAAGACGATCAACCCATTAACGATATCGGCAAAACTCTGCTCTTAGGAATCAACACCATTTCGCCACTTATAAAGCGAATGGAGGCTCAAGACCTTGTTGCTCGACACAATAGCGATAAGGATAAACGCCAACAGCTGGTTTATTTAACCCCAAAGGGTAAAGAAATGAAAGAAAAAGCAGCCAAAATTCCAGGGTATATGCTCGATGCAATGAACGAAAATAATGTCGATGCAGAAGCACTTTCGAAGCTTATTCCTGTGTTAGACGATTATATTCAGAAATTGAAAGAAACAGAGTGATGTTTTAGATTATTAATAATTATAATTGAAAGAGGATATGTTTATGAACAACATATTCTCTTTTTTCTTGTTACAAGTACGTAAAAAAGAACTTAAAGATGGTGGTTCTCAATAAAAAACGCTAACTTTGCATAATATAGTTATGTGTATGAATCAAAGCGACAGCATTGTAATCATTCCCACTTATAATGAAAAGGAGAATGTAGAAAACATCATTCGAGCAGTATTTGCATTGGAAAAATGTTTTCATATATTGATAATTGACGATGGAAGTCCCGACGGAACCGCATCAATTGTTCAACGTTTGCAAGCCGAAGAGTTTGCAGATCGACTCTTTTTGATAGAACGTCAAGGTAAATTAGGATTAGGAACAGCCTACATAACAGGCTTTAAATGGGCATTAGAAAACAACTACGACTATGTATTTGAAATGGATGCCGATTTTAGTCACGCTCCTTCCGATCTTCCACGACTATACAATGCATGCGCACAAGAAGGCTATGATGTAGCAATTGGCTCACGATATGTAAGTGGAGTGAACGTTGTGAACTGGCCAATAGGACGAGTGTTGATGAGCTATTTCGCATCGAAATATGTTCGTTTCATCACTGGTTTTAAGGTACACGACACTACTGCGGGCTTTAAATGCTATCGAAGAAAGGTGTTAGAAACTATTCCTTTAGACCAAGTAAGATTTAAAGGCTATGGATTTCAAATCGAAATGAAATATACAGCCTATAAAATTGGATTCAAAATAAAAGAAGTTCCTGTTGTATTTGTGAATCGACAAGAAGGTGTTAGCAAAATGAGCGGAGGCATATTTGGTGAAGCTTTCTTTGGAGTGATGCGCCTTCGATGGGACGGTTGGTTTAGAAAATATCCCAAGATAAGCCATTAATAGCAATAATAAGCATGAATCGACAAACTCGATTCATGCCCTTTTCTTTTATAAACATTATTGTTTTAAATAGTAGTATTTAATGAAACTTAGCGACATAGCTACACTATATGGGGCTTTGCCACAAGCTATTGCCCTACGTAAGACACTCAGTGATAACGCAACAAACACCATTTGGCTAAAAAACATCAAAGCATCTGCAGTTCCATTGCTATTTGCTTCGGTTGCGCCAAAAGCACAACAAGTATTTGTTTTTATTCTTTCTGATGCCGACGAAGCAGGCTATTTCTATAACGATTTAGCGCAAATAATGGGTAAAGAGCAAGTAATGTTCTTTCCATCATCATACAGAAGGGCTGTGAAATATGGTCAACACGATCCCGCAAGTGAGATTTTGCGAACCGAAGTACTTGCAACTCTATCGGCAAAAGAAAGCTCTGACACCCTCAATAAGCAGGCTTTGTTTATCGTTAGCTATCCCGAAGCCATTGCAGAGATGGTGGTTTCGAAGCAATTGATAAGCGATAAGGTGGTGAAAGTGGCTGTTTCGCAGGTAATAGACCTTGTAGAACTGCGTAAAAGGCTATTAGAATTGGGCTTTAACGAATGTGATTACGTTTATGAACCAGGTCAATTTGCTATAAGAGGCAGTCTTTTAGACATCTATTCGTTTTCTCATGAATATCCTTATCGTGTCGATTTCTTTGGCGATGAGGTAGATTCTATCCGCACATTCGATATCGAAAGTCAGCTATCTCGTGATAAAAAGGAAAGTATTGAGATATTACCTGAATTGTCAACAGAGACTAATGAGCGAGTACCTTTATTGCGTTTCTTGCCCCAAGGGGCTATTGTGGCAATGAAAGACCAATCGTTTGTGCATCAAACAATAGATAATATCTATCGTGAAGGTTTTACTTCTGCCGCTATAACAGAGCGTCTTTCGGGCGCAACAGAGCAAGAACAAGCTGAAATACAGCGTGAATTGTGTCGTGAAAACATATTATGTAGTGCTTCGATGTTTGTTGATGATATTTCGAAAGTAAAGCGAATTGAGTTTGGTTCGTCTCCTGTTGCTATCCCAAATGCCACTATCGAGTTCAATATAACACCTCAACCGCTCTTTCATAAGAACTTCGAATTGTTGAAAAAGACCTTCGAAGACTTTCTATTAAAAGGCTATAAGCTCTATATCTTTGCTGATAGTGCCAAGCAACAGCAGCGTTTATATGATATATTGAATAGCGAAGTAAATGAGAAAAACGAAACGGTTAAGGTGTCAGAGATAAAGAAATTAGACTTTATCTCAGTGGATAAGACTATTCATGAGGGCTTTATTGATAATGATTTAGGGGTTTGTTTCTTTACAGATCATCAGATATTCGATCGTTTCCACAAGTATAATTTGAAGTCAGATAGCGCCCGTTCAGGTAAAATGGCATTGACTTTAAAGGAATTACAGGAGATGGAACCAGGTGATTTCATTGTTCATGTGGACTTTGGAATAGGTAAATTTGGTGGATTAGTGCGTGTTCCAAGTGGCGAAAGCTATCAAGAAATGATTCGAATCATTTACAATAACAATGATAAAGTAGATATTTCGATTCATTCTCTCTATAAAATCAGCAAGTATAAACGTGGAGATACAGAGCAACCACCACGCCTTTCTACCTTAGGAACAGGTGCTTGGGAACGTATTAAAGAGCGAACTAAGAAGCGAATAAAAGACATTGCTCGTGATTTGATTAAGCTTTATGCCAAGAGAAGACATGAAAAAGGCTTTGCTTTTAGCGTCGATTCGTTCCTACAACATGAGCTTGAAGCCAGCTTTTTATATGAAGATACACCCGATCAGCTAAGGGCTACTCAAGAAGTTAAAGCCGATATGGAGAGCGGAAGACCCATGGATCGACTCGTTTGCGGTGATGTTGGGTTCGGAAAGACCGAAGTTGCCATTCGAGCAGCATTCAAAGCGGCTTGCGACAACAAACAAGTTGCGGTGCTAGTGCCTACAACTGTGTTGGCATATCAGCACTTTCAAAGCTTTAGTTCACGCTTAAAAGGCTTGCCAGTAAAGGTAGATTATCTTTCAAGAGCACGCACAGCAAAGCAAACAAAGCAAGTTCTTGCCGACCTAGAGAAGGGCGATTTAAACATACTTATAGGCACTCATAAACTCATTAGCAAAACAGTTAAGTGGCATGACTTAGGTCTTTTGATTATAGATGAAGAGCAAAAGTTTGGCGTTTCGGTGAAAGAAAAGCTTAGAACCATTAAAACTAACGTCGATACACTCACGATGTCGGCCACACCTATACCACGAACACTTCAGTTTTCGTTAATGGGAGCAAGAGACATGAGTATCATTCGCACTCCACCTCCTAACCGTTATCCTATTCATACGGAGCTTTCTGAGTTCTCGTCAGATGTTATTCGAGATGCAATAAACTTCGAAATGAGTCGTAATGGACAAGTATATTTCGTGAACGACCGCATAAGTAACTTGCAAGAGCTATCGAATCTCATCTTAAAATATATCCCCGATTGTCGTGTTGCGATAGGGCATGGACGCATGCAGCCTGAAGAATTAGAGCAAATCATTATGGGCTTTATGAATCATGATTATGATGTTTTGCTCTCAACAACCATCATTGAGAGTGGAATAGATATCTCTAATGCCAACACTATCATCATAAATGATGCGCATCGCTTCGGTTTATCCGACCTACATCAAATGCGTGGACGTGTAGGAAGAAGTAATCGAAAGGCCTTTTGTTATCTTCTTGCGCCCCCAAAGAGCCTACTTAAGCAAGATGCAAGACGCAGGTTAGAGGCTTTAGAGACCTTTTCTGAATTGGGAAGTGGCTTTAGTTTGTCGATGCAAGACTTGGATATACGAGGTGCGGGCAATCTTCTTGGCTCTGAACAAAGCGGTTTTATAGAAGATTTGGGTTACGAAACCTATCAAAAAATATTGACTCAGGCTGTTACAGAGCTAAAGAATGATGAGTTCTTCGATTTATATCAGGAGCAAATCGATGCAGGAGAAGCCATTAAAGCGAGTGACTTTGTGGAAGATTGTGCGGTGGATTCTGACCTAGAAATGTACTTCCCAGATAGCTATGTGCCTGGAAGTAGCGAGCGAATGTTGCTTTATCGAGAATTAGATAATATCGAGTCGGACGACGCTTTACATGCCTATAAACAGCGATTATTAGACCGTTTTGGTGAAATTCCACATCAAGCAGAAGAATTGATGAATGTTGTTGCCTTGCGAAGACTAGGAAAGAACATGGGAATTGAAAAGATCATACTTCGTCAAGGACGCATGAATTTGCAGCTAGTGGGCAACACTAACAGTGCATATTATAAGAGTGAGGCATTCGGAAGGCTTATTAATTACGTGGGAAACAACCCTCGAAGCTGCAATATAAAGGAGCATAAAGGACTTAGAATGGTTACTATTGCAGATGTTCCAACAGTGAATAAGGCGGTAGAGGTGCTACAATCGATAGAAAAGAGCTAAGTCATTCTGTTGTTAGCCCATATATATTAAGGTGTAAAAGAAAAATAGTGTTAGACAATTGGATTGCCCAATGTGTCTAACACTATTGCTTTTTATGTGATAAAAGAAGAGTTATTAAAACTCAACTTTAGGTACATCTTTCAATGAATTACTGATTTCTTCGTCCGAGATGCTATAGTTTTGCAAGTCACCATTTAGATAACTTTCGTATGCAGTCATATCGATTAGACCATGACCAGATAGGTTAAATAATAGAACTTTAGCCTCTCCGCATTCTTTGCACTTAATAGCTTCACGAATAGTAGCGGCAATTGCATGCCCACTTTCAGGCGCAGGAATGATTCCTTCGGTACGTGCAAAGAGCATACTTGCATCGAAAGACTCTAACTGTGGAATGTCTTCTCCTCGCATCAATCCATCTTTTATAAGCTGAGAAACAAGCGTTCCTGCTCCATGATAGCGCAAACCGCCAGCGTGAATGTTTGCAGGTTTGAAGTCATGCCCTAGAGTATACATTGGAAGAAGAGGCGTATAGCCAGCTTCATCGCCAAAATCGTATTCAAACTTACCACGAGTTAGTTTTGGACAGCTCTCTGGTTCAGCCGCAATAAACTCAGTTTTCTTGCCAGAAAGAAGGGTATGGCGCATAAATGGGAATGCAAGTCCACCAAAGTTACTACCTCCTCCGAAGCAAGCAATAATTTTATCAGGATATTCTCCCGCCATTTCCATCTGCTTTTCAGCCTCTAATCCGATAATAGTTTGATGTAGAGTGACATGGTTAAGCACCGAACCTAAAGTGTATTTACAATTTGGTGTGGTGGTAGCAAGCTCAATAGCTTCTGATATTGCCGTACCTAATGTGCCGGGATGGCGTGGATCTCGGGTGATAATATCTTTACCTGCACGAGTCGACATTGATGGAGAACCAGTTACTTCAGCCCCGAAAGTGCGCATAATACTACTGCGATAGGGCTTTTGTTGCATACTAACTTTCACCTGATACACTGCTGCCGACAATCCAAAAAGGCTTGCTGCATAGCTTAAAGCAGCACCCCATTGACCCGCTCCTGTTTCAGTTGTAACGTTAGTTGTGCCCTCTTGCTTGCAATAATAGCATTGTGGAATAGCCGAATTCACCTTATGAGAACCCAAAGGGTTTACACTTTCATTCTTAAAGTATATATGTGCAGGTGTATCTAAGGCTTTTTCCAATGCATAAGCACGCACAAGAGGTGTAGATCTGTAGAATTTATATTTATCGAGCACTTCTTCTGGAATATCAATCCAGCTATTTGTGAAATCAAGTTCTTGTTTACTACATTCTAAAGAGAATATATGTGCCAAATCTTCAACACCCATTGGCTCTTTAGTTTGTGGATTAAGCAGGGGAAGAGGCTTCGTCTTTAAATCGGCTTGAATGTTATACCATTGTGTAGGAAGCTCTTTTTCAGATAGATAGAACCTTTTTTGTTTGCTCATACTACATCTTTTTAAATTGTGAATACTTACAAATAGGAATTTTAAAAGCAAAGATTTTAAATATATTTGTTATCCTTTTCCTTTGTTGTTTTGAGTTGAAAATATTGTATTTGCCATTATCCTATTATTGCAAAGTTAGCGAAAAAAACTAGTTTTTTGCATATTTCAACGCATAAATATTCGATCTTTTGTATTTATAAACAAATAGAATGCCTTACCTTTGTATGCAAGTATGGCTATATTATTAACTCTTTTTGTTTATTTTACCGTGCTCTTGCTCATCAGTAAACTAACTACACGCAAGGCAACTAATGGTGTTTTTTTTAAGGCGAATAACACTTCTCCTTGGTATATGGTGGCTTTTGGAATGATTGGAGCCTCGATTTCGGGGGTTACTTTCGTTTCAGTTCCAGGAAT
This sequence comes from Hoylesella nanceiensis DSM 19126 = JCM 15639, assembly GCF_000379965.1. Taxonomy (GTDB): domain Bacteria; phylum Bacteroidota; class Bacteroidia; order Bacteroidales; family Bacteroidaceae; genus Prevotella; species Prevotella nanceiensis. The sequence goes on along the minus strand of NZ_KB904331.1, from coordinate 212,844 downwards.
GGTGAATAAGATTTCGATGACTTATTTGCAGACTTGCATGGGTTTTATCGTGGGATATGTGTTGGTTTCTTTCGTGCTTTTGCCCGTATACTATCGCTTAAATCTCACCACCATCTATTCTTTTTTAGAGCAAAGGTTCGGTGTTTATGCCTATAAAACGGGTGCAATATTCTTTTTATTGGCAAAAATGATAGGCTCTGCCATACGCTTTTATGTTGTTTGCATCATTCTTCAGCAGTTTGTTCTCAATGCTTTGGGAATACCATTCTATGTAACTGTGCTCGTAATGGTGCTATTAATATGGCTTTATACTTATCGAGGAGGAATTAAAACCCTTGTATTTACAGATGTCTTTCAGACTTTCTGCATGCTAACGGCTTTAATATTAATTATTTATGGCGTTGTAGATGCTTTGGGAATGAGTATGTCTGAGGCAATAACAACGGTATGGAGCGACCCAAGAAGTAAGATATTTGAATGGAATGACGCATCGTCTACTCAATATTTTTGGAAACAATTCTTTAGTGGAGCATTCATTGTGGTGGTGATGACGGGCTTAGATCAAGATATGATGCAGAAGAATTTGACCTGTAAATCGTTGAAAGAGGCTCAGAAAGATATGTGTACTTATGGATTAGCATTCCTTCCTACCAACTTTTTATTCTTGTTTTTGGGAGTTCTTTTGTCGCTTCTTGCCACCCAACAAGGCATTGCTTTGCCAAAAGCAGGAGACGAATTGTTACCTATGTTTGCAGCAACAGGCAACCTGGGTCAGCTGGTATTGGTTCTGTTTTCTATCGGAATTATTGCTGCTTCGTTCTCAAGTGCCGACTCTGCGCTTACTGCTCTCACCACAACTATGTGTATAGACGTGTGCAATAAGCCCGAAAACGAATCGTTTAGAAAGCGTGTTCACATCGCTATGGCTGTTGTTTTTGCTCTGTTTATCTTGATTTTTAAGGCGTTAAACAACACAAGTGCCATCGATGCTATCTATATAATGTGTGCTTACACCTATGGTCCTTTGTTGGGATTGTTTGCCTTTGGACTCTTTACTCGCCACAAACTGCACGATCGTTTTGTGCCTTATGTTGCCATTTTGGCACCTTGTTTATGTTGGACTTTGAGCTATGTGTCTGAAAATTGGTGGGGATATAAGTTTGGATACGAGTTGTTATTGATGAATGGAGCCTTGTCGTTTCTTGGTTTCTACATGCTCAAACGCTCAAAATAATGTCGTAAAATCAACTCAAACTCGCTCTTCTTGTTTCCTTTTCAGGTGAGAAAATGGGATCGAAGTGTTGATTTTATCTTGTAAGTGAATTCATTTTATTAGACAAAATCTCTTTGAATTGTATTTTTATACATTCTGCTCCTTTTGTAAAAACATTGCTTTTAGTTGGTAATAGCTATTCTTTTTCATTCTAATAGCATCGCTTTTGCATTGTAAAAGTATTGATATTATACCTCAAGTTACAAACTATCTTCTTGCAAAGGCAATGAAGGTGAAAGCGAAAGACATAAAAAAGCACTCTAACGATGCATAAAACATCATTAGAGTGCCTTCTTCTTATATTCAGAAAATGTCTTTCTTACTTATTGATTGTAGTTAAATAGCGTTCTGCTTCCATTGCTGCTTTACAGCCAGAGCCTGCTGCTACAACTGCTTGACGATAGGTGTTGTCGGCAACATCGCCTGCTGCAAACACGCCTTCTACGTTTGTTTTAGGTGTGTTTCCTTGTGTTTTGATGAATCCTTGCTCGTCGGTTTCGATAGCATGGCTAAACACTTTAGAGTTAGGATTGTGTCCAATAGCCAAGAAGAAACCATCAATTGGAAGGTCATAATGTGTTTCATCGGCCTCACCAAGGCGTTTTACGAGGTGAACTCCTTCAACTCCATCTTCTCCATAGAGTCCTTCTGCATTGTGTTCGAATAGCACTTCGATCTTTTCGTTTTGCATAACACGTTGACGCATCACGTCAGATGCACGCAAATAGTCTTTACGAACGATCATATAAACCTTGCTTGCAAGTCCTGAAAGGTAGATAGCTTCTTCGCAAGCAGTGTCTCCACCGCCTACAACTGCAACTACTTTTTTGCGATAGAAGAATCCATCACAAGTGGCACAAGCACTCACTCCACGGCCATTATATTTGGTTTCGTCTGGCAATCCCAAATATTTTGCACTTGCACCAGTGGCAATAATCACTGTTTCTGCTTCTATTTCATCACCTCTATCGGTTGTAAGTATGTATGGTTTTTGTGTGAAATCGACCTTAGTTATTTCGCCATCACGAATGTCTGCGCCAAATCTTTCAGCCTGCTTGCGTAGGTCTTGCATCATAAGATTGCCGTCGACACCTTCAGGATAGCCTGGAAAGTTCTCTATATCTGTTGTTTGTGTTAACTGACCTCCAGGCTGAATGCCACAGAATTCGATTGGATTAAGGTTGGCTCTACCTGCATAAATGGCTGCAGTATAGCCCGCTGGACCACTTCCGATGATAGCGCAACGAGTGTATTCTCTTGTTGACATAATATTGTTTGTTTTGATTGTGTTATATAATAAGGTAGAACTAATGCCCTTTAAAATCACTAAATGATTGGCGGACAGCTTGTTCTTGCTTTTCTGTTGTTACGTTGTTTGACTGTAAACGCTTGTTGTTATTCTGCTAAAAGCTTTTCAATTTCTTCTGCAATAACAGCACAACTTGTTGTTGGTTCAAAGCGTTTAACAACTTCTCCTTGTTTGTTTATAAGGAATTTAGTGAAATTCCATTTGATATCTGATTTGCTCTTATAGTCTGGATCGGCCTCAGAAAGCATCTTTTCTAATATCGGTGTAAGCTCATGTTGCTCGTCCCAACCAGCAAAACCCTTTTCTTCTTTAAGGAACTTGTATAATGGCTCAGCGTCATCTCCGTTTACTTTGATCTTTTTGAAACGTGGAAAATCGGTACCAAAGTTTAGCTTACAGAACTCATGAATTGCCTCATCGGTTCCTGGAGCCTGTCCTCCAAACTGGTTACAAGGGAAATCTAATACTACAAAACCTTCTTTTCTGTATTTCTTATATAGTTCTTCTAGCTCTGTATATTGTGGAGTAAAACCACATTCTGTTGCTGTATTAACGATAAGAAGAACTTCGTTTTTATATTCTTTCAATGAAACTTCTACCCCTTTACGATCTTTTACGCTGTAGTTATATACTGTCTTCATACTTTCTTTTATTATATATGATTTAATTTTACTTATTAATTATAGTGCAAAGATAATGCCAAATCAGCTAAAAAGCACTGCTTTTACACGTTTTTCTACTTTAAAAAAGAATAAAGCAATACCCTTGTGTTCTGTGGGTTCCTATCAAGAATAGGGAAAAACCTATCGAAGTGTAGGGAATTTACATTTGGAAGTGACTTGGAATGCTGTAATTTTGCAATCGTAAAGTTATGAGAACAATTATCTGTTCGTTAGCAATAGCAATGAAAAAGATATGTTTCTTGTATCGAAGAAAATGAATAGTAACAAAACATAGTTAAGGTTTATGAAAAGGGTCAATGGTTTTCTAGTCTCATTTATGATGACTATTGCGGCGATAGGGTTTACTTCGTGCGACAATGATTATTATGATGGCTACTACGATGGTAACTACTATGGTGATCATAATCGTAATAACTCTGCAAATTTGCCTACAGCTGTACAAATGTCGAATGTATTACGAGGTACATGGCGTGGTCAAACCAAGGTGAAATATAAAGAAAATGGCCAAACGTTGACCGATATGTTGAACACAGAAATAACATTCAGACAAGCGAAGTCGAATGCAACTTACGGAGAAGGAACACAGATTGATTATCAAAATAACAGCGTAGTATCGTCAAGAAGCTTTACTTGGAATATAGATTATGCTACTCTTGACATTGTGATAAGCTATAAGAAGGAAAATGGAAATGTATTTACGATGAGAATCGATTATGATGATTTACAATTAAATGACCGCACTTTTTCGGGAGAAATGGAAGGTTATAATGAAACAGATGATTTCGATTATAGGAGATACGGATATAGTAGAACGATTAAAATGATAAAGTAAAAAGTTAGTTTTAGTGAAAAGAGCGTCAGGATAATAAAGCTCTTATTATAATGTATGTAAATGGTGTAGGCGCAGAAAACTCTCTCTTCTGTGCCTATTTCTTTTGTATATATTTGAAAGGGTTCTGGCTTTTAAATGTAAGAACTTTAAATTGAAGTGGCTATATGCTTTTTTATATGAACTGTTTTGTGCTCTTTTCTAAATCAGAAGGGGCTTTTTTATTTATTCTCTTTGCTTGTTGGGATAGAGGGAGAGTGTTCTTTCGTTGAAAGAGGGTGAAAAAGAAGGTGGTATAAGAATGTTTTGGGCTTTATTTCTGCTGACTCTTGAGTTAGGCGAAGGATATTCTTTTATTGACGAAGGATAGAAAAGAAGGTGGAATAAGAATGTTTATCGTTTTTATTCTCTTTGTTTATAGAAGTTGAATAGAGTATTCTTTTGCAGAAAAAGAGTAGGGAGGAAGGTTGAAAAGGAATGCTTTTCACTTTATCATCTTTGATTATTGAGGGTGAAGAAGGTTTTTATTTCTCTAAAAAAGGATAGAAGGGAGAGCGGAATAGGAGTGCTTTTTCATTGAAGAAAGATAGAAAAGGAAGACGAAAAGCTGCCTCTTTTGAGTAGAGATAATAAAAAAACTGCTGTAAATGCATGGAGCAAAAACAGCAGTCTTTGTGTTGTTATTATTTTAGATCCCACAAATTGTTGTTTACAGGCACAGCTTCAACTGTGCGTTCTATGTTGTCTGGCAGATTACAAAAGAAGTCTATGCCAGTCTTTTCTTCTAATTCTTTAATCGAAACAGCATATTTTGCCAATTTATTATCCTTGTTATTCTCGTGCTTAACCCAGAATCCTACGGCATTGTATACGCCATTTTTCACTCTAAGGATAGCCATAAAGAAGTAGCTTGGCACAACCATTCCCTTGCCTGTTGTGGTATATTGTGCACTATTATCGATGGTTCCACCCTTACAAACATAAAGAGTGTCGGCAAAATTATAATTATTTTTGGTAGCCCAGTTGCGTACTTTGTTTTCCATTTCGAGCCAAACCCCTGCATTGAAATCATGCTTTTGAGGTTGCATATTGGTCATATAGAAGGTTTGATATTGTGCCTCTTTGTTGTTAAGTCTATCTGCAGAAGGGCAAATATGGCCGTGATCGTATCCTGAACCTCTATAAGGATCGGGCGTAATAGTGAACTGCGAGGGTAGAGAAGGATCGTAAGGGTATTGATATCTGTAGTCACTTGTGTAATAACGATTGGTGTTTTTCGTTAAATTAGAACGATACATCTGATAGCAACTCCATCTTTGCGACTTCTTATTGGTATCCCATTCTACGCAATAATTTACCTCTCCGTTGGTCGTTTTGTAGATAAGTACCTTGTTGTTGGCAGTGTTTTTTATCTTAGGAAACTCTAAACGAGCATAATCTTTCGATATAGTTGTAGGGTTACTGTTGCTTTCTCCTTGAGTATTTTTGCTCGAGTTGTCTACAACATCGTCCTTACTACATGAGTGCAAAGCACCTAAAAGAAGCAGAATTGCACCTGTTTTAAATAATATTTTTTTCATTTTGTATTAATGTTTTCTGTGTATCTAAATCCTGTTCAATCTCTTTTAATAACGAATGTCTCTCGTTTTTATTACTTTTTCGATTGCAATGAGCGCAATTTTTTATGTTTGCTTGTCGCAATCTCATTGCTCTTGCAATGTAATATCAATGCTTTTAGGGCGCAATAGCATTACTTTTATCTCACAATATTAATGCTTTTTGTTCTTGCTTTGATGCTTATTTTTTTCAAAGCAACATTGCTCGTAAGTATAAAAAAATAGTATTGAAGTTTGAAAACCTTTATCGAAAAGGGCTTATTGGTGTTTCCTGGTTACCTAAAACCGCTCTAATCGTGGTTTTATTTCAAAAAAAATAGCATGGAATAGTGTATATGCAACTACACTATATCCATGCTAAAATGTCGTTAAATATATTCTGTAAAAGATATATTATTTGTTAATCTTACCGTAACGGTTCATGAATCTATCAACACGACCAGCTGTATCGACAAGCTTGCTCTTTCCTGTATAGAAAGGATGTGATGTACTTGAGATTTCAATCTTAACCACTGGATAAGTCTCACCTTCAAATTCTACAGTCTCATTTGCTTTACATGTAGACTTTGTAAGGAACATATCGCCGTTGGACATATCTTTAAATACGACGGGACGATAGTTGTCTGGATGAATACCTTTTTTCATTTTACTTTATTGTTATTTATAAATTATACTCTGTAATGAGTGTGCAAATTTACTAATCTTTTTGCAATTGGCCAAATAAAATGCACTTTTTATTGAACGTAAGTAATTGAAATTGATTGAAGTCTCAATTGAACTCCGCCCTTAGTTGCACCTACAAGAGTGTTAGTGTAAGTAGCGTCATTACCTGTAAATGAAACAGTTGCAGTTGTATTACCTGTGTAATTAGTTCCTTGGTACACATCACAAGTAATCACAATCTTAGCAATTGCCTTCTTACCTTTAAGTGTGAAGGTGTTATTCGCATAAAGTCTAATACCTTTTGACTTAGCAAAGAACTTAGGAGTTGTTGTTTGTCCGTTTGCAGAGAAAGATAAAACAGAACCGTCACTCAATGTAATGTTGCTCAAATCGTTTGTTTCTGTAAGACCAATAGCGTTCAAATCAACATTCAATGTTTCTGTTCCTGCAGTTGCAGTAGTGTTGTTTAATGTAAGAGTGTTACCGCTAATTACAACAGCTTCTGCTGCTGGTGTTGGAGGAGTTGGTGTTGGATTGCTATCATGTTGTTTCTTTCCATTGATAGAATACAAGTAACTCTTGTTTGTAACGGTCTCAGGTGTGTTGCCTTTGTAGTTTACAAACTGACCACGGATAACCACTTCGTCACCTACCTTAATAGCATTTGCATCAGTAAACTTCTTGTTATCAAGGTCTAAGCTTCTGAAAATAGTAAGTTGTCCTGTTGCAGTTCCATCGTCAGAGATAAAATATGTAGCATTACCAAAGCCACTTGTTTGAAGCTCTTTGATAGAAACAATCTTACCTTTAACGAACGTTTCTGCTGTAGCAGAGTCAGCTTTTAAAGATGTAAGATGTGCAACCATTGTAGCAACGTTATATGGAGACGCTTCAGTTCCTTCACCAACCTTAGTTGTTGGAGTTGTAGGAGTGGTGCCATGTTGCTTATTTCCGTTGATAGAATACAAGTAACTCTTGTTTGGAACGGTCTCAGGTGTGTTACCTTTGTAGTTTACAAACTGACCACGGATAACCACTTCGTCACCCACTTTAATAGCATTTGCATCAGTAAACTTCTTGTTGTCAAGGTCTAAGCTTCTATAAATGTAAAGTTGTCCTGTTGCTGTTCCATCGTCAGAGATAAAATATGTAGCATTACCGAAGCCGCTTGTTTGAAGCTCTTTGATAGAAACTACCTTACCTTTAACGAAGATTTCTTCTGTATTAACGTCTGCTTTCAAGCTCTTTAAGTGTGCATTTAATGCAGCAACGTTGTATGGATCAGCTTCTGTTCCTGAGCCATTTGCTTGAGAAGGAGTAACTTCTTGCTTTTTATTATTAGGATTATCATAAGGAGAAGGTACATCCTCACAACTTGTTAATGTGCTTGCTGTAACAGCAAAAGCCATCATTAAATAAAAGAACTTTTTCATTTTGTTTTGTATTATATTTCTTATTGAATTGTTTGAATATCACTCTTTTGGCGAATAAGGATTTGCCATGTATTGCGGAAGCGTGTGAAGATTCCTGTAATGTTTACTCGTCCTGTAGGAAGAGGCAATGCAGCGAAATCTGCATAAGTACTTGTTCTCACTACAAGTTGATTAGAATTGATGCCTATAAGTGCTCTGTTTACGCTGTTAGCAGCATCTTTTTCAGACTCAGTAGCAAACACTTTCTTACCGTCTGCGCCTTCAAAGCTCACATTTTTTATTGTCATTAGCTTACCGCTGTTGCTTTCAAGGTAGCTAGCATCATTAATTCTTGTAACATCGAACTCTTCTGCTGTAACGCTAGTAGCATCTGCTTTGCCAATAAGCTTAAAGTGATCGTTCCATAAGAAACGGTTCATTCTACTTACATAGGTTGCTCCTCGTGGGTTAGTGTATGGAGTTCCGATCTGAGCTTGTTGTCCATAGCTACCAATGTACAAACCTTTTAGGTTGACGATGATTTCTTGTCCAACAGGAAGATAGCCGAATAAACCACCTTGAGCGATACCTATTAGAATAGAGCCGCTGCCATCTTCAATTGCAACATTATTAAAGATGTTACCTTCGATGTCGTTTCCTGTGATGCGACCTTTTATTTGAATGTTGTCTTCTATTAGCTGATAACTATTTTGAGTTGCGCTAATTGCAGACGCATAGGTTGTCTTTAAACTTGCAATAGTAATAACATTTGATTCTGTTATGCTGTTATTTCCGTATGCATTGGTTGTTTGTGGAGTATCCCAATCGTTGTTCATACAACTTGAAAGACCGATACAAACAAGTGCAATAATGATATATTTTAAATTTTTCATTGTGCAATGAATTTAGAATTTATATGTGATATTAAGCATACCGTTGGTTCCGTAAGCATAGTATTTCTTAGGATTACGAGAGAACTTGTAGGCTCTTGCGTTTCCAGAAGCGGTGAAGTCTGAACGACTTTGTTCGTAACCACCTGTAACAATATTTTGGTTGTTGAGAACATTGGTAAGCATTAGGTTGATAGACAACGAACCTTTCTTTAGATAAATGCTCTTACCAATAGATGCATCTAGCATAAATCCGCCTTTACCTTTCTCTTGAGCAAGACGCAATACGTTTCCATTACTATCCACGTTTCCACGTTTTTCGCCCACGCTCTTATATCTATAATAAGGTGAGTAACCTAAATAAATGCGGTCATAGTAATTTCCTGCTAAGTCAATAAACCAACCCTTCTTGTGATAACTCAATATTGCACTAGCTGCAGTTAATGGAGTTCCAGACTCACGCATATCCTTATTTAATAGCTTGTCTTCGTTATATACTCCTTGAGTTGAATTAAGATAGTTTACATTTGCATCGTTTGTGTTCTTAGCTTCACTAACAGTACCAAGTAACTTGATATCGAATGTGCTGTTCACTTTATACTTAAGAGCTGCTTCTACGCCATAATAAGCCTTCTTTCCGCCTGTTATAGAAACGTAAGAGAAAGAGTTGATATCATCAAAGTAGAAGTTTTGCCACTCTGTGACATTGTTTATCGCATTGTAATAAGCATTAAGATTGATGTGAACTCTTGCAGATTGATATTGATAAGCAAAGTCGGTGCTAAGTACTCGTTCGTTCTTTAGATTTAAAGCGAAGTCGTTATTCATTTCAGGAGCAGCGAAAGATACAGCTGCTGTTGGTGCATTGTATTGATAACCTGCGCCAACAGAGAATGTATGACCACGTCCTGCGCTGTAATTGATAGCCACTTTAGCTCCACCTTCAAGGAATCTTGCAACACCACTCTTGCCGTATGAGTTTGCTTCGAACAAACCATTGCGCATCTTTCCATCACGTTGCATGCTCACACCGCCTATTCTTGCAGCACCCATAAGGTTGAAACGACCAACCAAACGGCTGTAGCTTGTCCACGCTTGTGCTTTATTTATAAGGATATTATAGTCGTAACCAAATACGTCTCCCTTACCAACTTTAGCGTTAGGGTTGTTCAAGTCGTATTGAACTTGGTTAGAAGTAGGTGCGTAAGTACCAATAGCATAGGTATTTACGTTGTGATATGAGGTTGCACCTAACAAGTCTTCCATTGTTTGATAATGGCGAGTATTGTTAGTAACAAAGATGTATCCAAGGTTCCAAGCAGACTTTTTGTCTAAGTGTGCGTTAAGAGTTGAAGCCAAAGAGAGTGTAAATGCATCGTTTCTTCTTGCTTGAATGAAATACATAGCGTCTACTCCTTGAGCGTTTGCATTGATGTTTGCTTGGTATAAACGATCCCAATTGATTTGGCGATTAGCCTTAGATGCAGTTAAATAGTTATATGCAGTCTTCCAATCAGCTAAGCTTTGATCTGTTCTAAATTGGGTGCTTGAAGCATCGAACACATCATAATAGCTACTTGGAAGCATCTTCCAATAGTCTGGTTGTGGGTTATCGCTGTTGTTATAGTTTAGCTTTGTGCTCTTATACATGCTGTATTTTCCCAAAACAGAAGTAGTAAGCTTCATGTCATCAGTAATCTTCCAGTCCCATGTAAGTACAGCAGATGGAGCGAAATCGTTCACAATTCGTGAATTTCTTTTCTTGCCATTTTGGTATCCCCAATATGGGTTATAGTAGCGATCGTTAGCAATCCAGTAGCTTTCATCAGTGGCTGCGCCTTGTGAAGCACGTTCTGTTGGGTTACCCCAAGTGCTGAATGCGATAGAATGTTTGTCTTTATTGCCGAACACTTTTTGTACTCCGAAGAAATAAGAAAGAGCGTTATAGAATGTTCCTTCTATATAACCTTCTTTCGCCCAACGATAAGTTAGGTTTCCAGAGAATGCCCATCCGTTTTTGTTTAAGCCACTATTGTAAGTGTACATACCACGAAGTGTGTAGTTACGGTTGGCTCCTCCTAATGTAAATCTATGACCAGCTGCTTGATTTGCGGGGCGGAAATCATAGTTATTAGAGCCTGCCATATCTGGCATTGTAAAGCTGTTCGATTCGAAAGGTAAAGCAAAATCAGCATTTTTTGTTTGTTGATTGAGTCCACCTACATGTGAGAAACGGAATTGTCCGCTTTCAATATCGTTGGCAGGAGCACCATTTACGTATACTTCATTATACTTTTGGTTGAGTGCTCTGTAACGAAATCTCACAGGAGAGAATAAGAATCCTACTTGAGACGCATAAAGATTGGTACCAGAATTGATAATGGTTACATTTTGCGACATGTTTTCATTTTCTCCTAATTGGGCTTCTGTAAAAGTAAAAGCCGCTTCGTTGGCGCTTGATGTTTGGCTCTTTTGCTTGTCATCATTCGTGTTTTGAGCCATCACAAATGGTGAGTAACAAAGAGCAAAAATCGCTAGATGAAGCTTAATTTGCATAATATGTGTTGATTAATAATTAATTATTCTTTGCATGCAAAGTAACAAAAATAAATCGAAATATCAAAATTTTTTAACACTCAAGACTCTCTTCGAATTGTTAAACCTAATTGAATATAATTCAATGACTTGTAAAATGCGCTGTTTTAACACTTTATACGCTTACTTTTCCCTGAGTATTTGCACCGCATTTTCATCTCTTTTTTCGAATAATTCACTGCTTTTTTGAGCGTAAAAATGCTTATTTTGATGCTTTTTGTATCCTTTTCTAATCTTCTTTGCTAAAAAATTAGAATGGCTTTGTATCCTCTTGTCAAAATAAAGAATACAAACCAATTATTTATCTCCTTTTTATTATAACGTAATAGCTATGCTTTTAGTGTGTAAAAGCATAGCTATTGTATGTAAAAAGCATTGACTTTGTGATGCAAAAATAAAGCTTTTGTTTTTCGTTTGATTTGAGTTGATGTAAAGTCTTGATAGAGATTGAATTATATTCTGATATCTATCAGCTTTTACACTTTGTGGTTTGATGTTATTTTATCAGCTCTTTATGTGTTGTTCCGTCGCTCATTTTCACGATATTGATGCCTTTTTCAGGCTTATCAATGCTCATTCCTAAAACGTTATAGCGACCTGTTTCGTGCGCTTTGTTTGCTGTTTGCGTTGTAATGGCAGTGGGGTAGTGATGAGCGTTCATAGGAATAATGATCTTTGCAGGGAACATTCGCAATGGATCGCACCACAAACTAAGCGCATCTGCCATTGCTCCTACGTTAGGTTGAACAAGTTGTTTAAACACCAACTTACCCTCTTTATACACCTCAACGGGCTTACTAAAGTCTACATCGTTGATGAATAAGCCTAAAGAACCTTGCACTTTGGTATTGTTTACATCATCTGTTGTGATGTTAAATACATTTCCTTTGTGTTCTACCTCAAACATCACCTCTGCATTGGGTTGATGTTTCAACTCACGAAAATCAAGATAATACACTCCGTTAGAATATGCTTCTTCATCATAATCGTGGGTCATATTATAATATAAGTAGGTAATCTTGTTTGGATAAGTACGCTTTTCGTTTTGCAAAAGCCAAGTAGTATGGTCGGTAGGACTGATGTGATGGCCCCTTCCAGGAATCATATTTACTTTGTGAATGTAGTCGTTTTGTGCCTGTTTTTGTAGTTCTGCTAGCTTATCTTTCCACAAACGAGCATACGAAGCACGTCCAAAACCATTGTCTTCTTCGCCCATATGCACTGCGAATGCAACGTTTCTAAGGTTTTCGGGGGCCTTTAATGGTTCACAAGCAGCGATAGGTGAGACCCCAGCAAAATAGTCGGGCATGAACAAAGCCAATCTATGTGAGCCGTAACCACCTTCAGAATAACCAAAAATATAAATCTTTTTAGGGTTCACAAAGCCCGAAACAGCAGCCAATCTGCATACTCTTCTCACCATCATACGTTGTGGTTGCAAGTACCATCGACCAACTCTGTCGTCAGCCATACGTGGAATAAAGAACAAAGTGAACCACTCTCTTTCACGATTAGCTAAATTAATGTTGTTTTGATAGGCAACTGTGTTGGACTGAGAGTCCCATGGATTGTTTACAAAAGCTTTACCACCGCCATGCAAAGAGATAAAAAGAGGGAAACCACCGTTAGGAGTTGTGCCTCTACTTAGCATGGTTGCTTTCATCTTTTGTTGTTTTGGTAGGTCCCAAATCAATTCGTGTTGTCCTTGTAGAACCTTGTTAAACTCGCTTTTTTCAAGACTTTCTTTATTCACTTCTACCCATAATTTCCACATACTATCTTGCTCTTTGGCAATTGAAGAGGCGTCGAATGTTTTATTATAAAGGTCTTTTTCGGGCATTTCAACCATGTCTTTATCCAGTTGTGAGATAAAGAATGTTTTGAGCTTTTGCTGCATTTGCGCATCAGAAGCAATAGAATGGGTTGCGGGTTGAAGTGCAGAAGCGGTTGAAGTGCTGTTGCCTTGCAGTTCGGTTGTGGTTTTAATTGTTTCTGAAGTTGATGCACTTGTTGCGGGTTGTGCGTATAAACAAACGCAAGAAAGCAATAGAATAGAGAATAATGGCTTATTAGTCATTGTCGTAAAGGGAAATATTGATGATATAATAAAACAATGTATTTCAAACACTTTAAAAGCGTCTGAAATACAATTTCAATGTAGATGAGCTTAAAATCATCTTACTTGATGTTAGTTTTTCTATTTTAAAAGTCTCGTCTAACTGGTTAATTCCCATTAAAGAGGTTATCGAAGTGTCGGTAATTTTAGGGTCTCCGTCTTCTCTGTGGTTTGCATATGGGTCGTAAACTCTAAGAGTATTGTCTTTATTCTCAAATCTAAAGACAATTAAACCCGTACCTCCTTCTTGCCTTGCAATCTGCAATAGGTGCATTTGTACAGACCAAAAATAACGCTTTTCACTAACATCTAGGTGCCCTTTTGTGGCTATTGTGTCGATAGTTGTTAAGTGCCAAAAGCCGTCAAGCTTTCCATTTTTAGACGATTCTATCTCACATGAGACCATAATGAGCGACAAACAGAAGAATAATAGTATTTTTTTCATAATCCTAATATGCCTTTCTTAGATATTGTTAGTTGAACACCTGTGTTGTTACCGATATACTTTCCAAAATCCATTGCATATGAACCTGTTATTAACCAGCGTTTCTTTAGCTGGTAAGAAGCCTCTAACATGCAGTGAAAGCTTTCCTTTGGATGGACATAAGGATGATTATACGAGCCATAACCACGTCTATAAGTAGCTAAGAAACGATAGTTTAGATGGTCGTATGGGGTTCCTTCTAATCCAATATGATAGGCAACAAAACGATTATCCTTTACTTCTGTTTCGCCGCTCTTATTATATTGAGGTGAAAGATATAAGGGATTGCCCATCACTTGTCCCCAATGTTGCCACGAAGAGTAAACAAGATGGTTGTAAAAGTCGTCTCGTCCGGCTGTATGATCAGGTATATTAGGCGTTCTATCGTGATATATTGGACCGCTTTGGTATTTAGAATAGACATATTCGAACACGATATTGCGAATCCAAGTGCCGTATTTCATTTGCAATTCGGCTCCTAATAGAAAGTCTTTAAAGTCGTATACGAACCAACGAGATTTGGTTCTTTGATTCCATTCCGCCCCTGTTCCATAACCATTGTAGTCGATTTGCAACATAGCAGAATGGTCTTCGAAGAACTTATCGGCATAAATTGAAGCCTTCCAGGTGTCTGTATCATAGTTAATACGAGCCAACCAGCTACCTAAGTGGTTTCCTGTTACGTTCTTATACACGATGTCCGACTCTGTAACTTCGTGTCCTCCGGGGATAAAAGCGTGTATAATGTCTTTAAAACTCGTTCCACCTTTATTAATAATAGGATTTCCTAATGGGTCGGTTCGATAAGAAGTACCTCCAAATTGGGTAGCCATTTCGAGTCCCATTTCGATAGATAGCGGTGCAAAAACATCTTCATTGCCAATCTTTAAGAACCCTGCTTTACTGTTATAAAGCACCTTTTCGGTGTTTTTAGATTGTTGTTTGGTGAAGGTTTTCATCCATTGGTCGTCTGTAAAGCGTCCAAGTGCAATGTGACCTTTAAAGTGTAGCCAACCATTTGCAATGGGAAGACGCCAATATTCGGGTAAACTTAATCGTACTTGAGGCACAGGTCGAGCGTTAATACCCAATGTTTGTGCTCCAGAACTTAAGCGATTGTTTTTCAATTCCATTGTTCGTTCTTTGCTTCCAATGGTCAATGCGCCATGCAACCAACGCAATTCGGCAAAAGCTTGTTGCACAATTAGTTTAGAAGAGTAGTTCACTGGCAATGCAACATCAATGCCATAGCCAAATCCCCAACGTCGAATTGAATCGTTTTCAACGGGTCTTATGAGCGAAGTTCTTAAGTAACCATTGGTTGTTTCTAATGAACTTAAGCCGTATTTATTGGCATTGTGCCACAAAGGAGTGGCGTTTTTAGAGAACGAACCTTGCATTTCTATTGTGTATTCAATATCCTTAAAGGGTTGGGCAGGGGTGCTTTTTTCTGCATCTACCCATGCTTGCGCAAAGCAGTTAATAGAGAATAAACAACAAAAAGATATGATATAAGCTTTTTTCATTATTATATATAATATAATTTCATAACGCAATTATAGCACTTTTATTATATTATTGCAACAAAAATATTGATTTTTTACATCTCCTATTCTCATCTTTTGGTTGGCAATAGGATAGGGGTAGAAAGATAGAAGCATGTTTAGGGATATTCCTTATGATGTTAGGGAAAATCCTTTTCGATGCTACCTATAAAGCGATATCTTTGCATCAACAATAACAATTTAAAGGTTTAGCTTATGAAAAGATATATAGTTACATTCCTATTGTTTGTGAGTGCAGTTGTAACAACACAGGCAATGAGTTATTTACAAGCACGGCAACACGCATTGTTCTTGGCAGATAAGATGGCTTATGAGTTGAACTTAACCGAAGAACAATATGAGGCTGTGTATGAAATAAATCTCGATTATTTGATGAGAGTAGACTCATACAATGATATATATGGCATTTATTGGGAACGAAGAAACTTAGATTTGCAGTATATCTTATACAACTGGCAATATAGAGCCTTCTGTAATGCATCTTATTTCTACCGCCCATTGTATTATAATGATGGTTACTGGCGTTTCTCTTTATATGCAAGATATCCACGAAGAAATTACTATTATTTCGGAGAACCTGATTTCTATTCAACATATAGAGGTGCTCATAGCTGGTATAACAATGGCAATCGCTCTTGGTATGATGGCAGAACATTTGGTAATGGCAACTCTTCTCGCTCTAGATATGGTATGAGAGACTACTATGATAATGGCTCTTGGGTGAGTGGAAGTGGACAATATAGCCCAAGTAGACGCCGCTCTTACGACGATACTTACAATCAAAGTTCGTTTGGTGGACGTGCTTCTGGATACTATGACAATAGCTCTACAAGATCATTTGGTAACGGAAGAAGTCGCAATAGCTCATCAAGTCAAGACTCATTTGGTAACAATGGCTTTGGAAATGATGGCTTTGGACGTGGCAGTAACTTCTCTGGAAGCGGTGCAACACGCAGTCAAAGCGCTCCATCAAGTGGTAGTTTCGGTGGCTCTTCTGGTTCTTCTTCGAACTTTGGAGGCAACAACAACCCATCAGGAACAACAGGTTTCGGAGGCAATTCACCTTCAAGAAGATAATATAAAAGATGATAATATAAGTAAGGTCTTTGCAAAAAGACACCCAAGGTTTGGCTTCTTCCTTCCTAAAAAGAGCAACGAGTTATAATAGAAAGACTTATGAAGTCTCTTAAAT
The DNA here is from genome assembly GCF_000379965.1 of Hoylesella nanceiensis DSM 19126 = JCM 15639. Taxonomy (GTDB): domain Bacteria; phylum Bacteroidota; class Bacteroidia; order Bacteroidales; family Bacteroidaceae; genus Prevotella; species Prevotella nanceiensis. The sequence goes on along the minus strand of NZ_KB904331.1, from coordinate 196,217 downwards.
ACACAAGAGCTCCTTCATAAGTCTTATTCTTTTGTATTTAAAAAGCATAGCTTTTACAATGTAATAGCTATGCTTTTATGCTGTAATAACATTGCTTTTGCAAGTCAATAGCAATGCTTTTATTTATCAACTGAATTGTAGCGCAGTTTGAATTTCTTTCTTATTGAAAAAGAGAAACTTATGGAACAAGATGCTTGATGTATGCACAAACGATGCCAATACCCTTTTCATTCTCTCCACCTTGTGGTATAATGACGTCTGCATAACGCTTTGTTGGTTCGATAAACTGCTCGTGCATGGGTTTAAGAACTTCGATATAGCGCTCCATAACCATTGTAACAGTGCGTCCACGGTCGATTGTATCACGCTGAATATTGCGTATTAGGCGTTCATCTGGATCGCAATCAACAAAGATTTTGAGGTCCATCATCTCACGAAGTTTCTTGTTTAACAAGGTCATAATGCCCTCGATGATAATCACAGGCTTTGGTTCTACGGTGATAGTTTCGCTCAATCGGTTACAAAGAATATACGAATAGGTGGGCTGTTCGATTGTTAGTCCATTGCGAAGGTCGTTTACTTGCTTGATAAGTAGCTTCCAATCGAATGCGTCAGGGTGATCGAAATTAATCGCATGACGCTCTTCTTCGGTCATTCCTGTTGTGTCGTTGTAATAAGAATCCAATGGAACTACGGCTACATGGTGCGGTGGAAGCGCTTCAACTATTTTGCGAACAACGGTTGATTTGCCTGAACCTGTTCCGCCTGCAATGCCTATAATGGTTATATCTGTTGCCATATTATCTGTATTTTATGATTGTATGAATATTGATATAGAATGTTCTTTATTGATTATTGCTTGCAAAAACATCGCTAAACATTTGTCTGTAGAACTCTGCTTTGCGCTCTATTTTCATGGGATATGCCCTTGAACTACTTGGCATTCGATAGAGTTTCATCTCTTTGTTGTTAAAAGTAAAGCTTACAAAGCAACCCACTTTGGGCTTTTCTTTAATGTTAAATTGTTGCATCAGCACTTCTGTTGCCTTCTCACCAGTGGTTACAATGGCGGTGCATTGTGGTATCTTATCGAGTAATGCTGCTACATCTGTTGTTTCAACTACCTCTAAGTCTTTATCGGCAGCAGTGCCTTTGGTTCTTATTATCGCTGTGGCAGTGTCGAATAAAGCTATCCCTTTGTCGGTTAAAAACGATATAAGTTTGTCTACATAAAAGCTTTTTTGCTCTTTATCAACGAAGTATTCTTTGTCGTTAAAGAAGATAATGCCCACAATTCGCCACATATCATTGATGTAATTAGGATAATAAAAGTGCATTGTCCATCTGTGTTCAGCAGGCGGAAAGCTACCTAACATCAATAATTTAGCGTTCTTTGGCAAGAAAGGTTCAAAGGGATGGCGTTCTACTTCGCCTGTGATTGCGTTAGAACTGTTATTGCTTTGAGTCTTGTTTGGGGTGATATCGTTTGCTTGTTTTTGTGCTGTCATAAAGAAAGAAGCAAAGAGTTGGGTAGTGATAATAAAGAACTCTCCCATCTCTTTCATAACGGAAACGGGAGAGTTGATATCTAACTATTGTTCTTTTACTAAATAAATAACTACCGGAAGGTGGTCACTATAACCGTCTAACCACACTCCTCCAGCTGTAGTTCGCTTGGGAGAACCTTTGTATTTGCCCTCTGTTTGGAACAAATAATCACGTTTAAAGATTTGATTTTTCCAAAATTTCAAAGACGAAAAGTCTTTCTTATCATCTTTATTCAATAGGTTTGGCGTTACAAGTATTTGGTCGAAAAGATTCCAAGAGCCTTGATATAGAAGCGTTCCAACGCCTTCTTTCACTAAAATATTATACCAAGGGTTATACATATCGCCTTCGTTTACGTCTTTAATATTGCCTTTTCCTTTTAAAATACCAGCCATACTCTTGTCTATTGGGTCGTCGTTCATGTCGCCCATAACGAACACTTTGCAGTTAGGATCATCGTTTAAAAGAGAGTCTTTAATTGCTTTTACTTGCTCAGTACCTAGCTCTCGGTAGAAAGATTCACTGAAACGACTTGGCAAGTGACATACAATTACTGCCACATTTTCATCTGCAAGTGTTCCACTAACAGTTAAAAAGCCTCGAGTATAGAATGCACTATCCTTCTTTAACTTTTGAACATAGGGTACAAGACGGGTGTTCTTTACGCTAAATAAAGAGGGATTATATAATAAAGCACAATCAATTCCACGGCGATCGGGACCTTCTATGTGCACATATTGATAGTTACGAGCACTTAAAGCGGGTTGTGCAATAAGGTCATCTAAGGCTTTTGAGTTCTCAACTTCAGCCAAACCAATAATTGCGCAGCCTATATTTGGGAGCACATCTGTACCCATATCTGCTAAAGCTCGTGACATATTGTTGAGCTTATGGTTGTATTTCATGGCGTTCCATTTATACGAACCAGTTGGAAGAAAATCGTAATCACGCTTTCCTTCATCATGACATGTGTCGAATAAGTTCTCTTGATTGTAGAAACCTACTCCGTAAACAGAATACTTTTTTTGTGCACTAGCGGGTAGAAAGGCTAAAAGAACCCCTATAACCGCAAAGAAAAAATGCTTCATAAATAATGCTTATCTTTGTTTAATTGTAAATAATCTTATCCCTAAAAAGTAGTGCAAATATCGTAATTTTATTTCAAAAAGAGGTCATTTCGACCGTTTTTTTATTGCAAAAGAATAGCTTTTCGAAAACAATTTGTATTTTTGCACAAATCAATTATTATGAAAGTATTACAGAATTCTTTTTTTCGTGCATTGTGTGCACTGATAGTTGGTGCTTTAACTATTATGTATAGAGATGAAGCACAGAAGTGGTTAGTGATTGTTATCGGGGTATTATTCTTTCTATCAGGCGTGATTTCTTGTGCCGTTTATTATGGAAGTAGAAAGAACTTTGCAAATGTTCAAGTGCTAGATAACAACGGAGTGCAAATTGCAGGTGCTGCTCCTACCTTCCCATTGGTGGGCATTGCGTGTGCAATTCTTGGTGGAGTGTTGGCTCTTATGCCTGCAACTTTTCAGCAATGGGTAAGCTATTTGCTTGCATTTCTACTTGTAATTGGTTCAATTAATCAATATATCAACTTAGCTCAAGTGTCAAAATTGGCAAAGATTGGTCCTTTCTTTTGGATAACTCCTTGTATAACAATGCTCATTGGCTTAGTTGCTTTGGTTAAACCAACCCTTTTTGGAACCTCATTCTTATTTATTTTAGGTTGGGCAATCCTACTTTTCGGGGTGATAGAAGCTATCAACTCGATTAAAATTTATACCGTAAAGAAGGCTTATAACAAAGCTGTTATAGTAGCACAGCAAGCTGTTGAGGCTGAAGAAGTGGCACCAACCACAACAGAAACACCTCAAATAGAAGAGCCAAAAGCACCTGAGACATCTACAGAAGCAACTGAAGTGGAAGACAAAACCGATACAGATATTGTGGAAGAAGTGCCTCCAACTGTTACAGAAGAATAAGCATTGTAGCTCTTTCGTAGAGCTTTTATATAGGCAATAAGCTATAAAGCTAGTAAACATATAATCCATTTAGGTTCAAATGTTTACTGGCTTTCTTTGTAAAGAGACATCTTATCAAAAATAAAAGCATCGCTTTTGGTGTACAAGAGCAATGCTTTTAGAGTGTAATATCAGTGTTTTTGCAGGGCAAAAGCAAGGCTTTTATAATCGCCTTGTATTGTGAATGTATGAAGAAAATCTTACTTTAGAATTTCTTTCCAATAGCAATATTGAGGAAAGTGTTGATTAATATCTTGATATCGAACCACCAAGAGCGCTTTCTAAGATAGTAAAGATCAAGCTCAAGACGGCGTAACATCTTGTCCATTGTATCAGTATAGCCATTGTATAGTGTTGCATACGAGGTTACACCAGGACGCACTTGGTATAAGAAAGTATAGCGTTCGTCGTGTTGAATGATTTGATCTATATAGAATTTACGTTCTGGTCGTGGACCAACAAACGACATATCGCCAACCAATACGTTCCAAAGTTGAGGCAATTCGTCGAGGTGGTGCGTTCTAAGAAACTTACCAATGCTGGTTAATCGATGGTCTCTTTCGTGTTGAAACAATGCAGGTCCGTTCTTTTCAGCATCTTCTTGCATGCTTCTAAACTTGTAAATATAGAACGGACGACCAAATCTTCCAATGCGTTCTTGCTTAAATATAACGCTACCTCCATCTTCTTTCTTTATTAATATGTAGCAAATAATAAAGAGAGGAGAGAACAATATAAGGGCAATAGCAGCGGCAATAAAGTCGAAAATGCGCTTTACATCTCGTTCTAATCCATTCATTCCGTCGTAAATGTATTCGTTTTTAGTTTTAGTTGCAGTCTTGGTATCTAAATTTTTCTTTGTAGTCATTATGAATATTCATTTATAATACAAACGCAAAGAACTGAATAATATTGTAAAAAAATAAATAATTCTTGATTTTTTCTAATAAAATACCTTGCAATAAGAATCCTATTATGCTTCTTATTGCCTTATTAGTAAAGGAAAGTAGGGTGAAAATGCGATTGAAAGGAAGTACTATCTTTTATTTGTTTTATATTGAAAACAAAGGAAAAAGGGCACTTTTAGTGTGTTTTGAGGTCGCTAAAAAGGCGATATAGTTCTTTAACAATGTTCGAAGATTGATATTTTTCGACATTGATATTGGCCATTTTGTGGTATAAGTTTTTATCGTTTATTAAGAGTTCAACCTTTTCTTGCATCGCATGATAATCGTTTAAAGGAACCAAAAAGCCGTTTTCGCCATCTTTTATGATGGTGTTATGACCTCTATTGCTTACTGCAACGATGGGTAAATGGCAATATTGGGCTTCAATTAGGTTAATTCCAAAGCCCTCACGAATGCTGGATGCTATGCAAATGTCTGCGGTATTCATTAGCTGAGCAATATCTTTTCGCCAGCCTAAGAATCGTATTTTGTCTTTAATACCTAATTGATTAGCTAACTTAATGTAGGCTCCATTCTCGTTTAAAGAGCCTGCAAGAAGGAGATAAACATAGTGATTAGATTGCTTATTCATATTTTCTACAAGGCGAATAAGCATTTCTTGATTCTTATTTTTAGAAACCTCGGCAACGTAAATCAATGCAATAGCATCTTGAGGAATATTCAATTGAGTTCTATATTCTTGGCGAATTGCCTCACGATTGTCTATCTTTAATCTATTGAAATCAACCCCAATACCATTGATGAGGGCTACTTTCATCTTTTGATTAAAATGCTTTTGAACCAAATTATAATCTTCGGGATTGATTGTTATGAATAGATTTGTGAAATAAGACATCAGCTTTTCTATTGGATAATATAACAACCAATTGAGCAAAGGTGCTCCTTTAAAGAAATGAAGTCCATGTGCAAAGTAGGCAACTTGGGGCTTTTTGCCACGTAAAAGAGCCACTGCCATGCGAGAAATAACGCCCCCTACGGGTGTATGACAATAGATAATGTCGTAGTTATTCTTTGCTATTAGATTCTTTAATTGAAAGATTCCTTGTATAGTTTTAAAGGTAAAAGGACTGCGTTTCCAACACATTGCATAGATATTGTCACCTGCTTCTATTGGTTCATCAACAGAACAAGCAACGTCTACCTGCCAATTTTGGGCCTGTAAGTATTGTATTGTTGGGATATGAAACTTGTTTACGTGTCCTCTTCCAACGTTAGCAACTAACAATATCTTCATCTTTTATAACTTTAAAATGTTCTCTTTGCAGTAGAGAAAATATGGGTTTATGGTGCAATAGCAATGACTTTTACCCCTATTTATAGTGCAAAGATAATATGTTCTTGCTGGTTTTGTCTTGAAAACTCTATCTTTATGCTTGTTTAAATGCAAAAAAGTGCGTTTAAAGTGTTAGTCTTTCGCCTGTGTGTTGCGTTGCAATGCTGTTGTTAAAGCGCTTTTAATGCCTTCGAGGTCGTTAGAGTTGGGAATCGACTTAGAGCGCAATCGGAGTAGAACATCAATTAAATGAAGATGCGAGAAGCAGTAGTATAGCACGCATTTTAGGTAGTTCTTCAGTAGAACTACATGATAATTGGGAATAATTTCCTTATGCTTTCGCAGCTCTTTGCGTTCTCCTTTCATCGATAATAAATATTTATCGAGATAAGGAAGGCCCGAAACACGATAGAACATCAATGGTTCTGCAATGTTATAGAAACGATATTTCGAGAAAGTACGCATCCATAAGTTGTAATCTTCCATGCGAATGGCTCCTCCATCGTATGGATTTTGAACGAACCAAGAACGCTTTGCCATGATAGAAGGATGAATAAAGCATTGGTGTTGAATTACATTCGAGATGTTATTGGGGTGCTCTGGATAGCGAATAATACCCGTAATGCTGTTGTTTATGTCGATTGTTACAGCGCTACTACCTACAACATCAACCTCATTATGTTGTTGTAAATAAGCTAATTGACGTGATATTCGCTGTGGAAACATAAGGTCATCGGCATCCATTCGCACGAAATATTCTCCTTTCGACAATGCAACAAGTTCGTTAAGACGTTCTGAAAGCCCTTTATTTTGCCCGTCATGAATCACCTTTATCCTTTCATCTTGAAAGCGATAGGCTATATCTAACGATCGATCTGTACTGCCATCATCTATCAATAACAATTCAAATGATTTGAAATCTTGATTGAGTACAGATAAAATGGCTTGCTCTAAGAAGTCTTGAGCATTGTAAAAAGGAATTCCAATACTTACTTGTATCATCGAATTATAGTGTAATCTTATTTGTTTTCCAATTGTTTTATCACTCTTGCAGGGTTTCCTACGGCCACAGAATAAGCGGGAATGTCTTTTGTTACGATGCTTCCTGCCCCGATAATACAGCCGTCTCCAATCGTAATGTCTTGCAAAATAACAGCATTCTCGCCAATCCATACGTTCTTTCCAATGGTTATTTCGCCTCTACTTGTTATGGGACGTTGGATCGGTGGGGTAGACATTGCCTTGAAAGTAATATCTCCATGCGAGTTATCTGTTATGGTAACGTGTTGTCCAAGAAGGCAGTTTTCGCCTAAAGTGATGCGTTTTAAGGTGGTGATATGGCAGAAACGACCAATATGACAGTTGCTTTTTATATCGATAACTCCATCTTCTATGGGAGTAATCATACAGCTATCGTCTATCACAACATTATCTCCTATGATCATATTGTGATGGTTTATCATAATGATATCATCTCCAAAGAATACTTTTTTACCGCATTTTCCAATGAAATTCTTAAGCCATAACGAACGCAATGTCTTGCGTTTGGTACTTAAAAAGCGACTTTTTGAGGGCGAAATGATCAAAGAAAAAAACTTCATTAGTGCGCAAAAAGCAGAGTATAGAACATCTTTCATTGTTATATTATTATCAATTATAATCGAATCCACGTTGGTGGTATAAGGTCTTTTGTAGCATTGTTCATGCTTATATCATTGTACCAATGTTTCGGAGCGATAACTTTTTTATCGCTATTGTTAATGAGATAAGCCGCCCACCAGCTGAAAGTGCTATTCGAAATGATAGCATGTTTGCAGCGAGTCATGAGGTAAAAGTCCTTTAAATCACAGCTGTTGCCTTCGTTTTGAATAAAGGTTACCTCATTATCATTGAGCTTTAAGTGGCTTTTAACCCACTGAATATCGTTGGAAAAGACAAAGAAATGAACGTTTTTGATATCTTCCTTTATTCTATTAGCAGCGTTTTCAAAGTAATTTAGAGGGCATTCTGCAAATACTTTTTGGTTCTCTTTGTTGAGATAATCACCCCTTCTGATATGCAAAAACACTGCTTCCGACTGCTCAATAGCATTGATATAATCGGCAGAAATATCGTTTATTAGCTGGTCTTCAAACTGCAATGAGGGCGTGAAAGCACTGAGATAGCGATACGATTGCCAGTAACCATCGAAGCAATAAGTGTCGTTAAACGATTGATTTTGATAGTTAGAGCCATTCTCTATCTTTACTTTTCTGTTCAAAAAGGGAAAGAGAAGCAATAGCTTTCGCATGCATCTATAAGCCAATTGCTGTGTGAAAGAATAATGATAAGGCCTTAACTCTGTGTTATGAGATATGCGCAAAGCAGGGAAGAAACGATGTATTTGTAGCTGATTGATATCTAATGCAGGCTCAGAAAAAAAGGAAATAGAACAGTTATACTTCTCTTTTAGATACTCTCCAAAGAAGTATTGGAACAGTTGATTACCGAAACCGCCCGATAGTTTGATATGTTTTAGAAATTGAGAATCCATAAAATATTTCTATATAGCTCTTTTATTCTACGCTTAATGCGTTGAACGTATGCTGTAGTTGGTAGTTTATCAAAATACTTTCCGCCATGTTTCATCTTATTTCTAATGACGATATAAGGCTCAAAAGGAATATTACCTCCTTCAGGAAAGCCAAAAGAAGGAGGTAGAATCTTTATCTTTTTGTTGTGAAAAAAACGATTTAAGTGCGACTCATCGTGATAAATTGCGATGCAATTGTGGTCTAAGTCTTTCTTAATATTTTCGCTACAAACGTGTGAAAGACGGTAGAATGCCTCGTGAGTACCGCCATTTACGCCCCCCATAAAATAGTTATAGGTTTCTCCTTTCGTGTGTTTTATGTAGGCAGTAGAACGCTTTCGTTTTTCATAAGGCAACGAAATAGGGTTGTGTTTGTAGTAATGTCCTGGGTGTAAGACGCCCAATAAGCCATTATCTTCAGCCGTTGGAAGGAACATTTCGGGTGTAACTACCTTCTTAAACTCCATGTTTGAGTTGAAGAAAAAGACGTAATCGCACTCTTTTGAATCTTCTTCTGCCTCAATAAACATATCAAATCTCAATAGAGTATCTAAGGGAAAACCTTGTGATTGCTTGTAATATGTTTTGATATTGTTGGTATCTTGAATGTCAGAAGCATCAGTAAATACATAATATTTCTTTTCAACTTGCGGTAAAAAGAACTGCTCACAACTATCAAAAAAGCCTTTCCAAAAGATGGAATACTTGCCTGTGCAGATGTAAAAAATACCTATCTTCATTTGTGAAACTTGCTTTTTATAAATTGTTTGATATCGATTCTATTGTTTAGTTCTCTATAACTAAAGAACGTAAAGATAGCCAATAAAATTATATTTGCAACGTAATATAATGACGAATCACGCATAAATAGCGTGCTCATGAATAGACCTAACAACACAATATAGATGCTTTGCAACTTCCAAAAGCTGTTACTAAACTCCATTCCGTAATGCTTTTTATATACAAAATAGAGCAATAAAGATACAAAAAGATTACCAATGATCATGGCAAAGCCAATGCCATTGAGTCCAAATAGATAGTAGGCTACAATGGTAATGATAAAGTTTCCGCCGTTACCCAACAACGCATCGTATATTAAATACATCTTTTTATCGCCATGAGCCAATGGAATATACGACAAAGTGGCCCACATAATGCGGAACAAAAGCGAGAAAGTGATGCACTGAGTGAGCAGCTCTATTGAATAGAACTCAGCCGAAAGCAAAAGCCATAAGATAGGTTTTGTGAAGAGAATGAGTATTACTGAGACAATAGAAATAAGTATAATAAGCAGCTCAGCCTCTTCAGATACAATGTTGTTAAATTCCTTTTTATTGTCAAGAGCCTTCGAAAGTCGAGGATAAAAGTCGGCTATTAGGGTTGCAGCAAGTATCGAAAAGTTGCGCATTGTAATGGAATAAGCGGCTTGAAAGTATCCAACATCTTCGATAGAGCCAAAGAATCGAATGAGAATGTTAGTGAGATAGGTAAATAAGTTCATTAAAAGCGAACTGAACATAATGATTATTCCCAGTTTAATCATGGGCGAACCAATAGTCCAAACCTCATTCCAAGAGAGGCGAATACGCTTTATGGATAATCTTTTTACATATAAACTATTGATGATAAACGTGATGATAAAACCGCACGAGATGGCTAAAGACACGCCTTTATGATTGAAAAAGTAGAGTAGTGGTATAGCTATTATTACACTACTTATCGCTGCAAATATCGTTGTTTGCGCTAAAGCGTTGAGCCGTTGCATACCTTGTAGAATCGTTGTGTTGCCGTATGACAACAGCATAGCGCAGGCTCCGACAGACAAGATCATGAAATCTGTGGTGTGATTATTGGCTACTCCAAACGAAATGTTGCTGAGAACAGGAGCTGCAAAGATGCAAAATAAGAACGCAATAACGGCTAATAAACGGATAAGCGTTCTAAAAGCGGAGATTATTTTTTGCTGTTCTATTGGGTTTTCGCTATTTTGTGACTGAGCAATGTCACGAATAGCACTTTGTGGAAGTCCCACACTTGTGACCTGATAGAGGGTGTTGAGCGTGATTAAAAAGATAGAATTGAGAGCAATACCAATAGGACCAAGCAATAAAGCGATAACCTTTGCTCGGACGATTGACATGAGTGCTTCGATGATTTGTGCACCACTCATCACTATTGTAGCCTTTAAAAGGCTTTTATAACCATTGCCCATTAAATCTTCTTTCTTGTGTTTTTAATCTTGTTTTTTAAGCAAATGTAATTGAAAAACGAGCTAACAGCACCGCAATTTTTCATCAATTGATATTGAGTTGCCATTTCTTTAAAGCGAACACACAGGCTTTTCCCTTTTTGAGAGCTTACAAAGTTGCCCGTAACATTATTGCCATGTTTGCGATAAAGCATTTGAGGTGTTTCTACAAAGCCCACCTTTCCGTTAGCCTTATAAATGCAGATAGCCACCCACCAGTCGTGCATTGGGGCATATTGGGCTACTGGAAACGATATTTCCTTAGCCTTTTTGTTAAACAACATGGTGCAACCTGTGATGTAACCAATGAATGCTTGTTCGATAAAAGAGTTGAAAATATAGGGCGAAAAATGAATACTTTTCCAAAAAGAAGCAGACAAAACATTTAAATTTTCGTCTACCAATTGAAGATTAGTGAATACCAATCCTGGCGTTGTTTCGTCGCAATTTAAAGAGTGAAAAGCTGCTACTTCATTTTCAATCTTATGTGGAAGCCACACATCATCTTGGTCGATGAACATGTATAGTGGTGAATCTACCTTTTGAAGAAGCTCCATAAAGTTCATAAAAGGACCGAGATTCTTTCCCTCATTGTCAATGATAACAATGTTATGGTGCTCTTTTTGATAGCTTTCTATTATGCTTATTGTGTTATCTTTTGAACCATCGTCACGCACAAACAACGTCCAATCTGTATAAGTTTGGGCGAAAAGAGAGTCTAATTGTTCACGAATAAACTGCTCTCCATTATAGGTTGCCATCAAAATGGCTATAGATGTGCTGTTTTTTATCATGGTTTTAAATAATCATCTCATAAGGTTTGATGTTCTGTGCCAATATAATATTGATGTAGAAGTATAGAAAAGCATAAATAGTGATGCCTCCTAATGCTATATATCGCTGTTTAATGGTGTATAGGAACATCGGAAGTAGAACCAATTCGCTTGCTGCAAAGATGTCTAAAAGACGGAATGCAACGGGCGGAATGTCTGCAATGAAGACCAAAAGAACGAGTCCTACGATGTAAAGTTTAAAGAAAAGATAGAATAAAGAATTGTGTTTGCTCAGCTCTTCTCTATAATAATACAAGGCAGCAACAATGGCTACACGCAATAAAATTACCGTACTAAAGATACTAACTGGCTCGAAATCTTCTGTAGAATAAGCGTTAGACTTCACAGCTATAAACTCAATCACACTGAAAAATGCAAAGAATTCGTCTATATCTATCAAGGTGTGGAAGGCAAAAACAATGGGTATTGCGGCTAAAAATGCCTTTAAATACTTGTTGTTATTGCGCACAATGGGGTAGAACAAGAACAGAATAGCAAATGAATAGTGCAACGATGTAGCCAAAGCAATAAGCCCAAGAGTGATCAATGTTTTGCGTTCTGCCCAATAACTCCACGCTATCATCGTGATACCTAAGGCGGCTCCAGAACGCATTGCGTTCATATTTAAGATGACAAAGTAGGTTGGAAAGAAGAAAAGAAGCGATATCCAAAAGAAGTTGGAGTGCTTATATAGGGCGTAAAACTGCGTTGGAACGGTTATCACGGCATAGATAACAAACATCAACACTGCGCTATTGGTGAGCGAATAAGATATATTAGAGAAAATATAAAAGGTGAATTCGGAAATACCCGAGCCATATTTTGATTCTCGAAGGTAATTTTGATAGTCTTGATCTATATAGGGACTGCGTAGTCCAATGATAAGAATAAAGATCACAATGAGTGTTATCAATGTGATGAAATTGGGCTTTTCTTTAGTAAGTAGAGCACAAAGAAGGAATATAAGGAATATTAAAATATACATATCTTCGTTGGTTCCTTAGTCTGTTTCTTATCGTCTTCTGTATTTATTCTTATTCTATTGGGGCGTAAAACCTATGCTATTGAGGTTAAAAAGCAATGCTTTTGCGCATCAATTAGCATGCTTTTACAAGCAAATGTCAATGCTTTTGCGAGTCGTTTAATATCTTATTGAAAACTAATGATTTAGTTGTTCTCTTACACTTCTTGTCCTGTTGCTGGCTCAGGTGTGTCTTCTTGCTTTTTAAAGGCACCCTTGTTCTTTAGATAAGTCCATTGAAGTGTTCCCAAGAAGTTGAGTAAAAGAATGATACCAACAATTAAACCACGACGTGGAGAGGCTTTCTTTAAAGGCACAACTGCCGACTGAATGATGGTGAAAGCAGGAGTTCTCTCTTGCACCTTTGCTCTTGCCAATTGTAATTGTTGAGCCAATTGAGAGTAGATATTATACTTTAATTGCATCTCATTCTCTAAATCTGTTTGCTTCAATTTATAAGATTGCAAGATAATATCTGTGTTGGCGTCGGAATAAGAGCCGTATCTTTGACGAGACTTGTCGTAATCTACCTTTGCTTCATGATATAGCTTTTCTGTATAAGACAAGTCATTTCGAGCTTTAGTGGTACGATATTTAATGATATATGTTTGCAAGGCACGTTGCACATAATCTGCAACAGTAGCCGCAATAAGAGGGTCTTGCGCCTTGGTTGTGATGGTAATCATGTCGGTTTTCTTATCCACAACGCATTTAAGCATGCCCTTTATGGCGTTGGTTGCATTCTCTTGCTCTTGTGTAAGCTGTATAGCTTCGGTCTTTTGGGTTTGTTTTACAGGAGCACCAGCTTGTGGTTTAGGTGCAAATGGCAATAGCATAAGCTGCTTAATCTTATTCCACCATGCTGCTTTTCGATGTTTTAAAACATAGTCGTATAATGTGGTTGAGAGACTTCCGTCTTGACTTTGTACCTTTAAAGACCACAAAGGAATGATAAAATCGTCTGAAGCACAGATCTCAGGATATATCTGTGGGTACACAGCATCACTGTTACTCATATTTCCAAGCTTTGCTCCTACCATTGAAGCAAGCGACCCTAAGTTGCCAGAAAGACCGCTTTCTGATGCCTCGGGCGCAAGAACTACGGTTGAGGTGTATTCTTTTGGAATACTAAAAGCTATGACAAGGGCAACCACAAACGAGGCACAACTGGTGGCTGCAAATAGCTTTTTATTGTTTAAAACAAGCGTTTTGATTATTTTAAAATCAACAATTGGTTTATTCATTATTGCTTATGTAATTGAAAAAACAGTTTTATTGGTATTGGGTTGTATCTCTATGGAGAAATAGAAACTCAAAACTTCTTTTGCTATAACTCTGCACTTTTATGATGATGGAGGAGCAGTTCTATGCAAGTAGTTACCTATACCTATTATAATAACTAACTACTGTCTTCTTTCTTCCTACCTATTTCTATTATAAGGTCGAGTTGAAAAGCTTTGAGTTCCTATTCTTCTTTATTTCAATAGATTGGCCATTGTGGCGATCATTGTGGCTATTGAGGCCACAGAAGTGCCGATAGAGAGCCATTGTGTTAATGACTTTCCTGAGCTTTCGGGCTTACTTGGCACGATAATTTCACTGCCTGGGCGAACCTTTGCGTTATGTCCTACCTTCGCAACAGTGCCATTCATGTACACAATATATGTGTGACTCTTCTTCGCTCTGTTACCCCATCCACCTGCTTGGTTGATATACCAGCCTGCTTTTCGGCCCTTTTCGTAAGCCACAGTGTTTGGATACATCACGTCACCGCTAATCTTTACGGTTCCATTATACTCGGGAACGATGATTCTATCGAATTCTCTTAGCACCAAATCGGCATCTCCTCCTGGTTCTTTTAAAGCCTTATCAAGTTCGATACCTACATAATATGTATCGCCTAAATCAAGCTTTTTCATATCAAGAGAGTCTTTCTTGCCACTTTGCATCTGTGCCATTTTGATTACAGTTTGCATTCTTAATCGCTCATCGGGAGTGATTCTGCGCTCTAAACGTGCACCAGGTACATAAGCAAGGTCGGTTACTCCGCCCGCTTTCTTGATGATATCGCTGAGTCGTTCGTTCTTACTTGATAGTGTATAAGTACCTGCAAACATCACATTTCCTTCTACTTGGATATTTTGTTGATGGCTATAACCAGGGCTTTTGCGTACATATACCTCGTCGAAGGGCTGTAATTCGAATCCAGGAGTACCGTCAATAACGAATCCTTCCTTTAATGCAAAGGTGTAAGTTTTAGCAATTACGCTATCATTGGTTATGGCTTTAGGATTCAATATACGACGAGCTACGTCTACTTTAATGATAGATGCCTTGTCTTTTAGGCCTCCTGCTTGTAGAATAAAGTCTTCAAGTGTTTCGTGATCTGCATACACATACATGCCAGGATAATTCACTTCGCCATGTATAGTAATTGTTCTTTTGGTCTGCATTTCACTCTTTGTGGGAATAAAAAGAACGTCATTTTTCTTCAAAGGCACGTCAGCAACGCTTCCATCCATTATTCCTTTGACGTCAACTGCAATAACTTCGAGCGTTCTATCACTCTTCATACGATGAATAATAGCACGATTTGTAAATGCTTCTTCGGTTAATCCTTCTGCATGTTCAATTAAAGTGCGTACGCTATTGATGTCTTTTCCGATGTTATACATACCTGGACGGAAGATAGCCCCTTTGATTTCAACCATGTTTTCATATCGATTAATGATTGAATCAACGCCGATAGAGTCGCCATCTGCTAAGTGGAAAGAGTTGATATCGAATTCTCCTATGTTGAAAACAGAATATTCTCTGCCTGTTTTTCGAAGCAAACGAACAGCCTTTGTGTAAGCATCTCCAGTGAAACCTCCTGCATATTTAATGATAGAACCAACGCTTTCGCTTTTCTTCATTTCGTAAATCATTGGGCGTTTCACCTTTCCTGAGATGGTAACCAAGCAGTCGTAAGGACCAACAACGATTACGTCATTGTCCATAAGACGAATGTTTCCTGTTAGTTTTCCATTGAGAATGTAATCGTAGATGTCTACAACTGTAACCAAACGGTTTTGACGATATACCTTAATATTACGCAAAGTTCCGAGGTCGTTGATACCTCCTGCCATATAAAGAGCATGGAATACAGTTGCAAAAGCAGAAAGGGTGTATGTTCCGGGCACTTTAACTTCACCCATAACATTCACCATCATGGTCTTAGTTTGACCCACAGTGAGCTTTGTTTTCGAGCTACTATAACGTGCACCCAATAGCGAACGCACCTTAGCATTAGCCTGTTCAACAGTTAATCCGCTCACTTTTATAGGTCCAAAGTCTTCTATTGTCACCTCACCATCAGGCGAAACAACAACATTAAAGGTCTTTTGTGAAGCGCCATAAACATCAATTATGACGTTATCTCCAGGTCCTAATACATATCGTTGAGGCGTTGCTATATTCATATTAGGCTCGAACGACAATTCTTTATTGTTGAAGATATCTCGTCCGAACACCCTTTTCTTCATCTTACTCTTCTCATCAAGCAACTCTTTTAGCCACTCAATAGAATCTTTAGGAGTTAAATAAGATAATTCTTTTTGCATCAATAAGAATTCAGGGTCTTTCTCATTGATTTCTATTCTGTCTGCACTATTACGCTGAATGCGATTGTTTGAATATTTATTTAATGCGCTATTGGCTGCATCTTGTTTGTTTTTACGCATTCTAGAATCATCTGATTGCAATGCTTCATCACTTACATTGCCGAGTCCTTTTTGATTCATTTGACGGTCGTATTTATCCTTTAATCTTCTAATTTGGGAGATATCTACACCGCTTTGCATCAGCTTTGTAACGATTTGCGCTTGAGATGAGCCTGCTTTTTGCTCTCTTTGAATCATTCGAATCACTTGATCATCGGTCATTCCAGATTGTGCATACAAGCATTGAGCAGCACTTATCAATAGAAATATGCAGAAAAATAGTTTTCTCATGAATATATATGTTGTCTTAAATTCTCTGTATTTATAAATAAAATGAGGCGTTGGGGTATAGTCAATCAATTGCTATCGGTTCGGCCTTAGTATATATTTATTAACGCTTAGAGTTGTTTTTTGTTGTGTAATTATTTGCTTTTATGTAATAAGGGGTTGAAAACACCCTTGCAAAAGTAATAAAAACTTCTGAAAATCAATTAAAGAATAGGTGTTAATATGGGTGGAAAAGCGGAGATTTTTGCTTTCATATAGCTATAATTAGTATGTAGATGTGTAGCAATTGCGTTTTTGTTGTTATAGCTTTGTATGGTGAAACGAAAATAACTGATTGACAATTGCTTTGAAATGAGCATGAGTAGGCAACCCGATAGCAGAAAAATAGTCTTCCTGATGATGTGTTATAAAACTTCCTTTTTATATATTTTGAAAGGGAGTTTTTAGACTATTGTGAACCAACTGGATTTTATCTTCTCTGTATGTCTTATTTTACTGGATGTAAATAGAGTAGAATGTGTGTTCTTTTGTGGTGTGAAGAAAGAGAAAAATAGAGTGGACTTGAGGGCCAAAATAAATGACTTTAAATAGCGAACTTGATGTGCTCTTAATAGAATAGTCGAGTGTTTTATATCTTATTGTATTGATGAAACTATTTTTATCAGTTATTATTAATCTTTGCCAAACCCTACTTAAAGAAGATGGAACACCACGAAACACTCTCCCTACTAAATGAACTTCAAACACTTCGTGAAGAATTCAGACAGATAGCCTGCTTTATCAGGGAGCTAAAGCGTGATTATTCCGTTTTGGAGGAAAAGATTGAGTTGGGTTCGGCAGATGTTCTGCACCTGCTTGGAATATCAAAGGCATCACTTGCAAGATGGAGGGAATCTAATTCTATTCCGTACAGATATGTATCTAGTAATCATGTAGTTTATCCATTTAAAGGACTCTATCTCTCTCTGTTAAGACGGGTAGAGCCACATTCAAGGGCTTTCGTCGTTTAGAGGCTTTGCAGCGTTTAAACGCTTACAAGGAAGGTGTGCTAAAAGGCTATATGGGAGAATCTCAAACCTTATTCGAAGAGCTATGAACATTAAAGAAGAAATATTATTGCGTACCAACAAAGGACTTGAAATATTTTGTTTCTATATGCCATTGATTTCGTGATTAAGCGTAATTTTCGTAATCCTTTGTATAACGATAAACGTTCTTCATGCAATATATATCTTGATAGAAAGTCAGACTGCTATCGCATGAAAGACTTTGGAAATGATGCTTATTCTGGAGATTGTTTTTGGTTTGCTGCCACAATGATTGGACTGGATGTGAAGAAAGATTTTGTTAAGGTACTTGAAACTATTATTCGAGACTTGCAACTAAACATCTACATAGGAAAACAAGAACACTTTGAACAACGAGCTACGATAATAAAACCTCCTAAACCGAGTATTTTACAACCCGTAGACCAACCAAAGTTAATGGAAGAGAAGAAGTGGTATAAACTAATAGAGCAATCTTTTGGTATCGAGGAAATAAAATATTGGCAACAATATGGTATTGATTTCAACACCTTACAACGTTTTCATGTAAAGTCGCTTGCTCGTTATGAATCTATCTCTAATCAAGGTAAGCCGTTTACATTAGGAGCGACACATGACGAGCCGATGTTTGCTTACAATATGGGGACGTTTGTAAAGGTCTATCGCCCAAAGAGCAAACTACGCTTTCTTTATGATGGCGAGAAAGTGACCGATTATGTCTTTGGTTTTCAGCAATTGCCAAGTAAAGGAGATATCATATTCATTACTGGTGGTGAGAAAGATGTACTATCTTTATCTGCCCATGGTTTTAATGCTATTTGTTTCAATAGTGAGACGGCAGAGATTCCTGAGAATATTATCGAAGGGTTACAGCTTCGTTTTCGACATATTATCATATTATATGACACTGATGAGACGGGAATAAGAGAAGCCAAACAACAAGCAAATGCACTCATTCAATATAAGGTTTTGAGCTTGACCTTACCATTGCAAGGAATTAAGTCAGAGAAAGATATATCTGACTTCTTTGCCTTGGGAAATAACTCGAATGACTTGAAAGTTCTCCTTTCTGATATGTTTACCAATATGTATTCGCAGACAATGATGATATTAAAATCTTGTGAAATCGACTACGATAATCCACCTGATGCTTCAAAATCAGTTGTGGCAGTCAATGGTGTTCCACTCGGAACACAGGATAATCTGTTTTGTATTACAGGTGGAGAAGGAACAGGTAAGAGCAACTATATTTCTGGAATCCTTTCAGGCACACTTGGTTCGGAACGATTACAAGCTGAACAGACATTGGGATTAGAGATAACTGCTAACCCAAAAGGCTTAGCGGTTCTTCACTATGATACGGAGCAGTCTGAAGCACAACTGCACAAGAACTTGGGAAAGACACTTCGTAGGGCAGGAGTAAAGGCTGTGCCAGAGTTCTACCATTCACTCTACTTGGCATCACTATCCCGCAAAGACAGGCTAAAAATCATTCGTGAGAGTATGGACTTATTCCATCACAAGCATGGTGGCATCCATATTGTGGTAATTGACGGTATTGCTGACTTGATACGCTCAGCCAACGATGAAACGGAAAGTATAGCCATTGTTGATGAACTCTACCGATTAGCAGGAATATACAATACTTGCATCATCTGTGTGCTTCATTTTGTGCCTAATGGTATAAAGCTACGCGGGCATATCGGTTCCGAGTTGCAGAGAAAAGCCGCAGGAATCCTCTCTATTGAGAAAGATGATAATCCCGAATATTCAGTCGTAAAGGCGTTGAAAGTCCGCGACGGAAGTCCCTTAGATGTGCCAATGATGCTATTCGGCTGGGACAAAGATGAGGATATGCATGTCTATTGTGGTGAGAAGTCAAAGGAAGATAAAGAAAAACGCAAGTCCGATGAACTCTTGCTTGTCATCAAATCTGCATTTCGTACTAAATTAAGGCTTTCATACCAAGAACTTTGTGAGGTGCTGACGCGTGAAATGGAGATCAAAGATCGAACAGCAAAAAAGTACATTGCATATATGAAAGAGCAGCGTATTTTGACACAAGATATAAATGGAAACTATCAAAAAGGAGAACTATGCCATACTTAAACGATACTTCAGAAACAGACTGGTGCAAGCGATTGTTTGATAAATTAAAAGCTGTCGAGTATAAGCTCGATCAGCTACTTGTCCTGCAAGAGCAATCCGTTGATACAAATGTCCATCCACCTTTGAAACCTGAATATCTGGATATCATAGATGTTTCTAAGATCTTGAAAGTGGAGCAAAAAACCATCTACAACTGGGTATGGTCAGAGAAAATTCCTTACCTCAAAGCTAATGGGCGGTTGCTTTTCCTTCGGGAAGAGATAGATAAAATGGTACGAAAGCAAGATGGTTAGTAAGTCTCCTTACACTAAAATTTTGTTGTGTAAATACTTGCATTTACACAACAAAATATATACCTTTGCAAAAGGAACAATTTGTATGACAAGCAAAAGTATTAAAAATAAAATTTCTAATTTTGAGACGGGAAAAGTTTTCCGATTGGAAGACTTAGGGCTTCCTCGCAGTGAGCAAAATGCGGCCGTAGTCACTTTGGGAAGACTGGTTCAGGAGGGTGAAATAGAGCGCCTTAGTCGAGGTACTTATTATAAACCAAAACGAACAAGATTTGGTGTTGTTGGTCCGTCCATGGAAGAACGATTCCGTGACTTGCTCTATGACAACGACACCCCTATAGGCTATCTGACCGGGTTCTATGCATTCAACTTATTTGGATTGACAACTCAACAGTCTGCAACTCTTGAGATAGGTTCCAATTTCCCTAAACGGAATGGGAAGCGTGGAATATATACGATTCGTTTTGTATTGCAGAAAAATCCCATCAACAGAGATAATATCGAAATGCTGCGTATATTAGACTGCTTGAAATGGATTAAGAAGATACCTGATACAACTACTGACAGATCATATACTCTCTTAAAGGCAAAAGTCAATGAGTACTCCAAGGATGAGCTGACTCAACTGGTCAATCTTGCCTTAAAATACTCTCCGCTCACGCGAGCTTTATTGGGATCTATGCTAACCAATGACTCTCTTGCAACTACATTATTTCAAACATTAAGTCCGCTTACACGATTTAGAGTCGGACTCTCACCAACTTTAGTTTCTAGTCAATGGAACATACAATAAAAGATTCTCTATATTTAGACACTGAGTTATTCATGGATTTGGTACAAACTTCGTCAGAAGATTTGAAAATCCCTATACAGTTAATAGAGAAAGACTACCACATTTCAAGAATACTGCGTGCATTGTCCAGAAGTTCTTATGAATCAAAAATCGTATTTAAGGGAGGAACTTCTTTATCAAAGGCATATCAACTGATAGATAGGTTTTCAGAGGACGTGGACTTTGCTGTTATCAGTGGGGATATGAGTGGTAATCAGGTTAAAATACTTTTATCAAACTTGATGAAAGAGGTTACTATGGGCTTGACAGAGGACAAAAGCTTTTCAGATATATCCAAGGGCTCAAAATATAGGAAGCAAGCCTTCTCTTATACAGCCCATACAGGTTTTGACACTTCTGTAAATCCTGTTCCTGCGAGAATTATTGTAGAGATCAGTGCATTTGCCAATCCTTTTCCATACGAGAAAAGGATGATAGAGCCTTTTGTTACTACATATCTGAAAAAGCAAAAGATGGAAGATGTGATAGAGAAGTATCACCTTGAACCTTTTGAACTGAATGTCTTATCTCTTAGACAAACCTTGTGTGAGAAAATAGTGTCTCTCATTCGCTTTTCAATGAGCGAGCAGCCAACAGCATCATTATCATCTAAAATACGCCACTTCTATGACTTGAATGCGCTATTGAATATCAAAGAATTAGAAGATTATGTATGTAGAAAAGAATTTGTTCGAGACATAAAGATTTTGGTGGAACATGACCAACAAGCTTTTGACGAGCCTTTGGGCTGGAAAGACCTAAAAGACATAAATCAGTCTCCATTGGTAGTGGATTTTGATCATTTATGGGAGATTTTGACTCCCAAATACGTAGAGAACCTATCTGCTATAGCTTATCGAGATATTCCATCTTCAAATACCATAAAAGCATCATTTCTGAAAATACTGAAGTCTTTGAGAGAAATTGACCTCACGAATGAATAGGGATTATCTTCTATAGATTCTTAAAGCAAATATCAAAGGGAGGAGATAGATGAGGTAGTACGAAAGCGAGATGATTGATGACAAAGGGCTTCAAACCTAACAGTTAGATTTTGGCAAAATATTTATTTTATTGCCAAAGTCTAACTATCGCATAGATATATATTGGCTGATTTTCCTCTTGGGAATAGTTCGGAAATTTCCTCATAAGTCAACTATTAGTTTACTTGCAGGAAAGAAAAACAACCATTCTTTTAACGTCTCCACTTGGGGCTGAAACTCTGCAAACGACTATATTCCTCTTTGTCTTGGGCAGGATTGTTCTCATTCTTTATTTTGGCAGAGTTGTTGGATAAATCTTTTCCTTGCTTTATTTCCTCTTTTTCTTCATCTGGCGGAGTAAGGGTAAGCGCAATCTTTCTGTCCAATTCAGCAGCTTCACTTTTAAGTGAGCGAAGCTCGTCCTCTTTCTTCCAAGAACTGTTGGCAATATTGGTGTAAACGTCTTTATTGGCTACAATCTTTACCATTTCCTTCTCATGCGATTCTATCACCTTTGGGATACGCTCCAAGGCGTTAATGAAGTTCTGGCAAGCAAGTTTCGGGTCTGTTGCCAACTTTCCATTATTGTAAGTGTAGTAGATAGACTCCTGCCCTTTCACAAAAAAGCGGTTCACCGAACAGTCAAACAAATCCTTGGAAGTACTCTCTGTCTTGACCATAATGGAGAAACCATAAACTTCACCGATTTTATTATACTCTCCTTTGGTGCGTGCTTTTTCGTCTATCTCCTGCAGACGGGCAGCAATGGCCTTGATGTCTGTATAGTCTTCCACACCTTTGATAGTCAGCTTATTGATGGGCTGTCCATCGGCATCACGTTCTACACACTGCTCAAATAGAGCTAAGTCAGACTGTGCCTCCTTGATTTTATCCGTATGGAAGGACACAGAACTCTCAATCTCTGCTAGCTTTCCTGTTGCGGCATCACGCTCACGGAGGAAGTTCTTGCGCTCGGATTCCAAGGTGGCAATCTTCTTATCCAATCTTGCTTTCTCTAAAAGGTCGGTATTACCCGAAAGCACTGCTACGTATTCTGAGAAGCTCATGCCGTTGTCCTCATCCATTGAACCCTCGTCAATGGTGCGACTGCCAAGCGTGTTTGTCTTTAGCTGATTGATGAAGAGCTGCTTGTTATGCAGCAAATTGAACTTATAACTGTCCAAAGAACGTTCTACAGCGTAGATAATCACATCGACCTTGTTGTCCGCAAACTCTTTTGCGATAAGGTTTCCCTTGCGCACAGCTCGTCCATTGCGCTGCTCCAAGTCTGAAGGTCGCCAAGGCGTGTCCAAATGATGGACCGCCACGGCACGCTGCTGAGCATTCACACCAGTACCCAACATGGATGTAGAGCCGAAAATAATACGAATCTCTCCACGGTTCATCGCATCTACCATCGCTTTTTTTGCCTTCTCGTTCTTACACTCTTGGATAAAGCGTATCTCGTAGGACGGGATATGATAGTCCTCTACCAACTTACGCTTGATTTCCGAATAGACATTGAAGTCTCCGCCGGACTTATAAGTACCTAAATCAGAGAAAACGAACTGCGTTCCTTTCTGTGCATCGAACTTTTGGTAATAGTCATTGAGCATCTTGGCACAGTGACTTGCCTTGTTGTCGATATGATCTGAGTACCCATTTTCATCTATCATGCGTAAATCAAGGCTCATCTTGCGGGCATAATCAGTCATTAAGAATTAAGGGAAATAGGAGGAATTATAGGGAATGTAACTATTTGAAATAGTACCATTTAGCATTTCCCTGCTATTTTGATGGTAAGCGAAAACGAGCATCAAACGGCAGGAGTTCCGTTACCAAATCGTAACCCATCAGGGAAAAAGCAAAAAGGGGTTACGAATTGAAGGTAAACAACTGTGTCATAGGTTTTTATTCTTCATCTTTCATTTTTCTGCATCGCTCAGGAATACTTGTTCATCTGTACCTTTGCAAGCAAAGGAAATTTAGAAAAAACGACAGAAAAATGAAAGAAAACAAACTCAAAATATCGTTCTTCGTTCAGGCGAAACGAACCGACAAGAAAGGACTTGTGCCTGTCATTGGGCGAATCTCCGTTGGCAGAACCCATTCGGGCTTCTCCACCAAGTGTAAGACTCCGCTCGCTCTTTGGGACAGCCGTAAGCAACGGCTCATCGGTAAGAGCAGCATGGCTGTGTCCGTCAATCAGAAACTCGGTGAATGCACCGCACTCATCCACGCACGCTTTCATGAACTCTGTGAAAGAGAAGAATCTTTTACCGGCACAGACGTGAGGGATGCCTATCAGGGGCAAATCCACCGTCAGGCCTTGCTCTTGGAGAGTTTTGGGGAGTATCTCACACAGACAAAGGAGCGCATAGGCATCGACCGAGCCTTGAAGACGTTCAAACTCCGTACCTACCAACTCTCCCTGCTTCGTGAGTATGTGCAGGAGAAGCACAAGGTAAGCGACATTCCCCTTTCACAGTTGGACAAAGCCTTTATCGAGGGCTTCGAGTATTATCTCACTATTGACCGCAAACTGAAACGCAGCAGCATATCGAGTACCGTGTCTACTTTGCAGACCATCGTCCGCATGGCGGTGAAGAAAGGTGTGCTGGACTTTTATCCGTTCTTGGGTTACAGTTACGAGCGACCAAAAGGCGAACCGAGAAGCATTACGCAGGAAGAACTTGAGCGCATCATCGACTTGGAGATTGAATGGGAAAACTACCGCATTGTCCGTGATTTGTTCGTCTTCTCCTGCTTTTCTGGGCTGGCAATCTCCGACGTCCGTAATCTTCGGGAGGAAAACATCGTTTTGGAAGAAGGCGAACTCTGCATCAAGGGCAGGCGAATGAAAACCAAAACTCCGTATCGTGTACAGGTGCTTCCCCCTGCGCAGACTATCATGAATCGTTATAGAGGGATAAGGGCAGGCTTTGTCTTTGACGTTCCAACCACCGACGTTATCCTCAATGGCATGCACTATATACAGCGAAATATCGGTATGAAAACTCCGCTGACCTTTCACATGGCAAGACACACCTTTGCATCGCTTATCACACTCTCGGCAGGTGTACCTATAGAAACGGTGAGCCGTATGCTCGGACACACAAATTTGAGAACAACACAAATCTATGCAGTTGTTTCCTCCGAGAGAATCCATCGGGATATGCAGAAAGTACAACAACGCATACAAGATACATTCACCTTAAAACTTTGAAATCATGGCACGAAGCACATTCAAGACACTCTTTTATATCAACCGTTCCAAAGAAAAGAAGAACGGCAAATGCCCGATTATGGGGCGCTTCACAATAGATGGTGAGCAGGTGCAATACAGCACGGGCAAGGAAATCGCTCCCGAACTTTGGGACAGCCATAAGGGACGATGCAAGGGAACAGGCGAAGAAACAAAGGTGATCAACCACTACTTACAAAGCAAAGAGGAACAAGCCAAAGCAAAGTATCAAGAATTAGTTTGGCAACGTGGCTATATCACCGCCGAGCTCCTCAAGCGTGAACTCATGGAAGAGGACAAGCCCAAAGGTTTTCTTTTGGAGGAAGCACGACTATTTATTGAGGAAAAGCGTCCTTGTGTGGGAATAACGGTAGCCAAGCCGACCTTCACCAACTACATCTATGCTACCCAACTCATAGAGGGTTATCTGCGTGAAC
Source organism: Hoylesella nanceiensis DSM 19126 = JCM 15639 (assembly GCF_000379965.1). GTDB lineage: Bacteria > Bacteroidota > Bacteroidia > Bacteroidales > Bacteroidaceae > Prevotella > Prevotella nanceiensis. Next base: position 170,785 of record NZ_KB904331.1, on the reverse strand, counting down.
GCTTAGGATTAGAGGATATTCGTTACTCCCTGTTGGACTATGGCTTTATTGAGGGGATGGACTTCTACCTTAAATCAGAGCGCAACCTTTCTCTTGCCACTATTCAGGTAGCGGTCATCTTCCTTAGAAAACTCATCGGCATCGGGCAGCAGAAGAAATACATTCGCATCGATCCCTTTGTGGATTACAAGGCAGAACTACCACACCGAACACGCAGGTATCTCACAACCGAAGAACTGCAACGAGTACTACAAACGCCCATTATTGACAAGCAGTTCGAGCGTGCAAGGCAGCTCTTCCTTTTCTGTGCCTTTACTGGTCTGGCTCGTGTGGATATGCAACGGCTCAAGCCGAAGCATATTATCCGTAATGCTGATGGCACAGAGGAAATCCGCATCAAAAGGCAGAAAACGGATGTGGAGGCCATAATTCCACTCTTGCCCATTGCGGGGCAAATCCTTTCACTCTATGTCAAGGACAAGAAAGCAGACGAATTGATATTCCCCAATCTCACAATTAGGAAAGCATCTTTAGCTTGTGTGAACATCGGTCAGATATGCCGAATAGAGAAAGGCTTGACCTTTCACATGGCTCGCCACACATTCTCAACCACGATTTGCCTTTCCAATGGTATTTCGATGGAAACGCTCAGCAAGATGCTCGGACACAGCAATATCGGTACGACACAGATTTATGGAAAGATAACCGACCATAAGATACAAGAGGATATGACTGCACTCACAGACAGGGAGCATACTGTATTTGAGGGTTATTGTGAGTCGATAGCACGGCAGAACGTTCCATTGCAACAAGCATAAAAAGGAAGTAATTATCAAACATTTATTATTCACGATTGAAAACCAAACGATTATGAAAGAGCACAACAAACAGGAACTTTCTTACTTTCGGTTGAAATTAAGAAGTTATATGAGTGAGCATCACCCCGAAAAATTGCACGACACGGAGTTTATCACTGCACGGGCAGATATGGCTCTTACCGCCTACTGCGATGCTGTAGTGCAGGGTTTCACGCACCTCGAAGCGGAGAGCATAGCAAGTGAGGTATTGTATCAAGGTTTGCACTTTTCCAAGTACGACACGCTTGTTTCTGTATTGGAAAATGAGTTTGAAAGGGAACTGCCTGCACCTCTTCCAGAGAAACTCGTACCTATACTGTTGTCGAACAAGGCTGTTCAAGCCACATTCGACAAGTTCGGTTTGACGGACACATTTGCCGCAAGCGGACAATACGACCGTCTTTACACCGAACTCACAGGCACAATAGTGCTGCTTACCAAGAGCAATCATTTGCCAATAATCGGTCAGACGGAGGGGGTAAGCCCAAAGGCGTTGTAAGCAAAGGCACACGCAAAGTCCCTGATGCCGTTTCTTATCGTGCAAAGGTACAACGGCAGCCAATCTGCCCTGACAAGGTCGAGTCTTGCGGATGGAGAGAAGAATCTCCACCGCAGGATTTTTCTGTTTCAAGGCGGTATTGCCATTTTCTGTATTCGTGCGGTCGTATTCATCTCTCCCAACCTTGCAGGGCTGGGCTGCCGTAGAGAGTATAGGCACGACAAGAATACGGCATACTCAGGCTCTTTGGACGCAAGGCGTAACAACCAACAACAGATAGGACTGACGATAATACGGACAATCTGTTGTTTGTACAATTTGTTGTCATGACTATCTGTTGTCAAAACTATATATCGTCAAAATAATCTATCGATAAAACTATCTATCGATAGTTCTACATATCGATTTGTCGAACTATCGAACTGTCGAAAGAATAATTGCTATGTGATAAAAGGAACGAGCCGGCACCTCATCTCATTACCGCAATAACACAGATGGATCTCCTTTGGTCTTTTCTCTTGTTTTCTCTCTATTTCCCTGCTTATCCTCATTTCTTGCAGCGGTGCTTCCGAGGGTTTACTTTTGCACTCGATAAGTACGGCAATGGACTGCATAACAGTTTGTTTGCCGAGTAACAATAAAGTAATCAAAACAAAATCAAGGCAATGAAACTCATTATCATCGACCGCAAAGCGTGGGAGCGACACCGCTCCGAATTTGCAGACTTTATCCACAGTATCGAACAACTCATCGGCAATCCGCCCGTAAAGGACGAATGGCTCGACAACGAAGCCGTATGCAAGCGTTTGAGCATCAGCAAGCGTACCCTGCAATCATACAGAGATACGGGGAAAATCCCTTTCTCAATGATTGGACACAAGTGTTATTACAAGGAGAGCGACATCACGGAGTTACTGAACGCAAACAATGAATGAACTATGGAAGAGAAAGAAATCATTACGCAGGAAGACCCTCAGATGCAGTCGTTTTCACAACTGATGGAAGGAATATTGAAGAAATTGGAGCGGTATTGCGCTACCGCCCGACCGATGCTGGGCGGAGAAGTTTACCTCACTGGCGAGGAGGTTTGCAGCCTGTTACGGCTCAGCACACGTACGCTCCAAGAGTACAGAAACTTAGGAACGCTTCCTTTCTACAAAATCGGAGGGAAGATACTTTACAAACAGAGCGACATACAAACAATGCTTGAAAGGCATTATAACGCAATACCCAAGAAATTATGGCAAGAATAGATGAACAAAGGAAACAGCGTCTGGAACAAGCCCTTCGAGATATGGGCAATTATGGCGTTAAGCTCCGCAAGCCCGAAGAGTTGCCCGATTTTGATCAGCCCATAGATTATGAAGAGGAAAAGAAAAGGTTTGAGCCTGTTAAAGTTGAGGAACAAAATGACAAGGAGAGTCACAAGGACTATTCTCAACCGTCCAATCAAGAAACAAAGTTGTCACCAACGGAAAGGGCTACTTCTACCGAAGAGAATCATCAACGAATGGGAAAAACAAGGGACAGGAAGCAATTATCCGAGTTTCAGGGGAAATATCTCCAGCCCTTTCGCAACAGCCACCGCAAAGCCGTGTATGTATCAGAGGAAACTCAACGAAAGTTGGACTTCGTGGTGAGGAAAATCGGTGAGCAGGGAGCAAGCGTTTCAGGATATGTGGAGCAGGTGCTTCGAGAACATCTCGACCAATACAAAGATGATGTGGAAAGATGGCGGAAACTCTGAAGTACTGCATTCCTCGAATGCAAGCCTACGCTGAGTTACTGTATTCAATGAATGCAGTAACACGGCATGGGCTTATAATCCCATTTTCTACATCAGCAAGGTGTGTCTTTGTACCACAAATTGCCGTTTGTACCACAAAGACCCTGCCCCGAAAGGGGATTAAATCACTCCAAAGTCGTGATTAGAAAACATAGAAACGATGAAAAGAAAGAAAACTAACAAACCTGACGGCAGGTGTGCCACCTCCCAAAAATGGGACAGATGGCACATCAGGTTACCTAACTACGAAGACCAACAAAAGGTCATCAATCTTTATCGAAAGTCGGGAGCAAAAACTAAGAGCGATTATCTAAGGGCAAGATTACTTGGAGAATCTTTCAAGGTTATAACAGAGAATTCTTCTAATGAGAAATACATGCGTGAACTCACTAACATAATATCCCAAGTTTATAAGATTGGTGTTCTCTATAATGAAGCTGTCAAGACACTTAACTGCTACCACTCAACAGCTACCGCCCAAAGAATGCTCCGCAAAATCGAAACTTATTCTGAAGCAATCATTAAACTGCAAGTGCAAGCGATAAAACTAACAGAGGAGTATTCCATGATTGTTGGGTAAATCATAATTTAGAGGCGATGGCAAAGCAACTCTACGACTACTGGTTTGTGCAATTTGACTTTCCCGATGAGAATGGGAAGCCGTACAAAAGTAGCGGTGGTAAGATGGGGTGGAATGAGAAGTTGAAGAGAGAGATACCACAAGGGTGGAAAGATTGTAAAATCAAAGACTTTATGAGAATCTTCACTGGTAAGAAAGATGTGTCCAAAGCTGTTCCTGGAAATTATAAATTCTTTTCTTGTGCGCCAGAGGCTATTACTTCTAACGAATACATTTATGACGGATATGCAGTGTTGGTTTCAGGAAATGGGAGTTATACAGGACGAGTAGGTTTTTATAGAGGTAAATTCGATTTATATCAAAGGACATATGCTTGCGTTTTAGATGAAGAGGTGCGTAACGTATCATTCTTCTATTATACTTTAAGATACTTATTTCAACCTATATATAGCGGTGGTAAACATGGCTCTTCTATTCCATATATTGTCTTAGGTGATTTGGCTGATTTCCGTTTTGCCTTTAATGAAACGATTTGTAAGAAATTTGTAGATACAGTAACGTCTATGTTCGATGAACAACTATTGAGGCTACAAGAAATCGAAAAATTGACTAAGCAGCGCGACGAACTTCTCCCTCTTCTGATGAACGGACAAGTAAAAGTCGGTATCGAGCGTTCTCGACTAAATTATGATTTACTTCTTTGTCTTTTCGCTCAAATTTTGTATAATGCGACTAAAAATCCTATGAAAGAAGAAGTAAAAACGAGAATAGTAACTGCAATGGCTCAAAATTTGACTCCAGAACAATTATTATTTCTTAATACAGTATTGAATGACAACTTTAAGAACTTAGAAATCAAACCATTAGGCGATGAAGTGTCGCAAAGAAATAAGGCTAATAATGAATTGCTTAATGCTTTTATTTCTGCGAAGAAGATAGAAGGCTGTTCTGATAAAACATTGCATTATTATCGTAGCTCAATAGAAGCCCTGCTTGCAAAGTTGAATAAAAAGATAGATGTGATAGTTACAAACGACATTCGCAATTACCTCTCTGATTATCAAGAAGAAAGACTTTCAAGCCGTGTTACCATAGATAATCTTCGGCGCATCTTCTCCAGCTTTTTTGCATGGTTGGAAGACGAGGACTATATTGGTAAAAGCCCTGTGCGAAGAATACACAAGGTTAGAACGGAAAGCCTTGTAAAGGAAGTGCTGAGTGATGAAAATATGGAAGTATTGCGAGATACCTGCCACGAGATACGCGACCTTGCAATGATTGATTTATTGGCTTCTACGGGTATGCGTGTAGGTGAATTAGCAAAGATGAACCGAGAAGATATAGATTTTCAGGAACGGCAATGCGTGGTCTTTGGCAAGGGCAATAAAGAACGAGAGGTATATTTTAATGCTCGCACCAAAATCCACCTTAAACGCTACTTAGAAAGCCGAAAAGACACCAATCCTGCGCTTTTTGTATCATTATCTTCACCACATAATCGCCTAACAATAAGTGGTGTAGAAGTTCGGTTACGGCAATTAGGGCGTAAAGCTGGCATAAATAAAGTACACCCTCATAAGTTTAGACGCACATTAGCGACAATGGCTATTGATAAGGGAATGCCGATAGAACAAGTGCAGAAGTTATTAGGGCATGTAAAGATTGATACCACTTTACACTATGCTATGGTCAATCAAACTAATGTAAAGATTGCACATCGCAAGTTTATAGGCTAATTATAGCCATTTTATCTTATGAAAATTCTTGATTACAAGCTTCATTCTGTATCTTTGCAATAGCAATTAGCTTATAAACACACTTTGAATATGGAACAAGCTAAAAATCAAGAAGCTACTAAACCAATTACTAATGCTAATTGGTTAGGAGAGGTCTTACCATCCAATTTCAAGAAATACAAATTAGGAGATGTAGCTGAAATCGTAATAAGTAGCATAGACAAAAAGACCAAAGAAGGGGAACATAAAGTAAAGTTGTGCAATTTTGTGGATGTGTATCATAATTGGGCAATTACTGAATCTATGTATAATTCCTTTATGATTGCTTCTGCTAATGATAAAAACATCGAACGTCTCTCTCTTAGAAAAGGGTATGTCGCTTTTACAAAAGATAGTGAAACACGTAATGATATTGGTATTTCGACATATATAGCAGATAATTTTGATGATGTTGTCCTTGGTTATCATTGTGCATTAGTAAAGCCCAATGAAGATATTTTATTGGGAAAATATCTCAATGCGTTTATGCATTCAGATTATATCAAAAAGTATTTAGAACTAAATGCTACTGGTAGTGGAATGCGATATACGTTATCTGCACAAACTTTATATGATATGCCTATACTCTTGCCTTCTGTAGAAGAACAAGAGTATATTGGCAATATATTTTCAACAATAGACAGAAAAATAGCTGTTAATCGTGCGGTAAATCATAATTTACCGATACTTGACCATTCATTAAAAGGGGCAGAAGTTCGTCCCGCTGCTTAATAAGCAGAAATATTTCGTGCTTGTTCTGTATTATGGCTTTACGAATCGTATTTGCTTTTCTATTATATTTACACAATATATTGTAGTCTGGAATATAACAGTCAGTTTTACATAGTTCAACTGGACTTAGATTTGCTTGTGCTGCACCATTTGCGAGATTAGCGACCATCATTCTCATCGAATTGCTATTTAGGAAATTATAAAAGTATTCCAAATATATTGCATCACAATATAATAATCCCACACGCTGATTTAATAATAGGTTTTCTTCGCATACGACACATAATCTCCCACAATTTCCTGTTAGCGAAATTAATCTATCTCCAAATTTGAGAGATATGTAATCGTTTGCTCGGCTTGGAATCTCATCGACATAATCACAACCAGATGTTACAAGTTCACCATCTTGGACATTTTTAATAGTAATAACTTTATAGCGACCAAAAGTTTTATATGTATCAGATTTGAATGGAAATCCTGACTTGATTTCAAGCCTATTATTAATAGGACACACTTCCCATCCTTGGGGTATTTCTCTTTTCAACTTCTCATTCCAGACCATCTTACCACCGCTCGACTTGTACGGCTTGCCCTCCTCGTTTGGGAAATCAAACTGCACAAACCAATAATCGTAGAGTTGCTTTGCCATCGCCTCTAAATTATGATTTACCGCACGATTAAGCGCAATCTTCGCATCAATATCAGATAGCAATTGCCCCACTCTCTTTTGAACATCAAGATTGGGTATCCATACCGTACAGTCTTTGATTTTATCAGGTGAGGTGTGTCTGATTTTTGTCTGTTGTGCGCCTGCGCTCAATTGTTGCTTAACTATATCGGAAGAAAGAAGATAAAACGCATATTTTTTGTCTAATAGTTCTTCATTACAAGTAACTTTGGCAACATCTTGACTTTGAATATACTTTCCACTTTCAGGAATGAGTGCAGTAGAGCCTAACAATCCAATTGCCTGCTCGGTAAGTGGGGTAATTATATCGCCCTCCTCTAGCAAAAACTCCGGTTTGAACTCTCCAACATAATATAGATTGTCTTTGGATGTGTTTTCTTTGAAACAATTATTACGATAGTCAAAATTGCCACAAGTCAAGCGAATATATTCGCCCTTTGTGGCATAATATTCCCCACTAAGGCTTGCTCCTCTCGAAATCTCTATCAATTCTCCAAGTTTATATTTTTTCATTTTAGTTTTGCTTAAAAGGGTATCTCGTCATCTAAAGTTACCTCAGACTTAACAATAGGTGGATAATTAGATTTGTAGAAATTTAAGAGAAATAGGCCAACAGTTGTTGTTGCATTGACAACAAAGTAAGCATATACCGCATCTGTAATCATTAAATCTCCATCTGTTTTCCCATGAAATTCAGTTTTATCACTACGCAAATTTTCTATAGCTTGCCCCGCACTTATTAGAGAACTGGCTAAAGTTTTTATCTCTGTCGGGAATTTGCCATTACTCTGAAAGCCAAAAACTTTGCATATATTTCCAACGAGTTTTGTCAGAGTATCTTTTTCACTCCATGTTACATTTATTCTTGAATCCTTCAGAATCTCCTTAATAATGCTTTCAAGGGCTGAATTTGCTAATCCGATAGCAAGGCTTGGATCTGTCTCTACATTTCTAAATGCCTTTTCAAAGGTCAGGCTTGCTATTTCATAACTGGACTTTAATTCATTTTTGAAAGTTGGTATGCTTGGGATATAATCAGGAGTTTCTATCCCCAAATCAATAGCAATCTTCAGTAATGTTTCGCCATCAACATTATGGAGAGTTTTAGCTGCATCTATTTTCTTTTTTGCCTCATCCCTGTAATAAAACTGGAAGTTCTCCCAGAAATAATTAAAATCATCATGTTCCACTTGATGCCATTTATTCAGATATGCTTCCACATTCTCATAACTTGTGAATTGCTCAAATAGGCTATCAGTTATCTTTTGAACAATGCTCATTTGATATTTTGGAGAGATACTTTGATTCATAACAATTTCTTTAATTCATCAATACTTGGCAAAGCCTTCCGCAACTTTTCAGGCATTTCTGCCGATGTCTTATAGGTTGCCACTCCCATAGGCTTGTCGTACTGGCGCACCATGTACTCGGCATAGTTCTTATTTGCGCTTCTGCAAAGCACAATGCCAATAGTGGGGTTTTCGTGTGGTTTGCGTATCTTATCATCAGCAATGGCAAGATAGGCATTGAGTTGTCCAAGATAGGACGTTTTGAACTCGCCTGTTTTCAGTTCAATAACAACCAAAGCATTGAGTTCTCGGTTGAAGAATACAAGGTCGGGGAAATGCTCCACGCCATATATCTCCATACGATATTGATTACCTACAAATGCAAAGTCGTGCCCGAAAGTCATAATAAACTTCTTGATATTGTGGATGATTTGCTGTTCCACCACACGCTCGTCTATATCCGCGGCATCACGTTCTCCTATTTCTTCAACATTGATAAAGTTTAATAAGTACTCATCTTTGAAAGCCATAACCGCCTTACGTGCCAAATCTTCTTTATTGATAGTGGCTATAAAGTTGTTCGGGAGGTCGGACTGATGATGAAAGTCATCATTAGCCATTGCCTTTTTTAGAGTTTCCACCGACATGTGTTCTTCGGCACAACGATGGATATAGTAAAGACGTTCATCGAGCGACTTTACTTTGGCAATAATACGGGAATGATGGGTAAAAGGAACTTTGAAGAAATCATCGATGGGGAAGTCTGCTGAATTTGTGAATTGCAATTCACGAATTGATAACTGTTGCCCTTCAGAATTATTTAATTCGTGAATTGTGATTAACGGTTTATCCTTTCCGCCTTCAGGCTCTAAGGACTTTGCATCTAATTCTTTCCATTCTTCATAGAAAATACGCATCAATTTAAGGCTATCGGCAGAATATCCTCTCAAGCCTGGCAATAGTTGGCGTAAGCGGGAACTGATAGTTTCCAAAGCCCCTGTACCCCAAACTCCATGCCGAGTATTAGCCGAAACATATTTACCTACACTGAAATAAGTCGCCAACTGAATGCGATTAACACCTTTAGCAGCTTCGTACTGCCCTTGTAAAATTGCGTTTTTTATGGTTTCAGCCGCAATTTCGTATGCTTGTGATATACTATGTTGTTGCTCCATAACCTAAACTTGCTTATTAAATTTCAAGTTGTCAAGCTGACGCATGATTTCCTTCTCAAGTCTATGACTTTCAGCAAACTGTTCGGTAAGCGTCTGACGGAAAGAAGCCATACGAGCGTTGAACTCCTCTCCTGTAATATCCACATATTCTATCTTGATGTCGAAATACTGACCAGCGGAGAAACTATAGCTTTTTTCTTTTATCTCATCAAACGAGGGTGTAACAGAAAAATCATCAACAACTTCCTTGTTGCGGAAGGTTTCTACAATTTGCTCTATCTCCTCAGTACGCAACTTTGTTTTCTGTATGCCATTGTCCTTGATGGTTTCTCCAAGTTTGCTTGCATCTATCAATACTGGTTTATCCACTCCTGACTTGTCAATGAAAACAACACTGACATTTGTTCCAGTATTAGCAAAGATATTGCTTGGCATACTAACAACGCCACGTAGAATGGACTTTTCTCCATCTACTAAATGCTTGCGTATTTTATGAGCAATACCGCTCTTGGCTGTAATGAAACCCGTAGGGACCACGATAGCTGCCTTGCCATCATCTTTCAGACTGTAAAGCAGATGTTGGAAGAAGCAAAGATAAATCTCCATCCCTGCTTTGTTCTTGTTGGGTATATTGGGAACACCTGCAAAGAATCGCCCCTTGTAGGTGTCATTCTTCAAATCGCTGTGATAGTCGGAGAAATCCAGTTTGAAAGGTGGATTGCTGACTATATAGTCAAATTTACGCAACGATCCATCATCGTTCTTGTGGAACGGATGTTTCAATGTATTGCCCTGGATAACATGTGTGAGCGAATGGCTCATGCTATTAAGTATCAGGTTAAGCATCATCATAGTGGAAGACTTGTCGCTGATGTCTTGTGTGTAAACCGTACAATTCTGCTCGCCAATGGCATGAGCCAAGGCAATAACTAGCGTACCAGTACCAGCGGAGGGGTCATAACAGGTTACACTCTTTACATCCTCTGATGGAGCGACAAGCAATTTTGCCATAATCGCGGCAATGGAGTGAGGAGTATAGTATTCGGCATAGTTCCCTCCACCATTGGCATTGTAATCTTTGATAAGGTACTCGAATATGGTGGAGAAGAAATCATAGCCCGCTTCAAAAGCATTTTCAAAGGAGAAACTTGCCACATCACCTATTAGCGAGCGGCAAAAAGCATTTTTCTTATTTGTTCCACCTGATACCACATCTGAAATGGGCTTCATGATGGATATTCTCGTCTCGTCCTCATTGAGAATGTAGAATATTTCTTCATTCTCATTAGCGATACTTTCCAAAGTGGAATCAAACAACTCTGCAAACTTATCCTCATTCTGCCTTTTGGCAAGGAACGGTATCAAATGCTCTTTCTTCAGAATAATAGTATCTAACATGCTGTCGCACATCTCTTCGTACTCATCTTCGGTCATTGTATCCAACGTCGCAAAGAAATCATCAGTCGCTGCCAAGTCGGGCTTTTCTTTCTTTGCTTCATAAATAAACTTGTCATTGAGGAACTTATATAGGAAAGTCTCCACAATCACTACGTACTCATTACCGCTTCCTGCCAATCCGTTATTGGTAGTGGTGCTCTTCAATCGGTCAATGAGAGCGTAAGTCTGATGTTTGATTTCTTCTATATTATTCATTTCTTTATCTTGCTATTTGGTATTCTCTGTTGATAACCTCACTTACATATTTCCTAACTTCACGGTCTGTATTGATTTGTTCTTCCTTAAAATGGCGTGTAACGTATGTTAGTATATTTTTCTTGAAGTAAGCGGGTACTTCAAGTATTGCCTGATTATGGAAATACACATCATCTACATCCTCTTTGATGGCAAGGAGAATAACTGTCATTTTTTCTTTTTCTTCTGTCCAAGCATAATTGCGTGGCGTTTTCTTATTCTTTACCTCTTCCTTGTCTTTTTCCTTCAAGCGTTTCTCTATTCGCACGAACTTTGTATCTCCATTGTATTTTATGGCTTCCAAAGCATCACGCTCATTCAATCGCTTAATACGCTTCAAAATATCGTTTACATTTTGAACCTTATCATGCATATTGAACTCTTCCTGCGACTCCATTTCTTTCTTGCGGAAAAGGCGGAGAAATTCTTCCAAGATAGAGCGGTATTCTGGGTCTTCTGTATCTACACATGCTTTCAACTGTTGGCGGGCGTGTTCTACAGACTGCTTGTATTGCTCTTGTATCTCCAACTCTCCCTCTCCCCGTTTATCAAACGAGAACTCTATATTCTCCAAAGCCATGTTAAGAAGTTGGCGTGCATTGGATTTCTCATCGGCATTATCAATAAAGCCCAACAAGTCCAAACGATTTCGAGCAGCTTTTATCAAGTTGTGAATATCACTGATTTCAACGATTGTTTCAGCCTCAGAGCCCTGTGCTGTAAGCATGTTCTGCAAGCTTCGCATATCTTCCAATGAGCGCACAATGCTGCGGACAACTTCTCGATCGTCCTCCATGTTAAGTTGTCGAGAGAATATTTCGGGGTTCCCCAACTCATAGGAGTCAAGCACTTTCTTTGCTTCATCAACTCTTGATTTGGCTTCCTCCATCGTTACAAGAAGACGGTCGGTATGCTTGAGGTTGTCTTTTCCAACCTCATGCTCAAGTTCTTCTTGATATTCTCGATTGGTTTTGCTGTATTCTTCTTCTATATTAGCAAAATCCACCACATAACCATATTTTATTTCCTTGTAAGGGCGATTGACACGAGTCAGTGTCTGGAGCAGATTATGTTCCTTAACCATACGATGCAGGTAAAGTTTCTTTAGACGAGGTGCATCAAAACCTGTTTGGAGCATTTGGAACACGATGAGCAAGTCTATCTTACCATCTTTGAAAAGTTCTATCCACTTCGCCCTTGTTTCTTTGTCAAAGCTGTCATATGTAATCAGCGCCGCACGGTAGCAGCCTTTTTTGCAAGGTTTCTTCTTGACTTCCATTTCTCCTGCACTGATACTGCGATATACCGTTGCTCCATCCTCATCTGTCCCATTGTCAAGTTCGTTTTCATCGGCATACTTTTCAAGGAAGAGCCTATACATCATTTGTGCCTGCTCTTTACTGTTGCATACCACCATACCACCCAAAGTGTTGTCTTCGTTTCTGACACGAAACTGCTGCAAGTCGTTTATCACATAATCAAGAAGTGGCTGAACATACGATCCGTGTGCATATACATCGCTTTCTTTTACACTATGTGCCTTTACACGAATGCTGTTTAAGGCTTCCTGCAACCTGATTTTGTAATTAGAGCCAATATCTTCCCGTATTAGACGGCGCGTATAGCCATCTGCAATGGAAGCATTGTAGAAATAAGTGTGTATGTAATCTCCGAAAATGTCCTTTGTATTGTATTCCTTGCTAATTATAGGGGTACCCGTCAAAGCTATTTTCACTGCTTTGCCATCGCTGGATATAAGATTTTTCAGAAAACAGCCATCAGGACTATAATTACGGTGCGCTTCATCGATAAAGTATATGCGCTGCACAGGTACATTATAGGCATTTTTTGGCAAAGCCTTTGAGTCGTTGGAAAACTTTTGTATGTTCACAACGGTTATCTCTGGCTTACCTTCTCTGTTCTGTGTGGTCAACCCGCTACTGAGAATCTTCGCAAAATCCTCTTTCGTTTGTACAGAATTAACTTTTAACCCTCTATACGAAAACTCTCTTTGGGCTTGTATCATCAAGTCCAAGCGGTCAACAATAAAAAAGAATTGGGGGACAATCCCTTTCGAGGAATAAAAGTCTGTCAGAAATTTCACATTGTAAAACGACAAGGCTGTCTTTCCACTCCCTTGTGTGTGCCAAACAATACCCTTTGTCTTTCCTGCCTCTAAATGTCTCTCAATAGCTTTGGTCGCAAACAGTTGCGGATAGCGCATGATATGCTTCTGAAGTCCATTTGTGTAATCCACATAGGCAATACCGTATTTCAATAGAAAGTGTAACCGATTGAAAGAAAAAAGACTGTCGCACATACGCTTGGTAGGTGTGTTGGCAAGACAATTTGTCTTATACTCACTACTGTTCTTATATGGAGCAACATTGTTATCACGCAACAATATTTCCTCCTCTTGTGAAGTTACTTGACGAATATGCCGTTCGATAGGGAAGCTGTCTTGCCCATCTTCGCGAAAACAATTATATTTGGTGTTTTTCTTTCCGATTGTGGCATAGAAAGCACCGATAGTAGGAGTAACCTCATTGCTGTCGTATTCCATATCGTTACTAAATACCATAATTTGAGTGAGGTTAAGGAAGCGTCTGTATTTGGGATTTATGAAGCGTTGTTTCATACGTTCAGTTTCCGCTTGTATTCCTTTGTGATTGTTTTCTTTCTTTACTTCAATAAAAGCTAAAGGCAACCCATTTACAAATAGGGTGATGTCAGGACGATAGTTATCACTATCCTTGTCGCCACAAGTCATTTCCGTGGCAACTTGGAAGGTGTTGTTCTTATAGAAATTTGCAGGTGAAGACAAGTCTATAATTCTTTCTCCTGTATTGAGCAGAATCTCATTATAGAATTGCCTTCCTAAATCATCATTCATCAGGGAAGACTGTATTTTTGCAAGCATCTTCTCTGCCTCTCCACTTTCTGAATCGGGATTGAGCTTACCGTAGGCTTCAGTAAAATAGCCTGTCAGAATATTCGTGAGAGGATCAAACTCCGTTTTAGGAGTGCTGACATACTTCGTTTTCAAACCTTTAAGGGAAACATAGTTGAACCCCATACCCATAAGATGCATGAGAGTTGGGAACTTTACCCTGCTATCCTCGCAGAAAGCTGACTTTGATATTTTATCTTCCATATCTACTTTCTTATTTATCGACAATTAAGTCCTTGATACTTACGGACAGATATTCCGCAATTTTATTCAGCAAGTCTAAGGAGGGTTGTTTGCGATTGCTGCAATACGCATTGATTGTACTGAAACTCTTGCCAAGTTCCTTTGCCAATTGCGTTTGAGAAATTTCTTTTTCCACAAGCACAAGTTTTATTCTGTTCAGTTTCATCTTCCAAGCCTTTGATTTACAATTATCAAATGCAAAGATAACGATTATATTTCATCAAACCACTTCTTTTACGCTATATTTATAGATTAACTTTATGTATTTAGCCTTTTATCGTTATTTGGATAGCAAAAAAATGGAACAACAAGCACTTTTACCCTAATTCCTATTGCTTTTCATCAAGAAATCATTATCTTTGCAACATAGAATAATGTGTTCTTTGAAGCATTGCAGAATAAAGAAAGGGAAAGAAACTCGCTCGTTTCCAAATCGTAACCCTTTTATCCTTTATTCTTTCTTATTTTACTGATTATCTGAAAGATATAAATTTATAAAATCTTTTGCGGGCGTAGTCGGTTGCAATAAGCATCTTTGCCTTTTCCTCGCTCTCACTCAGAGGTGCTCGTCCCAAAAGCGTGGCATCGCCACTCTTGGCAAACTCCATCAGCTTGCCGATAAAAACTTCCTGCTCGGGTGTAGGCGGTATGTTATGCAGTATCTCGTTCTTCTCTGGACGGTCAATACCGATGTCCTTGGCAGTACGAAAATCGCAAATCTCCGCATAAAATCATCTCACAAATAGTAAAATCCTGATTATTAGAAATCTGAGAAGGATATGTATCAAAAGGTGAACGAATAAGAAACGAGCGAGTTTCTTTCCCTCTCTTTATTCTGCAATGTCTCAAAGAACCTTCTGTTAATGTTGCAAAGATAGCAATTTTCTCGTAGAAAACGAAGTGGACGGGAAAAAATTGGACTATAAACTTTGAATTTCTTATCATCTTCGATTTCAATTGGTACTTTTACATTCTTTTTACCACTTTGGTATATTCTATTAACCACACTATACATATATTCAGGTTCTTCCGTTAAATGCGTAGACGCCTATCAAGCAGTGCATATAGTCTTAATTTGAAGTATTCTTCATTTCTGAACCCATATATCTGTCTTTTCAAAACCTTTATTTTGTTGTTAATTCCTTCTATTGTTCCGTTTGTTATATAATGGTCATACCATGCTAATATGTATGTCTTGTATGCTCTAATAGTTGACGCCATTTTCATTAATGGCTGTATTTTGGATTCTATAGCTTGCTTTATCCATTCATTCAACACAGCTTTAGCCTTTTGCTTACTACACTGATTCCATATTTCCTTAAGATCTTCTTTGAGGTAATAGGCAATCATCAGCGGACGGTTTAGGCTCAAGGCATTCTCCAGTCTATTTTTGTGTGCATAATCAAAAATATCATTTCCATTTCTGAGTAACAACCAACGTGTTCCTTTGATTACTTTACGCTTGTTGACGTCCTTTTCCACATGCCATAACTGTCTCCTTAACAAGTCCTGTTTTTCGTTCATCAGCTTGGTTACATGAAAGTGGTCTACTACAAGTGCTGCATTGGAAAGGTGTTCACTTACTGCTCTTGTATATGCTGCAGAAAGCTCTGTACATACGGCTGAGACTTTTGCAAAACCTACTATCTTCTCAGTCTTCATCTCTACAGCTTCGAATGAGTGAACATTTATAAGAAAATAATGTCGTAGGAGGTCATTTCGGTCGAGAAAGTGCTCTTTTTTAGGTGTATTTCCCCCTTATTTAATACAATTGGACACAATAATTCGCTATAAACATAAATGCAGTTTAATCCATAATATGTGCTAATATCTTGTAAAAAAATAAATATATTCATGAAAGAATATTGTTGCGTCAGTAGGACTTAACTTATTAAATGTTAACTCATCAGAATCTATTTTTACGTGCATTTCGAAAAATGCTGGCACATAGTATCCCAAAACCTTGTGTAATTGTCTAATATTTGCCATATATATTTATAAGACGGTTTGTATTTTGAAAATATAAATGATTTTCAATGCATTTACTAAATGCAGTTGATGGCTTATTTCACAGCTTAAATGTATATTGAATACATATAACAAACATAGCCGATTATTACTCTCCATTAGAGCTAAACAAAGTGTCGTTTATGTTGTTCTTGAAACATCGTCAACCTACATTCTTTTTTATTTCATTTTGAACATATTTGATAACTTCGTTCTTGATTTCTTTTTCATTGTTGACGATGTCAAGTACTTTATCTGCAAGCCAGATAGTAAGTAATTCTTTTTCGTTTACATTGAGTTTTTTGGCAATCAGCTTGACATGTTCTCGCTTTGCTTTTCTTTTGCCACGCTCTATTTTACTATACATAGGCGTATCAACTTCAATGACAGTAGCCAATTGACGTTGAACAAATCCTTTTTCCTCTCTCAGTTCTTTTATTTTTTGACCAAATATCATATGCAGAATCAATTATTGATAGTTTTAAAACAAATTGTTCACCTGAGGAAATAATCCTTTATCGTATTTTGCTAAAAAGATAAAGAGTCGTTCTATATTGGTTTTGCCAATAATCCTCTTTCCATTAACTATATAGTGACAAAGATTATTCATACTTTTAGTATTTTTATCTTTGACGGCATCTATTATCTTTTCCCAATATCTAGATTTAATCAATGAATACTCTTCTAATTCAATTAGAGTTAATGCATTGGTGTCAACGATATATTTAAGTGTATTGAATAAATGACAAGGGACGTCCGGATCAAAATCATATACCTCAACATCAATATCTTCAAGGGAAGATAAATATTTCCGTGTAAGATATTTAATTGTCTCAAGTGGAATTCCTCCATTCATCGCACCCATCCATGGGAATGCAATTGATGTAATCCCAAGTTTTTTATAGTTATTAACGAATTTCTGCAGTGTTTCTTCTACCCATTCAACTTTTGATGGATCTTTCCAATCCTCTTTTATTGCAAAATTCAATATAATAGGAGTCGATTTCTTGTAAGGAAGAATCTGACCAGGTTTAAGAAGGTGTTGAAAACAAATTCTCTGATACTCTTTAAACATTTCAGGAAATCTTAGCTTGAAGTCAAGTGCGATTCCTTTACCCATAGCACCTACACAGTTGACAGTATTAACAATTGCCATTACTTTTGAGTTGAATATATTTCCTTTTTTTTCTATGTATGACATATTCTTTATCTATTTGTTGTTTGTTACGACTTCTCTAAAATAACTATTAATCAGAATCAATTGATATTATCTGACTGTATTATCAACGATTCAAGAACGCTGCATAATTCATCTAGAGGAGTATTCCATAAACATCCTTCAGTTAATGATGGTAGCAGTGATGCAAGAGATAACAACTCCTTCCCTTTCTCTGATGTGAAAATTTGATTTCTTAAGAAGGAAGGATTACATCCTTTTCCAGGTAATCTGCTACGATCTAAAGCATCTGCATCTTTAAGAATTTCCCATATTTTATTTGAATGAACATGAGTAGGACATTTAGAGTCATCAATTGAATGAAATTTTACAGCTTCTAGTACATTTGAGGCATTTCGATTATCTAACAACTTATTGATTTTTTCCTGATACAGTATTGCAGAGTTTTCACCGTGAATTTCACCTTCTGTATCACTTTTCTTTCCTAAATCATGTATAAGTGCTGCATACAAAATATTAGAAACCATTGTTTCGTTAACAGAATTATCAATATTGGCAATTAAAAATGCATTTAGCATTACTCTTATTGTATGTGCTATGCCATGATATGAATATAACATGTAGTCCTTAAACAATGATTTCGAGATTGAAATGTTTAGCTTTGACACCTCAAGTCTAAAATTGTTGATTAAAGATGACGTTATGATAGAGTAGCCAGTATTACTTGATCTTATCTCCTTGCTATTTGAATATATTACCCATGAATTGCAGTCGTATTTCTGAAGATCCATAAAGCGCACAGTAATAGGAATCGAAGGCTTTATAAGGCTTATTGAAGGATAAGCTTGAATTTTGCCTGTTGATATATTCGTGATGTTCGACTTGTCTGTAATTTCAAGTTTGTCAATATCTTCGCATTCAATGATAATTGAACTAGGATCTCTATAATTTGTTGAGAAACAAATAGTCTCTTCCGTTTCTTTTACCGAAACAGTTCTGTTTTCACGATGGAATACATCAATTCCAGAGTCTGTATCCGAATCTGTTGTAATGTGATTACAAATTGGATCATCACCCAGCTGCATCTTTAATAGTTCAGCCTGTTCCTTGTTATAACAGATAATTCTGTAGTTTTCAAGTTGTGAAAAATCCAATTCATTCCATACAAGAAACTCTTGCTGAGAATATGCTTTATATGTATCAAATCCGTCTTCAATCGTTGCATATAAATTTTCAATATTGAGCTTGTTCGGATTATCTGCAACTGAGATTACCAGACTATTGTTTTTTTGCATGTTTCCAGTACTATAATAGCATTTATCTAAGCATTTGTTTAAAACTTCTCTAAGATCAAATTCGAAAAAGACTGGCATTGGACATTTTGGCGAGCCCAATCTTTGAGCACCCCAATATTTTTTAGTTGGACATTTAAAATCTGAACTCCAAATCTTCTTTCCTCTGCTATCATATCCTCCAAATACCCATATCTCTTTTGATGAATGGGAATCTTCTCCTAAAGATTCGTTATAATATTGTGTTGGAGTCTGTGGACGATAGTAAAATCTAGCGTAATAATGTGCAGTATCCCTTCTATGTACATTACTTCCTGCTGAGTTTTCAAATAATCCTTTACCGCCAATTCTGCTTAGTATTTTTCTTGTTTTAATAATACTTAATGCATTGAATAAATGAGCAAAGTGATATATCTTAGGATTACTATCAGAAAAACGCTCAATAAATTTTTTACCATTGAGTTTATCTTTAAATGTAGATTCGTATATTTCAGCTTTCTCTTTAATTAAAGGATTATTAAACAGAAGAGTCCAATCCCATCTATCAATATACTTTCTAACAAATTCTACAGAGAAATCAATAGTATTTGTTTTTGATGCTTCTGTCCAATTAATATAATCAGAGAATTCATTAAGAAGCAAGTTGGTGTATTTTAAATCTTTTCTTTCATTGATGACACTCCAATCAAGACAGTCTTTGAATTCTTTCAAATTATCTATTGATGGCGTAAAGGCTTTTGATGCAGATATGATAGTCCAATCTAAGAATGATTTATATTTTACAAAGAAATCCAAACCTAGATTCTGGAAAGTTTCATTCTGACTAATATATTGCCAATTAAGCTTTTCTCTATATGGCCATAAGACATCTTTTGACAAGGAATGGTTCTGCGAAATTGCATCCCAATCCAAGTCAAAAGATGATAATTTTGATAATACATTAATTGTTGGGCAGAAGCTATTCATTCTTGATACAGCATGCCAATCTAATGACTTGTTATAAATTTTCAGGACAAAGTCTTCTGTATACTGCAGATCAGATCTTGATGATAATAAGTTCCAATCCCATGAAATATATGATTTGTCAACTGTTGATAGAATGCTATCATTGTCAAATGGAATGTCCATTCGACCTGATAAAGTTTCCCAGTCCCATCCTGATATTCCTAGGGATAACAGCTCTGCAATTGTCATTCTTAGTGAATTATTAGAGGACAAAAGTGTCCAATTCCAAGGCCTATTCTTTGTATGTTCTAATAATTCTTTATCAATAGCAATGATACCTCCTTGAGAAAGTATATCCCAATCCCAGTCTTTATCTTGATTATCTATAAGGAAACTATTTGATATGTTTAACTTCTTGGATGCCGATATTGACTTCCAATTCCAGTCTTCTTCAAGAAAAGTATTTAGCAGTAAGTCGGAAAACTTAACGTCTTCTCTTTTGGACAATAAGTTGAAATCAATATTATCCTTAAACTGCTGGATATTTTTTATTATGTTGTTTTCGTCTTTAGGATGACTTGCAAAGCACCGACTAAACTGAGACAGGTATTGCCAATCCCATTGGCTTCGACGTATTTTTAATATTGCAGGATGCCAATTTATAGACTCATTTTGAGACAGGGTAATGAAATCCCAACAATAATCATCATTGTAAAGGAGAGATTTCACCATCTCAAGCCATAGCTTAAAGCTTAATATGACTTTGTCATAATAGAAGAGTCTCTCTGCTGATTTTGACTTAGATAATAACTCCCAATCAATATCATCACTATACTGTTCAACGTATGCATCGAGGTTAAATTCTTCATGGTCATAAACATACAATAAGTCCCACTGGAATAGACTTGAATAGTCCTCCAATGTGTTTGATTTGTTAATTTGATCATAAAGCTCTTCAAGTGTAAAGCGTCTTGTGATTTTACCCCATAACATGGGTTGAATATCTTCATCTTTTTGATTGATGATTGTGGCTATTGTTGGAAGATATCCTTCGATGCACAAGTCTTCTTTATCAAAGATTTCATCAATTAATATATTCCATTCCCATTTGTCGACAAAGTTCGTAAGATGTTCGAGGATAGTTGATTTAGACAGTCTTCTGGACAAGATAGTCCAATCCCAATAGTTTTGATATTGTGCTATGTAATCGGATACTTTATCGACTGGAAGTTTTGAGGATAATATTTGCCAATTCCATTTTTCTGCCCAGCGAGTGTCGCCTAATTTGTCAATTTTTAGAGAATCAACTATTTTAGATGTAAGTAGGTTCCAATCCCAATCAAAACTAAAATTCTCTCTCACAAGTTGGATTGTAGCCAGTTCTGTAGCCCTTGCCTTTGTCTCTGGATGTGACAAGAGGAAATTTAGAATATCTTCATTATCAAACAAGGCACAGAAAGTCTCGCTTGAGAATAGATCGAAAGACTTTACTAAATTGAGTTTTTTAATATGTCTCTTTACAAAAAGAGTATCAGCAATCCATTCTTCTTTTGATGAAATTATATCCCAATTCCAATGAAAATTTGGATACTCGTCAACTATTGTAAAATCGCTAACTCGCGATGTTACAGCAGTGTAAGCCAATGATGTCTTTATTCTATTTGAGTAAAGATTAAAGAAAGATTTATCCCATAGAATAAATTGATTACATTCAAAGCCGCCAACAATAGGAACACACCAGGTTAGTGCTCCTGCTGCTTCCAGAAAGTTAATACATTCATTATTCCATATAAGGTTAGAGGTATTAACATTGAATGGTGTATTTGAAGATTCTATAGAATTTTTCAGTTCATTTTTGAAAATGTCTGATCTACAAAATGCTTTTGAAAATTCAGTTGTACTAAGAGCTCGTGTTGTTACAACTTTTAAATCTAGTCGTTTTGCAAGGAGCTCAATATTATCTAATATATAGTTTAGATCATATGCTTTTGATATATAGGTCCAATCCCAACTTTTGTCAGGATAGTCTAATATCAACCTCTTAACAATAGCTTGATTTTTCTCTGTAATTATTGATAAGTCGAAATCAACATCGTCGATATGTTGGATTACGAATTCGTCGGAAAGAGATGGCATAATCTCCTTCCAAAGCCACTGCACTGATGTAAGATGAGGATTTGTTAATAGCTGTTGTAGGTTCTCTTTGCTTACATTGTCATTATGGATAATGATGTCAAAATTCCATGGATATTGATGTGCATATTCAGTTATAAAATCTCCATCGATACGTGCTGATAATATACTCCAATCCCAGTTCTCAGAATCGATTTTTAAATATCTCTTTACATCATCAATTGGGCATAAAGAAGAGACATAGTGCCAGATATTTGCATCAATATTGTTGGCTATCATTCTGAAAAGAGCAGAATCGTCCCAACAAAATCTATTATCCTTTACGACGACTTCCCATTCAATGATATCTTCAAATGGTTTAAGTGCTTCCGAGTCTAATTTTGCATTAGGGTCGTTAAGTAATCGTAAATAATACCCCCATTCAACTTTTATTGATTTGACATTCGAATTAACTTCTGCATTAATTAGTTCTGACGCATTTTCACTTATTGAACCATCGTTAGAATATATAATGACAAAGTCTTCTCTTTGGTCATTGTAAACAGCAATGCCTATCTTTTCGCTTTCAATTACAAAGTCATTGGACAATAGATTAGCCGAAAAAAGATTTGTATTGCTAGGCACTTGTTGTAGAAGCGCTTCTACCAAGATTCTTTCATCGTCCTTTACTTCAGGAATAATATCGTACGAAGATAACTGCTTGTAAAATGAAATGCGCTGTTTCTTTTCTACTTGTGTTGTTAGTGCAAGCGCATCTCTAAAAGGAAACAGCTCTTCTTTTATCTGTTTTAAACTGAAATTCTCGTAATATTTGCATTCTGCAGAATAGAACAATCGCTTTTTTGTATTTCTTACAGCAAATTCTCCTAATGTGGTTAATTGAATATTATCCGCATCTACGTTAATAAGTTCATCAGACTTTAATGAATTTAGCAAATTGTTAAAGATAGCGACTTCTGCTTCATCCTTGTATCTTATAGGATTGGAGCTAAAATCATCTTTTACATTAAAACCAAGAATCGTAGCTAAATCATCAACTGATAAAACTCCTTCATGTAGATATAAAGTAGAGCATATAATAGTATCAATGTCAGAACATGACACATCTTCGTACAAATAGATTCTGCACTTTGTTTTTTTTAAGGGCCAAGTATTGAACGTTGAATCTGATGCTTGCGACTTATAGATTTTTTGTGACTCAGATATTTTATTTGCAAATGTCTTCATATGGATTACATTTTATTATTTTACCATTAGGATTTGCTTTAATAATGTTGTAAACATTGTCATAAATACTCTTTTGCCTGAACAATTCGCTGTTACCAATTATAATCAATAGCCTTTTTGATCTTGATAACGCAACGTTCAATCTATTTGGTGATTGCGCAAATCCCAGATCATGTTGTTCTGGGAATCCTAATTCATATTCAGAATAATCAGGTTGTTGTTGAGAATCCGAAATAATGGTGTTACTTCTGACCATAGAAACAATAATTATATTTCTTTCCATGCCTTGGAATCTATCCACAACATCGATTTTCAACGGCAAGTCGTTAAACGATTTACACATTCGTCTGATTTTATTTCTCTGTTTACTGTAAAAGCTGATGATACCAATTTCTTTATCATCTTCATCAGCCCATTTGTCACAATATTGTTTAAATGAGTCTGATTCTGAGAATTTTTTCAAAATATGTGATATGACATTAACCTCTCCTTCGTTGACTCTTGATGTTCCTTCAATCATTTCAGGAGAGTTTACATCAATCCAAATTACATGGTTATTTGTAGATAAGGCTTCTCCACAAATAAAATCATCTATTTGAATGCCATGATACCTTGAAAATGGATTTGACATATCTGGATTATTTACTCCTAAATCAATTGGATCTATGAGTCCACATATTAGTCCGTTAGCAGAATCATTACCATCTTTCTCTTCATAGAATTGCTTAATGACTTCATTAATATCAGGATGCATTCTATATTGTCTCGTGAATTTTCCTTTCAAACTAGGATCAATACTTTCATAAATTCTTTGGAAATGTGATATTTCCATTTCATCAAAGTTTTTTATGACATATGTTTTTAATTTTCTCAGTTGCTTCATCTCTGACTCGCCAGTTGCGTTGTCAACAAGGAAGTCAAGAGTATTTATGAACTCTTCTTTGTCGAGCATTGGAGGCAACTGACGATGGTCACCAATCACGATATTTTTTTTACCGTAGACAAGGGGTAATGCCAATTCTGCAGGAGTGGCTTTGCTAGATTCATCCTGAATGACGGTTGAGAATTTAATTCCATCTTTACAATTATAGGTGGTTATTTCAAGTTCATTATCGTCTTCATTGAAATCCATTCCTTTTTTATAAATTGTCTTTTTGCCAACTTCACCAAATATAGTACAATAATTCATGTAAAATTTTGTTGGCCTATTTTTGGTGTTTTTTTCTCCAATAGAACTACATGTGGCACCAACCACATTACAATGTGATCTGTATTGGTCAAATATTAGCTGCCTAAGAGATTTACTAGGATTATCAAGCATATTTTCCCATAATAATACAGATCGCGAATCCATATTACTATAGTCAATACGTTTTTTGATATTTTCTAGCCAATTAACTAATATCATCTTTCCAGTCTTGGTTATCGCTTCATCATCCTCAGCAGATTCTTCAAGATCTTCAATGAATTCATATTTGCCAGTTTCTACCCATTCTTCCATAGCTGCTAGAGAAAATTGTCGACCTTCTACTGCAAGCCTATCATCCGAACCAAAGCGTATTGGCTTGACAAGATTATGCCTGCCATTAACAATTCTGTCAATGGCATTATCAACAGCGAGGTTAGTTTCTGATGTTAGAAGAATACGTTCCTTCGGATTTAATCTTATATGCTGCCAAATAAGTTCCGCAATAGCTGTTGATTTACCTGTACCTGGAGGTCCTTGAATAAGAGATAGATCCTTGGCTTTTAAGCATTTAATAATAGCATTTAACTGCGATGGATTGATGTGCTTATTCAATAAATTATGTTTTATATCCTGATAGTAGTCACTAGATTCATTTGTATAAAAGTCTATATCCTTTGTAGGTGTAGCTTTCTGGGCATCAAAAATAAAACTACTGATGTTCGGATTTCTTACGCCTTTTCCAGAAGTAATATTATCAAAAGCATCTTTTAATCTTTTAATTTTCTCTAAATCGCCTTCAAGATTTGGGGTTATCTGGTTAAAAGACATGGCACCATCTTCTGAAAAGTTATAGTCAGTAGATGAAGTGTCGAATAAAAGTTCAGGGAAAAATATCTTGAATAATTTTCCAATGGAATGACCTCCAACAGAAAACTCTGCACCACGAAGACTATTAACTATACTTTTTTTATTTTCCGCTATTTTATTTTGATCAACACGTAGAAGATATTTCTTCTTACCAATTTCATTTGGATGTATTTCGCACTCACATCCCATTTCTCTCAAATGGTTTAATGATGCAGAAATTGAAAAACGAAATTGTGATGATTGCTCAGGTGTACGATATTCCTGAACAAAGTGCATAGATCCATCATTGGGACTGATATAGGTCTTTAAAGAAGAGTAGTTCTCCTTTAGGAAAGCTTCAATTTTATCCCAATCTGCATTTTTATCACTTATCTCTACATTGCATCTATGATCAGAGAAAATAGAAACTTCCATGTCATCGTACTTATTGCTAAGTTCAATTTTAAGATGATCAGGATCTGTCTCTCTCCAATTAAAGTCTACGCCAATTGATTGTTTTGTTTCACTTACTGATATACTTTCCTCATCTATTATATTTTTGAGATCTTGAAAAAACTCGTAACTATTAATATCTTCAACAAATTCATGAAACAATCTTGAATCATATATATAATTATAATCTATATTGAGTTCAAAATTATTTTCTCCAAACTCTTTTTTGCAAATGTTTTCTAATAGATCCACTTGCCATTTGGCCATAATGATAGAAGGGATACTTTCTTCATTACTATTATTAGCATTAAAATGATAATGAAAGTATCCCTCTTTTAGCTTAGGAAAATCATAAAGTGAGTTATTAAAATTGTAACTATTTGCTGTCTTATCTGACAATTTGATAAGTACATCAAAAGAAAACAATCGGAGTCCCCAAATTGTGTTGAGTTTATGAAGAGCTGCTTCTGAGAAATAATTATTTTTAATGGATAAAAAGCGTCTCAGTCTTCTTTCTTCTTTACCCTCATGTTTAACCGTTTGATATTTAATTTCGTGTTTGCATTTAAGAAATAACCATTTTCTAAGAAAATAGGCTGGGGTAGGAGATACACTGAAAATACCACTTGCTTTTTCTGGCAAAATGTCATGAAGAAAAGAATGCTCTTTATCTAATATGCGAAGAGCATCAACTGAAACTTGCAATCGTCTATTATTATCAACGGAATATTGAATATTAGCTTCCTTTAATGCTTTTACACATAGTAGAAATGACGATTTCTGAGATCGAATGACACCATCTATAACAGGATTGGTTGATAACTGAATATAGTATTTTTGACATTCTGTTGCCAATTGTGTAATTTCCGACGTATGCGCCTCAAAATGACCATCGCAGGTAATTGTATCGTTGTCAGAATCAATTGCGTCATCAGATACACCGAAGAAAGCCTTTACTTTATCTATTTTCGAGTCAAGTTCATCGGTCTGACTAACAATAAGTTTTAGTCTCTGTCCTGAAACGTTGATAGAATCAGGTTCAATTGCTAATGGTGCTGAATTGAGTTGAAGAACACGTTCTTGAACTTCGATATGTTTTAACCATATCTCTTTTAATAAATCTGTATTGAATCCCATATTAAAGAATTGCTAAGATTATTCTTTTTCTGTTCAAATCAATCTCTTTAATCTCACAGATAAGTTTACTGCTTTCCTCTATAGACAAATCGTGAGACGAGAAATTGGATGGTATAAAGGCTGGTAAATTAGTGCCTACAATTTTCACTTGGATACCATTTTTTGCAATGTTATCAACAGTTGCATTTACTTGCTGACCAGTTTGATATATAAGCCAGGGATTTGGACTAACTTGTTTGAAACTTAATTCTATTTTCCTCTTATCCTTATCAATTGATAAAATAACAGCCTTCAATCTATCATCAATGTTATAAATATCCTTTGGCTTTTTAATTTTTTCTATCCAAGACAATTCGGACACATGAATTAAGCCTTCTATTCCGTCAACTATCTTGACGAATACTCCAAAGTTAGTAAAACTTTTAATAGTTACATCAACAATATTACCAACTGCAATTTTTTCATCAATACTACTCCAGGGATCACTTGTCATCTGTTTTAAACTGAGAAGTAGTTTTTCTTGTTCCCAATCTATTTTGATGATTTTTGCAGTAAGTGGTTGCCCTATAGAGAAATCTTTAGAAGAAATGTGTGTATCCCAAGCAAGTTCTGACTTGTGGATAAAGCCTTGAATCCCACAAGAAAGTTTTAAAAAAATACCAAAATCCATTATATTGCAGACAGGACCTGTAACAATATCTCCCTCCTTAATGTTTCTATCAAAGCGTTCCCAAGGTTTTTTAGTTAATTGTTTCAAACCTAAACTAATATTGGTTTTTCCTTTATTCTGCTTTATATCAAGTATTTTAACAGTAATACTTTGACCTACAGAAACAATTTCAGTAGGATTAGAAATTCTCTCCCAAGATAGATCAGTAATATGTATTAGTCCATCAATGGAAGGGAGCAAAGTAACGAAAACACCGTAATTTTCTATATTCTTTACTATTCCATTTACAATACTACCGATGCTTAGTGTATTTATCTTTTCAAGATTCCGCTCTTCTGTCAATATCTTATGTGATACAATTGGAAGAAAACGGTTTCCTGCCTTTTCTTTAAGTTTAATACTTATCAGTTTCACTTCTATCGTTTGACTCACAAAGCTCCTAAGATCAGTATGATTTTCTACACCAATTTGACCCTCTGGCAAAAAACATTGTAGTCCTTCGACAGACACAAGAAGCCCTTGCTTTGTAATATCAGTTACTATGGCGTTGAAAACGTGACCATTTGAAGCTTTTGATAATATATTTTTGTAAACTTCATATTTACCATTGTCTTTATATGAATTTCCTTCTGCATCATAATAAATGTCAATTACATCATTAGGTGACATATTTATAATTTCTTCAGACTTTGCTCCTTGTAAAAGACTTGTGTCATCATCAGGAAGAGAGACAATAAGTCCATTGTTTGATCTAAACACAACTTTAGTCCTGAGTGCTACAATATCAGAAATGGTATTTGTAACATGTTCAATATCCACAAATGGATTTGATGATTCTATGCTTTTTTTATTCATAATAACTTTTTACTCATTGTAAATTCGTGTTTCTCTAAATACAATAACAGGGGTTACATTCCTCAAGACTTCCTTATCCACAATACTATTATACGGAAGATTTGAAGCATATTCTGATTTAATCCAATTGTTGTTCCACAATGATTTAACATCTTTACCTGCAACTAGCTTACAAAGACGCAGGGTATAAGGAGATTTTCCATGCTTTGCATCTTGGGAGTAAGTCATATTTTGAAGCCAAAGCTGATTATACTGAGAGTTTGGTTGGTCACATAATTTGTGATATACCAAGTCTATAATAGAACTTTTCTCATTTGCATCCTTAAGGGAATCTATCAGGCGACTGATAATACGTAGGGCATAGTGAGCACAACCTACATTTTCAAGGGCAATCTGGGTACAGACAGCTATCATTGCACGCACACTACCTCCAGGGATGTGTCTAATTCGTTTATATGTCTTTATGGTTGAGAAGACATTCTCCTCTTCCGTATTCTCTTTTGGTTCTTCATCAAGATTTACGTCCTCCCACTTAATATTTTCAGTTTTCATATCAGACATCTTTGGATTAAGCCATTGCTCAATTCTATTATCAATATCAGAAAGCATAGTCTTTAGAGAACCACAGTCTGGATATTGACGTGAAAATATCAAAATATACAGTAGGTACTTTTCGAAACTGTCAAAGTCACATCCTTTTTTGTTGAAGATAGGAGTGTTATAGATGTAGGCGAGCTTGTCTGTTTTTACAGCATCCGTAACAATGCTGTCACTAATCTTTGTCTTACTACTATTCATTCGAAAGTTGAGACGTTCAAGAACATTCTGTAGGGTATAAGAAATGTTCTCGAGGGCGTTCTTGTCATTGCAGAACACTCGATAGTCATCACGATAGCGTATAATCTCGTAAGAAGGAAAGGACTTACCCTCATTTTCGTAGACCTTGGCTTTAGTCTGCAATGCTTCGTGAAGCAAAAGATCTGAATAGCCGAGTATGATTTCGCCAACAAAGTCAAAAATGGCGCTTCCTTGTGGTATGCCCATATTTCGGCCTTCCTGAAAAGCTCGAAGGTACCTCTGAATGTTGTTAGCTATATTACTTTTCTCTGTTCTTGCATGTTGTGTGTCTTTCAACTGAAATGCCCAATCAAAAGCTTGTGGATTTACCGACCCGTAGCAGTTCGTGATGTCAGTCATAAACATGTAGCGATATTCCAAAGATAACTCTATGGCACGCTGTTCCATACTATACCACCAGTTCATGATGGTTGTAGAATTATGGAATGGTTCTTTTTCTGCTCTAACTATAGGTATGGCACAAGATGTTATGTGTGGTACAGTAAACTCATCAAATAGATTCTTCACTACATTCCAATTATTTTCATTACACACTTCACGTACCAAAAAATAATAGAGAAAAGGATTGGCAAGTATAATAGGACGTACAGCGTAATGTCCGTCTTTATTAAGTAAAATATCTAAGTTAACATCAGATAGATTTTCTGGTAAAAAATTATTTTGAAGACATTCCTCATATAGGGTGTCTCCAACAGTTTTTTGGACGAATTCAAGAACTTTGTCAAATGTGAAGTATTCTGGCAGTTCAAAACCGTGATACTGTTCCGATTTCATAAAGAAATCAAATACTTCTGAAAATGTGAGCGATAGTATATTTTTTGCCATATAAGAGAGTAAGATGTACTAGAGAAAATATCCTCGATTAGATTTGTCACTTCTTGGACACAAAGATAACATATTATTTTTACACTTTAGTATAATCATTAAAGAAAAAATGCTTTTTCTAGTGTTTTTACGGAAGGAAAAGGTAACTATTCAGCGATAAGGTTTATAAACTATTATTGATTATCAGTATGTTACATAAAGACATACAGACAAATTCTAATAAAGAATGTCATTTCGAGCCTTTTTGCCACAATGTTAAGTTTATAAGCTCTTGATATTCAACGTTTATTATCGCTGAATAGTTACAGGAAAAGTAAAATAAGTAAAATATTGTAAAATCTACTTTGTTAGAAAATGACCTTGTATGTGAATTGAACGGATGGGTCAAAAGTGGGGAGACTCAAAAATTCCGTGGCGATTTCCGATTAGGATAATCATCACGGAATTTTATGGCTCTTCCGGAATTTGGAGTGATGCGATGATGTTCTTTATGCCACTTGTTAGTAAAGAAAATTTGTAAATAGTTCATTATAAGCGTTTTGTATCGTGTATAACCCATGTGATACAACAACAACTTTCGTAACCTTTAAATTAGTACTTTGTATTCTTTAATATCAGTAAACAAAGGGGATATAAAAGTATATAAATTATAAATGTTATTGATAATCAGATATTAAACACTATCACTCCAAATTCCTGAAGACCCAATTTTATTTTACATTACTGGTTTTGAGCCCAAAAGTGGGTCAAAATACAATACCCAACTCCATAGGCAAGAATTTACTTAACCAATCTGCCAATCTGCGAAGCAATCCACAGCCACAGGCATATACTTTGAATGCCGACGGATCCGCATAGGCAGAAACAGGAAGTCCGGGCTTGGTGATGTTGAATACCCTGTAAATCATACCGGCATTTTCTAGCCAGAGCAGTGCGTCCTTATAGTCCTTTGACCGTGCACCTGGCTTCACGACCTTGAAAATGAACTTTCGATTTTCTTTGGCAAGCTGCGAGGGAAGCGAGTAGCAGATGGCATGGATGCGAAGAATATCCCTCGGTGTAGTGTACTTGGCAAAGTCAAGTTTGTAGAGGTCGAGAATATCCTACAATACCTGCTCTACAGCCTCGGGCATACCGCCACACACGAGGTAACGTCTGTACTCAGTCTTTAACTTATTGAGAACAATCTCCAGTAGGTGGCTGGGTTCATACAGTTCCTCTACATAGTTGAATGCCCTTTTATCAGCAGCACGCAGGAGTGCCATCTTTCCCATTATGGACAAGTGGTATGTCTGCCATCAGGCTTCTTGCATTTCTGTCTTTTCATTGCTATCTAATCACGACTTTGGAGTGATTTAATCCCCCTTTCGGGGCAAGGGTCTTTGTGGTACAAATGGCAGTTTGTGGTACAAAGACACACCTTGCCAGTATAAAGAAAGAGATAGTTTGTTATGTTCCATAAAGTAACCTTTCTGGGGTGCTTTTGATAGACGAGAGTTCAAAGTTCAAGAAGTAAGTCAAGAGATAAGTTTAGACTAATTTCTTGACTTACTGACTTTATGAGCTGACATATTTTTGACTAAAGTTAATTTTGACTTAGGTCGAAACTAATTTCTTGACCAAAGTCATAACTGACCATTTGACTTAAGTCGCGACTGAGTTCTTAACTTAACTCATAACTTACCTGTTTGCGGTATTGGATTATAATGCCTTTCAAGCATAGCTTGTATGTCGCTCTGCCTGTAGAGTATCTTTCCTCCGATTTTGAAATAGGCAATCGTGCCATTGTCCCGATAGTCCTGAAGTGTGCGAGGACTCAACCGTAAAAGTTTGCACACCTCCTCGCCTGTCAGGTAAACCTCTCCACCCAACATCGGACGGGCAGTAGCGCAATACCGCTCCAATTTCTTCAATATTCCTTCCATCAGTTGTGAAAACAACTGCATCTGAGGGTCTTGCTGTGTAATGATTTCGTTCTCTGTCATAGTTCATTCACTTTTTGCGTTCAGTAATTCCGTGATGTCGCTTTCTTTGTAATAGCACTTATGTCCAATCATTGAGAAAGGGATTTTCCCCGTATCTCTGTATGATTGCAGGGTGCGTTTGCTGATGCCGAGCCTGCGGCATACGGCTTCATTGTCGAGCCATTCGTCCGTTTCGGGCGGATTGCCGATAAGCTGTTCAATACTGTGGATAAAGTCTGCAAATTCGGAGCAGAGCCGCTCCCACGCTTTGCGGTCGATGATAATGAGTTTCATTGCCTTAATTTTGTTTTGATTACTTTATTGTTACTCGGCAAACAAACTGTTATGCAGTCCATTGCCGTACTTATCGAGTGCAAAAGTAAATCCTCGGAAGCACCGCTGCAAGAAATGAGGAAAAGCAGGGAAATGTCAGGAAAACAAGAGAAAAAGCAAAGGAAATCAGTCTGCATTATTGCGGTAATGAGATGAGGTGCCGGCTCTTTTCTTTTATCACATAGCAATTATTCTTTCGACAGTTCGATAGTTCGACAAATCGATATGTAGAACTATCGATAGATAGTTTTATCGATAGATTATTTTGACTATATATAGTTTTGACAACAGATAGTCATGACAACAGATAGTCATGACAATAAATTGTACCAACAACAGATAGTCCGTATTATCGTCAGTCCTATCTGTTGTTGGTTGTTACGCCTTGCGTCCAAAGAGCCTGAGTATGCCGTATTCTTGTCGTGCCTATACTCTCTACGGGAGCCCTGCCCTGCAAGGTTGGGAGAGATGAATACAACCGCATGGCTATTGAAAAAGGCAATACCAACTTGAAACAGAAAAATCCTGCGGTGGAGATTCTTCTCTCCATCCGCAGGACTTGACCTTGTCAGGGCAGATTAGCTGCCGTTGTACCTTTGCACGATAAGAAACGGCATCAGGGACTTTGCGTGTGCCTTTGCTTACAACGCCTTTGGACTTACCCCTACGTCTGACCGACTATTGGCAAATGATTGCTCTTGGTAAGCAGCACTATCGTGCCTGTGAGTTCGGTGTAAAGACGGTCGTATTGCTCGTCAGAAGCAAATGTGTCCGTCAAACCGAACTTGTCGAATGTGGCTTGAACAGCCTTGTTCGACAACAATATGGGTGCAAGCTTCTCTGGGAGCGGTGCAGGCAGTTCCCTCTCAAACTCGTTCTCCAAGACAGAAACAAGCGTGTCGTACTTGGAAAAGTGCAAACCTTGATACAATACCTCACTTGCTATGCTCTCCGCTTCGGGGTGCGTGAATCCCTGCACTACAGCATCGCAGTAGGTGGTAAGAGCCATATCAGCCCGAGCGGTGATAAACTCCGTGTCGTGCAATCTTTCGGGGTGATGCTCACTCATATAACTTCTTAATTTCAACCGAAAATAGGAAAGTTCCTGTTTGTTGTGCTGTTTCATCTTTATCTTCATCTTCATTTAGCATTGATATTCAATGATGGTTGCTTTGCTGTCAAAGGAAAAGTTGCTTGTCCTCCGCTTGGCTTTCTTGGCGGACAGACACGCAGGGCCTTTCGCAGTTCCCTTGTGGTGTTGCTACCTATGAGTGGCTGCATTTCCCGTGCAATCTTACTCTTGCTAACCTTTGCATAGAGTTCGGTGGTTGAAATGAAGCGGTGTCCGAGCATCTTACTGACGGTTTCTATCGGCAAGCCGTTCTCCAAACAGATGGTCGTTGCAAAGGTATGTCGTGCCGTGTGCGAGGTGGCTTCGGTATGAGATGGGAGTCCAGCCTTGATGATGATGTCCCTTATCTTGCGGTTGAAATGGCTATTCGTGGGGAACTCACGAAAGAGCAAACCCTCCTTTCGTCCATCGTTGACAATGGTGAGTATCTCTTCGGCAATGGGCAATAAAGGAACAATGCTTCTGTTCTGAGTTTTTGTGCGACAGAGCGATATGTACCTGCGCCCATCGTCAAGTGTGTAAACATCGTCCATTCGGAGTTTCTTTAAATCAGAAAAAGCTAACCCCGTAAAACAGCCCAAGAGGAAGATGAGCCTACAATGGTTGTCCACCGAGCGGTGAGGACGATATGAGAGAAGTTTGTGTAAATCGTCAGAAGTGAGGGCATTGCGCTCGTAGGTGGGCGTTTCAATGTCTATCAGTTCAAAAGGGTCTTCACGGATATATCGCTCCTGCTGTGCCTTTCTAATAACCTGATGCAGGTGGCGCAGACGGTTGGAGACGGTGCTCTCCTTGTTTCCTAAGTCACTAAGCATGAACAGACGGTAGCTTTCTATTAGGTCCTTGTCGGCTTCTTTGGGAAGACAATCCTCATTCCTCCTTGTTTTCAGAAATTGAACAAAGCTCTTCTTGCTGTCCCTAAAAGCCCTGACGGTAGCCTTTCCTATAGTCTTGCCCTGCAATTCCTCCTTACTTTCGCAGACAGCTTGGTAAAGCTCTATGAGTGTAGGGGTGGGCTTGTTTTGATGCAGATACTGCTCTTTGAGGTATTCTGCCGTGATGTAGTTCTCTTCCCTTAACGTATGTTCATAGAGTGCGTGAAGTCGTTTATCTATTGAGTCCAGTTGATGATTGACGGCATTCGCTCTGTTAGCTGCCACTTTTATACGTCCTATCTTTGATTGCCAATCATCGGGAGAGGTGTGCAATCCTGTTGAGAATGAAGCAGACGCACCATTGCAGGTGATACGGCAGCGGATAATGCATTCATTCCTTTCGCTTGTCTTGCTTCTATCTATATAGAATAGAATTGAAAATGTACTTTTCATTGTTCTTGGACTTTTAGTTGATTAAACGATATTGTGCGATGAGAGGGAGAATCTTCTCCACATCCCGAAAGACACGCGCTGGAGAAGTCTCTGCATACACCTGTGTGGTCTTTATTTGGCTGTGTCCGAGCATTTTCGATACGCTTTCGATAGACACGCCTTCAGAGAGTGTCATCTGCGATGCGAAGGTATGCCTTGCCATGTGAAAAGTCAGTGTTTTCTGAATACCGCAAAGCCGTGCTATCTTTTTGAGGTGTATGTTCACCGTATCGCAGCCCGGTATGGGCAGCAGATACCCTTTGGGCGGTTCGTGACGGAACGCCCTTGTATGGATACCCCTGTACCGCTCGATGATGGCGGATGCTTCGGGCAATAGCGGAATGTGGCATAGGTTGCCCGTCTTCACTCTCGGCTTTCGTATCCAATTCATACCAGACTCGTGGATGATATGCTCTGCCGTGAGGTGGTACACATCCGTATAGGAAAGACCGGTATAGCACGAAAAGAGAAACATATCCCTTGATACCTGCTCGTAGCCTTGCAGTTCGTTATCGCTTAATGCTGCTATTCTGTTTACTTCCTCCCTTGTGATGTATCGGGGTGTACCCACGTCCCAACGGATAGAGTGAGCGATGAAAGGATAGATGTCTATGATGTGCCGTTTGTGCAGGTCCTTGAGTAGGGATGCCAGCATTGTAAGATAACCAGCTGAGGTGTTGAGTTTAAAACCCTTTTCTTTGGCAAAATACTCCTCCAAGTCTTTGATAAGGGCAGTATCGGCTTTTTGCACGGGAATATCGTCCACACGGTAGCGATGTCTGAGAAATTTTGCCAGATGCTTACGGAAGAGCAGCAGACATTTCAGTCTTCTTTCACTGCGGTCTATACCCACTCGCTCACGGAAGCGGTCGATATACTCGTCTGTATGATGAAGCAGCCCCTGCGATCCGCTATTCAACCCGAGAACAAGTTCCTTTACCTGCTCTGCCCTTACTGAAACATTAGACTTCTTTAAAAGCATCTCATAAACTTTACAGACACTTACTTGCAGTCGGTCAAGTTCGTTGTTTACTGATACGGCTTCAGCACTCTTGCCCACAAGTCTTTGTTTGCGACTGTCCCATAGATTGGGTGTACAGGCACATTTGCAACTGAACTGAACCATTGAGCGACCGATACTGATGCGTCCCATGATGGGACTTTTCCCGTTTTTGTCCTGCGTACCTCTCTTGAGGTAGAAAAGCAGCTTCATTTTTTCTTTTTCCATTGTCTTTTTGCTTGCAAAATTACACTTCTTAGAGGAACTTTGAGTGATGCAAAACATTGATAATGAAAGAGAAAACACCGTTTTAGTTACCACTTTTAGCCGTTCTTTTCCTTTCATCGTTTCTCGAACGATTTGGTAACTGAACTCTTGCTTTTTCACTCCTTTCTTAGCCTATTTCCTTTGATGCAACTCAATGAGTAAAAAGGCAATATATCCTCTATTTCAATCAGATACGCATTCTTCGCCTTTTCTTGCTTCCAAATCCTATACTTCCGCATAGAAAGCAGCCAGCTCAGGCACCTTAATGAATGTCCTAAACCGTTCCTTCTGTATGATGTCGTTTGTGATGGAGAACTCGTAGTCGGTCGACTTTTTGGCAAAGACGGCTGCCCATGCGTCAAAGCTGTTGATACCTTGCCTCTCCAAAGCCTGCGGACGAAGATACTTGAACAGAAGATACAGTTCCGTCAGGCTATTGGAAATGGTCGTTCCAGAAAGAAATGTTGCTCCCAAATCCTTGCCAGACCTCTCCTGTATGGTGCGAATGGCAAAGAGCATGTTTAAAGCACGCTGTGAGCCATCAGGATTGCCCAAACCCGACACACGGTCATGGCGGGTATTGAACATCAGGTTCTTGAACTGGTGTGATTCATCTACAAAGAGGTGGTCGATACCCATCATCTTGAAGTCCACGGCATCGTCTTTTCTTTCGGCGAT
This sequence comes from Hoylesella nanceiensis DSM 19126 = JCM 15639, assembly GCF_000379965.1. Lineage (GTDB taxonomy): Bacteria > Bacteroidota > Bacteroidia > Bacteroidales > Bacteroidaceae > Prevotella > Prevotella nanceiensis. The sequence goes on along the minus strand of NZ_KB904331.1, from coordinate 134,164 downwards.
GCTGTCCTGTATGTTCTGCAGCTTTGCTTCCAGTGTCTGCTTGCGCTTCTCCAAGCCTTTGAGCATACCACGGGAGATGTCTCTTCCTTGTTGTCGCAACACTTCGAGATTCTCTTCCACGGAGTCCAGTTCCTTTTGCATAATCGCTTCCTGTATCTCCAATGCCTGCGGTATCATGCCGAACTGTTCATGCGTAAGTATAATACAGTCCCAATCGTTGTTCTTGATGTCGTTGAAAATACGCTGGCGGTTCTGCTTGTTGAAATCATTCTTGCCTGGATAGAGTACCTTAGCATTGGGATAAGCTTTCCTAAAGGTATCAGCAATGTCGAATACGTTTGCCTTCAGACCGATAATCATCGGCTTGTTTGCCAGTCCCAATCGCTTCATCTCGTAGGCAGCTGTACACATGATGAGCGTCTTTCCCGCTCCCACCTCGTGGTCGCATATACCGCCACCGTTGGTTTTCAGCATCCATACGGCATCTTTCTGACTCTTGTAGAGGTCGGTTATACCCAATCGTTTTAGGTCAAGATCGGGAAAAGTCTGGTGCGTACCGTCAAAGTTGGGTCGCACAAAACAGTTGAAAAGACGATTATAACGGTCAGAGAGTTGTTGCTTGAACGTGTCAGGTGTACGTCCGAGCCAATCAACAAAGCCCTGCCTGATTTCCTCTATCTTGGCATTTGCCATCTGTATGGCATGTCCGTCCCTTACTTTGATGGTCTTGGCCTCTCCCGTAACCTTATCCGTCACTTCCTTGCTCTTGTTGATATCGGGAATGGTATTGTGCAGGGCGTGCTTCAGGAGGTTGATGCCGTCATAGCGGCGAAACTCTCCCTGTACGGCATACTTGTGCCAGATATTGGCATTCTTTCGGTCACAGACAATACTGTACTCGTCCATGTTCGAATGGTAGGATACGCTAATATCCGTTCCGAAAAACTCCGAGGCAAACCTACCATAGACTTTAGCAGGTATCCAGCGTTCACCGAGATTGAAGTCCAAATCGGCAAAAGGAATGGGTGTTGGCGTGGCTGCACGCAAGGCGGCAAGGCTCTGCTTTGCCTCTTCGTGTTCAGGATGTTCCAAGAGCCATGACTCGATACGTTCCGTCTTCTCTATCACATTGCCAGAAATGAACTTATCGGCCACCTCGTAAGTATTTTCTTCGGGATTGAAATAGATGCGACCTTCCAAGGAAGAAATGATGTCGCTTTCCTCCATATCAGGTAAAAGCGAACTCATGTAGTCAAGCTCCACCGTACCGTACTTGTTGAGCGATGCACCCAATGCCTCCATCGGGTCTGCGGCAACGGTTAGTTCCGTGGTAGAAAATGCCGTGGGATGGTCGAAGATGTCCGCCTTGATGTACCTGCCGTTTTCGGAGCGTTCCAAGAAGAGCATTTCCACGCCTGTAGCATCCATCTTGATAATGTCAGTGTTAGCCTTCTGATTGAAGTAGCCCCAGCGGGATACATAATCATCATAAAGGTGATTGAGTCTGCTGCGGTCTTCCCTGTCTTCTGCATGGTTCTCTGCCTCGTAGTCATAGAGGCGATGATAGCACTCCCGTATCTCGATATAGGCTTTGAGACGGGAAAGCTGGGCATACGGCAAGTCCATCGGGTTAAAGGTGGGATGTCGCTTCAGGTCAGAAAGAAAGCCTACCTGCCCTTTCTGCACGACAATGGAGCCGTCTCTTAGATGAGAGTCCGGCGAAGAGAGAAAAGGGCGCGGTGAAGCGTCAAACTCTTTTCTGACTTCTGCTATCGGCTGCGGCTTACGCTCCTCGGTTTCGTTCATGAAGTCGAAAAGTGATGGCTCACGTGAAGAGGAAGAAGCTGCTTTCCTGCTACCACGGGTACGCCGTTGAGGAATGGTCGCTGCCTTTTGCATTTTGAACTCCGATGGTTTCTGGGGAGCAGTTTGTGTTATAGGACGGCGTGCCTGTGAAGTTCCTGAATTATCCTTAATTTCATTGTTCACACGGCTGATCTCTCTAGTCCAAAGGCTGTATTCCTCTGGAACAAATAGTGACAGCTGTTCTGGTTGTCCGATGTCTTCCATGTTATTGTCCACCACTGGATGATGATCATCGTCAAAGAATATTGTCTGCCCGTTCATCTCTCTTGGAGCTTCAATATCCGTACGGATTTCTTGTGGTTCCTGATCGTATTGATGGTGAAGTGTCAAGGCGGGTACGCCTTCAGGAGCAGGTTCAACAGTTGTGGAAGGCTGTTCTGATACTAATTGTTGTGGAGCGGACTCTGATGATGACGACTGTAATGGAATTGTCTCTCCGCTAGGAACGGTATCTTCCATTACCTGCGTATCGTTCTCAGAAGGAATGGCCACAGTCTCCTTAACCTTATTCTCTGTTTCTGCCTTTGTTATCACTTCTTCCTTGATTTCCTCTGCTATCACTTCTTCTATGGTATATTGTCCCCTGACGATTTCTTCCAGTTCGGCTATCTCATGCAATTTCTTAGGAGAGAAGTACAGGTCGCGTTCAATCCCCAGTCCTCTTACCTTCACGCCTTCCATCTCATCGAGGGACATATTGCCAAGCTCCCAGCCGTAACCCATCGTGACGGCACCGAAACCAATACGGCTCTTAGGATCATACTCCAGAAGGTAGGCTGTGTATGCTCCCATAGGGAAGAAATAGCGTGCATACGCAACCTTATCGCCAATGAGTTCCTTTTCCGTGCTGTAAAGTTTAGGCAGTTGCTTTCTGATACTGTCGGGCATGAGGTTATAGGCATCGTTTATTCCCTTGTCTTCAGTCTTTGTTTTCTCTGTTTCTTCTTCTCGACTTATGGTAATACCCAACTTGCGAAGCTGTTTCTCTGCTTCTGCCTCTCGCTCTACCTCTACCTCTGTCATTGGTATACCTGTTTCATATAGTTTACGGTCGATACGTTGTTCCATTTCAAGGGAGAGCCGTGTTCGGAGACTTTCTGCCATTTTCTCAATCCCTCCTGTGAACCGATACTCCCATGCAGGTCTTCCATAAGGGTCTGTACCCATTATGCGCTCTGTAGCAATGGTGCGATGAGATATGTCTTTCCAATCTCCTACAAAAAGAGAGTTATGCTTGAAGACGACAGAAGAGCCTTCTTCCTTAGCAACGGAAACGGTTTCTACGAACTGCTGTTCAATTCCCTCGCTGATTTCTTTACCCGTCTGCTTCTGCAGGACGATGAGGTCACTGCCTACGTCCGTTCCTGCATTGTCTGAAAACATACCCGATGGCAGGCGGAGAGCGGAGATAAGGCGGCTATTCTGCATGAGGTAACGGCGTATGGCTTCATTGCGGGGACTGTCCAAAACGCCCTGTGAGGTGATAAATGCCAGTAAGCCACCTTCCTTGACGCAGTCCAGACCTTTCACAAAGAAGTAATTGTGAATGGCACGTGTGGACTCACGCTTGAGAGTGTCCTTGCCTTTGCTATACTCTCGGTCATAGACCATGAAATCACCGAAAGGAATGTTATTTGTAACAAGGTCGTATTTGTCCTTGTCTTCCAGTTCTCCAATAGCTTCAAAAGGCTCGTTGCAAACAAACACATTGCCTTTACCATAGGGGTGAAGGGCTTGCGAGATGCGGGTAGTGAGCAGGTCCTTTTCCATTGTATCTACAACTCCCGCTTGCCTTGCAAAGGTTTCAGCAAATGCTCCCATGCCAGCTGAAGGATCCAAACATCGACGTATGGGTACATTTACAGAAGTGAGAGCGTCTGAGATGGCTGAAACGATACGGGTATCAGTATAGAAGGAGGTTAGTACGCTTGCCTTGATGCTCTCCCAATACCGCTTGGCGGTGTTAGCATCTAAGGCTTCACGATAAATCATCTGTTTGAGCTGCTGGGTAGGTTCAAAGAGATTCTGCTCTGACTTGCTCCAATAGCGTATATCATCGGGGGTATCTGTACGGTTGAGTACACATTTCAAGCCACCGAAGCCCTGATAGTTTCGTAAGATACTTTTTTCAGCTTCGGTGGCTTCGCGGCGTTCTTTTTCCAGGCGCAAGACCACACGGATAGCTTCCGTGTTGGCTTGTAGGACTTCTTTCTTATTGTATGCCATAGTGTTTGCTTTTAATAAGTGGAGGTAAAAAGGTCGGGAGGCAATACTTGTATCTCCCAACCTATATCCGTTCCTCGTTGTTTCTGCCAGGATTATTTCCCTCTTTGTTTTCCTTTATTGTTCTCAAATTCAAAGGAAGTGGCGTAGTCTTCACCCAAAACCAGTCGGGCATTAAATTTCTTTCCTGCCTTGCTGGTCAGTCCTTTAAGGATAGGCGTACGACCAGAATTTATCAAGTCACGGATGTTATCTTCAGAGAGAAGTATGCTGCAGACTTCACGAAATACGTGGAAACCACAAGTTTCATGCCTGCACTTGGCTACCTTGGCATAGATGCCTACACTCTGCTGTCCGCACTTTGGGCAGCGGTATACAGGATAGGACTTCTGTTCGGGAGTAAGTGTTAGGAGTTCCTCGCAGATTGTTCCCACGTATGAGTTGATACCTTGTGAGAACTTATCAGATGGCATCTTTCCTGCTTCAATAACAGCAAGGGCAAGTTCCCAACTGCCAGTCATCTCTGCATTGGCAATCTTCTTGTCCTTGACAATTTCATAGACAGCTAAGCCTTTCTCGGTAGGTATGATGGATTTCTTGTCTCTTCGGATATAATCACGGAGAATAAGCGTCTCGATGATGTTGGCACGGGTGGCAGGTGTTCCAATACCACACTCTGCCATTGCCTTGCGCTTATCGTCTTCCTTCACTTCCTTGCCGGCGTTCTCCATAGCAGAAAGCAGTGTCGCTTCTGTGTAGAGAGGTTTAGGTTTGGTCTTATGTTCGGTGATGTCCGCATTGACAAGTGATAGGACTTCACCTTCTGTCAAGTTCGGCAATGAAGACAAAATATGTTCATCACTATCTTCTTTCTTATCTGCTTCCGCTTCTTTACCTTTCTGTACGACTTTCCATCCCAAGGAAATCTGCCTACACGCTTTCCAAGTAAAGATGTTGGTACCGTCAGTAAACCGCACCTGCATACGCTCGTCCTCGGAATCGGGAGAAAAGGCTTCTATGAAGCGATTAACTACCATTTGATAGATAGTTATTTCATCTGTCGACAATCCTGATGGTGTTTCACCAGTCGGGATGATGGCGTGGTGGTCGGTAACTTTGGTATTGTCCACAGAATGGCGGTTAAGCGGAGTCAGAAGTGTTTCTCTTATCTTGCGCAGCAGGGCGGGGACTTCCTCGAAGACATCCTCGCTGATGTATCGGCTGCCAGTGCGGGGATAGGTCGTGATTTTCTTCTCATAGAGGCTTTGGGCTATCGAGAGGGTCTTTTCTGCAGAAAAGCCGTGGCGTCTGTTGGCATCCTTCTGCAAGGCAGTAAGGTCGTACAAGAGTGGTGGCGGTGTACCAGCCACCTTTCTTACGACCAATTCCACTGTAAGCTGGCTCTGACTGCGAAGCGTAGCGAGAGCAGTCTGTGCCAATGCTTCATTTTCATAGTCTTTACTGCCAATGGTTTTCAGCGACACACCCTCTTTTTCTGTAAGGACGGATATTTTCCAATAGGGTACGGAAGAAAAATCACGGTTCTCTATGTACCGACGGCAGACCATAGCAAGTGTTGGGGTCTGTACCCGTCCCAAAGAATAGCTGCCTTTGCGGGCAATGGACAGCGCACGACTTGCATTGATACCCACCAGCCAGTCAGCTTCGCTTCTTGCCTTGGCAGAATGATAGAGATTGTCGTAATGGATACCAGGCTTGAGGTTGGAAAGTCCTTCACGGATAGCCTTGTCTGTGAGTGAACTTATCCAAAGTCTTTCGAAAGTCTTTTTACAATCTAGATATTGATAGATGTAGCGAAAGATGAGCTCACCCTCTCGCCCTGCATCGGTGGCGACAATGATACGATCTGCCTTGTCAAAACAGGAGCGTATCACTTTGAGTTGCTTCAATGCCGCAGGATCTGATACATACTCCTTGTCCCTGCGCGCTTGTCGTACCACTAACTGAAAAGGATTGGGACGGATGGGTAGGTCTTCAGCTTTATAGGCAGAAAAACCGTAGGCTTCAGGCATGGCAAGGGCGATGAGGTGTCCCATTGCCCAAGTAACGACATAGCCGCAGCCTTCCATATATCCGTCTTGCTTGCTCGTTGCTCCTACGATGCGGGCAATATCTCTGGCTACCGAGGGTTTCTCGGCGATAATACAAGTTGTCATAGTCGATAATAGAATTATGGATTACATCTTACGTCCACGGGACTTCTTCTGTTTGTTCTCGTCCTGCTTTTGCTTTTGGGCAGCAGTAGGCTGTGTCTGTCCCGTTTTCAGCGGTTCTTTCACGTTCTTGGTAGCTTCATTCGTCTTGCCGTGGTTGTTGACAGCTACCTGTGTTTTGTGTTCTTCGGCTACAGCTACCACCTTTTCCTTGCCAGTTTCCTGCTTCTTGTCAGGATTCCACTTGTAAAAACGTGGTCTATTCTGTTCTTTGTCCATACGAACGTACGCATTGAAAGGTTGCCCTTGTTTATCCACCATATTCTTTAGATATAGTGTACGACCGCTATCCAAGGCTTCACGCTGTTTATCTGATAAGTCTAAGCCGCAAAGCTTATGTGGAACACCTTGCTGCTGTGTCTGTTTGTGTTCCTGTCGTTCTCTTAAACTCTTGTTGTCGCCAAAGATAAACTCAATGCCCTTTCGCTCGGCATTGACCTGCAAAGTTGCATCAAAGGTCTTACCACTCTTGGCAGTCATACCTTCCACCTTCACGGCTTTGCCTTCCACAAGATCTTTGTACTGGACATCAGAGAGCGTTACGCCCTTGATCTCCTTAGGGATGTTCACACGGTCGGCACGCAGGGCTATGATTTCATTCGTCTGCGAATCGATAGATACGTAGGCAGAGAAAGACTCTCCATTCTTAGGTGTTACCTCAATGGTCTTGCCAAGATTACCCGTAGCAAGGAGTTGCTCCTTTTCTTCGGGAGAGAACTTGTAACCCATATAGGGAAAGTCAAGCTGTGGTTCTTTTCTCAAAGGATGAATTGCCAAACCGATATTGCCGTTATCGTCCGTGCGAAAAGCAAGGCGAGCTTCGGTGTAGATAGTAGTGTCTCCAATAGGTACGGCAAGCGTTACGAGGTTGGTCTTCTGCCAGTTAAGCAGTTTCTCCAATTCTCCGCTCTGTTCTAAGTGTTCGCGGGAAAGACCGAGATTGTCGAGCATCTTCCAATCCACCTTTTCAGGGTCGATAGCGGTGGCATTTTTCTGCCGAGGCAAATAGTCCTCAAAGGGAACGCCCATCTCAGCCAGTTGCTGTTTGCTTTCGGGCTTCTCACGGCTTTGGAGCAGGGTACGCAGGTTGTCCACGCCTTGCTCCACATTGTCTGCCACGACCTTGTACAACCCGAAATGAGTCGGCTTGTTGAATTGTTTAAGGAAATTGGTCATAAAGTTCTTCAGAAGTCCGTCCTTGTTGTTGAACTTCAAGAATGCCGCTTGGTTAGCAGCGATTGCTTCGGTGCTTTTAAGGTTTCCCTTGTCGTCAACACTGGATATGACGGACAATTTACCCACTTCCTTTTCGTTCTTCACTTCCGTGCGGTCTTCCAAGACCAGCACATAGTTGTCATTGTTGTTTGATTCCATAATTCTTATATTTTTATGAGTAAATCCTTGTGATATTACAAAAATATAAGTATAAAATGAATCAAACCGAAATCAGAGATAAGGCTGGATAAATAGGGAAATGTCGGGAAAAGTACAGATTGTACCCCTAATAGAGAAAATAATCCATCAAAAATTTCCGCATCTGAAAGAAAAATGATAAATTTGTCCATACTGATAATATGACATATGTTCATTGTAGAACTTGAGAATAAGTATGATTGTAAAATCGACATTATGGGACTGTGCACAAGGCTCAGACTGGTTTGTAAGCGGAAAATGTCTGAGTGGTGCTGGAGTCTGTGCGTTCTCTGTGGAGTACCGTGACTGCGTCCGTATAAGTAATCTAATTTTAGTAGGGGGGGCGGTCGCTCTCCCTGCTTCGTAATTGTAAGAAGCATCCTATGAAAATCTGTAAAAATCTTGGAATATTTCTCCTGTTGGGTCCGTTCTTCCTGACTGTATTCGGTCAGAATCAACCGCATATTGCACGAGATTTGGAGGTAATCCATGCGGCACTGCCTCAAGATCAGCCATACATGCTCTTTAGCAAGGGAGTCTATGAGACGGGGGAAGACATGTGGTTCAAAGCCTGGCTGTTCGACCGCTCCTTATTAACACTGTCAGACAGGAGCCAGACTCTCTTTCTGAGAATCTATGATTCCGCCGACAGTCTTGTGTGGAATGAGAAATATCCGATTTCCGGTGGGCGAGCTGAGGGACACGTCTTCATCGGGGAGAAATGGAATACTGGGGAATACCGGGTGGAAGGATATACTCAGTCTTCGTTCTATGCAGACAGCACAGAAGCCATCTTTCCTCAAAAAATATGGGTTGTTGACCGAATCGACAAACAGAAACCACAAGACACGAAAGCTAGACAGCAGAGAGATAACATCAGACTTGGCTTGTATCCGGAGGGGGGCTATCTGGTTCAGGGTATAAAAAATTATGTTGCATTTAAGACAACAGACAACCAAGGTATGCCTGCCCCCTTGAATGGCTGGCTATGTGAAAACGGAGCGAGGATATTGGACTTAGAAAGCTATCATGACGGAATGGGGCTCTTTTCGTTCGTCCCTCAAGAAGGAATCCGCTACACGGTACGACTAACCAATGGGCAAGAGTTTCCTCTTCCCACATCTCTCCGTTCTGGCATGGTAATGCATTTGGAACACACAGACAGGAAAAATGTTGTGTTCTCGGTGAGGCAGCCCAAGGGAAGCATGCCCCGCCGTATAACTCTATTTGTGCAGATGCGTAATGTGCCCTGTTGTCGGGCCAAAGGCATACTTCGGGATAGCCTCATCATCACTTTGCCTACGAGCGAGTTTATCGGACAGGGAATTGCCGAGGCAACCCTTTACGATGAGCAGCAGCGTCCGGTAGCTGAAAGGTTGTTCTATGTCTTGCCTGATAAACAGCTGGCGATAACAGCTCGTCCGTCGAAAGAAGTCTATTCACGCCGTGATAAAGGTAAAGTAAGGATACATGTGACCGATTCCGAGGGAAAACCGGTACAGGCAGAAATATGCGTGAGTATCTTTGACAAAGCTTACATGAATCAATCCTACCGGGAAACGATGCTGTCCTATAATTTACTCTCAACCCAGATACGTGGTAATATTCATCACCCCGCCTACTACTTCGACCGGAATAACCCGGACAGATTGCATGCTTTGGACCTGTTGCTTCTTACGCAAGGGTGGCGGCGGTATACCTGGCAGGAAAGTCGGAAGGACTATCATGGGAAACCATTCCTATGTGACAGCATCATCGGAAGAGAAACCGTGGGAAGTCGTAAGATGAAAAGAAATACCACCAACGGAGGTGAGCAGGTGATTCAGGTGTTCGGACCTTCCGGGGATAGTCAGTTCCTATGGACCGATTCCGTGGGCAACTTCTCTGTTCCCGTGTCTGTCATGAATACACTTCGGGGTGGATATGTCTATATCAAGCCACTTCTGGGAAAAGAGTTCAAGCCACATCTGACGCTCTCGGATGGTACGGTACTGATAGACTCCATAAGGAAGTCGAAAAAATCATACCAATCTTATTTGAACAATGTCGAGAAAGAAAAGAAAGACGCGGAGCTTGTCACAACCCAGACAGGGACAGTGCTGCTGAACGAGGTACTTGTCACCAGGAAGCGCAGGATTCCCTTCAGGGATAAGTTCATGGGGAGGCTGGATAGCCTGGTAAATATAAATTTAGGCCCATGGGTCTGCAAACACGGCTTTTTAGAAAACTACAAAGAGGGATATTCCCACTTAATGGGAGATGAAAGAGCACCTGTCCAATGTGCTCAACATAGTAGAGATACTTTAAATGTTCGGAGGAAACCCGTTATCGGAAAGATGTATCGGATTATAAAATACGAACCTAATACACAGGGAATATCGATCGTCAAAGATGTCGAGGACATAAAGTATGAGGGTCCTATCTACACCGATGAGGAATTGCTCCGTATGAATAACATCACGCGTGTCAAGGGCTACTATGGCCAACGCGAGTTCTATACGCCCGATTCCGTGGAGATGCTGTCCTCGCTACCCGATGCGCGGAATACATTGCTATGGAGTCCCTCTGTTCTGACTGACAAGAACGGAGATGCTACCGTGCCATTCTGGACATCTGACATCAATACGCAGTTTATAGGAGTCGTGGAAGGTACCGATGGCCTGGGACTGTTAGGCAGTAACACTTTTGAGTTTCATGTATCAAAAACCGTGGAAGAATGAAGACGAGAATAGCTGAAAACCGGACGGTGGGGCTGATATTCATGATACCGCTGTACATAGCCTGTACAGCGGTTGCCTCTGCACAGACACGCAATGACACCCTCAGCCAGATGAGAGACTCGACCGTACATCTGAAGGAGGTGCAGGTCAGTGCCTCACGCCCGCTGATAAAGGCAGAGCTCGACAGGATAACCTATCATGTAACCGATGATCCCGACGGCAGGAGCATGACGCTGTTGGAAATGCTGCGGAAGGTGCCTATGGTTACGGTAGAGGGGAATGATGTCGTGAAAGTAAAGGGCAGTACTGATTTTAAGGTATATGTGAACGGAAAGCCAAACACCATGATGAGCAACAAGCCCACGGAGATGATGAGGACCATCCCCGCTTCGACCGTCAGGAAGATAGAAGTCATTACGAATCCCGGTGCCAAATATGATGCGGAGGGCGTGGCAGGGATACTCAACATCATTACGTTAGGCAGTTCGAAGCTGGAAGGCTACAACGTCAGTCTGGGCGTGGGAGTAATGAATATAGCACAAAGTGCAAACGTGTCAGGCCTGGCCAAGGTCGGGAAATTAACCCTGTCAGTCACGGACGGAGTAAGCTATTCAAGACCACCCAAGGCATGGCAGGAGACGGAACGCACAGGTAAAACGCTGTCGGCAGCAGGACAGATGCACTCCTACTCTGATTATCAGGTCAAGGCACCCGCCCATTTCATGGAATTGGGCGGCAGCTATGAGTTTGACAGCCGCCACTTGATCAGTATGACGGCAGGAGTAGAGAACTACACAGGGAAAAGCCGGACGGACATGCACACTGATATGTACGACGGCAATGGTGGGCATAGATACAGCTTCGATAATGAGCATGCGTCACGCAATCGAATTAATAGCCTGTACGCAGGAATCGATTACCAACACACGTTTGGCAGACATGGCGGTGTCATAACGCTGTCGTATCGCTTTTCAGCAGTACCTTCCACCGTTATGTCCTCCAGCCTTTATTACTGGCAAAAAGGCCAGACACCGGATTTAAGTTTCAAGGACCTGTGTACCACGTCCGATCTGCATATGGACGAACATACCAGTCAGATAGACTATACCGTAACCAGAGGTGGAAAGCATACATGGAGTGTGGGGGCTAAATACATCCATCGCAACCATAAGAGTGACAATGTCGAAGCTACAAGAACGGCAGGTACGGAAGAACCTTTTGCGGAAGACCAGAGTCCGTCTCTTTCTTACAGACAGAGGACTGATATTTCATCCGCATACGCGGAATATGCCATACAGCATAAGCAAATATCAGGAAAGATGGGATTGCGTTATGAGCATTCTTCGCAGAAAGTAAGCTATCCTGAAGATAACCTCCTGACGCGTTATGAAAGTTTCGGTGCGCAATTCGATAACGTGGTCCCTTCCTTGTCAATCGGCTACCGTATAGGGGAGACACGGATGCTCACGTTCTCTTATGCCATGCGCATATCACGCCCCAACATCTGGAATCTGAATCCCTATGTAGACCGGACGAATCCTACAGTCATCAAGACAGGAAACCCTGACCTGACCACATCATCCTCGCATAACCTGAGCCTCTCGTTCAACTCGTTTGCCCGGCGCTTTGGAATAAACATGACGGCAGGACTCGACTTACAGGATCGTGGCATCATCGGCTACTCCTATTGGGGTAATCCTGTCTCCCTGACCGACAATATGGTAACAGGGGAAGATGCCACCCTTATCTCCACGTATGGCAATCTGCTCAAGAGAAGTAATGTTTATCTGAACCTTTACATCCGGTGGGCACTCTCTGGGAGCGCCACCTTGAATGTCAATGCAAACGGAGCATATACCAATCTTAAAAGTTCACAGCTGGGACAGCATAATAATGGATATTCAAGCAGTCTTTCGGTCAATTTACAGAAGAACCTGCCGTGGAGGTTGAGAATGGTGGCAGGTTGTTCGCTGAACAGCCGAAGCTTAAATCTGCAAGGGTATACCGAAGGCTCCATGATGTACCGTCTTATGCTGATTCGTTCTTTCTTGAAAGACGACAGGTTGACGGTGACCGTCTATGGAAATAATCTGTTCCAAAATGATTTGCGTATAGAACAGCTTACCGAAACTGCCGACTTTACAAATCGCTTTACAAATGTAAGACGTGACTATCGCAGCTTCGGTATAAACGTCAGCCTGCGTATAGGAAAGCTGCATGATAAGGTGAAACGCACATCGAAGAGCATATCAAACGATGACATTATCATAGATGGAAATCCAAGAAACCAGAAATAGTAAATAACAAATGAAGAGAAAGTTTGTTTTCCTGATTTTTACATACTTGGTTTTAGCGTCATGTACTAATGGCAAAGTAAATACCTCGCAATAGATGCACTTGCCAATGTTCCGCAGGTAATACGTTCCATCAGAAGTCTCGACCTGATAATTTCCACAAAAAATGTCTATCAGAATGCAAAGACTTCAAAACTGGCAGCTCAGTTCGAAGAGTTATGGAAGAGTGGGAAGACTTCTATAAATATTAACGAGATACAAGGCCAGGCCAGAAAAATTGCCATTGCAAGATATGGCAAGAAGGCAGAGCAGCTTATTTACGTTAAATTCAAAGAAAATGGTGGTGCTGCTGCAGAAATAATAGCATACTATGAGCAGAAGGGAATTGATGCCTTGAAAAAGGTTGATAATATACAAGACGCAGCCCCAGAATTGATAAAAGGAAAAATAGGATATAGGTATATTGGTTCTCAAGCAAAGTATATAGAAGAACTTAAGAGAACAGGTGTTATTCCTCCTATGAGAGGGGATGATTTGACATACTTTTCGTTGGATAAGTTTGATAATCCAATTGAAGCTATATCAAAATTACAATTAAATGGAGATATGACAGATGCTACTTGGCGTGCAGAATTTAGTGCTGATCAAATAAAAACATCTGTGGCTTTTCCAAAAGCGAATTGGGATGATGCTCCTAATATAGAAATAATTACTCGTAGTTATCCTCAATATGGAAAAGGTGGTGGCACACAGTTTGTGACACAAGAAACAATAAAATTGAGAAGACTTATAAATCTTAAAACTGGCGAAATTATTATTTTTTAATATATGAAAAAGAGAAAAATGACAACGATGTTAATTAAAGTACTCAGACATGATTTTGGGTTCTATAACTCAGTATTTAAATGGGATGCTTTACCATCACCACTAGATTCTTCTTTTGAGTATTTATTACCTATATTGGAACTGTGGGAAGAACAAGGATTTATCAGATTATTCAAAATAGATGACGAACAAATGATAGAGGTCTTGAAACCACCAAGCATGAAACAAATCACTCACATAAAGAAAGATCTGTCAAAAGAATGAGGGGGATTAACGAAATAAAAAAGGAGTTTCTACACAAACTGGAGTTTCTCTATAGAAATTTGGGTAGCATTTGGTCTGTAGAAGACTTTACAAACAATAGAAATGTTCAGAGTCTCTTAAAAGATTATTTATTGGTTCTTGAAGAAAAGGGTATCGTAAAAATTATCGAAGGCAATAAGTTTAAAATAACGAATTTGCCATCGAGTATAATGTCTCGTCAGTCTAATAGCGGAACTAAAGAATGATAAACTTGAAAACAGGAGAAGTCATAAACTTCAAATAATACATGAGTAATGAAACGTAGTAGATTAATAATAATAATAAATTATATTTATCACGATAATATTTATTTGATGTCTCCAATTGTTGATTGGAATTTATTAGATATGCTAAATAAAAATATTCGAAATAATTATAAAAGAATTAGACCCATTTTGTTGAAATGGCAGGAAAATGGATATATAAAATTAATAGAAGATGACGACATTGTTTTTTCTTTTATTCCAGAGAAATTACCATCAAAAGAACAACTAATAGAAGAAAGTCGTAATATTAAATAAAGAATTGTAGAAGTAGAAAAGAAATTAACGAAGAAAGTATGGGACTTTGCCTATAGCTGCTTTATTTGTTCAAAGACAAAGCATAGATAGAAGATAACCTGCATGTTGCATGGCATAATAGAATATCAAATAAGGAAAATGAAAAAATGTAATATCCTATATCATTCAATAACAATGTTATTCTTTACAACTTTGTTATCATCATGTCTCAAGGAGACTACCGTTCCTATCGAATTGGCATTCACCATTCACCATAGAGACATCGGAAGACAAAACCTCACCTGTAACTATCCAATTGAAAAACGAGAGTTATACAGCTGGAATAAAAGGGAGAATTGGAGTCCCAGAATTTACGATGAAAGAAGGTTCTAAAATATCCATTAAAGATGGAACTGAAATTTGGAAGATAACACGTGATGGTAAGCAAACTTTATATGCAGTATTCAAAGAAGGAAAATTTATAGTTATCAAATGATGAAAATAGAAAAAAAGGTAGGTAAGCGAATCTTAATAAATGGAAAAGAACTACGATTAGATACTTACTGTAATAATGACAATATGTGGTTCTGGTATATCTATACGAAAGAAGAGGTTGATTCAAGGTTATTCTCAAAAAGCGGAGAGTATTTTAAGCTATTCCTTAAAATGGATCAGAAGTATCCTTATTCTGCCTATGAAGGTCGTATGTATTGCATTTACTTGGGGTACAAGTATAATATTGAGAATATATGGCATGGATTATTCATACTATATCCAAACGAACGTAAAACGAGAAGATATTTGAAGTTATATGATCATGATGATAGCCGAATAGAAGTTCCTTATGAGGAATTCATCGCTTCTGCTCCAATTATTTGGGAAGAGCGAAAGCCTATCTCTGATTTTGTTTTTGATGTAGAACCATTAGTCTATCTGTTCAAAGATAATTCATATATTGAAGAGAATCTGCATGGTGCATGGCATAACAAAATATCAAATAAGCAAAATGAATAATGGTAATTTCTTGTCTCAAGGAGACTGCTGTTCCAATCAAGTCTGCATTCTTAAGCGAATCATCAGAAGACAAGACTTTGTCTGTAATGATTCAACTAAAGCATTTAAAATTGTTGGGGATGAGGGTAAAAGTTATTTTAGATGAAGTTGCGTTACAATATATATCATATTATCGGGCAAAAGATATAATTTTATGCGCTAATATGCGTTATATTGAACCACAAAACGATATAGATTAGAAGTCGGGTCTATCCGTTTACTTCTACAGGATTTACCTCTGGTAACAATGGTAGATTAGGAATACCTGAATGGAATTTGTTACGAAGAGTAAAATTCAATGAAGGTGATGAAATATGGGAGGTGTCTAATGATGGCAAAGAAATTTTAAGGGCAATCTACAGTAAAGAATATGAAAAATTTATTATCATAAAATGATGTGTTATGTTGAAAATAAAAAATGATGACTATGCCTTTTTTAAAGGTATAGAATGTCGGTTTTGGAAAGTAGAAGAAAACTTATATCGTCTTCAAACCTCTTTTACAGAAGGTCTATTGAGTATTGGATTCAAAAGATATGAAAATTGCAAAACAGATGAGTTTTTATCAGATAAAGTTTTCATAACTCTATCCGCTGAACAGATACAAAGTGCTTTTCAGAGGGAGAATTATTGTAACTATCAGGATGGAAAGTATTATTTAGAAAATATCATTTAAAAAAATAATGACATTATATTATCTCCTGAATTAGAGACAAAGAAAAAATTAGGATTACATTTTTATGATGATAGAAGAATTCATTTACCTTATGAACTTTTTGTGAATGAAGTAACTGACATTTGGGAGGAACGTATCCCCATTGAGGGTTTCAAATTTGATGTAGAGCCAATTGTTTATCTTAAAAAAGATGGCGTATGGTTGGTAGAGCTTTAAAAAATAAATATGAAGGAAATTATCAAATAAAGCAAAATGAATAGCAGTAATCCGAGTCAAATCAGAAGATGCCCCCAGATACTTGTCATCCCTACTTCAGAAGATATGGGTTATCCATTTACAGTACATGGCTTTACCTCTGGTAATAATGGGAGATTAAGTGTTCCAGAATGGCATTTTCAAAGTAGAATAGATATTCAAGAAGGTACTGAGATATGGGAAATATTTAATGATGGTACTGAAGAACTCAGAGCTATATACAGAAGTGGTAAATTCGTAATAATAAAATAACAGTATATGGAAAGGCAAAAGTGTGATTATTTTCAGACTGGTGAATATATATATATTGCTAATGAATGGATAAATATAAATGTTAGTTATATGTTTAATAATCCATGTTGGCATCTTTATACTCAGAATTCTAATTTTTTAGATCTTGGTTTTCACAAAGAAGAGGATGACTATTTTGGTTTATATTTACCTTACGGAGACAATTATGATTATTCCGCCTATAGGAAAAGTTGTTTTTGTAATTATAAAGGTTATAAATGCCAGTGTTTAGGACTTACAGATGACAGGATTATAACATTAGATCCATCTATAGAATATCAAACCATGTCGGGAGACCATGCTATGCATGGATATGATCCTCATTTGGATGTAAAAGAAAGTGAAATAGATGACATTTGGGAGGAACGTACCCCCATTGAGGGTTTCAAATTTGATACAGAGCCAATTGTTTATCTTAAGAAAGATGGCGTATGGTTGGTGGAGGAGTAAAACAAGGACATTAAGTTGCATCTTTCAAAAAATAGTTGTGGGGGCATAAGATTCACATCAAAAGAAATTGAAATAGAAGGAAGATTATGAATATGAGAAAGTTCTTTTTAGGAGGATTAGTATTTTGCCTTGGAAGTCTTGTCTTTTTTATATCAAGATGCAATATGATTGACAAAAGCAGTTATTATGTCCTTGAATATCGTACAGGTAATACAGGTAATGACAACGAGAAAAAGATATATGCAGCGAGTACTATCCTTGTGGCGAATGCTCCTTGCCTAAAGAACTCTTTAAGGAGAAACTTAGAAACTTTCTTTTGGAAAAATATAACACTGGATACAATAAATAGATATAACTCTATGTATGGTTATAGTTTTTATAGGGAGACAAAATATCTCACTAAAGATTTTAAAGAAGGGGGGCAATATAATCCAGAATTTAGTAGCTGGGATAATACAATGGACTGGAGAAATCATCTAGAAGATAGATTAGGAGAGGTATGTTTTTTTTGCCGAGAGGATAAAACAGGATTTTATGTTTGTAGAATCGCCAAGCAGTCTATCGTTTTTCATTGGTTTGAACCTCCTTATGAAGATTTTGAGTATGGAGAAGATTTTGATAATATAAATGACTTCTGGAAAAAGAAGCGAAAAGAATTAGGAATTGACAATACGTGATATTATGACTACAGATGGTTTATGTGCATGGGGCATCCTCCAATACATAAGAGGATACAAACCTTTTGTGACTATGATTCTAAAAGAAACTAACTTTGAAAATGTATTGAAATAATGATATTGAATAAGATAAAAAATAAAATCATAATAGCAAAGATTCCATATCGCTCAATAGCGATATGGCTTTTTACAGTTTTGCTATCATCCTGTCTCAAAGAGACTGCCGTTCCTATCGAATCGACATTCACCATAGAGGCATCGGAAGACAAAACCTCACCTGTAACTATCCAATTGAAAAACGAGAGTTACGGAGCAGAAGAATATGAATGGATATTCGAGGGTGGTATTCCCAGTAGTTCCAATGAGAGAACTCCGGCTAAAGTTGTGTTCACTCAGGCTGGTGAGCACAATATAACCTTGCGAGTGTGGAATGCTGTAGAGGAAAGAACAAGCCAGCAAACCATAAGGGTTGATTCCGCCATGACTATAGACTTTGATTTTTCAATCGCTCTCAACGACATTGCCCCGGGCTTCTTTTGCATTTCCCAAAATGGCTAGGAACTGGGATAATGTTAAAGAGCATGTTGCTTTCAATGCCTTCAAGCCTATTCAGGCATTTATGAGTTGCTATGCAGAGGGAGATATAAGAGGGAAAGACCGACAGTACTTCCATACCTTCTTCAAGGTTAAGGATGAGGGAAAGACTATCTTTGAAATATTTGCTCCAGCTCCATATTTTTGGCTTACTTCCGGGACTGGTATAGCTGCTTCTAACAAGCAATATTTTGGCATCTATCGTTATGCAGAAGTCTTGCTTATGGCAGCAGAAGCCATAGCATATAGTGAAGGAGTTACTCCAGAGGCTGTAAATTATCTTTTTCAAGTTCGGGCACGCTCTACCTCAGATTTGCAAATTGAATTAAGTAAAAAACTTTCAGTATTACCAGTAAATAAATTTGTTGAGGAAGTGTGGCTGGAGCGTTTAAGAGAATTACCCTATGAGATGAAACATCTTTCAGATATTTTGCGTACAGACCACTATTCTGTATATAAAGACAGTACACTACAGTTTGTTCCACTTCAAGAAGCCGTCACTCCACAAGGTAATTTATTAAATAAACCATCTTTTTTTCTGCCTAAGCCTACTCTTTGATTAAGCGAGCAAGTGCCGGGTTGCTTTTTATCCGTTCTATTTCTGAAGCCACAAGAGTTAATACCTCTTGCTTGACCCGCTTATAGTTGGCTTCGATAGTCTCTTTGAGATTGTCGGAGTCATTTTCATTTGTAAAATCTGCAATTGTAGGGATTGGTTGGTAGGCTTTCATCTCAGCAGAAATCTTTGCACTATTCACTACTATCTCTGCATGGAAAATCTTTTGATCGATTCGCTCATCAAAGTTGTCGGATACGGCACCCACAAACATACCCTGTGTTAGGTTGCTGATTTTGGATGCTGGGATAAGACTGTCCATCTGTGTGGAGATAGAGGTGGACTTGTCGTTTCGATTGATGGTCATCGATTGTCGTTGTTGCAAGACCTTGCCGAACCGCTCAGAGAGCGTCTTGGCCGTTTCGCCAACGACTTGCCCGGCAAAGACATTGCCCACAGTGTTCTGTATCACTTTACTTTCTTTGTCCCCATAATCGCGAGTGAGCTGTGAGAAGTCCTGAAAGCCCAAACATACTGCAACCTTGTTGCTTCGGGCTGTGGCAATAAGGTTATCCAGTCCACGAAAATATATGGTCGGCAACTCGTCGATTATCACCGAAGATTTGAGCTGTTTCTTTTTGTTGATGAGTTTCACAATACGGCTGTTATATAGTCCAAGAGCAGCTGAGTAGATATTCTGGCGATCGGGATTGTTACCTACAACAAGTACTTTCGGCTCATTAGGGTTATTGATGTCAAGTGAGAAATCATCGCCTGTCATCACCCAATAAAGAGCAGGTGAAATCATTCGTGAAAGTGGTATTTTGGCACTGGCTATCTGCCCCTGCAACTGGTCCTGTGCTCCGCCTTCCCAAGCATCCATAAAGGGTGAAAGGTAGTTGGCAAGCTCATCGTAGGAGGTGAGTATCGGGAATATTTGTGCGTAGGGACGGTTGAGAAATTCGATGGCATGAGGGAAGGTGCAATACTTTCCGTTCTCATAGATTTTCAGAAACCATATAATAGCTGCCAATAGGATAATCGGTGACTCGACAAAGAAATCTCCCTGCTTCTGTATCCATGAGCGGTTAAGGTTGAGCATGATGGTATAGGCACTCTCGTAGGCATCCGATATATCTGTCATAAAGGCAGGATTGATAGGATTGCACCGATGCGACTTTCTCGGATCATCGAAATTTATCACGAAAAACTGCGGTTTTACCTTGTAGGCATCCAAGTGATTAAGTAGGTGATTATAAGCAATCTCGGAAAGGTCGGGAAACTTATAATCGTAGATATACATCGCAAAGCCTTTCTCTATCTGCTGCTTGATGTAGTTGTTCACAATGGCGTAGGACTTACCCGAACCAGGTGTACCGAGCACCATTGAGGCACGGAACGGATTGACTACGTTAATCCAACCATTGTTCCACTTCTTCTTATAGTAGAAGCGTGTAGGAAGATTGACGGAGTATTCATTTTCCATCAACCGTGTTTCCTGCATGAAACTCTCGTTTTCTGTGTTGAATACATCGTCCATCAGGTTGTTTTTGAGTAGTCGGCTCATCCATACGCCACCCATCAGCAGACAGATATAGCCAACGGATAGCGTAAATATATAGAGGGAAGCTACTCCGATCTTGCCGATGGGCAATACCAGTAGCCACCAGTTGAGAAAGAAAAAGACAAAGCCTGAGAAAAGCACCGTCCAAATCCTTTTCCATGTGATTTTCTCTTCTTTCACTCCTTTTGTCCCCAAGCAAGAAAGGGCAAGGAATACCACACAAAAGAGTTTTGTCCAGAGGATGGACGAGAACAAGCCTGTGGTACGTTGGAAGTTTATTAGTATCTTGTTGATGATACCGAGCGTGAAGTGCCACTCGTGAAACGCTTCGTAGCTGAACCAATAACAGTTGATAAGGAGAAATATCACTGATATACCCCGCATAAAGTCCATGACCTTACCCAATGCTCTTAAATCATCTTCTTGTGCCATAATTATATTGTTTTAAAGCCTCCCCCAACCCCTCCGAAGGGAGGGGAGATAGAAATGCTCGTTTATTTAATGTTTTCTTCGTCTAATATTTACCTTACTTTGTTTTCGGAGCTTACGCTGCCATGCAGCTTCTTTCCAATCATCGTTGCCCGTAGATAGGAAAGAGCCATCTGCCATATCCTCGATAAGTTCATCGACAAGGTTGTCGCTTTCCTCCGTATTTAGCTGCGAAGGGTGAACGGTTGCAGATTGATCCAAACGGGCAGACAGACTGCCATACTGCGTTTCATCTAAGAACGGATTATGTGTTGGATTGGAGAAATAACCATTGAATACGTTAGCGGCATATCCCTTACCCAATCGGGAGCCATTAAGCGCAATGCCCTCCTTGTCGTCAATGAACGTGATGCCATAGATGTGCCCGCTTTCGTTCTTTCGGATAAACACACGCAAGCCTTGTTCCTCCAATCGTTGCCGAAGTTCTTCCTCTGTCTTTGGAGAGGTACGCATAGCTTGTAACACTTTGTTCCTGACGGTTGGTATCAGTGGTTTGATGGCTTGTTTCGACTTCTGCATCCTGTTCTGTACGGCTGTATAGCCCACACCACGTCCAATGTCCGAGGCGTGGATAGGGCTACTTACCTTGTCTCCCTTATTATCTGTTGGGACATAGACAAGTCCTTCATATTTCTTTCCCCGAAACTCTGTCTTAACTTCCTCCACTGCAAGATTGTATATGGAGAGGATGGCATTCAATTCTCCAAGTGAGCAGAACTCATAATACTTTAGGACAGAGAGAAGCATTTCGGCTACTTGTTCCTTGATATTCCCTTTGGTGGTATCAATTTTAGATACTTCCTTCATTTCCCTATCAGTTACTTTTGAACTTGGAATAAGGCTATATTTCCTTTCCAAGGCATCGGTAATCTGCTTGCTCCTTCGCTTTTCAAACTTGTCGTTGATTTTCTTTCCCTTACCATCTATCCGAAGCGATACGATGTGTATATGCTCACGGGTAATGTCGTTGTGTTTGAAGACGATATAGGGCTGTTTGCCATAACCGAGTGTCTCCATATACTCCTTGGCAATCTGCGTGAGTGTTTCATCGGAGAGCTTCTCGTCCGGGTGCGGATTGAGGGAGCAATGGAATACCGTTTTCTTCGTCCTGCATTTCTTGGGTATCAATGCCTCCATGTCGGCAAGCACTTCCTCCATCGTATAACGTCCCTCCCTGTCCTGATACAACTCAGCGGCAAGAAGAATACTCGCTTGCCCTTTCTCTACCTTTTTGAAGTTATAGCCGAGTGCTCCTCCGAGGTTTTCCGTACTTGAAATCTTTGCTATCATCTTTTGCGATAGTCAATGGTAAGATTGATAGCTTGCTCCTGCAAGGCAATGATTTGAGCCGACAATTTCTCCAACTTCTCAAGCAGAATCTGTGCGGTTTTTACGCTGTGGTAGCTGTTGATGGCCCGCACGGTCTGGTTATACAGCACGCCAATCTTCTGGATTTGTGCCGTCAATTCTGAGAGCTTCCGGTAATATTCCACTGCGGATTTATCCACCGTAATCACCTTGAAACTCTCTCCAAGAATACGTCCACGCACGAAATCCGACTTTGTTTTTGCCCCCGAACGCTGAAACAATTCTATCGCCCGTTGCTGGTCTTTGGGGTTAGGCAACCGTACATGCCAGTTGTCCCAACGTGGCTTTTCTACTTGTTTTCGTTCTGAACCATGTTCCTTGTCCTTATCCATATCCTTTCTGTTTTCTTAATTACGACTTTGGAGTAATTCATCTCCCCTTCGGGGCAAGGATCTTTGTGGTACAAACGTCGGTTTGTGTTACAAAGACACACCTTGCCAATATCAAGAGTTGATACGATTGAAGTATCCACCCTTTTGGGGTGTCTGCTTCGGGACGTTACCTCCATGTATTATTCTCGCCTGCAAAGTTACGGCAGATTTTCAAATATCTCATTATCAATGATATTCACTCTTTTTCCTTTCATTTCCTTGTACTTCTATCGCATAGAAATATCTATCGAAAAAGCTTTTATTTTGCAGATAAAACGAACGGAATATCGTTCGATAGAACTATTTAAATAACGATATGACGAACTCTATTTCAATCGTTCAAGATATCGTCAGATAGAACTATCGAGATGTCGACAAATCGACAAATAAAACGATAGATACTTCGGTATTTCGACAGATAAAAGAATTAATAATTCGCTCTGACGATTACTCTAACGAGCTACCAATCAAATTATAGTTCAAACGATAAAAATATCTATAGTATGGAACAGATACAAACATCGCCCATATTTCTGGGCTTCTCCTCTCAAAAGGGAGGTGTTGGCAAAAGTACTTTGGCTGAGATTGTCAGCAGCATTCTTTACTACGAAAGAAATATCCATCTTTTTGTAGTAGACTGTGACTTGTCTCAGGACTCATTCTATAAACTCCGTGAAAGGGAAAAGGCTTGCATTGAAAGTGATCCACAGCTTTCCAAGCAGATGAAGCAACATTTCTCCTCTTTGAAGCGTACAGCCTATCGCATTCTCAAGGCAGACCCTAAGGAGGCAATAGAAAAAGCTAACGAGTATATCCGTAAACATCCGTCTGAGAATTTTGATTTAGTCATCTTCGACTTTCCTGGTCATGCTGGTACAAGTGACCTTTTGCAGCTATCGCTGGAGATGGACTATATCCTTTCACCTTTAGAGCCTGATGTTCAGTCGATGGTTGCCTGTCTTACCTATATCAAGGCAGTAAACGACTTGGGTGTATCTATGTCAAGTGTCCGTATCAAGGAAGTCATTCTGCTATGGAACAAGGTTGACCGAAGAGTTAAGAACACGCTCATAGAATACTATAGTAGGTATATCAAGAACGAAGATTACACGCTACTTAATCAGCATGTCTATGCTGCTCACCGCTTCGGCCATGAACTGGAGCAATATGGATTCCGTGGAGTATTCCGTTCCACTTACCTACCTCCCAATAAGGCTTTACGAATCGGGACCGGCATTGAAGAGCTGATAGAGGAATTGCTTACCCATATTCAACTTAAATAAGACAGCACTATGGCAAAGATACAGGAACAGCGGCAGAAATTGGAAGCCAAGCTCAAGGAAATGGCAGAAGACGGGGTGATGAAGACACCACCTAAGGAAACGGTGGCTTTTGACCCACCTGAAGAGGAAGAGGATATGAAAATAGTAGTCAGTACCAACCAAAAGGAAAATCAGCATCCGGTAAAGGAGCTTATGCCTACCTCGGACGATAAGCAGGACAAGACCTTGTGTAAAAGCCACGAGAAAGGAAATGATACACCTCGGACTTCTTTAGAGGACTACCGAACACGCTATTTACAATCCGTCCGCCTTCGAGAGCGAACCAATTTTACAATGAGTGCTGATACACTCCAAGTGCTAAGAAACATTTTACAGGATTTGGGTGAGCGGGTATCGATGGCTTGTTATATTGACAATATTCTCCGTGAACACCTTAAAGAACATAAGGAACTGCTCAATAATGCCACTGCAAAGCATCGACGCAAGGTGGCAATAGACTTTTGAACATAGAATAAATGACAAACAAACATCACCATTATGCAAACAATACTATTCAACATTCTTCTGATTTTGACAGTGATATGGTTACTCGTTGGGATACTCTTTCTTTGGCAACAGTTAAACATTGTGCGCCAAAAAGTGGAAGAAGAAAGTAAAAAGAAAAACAAGCAGGAACAAAAGCAGAGTGTTTCTTCTGTTACGCAAGACCAGATTGAGCAGGCACGGAAAATACTTGTTGGTAAAAGTAAGTCATATAGGGAACGCTATGACGAAATCTCAAAAGAGATTACGACAAATTCTCAAAAAATCCCTGATGTTCCCGATACTTCATCAAAAGAAAAACCAGCTGATAATCCTAATACCTTTGCAGGGAAAAACTCATCTGTGTCCGAAGAAATAAAAGAAGCGGAAAGTACAGAAGAAGATAATGAAATGCAGATTGACTACACAATGGACGAGCCTGACGAAGCCACTATAATTCGTGAGGAACTGCAAATCGCTGATGCAGTGATGCCCGAAGTCTCACCGTCCGCCATTCTTACAAGGGACTTGTCCCGTATAAACGGTTGGCACAGGAATGACGATGCACTCGATGAGGAAAGCGAAACCGAAGTGCAGGATACGCTGCAAAGCATACGGGGCACACAGCTCATGGACTATATCAAAGAGGCAACGCTTAAGCAGGAGAAAGACCATCAAAAGCTACTTGCTGCCATTCGCAAGGCGGAAGAAGCGGAATTGGAGGAAAATAATATAAACTCTTCTTCAAACTTTGAAACGAACTTAAACGTAGAGAGCAGCAATAGCGATACATCGGAAGATGACGAGCGTCCACTTTCATACTATTTGTAAAACTTAGTGTTTTTGTTCATATTGTACGGTGTTCGAGGGGTGGCTCAAAAGTAAAACAATCAACCAATATCAGTCATACAATAAAACCGAGCCACCCCTTACCAACTCTACCCAAAAGAAAACAATTCATTTAACAACTTAAAATAAAAAGAACAATGAACAACAAAAAGAAAATCACAATGCTACTCCTGACGGCTACCACCATAGGAGCATACGCACAAGGCAATGGTATTGCCGGTATCAATGAAGCTACAAAAATGGTAACCTCCTACTTCGATCCCGGCACGAAACTCATTTATGCCGTAGGGGCGGTAGTGGGGTTGATAGGAGGAATAAAAGTGTATAACAAGTTCTCAAGTGGTGACCCCGATACGAGTAAGACCGCAGCCTCTTGGTTCGGTGCGTGTATCTTCCTCATCGTGGCTGCCACTATCTTGAGAAGTTTCTTCTTGTAAGGCGATGGCTGCATTTGAAATCAACAAAGGTGTAGGTAGGACGGTAGAGTTCAAGGGCTTGAAGGCGCAGTACCTCTTCCTCTTTGCAGGAGGGCTGCTGGCTGTCTTCATTCTTGTGGTCATCCTCTATCTCTGTGGAGTCAGCCAAATTACCTGTCTTGTCATAGGTGTAGTGGGTGCCAGCCTTGTGGTATGGCAAACGTTCACCATGAATAGAAAGTATGGGCAATATGGGCTGATGAAAAAAGGAGCAGTGCGTATGCACCCACGCTACCTTGTGAACCGCCGTACGGTCTGCCACCTTATCCGTAATCTTCAACCAAAGAAAGCAAAAAAATGAGAAATAAAAGCAAGATAACCACCTTGGAGTCGAAGTTTCCACTGCTCTCCGTAGAGCAGGGCTGCATGGTGAGCAAAGATGCTGACATCACTGTGGCTTTCCGTGTGGAACTGCCCGAACTCTTTACCGTCACCTCTACAGAATACGAAGCAATGCACTCTGCCTGGCATAAGGCAATCAAGGTGCTACCCAATTATAGCATCGTACACAAGCAGGACTGGTTCATTAAGGAAGACTATCAAGGAAAGCTCTCCGATGGCGGATTGAGTTTCCTTGCCCGTTCCTCTGAACGGCACTTCAACGAGCGTCCGTATCTCCACCACTCGGTCTATCTCTTCCTTACCAAGACGAACAAGCAGCGTATGGCGCAGCAAAGTAATTTCTCTTCGCTCTGCCGTGGACATCTGCTACCAAAAGAGATTACCAACAAGGATGAAGTGATGAAGTTTATGGAAGCAGTGGACCAGTTCGAGCGTATCATCAACGATACCGAGCAGCTAAGGATTGTCCGCATGACTGAAGAAGAGTTGGTTGGCACAAATGAAAAAGGCGGACTCTTGGACCGTTATTTCTCCCTCTCGGAAGAAGGACACGCGTCTTTGGAGGACATCCGTCTGGGCGCAGACCTTGTACGTGTGGGCGATAATATGCTTTGTCTGCATACACTCTCCGATACGGACGACCTGCCTACAACAGTAAGCACGGACAGCCGATACGAGCGATTATCAACCGACCGAAGCGACTGCCGCCTTTCTTTTGCCTCTCCCGTGGGGCTGATGTTACCCTGCAACCATATCTATAACCAGTACCTCTTCATCGAGGACAGCGATGCCAACTTGGAACGCTTCGAGAAGCAGGCTAGGAATATGCACTCGCTAGCACGCTACAGCCGTAGCAACCAAATCAACGAGGAATGGATACAGGAGTATCTCAATATTGCCCATTCACAGGGACTAACCTCCATCCGTGCCCACTTCAACGTACTGGCATGGAGTAGCGATAAAGAAGAACTTCGCCAAATCAAGAATGACGTAGGCTCTGCACTTGCTCTTATGGAATGCCACCCTCGCCACAACACCATTGATGCGGCAACGCTCTACTGGGCAGGCATTCCCGGTAATGCGGCAGACTTTCCCGCAGAAGAGTCATTCTATACTTTCATCGAGCCTGCCCTCTGTTTCTTTACGGCAGAGACGAACTACAAGGATTCGCTCTCTCCCTTCGGTATCAAGATGGCAGACCGCCTTTCAGGAAAACCCGTCCACTTAGACATATCGGATTTGCCGATGAAAAAAGGAGTCATCACCAACCGCAACAAGTTCATCTTGGGTCCTTCGGGTAGCGGCAAGTCTTTCTTTACCAACCACATGGTACGTCAGTATTATGAGCAGGGAGCGCACGTCCTCTTGGTCGATACGGGTAACTCATATCAAGGCTTGTGCGAACTTATCCACCGCAAGACCAAGGGTGAGGACGGTGTGTATTTCACCTATACCAATGAAAGTCCGATATCCTTCAACCCTTTCTATACAGATGATTACTTCTTCGACGTGGAGAAAAGGGAGAGTATCTGCACGCTGCTGCTCACGCTTTGGAAGAGTGCAGATGAGCATATCACTAAGACCGAGGCAGGCGAACTTGGTTCTGCCGTCAACACCTATATCGAGCTGATATGTGCTGACCACAGCGTTACACCCTGTTTTAATACCTTCTATGAGTATCTGCGGGACGTGTACCGAAAGGATATGGAAAAGAGAGACATTAAGGTAACGCTCTCGGACTTTAATATCAACAACCTCTTAACTACATTGAAGCAATATTATCGTGGTGGTCGATATGATTTCCTGTTGAACTCGGACAAGAACATCGATCTACTCTCCAAACGCTTTATCGTTTTTGAAATCGACCAAGTGAAGGACAACAAAGACCTCTTTCCTGTGGTAACGATTATCATCATGGAAGCCTTCATCAACAAGATGCGCCGATTAAAGGGTATCCGTAAGATGATACTTATTGAGGAAGCGTGGAAGGCGATTGCTTCGGCAAACATGGCAGACTACATCAAGTATCTCTATAAGACGGTGAGAAAGTATTTCGGGGAAGCCATTGTCGTAACGCAGGAGGTGGACGACATCATCCAGTCACCCATCGTCAAGGAGAGCATTATTAATAACTCTGACTGCAAGATACTGCTTGACCAGCGCAAGTACATGACCAAGTTCGACGGCATACAGGCGATGCTCGGTCTTTCGGAAAAGGAAAAGAGCCAGATACTCTCCATCAACCAGAACAACGACCCCAACCGACTCTACAAGGAAGTGTGGATAGGGCTGGGCGGTATGCAGAGTGCCGTCTATGCTACGGAAGTGAGCATGGAGGAATACCTGACCTACACCACAGAGGAAACCGAGAAGGTGGAGGTAATGAACAGGGCGGTACAGCTCGGTGGTGATATCGAAACAGCTATCCGTCAGCTTGCCATAGAGAAAAGAAACAATAAAAAGAAATAAGTACAAACCATCAAAACTATAGTAACAATGAAAAAGTACATTTTCATGGCTCTCTTAGGATTGAGCCTTTCTGTTCCCAAAGCCCACGCACAGTGGGTAGTGAGCGACCCGACCAACTTTGCGGGCAACATTGCCAACACGGTCAAGGAAATTGCCACCGCCTCAAAAACGGTGAAGAATACTCTTGATGGATTCAAGGAGGTGGAGAAACTCTACAACGACACCAAGAAGTATTACGATGCACTCAAGAAGGTGAACAACTTGATTGGTGATGCCTATAAGGTCAAAGAGTGCATCCTTATGGTGGGCGACATCTCGGAGATTTACGTCACCTCGTATAAGAAGATGCTTTCGGACAAGAATTTCCGCCCTTCAGAACTCGCGGCGATGGCTTCGGGCTATGCCAAGCTTCTGAAGCAGAGCGGTGAGAGTCTTAAGGAACTAAAGTCCATTGTTAAGAGTAATGTCTTCTCGATGAACGACCACGAACGAATGCAGGCAATCGACCGTATCTATACTACGCTTCGGGAAAATCGCTCGCTCGTATCCTACTATACAAGGAAAAATATCTCTGTGAGCTATGTGCGTGCAAGGGAGAAGAATAACCTTGCCTCTGTTAAGGCACTCTATGGTAATACGGCAAGCAGGTATTGGTAAATCCACAGACAAAAAAAGAACTTGAAAGAACTTTCATAAAAAACTTTTGCTTATGGATTTTGCTAGTTTACATGAGCTGCTACGCTCAACCTATGACGAGATGATGCCACTCTGTGCCCAGATGACGGGTATTGCCAAAGGCATTGCAGGCTTGGGTGCACTCTTTTATATTGCTCTTCGGGTATGGGCTTCCATTGCCCGTGCCGAGGCGATAGATGTCTTTCCCTTGTTACGCCCCTTCGTGCTGGGCTTCTGCATCATGTTCTTCCCGACAGTCGTACTGGGTACGATGAATGCCGTCCTCTCGCCCGTAGTGCAGGGAACGGAGATGATGGTACACCAGCAGGAGGGGAACCTTGCAGAGCTTACTGCCAAGCGAGACAAGTTGCAAGAGGAAGCCTACCTTAGGAATCCTGAAACAGCCTACCTTGTCTCCAACGAGAAATTCGATGAGAAGATTGAGGAAATGGGTATCATCGGACCTGAAGATGCTGTGACGATAGCGGGTATGTATGCCGAGCGTGCAGCCTATCAGACCAAGCAGTGGATCATGAAGATGGTACACGACCTCTTAGAACTTCTGTTCCATGCTGCAGGACTTATCATCGACACACTACGTACCTTCATACTCATCGTCCTTGCCATTCTCGGTCCGATAGTCTTCGGCATTGCCGTATGGGATGGTCTTGCTGGCTCACTTACGGCATGGTTCTCACGCTATATATCGGTCTACCTGTGGCTGCCTGTCAGCTCTATTCTTACGGCACTGCTTACAAAAATACAAGTGCTGATGATAGAGAAGGATATTGAAGCGCTCAGTGACCCTAACTACCTGCCTGATTCGGGGACGTGGTACTACATCGTCTTCTTCCTTATCGGTATTGTAGGCTACTTCTGTGTACCTACCGTGGCAGGCTGGATTATCGAAGCTGGAGGTGGTATCGGCTCATACGGTCGTAATGTCAACCAGACAGCACAGCATGGTGTGCAAGGAGCATATACTGGTGGCAAGGCTACTATGGCTGGCGCAGGTGCTGCTGTGGGAAATGTCGGTGGACGTATCAAGGGTGCACTGCTCAAAGGAAAATAGAAATCGAACAACTATGCTTAATTAATCAACAGATATAAAAGAAAAATGGAATTCAAATCACTTGGTAATATCGAGACTTCATTCAGACAGATAAGACTCTACGCCTTTGTCTTTGCTATCGTCTGCGTGGCGGTAAGCGGTTATGCTGTCTATGCCTCATACAGCTTCGCTAAGGAGCAGAGGGAGAAAATCTATGTGCTTGACCAGGGAAAGTCGCTCATGCTTGCCCTCAGTCAGGATGCAAGCCGTAATCGTCCCGTAGAGGCAAGAGAACATGTGCGTCGTTTCCATGAGCTGTTCTTCACCATTGCGCCCGACAAGGATGCCATCGAAAAGAACATGGAACGTGCCTTTGTGCTGTGTGACAAGTCGGCTTTCAACTATTACAAAGACTTGGCAGAGAAGGGCTATTATAACCGTGCCATATCGGGTAATGTCAATCAGCGCATAGAGGTGGACTCTATCCACTGCAACTTTAATACTTACCCTTATGCGGTAACGACCTATGCACGGGAGTTTATCGTCCGTCAGAGCAATGTTACAGAGCGTAGTCTTGTTACGACCTGCACGCTGCAGAACTCTGTCCGTTCGGACAATAACCCACAAGGCTTCCTGATGGAGAACTTCCTCGTCAAGGAGAACAGGGATATACAGACCTATAAACGATAAGGCTATGGCAAGAAAAAGAAACTTTTTACTCTCACGTCAATATCTGCGCTTTCACCTGTGGCTTCGCCATCGGTGTGAACGGCTCACGATAAGGCAGAGAAAGGAAATCGTCTATGGGCTGAGTTTCATCTATCTGCTCTGCTCGCTTTGGATGATAGCGCAGTTTTTCCTTCCTCCAAAGAAGGAGAAACTACCCATCCCCATGGGAAAGCTGACGGACAGTCCGATACGGACGGACAGCACGTTACAAGAGTTACACGGCAATTTTTACCTACAACATCATCAAACAATCAAAGAAAATGGATAATAAACAGAAAGAACAAATGAAGAAAGGCTTGGTCTTCGGAGGATTAGGACTACTGTTTGCCCTTTCGATGTGGTTTATCTTCGCACCTTCGGGCAAGGATAAGACTGCAGCGGAGCAGGGACTCAATGACAGCATCCCGCAGGCAACGACGGAAAAGCTCACCGAAAACAAGCTCAAAGCCTATGAATTAGGCGACAAGGCACACGAGGAAGAACAGACCCACGAGGAGATGGGCAGACTATCGGACTATTTTGCACAGAACACTGCTCCATCAGAGGAGCAGCGTGCAGAAACAGATGCTTCTACGACAAAGATAGAAAGTTCTATGCATCGTTATGAGGAGAATAACCGCCTCTTGAACTCCTTTTACGCTCCCGACCCACACGAGCAGGAGCGTGAAGCCTTGCGCTCGGAGATAGATAATCTAAAGAAAGAACTATCTCAAAAGGATAGTAAGGAGGACAATGAAGAGAAACGGCAGCTTGCACTGATGGAAAAGAGCTATCAGATGGCAGCGAAGTATCTCCCTAAAGCATCAACCCCACCAACCTTCAATAATGGTCTGACGGTAGGAAAGGAGAAGACGGAAGGGGCAGCAGGTGGCTCTGAAGCCGCTAAGGGCAAGACCATGCAGAATGAAAAGCCTGCAATGGAAGTTCTGCCGGAGCGTAGGCTGATAGTATCTTCACTTGACCAACCTATGAGCGATGTGTACTTTATGGAGGAATATGGCAAGAAGGCTCGTAATATGGGTTTTCATTCGCTTGCAAGCACGGCTGTACCTACAATGCGCAATACACTGAAAGTAGTAGTGGACAGAACGAGCACGCTCAAGGAGGGCGACAATGTTGTGCTTCGTCTGCTGGAAAGTGCCAAGGTACAGGGACTGCACATTCCACGGCAGAGCCGACTCATAGCCGTTGCCAAGATAGAAGGTAATCGTATGCACCTACTTATCAAAAGCATTGAGGTGGACGGGCATATCATAGCCGTCAAGCTCTCGGCATACGACACAGACGGACAGGAGGGTGTGTATATACCAGGATCGGAGGACATCAATGCGCTTAAGGAAGTTGGAGCGAACATCGGCGGTTCAATGGGTACATCTTTTACCTTCGCTTCCTCTGCCAAGGACCAGATTATCTCCGAGGCAGCCCGTGGGGTGATGCAGGGTGCAAGTCAGCTGATTCAGAAGAAACTGCGTACTATCAAGGTAACGCTCAAGGGTGGCTATCGACTTTTCTTGGTTCAGTCCAAATAAAACAATCGAAAATGATAAGTAAAAAATAACATCAAATCAAAAGGAACAATGAAGAAAATTATTTTATCAATGGCTATGCTTGCCATCGTGGGAGCAACAGCCACAGCACAGGAAAACAATGATGGTCTGACACCAAGCCGTCCGCTTACTTCGGGAGAGCTCTTTCAAGGTATGAGCCGTGCCATTCCAACGGGGCGTGTCGTACTGCCGTATGGTCTGGACGTTACCTTTGACAAGACCGTGCATCTTATCTTCCCTTCTGCTATTCGTTATGTAGACTTAGGTTCGCAGAATATCATCGCAGGGAAGGCGGAGGATGTAGAGAACGTACTACGTGTAAAGGCTTCGGTGAAGGACTTTGAGACGGAGACTAACATGAGTGTCATCTGTGAGGACGGCTCTTTCTATGCTTTCAACGTAAAGTATGCTGATGAGCCGGAGAAGTTAAGTATCGAGATGAAAGACTTTCTCTCCACGACGGAAGGTAGACTGCCAAGCAACCGCTCTGATATTTACTTTAAGGAACTTGGCAACGAGTCGCCCGTATTAGTAAAGCTGATGATGCAGACTATCTATCAGAACGACAAGCGTACCATCAAACATATCGGTGCACAGCAGTTCGGCATGAAGTTCCTGCTCCGTGGTTTGTATGCCCATAACGGCTTGCTGTATTTCCACACTCGTATGGAAAACGGCACGAATATGCCGTACTCGGTGGATTTTATCACCTTTAAGGTTGTGGATAAGAAGATGGCAAAGCGCACCGCCATACAAGAGCAGGTGTTGCAGCCACTTCGTGCTTATCATCAGGTGATGCAGGTGCGTGGCATGGGTAGTGAACACTGTGCGTTTGCGCTCGAGCAGTTCTCTCTGGCGGAAGACAAGCAGCTTGAAGTGACGCTCTATGAGAGAAATGGCGGTCGTACGCTGACCTTCTATGTAATGGCAGAAGACCTGCAATTGGCAAAGAAGATTGATAACCTCAAACTGAAATGGTAGACATTATGAAAAAGAAAATCATTTTATCGGTTTGTGCAGCGGTGGCAATGGCTTTTAGCTTGCCATCGCAGGCACAGCGACTGATACCCAAGCAAAGGGGAGTAGAGGTCGTAGGGAGTGTTCCGCTTATTAAGGGTGAAAAATTCCTTGCAGCTGACAATTTCGGCATGGGAGCATCACTCGCTCGATATTTGGGACATGAGAACTATACCTTTGTTATGGCAGAGTATGAACAGCAGAATATGCTGTACAGAAGTTATAACGTAAAACTCAAGGATGCTCTCTTGCACTTGGGCTATATGCACCCGATTGTCTCCGACAATGGCAAGAATGTATTTCTCTATGGTGGCATATCCGCCTTGGGTGGCTACGAGCAACTGAATGAGGACAACAAACTGCTGCCCGATGGGGCGACGCTGCTCGACCGCTCCCGCTTTGTCTATGGTGGTGCCGTGCATGGTTCGGTGGAAGTGTTCCTCACGGACAGGATTCTCTTTCTTGTAAAGATGCAGGAACGTTTCCTATTTGGAACGGACGTGCATCGTTTCCGTCCGGCTGTTTCAGCAGGACTAAGGTTTAACTTTTAAGTAGAAGAAAAGATGAAGAAGATATTGAATACGATTTGGGTAATGGGTGTACTGACCCTTGCCGTGTTTTGCCTATCTGCTTGTGATAGGGATTTGGATGTTCAGCAGTCTTATCCGTTTACGGTGGAGACAATGCCGGTTCAGAAGGACATCATAAGGGGGCAGACGGCTGAGATACGCTGCACGCTCAAACGAGGTGGTGAGTTTGCCGACACTCGCTATACGATACGTTACTTCCAGTCTGACGGCAAGGGCTTGCTAAGGATGGACAATGGCACGGTCTTCAAGCCGAACGACGGTTATCCGCTAACAAAAGATGTGTTCCGCTTATACTACACCTCGCTGTCATCTGACCGCCAGACGATTGATGTATATGTGGAGGATAATTTCGGTAAGGTTCAGCAGCTGACCTTTAGTTTTAACAACGAGCGGGAAGAGGGCAAGGATAAGCCTACATCTTCTCGTCGCTAAGACCATAATTGATGCGAACGATAAATTCTTTCATTTTACTTTGTGTATTCTGCCTGTTCTGTCAGCCGACCCTTGCTCAGCGCAGGGTGTGGCTGGCAGACTTGCCACCTTTTGAGCGTGCGGTAGTCGTAGTAAAATACTTTGAGGGCATGCACGGCTGGAAGAATTATCCGTATGTTGGATATGGGCATCAGCTACAACCAGGCGAAAACTTCACGGCAGATATGACGGAACGGCAGGCAGACTCCCTGCTCCGTGCCGATCTTTGGAAATGCTTTGAACACTTTAAAGGCTATGGGAAGGATGCTCTGCTGCTCAGCCTCCTAGCCTATAATGTGGGTGTGGGGAGATTGCTTGGTTATGGAAAGCACCCCAAAAGTAGGCTGCTGCAAAAGATAGAAGCAGGAGACAGAAACTTCTACTGGGAGTATGTTTCTTTCTGCCGATATAAGGGAAAAGTTTTGCGAGGGTTAGTTAAACGGCGAAAGGTTGAGTTTGCCCTGTTTTATATACCTTTAGCTTATGATTGATATTTTGTTGAGGAATAATAGAAAATTATTTTCTTTTATCGTATCTTTCCTCTAAAGAAAAACGCATTTTCTTTATTCCCACTGGCTTATAAATCAAAGTTTTTCAGTAACTTTGGTTAGAAAAGCGACAACCCTTTGTAGAAGGGTGTTCCGCACAATAGGCTGGTGTTCGGGTAACGATTTGGAAACCGTTCTGTTTGCTATGCTTTGCCTTGTTTTGCTTAGAGAGGTTTGTTCTTTGCTGCAAAAGTACATAAAAACTCTAATTCCCAAAAATTCCCATCATCATTTGTTGGTGTTTTAACGCAATATAAGAAAAAAGGGTGATAAAAATTTGGAAGCAACATGAATATTGATTATATTCGTAAGCGAATACAAACTAAAACAATTTATTATGAAGAGTTATCTAAAATTTTTACCGGTAGTACTCTTTATTCTGAGTGGGTGTAGTGACAAAATGGATGAAGTAGATACCGTTATAGATAACGGTCATAAATCTTATATCTCTTTGTCTGAACAAGAGTACAATAGTATTGCCTATCCTGATAAGAAAGACTTATCGGATGAGGAGGTTGAAAGCATTGCGAAATCATACATCGGAAGTATTAAGGGATCTAATACAAGGTCTGCCTTAAATTCTTTATCAAATGTGCAAAAAGAAAAAATTAGTTTATCCTTGACTACAAAACAGCACGAAAAAGGTGAAGAAATATACTTTACAAAATTAAAATGGATTGACCATCAAGCCAAGAAGCCTATTAGTATGATTGTAAGTTCAGATTGCCGTTTCCCTTATGTTATTGCCTTTTCTGAGGAAGGAGATTTCTTTTCACCAAACGAAACAGCAGATTTGATGATAAAAAATGCAATGAACATAGCCTTGCAAGAGATTGCCGTAATTAAGCAATGCGAAGATTCTCTTCGTGAAAAAACAAAAGCTTATGTCAATATGCAAATTAGGAAGAAGGGGATGAAACATGTAGAATACCTTGTAAACAATACTCCTGTAACACATAGTTCTGCCACAGACAATCCCTCTGGGCAATTACATAAAATAGTTGAGCCTATGCTAAAAACAAAATGGAATCAGACAAGTCCTTATAATCTTTATGTGCCTAAATGTCCCCCAGAATATGATTTTGACTATGGTTATGACGGACGCCATCCTGCAGGGTGTACAATTATTGCTTGGGCACAAGTCTTGGCGTATTTACAACCGAATATCAATGACATTACAACTCCTGAAGGACAGAAATTTTATTGGGGTAATTTAGGAAGTTATTCTCCGAATTTTTGGGGATACCATGAGCTTACTGAGGAAGATAAAAGGTTAGCCTCTTTAATAAAGAATCTTGCAGATGGAAGCGGCACAAAATTTACAAGTGAAGGAGGTTCTGTTTCTGTAGATGCAGTTGCAAATTATGTAAAAAAATGGAATGTCCATATTGATGGAAAAAACTCTTGTACTTTCCAAAACATGGCAAACTCTTTAAATTCAAGAAGACCAGTTATATGTAGAGGAACTGCAAGAGCCATCAGAGGCACAAGAGCAACAGGAGCATTTACCAATGGTTCACATGCTTGGGTTGTTGATGGTTATCAAATTCGCGTTCGTCCCTCTAATGTGGCTCCTTCACCAAAACAACCTCGCAGGATCTTAAAGAGGTACAATGTTTATTGCCATGCTAATATGGGATGGGGAGGAAGTTTTGATGGTTGGTATTTATATCGTTATGACGGAAGTATTGACTTCGATTGTGGAGGAGATTTGTACGATATAAATTTGGCATGTTATCCAAATGCTCGTTTAAACTAACATCTTTTGGCAATCTCGCTATTCAAACGAGATTGCCTTTTCTTTAAATACTTAGGTCGCCTGCTCGTTCAAAGACAAAGAAAAGAAGCCACGCAATTTTCGGTTTGCGTGGCTCTTGGTTTCATTCAGAATACTATTTCTGCACTTTTGTTATCCTGTCTATCCGTTTGTTAGGGTGTCTGTCAAATGCCCAATTTATCTCATCATCGGGCAGGGTGCTGTGAATGCTTCCACCCATAACCAACCCACAATTTTGCAGGACTTTTTGCCGTGCGTCTTCTTTGCTCTCCGCAACCACATCAAACACTCCTTCGAAGATGTATTGCGTCCGAACTCTGTAAACTTTCTTCTTCATAATCTTAAAATTCAACCTTTAATAATCTGTATTCCTTTGGCTCTCCATTGGATATTCTGCGGTGTGTGAGCCAAAAGTGATGTGCGCCATAGCCGTATGCAAAGAACTTATCAAGTTCTGTTTCTTCGGCTATTTTGTTGATAGCTGACCTTAACTCCTCTTTGTTGTCGGATAAGGTTATCGCATTAATCACCCTAATGAGAATATGCGGTATTTGGCTTTCACTTTGTCCGCTGATTTTCAATTCATCCGCATAGTTATAGATGATGTTTTCAATCTCTGTTTTCATATCTCTGATAATTTAATGTTCATACTTTATGCTGTTGCTTTCATTCTTCGGCTTATAAGACCTCGATTGGCATTCACAAGGTTTACTATCTGCTCGTGGTATTCTGTATTCTTGTTGCAAACTCCACGACTTTGTACCACTTCCAAAGTTCGTAAAGACATTTCAATGGTTTCTATTCGCTTGCCATCAATGGTAGCCGAAAGGATAAGAGAGTCCTCTTTAAGGTAATATGCATTAGAAAAAACACAATGGTGCATTGATACACCTTCTTCTAAATGCTCCTGCACGCTCTCTAATACGTGGACTTGGATTGTGCCGTCCGTGAAACAGATACCGAAAAATTTAGATTTAAGTTCCTTGAAACGCTTTTCATCTTCCATAGCCTTCTTTTGCTTCTGTTCTATCTCCTCCCTTTCACGCACTCTGAGAAGTTCCTCGTGTCTGCGGTCGTGTTCGCCTTTAAGGTCTGTGGGGCATAAATATTTTGGATTATGAATATCCTTACCTAATCTTTTAAGTGTATCTACATAATCATTCCAAAGAGAAATGTCTGCTATCTCATAGCCGTTACGGACTGCAATCTTGTAGGACTGCCATAGTTCTTCAAAAGTTCTCTTGTTGCCAAGAAAGTAACGTAAATGCTCTGTGCTACCTGCCTTTAGCAATGTTTCCACTCGGC
The DNA here is from genome assembly GCF_000379965.1 of Hoylesella nanceiensis DSM 19126 = JCM 15639. GTDB lineage: Bacteria > Bacteroidota > Bacteroidia > Bacteroidales > Bacteroidaceae > Prevotella > Prevotella nanceiensis. Next base: position 95,792 of record NZ_KB904331.1, on the reverse strand, counting down.
TGTCTGTAAGTAATGCAGGAATAAACTTAGTAGGCACGATGCCATAGAAATTATCCTTAAAACCATTTCTGCGAAGTATGTCTGTAACCTTGAACTTCGGATATATGGGTGAGTAGGCAATATGCTGATAGGCTTCATTATCGTTGCGTATCGCCATAGGACTATAATAGGAAAAGGTATCAACATAGTGTCCCAATACCCTCTGTATGGCAACCACAGCTTTTCGTCCCTGCATATTCCACCAATATTGCCCAATCTCAATTATAGAAGTCTGTGCTTTGTACCCTTTCTCCATACCCACAATAAGTAGGAACATACGTAATACTTGAAACTCTCCACAAGTGGTAAGTATGGTGAAATACTGCTTCTGCTGCAACTTGCGCTCGTATGTTTCCTTGACCTGCAACTTTGCCCTGCAATGAGGGCAAGTGCAAGTTTCTCTATGTTTGTTCATTACCCAACTATGCCCACAATCCATACAAGTGGTGCGACCTTTTGGCAAGCGGTAGGCGAAGTGGTCTATGCTCTCACGAAATGCCCACTTGCTTTGTTGCTTGGTTATCTGGCGAAGATGCTTGCTTTGTTCCAAAACTGCCTTTTCAAATTTGTTTCTCGGTTTCATAGGCTTAAAAATCAAATAGTGATGGTTGTACTTGGGTTGCTACATTCTCGGTCTTTTTCACTCGTGCGTTACGGCTCTGTAACTTGGCAAGTTCCTCACGCTGATATTGCTTAATGGCTTCCTGCCTTGCTTCGGCTTTTTCTTCCTCTGTGAGTTCTACAATGTGATTGACGGCAACTTGGCAAGAAATAGCCTTACCTACTTCTATATCGTCCTCATCGTAGTAGTGGACTGCCATTGAGAAAATTTCATCATCATCAAAGCCGTTGCAACCGCTTTTCTGTACTTTATTAAGAATGTAGGTGATGCACTCCTCGATATTCTTGTTCGGTTTCATCAAGTTAGGGGCAAATAATGGGTCTGTCATAGCACGCTGATTAAGATACTCGGCTATTGTCCGTGTGAAATGTTCTGTTCCTTTCATTGTCGTATATGTTTTGATGTTGTTAATACTTGGGAATTTCTACTATTTGATTGATGCGCCCATATAGATAGGCTCTTAGGCTTGTTCTGTCGGGTGCGTAATACTCTGTCCATTGTCCGTACTGATTGACAAGGTATTTCTTCAGCACGTCAAAGAAGTCAAAGCGATAGCCTTGTAGGGGAACGGCTGTACGGAAATAGGTGTTAGAGTTCACTGCTTCACATAGCCAATTCTTTTCCTCACGGCTCATACACTCGCCACGATTGAGTTTCATACGCAGGAGATATACTTTGCTATTACAAAGGCTCTCCAAAGGGAGTACGTCCCATTGTACAAACTTAATTGCCAACACTTGCTCACTCTTTTCAGCCGTAGGGTTAATGCGGTAATGAGAGGAGGAGCTATATCCTTTTCTGTTCATCGAAGATGTTGTATTTACTTTTTGCTTATCCATAGCGACATTTTTTTTATGCGTCCAAAGATCGGAGTATGCTGATTCCTTTTTGTAGCAAAAAGAGGTAGCGGGGCGGGCTTGCACAAGATTTTGGCGGAAAATACAACCCGTAGGTGTGGAGATTTTCCAGACAAACCAAGCGGCTTAGGACCTTGGGAAAGCCACAAGCCCCGTACTACCTTTGCGGATAAAAAGGGAACAGCATCCGTCTTTCCTTGTCATCGCATATCGTGGAGCATTGGAAAAGAAGCAAAAGTGCAACGCCCGTAGTGGAAAATAGAAAAGGTGGCTATCTCAAAATGCGAGATAACCACCTGATGAAATAGCATGAAAGTTTTTACAGAGCTGTGCTTCTCAAAGCACGCATAGCAAGATGGCACAGAGAATTGCCAGCCAGAAGAGAATGCTCAGCAGCGTAAATGTCACTTTTAGAATTACCCTGACTATAAAGCGTAGTATCAGAAAACCTGCAATGACTGACACGACAGTTACGACCTGTGACGTTATAATCTTTGAGATAAGCCAAACAGCACCGATAACGATAGAAAGCAGGATAGCGAGTTCGATGAAGCGTGTCCAAGAGAAGCGGCGGACTTGCTTGGGAGGATTCGGCTGCTGTTTGATATTATCAGTTTTGTTCGATGCGTCTGCCTTGATGAAGGCAGGTGTGTGAATGTCTTGATTCATGATTATTGTATTCATATCGGAGCTTTTAATAGTTTCAAGAGCAATAACAAGATGCTCTGGCTACACAAAGACAAGTGTTTGTACAAACTCTTGGCGTGTGGAGTGGAGCATTTATCTTGGCTCTTGACACTACAAAAGTTCCCGATGGTGCTACATCAAGTCATGTTCTCACTATCGACGGTTGGCAGACCATTGACCTCAATGATCAGAACGATTGTCCCTGTCAGTTCAGTGTAGAGTTTCTCATACTCTGGAGTTGCGCCAAAGTCGTCTGTTAGTTCATACTTGTCGAAAACGCTTTGCACAGCTTTATTCTTCAGAAGCATTGGTGTTAATCTTTCTGGAAGAGGAGAAGGGAGTTCTTTCTCGAACTCATTCTCTAAGACAGATATAAGCGTGTCATACTTGGAAAAGTGCAAACCTTGGTATAAGACTTCACTTGCCATTGTCTCTGCCTCTGGGTGAGAAAAACCTTGTGCTATAGCATCGCAGTAAGCTGTCAATGCTTCGTCTGCGCGAGCAGTTATAAACGTATTTTCATTCACTCTCTCTGGATAATGCTCTCCGAGATATGCTTCCAACTTCAAACGGAAATAAGAAAGCTCTTTCTTTGTTGTTTTCATATTTTTATTGATTAGATTGTACTATTTTTTTTAGTGTAATACTGTTTAGTTACTTTAGTTGCTGGCGAATTTATAAAATTGAACTTATCTAATTTTTTGGATACCATAAGCATATCATTCTCTATTTTCTTGTTTGTTATGCGAGCATAAAGTTGTGTAGTGGTAATACTTGAATGTCCTAACATCTTTGATACAGACTCAACAGGAACACCTTTGGTAAGCATCATTGTTGCAAAAGTATGTCGAGCCATGTGAAAAGTAAGGTTCTTATTGATACCACAAACATCTGCAATTTCCTTCAGATAAGAGTTCATTCGTTGATTACTGAGAATGGGTATAAGTCTACCATTTTTAGCACAGCCTGCATATTTCTCTATAATCATTTTTGGAATATCAAGAAGAAGGATATGACTTAACGTATCGGTTTTCTTTCTTGCCGTAACTATCCACTGCTTTCCATCCATTGTAATTATATTTTCATCTGTAAGGTTGGCTACATCAACATAAGCTAAACCTGTAAAACATGAAAACAAAAATATGTCTCGAACATTGATCAGTCGTTGCGTAGCAAATTCTTTATGCATAATAGTATCAATCTCTTCATCTGTAAGAAATCCTCGATCCACACGCTTGGTCTTAAAGTGGATGTTGAGAAAAGGATCATGATTGAACACACCAGCCTTACGTCCAAATATGATGACTGTTTTGAATGTTTTTAAGGTTTTAATAGCTGTGTTAAAACTTTGTCCCACTATTGTTCGAAGATAAACATCAAAATCATGAATAACGATAGGTGTAAGTTCAATGGCATTAAGATCTGTTCGGGCATATTTTATTTCAAGAAAGTGAGTAAAGTGGCGCTTACATATATCAAACTTGCGATAGTTTGCCTTACTTACACCACAGCCTATTTGTGCATACATATCATTATTGTATTTGGTAAACAATGAGAGTACGGTTTCCATGGCCTCCCGCTTGCCCAAATATTCAGACTTAATCCGTTCTAAACTTAACTCTTCAGAAAATTCCAAGCGCTGGAATATTATCTGAAGGTCAGTGCTAATGCTCGTCAACTGGGCATTGGTAGCCAAGGTCTCCTTAGTTCTTCCTCGTACTTTACCCAATGTATTGTCCCACATTTCTGGGTCAACGCTAACCCCCGTTGTTCCGAGAGCTACTCTTTCTCCATTAAGATGAATACGCATCATAACTGACGCTTTTCCTTCCTTGTTTAAATAATTGCTTCGCAAATAGAAGCTTGTTCTAAAAATACTCTTCATAGTTATAGGTTTTTGATGCAGAAGTAAAGGTGTGTTTCTGTTCCTGTTTTGGTGAGTAACACATTTTTTTATATCTGCAAAGTTCGACATAATTCTTTGAATAACAATGAAGTATGCGGTATCTATGTGTACTCTGTATGGTATCACTGGCTACAATTTTAGAAAGATGATTTTTTCTGTAGCCATATTGTAGCCAGTTGGGAGTATTTTGAGCAACTTAGTGATATCTGAATGTACTCCTCAATAGGGATATAAATAAACAGATAATCGCCGTAACTCATTGAGATTACAGCGATTATCTGATTTAGTCAAATTCCTAAAAACTCTTGTTTAGAGTACTTCAAGTGGAGCTGGTGGGTTTCGAACCCACGTCCAAACAGGGAAATACTGTGCTTTCTACACGTTTATTTCGGCCTTCATTTGTCAGGTTATAACAAGACCCGAACCACCAATTATAACCTTAGTCTTTAAAGTTTCATCTAAAAATCAAGACCTTTTTAGACTATTTCCGATTTTTCTGCACCACTGAATCCATTGATTCGGAACCACATCTTTGGAGTGATGTCTCGTTCCACTACCTGGTAATGGAATAAAGCTAGTAATCTACTATACTTCGATTAAGCAGCGAGAGCGTAGTTATTTTCGCCAATTAATTTTTTGATAACTGATATTTAAGAGCCAGCTAACGAAGCTCTACGTGCTTACACACCATCTCATCCCGCTGTCAAATCCAGTCAGCCCCGTTATAAAAGGGTGTCGATGTGTGTTTTATATGTATTCTTTTACGAAGTAAATATGGCTATTTTTAGTCCTTTTCCTAATATAAAGCCACGTTTTTTCGCTGATAATACGATGCAAAGATATAAAATAAAAATAGAAAAACACAATAAAGCATTGCTTTTATCGCATTTTTCTATCTTATAATTCACGTTTTAAAATAACATAAATCTATCTTTTGATGTTTCTTTTTACATCGAAAAGCAATTTAAAATGTTATCTTATTGGAAAGATAAAAATATCTCTTTGAATACTTTTATGCTTTGATATCGTTTAGACTTTCGTCTCTTTCAAATATCTTTTTCACGAAAGAACAAACAGGAACAACCTTTATTTGCTCTGCTCTTGCATATTGAACAAGGGCATTTATCAATTCTTTTCCAAATCCTTTTCCTTTATGTTCTTCTCCAACTCGAGTGTGTTCTGCCACTAAATTATGGTTTTCGTCAAACACATAGGTTAACTCCCCTGCATAAACATCATTCTCATAAAGAGCGAAACGACCTTCGTTTGCTTGCTTTTCGTTTTCTATTCTAATCATATTGCGAATTTATTTGTTATGTTATTTCTATTATATAAATGTATGTTGAACTGTTGATTGGGGCGCAAACACCTATTATTAGGGTGCCGACTCAGTTATTTCTGAATACGAGGGGATATCTTTCAAAAAATGATAAGAATGATTCTCGTAGTCCATCTTACAACAAAAATGCTGTAATCCATTGCTCACAATGAGATAATCCACATGTAGTAGCATGTTATAAGCGCTAATTTGGTCGAACACTTTTTGTGTTATTGTAACCGAAGGAGCTTTGTATTCGATGATAACTTGTGGCTTTAGTGATTTATTATATAGAATACTGTCTGCTCGAAGTTGCTTGTTTCCACATGAAAGACCCACCTCATTGGCTAAAAGTGGGGCAGGAAAACCTTTCTCTTCGATAAGAAAATGCACGAAATGTTGGCGCACCCACTCTTCAGGAGTTAGCGAAACATATTTCTTTCGTAACGAATCCAGTATCAAAGGATGCTCTTTTGTGCCCGACAATTTTATGTTGTATGATGGTAAATTTAATGGAATCATTTTATTAACTTTGCAAGATAGTGCAAAGATACTGCTATTTTAGTGTAGTAAGAAACTTTTTATCATTGCTTTTTTGCATAAAGATGGATTGCTAAAAATAGAGTAGTGGTATTCAGATTGATGCACTATTTAGTTTTATATATATAATAATGTATGACTGAAAAGAAAAGTTCTATTACTTTCGAAGACATCATGCGCCGTATAGAACAACGGCAATATGCACCTGTTTACATATTGATGGGAGACGAATCGTATTACATCGATCAGATAGCAGATGCCATAGCAAACTCTGTTTTGAAGCCAGAAGAGCAAGATTTTAATCAAACTATTCTCTTTGGAGCAGATGTAACAGCAGCTCAAGTGGTAGATATTGCAAAGGGATATCCTATGATGTCGAGCCATAGAGTGGTGATTGTGAAAGAAGCGCAGAATGTAAAATCACTCGATGCACTCGAAAAGTATCTTGTAAATCCAATGCCAACAACAATTTTAGTGTGGTGTCATAAAAATGGATTAATAGACAAACGTAAGAAAGTTGTAGCGAAAGCAGAATCGGTTGGAATTGTCTTTGAAAGTAAGAAAAAACGAGATTATGAATTAAATACCTTCATTAACAAATATTTAAAAGGTAAACATGTGCAGATAGATGCCAAATCTTCGGATATGATTGTAGAGCATGTGGGAGCAGATTTAAGTAGGTTAGTGTCTGAATTAGATAAAATCATTTTGTCGTTAGATGATAAAAATAGAATCATAACACCAGAGATGGTGGAGCAGAAGATAGGTATAAGTAAAGAATTTAATACGTTTGAACTTCGAAGTGCCATTATAAATAAAGATGTATATAAGGCAAATCTCATTATCAACTATTTTGAAAAGAATCCTAAGTCAGGCTCTATATATGCCTTTCTACCGCTGTTGTTCAGTTATTTTCAAAATCTAATGATTGCCTATTATGCGCCAAATAGGAGTAATGAAGCTGATGTTGCGAGATTTTTAGAATTGAAATCGAGCTGGGCTGCCAAAGATTATATACTTGGAATGAGGAACTATTCGGGTGTAAAGGCAATGCAAATTATAGAGAAGATTAGAGAGGTTGATGCTAAAAGCAAAGGTTTAGATAACCCAAATACATCTGCAGATGAGCTAATGAAGGAGCTTTTGTTCTTCATTTTACACTAAAATAGGGTAGTTTTTACCTATTTTTATTCTAGAATCGAATTTTTACTGTACAGAAAAAACATACTACAAAGTGGCATAAACAAAGGGTTTTTGCCACTTTTTTTATGCTCATATTTTTCGTATTTCTCAGCAACTTTATCCTTGTTCGTGAATACTAAAGAAATGAAGAAAATGACTTCATTTTTCACTACTCAATTTATCGTTAAGCTTTGTTTTATGTTTTACTTTGTAAAGTTTGAAATGTAAATATATAATTTATTTTACTTTGTAATTTAAAATGATGTTGCACTAATATGGATATGTAAATATTTATATATTAAAAACAGGATACGAATTTGCAAATTAAGACCCTTTACAATTGCAAATGTAAATATATTCGGAGTGTGATATAAAACAATAAGTTGCTGAAAACCAGTGTTTTATTATTTGTTTATTATATCTTTTAATTTGGTTTAGTATACAATTTTGCCTGTAGAGCATAGAGAATGCTATATTTACAGATGTATATATGTTTGTAACTATTTAATAACCAATATCTATATAGTTTGAATTAAAGTAAATGAGGGGTTTCTATTATCTTTTGAAATGTATGACATTTAAATGTGAATATATAAATATAAAAACATGAAGGATCAACGTAAAGATTTAAATATGTATTTGTAAAGTTTTTTATTTGCATATTTATTTTAGATTTGTTGCATATCTCCTTTTTTTGATTTACCTTTGTAATGTAAATAGAAAAAGCGATTTTCGCAGTATAATTGTAGTAAAAGAGCAAAAATGAAAGATAGAATTCGCCAACTAATGTTACATCAGCACATGTCTCAACAGACCTTTGCTGACATCTTAGGATTGTCTCCTGCATCATTAAGTAGCATCTTTAATGATCGCACAAAACCAACATTAAATCATGTAGATGCCATCAAGAAGAAATTTCCTTCTATAAATTTAGATTGGTTGATGTATGGAAATGGCCCGATGTTTTTAGATGATAGTTCGCAAAATGATGATATGTTTGCTAATGAAGGCGAACATTTTGAAACAGCAAATTCAGATGCTTCTACTGCTAAAGCAGCGACTCCTACTCTAGATTTCGATAATTCCCCATCTTATTCAGGCGTTAATTATAACACACCTAAAGAGCGTGTAGTCATAAAAGAAGTGGAAAAACCACAGCGACAGATTACCGAAATACGTATATTTTTTGATGATCAGACTTGGGAAACCTTTGTTCCTAAGAAGTAAAAGATAAGGAAATATGAGATTCTAAGACTATTATTTGTTTTAGAATCTTATTTTTTTGTGATTTTGGGAGCATTTTTGCTCCCTTTTTTGTTGTAAGTTATCAACAATGTAAATGTTTACTTATGTTAATTTATTTTGAATTTGATATTCTATTGTTGATAACTTTTGTCCTAAAAAACTGCCTTTTAGGTGAGAAATGTCCTTTTATTTAGATGTGATTTTCATCAGAATGAAGCGAAAAAGTATTGAGTTTGCAGAGTAAAAGCATTGCTATTAGCAGTAAAAAGCATAGCTATTGCATTCAAATATCACTGCTTTTGCATTGTGAAATTATGGAGGTGCGGTGCCAGTTATACCTCTTATTAGATGTAAAATTGGGAGAAAATGATGTGGAAAATAACGATTTTCAGCTTAGTAAGAGTGATATTGTGGCTCGAAAACAATGGAATATGCGTGACTTTGCATCGTTAAAAGCCTCGAGGAAGAGCAAAATAGGAGCATGAAAGGGATAGAAAAGGATTTGTTTTATGGCTTAAATCGGCTTAATTCTTATCTTATTAGCTGCTTTCGAGGGACGAAAAGTAGGAAAAGAGAACGTGAGAATAGATCATATGTAATAGTAAAAGTCCCTGGAATATATGAAAATTGCTTTGAAAAGAGGTTTATTTTGCTTCTATTATACTTCTCCTTAATATGAAAATAAATGTCTCTTTAAGAGATTTTGATAAGTTATAGAGGGCGATTGGCTTAGTTATATGACTACAGGTTGCTTTGAATTGAAATGCTTTTAGGGACTTGTTGAGTGACTGTTGGGGTGAAAATACTACGTTAGAAGCGTTCTTTGTGTGCTTGGTGGTATTGCAAAGGTAAGGATAGTACTCACCTTTTAAGGCACATAAGACGTATAGTTTAGCGTATATTAGAATGGATTTAAAAGAGGAGTTGAGTGTGAATGTATTGCAAAAGAAAAGAGTGCAATCGATATAATCAATTGCACTCTTATATAATCTTATTCTTTTTAGCTGCTCAATTCTCACTCTAAATCAGCTTTAACTCTGCTTTTACAGCTTGTTTAAGCTGTTATAGCATCATTCTTAAACCGCTTTTGGGTATGGAATAGAATGGCTTTATAGAGCAAGTAAATCGTGTTTGCAGGTGAGTTGTTATCGCTCGATCTTATTATCTTTAGGGAATACCACCCAAGGTGTAAAGGTTTTAGCCTCTTCAAAGTCCATGAGTGCGTATGAAATGATGATAATAGTGTCGCCAATTTGCACCTTTCTAGCTGCTGCTCCGTTTAAACATATGCAGCCAGAACCACGTTCTCCGGCTATAATATAGGTTTCAAAGCGTTCTCCGTTGTTGTTATCTACAATCTGAACCTTCTCTCCTGCAATCATATTTGCAGCGTCTAAAAGGTCCTCATCGATAGTTATACTTCCTATATAGTTAAGATTTGCATCGGTAACTTTAACTCGATGTAGCTTCGATTTTAAAACTTGAATCATCATGTTTTTATCTCTTTTTCTTGCTTTTTGCCTCTTGCAACGTTGTGATAGTTGCTTTGTAGGGGTTATTTATATTTGATGTGGTCGATTAAGCGAATAGGAGTTGCGCCACAATATACGGTGATGCAGCCCACAATATAAGGCGAATCGTTCCACGAATGTACAGTTTCTAAGGTGTTTCCGTCTACAATTTCGAAGTATTCCACCTCCAATTGGTCTATGGCATTAATCGAATTGATCACTTCTTGTTGAAGTTCGCCTACCGATAAGCTGTCTTTCTTTGTTACGCTTTCCTTTAAAATGCGGTAGATATTGGCTGCAATTGCTCGCTCTTCGCTTGTTAATAGGGCGTTACGAGAGCTCATTGCCAATCCACTTTCCTCTCTAATGATAGGACATTCGATAATGTTGATATCTAAATTTAAATACTTTACGAGTTGTTTTATAACACAAATCTGTTGCCAATCCTTCTCCCCAAAGTATGCATTGTGTGGTTTTGTGATATAAAATAGGCGAGAAACGACCTGACAAACGCCGTTAAAGTGTCCTGGACGTTTAGCTCCTTCCATTACAGTTGATGTTGGTGGGAACTCGAAGTGGCGGTTATCAGGAGTTGGATACATCTCTTTTGGGGTGGGAGCGAATACAATATCGGCTCCAACTTCATTCAAAATCTTACAATCTTCCTCAAAAGTTCGAGGATAACGCTCAAGGTCTTTGGGGTCGTTAAACTGTGTGGGATTAAGAAATACCGATACAATTGTGATGTCATTGTCGGCTACACACTGCTTAACCAATGATGCATGACCTTGGTGTAGTGCTCCCATGGTAGGCACAAGTCCTATCTTTTTGTTGGCTTTTCTTAAGTAGAAAAGCTCGTTTTGTAGGTCTACAATATTGTCGAAAATCTTCATTTTGTTTTCTTCTTGAATGACAAATCAAGTGAATTATCGGGTGCAAAATAACAACTTTTTTCTTTAATATCGAAAAATAACAATAAAAATATAAGCTAAAAGTCTTATATATTAATAATAATGTGGTTACTTGAACTTTAGTTCAACAAAAAAATAGTATCTTTGCAAATAACAAATTAAAATCAAAATGGCAAAGAAAATATTATTCATCAACCAAGAGATTACACCTTATGTCCCTGAAACTCCCTTATCATTGAAAGGTATTGAGGTTCCAAAAACAATTCAAGAGAATGGTTTTGAGATTCGTACTTTTATGCCAAAGTGGGGTATTATTAATGAACGTAGAGGTCAATTACATGAAGTTATTCGTCTTTCGGGGATGAATCTTATTATAGATGACACCGACCATCCATTGATAATTAAGGTTGCTTCAGTGCCTCAAGCACGTGTACAAGTGTACTTTATCGATAATGATGATTTCTTTATGAAGCGTCAAATGGCAGTAGATGAAGAAGGAAACGAATACAATGACAATGGCGAACGTGCTATATTCTTTGCTCGTGGCGTGTTAGAAACAGTGAAAAAGCTACGTTGGACACCAGATATTATTCATTGTCAAGGTTGGATGTCGTCAATTATTCCACTCTATATCAAGACAGCTTATCACGATGAACCATCGTTTGCAAACACTAAAGTCGTTACTTCTTTGTTCAATGATAGACTACAATCAGATTTTAAAGATAACTTTAAAGACTGCTTAGAGTTTAGAGATGCCAACAAGAAAGTGCTTAAACCATACAACGATAAGTTTGATTTTAATGAGCTAACAAAGCTTGCTATTGATTTTAGTGATGGTATTATTGAGGCCGTTCCTAATGAAAATAAAGATATGTTAGCCTATGCTTCAGAGAAAGGTAAATTCGTTTTGAACCATTCGGAAGCAGACCTTGCTACAGAATATAGCAATTTCTATAATCAAATTCTTGGCGAAACAGAATAATACCGTGTGTTAATTAGTGAGAACGGGCAGTGCAACTACCGTAAATATCGGTAGGAGTGATGCTTTGTGAGATGACAGAATATCAATCGAAAGATATTGAAAAGAAAGAGAACTATGCGTTTAAAATATTTATTTATTTGCTGTTTAGGCATGCTTTTAGCAGCTTCGTGCAGCGAGAATACATCAAATCTTGGTGGTAGCCTTATTGATGATACAGATAAGCTGACAATTAATTCAGACTCTTTTGAGGTGAGTACAAAATCTGTTTTGTCTGGTGCTGTACTATCAAGAGATGCAAATAACCATTTAGGAAAGGTGTTAGATGCAGAAACAGGGACATATATCACAAGTAATTTTATGACCCAATTCTATTGCCCTAACGACTTTTCGCTTCCTAAAACAGATAGTATTGTAAGCAAAGATGCTAGTGGCGTTTATGCAGATTCATGCAGAATAACTCTTTATTACGATTCTTTTTATGGCGATTCATTAACAAAGATGAAGGTTACAGCATTCATCATGGATCAGCCAATGCTTGAAAATAGAGAGTATAAGTCGGACTTTAATCCTGAAGTATCGCCTTATATCACCAGCAACAGCACAAAATATGAGAAAGTATATTCACTTGTTGATATGAATATACCTGCAACAGTGCGCTCTAAAAAGACCTATTATAAAGGTATTACCATTGATTTAAATAGTAAATATTACGATAAGAACCACGTTGAATATAAGAACTTTGGTACTTATTTGATGAAGCAATACTATTCAAATCCTAACTATTTCGCTAATCCTTTGCAGTTCATTAAAAACGTTCTACCAGGTATTTACTTCAAATCAACATCTGGTGTGGGTGCAATGGCAAATATTAGTGCAGTAGATATCAGTGTATTCTTCCGCTTAAAGAAGAATGGACAAGATACAAAGGGAGGCGTTTCGTTCTCTGGAACAGAAGAAGTTCTTTCTACAACTTATGTTCAAAACGACCAAACAAAGTTGAACTCGCTTGTAAACGAGACACAACACACTTACTTAAAGACTCCTGCAGGCATCTACACTCAAATGGAATTGCCAATTGAAAAGATTATGCAAGGACACGATAACGACACTATCAGCTCTGCTAAGATAATGCTTCACCGCATCAATAACACCACAGCATCGCAATATGCTTTCAATGTTCCAACAACAGTGATGTTGATTCCTGTAGACGAAGCAGCTGCTTTCTTCTCTCAAAGAAAGCTTGCAGACAATAAAACAAGTTATCTTGCAGAATATAGTAAGACATACAACACTTACACCTTTAACAACATTAGTAAGTTAGTTCATGCGATGTATAAGGAGAAGAAGAATGGAACAGCAAGCGCAAACTGGAACAAAGTGCTCTTAATTCCTGTGAAAGCAACATACACTTCTGATGCTTCAAGTGGCTTAACAATCCTTTCTTCGGTTGAACCTGATATGTCTTTAACAAGTACTAAGCTTGTTGGAGGACCTAATAACACCAATGGAAAGGTTCTAATAAACGTTATCTATAGTAAGTTTAATCGCTAAATGGCAGATAATTTCCTAGAGAAACAAAGAGCAAACTACGAGCAAAGAAAGGCTCAGTGGCTTAAAAAAAAGAGATTAGTAAGGACGGTTATTCGTACAATTGATAAGCCTGAAGACGAGAGTCTGTAGCTTATTCAATCGAATAAGTTCTTGAATTAAAATATAATAGGGTGATACTTCTTTCTGAGGTATCACTCTTTTTGTTTGATATAGCCACAGAACGAAAGGGAATGTATGCTTTTAGGAGATAAGAGGGGTAAATGATCACGAGGCTATTTCTTCCTTTATATGAACAAGAATTTACCCTATTTAAAATGAAATAGTCTTAGCTTGTTTTCTAATTGATTGTATCGTGAGAAATGTGCTTATCTTATTTGTAATATGATGATAGAATAGGAAAGAGGCAAAAGCAATTTTTTTGTGAGCTAAAAGCAATGTATTTACGATATAATAGTAATGTTATTAGATTGTGAAAGCATTGCAATTCTATTTAAATTGCAGCAGACTTGAATTGGAAGGCGATTAAGGTGTTGTAAGGTAGTAAATCCTTTCCTCTTGTATTTGTTGTTTACTGGTAGAAAAGAGGGGTGTAGAAACGAAAAAAGGATGCGCATATTGCACATCCTTTTTATATTTATGAAGTTCTGAAATGAATCAGAATGATTCTTTAAGCTTCAGCTTCTTGTTCTTTGCTCCAATCTTCTTGAGTCTTGCGAACGTAGCTCTTATAACGCAACTTAGCCATTTCTTCAGCAGCGTTAAACAACTCTTGTGCTTCGTTTGGATAAGCCTTCTTCACAGATAGGTAACGAACCTCACCTAATAGGAAGTCTTGGAACTTGCTCCAATCTGGTGCTTTAGAGTCAAGAGTGAATGGGTTCTTGCCCTCTTCTGCCAACAATGGGTTGTATCTCCATAAGTGCCAGTAACCGCATTCAACAGCTCTTCCTTCTTCAGCTTGGCTCTTACCCATTCCACCTTTAGCCTTAAGACCGTGTGCAATACATGGAGCATAAGCGATAATGAGTGAAGGTCCAGGATAAGCTTCAGCTTCTCTAATAGCTTTAAGAGTTTGGTTTTGGTCTGCACCCATAGCAATTTGAGCTACATATACATAACCGTATGTTGTTGCCATCAAGCCTAAGTCTTTCTTTCTGATGCGCTTTCCTTGTGCAGCGAACTGTGCAAGAGCACCAAGAGGAGTAGATTTAGAGCTTTGTCCACCTGTATTTGAATATACTTCGGTGTCAAGTACAAGAATGTTAACATCTTCTCCAGAAGCAATAACGTGATCTAGACCACCGTAACCGATGTCATAAGAAGCACCGTCACCACCAATAATCCATTGAGAACGTTTCACTAAGAAGTGATCTAAAGTCTTCAACTCTTCACATGTTGGGCAACCTTTTTCTGCACCAGCGTGAATTAGAGGCTTAAGTTTAGCTGTTGCTGCCTTAGAAGCATCTGCATTGTCTTTAGAATCAAGCCATTCTTGTGCTGCTTCTTTCATTTCTTGTGGTGTAGTATCTTCGCTAATCAATTGTTCAAGCAACATAGCAATGCGCTCTCTCATCTTCTTATTAGCAAGATTCATACCCATACCGAATTCGCAGAAGTCCTCAAATAGAGAGTTCGCGAATGCAGGTCCTTGTCCATCCTCATTTGTTGTATAAGGAGTTGAAGGGATAGATGCAGAGTAAATAGATGAACAACCAGTTGCGTTAGCAATCATTTCACGGTCTCCGTAGAGCTGAGAAATAAGTTTAACGTATGGAGTTTCACCACAACCAGAACATGCTCCAGAGAATTCGAACAATGTTTTAGCGAACTGAGAGTTCTTCACATTGCTTTGAGTGTCAACAAGGTGTTGTTTTGATTTAACTTCCTTAATAAGGTAGTTCCAGTTCTCGATTTGCTTTTCATCATGTGTGAATGGAACCATATCGAGTGCTTTACCATTCTTATTACCTGGACAAACGTCTGCACAGTTACCACAACCAACACAGTCTAGCACACTAACTTGGATACGGAAGTGCATTCCAGCCATAGTCTTAGGCACCTTCATGTCTAGAGTTGTATCGTTGAATTGAGCGTGTTCAGCTTCATCTAGAACGAATGGACGAATACATCCGTGAGGACAAACGTATGCACACTTGTTACATTGAATACAATTGTCAGCTGTCCACTCAGGGTTAAATGCTTCAACACCACGTTTTTCGAATGCAGCAGTACCATTCTTTAAGGTACCATCAACCATTCCGTGTTTGATAAAGTCTGATACTTTGAGGCGTTCTCCATCTTGTGCGTTGATAGGACGAACGATTTCTTTGATGAATGCAGGTGCATCATCTTCTACAGAAGGATCATCTTGGAGATTAGCCCATAATGGATCGATCTCTAAAGTGTGGTATTCATTTCCACGATCTACAGCTGCATAGTTCTTATCAACAACGTCTTGTCCCTTATTACCGTATGACTTTTCGATGAACTTCTTCATTTGTTCAACAGCCAAGTCGATAGGAATAACCTTTGTTATTCTGAAGAATGCACTTTGAAGAATAGTGTTTGTGCGGTTTCCTAGACCAATTTCTTGCGCTATCTTTGTTGCATTCATGTAGTAAACAGTGATGTTGTTTTGTGCAAAGTAGCGTTTGATTCTGTTAGGAATGAAGTCTATTAGCTCTTGACCTTCAAAGATTGTGTTAAGAAGGAATAGACCATTCTTTTGTAAACCACGAATAACATCGTACATGTTCAAGTATGCTTGAACGTGACATGCAACGAAGTTAGGAGTTTTTACTTGATAAGTTGAATGGATAGGAGAGTCTCCAAAGCGCAAGTGTGAGCAGGTGAAACCTCCTGATTTCTTTGAGTCGTAAGAGAAATAAGCTTGACAATACTTGTTTGTATTATCACCAATGATCTTAACTGAGTTCTTATTAGCACCTACAGTACCATCAGCTCCAAGTCCATAGAACTTCGCTTCGAACACACCTTCACCACCTAAAGGAAGTTCTTCCACTTCAGGAAGAGATGTAAATGTAACGTCATCAACGATACCTACAGTGAAATGGTCTTTTGGTTCGTTAAGTTCTAGGTTGTCATAAACTGAAATAATGTGAGAAGGAGTGATGTCTGCAGATCCAAGACCATAGCGACCACCAACGATAAGAGGTTTCTTCTCTTGATCGTAGAATGCACTCTTCACGTCAAGGTATAATGGTTCACCTTCAGCTCCTGGCTCTTTTGTACGGTCAAGAACAGCAATTCTCTTCACAGTTTCAGGTACTGCAGCAAGCAAGTGCTTAACAGAGAATGGACGATATAAGTGAACAGCGATCATACCCACTTTCTTTCCTTGCTTAACAAGGTAGTCAATTGCCTCACGAGCAGCTTCTGTTGCAGAACCCATTAATATAATAATGTTCTCAGCATCCTTAGCTCCATAGTAAGAGAATAGGTGATATTCACGACCAGTAATTTCTGAAATCTTGCCTAAGTAATCTTCAACTACCTCAGGAATGTTCTCGTAATATTGGTTACAAGCTTCTCTGTGAGTGAAGAATGTCTCAGGGTTTTCAGCTGTACCTCTTGTTGAAGGGCGTTCAGGAGTTAAGGCACGATCACGGAATCTCTTAATATCTGCAGGGTCAACAAGCTTTGCAATTTCCTCTTGATCAATCACTTCAACCTTTTGATATTCGTGAGATGTACGGAAACCGTCGAAGAAGTTAACGAAAGGAATGCTTGTCTTAAGTGTTGCTAAGTGAGGAACAGCAGTAAGGTCCATAACCTCTTGCACTGAACCAGAGCAGAACATTGCGAATCCTGTTTGTCTACATGCCATAACGTCAGAGTGGTCTCCGAAGATACTTAGTGCATGAGTAGCGATTGCACGTGCTGAAACATCGAACACACAGGGAAGCATTTCTCCTGCGATTTTATACATATTGGGGATCATCAACAACAAACCTTGCGATGCAGTGAATGTAGTTGTTAAGGCACCAGCTTGTAAAGAACCGTGCATTGCACCAGCTGCTCCACCTTCAGATTGCATTTCTTGAACTGCAACTGTTTGTCCAAAAAGGTTCTTGCGACCCTTTGCTGCCCATTCATCAACATGAGCTGCCATTGGAGAAGATGGTGTGATAGGGTAGATAGCGGCAACTTCTGAGAACATGTATGATACATGTGCTGCTGCTTCGTTACCATCACAAGTGATAAACTTTTTTTCTTTTGCCATTTTCTTATAGATAAAATATTAATTAATGTTTTGTATTTTAATATAGAAAGCCAAACAACCAAAGTGGTATTTGGTTACCCTTTCCGTCTTTTGAGTTATATTGCGCATAGATAGTATCGGCGTTATGTCTTATTTTTGCCTCACTTAATGCGTCGCATATTCTAAACTTTGTTTTTCCATCAACAAGGTAATAATGTTCTTTATTGCCTTGATTCACCAAGTGATCTTTCCACAAAGCATTCACAAAGAATGTTTCCATAACAGATGATTGCTCAACTTGTATAGGGTAAATGGAATAGATTAGATTGGTGTTTTGCATCATAATCTTTGCGGGTTTCTTGGGAAATGAAGCCCCAAAGGGATACATCATATTGATAAGTCGTGCATCTTCGAGATACTTGATATAGTTCATCACCGTTGCACGGCTAGTCTTTATTCCTTCAGCTAAATTACTAATGTTGGGTGCTTTGTGGTTATCTACAGCCAACTCGTAGAATAGTTTCTTAATTTTAGCGAGATATTTCAGCTCAATTTGTTTGATTAAGAGAATGTCAACCTCTGTCATCATGTTCATAGTCTTCAACAAATTCTCCGAGAAATTGCGATTCTCTAAGAAGAAAGGGTAGAAACCATGATGTAGATAGTCTTGGAAAAAGTCTAATGGGTTTAGCTTTTGTGTTATCTCTTTTGTTATTTCTTCGCTCTTTTCTAAAATATCTGTGAGAGAATAATGCTTAAACTGATTTTCTGTTTGTAGATTAAGATATTCTCTAAATGAGAAACCTCGAAGGTCATAGCTTTTCACTATGCCGTTAAGTTCGGGATTTTCCTCTTTCAATCTCATTACACTTGAGCCCGTGAAAACAATCTTTAGTTGTGGAAAGAGGTCGTAACAGGCTCTTATTTCACTGCTCCAATTAGGATGTTTAAACACCTGGTCGATCAATAACACTTTACCTCCTTGATTGATAAAGTAGCTTGCAAACTCAGCAATACCATGTCCTTGGAAGTATAAGTTGTTCATGTTTACATATAAGCATTGCCTATCTGTAGCTCCAAAGTGTTCTTTTGCATATTGTAATAGGAAGGTTGTTTTACCAACTCCACGTGTGCCTTTAATCCCAATCAATCGGTCTTCCCAATTGATTTGATCCATTAACACTCTTCTTACGGGTGCTTCGAGGTGTTCAACCAAATAAGTATGGGTGCGAAAAAATGCTTCCATTTATCTTGTTCCTAATTAAAAATATCTCTGCAAAGATAACATTTATTTCTAAATTTGCAAACTACACATTGCAAAATAATTGGTGATTTGTGATTATTTTTCGTTTTATTAAATTCAAATCTATGTTTTTATTCTCTTCTCGAAATAGGTTTTTCAGTGTTTTTTGTATTACCTTTGCAGTAGAGAGATATGGGTATTACAGTTTAATAAGACTGTAATATGCTGATAAAGAGATACTTATTTTTATAGAAAGATATATACTTACGATAATAAAATGACGCTTCACATATTTAATCCCGAGCATGATATTGCTTTAGCAATAAACAAAAGTATTTTCACTGCGCCTCATTCTGCCCGTGAATTGCGTGCCGATTTAGGCTTCTTGCCTGCACTTTACGCCCCAAAAGGCGACTGGGTGTTGGTGGAGAATGTTGAAGCTGCCAACGAATCGTTAAGACATTTAAATGCCTTTAGTAAAGAAGTAGAGCTTTTGTCGCCTGCACAATTGGCAGAAAAGGATTTAAGCAACATCGATTTACGCATACAACCATGGGGTTGGGACCGTGCCATTACCACCTATTTATTAGGCATTAACCCACAGTTAGAGCAGTTTTTGCCCTCTAACGAAGCCTTAGAAACCATTCGAAATATCAGTAATCGCTCTTTTGCAGCATGCTCTTTACTGCCCCATTTGGTGAGTTTAAGCGACGATTTGATAGGAGATAGCATGTATTTCACCGATAGTCATGAGAAAGTGATGCAGTTTTTCAACCACAACCCTGCGCTTTATGTTATCAAAGCACCCTGGAGTAGTAGTGGAAGAGGCGTTAGATACATTGATAATACAGTAGATGAGTCGAACAAAGGCTGGATGAAAAACATCTTAGAGCAGCAAGGTGGATTGATAATTGAGCCTTATTACAATCGTGTTCTCGACTTTGGTATGGAGTTTTATGCCTCAGAACAGGGCGAAATAGAATATAAAGGTTTGTCTATTTTCTCAACAGAAAATAGAGCTTATTCAGGCAATTTGTTGGCTAATGAAGCCATAAAAGAAGACATTGTCAATCAGTTTGTTAAGCAAGAATTACTCCAATTGGTTCAAACCAATATCTGTTCGCAATTGGCTTCCGCTTTTAAAGGAAAATATGTAGGTAATTTTGGTGTTGATATGATGGTGGTAACCACTGATGATGCCACAACATTTAAGTTGCATCCTTGTGTTGAATTGAATTTAAGAACAACCATGGGACATGTTGCTTTGGCATTATCTCCAACTGATTTTGCGCCTAAAAAGATGATGAAAATCGACTATTTAGATAAATATCATTTAGCAATTAACTTGGTAGGAGATGATTTGTTAGACACCAACTTAGTTCGATAGAAACCATAAAAAGAGCCACTATAACACAAATATAGTGGCTCTTTTCAATCCATATCTTTTTACTTCGATTCTGATTTTTTGCTAAATAGAATCTATATTATAATAAGGTGTTGCTCACTTGAGCTACATCTAAGGCCCAATTATAGTCGTAAACCATATCGGCTTCGTCCTTATTCGTTGTGATTTCAATTCCTTGTGCCTTCGCTTTTAACTGCAACAATTCACCAATGGTAGGCTTGTTGCGAAGCTGTTGCAACAAAAGTTCAACCGAACCATTGTTCAACCACTGAACAGTAGGACCGCTTAAAGGCAGTTCCAACCATGTAATTTCTCGTTTATCCATATCTAACACGCCAAAAGCTAAGCCCTTTGACAAGTTGTTCGAAGCAATAGTCACCATGTGTTGCACCGTAGATGGGTCGAAAGCAACGCCTGTTTCTTCGCTAATCGTCATTTTGTTTGCACTATTCATCCAACCAACTCGCATATTAGGCGATAAAGAACCATCAGTGTAAGCATTACAGGTGAAAGTGACATAAGCCACCTCTCGTTTAGAAAGTTTATCGAGATCTAACTCGATATATTCGGCAGTACCAATCTTTTCGGGTATAGTTCGAATGTCTCCAGAATGTAAACAGCCCTCAGGAGATAAGTTATAAAAGCTACAAACATCTGTTGTTCCGTCTTTTAAGCTAAGGTTACAGCTTAAATCCATATCCAAATGCTGAGCAGGAAGACCCACACCCCAGTTTAAAAACAAACGCACTTGGTTGCCTTGCACGTTGAAACGGGTTCCCATTAGGGCGCAACCTGCATTTTGAATGGTGCTGGTTCGGTTTCCAACACTTATAGGAATGGTCATCAATTCGGGATCAATGAATACCTTTTGAATTGCATCTTCTCTTTCTTCGCTCTTGTATTTTTCTTCCAAAGCGTTGATATACAATTCTTTTATGGCGTCGATATACTCTTGATAGGCGCTGGATTCAGACTTCGTTAGCAACGGATTAGAATGCACAGTGTATGTACTTCCCGTTATGGTGCGTATCAATCGCTCTTGATTAGGAATGAAATAGGTTTCTGCCGCACTATAAAGCGAGGTGAGAAGTCGTAGAGAAATTTCGCCACTCACTTCTTTAAAAGCCGATAAGGTGGGTGCTATTCCAATTCGAAGCATGGTAGAAAACAATGCACGGGCAAACATTCCAGGGCGTTGTTTCAATAGTTCTAACTCCTTTTGGTGGTCGTTTTGTTGCTTAGCAGCATTAACCTTGCCCAACCAAGTGGTGTAATTCTTGTTATAGAACACGTCGAGTAGCTGAGCCAAAGCGTCAAAACCCTTTCTTTTTGAGTATTCAGGTAGACGCAAAGCACGTATCATTCTCACCCACATACCACGTTGTGGGTTCATTATTTCGGCTGCTTTTTCTGCCGACATGGGTAGGTTGTTGAGCCATGTAGCAGCCCATTTGCACCATGTTCGGTTGTATTTTAGCTTTAAAAGTTCTTTTTCTTTCTCTGTAAAAGGATCTTTTTGTTCCTCTTCGTCGTATGCAAAGAAACGATGCTTTGATGCCTTTTTGAGGAGTGTTTTGGGCTGAATTATTTGCGATTGGTTGGTTTTGAGGAACCAAAGAAAGCGCAATAAGTCGGTAGGACTACTAATATAGCTTCCTATTCGGTCGAAATGCTGTTGCTCTGCCCATGCCTTCATCACCTCAAGGCGTGTCTCTTTCATTTCGATAAGGGTGTCTTCCGAAACATCGAAGTGAGTAAGTAGGAGCGTGAGGGTGTTAATTTGAGTTCTATTGAGTGGTGTTTTAGAACTTAAAAGCTCATTCAATTTACGCTCTAAATCGCTTAAATGAAATAGATGGAGTTCCTTTTTCTCACTTCCTTGGTTTACAAAAATATCGTTATGGTGCTCTAATGGCGTTCCACAAAACGGACAACCATTATATCGTTCGATGTTAAATGTGCCTGTAGGTATGAAGTGTCCGCAACCTAAAAGTGTTCCTTTGATGTCTGATGTCGTAGGAAAGCAATTCACAAAGAGGGTGATAAGGTGATCTATGGTGCTTTCATTGGTGGGCACTTGCCAATTCTTTACAAGCGGAGTCCAATTAAAATCCACGCCTAAAGCCTCTTTAATCACTTCAGTTTGTTGGTTCAACTCCTCAACAGAACAACGATATAGCGCATGTAAAAGGGCTTCTGAAACGCTATAACCATAGTCGCTCAAAAGCTTTATAAATGCAAGTGCTTCTTTGGTGGGTGCAACTTGAGTGTCGTTTTCGTGTTGGTTGGTTTCGATATAGAGTGCCTGATAGCGAAACGCCACTTGTTTTAATGCTGTTTCTTTCATCGTTCTTCCTTTCTTTGTTGATGGTTGTTCAACCTTTTTCGCTTGTTCTTTGCAAGTTGTTGATTTTCAATTGATTATCTATTCGTTGCAACTTGCGTTCTAATAACATTGCTTTTGAAGGGTAAAAGCAGTGCTATTGGGGTGCAAAAGCATAGCTGTTGGGTCTTAAAAGCATTGATATTGGTTTCCTATCATTGCATTAGAGCAATAAAAAAAGATAGCAACGAAAATTGTGTAACTAAGTTATTACCCATTAAAGGTTGATAAAGAAGTAAGTTGCACTTGTCCGTTGATATCTTTTATGATGCGAAAATAATGATAATTCTTTATTTATCGCTTTTTTCTTTGAGTCTATTTAATATCTTTTTATTGTTCCATTGCTATTCGATGTGGTTTTTATCGAATTTTAAACAATGCTCGCTTTAAAACATAGGAGCTACCAGTTGTGCTATGCTTTCTAAGCCTTTGGCGTCGTGTTCATCGAAACTTGCTAAGTCTTTACTATCTACATCGATCACAGCCACCACCTCATTGTCTTTGAATATGGGTACTACAATCTCTGAACGAGATAGAGACGAGCAGGCAATATGCCCTTTAAACTGCTCAACATCGTCGACAATGATGGTCTTTTGGCTATCCCATGAGGTGCCACAAACGCCTTTCCCCTTCGCAATAGTATAGCAAGCTACGCTACCTTGGAATGGTCCTAACTGCAAAGAATGGTCCTTTACAATATAAAATCCCACCCAAAAATAATAGTCAAAGGCTTCTTTCAGTAGGGCAGTTACATTGCATAGTGCTCCAACAACATTGGTTTGTTTCTCAATAAGTGCTTTTATTTGAGGGATAAGTTGAGCGTATTGTTCTGTTTTTGTCATTTTCGTTTGTTCTAATTTATTTCTACTAACAAAGTTAATCATATTCTGCTGATGTGCCAAACCAAACAGAATGTATCTCCAAATTCTTGCTTTTTCTGCTGTTTTTCGGTCTATATATATAAATAGGTGAAAGCAATAGGAATCTAGGTACATTGCCAATCGATTCCTTTTCTAAAGGTTTTTCTACAAATATGCCTCTTTTTTTATGTCTAAAAGCATTATTTCTGTCTTTTTGGCATGCAATTTGTTTAATACGAAAGTAGTCGTTTTACACCATACAAACAAAGGGTGTGCGACAATAATGATAAATAATAAGGAATAAAAAAACAATATAATTATGCAAAAAGGAAATATTGGGGTTACAACAGAGAACATCTTTCCCGTCATAAAAAAGTTTCTCTATTCTGATCATGAGATATTTTTACGTGAGCTAGTGTCGAATGCTGTAGACGCAACTCAAAAGCTTAAGACTTTAAAAGAACGTGGAGATTTTAAAGGAGAGCTAGGAAATTTGGCTGTAAAGGTGCAGTTAGACAAAGAAAATGGCACTTTAACCATCAGCGATAATGGTATTGGTATGACTGAAGAAGAGATTGATAAATACATCAATCAAATTGCTTTTTCGGGCGTAACTGACTTCCTTGACAAGTATAAAGATAACGCAAACGCTATAATTGGACACTTTGGACTTGGTTTCTATAGTGCTTTTATGGTGAGTAAGAAGGTTGAAATCATTACAAAAAGCTACAAAGACGATGCGAAAGCCGTTAAATGGAGCTGTGATGGAAGTCCTGCTTACGAGATTGAAGATACAGAAAAAGCTGAAAGAGGTACTGATATTGTGCTTTATATCGACGACGATGCGAAGGAATTCTTAGAGACTTCGAAGATCGAAAGCTTGCTCAATAAGTACTGTAAGTTTATGGCTGTGCCTGTAGTTTTCGGTAAAAAGACTGAATGGAAGGACGGAAAACAACAAGAAACAGATGAAGATAATGTGATCAACTCTGTGGAACCACTATGGACAAAGGCTCCTTCTTCATTGAAAGACGAAGATTATAAGAGCTTTTATCACACTCTTTACCCAATGAGTGACGAGCCTTTATTCTGGATTCACTTAAATGTTGACTATCCATTTAACCTCACTGGTATTCTATATTTCCCCAAGATCAAGTCGAATATCGAGCTACAACGCAATAAAATACAGCTCTATTCAAACCAAGTATTCGTAACAGATCAAGTTGATGGTATTGTTCCTGAATTCTTAACTCTGCTTCATGGTGTGATAGATAGTCCAGATATTCCTCTAAATGTGAGCCGAAGCTATTTACAAAGCGATGCTAATGTGAAGAAAATATCTACATATATCACTAAGAAAGTGGCTGATCGTTTGGCTGGAATCTTCAAAGAAGACCGCAAAGGATATGAGGAAAAGTGGAACGATATGAAGATATTTATCGAGTATGGAATGCTTTCTCAAGAAGATTTCTACGACAAAGCGAAAGACTTTAGCTTGTTTACTGATGTGGAAGGCAAGAACTTTACATACGAAGAATATCGCACTCTTATCAAAGATAATCAAACTGATAAAGACGGAACGCTTATCTATCTTTATGCAACCAACAAGGAAGATCAATACACTTACATCGAGGCTGCAAAGCAAAAGGGATACAGTGTGTTGCTATTCGATGGTCAGTTAGATGTTCCTATGATTAACCTTTTAGAGCAAAAGCTAGAGAAATGTCGCTTTACTCGTGTAGATGCGGACATTGCAGACAAGCTTATTGCTAAGGAAAATCAAAAAGAATCAGACGTAGTGGGTAGTGATAAAGACTGTCTTACATACGTATTTAAATCACAAATGCCTGCTATCGACAAAACTGAGTTTGTTGTTGATGTGCAAGCTTTGGGCGAAGAAGGTGCTCCTTTGATGATAACTCAAAACGAGTTTATGCGCAGAATGAAGGATATGAGCCAGTTCCAACCAGGTATGGGCTTCTATTCTCAATTCCCAGACAGCTATACTTTGGTGCTTAATACTGATCATCCGCTTATTAAAGATGTGTTGAAGAGCACCCAAGAGGCTACTGCTAGCGAGTTGAAACCTGTGCTAAGTGAGATTAAGGGACAAGAAGCTCGCTTGCAAGTGTTGCAACAACAGCAAGATAAAAAGAAGCCTGAGGAAGTTACTTCGGAAGAAAAAGCTGACTTGGAAGCTACAAGAAAGGCTATTTCGGATGAGCAAAAGAAACGTGATGACATTGTTGCTGCTTGCGCAAAGGATAACAATGTGGTGCATCAACTTATCGACTTAGCACTTCTTCAAAATGGAATGTTGAAGGGAGCAGCGTTAGATAGCTTCTTAAAACGTTCGATTGAGATGATTAAAAAATAATGGGTTAAATTATAAGTAGTAAAATTTTAGTTGGAAAACGATGGGGTAGATAAGGTAATTTTCTATCTTGTCGTTTTTCTTTTTTGCCTCATTCTAAGGGAAGAAGAGATCTGTTGACCGCTTAATATTTCCTTTTATTAGTGCAATTAACGCTCTCTTTGAACTCATTTTCTCTCTATTGAATAAGAGAGAAAATGCTCTTTGGTCTTTCAAACTTTGACATTGGAAAGTGATTGCATTGTTGTTTATAGGCAAAAGCAATGCTATTGCATCCCAAAAGCATTGAAATTAGAGTATAAAAGCACTGTTTTTATAATCTATTGTTATTCAATGCGATAGGAGAGTAATGCTAAAATGTCTCCCAATAGATAAAAGAATAAAATAAAAAAAGTTGGAAAAAATAATGAATTTTATTTGGTAGAATGATTCAAAATGCCTACCTTTGCACTCGCAATCAAGCAAAAAGGCTCCGTAGCTCAACTGAATAGAGCATCTGACTACGGATCAGAAGGTTGCAGGTTTGAATCCTGCCGGAGTCACAAAAAAAGAGGTTATCAATCGATAACCTCTTTTTTTATTCCTCTATATTCTCGTTGTCGTCTTCTTTTACCTCACCTTCATTCTCTTCATTTCTAAGTATTGGAAGAGAAATATGGTATCGAATAGCGAGCCATCTGATAGCGCATACTACGAAGAATGTGGTGATTGACGCCCAAACAGCATTGATATGGGCTATTGTTAAGATCCAATATGCCAAGCCACCAACGATACTTGCCATGGCATATATTTCCTTTTTAAATATGACAGGTACATTATTTAATAGTACATCACGTATTACTCCGCCCGCAGCACCAGTCATACAGCCCATTATTATGGCTACCCAAAAGGGATGACCACATGCTAATGTCTTTTGTAAACCAACGATTGTGAAGAGTGCTAAGCCCAAAGTGTCGAATATCATCCATGCATTATCGAGGCGTTTCATATATCTTGCGAAAACGATAACCACAAGTTGTGCAAAGATAGTACAGGTGATATACGATGCAGATGTCATCCAGAAGGGAGTTAATCCCAGCATAACATCACGCAAAGTACCGCCTCCAATGGCCACCGCAAAGCCACAAACAAAGCCGCCAAACCAATCGAATTTCTTTGCAGCTGCTTGTCGAATACCTGATATGGCAAATGCAAATGTACCAATAAACTCAATCACTACCTGGAGAGTATCCATCATTGTGGTGTTGTGATTAAATAAGTCTAATGCATTAAGCATGATGAATTGTGATTTAAGGATTAACTACATTGGTTGGATTTCCATTGATAAAGGCTTTCGCATTGCTTAAAGCTATGTCTAAAAGGCGACCTAATGCCTCGGTACTTGCCCATGCAACGTGAGGTGTTATATAGGCATTTTCGCATTTAAATAATGGATTATCAGCTGCAGGAGGCTCCTTACACATCACATCTGTGGCGTAAGCTGCAATCAATTTAGAATGTAAAGCCTCGGCAATATCATGCTCATTAACAAGCGGTCCACGACTAGTATTCACCAAAATGGCATTGGGTTTCATCATACTTAGTGTGTCTTTGTTAATCATTTCTCTTGTAGTGTCGGTCAAAGGGCAATGAAGTGACACGATGTCACTTGTCGATAATAAATTGTTTAAAGATGCTTTTTCGATGCTAGTAGGTAGCTCTTCGGCCTTTTTACTTGTGAAAGCTTTTACCTTTAAGCCAAAAGCTAGAGCTATTTCTGCCACTCGTTTGCCTATATTTCCTAAACCAATAATACCTAATGTCTTTCCTGTTAGCTCTTGAATAGGGGTATCGATATAGCAAAAATCACTTTGTTGGCTCCATCTTCCCTTTCTGTTTTCGCAAGCATAATAGTCTACTTTGTTCGTAATATTTAAGATATGGGCAAACACTGTCTGTGCAACACTATCGGTACTGTAATTCGGAATGTTGGTAACTGCAATGCCTAAGCGTTTCGCTGCATCAACATCTACAATGTTAAAGCCTGTTGCAAGTACACCAATATATTTGAGTTTAGGAAGTTGAAGCAAGGTTTCTTCTTTCATTGGAACCTTATTAAGCAATATCATTTCAGCGTCTTTAGCTCTTTCAATGATATCTTCTTTACTGGTTCTAGGATACACTTTGAAGTCACCAAGTTGCTCAAAGTCGTTCCAAGTGATATCTCCATTGTTGATAGCATAGCCATCTAACACTACGATTTTCATGTTTTATTAATTTAAAGTGTAATTATTTGTGGTCTAATTGAATGTTCGTTTCAATGCTGTTGATTGCCTATTTAAACCTATCTCCCCAGCATTTAACCATTTGTTGATATAGCTTTTCTTCATTAGAAGAATGTTGTGCCTGCCATAAACGTATGCCAAGAAGGGCATCGGGCATGTATTGTTGCTCAACAAAGTTATTCGGATAGTCGTGACTATACTTGTAACCGTCACCATATCCCACCTCTTTCATAAGTGTAGTAGGCGCATTTCGCAAGTGAAGAGGTACAGGTTGATTGCCAGTTTCATTGACAATCTCGAGTGCTTTGTTAATGGCTAGATAGGCAGAGTTGCTCTTTGGCGATGTGGCAAGATAGATAGTGGCTTCTGCAAGCGGTATTCTTCCCTCGGGCCAACCAATCTTTTGCACCGCATCAAAGGCTGCATTAGCCAATAAAACAGCATTGGGATTAGCCAAACCAATATCTTCAGAGGCACTAATAACAAGTCGTCTTGCAATGAATTTAGGATCTTCTCCAGCCGAAATCATACGTGCAAGCCAATAAATAGCAGCATCGGGGTCGCTTCCTCTTATGCTTTTTATGAATGCAGAGATGATGTCATAGTGCATTTCTCCACCTTTATCGTATGCTAAAGGGTTTTGTTGTAGGCACTGTTTAACAAAGTCATTGGTGATAATCACTTTATCATCACCTTCAAAAGCGTCTACAACCAATTCGAGAACATTGAGCAGTTTTCGGGCATCTCCACCGCTAAAATGTAGTAAAGCATCTGTTTCTCGCAGTTCAATATTGCGTTGTTGCAACTCAACATCTTCAGTAATAGCTCTTTGAAGCAATGTTTCGAGATCGTTTTTGCTTAGTGGTTGCAGGATATAAGTTTGACATCTCGACAAAAGAGGCCGTATAACTTCGAACGAAGGGTTCTCGGTTGTGGCACCAATAAGCGTCACTACGCCCTTTTCTACAGCGCCTAAAAGAGAGTCTTGTTGTGATTTACTGAACCGATGAATCTCATCTATGAACAGAATAGGGGCACTATTGCTAAAGAAACGCTCTTTTGTTGCTTTGTCAATCACCTCTCTTACTTCCTTTACTCCGCTGGTAACGGCACTCAAAGTGTAGAAAGGTACATCAATAGTGTGCGATATAATGGTTGCAAGAGTTGTTTTTCCAACTCCTGGAGGTCCCCATAATATAAATGAAGGAATACCATGTTTTGACTCAATAATGCGTCGCAAAGGTGCTCCTTTACCTATTATATGTTGCTGACCTACATACTCTTCTAGGCTATTTGGACGTAAACGTTCTGCCAATGGTTTTGTCATAATGCAAAGATATGAAAAAAAAAAGATTTCAATTCTTTAGGAATAATGTTTTTTGAAGAGAGTTATTTTTTTGCTCTAAAACTTGTTTTTTATGAATTTAGTATTTACTTTTGCACGCACTTAAAAGCAATCGATGATTTAAAGTCGATATTTTAGTGCCAGAAAATCTAGTATCGTGACTTAAAAAGAACACGAACCAAACTGAATAACAAAGAAAGTGAACAATAAAGTATGAAACAACAAAAGGCTTTAACAATTAAAACCCTTACCAAGAGCAATGCTTGGGAATTACAAGAGAACGACATTTTTAGATTATGGGATGCAGCAGAGAAAGATGTTGACTTATCAGATAACGTACGACATTATACTGATATCATCAAAAGTGCATTCGAAATCGAAGAGATAAAGATTGATCGTCCAGAGGTAATTGCTAAGTATGAAGAACGTGGATTTAAAGTTGGAGAAGTCAAAATCGATGATTCTGTGAAAGTAAAGTGGGCGATTAAGAAGCGTCCTATTATGCGAGTAACTGATTTGACTTATGAAAATATACGCCACATCAGTGCTGCAAAGCTCATAGAAGTACTCGAACGTAACTTTGGAGGAGGCTGGAATTCGTTGTCACAAAGCATTCAAGACATCATAACTTCAGGCTTTGACGTTAGCACAACCACACTTCCTAAAGACCGTTTGCATAAAGCTGGCGGTATGTATGAAACCAAAGTGAACAATGGTTTCGAAGTTCTTGAGATTGAAAAGGGCTCTTGGGTTGAAGCAATTTTTGCTAAAGAAAAACCTAAAGTTGAAAAGATTAAAACACGATTAGAGAAAGAAGACCTTCCTTCTGATGACGAAGAAGAAGATGGTGAAATTGATCTTCCAAGCAATTATGATGAAGAAGACGAAGATTCTTTCGATGAAGAAGACCTTACAGAAGAAAGTTATCGCACTACATTTGATGCCGATCCAGAAGAATTAGAGATGGAAGGTGAAGCTATTTCAGATGAAGATGACGCTTATTAATAAAGAAATTATAATGAGATAGTTGTTTTATTACAACTCTTTCGATGTGCAATCCACAAAAGACAATCTTGTTTTTTGTGGATTGTTCTTTTTATCTTATCTAAGAAACGCCTTCTTTTCGTCTTATAAAAGTGTTGTAATTACACCTTAAAAGTATTGACTTTACATCATAATAGCATTGAGTTTGTTTTCTAATTGCATTGTTTTTGTTTTCCTCTCTTTATTTTGTTGAAGATCAAGAGTATATCAGCTTGTTACTCTTCTCGTTTCAATTCATTCTAAGAAAAAGAGGATTTAAAAATGGTTCGTTTATCTCTTTTGATATAAGAAACAACCTATTTATATATAAAAGAGATGAGATGGAAAAACGAAAGCGATGTATTGATAAATCGAAGAATAGTTTGTATCTTTGTAAAAGAATAGGGTAACCCGATTATAAACAATAAGAATAAGAAAGATATGAAAGCAATTGTGTTAGGAGCAACGGGCGCAGTGGGATTAGATTTGGTTGAAATGCTTTTGAAAGATGATGCGTTCAGCGAAGTAGAGGTATTTGTTCGCCGTGCAATGCCTATGGAAAATGCTAAGTTAGCGACTCACATTGTGAACTTTAAACAGCCAAATGAATGGCAAGACATGATAAAGGGAGATGTCGTATTTTCTTGTATGGGAACAAGTTTGAAGGCTGCAGGCTCAAAAGAAAGACAATACGAAATTGATTATACTTATCAACTTGAGTTTGCGCAAGCGGCTCATTCAAACGGTGTTGCTGCTTATATTCTCGTGTCTTCGGCTATGGCTAGTGCGAAATCAAAATTCTTTTATACCAGAATGAAAGGCGAGTTAGAAGATGCTATTCATCAACTCCACTTTCAACAAGAGGTGATTATGCGTCCACCTTCATTGATTCGCAAGAATACTACCAAAACAAATGAGAAGATTACAGTGGCAGTTCTGAAGGTATTAAATGCTTTAGGACTATTTAAAAAGCAACGTCCTATGCCCACAGAAGTGGTTGCAAAGGCTATGATTGTAGCTGCAAAGCAAGGTGTTTCGAGTATTTTTGAGACCACTGATATTTGGAACTTGGCCAAGTAAACATAGAATGAGGATATAAAAAGATAAGGGAAATCAATAAAACTCCTACTGAAATAGCATCTAATTGCACTGGGGGAGCGACAGAAAAGTATATAAAATAAAAAAGAGAAGTTTGTTAAAACTTCTCTTTTTAAGTAGTTGCGGAGACACGACTCGAACGTATGACCTCCAGGTTATGAGCCTGGCGAGCTACCAACTGCTCCACTCCGCGATGTTAATTAAACAATTGTTTTTCTTAATTGCGAGTGCAAAGGTAATGCTTTTTTTTATAACTTGCAAATTTTGAGGAAAGAAATTGTCGAAAAAAATAATATTAGCTGTTCTCTAAAAATAAATCAAGAATCTTATAAATTATAGTTCGTAAATCTTTTGCAGGTATAAAATAAAAAACGTAATTTCGCATATATATTTTAAGAAACTAAGTTTAACACACAAAGAATTCTATCTTATGAAGAAGTATAACTTTAATGCTGGTCCCTCTATGCTTCCACGTGAAGTGATCGAAAACACAGCAAAACAAATTCTAAACTTCAACGACAGTGGTTTATCTTTAATGGAAATCAGCCATCGAGCGAAAGACTTTCAACCCGTTATCGATGAAAGTGTTGCTTTAATTAAAGAGCTATTGGATGTTCCGCAAGGCTACTCTGTCATCTTCTTAGGTGGTGGTGCTTCTTTACAATTTACACAAGTACCTTGTAATTTGCTACACACTAAGGCCGCATATCTTAACACTGGCGTGTGGGCTAAGAAGGCAATGAAGGAAGCTAAACTATATGGTGAGGTCTTAGAGTTGGCTTCTTCGGAAGATAAAAACTATACTTATTTACCAAAAGACTGGACTTGTCCTGCTGATGTGGATTATCTTCACGTCACAACTAATAATACTATATATGGTACAGAAACACGAGTTGATTACGATGTACCTGTACTTATGGTAGGAGATATGAGCTCAGACATCTTCAGTCGTGAAGTAGATGTGGCTAAATATCAATGTATTTATGCTGGAGCACAAAAGAATTTGGCTATGGCAGGCGTTACTGTTGTCATCATAAAAGACGATGTTTTGAACAAAATGACACGCCCAGTGCCTACAATGCTCAACTATTTCACTCACGTAGACAAAGGTTCTATGTTCAATACACCACCAGTTGTGCCTATATATTCAGCCTTAGAGAATCTTCGTTGGATAAAGAAAAACGGAGGAGTGAAGGCTATGGACAAGCTAGCTAAGCAAAGAGCAGAACTGCTTTACGGTGAAATTGATCGCAATAAGCTATTCCGTGGCACTGTAGAAGAGGCTGATCGCTCATTAATGAATATTTGTTTTGTGATGCAAGATGAATATGCTGAGCTTGAAAAAGAATTCTTCGATTTTGCAACAAGCAAAGGAATGGTGGGCATAAAAGGACACCGTTCGGTTGGAGGATTTAGAGCAAGTTGCTACAATGCACAAACAATTGAAGGCGTAGAAGCACTTGTTAGCTGTATGAAAGAATTCGAGGCTAATCATTAATATAAATAAAAGGTAATGAAAAAGGTAGATAATTAAGGTCTATCTTCTTATTACCTTTTATTTTTTTTGTAACAGATTTATGGATAAAATCAATATAAAGAATCTTATTATAGGATTCGGAAAGGCAGGTAAAACCTTAGCTGCCGACTTAGCAAAGCATGGCGAAGAGGTGATATTAGTTGAAAAAAGTAGTTCTATGTATGGTGGAACTTGCATCAACATAGGATGTATTCCTTCTAAAAAGTTATTGGTAGAGGCTGAAAAAAGACCTGCAGATGCTAATCAAAGCGTTTATTTCGAACAAGCAATGGAACGTAAAAATGCTTTGATTTCGGCTTTGCGTGCTGCCAATTATAAGAAACTTGACGACTTAGAAGGGGTAAGAATTATCAATGCAACCGCATCGTTTATAAATAAAAACACCGTATTATTAAAGGGTGAAGATAAGGAATTTGAAGTCACTGCACAACGAATTTTCATCAATACAGGTACCACTTCAATCTCATTAAACATCAAAGGAGGAGATGGAAAGCACGTTTATAACAGTACACAGTTATTATCTTTAAACACACTTCCTAAGCGTCTTGTTATCATTGGTGGTGGTTATATCTCGTTAGAGTTTGCTTGTATGTTCCAAGCTTTCGGCAGTAAGGTAACCATTTTGGAAGCAAGTGACACCTTTTTAGCACGTGAAGACAGAGATGTAGCAGACGAAAT
The DNA here is from genome assembly GCF_000379965.1 of Hoylesella nanceiensis DSM 19126 = JCM 15639. Taxonomy (GTDB): domain Bacteria; phylum Bacteroidota; class Bacteroidia; order Bacteroidales; family Bacteroidaceae; genus Prevotella; species Prevotella nanceiensis. The sequence goes on along the minus strand of NZ_KB904331.1, from coordinate 62,009 downwards.
GTTACGTATTCTCAATACTCGTGGAATCGAAGTGAAACTTAATGCAAAAACAACTGAATTGCAAGAGAATGGTAGTTATATAACTGTTTTCACCTCACAAGGCAACTTTGATGCCGAAGCAGTATTGGTTGCAATAGGTAGAAAGCCTGCAACTGACGAGTTAGAGCTACACAATGCAGAGATTAAAACAGACGAAAGAGGATACATAATAACCAATGATTATCTGCAAGTTAGTGATCATATATGGGCAATGGGCGATGTTGCTAAGACCCCACAGTTCACTTATATGTCGCTAGATGATTATAGAATCGTACGTGATCAGCTATTTGGTGACTCTAAAAGAAATAGACTTGATCGTAAAAATATTGCGACATCAGTCTTCACTTATCCCACTCTTGCACAGGTAGGATTAACCGAACAGCAGGCAAAAGCAGCAGAGCTACAATTTGAAGTTAAAAAGATTGCAGCCAATTCAATACCTAAGGCAAAGATATTAGGACAAACCGATGGATTGCTAAAGGCTATTATTGAAAAGGAAAGTAATCGCATTTTAGGTGTAACTCTCTTCTGTGCAGAGGCTCACGAGCTCATTAATATCTGCAAGTTAGCTATCGATAACAATATAACTGCAGATCAATTAAAGAATCAAATATATACACATCCAACCATGGCAGAGGCTTTAAACGATTTGTTTGCATAAACAAAAGCTTAAACCCGCTGTTAGATATTAATATAAAAGAAAAGATATGAAAGTACTAATTGCAACCGAAAAGCCTTTTGCAAAAGAGGCATTAGAAGCTATTAAGAAAGAAATAGTAGACGGAGGACATTCTGTTGAGGTATTAGAAAAGTACACAGAGAAGTCTGAACTCTTATCAGCTGTAGCTCAAGCAAACGCAGTTATCATTCGTTCTGACATCGTAAATAAAGATGTTTTAGATGCAGCTAAAGAATTAAAGATTGTTGTTCGTGCTGGAGCAGGATATGATAATGTAGACATTCAAAGTGCTAAAGAACACCAAGTGGTGGTTGAAAACACTCCAGGACAAAACTCAAATGCTGTTGCAGAGCTTGTATTTGGCTTATTAGTATATGCAGTTCGCAACTTTTATAATGGCAAATCAGGTTCAGAACTCAAAGGCAAGAAACTCGGTTTGTTGGCTTATGGCAATGTAAGTAGAAACGTTTCACGCATTGCAAAGGGCTTTGGTATGGACGTATATGCTTATGATGCATATTGCACCGCAGAACAAATAGAAAGCGATGGCGTAAAAGCAGTAAGCTCACCAAGCGCATTATTCGAGCAATGTGATGTTATTTCGCTTCACATTCCTGCAACACCTGAAACCACAAAGAGCATCAATTACGAATTAGTTAACAAGCTTCCTAAAGGCGGTATCTTAGTGAATACAGCTCGTAAAGAGGTTATTAACGAAGAAGAACTATTGAAGTTGATGGCAGAGCGTCAAGATATTAAGTTCATAACAGACATCAAGCCAAGTGCAGATGAGCAGTTTGCGCAATTCGAGGGACGCTATTTCTCAACTCCAAAGAAGATGGGAGCGCAGACAAGTGAAGCCAATACCAATGCAGGAATCGCTGCTGCTAAGCAAATAAATGCCTTCTTTAACGAAGGATGCACAAAGTATCAAGTGAATAAGTAAAAGCAGATGCAGTCGTTATAATATAGCGACTGCATTGCTACCAAACAATCATTATAGAACAAAATCACAATGGCAACAATAAAACCATTTAAAGGAATACGCCCTCCTAAAGAGCTAATTGAACAAATAGAGTCACGTCCTTACGACGTATTGAATTCAGAAGAGGCGAGAGAAGAGGCTAAAGGCAACGAAAAGAGCTTATATCACATTATCAAACCAGAAATTGATTTCGAGGTAGGTACAAGCGAATACGACCCAAGAGTGTATGAGCAAGCTGCTAAAAACTTCAAGAATTTCCAAGAAAAAGGCTGGTTGGTGCAAGACGAAAAAGACCACTATTATATCTATGCACAGACCATGAACAACAAAACTCAATATGGTTTAGTTGTCGGAGCCTATGTAAATGATTACTTAGACGGCACCATTAAGAAGCACGAACTTACTCGAAAGGATAAAGAAGAGGATCGAATGAAGCACGTAAGAGTATGTGATGCGAATATCGAACCAGTGTTCTTTGCTTATCCCGACAATGTAGCTCTCGACCAATTGATTATGCGTTATGCTGCAACTGCGCCCGAATACGATTTTATTGCGCCAATAGATGGCTTTAGACATCAATTCTGGATTATCGAGAATGCAGAGGATATCAACCTCATTACCGCAGAGTTTGAAAAGATGCCAGCGCTTTATATTGCTGATGGACATCATCGTTCGGCTGCTGCAGCCTTAGTTGGTGCAGAGAAAGCGAAGCAAAATCCAAATCATAAAGGCGACGAAGAGTATAACTATTTCATGGCTGTTTGTTTCCAAGCATCGCAGTTAACCATTTTAGATTACAATAGAGTAGTGACCGATTTGAATGGACTTACAGAACAAGAGTTCCTTACTCAGCTTGAAAAAGACTTCGTTGTAGAAGATAAAGGAACAGATATCTATCGTCCAAATGCCCTACATAACTTCTCACTTTATTTAAATAAGCATTGGTATAGTTTAACAGCTAAGGACGGAACCTTCGATAATAGCGACCCAATTGGCGTGTTAGACGTAGATATTTCAAGTAGATTGATTTTTGATAGCATTTTAGGTATCAAAGATTTCCGTACCGATAAGCGTATTGATTTTGTGGGTGGACTACGTGGTTTAGAAGAACTTAAACGCCGAGTAGATAGCGGTGAGATGCAAATGGCATTGGCACTCTATCCTGTTTCTATGCAACAAATTATGGATATTGCTAACACTGGCAACATTATGCCACCAAAAGCAACATGGTTCGAACCTAAACTTCGTTCGGGATTAGTTATCCATAAGTTGTCGTAAACAATTGTTCATGAGCGATACATATTTAACAATACAAGATAAAAGCGAGGGGATTTACACTGAAAAGCGTAGTAAATTCCTCGCTTTTGCACATCCTGTAGAGACGATCGACGAAATAAAAGACCTTCTAACCGATTATAAAAAGAAGTATTACGACGCAAGGCACGTTTGTTATGCCTATATGTTAGGACCTGAAAGGACAGATTTCAGGGCGAATGATGATGGAGAACCCAGTAGTACTGCAGGCAAACCCATTCTTGGACAGATAAATTCTCGTGAGCTAACCAATATACTTGTGGTGGTTATTCGCTACTTTGGAGGAGTGAAACTCGGCACAAGTGGGTTGATAGTAGCCTATCGTGAGGCGGCTGCAGAAGCCCTTTCGGCTGCTACGGTGATAGAAAAGACGATTGAAGAAACTGTTACTTTCACCTTTCCTTATGTGATGATGAACAGCGTTATGAGGGTGGTTAAAGAGCTAAATCCACGTATTGTTGAGCAAAAATACGACGAAACGTGCATTATCACCCTTGCTATTAAGCGTTCTATGGCTCCAATGTTAGAGGAACGTCTCAATAAATTGGCTTTTGAGTAGATCGATTATCACCAGTAAAAATATGATCGTAAGAAAATAAGAGAGAGTAGCTTGGCTAACTCTCTTTTTCTTTTTATGGCAAATTGAAGGGGTAAATACTTTCTATTTGAATGATAAAGCCTTATGAGTTGAGTAAAATACTGTGGAATTAGATGATTGTTTCATTTTTTTTGTTCGGCTCATTCAATCAGATCTCCACCAATTTCGTTAAACATATAGCATGTAGTGTCGTGGTCGTTCACCATTCCTATGGCTTGAATAAACGAATAAACAAGTACTGAACCAAGAAACTTAAAGCCCCTTTTCTTTAGGTCTTTGGCAATGATATCCGATAGTTCACTTTGTTTTTGCATCATTCCGTTAGGGCGATTGTTATAGATTATAGTTTTGCCTTTTGTGAAACTCCAAATATAGTTATCGAAAGTTTCAAATTTATTGCGTATCTTGATGAAAGCCTGAGCGTTACTAATCATTGCCTCAATCTTTCTTTTAGACTTAATGATGCCAGGATATTGCATAATTCTTTCAACGTCGCTGTTGGTAAATTGAGCAATTTTCATATAGTCGAAGTTGGCAAAGCAAGTCCTAAAAATCTCTCTCTTTATCAGCATTAGCTTCCAACTTAATCCGCACGACATCGCTTCGAGCATTAAATACTCATAGAGTTGCTGATCGTTGTGACAAGCTATTCCCCATTCTTCGTTGTGATATTTCTCCATCATCGTGTCGCCTTTGCACCAGCGACATATCTCTTTCTCTTTCATATACTTATGCTCTTCCTATTTAAAAGCTATGCAATTGGGCTGTAAACTCAATGCTATTGCACTGCAAAAGTAATGTAATTACAAGCTAAAAACATTGCTTTTGCCACTTAATTTCAAATTGTTTTCATTTCAATCGTTTCTTTGTTCTAATTGATGTTGTTATTCATTTCAATTCGTTTTCTTTATACGTACAAAAAAATAGAACTTCTCTTTTTTAACAAAAAAACAATAAAATATTATCGTATATAGCGTTAATTTCCTATTTTTGTAAAGAATGTGCGGTGACAATCGTGCGTTATTTTGCCACAAAGGGTGTCTTATAGTAAAGAATGGCATTTAATTTGCAGGGCAATAATAAAGAAACTGAGAAAAAATTAAGTAGAATATTAATCAAAAAAATAATTATTATGTCAACAACAGTAATAGTTTTAGCAGTAGTTGTAGTTATTGCAATCTATTTTATTAGTGTCTATAACAGATTAGTTGGATTAAGAAATAATCGTGAAAATGCCTTCTCGAATATTTCAGTTCAATTGAAACAGCGTTATGATATGATTCCTCAATTGGTGGCAACTGTGAAAGGTTATGCTGATCATGAAAAGGAATTGTTACAGAAAGTGACTGAAGCAAGAGCTGCAGCAATGGGTGCAAACACCATAAACGATACCATTGCAGCCGACAATCAGTTGTCAAGTGCATTGGCAGGACTAAGAGTTTCGCTCGAAGCTTATCCCGATTTGAAAGCAAATACCAATTTCAATAACTTGCAAATGGAAATTGCTGATATGGAAAACAAGCTTTCTGCAACTCGTAGATTCTTCAATTCAACCACTAAAGAGCTAAATACTGCGATCCAATCGTTCCCTGCAAACCTCATAGCAGGAATGTTTGGCTTTACCACTCAACCAATGTTTGAGATCCCAGTAGAGCAACAAGCAGCAATGGAAAAGGCTCCTGAAATTAAATTTTAGATTGAATGCAATACGTAGGAGTACAATCGCAAATAAGAAAAAACAATCGACTTACAATTCTTTTGTTATTAATGTTCCCTGTGATAATATTGGGAACGATATGGGTTTTCTTAGTTGCCGTGAACTATTTTGACGGTGGTTATTATCTAGAAGATGGAACGATGGCACACGAAGTCAATTTTGCTTCGGTCAATGCCTATTTCCTTCATATTCTACCTTATGTGCTCGGAGCGGTGGGTTTGTGGTTTGTTATAGCCTATTATGGTAATGCTTCTATGATTATGGCAGCCACAAAAGCCCAGCCTTTAAAGCGTTCTGACAATCCAAAGGTGTATAATATCGTTGAAAACCTATGCATGTCGATTGGAATGGATATGCCTCAAGTGAACATTGTGAATGATCCTCAGCTCAATGCGTTTGCTAGTGGCATTAATAAAAAGACGTATGCGGTTACATTAACCACAGGAATTATAGACCGATTGAATGATGAAGAGCTGGCAGGAGTTATTGCTCATGAGTTAACCCACATTCGAAATCACGACACAAAGCTGCTTATTACAAGTATTGTTTTCGTGGGAATTGTTTCTACAATCATGACCATGCTGCTTAGAATGCTTTATTATAGCTTTATGTCAGGTGGCAGTAGACGAAGTAAAAAAGAAGGAGGTGGCTCGGTTGTGCTCATCATTCTGATTGGAGTAGTATTGGCTGCAGTAGCTTATTTCTTTACTCTCTTGACCCGATTCGCCATTTCTCGTAAGCGAGAGTATATGGCAGATGCAGGAGGAGCAGAGATAACAGGTAACCCTTTGGCGTTAGCTTCTGCCTTAAGGAAGATATCTGGCGACCCAGGACTTGATGCAGTGAATCGCGCAGACATTGCTCAAATGTTTATAATGTATCCTGATGAGATGGAACCAGGACTACTTGGAGCAGTTGATTCGCTATTTAGTACACACCCAGATGTGAAGAAACGAATCGCTATTCTAGAACAATTCTAAAGAATGAGAAATATTTTTATAGTCTTTCTGCTTATCTGTGGAAGTCTATTTTCAATAGTAAAAGCACAAAAAGTGACATATCAGTCTACCAAACATTATCGAGAAAGGGTGGATAAGTTTGCTCAAATGCGTCCTGTTGACAGCTTAGATGTTGTGATGTTGGGCAATAGCTTAACCGAAATGGCAGGCGATTGGAATGTCCTTTTAAAAGCTAAAAGAGTGCGAAATAGAGGTATTTCGGGCGATGATGCAACGGGCATGATCAATCGTTTACAGCAAATTACACCAGGAAAGCCTAAGGCTATCTTCCTAATGGTGGGCATCAACGATTTAAGTCACGATTTAACTCCCAATCAAGTGTATGACCTTTGCGTGAAAGTGATTAGCAAAATCACCAAAGATACACCCAAAACAAAGCTTTATGTGCAGAGTCTTTTGCCCATTTATGAGGCTTCGGGGCGTTGGAAAACACTCGAAGGCAAAACCAATGACATTCCTCGTATCAACGAATTGCTAAAGACTTATTGCGAAAAGAACAATATATCGTATATCAACTTGTTTGATAAATTTGTGCGACACGGCACCAATGAGATGCGAAAAGAGCTTACTTCAGATGGCTTACACCTGAGTCCTTTCGGGTATAAGATATGGAGTTTTGAGCTAAGAAAATATTTTAAATAAGAAGAAATCAAAGAGATTTGTAGGAAATACACTGCAAATCTCTTTTTGTTTTTACCGCCTAATGTTGATATTCGTTAAATAAATGTAACTTAATTACGCAACTTTTATTTTTGATTTGTTAATATATAAAGCCCTTTTGACAAACTACTTAGAAGGAACAAGAAGAATTTTACTAATCAAACAATAATTTATATGAAAACAAAAGCCATATTAACAGCATTGGCATTGTCGTGTTCTTCATTTACAATGATGGCACAACGAACCCCAACTCATCCGTTAGATATCTCTACAATGGATTTCTATCAGTGGTTCGAAGGATTTAAATCGTGGACTCCTGGACAGCCTTTAGCAGGCGTTTCTGCTACAGATGACGAGTTTTATATATCACGAGTGAAACCCAAAAAGCGTATAGAAGATGCCGAAAACTATAAGGCTAATAGCCTCGCAGATAAGCAACGCAAGCTTTGTATGTGGGTTCCTTTAGACGATCCATCGGTGAAATGGAAAGCATTTCCACGTTATTCGCTCGAAGGAGACAATTTTAGTATGTGGTCATATCTTGACATTCATGGCAATTGGTCGGCTCCTTGGGCTCGTGTTTCTGCTGGTTTATCAGACGTTGCAGCAAAGAATGGTGTTGCAGTTGGTTGCGTATTAGGAGTGCCTGAAACAACAACTATTAGCTTTTATGATCAACCTAACTTCTTTAATAACCACTTTAAGGTTCTTTATGGCTTAACAGAAGCAGATTCAAATGGAAACTTTCTTTGGACAAGAAAGCTCATTCAATTCATGAAATATTATGGAATCAATGGCTTAGGTATTAACTCTGAGTTCTTTTCTGATTATGATACGATGACTCATCTCTTAAACTTTTTTGCTGATTGTCATGCAAAAGCAAAAGAAGAAGGATGGGAATTTCAAATCCATTGGTATGATCTTATGACTCGTTCAGGTGAGAAAAGCTTTAAAAACTCATTGAATAGCCAGAATTCTAGCATTCTTGGACCAGATAATAACAAGAAAGTTGACATGTTCTTCCTTAACTATAATTGGGGAAGTGCAGGTTTAGCAAGTTCTGTAAGGATGGCAAAACAATTGCCAAGAAACTCTTATGACATCTTTGCAGGATTTGATATTCAAAAGAATGCACTTAATAATTATAGCTGGAAGGCGCTTTCTACTCAGCCAGTTTCAATCGGTTTTTGGGGTGCACACGCACAAAGTCTGCTCCATCAGAGCGCAACTGACGAAGGAACAGAAGACATTGCAATTCAAAGAGCATATCAAAAGAAACTCGAATTGGTGTTTAGTGGAGGTAATCGCAATCCTGCTTTCACACCAGAGCTAAGTAGTGGAACCTCATTATCAAACACAGCATTAAAGAAGTTCCATGGACTTGCATCGTATTTAACAGCTAAATCAACTATAAGCGATGTGCCTTTCGTTTCTCGTTTCAATCTTGGAAACGGCTTAAAGTTCCACAATGAGGGTAAAGTTACATTCAATCACAAGTGGTACAACTTAAATACTCAAGACCTAATGCCTACTTGGCGTTGGTGGATTACAGACCAAAACGATGCAGTAGACGAAACTTCTATCTCATCATTCGTAAATACTAATCTCACATTTGATGAGGCTTACTTTGGTGGTTCATGCTTAAATGTATCGGGAAAGAGTGCTTTCTCAAGATTAAAGCTATTCAAAACGCTACTTAAAGTACAGCCTAATTACACCTTATCAATTACTTATAAGAAGACAGGCGACATCGAACCACATGCTAAATTGTTTGTGGCTTTAAAGGGAGATCTAACTCATTATAAAGAAGTTGCATTGCCTTCAAACACGGCTTCTTTATCTTCTTGGGTGATATACACCGCTACAATGGAGCAACTTGGAGTGCCTGCAGATAGCGAAGTGGCAATGATTGGATTGGTATTTAACGACACTCCAGAGAATTATAATATGTATGTAGGAGAAATTGCCCTACGAAATCCAGCGCAAACCTTTAATACTGTCACTCCAACAATTAAGGATGTAGAGATTATTAGAGGTCGTTATAATGCCTTTGACTTTAAGATTCGCTATGCAAGTGCACCCGATAACAGTGCAACAAAGGTGTATAATGACGATGTAGATACATGGTATTATGAGATTTACATGCAGCCATTGAACGAGAATCCACAACTTCTTACTGCCACAACATCATGGGCTGCTTATGTAGTTGATGCTCCTTTGAAGCCCGAAGACGAAGTAAGAAAGGTGCGTTTAGGTGTTAGAGCCATTGCACCTGACGGCAAAGCGACAACCGATATCGTTTGGACTGATTATAAAGAGATACCTTATAACCAAATGATTAGCGACATTGTGGTTGATAAAAAGGTCGTAAAACCAAACGAAAAGTTCAAGATTGTGATGGTTGATAAGAGAGCTCCTGCAGCGCAAAATATATCAATTGTTAATCCAAGAAATGGAGAAGTTATTGCGCAATCAAGTAACTCTCGAGTTTGTGAAGCGCAAATTTCTCAAGTTGGTTTGTATGACCTTTTATTGACAGATGCCAACGGAAACCAAACAACTACACGAGGAATGGTTCAGATAACACCAGAAACAACAGGCTCTGTACCTGTTATTGAAAAGGTGATGGCAGACAAAACACAAGTTAAAACCAATGAATCTGTAACCTTATCTTATGTTGGAAAAGAGGGAGAAGGCAAGGTTTCAAGAGCTTTAATTGTGAAAGACCCTGAGATGTTGTACATTCCTGGTGACATACAAGTGGGCAAAACCTATTCTTATGCATTGTGGTTTAAAGTGGAGAAGTTTGGACACGACAAGCAAGGAACTAACCTTATCAATAAAAACACAATACATGATTCATGGCCACACAATAACTGGGGAGACCTATGGGTAACTATTCGTCCTGAAATGCCAGGTCACTTAGCTAATGAGATCTCATTTAATACAATGGGATGGGAGCGACATGATAGTCCAAATGAGGCGATGATGTCTAAAGGTTATCAAGTTACTCCTGGTGTTTGGACCCATGTTGTGGTGACACACGATAGCAATAACAATCAAAAGTTATACTTTAATGGTAAAAAAGTGGCAGAAACAACTTTCACAGCAAGTAGCAGACGTGACGAATCTACAGATTATCGAATACATAAAAATCGCACAGCTCACATCTTTATTGGTGGCGGTGGCGTTTATAAAGCTGGCTTAAATGGATATGTAGACGAAGTTCAAGTGTGGGATAAAGCCCTTAGTGACGAAGAAGTTTTGCAGGCTATGCAAGGCTATTCAAAAGAAAATGTACCTCAAAATCTAAAGGGTTATTATACATTTGAAGAGAAAGATAAAGATGGTTTCTTCTACAATTGGGGCTCTGCAGGCAAAGATGAGAAAGCTATAATCGTGACTATGGAAGGTAGTGGCGGTGAAGATACCAGTAAAGCAAAATACCAAGCGCATGATTCTAATAACGATTTCTTGGGCTATCCTGGTATAGTTGGTAGCTTAGATGTAACAACTAAAGCTAATTGGAACGTAGAAGGAGCAGCCATTACACCACAAAATAAAACTGCAAATGCTACCTTCTCTCAACCAGGAACATACAAAGCAGAGCTAACATTGCAGAACCGTTGGGGAGAAGCAACCATGCAGTTAGAAGATAATATCGAAGTGTCTGGTTTGCCAAACGATGTCAATTCAATCGAGGCAGGTACACTTTTAGTTGATATTTCAAAAACTTCTACATCAAGCATCTTGCGTTTACACTTTGCACAAGCAGGCACTTATCAAGTTCAACTCATCAATAGTGCAGGCGCAATGTTGTTCCAACGCAACGTTAATGTATCTTCTGATGCCAGCGAAGCAATTGCTTTTGAAGGCGAAACAGGCGTTTATGTCCTTAGAATATTAAAAGAAGGAAAGCCTTATAAGATATTGAAACTAGTGAAGAAGTAATTTATCTAAGTATCGAGAACGCTAAATTTGAAAACAAGTTGATGATGGGGGAGAGCCTTAATGGTTCTCCCTTTTCTTATATATTTATTCTTGTTTCATCTCCTTTTAAATTCTCTTCGAGGCGAAATGTTTTGCTCTTGTTTTCTTAAAAGGTAGAGTGTTCTTTTTAATATGAAACAACAATGGATGCAAATGCTATGCAGTTAGTCCTTAAAAGCAGTGCTTTTGCAGTGTAAAAACATAGCTTTTACTCACTAATATCAATGTTATTGCAAGACAGAAAGAACGAGGGTGAGTGGTGAAGAGAAAAGAAAAAGGACTTATTTTTTACACAACAAAGGGGTAAAAGATAAGTCCTTTATTATTTCTATATTAGAATTCGTATCCTACTTTAAATCCAAGTGCACCAGTTGTGTAGCTATACTTGGTGTGCTTAACATCAATACCTTGAGACAAGTAAGCAAGACCTACATAGAAAGCAGAGCTGCCTCTTGTTGCAAATCTACATCCAACCATTGGAGAAAAATAAAGTCCATTTGCATCACCAACACTGTAACCCAGTTTTAAATCTAGGAAAGGTGCGATACTTCTTGTGGTGAAATTGAATCGAGCATTAGCAAAGAAAGGAAGTAAAATGGTTGAACCCTTGCCAGTGTAGATACTCATTCCGAGACCACCACCTAAGTAAACATAGGGATTAAACTGATAACCTATACTTCCAGTGAACTCTACTCGGTCGTGACCATAGTCGCCAACACCAAATGCAAAGCCTCCATCTACAAATGCATTAAAGCCTCCATTGCTACCAGAACGATAGCTTCTGCGTGGCGCATAATATCTTCCTGGACGACGTTGAGCAAGTGCATCGGTCTCAGTTGCAGTAGAACTGATAGGCGAAAGCTCGTTCATTTCAGTAGAATTGTTCAAATTGCTGTTTTCTGTTAGATACTCATTAGTAACCAAAGCCACGTTATAAGCATTGTTAGTTGCGTTGCTTGTGTTAAGAGCTAAATCGCCTTTGAAAGTACTTTGAGCGTTTACCGACACTGCAAATGCAATGCTTGCAGCTGTAAAGAATAGTTTTTTCATAATTGTGTGTGTATTATAGCACCCCATTTGTGGTGCTGGTTAACGATAATGCGAATAATAGAACAATGCAATAGATGGTAACTTGCATTCTCTACATACGTTTTCTTATTTATCCCAATACAACTCTTCTCTTTTAAAGAGTGTGTTTTTTCGTTGCTCATTCTCCCTAAATGGGCAATTAATGTGTTTTATAGTTACAATAATGGTGCAAATTTAAACGAAGAAAACCAATGCACCAACAGAATTGCAGTTTAATAATGTTAAGTAAAGTTGGTAAGTATAACACAGCCCCAAGATGCACTTTAACATTCAAATCTTTGTAAGTTTAAGTAAAATCTATTATCTTTGCAGGCACAAAGAACAACACATTTGGGGTTGTGTCGGTTTGATTGGGATACTCATCAAATTATTTCAGAAAACCGAGATTGTTTCTTTTGTTAATGGCGGGCCATATAAATCTCTTTTAAAAGAGGCTAAGCTGCAAAGCCGGTGGATTACAAAGACGGAGAACACTCAAATCTTTTTTAGCTCGGAGTTTCATCACATCATCGAGCAACCCCTTTCAAATAGAGGCAGGAAACATTTTCCCTGCCTTTTTATATATATCAAAAAGGAAAATAATATGTTCTCGGGAATTATTGAAGAAATGGCAACTGTCGTAGCAATAGAACACGACAAAGAGAATATTCATTTTACACTTGAATGTTCGTTCACCAACGAATTGAAGATAGACCAAAGCGTTGCGCACAACGGAGTGTGCTTAACTGTTGTTGAATTAGATGGCAACCGCTATACAGTTACAGCAATGAAAGAAACCATAATACGTAGTAATTTGGGGTTATGGAACGTTGGCGACAAGGTAAATGTAGAACGTTCGATGCAGATGAATGGTAGACTTGATGGCCATATTGTGCAAGGTCATGTGGATACTACAGCGATTTGCAGTGCGATAGAAGATGCAAATGGTTCTACTTATTTTACCTTTAGCTATGAATTTGACAAAGAACAGGCTTCGAGAGGCTATTTCACTGTAGATAAAGGATCGGTTACTGTTAATGGAGTTTCATTGACAGTGGTGTCGCCTACACGTGATTCTTTTAAAGTAGCTATCATTCCTTACACAAAAGAACATACCAACTTTTGTGCTATTGAATTAGGAAGTGTTGTGAACTTAGAATTCGATATTATCGGAAAATATATTGCTCGCATGAACAGTTTGGCATAATTTGCCATTATAACTCAGAAGTATCAAAAGATGAACTGTGCTGTTTTCTTTTGATACTTCTTTCTTTTTGAACTTGTATAGCTTTCTTTTTAGATAAAGATAAAAGGCATACAGACGACACGATATCGTGTAAACACACGAAATATAATAACAAGGATAAATAAAGAAGAATATTGTAGAAATATAATATCGAAAGAAAAAGAAACTAAAAATGAAACAAACACTGGTTCCCAATAAAGGAATTTCAACATCGTTATTATGGATTATGGCGATAATCTCGGGCGTAACAGTTGCCAATCTGTATTTTAATCAGCCCGTATTGAATATGATCAGTACCGAATTGGGTATTTCATCGCTCACCGCCAACTGGCTTCCTATCATCACACAACTGGGCTATGCCGTTGGACTTTTATTCATAATACCTCTTGGTGACTTAGTGCAAGTAAGAAAAATTCTTACCGTAAACTTCACACTTCTTGCCATATCGCTTCTTGCAACCGCATTAACAAGCAATATCTATACATTGCTTTTCACCTCATTTATAATAGGTGCAGGGTCGGTTATGCCTCATATCTTTATCCCAATGGCCTCACAATACTCAACTCCTGAGCGCAAAACGCAAAATGTGGGCATACTTCTTGGGGGCTTGTTAACAGGTATTTTGGCCTCAAGAGTGGTGAGTGGAATAATGGGAGAGCACTTTGGTTGGCGTGCAATTTATTATGTTGCAACCGTGTTAATGGCAGTTTGTCTTGTAGTTATTTTGAAAATGCTCCCTGCTTCGCCGTCTACTTTCCAAGGAAGCTATGCTTCTTTAATGAAGTCGATGTTTGGTTTGGTGAAGAATAACAAGATATTGCAAAACGTTTCTTTGCGTGCTGCTCTTTGTTTTGGCTGCTTTCAAGGAATGTGGGCTGTGCTTGTGTTTAAAATGAGTGGTGAACCTTTTTACGCAAGTAATGATACTATTGGCTTATTGGGGCTTTGTGGTATGATGGGAGCACTCACTGCAACATCTATTGGAGGTTATATTAACAAATTTGGAGTGCGTACCTTTCATCTAATAGGTTGTGGAGTGCTTATCGCTTCGTGGTTAGTGATGTATTTTTTTCAAAACTCTTATTGGGGAATGATCATTGGAATTATCTCAATTGATGGGGGAATGCAGTGTATTCAGCTAAGTAATCAAAGTAAAGCACTATCTCTTGTGCCTCAAGCAACAAACAGAGTGAATACCATTTTCATGACAACCTTCTTCTTAGGCGCCTCTTTAGGAACCTTTATAGCAGGATTTTGTTGGGATAAATGGGCATGGGAAGGTGTAGCTTTCTCGGGTATTATCATGACGTTGCTATCCGTTTTACTGACGTTCTCGATGAAAGAGAAAGTTTAAAATAAAAAGAGAATAAAGCAAGGACGCTCAATGGCAATCCAAACTTTATTCTCTTTTGTTTTATTATTGTAGTCTTCTTTATTTCAACTCATTGATAAAGAAGTTTGAAATTTGTCTAAGTAGGTGGTTACGAGTGTTTCCTCCGTAGATAGAATGGTTTCTATTGGTGTAGTAAAGCTCTTTAAAGTCTTTGTCTGCTTGCACCAATGCTTCTGAATATTCATAGGCATTTTGTACATGAACATTATCATCTGCGGTGCCATGGCATAGCAATAATGCGCCTTCTAACTGATTTACACGACTAATAGGATTATCTTTATAACCATCTGGGTTCTCTTTTGGAGTTCTCATATATCTCTCTGTGTAGATAGTGTCATAGAACTTCCAATCGGTTGGAGCTGCAACTGCAACGCCAGCTTTAAACATTTTGCGACCTTCGCTCATGCTCATTAAAGTATTAAAGCCTCCAAAACTCCATCCCCAAATGCCAATTTTGTCTTTATCTACATACGATTGTTTTCCTAACCACAATGCGGTTTCAACTTGATCTTTTGCTTCTAATTTTCCTAATTGTAAGTAAGTAGCCTTTTCAAAGGCAGCCTCTCTACCGCCAGTACCACGTCCGTCTACACAAACCACAATGATATCGTTTTGCGCAAGGTATGCATCAAAGGCTCCACCTTGACCCATTGAGCCTGCATTCCATGAGTTAATGACTTGTTGACTGCCTGGTCCGCTGTATTGAAAGAGTACAACAGGATATCGTTTTGCAGGGTTAAAGTTAAGTGGTTTCATCATCCAACCATCTAATTGAATACCTTCTGAGGTGGTAAATGTAAAGGCTTCACGTTTTGCCCAATCATAGTTTGCAATCTTATTCTTTAGCTTTTCGTTATTAATAGGGGTAGATAGCACCTTACCTTGATTGTCTCTGATAGTGAAAATAAAAGGAGTGTTATAGTTACTCCATGTATTTAAGAAGTATTTAAAGTCGCCAGAGAAGCGTGCTTGGTTCCATCCTTCTTGCTTAGTGAGCTCTTCTACCGATCCATTCTTCTTGCTAACGAATACCTTTCTGTCGTGAGGTGTGGGCAAAGCTGCTTGATAATACACTTCACCTGTTGCATCGTTGATTCCGTAAACATCAGTAATAACGGTGTTGTTATTGCCTATCTTGCGGATAAGTTGGCCATTTCGAGAGTAAAGATACAAGTTCATTGCTCCCTCTTTGTCGTTAGGAATCAATATATTGTTAGGAGTTATCAATATATTTCCAATGGCTTCTTCTTTAATATACTTAGGAGATGTTTCCTTTATAAGTAGCTGTGTTACAGTACTTCGAGGATTAACAGAATATAAACACAATTCGTCTTGATGGCGATTCATGGTGAATGCAATTACTTGGTTTGCATCGTTTGTAGCCTTTAAGCGTGGAATATAGCTGTCGGCAGATAGTGGGAGTTGCATCTTTTGGGTTCTTTTAGCCTTTATATCGAAGCTCCATAGCGACACAATTGCATTATCAAAGCCTGCTTTAGGATATTTATAAGAATCTAACCCAGGGTAGTCTGCATAAGAGTTGAATGTAGGGTGGGAACCTTTAAACATCTGAATAGAATACTCTTTCACTGCCTTTTCGTCGTATTTCACCCACACAAGCATTGAAGCATCTGCACTAAACACAAGTGCTTTGTTGTGACTGAACTCCTCTTCGTTTACCCAATCGGGGATACCATTAATGATTTCGTTTGGCTTTCCGTCTGTTGTTACAGCACTTTCTGCATTGTCATATAATAGTTTTACTAAGAAAATGTTGTTGTTTCTCACAAAAGCTACGAGGTTTCCGTCGGGTGACCATGTTGGAACTTGTTGCTTATCGCCATCTGAAAGCTTTTCTAATTTAGTAGAAGCAATGGTATATATATAATAAGTTGCTTTGAATGAGCGACGGTAGATGTGTTCTGTTTTGGTTTGAATGAGCATTCTTTTGCCATCAGGAGACATTATATAGCCGTCAAATCCATCGATTTTTTCACCTATAGTCTTTGAAATATCGAACAAAACAGCTGTTGTTTGTCCTGTTTTAAACGAGCATTGTAAAACTTGTTGGCCGTCACTACTGATGCGAGTAAATTGGTCTGTGCCTGCAATAGGATTCATTCCTTGCATCATTTCAGCTGCGAAATCACCATTCGTAATCGACTTTATAGTGATTTTATCACCTGCATTGGCAACGCTAAACATCATTGTGAATGCAGTAAGAAGGGTCCAAATCTTTCTCATTGTGTATCTTTTAGTATGTTCTTTGCCACAAAGTTAAGTAAATTTGTTTACTTTTGCAAAGGCTATTACCAATGGTTTTGCTCGCACTGTCATAGAATTCATAGGAATAATGTTATTTTCTTGGTTTATAAGTGCACATCAACCCAATGGAGAGTAATGGGCTATTTATTTTTAATAAGATTCGATTTTTCAAATGAATACATCTTTTTTATATAATGATTTTGGGTCTTGGATGAAGCAACAGTTTCCTTTTAAGGTTCAAAAAATATCCATTGATGCTGGCTTTTCTTGTCCAAATAGAGACGGAACCATTGCTCGTGGAGGCTGTACTTATTGTGATAATAGGACGTTTAATCCCTCTTATTGTCATAAAAGAGATTCTGTTACGGAACAATTAGAGGCTGGAAAACGCTTTTTTGGAAAGAAATATCCTGAAATGAAGTATCTTGCATACTTCCAAGCCTACACAAATACTTATTCTCCAACATCTAAATTGAGAGCAATGTATGAAGAAGCATTAGCCGTTAGCGATGTTGTTGGATTGGTAATAGGTACCCGTCCCGATTGTGTTTCAGATGAATTGCTCGATTATTTACAAGAGTTGAACAAGAAAACGTTTGTATTAGTGGAGTATGGAATAGAGACAACGAACAATAAAACGTTAGAAAGAATCAACCGAGGACATTCGTTTGAGTGTAGTGTTGATGCGATAAAAAGGACGAAAGAGCGTGGAATATTAACAGGAGGGCATATCATTTTAGGGCTTCCTGGTGAGGATTCACAAGAGAGTATACAACAAGCTAAGATCATATCTCAACTTCCTTTAGACATACTTAAAATACATCAGATGCAGATTATCAGAGGAACTAAGTTGGCAAAGGAATGGAATGAGGAGCCTTTTCACCTTTATTCGCTTGATGAGTATATTGAACTCATTGCGCAATATATTCAGTATTTGAGAAAAGATCTTGTGTTAGAGCGATTTGTTAGTCAATCTCCTCCCGAGTATTTAGTGGGTCCTAAGTGGGGAATAAAGAACTATGAGTTTACCAATAAGCTTGTAAACTACTTGAAAAAACACAATATTAAGCAGGGAGATTTAGCAAAATAGCAAAATAAAAGGCATTATAGAGGCTTATAATAGCGTTCTATAATGCTTATATTGTAATAACTCTTTTATTGTTATTTCTGGGTGTTTTGCCATAAAACTACCAATCAATTGAACCTCTTTGGTCGTAAACATTTCTTTATTTAATATGGTATTGGTCACCCACATCACTGCTGCTGCATGCAATCCAGTTTCAATTAGATTGTCACTTTGCTCTTTTGAGCATGGGAAAAGACTCATTAAATAGAAGTGTAGACAATCTGCTGCGATATAACTTCTATTCATTGTCTCTCTTTGTGCAGCGGTATAAAATTTCTTATACAATGGATATTCACTTCCAAGGTATTTATCTAAGGAGATACCTATAGCGTTTCTGTTTACAATTATGCTTTGATTAAAGGCGCCAATTTGTGTATATATCTCTGGAATGTCAATGCCAGGAAGAAGCTTTTGCATTCTTTTAAAGGCAGAAGACAATTCTGAATTGATATCAGAAAAGTCGCTATATTGCTCTTCTATGTCTGCAATTACATGTTGAAGAAGCGTATCTTGATAGAATTTTAATAGCTTACTATTGATTCCTACTTCATCAATATCACCCAATTCCAAAACATCTTCAATCAAAGCACGGGTTTCTTGTGGATATTCTGTTCGCATATTCTGCAATGCAGAGAAGTCTCCTGTAGTGAGATAACGGCTCTCTAGCTGGTCAAAGCGCTTGGCTTCAACCAACAAATGTTTATCTTCTTTACTGCTGTCACCTACCTTTAGGTTACAAGAAGACAAACCAATAATGCATAATAGCAAAATATAGAGAAGATTTCTCACAACGATTTGATAAAGTAATTTATAACGATACAAAATTACAAAAATGCGATTTAAAAACCAAACACTAATCTAAAAAAAAGTAAATAAAATGCTTCTTTTTTACTTTCTGTTTTAAATTACCCAAAAGAATGGGCAAAAAACGGTCAGAAATAATATTCTTTAACAGATAGATAAGGATGCGAAAATAATTCTTTTATTATTCTTTTGGCGTTTTTAATATTATCTATTATCTTTGTGTGAGCCTAAACAATAGAATAATTAAAATTGTCTTTGCATTGCTGTTCGTCGGTTATTGCAGAGCGATTAAATTAACAATATAAATAAATTAATAATCAACCTAAATTCTAATTAAATCATTTATTAGAAACAAACCTTTTAAATTCTACAAGTATGTCAAACCAAGAACAAAACGTTTTATCGGGAAGTTTCAACTTAAAGAAGTGTATTCTCTTTGCAGTTGCAGTTCTCATTACTTTAATTTTGTGGAACCTTCCACTCGATTATTATGGCATTGAAGGTCTAACTGTTATTCAACGACGTGTTATTGCCATCTTTGCTTTCGCAACAATACTATGGATTACTGAAGCAATACCGTCGTGGGCCACTTCTGTTTCGGTAATAGGTATTATGCTTTTTACGATTTCTGATAATGCATTTAAATTCATGCGAGATGGTTTTGAGAAGCAAGAACTCATCAATCATGAAGATATTATGGCTACATTTGCCGACCCAATTATTATTCTTTTCTTAGGAGGTTTCATCCTTGCAATCGCTGCAAGCAAGGCAGGTCTTGATGTATTGCTGGCCAGAACCTTATTAAAACCATTTGGAAACAAATCGGAAAATGTGCTATTAGGATTCATTTTGATTACCGGAGTCTTCTCGATGTTCCTATCAAATACAGCAACTGCGATTATGACTCTTACGTTCTTGACTCCAGTTTTCAAAGCTCTTCCACCTGAAGGCAAAGGACGTATCGCCTTAACTCTAGGTATTCCGGTTGCAGCTAACATCGGTGGAATGGGTACTCCCATTGGAACTCCTCCCAATGCAATTGCTCTTAAGTATCTAAATGACGTGAATGGCCTTAATGCAGGAATTGGTTTTGGCGACTGGTTACTATTTATGATGCCTCTAACCATCGTGCTTTTATTGATAGGTTGGTATCTTCTTAAAACCTTTTTCCCTTTTAAACAAAAGACAATTGAATTGCATATCGAAGGTAAAGTGCAACGTAACTGGCGTTCAGTTGTTGTTTCTGTAACCTTTATTTGTACTGTTTTATTGTGGCTTCTCGACAAAGTAACAGGAATTGGTGCTAATACTGTGGCAATGTTGCCTATCACTGTGTTCGCAGTTACAGGCGTAGTGACAGCAAAAGACCTACAAAACATCAACTGGAGTGTTATCTGGATGGTTGCAGGTGGATTTACTTTAGGACTTGCTTTGAATGAATCTGGATTGGCAGAGAATGTTATTCAGAACATTACTTTCGATAAATGGCATCCTGTTGTTATTCTTGTTATCTCAGGACTTGTTTGCTACACACTTTCAAACTTCATTTCAAACACAGCTACAGCAGCTCTTTTAGTGCCAATCTTAGCAGTTGTTTGTAAGGGAATGGGCAACAGTCTTAATGCTATTGGTGGTGGAGCTACCATCTTAATTGGTGTTGCAATTGCCGCTTCTGCAGCGATGTGTTTACCAATTAGTACTCCTCCTAATGCCATTGCACATTCAACTGGCTTGGTAGATCAAAAACAAATGATGAAGATTGGTGGTGCAATGGGTGCACTAACAATGATTATTGGATATGTAGTTCTTTATTTAGTGGCTAAGATGCACATCATTTAATAAAGACATTTAACGATAGATGAAGAGATATTTTGCACCTTTTGGTGTGGGTATCTCTTCATTTTTTTTGTCCTTTTTCGTAGGGAATGAAGGGTAATAACAATGTAATTACATGATAAAAGCAGTGTTATTACACGCTAATTGCATTGCTTTTATCACCCAAAAACAATGCTTTTGGAACA
The DNA here is from genome assembly GCF_000379965.1 of Hoylesella nanceiensis DSM 19126 = JCM 15639. Classification (GTDB taxonomy): domain Bacteria; phylum Bacteroidota; class Bacteroidia; order Bacteroidales; family Bacteroidaceae; genus Prevotella; species Prevotella nanceiensis. The sequence goes on along the minus strand of NZ_KB904331.1, from coordinate 41,085 downwards.
GCATAGCACTTTAATAAAAGAAAAATAGAATAGGAGTTGAATAGAAATAGCTTCTTATTCTCCTTTGTTTTTGAGGGAATATATCCTAAAAAGCACCTTACTTGTGTTAGTAAGACGCTTTCTTTATCTTCAAATATCGTTTGAAATATATTCAAATTCGATTTGGGTTATATCCTTATTTTAGTAAGTTAGGACGCAAACGTTGGGTTCTTTCCTGTGCTTGTTCAAGCTCCCAGGCTTTTATTTTAGCCTCATTTCCGCTTAAAAGGATTTCAGGTACCTTCCAACCTTTATAATCTGCGGGACGAGTATATATCGGAGCAGACAACAAGTTGTCTTGAAAACTATCAGAAAGAGCACTTTGTTCGTCCCCAATAACACCAGGAACAATACGAATAACCGCATCTGCAATGATGGCAGCAGGTAGCTCTCCGCCTGTAAGAACAAAGTCGCCTACAGAAATTTCCTTTGTAATAAGATGCTCTCTGATACGTTGGTCGATACCTTTATAGTGTCCACAAAGAATGATAATGTTTTCTTTCATCGACAATTCGTTTGCCATTGGCTGGTTAAATTGCTCGCCATCAGGTGTTGTAAATATCACTTCATCATAGTGTCTTTCTGCTTTTAATGCCGAAATACATCTGTCGATAGGCTCGCAAGTCATCACCATTCCAGGGAAACCACCATAAGAATAGTCGTCTACCTTTCTGTGTTTATTGGTAGAATAATCACGAAGATTGTGCAAATGAATCTCTGCCAATCCTTTTTTTTGTGCTCTTGCAAGAATCGATTCTTGTGTAAATCCTGTGAGCATTTCAGGTAAAACGGTGATAATATCTATTCTCATAATGGGCACAAAGTTACAAAATGTTTTTTATTTGCACTTAATTAATAGCCCGTCTTCTTTGCAATAAAATGCAGAAAACAATAGGTTTAGATTGCTTTTAAGGTGTCAAAAGTAAGGAAAACGATCCCTCTTTTAGCTTAAAAAGGATCAGAAAAAGAATGAAAAAGGCTCTACGAAGCTTCATATATAATAATGTATAAGTAGAAAAAACTCTGCTTGGAGTGATAATAAATGTGAAATAAGATGTGAATTGCAAATCTTGATTAAGAACAAGAATATGGCCTAATTACGAATTTAACAACATGTTATGTAATGAATTCAATAAAAATGACTACTTTTGCGCATCATTATATCTTATCAATAATTAATTTATGAAAAAATTATTACTATCTGCTGCAATGCTTATAACAAGTATTTGCGCTGGAGCACAAAACGTTCAGTTACATTATGACTTAGGTCGTGCATTGTATAAAGACATCACCGACCGCCAAACTGTTACAACAACTATAGAGATGTTCAAGTTAGATAAGTGGGGAAGTACCTTCTTGTTTACTGATATGGACTATCATCGTGATGGTGTTAAGGGTGCTTATTGGGAAATTGCACGTGAGTTTAACCTTTCAAAAAACAAGCAATGGGCTGCTCATATCGAGTATAATGGTGGTTTAGGATCAAACAAAGACCTAACATATACTGCACGTTATCAACACGCTTTCTTAGCAGGTGGAGCTTGGAATTGGGTAAGTAGCGACTTTAAAAAGAACTTCTCAATCCAATTAATGTATAAATATTACTTCAAAGGTCAAGGACTTGCTCGTCCATTTAGCGGTTTCCAATTAACAGAAGTATGGGGACTTACCTTTGCAAACAACCTTTGTACATTCAATGGTTTCTGCGATTTATGGTATGATAAGAACGTAAATGGCAAGCTAATCTTAATTTCTGAGCCACAGTTCTGGTTCAACTTGAATACATTAAAAGGTATGAAAGATGTTAACTTGAGCCTTGGTACAGAGGTAGAGATCAGCAACAACTTCGTATATAACAACAAAGGAATGAACAATAAGTTCTATGCAATTCCAACAATTGCAGCAAAATGGACTTTCTAAGATAAATATTCGAGCTTAGTTCTTCATTCTTTGAAGAATTAAAAAAGAATTACTATTTTTGTAGATTCATGAGTAGGAGGGCAGAAATGCTTGTGGTTGAAAAACTATAAGGCATTCGTTCCACTTCTATTCATGAATTTTTCTTTTAAATAAACATAGCAATAGCACAATAATAGTATGGCAACTGAACAAGAAAGAATAATAGAACTGCGTAAAGAACTGCATCAACACAACTATAATTATTATGTGTTGAACGCCCCACAAATCGACGATTTTACCTTCGATGCATTGTTACATGAGCTACAAAGCTTAGAGAATGCACATCCAGAGATGTATGATGCCAACTCACCAACGCAACGAGTGGGAAGCGATTTGCAAGAGTCTTTCGAGCAAGTGGCGCATGTTTATCCCATGCTATCACTCTCGAATACTTATAATAAGCAAGAAGTTGCAGATTTTTACAACACCGTTTCAAAGTTATTGAATGGTGAAGAGTTCGAGATTTGTTGCGAGTTGAAATACGATGGTTTGTCTATTTCGTTGCGATATGAAGACGGAAAGCTTATGAGAGCGGTCACTCGAGGTGACGGAACACGTGGAGATGATGTCACAGCGAATGTAAAAACCATTAAAACCATACCCCTAGTGTTGCAAGGAAACGATTATCCTGCAGTCTTTGAGATGCGTGGAGAGGTGCTAATGCCCTGGAAAGTGTTTGACAAACTCAATGAAGAACGTCGCCAACAAGAAGAACCTTTATTTGCAAATCCACGCAATGCAGCCTCGGGAACACTTAAAAGTTTGAACCCAGCATTAGTTGCAAAGCGTTCATTAGATGCCTACTTATATTATTTATTGGGCGAAGATATCAACATAGATGGTCACTTTGAGCGTTTAGAAGCAGCCAAACGATGGGGCTTTAAGATAGGCGAAGGAATGAGAAAAGTGTCTTCTTTAGAAGATATATATGCCTTTATCGATTATTGGGACGTTGAAAGAAAGAACCTACCAGTGGCAACTGACGGCATAGTTCTTAAGGTTAATTCGCTCAAACAGCAACAAAGTATGGGCTTTACAGCAAAGAATCCACGTTGGGCTATTGCGTATAAGTTCAAAGCAGAGCGTGAGTTAACCAAGTTAGAGAGTGTCTCTTATCAAGTAGGACGTACGGGAACGGTCACTCCAGTGGCTAATATGGAACCCGTTTTACTTGCTGGAACGGTGGTGAAACGTGCCACATTAAATAACGAAGACTTTATTAAAAGCTTTGATTTGCATATTGGTGACTATGTATACGTAGAGAAAGGTGGAGAGATTATACCTAAGATTGTGGGTGTAGAACTAAGTAAACGCACCGCAGGAATGCAACCAATAGAATTTATTAAGACATGTCCTGAGTGCGGAACTCAGCTCGTTCGATATGAAGGACAGGCTGCTTATTACTGCCCAAATGATATGGGTTGCCCTCCACAAATAAAGGGAAAGATAGAACATTTCATTGCTCGTAAGGCCATGAACATTGATAGTTTAGGGCCTGAAACAATCGATTCGTATTATAACAAAGGATTGATTAAAGACGTTGCCGACTTATATTGTCTTACAATTGATGATATCAATGAAGGCGGAGCGCATCAGAAATCGGCTAAAAAGGTGATCGATGCCATCGAAAAATCGAAGCAAGTGCCCTTTGATAGAGTGTTGTTTGCTTTGGGAATACGCTTTGTTGGAGAAACATCGGCACGCTTATTGGCTCGTAAATTCAATGATATTAATTCTTTGCGCAATGCAACTGCGGCTCAACTGCTTGAAGTTGAGGGAGTGGGAGACATCATTGCGGCAAGCGTTGTGAGTTTCTTTGCCGATGAAAAGAATATTGCTTTGATAGAACGTTTAGAGAGTTACGGACTTCAAATGGCTATGCCAGTGATAGAAGAAGGTCCTAAAGGCAATGTGTTAGAAGGTAAAACTATAGTCATTAGTGGAGTCTTTACACACCATTCTCGTGACGAATACAAAGCGATGATAGAACAATTAGGCGGCAAGAACACAGGAAGTATCAGTGCAAAGACCAGCTTTGTACTTGCAGGAGACAACATGGGACCATCTAAATTGCAGAAAGCTGAGTCGCTTGGAGTGAAGATTTTAAGCGAAGATGAATTCTTAGAGATGATAAAGTAGAATGCTTTTCATTCTGAATGAGATAGAATGAATTAGATAAAAAGAAAAGAGCTATTGGTGAATGGATTTGCCAATAGCTCTTATTTTATTGTTATTTATTTTTCAATTGCTAGTTCGGGAGCTTGTAATGCCGCACCTATTGCAGTGCAAAACTCGCTGTGTTTAGGAATGTGGAAACGCACATTGTAGAGCTTTTCCATTGAGGTGTAAACCTCTTTGCATTGAGGTAGCAATGTAAGATTGCCGATTAAGACATAATCTTTAATGCCACTGCCAAGACTTGAGAGTATAGTACTACTGCCAATGGCTTGAATTACCATCCAAGTGATGCCCAAAGCAATGTCTTCTCTACTTGCATTACTCTTTGTTTTACCGAACAATGAGGCGGTAGCACTTTTAGGTAAGCCAGGCAAAGCGTGTGGACTAATGTCGCCAATCAATACGTTTACGTTCGAAATATCACCCTCGGCAGCCAGTAAACTAATTTGTTTAATGTCGTCAGTCTTGAGCATAACCCTTGCAAGACCTTGTAAAGTCCCGCCTCCAATGCCTATACCTCCAATGTGTCTGATGCCTTCTTTGTCGCATTGAACAAGCGAAGTACCTGTTCCCATGCTTACAACTATCATGCTATCGATGTTGGTTTGATATTTAGCTCCTAATCCGTCGGCAATAAACTCCTCCGCCTTTGTGGTAGGAAGTCCGTATATTGGGTTGTCGATATATGCCGATCCAACGCCAGTGAGCATGACTCTTGCCACGTCGGTAAGCTTTATCTTGTTGTCGTGAAGATACTTTCCAAAGGCTCCGTATAATGAAGTTACAGGGTCGGTGGCCTTTATTCGTATCGGAGAAATGACCTTTCCATCTTTATTGATACCAACAATTTTGGTGGTACTAATACCAACATCTATTCCAATTATGATACTCATTGTGTGTTGATGCTATGATTATTATTTCGAATTATTTTTCTTTTAATGATTGAAAATCAGCTGTATTTGAGCCGATACGCTTGCAAAATTAATAAAAAATATGTGCCTTTATAACTTTGTTTCGATAAAAATGCATTTTGATGGTTTTATATGTGCAATTTTAAGGTTCATCTTTTTGTTTTTAATCTCAATGTAATTAGCTTGTAAAAGCATTGTTTTTAGGGTGTAAACTCAATGCTATTTAAATGTAAAAGTGATGCTTTTGAAAGCGTGAAGGCGCAAAGCCCTACGGCAAGAGGGAGTAGATAAAGAGAGCGAAGAAAGGCAATTATTGACATCTTTCACTTGATTTTTAACTCTAAACGAAAGGAAAGAAATTTTAAAACCATAGTAGCAACGCCACAATTCAAAAAATATCATTAACTTTGCACAGAATAGAAGTATTATAAATGTTCTTCTTTTGAAATGGTGTTAGAACTATCTTTTAAAGAGAAAATTATTCTCGAATAATAGAAATGAAATGATAGTGTAACGCAACGCACCAATAGATGGAGTGGAAAAGACTCTGAAACGACCCTGAAGAACAAAATAATTATAAGAGATAACGTTATCGATGAAAAGAAAAATAACGAATATTTTAATGCTCATTGCATTGATGCTTTGTCCTATCAATTTGTTAGGTCAGGCCAAATGGAATGTAACTTATCAAACATATATCGACCAATATAAGGATATTGCTATAGAAGAAATGTTGCGATACAACATTCCTGCGAGTATAACTCTTGCGCAAGGACTCTTTGAAAGTGCTGCAGGTCAGAGTCGATTAGCTCTCTATAGCAACAATCACTTTGGTATTAAATGTCACGATTGGACAGGAAGAAGTGTGCGACATGATGATGATGAGTTACAAGAATGTTTTAGAGCGTATGATAATGTGCGTCAAAGTTATGAAGACCACAGTAAGTTTTTGGTGAATAAACCACGCTATCGCAGCTTGTTTTCATTGCCCAGAACCGATTATAAAGGGTGGGCAAGAGGCTTAAAAGCTGCTGGTTATGCCACCAATCCACAATATGCTAATAAACTTATCGAGATAATTGAACTGTATAAGCTTTACCAATACGACACAGCTAACAGCTTCGATAGGTTTATGGTGAAGCGTACTACAGTGGATAAGCCTACTGTTAAGGGTGGAACTCTTCATCCGATATACGCTTATAACGATAACTATTATTTGCGAGTACGTGCTGGAGACACCTTTAAGAGTATTGCTGCAGAGGTGCATATCTCTGCTCGTAAGTTGGCAAAATATAACGAAAGAGATAAACACGACCCACTTATAGAGGGCGAAGTGATATATCTTAAGAAGAAAAAGAGCAAAGCTGAGAAGCAATTTAAAGACCGTCCACACATTGTTAAACCTGGAGAAAGTATGTATTCGATAGCTCAACAATATGGAATAAAGGTCGAAAGTCTTTATATCAAGAATCATCTCTTGCCCGATTACGATATCAAGGTAGACGATAGATTACGTGTTTATTAATATCATCACATAAAAGAAGAAAACAAATGGTGAATGTAGTTGTAAAAGAACAAAATCTTATTAGTGCAGCAAACGAAGGCATGGACGCCTTTATTGAAGTGTTTGTAGATGCAATAAAAAATGCCATAGGAGGCGAACTAACTGCTACCAATATGGCAGAATTGAATGCTTCGCAAATAACTCTCTTAGCTTATCACACTTTAAGAGAAGAGGTTATGGACGGAGGATTTATACAACTTATTCATAATGGATATGGAGGCTTTATCTTCTTAAATCCCTTTTCGGCAATGATGCGTCGTTGGGGCTTAGGCGATTTGTGCTCGCTTATCAATAAATGTCATAAGAGTTATAAAAAACATCGTGATGTTTTAGAGGCAGAATGTAGCGATGAAGAGTTTATGGCACTATTTGAAAAATATCCAGAGTTCGACGATTTTGATGATAAATTTGTAGAGCACGAAGAATATTGGACAGCTAAAATGGCAGAATATGTAGACGAACATATTGCCGAATTTGCTGTTGTCGAATCTTAGAAAAACATTGCAGCACAGCAAATAAATGCTGATGAATAAAACAAAAACTGCATTATGGCAAACGAAAAGAAAAACTCAGATAAAAAGAGTTCAATACAAATAAAAAACAGAAAAGCATCTTTCGATTATTTCTTTATCGATACCTTCACCGCTGGAATAGTGCTTACAGGTACAGAGATAAAGTCTATTCGACAAGGAAAGGCATCTTTAGTAGATACTTTCTGCTATATTCATGATGGCGAAATATGGGTGAAAGGAATGAACATTACCCCTTATTTCTATGGTTCTTTTACCAATCATGAGGCTAAAAGAGATCGAAAGCTGTTGTTAAAGAAAAGAGAAATACGCCGATTGGAAGAGGAAACGAAATCAGTGGGTGTAACAATTGTTCCTACATTGTTGTTTATTGACCAGAATGGACGTGCGAAAGTGAACATCGCTTTGGCACGAGGAAAGAAAGAATACGATAAACGTCAAACTCTAAAAGAAAAAGAAGATCGTCGTGAAATGGATAGAGCCATTAAGCGATATTAATGTTGTCGTATCTTTTCTGTCGTAAAACACGAAAAAGAACAATGCAATATAAGTATGCAAAGTGAATGATTTTACAGAAAAAATACTAACTTTGTGGTGAAATTCATCGCTGGTTATACCAGTAATATTAATAAAGAGAAACATGAAGTCTATAAAAAGAAGATGGACTCTCTTGCCGGGAAAGGATATAACCGAGCTTGACAAGAAGGTGATGTATTGGGAAAATAAAGGTAAAGAAGTTCCTACTCGTGACTTAATTAAAACTCCCGAACAGATAGAAGGTATTAAACGAGCTGGTGTTATCAATACTGGTGTGTTGGACGAAGTGGCTAAACACATCAAAGCAGGTATGAACACACTCGAAATAGATAAGATATGCTACGACTATTGCACTGCTCATGGCGCAACTCCAGCATGCTTAAACTATGAAGGATACCCCAAAAGCGTTTGTACAAGCATTAATGAAGTGGTGTGTCATGGTATTCCAAAAGAAGAAGATGTGTTGGAAGAAGGAGACATTATCAATGTCGATTTCACAACTATTCTCGATGGTTATTATGCAGATGCATCACGCATGTTTATAATAGGTAAAACAACTCCTGAAAAAGAGCAGTTGGTTAGGGTGGCAAAAGAATGCTTAGAAATAGGCGCAGAGGCTGCAAAACCATATTGTTTCGTGGGAGATATTGGTTATGCAATAGAGCAACATGCTAATAAATATAATTATGGTGTGGTGCGAGATCTATGTGGTCATGGTGTAGGTTTGAAGTTTCATGAGAAGCCAGACATTACACATTATGGCAAAAAGGGTACAGGAATGCTTCTTGTTCCTGGTATGGTGTTCACCATCGAGCCTATGATTAACATGGGAACATGGCAGGTATTCTTAGATTCAGAAGATCCATTTGGATGGGAAATTATCTCTGGCGACGAATTACCTTCAGCTCAATGGGAACATACTTTTGTGATGACTGAACATGGAGTAGAAATCCTTACCTATTAAATAATAATACTATAATGAAAGAAAAAGATATTTATATATTAGGTATAGAAAGTAGTTGTGACGACACTTCGGCTGCGGTTTTGCGTAATGATGTGCTTTTAAGTAATGTAACATCTTCGCAAGACGTTCATAAAGCCTATGGTGGTGTGGTGCCAGAGCTTGCTTCTCGTGCTCATCAACAAAACATAGTGCCTGTGGTTGATCATGCTTTAAAGAAAGCAGGAATAACAAAAGAACAGCTAAGTGCAATTGCTTTTACTCGTGGTCCTGGTTTAATGGGATCGCTTTTGGTAGGAGTTAGCTTTGCAAAAGGATTGTCGCAAGCTCTTGGAATACCTTTGATTGATGTGAATCACCTACAAGGTCACGTTATGGCTCACTTCATAAAAGAACCAGATAATGATAATGCTATTCCTCCATTGCCTTTCCTTTGCTTATTAGTAAGTGGTGGAAACTCTCAAATCGTGAAGGTAAACGCTTATAATAATATGGAGGTGTTGGGTCAAACCATAGACGATGCTGCTGGTGAAGCGATTGACAAATGCTCGAAAGTGATGGGCTTAGGCTATCCAGGAGGTCCCATTATTGACCGTTTAGCACGTCAAGGTAATCCTCATGCATATAAGTTTGCAGAGCCCAATATACCAGGATTTGATTATAGTTTCTCAGGTCTTAAAACCTCATTCTTATATAATATGCGTAAATGGATTGCAGAAAATCCAAACTTTATCGAGGAAAATAAAGAAGATATTGCAGCCAGTTTAGAATTTACCATTGTAGATATCTTGATGAAAAAGCTAAAGGCTGCAGTGAAAGAAACAGGCATTAAGCATGTGGCTGTAGCTGGTGGAGTGTCTGCCAACAATGGATTACGCAACGCATTCAAAGAACATGCAGAGAAATATGGTTGGACCATTTATATTCCTAAGTTTGGTTATACAACCGATAACGCTGCAATGATTGGAATAACAGGTTATTACAAGTATTTAGATGGTGCATTCTGCACAATAGATAAACCCGCATTTAGTAAAGTAACATTCGAATAATGGAATTAGAAAGCAAAGTTTTAAGTAAGCAGATACAAGAGTATCTTTACAATTATGATGGCACACAACGTTCTTTAGGAACTGCAGAAAGTTGTACAGGAGGTAGAGTAGCAGAGACAATTATGTCGGTTCCTGGCTCTTCTAATTATTATAAAGGAAGCGTAATTGCTTACTCAAACGAAGTAAAAGAAAATATATTAGGAGTTGATCCACAACTCATTGAAGAAAAAACAGCTGTTAGTGAAGAAGTAGCTGTTGCTATGGTGAAAGGTGCTTGCAAAGCTCTTAATGTTACATACTCTATCGTAACAACTGGTATTGCAGGTCCTGCAGGCGCTTTACCTAATGCTCCTGTAGGAACAATATGGATTGCTTACGGAACAGCTGATAAGGTTCGCACATTCAAAATCGAAGAAGATAATGGTCGAGATTTGAATATTGCAGCAGCAACTCAAAAGGCTTTACAACTTTTCCTCGACTTTCTTAAAGAGGAAATAGTGCTTGATGAAGAGTAATTTAGAGTAAATGATTGAGCGAAATACTTCTTTAAAAGAAAAAAAAACTTAATTAGGAACTTTAGAAGGTGTATTCTTTTGTATATTCGATAAATATTTGTAATTTTGCAAACTGTTTGGAATAAGTATCAAAAAACGAATACAAAATTTAAAGATAGCAATGTCTAAGATTTGTCAAATCACGGGAAAGAAAGCCCAAATAGGCTGCAACGTATCTCACTCAAAGCACCGCACAAAGCGTAGTTTTGACGTGAATCTCTTCAAGAAGAAATTCTACTATGTTGAAGAGGCATGTTGGATTAGCCTTAAGATCAGTGCAGCTGGTCTTCGTCTCATAAATAAAGTTGGTCTCGATGCAGCCTTAAGACAAGCCGTTTCAAAAGGTTATTGTGACTGGAAAGACATAAAAGTTATAGGAGAATAATCAATTATGGCAAAGAAAGCAAAAGGTAATAGAGTACAAGTGATACTCGAATGCACTGAGATTAAGAGTAGTGGATTGCCTGGAACAAGCCGTTATGTTACGACTAAGAATCGTAAGAACACTCCAGAGCGTCTCGAAATGAAGAAGTATAATCCTATTTTGAGAAGAATGACTCTTCACAAAGAGATTAAATAAGAAGTTATTCTAACTCAATTAAATATTTAGAATTATGGCAAAGAAAGCGGTCGCATCTCTCCATGAAGGTTCAACGGACGGACGCGCATATTCAAAAGTAATCAAAATGGTGAAGAGTCCTAAGACAGGTGCTTATGTTTTTGATGAAAAAATGGTAGCAAACGAAGCTGTTAAAGACTTCTTCAAAAACTAAATGATAGAACTCTTTTAATAAAAAGTAGGCTAAATTATAGTGATATATAGTTTAGTCTACTTTTTGTTGTTTGTAGCTTCTGTCTTTATTTGTATATTTGTAGCTTTGAAAGGGGAGGATTTACTTTTCAAAGCCTTTTTATTTGTGTCTAATGGCGTAGAATAATCATTTAAGCTTATTCCACCTTTCTTTGTATTAGAATCTTCTTGTATGATGTAAGTGGTAGATATAGATTTTATTTGTTTTATGGAGTGCTTATTAAATAAGGTGTATCGAAGTTCCTTTGTTGTTTTTCTTGTTTTGTTTTTAGGATAAAATGGGCAGGTTAGGAGGACTTAATAATAAGGTGTAAGAGTACCGTTTGTGTAATTATTTCAGTGATGTTATCTTTTAACGACAAAGTTTCTCTTTCCTTATTGTTTTTTAGTTGGATTTGCTTTTATATCTCGAAAAAAAATAGTAATTTAGCACCAATAAAATAAAAGCAAATCGCCTTAAATCGAAAATAAAGGGCATTGTAGGCGATTTTTCAAAAAGAAATAACTTCTAATTATACATATTAGCAATGGATGAAAATCAAACGATAGATCAAGATAGAATTATCAAGATTAATATCGAAGAAGAAATGAAATCTTCTTACATCGACTATTCGATGTCTGTGATTGTTGCTCGTGCTCTACCTGATGTGCGAGATGGTTTTAAACCCGTTCATCGTCGTATCTTATATGGTATGCGTGATATCGGTAATACCAGTAGCAATCCTTATAAAAAGTGTGCTCGTGTAGTTGGAGAGGTACTTGGTAAGTATCACCCACACGGCGATTCATCAGTGTATGGAGCCTTAGTTCGCCTCGCACAAGACTGGAATATGCGTTATACTCTAGTTGATGGACAAGGTAACTTCGGTAGTGTTGATGGTGACTCTGCAGCTGCTATGCGTTACACAGAGTGTCGTTTAGAGAAGATTGGTGAGTATGTAATGGACGACTTGGATAAAGACACTGTAGATATGGTGCCTAACTTCGATGAAACATTACTTGAACCAACTGTAATGCCTACAAAAATTCCAAACCTATTAGTTAATGGTGGAAACGGTATTGCGGTGGGTATGGCAACCAATATGCCTACACATAACTTGTCGGAGGTGATTGATGGTTGTTGTGCTTACATCGATAATGAAGAGATAAACACTGAAGAATTGATGCAATATATACAAGCTCCTGACTTCCCAACAGGTGGTTACATCTACGGTTTGCAAGGAGTTAAGGACGCATATGAAACAGGTCGTGGCCGAGTTGTTATGCGTGCGAAAGCTGAAATAGAAAGTGATGAGAACCAAGATAAGATCATTATCACTGAAATTCCTTACGGAGTTAACAAGCAACAGCTTATTGAATATATCGCAGATCTAGTTAAAGAAGGAAAACTTGAAGGTATTTCAAATGCCAATGACGAGTCTGGTCGCCAGGGAATGCGTATTGTTATTGATGTAAAACGTGATGCAAACGCTAATGTTCTTTTGAATAAACTGTTCAAAATGACAGCTCTTCAAAGTTCATTCTCTGTGAATAACATCGCCTTAGTGAAAGGTCGTCCACGCTTATTGACATTGAAAGACTGCATTAAGTACTTCGTAGAACATCGCCACGATGTAACAATTCGTCGTACAAAGTTCGAACTTAAGAAAGCAGAAGAGCGTGCACACATTCTAGAAGGAATGATTATCGCAAGTGATAACATTGACGAAGTGGTGCAAATCATAAAGGCAAGTCGCACACCAGCACTCGCTAGAACAAATCTTGAGCAACGTTTTAACCTTGATGAGCTACAATCTCAAGCAATTGTTGATATGCGCTTGTCTCAAATCACAGGTTTGAAAGTTGAAGAACTACATGCTCAATTCGACGAACTTCAACAAAGAATTGCTTATTTAACAAGCATTCTTACCGATGATAACCTTTGCAAGAAGGTGATGAAAGATGAGCTAAACGAATTGAAAGAAAAGTTCGGTGACGAGAGAAGAACAAAGATTATTCCTGCAGAACATGAGTTCAATGCAGAGGATTTCTATCCAAATGACCCAGTAGTGATAACAGTTAGTCACCTAGGTTACATCAAACGTACACCACTTTCTGAGTTCCGTGAGCAAGCAAGAGGTGGAGTTGGCTCTAAGGGAGTGCGTCATCGTGAACAAGATTTCACTGAGTTTATCTACCCAGCGACCATGCATCAGACCATGTTATTCTTCACTAAGAAGGGTCGTTGCTATTGGTTGAAGTGCTATAATATCCCTGAAGGCACCAAAGACTCAAAGGGTAGAGCTATTCAAAACCTATTAAATATCGAGCCAGATGATGGTTTGAATGCAATACTTCGATTGAGAGGACTTGATGATGAAGAGTTTGTTAACTCACACAATGTGGTATTTGCTACTAAGAATGGTACAATAAAGAAGACCAGTCTTGAAGCTTATTCCCGTCCAAGAGCAAACGGTGTCATTGCAATTAATATTGCAGAAGGAGACGAAGTGGTTGATGTTCGCCTAACAAATGGTAAGAACGAAATCATTATGGCAAACAAAAACGGACGTGCAGTGCGCTTTAATGAAGAGACAGTACGTGCTATGGGTAGAACAGCAACAGGTGTTCGAGGTATGAAACTTGATGGAGATGATGATCAAGTGGTAGGTATGATTGTTGTAAATGATGCCGAAACCGAGAACGTAATGGTTGTAAGTGAAACCGGATATGGTAAGCGTTCGTCTGTAGAAGACTACCGAGTAACCAACAGAGGTGGTAAAGGTGTGAAGACATTAAATATCACTGAGAAGACAGGACGTGTGGTTGCAATCAAGAATGTCAACGATGATAACGACCTTATGATTATCAATAAGAGCGGTATAACCATTCGTTTGGCAGTTTCTGAGGTGCGAGTTATGGGTAGAGCAACACAAGGTGTTCGCCTAATTAACCTATCAAAGAAGAACGATGTCATTGCAAGTGTTTGTAAAGTGATGAGCTCAGAACTTGAAGCAGCAGCTGAAGAAGAGAGTCGTTCAGAGTTCGATAAGGCACAAGAAGAACTAGATAACACCACAACATCAAACGAAACTTCAGCAGAAACAACTCTTGAAAACACCCAAGAGACTTCTGAATAAAGTGAAGATAGAGATGAAATACAAAACAATTAAAAAATAGAATCACTATGAAAAAATTAATGTTTATGGCTTTAATGGCAGCTTCTGCCACTACAGTCTTTGCACAAGAAGATGCTTTAAAAAACATCTTGAAATCTAATTCGTATGATGCAGCCGCACAGTTGGTTAAATCTAACGAAGCAACTTTTAATGCCGAGCAAAAGGCAAAGGCTTATAATAAGCTTGTAGAACTATCACTTGCAAAGGTTGATAAGGAACAACAAATTATGACAGCCAATGCAACTGCAGAGCAATTAAAACAAGATAACATTCAACCTTACGATACTTTAGGTTATTATGTTGCTCTTTACAACGCTCTAGATAATGCTCTTATCGTGGATAAATACGATCAAATGCCAAATGAAAAGGGAAAAGTTAAACCTAAATTCCACAAGGCAAACCAAGATCGTTTATATCCATTGCGTCCTTATATCATTAGCGCTGGACAAGAAGCAATGAAGAAGAACGATGCAAAAGAAGCATACAAAAACTTCAAGATGTATGTAGAAACAGCAGAAGCTCCATTGTTTGTAGAAGTAGATAGAACTAAAAATCCAGACCAATACTTAGGAGAAATCGCACGTGTTGCTGCAGTTTATGCTTTCCAAGAAAAGGATTTACCATCAGCTAACAAGTATGTTGACATCGCAATGAAGGATCCTGAAGCTAAAAAAGATGCTCTTGGACTTAAGCTTTACTTAATGCAACAAGACTTAAAGACCAAAGAAGACTCTCTATCTTACGTAGAGAAACTAAAGACTTTATATGCAGATGATTCAAACAACGAGCAAATCTTTGCTAATCTTGCAGCAATGTATGGTAGCTTAGGTATGAAGAATGAACAAGCAAAGATGATTGATGCACGTCTTGCAGCTAACTCTGGAGACTTCATGGCACTAGCTATGAGAGGTCAAGAAAGCATGAATGCAGGTAATGATGACGCAGCAATCAACGACTTCAAGAAGGCTCTTGAAACAAAGAAAGATGATTCTCTTGTTCTAACATATCTTGGTTTCACTTTAAACCGTAAGGCAGCTAACATCAATGGCAATAATGCTGAGCAAAAGAAACTATACGAAGAATCAGTTAAGTATCTTGAGATTGCTCGTGATGTAGACCCATCTTGCGAACGTGCAAACTGGAAATATCCTTTGTATCAAGCATATTATTCATTGTATGGTGCAAACGATTCTCGCACAAAAGAACTAGAAGCATTGGTTAAGTAATCGATTGCTTTAGAGAAAATACAATTATCATAAATGGTAGAAGCAACTCAAACCGCTTCTACCATTTTTTGTTTTTAGGAGAGAACAAATGTCTCCTTTTTTTCTTATATCAATAGAACCAATCTACTGTTAGAGCGAAGGTTGTATTATAAATACCAATCACTATAAACAATCAGATTGAACTTTTTAAAACCCATTCTTTTCTCTTTTATTAGTAAAGCCAATCCTTATCCAGTATGTCCACTTGTATTATATTTCCAACGACTAGACTCCTTATAATCTCTTATTATTGTAAAGCTATAACAGATGTATTATAAAGGATGTTCAGAAGTGCAGAACAAGAGATAATATTTCTTGTTTTACAATGGGGAATGAAGTTTATGTGGATACGAATAAAAGTAATCTTGTTCCTTAAATGTATTCCTTTTCTCATCTTTTCTCATCAAACCGCTAGGGGGATAAAAAGCAAAAGGCGGACTTCACAGCCAGCCTAATACATATTATACAAAAACATTATGAATACTTTATTTAGCGAACAAGATCTAAAAGTATATCCTATTATTAAATAATTAAGCGGTTTCACAACCTGCGTTTATCTCCTTTTATTGTGCTTTGGTGCAAGTATCGCATTTACGTTTGCAATATCTTTCGCATTGAACTCGGATATCATATCCAAGTAAAGCACCTAAAATAAAATCTTCTTCAGGAGATAATTGGTTTAAAGGGCGATTAACCATCAGTTTGATAGCATTAATACATTCTTCTTTTCCAAAGAAAATATTGATATTTTTATTGCCAACGGGCTGTGTAACAAACGAAATATCTTGGTTTGCTAGTCGTGAGGTTGCAAACTCTTCGTATTGCTTTTTGCAAGTGAAGAGCACCATAGGACGTACACCTTTTTGGTATTCGTAGATGTGGTTTACCAGCACTTTAAGGTCGGCAGGCATCTTTGCAAGATCAGACATATCGTTATCAAACTGATGATTAATCACCTCTTTAATTTAAATCTTTAAAGACTTGCTTTGATATTTTCTAACCAAGCGTCGATACGTTCTTCAGTTTTGTCGTCTTCATTTACGTCATCAAGAGCCAAACCTACGAACTTTCCGTCTACAACAGCTTCAGAATCTTCAAATGTATAACCGTCTGTTGAAACTTCACCGATTATATTTGCGCCACCTTCTTTAACAACATTGTAAATCTCTGCCATAGCTCCACAGAATGTATCGCTATAACTTTCAGCGTCACCGCAACCAAACAAGGCAACAGTTTTACCAGAAAGGTCAGCACCTTTCAATACGTCTAAACCGTCATACCAGTCGTCTTGCAATTCGCCTGCACCCCATGTTGAAGTTCCAAGCAAAAGATTTTCGTTTGCAGCAACTACGTCTGCTGTTAAGTTTGTTACTTCTAAAGCTTCTACACCTAGCTTACTTGCAATTTGTTCAGCTATGCTTTGGCAGGTTCCTGTTGATGAACCATAAACAACTACTGTTGATTTCATATCCTTATAATTTTAATTTACTATTTCGTTATGTTGATGTTGCAAAGATATACACATTTTTTTGATTCGCCAATACCTAAAAGTAGGGTTTTTAGTAAAATACCTACAAATGATTAGGGACAATGTTCATTCGTTTTATTCTATCCCTAAAAAGAATGATATAGCTATTTTTCTTCCTTAAAATATGATAATCGAGAAGTTATTTTTATGTGTTTCCTATAGATTAATACCTACTTGTTGTGATGTATAAGTGATGAATGATGAGGATTAGAAGACATCAGCTCGAAATGATGTTGATGACCTTTATATATAATAGGTAGAGAGTCCGCCAAACAAAAGCAGTGCAATTGTGATGTAAAAGCAATGCAATTAATAGGCAAAAAGACTGCTATTGCAAGCTAAAAGCAATACTATTAAAATGTAGAAGGAATGAGGTCCTAAATAAAAATGTATTTTTATACGGCTACCTACATTCTTTTTCGTAACTTTGCATAATTCAATTATAAATTAAAACAAAATGGAAAACAATAAAGATAGATATATAGCTGTTAGTTATAAGTTATATACAGTAGACGGAGACCAAGTTTCTTTGGTAGAAGAAGCACCAGCAGATAAGCCTTTTTCTTTCTTAAGTGGATTTGGTTTAACCATCGATGCATTTGAAAGAGAAGTGGCAGGACTAAACGAAGGTGATACATTTAACTTCACATTATTGCCTTCTGAGGCTTATGGTGAGCACCTTGCAGACCGTGTTTTAGACTTAGAAAAAGAGATTTTTACAGTAAATGGTCACTTTGATCACGACAATATTTTTGTTGATGCCATTGTTCCTCTACAAAATGAAGATGGACATCGCTTCAATGGTCGTGTGCTTGAGATTACCGACGATATTGTAAAGATGGACTTAAATCACCCTCTTGCAGGTAAAACTCTAAACTTCAAGGGTTCTATTGTTGAAGCTCGTGAGGCTACAAAAGAAGAGATCCAAGAAATGATTAATCGCATTTCAGGTGACGATAGCTGCAGTGGTGGATGCTGTGGAGGCGGTTGTGGACATCACGATCACGACCATGAGCACAGCTGTGGATGTGGTCATTAATTATTAAACGATAATGAAAGGTAAGTGAAAGAATAAGATGTGGTGCATTGTTTGTGCTCATCTGTTTTTTCACTTATTTTCTTTTAAGAATCAAAGGCAAGTGTTTACGAACTGGCTTTGTTGCTTTTGATAAGGTGTTTACAATATTGGGATAGATAAAGAACAGATGGCAAGCAATAGTTTTGGTAGTCTTTTTAGAATCACTTCGTTTGGAGAAAGTCACGGAGAGGTTATTGGTGGAGTGATTGATGGTATGCCTTCGTGCATTGATATCGATTTTGATTTTGTTCAAGAAGAACTTAATCGCCGCCGACCAGGGCAGAGTTCCCTATCTACTTCACGCAACGAAACAGATAGAGTGCAGTTCCTAAGTGGTATATTCGAAGGAAAATCAACAGGTGCGCCCATTGCTTTTATCGTTCCCAATAGCAATCAAAATAGTTCAGACTACGATTCTTTAAAAGATATTTTCCGTCCTTCACATGCCGATTACACCTACTTTCAGAAGTTTGGAATACGTGATTATCGAGGTGGCGGACGTTCTTCTGCTCGCATAACCATCGCTCGTGTAGTGGCTGGAGCATTGGCAAAACTTGCTTTAAAACAAATAGGTGTAAGCATACAAGCTTATGTTTCGCAAGTGGGAAAGGTGCGTTTAAGCCAACACTATTCACAGTTAAATCTCAACAACATTGAAACCAACTCTGTAAGATGCCCCGTTGAGCAAGTGGCTACAGAGATGCAACAGCTTATTAAAGCAACAAAAGCAAGTGGAAACAGCGTGGGTGGGGTGGTAACTTGCGTGGTAAAAGGATGTCCTATTGGGCTTGGTAATCCCGAATTTGCAAAACTTCATGCTCAATTAGGGGCGGCAATGCTGAGCATTAACGCCGCTAAGGGTTTTGAATATGGTGCAGGTTTCGATTCAGCAGCGGCTTATGGCAGTGAAATGAACGATGAATGGAGATGCGAAGCGGGTGAAATTGGCACCCGAACAAACAATAGTGGTGGCATACAAGGTGGTATAAGTAATGGAGAAGATATCTATTTTAGAGTAGCTTTTAAGCCTGTTGCAACTATACTTCAAGAGCAACAAACCATTGATAGTGAGGGGAATAATGTTGAGTTTACTGCAACTGGAAGACACGATCCATGTGTTGTGCCCCGTTCTGTGCCTATTGTTGAGGCAATGACGGCAATGGTTCTGCTCGATAATTACCTATTGAACAAAGCAACTCGAATGTAAATTTTGTATATTTTTTACGTTCAGGGTTTTATTTGTCCATCATACTCTTATCTCAAATCTATCTTTTCTACTTATATTTTAGCCTTAAAAGTCTTCTTAAAAGAGTAATGTAAAACCTATATTTTATATTACTTTGCTCTCTTTTCTACGAAAATACTATAATATTATAGTATTAATCAATAAAAAAATGTTATTTTTGCATAGCGGTAACTACTATCTTGTCAATAAGATAATACATGTAATACTGGTAAAAAACATTTTTTAGTTATAAAATCTTTTATTTTATGAGAAAAAAGAAACCTATTCTTCTTGCTCTGTTTTTAATGTCTTCTTTATTTAGTACACAGTCTTTTGCTCAGAAAAAGATTGCAAAAGTAGACCTAAGAGCAGGCTGGCACAAACAATATACAGACGAACACAAAGGCATTAACCTTGTTGCTGCATTGCAATATATGAAAGAACAAGGCATAAAGCCAAAGAAAGAAGTGGTTATTGGAATTCTCGATTCGGGAATAGACACAACTTCTGTGGTGTTGAAAGATGCCTTGTGGGTTAATAAAAAGGAAGTAAAAGACAGCAAAGACAACGACCGTAATGGTTATATAGATGATATTCACGGCTGGAACTTCTTAGGAAGTGCCGATGGAACATTTAATCTTTTAAGTGCAGGAACAGAAGAGTTTAGAGAGTTTAAACGCTTATATCCTCTCTATAAAAATGCCGATGCAACCAAAGAAGCAAATAATGAGGAGTTTCAATACTATCAAAAAATGCGTAAAAAGGCAGGTATCGATCGCTATTTGCGTTTTTACCAATTTGGAGTTGCAAAGAATAAAGCATTGCATTCGTTAGATGCGGCAGTGCAAAAGGCATACACCACACAACGAGATACCCTTAGTTTGGCTGCTGCTATGCAAACTTTGGCAGCTAACGAAGCAAACAAACAAAATATAGAAGCATTGCTTTCTGAAGTGATGAAGGCAGCAGAAGGAACTAAATGGAATGCTTTTGTGGCTCAACAAGATAGCTCTTTTGCTTTGACCAAAGCTCGAATTGATGGTATTGAGCACGACAAAGACAAACGTTTGTTGATGGGTGATGATCTTAAAAATGAGAAAGATATTTATTATGGCAATGCCATCTTAGGTTCTTCTGATGCAGATCACGGCACTTTTGTGGCTGGTATCATTGCAGGAAAGCCAGATGAAGCCCACCAAAACTATGGCGGTGTATTTCCAGAAGCGAAGTTGATGATTCTTCGTTGTGTTCCCGATGGTGACGAATATGATAAAGATATTGCAACAGCCATTAGATATGCGGTAGACAATGGTGCAAAGATTCTGAACCTAAGTCTTGGTAAATACACCTCGCCCGATGCTCAAATGGTGAGCAATGCTATTGCTTATGCGGCAAAGAAAGATGTTCTTGTTATTCAAGCAGCAGGTAACAATAGGTTAGATATCGACACAGTTGCTTATTATCCCACAGGAAGAGATGCTAAAGGTAAGGTCTTTGATAACTTTATTCGTGTGGGAGCATCTAACATGAGAGGCACTCTTTCTGCCTTATCTAATTATGGCGCAGAGAAAGTTGATTTCCTTGCGCCTGGCGAACGCATTGCTTCTGTGTTTATGAATGATAAATATGCCTTGTCACAAGGCACGAGTGTGGCTGCTCCTATCGTATCTGCTGTGGCTGCAATGCTAAAAAGTTGTTTCCCAAAACTAAAGGCAAAGACTATTAAGAAGATATTAAAAGATTCTGTAAACCCCGACACTGATGGTGTGATAGATGTGCTTGAGGCTGTTAAGTTGGCTCAAAAAAGAGGCAAATAATAATAGGATAGCACGGGTTTATTGGTTTATCTACAACATAAAATATCTACATAAATGAATTTAAAAGATATAAAGAAAAACTTTAATTACGCCTTGTCTATTGTGATATTCGGCTCTTTGGTGAATATCCCCACAACTATTTCTGCTCAAGAAAAGATAGATTGGGATTTGGTGAAGCGTGGAGAAGAGTCTTTTTTATCAGAGTTATATCAAAAACAGGCTGTTAATGTAACTTGGGTAGCGGGTAGTCATTGGTTATATTACCAGCAATCGACTCCAAAAGGTGTACAAGTGATCTTGCAAAATGCAGAGAACAGAGTGAAAAAGCCTTTATTTAAAGATGTTGATAACTTTGTGCAACAATATAAAAAGCTATTAGGCGATAGCTCTATAACACGAGATAACCTACGTTTATATAGTTTGCAAATGCACAATAACAATCCCAATGTGGTGTATTGGATAAAGGCTGGCAAAACATTTGCTTTCGACTTATCGTCTCAAAAGTTGTCTTTTGCAAAGAAAGAGCTAAAACATTCTTATTTAGAAAAACCTCAAAAGGAACTTACACGAACCACTCATACGACTGATTCTGCCTTTACAATGTTAGGCGATCAATATAATTTGTATCTTAGAGACAATCGTTCGGGGCAGCAAGTACAGCTCACTACTGATGGAAAAGAAAGTGCTTCGTATTGTATTCGCTCTGCTAAAAAAGCCATAAAAGAAGGCCATGCGGCTGGAATGTGGTGGAATCATATCTATATTTATTGTATGATTGATGATAGCGAAGTGAGTGATTTGTATCTTATTAATGCGCTATCGAAACCAAGACCATCGTTAAAAACCAAGAAAATGCCGCTTCCTAATGAAAAAGGGGTGCGCCAATATAAGGTGTTTTGGTGCAATGCCGATACTAAGAAGTGGGGCGTTTTACCCATAAATAAGTTTAAAGACGCTGTGTTGGATATCAATTATCAAATTCAAGATAATGGTATTCTATTCACAAGACGTAGCCGTGGGGTAGATACTCTTGAGCTTTGTCGACTCGATTTGCCCACAGGTAAGGCACAGATGCTTATTCAAGAGGTGGTAAAACCTCATTTAAATATCACGCTTTCAGGCTATAAAGTAATTCAAAAGACTGGCGATATCATTTGGTGGTCAGAGCGTTCGGGTCGTGGAAACTATTACTTATATAATAAAAACGGTCAACTTAAGAATCGAATAACACAAGGCGATGATCTCATTGCAGGATCAATCTTAGATGTTAACACGTCGAATAATACTATTATCTTTGCTGGTTATGGCAAAGAAAAGGCCTCAGACCCTTGTTACACCTATTATTATAAGGCGAATTTGAATGGAAAGCAACAAGAATTGTTGACTCATGGTGATGGAACTCACGAGTTGTCGTTCTCAGAAGATAAGCGTTTTGCTATTGATAGCTATTCAAGAATGGACCTTCCAACGGTGTATAATGTTGTATCCATAGCACAGCCCAAAAAGAATTTTGAAGTAATTAGACGCTCAGATGAGCCTCTTAAGGCTGTAGGTTGGCAACCTCCGAAGCTTATTTCATTGAAAGCGGCAGACAATAAAACCATGCTTTATGGCTTGATGTATCTTCCTTATAACTTAGATGTCAATAAAAAGTATCCTATTATATCTAATGTTTATCCAGGACCACAAGACGATCAGCTTCCACGTTCATTCACTTTAGATGATAATGGCAATCAAAGCTTGGCCAATATGGGTTTTATTGTGGTGAATATTCCGCCAAGAGGAAGCTCACCTTTGCGTGGAAAGGATTTCTATACTTATGGATATGGCAACCTAAGAGATTATCCTTTGGCTGATGATAAGCACAGTTTGGAGCAATTAGCAAGTGAATTTAGCTTTATAGACTTATCTCGTGTAGGCATATACGGCCACTCTGGTGGTGCATTTATGACGGTTGCGGCAATGTTAACCTATCCTTCTTTTTATAAAGTAGGCGTTGCTGCATCGGGAAATCACGATAACAACATTTATATTCAATGGTGGGGAGAAACCTTTCACGGCTTAAATGGAAAGATTCCAACGAACATTGAGCTGGCAAAGAACTTGCAAGGACGACTCCTTTTGATGCATGGTGACATGGACGATAATGTTCCTTATGCTTCAACTCTTCGTTTAGCAAATGCCTTTATCAAAGAAGGTAAGCGCTTTGATATGCTCATTTTGCCAGGAAAAGACCATAGTGTGTGGGGCAATTACTTTCAGAATAAGGTGAGATACTACTTTAAAGAACATCTTGTTTCACCTCAAAAAGAAGATATTAATATAATAAATCATCAATAATACATTTTATGAAAAGTATGAGAAAAGTACAACTTTTATTATGTATGCTGCTTATGATGGGAACTTTTGTGATGAGAGCACAAGACCAACGCAGCGCTGTTGATGTACTTGTAGACGTTATTGTCGTTGATAAACAAGGCGATGGACTTCCAGGAGCTACCGTAAAGGTAACAGGAAGACCCGTTGCTGTGGTATCAAACCTAGACGGTAAGGTATCTTTATGGGTACATCGTGGGGATAAGATCACTATTTCTTATCTCGGAATGCAACCTCGAGTCTTTACTATTAACAAACCTTTGACAGGTAAGATTACATTAGATGAAGAAGAAAACACACTCGAACAGGTCGTAGTGAATGGTTATCAACGTACAACCAAACGTAGAATAACAGGCTCTGTTTCAACAGTTACAGAGAAAGACCTACAAGGTAAGCCTCTAACCAACCTCGATATGATGCTTCAAGGTAAGGTTGCAGGTGTGGATATCAAAGCAACTTCGGGTCGACCAGGTGAGAGTGCGAAGATAAGAATACGTGGAACAAACACCATTACGGGTAATGCTGACCCACTATGGGTGGTTGATGGAGTGCCTTTACAACGTGATATTCCAACTATTGTCACTTCTCAAATAAAGTCAGGAGACTTCTCTGACATCTATTCTAAAGGTATTTCAGGTATCAATCCTAATGACATTGAAAGCGTAACAGTATTGAAAGATGCTTCAGCTGCAGCCATTTATGGTTCTCGTGCCGCTGGAGGTGTGATAGTTGTAACCACAAAACGTGGTGCAGAAGGAAAGATGCTATTGAACTATTCAACTAACTTTTCGTTAACAACAAGTCCTTCTCGCAGTGTAGATCTTATGAATTCACGTGAGAAATTGCAATGGGAACAAGAGTTATGGGACGAATTTTCACAA
This sequence comes from Hoylesella nanceiensis DSM 19126 = JCM 15639, assembly GCF_000379965.1. Classification (GTDB taxonomy): domain Bacteria; phylum Bacteroidota; class Bacteroidia; order Bacteroidales; family Bacteroidaceae; genus Prevotella; species Prevotella nanceiensis. The sequence continues at coordinate 16,664 of NZ_KB904331.1, read as the reverse complement.
GCAAAGTTTGCTAAAAACGAGACTTATCCCGTCATTGGTGCAGTGGGAATGATACGTTCTGGATATGGAAAATATGCAGGTTTAACTCGTGAGCAACAAGATGCTGAGATCGAAAAACTAGGTGCAAACACCACAGACTGGTTTAAACAGCTATTTAGAAACTCTATTTCTCATAGCCATTATCTATCTATGTCGGGTGGAGGAAGCCGTAGTACATACTATGTTTCATTGGGTTATGAAAATAATAAGGGTTTGGTTAAACGCTCAAACTATAACCGTTACAACCTCAACTCAAAGTTAGACATTGCAGCTAACAAGCGAGTGAAGCTCGGTTTATCGTTAGATTTGTCATGGCAGAAGTCTAATGGCTCTGCATTAGGCGACAATCCTTTCCGCTATGCCTACTTTGCTAACCCCTATGAGAAGCCTTATAACGAAGATGGATCATACTCTTCAGATCTTACTTTCAAGAATTTTAGAGACATCAATGGTTTAGTCACCGTCAATAATCCACCTAATGGATATAACATTATGCGTGAGTTAGACCATACAGACAATGAGGCTACCAACTTGGGAGCCACTGCAATTGCTAATCTTTCAGTGAAGTTATTAGACAATCTTACATTTGAAGGACTTGCTTCTTATGGCTATGTAAGTAGTAATAATGAGAATATCAACGATAAAGATACTTATGCAGCGTGGTTAGATCGCCCTTTTGAAAATTCAAGTATAGTGTCAACACGTACTTATAGTTCTATTTTCCAAAGCGAAACACACAATAAGAACTATAACCTTCGTGCACAGTTGAATTATTTCCAAACCTTTAATAAGATACATTATCTTAGTGCTTTGCTTGGAAGTGAGATACGTGGACAATATGCAAAGGGTATTTTTGCAAAGCGATATGGCTACGATCGACTCTCAGGAAACAGCTCTATGCCTACATTCCCAGAGGGTTCACGCCTTACAGACTCTGATTTAAAACGTTATGCAGCTATCATTGACGCATTATCAGGACAGAATATAAGTGAAGAACGCTTTGCTTCTTTCTATCTATCTCTCGACTATGTGTTGAATAATAAATATATTGCGAGCTTCACAGCACGTACAGATGGATCGAATAACTTCGGTAGTAAGGAGCAATTTAACCCCACAGGATCTTTAGGTTTGTCGTGGAATGTGGATAGAGAGCATTTCATGGAGAAGCTAAAACCAGTGATTAGTAGTTTGTCTTTGCGTGCCGCTGTGGGCTATACAGGAAACATTAATAAGTCAGTTTATCCACAGTTGATTATGGATTATTACACAAGTTTCCGCAGAACAGATACAGATTACTACAGAATGGGTTGGATTAAGAACGCACCTAACTCACTTTTACGTTGGGAAAAGACAAGAGATATGAAATTCTCTGTTGATATGGGAATGTTTAACGAGCGTGTTCGTTTAGGATTAGAATTGTACACACGTCGCACATACGATGCAGTTTCAGACATCAAGGTACTTTCTACAACAGGATTCAGCACACAGTCGTTCAACACTTCAACACTAGATAACTCGGGATTAGAAGTCTCTTTATTTGCGAAAGTGTTGAAAACAAAAGACTGGAACATGTCTGTTAACGCTAACTTGTCGTACAACAGAAATAAATTGGTGAAATATACACCACCAAGTTCAGGACTTTCTAATGGAAAATACGAAGGTTATCCTTTGGGAAGTGTATTCTCTGGTCGTATTATTGGTGTAGACGAACAAACAGGTCTTTATGCTTATGAAAAGCGTAGTGATGTCAACTTCAATACAGTTGATGCTTACACCAATTCGAATAACTATTTATTCTATCTTGGAACATCTAACGCTCCAACCGTAGGAGGTTATTCAATCAACCTTTCTTATAAAGAATTTGGTTTGAATTTAGGCGGTAGCTTCTCGTTAGGAGCAAAGGTTTTAAATGACGTTAATCCGTTTACAACCTACAATAACCTAGAGGGAACACGCTTAGAAGTTGTGCCTTCGGTATTGAACGACTTGTATGTTAACCACCTAAACGTGCGTCGTGACGCAACAAATAGATGGACAGTAGCTAATCCAAGAACCGATGCTCGTCCACGAATTATCGATGCTTATGGTGAAAATCTAGGTCTTAGAGATTATGTTCCTGCTGGAGATAGAATCAATAGAGCAGCTCTTTTAGAAGACGTTTCATACTTTAAGTTGAACACCATCTCAATGACTTATGCATTTAGAGAGGCAGTTTTAAAGAAGATAGGAGTGAGTTCGCTTGGTCTTTCATTTACAATGAATAACCTATTCACCATCACTAACTATTCAGGAATAGACCCTGAGACTCCTGGAGCGGTGTATCCTTTGGCTCGAACATTTACTTTTGGACTTTCAGTAGGATTTTAATAATGATATTATGATAAAGAAATTAGTTTTTACAATCATAGCAGGTGCGACACTTCTCACATCTTGTGATAACTATCTAGATGTGAAACCATACGGAAGAACCATTCCAACTACACCTGAAGAGTTCTCTGCTCTCATTCATACACATCTGAATAATATAGACGAAGGCTCAACTAATTTGATTAATAACATCAGCCGTATGTCTAATTTTGATATGGCGGGAGGAGATGATTTCGAAGCTTCGCTCACTCAACAAGCAGGTCGTTCGCTTCCTATTTATTTGGGTTCGCTTCTCACAACCAGTGCTTATGAGCCTTATACCAATCTTTATAAGCTTATAAACGATTGTAATATTGTGATAGAAAACATGAAATCAGATGGCACAATCCTATCTAATGAAGTGCTTTCTACTGCTCATGCAATGCGTGGAGTGGCTTATTATCAGCTCATGCGTTTGTATTGCAAGGCTCCCGACAAAGATAGTTTGGATAAACAGCTTGGTGTTCCTCTTGTAACAACCTTTAATATGGAGGCACGTCCGATAAGAAGTACACTTCAAGAAACTATCAATCAAGTGGAGAGTGATTTGAAAGAGGCTATCAATCATCATAACACCAACACATTATATATCTTTACAGAGAATGTGTGCAAGGCGTATCTCACTCGTCTTTATTGGTGGACAGAGCAATGGGATAAGGCTCTTGCGCTTTCTAAAGAGTTGCAATCAACCTATCCACTCTTGTCAACTACAGAGTATAAGGATATGATAAGCAATCCAACCAGTAAGCCAGGCAACCATATTATTGCAGCTTATGCACGCTCAACAGAAAGCAACAACTCTATAAACTTGTCGCTATGGCGTTCGGCTCAATATCGTCCTGTAAGCAAGCGATTCATCAATTGCTTCCAAAATGGTGAAGAAGCAACCGACGTTCGTTATGAATTAAGCTTAGATAAAGAGCGTAAATTGGTTAAACCTTTCTTCTGTGGAATGAGAGGAGCAGAACTAAAGCTTATCGAAGCAGAATGTTATGCACATTTAAATCAAACAGAAAATGCCTTAAAAGCATTGAATGAGTTGCGCAAAGCACGTATTTCTAATGCAACAGATTACACGCTTACAACATTGCCCGATGTGGTTTCTACAGAAAAAATCACAGTAGATGCGCAAGGAAAGGCATTGACAAAATTGATGGCAGCCATCTTAAACGAGCGTCGTAAGGAGTTTTTTGCAGAAGGAGATCGTATGTTTGAGCTCAAAAGAAATGGTGCTCCAGAGTATTATGTGTTATATAATGGCTTGCGTTATAATAACTTAAAGTATATGTACACATTCCCTCTACCTGAATCAGACATTCGTATAAATCCTCAAATCATACAGAACGAGGGTTATAAAGAGGTTATTTCTAACTAAAAGAAGGTTGAATTATGAAAAAAATAGCACAATATTTATTGTTGGCAATGATTGCTTTTGTTGGCGTGAATGTCTTTTCTGCTTGCGATAAAGCAGACGATATGCCACCAATAACAGACAACAACACAACTGGTAACAGATCTTATAGATTGCCAGACCCTACAGTTAATACTGCAACAGAAAAGCAAGAAGCTGATGCTATTACTGCGGAATATGAACAAGGAATTAAATAGAAAGATATATGAGAAGACATATTGCAAAATTATTATTCATGTTGGTTGGCTTGGTTGTTTGCTTCTCGTGCTCTGATAACGAGCAAGTGAGTAGCAATGTCATAGGAGTTACTACTCCGAAGTATAGCTTAACCAATAAAGTAGGAGCGTCTTTGAACGTTTCTATTAAGGCTTTGAAGCCCGTAGATGCAGATGTTGACGTGCCAGTTGTGTTCAATGGAGCAGAAGAGGGCGTTGATTTTAGTGCATCAGAAAAGGTCTTTCATTTGAAGAAAGGTGAGACAGAAGCGCAGATAACCATTACACGTTTGCGAGTAGAGCGTACAAAAAATATGTTGATGGTTCTGCAAACTCCTTCTAATGCACGCTTAGGTATCATGAGTTATTCGCAGATTGACCTTGTAGGAGCAAATGTTTATAGCTTTGAAACCTCTTCTGATGTGTTGACTTTAAAGAAGTCTTATAACATAGAATTGCGCTCAGATGTAGGTGCTCGTTTCTCTTTTAACGATACAACTCGTATTAGTTTGGAGGTAGATGCAGCGAGTACTGCAGTTGAAGGTGAGCACTTTAAATTTGAAAATGGTGCTAAGCAAGCTGTGTTTGCACCAGGAAGCAGTACGGGTACAGTGACTCTTGAATTCTTAAAGCTTGAGGCAGGTAAAGATAATATCATCTTAAAGGTTGCAGATAGCGAAGGAATGATTGCAGGAAGTAATCCAAGTATTTCTATAAAGATTGTTGGTGCTACATCATTCAGCGGTACATGGGCATTTAAAGAGGTGTCTAACTATCAGTGGTTACGTGATAATATTGGTGGAGATTCTAAGGTGTTGTTCGACGGAACAGCTGCAAACGATTACTTCACTTTCACTGCTTCGGGTAAGAACTACACCTTTACTCCTCACTTTACAGGTGGTCTTCAAAACTATTTCACTGCTGCAGGCACTGCAACAGAAGATGGAAAGAGTCGTGAATACTTCCAAGAATTGGCGTCAGGGCGTCCTCCACGCTACGAATTGAGTATGTTTAAGTTCGATAATATCAATGCTGCTTTCTCTGCAACAGATAAAGATCTTAAGGCTATTCGTGTGGGATTCCGCCTTATCCTTGATAGTAAAACAAAGCAAGAGCTATTGGAAATGACTATCAACGATTATGCTCCAACAGAAAATACTAAAGTTATGGACTGGGGAGAAACATGGAAGGGTACTTATGAAACACTTCGTGCTAGTGGTGATACACCTGTTATGAGGTCGGCTCCAATACGTATTTACTTCACAAAGGTGCCATAAGAAAGAGCATCTTATAACGCTATATTGAAGACATTTCATCTCGGTGGAATGTCTTCTTTTTGTATAGTTCAATCGAAGTAGGTGGGAGGTGGATTGTAATAAGGCTACTTTTGCTATTTAAAAGCAATCGTTTTAAGGTGTAAAAGCAATGTTATTGCGATGTATTATCAATGCTTTTATCAATGAAGAAAAAGGTTCTTTTAAGGCAAAGGCATGCTTGTATTAAGCGGAATGTAGAGTGGGGTGTAGAGGCTTATATTGATATTATGAGTATCATTGTATCATTTAGTGGTATATAAGGCCTCTTATCGCAACGAAACCCCTAAATGCAATAAATCCTAGGAATAGTAATCTACTCCTAGGATTTATTGTTGTTTGTTTGGAATAAGTTTTATTTATAAATTAAGCTTCAGCTTCTGCGTGAGGAATTACTGATACATAACTCTTATCTTTGCGACCCTTACGGAAGTTAACAACTCCGTCTACAAGTGCGAAAAGAGTATCATCTTTACCAATACCTACATTTAAGCCTGGGTTATGTTTTGTACCACGTTGACGTACAATGATGTTACCTGCGATAACATTTTGACCACCCCATACTTTAACGCCTAATCTTTGTGAAGCTGATTCACGGCCGTTCTTAGAACTACCAACACCTTTTTTATGTGCCATTCTTAAATCCTCCTGTTTTTTAAGCGATAACTTGTTTAACTTCTACTTGAGTGAATTGTGCACGGTGACCATTCTTTTTACGATAGTCTTTGCGACGTTTCATCTTGAAAACGATGACTTTGTCACCCTTTACAAGTGGATTCACTACTTCAACTACAACTTTTGCTCCGCTTACAGTGGGAGTTCCTACTGTGACAGCACCTTCTTTGTCTACAAGAAGAACTTTGTCGAATTCAACAGTTGCGCCTGTTTCTACGCCTTGAATGTGGTGAACATAGAGCTTTTTGCCCTCTTCTACCTTGAACTGTTGACCTTTAATTTCTACAATTGCGTACATTATTATAATAATATAAACATTATTTCCGCAAGGCGAATAACACCTTTGTTATTACTTATACGAGCCTATACGGACTAAATCGGCGCAAAGTTACTAAATTTTCTATACCTAACGCTTCATTAATAGTTTTAACTTCTGTATTTTATAATAGATTAACTAAGTTGTGAGAATACTCTCTTAAATAAGTCTTTATTTGTGAAAATATATTTCGTTTTATGTCTTTGGGAGATTTTTCTTATGTTTGCTGGAGTAGATCTGCTATTAAATATTCTCAAAATAGAATGATTTTAATTCGCTAATGCATGAAAAAAGTGGGAGGACTCTTAAAAAAAGAAGGGTGGATAATTGAAGGAATATATTTAAATTTTATTGTAGTAAGGAATTATGTACTAGTATTTTGTGTCTTTATTACATTGTATATAAGAGGAAAAGTATTGACATAAAAAAGCGATGGCCTTCACAGGTAACCGCTCCAAATCTTCAATAGGTATTAGTCTCTTTAAGGTAAAAAGATTGTTTTCAGGATAACGAATGCAAAGATAAGGCTTTTTTCTGAATAACCAAATATTTTCTTCGCTTTTTTTTGCAAAAACTTAAAATATTTTCTCGCTCTTGTTTAGTAGTGTTAATATATTTCTTTTAATTCGGATTTTTAATAAATAAAAGTATATATATGTTTAAATATATTTCATTTATTTTACTTTTGGGATATAATAAAAACACATCAATACATAAATTAGAATGTATTGATGTGTTGAATGGTGTGTTTATGGATATAAAGACTTGAGAATTATTCTTTAAAATGTATTTTAATTATTACAAGTTTGCTGCCACCTATTTATATATATGGTACAACTTGTTCTTAAAAGCATCGCTATTGCATTGCAAAAGCGTTGTATTTACCTTGTAATAGCATAGAGTTTGCACTTTAAAAGCATTGTTATTATTTTTAGATGGCATTTCACCTATTATAATATAGCATTATGCTCTTTTCTTGTTCGTGCACCTTTTAAGTCTATTTCGCTTAGTCTTTACAACTTATTTGACTTGCAAAAAGAAGGCTTATTTAAAGGTAAGCTCTTCTTTATTAGGTACTTTTCCTACCGAGATGGTGTCTCCAAGCTTGATAGTATCAGACAAGATAAGCTCAGAAATGCCATTCTCAATATAGGTTTGAATAGCTCTTTTTAGTGGACGAGCGCCAAACTGAACATCATAACCCTTTTTAGCAACGAACTCTTTAGCTTTATCTGATATTTCAATTTGATAGCCAATTTGTTCAATTCGCTTTGTTAACGAAGCAAGTTCGATATCGGTAATCTTTAGAATTGCGTCAAGGTCGAGTTGATCGAACATCACAATTTCGTCGAGGCGGTTTAAGAATTCAGGAGCGAATTGTTTGCTTAAGCTCTTTTGAATAATTCCTCTTGCGTATTCTTTGTCACTTTCGTTGATATCACTTCCAAACGAACCTCCAGCGTTGAAGCCTACACCTCGTCCGAAATCTTTAAGTTGTCGAGTACCAGCATTTGAGGTCATGATGATGATTGTATTGCGAAAATCGACAATTCTACCATTTCCATCAGTCAAACGACCTTCGTCTAACACTTGCAATAGCATATTGAATACATTGCCATGAGCCTTTTCTATTTCGTCGAGTAGTATGATAGAGTAGGGCTTTCTGCGCACTTTTTCGGTTAATTGTCCACCTTCTTCGTATCCAACATAGCCTGGAGGAGCACCAATTAAGCGTGAAGTGTTAAAGCCTTCGCTATATTCACTCATGTCAATTCTTATCAAAGCATCGTCAGAACCGAACATAATTTGAGCTAATTTTTTAGCTAAATGCGTTTTACCAATACCCGTTGGACCTAAGAACATGAATACACCGATAGGGTGATTAGGGTCTTTTAAGCCTACACGATTGCGTTGAATGGCTTTCACCACCTTGTCGATTGCGTTGTCTTGTGCGATAACTGTTTTCTTAAGAGTGTCGCTCATAGCTTTAAGTCTACTGCCTTCCGCTTCTGCGATGCGCTCAACAGGAACACCAGTCATTATAGATACCGTTTCGCTAACTTCCTTTTCGGTTACGATATCAATGTCTTTGTGTTCACCTTTAGTCCAAGCTGCATTCAACTCGTCGAGTTCTTTTTCTAAAGCGCATACCTTATCTCTATAATTGGCAGCGAGTTCATAGTTCTGATTCTTAACAGCTGCGCTTTTCTTAGCATTTGCTTCTTTTATTTCTTTTTCCTTTTCTTCAACCTCTTTGGGTACCTTTAGGTTGCGCAAGTGCACTTTCGAGCCCACTTCGTCCATCACGTCAATAGCTTTATCAGGGAAAAAGCGATCGTTAATATATCGTTCTGACAGATTGACGCATGCTTTTAAGGCATCATCAGTGTATTGAACATGGTGATGTTGCTCGTATCTATCCTTTATGTTAGATAGAATTTGCAGTGTTTCTTGTGCTGTTGTTTGTTCAATGATGATCTTTTGGAAACGTCGTTCCAATGCTCCATCTTTCTCAATGCTGTTTCTATATTCATCAAGAGTGGTGGCTCCGATACATTGAATACCTCCTCTTGCCAACTCTGGTTTCATGATATTGGCTGCATCCATACTGCCTGGAGTGCCTCCCGCACCAATAATTGTGTGTATTTCGTCGATAAATACAATTATTTCGGGGTGTTCTTTCAATTCTTTGAGCAAGGCTTTTATACGGTCTTCGAATTGTCCTCGGTACTTCGTTCCTGCCACGATAGACGCCATATCGAGTGCTACAATCTTTTTATTGAAGAGCACTGGAGATGTTTTTCGTTGCACAATAAGTTGCGCAAGGTTTTCAACAATGGCACTTTTGCCCACACCTGGCTCACCTATAAGTATAGGATTGTTTTTCTTTCTACGGCAAAGAATCTCTGCAAGGCGTAGTATTTCACGCTCTCTTCCTACCACAGGATCAAGTAATCCCTCACTTGCCGCCTTGGTTAAGTCGGTAGAAAAGTTGTCGAGTATAGGTGTTTTACTTTTTGTTTGTTCTGTTTTTGTGGCAGTATTACTTGCACTTTCACGATGAGAAGAGCTAAAATCGCTGCCTTCAGATAGTTCTTCTTCCTCGTCTCCCGATAGCTCTAGGCCATCGGTTTGTGGTTTAGTACTGGGATATAGAAATTCTTTTGTATTATCGTAATTCATGTTGTTCGATTCTAAAACAATTTTTGCGTTGTTTAAATAGCTATCGTGTAAGATGGCTAAGAGGACATGTTGAATATCAACTATTTGCAAATGCAGAAGGCGTGCTTCAACAATTGCAAGCTTTAAGACATTGTTTGCTTTGTCGTTGAGTGCAATATCTGTGGTGAAAAGCGTGTTAGAGCTGTTCTCGTTTTGTATTTTTTCTTCGAGTTGTGCTCTGACATCGTCTTTATTTATACGCATTTCTGCAAATAAGTTGTTGATATATTGGTTGTTATCCTTTATTATTCCTAGCAGCAAATGTTCTGGACCGATCGATCCACTAGCAAGCCTTAGGGCTTCTGCTCTGCTGAAAGCAAGGATCTCAGATACTCTTGGTGAGAATTGATTGGTCATTATTGTCTACCTTTCTTTTATATATATTATGTGTAATTGTTTGCAAACTCTGTGCCAATTACTTGAAAAGGGTGCCGTTTTCTGCTGGATAATGCCATCAAAATACCATTTCATAGGTGTTGATGGCACACTTGTTTAATGATACTTAACGAATGAAATGAGAGATATGGTTAATGTATTGAAATTAATTTCTGCTTTTATTCGTTATAAATGTTATTATTTACAAGGATAAAAGTTTAGGAGAAAATAAGAGAAATAGAGAAAATTGAAAATGAATTGGGAGTTAGTTAGTTTTTGGTATGATGTAACTCTTCTTAAAGTGTGATGGTATTTGATTGATTTTGAATTGCTTATAGCTCTTTTGGGATAAGAATAGATTTCTAATTACTAGCTCTTTTTCTTTCAAATGCAATCGAATTACTTAATAAATTCATTGCTTTTGCACTTCAAACTCAATGCTTTTATATGCTAAAACGACTGCTTTTGTTGACTAAAAGCAATGTTATAGTTTTGTAATGTCATTACTTTTAGTGGGGAAAAGATAATAACTTCTTTCTTTTAATGAGTCAGTTCGGGATAACTTTTTTTGCAATCTTGTACTTCCAAAGTGTTTGGAATTACTCTTTTTTTATAGATTTTATCCCGAACTGGCATATTCTTTTGTTTAGAAGGATAAACTCAATCCTGCTTCAACAGCTGAATACATCTTTCTAACAGGAACAATTGGAGCCGTGTCACATATGAAACGATAGGCAACATTAATACCCACCTTTGGTGTGATGTTGTATTTAAGGTCTACAGCTCCTCCTATTCGTGGCTTATTAAAGTTTTTATCGGGCTTGGCTTGATGAATAGCAGTAGTGGTTAGGTCCCAATGATCGTCTATATGATGCTTGAAACTGATAGACAAATGAGTCTTGATACTACGGCTATAAGCATATAAAGGACTGGAATTAGGAGTTGGATCTTCCCACTTTTCAAATTCGTAAAAAAGTCCAGCAGTTGCAAACATAAGGAATTTCTCTTTGTTTATTAACCGGTTGCGTGATTGAAGTCCGACAGAAACTTTATACTTCATGCCTCGGCTATCGGCCCATTGCGACTCTGCATAAGGATAAATTTCAAAGGCACGGTTTACTAAATAGCGATATTCGGTGTGTACATATCCTCCACTTACCATTACTTTTTTACCATAAGTAGAGATTTCTAATTTATTAATTAAATTAATGACACGCTGATGTTTTATTAATATATTGAGATTAGCTGTATTCTTAAACGTGAGAATATTCTCCTTTTCGGTTTTGAAATCTAACACAGGTAATAAAGAACCTTGTATTGTTTTTGTGCTATCTATATCCATTGTAAGGTTCTCAGAAAAGAGCATTTGTGAATATATCGAAAGATGCGACGATAAAATCAATAATAGTGATAGAATAATTTTCTTTACCATTGCTTTTTTATTTCTTTTAAATAGTGAATTTTGGTGTTTGTATGTTATAACATAATAAGATGTAAGAATGCAGAGTTCGGGCATTCCTACATCTTAATTTAATATTATCTTTATCTTTATTTATTAGTAAATTGAATCTTTTTGTTCAATTGATCAATCTTGGTCTTAAGCTTAGTTATCTTCTTTTCTAGCTTAGTCAACTCTGATTGACTCTTAGCCAAGTTCTTATTGATCTCTTTTGTTTCTTTAAGTTTCTTAATAGTACCCTTTGCTTCCTTTACGGTAGTTGAAGGATCTGATGTTGAGAAATCTGTTGTTGTTATATTTGCCTCAGTATTAACGCCAGCAGCCTTGCTCGTAAGAGCATTGTTCTCAAGCTTCTTTTTCTCAAGTTCGAGTTCTAGTGCATTCAGTTTAGCTGTTAAGTCGAGCACTTGTTGCTGTTCTTTTAGGTTCTTAATTGTCGCTACGTTTTGAGCAAAACCAGAAACTACAGATAATATCATTATCCCAATTAAAAATATTTTTTCATCCTTAATGCTAATTTTGAATTTATAAAATACTAAATAAACAATCTCTTTTATATGTTGTTTGAAGTTTGGTCGGCGCAAAGGTATATATTATCCTTGAATAAAAATAAAAAAATGAGTTTTTGTGAAACTTATTATTATTTCTTTTTTATTCTTCTTTCTTCTTTTCTGTATCCGACTGAGATTGTTTACTGCCTTCACTCTTGGGCGTTTGGGGTAAGGTGTCGGGTGTTATTTCTGTTGTAGATTTCAGCTTCTCTTGGCAACCCAAAATCATGTTGAGGGTTTGTTGCTCGTGAATATTGGGTAAGTTGTTGTCGTTATAGCTTTTAATAGATTGTTCGAAGGCATTGAGTGCCAACTGCCATTCTTCGTTAAAGAGATGGCAAAAGCCTATTCTATAATAGATATAACCTTTTTCTTTGTTGTCGGATAGGGGCAAGCCTTGCTCGAAATTGGTGAGCGCCTGCTTGTAGTTTTGCTCTTGAAAATGACTTTCTGCGTTGATAAAATAATACACCGCTTGCTCACGAGGGGCAAAAACGGTGAGCGATTGCAAAAGTGTGTCGAGTGTTTCGGTGGCTTTCTTAAAATCGTTGTCGTGATAATAGCACACAGCCATATATGCTTTAAATCGGGGATTTAAAACATATCTATTGTTGAGTTGTTCGAAAAAGAGTAGTGCCTCGTGATATTTTGTGCCTTGATAATAATCTATTGCCTTTGCTAAAAGTTCTTTGTCGTTGTTTTGTTGGCGTTTACTTTGTGCCAAAATGCAGGTGGGCAAGATTATGAACAAGAGGAGTGCAACAAGCAGTTTGCCTCTAATTATCATTTAATTACTTGGTGTAGAAATTAATAACATCGGTTAAAGCCTTGCGACAAACAGTGCAAAAATTAGGGATGTCGTTTGCTCTCATTCGGCAATTGCGTTCGCCTCGATACACACCTTTTAGCGAATAGCCTGCACCTTCGAATGCTCCGAGTGTGTATTTCTTATTGTTGAGCGGTGTAGGTATTGGTGTTTTGGGGTCTAATAGGTTCTTCCATTTCTTGTCGAACTGCACCAATGTAGTGATATTTGGTTCCCATGGCTCAATATCTAACGGATACATGTTGAGCTGTTCTTGCTCGTATGCATACTCATCTGCTAGTCCTGCAAAGCTATGTCCAAACTCATGAACCACCACTGGCAAGAAAGATTTGTGGTTACAGCTAGATAAATTGTAGAAATTAAGAATGCCACCGCCACCATATTCAGATGTGTTTACTAATATAATAATGTGCTCGTAGGGTAAACCTGCAAGCCATTGATGAATCTTTTTAACGTGAAGTGTGGTTAAATAGCGATCGCTATAAAAGGTGTCGAAGCTACTTTGTAGGGCAGTTTCTTTCCAAATGCCTTTTGAAGGAATACTTGTTCCACTCTCTTTAGAAGGAGATTTTACTGCGATGATATTGAACTTGCTTTGCAATTCTTTAAAAGGTTCGTGAGCGAACAAAGCTTCTGTGGCTCTTTTGGCATCGTTTATGAAGGCTGGCATCTCGCTTTCTGTATAGCCTTCTGCAAGATATGCAATTCGAATACATTTGCTGGTGTCGGCTGCTTGATGTATGGTTTCGAAAGGAGTGAGATCTTTAAATCCATCTTGACGAATGAGAATATCGTTGGGATTGATAGTATGTGTAAACGAAACGGTTTTCTCTCGTCGGTTATTTATCATATACACTTCTACATCTACAGCCTCTTTAGGCATTGGGATCAGTAGAACATTCTCGAAACTTCTATCTACCTTCAATGCTTCATCATAGGTGATCCATTCTTGAAACAAGGTAGAGAACGAGTTAAGATAAATAAGTTGCTTTGTATTGTGTAGGCGAACGGCTATTTGTGCATTGCCTTCTACAGGAATATTACTAAGATTTTGACGTTTACCAAACCAACGGGGCGACACTGTTAGCTGGTCTAATGCAATGCTTTGTTTATGTGCGTTTCCGCTGAATGTATAGGCAATGCGAAGGGTAGAGTCGTTAAATAATTTGTTAAACTCTTGTGCCTTAGATGTAATTGCACAGAAAATCAAAACGAGAAGTAATGTAATATGTCGCATTTTGTTTGATGTTGAATAGTTGTCGATTATTGTTTTACATCGAAAATGCTTATCGATGTTGTGTTTACAAACTTAATAAAAAAAACTGACATAGATTGTTTTTATTTGTGTTATATACACCTTACATCTTGTTTTGGGTGGAATTTAGAGGGGAAGGGAGTAGAATTTGTAATGTTTGGTAGGCTTGAGAAATTGGTAAAATGTTGTAGAATGAATAATATGTAAATACTTCTTCTTAAAAAAATAAAACGTCAAAGAGCCGTATCGAAACTCATTGTTAGAGTTAGATATGGCTCTTTTATATACTATTGAGGAAGAATCGTCTCTCAATGAAACTATGTTTCCTTTGATTTGAAGTTTTGAAATTTCTCCCCATAAGGAACTAATGGGGAAGAAAGAGTGATAAATAGGAGGAAAATGGAATCTATTTATAAATAAGGATTATATTCTTCTTATTATAGTTGGATAATAACCTTTCCTTGTGAGTGGTGTGAGGCTACATCGTTCAATGCTTCTTCGGCTTGTTCTAATGTGTAAATGTTACCTATTTCTGGGCGTATACTTCGGTTCGTAAGAATGGTTGCTGCTTTCTCTAGCTGCGCTCCATTGGCAGTTACAAAAATAAAATGATAATGTTGATTGCGTTTTTTTGCTAACTTTTCATTCTTCATTCCTGCAAATTTAAATAGCCATTGTTTCCATAGTGATAAGCCAAATGATTTGGCAAAGCTAGCATTAGGCATGCCTTTAAGTGAAACAAGGGTTGCTCCTTCTCGAAGAATAGAGAAAAGACGTGGAAGTTCTTTGTCTCCTAGAGAATCAATTGCTCCATCAATATCTTTCAAGTGTTCGGTATAGTCTTCTGTTTTGTAGTCAAAATACTGGCTAACACCAAGTTCTTTTGTGCGCTCTTTCGCTTTTGCTCCACCACTTGTTATTACATTTAACCCACGAGCTGTGGCTAAAGGAATAGCCATTGCGCCAAAACTGCCTGATCCTCCAGAAATAAATAGGCTACTATCAGATTTGAGATTTAGAATGTCAAGAGCTTGTTCGGCTGTTAATGCTGTAAGTGGAACAGCTGATGCTTCAACGTCGGAAAGATAATCGGGAGTTTTTGCAACTGCACTTGCGTCAATTGCAACGTATTCGGCAAAAGCTCCAATGCGATTAATTGGTAGGCGTGCAAAAACTCGGTCGCCTTTCTTAAACTTTTTGACTTTTGTTCCTATTTGTTCTACTACTCCTGACATTTCATTGCCAAGAGTTAAGGGGAATTGATATGGGACGACTAGTTTTACATCGCCATGAGCAATGAGTAGTTCTAGTGGGTTTACTGCGGCTGCCTTCACCTTTACCAATATATCGTGATCACCCACTTGGGGCATATCTACTTCTCGCAAGGTAACCTTCATTTCACCTTTCTTATATCCATCAATCTGTATTGCTTTCATATTGTTTTACTATTTTAGAAATTCTATTGCCTTTGAAACGAACTCTTCATGATATTGAAAAATGCCCCCATGTCCAGAGTTAGGATAAATTGTTAGTTGAGCATTGGGCAGTCTGTTTGCTAAATCATAAGAATTTGAAGTAGGCACCATTCTGTCATTATCGCCATTAACTACCCATACTGGTATCTTTCTTAGTCCTTTATTATTTTATTCATATTCTCTTGTGCCCATTCTACCAGAACTTTAAGTGGACCGAGTAGTGAAATACCTAGTTCGGTGAGGCTATATCAACCCTAGGTGGAACTTCAGGGTAGACTTTGCGGTTTATTAGTTTGTTGCTTTCCAAATTCTTTAAAGTTTGAGAGAGCATCTTTTGTGAGCAGTCGAGCATCTTCTCGTGAATTTCTGAATAGCGCATCTTCTTTTGATCAGAGCTACCGAGTATGCCTAACACTAACAATGTCCATTTATCTCCAAAGCGGGTGATAACCTGACGGATAGGACAAGCTAAATAACGAGGGTCTGTTTCTTTGCTAATTGTCTTCATAAATGCAAAGATAAACAATTCAAACGAAAAGTTATATACTTACTAATAGGAACTTAGTTAATGTTGTTTAGTGCCTTTGGAAGCAATGGGGTGAGGAAAGCTTAGAGGTTTAAGAGAAGTGATAATCTTAATCTCTTGAAAAATGAATGATATAGTTTGATACTTGTAATTAAGGATTCTCAGACTGTACATTTTTTTTATTTACTGTATGTTAAGAGGAGTTAGGTTACTCCCTATATATAATATAAATAGGTGAAATTGTTCTTTTGGTTGATTTTCCCGTTTGTGGAGTAAAAAAGTTGCTTTTTTTTTGAATTTTCTTTTTGAATTATTTGGATTGTGTTTTAAAAAGTTGTACTTTTGCATCCGCTTTCGAGAGTTATCTCGGTTAGCACTAAAGATAGAGTTCTTTGAATAGATTTACATAAACAGACAAGTTAGTACAAGAGTCTTGTTGTATTTTTACAACAGGGTATAAATACGAACCGTTAATTGATTACTTCAATAAAGGTTATAAAGGATAGTCGTTCTAAGTCAGAATATATTCTCCTTAATGGAGATTTAAATAAGAAATTTTACAATGTAGAGTTTGATCCTGGCTCAGGATGAACGCTAGCT
>NZ_KB904330.1 GCF_000379965.1 Hoylesella nanceiensis DSM 19126 = JCM 15639 | reverse complement strand
CCCGCCGTAAGACCAAGGTTTCCCGGGCAATGTCAATCACCCCGGGGTTAGTCGGGTCCTAAGTCTCAGCCGAATGGCGATGGCGATGGTAGAAACGGTTAATATTCCGTTACTGCTTTAATGAGTGATGGGCAGACGAAGAAGTGACACCACCGCGAGGCGACGGAAGTCCTCGTTAAAGAGTGTAGGAGTTGATGATTGCAGGTAAATCCACAATCAGATCCGACCTTGATAGTATGGTTTTCTCCTCGGAGCGAACCAATAGTGTGGGTAATCCTGCTTCCAAGAAAATGCTCTAAACATATTGTTAAAGCACCCGTACCGTAAACGGACACACGTAGTCGGGTAGAATATACTAAGGCGTTGAGAGATTCATGGTTAAGGAACTAGGCAAATTGACCCCGTAACTTCGGGATAAGGGGTCCTCATACTGTAATGGTAGTGAGGCGCAGAGAATCGGTCCAGGCAACTGTTTAACAAAAACACAGGGCTGTGCTAACTCGAAAGATGATGTATACAGTCTGACACCTGCCCGGTGCTGGAAGGTTAAGAGGAGAGCTTATTCTTCGGAAGAAGGTTTGAATTGAAGCCCCAGTAAACGGCGGCCGTAACTATAACGGTCCTAAGGTAGCGAAATTCCTTGTCGGGTAAGTTCCGACCTGCACGAATGGTGTAATGATCTGGACACTGTCTCAACCATGATCTCAGTGAAATTGTAGTATCGGTGAAGATGCCGATTACCCGCGATGGGACGAAAAGACCCCGTGAACCTTTACTACAGCTTAGCATTGACCTTGGTCATCCGATGTGTAGGATAGGCCGGAGGCTTTGAAGGGGGTGCGCCAGCACTCTTGGAGCCATCCTTGAAATACGGCCCTTTGGCTGTCTGAGGTCTAACTCGTGAATTACGAGGACATTGTTTGGTGGGTAGTTTGACTGGGGTGGTCGCCTCCAAAAGCGTAACGGAGGCTTCCAAAGGTACCCTCAGGTCGATTGGTAACCGACCTATTAGAGTGCAATGGCATAAGGGTGCTTGACTGAGAGGCAGACATGCCGACCAGGTAGGAAACTAGGGCATAGTGATCCGGCGGATGTGTATGGAAACTCCGTCGCTCAAAGGATAAAAGGTACTCCGGGGATAACAGGCTGATCCCCCCCAAGAGCTCATATCGACGGGG
>NZ_KB904329.1 GCF_000379965.1 Hoylesella nanceiensis DSM 19126 = JCM 15639 | reverse complement strand
CTTATACCTACATTTGCTTTTCCATAAACTCCAGATATAGTTGTCCTATATCATTCAACGTCGATGGAATGCTCCCCTACCGATACTTTTTTAAATACTATCCCGCGCCTTCGGTATCTGCCTTATACCCGATTATTATCCATGCCCGGACCCTCGACCAGTGAGCTGTTACGCACTCTTTAAATGAATGGCTGCTTCCAAGCCAACATCCTGGCTGTCATGGGGACCAGACTTCGTTAGACTAACTTAGACAGAATTTGGGGACCTTAAACGACGGTCTGGATTCTTCTCCTCTCGGGGACGGACCTTAGCACCCGCCCCCTTACTGCACGACTGCAAAGCGTAAGCATTCGGAGTTCGTCAGGTCTCGATAGGCGGTGAAGCCCTCTTGACCTATCGGTCGCTCTACCTCTTACGTTAATCATCGTACGCGGCACCTAAATGCCTTTCGGGGAGTACGAGCTATCTCCAAGTTTGATTGGCCTTTCACTCCTACACTCACCTCATCCAGAAGCTTTTCAACGCTTATTGGTTCGGACCTCCATTCCGTGTTACCGGAACTTCATCCTGGACAAGTGTAGATCACTTGGTTTCGCGTCTACCACCACTGACTTAACGCCCTGTTAAGGCTCGCTTTCACTGCGGTTGCTCCACTTAAGAGGATTAACCTTGCCAGTGACGGTAACTCGTAGGTTCATTATGCAAAAGGCACGCCGTCACATCATAAAATGCTCCGACCGCTTGTAGGCGCATGGGTTCAGGATCTATTTCACTCTTCTTATCGAAGTTCTTTTCACCTTTCCCTCACGGTACTGGTACGCTATCGGTCTCATGGGAGTATTTAGCCTTACCGGATGGGCCCGGCAGATTCACACAGGATTACACGTGTCCCGCGCTACTCAGGATACTACTATGTCTTGGCATGCTTCGAATAAAGGGCTTTCACCTGCTATGGCTAAACTTTCCAGAATATTCTTCTCGCAATTCAAGTACAACAACGTAGTCCTACAACCCCAACATTGCATAATACAACATTGGTTTGGGCTAATCCCCGTTCGCTCGCCACTACTAGGGGAATCATTAGTTTATTTTCTCTTCCTCGAGGTACTAAGATGTTTCAGTTCCCTCGGTTCGCCTCATATATCATATATATGATAATTACCTTATGGTAATTGGGTTGTCCCATTCGGAAATCCG
>NZ_KB904328.1:585528-750844 GCF_000379965.1 Hoylesella nanceiensis DSM 19126 = JCM 15639 | reverse complement strand
TCGGTTGCACCAGTAAACAATCGTCTGTCGGTTTTAGTCAAACCAGTTACCACAACGTCTGATAATACTTGTGCATCGCTTTTCAATAGCACTTTCATGTTGGTGGTTCCTTTAAGTGTTTGAGCCACCATTCCAATATAACTAATCGTTACTTTNGGATTACTTTCATTCACCGAAAGCGTAAATTTACCGTCAATGTCGGTCACAGTAGCTATCTTTGTGCCCACAACTGTAACAGTTGCACCAATAACTGGTTCGTTATCAGCGGCACCAATAACCACTCCCGAGACTTTTGTTTGAGCTAAAGCAGTTCCTAAACAAAGGAAAATGCCAGCTAAAAACACAGCTAGTCTTTTCTTCATAAAGTTTTCTTTCTATATGTTTCTAATTAATAAAGAATTGATTTTCTCTTTTTCTCTCATCTAATAAATATTCTTCATTGCTCTGCTCTCATCAAAACAACGAAAAACTAACATGTAAAGCAGTATAAAGTTACGATTTAAAACATTTCTATTCATCAATGCTTATAAACTCTTATATATGCTCAATTTCTCTCTGTTACAACACAAATGTAAGTCAATCGAGGGTATATTCCAAACAATAAGAATAATAGTGTCCTTATTTAAAGCATTTTTAACATTGTAGACCCTAAAAAAGTAAATTATAAGTGATATTGAACTAAAATGAGGAATAAATGAATATATATTTTATTTTTATTATAAATTGAAAGCACGAATAAAGTTATAGCATTTAACATTTCATCTTCTTGAGCGAAATTCGCACAAAACAAAACACCCACATAGCCCTAACACAACAGCTTCTATATATATAAATAGGTGAAAACCCATTTCAATCCTTTTACAACCGTCTAACCCTTAAAAGGAAGGAAAAGAGCCATTATATTTCAATTTATTGCATTTTTCGTTATTTTTCAAATATACTCGCAGTCTTATCAATTCCTCATTTACTCTTTAAAATGATTAATTTAATGCCTATTATTTGCTTTTCTTAAAAACAATGCCTATCTTTGCAAAACATATTTACAAAAGATTTTAATTACAATAAAATGAATTCCAGCACCCTCGAAGTAAGAGTGTTGGAATTCAAATTTTATTATTTAATCACAAGAGTATAAACCTTTAAATTATAAACGCATTATGGCTTACATGTCACAAGAAGGCTACGATAAATTAGTAGCCGAACTTAAGCACCTTGAATCGGTAGAACGTCCTAAAGCATCTGCCGCTATTGCCGAAGCAAGAGATAAGGGAGACTTAAGCGAAAACTCTGAGTATGATGCCGCAAAAGAGGCTCAAGCTCATTTAGAATCAAAGATTAATAAGATTAAAGTGTCTTTATCTGAAGCAAAGATTGTCGACACTTCTCTTCTTAGTGCAGACGCTGTACAAATTATGTCGAAAGTGGTTATGACCAACTTGGGTAACAATGCAAAGATGACTTACACCATTGTTAGCGAAAGCGAAGCCAACCTTAAAGAGGGAAAATTGGCTATCACTACCCCTATTGCACAAGGACTGCTCAACAAAAAAGTTGGAGACGAGGTAGAAATCAAGATTCCTAATGGCACAATCAAACTACGCATCGATGCTATCAGCATTGCTTAAACCTACGGTTTAACCTAAAACTCTAATTATTATGACTATTTTTTCAAAGATTATCGCAGGAGAAATTCCTTCACATAAGATTGCCGAGAACGATAAGTTCTATGCTTTTCTCGACATCAACCCAGTGGCATTAGGTCACACATTGGTTGTTCCCAAACAAGAAGTAGATTATATCTTCGATTTATCAGACGAAGATTTGGCTGCAATGAACGTCTTTGCAAAGAAGGTGGCACACGCCATTAAAACAGCAATGCCATGTATAAAGATTGGTGTTACCGTTATTGGTTTAGAAGTTCCACATGCACACATTCATCTTGTTCCTATGAACTCTGAGGCCGATATGAACTTTCATAAGCCCAAATTAACCCCTTCTCAAGATGAACTTGCACAAATAGCAGAAAAAATAAGAAACGCTTTCGAGAAATAAAAGTTTATTTTTTGAGAGCTATTAGATAGTCGCCTTAAACATAACAACATGGTGTTTAAGGCGACTAACTTTTTCTATCACACACTAATCTTTCCACCTCAATCCCCCATTCACACTGGGATTAAGCATAAAAAGGGATATAAAACAAAAAGAGTACTAAAGAAAAACCTTAGTACTCTTATGCGCTTCAAGATGGGCTTGAACCAACGACCCCCTGATTAACAGTCAGGTGCTCTAACCAACTGAGCTATTGAAGCATTGTTCTTAATTGCGATGCAAAGGTAATAGGTTTATTTTAATCTTCCAAATATTTTCCTTATTTTTTTCGATTTTGATGAAAAAAAATACTTTTACACGTGTTTTTCTTGCTTATTTTATGGTAAAAACGCTATCTTTGTATAGCAAATACTTATTAAAGAAGAATCTTCAACCAAAAGAAGTTTGTTTGGTAGCTAAGAAAAACGAAACACACACGTAATAAGAAATAAAGAACAAGAAACTAAATTGCCCTTTACCTTATTATAATAGCCTTATCCTAACAGGAAACTTCTTCTAAATTTATATTGAAAATGAAACGAATTGCATTTTTACTTGCAGTGCTCATTAGCACCTTTTCAATGGTTGCTCAAACCAACAACCACAGTAGTAAAGTGGCAAAAAACCTTGATGTGTTTAATGCTATTTATAAAAATCTCGACCTGCTGTACGTAGATACGCTCGACGCTAACGAGGTTGTAGGGTATGGAATCAATTCTATGCTGCACAGCTTAGACCCTTACACTGAATATTATACTAAAGAAAAGAACGACGAACTCAACACCACTCTCACTGGAAAGTATGCAGGTATTGGTGCACTTATTAAATATAACAATCAATTAAAGAATGTAGTTATCGACCAAGCTTATGCCAATACTCCTGCAGCAGAAGCGGGTTTGAAGAAAGGCGACATCATATTGAGTATCGACGACAAGCCAATGGCAGGCAAAGACAATAGCTATGTAAGCAATTCTTTACGTGGCGAGCCTGGCACTTCGTTTAAATTAAAGGTGAAACGCCCATCAACATCAAAGGTTCTTACATTTAAAATCACCCGACGTTCCATTCAACTTCCTTCTGTTCCCTATTATGGAATGCAACCAGGAAACATCGGTTACATAAAATATACATCGTTCACCGAAGGCAGTGCAAAGCAAGTTAGATCTGCTTTCATCGATCTAAAGAGCAAAGGTGCTAAGGGATTGGTACTCGACTTGCGTGGCAATGGCGGTGGATCGTTAGGCGAGGCTGTTCAAATTGTGAACATGTTCGTACCTAAAGGCATCACTATTGTACAAACAAAAGGAAAACTTCAACGTGCTAATGCCGAATATAAAACAACCGAAGAGCCTTTAGATACAGTTATGCCTATCGTGGTTTTAGTAGACGGCAACAGTGCAAGTGCGAGTGAAATTACAAGTGGTAGCTTGCAAGACCTCGACCGTGCAGTGATTTTAGGTACACGAACATTTGGTAAAGGACTTGTACAACAAGTGATTAACTTGCCTTATGGCGGACTAATGAAGCTCACAACAGGTAAATACTACATTCCAAGTGGGCGCTGTATTCAAGCTATTCGCTACAAACATAGCAACGGAGGACGTATGGAACACGTGCCCGATTCATTAACAAAGACCTTCTACACTCGTCTTGGTCGTGCCGTTAAAGATGGCGGTGGCATCACTCCCGACGTGGAAGTAAAGGCAGATTCTGTTCCAAACATTGCGTTCTATCTTGCAGGAGTACGTGACTCTAACGAGGTAATGTTTAACTATGAGGTAGATTATATTGCTAAACACCCCACCATTAGCAGTCCTGAAAAGTTCGTAATCAGCGATGCCGACTATCAAATATTTAAGGATAAGGTGATTAAGAGCGGCTTTAAATACGACGGAGAGACCTCTAAATATCTCGAAAACATCATTCGTTTGGCTAAGTTCGAAGGCTATTATAACGATGCTAAACCACAGTTAGAGGCTCTAAAAGAAAAGCTTCAACACAATGTGGCACACGACTTAGAATATAGCAAAACGTTTATTTCTAATCTACTTGCTAACGACATCGTTCAAGCATACTATTTCCAAGAAGGCGGAATTGTTCACTCTTTGCAACAAGACAAGCAATGGAAAAAGGCTGTTGAGTTGCTCAACAACCCCAAAGAATATAAAGATTTATTGAAGAAGAAATAATTTTCTAATCACTATCATTATCAGCCCGTTCGACAACTCACACAAGGTTGCGAACGGGTTGTTTTATTTTCGTTTTACAAAAGCTGTCTTTTCGCTCTGCAAAGTCAATGTTTTTACACTCCAATCTCAATGCTTTTGCTTGCTAAAAGTATTGCTTTTATCGCTCACTTCTCCCCCACTTCTCACTTACAAACAATGCTCACGTCCAACTCTATATGTGTAAAAAAATTAATTTAGTACAACCAAAGCGAACAAAAGGCTACAAAAATACGTCACAAAATCGCATTTTTAGAAAAAGAAATGTTATTTTTGCAAGTTGTTAGACTAGACTTCAAGAGAGAGAAAGCATGACAGAGAAGACAATAGATATCGACAAAATACTAAAAGAAAAGATGGGAGCGAAAGCGAAATTTGTACCCTCTTTCCTCGTAAGATATCTAAAACACATCATTCATCAAGACCAAGTAAACGCTTTTTTATACGAAAGTAGAGACAAAGTGGGCACACCTTGGCTCAAAGAATGTGTGAAATATCTCGACATCACACTCCAAATCAAAGGCGAAGAAAACCTTCCAAGCAAAGACGATGGAAAGCTTTATACCTTTGTTTCGAATCACCCTTTAGGCGGAATCGATGGAGTTGCACTCGGAAGTGTTATCGGTCAGCACTATGATAGTAATTTTCGTTACTTGGTGAACGACCTCTTAATGAACCTACCTGGATTGGCTCCGCTTTGCATTGCCATCAACAAAACAGGACAACAAAGTCGCAATTTCCCTGCAATGGTTGAAGAAGGTTTCAAGGGAAACAACCATATTTTGATGTTTCCAGCAGGACTTTGTAGCAGAAAAACGAACGGAGTGGTGCGAGATTTGGAGTGGAAAAAGACCTTTATAACCAAAAGTGTCGACACACAACGAGACGTTGTCCCCATCCATTTCGAAGGAACTAACTCGCCATTCTTCTATCGTTTGGCTAACATCTGCAAGATGTTGCACATTCCTTTCAATCTTGCTATGCTCTATCTTGTAGACGAAATGTATAAAAACGTTCATAAAACATTCACCATCACCATCAGAAAACCTATTCCTTGGCAAACCTTCGACAAGTCGAAAACACCATTAGAATGGGCGCAAGAGGTTAAGAAACGAGTGTACGAACTTTAATATCGCAACGCAATTCATTGCAACAACTACAACAGTAAATAAATTCTTCAAACAAAAATCATGGAAGAAGCCATCATAAATGCTATCGACAAAGAACTTTTAAGAAGTGAGCTTACGCCTGAAAAGCGTTTACGTATAACCAATAAAAGTCACAACGAGATTTATGTAATCACTGCACATACTGCTCCAAACGTGATGAAAGAGATTGGACGTTTACGTGAAATCGCCTTCAGAACGGCTGGTGGTGGCACAGGAAAGAGTATGGATATCGACGAATTCGATACCTGCCCCAACTGCTATAAACAGCTTATTGTGTGGAATCCAGAGGCTGAAGAGATTATAGGAGGATACAGATATTCGTTTGGAGAGGATTGGGAATTAGACGAAAAGACAGGTCAGCCAAAGCTTGCAACAAGTCACATGTTCCACTTTAGCGACCAGTTTATTAAAGACTATATGCCTTATTCGGTTGAATTAGGACGTTCTTTTGTGTCGCTCGAATACCAAAATGTACGCACTAACACTAAGAGTATCTTTGCATTAGACAATCTTTGGGACGGATTAGGCGCACTAACTGTTATCAATCCAAAGGTGAAGTACTTCTTCGGAAAGATGACCATGTATCCCTCTTACATCCGTTATGGTAGAGATATGATTCTCTTTTTCCTCAAAAAATACTTCGACGATAAAGAGAAGCTCATTGTTCCTACCAAGCCATTGAAGCTCGAAACCGATGAGAAAGTGTTTGAAGAGCTTTTCAATGCCGACTCTTTCAAAGAGAATTATAAGATCCTTAATCGAGAAATTCGACAAATGGGCTACAACATTCCACCTCTTATTAATGCCTACATGGGCTTAAGTCCTACGATGAAATTATTCGGAACAGCTATCAATAAGGGCTTTGGAGATGTTGAAGAAACGGGCATTTTAATTGCAGTAGACGAGATTCTCGAAGAGAAACGCATTCGACATATCGACAGTTTCATTGCTGCCAATCGCAATAGTCTTGAAATTACGAGCGGCAATAACAACGTTATATACAAAGAAAAAGAGAGCAAAGAATAGTTTATTCCTTGCTCTCTTTTTGACATAAGTGGGGTGCTTTTCCCCTACTTCTCATTTTTTATTCGTAAATTTGCAAGATAAAGAGAATAAAATAACACTATATACAATGGCAGAAAAGAATTACAAAAGAACCACAGTAACGGCTGCTTTGCCCTATGCAAACGGTGGAGTGCACATCGGACACTTAGCTGGTGTTTACATTCCAGCCGACATTTACGTTAGATATCTTCGTTTAAAGGGCGAAGAAGTGGCATTTATTTGCGGTAGTGATGAGCATGGTGTGCCCATAACTATTCGTGCAAAGAAAGAAGGAATCACTCCTCAAGACGTTGTAGACCGTTATCATCAACTTATAAAAGATAGCTTCTCTGACTTTGGTATCAGCTTTGATATTTATAGTAGAACAACATCTGAAACACACAAACAAACTGCTTCTGACTTCTTTAAGCACCTATTGGATAACAATAAGCTACAAGAAGGCGAAACAGAACAATTATACGACGAGGAAGCTCACCAGTTCTTGGCAGACAGATACATCACTGGTGAGTGTCCATATTGCCACTATGAGGGTGCTTATGGCGACCAATGCGAAAGCTGCGGACGTGACCTTTCACCCACAGAACTTATCAATCCAAAGAGTACTATCAGCGGTTCGACTCCTGTTCTACGCAAAACCAAGAACTGGTACCTACCTCTTAACGACTATCAAGCATGGCTTAAAGAGTGGATTTTGGAAGGACATAAGGAATGGAGAGCCAATGTTTATGGTCAATGTAAAAGCTGGTTAGACCTCGATTTGCAACCTCGTGCCATGACAAGAGACCTCGATTGGGGTATTCCTGTGCCTGTTGAGGGAGCAGAAGGAAAGGTATTATATGTTTGGTTCGATGCTCCTATCGGCTATATATCTAACACTAAGGAGCTATATCCTAACGATTGGAAGAAATGGTGGCAAGATTCTGAAACCCGATTGGTGCACTTTATTGGTAAAGATAACATCGTGTTCCACTGCATCATCTTCCCTTCTATGTTGAAAGCTCATGGAGATTATATCCTTCCTGAGAACGTTCCTGCTAACGAATTCTTAAATCTTGAAGACAACAAGATCAGTACTTCTCGCAATTGGGCTATCTGGTTGCACGAGTATTTACAAGAATTACCTAACAAACAAGACGTTCTTCGCTATGTATTAACAGCCAATGCGCCTGAAACAAAGGATAATAATTTCACTTGGAAAGATTACCAAGAACGCAATAATAACGAGCTTGTGGCAGTGTATGGCAACTTTGTTAATCGTGCATTGCAGCTCACTAAGAAGTATTTCAATGGCGTTGTGCCTGCTTGTGGCGAGCTTCTTGACATCGACAAAGAGGTATTTACCGAGCTAAAAGGTGTGAAAGAAAAGGTGGAAACCTTGCTTAACAACTACAAGTTCCGTGACGCTCAACGTGAAGTTATGAACATTGCACGCATCGGAAACAAGTATATGACCGACTGTGAGCCATGGAAATTATGGAAAACTGAGCCTCAACGAGTTGAAACTATCTTATATGTTTGCTTGCAATTGGTGGCTAACTTAGCTATTGCTTTCGAACCATTCTTGCCATTTAGCAGTAAGAAACTACGCCAACTCATTCACATTGAGAATGCAGATTGGAGTAAGTTAGGTGCTACCAACTTACTAACTCAAGGCCATCAGCTTGCTGAACCTGAGCTACTTTTCGAAAAGATTGAAGACGAAACAATTGCTTTCCAATTAGAAAAGCTCGACAACATTAAGAAAGCTAACGAACAAGCGAATTATAAAGCGAAGCCTATTAAGCCTGTAGTGAGCTACGAAGACTTTGAAAAACTAGACATTAGAGTGGGCAAAGTCTTAACATGTGAAAAGGTGAAGAAGGCTAATAAGCTTTTGAAATTTACCTTAGACGATGGCAGTGGCAAAGAAAGAACTATTGTAAGTGGCATCGCTAAGTTCTATGAACCAGAGGAATTAGTGGGCAAGAGCGTTCTTTTCATCGCCAATTTCGAGCCTCGTAAGCTCATGGGAATAACCAGTGAAGGTATGATTTTATCTGCTGTTGACTTCGATGAGTCGCTCAGTGTCACCACAACTCTTCGTGAAGTGAAACCCGGAAGCCAAGTAGGATAAACGCAATAGCACTGCTATTGACTCTATAAAACAAAGAAGTTCTCTCTCTTACATTGATTTATTCATGTTCGAGAGAGAACTTTTTATTATGATGTTATTATCTTTCTACCTTTAAAGTAGAGCGCAGAACTATCGTATAAACAATAGTTCTCGGTACTTAGGAAGTGTCCAAAGCTCGTCAGCAACAATCAATTCGAGTTTATCAATGTGGTATCTTATGTCCTCAATGATAGGCGCAACGGTGTCGTGATACGCAATAGCTTTATCTCTTTCGCTTTCTATTTTATTCGCAACTTTACGTGCTTCCACCAAATTCTCAACCATAGTCTCGATGTGTTCGGTTCTTTCTGCAATCTCTTCTATAATCTTTAGGTTACGAGAAGTTAAGCTCTTAGCCTTTGATTCATCGAAAATAGCATACATATTGTGTACATTCTTAGCCAAACGACTTTGATAATGGGTTGCAACAGGAATGACATGGTTCATTGTTAGGTCGCCCATTACACGAGCTTCAATTTGAATTCGCTTGGTATAAGTTTCCCATTTCACCTCGTTACGAGCCTCAAGTTCGTTCTTTTTCATCACGTTTGTGCGCTCAAACATCGCCACAGAGTCGGGCTTTAAGTAGTGATCAAAGATGAGAGGACAGCTTGTTTCGCAGTCGAGTCCACGTTTCTTAGCTTCTACTACCCATTCTTCTGAATAGCCATTGCCTTCGAATACAATTGG
The DNA here is from genome assembly GCF_000379965.1 of Hoylesella nanceiensis DSM 19126 = JCM 15639. Classification (GTDB taxonomy): domain Bacteria; phylum Bacteroidota; class Bacteroidia; order Bacteroidales; family Bacteroidaceae; genus Prevotella; species Prevotella nanceiensis. The sequence goes on along the minus strand of NZ_KB904328.1, from coordinate 741,455 downwards.
AGCACATGTGCGAATGTCTTCACGAAGCACGTTGATTATTGCGTTTGTTTGGTCTTCTCCCTTCGCAATGAGGGCGTCTACACGCTCTTTGAACAATGTTATTGCTTCTGCAAAGGCGGTATTTAGCACAATCATAGCAGAGGCACAGTTGGCTTCACTGCCCACAGCTCTGAACTCAAAGCGGTTTCCTGTGAAGGCAAAAGGACTGGTTCTGTTTCTATCAGTGTTATCAATTAGCAGCTCAGGTATCTCTGGAATGTCTAATTTCATACCCTTTTTATCAGCCACATTGAACAGAGTTTCATTATCAGAGTCTACAATATGCTTTAAAAGACCAGAGAGTTGTTGACCCAAGAACGCAGAGATAATGGCAGGAGGAGCCTCGTGTCCGCCCAAACGATGTGCGTTAGTGGCACTCATGATCGATGCTTTTAGAAGTGCTTCGTGGCGATATACAGCCATTAAGGTCTCTACAATGAATACAACAAAACGCAAATTGTCTTCAGGAGTCTTTCCTGGTGCGTGCAAAAGAACGCCAGTGTCGGTGCAAAGACTCCAGTTATTGTGCTTTCCACTACCGTTAATTCCATCGAAAGGCTTTTCGTGTAGCAATGCTCTAAAGCCGTGTTTGCGTGCTACTTTCTTCATTAACGACATCAAAAGCATGTTATGGTCGATGGCAAGGTTACACTCTTCGAAGATAGGAGCAAGCTCAAACTGATTGGGAGCCACCTCATTATGACGTGTTTTACATGGGATTCCTAATTCAAGTGCTTGTATTTCGAGGTCTTTCATGAATGCTTGTACACGCTCTGGAATAGTTCCAAAGTAGTGATCGTCCATCTGTTGGTTCTTAGCAGAATCGTGTCCCATCAGTGTTCTGCCTGTTAACATAAGGTCGGGGCGTGCCAAATAAAGGTCTACATCAACGAGGAAGTATTCTTGTTCCCATCCTAAATTGGTTGAAACCTTCTTTACTTCGGGGTAGAAATACTTACAAACGGCTGTTGTTGCCACGTCTACTGCATGCAAAGAGCGTAGAAGTGGTGCTTTATAGTCGAGTGCTTCACCTGTGTAAGAGATAAAGATAGTAGGAATACAAAGCGTGTCGTCGATGATAAACACAGGCGATGTAGGATCCCAAGCCGAATATCCTCGTGCCTCAAAAGTATTTCTTATTCCTCCGTTAGGGAACGAAGATGCGTCGGGTTCTTGCTGAACAAGTAGCTTTCCGCTAAACTCTTCAATCAAACCTCCTTTGCCATCATGTTCTACAAAGGCATCATGTTTCTCTGCAGTTCCCTCTGTTAGGGGTTGAAACCAGTGTGTATAATGGGTCACTCCATATTCTTCTGCCCACTGCTTCATACCTTTTGCCACAGCATTTGCAATAGAACGGTCTAAGTGCGAACCATTATCTATCACGTCAATGAGCTTGTTATAAACATCTAAAGGAAGATATTTATACATCTTCTCACGGTTAAACACATACTTTGCAAAGAACTCTGATGGACGTTCTGCAGGTGTTTCTACTTCTAAAGGACGCTTTTTAAACGCCTCGGCAACAACTTGGAATCGTAAATTAGACATTGTATTTTGTTTTATTAATGTATCCATTTTATTTTCAACTCAATTTTCTCAGTTCATAGCTCCTTATCCGTTTCGACCCTATTGCACTGCCTTTTCGGCATTTCTCAACATTTGTTTGTCGTAACGGGCAATCTCTATGCTGTTAATGATATTCTGCCAAAGAATGTAACAGCCTGGTCCTACTGTTGAAAGGGGCGTTAAATAGGCGTTAGCAATCCATATTGCGAAAGCCGTATTCTTTTGTCCTAAGCCCTGACCAGCCTCTAATCGTCTATTAAAACGCAAGCCTATCGACCTTCCTACCATAAATTGTACGAGGCAAACTACAAGTCCTGCCACTGCAATGAGCAACAAAAACAACACACTTGCCTGTGCATGTACAATGTTTTTAATGGTTGTTCCACTCACAATGAGCAACGAACAAGCCCAAAGGTAATATGAAAGGTCTTTCACACTCACAATCTTTCGATGAATCTTCTTCATACTTTTCTTCACCACATAGGCCAGAAACATAGGCAAAACGAGCACTAAAAGAACCTGATAAAGTATCTTTAAGAAAGCCGAAAGGAAGCTGATGTGCAAACTAATGTCTACCAATGGCAGACAAATGGGAATGAGTATAGATGAAAAGAAGTTAGAAACATAGGTATAGGTGGTCATTTCTTCGATGCTTCCGCCCAACTTTTGGGTGACAACAGCAGCGGCAGTGGCACATGGACAGATGACACAAATAAGAATAGACTCGCAAAATACGAGCCTAGAACCACTTTTTCCCCACAACAATGTGAGTGCTAAAAGAAGGAGAATGATGCTGAATTGTGCTACAAGAGCGTAGCCATGCCAGCGTGTTACACGCAGTTTTTTGAAGTCTACTTTACAGAATGTAACGAAGAGAACTAAGAACATGAACAGCGGAAGGATTGCATTAAAGAAAGGCGCAAACAGCATTGCCGCACTCAACAAGCAAGGAGTGAAGGCAAAAATGAGATAAATAACAGCCCCAAAGGTGATAGACAGGGGCAAGGTCCATGTCTTTATAAACTTTATTAAACCCATGTTGATGTAAAGTTTACCGTCCTTTCAGTGTTTCTTTTCAATGCAACGCCTTTCAAACATCTTTATTTTCGGTTTGTAATAACCCACCAAACACGTTGTGTTGGAGTTGCCAAAAGAAAACAAAAGTAACAGCAAGCAATCTCGTTTTTTGCCCTCTAACAATATGCGCTAATCCTTTTAAACATTGGTTTGTTTGGCTTTCGGCATACAAAGTGCATTAAACGGGTATTTGCTCTGTTCTCAATTTGTTTGCAAAGGTATTATAATTTGTGGGTTCATAAAGCACTCTAATCTCTCTTTTTTGTTATATAATCTTAATTAGAGGCATTTTTTTAACTCCTATTCTACTTTCTTTTTCGATGTAGAAGGAAAGAAAAGAGATGCCAAGGGTGATGTGTTGAATAGGAAGGGAGATTGACTTGCCATTTTGATGGCATTTCAACACTGAAGTAAAAGCTATGCTATTGACCTGCAAAAGCATTGTTATTGCTGTGTAATTGCACTGCTTTTAGCATGCAAAAGCATTGCTTTTGTTGGGCACTACCTATAAAGCCGAGTAGAAAGGGCGTGCAATATAGAATATTTTTGTAACTTTGTGTGGAACATCTAAACGATGGTTCCTTTTCGTTTTCAGGTTTTCAAAAGGATAAAAAGGTTGGCTCATTTTGCCCATTGCTATCCTTTCAGCCAACAATCACTCGCTGTCGGACTACTGAATATCTGTCTAAACAAAGCATTTACATCACATTGAATACAAGGGCAACACGCTCTACAACATCAACACTTTACGTTTCACTATGAAAAGATATTACTTATCGCTTTTTTTTATGTGCTTTTTATCGGCTTCCCCACTCTTTGCCACTCAAAAAGATACCATTTTTGTAGCCGATTATGGTGTGACTCCCGACACTTACGAGAACCAAACCGAACGTTTGGAGGCTGCTATTGCCGATTGTAAGCAATTCAACTCTAAAGTATTGGTGTTTGAAAAGGGACGTTATGACTTGTGGACTGAAGGCGCAACCTACAAGAAATTCTTTATAACCAACACTTCTTCGGAAAGCGAATGTCCATCGAAAATAAAAACAATTGGTATGTTTTTCGAAGATATGGAGGGCTTAACCATTGAGGGAAACGGTGCAACTCTGATGTTTCATGGCAAAGTTACGATGCTTGCATTTGAACATTGCAAGAAAATGACTTTGCAAAACATTCATATCGACTTTGAAAGACCTGGCGGATCTGAGCTTACTCTCATTCAAAGAAATGAGAAAGGGGTGGTTGCTAAGTTTCATCCTGATTCACGATATGCCATCAAAGATGGTAAGATAACGCTCTATGGAGAGGGCTGGCGCACCAATATTCCACATTGCATCGAATACAATCCCACTACAGAACATTTTTATTATAGCCAGGCTTGGAATGTTCTTGCAAAGGCTAAAGCCACTGAGTTGGCTCCACATGTGGTGCTTTTTGAAACTACAGACACGGCTCAATGCAAGCTAAACCACACTTTAACGATTAGAGATATTATTCGTGACCAAGTGGGAATGTTGATTTATGAAAGCGAAGACATTACTTTTAAGAATGTTGGAGTGCACTATATGCATGGATTGGGCATCGTTAGTCAGTTCTCTAAGAATGTTGAAATGAACCACGTTTATTGCATGCCTCGTCAAAATAGTGGTAGATTATTGGCTTCTTCTGCCGACTTTATGCATTTTTCGGGTTGCTCTGGTAAGGTGAAGGTGGTGAATTGTAAGTTTGCTGGCGCACAAGATGACTGTATTAATGTGCATGGAACGAACTTACGCATTATGGAAAAGGTGAACGACTATACCCTTAAACTGCGCTTTATGCACCCTCAAACCTATGGATTTAATGCCTTTTTCGAGGGCGACACGGTGGCTTTTGTGCGCCCATCTACTATGCAACGCTATGCTCAAGCGGTGATTAAGACAGCTAAACTGCTATCGAACAGGATTGTGGAAGTAACGCTAACGAAACCTATTCAACACGATATTGAACTGCAAAGCGATTGCCTTGAGAACATAACTTGTACGCCTAAGGTGGAGATTCGCAATTGTTATTTCACCCGAACAAGTACTCGTGGCATTTTGGTTACAACGCCCCGACGAGCGGTTATCAGTGAAAACGTGTTCTATAAAACGGGTATGAGTGCCATACTTATTGAGGCTGATGCTGCGGGTTGGTATGAGTCTGGTCCTGTAAAAGATGTTTTAATCGAAAATAATACTTTCCTTGATTGTGCTAATAACAATAATAAACATGCTGTTATTGAATTGAATCCATCGAATACGGACATCAATGAGAAACGCCCTGTACATCAAAATGTGCGCATCATCAACAACCGTTTCACCAGTTATGGGCAGACTATTCTATCGGCTAAGAGCACTTCTAACTTGGTTTTCCGTAACAATGAGATAACTATGTATCGCAAATCGTCTGACACTTCCTCTAAATGGTTCTCGTTAAATGGTTGCAGTAAGGTGAAATTCAAGGCAAATCAGCTACTTGTTAGGAAGCCTATAGAGTACTCTTGCAGAATGTAATAGTACCAAACAAAAGGACTTGCTATACAAAGAGATATCGAAAGCAAGCCTTTTATTGAAGAATATGCATGTAACCTATTGGTGATTGAAGAGCAACTTCTTGCTCTTGTGATGCTTATCCAATGGGTTACATGCTTTTTATACCTCTTTCTTTTTTCTAATCCATTGAGAAAGGGTCATCACCTCTCCTTCTTTCTCTGCTACAAGCATAGGAATGGACTGGGGTTATCTACCTTTCAAAGGTGCTACAACAATGTTTCCCCTTTCTCTTCTAATTGTTATAGTCTTTCTTTTCTATTTGTAATGGTCTTTCTTTTCTACCTATTATTCTTTTGCTTTTTAATTAATTTCTCTCCTACTCAAATCGTTTTAGGGCTTATAAGCTGTTTTTCTTTCACCTTACAGGATTCGCTCACCGCAACAGCATAATTCCTTTAAATGCAAAAAGAAGAGCCTTTCTGCCCTTCTTCAATCGCCTTCGCTCATAGCTACACTGCTATTGGATTTTTACCTCACCCCAAAGAGGTAAAGAAAAGGCCGTGCGCCAAAGCGTTATCACGCTTTTGGGCACACGACCATTGGTATTAATCAAATCTATTCTTAGTCTACTATGCAATTATTGCACTCCAATAGGTCCTTGTCCAGCAACCTTTGGCCATCCTGGATTTTGATAAACAACAGATTGATCGATGTTGTTATCAGCTGCAGTAGATGACTTGCGGAATACACTTTGTGCAAGAGGAGTTAGATAATGAGCCTCTGTGAAATGGTAACCGTTGAACACAGAGTTGTTAACCTTACTCAATTGGTAAGGACGAACATATACTCCACTGATTGTTTTATCAGACATATTACCCTTACCTTGCTCAACATTTACAATCACAAGGTTTACTCCATCTTTATCAACTAACGCACCTTCGTAGATTGAACCCCAGTATCTCATACCCTCAATTTGGTATCCATTCACTTGATCTAGAGCTCTCCAACGACGTAAGTCATTTAAACGCATACCTTCAGCGATGAACTCATTACGACGTTCACGACGTATATTGTAAAGTGTTGTGTTAACTAATGCACCGTGAGAGTATGCTCCGAAGTCATTCTTAGCTTCTTCAGTCATAACTGTTGCATTAATTGTTTTGGTGTAATCTGGATCCACTTTAGCACGAGTACGTAGCGCTTTCCAATACTTAGCCGCTGTTGCATCGATTGTTTGGTTCTTTTCATACGATGCTTCCATGTAGTTAAGAAGAGCTTCTGCACCACGGAATACAACACTTGCAGAGATACCCATGTGGTGCTCTTCTTGTTGTTTTGAATCGTAGTTCAAACCTTTCTTCACTGCAAAACCAGTAACGATACGTGTTTCGTTGTTACCTTTTGCTAACCAAGACATATCAAATCTTGTTGCTACAGCTCCGTTGGTATAAGAAATAACGTCGCCATCTTGCTTACAGAATAGTTGGATACGAGAGTCACGATCTTGCAAAGTAGCTTTCACACCTTGTGTTTCCCAGTTGCTATTATAGCCAGATCCTGTAGCATAAATAGGCAAACCATTACGCATTAGGAATGAGTTTACATAGCCACGTGTGTAACCTGTACCACCACCATTACGTCCTAATTGCATTTGAATGTTATGAGTTACGCCTTGTTCTACATTGTATTGACGCCACATAAGCACTTCAGGATAGCTTGCTAAGTCAGGCATACTGAACATTGTAAAGTATGGGTTTGCGCTCTTCAAGCTTGCATCTTGACCATCACGAACATCTGTATTAGCTGCTAAGTTGTCTACCACTTTGTCGCCAACTACTTTTGCAGAGGCCATAGCTTCACTTAAGAAGTAATCGATTTCACTATCAATATTGAAGCCAGCAACGTCTGCTGCGTCTCCAGGCCAACCGCTTCCACCAGGTACAAGGGCTGTTCCTTTGTGGTATTTGAGCCATGTTCCTTCGTAAAGAGCTACACGAGAGCGGAATAAATAAGCCACATTTTTGCTTATTCTGTTACGTCCTCCAGGTGCATCTTCTTTCAAAAGTTCGATCGCTTTGTCGAGGTCTTCTAAGATAAAACGAGCCACTTTGTGTTGTGGTTGACGCTTAGAATTGTCGAGCAACACCTTTCTATCGTCTGCTAAAATCTCTTTAATAATAGGACAATCTCCAATAGTTGAGAGTTTATCAAAATAAGCTTTAGCACGCAAGAAGTAAACTTCTCCGATGTAGTGCTTAATGTTATCAGGATTACCTTTTAGTGTTCCTGCTTGATATTTTGGCAACACTTTCTCGAAGAAATAGTTGCAATGGTGAATCTGTTCAAAGTTCCATTCTTTCGAAGAGTTAGCGGGAACTTGCCAGTTTCCAGGCACCCAGTAGTTAGAATAGTCAACTCCTGCTTGGTTATCAGTTGCATTATCATCTGCAAAAGTACCCATACCATAAGACCCTGGATTAAGAGTTGAGAAGTCATAGTACTTTATTGCATAGTCTGCCAAATCGCTTTCAGCTTGGAAGAACTTTTCAGGTGTAACCTTATCTTCTGGCTCTCTATCTAAAAAGTCATTACATGCAGTGAATGTAGTGAGCGTAGTGAGCATTAATCCCGAGAAGAGAATACTGCTAATATATTTTAGTTTCATAATAAATAATCGTTTAGAATGTTACACTTAGACCCATTGAGAATGATTTTGTCAATGGATAAGTTTTACCTATTTGATTGCTATTAGATAAATATCCAACTCCAGCTAATTCAGGGTCAGCTGTTTTTATGAAGTTTGTGATGGTTAGAATATTCTCTGCAGATACGAAAACACGAACGTTTTGTACTGCAATTCTCTTTGTAAGAGCAGCAGGTAGAGTATAACCTAATGTGATATTCTTCAATCTGCAGTATGCTGCATTTTGCAAATAACGTGTTTGTGTTTGTGTATTACGTCCACCATTCCATGACAATCTTGGATAGTAGCTATCAAGATTTTGTCCTAATGGGTGGTTAGCTTCTGCACGGAAGTAATCTAAGTGTTCCTTAAATCCAAGTCCTTGCCATTTTCCTTGTCCTAAAGCACCCCAGAACATTGGACCTCCAGCATCGAAATCTCTCTTCAAAACACCTTGGAAGAAGATCTTTAAGTCGAAGCCTTTCCAAGCTGCATCAAGGTTCAAACCAAAGTTATAACGTGGAGTTGAGTTACCAATGATACGTTTATCACCTGGTTTATCAGCTGTTCCTTCACCACCATTTACTTTGAAATCGCCATCTAAGTCGGCATACATAATGTCACCAGCAGACCAGTTACTACCGATTGCACTTTGGTTAGCTTTAGCTAAGTGGGCATCCATTTCTTCTTGAGTTTTTGCAATACCAACAGTTGTATAACCCCAAATATCGCCTAAACGAGAACCAGCATAGTGTGTACCGATTGTCTTTGATGGGTTAGGATACTTATCGATTGTAACGAAGTTGTCTGACAAGTTTAATGTAACACCATAGCGGAAATCAGCGATTCTATCACGCCATGATAGTTGAAGTTCCCAACCTTTAGATGTCATATCGAGGTTGTTTACCTTTGGAACAGCAGCACCTAGTACGTCTGGAAGCTCAGGAGCAGGACCTACCATGTCGAAAGTTTTACGTTGGAAGTAATCGAACGAACCTGTTAAGCGGTTGTTAAATGCACCCCAATCCAAACCAATTTCCCATGTTCTGTTCTTTTCCCATGTTAGAAGAGCAGAGATAAGAGCTGGGTCTTCAGCTACGTTTGGCTTTTGTCCGTTAACCAACCAGTTACCATTCTTAGTCTTATAAGGAATAGTTTGGTAGAATGGATACCAGTTATCTGTATTTTGGTTACCCAATTGTCCCCATGAAGCACGAAGCTTAAGAGTGTTGATATGCTTTTGCATTGAAGCCCAGAAGCCTTCTTGTGCGATGTTCCAACCGAATGAGAACGATGGGAATAGGTTCCATCTCTTTTCACGAGTGAAGCGTGAACTACCGTCGTATCTTAAGTTAGCTTCGAACAAATAACGTCCTTTATAGTCGTAGTTAAGACGTCCGAAGAAACCTGCTGTACTCCAAGTAGCTGGACCTCCAGTTACACTTGGGTCACTTGTTGTTGTGTTAAGTGTAGGAATACCGCTAATCATGTTCTTTTGTTGAGCGGTGAATGAGCGTTGGTGCAACCATTCGCTTTGATAACCCAACATCACTTTCATGTTATGATCGCCAAATGCACGAGTATAATCTGTGTAGAAGTTAGGGTTGAAATAGTTGCTCTTGTATGCATATTCGTAAACACCAGATACTGGATGGTCTATAACAAATGGTTTGTCATCTGCATCATAGCCGTAAACTGTTTGCCAATCTTGGTGATTAAAGTTGTTATTTGCACGATAGTTGAATTCTAAGTGAATGTTCCAATCTTTGATAGGAGTAAGAACTAATGCAAGTTGTTGTGCGAATTGGTCTTCTTGTGATTCGTTAACACCACCGTCTAACATTTGATTAATGTATGTAGCATCTACATAATGTCCGTTAGGATCCTTTACAGGAATGATAGGCCAACGGCGTACTACTTGGTGATAGAACAATCCATTACCTTCACTAAGTGTGTAAGGAGCAGTGTAATCTACACGTGCAAAACGTGTGCTGTATGAGAAGTTAAGCCAATCTGTGATGTTAGCATTAACCTTACCAGTGAGGTTATAGCGGTTACGAGCTTCTTTACCATAACGCAAGATACCATCTTGTCCGAGGTAGTTAGCCGAGAAGTAGTATTTCAAACGATCGCTACCACCTGTTAAACTAACGTTGTGTTCTTGTGAGAAAGATGTTCCAAAGAATTCTTTCATCCAGTTAGTGTTACCCAATGGCAAATTGTCGTTATCGTTCCAGATTTCCCATCTGTTTGCACTATTGCGGAACATTTTAGCCATTGTACCATTAGTTTGAGCCTCTTTAAGCGCTGCAAGCTTTTGATCAGAGAACCAAACGCCAGCACCTGAGTTAATAGATGCATCGTTCATGTATAGCGCCCATGTGTAAGAGTCGAGCATATCAGGAACGTTTATCAAGCTATTGAAGCGGAAAGAGTTGTTATAGTTCACTGTGAACTTACCTTCTTTACCACCTCTTGTTGTTACCAACACAACACCACCAGCAGCTCTTGAACCATAGATAGAAGCTGCAGAAGCATCTTTCAACACTGAGATATTCTCGATATCTTGTGGGTTAAGAGTGTTCAAATCGCCTTCCATACCGTCGATTAAGACAAGTGGAGCAAGGCTAGAACCTGCACCAATAGTACCTGTACCACGAATGTTGAAGCCTTTATTTGAATTCAAAGCACCACCATTAGCACCTGTAGTGAAGTTCATACCAGGCACCATACCTTGCAAAGCGTCCTTTACGTTGTTCACAGGACGTGCAGTAAGATCTTTAGCTGTCACTGTAGAAACGGCTCCAGTAAGGTTTGCTTTCTTTTGAGAACCGAAACCTACGACAACCACTTCGTTTAGTTTTTGAGCAGAAGAGTGAAGTGTTACGTCTACAACGCTGCGTCCACCCACGCCTACTTTTTGTGTTTCATAGCCGATATAATCGAACTGTAATGTTGCGTTCGAAGCGCATTGGATGCTATAATTACCATCGATATCAGTAATACTATTTGCCTTTGCGCCTACTTCTCTAACGGTTACACCAATTAAAGGTTCGCCACTATCGTCTTTTACGACACCTTTTACCAAATGAGTTTGTGCCCAAGTGGCAACAGACATCATTGCAAATAGAAGCATCATCCACATTCGCCGCGGATTGTTTAAACTGCTTTGTCTCATTGTTTATTAGTTTAAGTGTTTATAAATAATTATCGTGTTTAGTTTAGGTGATGAGCAACTTAAAAATGATAAGCCTCTCAAAACTGGCCGTAAAGATACAAGTTAAAAAAGTGTTCACAGAAAAAAAAAACGTTAATAATTATTTAAACGGATAATAAAATAGATAAAATAACACCTTTAGTATTTGTTTTTAACACTTGAAGGAATAAAAAGCACTTTTGATGTGCATCAAAAATTAAGCCCTTATCAGAAGTTTTTAGCATAAACATGCAGTTTTAATGCAAATGCGATAGTACTAATTTTTATTACGACAAAAAATGTAATTAAGATATATAAACAGAACGAGCGTTTTCGGTTTACACCTTATTATATATATAAGAAGAAAGCCTATATCTTCTTATTTCACTTCACCTATATTCTAATTGCAGTGCTTTTACATTGCAATAGCTATCCTTTTGCGATGTAATGTCAATGCTTTTGCAACCTAAAGTCAATGCTTTTATATTGAAAGAAAAAGGACATAAAAAAGCCCCAACAATGCAACAGCGAAACATTCGCTACATTTGTTGGGGATAAGAAACGGATAACCAAAAGAGAAAACGAGCGGATTAGCGTGCTCCACGCTCCGACCAATCGCCCCTATCTAAGTTTCGATAGCCTATAGCTTCGTATAAATGTTGTTCTAACACCTGCTCACTTCCTGCTAAATCGGCAATGGTTCGTGCCACTTTTAATATGCGGTTATAGGCTCGTGCCGATAAACTTAATCGTTCCATAGCAGTTTTTAGCAATTCGATTCCTGCCTGATTGGGCTCGGCATACTGATGAATCATTCGCTCGGTCATCTGTGCATTGCAATGAATTCCTTTCACATCTTTGTATCTTTCTTCTTGTATTGCACGTGCTTTGATCACTCTTTCTCGAATAGTGGCACTGCCCTCACCTGGTTTTGCCTTCGAAATGTCTTTAAAAGGCACGGGTGTTATTTCTACTTGAATGTCTATTCGGTCGAGAAGTGGACCGCTGATTTTACTCATATAACGAGCTATCTGACCTGGCATGCACACACAATGATGCGTGGGATCGCCATAATAACCGCACGGGCAGGGGTTCATCGATGCCACAAACATAAACGAACAAGGAAACTCGATGGTGTATTTGGCTCGAGAAATGGTGATCTTTCGGTCTTCTAACGGCTGTCGAAGCACTTCGAGGGTGGATTTATTGAACTCGGGTAGCTCGTCTGCGAACAACAAACCATTATGGGCAAGCGATATTTCTCCAGGCTGTGGAGAGGCTCCTCCGCCTACAAGTGCTACCTCAGAGATGGTGTGATGGGGCGCACGAAAGGGGCGTTGCGAGATGAGTGACATGTTTTTACCCAGCTTTCCTGCTATACTATGTATCTGTGTGGTTTCTAAACTCTCAGCAAGCGACAACGGGGGAAGAATGGAAGGAAGGCGTTTTGCCATCATACTCTTGCCACTTCCTGGAGGACCTATCATGATTAAGTTGTGCCCACCCGCTGCTGCTACTTCCATTGCACGCTTCACATTGTCTTGACCTCGCACGTCTTCGAAGTCTAAATCGAAATTGTATTGATGTTCGTAAAACTCTTTTCGGGTGTCGATAACGGTGGGTTGAAAGCTGGTGTTGCGCTGTGTTAGAAAGTCGATCACGTCTTTTATGTTCTCCATTCCATACACATCGAGATTGTTTACCACGGCGGCTTCTCGCACATTGGCCTTAGGAACGATCAAACCTTTGAACTTTTCTGCTCTTGCTCGTATGGCAATAGGTAGTGCTCCCTTAATAGGTTGCAACGAACCATCGAGACTTAGCTCGCCAACGAACATATATTGCGAAATAATGTCGGACACTATGTCGCCATTTGCAGCAAGAATAGCAAGGGCTAAGGGTAAATCAAACGAACTACCTTCTTTGCGCAAGTCGGCTGGTGCCATGTTTACTGTGATGTCGGCATGGGGAAATTTATAGCCATTATATTGCAAAGCGGCTGCAATTCGGTCACGACCTTCTCGCACTGCTTCATCGCCTAAACCTGTGAAATGATATAAAACACCATTTACAAGACTTACTTCTATGGTGACGGTGGTTACATTTAAGCCATTAACGGCGGCGCAATAGGTTTTTACGAGCATAAAAAATGATAGGTGTTTTTTGGTTAGTTGTATGGTGTGAATGGGTGTAGACGAAGGGAAAGAAGGAGAAAAAGGGTTTGTTTTTGATGTTCTTTTAGGGTAAAGGTTGTCGTTTGGGAAAATAGGAGCTATGCCCTATCGGGTGAGTTCTTCTACTTTCTTCTTTAATTCTTCGTTCTTTAGATTTCGAGCTACTATCTTTCCACGCTGTAACACGATATTATCTGTTGGCGAGAAGAAACCTAATGAGCGGATTAACTTACCGCCAAAAAGTTGCTCATCGCAAACTATATTCCAAGAAAGTTCGTTCGATTCTACTGCTGTCTTAACGGTTTCTTTCGATGCATCGACACAAATTGTTAAGATAGAGAGTTTGTTTCCTGCTGTACTTTTGAGTTCTTTTAAAGTACTGAGGGTTGAATAGGCGTTGTAATCCCATGTTGCCCAAGCGGTGATAACGGCGCAATCTGCTTTGGAGAGGACTGCACTTGAAATGGTGTTTCCTTTGATGTCGGTGGCAGAAAAAGAGGATAATGCCTTGCCTTTTTCTGTGTTTGCAAGTCCTTCTACTTGCTGTTGCATACGAACAAGGAAACCATTGCGGGGCTGTTCTTTTAACATAAGTGCTAAAAGTTGCTTTGCAAGTGTGTAATTAGGCGTGGTAGTTTGTAGGAAGTACTTGTAAAGCAAATACGAACTAACGAGCGATTCGGGGTGATCTTCTATAAATTGCTTTGCATACTCTATTCGCTTTGGAGGCGATGCCGATGCCATTTGCTCTCGAAGACCATTCATCAGCTTATTGTCTTTGGTGCCTTTGGTGGTGATTTCTTTCAAATGCGATGCGTCTCCGTCGAGAGTTACGCTCTCACCTGGCTCCATAAAGATGGGTTGCTCGCTGAAATTAGGAAAAACGAGCATTAAGATTGAGGAATGGTCGCACTCTGTTTGGTACACAAATCGACCTGCTTCTACTCGTATTGTGTCGAATCCTTGAATGCCTCCGTCGGGACTATAAACATAAAACTCACCTTGATTGAGGTTTAACAAGCGTCCCTCTAGCTTAAAATGCTTGCTATCGGTACCACAAGAAACCATAATCAAGGTGAGTGTTGCTATATAAGCGAATAGTCTCATATATGTTATTGAAGGGAACTTAACTCCCTCTTAATTCACATTGTCTTACTTAATGATTTTTAATTCCAAATCTTTATCGGCATAAGTCTTTAAAGATGGATTGAGTTTTAGCGCTTCTTCAAGATGCGAAGTTGCTGAGAACTTGTTGCCTCTACGTGCTGCTACGATGGCATGAATGTAGTGGGTGTAAGCTGTTTTGTGCTTTACTTCGTCTAAAGTTTGCGCTGCTGCAGCGTAGTTGTTATTCATCAATTGAGCAAGAGCTGCTAAATTGGTGTTTGAATCGGCTAAATCTCGCTCTGCATCTGCATACTTTCCTTTTGCAAAAGCAAGGGCTGCAGTGGCATAAGCTGTGTTATTTGTGCCTGAAGCATTTGCAATTTGCACTTCTGCTTGTGCAAGATTGCCGTGCATTAGGTCTATCAAACCAAGATTTGCAAGGGCTTCTGGCGCCTTACTATTTACTCTTAAAGCTTGCTCTAAATAAGACTTCGCCTTTATTTCGTTGCCTTTCTTTAATTCAAGAGTAGCAAGATTGTTGAACGCTCTGTAGTCTTTATCATACAAACGAGCTGCTGTTTGATACACTTCTTCTGTCTTTGTACCGTCTACAAGTGTTGCATAATAAAGTAATTCGTCGGCACTTAGCTTAACAGGATCTTTCTTATATTGCTCTGCTATCTCGTCATCACTGCGGCCAACAACCTCATAATTGATCACAAGTCGTGCTCTTCTAAGCTCTGGAAGAATTCCATTTGCAAGCTCTCTAAAGCCTTCACTCATGTTTCTTATTTGTTGTTCACGTTCTTGTGGGTCCTTATACATAGACAAAACACGCAAAATTACGTCTTTATCTTGTATGTTTGACACTTGAACGAGCTTTTGGAAGCCTTCCCAGTCTTGTGCTGTATAACCTGCATCGATGGCAGTTGACATCTTATTAGCCTTGAGTTGGTCTTTCACATAGCCTTCTCCTGTGTTCTGACGCTTATTCGCAAGCTTGTCATTAAAGCTGAAACCGCCTTCTGGAGACGCATAAGCTTTCACCTCAATATTATTTAATATGAGGCTTTCACGCTCGCTATTGATTTTCTTGAGCATGCGAACAAAATCATGAATAGAATTGCTTTGTAATTCGCTCTTACGCAAATTAGCTTGATTTACCAAGAATTTGATGTTTGCTTCTTGCTTCTCTTTCTTTACACGTTCAAAAGAATCGGGAGCCAAGCAGCCTCCATCTTCGAATAAGATGTTCTTATACAGTTCTGAAGTAGCAATTACTCCATAACCTATTCTTACTGGATTTAGATTAACCTTCTTATTTCCTTGCAATGCATTGAAAGTGACATAAAGGTCGCTTTTTTGCATTTCTGGGGTATAAGCAAACGCTGTTTTGATGGTAAAACGTCCACCTAAACGATAAGATACCGATGGATTGTTTCCTAAAACTTTTTCTCCTTGGAATGTAGCTGAAGTGCCTTTAACAACTGAACCATCGCTAGAACGTAGCTCTGGAACAAGAGTTAGCACTACATTGCGCTTCATATACTTTTCTGGAAACAATGTTGTAATGGTAGCATCTACTTGACCTGCCTTTACTTCTAAAGGTGTTGGAACTACTGTAAACTTATCTGCTGACAAGCTTTTGAGTTTAGAACAAGATGTAAATAGGAATAAGGTAGAAGCAGAAAGCGTTAGAATGGTATTTCTAAACATAAGATTTAATGTTTTAAGGATTGTACCGCGAGCGGGACTCGAACCCGCACAGCCATCACTGGCCAAGGGATTTTAAGTCCCTCGTGTCTACCAATTCCACCATTGCGGTAGCCTAATTAGAAAGTAAAAGAGCGGAAAACGAGACTCGAACTCGCGACCCCAACCTTGGCAAGGTTGTGCTCTACCAACTGAGCTATTTCCGCTTTTATTACTGGGTGCAAAGGTAATGTAAATAATTTAAAATGCAATAGCAATATACATTATTTAACATTATATCTTTAATTCTTTACTATTACGACCTCTTTTGGAGTGTTTGAAGCACGATAAACAACCAAACGATAACGTCCTTCGCCTTGAATCATGTTTCCACCTGTATTGAGATTAAAGGCTCTTTTACAGTTTTTGCACTGCGCTATACCTGCACTATTCACCGAAAGGGGATAACTTTTCAAGGGAATAGCATTGTAGTCGAAACAATGTGGACACTCTCCGTCGTAGGCAAAGAATGGAGCTGGCGTATCTAAATTGCCATACCCCACTATAAGGAGATTGTTTTGCCCTAATATTTGAGTTTGACGTGCGTCGATTGCATTAAATGGAACGACATCAACCAAGCCCTGATGGTTATCAAAACGAAAACTTCTTTGTCCTCCAGAAAGGGTCTCTGATACAGAGCAAAACACGCCAACGTTGCCCAAGGCAGTTGCTAATGCTGCCGAATGACCATGCAAACGGGTATCAAACACAAAGTTGGCGTGCTTTGTTGTATATTTAAATTCATCGCCAGAACAGCCCACACCTATTAATAATAATAGGAGAAAACAAAGTGGAACGATTCTTTTTGCGATATTATTGACCATAAGGAATGTTTTGAAGTATATCTGCAAGTTTTTCAATACCTTCGTTTAAAGGCTTGCTCACCATTGGCTTTAAGAACATACTGATCTCTGCCTTGATAGTAAGTTTCATCTTACAGCTATCCGAAGTTACAGGAAGAATCTGAATCCAGAAGTTAAAAGGCAACGGACTCTCTTGTGCTTCGAATTTAATACAGTCGAACTCTGTGCGTTCAATGATTCTCAATTTCACCGAACCAACAGCACCTGCGCTAATTGATATACTATCATTATCGAACGAAAGGTTATTGATTTGGTCTTCAGGAAGACGATCTTTCACCTTTTCGAGGTTCTCTAAATTACTTAAAGTGTTATATACTAACTCTTGACTATAGGGTATTTGACGTACGCTACTTTCGAATTTACTCGACATTTCTATTTCTTTTGATTTATAATTGTGCTATTCTTGAAAGCGTTTCGTTATTTACCAAATTCTGAAGGATTACTTCTCCAGCTATCAAGTAATGCGATATCGTTTTCTTTGATATAGCCTATCTCTAATGCTTTAGCCACTACATGCTCATAATCTGTTAGAGTAACCAATGGAACATTTGCCGAATCGAATGCTTGTTGTGCCACATCGAAACCATAAGTAAATGCTGCAACCATACCAACAACATTAGCACCTGAACGACGAAGTGCCTCAACTGCTTTCAAAGAGCTACCTCCTGTTGAAATTAAGTCTTCGATCACAACAACGTTTGAGCCTTCTTTTAGCTTTCCTTCGATAAGGTTTTCCAAACCATGATCTTTTGGTTTACTTCTAACATAGCAGAAAGGAAGTCCTAATTCTTCTGCCACAAGAGCTCCTTGTGGGATACCTGCGGTTGCAACACCAGCGATAGCGTCTACATTGTGGAAATGTTTTAGAATAGCGTGAGCCATTTCTAATTTCACAAATCTGCGAATATCAGGATAAGAAAGGGTTTGACGATTATCGCAATAGAAAGGCGATTTCCAGCCACTTGCCCATGTAAAAAGGTTGTTTGGTTGAACTTTTATAGCTTCAATCTTTAAAAGTTTCTCTGCAAAAAGGGTTCTCAAATTATCCATTATTATTTCTTTTGTTATGTGATACAATGAGTTGTAGAATATTATTATTGCAAAGATAGTTGAAAAAACACGAAGTTAGGCGACAAATCGGAAATAAAATCGTTTTTTATCCCCATTGACTTCATTTTCGCCTTGTTTATCTTTCGAAGAATAAAAACGAAAAATGGTTCTTGCCTTTCGACAAGAACCATATACTAAAGCCTCATAATATGCTTTATCGTTTATTATAATCTGAAATTCGAGTTCTTATAATTTGCATTGAGCTAACAATTTCTTTGCCGAATCAGAAAGTAGAACTACGGCACCTGAAAGAATCACAATATCTTTCAACACCAATCTACCTGCACCCGAAAGCAGCGGGAATCCATGCTCGCCACTACCCAAATCTGGTACCCAACATTCAGGAGTTGTTACCAAGAACGATAGTGTTCCTATTGTCATTACAATCACAAGTAGTTCTCCAAAGATACCGATTTTAGGTGTGAAGATACCCAACAAGGTTAAAACACCAATCGACATAATGAGAATTCCCAATCCTTTAGAAAAACCATATGTGTTATTTGCTTCGTGCCATTGGCGGTTTTTAAGCACCAATTCGCCTTCTTTATTCTTATATTGCTTATACTCTGGAGCCTCTTTTTCATAGAAGAAACTCATAAAAGGACTATTTGCTACGAATGGAACAATACCATCTGCCTCGTATTTAGCAAACTTCAATCCTCCAATCCACACAAAAACGATGAATATTCCTACACGTAAGAAATTCAAGCCAAACTTATTTAAGTTGGCAGCTACTGAGAGTAGCCCATGTACTAATTCTTTCATAATCTGTTATTTGTTTATTATTTATTTTCTGTTTTATATTATGTTACTCACGGTAATAAGTCTTTCTTTTTAGTAAGAACGACTTGAATAGTTTTATCTTCTGATTCTTCTTCTTATTATAATTGATTACAAAATTAGCACTTTAAATACAATTATACTTCAGAATCGTAATTTATTTTATCTATCAAGTTATAGATAAAAACTATCTACGGACATTTTTTGATCTTAATCCACTCATAACTAACACTTTAAGTAAAGCTATTCATTACACTTAAAGGCTCTTTTTATTTGAAAACATCAGCCAACACACCTCTTAGAATATAAAAAGAATCCTCTTTTTGATATTTCGTTTCAATCTTTTTTGTATATTTGCCATATACTAATCAATGTATTACGCCTCTAAAATGGGCTAACCTAAATAGAATCGACATTCAAAACATTGTATATTTTTATCATTATGGGAAAAACCCATTGTTATTATAGCATACAATAATATTAACTTTTAAAATAAATCTTATGGAATACTGTTCAAAATGTGGCACACAATTAAAAGAAGAGGAAAACTTTTGTCCTCAATGTGGCAAAGCTAAAAACCAACCTGTACAAACAAGTTATGCAGAAGAAACACCCCAACAAGGCCCTCAATTCAACTATCCTTTAAAGAAAATCTTATACATTGCGCTACCTTTAGCTATTTGTCTTCTATTGGGACTCACATGTCCTGATAAGGAGAAACACGTAGAATCAATACGTACTGAATTGACGAACGTTCTTGAAACATCAAATAAAAGCGAAAATGCGATGTATGCTTTAATGGGAGGTGCAGTAATTGAGAAAGTACTTAATAGCAAACTAAAAGTAAATAAATATTTTCTTTTTAGTACAGGAACATTCAGTAATGGCAAAGATTCAAAGCTTTTATCTATCGGAATCTTAGGAACTGTCTTTACTTTCATCGATAAAGACGAATTAGACAAGATGAACAAGTCCTTAGAATCCGAAAATAGTGATGAGGAATAGGTATGAGATACTGGCAGTTTACGTTTCTCATCATTCTCATGTTTCTATCCCATTCGTGTAAGAAGAAATGTGAGAATAAAGTCGTTACTGCCTGTATCGACACGCTATCTCTACACGATGGCGATCTTATTTTCAGAGAAGGCAGAAGCACCGAAAGCCAAGTTGTAACAAGTTTAGATAGTGGTAGCTATTCACATGTTGGAATAATGCTACACACAAAAGATGGTTGGAGGGTTATTCATGCCGTCCCTAATGAGACAGAAAACGAGTTAGATACCGTTAAATACGAATCTATTAGTTCTTTTATACAACCCGATAAATGTATAAAAGCAAAGGTTATACGTATTTCTTTAAGCGACAAAGTCGTCAAAGGGGCTATACAATATGCCTTACAAAAGGTTGGTATGCCCTTCGATAAAGACTTTGATATAACCGATACTACAACATTCTACTGCACAGAATTAGTGTGGAGAGCTTATAAACATGTAGGTATTGACATTTCTAAAGGAAGAAGACACCATATCAATTTATTGGGTTTCAACAAAACTTGTATTCTACCTTCGGATATAATGCCCAATAAAACAAACTGTACGTTGTCAAACAAAAGTGCACACCCCAAAGACGTATATTTAGGGCAAGAGGAGAAAATCAAAAAGATAAGAGAAATAATAAAGCAAAATTCAATCAACAAAAGAACTTTTGATAATAAAACAAGAAAATATAAGAGTAAATAACTACATTTGCAGTTGTGCACTTTTGTTTGACAACGTACAACTGCCCCTTGGGGTGAAATACTCAGCAATCTAACTCGCCCGAAAGACGAACGAGGGTACGATTTAAGCGAAACTGGAGTTTCCGACATATTCTTCCAAGAGGCTGCTGATGGATTCTGTTCTTGGTTTATCCTCCAATATATGAGAGGGTACAAACCATTTGTGACTATGATATCGAAGGAAATTGACATTGAAAATTTATTAAATTAATGATGATAAATAAAATAAAATATAGAATTATAATAGCAAGTATGATTTTCTGCTGTTTGGGAATAGCCCTATTTTCTCACTTTAGAAGTGATATCCTTACTATTCCAACAGAATATTATGTATTAGAGTCTGACACGACCAACGTTGGGAAAAGTTCAAGACATCTGATCGTGCTTTTATCTAATGCTCCACACTTAGAGAAAAATGTCAAGAAATGCCTTGAAGAATCTTTTTGGAGGCATATTTCCTTAGACACATTATGCCTTTATACTGTATATTCTGTACGTTATTATCGAGAAACAAAATACCTGACTCGTAACTTTAAAGAAGGAAATCAATATGTTCCAATATATAGCCATTGGGATAACACAATGGATTGGAGAAATCATTTTAAGGATGAATTGGGAAATGTTATGTTTTGTAAACGTAAAAATGGGACAGGAATCTATAGCATTATAATTAATGATACAGGTTATGGATTTCATATGTTTGTAGATATTGTTAAAAGTGAAAGTACTTACCAGGACTTCAATGATATAAAAAGCTTCTATAAAACAAAATGCAAAGAATTGGGAATCAAAACAAAGAATATTGAAGTTAATGAAAAATATTGAGAATTTTATGCAAAAGGAATTGCCCTTGTGTGTCAAATTTAGAATTAGCCAAAAGACTAAAAAGTAAGAAAACATGAAGAAGTATAATATTTTATATCGCCAATTAGCAATTCGAAAATAAAACTTTTAAAATAGTTGATCAATGAAAATAAAAGCACCAAGTGGAAGTCGCATTCTTTTTGAAGGAGAAGATATGTTCTTAACAGAATATTGTGATGATAGCAATATGTGGTTTTGGAAAATAATAGGAGAGAAGCCTTTTTTAATAGAAAAGGGCTTTAAGGAACAAGGTAATTTATACACCCTATCCTTTCCTCAAAAAAGGAAATATCCTTATTCTGCCTATGAAAATCGCATGTATTGCATTTACTTGGGATACAAGTATGATGTTGAGAATATATGGTATGAATTATTCATACTATACCCAAATGAACGTAAAACGAGAAGATATTTAAAATTATATGACCATGATGATAGCCGAATAGAAGTTCCTTATGAGAAATTCATCGCTTCATCTCCAATCATTTGGGAAGAGCGAAAGCCTATCTCTGATTTTGTTTTTGATGTAGAACCGCTGGTCTATCTGTTCAAAGATAATTCATATATTGAAGAAAATCTGCATGGTGCATGGTATAACAGAATATCAAATGAGGGAAATGAACAACAGTAATATTTCATATCGTTCAATAGCAGTATTGCTTTTTACTATTTTGCTATCGTCTTGTCTCAAAGAGACTGCCGTTCCTATAGAATCGACATTCACTGCACGTTGTCAAACAAAAGTGCACAACTGTCATGGGTGGCGTGGCTGCATGGGCTACAGTAGGGGTTTTCCTGCAAGGTGCGATGCAAAGAATGATGATAGGCGCCGGTATCCTGCATGGTAGGGGAACCCCATTTAAAATAAGTTTTAACGGATTATACCATAACAAATAATGTGTAGAAGAATATTAAATATCGTTGTCCTGCTCCTCTGTAACCTCCTAACTTCGTGTCTTGGTGTGTTCTATATAGACTTAGGCAATCATTATGCATGGTTGGAGGACAGAATAATAGTTAAGATAAAAGAAGAAACGGAAAACAGCCTTTCCTATGATCTTCTTATCCGCCCACAGGTCTTGAATTATGACTATGACAATAAATTCATTATAGCCTATCAGATTTACGATGGCAGTGACTGGTATAATTCTAACCCAATAGCAGAAAAAAAAGACAGTTTGTTAATCCAATTCGCAAAGCTGAAAGAAATGAAATATTGCTATTGGATTATAAATAAAGAGACAAATCAGGTCATAGGTCCTATGAGGAAGCCGGAATTTGACAGGAAATGTGAGGAACTTCATGTAAAGGCAAAAATGCGCCATTTCCATGAAAAGAAATTCTGGTAAAACAATGGGGAATAGGGGGTAATCTTTTCTCATGTTAAGAAAATTCCTTAGCAAAATCTTTGACAACTAAAATTCTATCCAAGAATTGTCCTTATCCAATTTTTGGATAGATAACTTTTATATTATTATGCACTACTGTCCGGTTAAATTTCACCAAAGCAAAAGTTGCGGTCATTTTCCGGATTTTGATTAGTAATTGTTTTATCAAATAGTTCATTCATTTGGGTACGTTCCGTAAGAAGATCATAGTTTAGCAAGAATAGATCATTTAACAGGTACAAAACAACTAACGTCGCCCCACTGATTTTTCATAACGAGCGTATCCTTGCGAAATGAAATATGTTGTACGATAGTTGTTCCATAAGCGTCTACAGTCATACTATCACCTGCAAACTGATAAGGCATTGCCACAATAGGATATTCATCTACATAATACAAACTATCCTTATCGATTTCTAACACAGTAACCTCATCACCACTTGACGCCCAAAAACCAAATAATCGGGACTGCAGACTCTGTTGAGGCGAAGAGGCCATGCAAGACAGCATAATAAAAGCTGCTATTGAAATAAAACATTTTTTCATATTTGAATATCTTATGTAATATATAACTCAATTGTTGAATATAGTATAATTGTGTAGTCTCTTTTTTAAATGAGACTATCAATTTTTGATTCTATAATTAGTACTGCCTGATTTCTATATGAAACGCAGGATCATGAGAATTAAATGGTTCTAATAATTTTGTCACTCTACTAGATAGCGCACTGTGAAATGCTGATTGTTTATCAATAGGAACTCTCTGAAAAGAAATATCCATAACTTAAGTTCATTTCATGTCTGATTATATCTGCGGGATATCCTCCATAGAGTCTACGGAAGGAATATGGCAAATTTCTGAATCATCTACCTTCCAAAAATCTAATTCATAGAGCATATCATTAGAATCTATTAAAAGATAAACCGCTACTTCAACATTATCAACATCATGAAACTTGCAACATGAAAGAACTCTACTTTGTCTTCGAGTATATTTCTGGTTATTTTTAAAAAGCCCAATACTGCCTATTTTCTCTTTTGTGAGAGGATAAGCGATAAATTTATTTTCCCAATTACTTTCTAATTGGAATTGAGCTTTGGACGCTAGAAAGGCAATAAGAGCTACTTCCTCAGGAAAAATTTTTCTTTTATATTCCATGAATCCGACCTATATTATAAATGTACATTGTCAAACGAAAGTGCACAACTGCAAATATAGTTGCTTATTTTGAAAATTTATCATTTTATTATTAAAAATTCTTTTATTGATTGAATTTTGCTTTATTATTTCTCTTATCTTTTTGATTTTCTCCCCTTGCCCTAAATATACGTCTTTGGGTGTAAGATTATCTAACGATTCATGAAACCTTCTCCCCCTCCTTTCTCTCCTTTTGAATTACGCTTATATCGTTTCAATACAACATCTCTATTGTTATTCAGCACAAGCTACATTCTAAAAGCGGTGCTTTTGCAATGTAAAGGCAGTGCTTTTACCATATAATTGCATTGATATTACGATGCAATAGCAATGCTATTCCGTTTAACACGAAAGTCTATCTATACAAAAAAGCATTCTTACCATACACCAAAGCGGTGCGGATAAGAATGCTATTATTATTGTTTTAGCGAGCGACAGATGCCTGCCTACCTGCTATTTTCTATTCAACTGATTATTGTTGGTTGTTGTGTTGGTCATTATTTCCTTCACGACGAGGACGACGTTCGCCACGATCTTCACGGCGAGGACGGCGTTCACGCTCTACATAACCTTCTGGTTTTGGCATTAAAGCACGACGAGAAAGTTTGTATTTGCCTGTCTTTGGATCGATGTCTAATAACTTAACGGTGATGTTGTCGCCTTCTTTAATTCCAGCTTCTTCAACACTTTCAAGACGTTTCCAATCGATTTCAGAGATATGTAACAATCCGTCTTTACCTGGCATGATTTCAACAAAGCAACCATAAGGCATCACTGAGCGTACAACACCATCGTAAGTTTCACCAATTTCAGGTACTGCAACGATAGCTTTAATCTTCTTCAAAGCAGCATCGATAGAGTCTTTGTTAGGTGCACTCACCTGAACTTTACCTACTCCGTCTACTTCTTCGATTGTGATTGTTGCGCCAGTTTCTTCTTGCATTTGTTGAATAATCTTACCACCAGGGCCAATTATTGCGCCAATAAACTCTTTAGGAATTTCTAAGCTCACAATTCTTGGAACTTGAGGTTTCATCTCTTCACGTGGAGCAGAGATGGTTTCGGTCATCTTACTCAATATATGTTCACGACCAGCTTTAGCTTGCATCAATGCTTTTTCAAGTATTTCGAAGCTCAATCCGTCGCACTTAATATCCATTTGAGTTGCGGTAATACCTTTCAAAGTACCTGTTGTTTTGAAGTCCATATCACCTAAGTGGTCTTCATCTCCAAGGATATCGCTCAACACAGCATACTTTTCTTCTCCTGGATTCTTAATCAATCCCATTGCAATACCGCTCACTGGTGCCTTCATTGGTACACCTGCGTCCATCAATGACAATGTTCCTGCACATACAGTAGCCATAGATGAAGAACCATTACTTTCAAGAATTTGGCTCACAAGGCGCACTGTGTAAGGGAAATCTGTTGGAATTTGACCCTTCAAACCACGCCAAGCAAGGTGTCCGTGACCTACTTCACGACGGCCAACTCCACGTTGTGCTTTTGCTTCTCCTGTGCTAAATGGAGGGAAGTTATAGTGTAACAAGAAACGTTGGTAGCTCTTATCAAGAACATCGTCAACCATTTTCTCGTCTAACTTACTACCAAGTGTACAGGTAGAAAGGCTCTGTGTTTCACCACGAGTGAACAAAGCGCTTCCGTGAGGCATTGGAAGTGTAGACACTTCGCACCATATTGGACGAATTTCGTCTGGCTTTCTACCATCTAAACGCTTTCCTTCGTCAAGGATACAACGGCGCATTGAGTCTCTCATCACATCGTCATAGTAGCGGTCTACCAATGCATGTTTCTCGCTTAACTCATCTTCTGTTAAGTCTGTATGAGCGTTATTATATTCTTCGATAAATGCTTCTTTGATTTGATCGAATGCTTCTCCACGGCTCTTCTTGTCGTGATCGCCTGCAAGAGCGATAGCATAGCATTTGTCGTAAGTTGCTTTTCTAAGAGCTTCACGCAATTCTTCGTCGTTATTTTCGTGATTGTATTCACGTTTAACGTCTACGCCAAGTTCTTTAGAAAGTTCTGTTTGAAGGTCGCACATAGGCTTAATAGCTTCGTGAGCCACCTTTAATGCTTCGATAAGTTCTTGTTCAGACACCTCATCCATTTCGCCTTCAACCATCAATATATTATCTTTTGTTGCGCCAACCATAAGGTCCATATCCGCATTTTCCATTTGTTGGAATGTTGGATTCACAACATATTCGCCATTAATGCGTGCTACTCGAACTTCAGAAATTGGAAACTCGAATGGAATATCAGAGCAAGCAAGTGCTGCAGAAGCTGCAAATCCTGCTAAAGCATCTGGTTGATCGACACCATCTGCAGATAAAAGCATTACTTGTACGTACACTTCTGCGTGATAGTTCGATGGGAATAGTGGTCTTAGAGCACGGTCTACAAGACGTGAAGTCAATATTTCATTGTCGCTTGCTTTACCTTCTCTCTTTGTAAAACCACCTGGAAAACGCCCTGCAGCTGAGTATTGTTCTCTGTAATCTACCTGCAAAGGCATGAAATCTGTCCCGGGAACTGCATCTTTTGCGGCACAAACAGTGGCGAGAAGTACAGTATTTCCCATAGTGATAACTGCAGAACCGTCTGCCTGCTTTGCCACTTTCCCGGTCTCAACGCTGATGAATCTGCCATCAGACAATTGAACTTTTTTTGTTATTACGTTCATCTAAAATAATTTAAAACATTTATTGTTTTGTCGAGTATCTTTAATTTCTTGCTTACAAAGTTAGCGTTTTTATAACGAAAAGCAGTATTCTCGGGTCGTTAATTTCACTTTTATGCGTGTTTTTATTTCGATTAACATTTTACAACTTACAAATTATAATGTGCCAAAAGACATTTGTGAGCAAGGCGATCTCTTTCTACTTGATTTTGAAGAAGTTTTTTATTGCTTTCTGAAAGCAAATGAGGTGCATTGAAAAAGCAATGTGTTTGGGGCTCAAAAGGGGTGCTTTTACGTTCTAATTGCAATGCTATTACAACACAATAGTTATGCTTTTACATTCCAACTGCTATCTTATTGATAATCAATATATAAAAGCAAAGTGGAGATTCAACACAGAATCTCCACTTCATTATCTACTAACTATTACATGTTATGAAAAAAATTGAGAGAAAAATGAACTTCACAGTCCAATTATTTGTTTTATAAACATTGATTATTTTTATTGAGAAAGCATTGAAAAAATATCTTAATCAATTGGATTTACCATTTCTTGAGTAGACAAATTACTTTGTTTCATTGTGTCTACAACAGCCGAGTCATTTACAGCTACTGAGCTTCCACGATGGATTATCGTGCTAAATGTATCGTTGTTTTTTGTGTTTGTTGCATCAGGACTCATCGAAACGACCATCGCATTGCCTAATGTTAGAACGATTGCAACCATTGCTGCTGCCTTAAAGAGTGGCATTAAGCGACGTGTAAGGGTTATCTTTTGTGCCTTAACGGGTGCATCTTCGCCCACCATTGCAAGGAGTTGAGCGTCGAATTGCTCGTCGAGAACATTTTGTTCCTTATCTTCTTGCTCGTAAACAAATAGGGGGCGGAACTGTATTAAGCTGCCAGGCACGTCCTTTTGACTGAAGAATGAACGTAAGATGTTCTCTTCTTCAAGTGTGGTTGCCCCTTCCCAGTATTTGTTTAATAGTTGATTGATGTATTTATAGTCCATAATCGTCTAGCTTTATAAATCTTTCTTTAACCGTTTTGCGTGCTCTAAAGATGTTCACCTTTACTTGCTCTTCGGTTATTTGTAACACTTCTGCAATCTCTTTATATTGTTTTCCTTCAATATCTCGTAGTTGCATACAGCTTCGTTGCTTCTCTGGTAGTGCATTAATTATGCGCTTTATGAGTTCAACTCTGTCTCGCTGCAGTGTTTCTTCTAATGGAGATAGCTCTCTACTAATGTCTTGTATGACTGTATTTTCGAGCGATTCGTTGTTAGCGTCTTGCTTTTTTATACGGTCGAGAGCGAGATTTCGACAGATAGTAAGACTAAATGCTTCTATTGATTCTATCTCATTCCACTCGTCTTTTTTATCCCATACTTTCAAAAGAGTATCTTGCACGATGTCTTTTGCATCTTCTTCGCTCTGCGTTATGCGCAAAGCCAGGCGGTAAAGGATATTTTTTAGCGGCAAAACATTATTGCGAAAACTAATTTTTTCCATCTCCTATGTAATTAAATGACGAATGAAAAGCATGAAAGTTACAGTAAAACTTATTTTTAACTTTTATTTTCATTCTCGACTCTTTTTATGCTCTTTTGCGTGGGTTCTTTTCTCTTTTTCTACAAGTAGATAACGAACAAAACTGCACACTGATACGTCTTTTATGCTAAAGGGCTATAAAGGGGGTATCAACATGCAGTTTTTCTTATTCTGATGGCATTGCAACGGGGTTACAAAGCCTTGCTTATTGCGATTTAGTTTCGCACTGCTCTTATTCTAAATAGGTGTAACCATAGAGTCCAGAGCGGTAGTTCGACAAGAATTCTTTACCCTCTTCGAGTGATATTTTTCCTGCTTTGACACTCTTTGCTACCCATATTTCAAGCTGACGAACAAGCTTTTTAGGATTGTATTGCACGTAATCTAACACCTCTTCAACGGTCTCTCCATCGATAATTTGGTCGATATGGTAACGTCCATCTTTAACAGATATGTGCACAGCGTTGGTATCTCCGAATAGATTATGCATGTCACCAAGAATCTCTTGATATGCTCCTACAAGGAAAACACCTAAATAATATTGCTCAGTCTTCTTGAGTTGATGAACCGGAAGAACGTGAGAAATATGGCGATTGGTCACGAAATTGGCAATCTTTCCATCTGAGTCGCAAGTGATGTCTTGTAGAGTTGCATTGCGAGTAGGACGCTCATCGAGTCGTTGTATAGGCAAAATGGGGAACAATTGGTCGATAGCCCAACTGTCTGGCAATGATTGAAAGAGCGAAAAGTTACAGAAATACTTATCAGCAAGAAGCTTATCCATCTTTCTAAGCTCTTCTGGTACATGCTTTAACTGCTTTGTTAGGGTGTTAATCTCTCTACAAATGCTCCAATACATGCCTTCAATCTCTGCACGAGTCTTTAGGTCTACGATGCCATGAGCAAACAAATCGAGTGCTTCTTCACGTATTTGTTCAGCGTCATGCCAATCTTCTAAGATCGAACGAGGATTAAGATTGTCCCAAATCTCATACAAGTCTTTCACCAATTGATGGTCGGTTTCAGTTGGTTCGAACTCTTCTGACATTCTTGGTAACGACGCTGTTTCGAGCACGTCGATAACCAATACAGAGTGATGGGCAGCTAATGAGCGGCCACTTTCTGTGATAATGTTTGGGTGTTGTATGTTATTTTTGTTCGCTGCGTCGACAAATGTGTAGACACAGTCATTGACATACTCTTGAATAGTATAGTTAACTGAGCTCTCACTGCTTGGAGATCGGGTGCCATCATAGTCAACTCCGAGTCCACCTCCACAGTCAACGAAATCTACATTGTAGCCCATTTTATGCAAATTGATGTAGAATTGCGCTGCTTCTCTTAGTGCAGTTTGAATTCTTCTGATCTTTGTTATCTGCGAACCGATATGGAAGTGGATTAGACGTAAGCAGTTATGAAGTCCTTTTTCGTCGAGTATTCGAAGTGCTTCGAGTAGTTCACTTGATGTTAAACCAAACTTACTTGCATCTCCTCCGCTCTCTTCCCACTTCCCAGAGCCTGAAGATGCGAGCTTAATACGAATACCTAAGTTAGGCTTTACATTGAGTTTCTTAGCTGCTTTGGCAATAATTTC
This sequence comes from Hoylesella nanceiensis DSM 19126 = JCM 15639, assembly GCF_000379965.1. Taxonomy (GTDB): domain Bacteria; phylum Bacteroidota; class Bacteroidia; order Bacteroidales; family Bacteroidaceae; genus Prevotella; species Prevotella nanceiensis. The sequence goes on along the minus strand of NZ_KB904328.1, from coordinate 711,514 downwards.
GAGCTCATTTAGCTTTTCTATAACGATAAAGATGCGCTTTCCCATCTTTTGAGCCAATAAAGCTAGCTCGATATAGCTTTGGTCTTTGTAGCCATTACATATAATTAAAGAGTCGCTTTGACATTGAACTGCGATCACAGCGTGTAGCTCTGGCTTTGAACCAGCTTCCAAACCGAGGTTGAATTTGCGTCCATGTGAGATAATTTCCTCTACAACTGGCTGCATTTGATTCACCTTAATAGGATAAATAATGAAGTTTTCTGCCTTATAATCATATTCCTTCTTTGCTTTTTGAAAGCAGCTTGCGGTTTGCTCAATACGATTATCTAGGATGTCAGGGAAACGCAATAACACTGGAGTTGTAACGTCTCTTAGTGCTAATTCGTTCATTACTTCTTTCAAATCAATACGTGTTTGGTCTTTAGAAGGACTTACATAAACATTCCCTTCTTCGTTAACTCCGAAGTAAGAAACGCCCCAACCATTTATATTATAGAGCTCTTTAGAGTCCTCTATGGTCCATTTCTTCATTTAGTTTACTATTATTTATTTTTACGTTGTCTTTGTTTTATCCTATGCTTTGTATGGATTTCCTTTTAAATAGAATTATTCTTTTGATTGATCCACACGCAAACAGCCTTTTAATCTGGTAACCCAATCATTTCTTTTAGGCGAGAAGCAGAGGCGATAATCTCTTCTCTTGTGTCGAGTAAGTTGATGTCGAACACATGTTTGGCTTTTAAATAGAATGGCTCTCGATAAGCTATTTGCTCCTTAATAAATTCCTTTACTTCTTCAGGAGATTTGTCTTTAAGGAGTGGTCGTGGCACCCTTGTCATCTTAATATGCTTAAAGAGCACCTCAGGCGACGCCTTTAAATAAATCGTTTCGCCTTGTTCATTCATATAATCGATATTGTTGTAGAAGCAAGGAGTGCCTCCTCCGCAGCTGATTATCACGTTTTCGAATTCAGCAACTTCATGCAACATGTTCATTTCTATTTGTCTAAAGCCTTCTTCTCCACGTTCTTCAAAGAGCTCACTAACGCTTTTTCGCATGCGATTCTCTATGTACCAATCGAGGTCATAGAATGTCCAACCAGTGAGTTTAGATAGTGCATAGCCCACAGTTGTCTTGCCTGCGCCCATATAACCGATAATGATTATGCGTTTCATTTCTTCTTTTCAGCCGACGCTTTCACCACATCCATGCACTCACCATAGGTCAATTCCGCTGCTTTTGCATGTAAGTTTTTGGGCAAACGATAGTTCTTTCCTTCATAACAGATATAAGGTCCATAACGTCCGTTAAGAATTTCGAGGTTAACCCCTTCTCCAAAGTCTTTCAAGTGACGTTGTTTCTCTTGCAATCTCTTTGTTTCTATCAATGCAACAGCATGTCCGAGAGTAACCGACATGGGATCTTCTCCCTTTGGAATAGATATATATCGTTTGTTATGTTGTATGTAAGGACCAAAACGTCCTGCACCAACTATAACGTCTTCGCCTTCGAACTGACCAAGAGTTCGTGGTAGTTTGAATAGTTCAAGAGCCTCTTCAAGAGTGATGGTCTCAATACTTTTGCCTGTAGGAACTTGCGCAAAGCGAGGCTTATCGGTATCTCCTGCGCTACCAATCTGCACAACTGGACCGAAACGTCCAATCTTAACAAATACTGGTTTATTGGTATTTGGCTCTAAACCCAATTGTCTTTCGCCTGCCTTATGCTCCGAACGAGCGTTCATCACCTTATCAACTGTAGGCTCAAACTCATCGTCAAAGGCCTTCATCATTTCCTTCCAAGTCTCTTTACCCTCAGCAATAAGGTCGAATTGACCTTCTACTTTAGCTGTAAAGTTGTAGTCAACGATGTCTGAGAAGTTAGCAGTTAAGAAGTCATTCACCACCGAACCGATGTCAGTTGGTAATAGTTTACCCTTCTCGTTGCCCACTGTTTCTTTCTTAGTAGTTGATGTTATCTTGCCATTTTTCAAGACATCCACCAAGTAGTTGCGTTCTTCTCCTGGCTTATCTCCTTTCACTACATACTCTCTTTGTTGTATAGTACTGATGGTTGGAGCGTATGTTGATGGGCGTCCGATGCCCAATTCTTCCATTTTGTGCACCAAGCTTGCTTCTGTGTAGCGTGAAGGTGCCATGCTAAAGCGTTCTGTTGAGACAATTTCTTTGCGTTCTAACAAGTCGCCTTCTTTAAGAGTTGCAGGCAAAACATGTGATTGTTCGTCTGCATTAGCATCGTCATCGTCGGTAGACTCACGATAAACCTTCAAGAAACCGTCGAAAGTAATCATCTCACCAACAGAAGTAAAGGTCTCACTTGCACCGCTAATGCTTACCGATACTGTTGTTTTCTCGATTTGAGCCTCTGCCATTTGACTGGCAATTGTACGTTTCCAAATCAACTCATACAATTTCTTTTCTTGTGCAGTTCCATCTATTTGGGTTTTATCCATATAGGTTGGACGAATTGCTTCGTGCGCTTCTTGTGCACCTTTTGCGTGAGTTTGGTAGTTACGAGAGCGACTATACGACTCACCATATAGCTTTTCGATTTCTTCTTTCGCTGCTCCTCTTGCCAAAGTAGATAGGTTTACGCTGTCGGTACGCATGTATGTGATGTGTCCACCTTCGTAAAGACGTTGCGCAACCATCATGGTTTGCGACACAGTGAAGCCCAACTTGCGTGCAGCTTCTTGTTGAAGTGTCGACGTAGTGAATGGAGGTGCAGGCATTCTCTTAAGCGGTTTCTTCGCAATTGAGGCGATTTGGAAGGTAGAATCCTTACTCTTTTCGAGGAAAGAAACAGCCTCTTCGTGGCTCTTAAAGCGCTTATCCAATTCTGCTTTGAGCTCTGTTACATTGCCTTCGCCATCTTTTAGCACAAAGATAGCATTCACTCTATAATAGGGTTCGCTTTTAAATGCTTGAATTTCACGTTCTCTTTCAACAATCAAACGCACGGCAACACTTTGCACACGACCTGCTGAAAGAGCTGGTTTCACCTTTCTCCACAACACAGGCGATAGCTTAAAGCCCACCAATCGGTCAAGAACTCGACGTGCTTGTTGTGCATTTACCAAGTTCATGTCAAGCTGACGAGGTGTCTCTATCGCATGAAGTATGGCTGGTTTTGTTATCTCATGAAACACAATTCTATTGGTTTTATCTTCGTCTAAGCCTAAAACCTCGCATAAGTGCCATGCAATAGCTTCTCCTTCACGGTCCTCATCGGATGCGAGCCAAACCGTTTTACTTTGTTCTACATTTCGTTTTAACTCTGAAACGAGTTTCTTCTTTTCTTCGGGAACCTCATAACATGGGTCTAAAGTCTTTGGGTCTATACTGATTTCTTTTTTCTTTAAATCTCGTATATGTCCATAACTTGACATCACCTTGAATTCTTTTCCAAGGAACTTCTCTATTGTTTTTGCCTTAGCGGGGCTCTCTACGATAACTAAATTCTGTTGCATATCAATGAGATCGTATTTTAAATTTGGTTGCAAAATAAATAAAAAGTCTACTTATACATTATTATATAGAGTGTTTTTTGTGTTTTTTTAAGTTTTGAATCTTTGTTTATTCTGTTTTTGTTTCGCCTATTTCATTAGCAAGCTGTATGCCAATCAACAACAAGCTTAACATCTCTTGCATTTTTAGAACATTGAGCATAGGTTGTATTCTGGGTGAAATTTGAACGTTTTGGGAGTTTCTTGGAGGCATTATGAAGATGGATTTGGAGTAAAGAATGATGAGAAAAGAGGCAAAAGGAATGCTTTTGGCGAAATAATAGAGCAAATTCTCACGCACGAGCGTAGGTTCATTAGTGAGTAAAAGGATTGCTTTTGCAAAGAAATGCTTTTTAGTTGCATGACAATAGCTATCAAATTGCATCGAAAAGGAAGTATTTTTATTTTCTAAAAGAATTGACTTTCCCCACTAAAAACAATGCTTTTGGGCCTATTTTTCGCAAAAATCGCCCATTTTATCGATTCTTTTTGTTTTCATTCGCTTTGTTATCATTTTGTACCTCTCTATTTTTCGCTATTGAGAAACGAAGTGTTTTGGATTTAAAATGTACGCCTTTATTTCGCATTCTCTCCTACTCTGTTTTTAGATTATTTAGCAGTTCAACCCCTCTTATCACCCTCAATAGATGTTTTATCTACGTTGGTTCTTGGCATCTGTTTTGCATCTCTTTCGCTTTTCTAAAATAAACCCCGATTAAATCGCATTTTTATAGATTTCATCGACATTATTTTATTCGATGAAATGGCGCATTTTAGTCCTTCTATTTCCTTCTCGATATAAGAAAAAAGCCTTGTAGGCTACACCAAAAAGGATTTTAGTGGGTTGGCGAGGGTTCTTGCTTTGCAAGACTTGTGTAGTGAGTTGGGGTCATAAAAAGATGGTTTTATTTTGAGTTATCTGCTATTTCTACTAACTTTGTTGCATGGTATTAAATTATATTTGGATTGGCTTTTTCATCATTGCGTTCGTTGTTGGACTGGTAAAAGTGATTTTTATGGGCGACACCGACGTGTTTACCACCATGATGAACAGTACTTTTGCCTCGGCAGAAGCAGCCTTTAAGATCAGCATTGGTTTAACAGGTGCCTTGTCGTTGTGGCTTGGTGTAATGCGAATTGGAGAGCAAGGCGGTGTGATTAACATGCTGTCTCGGGTCTTAAGTCCTGTGTTTTCTAAGCTATTTCCAAGTATTCCTAAGGGTCATCCCGCTACAGGTAGCATCTTTATGAACATCGCTGCCAACATGTTAGGGCTCGATAATGCGGCAACTCCATTGGGTTTAAAAGCAATGGAACAGCTACAAACGCTCAATAAAGACAAAGACACGGCGAGCAACGAAATGATTATGTTCCTTGTTTTGAACACTTCGGGACTAACACTCATACCTGTTTCGATCATGGTTTATCGTGTTCAGGCTGGCGCTTTGCAACCAACCGACATCTTTATACCCATTCTTATTGCCACTTTCTTCGCTACTTTGGCTGGCATCATCATCACTTCTATCTATCAACGCATCAATCTTTTCAACAAAACCATCTTACTAACGTTTGGCGGAATGCTTGCTGTGGTGTGCGGATTGATTTGGGGGTTGGGTCAATTAGATAAAGACACAATGAACAAGGTGAGCACACTTAGTGCCAACATCATACTGATGTCTATCATTATCTGCTTTATTTTGGCTGGCGTAAGAAAGCGAATTAACGTGTACGACGCCTTTATCGAGGGCGCAAAAGAAGGTTTTAATACCGCAATACGCATCATTCCCTATCTCGTTGCCATGCTGGTTGCTATCGCAGTGTTTAGAGCTTCGGGCGCAATGGACGTGCTGATAGGTTCTATTCGATGGTTGATTGCATCGCTTGGAGTAGATGCAAGGTTTGTAGATGCATTGCCAACGGCTATTATGAAGCCGCTTTCGGGTAGCGGAGCACGTGGTATGATGGTGGATGCAATGAACACTTATGGTGCAGATTCGTTCGTTGGACGATTGAGTTGCATTTTCCAAGGCTCTACAGACACTACTTTTTACATCTTAGCGGTGTACTTTGGAAGTGTGGGAATACGCAAAACTCGCCACGCAGTTGCATGCGGTTTGTTGGCAGATTTAGCGGGAGTAATTGCTGCAATAGCCATTGCTTACTTCTTTTTCTCATAGTATTGCAACACAATACATTTATCTTTTCGTAACTTTGCATTTGTTGTTATCACATCATAACACAGTAATAGCGAAATAAATACAATCAAAATACAGCTTTATGGCTAATTTAAAATCACTCGCAAAGGACACTGCTATCTACGGAATGAGCAGTATTTTAGGTCGTTTTCTCAACTATTTGCTTGTTCCTTTATACACTTCTAATATCTCTGCAGCAAGTGGTGGATATGGAATTATCACGAACTTATATGCCTATACTGCTCTTCTTCTGGTAATTTTGACATACGGAATGGAAACAACTTTCTTTAGATATGCCAACAAAACCAATGAAGATCCACAGAAAGTATATTCTTCTACGCTCATAATGGTGGGCTTTACCTCACTATTATTCATCGTTTTGGTGTCTATTTTCTTACAACCTCTTTCGGGAGTAATGGGCTATTCCGACCATAGTTCATACGTTTGGGTGATGGCTGCCACTGTTTCTATCGACGCTTTTCAATGCATTCCTTTCGCATATCTACGTTATAAAAAGCGTCCTATCAAGTTTGCTGCACTTAAACTCTTGTTCATTGCCTTCAACATCGCATTGAACTTACTCTATTTTGTGGTGTTACCCGATTTATATAAGAGCTATCCTGAGGTTATTCAGCATGTTTATAGTCCTGAAACGGGCGTTGGTTATGCTTTTTATATCAACCTTGTGTGTACGGCAAGCATCACTTTCTTCTTCTATAAGGAATTAACTGGCTTTAAATATACATTCGATAAAGAACTGGCTAAACGCATGTTATCCTATAGTTGGCCTATCCTTATTCTTGGAATTGCAGGTATATTGAATCAAACTGCCGATTTTATTCTCTTCCCATATCTATACAAAGGTGGTCAAGCACATCAGCAATTGGGTATCTATGGCGCTGCAAGTAAGATCGCAATGATTATGGCAATGATTACACAAGCATTCCGTTATGCCTACGAACCCTTCGTTTTTGGCAAAGGGAACGATAAAGATAACCGTGAGACCTATGCTGTTGCAATGAAATACTTTATCATTTTCACCCTACTTGCATTCCTTGTGGTGATGGGTTACATCAACATTTTGCGCCATATCATCGGTAGAGACTATTGGGAAGGATTGAAAGTGGTGCCTATTGTTATGGCTGGAACGATTATGATGGGCGTTTATTTCAACCTATCTTTTTGGTATAAGCTGATCGATAAGACCATTTGGGGAGCTTATTTCTCTGGTATTGGTTGCTTTGTGCTGATTCTTATCAATGTAATCTTTGTGCCTCAGTATGGCTATATGGCGTGTGCGTGGGCGGGACTCATTGGATATGCAACAGCAATGACGCTCTCTTACTTTGTAGGACAAAAGAAATACCCTATCAATTACCCCTTAAAAAGCATCGGAATATATGTTCTTATGACTGTAATCTTCTTCATTGCCATCACTTATAGCAATGAATATCTTCCTAAAATATATGCCCTTACGGTGAATACGCTCATTATCTTTGCATTCGTTGCACACATTATATATCACGATTTGCCCCTAAGTAGCATGCCAGTGATAGGAAAGTATTTTAGAAAAGGATAATTCAAAACTCAAATAAAGACAAATAACAAAAAGTATGAAGAAAACTCTTTTAGTATTATTTGCCATTGCTTCTACCCTAATAGCTAAGGCAGATGAAGGTATGTGGACGCTTTATAACCTTCCACAAGCCGTTTATCAACAGATGAAAGGAGAGGGCTTCGACCTTCCTTACAACAGTATTTATAAGGGAAAAGACGCCATTATGAAAGGTGTTGTGAACTTCTCGGGCTATTGTTCGGGTGTAGTTGTGTCGCCAGATGGCCTTGTTTTCACCAATCACCACTGCGGTTTCGAGGCTATTCGTAGTCATTCAACCGTTGAACACGACTATATGAAGGACGGATTCTATGCTAAGTCGTATGCAGAAGAATTGCCTAACAAAGATACTTTTGTATCGTTTATGATTGAACAAAAGGACATTACAAGCGAATTAGAGGCTCTTGGAATTGATAAAAAGACCACTATTCAAAAGGAACAGCTCATCGATTCGCTCGAAAATGTGCTTACTCGCAGAGCAAAAGCTATCGACTCAACTTATCATGTCAATATCGATCCATTCTATGAGGGCAACAAATACTACGCAACTACATATCAAGACTTCACAGATGTACGTCTTGTGTTCACCGTTCCCAAGTCAATGGGTAAGTTTGGAGGCGAAACTGACAACTGGATGTGGCCTCGTCAGACCTGTGATTTCAGCGTTTTCCGTATCTATGCCGATCCAAAAACAAACAAACCAGCGGCATATAGCAAAGACAATGTGCCTTACAAGCCAGCTCATTGGGCTCCCGTTTCGCTTAAAGGCTATGCAGAAGGCAGCTTTGCAATGACTATGGGCTACCCAGGAAGTACCAATAGATACCTTAGTTCTTATGGTATTAAGGAAAGAAGAGATGCTATCAACGAGCCAACAGCACAAGTTAGAGGCGTAAAACAAGAGGTTATGACTCGCCACATGCGTGCAAGTGAGGCAGTGAGAATTAAGTATGACTCTAAATTTGCACGTAGTGCGAACTACTGGAAGAACTCTATTGGTATGAACAAATGTATCGATTCTATCGGTATTATCAACCAAAAGAAAGACTATGAGAATCGTTTAAGAAGATGGCAAGATAGCACTGGCTACCTAAAAGGAAAGCTTAACTTCGACCGTATGGCTACTCTTTACGCACAACGCTTCGACCTTATGCGCACAATGCGTTACTTTAGAGAAACTTTCCACGGCACAGGTGAGTTTGTAGATCGTGCTAATCGCCTAAATAGAATGGAGATTAAAGGCTCTAAAAACAACAAAAAAGCCCAATTCATCGAGTTTGAAAACAACGAAGATGCATGGGACGAAGCTCTCGACAAGGAAGTTCTTGGCGTTCTTTTAAAGAATTATAGAGAGCATGTTGACAAACAATACTTGCCTAAGTTCTACACAGAAATAGACCAAAAGTTTGGCGGAAACTACGTTAAATACGTGGATTATCTCTACAAGAACTCTCTTTTGATGAAGAAGAACACTAAGATTTATGTCTATAAGAAGAAGGCTTTAACCGACCCAGGTGTTCTTTTCGGTCTTGACCTACTCGACATTCGTGGTGCATTGAGCCACCAATTGAATGCCATTAAGGATAGCATTGATTTGCAAGAGAAATATCTTTGCGCTGCCAAATTGCGTATGGAAGAAGATATGCCTCACTACTCTGACGCTAACTTTACAATGCGTTTGAGCTACGGACAAGTGAAAAGTTATGAGTTAGGCGGTAACAATTCGGGTTATTTCACAACCGCTCCTACTATCGTTAAGAAGATGAATAGAGGCCAAGAGGTGTACGATTATCGTGCAGAGCCTATCTTAAAAGAATTGCTTTCTGCTAAAGATTTCGGCCAATATACCGACAAAGCAAGTAAAGATTTGCAACTTTGTTTCTTAACAACCAACGACATTACTGGCGGAAACAGTGGTTCTCCTATCTTTAATGGTAAGGGAGAGCTCATTGGTTTGGCTTTCGATGGCAACTGGGATAGCCTTTCTAGCGACATAAATTTCGACGCTCGCCTTGCTCGTTGCATTGGAGTTGACGTTCGTTACATGCTTTATCTAATGGATAAATGGGGACATGCGGATCGCTTACTAAAAGAAATCAATGCTAAATAAATAAGCTTCTTAGGGCAATATACTTTGTCCTAAGCTTATAACACTATAAAAGCAGCGATTTAATCGATATGGGTTTACTTCTCGAAAGAGATAAATCACCGATTAAATCGCTGTTTTTTTATGTATCAATTCACTAAACAACCATCTTGTGCATCTGTGCGATTTGCTCCTCGACAAGGGTCTTTAGTTCTTCATTCTCAAGAATCTTGATATCTTGAAAAAGTCCTAACACGAAGCGAACAACAGGCACTAAGCTCACCACCTCGGTCTTTAACAACCAACGTTCGGCTTCTAATTCTATCAAATAGGCTTCTGACTGGGGATATTCTTCAATGAGAAGATTGTGCGAAAGCTGACCCAATTCGAGACAAATAGACTGCTTTTCTTCGCCCGAGAACATAAATATATCGGTGAAAAGCTCTTTATGCTCATGTTCGTGCATCCAATCTACATCTAAAATCTCTACATCGTGGGTGCGAGATACTTTGAATGTTTTGTTGACATGCGTTTTTAATTCAAAGCAACGCACCTCGTTTTCGTTATTCAAAAACAAGTAAGGCTCTACAATGCGGTCGGCAATTGTTTTGCTATGAGGCGAAGAATACTTCCGTAAACGCACTGCTTTATGCGATTCCATGGCTTCTCTTAGCTTCTGAATGTTGCGTCTTCGTCTTTTGAGATGTGCTGGTTTGGTTAATAACTCGAGGTTATAAAATCGTTCGAACTTTACTTTTATAGACCGAACCATATTGTCTTCATCATCTTGTCCCATCAACATTTGATAAAGAAACATGGCCTCCGAATCGTTCAAAGCAATACTATCGTGTAGCTTTCGAAAGAATTGATTCCTTCGATCGAGGCGATATTTTGTGCCGTTCTTAATGATTTTAAACCCGTACTTTTTAAAGTTTTCGAAATAATAGTAGATATTCCGTTGCGTAACTCCTAAACGTTTTGCTAACTCTTGAGTATCATGTTCATGGTTATCGGTTAGAAGTAGTATCAGTTCTAATTCGTTTCCGTATTTGTTCATAGGCTTGTTTGTGTGAAACAAAGATATAAAAAAAGTTATAACCGATAGGCTTTTTTGCCTAAAAAATCTGCATTTCACCGCAAAATATTGACCTTCTTTATTGATAAGCCTTCGATCTACATATTTAAAAGCAATGATTTTACTGTCTAAAAACAGTGCTTTTACCATGCAAAAGGATTGTTATTACACTGCAAAAGCAATGCTTTTTGCAAGTGGGCTGAACTGTAAACAAAAAGAGATTATCGTCCTATTCATACAAAATAAAATCGCCTTCTATAGGATATAGAAAACGATTTTATTTAGAAATAGAGAACATTCGATGTTCAATTTATTTGCATTATGTACAAGATATAAATATTCTTGCCTACTTAAAAGGAACTTGTACACTACGCTTTCGCCTTCTTTTTCTTTGAAGAAGTACGTTTCCACCACATATAATAACCGCTGATAGGAAGGAAACCGCCTATGAGTGCAGCAAGAGCATAAAGGATTTTAGAGAACATTCCACCCCATGTACCTGTGTGAAGAGCTTTGAAAAGCTTGCCTTTTTTAGTTTTTTTGCCCTTTTCATCGTGCTTTTGGCCTTGTTTTTCATTCTCGAGCGTTTGTGGGTGCACCATCACTTGCTCGGGATTGGCGTGCGCAAAGGCATCATCTTTAGTTGGAACATTTTTAGTATCATCGCTCTTCGCCTCCTTCTTCACTTCTTTTTTCTCTATCTTCTGTCCAAATAGCTTCGACATTCCTTGTCTATACCAACCAAAAGAGAATACAGGTCCTGTTAATGCCATAAGAAAAAGGAAAATAAAGACATAAATACCCAAAGAAACATGAGTGTCGTAAACAAAACGACGGAAGCCTTGATTGGTTGTCACTTTCAAGCGATTTTTAAGCATTGCTTTGCTCTTTGGCCACCAAACAACAACGCCCGTTAATAGTATAAGCGATGCACACATTGCCGAAGTGCCCATGATTACACGCCCAAGAGATAAACCTCCATGTGGATTTTCGGGCATCATAAAGAGCCAGCGGTGTAGCTTCTTTACGGCAATAAAGAAGGGCATTTCTTTTGCATTGGTGTCTAATAGCGACGCAATATCGTCTCTAAACACTAAAAGAAGGCCAGTGAAGCAAGCTATACACATAAAAACTCCAAACGGAAGGGCTAAGTATCTGTGGACTTTCAAACAAAAATTTCTCATAATTTCTAATTCTTTTTGATCATTGCTCTATTTCTTATAGACAACAATTAGACTCTGTCTATACGTCAAAGGTTATCTATTGAAAACACTCTTATTATACACCTGCAAGAAAGCAAAAGGGTTCTTTCTACAAGTTGGTGCAAAGATAGCGATTATTTAGCATAAAAACGGGTTTTAAGGTCTTTACCTTTAGTTATTAGGAACATCATATTTTGAATTCAAGTTCAATGACTTCTAAACAATATAATATCGCTAAAGTTATGAAAAGCAGAATAGAGAGAATGAGTTATTAGTAATAATAATCCATGTGTTTGATATTATCCAATATCTTTTTCGCTGTCATTATGTCAAAAAAACTTGAAGAATTAAAAATCAGCTTAACCTCAACCCCTCCTATAATATATATTTTATTAACTTTGTTTCCACAGCTATCGCTAATTTAGATATAATTATTTGTAGATCAGCCCCTTAAAAGATGCAAAAGGCTTTACGTATTACTTGAATTATAGAGCTTTATAAACTCTTCAACCCCCTATTAAAATTATAACTTAATTATTATGACAACAGATATTTCAAAATGGCTAAAGCCGAGTATTAAGGCAGAAAACTTACAACAAGAAAATGGTATCTTCGTGTATATGAATAATGACTTTGTAAGTGGAGATAACCATAAATACATGAAAATGTACGATTGGATGTCTTATGTATATGACTTTGGAGAGAAATGGATAGGACGCCTTAAGTATGGTAAGGGAATCGATCTAATGCGCACAGAACTAATGAGCCGTTTAGAATGGCAAAACAATATTTCTGTACTATACGTTTCTATTGGCACAGGAACTGACTTGCATTACATACCCAAAAACATCGACCTTAAAACAATTGACATGGTAGGTGCTGACATTTCATTGGGTATGCTTAAGAAATGTAAGAATAAATGGCATAAAAAAACAAAGCTAACACTTGTGCAATGTCCTGCAGAAGAACTGCCTTTTGCTGATAATACTTTCGACATAGTTTTTCATAATGGAGCAATAAACTTCTTTAACGATAAGGCTCGTGCAATGAACGAAATGCTCAGAGTAGCAAAACCTGGCAGTAAAATTCTTGTTGCCGATGAAACTGCAGACTTTGTAGAAGCTCAATATAAGAAAAGCGTTTTCTCAAAATCTTATTTTGAGGGTAAAACGGTAGACTTACATGAGATTGAACAATGTATTCCAGCTTCAGCAGAAGAAATAAAAACAGAGTTATTCTGGGACAATCGTTTCTATGGCATCACGTTTAGAAAAAAGTGATGCAACCCCTTTTAAAGCACAAAAGAAAAGAGCTTCTACCTCCATGGCTAGAGGTAGAAGCCCATAAGAGAGGTTTTTAGGCCTTTCTTTATTTACTTTAAACTAACTTTCTATTTTATTTCTTGCAACATCCTTTTGCTTTACCCATGCTAAACTTAAAGGTTCTGTCGATGCAATGGATGCGATATTGCTCGAGAGCAATGCCTCGTTTACTCCAAGAATCTACACCTCCAAGACCTGCTTGATATGCATCGATGCACAAGTTGGTGAATTGCGACTTAGGAACTTGTTGGCTATGACGTTGTGTTTTCTTTTCACCATCGTCTAAGTCTTCGATGTTATAATGTAAAGCACTCATTGAACAAGGTTCGAATGGACGAAGAACTAGTCCTTGATCTGCTTTATTTGTTTGCTTCCAAACACGAATATCGCTCTTTGTTCCTGTTTCTTGTGGACGCACATAAGCAAAGAATTGATCGTCTACATTTTGCTTATAGATACCTACAAGCTGCGACTCTTTACGGTCTGAATAGTTCTCTACTGGACCTCTTCCATAGAATGTAGACTCGTCCATGTCGTAAGGCATTTGCATTAACATACCAAATCTAAACATATCAGGATTTTTCTTTCCTGGTGTTGTTTGCATGGTTTCTTCTACATCTACTCTACCTGTTGGATAAATGGTGTAGGTTAAGAACAACTTAGCCTCAACTTTTGGCATATCATAGCTAGTCTTCACTGTAATAATTGTTTGCTTATCACCAGTTGCTTGCTTTTCTTTTTGAACGTCTAATGCAGTAAGTTGCATTTCAGGATTGCGCCAAACAGCATAGTCTTGTTGTATGCCTGCACCCATATCGTTATCGGTTGGAGCTCTCCAGAAATTAGGTTTAAGTGTTCCGCCCTTAGCAATCATTGCTTGATTGTCTATATTATAAGAGGTGAGATAGCCGTTTTGCTTATTGAAAGTGAGACTAAACTTAGAGTTTTCTACTGTAAGTTCGTTGGTCTTCTTGTTTTCTTTCACCTTCACCTTGTTATCAACTTTCACGCCTTTTTCGCAAACTGCATTTAAGAAACAAGCTTGGAAAGGCATAACACCTTCTTGTAGTTGAATTTGATTGTATGCAACTACTTGTCCTTTTTCCATCAATGGTTCAGCATTCTTCAATGTGAAAGAAACATTTAAGAATACTTCTTCCTTTGGATTTTTGATGTCTTTCCATCCTAACTCAATCTGCTTAGAAGTTTGTGGCGCAATGTCTAGATTTTCAACAACACCCTTTTCCACTGATTTTCCATTAGCAATAACCTCCCAGTTCAACGCATAATTAGACAAATCTTTAAAGAAGTTTTCGTTGAACACGGTAATTGTCTTTTTCTCTTTGTTGATATTTCTCACCCAAATATTTTGGTAGAAATAGCCAATTTCAAACGCTTCGGGATTAGGAATACGATCAGGATTAATCAAACCGTTGCAGTTAAAGTTGTTATCACTTGGGTCGTAAGTGTTAAAGTCGCCACCATAAGTGTAGATAACATTTCCTTTTTCATCAGTTTTACGCAATCCTTGGTCTACGAAGTCCCAAATAAAGCCACCTTGAAGCTTGTTAGGATATTGACGAATGATATCCCAATATTCTTTGAATCCACCGCTTGAGTTACCCATAGCGTGAGAATATTCGCATTGAATAAGTGGACGTTGGTCTTCAGGAGCAGTAGAGTTAGCATAATCTTCCATTTCCTTTTGACTTCTATACATTGGGCAATAAATATCTGTGTGACTGTTCTTTATTGCTCTTTCGAATTGAACTGGACGAGAATAGTCCATTCCTTTAATCCAATCGTATGCAGCAACGAAGTTTGGTCCGTCTGCAGTTTCGTTTCCAAGTGACCAGAAAATAATACTTGGATGATTGAAATTAGTTAGAACATTGTGTTGATTGCGTTCTAATATCTGCTTAGCAAAGAGTGGAGTCTTTGATATTGCATCGTCTCCATAATGGAAACCATGACTCTCTTGATTTGCTTCTGCGCATAGGTAAATACCATATTCGTCGCAAAGGTCATACCACATTGGATCGTCTGGATAGTGACATGTACGCACTGCGTTGATATTAAAGCGTTTCATCAACTTGATATCTTCTATCATACGCTCACGAGTTACAACATAACCATTTAGTGGATCTACCTCATGACGATTGGCTCCTTTGAAGAATACAGGCTGTCCGTTTACCCAAACTTGGCTTCCTTGTATCGAAACATTTCTGAAACCGACTTTAAAAGGAATAACTCCTACTGTGGTATAGTTTACTTTTGCGTTCTTGCCTTTGCCCTTTCCTACAACCTCTTTGCGCATTACGTCTACTAAAAGAGTGTAAAGATAAGGATCTTCTGCATTCCATTGGCGAACATTCTTAACCTCATAAAGGTTTTGTTTGTCTGCAGATGTTGCATCAAGAACAAGATTTCCTTCTTTATCATACAAGCGATAACGAGTAGCGACATTGCCATTAGTCTCTTTCTTGATAAAAATTGTTCCATCTTTATAATCGTTTTTCAAACCAGCAACAAAGCGTATATCGTTTACACTTGTTGTTTTGTTACGCTTATACAAATAGCTTTGACGTGCAACTCCCGACAAACGCCAGAAGTCTTGGTCCTCACAATAAGTTCCATCGCACCATCTAAAGGTTTGGAAAGCTATGAGGTTCTTTCCTGGTTTAATATAAGGTGTAACGTCAAACTCTGCTGCTTGCTTTGAATCTTCAGCATAACCAACGAATTGTCCGTTTACCCAAAGATAGATATTAGATGTTACTGAGCCAAAATGTGCAATGATTTGCTCTCCATTCCAATCGCTTGGAACGTCGATATATCTACGGTATGAGCCTACTCTGTTATGCTCTGTTGGAACCATTGGGGGGTTATCTTTGAAATGACCACGCCATGGGAAGCCCACATTTACATAAACAGGGTCGCCAAATCCATTCAATTCCCAGTTGCCAGGAACAGGCATTGTTCCCCACGAAGAATCGTTGTAATCAAGTTTATAGAAATCGGTTGGTCGTTCATTGGCATTCTCAACACCTTTAAAGCTCCACTTTCCATTCAAAGACAAATAATTGCTTGATTGTTCTTGAAGTCCTTTTAAAGCACTGTTCTCATTTTCATACATAAAGAACGACGCATGAACAGGGAATCTGTTCAATTCATTCACACTCATATCGTGCCACTCTGTAAACGTAGGTACAACCGTAGCACTAGCAGAAACTGCGCTAAAAAGTAGGGCAGCCGTAATAAATGATTTTATCATGTATAGGTTGTTATGATTTAAGTTTGTGCAAATATACTTAAAAAGAACTACTTTTGTATCACATTCTCGTTTTTTATAAATCATTATTTAAATCAAACGTTTTTTATATAGTACCTTTTTATATGTCATTTCTCACCTAGTCGTATGACAGACGACCTGAAAGTTGTAAATAACAGAAAAACAATTTCTTACCAAAACGATGATGCTACTCACTTAAATATTTTTAAACGACCTACAACACCTCTCCTTTTATATTATCTTTGCAATAGAGTTTTCAAGGCGTTGAAATACTTTCAGAATATAAAAATGTTACCAAAAAGTTCCATTTCATCGAAGAAATCCTCCTAAATTTTCATCTGTTTGAAGAAAAAAGGTATAGGTTTACTTACAATTTATCACCTTTTATCTCGTAACACACTTTCTTCAGTGATTCATTCTATCTATATTTTATAGATAAAAAAGCAAATTAAAGGCTTTAAAAGCCCTGTAATAAATTTGTTCATTTATTACTTTTATACTAACTTTGCACATTAGCATAATATACAAACAATAACGATTTTCGTTAACTTTCATAACAATCACTGCACAAAAAGGAAAAAGATGGAATACAATTTTAGAGAAATCGAAAAGAAATGGCAACACTATTGGGTTGAGAATAACACTTATCGTGTTCAAGAAAACAATGAAAAACAAAAGTATTATGTACTCAATATGTTCCCATATCCTTCGGGTGCAGGTCTTCATGTGGGCCATCCTCTAGGTTATATTGCAGGCGATATCTTTGCAAGATACAAACGCTTGCAGGGCTTCAACGTATTGAATCCTATGGGATACGATGCTTATGGACTCCCAGCAGAGCAATATGCCATTCAAACTGGACAACATCCTTTGATTACAACTCAACAAAATATTGAGAGATATCGTAGTCAATTAGATAAGATCGGCTTTTCTTTCGACTGGGAAAGAGAGGTTAGAACTTGCGATCCTAAATACTATCATTGGACTCAATGGACATTCGTTAAGATGTTCGAGAGCTACTATGATACTGAAAAGAACAAGGCTTTGCCTATCAGTTTGCTTGTTGAGCAATTAGAAAAAGACGGCACTAACAACATTCATGCTGCGACTTCGAATGAAGAAAGCATTTCTGCTGAAGAGTGGAAAGCGATGAATGAAGAGGAACAACAACGTTTCTTGATGCATTATCGCATTGCTTATCAAGCTGAAACAAAGGTAAACTGGTGTGCAGCATTGGGCACAGTACTTGCTAACGACGAGGTTGTTGACGGCTTAAGTGTGCGTGGTGGTCACCCAGTTGTACAACGCAATATGTTGCAATGGTGCTTAAGAGTGTCGGCTTATGCGCAACGTTTGTTGGAAAGTCTTGACAACTTGCAATGGACCGACTCAATAAAAGAAACCCAAAGAAACTGGATTGGTCGTTCAGAAGGTGCTGAAGTAGAATTCAGATTACAATCAAACGATCTCCCTATAACCGTATTTACAACTCGTGCTGACACCATTTTTGGAGTGACATTCATGGTGCTTGCTCCTGAAAGTGAATACGTTGATCTCGTAACAACAGACGAACAAAGAGCTGAAGTTGAAGCATATATAGCTGAAACAAAGAAGAGAACAGAGCGTGAAAGAATCTCAGATCGCCGTGTAAGCGGTGTATTCTCGGGCTCATACGCTATCAATCCGCTCACAAAGGTGGCTGTTCCTATTTGGATTAGCGATTATGTTTTGGCAGGATATGGCACTGGTGCGATCATGGCTGTACCCGCTCACGACAGCAGAGACTATGCTTTTGCTAAGCATTTCGACCTTCCTATTATCCCATTAATTGAAGGAGCAGATGTTAGCGAGCAAAGTTTTGATGCCAAAGAGGGTATTGTAATGAACAGTCCTGTTGCCGAGTTAGAAGCTGAACTCAAAGCAAACGGAGGCTTAATACTTAATGGTTTAACTGTAAAAGAAGCTATTAAGACCACAAAAGCATACATTGCACAACATCATCTCGGTAGAGTGAAGGTGAATTATCGTCTTCGTGACGCTACATTCTCACGCCAACGCTATTGGGGAGAGCCCTTCCCTGTGTACTACAAGAATGGTATTCCTTACACACTTCCTGTAGATTCCCTTCCATTAGAGTTGCCTACGATTGACAAATACGAGCCAACTGAAAGCGGAGAGCCACCTTTAGGACGTGCAAAGCTATGGGCTTGGGACGAAAAGAACCGACAAGTGGTAGACAAGAGCTTGATAGATAACCAACAAGTGTTTGCTCTTGAGTTGAACACTATGCCTGGTTTTGCTGGAAGTAGTGCTTACTACCTTCGCTATATGGATCCTACTAACACCAATGAGCTTGTTAGTAGCGATGTAGTGAACTACTGGAAGAATGTAGATTTATATCTTGGCGGATCTGAACATGCCACTGGTCACCTTATTTATTCACGTTTTTGGAATAAATTCTTGTTTGACTTAGGCACCGCAAAGACCGAAGAACCATTTGAAAGACTTGTGAATCAAGGTATGATTCAAGGTCGTTCTAACTTCGTTTATCGTGTAAAAGACAGCGATAAAGAAGCTCCTTTATTTGTTTCACTCAATTTAAAAGACCAATACGACACCACACCTATTCACGTAGATGTGAACATTGTATCGGGTGATGTCTTAGATATTGAAGCCTTTAAGGCATGGCGTCCAGAGTTCAAGAATGCACAATTCGTTCTTGAAAACGATAAATATGTTTGTGGATGGGCTATCGAAAAGATGTCGAAGTCTATGTTCAACGTTGTTAATCCCGACATGATTGTAGAACGATATGGCGCCGATACCCTTCGACTTTACGAGATGTTCCTCGGTCCTTTAGAGCAAAGTAAGCCATGGGACACCAACGGAATCGATGGATGTCACCGCTTCTTAAAGAAATTCTGGGGATTATTCTTCGACAATAGAGACAGCGATCAGTTGGCAATAAACAACGAACCCGCAACAAAAGAGCAATTAAAATCTGTGCACAAGCTTATCAAGAAGATCACAGCAGACATCGAAAACTTCTCGTTCAACACTGCTGTTTCTGCCTTTATGATTTGCGTTAACGAGCTATCTCAGCTCAAGTGCCACAACAAAGAATTGCTCGAGCAAGTTGTTATATTGCTCAATCCATTCGCACCTCATATCACTGAAGAGCTTTGGAGCCTACTCGAACACACCAATAGCGTATGCGATGCAGCATGGCCACAGGTGAACGAGGCTTATCTTGTTGAAGATGAGCAACAGCTTACCATATCATTCAATGGCAAAGCACGTTTCCAAATGAACTTCGCAGCCACCGCTTCATCAGACGAAATCCAAGCTATCACCTTGCAAGACGAGCGTACTATTAAGTACATCGACGGCAAAACAGTAGTGAAAGTGATTGTTGTTCCGAAGAAGATTGTGAACATTGTATTAAAAGGATGATAACTATTTAAACACGAAAAAAATACTATTTATGAATTTACACAAAGAAATGGTATACGCAGAGATTAAAGACTATGCCTTCATAACCTTGGGTTTGCTTCTTTATACCTTTGCTTGGACTGTATTTCTACTACCTTATCAAATCGTAACAGGTGGAGTTACAGGTATCTCGGCATTGATATTCTTTGCTACTAAGATACCTATTGTTTACACCTATGTGCCTATTAACGCCGCACTTCTTGTGGTTGCACTCTTTGTCTTGGGCTTTAAATTCATGGCAAAGACCATCTATGCAATCTTTGTACTTGGTTTCTTCGTTAGTATTGCCCAGCAAATGGTTACCCAAGCTGATGGAACTATGATCCAAATCCTTGGTCCTGGACAGGAATTTATGTCGGTTATCATTGGTTGTTGCATAACAGGAACCGCTCTATCTATAGTCTTTCTTCACAATGGTTCAACGGGTGGAACAGATATTGTTGCTGCAGTTGTAAACAAATATCATAACCTTTCACTTGGAACAGTGCTCATCATTGTCGATGTAGCAATCATTTCAACTTCTTATTTCGTGTTTAACGATTGGAAGAGAATTGTTCTTGGTATGAGCTCTATGGCAGTTGAGTGTTTTGTTCTCGACTTTGTGATGAATAGTAGACGTGAGTCTGTGCAGTTCTTGATTTTCTCTCGCAAGTATAAAGAGATTGCAGAGGCTATCGGAACAGAGCTTTACCATGGTGTAACCATATTAGATGGACACGGATGGTATACAGGAAACGAAGTAAAAGTATTGTGCGTTTTAGCAAAGAAATACGAAAGTCAACACATTTTCTTCCTCATCAAGATGATAGACCCTAACGCCTTTGTGAGTCAGAGTGCCGTTATTGGTGTCTACGGACAAGGATTCGACGAGATGAAAGTGCGCAAAGCCCAAAAGAAAAAACTAAAACAAGTAATAAGCAAAGATGAAGGAAGTAATGAAAATAGTGTTTGCAACCAACAACAATCATAAGCTTTCCGAGATAAGAGACATTCTTAACGAGGCTTGTGAGGTAAAGAGTTTAAAAGAGATTGGTTGCGATGTAGACATTCCCGAAACAGGAACTACACTCGAAGAGAATGCTTTAATCAAAGCCAACTATGTGTGGGATCATTTCCATACCAACGTCTTTGCCGACGACACAGGTCTTGAAGTAGAAGCACTTAACGGCGAACCAGGCGTTTACAGCGCACGATATGCAGGCGGAGAGGGGCACGATAGCGAGGCTAACATACAAAAAGTGCTCAAGAACCTCGATGGCATAGAAAACCGCAAGGCACGCTTTCGCACCGTTATAGCATTCGTTCGCAAAAACAAAGTCACTGGCGAAAAAGAAGTTTCGCTTGTCGAAGGTATCGTCAATGGTAGCATCACCACCCACAAAAGGGGAACCGCTGGCTTTGGATACGATGCCATCTTCATTCCAGAAGGATACGACCAAACCTTTGGAGAACTTGGAATGGACATTAAAAACGAGATTTCTCACCGTGCAAGAGCCGTGAAGAACTTTGCCAAAGAACTTGAAGATTATATTAAAGAATGAAGAAGATATTAGTTTGTAGTATTCTTTTATTAACATCGTTAATAGCTTTCTGCGCTCCAGTTGGAACGTGGAAGAATTATTTATCCTATCACACTACCACAGAAATAGAGCACGTTGGCGACATCTATTACGTGCTTGCGTCGGGCGGTTTATATTCTTATAACGCAAAAGACGGAAGCATTTACACTTATGATAAGACCAACGGACTCAGCGATACAGGCATAAAAGCTATTCAATGGAATAAAAGTTCACGCAAACTGGTTATAGTTTATAAAGACAATAACATCGATCTGCTTTCTGAAAATGGCAAGATCGAGAATCTTCCCGACTATTATTTAAAGGCCATGACCGAAGATAAAACGATACACTCTATTTATAATAATGGTGTATTTGCTTATCTTTCCACCGCCTTTGGTATTCTTAAAGTCAACACAAAGAATGCCGAATTCAGCGACACTTATTTCCTTAACGAGTCGGTTGAATACGCTTATATAGCCAACAACCAGCTCTATGCAGCCATACCCACAAAAGGTTTAATGGCTTGTTCGCTCACATCTAATCCACAAAACAAAAGCAATTGGAGCGTAGTGGGAGCCTATGTAGCCCCCAACAAACAGCTCAACGCCAGCGACCTTGCTGTTATTAATAAGGTAAAACCCAACGGAGCGCAATACAATAGTTTTGCTTTCATGACCATAAAGGGCAACACACTTTACACCGCTCCAGGTGGATTCAATTCCGTTATAGATGCTTCTACCCCAGGAGCAGTGCAGGTTTACGATGGACAAAAGTGGACTATGTATGAAGACGACTTAACAACTAAGACGCCTAATATACCTTATGTGTCTATAACATCAGTGGCAGTAGACCCCAAAGACGCCCAACATGTATTTGCATCGGGCAGAACTGGCTTATACGAGTTTAGAGATGGCAAGTTTGTTAAGCACTACACCTATACCAATAGTCCGCTCAAAGCCTTCAAACCCAATAACCCCAACTATGTTATTACATTGAGCATCTCGTTCGATTCACAAGGAAATTTATACGTACTCAACGGCAATAACCCCGATGGAACATCTCTACTTCGCCTCAACAGCAATGGTTCTTGGGACGATTTGCATCAAGATGCCCTTGTTGCCAACGGCTATTCATTCCGCATTCTCACCAACCTCACATGGGATTCACGCAACCTTCTTTGGTTTGTTAACGACCACTGGGACAACAAGAGCTTAGCTTATTTCAACCCTAAAACCAATCAATTGAAGCTCTACTCTACCTTTTACAATCAAGATGGAGTAGCTTTAGGCGATGGACGAGTGCATTGTGTGGCTGAAGACAAACAGCAAAACATGTGGATTGGCACAGGAAATGGCCCTGTTATGCTCACCCCTTCGCAGATAAGAAGTGGCAGCGAGAACTTTAATCAGATAAAAGTTCCCCGCAACGACGGCACCAACTTTGCCGATTATTTATTGAGTGGAGTAGACATTACTTGTATTGTTGTAGACGGAGCCAATAGAAAATGGTTTGGAACCAACGGCAATGGTGTTTACCTTATCAGTGCCGACAACATACAAGAGCTAAAGCATTTCACTGCAGAAAATAGTCCTTTGCTCTCTAACACCATCGAGTCGATGGCCATTAACAACAACACTGGCGAAGTGTTCTTCGGTACTTCAGAAGGACTTTGCTCTTATGTCACCGATGCTACCGATGCTCCAAGCACCTCAAGCGATAGCGATGTGTTGGTATATCCTAACCCTGTGCTACCCGATTACACTGGTTTAATCACCATAAAAGGACTTGCTTTCGACTCACATGTGAAGATTGTCACCACCAATGGTGCATTGGTTGCAGAAGGAAGAAGCAATGGTGGTAGCTTTACTTGGGACGGAAACGACCAAAACGGACAACGTGTTGCAGGCGGAATGTATATCGTTTTATCGGCAACAGCAGAGGGTGAATCGAGCGTTGTCACCAAGATTGCTATCATAAGATAATGTCGTTTTCGAGGTGCAACACAACCTTTTACACCTTTACACCCTATTTTTATTAAGAGAAAACAAGCTAAGTGTCCTAACCAAACAATAGAGATGAAACCTTCTCAAAGCACCACTACCGAGCAACACCTCATTCAAAAAAATGCAAAAGCGGGTTCAAATCCACGCATTGAGTGGTTAGATGTGGCACGAGGACTATGTATGTTACTCATCATCTACGACCATTCCGATAGCTATTTCACCCTTCTCAAGCCCCTCTTACCCTACAATTGGTATGTTGCCAACGTGCTTTGCGCCTTCGTTTTCATTTCAGGCTATTTGTTTCCAACGCACACACAGCTTGTAGTGAGCAAGAAAATAAAAAGCATTTTCAGAACCCTTGTGGTGCCCTATCTCTTTTTTAGCACCCTTTTCACCTTCCCAAAAGCCTTTATTCATCAGCAAGATATAAGCATTTCAGAATCGCTTTTCAACATACTCAGCGGTCAATCGTCTTGGTTTATCTGCGCCCTTGTGGTGTCAGAACTGCTCTTCGTGGGTTTAGTTCAGCTGTTTAAAGGCAACAAAATAGCCGTTCTCATCGTGTCTTTAGCGTGCTTCATTCTTGCAACGCTATTCCCTGAGCCCAACAATAACTATTGGAGTGCCGTGCAAGCCCTCATTTTTATGCCCTTTTTGTGCATGGGTTGGCTCGCCAAACAACACTCATTCAAGATCAGTAACAAGCTTTTTGCCCTCGTTTTAGTCCTTTTCATCGTTTTAAAAGTGGTGGGCACACAAATCCACTTCAACGAAGTTATTGCGCCCATGCTCATCAATCAGCCCCTTCTTTTTATGGTAGATATGTTAGTTGGCATTGCTCTTCTCATCTTTATAGCACAGAAAATCAATCGAAACACCTTTATAGAACATGTTGGAAAGCACTCTTTGATATGTTATTTTCTATGCGGAGGCGTTCCACTTCTTTTCACTAAGCTATTCGAAAAGATAGGTTTGGGTTATCACAACGCCCCCTATCTCTTGCCGCTTATCTTTCTTTTCTCTACCATTATCATCGTTGTGGCTGCCACTTTGATACAAAAATATTTGGGCTTTTTATGGAGTTCTAAGCGTAAGTCATAATCAATTGAACTGCAATGGCAGTGCAACCAGGTGAAAAGGAAGATTAAAGGGCTAATTTGTTTAAACTCTTTCACATTTCAAAAGGCACTCTTTGAGTTACATTCTAAGTCATTTTTACAGCGTTTTTAGTCTCATCAGCCCTAAAAAGTTGCGGTTTCATCGCTTCTTTTTATCGATGAAATGGGCAAAAAGCATCGTTTTATAAAAATATTAGAGCTGTTTTTATTTTTCAACTTCACTCCTCTCTCACTGCAAAAGCATTGTTTTTAGGGCTCATCTCTCGCCTTCTTTCCAACAAAAAACATTCCTTTTGCCATCTTATCTCATTGCTTTTGCTTGCTAAAAGCTATCCTTTTGCCTCCTCAACTCAATGCTTTTACCTTCTAATTGATGCAAAAGCTATGCACTTTCTTGTCTTATTGGCTCTCAAGCGAAATCACATTAAAATCTACTCTCATTCTAAGTCATTTTCATAAGTAACTTTCTTTGTCTCCCTTTCTTCGCCTAAAATAGAAAAAAATCACTCCTTCAGATTAAAAAATCTTAACAATTAAATCATAAGAAAACAGCCATTTCATCGTTTTTATAACACACAAGCACCAAATGTTGCCCATTTCTTGAAAGTATTATTATTCATAATAATAACGAAATATGGGTAATAATAACTATCTTTGTACTCTTTCTACACGACTTTTACACTGCGCATCAGCATAAAAAGGGCGTTCAACAAAAAATGAAAAGACAACAAAAGCAATTTAAATACGTAAAAAGATGAAGATAATAGGCATAGTGAACAACTATCCCCAACACGATAACAAAACAGAAGAAACCAACAAAACAACTGCACAACCAGTTCTTTTTACTAAAACTGACGCTACCATTTTGAAAGATGGAAAGCCTTTCTTTGTGCCCGACAACATGGGAACAATATCTTGGAAGAGTGCTTTGGTGGTGCGTTTATGCAAATTGGGCAAGTCGGTTCCTGCTCGTTTTGCTCACAGATACTATGATGCTATTACCGTAGGAGTGGACTTTACGGCTACAGATATGCAAAAGCAACTGGCAAAAGAGGGTCTTCCTTGGGACTTAGCAAAAAGCTTTGATGGCTCGTTGGTATTGGGTTCGTGGCTCAGTATCGACCAAATTAAAGACGTAAACATGATTCAATTTAACACCAACATCAACGAAACACCCAGTAGTGAGGGCTTTACCAACGACATGTTGCACAAGATTGATGAACTAATTGAATATATTTCGCAATTTATAACCATCAAAACTGGCGATTTACTTATCACTGGTGGCGTTGGAGAAGAGCAAGAAGTGCTTATCAACCAACATTTCGAAGGATTTATAGAGAATAGAAAAGTGCTCGATTTTTATAGTCGATAACACTCTAAACCGCTTATCCTTGCACCGCAAAACTCCCTTTATCAATGAAACAACGACATGTGCATATATTGCTTTTAACGCTTGTGCTGACCTTTGCTGCACAACTATTACATGCCCAACGCTTTTATAATTTAACTTCAGATCAAGTTAAAATCGACTCGGTGTTGCCTCATTTCACCTACACCATTCCACTTTCTGAGAACTATAACGACTCTATCTATACCGTAGAAATTCTCTATCCTGAGTTTATAGATATGAGTTCTACCGACATTCAACGTTATAATGCGTTGTCGGGAAGCATTCTTCCCAATCTACCTGCAATACAACAACAGGTGGTTTTCGATAGAAAAAAGCCTTCTTTGCAAATTTCTTTCACTCCATTGGCTATGCGCCAAAACACCAGAAAGATTTTGGTGAGCTTTATGTTGAGCGTTAAATCAACAGCAAAGAAACGCACTCAAAAAGCCTCTCTCACCCGAGTTGCAACGCTTCCTGCCGATAGATATGCGGCTAACTCTAAGCTATCTACGGGCAAATGGGCAAAGATTAGGGTAAAAAACACGGGCGTTTATCAGTTGACTAACGATGTAATTAAACGTGCAGGCTTTACTGATATCAACAAAGTGAAGATATATGGCTATGGAGGTTGGTTGCAAAACGAGCAGTTAAGACCACAAGAATTGGAGCAATTAGACGACCTAAAGGAGGTGCCTACATGCAACATCAATGGCAAACGTTTGTTCTTTGCCAAGGGAACGGTGTCGTGGAATAGCAAAACAGCTACTCGACGAACACGTAATCCCTATTCTGATTATGGCTATTATTTCATCACTCAAACCGACGAAGAGCCACTTAAAATGGATAGTACTGCCTTTTTGGCGTCGTTCTATCCCACTTTTAACGACTATCACAGTCTTTATGAGGTGGATAACTATGCGTGGTTCGAAGGCGGACGCAATTTGTTTGATGCTGAAGTGCTCAATAATGGGGCATCAAAGACCTACTCTTTAAAGGCTCCTAAAGGGGTTTCAACTGCTAAAATGTTGGTGAACATCACCTCTAACAACACTTGTGAGGTGCAAGTGAGCTGCAATGGCAAGGTATATGGTAACATTCCGCTATCATGGAACAATTCTTCTAATGGCTCAGATGCCTTTAGTAAGGCGAAAGAGGTGGCTTTTGGCTATACCATCGACAATGTTTCTGAACAAAACAACATCACGCTTCAAGTAACAAAGGGCAACAATGTGCGCTTAGATTATATCACATTAACTTTTAATACTCCCTTTGCTGCTCCGCATTTAAAAACAGATAACTTCCCAAGTGCAGAGTATGTGTATAACATCACCAATCAAAATCTACATGCAGATGATTTCTATGACATGGTGATTATTATCCCTACCACACAGAAACTACTTGCACAAGCTAAGCG
Source organism: Hoylesella nanceiensis DSM 19126 = JCM 15639 (assembly GCF_000379965.1). GTDB lineage: Bacteria > Bacteroidota > Bacteroidia > Bacteroidales > Bacteroidaceae > Prevotella > Prevotella nanceiensis. Next base: position 684,225 of record NZ_KB904328.1, on the reverse strand, counting down.
TTTAAAGGCTTTTCACGAGGAATTTGACAAGATGAAGGTGCGCATTGTGCCTGCTGATGAATTGTATAATGAATTCTCAAGCGGTACACCCGATGCCAATGCTTATCGCAGATACATGAAAATGCTATACGATAGAGCTGGAAATGACGAACAGAAAATGCCTAAATATCTTGTTCTTTTCGGTGATGGTAGCTTCGACAACCGCATGAATACAACGGAATGGCGTGGCAAAAATCCTGATGATTACTTGCTTTGCTATGAAAGTGAGAACTCTTTTCACAAGGTATATTGCTATGTTGACGACGGCTTTTATTGTCTTTTAGACGACAATGAGGGCGGAAATCTATTGTCGGCAGATAAACCTGACATTGCAGTAGGACGCATTCCTGTTGTGAACGACGCACAAGCTAAGGTGGTAGTAGATAAGATTGTGGCTTATAACACTAATCATAACGCTGGCGATTGGCAAAATACTATCTTCTTTATGGGCGACGATGGGAACGAAAACTTACACATGCAAGATGTGGAAGACGCTGCTACTATGATAGAAGGGCTCAATCCTGCCTATCATATTAAAAAGGTAATGTGGGACGCTTTCAACAGAGTTAACTCGGCACAAGGTGCTACTTATCCTGATGTTAGTAAGATTATTAAGCAACAACAGGCACAAGGTGCATTGATAATGGATTATGTTGGACACGGAGTGGAATATCAAATATCTCACGAAAACGTGTTGCGTCTGAGCGACTTCACCAGCTTTAACAACAAAAATCTACCCCTTTGGATCACTGCTTCGTGCGATATTATGCCCTTTGATGGCACTGTTGCGAACATAGGAGAAAGCGCATTACTGAATCCAAACGGTGGTGCTGTGGCGTTCTTTGGTACTACTCGCACGGTATATGCTAACTACAATAAACGCATCAACATGTCTTTCTTGAAGCATGTGCTTAGCAATGACGCTAAAGGAAAGCCCATTTCGATTGGTGAAGCACAACGTTTAGCGAAGAATGATATGATTGATTCGGGAGCGGATCACACGGAAAATAAACTGCAATACGCCCTTCTTGGCGACCCTGCATTGGTTCTTCGTCGTCCAACTCTCAACATATCTATCGACGAAATCAATGGAACTCCTTGTGTTGCAGGTAGTAACATCGTGATAAAGGCGGGCGAGGTGACTACCGTTAAGGGTCACATCGTGAACCATAACACCTTTAAAGGCAAGGCAACTATACTTGTTCGAGATGGCGAAGAGACCATTGTGGGCAAGCAAAACGATAAGGAAGAGACCACAACTCCATTTACATATAAAGACAGAACGAAGGTTCTTTTCAATGGAACGGATAGCATTAAGGACGGAAAGTTCACCTTCTCGTTTGCTATTCCTAAAGATATTAGCCACAGTAACAATAGCGGTTTGATCAATGTTTATGCAGTAAACGAGGATAAAACGGTGTCGGCAAACGGCTATAACAAAGACTTTACCATCCAAGGGGGCAACATCTCGCAGACAGACTCAGTGGGTCCGTCTATCTTCTGCTATCTCAATTCACCCTCATTCACTAACGGAGGCAAGGTGAACTCTACTCCTTTGTTGGTTATTGAGCTATTGGATAAGAGCGGAATTAATGTGAGTGGCAACGGAATTGGACACGACTTGCAAGTGACTATCGATGGAGATATGAACAAAACATATAACCTAAATAGTAACTTTAAATTCGACTTTGGCTCTTATACCAAAGGAACTGCGTTGTTTAACATACCTGAATTGGAGCCAGGAAACCACCAATTGCGCATAAGAGCATGGGATATCTTTAACAACTCGTCGACAACTGAAATGAACTTCACTGTTGTTAAGGGTCTTGAACCAACGATTTTGAATATCGATTGCTCTGAGAATCCAGCCAAGAACCACACAACCTTCATTGTGAACCACACCTATTCGGGTAACAACATGAATGTAAGTATCGAGCTATTCGATTCTAATGGTCAGCTACTTTGGACTCATTCGCAAAACAATGTGTCTACAAATGGCTCGTATATGGTGCCTTGGGACCTTACAAGCAACAAGGGATTTGCACTTAAAACAGGCGTTTATCTCTATCGAGTGCTTATCTCTGCAGAAGGAGGTAAACAGGTTTCAAAAACAAAGAAACTAATTATTTTAAAACAATAAAAATGTACTTTATGCGTTTATTGCTTAAAATACATCTCTAAAACATTGATAATACTATGAGTAGAATTAAACTGTTTTTCGCTACTTGCGCCCTTTTAAGCTGTTCACTCCATAGCTTTGCACAAATAGATAAGAACAATATATTTAACCCAGTCACTACTTCTGTAACCTCACAAAGCGTTGCTCCTGATGCAAGAGCAGGCGGTATGGGAGACGTTGGTGCTGCAACCGATCCCGATGTTGCATCACAATACTGGAATGTTGCTAAGTATCCGTTCACCATTAGTCGTGCAGGTGTGTCGCTAAACTACACTCCTTGGTTGCGAAAGCTTGTTAGTGACATGAACTTAGCATATCTTGTAGGTTATTATCGCATTGGAGAACACTCTGCAGTGTCGACCTCTTTGCGTTATTTCTCATTGGGAGAGGTTCAAACAAACTATAACTCTACAGGACAAGGAGGCGGTATTACGGTGAATCCTTATGAGATGTCGTTCGACGCTGGCTATTCTTTAATGTTGTCAGAGAAGTTCTCTATCGGTACAGCTGTACGCTTTATCTATTCTGATTTGAAAGCAGATTACACCGATGATGTCACTCCTGGCTCTGCATTTGCAGCCGACTTGGGTGCTTACTATCAAGATTATGTCAACATAGGACAACGTGAATGCCAGTTAGGACTTGGTTTAAACATCTCTAATATCGGTTCAAAGATCTCATTTGGAGGCGACAATAACAGCTATTTTATACCCACAAACCTTCGTTTAGGTGCTTCTCTTATGGTGCCAATCGATGAATATAACCGCATAACTTTTGCCGCAGATGCTAACAAGTTGCTTGTTCCTACTTATCCAAAGATAAGAGATGGCGAGTCACCAACAGACTTTGACGCTCGTGTTCAGAAAGAATATTACGACGTTTCGAGCATCAGTGGTATCTTTAAAAGCTTCGGAGATGCCCCCAATGGCTTTAAAGAAGAGTTGCAAGAGATACAATGGAGCCTCGGAGCTGAATATGTTTACAATGATAAATTCACACTACGTGCGGGCTATCACCACGAAAGTGAAAACAAAGGAAACCGCAAATATTTCACAGTGGGTGCGGGTTTCAAAATGAATGTGTTCTCTCTTGACGCTGGATATGTCATCTCTACAGCTGCAACTAACCCGTTAGACCAAACGTTAAGATTTACCTTAACATTTGATATGGACGGACTTTCAGACCTATTTAAACGATAATTGCCATGATAAGAGTTGGATTTGGATATGATGTCCATAAGCTTGTAGAAGGTAGAAGCTTATGGCTTGGCGGAATAAAGATCGACTATTCTCTCGGACTTCTTGGTCATAGCGATGCCGATGTCTTAATACATGCCATCTGTGATGCCATACTTGGAGCTGCAAACATGCGTGACATAGGCTTTCATTTCCCTGATACTGCGAATGAAACGCTCGACATGGACAGTAAGATTATCTTGAAACAAACCATCGAACTCATCGCAACAAAGGGCTATCACCTTGTGAATGTCGATGCAACAATATGCGCCGAACAACCCAAAATCAATCCCCATATACCCGCAATGCAACAATGTATGGCAGAAATAGCAGGCATAGACCCAGATTGTTTCAGCATAAAAGCCACCACAAGTGAACGTATGGGCTTTGTAGGAAGACAAGAAGGAATGGCTGCTTACGCAACTGTTCTCATCGAGAAATAAAACACTTTAATGATAAAAGCATTACTTTTACACTCTAATTGTAATGCTTTTGTTGTATAATAACAATGCTTTTACCAACCAAAAGGATAGCTTTTATTTTGCAATAAACAAGCCCCTCTTTCTCAATGGTTTAGCTATTGCCTTGCAACATCTTTTGGTTAGAGATACACTTCACAAACAAATAAAAAAAAGCGTCGACAAATGCAATTGTCAACGCTTACTATGTTTACTCCTTATTGAGCTTTCTCTTAATCACAGCAGGGCTTCCAGCCACCACACAATCATTAGGAATGTCATGCATTACCAAGCTGCCAGCAGCAATAATACATCTGTCTCCGATGGTTACACCAGGTAAAATTACCACTGAACCACCAATCCATGTGTCTTCTCCAATAGTTATTGGCAAGCAAACTTCTTGCGGTTTACGTCGCTCTAAATAATCTGTTGGGTGTTGATTGGTGTACAACTGGCAGGCAGGACCTATCAAAGTGTTCTTCCCTATTCGTATTTCTCCACCATCAAGAAACACACAATTACAATTAATAAACACGTTTTCGCCTAACACTATACCATGACCATGGTCACAATTAAATGGAGGTGTAACTACTGAAGAATTAGGAATACCAGGTATTAACTGACTAATCACCTTTCGATAATCATTACTATACACTGTCAGATTTTGTAACTGTACGCATAATTCCTTTGCATGTTTAAAGCTTTCTACGATCTCTTCTTTACTAAAGTCATAGAGTAAAGAAGCTCGCATCTTGTTCATCTCTTTCATACGTACCTCTCTTTCAATATAAAACTTTATTCAACCGCAAATATACTACATTGTTTTTACAATGCAAGAATAAATTACTTTTTTATTTAAAACATTTTTACGAGGAAACAATATATAAAATTTATTTGTACTTAAATTCTTTTATTATAACGTTAATATGTGTTTTTATTCTTCTTGAAAACGCCATTTTTCGTAACAGAAACATAACTGTTATATAAATTCAACACTTAAAGTATAATATTCTTCGAATATAAGTTTTTTCGATAAAAATGCTCTTTTTCAACAAGTGCTATCTATTTGCGAGCAAAGTTTCAACAATTTGAATCTCAATAGCTAACCAATTTGCCACAAATGGCTACAAGTTGAAAGCCAAACAGTATGAGTTGAAGCTTTAAACTGCAAGAAATAGGGTGACAAATAATAAGAAATTGCATTACAAATAGCATCGAATTACATTCAAAAAGAGTCGATAAAAGGAACAAAAAGCATTGAAAATGCAACTCCACACAACCCTTTTAGCCTCTAAGAAGAGCGAGAACGCACCCCAACGAAGCACGAAAAGGGACTAAAAAGCAAAAACATAGTCTTTTATTTTGTTGTTTATTGCTTTTCCACTACTTTTGTATTTAAATCAGAAAAACCTCTATGAAAAGACCAGTTACACAAATTGTACGTGCCATTTCATTTGCCTTTGCTCTATTGGCAATAGCATCTTGTGGCGAAAAGAAATTCCATGTTCAAGGCGAAATCAAAGAAGCTAAAGACTCAATGCTTTACTTTGAGAACATAAGTCTCGATGGAATTAAAGTTATCGACTCGTTAAAACTATCGGAAGAAGGTAGCTTTAGCTTTGCACAAAAGGCGCCTACCGCTCCTGAGTTCTATCGACTTAGAATTGCAAATCAAATCATTAACGTATCAATAGACTCTACTGAAACTGTTGATATCAAGGCTTCTTATCCTGATATGGCAGTGAAATATGAGGTGAAAGGATCGGAAAACTGTAGTAAGATACAAGACCTTGCCTTGCAACAAATTAGACTTCAAAACAGAATTAACGCCATTGTGAATAGTCCTTCGCTTGGAGTTAAAGCCGTTGAAGATAGCATTTCAAAGGTAATCTATGCTTACAAAGATGGCATTAAGATGAATTACATCTTCAAAGAGCCTATGAAAGCATACGCTTATTTTGCGCTTTTCCAAACCATTAACGTTGGCAATATCTCTACATTAATATTTAATCCTCGCTCAAATGAAGAGGATGTGAAAGCGTTTGCCGCTGTTGCTACCAGCTGGGACGCCTACCATCCCAACTCAGAAAGAGGCTTAAACCTTCATAATATCGCTATCGAAGGAATGAAAAACATTCGTATTATGAAGTCACAACAACAGCTTACAATCGACCCAAGCAAAGTAAAAGTGACCAATAGTGTCGACATTTCACTCGTAGACAATAAGGGAGTGGTTCGCAATTTGAGCGATCTTACGGGCAAAGTAGTGCTCTTAGACTTCCACATGTTTGCGAGTAAAGAAAGCACTAAGCGTATTATGATGCTTCGAGATCTATACAATAAGTATCATGATAGAGGCTTAGAGATCTATCAAGTGGCGATAGATGGCGACGAACACTTCTGGAAAACACAGACAGCAGCATTGCCTTGGGTTTGTGTTAGAGAAACAGAAAGCACCAAAGGTCAAAGCCTTGTGAGATACAATGTACAACAAATACCTACATTCTTCTTAATTGGTAAAGACAATGTAGTGTATAAACGAGACATACAAATTAAGGATTTAGATGCCGAAATAGCATCTTTATTATAACAAACATATCGGGTGTTGATTGCAACAAGCAGTTAACACCCTTTTTAAAAGAATGATGTTACTCAAAACAACACTAATTATTGCACTCGGAGGAGCACTCGGTTCGGTGGCACGTTTCATGCTTTCAAAACTCATTAGCGAAAGTTCTACCACCTCATTTCCCCTCTCTACCCTCGTTGTTAACGTGCTTGGCTGCCTCATCATCGGCTTTGTTTATACCTTGTTCGATAACAAAGAGAATGCAAGTGTTGCGCTAAAGCAGTTCTTAACCATTGGTTTTTGTGGCGGATTCACCACCTTTAGCACCTTCAGTAACGAGTCGTTCAACCTCTATCAACTGCAACATTTCACCCAATTAGCCCTCTACATCACCGCAAGTGTGGTACTTGGCTTCCTTGCTATTGCCTTAGGTGCCACCTTAGGTCAATGGATTAAATAAGCTATTTATTTGCGTTGAGACGCCAGAACGTACACTCAAGCAATAGCAACTCAACGCACTTGCAAACAATGCGCTATGCGCTTTAAAAACACCTTTCACGACATTCGTTCACAAAAGCATTGCTATTGCAAGGTAATATCAATGTAATTACAAGGTAAAAGCAATCCTTTTACCACCCAAAAGCAATGCTATTGCAAGATAGCATCTATCTCATTAAAATAGAAGGTTATACAACAAAAAGAGCAACACCTGTGATGTTGCTCTTGTATATTATCTCTTTTCGAAGTGAATAAACAAAATAATATCTTTTGTTTCGGTTCTCTTTCGTTGCGTTTTAGCAATCAATTTAAATTGATAAGTTGGATATTTCTTCATCCATTTGTTTATTTCTCCCTCCGAAATCAATAGTATTCCGCTCTGAGGTTGATCGAGATCGAATTGTCGAATGCGGTTGTTTGCATAGAAATTCAAACAGAAGAAGTGCATCATTCTACTCTCGATATAGCTGTAAAGCTGTTGATTGGGATAGTGATGCATGATATATTCGCCCACTTCTTTGTCGCTTTGAGGAGCCAACAAACGTGGAAGAACCACCCCGTCGAGGGTGAAATACAACGCAAACACGGGTAGGAACATCGCCACAAGTAGCTCGTGCGCCCACAAAGAGTTGCGTTTTATCTCCATCCAAACCAGTAAACAAATACCCAATATCATTGGAAGTAGACCCAAGAACCACTCTAACACATTCAAATCACTTGTAACAAGCGAGCGTAACATCAGCACTTTCACTGCTACATGCTTACCTGTGAAGATGGTAGAAGGCACTAAATCCATTCTAACAATGATGAAGATGCAGGTCATAAGTATTCCTATAACGCTCATTATAAATATAAAGATGCGCAAAGGACGTTGTCTTTCGCCAGCAAGCCACGCCACATAACGTGCCAATAGATAAGCCATAAAGGGATAACAGGGCAACAAATAGGTGCTACGTTTGCTCGATGGGAAGCAGAAGAACAGTAATATTAAACCGAAAGAGAGCCATGAAAATAGCTCAACAGGGTCGGCTTTTTTCGCTTTTTCTAATATTCTTGCCATCTTTTTAGTTCCTTTTGCGCCCTTTAAGCATACTTTTAATCGTCTCATTCCGTCTTTCCATGGAGCGAAGAACAAGCCTATTAAAGCTAAAAGAGTGTAGGGAAGCCAACCAGATAACAGCGAAGTGAAATTGTAAGTGAATGGATGTATGTGCGAGTCGTAGCTCATCTTGCCCATCATTCGACCGAAATTCTCTTCAATAACCAATGCTAAAAAGGCGTCGCCACCTTGTTTATAGGCCGCAACATACCACAAAGCGGGAACGATGCACGCCATTATTCCATACAAAGCAAAGCGCAATGTGGTTTTAAAGAAGCTTGCACCACGCAATAAAAAGAATGCCCACATCACCAAACAAGGCAATATTAAGCCTATAGGACCTTTGGTTAACACACCGCCAGTCATTGCTATTATGGCACCAAATGGCAACCCTTTGGCTCCTTTTTCCCACCATCTGTAAAATAAGAAGAGTGCCAATACAATGAAACAAGCCAGCATCATGTCTACTCTTGATGCCATTCCAGCTCGGTGACACTCAAAGTTTGTGAGCACAAGTAGTGCTGCAACCATTGAAATAACAGAATCTTTACGCTTAGCATAGAAGCAATAGGTGCCTAAAGTGGTTGCAATGAGCGACAAAGCAGATGGAAAACGTGCCGTGAACTCACTTACATAGCCTTGCAATAACGACGCAAGTGCAATGCACCAGTGAAAGAATGGCGGTTTATAAGGAATGTCTCCACCATTGTTTATGGGTAGAATCCAGTTCCCATCGTTTATCATCGACAGAGCAACAACAGCCTCTCTTGGTTCACCTTTCGAGTAGAATAGGGTCAAACCAATGAACGGAAGCACTGTAAGAATGCTCACTATAAGGAGTAAATTTCTGCGCATTATAATCTCTTTAGAGTGTTATTTATACCTAATTGTTAACGAAGTGAAATGTTGTTCGCTGTAAGTTACGTCCTAAATGCAATGCTTTTAGGAACTAAAAGGTATGTTTTTACACTGCAAAAGTAATACTTTTAATTTTAAAAAACAATACTTTTATTTCACAACTATTATGTTTTATCATAAAAAAAGCGATAGAACGCTGGAATAACTCCTTTGCCCTATCGCTTAAAATATGATTCTATGAAAGTTCTTTACTTCACAAATTTCACAGCTTTTGTACCAACTTTTAAGACGTAAACACCTTTAACAAGGTTGTCTACCGATAGAGTTGTGGTGTTAGAAGCACGAAGAACAACACGTCCTTGCAAGTCTACTACAACTGCATCTTGTGCCTTTTCGAAGCTAAACACGTTGCCATTGCGCACAACATCGTTTGTTTCTGTTAATTGATTGATGCCTGTTGTGGTAGACAAAGCATAACCATTGAACACAGAGTTAAGCTCGTTTACGCCTGAAGTAACCACTTGTTTGCTGTCACTTGCAAGACCTAACACTACATTTGAGCCTACACTTGTCTTTGTTCCGCTTGTTGTTACGTTATAAACGAAGCCATCTTTAACAGTATGAGTAGATGTTTCTTCTGTATAACCAGTTAAAAGTAGTTTGTTATCTGCAACAACTAAGCCTGTAACTTTCTCTGCATATTTAGTTGCATCGCCTTCATTTACACCGCTATTCACTAACCATTGAACGTTAGTTGTGCCTTTTGCGAATGCAGCAACGAAGCTATCTGAACCGCCTTGGAATGTAACTGATTGTCCAAAGACGTTGTTTGTGTTGTAAGTTCCAGCAACATATACATTTGAATCGTCTACTACTAGGTCGTTAATGCTATTGTTGCTATTCAAAGTTGCAAGCTTACCACCATCGAATAGCTTATTATTAGTTGTGCTACCTACCTCTGAATAGATGAAACCATACTTCAAATCTTCGCCATCTTTGCCTGCATTAAAGTTCTCAGTTTTATTAGATGTTTCTACAACTACAGCACCTGTTGCAACCGAAGCCACATAAAGTGTGCCGTTGTTTACTGCAAAGTTAAGGCTCTTAACGCCTGTTTGCTCTTCTAATCCTGTCACATTTGTTTTAACAGTATATTCTTTTTTCAAGCCACTTAAATTAGAAGCGTCTACTGAAAGCACTGACATTCTTGGAATATCAATTGTCATTATACCAGCATAATCTAAGTAATCACCTTCTAATTTCACATCACTTAAAGTTGATTCTCCAGTATATTGAGCAGTGAAATATAACTTATTATTAGACCAAACTGCCTTTGTACTTCTTATATAAGAAGCGTCTGAAGGTTCGTCAAAATATGTTCCTGAAGCCAAAACTGAAGCTTTTACAGCAGAAGTTGCTGATTTATAAGCTAACAAAGCACCATCTTTGCTATACTTAAGAACGAACAAAGACGACTTGGTTGTGCCGCTATTGCCTTGTAGTGTTGCAGCGGTTGTACCTGTTTTGGTTGTTAATTTCAATTGATCTGCAAAGACACCCACTGCATAAATATTACCATCTGTATCGCTTGTAAGGCTCTTTACCTCTGCAGCACCAAGCAAAGCAACTGCCCATTGTGATGTTCCTGCAGCATTCAACTTTTGAATATAAGAGCTTTTTGCAACGGCTCTAACCATTAAACTACCAACAGATAGGGTTCCTGAGTTGAATGATGAAGATACAATTACATCGCCATCGGCTGTGATGGTCACTGGAGCTGAGTTAACAGCATCGGTTTTTTGCTTGTAAACTGTTTGTGTTTGGGTCCATGTTGGACTACTGAAATTTTGTGCATTAGATGCTAATACGGTGGCACAAAGACCAAAAGTGAGTAGAATTTTCTTCATAAATTTTCTTTCTTTAAATGGTAATTAAAGTTGCTAATCAAGTGTTTTCTGCACCAAAATCAAAGGAGTGCCACCCTAATTGCACGCAACTTTAACAATTTCTTTTTATCTTTAAATTACAATCTTCTCAATGTTTATGCTGCAAAGTTACGGCAAATTTATTGAAAAACATACATTTTTGAATAAAAATATATAGATTTACCTCAAAATAATTTCAAACAGTTATATTTTAGTTGCTTTTTTGTTTAAATCGTAAATCAATGCTTTTGCCATCTAAAAACAGTGCAATTGCATCTCAAAAGCAATGCTATTGCGCTGTAAAAGCATTGAGTTTGAAACGCAAAAAGAAAGCAATGGCTTGGCAACAATTGATAACTAAGAAAGAAACCAACGGAAAATAAAATGAAAGAGGGGGATAAAAAAATAATAAGCAACCCCACTTTACGTGCAGATTGCTTATTATGCCTGTTGCAACAACGGCTATTGTGTTGTTGATTATTTATTTGGATTCCATCGAGCTAAGTCGGGATTAGCCTCAATAGCTTCTGTTGGGAATCGAAGAGTGTATCGACTATCATTGGCATTCAACTGATATGTGTTGCCATTGTAGGTTCTTTGCATTGCAGGACGTGTGGTTCTTCTTAAATCAAACCATCTATGTCCTTCGAAAGCAAACTCTCTTAAACGCTCATCGGCTATGTAACTAATTAGATCTTCTTGCGAAAGTGCATCTACATCACTTGCATATTGTGGGTAGAGCGACGCCATATAGCGTTTTGCCATCAATTGTTTTAAGTAGGTTTTAGCGGTTGTTAAGTCGCCAAGTTGTGCCGAAGCCTCTGCCGCAATGAGGTAGAATTCTGCCGAACGGAAGGTTGAACGATAATCGCCTCCACCGCCTTTGCTCACTGTTGTGACGCTGGCTGTAAGCTGATTATAATAGTAGTCGTAACGATAGTCGCCCACTTTGTAAAGCGATAGCAAATCGTCGGCTACCTGACCTGCACGTGCATAGGTAGCAGTCATCACCTGTTCGAGCGACACTATGCTTTCGTCTGACTTGTAACTATTGGGCAATGTGGGGCTCGAAACAGTTAAATCTTGCAACGCTGGGTGTGCTGTTATCACGTTTTGAGCAGCTTGCAATGCTCCACTCCAATTGCCTTTGTATAATTCTACACGTGCTTTTAAGGCTTGTGCAGAGATCTTATTGAATCGATAGTTAAAGCCTTGAGACCACGAATCTTTATTCATTAAGCTATAAGCTTTGTCGATGTCGCTTTCAACTTGTGCATAAACCTGTGCCAAAGAGCTGTTTGTGAGAACTGCATTGACGTCTGCTTCGAGCGAAAGGGGCACTCCACGAGTGGTATCGGGCTTGACTTTGGTGTAGGGTTCTGCATAAAGATTGGCTAAAAGGAAGTGACAATAAGCACGCATCATATATGCTTCGCCTACCAACTGATTGTTGTCTGCGGTAGAGAAGTTGGTCATCTTGCCATCGTTGGCTATGATAGTGTTGGCAACGTAGATAGCATGATAGTAGCGTCTCCAGCCAAATGAGGCAGTAGTTCCTTGTGCCGAGTTGTCGTTCCACGCCCAAATATCGAAGAAAGAGCTATAGTCTTCGGTTGAAGTACTACTGCTTGTGAGGTTCATCTCATCACTTCTGAATGATGCTAAACCACGATCTTCTGGGAAATTCTTATACTCATAAGTCAATAAAGCACGGTATTCCTCTCCTGTTTCGGCAATAACTTTACCTGTAGGACGTATGTCTAAGAACTTATCGCACGAAGAAAAGCCCAATAAAAGCAATGCGGCAAAAAGCCAGTTGATATATCTTGATTTCATAAAATATCGTTTTTTAAAATACACCTTATTATATATTGTGTTCTAATTGCATTCTAACGCTGTTCTTAGAACTGCACGTTGATTCCGAGAATGAAGCTCTTTGGAATGGGTTGTGCAAATGGATTGCCCATTGTTTCGGGGTCTAAATAGTTGTCATAGTTCGACGCAATGGCAAATAAGTTACGTGCTTCTAAAGACAAAGATGCACTCTTTACACCCACTTTTGTTAAGAGTTTGCTTGGCAATTTGTAGCCTAATCGAAGGCTTTGTAAACGCCAATAGCTGTTATCTCTTACCCATGTATCGAGCATACTATATAGGTTGTATTCTGAATATTGTATGTATTCGGGCACACGCACATTCTTTTCCATAAGTATTGCGTATCTTCCTGCAGGATTATCGGTAGTGAATCGATTGAGAATGTCACGATTGGTGTTGAGTCCTCTGTCGAAAGTTGCAGGCGAATAAGATGGACGTACTCTCACTTTCATACCGAGATTGAAGATGAAGTTCACGCCCAATTGCCAGTCTTTATATTCAAATGTGTTGATGAAACCACCCGAAACCTTTGGATCTATGGTACCCATATATTTATAAAGGTTGCGCTGTTGTTCTGCTGTTAATGTGCTTGCGCCATGCGAGTTCAATTTAAGTAGATCTTCTGCGCTTACCTTTGATCCATCAGAAGCAACGAAAACGGGATAGCCTTGTGCGTCTAATCCAGCTGTTTCGTATGCGAAGATGGCTCCAACGGGGTGACCTTCACGGCTTGGATAAGTGGCATTTTGAGCCACTGTCTCACGTAATACGGTGTTAGAGTTGAATCCTAAGTTCAAATTAGTGGTCCAAGTGAAATCTTTTGTCTTGATATTACGAGTTGAAAGGGCAATTTCAAGACCCTGATTCTTCATACTTGCCCAGTTGATTACAGTTGAAGCGAATCCTGTTTCCAATGGAAGCATACGTGTTCCGATAAGGTCTGTGCTCTTACGATAATAGTAATCGGCACTAAGATTAATGATATTGTCAAATAAACTGATATCTAATCCAAGGTTTACGTTTGCTGTCTTCTCCCAACGTAGATTGGGGTTTGGAGCTGTTTCTGCCTTAATTACGGTTTCAACATTGCCTGGTAAGACGGTAACTTTATCGAATGTACCAATTAAGTAAGGTGAAGTATTCTTATCAATGTTACCTTGTAGTCCGTAAGAAGCACGCAAAGCAAGGTTGCTTAACCATTTACTTGCACTGCTGTTTTGTATGAATGGCTCGTTAGAAACACGCCAAAGACCACTCAATGAGTAAAGAGGTAGGAAGCGATATTTCTTTGCAACGCCGAAAACATCAGAGCCATCCCAACGCACACTCGCTCCAAATGTGTAGCGACTAAGTAGTGTATACGATCCAGTTGCAAACCAAGAGACATAAGCATTCTCTAAGTTTGTTTCGCTATGTAATGGATATTGGCGGGCTAAGTCTTCTGTTGGGAAGATCACGGGCTGTGTTGTTAGCGTGCGATTGTCGTATCCATAAGCTGCAGAATACAATGAAGTGGTCTTTAATCGACGTACCTCTGTACCCAACATCAATTCTAAGTCGTGGATAGAGTTAAATCTCTTGTTAAACTCTGCCATTGCTTTCCAGGTCCATTGGCTTGTATGTGCCTCTGTCATCTTATGCATTCCGCCTGTAGGAAGGAAGGTTCTTTTACCATCAGGATATGAATATGTTGCAAAAAGTTTCTCCTTTCGCATTGCATAACTATTCTCTCCTGCATACTTATCCAATGTATAGGCATCTTGTTGTAAGCCGAATTGGGTGGTAAGCTTTAAGTTACTGTTGATTTTAAGCTCTGCATCAAAGATCGCCATAAGCGACTTATCGGTTCTAACATTAGAGGTGTTAGCTCGCTCTTCGAATATATTAAAGTCGAGAGAAGAGTCTTCTCGGCCTTGAATATTGGTGTCATACACATAGCTTCCGTCTGCATTAAAGGGCTGAGTGTATGGATTTGCGAGGCGAGAATAATACACTGGATTAGTGAATCCGTTTGTATCTGTAAGGTAACTGTTTTGCTTTCGTTGGTTAGCAAACACCGAAGCGCCCACCTTTAGCATGTTATTGATGCGGTAATCTGTTTTGAGTGAGAGGTTGAAACGATTGTTCTTTACACCTTTAACAGTACCCATTTCGTCGTAATAACCCACAGATGTGTAGTAATTAGCTTTCTCACTTCCACCAGAAAGACTCAAGTTATATTCTTGATTGAATACATCTCTAAACAAGATGTCGTTCCAATTGGTATTAATATTGCGCAATTGGTTGATTTGTTCTTGTGCATTTGTGCTCAAAGAGTTCCAACCTGAAGCCTTAAAGGTAGACAATTCGCCTAAAGAAGTTAAGATTTTAGACACATCTCCTTTGCCTTCACGATAAGAATAACCGCTTCTTAGCAGCTCAAGTTCAAGATTTACCTTCTCACTAGAGTTCAACATGTTCAATTTATCAATGTTACTCTTTGGCGAGAAGGTGAATTTAGAAGAGAAAGAGATATTTGGTTTACCTGCTTTTCCTCGTTTTGTGGTGATAACAATCACACCATTAGCTGCTCGAGCACCATAAATTGCAGTGGCAGCAGCATCCTTTAACACCGTGATATTATCGATATCGGCTGGGTTAATACCTGCAATTGAGGTTTGATAGATATTATCTATGTCTTTAAGATCTTCCATATTAGGAATATCTGTGCCCTCCATTGGCATGCCATCAAGCACCCATAGAGGCTCTTGTGAGCCGTTTAGCGACGCAGTTCCACGTATTCTGATCTTCACTGGCGCTCCTGGTGCACCCGAAGAGCTTATTGCTGACAATCCAGCTATTTGTCCAGAAAGAGCCTGATCGATGCTTTTTACGGCTCCAATCTTCTCGTCTGAGATATTAACAGAGGTGACAGAAGCAGTTAATTTGCGTCTATCTATCTTCTGATATCCTGTAACTACGACCTCACCAACCACCTTTGCATCTGATTTTAGTGCAATAGTGTATTCAGACTTGCCTGCAATGATATTCACAGTTTGTGTTTGATAGCCCAAATAACGAACGGTAAAGCTCTTTGTTAGCGAGTCTACTTTCAGCGTAAAACGACCTTCATAATCGCTAACGGCACCCGTTTCAACTCGTGAACCTGCTGTTGCTACCGAAATAGTTGCCCCTGGAAGCGGGTCATTATTTAATTCGGCATCTACCACAACACCTGTTATTGTGCGCTCTTGTGCATACAATGCCACCGCAACGAACAACAAACAAAATGCTCCTAATAGTCTTTTCATATTGTTATTTTTATTCTTTGTTATTACTAATATTCTTCTATCGTGTTTTAATTACATTGCTTTTCTTTCTTCTACTTAGTCAATCCAAGAGCCGTTTGAATACGTAAAATCACGTCTTCGTAATGCAAACGAGCCGCAGTATCAGCTGTTGTAGTACGTTGTTTTAATAACTTCATAATGCGAATAAGCTCTCCTCGCTTCACACTTATAGCATCACTCACTCGTGTAGCCTGTGTTCCTGTGAGCTCAATGATACGTGGAGCCGAGCTCAACTCATTGCAACCGAGCTGGAACTCATCGTTTTCAATGATGTTATTACTATGATTTAGCTTTTTATTTATCTTCACTCCTTCGCTTTCTGCCGCTGCAGTTATGAGCGCATCGACGAAGTTTTTCTGTAGACTTCTTTGCGAAATAGATGGCGAAACGCCTGCAATTGTGGTCTTAAAGATATGATTATGCAACATATCCATGAGCTCTATCACCGTAAAAGCTTTGTCTTTGCCGTTGCGCATCTCATTTTCGAGCATACGAACAAGGCGTGTATTGTCGAGAATGTCCCACAAGATGTAGCTTTGTTGATTGATAAGCGAGTAGGTAGGAGACATCTCTTGCACCCCAATAGGAGTCTTCTTATTTAAATAGGTATAGTTACTTATCGGCGTGTTGAATAGCCATGGCTGATCGCTTAGCACCTCTTTTAACAAGAATTGCACTGCTCTTTGCTGTATTGGCTTCTCAACATAAGTGAAAGTACGCTTTCCATCGCCCACAACTGTGTTCTCAACATACATTCCACCCACGTTAGCTAACACGTGATAGCTATACAAACTCCATTGATAAATAATGGAACTATAAAACTTCGACGCCTCATCATAGGTCTGACCTTGCTCTCCTGTGGTGGTCCAAGAAATCACATTAGGCACAATTCGCTTTAAGTTAGCAATACCATAAGATGCAGATTTCATCGCATCATCGCCTAAATCCTCGCTTAATGAGCGTGGATCGATTGCCGAACGCTGACTTTGCGCCTCGCTATACTGATATTCTTTGCTTTGATGTTTATTGAGGAAGCTATATAATTCGTTCTTTGCTACACCCTCATTAGGATACCAACGATAGCCCCACTCAATCGCCATAAGGTCGTATGGACCGATGTTTGGAGAGTTTTTAACGATCTTATCGCCTGGTTGTGCAATGTAATTAAAGCGTGCATAGTCCATAATAGAAGCCGAAGTGCCTTCTATTTTATCTGTAAAGCTACGTGAACGCAACGAATCTGTGGGATAAGCGTTCGAAGCTCGCATGTTATGACGCAATCCAAGCGAGTGTCCTACCTCGTGACAAGCCACAAAACGAGCCGCATCACCAATTAAACTATCGGGCAACACCACGTTTCTTGCAGCAGGATTGTATGCACTTGTTTGCACCATAATCCACTCTTTCAACAAAGAACGCACGTTGTGCCACCAAATAACATCTGCTTTTAAAATCTCGCCTGTGCGTGGGTCGATCACAGAAGGACCCATTGCGTTAGCCTTTTCCGATGCATCATAGGTTAAAACGCTATACTTCACGTCGTCACCTTCTAAGGCCATGCTATCTGTAAACTCGTGAACTACCACCGCATTCTTAAACCCTGCACGTTCAAAAGCTTTGTTCCAATCGAGTATTCCCTTTTTAATATAGGGCAGAATGTTAGCTGGAACGGCATGATCAATATAGAATTCGATGGGTTTTACAGGCTCAACCAACTCGCCACGCATATAAGCAGCGGTGTCTTTAGGCTCTAATTTCCAACGAGTGATATAGTTTTTTGTTGCCACTTCGGGCTGATTGTCGCCGTAGTGCAATCTACTTGTTGTGAAATAGCCCACACGTTGATTCTCTAAACGGCCCATCATTGGGCGAGAAGGTAACAAAATGAGCGATGTACTCACCACAATTGTGATGTTGGTTTTGCTTTTTCCTTCGTGAACAACAGTGGTTAGCTCTGAAGTGGCTGCCACATTGTTTTCGAAAGCCTTCATACTTAAGATGCGAGAAAGCTCACTATTAGCACTGGTTCCTAAGTTGATGAGGTTGAAAACATCGTTCAAACACTCGTCTTTACCATTGAACAAGTTGGTAACTTTCACCACTACCGAAGCCGAATCCTTACTAACTCCCTCGATTTTAAGACTTGCAATCAACGGATTGATATAGTTATCTTTCACCGAAGGTGCCATTGCATAGAAGCTATAAACCTCTGGTGTGAGTCGTTGTTCACGGATATTGAGTTTGTTTAAGTCTTTCTCCCACTCGAACTTAATGGTTTTATTCTCGTAATTAATACCCTTGTTCACACCCGCTTCGTTTAATTCTTGGGGCACTTGAAGGAGCTTATTCGACACAAGAATCTCTCTTCCGATCAGTGTTTTGGGAATTTCTAAATAATAATCGTTTTCTTTTTGAATCACTCCCATCAAGCCTTTAATGGCCATAGTGTCTCTTCCAACGAGCTTATTATAATCGCTTTGAACGGGTTTTGTGGTTTCTTTCTTATCTTTTTTGCTACCGAAAAGAGTCATTGCAGACGCACTTTGCGATAGGGTTTGCATACAAAAAAGGAAGGAAAGAAGTATGGTTTGTTTTCTTATCATCATCATTTGAATATTATCTTGTCACAATCTTGTATAATTAGATTACAATATTACAGCTTACAAAATTACTGCTTTTTTCTGATTTAAAATGTGTTAGCGATTTAGTTTTTGTGTTATTTCTTTCAATTTGCAATTATTTTGACCTATTTCAAGCTGTTTTGTCACCGCAAACCGCCCCTTCCCTCCTCCTTTTAGTTATGACATTCAAAATCAATGGTTTGCAACACGGCAAACAATCTCAATACTTTTACCCTGCAATTACGTTGCTTTTACCCTGTAATCTCATTGACTTTTCACCCTAAAAGCAATGCTATTGCAAAGCAAGAGAAGTGTAGGCGATTGAAAGAAGGGTACAAGACACCACTAAAGGCGAGGGGAATTAAAGAAGAAAACGAGAGAACGAGGAAGCTAAAAGGGGAATAACAAGATGTTTTTAAAGAGAACAAAGGAGGAGAAAAGGAGTAAAAAGCATTTCAATAGCTACCAATTCGACTTAAAGAAAAGACTCTTTAAGCATAAAAGAAGGGCAAGATAGAACGCAAAAGCCTTTCTACACGGCTCAACAACAATGCTGAGAACGTGCAGAAAGGACATCCATTAAAACTTTAAAATTATGAAAATACTCACACTCTGCTCATCGCAAGCGGATCAATTATTTTACGGTTGCTTTGATAAAGCTCTTTCCTGCTGGACTCTTCTCGTCCTTATTATAGTGCACTTCATCGTAAACACCTGCAGGAAGGTTACTCAACACAAATGCAGAACAGCGTCTTCCAGCAATCACTTTGTCTGTTGCTGCGGTATTAATAGCCGTTGCTGCCATATTAATAAGAGCTCCAAAGAGACCTCCACCCGATACTCCTACACTGGTATCAAGGCGTATTAATCCCTCACGTTGATAGAGTATTTCATTTGTTCGGGTTGACTTTAGAGTGTATTCTACGTCCACTGTGATCACTCCTCCAAGGTTATTACGCTTCCAAGACTTGATAGTTGTGAACATACAAGCATCGGCTCCAAGGATAGAACGGAATTTCTTTAGGTCGCCATTGATAAACATTTCGCTATCATAAGCACTCTCGCCTTTAAACAAATCCATTGTCATCAAGGGTGAAAACACATAATATCCCTTTTCACAAAGAGGTCCATAAAGTGTCGTGTAGAAGTATTCTTTAGCCTGAACAAAGTTAGTTTTATTGATAGGAGGCATGATTACGATAGATGTAGGCTTATCAGTATACATCTTAGGGTATTGAGTTCCAAGTGTAACTGTTTCTGAACAAGAAGCGAGTAGCAATATCGTTACTACGATGAATAAGTACTTTTTCATTTCTCTAATTGTTTAATTATTCTACTAACGTATGTTGCTGACTCGGGATAAAGGGCGATTTCGGCCTTTAAATACTTTATTCCTTCTTCTTTTTTACCTAGCTTACAAAGCAAAAAACCATACTCAGCGTTGAGTCCTGGGGGCACAGTTTTGCGCAATCCCTTTTGCTTTTCAATCATTTTTTGATATTCTTCCAACAAGTGTTGTTGAGCAGCTTCGCTCTGCTTTTTATCGAACTTGTAGGTAGCATCTTCGTAGTTATACCACGAATAGAGCGGTTTTTGGGTCGAACAAGCCGTCATTAAGCCAGCAAGTAGGGCAATAGATAAAAGTTTTTTCATTATGGTAATTTAATTTGTTTGGTCTCTTGTGGAGATAAGAACAGCTTTTTTGAGTAGATAACATCGTTGCCACTGCGCACAATAATGTCACGTGCTCCAGGCTTAACGGCATAAGATTCTCCTTTATAAGTTGCCTTTCTGTCTTTCACTGCCTTTGCAGTAAAGGTCACACCACCATCTAAAACAACTGTAAGAGGCTTGTTTACATATTGCTTATACGACACAAATAGCAAGAAAGCAACATCTTCTTTGCCCGATTGTTGTTCTCTTGGATAACTTGTTTTGCATGCAACTAAGAGTACCAAGACACTCAAAAACAATATAATTTTAGTCTTCATAGTTCCTATTTTTTAATTTCTTCGATATAATAGTCATTGATTTTACTTGCATCGATAGGTGTTGTTGCCGACACTTCTACCACAGAATACTCGGTTTCAGGAGTGTCTCCAGCAGTAGAAAGCACCTTCACTTGTCCCACAGTCTTACCTGGAAGCTCTATCATTACACCTGTTTGAGGATTCTTTACCTTCTTTCCTTTCGTCTTAACAGCAAACACATCGCCTGCAACAATGCCCTGACTTGCTCCTCCTCCGATAAGAACTGCATCGTCGTCGTAGCTTAAAAAGTAGGTACGCCATGGTTTATTGGTGCATTTATTGATGATGTTTTCCACCAATTGACCTATCGCTTCAGATATAGCTTTATCGCTTAAAGACGCATCATAGTCTGCATTACTACCCACTCCCAAGGTTGTTTTACTGGTAATTTCTGCTGAACCCTTTGCCTCATCAGAGTAAACTATCAAGCCAGAAGCCACATCTACCAATCGAATAGCGACGGCAGCGTCAACGGTTTGCGTTTTAGTATTGGTGAAAACGCCTTGCTTTCCCACGTTCTTTCTACCGAATTCGGTAATCGAACCGATAATTAAATAGTCGGCACCAATGGTGTTTGCGCCTCCATCTCCTTTCTTAACCTCTTCTAATAAGGCATCAAGATCGCCACGTTCGAGCAACAAAAACTTACCAGAAGCTGCCAATTTAGATGATAAAATATCGAGGGCTTGCTTTCCCATTGGGTCGTTTTCTTTATCATAGAAAAGTCCTTTTCCATATTGGGTTTCATTAGAAAAGCGTCCAATTGCCACTTTTCTTTTGATCACTTTGCCTGCAGGTGCGTTGGTATCCACCTTCACTTTTTCCACAACTTCAACCTTTCGTTGTGCGAAAACGCCAGTAGACAAGCAAAGAAATGCCATTACAAGTGCTAATTTCTTTTTCATTTTCGATTAATATTAATTGTTTAAATTCTTCTAAGTCGGTAAATAACAGATTGTTCGAAGATATTTCTTACTTCTTATTATTTATTTTATAACGCAACAAATATACATCTTTTTTCACAAATAAAAAGCATTTTCGCTTAATATTTTTACAGTTTAAGCCAAAATATTTACAAAAAGTAGCAGAACAAGAGGATAAAGACTTAAAGAAACAAAATATAAAGATGTATTTTGAGAAGAAATGAACTGCAACGCTATAACATGGATCATGCAAAGTAAAAATTCCCCCATTCTTCAACCATCTTTCTCCTTTTATATCATTCTCTTCATGCTATTGCCTACCCCTCACACCTCCTTTATTTTCAACCTATTACGCTTTCATCTTGCAAACGCTATGCTTTTACACTGTAAAAGGACTGCTATTACGTCCTAAAAGCAATGAGATTTCACCCCAAAAGCAATGCTATTGCAAAGTAAGGTGAATAGAATGGAGTTGAGGAAAGATTCTTTCAAGATTTTAAAGACGAGCAAAAGGAGACGAAAGCAGAATGAATAAAGGGCGGAAAGATACCCAAAAAGAAACGAAAGCGAAATGAATAAAGGGGCAAAAAGATACTTAAAAGGGAACGAGAAATGGCTGAATTCTACATTAAAAAGAAAATAAATAGACAGGAAAAGAATGGCGTTGGGCACCCAAAAGCTTTCAAGGTGCCAACAAAAAAGAACACAGGTATGGATGAAAACATACCTGTGTTGGCGAAAGACAGAGCTAAAACAATCTTATATCCCTATTATATAACCTATATGAAGGCTCTGCTTTCAATATTAAAGTCTACTGCTTCCTTGCTTAGTAACAACTTTTTAAGACTTGTTTTTGACTTTCTATTCTAACATAACATGAAAAAAAGGAATGCAGTAGACTATCTTTTCTATCCCATTAGGGTTGTGTTCTAAAGTTATTTGGCTTCTTCCAAACGCCTTGTTCGTCGTTGGTATCGTCCACATCCCACCACAATCGCTTGCCTTGACTATTCATATTTTGAAGCTCTTGATGGCTTGTGAAGTATTGATTACCCGCTTCTGAGTTTGGATAGAATATGCGTTTGATGGTCTTTCCGTTAGGAACATCGCCACCACTGTTATTAGTTAGCTGATTAAGTATGCGTGGATAGTCTGTTCTTCTCAATTCAGCCCAACCCTCATTTCCATTTGGAAAGATGGCCATCCACTTCTGAGTGATAATCGCTTCGAGTACTTTTTCTTTGTCACCACTATTAAATGTGCCGTCGTTTAGCACCTTTAAGCCTGCCATATAGCTATCTGCTGCACCTGGAAGGTTGGTGTTTTGAGGTATCATATAATAGTCTAACGACGCCTTTACACCTGCTTTGAAATAGTCTTCAACGCTCATTGTAAGCCCAGTTGCAGTCCAACCACGTAACACCGCCTCTGCCTTTAGGAACAAACTTTCGGCATATCCCAACCAAACTGTAGGCTGAGCATAGTTAAACCAATAGTTAGGATTGAGCTGATGTGATGCTGGCTTGGGTTGTGTTCGTGTGATACTGTACATCAATGTACCCATAGATATGTCGGGAACTTGCGCTCCTCGCTTGCAACCTTTGAAGTCTTCACGAAGACTTTCCTCACCTGCTGCAATCGTATTGCTTGTCATTCCACCTCGATACCAGCACACTAAGCAGCGAGGGTCAATCACTTTCTCTTCGTATTTGTTTCTACCTGTCTTTATTTTGTAGGTTCCTCCGCCTGTAGATAGATTGCGATAGAACTGCTCAAGATCGTAAGACATCACGCTTTCTCCACCATAAGCGACGCTACACATAGACAAAACGTTCTCGTTTCCACCATCTTCTAAACCGCCAAGTGCCACAGATGCGTGCTTAGGAACAGTCTGCATGTTATCGGCATTGCTTGTCATTAAACCGTATTTGTTATTTAATGCAGCCTCAGCTTCAGTCTTTGCACGAGCAGGATCGATGTTAGAAATGCGCAAAGCCATACGCAAACGCAATGTATTTGCAAAGCGTAACCACTTATTTACATCGCCAAAGTAGCATATATCTTGCTTATCTACATTGTATTGGGTGTTGTCTTCGGGTGCAATACTATCCACAGCTTGCTCTAACATGCGAAACATTGCATCGTAAACCTCTTGTTGTGTGTCGTAAGCAACATTGTTGGTTTCGGGTATTCTCGCACGAACATACTCTCTAAAAGGCATAGATCCGTATGTATCTGTATTGGCAAGCGCTAAGAAAGCATAGTAGATGCGAGTGATGTAGAACATGTTTTTATAGCGTTCTGGGTGCTCATTGAATTTAAAAGCACGTAAAAGGTCTCTATATTCGCTTGAACGATTCTCGTAAAAGTGTCGCCAACGTGCTCCAGACCAGCCGTCTCCGTAGTTGTAATCAGATGTTTTTCCAGCGTGTTTGGGTTGATTATTAGCCACAAAGCCTGCATAGATGTCGTGCGATAAGTTCGTGGTGATCTGATAATCGTTATAATATCCTTCGTATAAAAAGTTGCGAAAGATAGCTGGAGCATCTGCAAGTTTACTCTTAAGGTTCACTGAATCGTTTGCAGATACAGCGAAGTCGATATTGATATCGGCATATTTTGAATTGTCTTTCTCGACGTTTATCTCTTTAGATTGAGACGAGTTGTCGGGCAATTCGTATGGGTTTTTACTTAAATCATTTAGGTCGTAGCAACCAACAAGGGCGCTTACGGCAGCCAAGTATATTGTTTTTCTTATGAATTGACAAGCTTTCATATCTTTATTACATTAAAATCCAACGTTAATAGAGAAACCAAAGGTTCGTGTATAGGGCACTGCTGCAAAGTCAAGTGCTTGAGAAAACATTGTAGTATCATAGCCTCCGTCAGGATTTCCTGGTGTATGTTTCATCAAGAAGCAGAGGTTTCGTGCCACAAATGATAGTTTTAAGGCCGTAAAAGGAGTCTTTTTGAGCATGCGTTGTGGGAAACTATAACCCAAAGACAATTCCTTTAGCTTGATATAAGATGCGCTATGAATGAACTCTTCGGCATAACCTTTCTGTGATTTGTATATACCTATGGTTGAATAATATGCCTGAGCGCTCACTGGAATGTCGTTAATTGAACCGTCTTCCTTCACTCCTGGCACCACCATATAATAGTCTTTCACACCTGATATCTCTTTATATTCGCCACGATTCAAGGTTCTTTCAGATGTACCTACAGAGGTTGCCATACCTTCTGACACTGACATTATGCTACCACCAAAGCGCATATCGAACATAGCTGTTAGCGAAATGCCTTTGAAAGTCAATGAAGGTGTAACCGACATCAATAGGTCTGGCTGTATATTTCCTATGGGGTTGCTCAACAAATACTGTTCCAAATTACCGTTTCCAGTGGCAGGTTGGGGTAATCCTTGTGCGTTAACTATCACTTGACCAGCATCGTTTCGCTTCATAAGATTATTGGCATAGATGTCTCCAAGCTTTCCTCCTACAACCGCACCAACACGTACTGGCATATTATTATCACCGTTAAAGTAGATGCGTTGCACACCAGGTGCGAGCTCTTTCACGATAGATCGGTTGTGAGCAAAGTTCATATTGAAATTGAAGGTCAAGTCCTTTGTTTGAATAGGAGTGGTATAAACCATCATTTCTACACCTCTATTCAAGATCTTTCCTGCGTTAACCCACTGCTGAGACCATGGTGCTGCGGCATCAACTAACATCGATTGGTTGCGTGTTACGCTATAATAATAAGTGAAATCGAAGCCTAATCGGTTGTTAAGGAATTTCATATCGAGACCCAATTCATACGAAGTTTTGATCTCAGGTTTAAGCATATCGTTCATTTTAATGGTATTAACAACGGGCTTTCTGATACCTGATTCAAATTCAAACTTACGTGTATTGTATAGATTGTAGGGGCTTGGATCCTTACCAACTTGCGCTAATGAGGTTCTAATCTTAGCGAAAGTAACCCAAGAAGGCAATGGTTTATCAATCGACTTCATAAAGTCTGAGAACATAAAGCTGATGCTTGCAGAAGGATAGAAGAATGAGTTTTGACCCTTAGGAAGCGTAGAAGACCAGTCGTTTCGAGCGGTTAAGTCTAACGAAAGGTATTCAGAATAAGCCAATTGAGCCGATACAAATACCGAATACATTGCTCTATTAAAACCGTTATCGCCACCACTTACGAGCTTTCCACCAGTGTTATACACCCAAACATCTTTGTTTAACATGTTTTGAACGCCTCCTTGAAAGAGCTCATACTTTTGATACATGACATTACCTCCTAACGAATAATCAACACGAAGCTTTGGAGTTAGTTGGTTATTGCCAAGTAATAGCATTTGAATGTTGTGTTCAAAGTGATTCTCTTCGCCACGTTGCATACCATCAGTAGTGATCTTCTCTTGCCAAGTTGATGTGCCTGTGGTAATCGCTTGATCTGCTAAACTAAGGTCAGATGTTTGCAATCGAGTTCTATAATAATCGAAAGAGTATTTCGCATTGAGCTTTAAATTATCGAGAAGGTTGATGTTTGCGCCATAATAACCAAAGGCTCTCCATCGTTCATCGCTGTTTTTATAGCGGTGACGAACGTAATATGGGTTCGAATAATGTTGGTTAGGACCGAACCAGTTGCGGTGAATTTGAGTCTCAGAGCTTTGGTTTTCTTCCAAACTTCTTAATGAAACGTTACCTGGAATGAGTAGAAGTTGAGCCACTTCGCCATTCAATCCGAGTAAAGGACGATTGCAAGCCTTCATGTGAGACAATGAGATCTTACCATCAAGAGAAAGATATTTGTTCACAACAGTACCTGCATTGAGGTCGATAGACAATTTATCTAAGGTTTCATTCTTAAACAATCCCTTGTTATCATTGTAGCCAATAGATAGGCGATAATGTCCTTTTTCGCTGTTATTGCCTAGTGCAACGGTATGAAATTGAGAGAAACCCGTTTTAAAGTAATCACGAAGTTTATCGCCAGTGTATTGATAAGGCGACTTCGTTCCATACCAATTGTATTCTTCATGTCCATCTAATTCAGGACCAAAAGACAACTCTCCGTTCAAACCTTCAATGTCTCCACTGGCATTGCGTTTATAGTTTACAGCGCCATTGCTACCTTGTCCAAATCGATTTTGCATCTTAATGGCTTGCGAAACGCTGCTCCATGTAAAGTTTCCGTTATAACTTACACCGAAACCAGACTTATTTGCGCCCTTTTTAGTGGTGACTAAGATCACACCATTACCTGCTCTTGAACCATAAAGAGCAGCTGCATTAGGGCCTTTTAGCACCGAAATGCTTTCGATATCGTCTGGGTTAATATCTAAAGAAGTGCCTCCTCGGTCGTAACCTCCATAGGCAGAAGCGTTAGAAGTGTTGTTATCTGAGAAGGGAACTCCATCTACAATCCATAAAGGTTGGTTGTTATCGGTGAGTGATGAGTTACCTCTTATGGTTATTTTAGTAGATCCTCCAAGACCAGTACTAGCGGTATTCATCTGCAAACCTGCCACTTTTCCCGACAAAGCACCTACAACAGAGGGATCACCAGTGGTGTTCAAAGCATCGCTTTTGATGTCTTGCACCGAGTAGCCCAACATCTTTTTATCTCTTTTAATACCCAAAGCGGTTACCACCACCTCGTCTAATGCTTTCGAATCCACGTCCATAGTGGTTGTAATAGCATCTTTTCCCGAAGCCTTCACCTCTTTTGTTTTATAGCCAAGGTAGCTAAATTGCAACACAGGAGCAGTCTCACTTGTTTGCAATTGATAGTTACCGTCTATGTCAGTAACGGCTCTTGTGGTACTACCTTTCACTGCAACAGTAACGCCAATCATTGGTTGTTGAGCCTCATCGAGCACCTTTCCAGTGATTTTACGTTTAGAATCTGTAGCCTTTTCCTTTGCTACTGGTGCGTTCTCTTTGCGCAAATACACCACATTATCTTCCACCTTAAAAGATATACCCTTTCCTTTCAACAATTGATTCAACACGTTTTGCACTTTTTCGTCTTTGACATCAATGTTGTTCACCATCACTTTTGCTAAGCTATCATCATAGAAAAAGCGAAGGTTCATTTGCTTTTGAATCTTCTTTATAACAACTTCAAGGGTGGTGTTAGGTGTTTTTAGGGTTACTTGAGCCTTTGATTCACCAATAGGAGCCATTGCTATTAAAGCACCAAATGCGGCTTTAAGCATGGTTTCTTTTAATAGATGCTTATTACTTTTCATCGTTGTTTTTAGTTATTTCTTTTCTTTTTGTAAGGTAGTTGTAGTTCTAGACGCTTTTATTTCTTGTATTTTGCTCTGTTATAGGGCATTTTCAACGGCTAGTGGAGACTGCTTTAGGTTGGTTGTTCTTTACTAATAAAGTAGTAGCTCTTATCCTTTAAACAATATTTTTTTATAAACTACTTAATAAAAATTCGACTTTTTATGCTTTATTTGTTAATTAATTTAAATTTACCATCCTTGTATCTTGCCCCTATTTCCCTTTCTTTGGGGTCGCTCACTCCTTGCTTTCCAATAACAAAAACACAGCGCACACTTTTTTATTTCATTGAACCATTCTTTTAAAAGATGATGCAAAAGAGATGAAAATACGCAAAGAATGAGCTAAAAGCAGTGAGTTGACAACGCAAAAGCAATGCTATTGCAACACGAAAGCAATGTGTTTGCTCGATGAAAACGATGCTTTTAGGGTGTTTTAGTGATATGTAAAAAGGAAGAAAAGCCACCTTTTATCGATAAAAAGGGGCAAAATTAGACTCAAAGGAAGACTGCTTTTGAGTGATCTTTTACTGAAATAGAAAATAAAAGGAATGTTTTTAGTGGACATCTGCACATCATCAAGGGCACAAACGAGAGCCTTAAGATGGGCAAAAATACTAAAAACACTCCTTTTCTTAACTTAGAATGGTGCGCAATGCACATCGTTTCTCTATCTAATATTTGTTAAAAAGAAAACGATTGGCACGCTCCTCACCTATTTATATATAAGTCATTTAAAACGAGTTGCATCTTCTTTTAGAATAAAGTGCATTACCTTTCAAGATATTCTGCACTCACTTCACAACACGCAAAGACGCTAAACGGATCGGTATTCTATATTTTTTTACGAATAAGAAGGAAGGTTCCAATTGCTAAAAGAGCCGACACTGTGAGGCAACCAACAGCAAGTGGAAGGTTGTTTCCAAACATTTCAATCACCTTTATATCTGGATCTGAAGAGAAAGCAAGCGTCATTACCACTGCAGAAATGTTGTTCACCAGGTGCAAAACCATAGATGGAACGATGCTTTTGGTGCGATAATAGAGCCAACCAAGTATCAAACCAAGGAACGAAGCGTTAACTGCTTGCGCCAAATTGCCATGGAACAGACCAAATGCAACTGCCGAAATAACAATGGCAATCCATGCTTTCTTGCCCGAGAAACACTCTAACAAGAGTCTTAAAATAGCTCCTCTAAACACAATTTCTTCCACAATGGGTGCCAATATCGCCACAGCTACAATACCAAAGGGCTTTTGCATGATTGCATTAAAAAGCTTTTGAATGTCTTTCGACAGCTCTAAGCCTGTCCATTCGTATATTCCTGCCAAGGGAAGAACGATGAATAGCGAGAAAAGAACAATGAGACCTAAAAGCTGATAGGGCTTTTTTGAGATATAATGAGTTGATATGGGTGTCCATTTTGCCAACAAAAAGCAAACAATGGTTATGATATGTCCTAATATGGTCGATGGAATAATCACCTCATTGGCTAACTCCCAGCCCTGAGTTGATATCACATGCATCACTTCTTCGAATGGAGTATCGGAAGAAACAGCATAAACTGCGCCCACAATATAGAGCGAAATGGCTTGAATAATGGCTACTAAAATAAGGAAACCAACGGCTTTTAAACAGATTTTTAATGTAGGATCCATAGTGTATAGAATTTGTATTGAATAATTATTTCAGCGAGTTAAGAATTTGTTCTACCCTCTTTTTATCTGCAATAAGCTGTTCTTTGAGCTGCTCTACTGATGAAAATTTCACCTCATCACGCACTCTTTCGATAAAGAACACACGCACTTCGCTATCGTATATCTCTTCATTAAAGTCGAAGATGTGCACCTCTATGGTTTGTTTAAAGGTGCCATAGGTGGGTCGATTGCCTATATTGAGCATGCCATTATAGCGTTTGTGGGTAGCAGAAAGCTCTATTTGAACGGCATAAACGCCTTCTTTTGGTAGAATTGTCGTGCTATATTTGGGTTCGATATTGGCGGTTGGAAAGCCTAATTTGCGACCTTCTTGATAGCCATGAACCACCTTTCCTAAGAAAGAATAAGGGCGACTGAGGAGCTGTTGCACCACATCTACCTCGCCATTGTGCAACATCTTGCGTATAGTTGACGACGAAGCACGTCCTTGTGGCGTGTCGAATGGAGTGGAAAGCAACACTTCTATGCCCAATTCTGCCCCAAATCGCACATAATCTTCAAAGGTTTCACCGCTTTGTTTGCCAAAACGATTGTCGTAACCAATGATGAGTTGCTGTACGTTTAACTGCTCTTTTAAGATGGTTTGCATGAAACGAAATGCCGAAAGCTGTGCCATTTCTGCAGAGAAGGGCAGCACTGCGGTGACATCTATACCCGTATGAGAAAGCAAGTGCAGCTTTTCTTCGAGCGGAGTGATGAGCTCTGGCGTGAAATTTGGTTGCACAACGACTCGTGGATGCACATCGAATGTGATAGCAATAGATGTCCATTGCCTTCTATGAGCATGCTCAACCACCTGCTTTAGCACGTGTTGATGCCCTAAATGTACCCCATCGAAAAAGCCAATAGTTGCCACACTGGGTTGCAACTGCTTTGTTTCTGGGGTGAGATATAGCGTTGTCATGTTTCTATTTCAATAGCTTTTGGGGCCAAATAGTACCCTTTGGGTCGTGCAATACGTTAAAACCAAGTTGGCAAGCAGCATCGCAATTGGGTTGAAGATCGTCGATAAATAAAGTCTCTTCGGGCTTTATTCCCGTCCGTTTCACCACCTCTTGAAAGATCTCTGCACTGGGTTTGATGAGCTGAAGCTTGTTAGATAGGAAGATATCTTGAAAGAGTTGCAACACGTTTTCTCCCTTTTCGGTTGTAAACAAAGGCTCGCAACACGCCCAATGCATTGCGTTGGTGTTACTAAGAATAAACAATTGGTGCGTTTTAGCAAGCTCTTTAATGGCTTGTAGCTTATGTTCTGGAATGGTTCCAATAAGCGAATTCCACGCACTTTCAATCTCTTCGTCTTTCAAGGGCAATTCGGTTAGCTCTCGAACTGCCTCACAAAAGGCCGCATTGGTGATCTTTCCCACCTCAATATGATAGAACAAATCTCGTGTTTGATGTGTTTCTATATACTTTGCAACGGCTTCTGCGCCCAAAGAACGAAAGGAATCGATGCAACGTTGTGGGTGAAGTTCAACCAAGATACAACCTAAGTCGAATATAATGTTTTTTACTTTGTTCTGCGAGTCCATAGTCTTTTCAATTCTTCTACCCACAAAACAAGCGAAGTAAGCGCAATAATTACGCCCCATTCGGTGAGAGATAGGGGTTCAGTTCTAAACATCTTACCACCAAACGACACGATAAGCCACTGCCCTATCAACACAATTAGGAACACAAAGAGCAGTCCTTTACTCTGTTTTAGATGACTAAAGGCAGAGTCTTTGCATCCAAATGTCTTCGCATTGAATAGGTTCCACAGTTGAATCATCACGAAAGTGGTGAAGAATATGGTGAGATGATGAGTTGTTATGCCGTTACTTACCTCGTTTCCATAATAATATAACATCGAGAAAAGCACGATAAAGAAGAATATTCCGTGTGTAAGTATTCCCCTAAACATCTTATTTGAGATGATGAAGTCGCTTTGTTTGCGAGGCATTTCCTTCAAAACATCTTTAGAAGGAGGCAGAGATGCCAATGCCATAGCAGCGAATGTATCCATGATAAGGTTCACCCAAAGGATTTGAGTAACGGTTAATGGCATGTTAGTTCCGATGAATGCGCCTCCCACAACCAATAACAATGCGGTGAGATTCACAATCAATTGGAAATAAAGAAAGCGTTGAATGTTGCGATAAAGCGACCTTCCCCACATCACAGCCAATGTAATTGAGCTGAAAGAGTCGTCTAATAAGGTCATAGCACTTGCCTCTTTGGCTACCGAAGTGCCTGAGCCTAACGACAAACCAACATGTGCATGGTTCAAAGCAGGAGCGTCATTGGTTCCATCTCCCGTAACTGCTACCACCTCATTGCGGGCTTGTAGCAATTCAACTAAGCGTTGTTTGTCTGTTGGACGTGCACGAGACATCACCTTTAAAGATGCTACTCGCTCGTAAGCCTCATTGTCATCGAGGTCTGCAAACTGCGTTCCTGTGATGTGCCAACGTTCCTTTTCGCTCTCAGAAACGCCCTCTTCGTTCCAAATACCAATCTGTTTAGCAATCTCAATGGCTGTTGCCGAAGTGTCACCAGTAACCATTTTAACGTTAATACCAGCTCTTTGGCATTCTGAAACGGCGTTAGGAACGTCGTCTCTGATAGGGTCTGAGATGGCAAAAACAGCCTGTAAGCAGAAGTCTTGCAATAGTTCTGCGCTCAAAGAGTTGTCTTTTATGCTTTCAACCACATCGCTATCGAGTTGCTTATAAGCCAAAGCAAGGGTACGCATAGCCTTATCTTGATAGCCACGAAGAGTGCTTTCGGTTTCTGCTTTCTTGTCTTCTGTGATATTACAGAACGACAATACCACTTCTGGAGCACCCTTTATAAAGAGATAAGGCACGCCATTATAGAGCGAAATGGTGGCCATGTACTTTCTTTCTGTTGAGAAAGGAAGTTGATGAAGTATTTTTGTTTCGCTCCGATAACTATTATAATTCTTGCCATTTTTATAGCACCAAAGCAGCAATGCCACTTCGGTTGGATTGCCAATACCCTCTGGAATAGTGGTAGTTGCATTGTCTTCATCGTTTGGAGACAATGATAATTCGGCAGTAGTA
Organism: Hoylesella nanceiensis DSM 19126 = JCM 15639; assembly: GCF_000379965.1. Taxonomy (GTDB): domain Bacteria; phylum Bacteroidota; class Bacteroidia; order Bacteroidales; family Bacteroidaceae; genus Prevotella; species Prevotella nanceiensis. The sequence goes on along the minus strand of NZ_KB904328.1, from coordinate 651,499 downwards.
TTGGCAGATATCGCCTCAAAAAGCAGCTCATCGTCTTCGCAACTTCGTGCAAAATCATTCACTTGCATCTTGTTTTGGGTAAGTGTTCCTGTTTTATCGGTACAGATAACCGTAACTGCTCCCATCGTTTCAGATGCATGTAGCTTTCTAACAAGATTGTTACTCTTGAGCATTCGGCGCATATTGAGAGCCAACGACAATGTAACCGCCATTGGAAGTCCTTCTGGAACAGCCATAACAATAATGGTTACGCTGAACATAAAGTAGTGAAGAACCACCTCAAACATATCTAAATAGTGATTAGTTTGCCATATTGGGTTCACCAAAATGTCGTGAACAAGAAAGACAACAAAGGCCAATACTGCCACTGTTACGCCAATCTTACTAATCATCTTGGCTAACATTGAGAGCTGAATGCTTAGCGGTGTCTTCGTAAAAGTGAGTTCTGTAGACTTATGCGACACCTTTCCGATCTCTGTTTCGTCGCCAACTGCGGTAACAACTGCCGTTCCTCGACCACTCATTACCATGCTTGAGCGAAGCAATACGTTAGGGGGGTAAGCCTCTGTGCCTTTAGATGAGGTTATTTCTACATGCTTAGTGGTAATGGGTTCGCCTGTAAGTGACGACTCGTTCACCTGTAAATCTATCGCTTCTACTAAACAAGCGTCGGCTGGTATCTCATCTCCTGTCTCGATTAATATCACATCTCCCACTACAATATCTTTGCGCATCACTTCTTCTACCACTCCATTGCGACGCACTTTCACCATCTGTTCTTCTTCAAGTGTATTGAGAACCTCGAACTTTTTGGCTGCATCTAATTCGAAATAGAAGCCTATTGCGGTGGCAAGAAAGATGGCAATGAAGATTCCAATGGTTTCAATAAAGTTGTTTTCTACGAATGCAAGCAGTAAAGAAACAACGGCTGCGATGAGTAAAACTTGTATAATGGGGTCTTGAAACTTTTCAAGATAAAGCTTAAAAATGGACACTTTCTGAGGTGGAGTAAGTACGTTTTCACCATGTTTCGCCCTACTTTCACTTACTTCTTGAGGTGTTAAACCTCCTAACACTTTATCCCGTGACATCTAATTGTCTAATTTTAAGATTTTAATTACTATCCTTTTGCATGCTAAAAGCATTACAATTAGCCTGCAATAACAATGCTTTTACCTGCTAATATCAATGCTTTTAAAATGGAGTTATTTTTGAGTTATAACTCAACTCTTATTTTGTTCGCTTGTTTGAGCTTACAAATTTAAGAAAAAAGGAAAGCATGTGCAAACCTTCACACACAAATTATCGAACAGAAGGAATGCCATTGCAACTCAACAACTTGTTTTTTGCTTTGAATCAAGGTTCATAATACCCCCTTAAACAAGTCTTTAGGCGTTTCAGTTGAAAGAAAACTCAAATCTGTTTTTCGCTCTTTTAGCCCCTAAAAATCGCCTTTACACCATATAATAATTATTTTCTTTTTGAAAAATATCAATAAAACAAGAATTTAAAAAGTTTTCCATTTTTATTTTATAAGATATTGATTATCATATAATTGACATATATTAACTATTTAAAAGTTATCCAAAAGTGAAATTATATAAGAACTTTCATTATCTTTGCTGCACCAATTTAAGTAGAAAGAAAATCAACTTTAGATACAAAACCAAACTTTAATATTTCCCAAAAATGATACAGACAGTAGTAAAAAGAGATGGCCGCATCGTGGGCTTTAATGAACAAAAGATCAGTGGAGCTATCAGAAAGGCTATGTTACACACCAATAATGGTGAGGATAGCAATCTTATTCAACAGATAACCGACCGCATTTCGATGAGCGGTCACTCGCAAATGACTGTTGAAGAAATCCAAAACAAGGTTGAAAACGAATTGATGAAGAGCCGCAGAAAGGACGTGGCTCGAGCATATATCTCGTATAGAAACCTTCGTAATGTTGCCCGAAAAGCAAAGACAAGGGATATCTTCCTCGAAATAATCAACGTGAAATCGAATGATATTACACGTGAAAACGCTAATATGAACGCTGACACTCCTGCTGGAATGATGATGAAGTTCTCGAGCGAAACAACCAAACCATTCGTCGACGACTATCTTTTAAGCGAAGATGTGCGTGATGCTGTGGCGCATAACTACATTCATATTCACGATAAAGACTATTATCCCACTAAGTCACTCACCTGCTGCCAACATCCATTAGATAACATTTTGGAACACGGTTTCAGTGCTGGTCATGGCTCATCTCGCCCTGCAAAGCGCATAGAAACAGCGAGTGTCATTGCTTGTATCTCATTAGAAACAGCGCAAAACGAAATGCATGGCGGTCAAGCTATACCCGCTTTCGACTTCTATCTCGCTCCTTATGTAAGAATGAGTTACGTTGAAGAGGTGAAAAACTTAGAGGCTTTGATGGGCGAAGACTGCTCGGATCTATACGAATCGGAGATTAACGACTACCTAAAACTGCCCCTCGATGGTCTAAAAGGCAAAGAACGTATCAAGCAACACGCTATCAATAAAACTGTAGCTCGTGTGCATCAAGCTATGGAAGCCTTTATACATAATATGAATACGATACACTCTCGTGGTGGAAACCAAGTGGTGTTCTCGTCTATCAACTATGGAACCGACACTTCTGCAGAGGGTAGATGCGTTATAAGAGAATTGCTCAAAAGCACTTATAGCGGTGTGGGTAACGGCGAAACTGCTATCTTCCCTATTCAGATATGGAAAAAGAAACGTGGCGTTAACTATCTTCCTCAAGACAAGAACTACGACTTATACGAGTTAGCTTGTAAGGTTACAGCACGTCGTTTCTTCCCTAATTTCCTCAACTTAGATGCTACTTTCAATCAAAGTGAGGACTGGAAGGCTGAAGATCCAAAGCGTTATGTTCACGAAGTGGCTACAATGGGCTGCCGAACTCGTGTATTCGAGAACTATTTCGGTCCTAAAACCTCAATAGGAAGAGGTAATATCTCTTTCACTACCGTTAATATTGTGCGCCTTGCCATTGAATGTATGGAGATAAAAGACAAGGAAGAGCGCATCAATTCGTTCTTTGCTAAATTGGACAAGGTATTGGATTTAACCGCAAAACAATTGGTAGAACGCTACAATTTCCAAAAGACTGCCTACGCAAAGCAGTTCCCTATGGTGATGAGAAGCCTGTGGTTAGGTGCTGATAAGCTGAAAGCAGACGACACTATCGAGTCGGTTATCAACCAAGGAACGCTCTCTATCGGCTTTATTGGATTGGCTGAGTGCCTCAAAGCCTTGTTAGGTAAGCACCATGGAGAAGATAATGAGGCGCAAGAACTGGGCTTAAAGATCGTAACTTACATGAGAGACCGCGCCAACGACTTCACTAAAATGTACCAACATAACTTTAGTGTGCTTGCAACTCCAGCGGAAGGACTATCGGGTAAGTTTACTTTGAAGGACCGAAAGGAGTTTGGTGAGCTCGAAGGTATTACCGATAGAGACTATTACACCAATTCAAATCACGTGCCAGTGTACTACAAATGCAGTGCAAAACACAAGGCTGAAGTGGAAGCACCTTACCACGATTTGACCCGTGCAGGACACATTTTCTATGTGGAAATTGATGGTGATGCAACCCATAACCCACAAGTTATTATGAATGTTGTGGATATGATGGACCACTATAACATTGGCTATGGAAGCGTGAATCACAACCGAAACAGATGTATGACATGTGGATTTGAGAATGCCGACAACACTCTTGAGACCTGTCCTCATTGCGGTGGACATCATATCGACCGCCTTCAACGCATCACTGGTTATCTTGTTGGCACAACCGACCGTTGGAATAACGGTAAACTGGCAGAGCTAAACGATCGTGTACGCCACGATATTTAAGTCTCGACAGACCTCTCTTTCAAACAAACAACGATAATAGTAAATTGTAAGAATAACCACAAAAGACTGAAGGAGTAGCCTCAACTGCTCCTTCTTTTTTTGCTTTTGAAAAGGACAAACAGTCCTTTTAGACCCTCTAATCAGCCTATATACATGCTTTCTATATTGAACATACTCGAAGATACCACTGTTGATGGACCCGGATTTCGCACCTCTATCTATTGTGCAGGCTGTCCTCATGCTTGCATAGAGTGCCATAATCCCCAGTCATGGGACATCAACAACGGCACAATGATGAGCACTAACGACATCATGAAGATTGTTACTGCCGACCCTTTTGCCCATGTTACCTTCTCAGGAGGCGACCCTATGTATCAGGCAAAGGGCTTTACTGAATTGGCAAAGACCATTAAACAGCAGACAAACAAGAACATTTGGTGCTACACGGGCTTTGTGTTCGAGTCGCTTTTAAAGATGAAGGAGCAACGAGAACTATTGCAATGGATTGACGTTTTGGTTGATGGTCCGTTTATAAACAGCAAGAAAGACCTTTCATTATTGTTCCGAGGAAGTAGCAACCAACGCCTCATCGACGTGCAACAATCGCTCCAACAAAACAAAGTGGTGTTGTGGACACCCAACATCGGCATTGAGTAAGTCTGCCCACTTCTTCCCCATTTTCACCCTTTCTCTACACTTTTTAATTCACACAAAAAGGCTTTCCACTTTCATCTCCTTCTTCTTCTCTTTCAATATCAATGCTTTTGTCTTGCAAAGTCATTCTTTTTAGGCTCTAATTCCATTGCTATTATGGCCTAAAAGCAATGTTATTGCCACGTTACCTTACAAAGACTTTAGCACAAAGGCATTGCAAGCTCTCGGCTTTTCTACATACAAGAGGATCAAGTTTGCATTTTTATTCGTATATTTGTCGTCAAAAAAGGACGACAATGAATAACGACTCATTTTGGAAAAACATTAGGGGATACTTCAATGCATTACCCGATAAAGAGAACGAAACAGAGATTATTAAACAGATAAGCAGTGGAGTAACCTTCCACGGAGCGAACCTTTGGGTACTTATTTTCGCTGTTTTCATCGCTTCATTAGGTTTAAATGTCAATTCAACAGCAGTGATTATAGGTGCCATGCTCATCTCTCCTTTGATGGGACCAATCAGCGGAATGGGTTTAGCAGTGGGCATAGACGACTTCAATTTGCTAAAACGCTCGGTGAAAAATTATCTTGTTGCCACGGTAATAAGTGTTATCACTGCAATGATATACTTTATTATCAGTCCGATTAGCGAGGCTCAATCAGAGCTATTGGCACGCACCTCGCCCACGTTATACGACGTGCTCATCGCCATATTTGGTGGTGCTGCGGGTATTCTTGCTTTATGCACAAAAGGCAAAGGTAATGTAATTCCAGGCGTTGCTATCGCTACAGCCTTGATGCCACCATTGTGTACTGCTGGTTATGGACTTGCAGTTGGAGAAATTTCGTTCTTCTTTGGGGCGTTTTATCTCTTCTTCATCAATACCGTCTTCATTGCGCTTTCTACCTTTATAGGCGTTAGAATGCTTCGTTTTCAACGTAGAACCTTTGCAGATGCAGCCGCTTTGCAACGCGTTAGAAAATATATCTTTGCCATTGTTGTTATCACAATGATTCCAGCAACATATATGACCACTCAAATTATTCGTGAAAGTATTCAAGACAACAACACTCAACAATTTGTTAAGAATGAGCTAACGTTGAAAGGAACATATATTATTTCGAACAAAAGAAACGACGAAAGCAAGACTATTCGTATTGTAGCGGTGGGCGAACCCATTGGAGAAGATACCATTAAAAAGGCTCAAGAAAACCTAAAGGAATATAGTCTTGAGGGTTATAAACTGGTGATTATTCAAGGAAGTCAAGGTAATAATACTCTACGAAAAGAAGATTTGTCGGGCAACTCATTAGCCGACACCAAGGAACAGCTTATTACACAAAGCGAACAACTGAGCAACTTAGAAAAGCAACTGAAAAAATATTGGAGCTATGAGACATTAGGTAAGGAGCTTTCTAAAGAGATTAAGGCTATTTGTCCGCAAGTAAATACCATCAGTTTGTCGTTAGTATCTGAGGAAAGAACCGACACTTTGGCTACCAAAAACTATGTTTTGGCATTGGTGGGATATAAAAATGCGCTATCAACAGCAGAACAGCAACAGCTTCAACGCTGGCTAAAGACTCGTTCAAAAGCCGATAGCTTGCGCCTTGTCTTGCAACCTACCACAGGCAAGTAAAAGTATTTTTTGAAATAAAATCCCTGCTTTTAAAGGGGAAAGACATACAACAAAACCAAAAGGAGGTGCCTCATTGCGAGGCATCTCCTTTTTTATTGATATTCTTTTTTTATTGACAAAGCGGAGCAAAAGCTCGACAAGAGGAAACAAACGCACATAAAAAAAGCAGTTCGCAAGAGATGTTTTGCGAACAGCTTTGTTTGTATCAATGTTTCTTTTTACATGTTCTGTCCTCATTATTAGGCTTTTTCATGCAAAAAGAACATACAATGAGATCCAGTGCAATTAGTCTTTTATTTTATTATTTGATAACTATCTTTTTACCATTGATTATATAAACGCCCTTAGGCAAAGCATTTATTTCGTTAACATTGGCTTTGCTTAAACGTTTTATTCCATCTATTGTGTAAACATCTACATTATCTATTTTATTGTAGATGTTGTTTTTAATGCCAGTAGTGGTACCCTCAATAAGGAAAAAATGCCACCAAACATATGCTCTTTTATAAGCATCTATACTATTCTTTGGTACAAAAAGTTTACATTCGTTTCTGTTAACCCCATCAAAAGCATATCTAGAACAATATGGTGGAGTTACTGCCTCACTTGTAATCTGTTTTACATTCCCACAATCAGAGAAAGCCCCATCCTCAATTCTTGTTACACTACTAGGAATGGTTACAGAAGTAAGAGAATAGCAATTAGCGAAAGTCCTCTCCCCAATTGTTGTTACACTATTAGAAATGATTACGGAAGTAAGAGCACGGCAATAAGAGAAAGCATAATCCCCAATTGTTGTTACACTATTGGGTATGGTAATCGAAGTAAGAGAAGAGCAACTCTCGAAAGCATTATCCCCAATTGTTGTTACACTATTTGGTATGGTAATCGAAGTAAGAGCACGGCAATAAGAGAAAGCCCAATCCCCAATTGTTGTTACACCATCACCTATGATAACTTGTTTAACACTTTCGTTTTCGTACCATGGGCTACTATAATCATTCCAATCTTGCATTTCTCCTGTTCCTGTAATGGTTAACACGCCTTCATCTGTGAGTTTCCATTGTAGATTATCACCACAAGTTCCAGATTTTTCGGCATAAGCTGATAAACTTACGAGCAGGGTTATCAGCAAAAGATAAAGTTGTTTCATATAAGTTCTTTAATTAAATGAATAATATTTTTTGTTTATTGATTGCTTTTAATTTCTCAAACCTTTATAAATTTGATCCTAACAAAGGAGATTTTTATAACGAGCAGATACGTTATAAAAGTATTTCAAAGATAAATAAAAACATATTATCAAATGTTCTTTTCTTGCAAAAAGATATAAAAAGATGATATTTTTTAAATTAAAAGAGCGTTATTCTTTATAAATTGGTGAACAATAACATTTTATGAATGCCGTATATAAAAAGATGATAGCTGTTATAAATACCATTATTGCATCGTCATTTTATAGAAATCCATATCAAACAAACATAAAAAAAGCAGTTCGCAAGATAAGTTTTGCGAACTGCTTGTGGGCCATCTTGGGCTTGAACCAAGGACCTCCAGATTATGAGTCTGTTGCTCTAACCAACTGAGCTAAAAGCCCTAATAATATAATTCTACACAGAATTACACGTGCAAAGGTAGTATATTTTAAACAAACAACCAAATATCTGCCCGTAATTTTTAATCAAAAGAACCGCTTTTAGCGTTGTTTATCCGCCTTTTTGGGGTCTTAGAAATCGAAAGAAAGCTGTTTTTCTTCGCCTAAAAGATTGAACGACATTCGATGAAATGGCGTTGTTCCATATTTTTTTATCGCCTCTCGGTGCGCAACGGTGGGATAACCTTTGTTCTTACTCCATTCGTATTGCGGATATTGACTGTGGAGTTCTTCCATATACTCATCTCGATAAGTCTTCGCAAGAATACTTGCTGCGGCAATAGATAAATACTTTGCATCGCCTTTTACAATAGGCGTGTAGGGCAAGTTCTGATAAGGAGTGAAGCGGTTGCCATCGATAATGAGGGCTTCGGGGCGCACTTTGAGTTGATCTATGGCTCTGTGCATGGCCAAAAAGCTCGCTTTAAGGATATTGATTTCGTCGATTTCTTCGGGCGAAACCACACCTACTGCCCATGCAATGGCATCTTTTTCGATGTCCTTTCGCAATATCATTCTGCGCTTTTCGGTGAGCTGTTTCGAGTCGTTTAGATAAGGATGCGAATAGTTTTGCGGTAGAATGACCGCCGCAGCATACACACTTCCAGCCAAACAACCACGTCCTGCCTCGTCGCAACCTGCCTCAATCAATCCATCATAATAATGTGATTGAAGCAAATGGATGGGTTTCTTTTCCTTAGAATCGCCTTTTTTCATCTATTACCATTAGTTTATGCCAATGCTACTAAACTTGCTTTAAAACGCACTTTAGGCGCATTTTAGAACATGGCAGCCACTCGTTCGATGCCTTTAACCAACACATCGATCTCTTCTTTGGTGTTATACAAGCCAAAACTTGCACGAACGGTGCCTTGAATGCTCAAGCGTTGCATAAGCGGTTGAGCGCAATGGTGACCTGTGCGCAATGCTATGCCAAGACGATCGAGCAGTGTTCCTAAATCGAAAGGATGAATGTCGCCCACTAAGAAGCTCACCACTGCATCTTTTTGACGTGGTGTTCCGATGAAACGGATATCTTTTATCGTTGACAATTGCTCCATTGCGTATTTTGTGAGCATGGCTTCGTGCTTTTGAATATTGTCCATTCCCAAGTCGAGCAGATAGTCTACAGCTGTGGCTAAGCCGTGAGTTGCAACGTAATCGGGTGTTCCTGCCTCGAATTTCAAAGGTGGTTTTTCGAACGTTACCTTATCGAACGAAACTGTTTCGATCATCTCTCCGCCTCCTTGATAGGGTGGCATGCGGTCTAACCACTCTTCTTTTCCATACAAAACGCCTATTCCTGTGGGTCCATACATCTTGTGTCCGCTCAACGCAAAGAAGTCGCAATCCATCGCTTGCACATCTATTGCAAAGTGAGGAGCACTCTGTGCGCCATCAACTAACACGGGAACGCCTTGCGAATGGGCAAATTGTATGATTTCATCGATAGGATTAACTGTTCCGAGCACATTGCTAACGTGGGCGATACTCACCAACTTGGTACGCTCGCTGAACAGCTTTTTAAAGGCTTCCATATCTAAATTGCCTTCGTCGTCGATAGGAGCAACCTTCAAAGCAATGCCCTTTCGTGCCATTTGCAACTGCCAAGGAACAATGTTGGAATGGTGTTCCATCTCTGAAACAATCACCTCATCGCCTGCATTCATAAAGCCTTCGACAAACGAAGAGGCTACAAGATTGATGCTTTCGGTGGTGCCTCGGGTGAAAATAATTTCGTTGGTAGACTTGGCATTGATAAACTTGCGCAATGTTTCTCGAGCACTTTCGTGTAATTCGGTAGCCTGTTGCGACAACCAATGCACGCCTCTATGAACATTGGAGTTGACATTTAAATACTCATTGTTCATGGCTTCTATCACCGATAGAGGCTTTTGGGTGGTGGCTGCATTATCTAAATACACCAAAGGCTTATTGTAAATGGTTTTAGAAAGAATGGGGAAATCTTTTCTAACGTCCTCTATTTGATACATACCTAACTATAAATAAAAGGTGAATAAAATCTATTTTGCACCTGAATGGGCAAATAGAAAGAGAGAAAGAGTTTGTTAATGGCTTTTTGAGCACAAGGCTATTGCCATTTGAACAAACTCTTTATGGGTTATATCTACTTAGACACAAAGGTTACAATTACCGCAAGTTCCAAGCTCGCCTCTGAACCTTTTCTCTACAAGATGATGCAAACGCTCTCTTAAAGGCTCAAGCTTTATTTGGTCTACTACCTCATTGATGAAGGCAAACTCTAACAAGAACTTAGCCTCTTTCTCGCTGATTCCTCGCTGACGCATATAGAATAGCGCTGCATCATTGAGCTGTCCTACGGTTGAACCATGCGCACATTTCACGTCGTCGGCATATATTTCTAACTCGGGTTGTGAATACATGCGAGCTTCTTTGGTGACACATATATTTTGGTTGCGCTCTTCTGACGATGTTTTTTGTGCATCTTTCTGAACCAATACACGGCCTGCAAAAGCTCCTGTGCTGTGTCCGTCTAACACATACTTATACAATTCGTTGCTGGTGCAATGAGGAACTGCATGGTCGATGAGGGTGTTATTATCTACATGTTGTTGCTTATCGGCAATGACACAGCCATAAAGATTGCACTCTGCACCTTCTCCACTGAATCGAAGAGAGGTGGTGTTGCGAGTTACTCCGTTATGAAGTGTGATGACATGGTGTGTGAGTCGACTGTTAGATGCTTGGTCGAAATAAGCGTTACTTACACGTTTGTTGTTGTAACTGGTTTCTTCCATGCAATAAAGATCGAGCGATGCATTCTCGCCTACGTATGCTTCTATCACCTGTGTAGCAAGATAATTGCGGTCGTTAGCAGTGTGATCGCAGAACAACATCTTTACTTCGGCTCCTGGTTCTACAACTATCAAGACACGTCTGTTGAGCATTAAGTCTACATCAGAGCGCATGATGTTGATCACTTGTATTGTTTTTTCTACCTTTGTGTTCTTTGGTACATAAACAACCAAGCCGTCTTGTGCAAGCATTGTGTTTAAAGCTGCAATGCCATCTTTATCGGTTGCGGCTAACTTAGCATAGTATTTCTCGATGAGATCGGGATTTTTTAGGGCATATTCCTTTAATGAATCAACCACAACTCCTTCGGGTAGCTTACCCTTTGGCAATGAGTTAACATCGAAGACGTCGTTCATTAAGAAATAAACTGAAGTGCTTAAATTGGGCACATCGCACGAGAACACCTCTTCTGGACGGAACGAAAAGGGCATACGATGAAGGTTTAAGCCATAATCGGGGGCAAAAATTGCCTGCATATCGGTATATCTATAACGCTCGTCCTTGCGTTGTGGAATACCTAACTGCTTGAAATGTTGCAATGCTTCTGCTCGCTTTGCATTCATGGCAGGGGCACTATTCTGACAAAGCAGATTTTGTTCTGCCTCGAAAAGCTGAATATATTGCTCGCTGCTGTTTTGCTTTGCTGTTACAGAAGTTGATTGACTTTGTTGTAATGCCATATCAATTACTCCTCTCCTATTTCAGCTTTAATCCAATCGTAACCTCTTTCTTCAATCTGTTTAGCAAGCTCTGGTCCTGCTGTTTTCACGATACGACCTTTGTAAAGCACGTGAATAACGTCGGGTTTGATGATGTCGAGCAATCGATCATAGTGTGTAATGACAATCGTACTGGTTTCTGGTGTCTTCAACTTATTCACACCTTCTGCCACAATACGCAAAGCATCAACGTCCAAACCAGAGTCGGTTTCGTCTAAGATGCGTAGAGTTGGCTCGAGCATTGCCATTTGAAAGATCTCGTTGCGCTTCTTTTCTCCACCGCTAAAGCCTTCGTTCACGCTTCGGTTAGAGAGCTTAGAGTCGAGCTCAACGATTGCTCTTTTCTCACGCATCAACTTCAAGAAGTCGGCAGCATTCAAGGGTTCTTTGCCTTGATACTTACGTTTTTCGTTGATAGCAGCACGCATGAAGTTGGTCATTGATACGCCTGGAATCTCTACTGGATATTGAAATGAAAGGAAGATACCTTCGTTTGCACGATCTTCGGGCTTCATTTCAAGAAGGTCTTTGCCATTATAGGTAGCTGAACCTTCGGTTACTTCGAACAAAGGATTGCCCACTAAAACGGCACTAAGGGTACTCTTTCCTGATCCATTAGGACCCATAATGGCGTGTGTTTCGCCATCTTTTACTGTGAGGTTGATGCCTCTTAATATTTCTTTTTCGCCGATATTGGCATGAAGATTCTTTACTTCTAACATATATTGTTGTGTTTAATATCTTATTTTTTCTTTTACTCTCTTATAATCTAATAGCCCAAACAATGTAAATAAGTCTACATCTTCGAAAGTGAATGGGAATGAGACTTTTAATGTTAGGGCAATAGAGTGTCGATGCAAAGGTGCACTAAAGACCGTTGGGGGTACTGTCTTCTTTGCTTGAACATTGGTTTGCACTTTTGAACTCAAGCCTAATCGATAGCCATATTCCAAACCTACCGAGATACTTTTTGTCATTGCGATGTCGGTTCCCAACACGGGTGAGACGCTGAAACGAGGATATTGAATAATGCTATGTTGCGAATATCCTGGCAAATAGGCTCCTTCTGACTGAGAAACGAAATCTTCGGTTCTCTTTCTTCCTATGTTGTAATAGGTGTCGAAACCCACATAAGGTCGAAAAACCTTTAACATTCCTATGGGATAGTAGCGACCTCCTAACATAATTTGTTTTAAAGGCTCGCTGACATAGCTATCTTGTATCTGAAAACTCTCGTTCTCTATTCCTCCTTTGATAGAAAAGTTAGTCGATGGAATGTAATATTCTCCACGTAACTTAAAGGACATTCCCTTTACATAACCACTGAAGTTATGATTGGTCCAAACGTCTTTCGTGCCATTATCTGCCTGCAATCGAGGTGCGAAAAGAATTCCTCCACCTACCTCTACCGAGAAATTGTAGGGGTTATTGTAATCTTCTGCCAAAGCTATTGAACTGCTGAACAGCATGAAGAAGAAAGCGATGAGACGAGAAAGACGTGCTGACATAATCTTACTGAATGTTCTTTTTATCTGTTTATCCTACTGTTCCTTCTAATGATACCGACAAGAGTTTCTGAGCCTCAACAGCAAATTCCATTGGAAGTTTATTCAAAACTTCTTTCGCATAGCCGTTAACTATCAAGCCAATAGCCTGCTCTGTGGGGATTCCTCGTTGATTACAATAAAGCAATTGGTCTTCTCCAATCTTACTTGTTGTAGCCTCGTGCTCAATAACTGCAGAGTCGTTATGAATGTCCATATATGGGAATGTGTGCGCTCCACACTTGTCTCCGAGCAATAAACTATCGCAAGAGCTATAGTTGCGGGCGTTATCTGCATTGGGAGTTGCACGCACTAAGCCTCGATAAGAGTTCTGGCTGTGTCCTGCACTGATTCCTTTTGAGATGATAGTACTCTTGGTGTTCTTACCCATGTGTGTCATCTTTGTACCCGTATCGGCTTGTTGATAGTTGTTAGTAACTGCCACACTGTAGAATTCTGCTTGTGAGTTGTCTCCTCTAAGTATGCAAGATGGATACTTCCAAGTGATGGCACTACCTGTTTCTACTTGTGTCCAAGAGAGCTTAGAGTTTACTCCTCGAAGGTCACCACGTTTGGTTACGAGGTTAAACACACCACCTTTACCATTCTCATCGCCTGGATACCAGTTCTGAACGGTTGAATATTTCACCTCTGCATTGTCTTTAATAATAATCTCAACAATAGCTGCATGAAGCTGATTTTCATCTCGCATAGGTGCTGTACAGCCTTCCAAATAACTTACATAACTATCGTCTTCTGCCACGATGAGGGTTCTTTCGAACTGTCCTGTGTTGCGGGCATTGATTCTAAAGTAGCTACTTAGCTCCATAGGACAGCGCACTCCTTTGGGTATATACACAAAAGATCCATCACTAAAGACTGCACTGTTCAACGCTGCAAAGAAGTTATCACGATAAGGAACTACTGTTCCGAGATATTCTTTGATGAGCTCTGGGTGCTCTTGAACAGCCTCTCCTATAGACGAAAAGATGACTCCTTTCTCTGCAAGCTTCTCTTTGAAGGTTGTTTTAACAGAGACTGAGTCCATAATTGCATCTACAGCAACTCCACTAAGTACAAGCCTTTCTTCTAAAGGAATACCTAGTTTGTCGAATGTTTTCTCTAGTTCTGGGTCTATTTTACCATCTCCTGCAGGCTTCTTCGCCATTGGATCGGCATAATATGATATGGCTTGATAATCGATCTCTGGTAAATCAAGATGCGCCCACGTTGGTTGCTTCATTGTTTTCCAGTGTTCGAAAGCCTTAAGACGAAATTCCAAGAGCCATTCGGGTTCGTTTTTCTTTTGCGAAATCAAACGAACTACGTCTTCGTTTAAGCCCGTTGGAATGATATCTGTGTGTACATCAGTAGTAAAGCCGAACTCATATTTGCGCTCGGCGACACTCCTAACGTATTCATTTTTCTGTTTTTCTTGTCCTTCCATACAATTATATATTGTGTTATCCGTTAGAGGGACGACCCGAAGATCGCCCCTTTTCTTTTTTTTTATAACAAATTGCATACCACAATACTATATGGTAACAAATGTTACTATAAGGTTTGTTGTACCTCTATTTCCATGAATGTTTCAAGAACATCACCTACCTGAATGTCGTTAAAGTTGGTTAGACTTATACCACATTCGAAGTTTGCTGCAACGTCTTTCACATCATCTTTATATCGTTTTAGCGCATTGATTGGAGCAGTGTGGATAACGATTCCGTCACGAACAACACGTGCTTTGTCGGTGCGATGCACTTTTCCTTCGGTAACAAGAGCACCTGCAACGGTTCCAACCTTAGATATCTTGTAAACCTCACGCACTTCAACTTGTCCTGTAACGACTTCTTTCTTCACCTTATCCAACATACCTTCCATCGCCTTCTTCACATCGTCGATAGCGTCATAGATAACTGAATAAGTGTTGATTTCAACGCCTGCGTTCTCTGCTTGACGGCGTGCTGCTGCTGAAGGACGCACTTGGAATCCAACAATAATAGCATCACTAGCGTCTGCAAGAGTCACATCGCTCTCTGAAATCTGTCCTACTGCCTTGTAGATCACGTTTACCTTAATCTTTTCGGTAGACATCTTCAAGAACGAATCGCTCAATGCTTCAACAGAACCGTCGGTATCTCCCTTCACAAGGATATTCAATTCCTTGAATGATCCCAATGCGATACGGTGAGAGATGTCGCTCAAGGTCAAACGTTTTTGTGTACGTAAGCCTTGTTCACGTTGTAGTTGTTCACGCTTATTAGCAATATCTCGAACCTCTTGTTCAGTCTCTAACACGTGGAAAGAGTCACCAGCGGTAGGCGCTCCGTTAAGTCCTAGGATGATTGCAGGCTCTGATGGACCAGCAGATTGTATGCGTTGGTTACGCTCATTGAACATAGCTTTGATACGACCCCAGTGTGTTCCAGCGATAATGTTATCGCCCACTTTAAGTGTACCGTTGCTAACTAAGACGGTAGAAACGTATCCACGTCCTTTATCTAATGATGATTCGATGATTGAACCTGTTGCTCTTCTGTTTGGATTAGCCTTTAGGTCGAGCATTTCTGCTTCCAAAAGAACTTTCTCTAACAATTCTCCTACACCGATTCCCTTCTTCGCACTGATCTCTTGTGATTGGTATTTACCACCCCATTCCTCTACTAATAGATTCATTTGAGATAGGTCTTCACGAATCTTGTCAGGGTTTGCTCCTGGCTTATCGATTTTATTCAAAGCGAATACCATTGGAACGTTTGCTGCTTGAGCGTGTGCAATAGCCTCTTTTGTTGTAGGCATCACAGAGTCATCGGCTGAGATAATGATGATTGCGATGTCGGTTACCTGTGCTCCACGTGCACGCATCGCTGTAAAAGCTTCGTGACCTGGAGTATCAAGGAATGTGATACGACGTCCATCTTCTAGCTGAACGTTGTACGCTCCGATATGTTGTGTGATTCCACCAGCCTCACCTGCGATGACATTGGTGTTGCGAATATAGTCGAGAAGACTTGTTTTACCATGGTCAACGTGACCCATTACAGTTACAATTGGTGAACGTGGAACAAGATCGTTTTCATCATCTTCCTCCTCACTTACAGCCTCTTGCACTTCTGCACTCACGTATTCTGTCTTGAATCCACATTCTTCTGCAACAAGATTAATGGTCTCTGCATCTAGACGTTGGTTGATAGAAACCATGATTCCGACGCTCATCAATGTTCCAATTACTTTGTTAACTGAAACGTCCATCATTGTTGCAAGCTCGCTAACAGTTACGAATTCTGTTAGTTTTAGTGTCTTGCTGTCTTTACGTTCGGCATTTGCTTCAGCGTTCATCTTCTCTTGAACGGCCTCACGTTTTTCCTTTCTATACTTCGCACCCTTCTTGTTTTGGTTCTGCTTGTTGGTTAGTCGAGCCAAGGTTTCTTTCACTTGTCTTGCTACATCCTCATCATTTACCTCAACAGATTTAACGGGTTTGTTTTTCTTTTTCTTGTTTTTGTTGCCTGCGTTGTTATTAGGTGTGTTGTTATTGTTGCGATTGCGGTTTGCATTTTGACTCACCTCTGCATTGATATCAACACGTTCCTTATTAATACGCACACGTTTTTTGCGCTCTCCTGCTTGTTGTTGAGCCTTTTCTTCACGCTCTTTCTTGCGCTCTTCCTTTGTTTTCTTCTTAGGACGAGTGCTTTGATTGAGTGTTGCAAGATCGATTTTGCCTAATACATTCGGACCATTAAGTATTTTCTTCTCACTATTGAGCTGGAAAATATCATCTTTTTTGTCTTCTGTTTCCACTTTCTTATCTTCTTCTTTTGCTTTTGGCTCTTCAGAGATCACCGCCTTTGGAGCTTCTGCAGCTGGCTTTTTAGGTCCAGCTTCTACAGCAGCAACAGGAGCCTTAGCCTCTTTATGAGTCTTGTGCGACTCTTTGCTATGTTCCTTTGCGTGCGCCTTTGCTTCAGACTTTGGTTTTACCTCTTTCACAACAGCAGGTTGTTTTTCTTGGCTTTCGGCAGTAGCCTTAGAGTTACTATCAGTCTTTTCAGTTTGAGCTACAGACTTCTTAGATGATGTTTTCTTTTCAACGCCATCAAGATCGATTTTACCTAATGGTGTAAACTTTTGTTGGTTGGTTGATTGCAACAAGTCTTCACCACGGGTGTCCTCGCTTACTGCAGCACGTTTCTTTTCTTTTTGTTTCTTTGGGAAGATCTTTTCCGCTTGACTTTTCACATCAGCTTCGTGCTTAAAGGCTTCTACCAATGCATTATATTGTGCATCGTTTAATTTAAAGTTGGCGTTATCCTTAGGCACTTCTCCCAAGTCTTTTCGTTTTTCTAGGAATTC
This sequence comes from Hoylesella nanceiensis DSM 19126 = JCM 15639, assembly GCF_000379965.1. GTDB lineage: Bacteria > Bacteroidota > Bacteroidia > Bacteroidales > Bacteroidaceae > Prevotella > Prevotella nanceiensis. The sequence continues at coordinate 634,191 of NZ_KB904328.1, read as the reverse complement.
AACTGCCGTTTGCATTCCTATATTTAATTCACGTATTGCTTTGTTTAATCTGATACTCATTCTTTTCTTAAAACTCTATTTTAATTTTCTTTTTGTAATATATCAAGGAAATTGCAGTCCCTCATCTGTTTTAGTGAGTTTGAAGTGATTATCCTTCAAACTCTGCACGAAGTACATTTAAAACATGATCAACTGTTTCCTCTTCAAGATCGGCTTTCTCTACAAGCATTTCTCTTGGCGCACTTAGCACGCTCTTAGCTGTATCTAAGCCTATTGCTTTAATTGAATCGATAATCCATTGTTCGATTTCATCAGCAAATTCGTCTAAGTAGATGTCTTCATCTGCTTCATTTTCATTGATCTCACGGAATACATCAATTGTGTATTCTGTAAGCATTGATGCAAGTTTAATGTTCAAACCACTACGTCCAATAGCCAAACTTACTTGCTCTGGTTGTAAGAATACCTCTGCTTTATGAGCCTCTTCATCGATGTTGATGCTATTGATTATAGCAGGACTCAACGCACGTTGAATGAACAACTTAATGTTAGAAGTATAGTTCACCACGTCGATATTCTCGTTGCAAAGCTCTCTTACGATACCATGAATACGGTTTCCTTTCACTCCCACACATGCTCCTACTGGATCGATGCGCTCGTCATAGCTTTCAACAGCAATCTTAGCACGTTCTCCTGGCATACGAGCAATCTTCTTTATAGCGATTAATCCGTCGTTAATTTCAGGAACTTCAGCTTCTAAAAGACGCTCAAGGAACATTGGACTTGTACGAGACAAGAATATTTTTGGATTGTTATTTTCGTTGTCTACACGAGCAATTACGGCACGAACAGTTTCGCCTTTGCGGTAAACGTCAGCAGGAATTTGCTCTGTTTTAGGTAGTTTCAATTCGTTGTTTTCATCGTCTACCAAAAGTACTTCACGCTTCCAAACTTGATAAACCTCTGCAGAAATAATTTGACCCACACGGTCTTTATACTTATTATACAAGGCATCGTGTTCAAGTTCTAACACTTTTGATGCTAATGTTTGACGTAAGTTCAAGATGGCACGACGCCCGAAACCTGCGAAATTTACTCTTTCAGATACTTCTTCGCCCACTTCATAGTCGGGTTCAATCTTGATTGCATCGCTCAAAGCAATTTCTTTGTTCTCGTCGCTCACCTCTCCATCAGCCACAACTACACGATTTCGATAGATTTCAAAATCGCCTTTATCTGGATTCACGATAACATCGAAGTTCTCATCGCTACCGAACAGCTTTGCAAGTACATTGCGGAAGCTTTCTTCTAGAACGCTAACAAGGGTTGCACGATCGATATTTTTGGTATCTTTAAACTCTTTAAAGGTGTCGATCATGCTCATCGACTCGTCTTCTTTCTTTCTTGCTACCATAGCTTTTATTTGAAACTTATTAAGTATTTTGTATATTTCACTTTATTCATGTCGTAGGTATGATCCACATCTTGCAACACAGGACGTTTCTTTCCATCGACTTTCACCTTTTCTTTAACGGTCACCACGAATGTAGTTCCATCAACACTTTTAAGCAAACCTTTTACTTTTCTGCCGTCAGCATCTAACACTTCCACTTCTTTACCAATGAAGTTGATGTATTGTTGTGGCACTTTAAAAGGCTGACCCAATCCTGCAGAGCCTACTTCAAGTTCATAGTCGATCTCATCTTTGCTCATGTGATCTTCTATAAACTTACTAAGTGCTACACAGTCTTCAATCCAAACACCTTCAGAATGATCTATCTCAACCACTACTCGGTCATCATTACTCACTTCAATGCCTACCAAGAAGTAGTCTTTATCTTGCAACCACTGTTCTACTAGCTGCTTTACGACATTTTTATCGATCATAAATTTGTTGTTAATTCGTTCTTTCCTTTATATTTTAAAACAAGAATGAGAAGCTCAATATGTGAGCCTCTCATTCCACTGAACGATGCAAAGTTAGTGAAAAGAAATGAGTTATACAACTTTTTTGTTACTTATTTCATTCTTTTCTTCATAAGAAATCCTATCTCATAACTCTACATTCTATACCATTTTAGGGCTTAAAGCTCTGTAACTTTGCGTTGTAATAGTTTTTAAAGTCGCTCCAACGATAATAAGGAGCATGTTTTGTGGGCAATGGAAGGATTGCTTCTTGCTCATTGAGCAGCACTTTCACCAACACATCTTTATCGTTTTCTGAACGGCGATAGAACACCAATTGCACATTAGCAGCCATTGGGAAGATTCGATAATTTACCCAACCCTCTTGTTCTAACTTGTCGATAGAACTAATTTGTTTATCGTGTCCATTGATACCAAGTAGGCAAACAAGTGGCAACACAATTGTTTCGTGTCCAAAACGAAGGGTTGCTCCTGGGCGTTTCAACTGCAAACAGCTGTCGGCTTGGTGCATAATGTTCTTTAAAAGATTGCGTTGTGAGAAGGGTTGCATACCGCCATTCTGAGGTGCTGGACCACTTGAGATATACCAATGTATGTTGTTTCGTTGCCAAAGAGCATATAGTTCGTCGTTGGTAAAGAGGTCGAACAGAGTGAGATGATTACCAATTTCTGAGTTTTGAAGAATGGTTGCCACTCTAAAAAGGGTGAGATATAACTTGCGCACACCCATTTCTTTCGCCACAAAAGTGGTGTCGGTGAATAGTTGCTGAATGCAACGTTGTGGGTGAATGTTGCTGTTTTCCCAGTTATTGATAAGGTCTGTCACCTCTTTAGGTCTTCTTTTCGAGAACAAAACGCTATCGTTTAAGTTCATATAATACATGTCGTGATGACTTGCATCGTGCTTCATTTTAAGACGAGGATTAAGCGTTGCGAACTTCAAAAGTTCGTTTTCCATCGACAAGATACAACGAATCACAACCGTACTTTTTGCCTCAACGCAATTAGAATCGCTAAATATCACAGGGAAACGATGATACATACGTTCTGCAATTTCTTGATGCTGACGAGCTCCTAAGTCGGTTAGTTCTCCATAACGATTATGACTCTCCGACTCTATCTTTTTCAATTTCTCGAGCACTTCGCAACCTTTTTGTGTCAAAAGGTGTTGTGCATCGGCTTTTAAGAAGAGTGCAAGGGGCTTAAGATAATCGTTTTTGTCGATCAAAAAACGTGAGCCATGACGGCCATAATGACTAAGATAACAAGGTTTATAACCTTTTGGTGCTGGCGTATCCTTGGTGTTTTGGGGCATAGGATAAGCCAAATAGTTACTTGCACTCAGGTTTTTGTTGGCAATAATCTCGCTTTTCACGTCTTGAGCCAAGAGCATTTTGCTCACAAAAAGCGAGGCAACGGCAACTAAAAGTATTTTCTTCATACTGAAATATGTTTAGAATAGATAATAATAAAATATTTCTTTATTGGTTGTGCAGACTCATTTTTCTCTACAACTTCGTCCTTTATTCGGCTTATAAGTATCAGATAAACAAACACCTACCAAAAGAACAAACTACTTTTGTTGTGCTTTCTTTTGCTAACAACGTAACTTGCAGAAATCCATTTCTTGCCACACATAGGGCAAAAATACGAATAAAATCACAGAAAAGCACTCCTTTTCTTCAAGAATATTTCAATAATGAGATGGTACAACATTGGTATTCTTACTACCAACTAAATGAGAAGTTCAATAAGTTCTTTTATTTTGAAAACGTAAAAGACCTACCGACGTATAGATAAAAAAAAGAGATCTCTCCCCTTTCTACGAGATATTGCCCATAGAAAATGAGGAGAGACCTATTGAATAATCATTATTTTACAACTATTTTTTTGCCGTCTACAATATAAACTCCTTTGGGAAGGGTTCCCTCTTTATAAGAGTCTGCCACCTTAATACCGCTAATGGTATATACCGCTCCTGGATTTTTGGGTGCAATTTCCATTTTTGAAACAGACGAAGTGAGCATTTGTCCGTCTACAACACGCACACTTCTTAAGAAAAAGCCCTTACCTGTTACGCCCAATCCATAGGTTTTCAACTCTTTAACGGCTTGTTCATTGGGCACAAAGGTGTAAACTTTCTCATCGCTTCCCTCCGTTAATTTCAAAATATGTCCATATTGTTTATCAGAAGAAAGAGATGGTCTACTGCGATTACCTGGCTCTGGTTTTCTATATTGTTGCAAGTAAACCTTTGCATTAGGCTCAACATCTCGCACCATAATCTCTATTTTTTGGCCATATCTTAGATCTTTAAACTGCTCTGCTGGGACAATCGTTTCGCCCCATTTCATTTGTTTAAAGCCCACCCATTTTGCACTATTCTTAGAAGAACGACACACTGAGAACAAACGAACATTCTCGCCTTTTAACACACAGCCTTCGCTTTTTAGCTTATTGCAAAAGTCTTCTGTATCTACAATAAAGGTCACTTGCGCATCTTGTTGCGAAAGTCCTGGTTTCAAAGTGGTGAGAGATTTGCCTTGCTTATCATATATATCGAGTTTTATTTTACCAGACTGTCTAAACTCAGATGCACTCAAAGTATCTATATCAATCACCAGTTGATCGCCTACTTGTAGATCGGCAAATCTCACTGCTGGCACCGCCACTTCAGCCGTAGTGCTGCGCCAATCCCAGCTTACAGGCACCGAACCCAACCACAAAGGTTTATTAGTACGTTTATAAACACGCAACCAATCGACATTCATATCATAGTTATGAGGGGTTTTATTGATATCTCCTCCATATTTAGGATTTTGATGTGGGTATAAAACTCCACCGCCCTTGCCATCGGGCTTACCTCCAATTCCTCCGTTAATAGCCACGTCCCATACATGTTCTAAGTCGCCATTAACAAAGTATTCGTTTTTTAAAACTTCGTTATATTGATAGATCGAAGTGTTTTTTATCTTATAATCTTTTGTAGAGAACACCGATCTCACCCTACCATCTAATAAGAAACTTACTGCAAAATGCACGGCAGAGTCGCCAGGTAGCGGATCTATTTGCGCACCATAGACGTGAAAATCGGCTGAAGGATCAAACGATACCTCTCTAACACGTTCTGAATATGGATTATAATTGTAGCTGTTGTCTACCACTACCTTATTATTCTGGTCTAAAGTGCGTCTTAATCCATGAATAGATTGGTGTAACACTTTCTTACCTGCAAATTTAAAGGTGTGATTTTGCCAGTTTGTCCAGTCCTTATCATCATCGTTTACGAAGAATTCGAGCAAGTCTATTTCAAACTTACTTGCACCCATTCGGTGACGAAGCCATAAAGCCATCCATGTACCAAACTCGTAAGGCACCTTTGCTTTTACTTCTATACGAGAATAAAAGGGATAATACTTCTTTGCATCTCGGCTCGACATGAAGCCAGACCACCAGCCAATGTCAGAGAAATTGTGTTCAGGATGCAAAGGGGTACGAGACATTACGCCAGGATTTAGATTTTTCTTCTGTGCGTAATTCGTATTAAGTCCTGTTTCTATCGCATCACGAGTGGCACGAATGGTAGCAACTCCATCTTTTACCGTCACCATTTTGTCACGATAAATTTGCGCCATTCCTTGCTTTTCATTATTGCCATAGAATTCATTTGAATAGTACTTTGCAGGATCACCATACAGCCCCCAATTGTTTTTATCAATAGAAGAACCATTAAATTCATCACCAGGTATACTTCTCCAACCTGGTAATGAGGGAATAGTAGAATCTACAAACTGCGCATTGGCATTGGTTGTGCTCAATCCAAGGACAACCGTCATTAGTAAAATGTTTTTCATCTTTTTCATTGTTTATGTTTAATCATAGTTGTTCTGGTTACTAAATTTTTACTCTCTCTATTGAAAAAACGACTTTTATTGAAAAACATTGCAGTAGAAAATTCTGCCTTTTGTGAAATATTCTTTCCTAAAAGAGAACATTTTATGTCTTTATTTACTCCAAAAGATGCCTTTTCCCCCTTTCTATTTCAGCTTATTCGACTCATTTCACCACTATAAGTAAAAGGGAGAAAATACACTTAATTCTTTAAATTTCTAATGCATATATACTTGTTTTTTAGCTTTTAGGTAGGGTGTATTTATATCTTTTTTGCACACTTTTATGTCATATTTTCATACGAAATACGCCCAACAAGGCACAAACACCTTTCTTTTACAATCGGCTTTCATGCTTATGCTATCCTAAAAGCAAAATAACAGTCTCGCAGGGAAGCAAGACTGCTATTAAAAAGAATTTCTTTAGAAACTTGAAAGCCACGACTTGATGAGCAATAGCATTTCTGGTTGGTATTTAAAACGTGGTCGCATGCCCCAACCATGACCTCCATCGGGGAACACAAAGAGCGATGCTGGCACGTCGTGACGATAGAGTTCGTTATAGTAGTTCACACCATTTGCAGGCGCAACTGTGCCGTCGTCGTCACTAAGAATAACCAATCCACGAGGAGTGTTGCGGCTTACTTGCATGTCGGTGCTATAATCTCGCTCGTCTTTTTTACGTGCAGAGCTACCCAAGAAGTTATCGTGTGAACCCTGATGTGTGTAACCTGGGATCATAGTGATAACGGGATAGAAAAGTATTTGAAAGTTAGGTCGAGCCGCAACACTGGCTTTTGTAGCAATGACAGATGCCAAGTGACCACCCGCTGAGAATCCAACTACACCCACATTATTAGGATTAATGTGCCATTGTACAGCGTTCTTTCTAATCAATTTCATTGCCTCTTCGGCGTCAGAAACAGGAATATCGGGGTTACCTTTGGGCAAACGATATTTCAAAACGATTGCTGCCACACCCATGTGGTTAAAGAATGGAGCCCAATCTGTACCCTCTGGTTCCATTGAAAGATATTCGTATCCACCTCCAGGCATAATCAAAACGGCACGTCCTGTAGCCTTTTTCGCATCAGGAAGAAACACCTTCACCTTTGCAGTGTCGTTTGCAAGTCCGTTACTATTAGGCGCAGTGCCATTCCAAAGGTTATATTCAAAGGTTTTTTGAGCATTCATTGCACAACAAACAAAGAGCATTGCGCAACTTAAAATCAGTTTTCTAACTTTCATCTTTTAATTGTTTTATTAGCTTATTCTTTTGCAAAGATAGTATATTTTTCGTAATATTGCATTGTATTATTTAATGAAGCGAATAAAGATGCACCCATTAGAGAAATTTAATTATTGCCCCGTTTGTGGCAAAAATCATTTTGAAGAGCAGGATAAGAAAAGTAAAAAATGTGCTGATTGTGGTTTTGAATACTACTTAAACCCAAGTAGTGCAGCCGCAGCATTTATCTTTAACGACAAAAAAGAGCTATTGGTTTTGCGCAGAAAGCACAACCCTGGCAAGGGAATGTTAGACCTTCCTGGAGGCTTTGCCGATATGCATGAATCGATAGAAGAGACTATTAAGCGAGAGATTAAAGAGGAAACAGCTCTCGAAATCACCACTTCTCGCTACTTATTCAGCATTCCTAATAAATACACTTACAGCAATTTCGACATTCCTACACTCGATGCTTTCTTTATCTGCACCGCTAAAGACACCACAACACTTAGTGCAGACGACGATGCCGACGAGTGTTTTTGGCTTCCTTTGACCGAGATTCACACCGAACAGTTTGCCCTTCGCTCTATTAGAAAGGCACTTTCGATGTTATTGGAACAAGGTTGCGACTTGTTGAAATAATGGTTTGAGGTGTCGATAGGACACTCTCTTCTTTCCCCTAAGATAACATACTGATTTGGATTGTTGTGTTATCGTTTTTCAAAAGCATTGACATTGCACTGCCAAAGCATTGAGTTTATATGCCAAAAGCAATGCTATTGGAGTGTAAAAGTATAGAAAATAAAAAGTCCCTAGTAGACCATTGTTTACTAGGGATTATTCTTTTCTTTTAAAACTTCATTCGCCACTTCTTCTAATTCGCTATACCACTGCTCGCCAAAGCGACGTATGAGCGGATCTTTTAAAAACTTATAGATGGGCAACTGCAACTCTTTTCCTTTCTTCACGGCGTCTTTACACACGTCCCAACGATGATAGTTCAACCCTACAAGGTCGTTACTGAAACGCTTTTCTCGAATGGGATACAAGCTACATGATATGGGTTTGCAAAACGAGGTCTTGCCTTTTCGATACAAACGCTCGAGGGCACACAAACAAGTTCCGTTTTCATAGCAGGTAAACACGCAATCTTTGTTGTTCACAATAGAGGTTACAAGGTCGCCATCTCTGTCGGTATAAACAACGCCTTGCTTGTCTATTTGCGCCTGAGCCTGTGCCGAAAGCTCGCTCCAAGCTATCTCGGTGACTTCTTCGAGGGGCGCTATCTCTTCAAAAAGCACGGGTGCTCCGGCATCACCTTCTATACAACAAATTCCTTTGCAGGCGTCTAAATCGCAGCAAAAGCACTCTGTTATTATATCTGATGATAATAAAACGTTTCCTACTTGTATAATAGACATCATAATGTGTTGTGGCTTTTTGTATAATAAATGGTGGCTTGTAGAGGGCGACAGCGGGTGTTTTACCAGCTTATGGGTTCTATTCCGTTACTAATGAGGTAGTTGTTGGCTTGCGAAAAATGGTGATTTCCGAACCAACCTCCACGATTTGCCGACAAAGGGGATGGGTGAACGCTCTCTAATACCAAGTGTTTGGTGGTGTCGATAAAGACTTTCTTGCGACGAGCAAAGCCTCCCCAAAGAATAAAAACGAGGTGGTTGCGGTGTGTACTCAATGCTTTGATAGCCGCATCGGTGAAGGGTTCCCAACCAATATTTTGATGGCTCGCTGCCTGATGCGCACGAACGGTGAGGGTGGAGTTGAGCAATAACACGCCTTGCTCTGCCCAATGGGTTAGGTCTCCGTTAGCGGGTAGCTCCTTTCCGATATCGTTCTTCAACTCTTTGAATATATTGATGAGTGATGGAGGCATGGCTATTCCTTCTTGAACTGAGAAACTTAGTCCGTGAGCTTGTCCTATTTCATGGTAAGGATCTTGCCCTAATATCACCACTTTTACATCGTTAAACGGACATAAGTCAAAGGCTCTGAATATATTTCGACCTTCTGGGAAACAACGATTTGTCTTATATTCGAGCTTTACCGCATTGGTTAAACGCTCAAAATAAGGTGCCGCTAACTCGTCTTTGAGCACCTCTTTCCAACTGGGTTCCATCTTTACGTCAACCATGTTCTCTATCTTTTTATTCTGTATAAGCTTCTTTCGCCTTTAAAGTGGTAATTCCTTGAAATGCAACTCTCTTCAGATTGGAATATAAGTCACTTCAGTTTGAAATACAACTTACTTCAGTTTGAAATGTAATAAAAAATAAAAGAGCCGCAAGCAATATGCTTGTGACTCCCTATATTATTCATACATAACAGCTAATTAAGCAAGGCTTGCAACGTGAGCAGCCAAACTTGACTTAATGTTTGAAGCTTTATTCTTGTGTATGATATTTGTTTTAGCAAGCTTATCCAACATTGCTTGAACAGTAGGATAAAGCTTTAGAGCTTCTTCTTTATCTGTTAGTGCACGCAATTTACGCACAGCGTTGCGCATTGTCTTTGCATAATAACGATTATGCAATGTGCGAGTTTTAGTTTGACGGATTCTCTTTAACGCCGATTTATGATTTGCCATCTTTGTTTGTTGCTTTTATTTTATTATTGTAGTCCCTAGGAGAGTCGAACTCCTCTTTAGAGAATGAAAATCTCTCGTCCTAACCGATAGACGAAGGGACCATAAGTTTTTGTTTGCGGTTGCAAAGGTACAACAATTTATTTAATTACCAAATCTTTTGCGAAATATTTTTTCTTAAGAGCTTAATTTTTTATACTTTTGTGGTAAAAACGGGTCAATTTCTATTCATTTAGACTGAAATTGCATTGTTTTTGCATTTCAATTAAATTTGAATTGCAGCGACAAAAAATCATGATTTCACCCCTTTGGGGATACAAAATAGGTGAAAATGCTATACAAAAGCAAGCCCATTTGATGCGAGAAAGAAGAAAAGCAGACAAAGAAGTAGCAGTTGTACGACACAACAGAAGCAAAAATACACCTCAAAAACGCACGAACGGGTTTTAAAAGACACCCATCTCTTTCGCACGCACGCATGTACTTATAATAATATACGCACGTATGTAGATACAAGCAACGCACGCAATTCTCATCACTTACCCATACATCACCCCATAAAAAGGGCGAAACAACATTCAAAAAGTCCACTCATCACAACAAAACACCCCATTTTTATGCTCGTAAACACATCTGCTATTGTTCTACACTCATTCAAATACAAAGAGAATCAAATGATTGTCGACATGCTAACAGAGCAATTAGGACGCATTAGTTTTATTGTTCGAGTGGGCAAAAAGGGCTCTGCAGCCACCAAGAGACAGTTTTTTCAGCCCCTAACCTTACTCGAACTCGCTTTCGATTATCGTGAGAACGTGGGCTTACAGAAGTTGAACGACATCAAAATTGCGCATCCTTTTAATTCGATTTTCTTCGATCCTTTCAAGTGTAGTATCGCTCTTTTCGTGGCAGAATTCTTGTATCACGCCACCAAAAGCGAAGCACAAACCGCCCTTTTGCACAATTATATTGAGGCAGGACTTTTGTGGTTAGACAGCAGCACAGGCTCTTTTGCCAACTTCCACCTCGTGTTTATGATCAAACTCACACGTTTCATCGGTTTCTATCCCAATACCGATGGATTCGAGGAAGGCTGTATTTTCAATTTGAGAACGGGCTGTTTTGAAGATTATTCGCCCATACACACTGACTATCTAACGCCCACCGACTCTATTGCCATGTATCAATTGCTCCGCTCGAACTATAACACTATGCACTTATTCGAGATGTCGCACGAGCAAAGAAACCGCTGTACAGACATCATTTTGAATTATTATAAGTTGCACCTCCCCACCTTTGCAGAGCTTAAATCGCTACAAGTGTTGAAAGACATCATGCGATAAACCACCCACCCGAGTTGCCTTTGCACCGCACCCCGTTTACCTTTCTTTTCCTCCTCCACTCCCCTTTCATTCCAGGGATTGAGCCTTCACGTCCCAAAAGCAACGCTTTTACCTTTCAAAAGCAGTGAGATTGAGGTGTAAAAGCAATGAGATTGCGCCCTAAAAGCAATGGGTTTAGAAACGAAGTGCCGAGCTATACTTTCTCAAAGTGAAGCGAACCCAATAAAAAAGAGATATTGCAACTTGTCATCTCACCTCAATTGGCAATCAACAAACCCTGCAATATCTCTAAAAAAATACGCTCTTCTCTGCGTTATTGTATCTTTTCAGAACTCATTGTCACTTCAATTCGCTTCTTATTCTCTACAACCAGCTTAGCAAAACGCTGCATATCTTGGGGTGTTAGCTGTTCAACAAAACGCTGATAGCCCGCATCTGCGTCTACATTATTATAGAGATAGTTAAACAAAAGCTCTTCCCAATACTCGTTAGTGTTCACTACCGACTTGTAAGTTTTAAGCAAATAGGTCTTTATTTTGTCTAACTCTTGCGCATCAACTCCATTGTTTGCAAGTTTCAAAAGCCCTGCATCTACCAGCGGAATAAGCTCTTTATACTTCTCAGGAGCAGTACTAAATGCCACTTTTAGCACCATTTGACTATAGGGATATTGCGCCAATGTACTTGTAACTTTGATGTTATAAGCTCCTCCTTTGTCTTCTCTAATCGACTGAAGATAGTCACTTCGCAAGAGAGAAGCAAGGATATCGAGTTTTATTTCGTTCTCTACACTATATGGAATACGTGCAGAATAGAGCACACTTGTGCGCACAACGGGTGTAGCTTGTGGATGAACCATGAGGCGAGTGATATTCTTTTCTTGTATTTCTGGAATATTCTTGCCTCGCATCTCTCTACCTTTTGCCGATGGAAGCGATGCTAAATACTGACAAAGGAAGGGCTTTAACTGCTCAACATCAACGCTTCCTGTTATGATAACATTAAAATCTGAAGCATTGGCAAAGCGTTCTTTGTAGATCTCTATAATTCTTTTATAGTTCACTTTGTCTAAGTCGGAAGCCGAAAGAGATAGCACTTGTGGATTATTTCCATAAACAACACGCATCAAACTATCGTTATACACCACACCAGGTTTCTGATTTTGCAATTCTGTAAAGCTCTTCTGCTCGTCTATCATCTGCTTAAATGCTACCGAATCTACACGAGGCGAGGTGAAATAAAGATGCACCAACTCGAACAATTCCTTTGCATTTCGAACCACACTGTTACCCTTTATACCTTCGATATCTTCACCAATAAAAGGCGAAACATTCACGGTTTTACCAGAAAGCATTCTATTTAGAGTCAATTCGTCGAACTTCGACAGTCCACCCGACGTGATTCCTGCTATGAGATAGGTTAAGTTATGAGCATCTTTTGTGCTATATAAACTCTTACCTCCAATGCTAAACGCTCGCAAGTTGATTTCATCATCTTCAAAAGAGGTTGGTTTTACATACACATTCATGCCATTCGACAAGGTGAAGTGGGTATAACCATATATCGTTTTCTCTTCTTTCACAATCGTTCCACTTTGTGGTAGGACTGAAATAAAAGAAGATTCGGTTTTCATATCCTCGTATTTTGGATAGTCTTTTTGCTGCGCCAACACAATAGTTTGCTTCAACTGTTGTTCCGAAAGCTCTTCTGCTCCCTTCGAATCGGGCACAAACAAGGTTGCCACCTCATTGGTGTTGTGCACCAGTTCTGCAAGCATTGCGTTCACATCTGCCAAAGAAACCGAGCCATTCAAACGCTTTGTTTCTTGCAATTCCACTTCAGGAGTAAGTATATTACTATTATTTAGGAAGTTGTTCACGCACATTTCCACATACATACTATTGCGAACTTTGTTGCGATCGTTATACGAATTCTGTGCATCATTCAACGCTTCGTCTTTCGCTCTCAATAGTTCTGTTTCGGTAAAGCCATGCTTTCGAGCTCTTTCCAGCTCGCCAACAACCAACGAAATACCCTCTTTCACACGTTCTTTCACCAGCGTTGCCGTTAGCATAAAGGCGTCTTTGGTGTTCGATATGAAGAAGTTTCCATCTTGAACCGATGCTGCAAGGATTTCTTTACTATGCTTCTTTTGCAAAACATCAAAGCGATTGTTGAGCATAGAGATAACCAAATTGGTGAGATAATTATCCTTATACGCCTCAACGGTTTGTCGTTCTGCCCACGGAGTGACGTCTCTTTTCATGTAAAGACTAAAACTTGGAACGGGTTGTTCTGCATCTTTAGCACAAAAAACAATCATCTCTTTGTTGTCACTCACAGGATAATACACACGTTTTTCTGCGTTTTTAGGTTGAGGAATGGCTCCAAAGCACGCCTTAATCTTTGCTTCTACCTTATCAACATCAACATCTCCCACCACAATAACAGCTTGCAAGTCGGGGCGATACCATCGTTTATAATAGTCTTTCAAATGCTTATAGGCGAAAGAACGCACGATATCCATCGATCCAATGGGCAAACAATCTTCGTATTTCGTACCCTTATAAATGATAGGAGTTGATTGTTCTAAAAGGCGTTGCATTGCCATTGCCGACCTACGGGTGCGCCATTCTTCTTCAATAACTCCCCTTTCCTTGTCTATCTCCTTATCAGTGAGCAATAAACCACAGCTCCAATCGTGCAGAACCAGTAAGCAAGAGTCTACTATTCCTTCACGAGTTACGGGCGCAGCAGATATGTTATACACCGTTTGGTCAACGCTTGTATAGGCATTTAGGTTTGCTCCAAACTTAATTCCAACGCTTTCACACCACTGAACAACGCCTGGTTTGTTATCTGTTTGTGGAAAGTTTACGGTGCCATTAAATGCCATGTGCTCTAAAAAGTGAGCCAAACCACGTTGATTAGACGTTTCTAATATAGAACCAACTCGCTGTGCAAGATAGAAATCGGCTTCGTTTTTAACAAACGAATTGTGTTTAATATAATAGGTAAGTCCATTAGATAGCTTTCCAATTCTTACGCTATTATCTTGCAACATGCGTTGTGCAAAGGCGTTAAACGACATCATGCACAAAGCAATAAACAAAAGAATACGATTATATTTCATCGCTTTAAAAGGCATAATCTCCCCTCTTCTGCATTAGAAAGAAGGGAGATTATTATCTAATTCTAATTAATATACAAAATAAGAAGGCTTTGCAGCGGCTTCAAAGTCATTGGTTGAGTTATTGGTATCGAGCCATTTTGTACCGTTTTTCTTACGCAATACAGCCTTTCTATAGCTGCTTGCATCGTTCATTTGCTCTGCCCAATAAGTGAAACCAGCATCTAATGAAGGTGCAACCACGTTCCATTGGTGATCTGACTTCACTGCAAGATTCACTGCATCAATCACCCATTTGTTAGGAACCATTAAGTAGTTCTCTTCGTTTTCGAGGTTATATGGGTCGTCAGCTTCAACGTATTTCACTTTATATTCATAGTTCTTCTTAAATGTTTCCACATCACCTTCGATGCGAACAAGCGCATATGCCTTCACACCATTGCGGTTTGGGGTTACTCTTCCTTCGCTATCACCATACACATGCTTAAGAACTGGAACATTGTTGTTTTGCTTTTCGATGTCAATCTCTTCACCATCAGCGTCTACTCCCTCTATAAACATAGAAGAATAGAATTGGAAGTTGGCTTTACTTAGATCGATAGAGTTAGCATTAAACTCTTTATGATTGCGGGCATTGAATGCAATTACGATCTCTTCTCCTGGCTTAATAGGATATTGTTTGCCTGTTCCTGGAATTACAAAGATATCTTCTACGGTCATACCTTGAAGCATAACGTTGGGCTTATAGTCGTTCTTTGCATTGGTTTGGAATTGAGATTGCACGATAGCAAGCCCGTCGGCATACATCAAAGAGTCGCTATTATTGGCAATTTTGATATATTGATCGTCGCTATAGTCTTTGCCTTCAGGAGTCTTTGAGAATGAGAAATAGATCTCAGTAATCACCAATCCAGCCGCAGCATTATAGGTATTGAGGGCTATTTCGGTTGAGTTTGGAATACCTTCTACACCACTTTTAGTTACAGATACATTGCTCTTTGTGGCACGAACAGCCGATGTTAGCGGCTGATTGTTTACCTTATACGCCAAAGTACCATTCACTTCAACATTGTAAGTGCCTGCAGGAAGCGATAAAACTGCATTGTATTTACCATCTTTCTCTTTGAAGTTAGAGAACGAATAGGTTGTTTTATCGAGCACATTGGTAAACACTGCGGTTGCATTTTGCAAGCTTCCGCCTTCTACATCCAATGGAACATTAAGGCTTAGACCATACTCTACCTTTTCAACAGTAGCGGGTTCATTATCGTCTTTACATGAAGTAAACACGAAACATACAGCAAATAGTGCTGCAACTAACATAAAAATGTTTCTTTTCATACTATCTTTTATTTTCTGTTATTGATTATTTTATCTTCTTATTGCATTAGAAATAGACTCCCAAAGCAACGCTCATATTGGTTTGTTGGTATCCTTTTAATCCTACAAAACCACCATTTAAGCGAGCAAATAGGGTTTTATTGCTTTTCCAACATGCCGGTTTATAAGTGAAAAGCACGCTTCCTTCTAACTGAAAAGCATTGGCTTTAAGATGCTCATAGCTTAAGTTTATCATCTCAGTGATATTCTTATCCATCACAGCAAAGGGCATAATCAACTGCTTTTTCACGTTATTCATCACCGTAGAGCTAACATCTAAGGTGAGTGTTGATCGACTATTCACTGCCTGTTGATATTGCATTTGAGTATTAACATATATAAAGTTCGCCTCCATAACACGCAAAGGCTCTACATATTGCATTTTATTTGTTTTGTAACCGCCTTGCACATGGGCTGTAAACACGTGTTTATCGCCTGCTTTAAGTAGTGCTCCTACCGCATAATCCCATTGCCTATTCTTATACATCGACATACTTATGAGCTTTCGATACTCTCCTCCTGCAGCGTTTCCAACGACATTTTCGTTGCCTAAACGGCGGTTATGCACCACAGAAGCATATACACTCCAACCCAATTGCTGTTCTGCTTTCCACCCAAAGTGGGCTTTCCACGTTGTATTATATAAGGTTGTGAGGGGTAAAGCGTTGAGTTTGGGAAGGATTTGGTTATATGGAACGAATCGATAACCTGCCGAAATAAAGGCTCCTTGCTTTGTTTTTGGATTCAAATGAATATCGAACAGCAATCCTGTAGCTTTGTAATAGGCAGATAAGTTGTTGCCCGAAAAGCGTGCATAGTTGGTTCCTAAGCCTGTATAAAGATATTCTTTGCTGGTTCCTTCCTCACGAAAAAAGGCCACATCGTTGGTTTGTTTGTAGAAAATTCCACCCATATCCAAACCCAAGTCGTATGTTGTAAAGGCATATTTTGCCCCTACTTTCAACACTAAGTCGGTGGCAATACTGCGTGTTCGTGGGTCTTTTCTACTAAATTGTTGCATCGCTCTAAAGTCAATTACAGCCCCAATGGTCCACTGTTTCATTGTGGTTGCTGCCCCACCACTAAACGAATACTGCTCAATAGTAGGACTTGTTTGCAATGTATCGCCCAAAACATAAGGATAAAGTATATCGAAGTCGGCAGCAGAATT
Source organism: Hoylesella nanceiensis DSM 19126 = JCM 15639 (assembly GCF_000379965.1). Taxonomy (GTDB): domain Bacteria; phylum Bacteroidota; class Bacteroidia; order Bacteroidales; family Bacteroidaceae; genus Prevotella; species Prevotella nanceiensis. The sequence continues at coordinate 617,521 of NZ_KB904328.1, read as the reverse complement.
AAAGCTTATGCGCTCTATTTTACCCCTTTTATAGCCCGCACTTCCCCACAAACAAAGGTTCGAAGGTAACAAAAGATACGACTGAATGTCTATCTTTCCCACCTTATGTCCTGTGCCTTTTTGATATAAGAAAGGCTTGTTTGAATGCTGATAATCGAACGAAACGCTTCCACTTGATAACGAAGTGGAATATAAAGTGGGAGCCGCTGCTGGATTGTCGGCATGCTTTTGCAGAACACGAGTCCACAAAGCGTTGTGCTCTAATATAGCTATTGAGTCTAACGAAGAGGCATATAACGCATTGAAAGCACCCAACCAAAGAACCAAAAGTATTGCTATTGTTTTTCTTTTCATAACCAAATAGGATGTAATACAATTGTTGTTGAATTGTTAAGTACCTCTACATAGCTTTCAGACACACGGAAGTAGCGCACCGAGACGCTTCCATCTGCCATCTTAACACGCACTGTTCCCTCTCCTTGCAACGAATAAACACCTCGCAACACCTGCATTGTTGTTTGCGAATTGCTAAATGTTGAAGTGGAATAGGCTTGTTGATTGGTGATATTGAGCAGTGTTATTGTACCTTGAATCTGCATCAATTCCTCGCCTTCTGATAGCTCTAAGCGGGTAATTGCAGTGGTATAATAATTGGTTTCCTCTTTTTCACAGCTCGAAAAAGCCATCAACACCAACACCAAACAAATGATATATAATTGCTTTATCATAGTTTCACACTCATTTCTAATCCAAAATAAGGCACAACGAAACGTCGAACCACCATGTTATTGCGCTCATAATCGGGGTGAGCATCCCACAGCTTATTAACAAAGAGGGCAACCATTAGCTGGTCGTTCCAAAGCTTTTTAGTGGCTTTCAGATTGATATTCATACTAAAAGGCACTGTTTGACGCTCGAACGCACGTTCGTTTTGCACCCTTACAAGATATCGAAGCGCATTGTCTTGTTGCTCTGTTGCAGTATAAGGCAATATCTCTCCGTTCTCATTCATATAGCTTTGAGGAATCGTTTCCTTTCTCATCGACTGGCTTGCAGTTTGCCATAAGCATTGAAAAGAGAGCGAAACGCCCAGTTTTATTTGTGGAATACTACTATCAAAGGTAAAGTTTGTGTTCACCATTTCACGTATATAGCCCTCGTCGTCTTTATATATTCCAACAGCATTCAGTGCCTTTCCATTCACAATCTTTGAGGGTTTCTCTTGCACAGGCAATGCATTTTGATAGTGAGTTTTAAACCATGCACCCGTAATTGTTAAACGAGTGTTGAACAAAGGCACACGAGCCGAAGCGAAAGTAAATTCTAATCCTCGTTTAAAAGTTCTGCTTCCGTTAGCCCATACATTGTAACTTTGAAGTCTACTGCGCATTGTAAAGGGCAAATCATCGATATTTGGAGGTGTGATTAAAGCCGAACCGCTGAGCGAAGCCAGTGAGTAGAGTTTATATTGGTAGGGCTGAAACACTGCCATAGACCTGAAACCCGAGGTCATATCCTCATGGAAATAGGTCAAAGTGAGTCGATTTCCTGCCCAAGACACATCGCCTCTAATCTCCTTTTTCACATTGCGTGCAGCCGTTAAAGAGGGATTTCGAGGGTCTACCACATAGGTTTGAAGACGCATTCTGCGGTTTTCTCGTTGCTCATGATAGTAACTAAACTCCACAAAATCCATGTATTCGTTTTCGGGATAGAGCTGATCTATGGTTGGAAACATAGTGTGTAAGCCCACACCTGCCGACAAACTGAAGGTGAAAGGGTGTCCTAACACGTTGAAAGAAGGCAGCGTTAGCGAGGCATTAACACGTGGATCGAGATAGTATTTGTTATGTAAAGCATAGCTATTAGGTAGGTTTAATGCTGTTTGGGCACGTATTCCAGCCGAAAGATCGATATTATAACGTCCTAATTGCTTGCTCATTGTTTCTTCAACATAAAACGAAAGGGTGTGCGAAGCAGGTATATCACTATATTTTCGAGGTCGATGTAGCGTGCCAGGGTATAGCGGATAGAGCACATCAAACATCTGTCCTTGTCCTAAATTCTTATCAACTTGAAAGTCTGCACCTATCAAAAGCTCATTGGTTAGGTCTTTTAAGGGGAAAGAAAAGGTGCCATTTGCTCGCATAAACACGTTAACTGGCTTGCCATCTACTGTTTGTGAGCCCGTGTAAGTGTAGGGATAGATAAAAACAGCATCGCTCTCACCCGTAACATTGTTAAGAGCTGCAGGCGTGTCGCTGGTGAGTTGCACCAAACGAGTGCGTTCTAAGCGGTCGTTTTCGTAGCTTGCCGAGGTAGAAAAATCAAGTGATCGCAACCAACTTTGGGTATTCTTGGGTTTCAACTCGATATCGAACATTGCGGCATAGCGTTGATATTTGGAGCTATATTTATCCACTCCGCCATAATTTAGCTCCTCATCCACCTTATCTTCGTCGAAAGATCCTCCATAATCGATGTTGAGTGTGGTGCTTATTTGATGCGAACGGGTTTCGAACACCTTATTCATTCGGGCAGAAAGGGTGATTCGTTTATAGTTTTCGAGAATGTTTCGAGGGTCTGATTGACTATCAAGATAGTCGCCACTGAAGTTAAATGATAGGCGTTTGGCGGTGTTTTCAAATCCTTTTCCCACATAAAACAGCTTACTATTCATATCGGCTTTGAAGCGTGCCGACAAGTTATTGCCTCCTTTTCTACGGGTTATTTTCACCAATCCACTGGTTAAATCGCCATATTTCACAGAGGGAATGCCTCGCACAATCTCTACTTCTTGAATGTCGTCGGTGGCTATTGAGCGCATATCTACACCCATATTGGTGAAGTTGCGCACGTTAGATGTGCGGTCTAAAGCCCCTGAAAGGCGTTGAATGTTGGCGTGCATACTTATCGGTGCGCCATCAACTACGAACTGAGTACCAAGAGATGAGGTGGCATAATCGCTGCCAGAGATGGGCACTTCACGCAAAGATATAACGTTAGGTGTGGTGAGTGTGCCGTTAGAAGCACGTCCGCCTGGAAGCAATTCTAATATATCTACGAAAGAAGAGGGTTGCAGATGGTCCATAGCCTGTCGTTTAATGGTAGACGAAGTGGATAGTTTTCGTCCTTCTTGTGCCGTTACAATCACTTCACCAAGTGCCTTAACATCGGCTTGAAGATAATAAACTGCAGTGCTATCAGTGTGAGTTAAGAGGGATTTATAGCCTAAATACGAAATGACTATAGCTGTTTTAGGAGCCACTTTCAACACAAATACTCCATCTTTATTGGTAGTTGTATGTTCGTTTGTAGTCAATTTCGAAACCACAAACGCTCCTATTATTGGCTCGTTAGTTAGCTTATCGAGCACAACACCTCTACATATTGTTTGCGAAAAGACATTATTAGAGATCTGTAACAACAGTAATATAAATAAAAATTTTGCGTACTTCATCCTGATTCGCATTTCGTTTGCAAAGTTACACACATTATCAAAACGAAACAATACCTAAAAATTATGAAGGGAAGTATTGCATAAGTAGCTGATATAATTAATTATGGGTAGGTTTATTGCCTTTAATTGCACAACTAAAAAGCATCTGTGCTTTGTCTATAAAAAAGAGATTACAGGGTGGTTGTTTGCTCTTTTCCCAACTTAGTTGTTGTAAATAAAAAGAGATTGAATTGCACTCATTCTTCAAAGACTCTTTTCCCTGTTTTCAAAAGCAACGCTTTTACCTATCAAAAGCAGTGAGATTATGATGCAAAAGGATTGAGTTTGCAGTCTAAAAGCAATGCTATTCCCCCACATTACCATTTTTGTTCTCTATTCAATGCGATGCGTCCCACATCAAACGACAAAAGAATGAGGGTGAGAAATGATGAAAGATATAAAAAGAATGAACCGCCCTAAATAGATAACTTAGAGCGGTTCGGTATATAGAATTTTAGATATTAGTTCGATTCTGTGTCATTTTCTGCCACTGGTGTAGGTGTAGTTGCCGACTCGTCTCTTACCTTTGCCGAACGACTTACACTTAAAATCACTCCTAAGAAAACACAGTTGATGATGGTAGAAGTACCTCCTTTACTTACAAGTGGTAAGGGTTGACCTGTTACAGGCGCAAGTCCTACAGCCACACACATATTGAATACGGCCTGAGTTGCTAACAAAAGCGCATATCCCATGGCCAAAAATGCAGGGAAATTGTTCTCACATCGTCGGGCGATAGTTCCTGTTCTGAACAAGATAACCATATAAAGTAGAGCCACAAAGAAGGCTCCTCCGATACCCATTTCCTCTATAATTATGGCGTAAATAAAGTCTGAAAAGGCTTGAGAAAGGAAGTCTCTTTCTACTGAATTACCTGGACCTCGTCCCACAATGTTCGACGATGCAATGGCAATATTAGCGTGTGCCACCTGCGCATCCTTATCTAAATCGACCTCATTAGGGGCTAAATCTTTTCCTGAAGTAAACTTATTGATACGTGATTTCCATGTATCTAAACGCTTTAAGTACGATCCTATACCGCCTTTTTCTTCCTTTTTAGGCTCTACTTGCTCTGTAAGTAGCTTCTTGTTGTCGGGTTGTTCTTCTACCTTACCAATGGTCATAATTAGTAAAAAGCCCACAACAGCAAGTCCACCAACGCACGCTACCATATAACCTAACAGCTTTTTAGGCACTCTACCCAGTACAAACATCATGAAAACAACCAACGAAATAAGGGCAGCCGTTGAGAAGTTCTCTTTGAATATCAACAGAATAAGGGGTGCAGAAAGTCCTAAAATCCATTTAACAGCACGCTTATCGGCTCCGTTTTCGGTTTGAAGAGCACTCAAAATTTGCGCAGTTAGCAATATAATAGTACCCTTTGCAATCTCTGAAGGCTGAAATTGTATTCCTAAAAAACTTATCCATCGCTGAGCATTATTAGTGGCTTCGCCTGCTATTACTGCCCACAACAAGCCGAGAATAGACCCAAAATAGAGGATAAGAGTGGGCGTTTTGAAGTATCGACAGGGTATGTTTAGGGTGAAAATCATAGCGATTGCACCTAAACTTAACAAAAACATGTGCTTAAAAACGGGTGCTAAATAGCTACCACTTTTATAAGTTAAGCCCGAAGAAGCAGAGAAAACCTCAATAATACTGATGACACAAAGGAAGAAAAAAGCCATCCAAATCACTTTATCTCCTTTGAAAATATTTCCTAATTTATTCGTATTCATCGTTTTGTTATATGCCCTTTTATTGTTGCTCGATGTGACTTTCTGTTTTATTGTTACTGCTATTAAAAGCTATTATTACGCTTTTCGTGCCCAAGTTTTAAACTGTTCGCCTCGGTCTTCCATGTTTTTAAAGAGGTCGAAGCTGGCACAACAGGGACTTAAAAGAATGGTATCGCCCTCAACGGCACGCTTTTTACATTCTTTCATGCACTCTTCCATGCTGTGAGTGTCGGCAATTTCAATTCCAAGTCCATCGAAGAACTGATGCAACACGCTGTTATCTGCGCCCATAAACACAAGCGCTTTGCACTTATCTAACACCAATTGCTTTATCTCATTGTAGTCATTTCCCTTGTCTAATCCACCTAAAATGAGGATAGTTGGGGTGGTCATGCTCTCTAAAGCCCATCTACATGCGTCTACATTGGTTGCTTTTGAGTCGTTAATATAACGCACTCCGTTGGCGGTAGTGACGTATTCTAAACGATGTTCCACGCCTGCAAAGGTGCGTAAGCCATGCTTTATGGCCTCCACATCAACGCCATTAGCTGCCGCTGCCAATGCTGCTGCCAACGAATTGTAGAGGTTATGGCGACCAAGAAGAGAGAGTTCTGCTCGTGGCATGGTGAATTCTACTGGCTTTTTCACCACAATCTCACCATTATCTACGCATGCTGCCACGCTATTTGATGCGTATTCAGAGAATGTAAGCTGTTGTGCTTCGATGTTATACTTATGCAATTCGGCTGCAACTACTTCATCATCGGCCCAATAAACAAAGCTATCGTCTTTCGTTTGATTTTGAATTATACGCATCTTTGCATCGGTATAGAGTTGCATTTTATACTCATAGCGATCTAAATGATCTGGAGTGATGTTCAAAAGAACGGCTGTGTTGGCACGGAAGTCATACATATCGTCGAGCTGAAACGAGCTAATCTCGATGATATAGTATGCATGTGGGGCCTCAGCAACCTGCAATGCGAGGCTTTTTCCTATGTTTCCTGCAAGCGAAACATCATAACCTGCTTCTTTAAAGATATGGTATATCAACGAAGTGGTAGTGGTTTTACCGTTACTTCCTGTGATACATATCATCTTAGAGTTGGTGTATCGGCCTGCAAACTCTATCTCGCTGATAATAGGAATGTTGTGTTTTACAATCTCTTTTACCATCGGAACCTCTTTAGGAATGCCCGGACTCTTAATCACTTCGTCTGCATTTAAAATCAATTCTGCAGTGTGTTGTCCCTCTTCCCAGGGTATATTGCGCTTGTTTAGCTGCTCTTTATATTTGTCTTTTATAGGTGATTTATCAGAAACAAAAACGTCGAAACCTTGCTTTTGCGCCAATACTGCAGCTCCAATACCACTCTCTGCAGCCCCTAAAATTACTATTCTTGCCATAATTTATTATTTCTTCTAATTCTTTTCATGGTGCATGTCGTCTCTATTAGCAATGCCATTGCAAGAGCCTTCCACGCTTTTTGAACGAAAATACTATTTTATCGTATCTTTAATGTGATGATGGTGAGAGCAGCCAAGATGATGGTTACAATCCAAAAACGTATGGTTATCTTTGATTCATGATACACTCCGTGAGGCTTTTTCAATAGATATTTGCAGTCAGGATCAAGCTGTGCGTCTTGAGTTCTGAAGTTATCGTGAATCGGTGTACGCTTAAATATACGTTGTTTAATGCCCTTTCGCTTTCCTAACTTATAGTACCACACTTGCATTATCACGCTTAAGCTCTCTACAAAGAATACTCCACAGAGGATAGGAAGCAACAATTCTTTATGAATGATGATGGCTCCCACAGCTATAATACCGCCAATTGTGAGCGAACCAGTATCTCCCATGAACACTTGAGCAGGGTAAGCGTTATACCATAAGAATCCTATTAGCGCACCAATGAAGGCACAAAAGAACACAACTAGCTCTTGCGAACCAGGTATGTACATAATATTCAGATAGGACGCAAATTCGATGTGCGAGCTGACATAAGCCAAAATACCCAGTACAACACCTATAATGGCGGAGTTTCCAGCGCACATTCCGTCCATACCATCGTTGAGATTGGCTCCGTTACTCACTGCTGTTACCACCAAAATGGTCATAACAACAAACAAAATCCAGCCTGCTGCCGTCTTATATTTACCGAAAACAGCGGTTAATCTCGAATAATCTAAGTTGTGTCCCTTCACAAATGGGATCGTTGTTTTCAACGATTTACGAGCTTCTGTGCGGTGTTTTATCACCAATTCACTACCCTCTCGTTTCACAGCAATGTTCTCATTCACTTTCACATCGGGTGAAGACCAAAGCACAATGCCCACAATTAAGCCTATACCTATTTGTCCAATGATCTTATATCTACCGCTAAGTCCGTCTTTATTCTTCTTGAAAATCTTGATAAAGTCGTCCATTCCGCCTAAGAAACCCAACCAAACTGTGGTGATAATCATTAGGATAAGGTAGATATTACGCAAGCGTCCGAGGAGCAATACGGGTAGAAGTATTGCCAAAATGATAATGATTCCACCCATAGAAGGAACGCCAACTTTGTTCACTCCGAATGGATCTATCTCTGCACTACGCTGAGTTTCGGTGATTTGTTTACGCTTTAAATACTTAATAAAACGCTCTCCAAACCACGAAGAGATAACTAATGATAAAATCATTGCTAATAAAGCACGGAACGAAATGTATCCCCAAAGGTGCGAACCAGATATTCCGTATTGCTCTAAAAATCTGAAAAGATAGTATAACATGTTGTCTTTATTTTACTACTTGTATTTCTTTCGTTCGATAAATGATTGGTGGGCAGTTTCTAATTGCATTGAGTTTGCACCCCAATTGCATTGCTTTTACACCTCAATAGCTATGCAATTACACGCCAATAGCAATGAGTTTGCAAGCCAACGATTAAAAGGTGTTTTGGCGAGAGATAGGATATGATGCTCTGATGCGATAAACACTGCGACGGAGCAAGGTATCAACTGCCACGAAAACGATTAGTCGTTCTGAAATATTTCGTATAGAACTTCTTTATCGTTAAAGTGATGTTTCACTCCATTTATCTCTTGATAGTCTTCGTGTCCCTTTCCTGCTACCAACACAACATCGCCCTTTTGCGCCAAAGAGCAAGCGGTTCTGATAGCCTCTTTGCGGTCTACTATGGTTAAAGTCTTCTTCAACTGAGCGTTGTTCAAGCCTTCTTTCATATCGTTTAGAATGTCTTGTGGGTCTTCAAAACGTGGGTTGTCGCTGGTTAAAATCACCTTATCGCTTTGTTTAATAGCTTCTTGAGCCATTAAAGGACGCTTTCCTTTGTCTCGATTTCCGCCTGCTCCGCACACAGTTATCACCTTTCCTTTGCCATTTAGCACGTCGTGAATAGCCAAAAGCACGTTTTCGAGGGCATCGGGAGTATGTGCATAATCTACAATACAGGTGAATCCTTCGGGCGAATAGATAGGTTCTAAACGACCACTAACGCTATGTAGGGTGCTAAGTGCAAGGAGAACATCTTCTGGTTGTTGCTTAAGCATCACCGAAGCACCATACACTGCGAGCAGATTACTTACGTTAAACTTACCGATAAAGCGCACGCCTACTTCTCTTCCGTCGATTTCTAGGTACATACCTTCAAAGTGACACTCAATGATTCGTGCCTTAAAATCGGCCAAAGAGCGTGTACTATAGGTCTTAACTGTCGCCTTTGTGTTCTGCACCATGTACATTCCATTCTTGTCATCTGCATTAGTTATGGCGAAAGAAGTTTTGGGTAAGCTATCGAAGAAGGCTTTCTTTGCATCTCGATAGTTCTCGAAGGTCTTATGATAATCTAAGTGATCACGGGTGAGATTGGTGAAGATTCCGCCTGCAAAGTGTAGTCCTGCGATGCGTTTTTGGGCGATTGCGTGAGACGAACACTCCATAAATACATACTCACAGCCTGCTTCTACCATTCGAGATAATAAGTAATTGAGTGCGATAGGGTCTGGAGTTGTGTGGTCGGCAGGCACTGCTTCGTCTTCAATATAATTGCAAACGGTTGACAATAGACCGCACTTGTAGCCTAATTTTCTAAACAAGTTATATAATAATGTGGCGATTGTTGTTTTGCCATTGGTGCCTGTTACGCCTACTAACTGCACCTTTTTAGAGGGTTCTCCATAGAAAACTGTGGCAACAACGCCTGCTGCTTGGGTGGTATCTTGTACTTGAATGTAGGTTACATGGGCTGCTTTTTCTTCAGGAAGGTCCTCACATAACACTGCGACAGCGCCTTTTTCAATGGCTGTTTCGATGTAACGATGTCCATCAACTTGTGTTCCTTTCACGGCAATAAATAAGTGATTAGCTTCTATTTTGCGTGAATCGATGTTTACACCGACTATCTCTTTGTTGACATCACCAATGATATTGATTGGTTTAATGCCTGAAATAAGCTTACTTATTATCATATTTCGTATTTTACTTGATTCCTTTTTTATTTCTTCTTAACGCCCTTCTGTATTTAGAAGGATAAGCCTCTGCAAACGAATGGGCGTTGATTTGATTGCTGGTTTAGTCTAAAGTGAGTTCGCAAATAGAGCCTTTCACAATGCGATGTCCTGCTGATAGGCTCTGTTTCACTACCTTTCCTCGTCCTATGATGCGTGTTTTCACGCCTCTACTCTCTAACAAATACACTGCATCTCGTGCACCCATGCCGATTACATCGGGTACAAATGCGCTTCCAAACTGCTTTATTCGCTCTAAACGAAGGGCTGTTTGACCTGCTTTCTGTGCCTTTCCCCAAACGGGTTTGCTATTGGTTGGCACGCTGCTCCATGGCGATTGCGTTTTAATGCCTAACTTATCTAAAACATAAGTGCTTGATAATACATTGCCAATCTTTACCTCTGGGATAAGAACTGACGATGAGTCTCGAGCATCTTTGATATCTAATTTGATGTCTTGAGCCATGATTCCCTCTGAAATATGATGGAAAACAGGACCGCACATACCACCTCCTGAAGCTGGAAGACCCGACTTTTGGATACAAACAATGCAACTATAGCGGGGGTTATCGGCTGGGAAAAAGCCCGCAAAGCTAAGCAAATAGTCTACCATTCCAGACTTATAGCCCGCAATTCCTTTGGACATCTGAGCCGTTCCCGTCTTACCTGCAACCTTAAAGGACTTACTTCCGGCCTTTCTTCCTAATCCATAGGTCACAACATACTCTAAAACGTCTCGCATTTTACTAATACTTTGAGGCTTTGCAATCTGCTCTCGCAATACTTTAGGTGGGTATTCCTGAATCACTTCGCCATTCTTTACTACTTGTTTAACGAACCTTGGCTGCATCATCTTACCGCCATTGGCTATCGCATTGTAGAAAGTTAGTGTTGAAATAGGTGGTATCTGTGTTTCATAACCAATACTCATCCATGGCAATGCGGTGTTACTCCAGTTCAACCACTGTCCATTTGCAGCCTTTTTAGGCATTCTTATTCGGGCAGGAGAAGCACCTAAGAGAGGGATATGCAAATCATCTGCAAGACCAGTTCTATATATTCCTTTCACAAAACGTACGGGATCGTCGTGATAAAACTTATCAACTATACGGCTAACTCCAATGTTTGAGCTCACCATAAGGGACTTTGTGAAGTTAATTGTGCCGTAACCGCCACGTCTCCAGTTGTGATCTTTCATCTCTCTACCATACATTGGCCACACACCTCCGCCTGTTTCGACCACATAAGAGGTGTCTACATGTCCATCATCCAATGCAACTAGCATCGAAGCAACCTTAAATACCGAGCCAGGTTCAAGCAAATCGCTCACAGCATGATTCTTTCTTTCTCGATATTGACCATCACCACAACGCTCCATGTTCACTATTGCCTTGATATCTCCAGTCTTAACCTCCATCACTATGGCCACTCCTACGTTACCATTGATTTCCTTTAGCTCGTTGATAACAGAGCGTTCGGCTAAGTCTTGCATACCAACATCGATCGTAGTAACGATGTCTAAGCCGTCGATAGGAGCCTTTACAGGAATGTCTAAGAATTTATTTAGCACCTTTCTACGGTGGTTAATACCATCAGTTCCACGCAAAATAGAGTCATAAGACAGCTCTAAACCAAAGCGAGCGGTGTCTTTTGCACCATACATCTCACCTATTGTGCGACCAGCTAACGAGCCATAAGGACGCTGACGGGCGTTAAATTCCTCGAAATGGAATCCTCCTTTATATTGAGCTAAGCGAAAAATAGGAAGCGCTTTCACATCGGTAAACACGTTATAGTTTACTCTTGAGGGCCAAATAGGCCAGTGACGGCTTTCCTTTTTATATCCTTCTTGAAGATAAGCCTTAAACTCTTGAGCTGATTTAGAAGGGAAGATTTGATTCAATCCCTTTGAGATAGAATCGAGCTTTACATGCCATAGCGAGTCATTTTTAGCCTCTTTCACAGCTTTAAAGTCCATATATATCTTATATTCGGGCAGAGAACTCGCCATTAAACGGCCATCACTGCTCAAAATATTACCTCTTGTAGGCTTCACTGGCACGCTATCGCGTTTCACACGGTCGGCCACTTGCATCCAATATCCACGCTGAGCAGTCATAATATACATTGCTTTCACAAGTACACTAATGCACAACAGCACCATAACCCACACAAAAGCTTTGTATCTTGGGATTACTTTTTTATAATTAAACTTGCTCATTCTTCTGGAATTGTTATGATATATGGGGGTTCACTTGCTATCTTTATCGTACTATCATTATAGCTTTTAAGCATCTCGAGCACGTTACTTTCACGGCTTTTCTCGGTCAATTCGCTACTACTCGACAAGGCTTTATACTTTGCATCTTGCAGTTCTTTCTTCAATTTGTCATACTCAATCATTTGTTGTTGATATCTATAACGATTGGCAATGTATAGAAAGACGAAGAAAGTGATAAGCACTATGAGCCAAATTTGGCGTCGAAGAATGGCAGCAGTAAGGATATCGCCACCCAATACCGTTTGAAGCGTAAAGTTTTTGCTCATTGGGCGTTCGCCTTCAATGGCCCTATTCTCTATGATTTCCTTTAGAGTAGGTAGCTCTTCGCTGGGCTCTTGGGTGTCGTTAGCAGCGTTATTGTTCGCTGTTTGTTGTTTCTTTGCCGCCTCATCAAGTGCTTCTTGTGGTATTTCCACCACGTCGATCACTTCCAAAGGCTTATTTGTTTCTGTCTCTTTCATTTCTTTTCTGCAATTCTTAGTTTTGCACTTCTACTGCGAGGGTTTTGCTCTTGCTCTTCATCTGTGGGCACAATCACTTTGTTATTGATGAGTTTAAACGGCGTGTTGATGCGTCCAAAGAAGTCTTGTTCAATCTTTCCCTCTATATTTCCTGCTTTCATTATGTTCTTAACGATGCGGTCTTCGAGCGAATGATAAGTGATAACGCTCAGTCTACCGCCTGGTTTTAGAATATCAACAACGCTTGTTAGCAATTCTTTTAGAGCCGACATCTCACCATTTACCTCAATCCTTAGAGCCTGAAACAGCTTTGCAAGGTCTTTCTTTTCACGTTCTCTTTTAAACAAAGGCTCTACAACAGCAATAAAATCGCCCGTTGTTTCAATCTTTTTTTCTTGTCTTGCCTTCACCAAAAGCGATGCTATTTTGCGTGAATTCTTTAGTTCTCCATAGAGATAGAAGATGTCTGCCAATGCTTCTTCGGTGTAGTTGTTCACGATGTCGGCAGCAGTTTTAGACGAACGTTTATTCATTCGCATATCAAGAGGCGACTCAAAGCGAAACGAGAAACCACGACTTTCATCGTCGAAGTGATGACTCGACACCCCAAGATCTGCCAACAAGCCGTCTATTTGCTCTACACCATGATAGCGCATCCAATTCTTTAAGTATCTAAAGTTAGAACGAACGAAGGTGAAACGCTCATCATTCAACAGGTCGTCGCCATGATTTTGTTTAAGATTGGCTTCGGCATCGGCATCTTGATCGAAGCTATAAAGGTGTGCATTAGCGTCTAATCGCTTTAGAATTTCATGCGAGTGTCCGCCTCCACCCATTGTAACATCAACATAAATGCCACCCGGTTGAATATTTAATCCATCAATACTTTCGTTCAAAAGCACTGGTATATGATATGTTTCTGCCGTCTTTACCATTCGTTTCTTTTGTTTACACAAGATTGTTGTGCGTAACTTGGTTGTATTGTTGCATCACTAGGAAATAACATTCTGAATAATACAACTCCAAAACTCCGCCTTATAATGTTTCATCGAGCTTTTATGCTTCCTAAGAAACATATTATTGTCTTACACATACTTGTATTTGGGTTTCAAAGTTACTGCTTTTTCCCTACATTTCTCTACTTTAAGATGGTATTATTATCATTTTCTTTACAGAATATTGATTTCTATAAATTACATTGAAAAATTATTATGAGACCTCTGCAAAACCTACTATCCTCTCAATTTTCACCCATATACTCTTAGAAGAATGAATATTTTTGACCAAAAGATGCCGTTGAAAGTTACTTTTTGAGTAGATAACAATCTTTTATCGGTGTATTTTCATATTATCTGATAGAATTTGACACAATAATCCCAGGCGTTCGGTATAAGTTGTAGGCAATGGATTCCATAATATGCTGCGCATGTGTTTTTGAAAGTCCGACGTATCTTGCTATTCCAGCACCAAACCATCTATGCATAGAACCAAAGGAACGTTCTACTTTGTAGCGTATCTTACTTCTCGCAACGTTGATACGCTGCTGCCTTTCAGTAATTTCATGTCCTCTTGTTCCCTTATGCATGATACGGCATTTAAGTTTCATACGTTTGAGGGTTTCTTTGTTCTCCATCGAGTCATATCCTTTATCGGCATAAACAAGTGCTTTCCGTGGTAGCTTGGCTTTCTTCAGAGGTGTTTCTAAGTGTTTCATATCACTTTCATTGGCAGCTGTCGTTTCCTCGGCAAGCACCATTCCGTTTTCATCCGTTACCGTGTGACGCTTGTAACCGAAGTGGAGCTTTCCCATCTTCTTTACCCAACGGGCTTCTGTATCTACGTTAGGCCTGACAACTTCTTTGAGCATGGCTTTCTCAGAAGCCTCTATGTTCTCATCCTCTTTTCTATCCTCAACGACCTCATAGCTCTTACGTCCGTGGGGGCGGCGGGGAGTATTCGTAATGCCGGCATCAATAATGGCACCACGCTTAACAATGATTCCTTTAGCTTCCAATTGCCGATTAAACTCCGCAAGAAGCGTATCATACAAATCTGCTTCAACAAGAATGTTGCGAAAGCGGCACACGGTAATACTATCAGGAACAATATCCTCCATGCCAATACCTGCAAAGCGGCTAAAAGACTGGCGGTCGTTAACCTGATCTTCAACTTCTCCGTCACTCAGACCATACCAAGTGCGGAGTAATTCAATCTTGAATAAAACAAGGCTGTCATAGCTGGGCCGGCCGGTAGACTTATAGCCTTTTGTATAAGCCACCTCTATTATAGCACGAATAGGTGCCCAATCAATGACTGTATTTATTTGTGAAAAGAATGTCTGCTTGACCTTTCTTTCACCAAGGAATAGATCAGCAAAACTGGGAGAGGATAACTTCTGTTTCATACCATAAAGGTACAAAAAATATTTAAGAAAGACAAATTATAGGAGGAGTTTTGCAGAGGTCTTAATATGTTTGCCTCTGAGAAAATTAGTGATTACGAATAAATCATTCCAAAAAAATCATTTGCTTTTATACCTGATGAGCCTTATTCTCCGAGACTTCTATATAGGTCTACGACACAGGAAAGCTGCTGTTGGCGTGTTTCAAGCAGTTCCATTTGGGCATCAAGCGCATCGCGTTCGGCCCCAAGTACATCGAGATAAGTAGCTCGTCCGTTCATATAGAGTTGACGAGATACCTCAACCGAGTGTTCCAAAGTCTTCACTTCTTCCTCTTTTAGCGCATAATAGGCGACGAGATTCTTATGCTTTGACAGCAGCGTACATACCTCAGAATAGGCTGTAAGCAGTATTTTGTCATATTCATATAAGGCTTGTAGCTGTGCGGCGTCAGCCTGTTGGAAGTTAGCTTCGATAGCTTTTCGGTTGATAAGTGGTGCAGTTAGTCCTCCCACGACACTGTAAGCGAGCGACTTTGGCATACGCGTTAGGTAGGTAGGATTAAAGGCTTCAAGTCCCAAAGTGGCACTAATGTTTACCGAAGGCAAGAAGGCTTTGCGCGCCGTTTCTACGTCCCAATGAGCTGCAGCGAGTTCATGTTCAGCCTGACGGATATCGGGTCGATGGCTCAGGAGATTGGAAGGAAGTCCTATAACGACCATTTTCACGTCTTCATTCAACAACTGTTTGGCATCTCGTTGAATAGGCGTTGGGTAACGACCGAGCAGTAAGTTGAGTGCATTTTCACATTCAGTAATCTCTTGTTTCAATACAAACTCCTGTGAACGCGCCTTTGCAAGCTCTGCTTTGAACTTCTCAACAGCCAGTTCTGTGTCGCTATCGGCCTCCTTTTGTATCTCTGCTATCTTTTCCGCCTGACGCTGAAGATCGATGTATTTGCGTATAAGTGTGAGCTTATTATCTAGAGCCAATAAGGTATAATAATTGCTTGCGACTTGTGAAATTAGTGAAGCGCGCACGGCATTCTGGCCTTCTAAGGTTGCCAAATAACGCTCGACAGCCGCTTTTTTGCTTGACTTCAACTTGCCAAAGAGGTCGAGTTCCCAGTCAAAGGCAAAGCCCGGGTGGTAGTTCATGAGTGGATCGGGGATGAGTTTTCCTGGAGTCATCTCGGTGGAAGCATTACCGGCACCCTCACTTGTGTATCGTCCGGCCTTGCTAACTCCTACTTCTGCCCCCACGGAAAGCGATGGAAGCATGGCTCCTTTGGCTGCAATCATTCCACTTTTTGCTACAGCTATTTGCTGCAATGTTATCTTTAAGTCTTGATTATTGACTAAAGCGGAGTCGATAAGTGCCTTGAGTTGTGGGTCGGTGAAAAACATTTTCCATGACGTAGGCGTAGTCTTCGCCGTCAGCGTATCACCATTATATTGCGTGGGTAGCTGCAAACGTGTGCGGCTATTGACTTGCGTCGCTTGGGGCGTCTTGCAAGATGACACTCCGATGGCAAGCAGAATAAGAAGGAAAATATTATTTCTTTTCATCATTTTCAAGTTTATATCGTTTGTCTTTCTCTTCAGTCAATGGCTTGTTTCGTTGGTAACGAACCATCTTTACATGGTCGGCCATGCGTCCAAAGATATAATATAAGCCTGGAACAAGAATGAGTCCGAAGCATGTTCCGAATAGCATTCCACCCGCAGCTGCCGTGCCAATGGTTCGGTTTCCAATAGCCCCTGCACCGTGAGCAAATACCAACGGCAGCAAGCCGGCTATGAAAGCGAACGATGTCATGAGTATAGGACGGAAGCGAGCTGCCGCACCTTCGATGGCCGCTGCACGTATACTCCTGCCTAAATTGTGGCGTTGCACGGCATATTCAACCATTAACACGGCATTCTTTCCAAGCAAACCAATCAGCATGACCATAGCAACTTGGGCGTAGATGTTGTTTTCCAATCCCGTGAGTTTTAGGAAAATGAACGTTCCACAGATGCCTGCGGGCAGACAAGTAATAATTGGAAGTGGCAAAAGGAAGTTCTCATATTGTGCTGAAAGGATGAGATAGACGAACGTTAAACATACAATAAAGATGATCAACGCTTGGTTTCCTTGGTCTACTTCGTCTTTAGTGATGCCGGCAAAGTCGTAATCATAGCCGTGAGGTAGCGTCGAAGTAGCCACCTCTTCGATAGCTTTGATGGCCTGACCACTACTGTATCCAGCTGCTGCTGAGCCTGTAACTTCAGCAGAATTATATAGATTATGACGCGTCATCTCACTCATTCCATATACCTTTTCCATGTGTAAAAAGTCGGCATAAGGCACCATTTCACCTTGGTTGTTCTTAACATTTAACTGCATCAAGTCTTGTGGAAAAGCACGATATTTTGGGTCGGCTTGCACGATGACCTTATAGGGCTTACCAAATCGAACGAAGCCCGTTTCGTAGTCAGAACCAATCAATGTGGAGAGATTATCCATGGCTGTACCAAGTGTAATGCCTTTTTGTGCGGCGATATTATTATCTACTCGAAGCATGTATTGAGGGAAACTGGCCGAGTAAAAGGTAAAGGCTGAGCCTATCTCTGGACGCTTATTAAGAGCTGAAACGAAGCTCTTGCTGACCTTTTCCATAGCATGATAGTCGTTACTTCCAGTCTTATCAAGGAGTCGAAGCTCGAAACCTGACGCCGCACCATAGCCTGGAATAGAAGGTGGTTCGAAGAATTCTATGTTGGCATCTGTTATCTGTTTACACTTGTTTTCAAGGTCATTGATAATCTCTTTTGCCGTCCGACTGCGTTCCTTCCAAGGCTTAAGATTAATCAAACACGAACCCGAGTTGGCACTGGTTCCTTCAGAAAGGATCTCATATCCAGCCAAAGAAGACACACTTTCTATGCCATCTTCCTTTGCAATTATACTCGCAAGTTGATGTGCAACCTTATTCGTTCGCTCAATAGTAGCACCTGGTGGTGTCTCAATTACAGCGTAAATCATGCCCTGATCTTCTTGAGGAATAAAGCCCGAAGGTAACGAATTGTTGATAAAGAAGGCTCCAATGCAGAACAAAAGTAATAGCGGAAGCGTGATAATCTTCCTCGAAACAGTGCGTTGAAGCACGTTGCGATAGCCGCCGATTCCTTTGTCAAAACTCGCATTAAACTTATCAAGTACACGATTAAGCCACGTCTTTTTGATGTGGTTATCACGCTCTCGAGTCAATATTAGCGCACAAAGCGAGGGCGTAAGTGTTAGGGCTGTGAAGCCCGAAAGCACGATACCAGAAGCTATTGTGATTGAAAACTGCCGATAAAACATGCCTTCTGGCCCACCCATAAAGGCTACAGGTATGAATACAGATGCCATAACCAATGTCACGGCTACTATGGCTCCACTGATTTCTTTCATTGCCTTTTGCGTGGCTTCCAAAGGTTCTAAGCCCTCTTTGGCTATCTTTACATTGACCGCTTCGATTACCACAATGGCATCATCGACCACGATTCCAATCGCCATTACTAAGGCAAAGAGCGATATCATGTTAAGCGTTATACCGAAAGCATTCATGACTGCGAAGCTACCTATTAACGAAACAGGGACTGCAAGGCATGGAATGAGGGCAGAACGCCAGTCTCCAAGGAACAATAATACAACGAAACCAACGAGTATAAAGGCTTCAAACAGCGTGTGAATTACCTTTTCTATAGAGGCATCAAGGAATCTACTGATGTCGTAACTCAACTCATAATGCATGCCCTTTGGCATGTCTTTTTGAAGATGAGCCATTGTTTTCTTGACGTTCTGGATAACTTGTCGCGCGTTCGATCCATAGGCTTGTTTCAGTGTTATGGCTGCGGATGGGTGATTATTCAACGTAGAATATATGTCATAAACCTCACTCCCGAGGCTCACATCTGCTACATCTTTGAGTCTAATAAATTGCCCATCAGGAGTTGATTTCACGACAATATTGCTATACTCTTCAGGCGTTGTATAGCGTCCCGGATACTTCAACACATACTCAAAGCTTTGTGCATGCTTGCCCGAACTTTCCCCAAGCTTGCCTGGAGAGGCTTCAATGCTCTGCTGTTGTAAGGCATCTGTGATGTCGGTTGCAGACAAACCATAGGCTGTAAGCTTATCAGGTTTGAGCCAAACACGCATGGCAAAGCTCCTCGTTCCAAGGATATCAAGATCTCCAACGCCATCAACGCGGGCGAGTTCTGGTGAGATATTGATGTCCGCATAATTGAAAAGGAAGTTCTGATCGACTTTAGGATCATCGCTATATAGGTTGATATACATGAGGATATTAGGCTCCTCACGAGATATTTTCACACCTTCGCGCACAACAGCTGGCGGTAGTTTGTTGGTCGCTGCCGACACTCGGTTTTGCACATTGATAGCATCGACGTTGGGATCTGTACCAAGTTTGAAGACAATGTTTATCTCTCCTTCGCCGTCATTGCCTGCATTCGACTCAATATACTTCATTCCCGGCACACCATTCAGTGCCTGTTCAAGAGGAATAAGCACTGACTTAATCATCAGTTCATTGTTGGCTCCCGGATAATCGGCTACCACATTAACCTTTGGAGGGGATATAGATGGGAACTGAGTAATGGGTAAATTGAACAGCGAAAGAATGCCAATGAAGACGATTACCAATGAAACAACGATGGCAAGTACTGGTCTTCGAATAAACTTTTGAAACATATTGACTGTTTATTAGCGTCTTTTTTTTCTTATAAATGGTTGTTCTCATCATGAAATAATATGGTGTGAGAACCTTTTTCTGTTGTAAAGTGTGATGAAAAGCCACCTGAAAGCCTTAGTCGGCATTCAGTTGAACACGCTTCATGGCTTCACTCGGTGTGTAATAACGCGTCTTTACGTGTTGACCATCATGCACTTTCTGCACTCCACTCAATAGAATCTTGTCGTTGGCAGTTACTCCTTCGGCGATAATAAACACCTCTGGTTGTTCAAAAGCCACTTTAATCTCACGTGAATGTGCATAGCCCGCGCCATCAACAACAAACACATAACGGCGGTCTTCCTCTTCATACGTGGCCTGTTGTGGGATTACCAACACATTGTGTAAAGGCATATTGATGCGCACTGTGCCTGTTTCACCATTTCGAAGCAAGCCTTTCGGATTGGCAAAGCGAGCACGAAGAGCAATATTTCCAGAGCTACTGTCAAACTCACCAGCTATATTTTGGATGTAGCCTTTAGCTGAGAAGGCACTTCCATTGGCAAGAATCAGCGTCAAAGGAAGTTTGTTTCGCTCGGCAGAATGTTGCTGATAGTCTATATATTCGGGTTCAGAGATGTTGAAATATACGTTGAGTGACGAGTTGTCGGATAGTGTAGTGAGCAAGTCACCTCCCTGCACTAAGCTTCCAATCTTTTTCGGAAGATTCCCTATAACGCCTGTAAATGGGGCGCTGATTAAGCATAACCGTGCTTGAATCTGTGCCAATTTATAATCTGCCAAGGCTGCATTGAGCTTCGCTTTAGCCATTTTCTGTGCATTGGGCGAAACAATTTGCCCCCTCGTTAGCGTTGTTGTGTTTTGCAGTTCAATGCGTGCTTGCTCGGCTTCTGCCTTTGTCCGCGCCACATTCTGTTGCGCTCCAACAATCGAAATGCGGAAAAGAGGCTGACCGGCTCGCACCTGTTGCCCTTCTGTGACATAGACTTGCTGCAGAATTCCCTCCTGCTGTGCGCATACTTCTATGTTTTTTCGCGATTCAATATTGGCCACATAGTCTTTTGAAACTTGTGTATTGGTTACCCAAGGAGACGTTACTGCATAGACCGTTTGGTCGCTTTTTTCCTTGTTTTTGCGGCATCCTGTGACTACAATCAACGTGATGATAGCCATCAACAGCATCTCTTTCTTCATACCTAACTAATGGGTTATCCGATTATCTTTTACTAATGATTCAAGAATAAGGTACAAATTTATAGATTTTTTAAGTAGGTTGCCGTAAATCTATCATTAAAAAGACTTAATAGATAGAAATTAATTGCTTCTTTAACTCTATTTTTATATAATGTAAAGTGAGGTTAATCATCTCGCAATCTGCCTCATTTCGTCGTGCGTTTTGCCTCAGATTACGCTACAAAATCATAGGAATTGTGAGCGCATCTCACTTATTGTGTTTTTTAATCCAACTTTACTCCCCTTGTCTTTGGATTTGGCGTGGGTTATCCTTTGGCTTTCAGTGTGCTGAAATAAAACACAATGTGTGGCATCATACAACAGAAGCATCCCTATAACTCCTTTGAGAGAACAAGATGATTTGTTTGCTTTTTTACAAAAATAATGCAGGATTTTGTAAATAAGTTATGACATTTTTCATTTATCTTTGTATTTAAGAACGAGACAAAAAGTTTGTTTCTATAAAACGTTATCATTGCTTATATGGCATCATCTCAGTTGATTTCTCTGCCGAATACATTGTCGGTATCGTCCCTTCTCACGATAGAAAGGGGGCTTTGATGAACGTTTCTGACAGACTATTACTCAGAAAAAGAGCTATTGTAGAAACGGTGAATGATGAACTTAAAAACATTGTCCAAGTGGAACACTCCAGACATAGATGCTTTGACAATTTCATCGTCAACTTATTAGGGGCTATTGCTGCCTATTGTCTGTTTCCAAAGAAGCCGCGCATCAATGTACAAAGGAACTTTGACACACAACTTGCTTTGTTCTGAATTCGTCGAACTCACGTTTTCTTAAATATTTTTTGTACCTTTATGGTATGAAAGAAATACAATTGAAGAGAGGTTCTTTCCTCCTACACAACAAAGGCATTGTTATTGGTTGGCAATAGCATTGCTTTTAGAATGCAAAGTCGATGCTTTTGGCTGGTAATTGCATTGAGTTTGCAAAGCAATAAAAATAAGGGGCAAAACATTGGTGATGTAACAATGTTTGAAGTACTTTGAAATGAGAGGAAAAGACCGATAAAATGGCTGATTTTCGTTTATTCTTTGCTACACATCAACAAGATATGCGTATTGCAACCGAGCGTTGTTCCAAACAGAAACGAACCGCCTTCTTTCAGCTTTAAACGTTTTCTTAGCTCGTTAGCACTCAACGGAAAGTTGCGAACAGCAACGTTGGCGTGTGTAAAGGCAGCGAATTTGGTTTTCAGTTCCTTTTTATTTAGACTTGAAACAGCTTGTATCTTGAACTTTCTACCATGCCAATTCTCGATGAAATGGAGCGAAACAAAGAGGTGACTATTAGCAGAAAGTGCCTTAACACCATATTTTTGTGACAAAAAAGCAAAACAACCCGCCTTCATTTGCGAAGCGTTAGGCTCGTAGAGATATTGGTTTTGGAGCATTTCGCTATGCTCTTCTATTTCAGAAGAAATGGTTTGCAGAGCCACTTCGTTATCCGTTGGACTGTAACTCATCACCTGTTGGTCGTTAACACAATATATTTGGGGTTGCTGTGGAGCGTTTTTTTGCAACACAAAGAGCAGCTCTTTGCACTCGTTTTGCACCGAAACAATGTGTATTTCGCTCACTATTGGGGCACCTTCGTTCAGACTTTTCAGTGCTTTATGCCAGTCTAACATAGGCGAAAGCTTCACAATAGCCACACAACACTTTTGCAATAGCGTTTCTTTCAATGCCAAAACATTGGGCGTGCACTGCTCTATTTCGACCGTTTTTGCCCCACTTGCGTCACGACGAGCAGGGTCTAAGAAGATAAAAGATGTGCCGTTCATTTCTTTTAGATACTTTTCGCCATCGCAACACATCACTTTAAAGTTGCGAACTCCAAGCAGTGGCAAGTTGTTTTCTGCTATATCACACAATACTTGTTGCTGTTCTACATAGTAAGAATTGTTTACTTGTTTTGCCATGAGCGTGAAATCGACCCCGAAACCGCCCGTTAAATCGGTCAAACTGAGTATTTTTGTTGCTTTTTCGCCCTCTTTTTGCGATGAAATGGGCATTTTTTCTACATCTAACCCCTTTGATAAACGATTGAGAAGTTGCGCTTTATACTCTGCTGTTTGTTGCGAAGAGCATTGCTCGAGCGATAGTGTTACGGGGAAAACGATACCTTCTGTACTTGCCCAAAGAGGCAGTTTGGCGCACGATGTTTGGTGTCCTTTGATCTGACTAAGGGCAAAAGTCATGTCAACACCTTTGGTTTTAGCACCTTTCAAAGCCAATGTTTGCACATCACTCTTTAGGTTTTGCTCTATAAAAGCCGCTGTTTCGCTCGATATTTCGTTTATCTTCATGTTTAAATGGGGGTTCTTCGTTATCACCACTACAAAGTTAATGCTTTCTATCGAAATGCCTATTGTTATGCTCTTGTTTTTGTTTTTCTACCTAATCTCACACTCTTGCATCTGCATCTCACCTCTGTTTGCATCGCATCTGCAAGTGCTTTGCAAGCTATCTACCCTACAAAAACAAGGCACCCCCTACCTTATTACCAGGCAAGGGGTGAGAAAATAGATTAGAGTATTATTTATGTTTATTGGTTTCTGTGTTGTTTTTCTAACTGTTATAGGTGTGAATACTGGTGCCTTGAGCCGATGGAAGGTAGTTAATTCCCCACCAACACATTTGTAACAGTAAGAATCCTACGACGAGAATGTAAAGCGAATACTTTCTATTATGCGTAGGAACGAGGCGATAGTGCATATAAAGCAGGTAGGCAAACCATGTTATTGCCGCCCAAGTTTCTTTGGGATCCCATGCCCAATAGTGCCCCCATGCATCCTTTGCCCATAGCGATCCGAAGAGCATTCCTATGGTTAAGAATGCCCAACCCACGCAAACCATTCCGTCGATGATGCCAAACTCTACTGAAGCATCAAAGCGATTGCAGGGCGTTTCGGCATTTTCGGGGTTCAAAGGGGCTGTTTCTACATCAGAACTACTAAGGCTTTGCACCTTTTTATAATGTCGATGCGCTTTGAAAAGAATGTAAAGTGCCATAAGAGTAGATGCTCCAAAGAGCGCATAAGCAAACATATACACAATGACATGAGGCGCAAACCAAGGACTTTGCAATGCTGGCATCATGGCTTTGGTGTGTATTTCGGGCTTAAAGAGGTTCACTCCGATGAACACAAGCGCAAGAATTGTTGAGAAAGAGAGAATCCAATGGTATTTACAACGACTGTAAACGAAGATTCCTATCAATGGAAGAAAGAACGAATACCATAGTCGTGTCTCTCCCATTGTACGCATTGGAGGACGTTCGAGCGTTATCCACATAATCAAAATGTAGGCGAAGAACACCACAAGACCAATGCTTGTAGCTATTACCGATTGTGTTAAACGATTGCGCCAAGCAAGATATGCGCCCGCAATCCATAACAAAGCAGCAACTAAAGCGAAGTATATAAAATAGTCCCAAATCATAAATAATCGTTCTCCTTTCTATCTTTTAGGGTCTCTTTGCCAAACCTAAAGAACATTAATAGAGCGCCCAAGAGCATCATTCCGATACCAATATAAACAAAAGGAAGCCATGGATCGGTTATTAACTCAAAGATACTAACGGTGTTGTTCTTTCCAAAACGCTCGTCATAGCTAAACTGATAGATCTTCCAACCATTGACTGAGAAGGGCTTGTTCACCTCAATTGTGGTTTTATAGTAGCCTCCTTCTTCGGTATAAATCTCCACATCGCTAGCATATCGCTTTGGAGTTGGAATCTTCATCATTGTTGTTTTACCCTTATCTGCACGCACTTTTTGCAGTTCGGCAGGGTATTTTTCGAGGATAAAACGATTCAGTTCGATGGCAATAGGCAGTTCTTTAAGATGTCCATGCTCGTCCATTGCACGCCATTCAGCTTCTCCTGCCATACAATACATCTTTAGTTTCTGGATATCTGCAGAGCCTAAGGTTCCACAAACGATAACAATAAAGAGTCCTAAGTGTGATATAACGCTGGCAAAACGTTGCTTTTTGAAATGCACAAGGCGTTGAAGTGTTGCCAAACCAACGGTGGTTGTCATCCATAAATAGATGAGAACGAAGGGCCAAAACGACAACATATTGGTTAAACCGATAGGGTCTACGGCTTTATTTCCACTGGGAACCTGACGTGTTAAGCCCATGATAAAGGTGAGACCTACCACGAAAAGCATAGAGGTAGCTGCCGACTTGGTGCTCATGAGATAGCGAATAAAGTAGACTTTCTCACGCATCCAATAGGCGGTTCCTATCAATAAAAGGTAGATGAGCAATGCAAGTGCATTGGCTGGGAAGGCAAAAAGCTGCCAAAGTATTCCTCCTGTGATGAACTGAAGGATTGCTCCTATCACAAGAAGTCCGCACCCAATGGCGATTCCTTCACGCAATTTCCAAGGTTTTTGCCACATTCTTTTTTCGTTATTATTAAACTTGTCAAGAGTAGTTACGGCTCAGGTGCTTTCAAGGCGAACAACCTTTATCTACAAAGGGTTTTGAGGTGGGGTTGAAATGGCATTGCTTTTATGCTTTAATTGCATTGACTTTGCAGACTAAAAGCAATGGTTTTGCAAAGCAATAGCACCTCTTTTGTTTTTCACAAAGATGATCTTTGTGCGGCTCGTCTTTTCTTTTTATTAGCTCTTGAGAACACAATATGAAATAGATGTCAAACTGCTTTCAAATGAACAACACCTTTATAGCAGTTGCTGTACACGGTTTTTGAAAAGCAATCTGACATCTATCATTGTTAACTATCTATTTGTTTGAGTTCTGTAATCTTATTATTTCTTTTCCTCTTTCGTTTCTATTGCGATTAGAACGTGTGCCGTTGAAGGGCAATGGATGAGCTCTTAGGTCGCAACAGATGCGCTGTTATTAAAGAGGTTGAGTGATAAATCTTTTCTTTTGCTTAGCTCTCTCAATCCACTTTGGAACGATGGTGTTAAGGAACTTAGTCTTCTTTTGGTTCAAGCTCTTCATATCTAAACCGATATAAGCTTGTGCTTTCGCCTTAGTTGAGATGTCTGGGAGAGGCACTTGACCTGTGAATCCATGCTTAGCAAGTACTCTTGCGATCTCGATACGAGCGCTCTTAGCATACGACATTGATTCTGCAAGGAGTCGCATCACCTCTTGTGGAGCGTGGAATGCAGCACCATGACTTGCTAAAGAATAGTCCCAACGCCATTGACTCTTGCGAATATCGTTAAGAGCAGTAGCCATTTCATTTTCAGTTGCACCCTTCTTCCAAGCAAATTCTGCTTCTAAGTGAGTGGTTGCAAGTTCTTTATTCACCTTAACAGCGAAGTCATACACCTTCTTTTGACGATCATAAACGTTCTGACGAAGCACTTCTGCATCTTGTCTGTGGCATGTTTGGCATGTTCTATCAATCTTTGCAAGAGGACTTTGCACGTGGTGATCGGTGAATTTAATACCACCTTGTTGCATATAAGGCATGTGGCAGTCTGCACAACTCAGACCTCTTTGTCCGTGAATACCTTGTTTGAACATTTCATATCCAGGGTGTTGAGCCTTTAAGATCTTAGCCTTTGACAATGGATGAATATAATCATAGAATCCAATACTATCGTAATAAGCCTCAGCATCTTCGCATGTTAAGCCCTTATCTTGTGGGAACTTAAGGTACTGATGGTTCTCTTTTTCGAAGTAATATTCGGTATGACACTGCGCACAAACAAGTGATCTCATTTCTTGATGACTTGCTTTTTTAACGTCTTTACCTGATCTTTGCCATGCTTCATATAAGGCTGGACGAGCTGGTTTCAATTCCATTGTGCGTGCATCGTGGCAATCTGAGCATCCAACTGTGTTCATATTCTCATCTCCCCACTCGCTCCATTTAGCCCCATAGAATGCTGCTACACCCTTTTCACGCATCAAACGTGGCACATCTGGGCCCTTACAAGTCCAACAAGTACCTGGTTGTATGTCGGTATCATTATCTACTCCGGGGTTACCTGTACGCAAAATCTTACGCATATCTTCAATAGCATGTCGGTGACCACGTGGAGTATTGTATTGTTTTGAGAAGGCATAGCCAGCCCAAATAATTACAATATCGGGATAAGCTTTGAGAATATCTCGCTCTTGTGAGCCGTTATACTTACTTTGAAACGTTGTATCTTCGGTCATTGCCCATGTTTCATACTCTCTAGGAAAGTCCTCTTTGAACTTCTCATTCTGTGAAACAATAGAGTCAGTCATCGCTACTCGGCGATTATTAAAAATGCTTGCAACCTCTGCTCTGCGCTCTAATAGAGAGAAACAGATAAGTCCTAACACAAATACAACTAGCATGGAACCACCAAAAAGCATCCATCCTTTCCATTTCTTCAATTGCTTTGCCATATTCTTTTAGTTTTAGATTTCAAGTTATTATAATGATTGTTCGCTTTATTTTCTTTTTAATTCAAAAGAAGCTGAAATTCTATTCTTTTCTATTGAGTTATTAATTAGGAATTAAGTTTATCGTTTTAAAGCTTTTTGTAACCACTCGGGAACAGGATTTGGAGGCAAAGGTACCTGCGATTCTGCATTCGGTGTCTTAGTAAGAGAGTTCATTCCGCCATGTGGAACATCACGATGACAATCCCAACAAGCCATTCCCTCGCCTCTTTTAGCAGCCATATAATCTATTCGTCCCGTTTTAACTGCAGCTTGATTTAAATCTGAGTGACATCTAATACAATTGTCCATTATCACTTCCGAAGATGCTTCTTCGGCTCTAATGGCTTGACGTTCAGAATTAGTAACAAAGTAAGCGACGTGTTTCATTCCGTCTTTTCCTTTGAAAAAGTATTTCATTGCGATGTTTTGATGTGGCACATGGCAATCGTTACACGTTGCATTTCTTCCGTGAGAAGAGTGTGCCCATGTTGAATAATAAGGTGTCATGATGTGACAATTGACGCAAGCTCCTGGATCATCTCCTATTAAATAAGTATGCAAACGCAAGTAATAGGCAAACACCAGAACCAAACCTACAATAGTACCACACATTATCAATCCAACAACCTTTTGACGATAGGTGAACAAAGTATTCACTTTTATCAGCTTACGTATATCCATAGGCTAATTAATATGTTTATGGGGCAAATATAATATTTTAATTTTAATGTTGTATAAAATTTGAAGATTTTTTTCCTCATTTATGAGGATAAGGTGTATTTCCCTTTTTTCTGGATTGCTCTTTCAAAGTCATTGAGAGCCAATCGCCTACCACTTTATTTGCAATATCTATCTAATTACCAAGCAATTGCAATGCTTTTACGCCTCAAAAGCACTGACATTACACGGCAAAAGCACTGCTTTTATTTATACATTATAATAAAAAAGAGTTCGTAAGATAAAAGCACTATATATATTATTTGTACCTTTGCATCATAACAGTAAACGAAACAGATGAATAAATATATAGAAAAACTTGTTACTTTACTGCCTTTCAAGAACTATTCGTTGAACGAACACGCTCAGAAAAGACAGAAGGAACTACAAGAAGACTTTATAAAACAACTTTATAACCTTGGCGGTTCGCTTTCGTTTGAAGATGCTTTGAAGCAGAAAAGCATTTTGAACGTTACTCAAGAAGAACTGGAAAAGGTGATAGGAGCTGTTGTTTTAACAAAAGAAATCACTGCAGGTGCGCAGTTAGAGCTTACTGAAAAGGGTAAGCGAAACGCCCTTAAATTGATTAGAGCGCACCGCATTTACGAGCAATATCTTGCTGAACACTCTGGATATGCACCCACAGAATGGCACGAAAGGGCGCATCGTATGGAGCACCTTATATCAGATGAGGAGCAAAGTCGCATTGCCTCTCTTTTAGGCAACCCTCTTTTCGACCCTCATGGCGACCCCATTCCTACCCAATCGCTTGCAATGATGCCTCACGACACTTGCGAATTGCCTTTGAAAGAGCATACTTGGTGGCGCATTACGCATGTGGAAGACGACGACAAGAAATTGTTTAAGCAGATTACAGATTTGGGACTAACCAAGGACTCGATTATTTATATCACCGAAATCAATAGCACCTCGTTCTCGTTTAAATACGAAGGCGAGCAGATGTGCCTACCTCTTGTTGCACTAGAGGCGATGAACAGGGTGGAAGTAACGAAGGAAGAAGCCGAGAGGATGCCTGAGACAAGGGCGCAACGACTAACCACTATTCAGGCAAACGAGCAGGCAACCATTGTGGGTTTGTCGCCTTCTTGTCGTGGAGCACTGCGCCGTAGGCTCATGGATTTGGGCTTTGTGAAAGGCAGTAGAATTGCCATTGACATGAAAAGTCCGATGGGTAATCCTGTAGCTTACGTGGTTAGAGGCACTGCAATTGCCCTTCGACACGACCAAGCACAATACATTTTGATTCAAAACGTAAGAAAGGTGGCCAACGATGTGCAATAGAACAGGCCTCAACAGCTCTGTTTTTCTATCGCACCAATTCAGTTCTCACCTTACGAAAGAATTACAACTCTAAAGAATTTCATCTATGAACAAAATAACAAACAATAGTCCTTGCGCCAATTGCGCACAAGCAAACCTGCACACTTTGCAGCGAAAAGGAACGCAAGGAATACAATCTAAATATGTAATTGCACTGGCGGGCAACCCCAATACGGGTAAAAGTACGGTGTTTAACAGTCTTACTGGCTTGAAACAACACACGGGAAACTGGCCCGGAAAGACTGTTGGTAAGGCCGAAGGGTTCTTTGTTTATCAAGATGATGCATATCGAATTGTGGACCTTCCTGGTACTTATTCATTATCATCTACGAGTGAAGACGAAGAAATTGCACGTGACTTTATTCTCTTTGGCAATCCTGATGTAACGGTAATGGTGGCAGATGCTACCCGATTAGAGCGCAATATGAACATGATTTTGCAGGTGTTGCAAATCACCAACAAAGCAGTTCTGTGCGTTAACTTGTTAGACGAAGCGAAAAGAAATAAGATTGAGGTGAATCTCAATGCGCTTTCACGTCGCTTAGGCATTCCTGTTGTGGGTGCATCGGCACGCTCTGGACAAGGAATAGACCAGCTTTTGGCAATGACAAGGGCTGTGGTGAAGGGCGAATATGTGTGCAAGCCTCATCGAAGCATCAACCTTCCTGCTCAAACAAGCACTCTTATTCAAGAACTATCGGATAAGGTGAAGGAGCATTTTCCTGACATTCACAATGCCGAATGGATTGCTTTTAGACTGATTGAAGGCGATGTGAGCGTGCAAGAACGCTTTAGTAACGCTGAATTAAACGCCCTTGCAGAACGTATTCACTTGCAAATTGGCAATAACTTTCACGACCAATGGATGGAAGATATCTATGCACAAGCCGAAGAAATATGCCGAGAAGTGGTGCAACAAGGCAACGAAAGGGGTAGACTTCCATT
Source organism: Hoylesella nanceiensis DSM 19126 = JCM 15639 (assembly GCF_000379965.1). Lineage (GTDB taxonomy): Bacteria > Bacteroidota > Bacteroidia > Bacteroidales > Bacteroidaceae > Prevotella > Prevotella nanceiensis. The sequence continues at coordinate 587,209 of NZ_KB904328.1, read as the reverse complement.
CGATATCAAGCTCGACCGCATTCTAACGCACCGCATTTGGGGCTTTCCTATCATGGTGGCACTGCTCTGTTGCGTGTTTTGGCTCACGATAATAGGTTCTAACTACCCTTCTACTTGGCTCAATGAGATTTTGATTGGCTTTGCACATCCACATCTTAGAGAGTTGTTTGTGTCGATGCATTCGCCTGAATGGTTCACGGGTTTAATGGTAGATGGCGTGTATTTGGCTACGGCTTGGGTTGTGTCTGTGATGCTTCCACCTATGGCTATCTTCTTTCCTCTATTCACTTTACTCGAGGATTTCGGCTATCTTCCACGTGTTGCATTTAACCTTGACGAGCTATTTCGTCGTTCGGGAGCACACGGAAAGCAAGCTCTTACAATGAGTATGGGTTTTGGCTGTAATGCAGCAGGCGTGGTTTCTACTCGTATTATCGACAGTAGTAGAGAGCGACTCATTGCGATTATCACCAATAACTTTTCGCTTTGCAATGGTCGTTGGCCCACTCAAATCCTCCTTGCAACGCTCTTTATAGGTGCAGCAGTGCCTTCGCAATATAGTAATGTGGTGGCTCTTTTGGCGGTGATGGCGGTTGTTTTGGCGGGAGTAGGCTTTATGTTTGGTAGCTCGTGGGTGCTTTCGAGAACGGTATTGCGTGGCGAAGTGTCTACCTTCCACCTCGAATTACCTCCTTATCGTCCACCTCAATTCTGGCAAACGCTCTACACCTCGGTCATAGACCGAACGCTTATCGTACTTTGGCGTGCTGTTGTTTTCGCTGCTCCAGCAGGTGCTTTGATTTGGTTATCCTGTAATATCACAGTGGGCGACGTTAGTATTGCTCAGCACTTGATATCATTCTTAGACACTCCTGGCTGGCTAATGGGCTTAAATGGCGTTATTCTTTTAGCTTATATCTTAGCTATTCCTGCCAATGAGATTGTGATCCCAACGATATTAATGCTCACTATGCTGGTGTTAGGCCCTGCAGATTTCGCCTCATCTGGCGTGTTAATGGAAGGAACAGACGAGCAAACGAAGATGATTTTATTGAAAGGTGGTTGGAACTTGCTCACTGCTGTGTGTGTGATGGTGTTCTGTTTGTTGCATCACCCATGTAGTACAACGATCTATACGATATATAAAGAGACGAGAAGTGTGAAGTGGACGGCTCTTGCAACCTTGCTTCCGCTCGCCTTAGGTATCATCGTTACGATGCTTATCGCCTTTATTTGGCGTCTGGTGGCATAGAAAGTTACATCATATAAATAAATTGCTCTCTAATGATTTCAGATCGTTAGAGAGCTTTTTCATGCTATCATCTCACACGTTACAGAGTTAATCACTCCACAAACCTACCCTTTCACGGCTTCAATATACCCCACTCGCTTTTCTCTCCTATTGAGTTCTTTTTCATCGCCATTCATTCCACTTTGTAAACTCACTGCTTTTGGACAATAAAAGCAATGAAATTGGAGCGCAAAAGCAATGATTTTAGTCTGTAATTGTAATGGTTTTAGACAGGAAAAACACAAACACTGCCCTACAAAGGCTTTACATTCATCTTGCACCCTCATATCTCGCAATGGTTCATTAGAATAATAAAAATGTATTATGGTGTTGCCATTTGACTAAAGTTGCCTATCTTTGCAATACCATAAGCAACGCTCATGTAGAAAT
>NZ_KB904328.1:0-583975 GCF_000379965.1 Hoylesella nanceiensis DSM 19126 = JCM 15639 | reverse complement strand
TAATTGAGTTTCAAGAATATATCTCCTGTTTATGTAAAATAAAAATTGCAACAAAAAAGAGTCCCAATATTAATATTAGGACTCTTTTTTATATTCTAAAATAATTCAAGTTGCACCCCAGGTGTGTTCGGTTTTTGCGGCTCAGAGCTACTAAATATCTCTATTTCACCAAATTGTTTATCCGTTATAACAATAATACAAACCTCTCCTGAGCGTGGAATAAAGGATTTTACACGTTTCACATGTACTGCAGCATTCTCTCTACTGGCACAATGTCGGACGTAAATAGAATACTGAAACATGATAAAACCATCTTTTACTAAATTCTTTCGGAAAAGAATATAGTCCCGCTTTTCTTTTAAGTTGGTGGTTGGAAGATCGAAAAGAACCATTACCCACATAATTCTATACTCGCTTAATCTTTGCATTAAGGAAAAGAAGGATAATATATTTTACGGCTTTCGCCACTATAACACTTTGCAAGACTTGCTGCTGTTTGTGCTGCTGCAATCATTAAAGGACTGTGTTTGCCTGCTATTGAAACATCAATAACGGGTATTTGCAACATTTCTCGCTTATAGTCTAGAGTTAATTCTGTAGGATTTCCTAACTTTTGAATTGTTTTTATTACCCAATCGTCTACAAATGGGCAATAAGGTTCCATAATATCATCTGCCAAGCAATAATCATTATTGTGATTACGACGATGGATTCCACACACAGGTAGCAATCCACTTCCTATCAATGCACGAGCAATAACTGCACGCAAGATAGTATATCCATAATTAAGTAGTTCATTAATGGGTGAATATTTATCGCTTCTTATGAAGTTTAGACTATCTGGAAAGATGTGTTCCCAATAATAAAAATCTGCTTGTTCTTCGTTATTATCTGCATCATCACTCTTCACACTACGTGCTAACACATGAAGTGGAGAAGCTGTTTTTGATGTATTTCGTTGCAAACAAAAGGCTTGATTTTCTATTTTTGCTTTGATCGTCTGTTGCCATAACTGCTTATTGACAGGGATATTTACTTCTAATTGACTGCGAAAGCGTTCTTGATGCAATGTATTTCCTACTAAAGGGAGCAACATTCCCTTAAGAGTTTGCTCTTTATCACATGTTATAACGGCAACGGTATTCTCGAGTAATGCAGCTAAAGCACCTTGTGTAATAGTGATTTCTGCATGATCAAGCACCATTATACCTATATCTTCGATAGGAATAGTTCTAACTATGTCTTTCTTTATTATACCTGGCGCATCCTTCTCTCCCACTTTTTGTTGTTGAATAACCAACTGGTCATTACGAAGTGAGAGATAAGAAGGATTGCCAAAGTATAATGTTTTCTTAATCATCGATGATTGAATATAATATTATTACCCTTTATAACGAAGTCGTTATGCTCGCCCATTATCAAGAATTTAATAGTTTTAATTCCACAACGAGCAGCTACAGGTATCTGAGAATAATCCTTAATAGATTCTCCCATTTCCTTATTTGCGACCATATGATTGGTCATTCTTACTCTTAAACCATCATTCTCAAAACCATTTACCTTATATAATCGTCGTTTTAAGTTCACAGGATCCATGTCATACAATTCTTCTGGAGTATTTTCGTATAGCAATATCATATCACCTTTACGCAACTTATAAGCCAACTCTAATCTATTTCCCTTTTTATCTGTAATGAATTCAGGAATATCTTCTATTCCAGCCTTACGATGTTGAGCAATGTCATATAAACTATATATTCTATATTCTTTATTTTTTCCATTGGTATAACAACACATTGTGTATAAATCACCGACAGCAGCATAGAAATATTGCTTATATTCCTTTGTTGATTTATTGGTTTGTTCTTTTATTTTCAGTGCAGTTTTAACCGCATAGCATCTCACGTGTCTTATTCTATGGGTCTTTATATTATGTTCTTGGTTTTTTCCTTTCTTTATCATGTAGATACCTTGTTCACAAGCATCTTTGAAAGAGGTTCCTTCAGGGAACTGTTCTTTCATCAATTTAAAGAGATTCTTATCTACAATCACCTTTTCAAGGTCGTCCCAAGAGGCAAAACCTGTATCTTGTGGTGATTTTTTATGTTTTAGTTCTCGACGTATTACATACCAAATAGTGGGGTCTATCTTTGGTTTACCATCATTAAAGAGAACATTACCGTCTTTATCTTTTGCGTATTGTGTGATAGCACCATAATAACTTGCAGCATGAATTTCTCCTCTTAGGGTATCTCCTGTTTGCCAAATAGGATGCTCTTTACCTCCAACGACACGTCCTCTTCTTCTCAATCTCTTGTGAGAAGGGGTTAAAGTTTGGTCTTTTACACAATGATTGATGATGATTTTATCATTGATAAAGTTGCCAAGTTGTGAGATTTCACCACCAAGTTTGCAATCTGCAACCTCTTTTTTAAGCTTTGCCTGCAAGCCTTCTAAATCTTGTTTTAAGCCTTCACAGACATCTCCAGAGCAGTTTTTAAGTATTCTTTCCTTCTCTTGCACTTTATAAAAGAGTTCAAGAATACGTTCTCTTTTTGCAGCAGTAGGTATCGTTGTTAAGATAGTTGCATCAATAGCGTGATGCGAATGTAATGTACGATCTTTCTTTTCCTCTACACTTTGCACTCCAAGTATCTTTCGGAACTCTGCAGTTGTGCTTCCTCTCTGCACCTCTACATTTTCAAAAACACTCTTTAGATATAGAGTTGCATGTCGAGTGATGATGCGGGTGTCTACCAATTGACTATTTTTAAAGCCATCAGTAACCTCAAGAATGGTAAAACGTTGCAACTTATCTCGCCAATATTGCAACTCCATTTGCCAAAGAAGTTTCTCTTTTGTACATTCATCTTTACGGTCTTTCATTTGCGCACGTCGTGCTTGAACTTTCCAATATTCGACATTTCTAGAGAGTCTTTCTATACGTTTCTTCCATTTTTCCAATCTAGGTTTTATCGCAGTGTATAGCTTTCCATCGATTGTAACATCCTTTTCGTAATTCGGCATTGCCGTTGGAATGTTATTTTTCTTAATAAAACGGTTATAATGAGCCTCGCATAGTGTCATATTTTGGTCTGAATTATCAAAACTAACACTTGCAGGAATGGTGTGTTCGAGGTCGAATGCATTAGAATCGAAAAGATTTGACAAGCTAATAATTCGTCCAGTATATAGACATTGACCGCCTTGTTCTAGCCAATATTTATACTTTTGAATGTCTTTACTATAAGTTCCGATTTCTTTTTTAGACTTATAATTATCTTCTTCGCATTGTTCTATAACATAACGGGCCTTGTCTACATCTGTATCTGTTATGCCATTGGGCTTTGAATAGAATTCTTCAAGAATCTTTTTTATCTGTGCATTCTCATCTCTTCTTGTCTTTTGATACTTTTCTAAAGCCCATTTAGCATTAGCATCGTTCAACTCACGAGCTGTTTCCACCACAACTCTCGTTTCACTAGGCACTAATACTCCATCATCTAACAACTGATTCACTCTCCTTCGCAAGTTATTGAGTGTTCGCATCACTGTTGGATTCTTTATTGCGCCTATATTTGGATCGCCCAAACGTAGATTTTGTTCAGACTTATCCAGCAAAATTGGACGATAAATCGCTATTTGTGAAGGATGATACAAACGCTCCCATTCCCTCTTTTCAACAGAAGGATATTCTTTTGAGAGTAATTCTACTAATCGCTCGCCTAGCTGTGGGAGCTCAATATAATTGCGTTTGTAACTAGCAAAGAATGCTTGATATCCGCTTCTAACCCCTTCTAATATAGAGATTTGTTCGTCGGCATCCATCAATTCCCAACGTTGTTTTCCGATATTACTCTCTATGTGTTTGATAATCTCTCTTTCGTCTGACTCATCTAACTGGTATTCATAATTGTGATCAGCAAAGCGATGCTCTAGGCTTTCAGCTTTATAGTTAGCGATAAGCGAGTTAACAATGTTGCCAATTCTTTTCTCTTCGTTTACAACTTCTTCTAGCTGTTGTGCTTTTTTGATGATAGTTTGAATATCTTCATCCAACAATTCTAAGATATCGGGAAGCTTAGCAAGCAACACTGCATCTGAATATTTCAAGCCAAACAACAACATTCGATTAATATTTCGAATGGCTTTTTGACTCAACATTGCATATCCTTGAGGAATTGCCGACCAAAGACGCACTAATTCTGCAGCCTTTTTCTCGTCCCAACCCAATGTTTGTTCGGCAAAAACACGCACTTGTTCTGGATCTTCTGCATCATAACAAAGATGCCATACATCTTCTGCTGTATAACAAACCTGATGCAATGCATTATTAGACTTACCCTGCGTTTGTCGCTCTTTCGTTCCTATAACCTGGAAATTCTCCCAGTCTTCGCCTAAAACTTTTATCATACGGGCTGTTATTGGGCAACCTGCCACACTCGTATCATCTCTATAATTAATTGTTTTATCGTCCTTAGAAAGGGCTACTCCCCATTGTTTTTCAATGAAATGCCTAATTTCTTCGAACTTAAAATCTGCCTTAACTCTCGACAAGAAGAGTTTATTATAGATATTTATTCTCATATCCATTGGCAGTGGTTCTGCAGAATCTGAATCAGGCGACTTTGCTTTTATATTATTAATGAACGTCCAAGCACGGAATTTTTCAAATAAAGGATGACCTATTGGGCAACGTGGTTTGTTTGGTTCGAGTGTACATTTACCCACATTTCCACGCTGAGAACGCAAAGGACGCTTATAGAAAATGGTTCCAATACCTTGCTTTTCGCTTATAAGAGTATCTAATAATTCTGTTTGTTCAGATAATCCTTTCTGAAATTTAAATATTTCTTTAATCTCGTCTTGATGTTGCGAACGTATTGCTTTATATTCACTATTATTGCGAATTCGTATTCCTTCGTCTTCTAGTTGAGCAAAAGCGGCACCAACAGTTTTCAAATTATGCTCTTGCATATAGGCTAAAAGCCCCTTTGAAAGCTTTTCTTCAGAGGCTTTCATTGCATTAACAACATCAACATGTTCTTCTGTAAGAGCGCTATTCTTATTTTTCTTGCTGTCGTCTTCTTGCTTTTCTTGCTCTGCAATGGTTTCTCCTTTACTACTTTTAAAACCTCTATGTTGGGCAATGTGATACAAAGCTCGTCCTAGTTTATATCGATCGATAGGTTGATTAAAGTCTAATTGAACTGAAACCAACTCTCTTCTCAACTGGTATGGACTAGAATAATCGGGCTTTCCATCACCATTAAAATCAAGAATTATCCACGAATGGAAAGCTTTATCGTCAATAGGATATTGTCTGAAAAGTTTCTTTTTCTTATCATAAGTACGCCATTGCTCTAATGATTCTGGCGCCATAGGACACAAATTGTTTTTGATAAGCAAGTCGAGTGTAGCCCACAACTTGCGTCTACGACTGTCATTTAATCTACGACCTCTACGATGTGCCGAGCGATCGCTTGCTAAAGAATATTCTCTTCCATTAGTATTCTTGCTAACACTCGCATTAAAAATGTCAGAAGAAAAGAATTCTAACTGGTCTACTAGGTTATTTCCGAGGTCAGTATTTCGTACAGAAGTACCAATAGAGTTCGTTCCAAGGTCTATTCCAAAAATTTTTTGCGTCATATTTTTAAGGTTTTTATTTGTTTTTCCAAATAATAGTTTTATATTTGCACACAGATATACATGTGAAGACTTTTCACAACAAGGCTATAAGCCGAAGATTTCTTGCTCCTGCGGACAACCGTGGGAGCACTGTTTTTATATATAGCTTATAGTTATTCCCTATATCTTTCATTAAGTGTTGTCTTTTACAAAAGTAAGAAAATATTTTAAATAAAAATACATTAAGACAATATTTTTAACGTATCTTTCTATCATCAACTCCCCTACAATTAGCTCTTTCTATTTTTCAGCTATAAGATGTATAAACCGTCTGTAAAATAAGTCTGCCTTAAACTCAATGCAATTAGTACGTAAAAGCGGTGAGATTGGCGTGTAATTACAATGCTTTTGGAACACAATTGCAATGATTTTCGGACGCAAGAGGCTGTTTATAGAAAAATAAGGAGATGACACAAAGAAAGGGAACAAGGGATTAAAGCTTCTTTAAACTATCTTTACGGAGCTTTTATTGAATAGAACAGGGAAAAGAAATAAAAAAGAACAAATCCAAATGTCGTTATTCTTTCGCTCTAATGCGGTTTGCATTGTTCTGTGAAGACATAAAATTAAACGAGAAATGCCTGCGTTAAATAGGATAAAAACAATATCTGCATTTATTTTTTTTCCTATATTTGCAAAAAGACTATTACTTATTAAGCTGAAAAAGAGAATTTTCCTTTCTTTTATTTATGCTCTTTATCATACCATTTTATTAACCTATTAAACATAAAAAAGATGGACAAAAATTTTCTAAAACTTATTCCTTTAAGTCTTTTGGCTATATTTATTGCATCTTCGTGCGCTAAAAAAGACTCTCCATCGCAAACAAACAATAGCGTAAGAAATCGTGTATATGCTTCTGAGGCCGAAGAGGCAAAGGCACTATTGCTTAGTGTTGAAGAACTAAGACAAATGCCTAAAGAAATAAGAATAAAGAGAGCTGCTGCCCTTGCGCTAAAAAATTATGCCTTTTATAAAGACAGTGTATTTTACCTAAACATAAGTAAGGAGGAGGCAAAAAAGCTCGGTGTAGACGAGGATCTTTATGAAGAGATTATAGAAGGAATAAAGGATACTAACAAACAAATTAAAGAATGCAATGCTAAAGGAGAAAAGGTAATAATAGATACTACTGAAGTTGACAATATAAATTGTAAAAAGAAACATGGATGATAGAGAAAAATTAATGAAGCTTTGTAAATACTACAAAGGCGAAAAAGAGAACCCATACAAGGAAGAACAAAACAAAGCTTGTCTTTAGCATTGTTGTTACGATGCTCATCGCCTTTATTTGGCGTTTAGTGGCATAGGAAGTCACATCATATAAATATATTGCTCTCTAATGATTTCAAGTCGTCAGAGAGCTTTTTTGTATAGTTTTTTATCACAAGGCATTAATAATATAGTTCATTAAACTCTTTCTAAGGCGCTGAAATGATAAAAACAGGGAAAGTAAGGGGCGAGATATTTTAATGAAATACAGCGAAAATATCGAAGGAATACAGCTATTGGGGCTTTGTGAGGGTTCTGTACCTCATCTTTCTGCTACAACAATGGGTAACGGAATGATGAATAAGGGTACAAGGCAGCATTTTTTAGGCTCGATGTTCTACCTAATAAAAGGACGAGAGGGCATAAAAGGAAAAAGGACACCTATCTTTCTCAGACAGGCATCCTTAGTCTATTTTAATTAAAGCAATATTAGTCGTTTAACTTTGCCATGATGAACTCACGGTTTAGACGAGCGATATTGGCAATAGATTCGTTCTTTGGACACTCTGCTTCACATGCTTGAGTGTTTGTACAGTTACCGAATCCGAGTTCTTCCATCTTCAACATCATTGCCTTTGCACGACGTGCTGCTTCTGGTTTACCTTGTGGAAGAAGTGCAAGTTGACTTACCTTAGAACTTACAAACAACATTGCAGAACCATTTTTACATGCTGCAACGCAAGCACCACAACCGATACATGTTGCGCAATCCATTGCTTCGTCGGCATCTTGCTTTGGAATGAGGATGCTGTTTGCATCTTGTGGTTGGCCTGTGCGTACTGTTACGTATCCACCTGCTTGTATAATCTTATCGAAAGCACCACGATCTACCATACAATCCTTAATTACTGGGAATGCAGCAGAACGCCATGGCTCTACGGTTATTACGTCTCCATCATTGAAACGGCGCATATATAATTGGCAAGTTGTTGCTCCTGTAGCTGGTCCGTGTGGGTGTCCATTGATGTAAAGTGAACACATACCGCAGATACCTTCTCTACAATCGTGGTCGAACACAAATGGTTCTTTACCTTCTTCGATGAGTTGCTCGTTCAAGATGTCGAGCATTTCGAGGAATGAAGTATCTGTAGGGATGTCCTTCATTTCGAATGAATCGAAGTGTCCTTTTGCCTTAGGACCATTTTGACGCCATACTTTTAGCGTGAAACTTATATTTTTCTCCATATGGGTTTTATAGCTTATTCGTTTAGAGTTGTTATGTCGACTTGAGTGAAAACTGCCCTTTTAGGTGGCTGTTACATTACTGCTGTGCTCGATTATTTGTGAGCTGTCGACATAAGATGCACTCGTTAACTTAATTACGACTTATAGTTACGTGTTTGAACTTTAATTGCTTCATACTCTAATGGCTCTTTGATAAGCTCTGGTTCTGCTGTATCGCTGCCATTATATTTCCAGCATCCTACATAGAAATAGTTCTCGTCATCACGCTTAGCTTCTCCTTCTTCGGTCTGATATTCTTCACGGAAGTGTCCACCACAGCTTTCATTACGAGAGAGAGCGTCGTATGCTTCAAGTTCTCCCATGATGATAAAGTCACGAAGGTGAATGGCTTTGTCTAGCTCTACGTTAAGTCCTTCTTTGCTTCCAGGTATGAATAGGTTGGTATCGAACTCTTTTCTTAGTTCTTTCATCTTTGCAATACCTTCACGAAGTCCTTCTGCTGTACGGCCCATTCCTACGTGTTCCCACATGATATGACCAAGTTCTTTATGGATTGAGTCTACTGAACGCTTTCCTTGAATGCCCATTAGGCGATCGATTTCTGCTTGAACTCCACGCTCAGCTTCTTCGAATTCAGGAAGATCTGTAGATAAACGAGGCCAAATTGCTTGATCTGCAAGATAGTTTTGAATGGTGTATGGAAGTACGAAGTAACCATCTGCAAGACCTTGCATCAACGCTGAAGCACCTAAGCGGTTTGCTCCGTGGTCTGAGAAGTTACATTCTCCAATTGCGAACAAGCCTTCGATTGAAGTCATTAGCTCGTAATCAACCCAGATTCCACCCATTGTATAGTGGATTGCAGGATAGATCATCATTGGATTATAATACTTAACACCGTTTATTTCGTTTGCTAGTTCGCCTGGATTAACGTCTGTAATTTCTTCGTACATATCGAATAGGTTACCATAACGTTGTAGAATGGCATCTACTCCCAAGCGTTCAATACTTTCAGAGAAGTCGAGGAACACAGCAAGTCCTGTATTATTTACACCGAATCCCTTATCACAACGCTCTTTAGCAGCACGAGAAGCTACGTCACGAGGAACCAAGTTTCCGAATGCTGGATAGCGACGTTCAAGATAATAGTCACGGTCTTCTTCTGGAATGTCAGAGCCTTTCTTTGTACCTGCTTGCAAAGCTTTAGCGTCTTCGATCTTCTTTGGAACCCAAATACGTCCGTCATTACGCAAAGATTCAGACATCAAGGTAAGCTTTGATTGCTTATCGCCGTGTACTGGAATACATGTTGGGTGAATTTGAACGTATGATGGATTTGCAAAGTAAGCTCCCTTACGATAGCATTGGATTGCTGCTGTACAGTTACAACCCATCGCATTGGTAGAAAGGAAATAAGCATTACCATATCCTCCTGTTGCTATTACTACGGCATTTGCAGAGAAACGCTCTAGTTTACCTGTAACTAAGTTCTTTGCAATGATACCTCTTGCACGGCCATCTACAAGAACTACGTCTTCCATCTCATAACGAGTGTAGAGCTTTACCTTTCCTGCATTCACCTGACAGCTAAGCGCTGAGTAAGCACCAAGCAACAATTGCTGTCCAGTTTGTCCTTTTGCGTAGAATGTTCTACTTACTTGAGCTCCACCAAAAGAACGGTTTGCTAACATACCACCATACTCACGAGCAAAAGGAACACCTTGAGCTACGCACTGATCGATGATACTATTTGACACTTCTGCTAAACGATAAACGTTTGCTTCACGTGCTCTATAATCGCCACCTTTAACTGTATCGTAGAAAAGACGATAAACTGAGTCACCATCATTCTGATAGTTTTTAGCGGCATTGATACCTCCTTGCGCTGCAATAGAGTGCGCACGACGAGGTGAATCTTGTATACAAAAGTTAAGAACATTAAAGCCCATCTCGCCAAGAGATGCAGCTGCACTAGCTCCAGCCAATCCTGTTCCTACGACAATCACATCTAACTTTAATTTATTCTTTGGGTTAACCAAACGTTGATGTGCTTTATAATTGGTCCATTTCTCTGCTATAGGTCCTTCTGGAATCTTTGAATTTATCTGATTAGTCATAATCTTTAAATCTTAAAAGAAAGTAATTAAATTCTTACACACTGAATTAATGGCAGCATAAGCTAGGCGCACAGCCGAACGCAAACGCAAGAACTACAACGAGGAATCCTAACATTAAGATGGTAGAATATACCAAGCCGATAGCTTGCCAACGCTTAAACCAAACCTTACCATTAATACCTAAGGTGTGCATTGCACTCCAGAATCCATGAGAAAGGTGCAACCAGATTGCCACTATCCAAATAACATACAACACAACGTAAACTGGATTTGCGAATGTGTCTCTAATGTATGCGAAACCATCTGATGGAGAATGAGCAAATTCAACACCAATAATTTCTGCAAACATCATGTTATACCAGAAGTTAAACAAGTGTAGTAATAGGCCAAGAAGAATAATAATACCTAAAACTAACATGTTTTGAGAAGCCCACTCCACTTTCTTTGGTTTGTCAACAACAGCATAACGCTCGCTGCCTCGTGCTCTTCTGTTTTGTGCTGTCAAGATAAAAGCATACACAATGTGCAACATTGCAAGACCTGCAAGACCCATTGTAGCCACAACAGCATACCAGTTAGCACCAAGGAAATGACAAATCATGTTGTAACCTGCTTCTGAAAACAAAGCAACAACATTCATCGACATGTGGAATGTCAAAAATAGAATAAGCGCAATGCCTGTTACAGACATTATCACTTTTCTACCAATAGAGGATTTAAATAACCACATAATTGACTGAAAATTAATTATTTAATTGTTAGAATATATTCTTCTTGAAGCTTAAACCTGATGTTTAAGTTACAATTCTACGCTTCACAGCACCCCCATTTGTAGGTATATGAATCGTAAAACCGCTTGCAAAAATACTATATTTTGATGATAAATCAAAGCTTTTGACTAAAAATCCAATTTTATTCTGTACTTTTGTGTTCGAATGTTTTTAAGCTTCTATAAGAAGATGTTTTATTTATTACATAACACAAGGATATTGCTTATAAAACAATAGATTAAAAACTGTAGGAGAGGTTGGTTTCTTTTACATTTGAAAAGAACGTTGAAAGACTCACACCTATTTATATATTATACGAGAACATATTTAAGGATAAAACCAAAATAACAAGAATGAACTTCAAATATGATGTGATTGTTGTGGGCGGAGGACATGCTGGTAACGAAGCAGCAACCGCTGCTTCCAACATGGGAGCTAAGACTTGTCTAATCACTATCGACATGAATAAGATTGGACAAATGAGCTGTAACCCCGCTATTGGTGGCATTGCGAAAGGCCAAATAGTTAGAGAAGTCGACGCATTAGGCGGACAAATGGGTCTAATTACCGACGCAACGGCTATTCAATTCAGAATGTTGAACCGTGGAAAGGGCCCCGCTGTGTGGAGTCCACGTGCACAATGCGACCGAGAAAAGTTTATAACTAAATGGAAAGAGACTTTAGATAAAACGGAGAACCTCGATATTTGGCAAGACCAAGTAGATGAGTTGATCGTTAAAAACAATGAGATTGTTGGCGTAAGAACCGTTTGGGGAGTTGAATTCACCGCAAAATGTGTCATTATCACTGCGGGAACCTTCCTCAATGGATTAATGCACATCGGACGAAGAACCTTCCCTGGAGGTAGATGTGCAGAGCCTGCTGTACCCCATCTCACCGAATGTATCAACCAATTGGGTATCCGTTCTGACCGAATGAAAACAGGAACACCTGTAAGAATCGATAAACGTTCGGTGCATTTCGATGAAATGGAGAAACAAGATGGCGACTTCGATTTCCATCAGTTCAGCTATATGAATCTTCATAAGCCTCTCAAACAATTGCCTTGTTGGACTTTTTACACTACCCCCGAAGCGCACATGGAGCTCAACAAGGGTATTGCCGACTCGCCATTGTTTAACGGACAGATTCAAAGTACAGGTCCAAGATACTGCCCTTCTATTGAAACCAAACTCGTAACTTTCCCCGATAAAGACAAACATCCTTTATTCTTAGAGCCCGAAGGCACCGACACCAACGAGATGTATCTCAATGGTTTCTCTTCAAGTATGCCTTTCGAGGTGCAGTTAAACGCACTTCACAAGATCCCTGCGCTAAGAGATGCGAAGATTTATCGCCCAGGTTACGCCATCGAATACGATTATTTCGACCCCACTCAGCTTAAACATACTCTTGAAAGTAAAGTGGTAAAAGGACTTTACTTCGCTGGACAAGTAAACGGAACTACTGGCTATGAAGAGGCAGCAGGTCAAGGTTTAGTTGCAGGTATCAATGCAGCTCTAAAATGTTTCTACGACGATAAGGAGTTTGTTATGAAACGAGACGAGAGCTATATTGGCGTTCTCATCGACGATTTAACCACTAAAGGTGTCGATGAACCTTATCGAATGTTTACTTCAAGAGCAGAATACAGAATCTTGTTGCGCCAAGATGATGCCGACTACAGATTAACTTCTAAGGCGTTTGAATTGGGTATTGCTACTAAAGAGCGTTACGATTGGTGGAAACAGAAAGAAGATTCTATTTCTAAAATCATACAATTCTGCGATGAAACCAGCATAAAACCCAAAGATATCAATGCAAGTTTAGAACGTTTGGGCACCACTCCTATCCACTCATCTATCAAGATTTCAGATTTAATTGCTCGTCCTCAACTTACAATGAGCAACCTTGCTGAAGTTATTCCCCATTTGAACGAGATTTTAAAAGACGTTCCTAACAGAGAGGAAGAAATCACCGAAGCAGCAGAAATCAGAATTAAATACAGAGGATATATCGAAAGAGAGCGAATCATTGCCGATAAAATGAGACGTTTAGAAGATATCAAGATCAAGGGAAGATTTAATTATGCACAACTTCACGAGATATCTACTGAAGGCAGACAGAAGCTCGAAAAGATTCAACCTGAAACGTTAGCAGAGGCAAGTAGAATTCCTGGTGTATCTCCAAGCGATATCAACGTGCTCCTTATCTTATTAGGAAGATAATCTAAAAACAGAAAATATTCGAATGTATCGAGAACTTTCTTCGATGCATTCACAAGATAAGAAAGAAACAAGCGTGAAACTATCGCAAGACAAATGTAAGTTTCACGTGAAACAAAAGAATAAGAAACAACAATATAATTATTTGATAATGAACAACAAACTATTATTAGACAATCTGCGTTCAATTCCAGATTGGCCTATAAAGGGTGTCAACTTCAGAGATGTTACCACCCTATTTAAAAACGCAGAGTGCTTAAAGACAATTGCCGATGAAATGTATGATCTTTATAAAGACAAGGGCATTACTAAGGTAGTTGGCATCGAAAGCCGTGGTTTTGTTATGAGTTCTGCTCTTGCCATCAAACTAAACGCTGGTATTGCGCTATGTAGAAAGCCTGGAAAGCTACCCTGTGAAACTGTACAAGAAAGCTATGAGAAGGAATATGGCATCGATACTATCGAGATACATAAAGACGCAATAGAAGAAGGCGACGTGGTTTTACTTCACGATGACTTGCTTGCTACTGGCGGAACGATGAAAGCTGCATGCGATCTTGTTAGAAAATTCAAACCTAAAAAGATTTATTGCAACTTCATCATCGAACTCTTAGACGAAGGACTTAACGGTAGAGAGGTATTCGATAAAGACATCGAAATTACCACATTACTAAAACTTTAAGATACGAAAGGATTGAATCGGTTTGCCGAACTTACATAAGGCACCATTCAATCCTTTTATTATTCCCCACCCCTTTCTCGTCTTTCACAAGAAAGAAACAAACCTTTCATCGACAAGATGAACAACATGTGAAACTTTACCACACAATATTTATTACATATAAAAGTTTCACGTGAAACACAAAAGTATAGAAATACTGATTCTAAAGGCATTATAGTGCATGACAAAGGATAAAAAAGAAGAGCGCATTAGCAAATTAAAAGGCATCGTACAAAGCATGCCTGAGAAGCCTGGTAGTTACCAATTCTACGATGAAAACAACGTTATTATATACGTAGGAAAGGCAAAACGCCTCAAAAGTCGTGTATCTTCGTATTTCCACAAAGAAGTAGATAGATTTAAAACAAAGGTACTTGTAAGTAAAATTCACAACATTTCATATACCGTTGTCAACACTGAAGAAGACGCACTACTACTCGAAAACAGCCTAATTAAGAAATACACGCCACGCTATAACGTTCTACTTAAAGACGGAAAGACCTACCCCAGCATTTGTGTTACGCACGAATACTTTCCTCGCATATTCAAAACCCGCACCATTAATCACAAAACAGGCAGCTATTTTGGTCCTTTCACCAACGTAACCGCTCTTAAATCACTTTTAGAACTCATTACAAAGATCTACAAACCCCGTAGTTGTCAGCTTCCACTTACACCGCAAGGCATCGCCAATAACAAGTTCAAATCATGTTTAGAGTATCACATTCACAATTGCTTAGGCCCCTGTATTGGCAAGCAGACTATGGAAGATTATAACGAAAAGATTGCCCAAGCCAAAGAAATACTCAAAGGAAACGTGCGCAAAACCAGTGCTACTCTCTACGAAAAGATGATGCAGTTGGCTCAAGAAATGCGTTTTGAAGAAGCCCAAGAGCTTAAAAAGCAATACGAATTAATTGCCTCGTTCGTTGCCAAAAGCGAGGTCGTTAGTCACACCATACGCAATGTAGACGTGTTTAGTATCACGCATCACGACAACGAAAAAACGGCTTTTATCAACTACATTCACGTTAAAAATGGCACGATTAATCAGAGTTTCACCTACGAATACAAGCAAAAGGTGAACGAAACAAACGAAGAACTTTTGGTAAGTGCAATCCTCGAAATTCGCAATCGTTTTGCCAGTGAGGCGCAAGAGATCATCGTTCCATTTGAAATAGATTGGCAATTGACCAACGCCTACTTCACTGTGCCACAAAGAGGCGACAAAAAGAAGCTTTTAGAGCTGTCGGAAATGAACGGAAAGCAGTATAAGTTCGACCGCATGAAGCAAGCCGACAAGCTCAATCCTGAGCAAAAATACACCCGAATAATGAAAGAATTGCAAAACCATTTGCAGCTTTCTAAACTACCCTATCACATCGAATGCTTCGACAACTCGAACATCAGCGGAACAAATGCAGTGGCAGGCTGTGTGGTTTTCAAAGGAATGAAACCCTCAAAGAGCGACTATCGCAAGTATAACATCAAAACTGTGGTTGGACCTGATGATTATGCGTCGATGCAAGAGGTTGTTTATAGACGTTATAAGCGCATGATTGACGAGGGAAAGCCGCTACCCGACCTCATCATTACCGATGGCGGTAAGGGTCAAATGAGCGTTGTTCGAGAGGTGATTGAGGGTCAGTTACATCTCCAAATTCCCATTGCTGGATTGGCAAAAGACAACCATCACCGCACCAACGAATTACTCTTTGGAAACCCTCCCATTGTTATTGGATTGAAGAACAATAGCGAATTGTTTTTGGCACTTATGCGCATTCAAGACGAGGTGCACCGCTATGCCATTTCGTTCCATAGAGACAAGCGTTCTAAAACCGCTCTACATTCTGAGTTAGACAACATTAAAGGCGTTGGAGCGAAGACTAAAGAGGCTCTTATTGCGCAGTTTAAGAGCGTGAAGAAGATTAAAGATGCTAACTTAGAGCAACTTACAGAGGTGCTCGGAGCAAGCAAAGCCGCTACTGTGTTCAATTACTTTCATCAAGAAGAGCAAAACAGCGACAATTAAGTTGTAACCCCTTTACAATCAATATATTAAAGATTTTAAAGCGAGTAAACATCTCGTTTTAGAATCTTTTTTATTGCTTTCTACCCCACAAACGCCCTTTCCTTGCTTCACACAGCACCTTTTTTCATTTCATCCTTAACCACTTTCCACCCCAAGTCCTATCTTTTCCCACCGCTGTCACAAGCCTTCGCCTCTACACTTTCAATCCTTTTCTATCTCTCTCCTCGTCTTCCTTCATCATCCATTCCAATCCCTTTTCCCACTTGTTCTATTCTTTTCTATCACCTTCTCTACCCTTTCACCTCAATCTCTCAACCCCTTTCTATTTCTGCACCTTTTTGCACACTTTGTAATTGCAGTGCAATTATCTTAAAAAAGCATTGAGTTTGCCCCCTAAAAGCAATACTATTGCAAGCTAAAAGCAAGCCTTTTATTTCCCCATAGCGCACCCACCATTTCCACAGGACACCGCACACGCACAGCAAAGCCACTTCACATCGCTTTTAATTGCGTTCTAAGATCGTTTTATTTCTTTTCCACTGCAATACCCACCTCATGCTCAACAAGGGCGCAAATCGACAAAATAAGCCTAAAAGATGATGCACAATAAAAATAAAAGTGTGCATTTTGCACAAGTGCAACGCAACTACTTGAAAATAACGACTGCCGTATGCGCTTTTTTTTGTAATTTTGTAACATGAGAATAGTTATTCAAAGGGTTTTAAACGCCAGCGTTTCGATTAACAACGAGGTACACTCTGCCATTTCAAAAGGCTTTCTTTTGTTAGTGGGAGTTACCCAAACCGACACGCAAGAAGATGTAGAATGGCTTGCCAACAAGGTGTGTTCGCTTCGTGTTTTCGACGACGAAGAGGGCGTGATGAACAAGAGTATTCAAGATATTGATGGCGAAATCCTCGCTGTTAGTCAGTTCACTCTCATGGCATCTTATAAAAAAGGTAACCGACCTTCATACATTCGAGCTTCAAGTCCCGACCATTCTCTCCCACTCTACAACAGCTTTGTGGATAAACTAAAGCAACTCTTAAACAAAGATATCGCCACAGGTGTGTTTGGAGCGGATATGAAAGTGAGTCTAACCAACGATGGACCTGTTACCATCTGCATGGATTCTAAGAACAAAGAATAGGGCAAAAACGAGCCGTAGATCCTTTATTTCAACTCGCAAGATATGGACAATCAATCGCAAAAGATAAACGCTTGCAACGCAAGCAATGAGCCCACAGAGCCTAAGAGCATGCAAGACATGCAACAAGAGGTTGACAAGTGGATTAAAACTTATGGCGTTCGCTATTTCTCGGAGCTTACTAATATGGCGTGTTTAACCGAAGAAGTGGGCGAATTGGCAAGGGTTATGGCTCGCACCTATGGCGACCAGAGCTTTAAAAAGAACGAGAATCACAACCTATCTGAAGAGATGGCGGACGTGCTTTGGGTGCTTATCTGCCTCGCAAATCAAACGGGTGTAGACCTCACTAAGGCGTTTAACGACTCGATGAAAAAGAAGACTGAACGAGACGCCACACGCCATTTGAACAACGATAAATTGAAATAACAAAATAAACAATACAAACATGAATTCAGAAACAAACCAATGCAACCACGAGCATCACGATTGCTGTGGTCATCATCACGAAGAAACGAATAAATATCTCGATATGTTGGCACTCTACAACACTAAGTTGAACGACGCTGAAGTGAGCGAAGCAGTGCGCAAAATTATCGCCGAAAAGGTACACGAAAACGATAACGACGATGTAAAGCGTTTCCTCTTTGGAAGTATCGAGCTAACATCTCTTAAAACAACTGATAGCGACGAGAGCATACTTGCATTCACCGAGCGTGTTAATCAGTTCGACTCTGCCTATCCAGACATGCCTCATGTGGCTACAATATGCACCTATCCCTGCTATGCTTCTATCGTAAGTCAAACCCTAGAGGTTGAGGGTGTTGAGGTAACTTGTGTGTCTGCGGGCTTCCCTTCATCACAAATGCTTCCTGAAATAAAGGTTGCTGAAACTGCTCTTGCTGTGAAAGACGGTGCTACTGAGATTGATATTGTGATGTCGGTAGGTAAATTCTTGAGCGGAGACTATGAGGGAATGTGCGACGAAATCAGCGAAATTAAGAGCGTTTGTGGCGACGATGTGCCCTTGAAAGTGATTCTTGAGACTGGCGATATTAAGACTGCTGAGAACATTAAAAAGGCGTCTTTACTTGCAATGTATGCTGGTGCCGACTACATCAAGACTTCAACTGGTAAAGAACCAATATCTGCTACTCCTGAAGCTGCATACGTAATGTGTCAAGCTATCAAAGAATATCACGAGAAAACAGGTATCAAAATCGGTTTTAAACCAGCGGGTGGAATCAACACTGTGATGGATGCTATCATCTATTACACCATCGTTAAAGAGGTATTGGGTAAGGAATGGCTCACCAATAAATATCTTCGTTTGGGTACAAGTCGCCTCACTAACTTGCTTCTTAGCGAACTAACTGGCGAAGAAACTAAGTTCTTCTAAATAGAAAAGCATCATTGATGCTTATAAAAAGAAAAGGTCTCATAAGATTTAAATGGTGTTTTCTATTCCATTTTCTTATGAGACCTTATTGTATCTATATGCTCTGCTCTACCCTATTTCAAGGGTTTTTACTGGCATTATAGCTTTCGTTCTATCACATAGTCTAAGTAAGCGTTGAGTGCTTGCTTAATGTCTGCGTCTTGAATCTTCTCTTCTATAAATCCGATAGCTTTGTTTTTAAACTCTCGCATCTTAGCTTCTGCATATTCAATACCGCCATTTTCTTTTGTGAAAGCAACCAACTGAGCCACTTCTTCGGGTGTAACTTCGCCCTTTCTCACCTTCAATGCCAAGTCTTTCATTGCGCCATTGTCGGCGGATAGCACTGCATGTATCACAGGAAGGGTTAGCTTTCCTTCTGCCATATCATTGCCTGTGGGCTTTCCTATGTCGTTCGATTCGTAATAATCAAATATATCATCACGTATTTGGAACGCCATTCCGAGGTGCAAACCGAATAGTCTTGCCTGCTCAACATCGTCTTTTGATGCTCCAACAGATAAGGCTCCGATCTCTGTACACGCCTCAAATAGAGCCGCAGTCTTACGCTTTATCACTTCATAATAAGCCTCTTCAGATATCGTTTGATTGCTTATATTTTCTAATTGCAATATCTCTCCGTCTGAAAGGGTGCGTCCTAACTCTGCTAAGCCAGACACAATGCGGTCGGAAGAGGTGTAACTAACATGTAAGAGGGCTGTAGATAGTATATAATCGCCAACAAGTACTGCCACTTTATTATCATAAAAGGCATTAACAGACGCTTGTCCACGTCGCTCTCCACTTTCATCTACAACGTCATCATGCACTAATGAGGCTGTATGTAACAGCTCTAAACCTATTGCGGCATGCTGAGTTACCTCGCTAACACATCCAAATGCCTTTGCAATAAGCAACATTAACATAGGTCGCATGCGCTTTCCTGAGCGTTGCTTTATAAACATTAGCACTTGAGATAACAATCCATCTTGATGCTCAAGCGATGTATTAAAAAGATCGATGAAATGGTTTAATTCTTCAGTTATTGGCTTTTTTATTACCGATAAGTAATCCATATTCATTCAAATTTCTTACAAAAATAAACAAATAATCGGTAAGTATCGCTCTTTTTTCGTAATTTTACGCATCAAAATACATATTTATGAATAAACTTTTTCTTTTAGATGCCTACGCATTAATTTATCGTTCTTATTACGCTTTCATTAAGAATCCCCGCATAAACTCTAAAGGTTTCAACACAAGTGCAATACTTGGATTTGTGAATACCCTACATGAAGTAATCCAAAAAGAACAACCTTCGCACCTAGGAGTGGCGTTCGACCCCAGCGGTCCCACCTTTCGTGATGAGGCATTTGCCGACTATAAGGCTCAAAGAGAAAAGACTCCTGAAGACATTAAGCTGTCTGTTCCCATCATAAAGCAGATTCTTGAGGCCATGAATATCCCTATTCTTGAGGTAAAGGGATACGAAGCCGACGATGTTATCGGTACTCTTGCCACCCAAGCAAGCCACTTTGACATGGAAACCTATATGCTTACGCCCGATAAAGACTATGGTCAATTGGTGAAAGATAATGTTTTTATCTATCGACCAAGACACGGCGGAGGATATGAAATACTTGGAGTTGAGCAGATAAAAGAAAAGTATCAAATCGAAAGTCCATCGCAAGTAATCGACATTCTTGCCTTAATGGGCGACTCTGCCGATAACTTTCCAGGCTGTCCAGGCGTTGGTGAGAAGACAGCTATTAAGCTAATCAACGACTTTAAGTCGATTAATAACTTGTTAGAGAATACCAACCAGCTCAAAGGAAAGTTGAAAGAGAAGGTCGAAGGCGCAGTGGATGATATTAAGATGTCGAACTTTTTGGCAACCATCAAAACCGATGTGCCCATCGAACTCAATTTAACCGATTTGCAACTCACCCCTCCTAACGAAGAAAAGTTACGTGCTTTGTTCGACGAACTCGAGTTTAGAACCCTCGCAAATAAATTCTTTAAAAAGACTGAAAATATACAAACGAAAGACAATTCGCAGTTAAATCTCTTTGAAGAATTCACGTCCAACGATGCAGTTGAGCCTAAATTTGAGAATTATAAGACACTTTTTGATACCAAATATAATTATAAACTCGTTGAAAAAGAAGAGGATATAAATAAATTATGTGATTTATTACTGACAAAAAGAATTGTAAGTTTAGACACAGAGACCACTTCTTTGAATCCATTAGAGGCAGAATTGGTGGGTTTGAGCTTTTCTGTTAGTCCTCAAGAAGCATTTTATGTGCCCATTCCTAACGAACAACAAAAAGCGCAAAAAATTGTAAATGCATTTCAACCGCTATACGAAAACGAAGAAATTGAGAAGGTAGGACAAAATATTAAGTACGACATCGAGGTACTAAGAAATTATGGTATCACGATGAAAGGTCCCCTCTTCGATACTATGATCGCTCATTATCTTCTCCAACCAGAGCTTCGTCACAACATGGATGATATGGCAGAGACCTATCTTCACTATAAAACTATCCACATAGATCAGCTCATTGGTGCCAAAGGAAAAGACCAATTAAGTATGCGTTCGCTTGCTCCCGAGCAGATAGTAGACTATGCTTGCGAAGATGCCGACATCACCTTGCAACTTAAAAACATATTCGAACCCAAGCTAAAAGAAGAAGGTTTATACCCATTATTTAAGGAAGTGGAAATGCCTTTGATTTATGTTTTGGCAGAGATGGAATGCAATGGCGTTAAACTTGATGTGCAAGCACTTTCTGAAGTGAGCAAAACCTTCAACGAGCAACTCAGTCAATACGAGCAAAAGATATACGAACTGGCAGGCGAAACCTTTAACATCTCGTCGCCAAAGCAGGTAGGAAGCATTCTATTCGAAAAGCTAAAGATATCTGAAAAGCCCAAGAAAACCAAGACAGGGCAATATGTTACGAGCGAAGAAGAATTGCAGAAGCTCATCAACAAACACCCTATTATCGACGAGATATTGAAATATCGTGGACTAAAGAAGCTCCTTAGCACTTATGTAGACGCCCTTCCTAAGCTTATAAACCCCAAAACTGGCAACATTCACACCAGCTTTAACCAAGCCACAACAGCCACAGGACGATTGAGTTCGAGCGATCCTAACTTGCAAAATATCCCTGTTCGAGGCGAAGATGGAAAAGAAATTCGCAAGTGTTTCATTCCTAACGACGGCTGTTTGTTCTTCAGTGCCGATTATAGTCAAATCGAGTTGCGCATCATGGCGCATCTAAGTGGCGACGAAAACATGATCGAAGCCTTTATAGAAGGGCACGACATTCATGCTGCCACCGCTGCAAAAATCTATAAAAAGCCTATCGACGAGGTGACAAGAGACGAGCGCACCAAGGCCAAACGTGCCAACTTTGGTATTATATATGGCATCACTGTTTTTGGATTGGCAGAGCGTTTGAACATCGAACGCAGCGAAGCCAAACAGCTCATCGACGGCTATTTCAGCACCTTCCCACAGGTTCAGGCCTATATGGAGCAGTGTAAAGAAACCGCAAGACAAAACGGTTATGTAGAAACCTTTATGCATCGTCGTCGCTATCTTGCCGACATCAATAGTCAAAATGCCACCGTTCGTGGTTATGCAGAGCGCAATGCCATCAACGCACCCATACAAGGTAGTGCGGCAGACATCATCAAGTTGGCAATGGTTCGTATCTATGAGCGATTCAAAAAAGAAGAAATAAAGAGCAAGATGATTCTTCAAGTGCACGACGAATTGAACTTTAGCGTGGTTCCTAACGAGAAAGAACAAGTGGAAAAGATAGTGCTCGAAGAGATGCAGAATGCCTTTAAGCTAAAAGTGCCATTGATTGCCGACGCTGGTTGGGGTGCAAACTGGCTCGAAGCACATTGATACACCCTCCCAAAACAAAGGGAAAAGAGGCAAAAGTGAGGTGCTTTTTAAACAGAAAAGTGTGCTACCAAGAGAAAGATGCAATGCCTCAACAAGAAAAAGGCGCACCATTCAAAGTAGAACAAGATGCTTGATAGAAGAGAACCATCTCTCCAACGCAAAAGAAATACTATTTTATCGGCTTGAAAAAGCAGTGTTTTTGGCTCGCAATTTCAATGCTATTACACCCTAAAAGAAGTGGAATTACAAAGCAAGTGCAATGCTTTTTGTAGTTCCACTTTTTCTCTTTAACACTCAAAGAGTTACAACTCCTTATAAATAAGCTACAAAATACTTGCAAAATAAGTTAAAACTAACTAACTTTGCCCCGCATTAACCAAAACAATAACACAGACAAATATGAAAAATTGGATCTTACTCTTGGTCTTATTAGCTGCATTCTGTGCACCTATCAAAGCGCAATTGCCTCAAATAACACTTAAAAGTATCGATGGAAAGAGCGTTCGTCTCGACACCATTTCTAACAACGACAAACCCATTATCGTGTCTTTCTTTGCCACATGGTGCAAGCCTTGCAACAGAGAATTGAGCGCAATTAACGAGGTTTACGACGAATGGCAAAAAGAAACAGGCGTTAAACTCATCGCTATCTCTATCGACCAAGCTCAAAACGTCAACAAAGTGAAGCCTTTGGTAGATGCTAATGGTTGGAAATACGAGGTTCTTCTCGATCCAAATGGAGAGGTTCGTCGTGCCGTTGGCGCACAAATGATTCCTTTTGTGTTGGTGTTAGACAAGAATAAAAACATCGTTTACAAGCATAGTGGCTATGCTGACGGAAGCGAAAACGAACTATACGAAAAGGTGAAGGAAGTCTGCAAAAAATGAAACTAAGCTATTTTTGCATCGCAACAACGCTTCTCCTCTCTCCCACTCTCTCTGCTTTTGCACAGGAAGAGGGCGACAAAGTGCGCCTATCGGGAAGCATTCAGACCGACTTTCTACTACCTCAAAAAGACACAAAGCTGGGCATTAACAACATCGAACACAAGGTGTTGAACAACACTTATGTTGACGTTAACGCCTCGTATAAGAACTTTGACGCTGGAGTTAGAATGGAATATATGCAACATCCCTTACCAGGTTTTGAACAAGACTTTAAGGGTTGGGGCGTACCTCATTTCTATTTAAAAGGTCGATTCAATAAAGTTGAGCTTACATTGGGACATTTCTACGAGCAATTCGGAGCTGGATTTGCCCTCAGAAGCTATGAAGAACGCAGCTTGGGAATAGACAACTCTATTCTTGGAGCACGCATTGTGGCTACTCCTTTCGATGGTGTTCGCCTCAAAGCACTGGCTGGAAAGCAACGAAGATATTGGAAACTCAACCCTTCTTTCATCTCGGGTGCCGACCTCGAACTGAACTTAGAGCAATGGATTAAGCCTCTTCAACAAAGCGAAACCTACCTTTCTGTGGGCGCATCGCTGGTGAATAAGAACGAGAAAGACGAGGATATTCTTGTGGGTTCTACACATCGTTTAAACCTTCCACGCAACGTTTCGGTGGTAGATGCAAGGGTTCAACTGCAACACAAGGGCGTAAATATCTTGGCAGAGTGTGCTTTTAAAGGACAAGACCCAACGCTTAACAACAACTACATCTATCGAAAAGGATATGTAACAATGCTCTCTTGCTCTTATTCTAAAAGCGGATTGGGAGCTATTGTGCAAGCCAAAAGAAGTGTAAACATGGGCTTTAGAGGCGTGAGAAGTATGGACGGATTATCGTCTTTCATCAATCACATGCCCCCATTCACCATGGAACACACCTACACTCTTGCGGCTTTATACCCCTATTCTACTCACCCCGATGGCGAATGGGCCTACCAATGCTCGTTGAACTATACCTTTAAAAAGGGCAGTTCGTTAGGTGGAGCATACGGAACGAAGGTGAAATTCAATGCAAGTCATGTGCACGCCATTCAAAACAACGGCCTCAACATGCCTGGAAAAGACGGCTATGGCTCGGCATTTTGGAAGTGGGGAGATGCCACTTACTATCAAGATATCAACTTACAGGTAGAGAAAAAGCTCTCTAAAAGCACCCAAATAGGCTTGATGTATATGAATCAAAGATACAACGAAACGGCTATTAAGGGCGAAGGGGGTATGTTGCGCAACAACATTTTCATTGCCGAACTAAAACAAAAGCTATCGCACAAAACCACACTTCGTGCCGAAGCGCAGTATTTAAGCTCTGCCGATGGCGATAAAGACTGGCTCTTTGCATTGGCTGAAGTGTCGTTCTCGCCTCATTGGATGGTGTCGGTTTCCGACCTTTTCAACAGCGGTAGCACCAAACAGCACTACTATCAGTCGTTTGTTGGCTACTATAACGGAGCACATCGCATTCAGTTGGGCTATCAACGAACACGTGCTGGCTATAATTGTGCAGGCGGAGTGTGTCGCTATGTGCCTGCAAGTAAGGGCTTAAGCCTATCTTATAATTATAATTTTTAATGTAAATGAAGAAACAATATTATATACTTTTCCTTTGCATGGCTATGCTATTGGGCTGTAACAACATCGATAGTAACAACCGATTGATTGAGATTCCAGTTGCAACAGTAGAGCGCAATGTGTTGGTTGAGGAGTTTACTGGGCAGAAATGTCTTAACTGTCCTGCCGCAGGTGTTGCCTTAAAGGATATTCAAAGCAAATATAACGAGGGCAATGTGGTGGTAGTTGGCATTCATGGAGGGCCTCTTGCACTCAAATCAAGCGGCAATATTGTGGGCTTAAGAACCGACCTTTCCGACCAATATTATAAGCTATGGAAGGTGAGTGGCGTGCCTTGTGCCGTGATAAACCGCAACAGTGGCGTGATTAAAAGAAACGCTTGGGCGGCTAAGATATACGAGGATTTGCAACAAACAAGTAGCATCAAAATCGTAACAAAGGCTCAACGTGTTGCCAACAGCAACGACATCACCATCTCTACCACCACCAACAACACTGGAGAAGCGGTGAAAGGACATCTGCAATTGTGGCTCGTTGAAAACAATATCACTGCCATTCAGCAGCTACCTAACAACGATGTTCAACACAACTACGTGCATAACCATGTGTTGAGAGACGCTATTAACGGAGCAATGGGCGAAGAGGTGAGCCTCAACAGCAACACTCCTCAAACCTTTGAGCACCGCTATTCGGCTAAAGATTACATCAACTTAAACAACTGCCACATCGTTGCTTTCGTGTATAACGATAGCGGAGTGTTGCAAGTGGTGCAACAAGCTGTTTCTAATGAGTAGAATACTACGATAGGAAATGGTTTCTGAAGGATAAAAAGAAGATAACAAATAAACAATAACAAATAATTAAAAACAATACAATTATGAAAAAATTCTACTCAATTAGTTTACTTTTCCTCTTGTGTTTCATGCTTCAAGCTAAGGCACAAACAGCGAATCCCGATTTCAAGTTTGTAACAACAGGCGGACAAGAGATTGAAAATGGTGCTACAATTAAAAGCAATAACGCTATCGATAACCCTTATGGTGAAGGCGGAAAGCTAATCAAAGAAAGCTTTGTTATCGACAATTTGCGCAAACAAGACTATATTGTTTACGTTCAATACACTATCAACAAGCTTGAAGGAACTAACGTTGGCGTTTGCTTTAACGGCGATTGTACAGCAGAAGAAGCGGTAGGAACATATCAAATGGACCAACAACAGCTTCTTTCTACCGATGAAACTAAGCAAGTGGTAGACGTTGATTTCGCTTTTGAAACAAAGGGTAAGGCAAGCATCACAGTGCAACTTTTCTACCAAAGTATATTTAGTTCTGAGGGAGATCCATTCACAGCAGGTCCTAAAGTGACTTATGAATTCACCTCAGAGACTACTGGAATCAATGCAACAAAGGCTGCAAACATTGCTTACTACAATGTATTCAACCTTCAAGGAATTCAAGTTTTAAACAAAGCAGCAAGTCTTTCAGGTCTTCAAGCAGGTACTTATATCGTGCAAGCATACGACAATAAAGGCTTAGTTAACACAACAAAGCAAATCATTCGCTAAGTTATAGCACAGTAATCTAACATGAAACAATTCGTTCTAAGCGCATTTATTTTCGTTTTAAGCACTTTATTCAACATCAATGAGTGCTGGGCAGGCGACCTAAGTCTTGCGCCCGCAGCGGCAAGAAAAACGTATATTGCACGTTCATCAAGCACTGCTAAGGCCTTTATTAGCGTCACAAGCTTTGGCAGAGACGTTGTAAACTCGTTTGAATATACCATAACAAGCGACAAAGGAACAGTGGTTGAAGGTACTTATACCTTTAAAGAAGCATTCAGAATATATGACACTTCAACATGTGAAATAGAGTTTCCTGTAAACAAAACCACTGATATCACAAGTCTAACATTCAGCATCAATAAGGTAAATAACGAACGCAACGGGGCTACTTTAGGCTCTTGTAACATTCCTTTTACCTTTATTTCAAAGTTTGCAACACGCAAAGTGGTGGTCGAAGACTTCACAGGCATGTGGTGTGGATGGTGCCCTCGTGGTATTGCAGCAATGGAATACATGCAAAAACACTATCCAGAAAGCTTCATTGGTATTGCTGCTCACGATGGAGATGTATTGAGTACGCCAGACTATGCCTATGTATTGGCAAAGTATAGAGGTCGCCCATACGTTCTAATGAACCGCACAACAAGAGTGAACAGCTTTGTTCCTAAAAGCGAATTAGAAAGAGAAAGGGATGCAGGAGCAGACATGGACGTTGACATTTCTGCTGTTTGGGACGAAGGAAAGAAGAAGATTAGCATCACATCTACCACTACTTTCAGACTAGATGCAAGCGAAGGGAACTATGCTTTGGCTTATGTTTTGACCGAAGACGGCATAAAAACCACAAGAGCACAAAACAATAACTTCGCAGGAGACATGACTTTAAAGGGCGTTTCGGAAGAAGCTGAGTTCTTTATGAATAGTGGTCAGGCTATTTATGACATGACTAACAACCATGTTGCCATTGCTGCAAAGAACATTACAAATGGACTTGAGGGCATTGTAAAGGCTCCATTCGTTGCCGATAAGCCTATTGTTCACGAAACATCGTTCGACAATATGGCTCAATATAGAAAGATACAGAACAAAGATAACTTATCTGTTTGCGTGCTATTGATCGACACGAGCAATGGAAAAATTGTGAATGCTAATAAATGTAAGATTCAAACTGCCAACGCAACAGGCATCGAAAGCACCACAATTGACAACAAAGAAAAGCACGTTGTGGCTAGATATACTATCAATGGAGAGTTTATTTCGGCTCCTGTTAAGGGCATTAACATCGTGAAATACAGCGACGGCACAACGAAAAAAGAGGTGGTTCAATAACCTCCTACTTCGTTTATGCGTGCTAAATAAAGACGAATTGCATCGTCACACAAAACAAAAAGCACATAAAACAAAAGATGAATGTGGGTAAAAGCGCAACAAACGCCACCGACATTCATCTTTTTTGTTTTCTCATGTCGTTACACATTCATCACCTTTATTATTCCCTTGTGTTTCAATAACATCACAACAATGTTTCACGAGAAACATTATTACACTCCTCTCCCACTCCATTTGCCTTGCAATATGGGGTTATCAGTTAGCAATATGCCCCCTTTTCCGCCCCCAAAAGCACATCAATATACAAAAAAGAGTATAGATTTTGCTATATCACACTTAATCTCTACCTTTGCATTAAGCACCTAACAAGGTATGAACAACACACTTAGCGAGCCTCAAACAAGGTGCAACGAGTTAAGAAAACAGCTCTACTGAATATTTCACTAACACCATAAAGCGAATGAAACCTGTACGAATTGAAGAGTTAGACTATTTAAAAGGCATATTGATTACGCTCGTAGTGCTCTTTCATTTAACCTATTTTTCAACCGAATACACCCTTGCAAAGCAGTTTGTTTACACCTTTCACATGCCCGCTTTCTTAGTTATTTCGGGCTGGTTGATGAACATTGAAGCGCCATTACCCCACTTTGGGCGAATGATTTCGAAGATACTCCTACCCTATATCGTGTTCGAATCGGGCTATATCGTTATCTCTGCACTGAAAATGGCGGCAGTTCCCATAGCCGAACTCAATGTAAGCACGTTCTTATATCACTTCTTTGCATCGCCAGTTGGGCCCTATTGGTTCCTACATACGCTAATTATTTGCGCTGTGGTGTATAAGCTTTGGCACACCATTTTCGCCTCCTCTACAAGCAAACAAGCCATTGCAATGGTGCTCACAATATGGGTTTTGGCTCAATATGTTCACATTATTTCGTTTGCTTCGGGCTGTTTTTTCATTGCAGGAGCTACTCTTCGACGTTCTAACATACACATAACCAGCGTTTTAAGCCCTAATATCTTGGCGTTGATTGCATTAGTTGTGTTGTGCACTAATCCTGCTTTCTTTGTAGAAGAGAGCCTTTCGGGCATCGCAATTGTGTATGTGATGATGAGCGTTATGCTACTTGTTTACAACCTTAGTCCCCACTTTTTGCGCTCAAAAGTGTGCTATCTCGGTCAAAGAACCCTCCCTATTTACCTCTATTCTCCTTTATTCACCTTCCTATTCAAGGCCTTCAAGCTCTATTTTAGCTTCGACCCTACCCGCTTTGTCTTTGCCTTTGTGGCCACAACTTGTTGCATCATAGGCTCGTTATGTGCCGACAAAGTGGTAAAAACAATCATTAATGGAGCACAAAAAGTAGTAAAAAGATAGCTAAAAAGACCGAAAAACTTTTTGCGCAATAATATTTTTGTATCTTTGTTCCATACAATATAATAACAATTTAAACAGAAAGGATAATATGAATTACGTAGAATTGAATAACGGAGTGAAGATGCCTCAGCTTGGATATGGTGTTTTTCAGGTAGAACCAGCAGAGGCAGAGCGTTGCGTTTTAGATGCAATTAGCGTGGGATATAGACTAATTGACACCGCACAAATCTATAAAAACGAAGAAGGTGTGGGCAATGCCATTGCCAAATGCGGTGTTCCTCGCTCAGAACTATTCATCGTTACAAAGGTATGGCCAGCTAATGCAGGCGAAGAAAAGGCCTATGCGTCGATCTTAGAGAGCCTTAAAAAGCTAAAAAGTGATTATATCGACCTGCTTCTTGTGCACCAACCATACGGCGACTATTATGGAACTTATCGTGCAATGGAGCGTGCTTATCGTGAAGGAAAGGTGCGTGCAATTGGCGTAAGCAACTTTTATCCCGACCGATTGATCGACCTTCATCACCATGTAGATATCAAACCTGCCGTGAACCAGGTAGAAACTCATGTGTTTAATCAACAGCTTGAGGAGCAAAAATACATGGAAAAATACAATTGTCAGATCATGTCTTGGGGTCCATTTGCAGAGGGAAAGAACGATTTTTTCAACAATGAGACTTTAATCGAGATAGGAAACAAACACAATAAAACGGTGGCTCAGGTGGCTCTTCGCTATCTATTGCAACGTGGCGTGGTTGTTATTCCTAAATCAACTCACAAAGATCGCATGGAACAAAACATGGATATCTTTAACTTCTTACTTACCGATGAGGACATGAAGACCATCGAAAAGTTGGATACTAAGCACACTTTGTTTGCTTCTCACAGAGATCCTCAATTCGTTGAGTTGATTCTTTCGTTGAAATAAGCATAGCTTTTGGTTCACAATAGCATCGCTATTACACTGCAATGGCATTGACTTTAGCGTGCAATTACATTGATATTAGAACAACAACAAATTCTTTTAGCTCTTACAGGCAATGCAACAGGTGTGCAAGGTGCTTGTAAGAGCTTTTATTTTGCCTACATGTTGTCTACTTTTTTTGCACTAAAAGTATCAAAATGGGAGAGTGGCTGGTGTCTTTTTCTTATATAATAAGGTAGCAAAAATAGTCTTTCTCTTTTATTCTCAATACTTTAAACTATTTAACTAAGAATGAAAGCTGCGCAGAGATGATTTACAAAAATCTTTCCATATATTTGCATTTACAGTTGACTTAAATCACTAAACACGCTTTAAACCTCTGTATTGAAGAGACAATAAACCTTTTTTGATAAACATAAATATGAAAAGATTAACCTACAAGACGCAACAGATGAGCTTCAATCATCTATTGCGAAGCACCACCTTAGTGTGTGGAATGCTACTCCTTCCCGCTGTTTCGGTAGGAGCATCTAACACTATCACTCAACAAACACGGCCTGCAGAGCAAATCAAAGGCTCGGTTCTTAGTAACACAGGAGAGCCTCTTATTGGTGTAACTGTACGTGCAACGGGTAGTTCTGCAGGAACTGTTACCGACTTAGATGGTAACTTCTCTATTAATGTTGCACCCGGAACGCAGCTCACTTTCTCGTACACGGGCTTTAAATCGCACAGTGCTAAAGCTCAAAACGGCATGCGCATCACCCTACAAAGCGACGTTAACGACCTAAATGAGGTGGTTGTTGTGGGTTATGGCACACAAAAGAAAGCCAACTTAACTGGTGCTGTGGCTTCAGTTAGCGGTAGTGTGCTCGAGAATAGACCTATTAGTAACCTCGGACAAGGCCTCCAAGGTGTTGTACCTAACCTCAATGTATCGATGGGTAAGGGTGGAGCTCCTGGCGCAGGAGCATCGTTTAACGTTCGTGGTACAACGTCTCTCAACGGAGGAGGACCGCTTGTGTTGGTGGATAACGTACAAATGGACGCCAACTTAGTGAACCCCGACGATATAGAATCTATCTCTGTGCTTAAAGATGCGGCTTCTGCTGCTATCTATGGAGCACGTGCTGCGTATGGAGTTATCCTCATTACCACTAAGAAAGGTAAGCTAAATTCTCGCCCAACAGTGCAGTTCTCGGCTTCAGGATACTGGCAAAAGCCCGCTGTTGAAATGCATAATGTCAACTCATTAGACTATCTTAAGATGATAGACATCGCTTATCAAAACAGCGGTGGTAGTGGACATTACTTCAATCCATTGGTTTATTCGTATACAGAAAAATACATGAACGGCACTTATGATCAGCCTGTTTTCTTCGATAAGAGCTATAGTACATTCAAATATGGCTATAATGGTAACACAGACTGGTGGAAAGAGCTTTATAAAACATCGTTCTCGCAAATTTATAACGCAAGTATTAGCGGCGGAAGTCAAAAACTCGCTACTATGTTTCGCTCGGCGCAAACAATCAAGGCGGTATTTTAAAGGCAACAAACGAGAAATACAACAAGTATAACGCTAACATTAACATCACATCTGAATTAACTCCATGGATGGAAGTGTCGGCTAAGATCGCTCATACCTATACAAC
Organism: Hoylesella nanceiensis DSM 19126 = JCM 15639; assembly: GCF_000379965.1. Classification (GTDB taxonomy): domain Bacteria; phylum Bacteroidota; class Bacteroidia; order Bacteroidales; family Bacteroidaceae; genus Prevotella; species Prevotella nanceiensis. The sequence goes on along the minus strand of NZ_KB904328.1, from coordinate 552,070 downwards.
TGAAATGCATCCAACAGGTGGAACAACTGCAATGAACTCGACTGCATACTCTGGTATCTCTGCTTATAGCGGTATGATGAAATCAGACTTGAGTCCATTAATGCCTGTTAAGCACCCCGATGGCCATTATGCTGGACAAGGAAACTTCACTAACCCTGTTGCAATTCAGGCTCAAGGCGGTAACGCAAGCTCTCGTCAAAACGACCTTTGGATGACTGCTGGCGTGAAACTTACTCCGCTTAAAGGTCTTGTTATCAATGCCGACTACACATGGAACTACTATGGTTGGGCTTCAACTCAGCACGTTCGTAACTTCTACGACTACACTGCTGTACCAGGAACTGAAAACTATTATCCTTGGACTAACCCAAGTAGTGTAACCAAAGTGAGCAATAACGACTACTATTCTTCATTCAATGCGTTTGCAGAATATGCTCTCTCTTTAGACCAAAAAGCGCATAACTTTAAGTTTATGTTGGGTTATAACCAAGAGAAAAAACGCACCGATTACTACTTTGGAGGTAGAAAAGACTTGATAGATTCTAACAATCCAGCTGTCAATCAGGCAACAGGAGATATGAATATCGATGGAAATATGGGTCAATGGTCGGTTAATGGCGCCTTTGCTCGTATCAACTACGACTATAAAGGACGTTACCTTGTTGAATTAAACGGCCGCTACGACGGTTCATCTAAATTCAAAAAAGGATATCGTTATCAGTTCTTCCCATCTGTTTCTGTGGCTTGGCGTGCATCAGAAGAAAAGTTCTTTGAAAGCATGAAGGACTGGTGTGACAACTTAAAGCTACGTGCTTCGTACGGATCTTTGGGTAATCAGGTGGTAGATGGTAACTTCCCATATCTTGCTACCTATGGAATTAATAGCAAATATGGCGCAATCCTTGGCGGAACACGCCCTGTTGCCATCACAGCACCAGGTCTTGTGAGCTCTTCTTTCACATGGGAAACAGTGAATCAGATTGACTTAGGTATCGATGCAACATTCCTTCGCAATCGTCTTAACTTCTCTTTCGACTGGTATCGTCGTAATACTAAAGACATGCTTGTCAATGGTGAGGTGCTTCCTTCAGTGTTAGGAGCAGGCGTTCCACGCCAAAATGCAGCTAACTTAAAGACTGTTGGTTGGGAAGTTTCATTGGAATGGAACGACCGTTTAGCATGCGGTTTGTCTTATCATGTTAAGGGTGTGCTATCTGATTATCAATCAACTATCACCAAGTTCAATAACCCTACAGGCCTAATTAGCCAATATTACGAAGGACGTAAGATGAATGAAATCTGGGGATTTGTATCTAATGGACTCTTCCAAAGCGACCAAGAGGCTACAGATCACGTTAACCAATCTTACCTATATGGTGGTAAATGGGGAGCAGGTGACGTTCGTTTCGAGAACTTAAACAACGATAACAAGATCGATATAGGCGACAACACATTGGCAAACCCTGGTGATAGAAAGATAATTGGTAACTCAACACCTCGCTTTGCTTATGGTATTACAGCTGGACTCGAGTATAAAGGATTCGACTTCGAAATGTTCTGGCAAGGAATTGGTAAGCGTGATTGGTTCCCAGGCTCTGGTACTGCAGCGTTTTGGGGCTTCACTGACGAGTGGCAAACACCGCTTACAACATCTCTCGACTATTGGACTACAGAGAACACAGGTGCATACTTCCCTAAATTAGGATGGGCAAACAGAGGTAACCGTACTGTTAGTACACGCTATTTGCAAAATGCAAGCTACTGTAGACTTAAGAATGTAACCTTAGGATACACCCTTCCTAAATCTATTGTTAGCAAGATTGGTGTTTCACGTCTTAGAGTTTACATCACAGGTGAAAACCTATTCACCTTCACTTCGCTCATAAAGGCGTTTGATCCTGAGACTTTAAGCAACATGACCTACCCAATTAACAAGAAAATTGCTGTAGGTTTGAATCTAACATTCTAATGTGTCACCTTCTAAAAACAATTTTATTATGAAATTTAAAAATTATATCGCACTATCATTACTTGCAGGAATGGCAGCTGCGTGTGATTATACAGACTTGTCTCCGCTTGACTCTTTCACAGATCAAACATACTGGAACACAACCAAAGACTTAAAACTTTATGCCAACGGACTATACGGAGCATTGAGCAGTCCATCGGCTTCGCTCGACAATGTGAGTGATAACTTCGTTACAACTAACTATAGTTCTTATCTATTTGATGAGATGACTGTACCCACAGAGGCATCTGCAGGAAACGGATGGTATTGGGACGACATCAGAAATTGCAACTACTTTATGAAACGTTACAATAAAGTTCAAGGCAGTCAAGATGAAATTAACAAGTATGTTGCAGAGGTTCGCTTCTTCCGTGGCTTGCATTATTTCAACAAATTGAAGATGTTTGGCGACGTGCCTTACTATGATTCAGACCTTCAAACCGATGATAAAGAGCAACTATATAAAGGCCGTGACCCTCAAGACGAAGTGCTTAAGCATGTTATCGAGGACTTTAAATTTGCTATAAGATGGCTTCCTGAGAAGTCATTATCAGAGTCTGGACGCCTCAACAAAGAAGCTGCACGTACCCAATTGGCACGCATCTATCTTCACTTTGGTACTTATAAGAAATACCACAACCAAACAGGTACAGGCGACTTAGCGGCTAATGCGCTATTAAAAGAAGCGGTGGCACAAACCGATACATTGATGGACAGTGGCAAATTCGACATCGTGAAGGGTACAGATACAGGTTGCGACCAACTTCCTTACGCTAATTATCCACTCTACTATTCAAACCAATTCACCCAAGAAGACCTTTCAACCAACAAAGAATGTATTCTTGCTCGTTTCTATGAAACAGGTGTTTTGACTCACGAATTAGGTAGACAAGCACAAAATGGCGGTATGGGTTTATCTAAAGACTTTATCGAATCGTTCTTAATGAAAGACGGAACACCTATCTACAACAGTGGTTCTGGCTATGCAGGCGACGACGATTTAGAACAAGAAATAACCAATCGTGACCCCCGTTTGTATCAAATTGTAGACAATAGTCACAAACCATACTATGTACGCAACGGCGAACGCATTGCTAACGAGCCTGCAAATAGAGTAGGATCGAGCAAAGCTGTAACGGGTTACGACTGCGTTAAGTTCCATCATGCAAACACTGTGCAACAAGAAGCACGTAACTCTACATTCGACTGGTTCGTTTATCGTTATGCAGAAGTGTTGTTAATCAATGCCGAAGCGAATGCAGAATTGAACACTTGCACACAAGCTGTGCTTGATAAGACCATCAACAAGTTGCGTGACCGTGTGGGAATGCCTCACTTAACCACATCTCCTGTTACCGATGCGAAGCCTATTGATTATGGTTATACACTCTCTAATCTTCTTTATGAGATTAGACGTGAACGCCGAATTGAGCTTATTGCTGAAGGATTCCGCCTTGATGACCTCAAACGTTGGAACGCAATGAAGCTAATGTCTAATCCAAAAACAATGTTTGGTATTAAGATTACACCACAATCTATCAGCGGATTCCCTGCAGGCACATTCGATAGCCAAACAGGTCGCCCAACAATAGAATACAATGGCGCAACATATCTATACCAATACAAGGCTGCTAAGAAGCTTGATGATGCAGGAAGACAATGGAAAACCAACGATCGTCGTTTCTTATATCCTATTCCTAAACAAGAATTGGTGCTTAACAAGCAACTAACACAAAACCCTGGTTGGGAATAATTATCGGTGAAATAGATTATATTTAACGATACAAAACGAGCGGGACACTATGTTATGGGTGTCTCGCTCGTTGCTTTTTGTCGCCTCATTGCCGTTTTCTTTGCCTCTAACTGCTTCTATTTGCTTTCGCAACACAATGCTCACATCGAACTATATTAATCGATTGTAGCGCATTTAAAATGCTTTATTTAACGGCTTTCTGCCTTTATGTATCTAATTGCTATGCTTTTTGCTCATAATAGCACTGCTTTTATCTACCAATTACATTGCAATTGGGGCGCAATATCACCGCTTTTTCTGCATCCGCAAATATCTTCTTGGAAGGAATGTCTATCTCACTGCTTTTAAATATGTTATGATGAGTGGGAGAGAAGGGGCAAAAGGGAGGGGAAAGGGTGGGAGAGAACACGAAAAAGGGAGAGCAGCTCTGTGGCTATTCTCCCTTCTTTTATCACATTAAAACATCTCGTTGATGTGCTATTGCTTATATTTTGCTCGTAAAAGGTCTACACTATAGATATTATCGGGCGTTGTATTCACCGCAATAGTGGTAGCTTGTAGGGGCACTTCTACGCCATCTACGGTCAGCTTTCCAGTAGTAACGATCGCAAAAAGATCCTTAGAAAACTTGTAATCATAATATCCCCACGACCAAGGAGCTGCCACATCATAGTTTTGAACCACTGTGTGTTGCTTGCCTCCGTATGTCACTTTGAAGGTTTGAGGCTGTATTTTTGTTATAAGAAAACAAATAGGAGCATCGTCGTAGAAGTTGATTTTACAAACAAGTGGTTGTGCTTCTACTTGATTTAAGGCTGCTTTCAAATTGCTGTCTTTTATAAAGTCGGTCAAAGCTCGCATGGGAATAGAAGCGATGGTGAGCGTTGTGTCGTTAGCCACTCTGCACTTTATGTTGCGAACGGTGTCTACTTTGTTATACTTCGAGCCTGGTTTAGAAAGCTGATTAAGCACAAAGGTCATGCCTGTTGTATATTCTCCAACGGTAAGACTCAAAGCTCTTGCTTTCTCTTCTTTGGTCAACACTCGAACATCGCCGTTGTTTTCACTATCACAAGACGACATCAAACCGATGCAAAACACGGCTAAGACGAATAAAATAAATGATCGTTGTTTCATAATTCGTATGCGTTTCAATTGATTATACTACTTTTTATGAATACTGATACAATGTAAGGGGTTCCTCGTTTCATGTAGATTGGTACAGTCAAAATGCGAAATCTCTTTGTTGGGTCAGCTTCGTTTTCTTCCTACAAATATACTGCTTTTTTGGGGAAAGCAATGCAAAAAACTCCATCTTTTTATGATTTGAGGGGAGGAAGGGAAGAAAGATGGAGGGCGAAAGGGTGGGTGAAAGAATGGAAATAAGCAATTTTATAAGAAATCGATGGGTGTCTTTAGAGTAGTTTTCACGCCACAAAAGAGTACATATTGTTGTAAGTTTATACCTGGCTTATACCTGAGAAGAAACTGAAAGCGATTGATAACAATGATGATTCAAATTGAAATTTGCAAAGAGTTAGCAGAAACTTGAAAATAAATAACTTGAGAAAACAAATATTATTACCTTTACATCAAATTAAAATACGATGCTATCAGATGAATATTATAAGCTCCAAGAGAAATTACAGCACCTTATTGTAGTTTTAAATGCAAATGGGAGACACGACAAATCGGATGCGATATATACTATACTTCATGAGTTAGGTATGGAGTTTGAAAATACACCAGTACTAATTATATATATTCAACAAAGTGATCCATCGTATCTTTGGTTATTAGTTTGGGCTTGATACTGAACTCATAAACGAGATATTGCTCTTCAAAAAATCCTTAAATCGATTCAAGGCAATCTTCATCATTTGTAGGTCTTTCTTAGAGTTAGTATCTATGTAAGCCTGGTAGTAATCCAAGAAGTTGATGTTTCTATCTTTCTTCAAGCGGTAACCGAGCATACTTTCCTTAAATTCCTGTTCTGCTCTGCACAAATCTTGGTTACTAACACAAGTATTTAAAAGAGAAGATTGCATTTATAATCTTAGCGATTACATATTTAAAAACTCTGCATACGACTGTGGTGTCTGATAAGGAAGAATATCATTTATCAGGCGCTCTATGTTTCCAGCTATACCATTAGCCTCCTCTTCAGTCCAATCATAAGCTATAATCTCTTTATATAACTCTTTACTAAACTGCTCAGTTTCTTCTCTTGCAATATGCTTTCTATTCATTTTAGCCTATTTATCTTGTAACGTTATAGTTTTTTATCTGAATAATGCTATCCTTTTATTCTTTATTTTTTTATAAACTCCTCATAACCTTTCATGCGGTGGCTGTCTAATTTTATAGCCATCTCTACATAAGGCTTCATCTTGGATATATATTTAATTAAAGGTGTAATAAAATTGCACCTGTACTAGTAATAAACTAACGGAAAAACAAAGATACTATCAGCTCTTTAGACCTAAAAAATAATATCAAGAATAAAGTCACTTTCTCAAATTGTTCCATTTCCAGACGGGGGAGTACGGGATAAAACGTATTCTTTTTTAAAATTCGTACATAATGATGTTTCAATGTGGTTTAATTATTATAATGAAGGTTATAAATATAATCTTTCACTTTCATCCTGTATGTCTAAGTATAAAAAAAATAGGATGCAATATATAATTCAAGCTATAATATTTTCAGTCGCATTATATAATGGTAAAATACAAAGATATTAAAAGCAATAATGATATCTGTAGCTTATTCTCTACTTATATGCAGGCAACCTTTGATACAGTTTACATAGAATTATAGAGGATCATAAATAAAACTAAAAATTACCATAGTTCTCTTTTTTTTTATTACCTTTGTACCATATTTATATATGACTTTATGAAGAATTCAATGAACATTACACATCAAGAAAGAGAAATTTTTAACAAAACGTTTCTCTATAGTGTGACAATACTCTGCTCATTTGAAAAAGAAATTTTAAGTACTTCACATAAGAAAGTTATTATTATTTTAAAAAATGGCGGTTGGAGAGTTAAAGATATCAACGATGTGGGATTGACTTTTGAAAAAGGCTCTTCGTTTTTGTTTGTTGGAAAAAATAGTATTTTCCTATCTATTCCAAAAGTAGATTATCAATCTTTTGAAGATCAAAGCGATACTATAGACCTCATTTGTCAAGTACAAAATAAACTAAAGAATATAATAACGACTACTTCTATTATTAAAACTAATAAATATAACATTAAACATGAGAGTAGTAAGGGTGAAAGTTGGATGAAACAAGTATTGTTCTCAAAAGATTTTAATTCTATTATCAATGAAAATGAAACCCATACTCAATCTATAGATGATTTTTTAATAATAACAAAAGTTCATTTTTCTTGTAAAGATGGTGTTGATACTATAGAGTATACAATTATAACATCCACAAAGACTGATGCATCTCATCCTTTTAAGGATAAAGTAAGCAAACTAAATCAAAGAGTATTTGATGTGTGGAGATGGTCTATGTCTGAGAATGTTATTAAATTAATGAGAAAAAAAGAAATGTAATATGGAAATGGATGCGTTTTTTGCAGATGATAGTAAAGATATAATTCCACAAAACGAGATTAATCTTTTTACATTTTTAGAGCCAATCTTTGATGTAGGAACTTTTCTTTTTATTTTCTTTTTATTTTCAAATGCTACTTGTACAGAAGCCCATAATTTTTCAGTACCCCTAATAGAGGTTCAAAGAAATTCTAAGTTAGGTGCAGCAGGGCGCGAGAAAGTTCAAGCCATGTGGCAAAGAGTAGATGATTTGGCTTGTTTGCAGGAAGGTTGGGATGGTTTCAAGAGTCAAAGCATTAATTCTGAGGTTATTACTGAGTTTAAAAAGGTTCTAAATATTTGTACAGATAGTGATATTGAAAATATTTCAGTGTTTCCACAAGCTAATGGTAATTTATATTTAGACTATACCAAAAATAAGAATATAGCAGGAATAACTTTGTCTAAGGATGAAGTTATCTACTTCAAAGGAACTATTGATAAACTTTCTGAAAAAGGTAACTTTAAATTTACACCAAACGAATTATATAATTTTATCTCTAAGCTAAGTACAAATGACTAAGCGAAACCACAGACCTAAATGCGTACCAATAGAGGACGATGAAAATGTTGCAAGAATAATATATTCTCCTTCCTATATTGAGAATGGTAAGGTGGCTCCTACCGCATTTCGTTGGGAGTATATGCCGTCTGGGAAAGCTGAGGACTATATCTCAGTATTGAGAGATAATGAGGGGTATGATTTGGAGGAACAAAGCAGATGCATGCGTGCACGGAATCCTAATGATACTCGCTATGGGTACGCTTTATTAAAAGCAGGAGATATTAGAGAGTTAAATAACAAGATAAAACAAACTATTTGTTTAGAACCTAAACCATCTAAAAAACATAAGAATCATGCAGGGATATCTGTATATCTCAATGATGATAATAAGGTAACAGCAGATACCCCATCTACTACTCCTGAACTTATGTTTATACAAAAACAGTTAGCCATCCTATGTACTAATATAATAATGTTTAAACAATAATACAAACTTTATTCTCTTCATGGTAAAGAAATATATGTATGTTTTAGTCTATAATAATACCCAAAGTTCGCATATTAAGAAAGAAAACCTTAAAGAAATGCAACTGTAAATGCAACTGTCTAATAATCTCATTTTTTATGCGATAATATTTAGAACATCTATCGGCAAAATCCACATTAGCACATATTTCCAGGATACCAATGCTCTATCTCTTGTTTAAAGTTTCTCAACTCCTCTTTAGCTAAATCTACTTTATCTTTCTCCGTTTGAATAAGAATTTTATTTGCACAAATTGTCTTTTTGAATGAGAGAAAGTACTTGAAGATGCTCAAAGGAATTCTGCAGTGTGATTGGCTTGGCTGCAGGCAAACTGGAAGGAACGTAGCTTAGTGTATTACACTCAATCTAACGAATGATATAAGATACATCAGAGGAATTGTAGCTAGCTCTACAAGGGCGATAATATTACCACCCCTGCAATAACCGAAATCATACCATCTCAATCATTTGTGGCGCATTTAAATCGCTTTATTTTAAATTTTAAGATATTCTTTCTCAAGCATTGATACTCCTGTTAGGAAATCATCATTTTCATTTTGCAACGCTTTTAGATTTGAACGGTATTGTTCAGGATAACAATTAAATTCTCTTGCCATTCTTTTTATACCTTCAGTACAACAATAGGCGGGTGTGTTTCTACCTTTGATACCTAATGAAGGAATTGACTCGTCAAACAGAGGTTCATCAATATCTCTACCAAACATAGACTTAACTACATTATTACTTAATTGGATAAAATAAGGAATCCTTACAACTTTATAACCAAGTTCTTCATAAAATCTTTGGTTTTCATAATCTCTCCTTATTCGATCTGGCTTCTGATAATGCTGAACACCATCAAACTCAATAATAAGTTTAAGACTTTCACATCTGTAGTCTGGTCTACTTCTGCGATTACTGCCCTCAATTGTCTTATCATGAATCCATTCTTTAGTAGGAATTTCTGGAAAGATTACTTTGAGATAGTCTTCCATTCCAGTTCTATGAAGACCCGTATCTTTGTCTATTCCAGCCTTCTCTGCCATGCTCTTAGTTTCTCTAAGGAAACCCCACTTTTGCTTTTTTACATCCATATTAATTACTTTTTGATAGTTTTTAAAGATAAAAATAGTTCAAGGAATTCAATAATCAATAGTTGATTCTTAAAATAAGAAAAGGCTAAGTATTTGATAATTCAAAACTTAGCCTTTTACTTTGTACCCAGACTCGGTACAATGTCGTGAAAACAAGAGAAACCAAAAGAATATATTATATTGATAATCAGCTATTTGAAATTTTCTTATATTTAGTTATTTTGCCCTTTTTTGCCTATTTTTTGTTAGATAGTACACTTTTTGTACACTTTGATGTTCGGAACTTTTTAGTATCTTTGCAAAATAAGAAAACATCTGAAAATAAACAAGTTAATGATTTTACTCGGTTTGATACACATTTAGGTACATAACTATCAACTATGGCAAAATTAGAAAATAAAGCAAAGGAGAACCCGAAATTGGAGCAAAATACGCTTTCTGATGGTCGGATAAGTCTTTATCTGGAATATTATCTCGGTAGAGAAGAAAAACCTGTGTTGGACGAAAACGGCAATACAGTTTTGTATGAAACAGGAAAGATGGCAGGCAAACCCAAAGTACACATCAAGCATAACAGAAGAAAAGAGAACTTGCAATTATACTTGATAGCCAAGCCTCGCACCCCTGTGGAGCGACAACAAAACAAGGAAACGCTTGAACTGGCTACCAAAATCCGTGCGGAGCGTGAACAACAGTTTAAGGAGAGTATGCTTGGTTATCGCCTGAAGAAAGACAGAAATGTCAACTTCTTAGACTATTATCAGGCGTACATAGACAGTTATACGAAGAAAGACCTACGAATGATAAAGATAGCCTTGAATCGTTTTAAGGATTTTCTGAAAGAGCAATATCCAGTTTATGAGTTTAGCATTAAGCCCGACTTAATAACCAAGGATATGATGGAACAATTTGTTGAATACCTACAATCGAGAAGTGTCGGCGAAGGAGCAAAGAGTATCTATCAGCGTTTCAAGAAAGTTGTTCGTTATGCCATCGATCACGAAGTGATGTTGAAAGACCCTTGTAAGGGAGTAGTGTGCAAGGTGGATGAGCAGATTTTACGCAAAGATGTGTTGTCAATGGATGAGATTCAATCACTGATTCAATGCCATTATGATAATGAAAATCCCAATGTCAGGCGAGCCTTTATCCTTTGTCTGTATTGTGGTCTGCGCTTCTGCGATGTGAAAGACTTGACTTATAAAAATATAGATTACACCAATCGCCTATTGAAGTTTGAGCAGAATAAGACAAAAGGACATTCGGCGCATAGTGGTGTAGTTATTCCTCTGAACGATGGATTGCTATCATTGATAGGCGAAGCTCCAGACGATTTGGATTCTTCTATATTCAATCTTCCCTCGTATGAGAGCTGCTGTAAATCTGTGAAACGATGGGTAAAACGTGCAGGAATCAACAAACACATCAGTTGGCATTGCGCTCGCCATAGCTTTGCCGTGAACATCCTCAACAACGGAGCCAACATCAAGACCGTTGCCAGCCTATTGGGGCATAGCGGATTGAAGCACACGGAGAAATATACTCGTGCCGTGGATAAATTAAAGTCGGAAGCAATCAATAGTTTGCCAGAATTGAAAATTTAAGATGAAAAATGAATTGAAAAACATTTTTTTGATTAGAAACAACCATCTTTTTACTCAAAAGAGATATATTCTGAGAAATAATGAGTAATTTTATGGCGTAATCAAGTTACATAAGTATGGAGCGCAAGAAAATAAACCGTTTAAAGGTGGTTCTCGCCGAGAAAGGAATGACCAATAAACAACTGGCAAAGATTTTGGATAAAGACCCTGCTGTTATATCGAAGTGGGTAACGAATGTTGCCCAGCCAAATGTTGAAATGTTCATTCAGTTGGCAAAGATATTGGGCGTGAGGGTTGATGATTTGTTGTGGACAGAATAATATAAGGGAATCTTATGACTGAAGGATATTTATTAGAACTGGTTCAATGTGCATTATCAAATGCGAATACGCAGAATTATCTAACTAACAATTTGCTTAAACAAGCTCAACGCATAGCTACCCACCGCAAAGATTTTATAAATCTATGGTGGATATTACAAGAATTGCAGGGTAATCCACAAGGGACATTTCGAAGAATTGATGACACAATGAAGGCTAAGTTCGTTAAAGAAGACTATGAATTATATGGGAAAAAGTATTTAATGAAATGGTTAGAAGAAAGGAGTATTAACGAACTAAATCCAACAGGGGATATAAAGAAAAGCGACCAAGTCTTCCCATATAGTATTTATGATATAGAAGATAGGATCCAGACAATCGAAAACCACAGAAAATCCTTGGTTAATACCAAAGGTATGCATACTTTGGATGTATATTATACGGAGCAGAATAATGCTGCGAATCGAATGTTCCTTAATCTTCAGTATGAGCAATTTCAGAATATAGTAAAAAGGATTAGAGACAGAGTAATAGACTATCTCATAGAAACGGAAATGCAATTAATGCAGGGTAATACCTTATCAAGATACTTTGAAAATAATAAAGAATGGGTCGTAAATAAGTTGGAAAACATAGACACTAATTTTAATGATTATATTAAAGCGATAGATTCTCATATGATAAAGGGGACGCCTATTGATTATGAGGAGGCATTACTTGATATAAGAAAAGTATTGATGCTTTATGCAAATGCGATTTGCCCTCCCCAAGCAGACCCTGTTACCTGTTCCGATGGCAAACGGAGAGTTTTAACAGAGGACAAATACCTAAATAGAATATCATTTGTGTTATTTGAAAAAGCAGGTAAGCATACTCATACAGAATTGCTAAACCAAAGTGTTGAAGATTTGGTGAAAAGAATAGAGAAAGTAAATGAGCTCTCTAACAAGGGTATACATAATAAAGTGACGGAACAAGAAGCTAATCAATGTGTAATAATAATGTATATAGTGCTTGGTGATTTAATTCGGATTGGAGACGAAGAAGTCTTGCCTTTATCTTGAAATATGTTATTTAGATGATTGATTTATTTGAGAAAATCATTTCTTTAACTTCCGATAATATGCACTTATAAGAATCATAGAAGATATGAAACCAGAAGAAAAAGCGCGAGTTATCATAGACAGAATGTTTGAAGAAGCAGGCTGGAAAGTCGTTGATAGAGATAAGTATGCTCCAAATATGACGGCTGTGGCTATCAAGGAAGGATTGATGGTTGGCAATAGGGAAGCTGATTATTTATTGTTTCTCAATGGAAAAGCAGTTGGGGTATTGGAAGCTAAGCGCATTGAAACAGATATAAATTCTGATATTGTGCAAGAACAAGCTCGCTTATATACACGTAGTTGTCCTAAGTGGTGCCAAGCATGGTTTCCTAATATACCTTTACCCCTTGCCTATGTTGCTAATAGTAGAGACTTGATGTTTTATGATACTCGAAAGAGTAATTCTGAATTTGAGTATTGTAAGAAAATCCATACTCCCAAAGAGGTTAAAAAGTTATTAAGCTTGGAAGATGATTATGTTGGCTTGCCCACATTGAGCCCCAAAGGATTGCGTGCGTGCCAATATGAGGCAATCACTCAATTAGAACAATCGTTTCGTAATGGTGAAAATCGTGCTTTGATGGTTTTAGCAACGGGTGCCGGGAAGACTTATACTGCTTGTTTGGCAGCCTATCGCATGTTAGCTTTCACGCCAACGAAGCGCATCTTGTTTTTGGTGGATAGGAATAATTTGGGTAAGCAGGCTGAAACTGAATTTGGTACATTCCGTTTGACAGAGAATGGCGATCCATTCAATACTATTTTTACGGTTAATCGCTTGAAGTCTTCAAGTGTACTAACAGATAGCAATGTGGTAATATCCACTATACAACGACTTTTCTCATTGTTAAAGGGTGACGAAATTACCGATAATGATGAGGACGATGAAGAAATTGAAGATAAGGAAATAATGCTCCCAGAGAATCCTAATCTTCTTTCAGATTTCTTTGATATGATAATTATTGATGAGTGCCACCGTTCTATTTATGGTAATTGGCAGAAAGTCCTCAATTATTTCTCAAAAGCAAAGTTGATAGGATTAACAGCAACACCTATTCCTGAGACGAAGGCTTTCTTCAATGGCAATATCATCGTAAACTATACGTTGGAGAAGTCTATCGTTGATGGCGTAAATGTTGATTGTCGTGTTTATCGTATCAAAACGCAGGCAACAGAGAACGGCGGTGCTATTCTCGAAGGTGATAAAGTAAAGAGAGAAACATGCTATACGGGGCAAGTTCAGACTATTAACAACCAAGAAACAAAAAATTATACTCGTGAGGAACTTAACCGCAGCATCATCAATCCTGCACAGATTAAGTTGATATTGGAGACCTACCGTGATGCCGTATATACCGAGTTGTTTACCGACCCGCAGCGAGAACCTAATATGGACTATCTGCCCAAGACACTTATCTTTGCACTCAATGAAAATCATGCAACTAATATCGTGCAAATAGCAAAAGAAGTGTTTGGACACAATGATAATTGTTTCGTACAAAAAATCACTTATTCGGCAGGTGATAGCAATGAGCTGATACGACAGTTCCGCAACGATAAGGATTTCCGCATCGCCGTAACTTGCACATTGGTGGCAACAGGTACAGACATTAAACCCCTTGAAGTGGTAATGTTTATGCGTGATGTGGCATCAGAACCGTTATATATTCAGATGAAAGGACGAGGTGTGCGTACCATAGGAGACGAGCAACTACGAAATGTAACGCCCAATGCTTACAGTAAGGATTGTTTCTTTTTAGTAGATGCCGTAGGTGTTACAGAGCATGAAAAGTCTATTACTTCTCCCTCAGACAGTGCAACCACCAAACTAATCTCCTTGAAAGAACTTTTGGAGAAAATAACGCATGGTAACGTAAGTGATGATTATCTGCGTTTATTAGCAAGTCGCTTATCTCGTATCAGTCATAAATGTGAAGAAAAGGACCGTGAGAAGTTTATCAGTCTTGCACATATAAGTATGATGGATATTGCATCCAATATCTTTGATGCGCTTGAGCAAGGATCCTTACCAGAATACGTCAATGTGAATGAGTCAAATACAATCCGCAAGGCTTTGGTGCACAACATTGCGAATGAGCCAGATGCACGTGAGTTTTTATTGATACTTAATGCAGGTTTTATTGAGACCTTGATGCCCGGAGAAGATATGCTTATTTCAAAAGGCTTTTCACAGGAAGAAGCGCAGGCGACCACTTCGGCTTTTGAAGCCTATTGTGAGGAGCATAAGGATGAAATAGAAGCATTGCGCATCATCTACAATAATCAAGGCGAGCCTCTTACTTATGCGATACTAAAAGATTTGGAGAATAAATTGAAATTTGCAAATAGTAAGTTTAATACTTCATTACTTTGGAACTCTTATGCCATAATCAATCCCCCAATGGTAAAACATAGTTCTACAAAAGAGGAAAAAGAAGCTCTTACAAACATTATCCAGTTAGTGCGTTATGCTTTTCACCAGATAGGAAGGCTCGAAAGCTTGTATCCATCTGCCAACCAACGTTTTAATCTGTGGTGTGGACAAAATCAACGACCTCTTACAGAAGAGCAGATTGGAGTGATGCAACAAGTATTTAGCTACATTGCATCGAATGGTTATTGTACAATTACAGAGATTAAAGACAATGACAAGACACAGGCGGCACAACTTATCCGTGCCTTTGGTGGAAAAAATATAGCAAATGAAGCTTTGTCTTCATTATCACAATTTATCATTTACAGAAAAATAGCTTAACAAATGGCAACAAATATATCAACAGAGCAAGCACTTACCAAAAAGGTTTGGAATTTAGCGACCACGCTATCAGGACAGGGTATTGGATACACCGACTATGTTACTCAACTTACCTATCTCCTCTTTCTCAAAATGGATGCGGAGAATGAGGAATTGTTTGAGGAAACATCTTCTATCCCTGAAGGCTATCGCTGGAGTAATCTGATAGAGCTTGATGGCTTAGACTTGATAGAGCAATACGAGAAGACGCTGAAAATACTCAGTGAGCAAGACAATCTTATCGGTACTATTTTCACAAAGGCACAGAACAAGATTGATAAACCTGTTTATCTTAAGAAGGTTATTTCAATGATAGACGAAGAGCAGTGGCTCGTAATGGATGGCGACGTGAAAGGTGCTATTTACGAGGGTATCTTGGAAAAGAACGGTCAAGATAAAAAGAGTGGTGCAGGACAATATTTCACTCCTCGTCCTCTTATTCAAGCAATCGTTGATTGTGTGCAACCTAAGATTGGCGAAACGGTGTGTGACCCAGCTTGTGGTACAGGCGGATTCCTGCTGGCCGCATACGATTGTATGAAACAACAATCACAAGATAAGGACAAACGTGACTTCTTGAATAACAAGGCATTGCATGGTGTCGACAACACTCCGTTAGTTGTTACCTTGGCTTCAATGAACCTGTATTTACATGGCATTGGTACCGACCGTAGTCCTATTGCGTGCGAAGATAGTTTGGAGAAAGAGCCTGACACCTTGGTACATGTAATTCTTGCCAATCCTCCATTTGGAACTCGTCCTGCAGGCTCAGTGGATATCAATCGTCCCGATTTTTATGTAGAAACTAAAAATAACCAGCTTAATTTCTTGCAACACATAATGCTGATGCTGAAAGCTGGTGGGCGGGCAGCCGTAGTACTTCCTGATAATGTTCTGTTTGAGGGCGGTGCAGGCGAAACTATCCGTAAGAAGCTATTGAGCGACTTCAACCTGCACACCATCTTGCGTTTGCCCACTGGTATTTTCTATGCGCAAGGCGTTAAAGCCAATGTGTTGTTTTTTGTAAAGGGGCAACCAACAAAGGATATTTGGTTCTATGATTATCGCACGGATGTAAAGCATACATTGGCAACTAATAAGTTGCAGCGTCATCATCTTGATGATTTTGTAGCCTGCTATACTGCTAATCCTCGTGTCGAAACCTATAATAAAGATACAGCTCGTGATGGTAGATGGCGCAAATATGCGATAGAGGACATTATAGCTCGCGACAAAACAAGTCTTGATATCACATGGATTAAGGCAGGTGGAGAGGAAGAACAATTTACATTAGATGAGTTAATGACAAATATCACAACTCAAGCCAGTAACATCAGTAAGGCAGTAGCTGAATTGCAGAAGTTAATGGATGGAATTAAAGAGTAAACGGAATGGATAGTAATGTGATATTGAGTCAAGAGCAGCAGTTTGATGAGGTAATCAACATCATTTTGCAGCATCAGGGTCGTGCTTCAAGGGCAGTGAATGAAGAAACACTGCTTATGGCTTGGAATGTGGGTGGTTATGTTTCCAATAAGTTAAAAACAGAAGAATGGGGTAGCAAAGTTGTTACTCAACTTTCTGAATATATCCGTACCAAACAACCAAAGTTGAAAGGATATAGCAGAAGAAGTGTATATAATATGGTGCAGTTCTACGAAGAGTATTCTTCCGAAAACTTCTTATCTATAGCATCACAATACCTATCTAAAGAATTTGTGCAGCCAAAAATTGCACAAACTAATGATAAGCCTTTGATACAAGATTATCCAGGAATTGACACTCTTCCTATGCAAGTTATCCAGCCAAGAATTGGACAATTCCCAAAGTTGCTTACACTGACCACATTAACAAACCATATAGAGATATTATGTCGTTGTAAAAGCAGCGAAGAACGACTATTCTATATTTTGTATGCTCATAAAGAACATTTGGTAAAAAGAGAGCTTCAGCGTAGCATTACCAACCAGACCTACACAACATTGTTAGGCGATAAAAAGAATATGTCGAAAGGCTTATTACAGAATTATCCTAATGCTCCTGTTGTATTTAAGGACACTTTGTTTGTTGATTTCCTTGGGTTACCTCAAAAACATAGTGAAGCAAAGCTCAAGAAAGGATTGATAGAACACATGAAGCAATTTATTCTTGAGTTGGGTAAAGATTTTATCTTTATGGAACAAGAGTATAACCTCAATGTGGGTGCATCAACTTTCAAAGCCGACTTATTGTTCTTCCATCGTGGGTTACAAGCACTTGTTGCGGTAGAACTGAAAAAGACAAAGTTTCATCCTCGTGATCTCGGGCAGTTGGAATTTTATCTCGAAGCCCTTGATCGTGATGTAAAGCGAAGCAACGAAAACCCTTCTATTGGTATTCTATTATGTTCTGATGTTGATAAAATGGTGGTAGAATACGCTATGAGTCGCAGTATGAGCCCAACTTTGATAACAGAATACAAACGTATTCTTATTCCGCAAGAGCGTATGCAAGAACAACTCAATGAATATTGCAACCTTTTTCTGGAAGAGCAAAACAATACAAATGATTAATTTGGTAGATAATGGACACAAAGAAGTTAAGACAAAAGATATTAGACCTTGCTATTCATGGCAAACTTGTACCTCAAGACCCAAACGATGAGCCTGCATCTGTTTTGCTTGAGCGCATCCGTACAGAAAAAGAACGCTTAATCTCAGAAGGGAAAATAAAACGTAGTCGAAAGTCTGCTAAAACTACCGATACGCCCCATTATCCGCAGGACGTGCCGTTTGAAGTACCCGAGGGGTGGGAGTGGTGCAAATTAGACGACTTGGCTTTTTATAAGAAGGGGCCATTTGGTAGCAGTCTCACGAAATCCATGTTCGTACCGGACTCACCAGATGCTTATAAAGTTTATGAACAAAAAAATGCCATAAGCAAAGATGCTACGTTAGGGCACTATTTTATTGACAAAGACAAGTATGAAGAACTCAAGTGTTTTACTGTTCAATCAGAAGACATAATTGTCAGTTGTGCAGGGACAATAGGAGAAACCTATGTATTACCACTAAATCTGAGGGAGGGTATTATTAACCAAGCTCTTATGCTCATTAGACTTTTTGATAAGTCCATTTCTGATTTTTATTTACTCTACTTTGATTTCATGCTTAAAAGTGAAGCAGCAAAAGAGAGTAAGGGGACTGCCATCAAGAATATTCCACCTTTCGATATTCTAAAGAATTTCTACATTCCCCTCCCCCCTTTTGCAGAACAACAACGCATTGTAGCTGAAATTGAACGATGGTTTACTTTAATTGATACGGTTGAGCAAGGAAAGTCGGACTTACAAATAGCCATCAAGCAGACAAAGAGCAAGATACTTGACCTTGCCATTCACGGCAAGCTCGTGCCACAAGACACTAATGACGAGCCAGCATCGGAACTGCTCAAGCGCATCAATCCCAAGGCTGAAATTACTTGTGATAACGAGCATTATCCGAAGTTGCCTAAGGGATGGAGCATTACTTCTATGCAGGAAGTGTGTGGTTTGTTTGATGGAGAAAGGCAAGAAGATAGGTTGCTGACCAGCTTAGACGCAAAGTTTTTAAGAGGGTTTTCTGATGGGAAAGTTATAAAAGCTGGCAGATATGTTCCAGCTAACACATATATGATATTAGTTGATGGAGAGAACTCGGGAGAAGTGTTCCAAACTTCAACTGAGGGCTATCAAGGTAGTACTTTCAAGCAGCTAAATATCAATGAAAATATGAATGAAAAGTTTGTCTTAGACATCATCAATTTGCATAGAAAGCCTTTGAGAGAGAATAAAGTAGGCTCTGCTATTCCACACTTGAACAAAAAACTGTTTAAGGCGATCCCTGTGCCGATACCGCCTTATGCAGAACAAGAAAGAATTATTGATGCAATAAATGCTGCGTATGCATTGCTTACTGTAATTGAGGAGAACTTATAAACTCTCCTCAATTACATCTAAAACCTCAAAGAGTAGACGCACTTTCCCTATAATCCGCTTCTGTTCTTCTTGTGGAGGAATAGGTATTTCCAACTTTGAATATTCTGAAATCCAATATCGTTTATGCGTGTCACCGACAAGTCTTGTTATGCTCATAAACAATGATACATATTCCACTTCGACGCCATAATGCACTTGTAATATTTTCATTGCAGACGATTTAACCTTAAAAGGGAAATCCACCAATCGAGAGTCAGTTGTAAAATCGTCGAAGATAATACAAGGTAGTCTGTTATAGATTCCTTCCGTCTCTTTCGTATGCCCAATAATAAATAATTTCCCTGCCGTTAGAACAGGAATAGGATAAGCATCACTATATGCAGTTGATTGTACAATATATGCTGTTGGCTGTTCATATTTTACAACGTCTCCAAGCCTGTATATGCTCCATCCCTTAGGCAACTTCGGATAATGCTCGATATGCTTTATTATATTGTTACTTTATTCATTATAAATCAATGTAATATGGTAACAACATTTCAGAAACATCTTGCCAAGACCAACTTGGCACCAAACACCATCACATCGTATGTGTGGACAGTGAACTACTTCTTTGAACATTACAAGGAAGTGAATAAAAAGAACCTTTTAGCATACAAAGGATTCCTTGTTGAGAATTTTAAGCCTCAGACTGTTAATTTACGTTTGCAGGCAATCAATAAATTTTTGGAATACTCAAAGCAGGAGAAACTAAAAGTGAAGTTTGTTAAGGTACAGCAAAAGAACTTCTTGGAAAATGTGATAAGTGATGCCGACTACAAGTTCTTGAAGACCAAACTAAAGGCTGATGGCTTTGATGAGTGGTACTTCACGATATGGTTTATGGCAGCAACGGGCGCACGTGTCAGTGAATTGTTACAAATTAAAGCAGAGCATGTACAAGTAGGGTATCTCGATCTTTATAGTAAAGGTGGCAAAATAAGGCGTTTGTATATTCCTAAGAATTTACGGACAGAAGCAAATAAGTGGATTAAAGAAAGGGGATTAAGTTCGGGGTATATATTCCTCAATCGCTTTGGCAATCGAATTACAACACGTGGTATTGCCCAACAGCTTAAACATTTTGCTGAAAAGTATGGCATCAATCGTGATGTGGTTTATCCACATTCTTTCCGCCACCGCTTTGCAAAGAATTTCCTCGACCGTTTCAATGACCTTGCGCTATTAGCCGACCTTATGGGGCATGAAAGCATAGAGACCACTCGCATCTATCTACGCAGGACAACGAATGAGCAACAGAAGATAGTGGATAAAGTTGTAAACTGGTAATTGTTTTGCAAGCGTAGCCCAATAAGGCTATGCTTGCAAAGCTTGTTCAACAGTATCAATAATTGAAAATAGCACCTCTATCTTTTGCACAATGCGCTTTTGTTCGGCGATGGGAGGAAGAGGAACAAATAAAGAGTTAATGACTTTGCCGCTTATATTAGGCTGCGCTCCCCCATATGCTAATTCTAAAATTTTATTTTTTTGAGAAAAGAGGAAATAATTTCTATACTTGTCAAAAAGCAAATTAGAATCCACAATCTTAATATTACCAACGCGCTGATTTAAATAAGCAACATATTTTTGATTATATATGCCCATTTTCCCAGTTGTTGCACCAGACATTGCTATCAGTAAATCCCCACTATGAACGATATATTTTTCTTCATATCCTTCATTTATAAAGACACAAGAAGATAGTGAAATTTCATTGTCTTTGATGTTTGATATTCTAATCAATGGTATTCCTTTTGCTTTATATTGGTCGCTACTGAATGCAAAGCCATTCTCAAGCATACAAACATCTCCAAGATTACATAAACACCAATTATAGGGTAACTTCCTACTATGCTCGTTATCACAAGTAATTTCAGCCTTGGGATTGATGCGCTTGAGCAATTCCGATGCAGGCTCATCATTCGGGTCTTGTGGTACGAGTTTGCCATGGATGGCAAGGTCGAGGATTTTACTTTTCGTCTGCGTGATAGTGGTTTGTAAGTCCGCTTTGCTCTGGTCAATGGCATCAATGAGTTTGAACCAGCGTTCAATTTCTACAACGATACGTTGCTGTTCGGTAAGTGGTGGGAGAGGCATAAAGGTGACTGCAATTTTCTCCTTTGATATATTAGGTTGTGCGCCACCACCTCCCATAGCTATAAATACCTTTTTATTTGCAAGTAAGAAATAGAATAAATACATTTGCTCTATCTTATAGTCACTACAGGCACAGCAAGCCTGATTTGTTGTTGCAGGGAATGTAAGTATACCAATCTTTCCTATCGTAGCTCCATACATAGCTATAAGAATACTACCTATGGGATTTAACTTAACAGAAGTCTCATCTAATGCCTTTTGAGTTATAAATTCAGGTATATCCGTAATCAATCCATCGTTTAAGTCACCCGTCTTTAGCCATGGGATGTTGCCACCATAATAATCCTTTCTCAAACGACTGGGAGTCGCCCCAGATTGCCATGTTCCAATTTCTCCTAATGTAGTCCACTCCCAGTTTTCTGGCACCTCAAACGGCACATTCTCATAATGGGGCGTATCGGAAGAATTAGCCATTATATCTCTCCACTGATATGCAATAAGTAAAGAAGGGAGAATTTACTACTTAAGAGTATCTGAAAAAGTTACTGATAACCAATCAAAGGTATCTGATAGGGTGACTGATAAGCAATCCAAGATAACTGATAAACGAAAGGTTATAGTGGTGAAAGTGGGTAGCCAAGGCATTAGAAAATGGTGATAAATTAACATTAAATCGTATTTCCATCTTACAATTAATAGCTGAAAATCATTATATTACCAAGATGGAACTTGCTGCTGTAGGAATTAGTTTCACCTCCATCATGCGTAACATCGAATATATGCGTAATAAGTACCTCCGCCGTGTTGGACCAGATAATGGTGGCTTTTGGGAAATCATAGACTAAGATGCAGCGCACAAGCCCAACCAAGCACCCCACGTTTGGTTGGGCTTATTCCGTATAGAGTTACTTCAATTTTCTTTGCATCAGGCTATCCGCCTTTTGCTTCAATTCCATGTCGTAATCATCTGCTTTTTCCTTGATTAGTTTGATAATCTTTTCATTACGATGAATGTCAAATACATCGTTAAGCCATAGGATTTCCTTAGGGCTACAACCTCTCCATACTCTAATGATACGAAATTTCAAGGCATCATCTTTGTTTTGCTGTTTGCTTTGCCACAAGAAGTAGTTACCGACCAAAGAAATAAAACAGATGATAGACACAGCCACCACAGTAGTAAAGACTCTTGACGATTTGATATCAAAGCTGTGCCTGTGAATATGTTCCTGCGGTATTGGATGCTCTTTATTCTCCTGCCACTCGTGCAACATGGTCAAGACGCTTGACACCAATTTGTCCATGGATTTAGCCTCCTCGTCCTTGATGCGCACTTGCACACCAATATACTTGTTAATCACTTCTTTTGTTCGCTGTTCATACTGATTGAGCAATTCCTGTTGCTCATCACTTTGTGCTAGTGTAGATTGAACAGGGAGGGAAACAGAACCATTCTCCTTTTCTTTCAACTCCTTTAGCTCCCTGTAAATTGTCTCCAGCTTATTTTTAATTTCCTCAAAGAGGACAAATGTATTATTGTCAGCCATAGTTATAAATGTATTTTACGTTTTTTCTTTTTCTTCTTTTTGTCAAGAGTGTTGTAAACTTCCGCAGGAACAGTACCATGAGTTTGGAACAATCCCAATCCTCCTTCGATGAGGTCGTTGGTAATTTCGCTCGTAACACTTGCAACATTGGATATGAGATTTATCATTCCTTGTGTCTGCTGTTCGTGTTCCCTGTTATTCTGTTGCAAGGCAAAGTCTATCTTGGAATAACTGAAATTTCTGTCCACCTTAGAGCCATTGAAATGATAGCCATTCTTTTCAAAGATAATTCCCTGCACCTCCTGTGAGTTGCTTTTGTACTTGAAGCGGACATCAATATCTTGCTTTTTTAAGTGAACAAGCAAGTTTTTCCAATCTCTGCACCGGGCTATTTCTGCTTTCAATGACTGATAGATTTCATTCTTGGTCTTGTCGGGTTCTTTCAAACGATATTCCTTGACTTGCTCTTTACCTGTAGCGAAGTATAAACTGTATTTGGCAGTCAGTTCTTTGCAAATCTTCTCACTTCTGAATCTGTCGTTACGGTCAGAGATGGTCTTGCCGTTGTTATCTATCCGATTGAAAGCAATATGAATGTGCGGATGTTCCTTGTCGAAGTGGCGACCGATGATATATTGCGTGTCTTTTATCCCCATCTTATCCATATATTCACGAGCTATCTGCGCCATCCATTCATTGCTGAGTTTGGGCGTGTCCTGTGCGGAGAAACTCAGGGAGATATGGCCAACAACCTTACCCACTCGTGGATTTAGTTCTGCTTGGTCGATGAAACTTTGGACAATATGGCTAATACTGTCTGTTCTTACTCCAGTACTGTCTATTAGCTCCGTCCCTTTCTTCGGGTCAAGGATGTAATTGATGACACCCCTGAAGTCCGAACCTTTCACTATCTTTGCAATCATCTTCGTATTAGATTTAGAATTTCGTCAATCTTGCCAATAATGATTTTGTGAAAAGGAGTAACGGTATGGAACCCTTCCGCATTGGCACGATGTGCTAACTGGTTGAGGTTGTTTGCCATTCCACACAGCTTGCGAATGAAATCTGCCTGCTCAACCGTAAGGCGTTCAATTATATTTCCATTATATAGAAGTTTTCTTACAAACTCACTCATGGATATTCCTGCGCTCTTGGCTTTGCCTTTGAGCGTATAATAATCCTGCGTATTCAGTTTTACCGTGATACGGTATTTCTTCTTTTCGGCTGCGCCCTTGGTTGGGCGACCACCTTTTTTATATTCTGTTTTTATCATACTTGTTTCTTTTATTTTATTTGATTTGATGGAGACCATCGGGATAATCCTCTGCAACGACTGTCAGGAGGTGGAGCAAGTGGTTTTGGTATGCCCAAAACATAAACTTGCTCCCCCGAAAAATAGATTATGCAAAGCAAATCCTTCAATCATAGATTAATCCCTCTGATTTTCTTATTTTCTGTTTTCTCAGAATGCTTGGATTCAGCACAAAGATACTCGTTTAAGTCCTTGAAACCACTGTATAAAGTTGAAGCATCTGTAACTAAATTCCCAAATTCCTTCGATAATCGCAGATAGGCATTTCTTCCTGCTTCATCATTGTCCAAAAAACATTGAACATTCTCATAATGTGATAATGGTTCTAATGCCTTCTGGATATTTGAGACAGAGTTGAGTACCAAATAATCTTGTCGTTTTAGTCCGTCATTCTCTTTTCTTTGGAGCATCATAAATGAAAGAAAGTCTATGAACCCCTCAAAGACAAAACACGATTGCTTTGATTCCTCATTATGAAATAGACTGATGTCTTTTGGCGTGATACCTCCTTTGAAAAACGGGTTACGTATTTCGTAGCCACCTGCAATATTTGGAAAGCCAATACCAAAGTAATGTTTGCCCCTTGTATCAAAGTGCAGTTCCTTACATACAGTTCTTGCTATTTCAATGTCTATACATCTTTCCCCAAGATATTTGATAAGCGCAGGATGGGCTATGGAAAGTACCTGAAGATTTTCAAAGGAGTTCTGCGGTGTATTCGGCTTAGCTTTAGGTAGACTTACCGATACACCGCTTGGTGCATTACGCTCTATCTGACGAATGAGATACGACACATCCGAAGAGTTGTAGAGCAATTCTGCAAGGTCAATGATGTTACCACCTCTGCCAATACCGAAATCGTACCATAGATTAAGTTCGGTATTTACCTTAAACGATGCGTGCTTCTCCGTTCTAAGTGGTGATAGGTACATGAGGTTCACACCATACTGTTTTACGGGTTTGCAGTCTATTGTTGCAAGAAATTCCTGCAACTTTATCTTTTTTATTTGGTCAATATTCATAATTATATGGAAGTTAAAGTGATGAAAAATTTGATGATTTGATGAATTTGATTTTATCTATATGGTTATCAGATAGTTGAGAACTCATCATGCCCTCATCATACTATTCTTCAAAATAGAATTGCTGACGAAAAGAAGAATATCATCCTTTTCTTTTTTCATCAGCAGAATATCCACGATGAATAAAAGATGAGAACGTAAACGACTTGTACTGAAAGCTTTATATAATCTATTCATCATTTCATCAAAATAATGGGTATAATGTTTTTATAAACTCTTGAGTTGCTCCTTGGTGATTGTATAAAACCTTCCTGTCCTTCGAATAGGAGAGTAATATTGCAGGGTGTTGTAACTAAGTTGATACGTAGTGTAGGTCAGCGTATTGGACACAGGTGTGAGCTTCCAGATATCCTGTACAACTCTCCTTATCTGCCCCTTGTCATACCTACATTGTGTGTTACTTAAAAGAGGCATCATATCATTGATACAGAAAGAGACTTCCTCGACATTGTTTGTTTCCATGATGTCAAGACACAACTCTGACATTTCTAGTTCCAGCTTGTTTCTGTTATTACGGATAATGCGTTGCAAGGCTGGTGTAAAAGTCAGCTTGGGTGCAAACCACATACGGCTTTCCTTTTGGGTAGACAGCGTGCGATGCTGAAGAAAATAAAGAAAGGCAGGTATCTCTGCTTTCAATTTCTGAAGAAACTCTGTATCGTCACCCTCCAGACGATTTATCTTCCTTACCCAATATCGGGTTTCTCCTATGTCTATAATGACAGGGAGCAACTCGTTATTGGAACACAGCACGAACTTGGCAAAGAAGGAGATTTCATCTCGGTCTTTGCCCTTGGCTTCCACCTTATAGGAAAGTGTTGTGCTAAGGTTTTTCAATCTTTCACTATCTTCTCTACGGTTAAGCAATACTTCATCCACCACAATAAGCAGTTTACCTGCCCAGTCTGCGTTAAACTGACTGCGAAAATCCTCGTTGGTATTGAACGTTACATTGTTTTGGAAAACAGCTTTGAGAAAGTTAAGGAACGTACTCTTACCTGTATTGCGTTCTTCTGATACCATCAAGAGAATGGGGAGTTTCTGCACGGGTTGGAGATAGAGCAATTGCAAGTAATCCATGCCCAGCTCGTATTGTTCCCCGAAGATGTGTCTTATCAGGGATTCAACGTGCGGAAACTCTCCTTCTTTTGGTTGGTGTCCTATCGGCTCATAGAGATTTAGGAACTTATCAACCACTGGTTGGTAGTTGACATGATTAGGAACAGTGCAGAAACCATCGTACTTTGGGACGGTGGCAATGAAGTCCTTGCCATAGTCCTGGCGTAGCGTTTCATTATTCCATACTATACGCTTCTTTACAAAACCGCCACTGATGCGAGGTTGGTTCACAATCTTATACAAGGTTGTGCCAACACGAATAAAGTTCTCGTTTTCCATAGCCTTACTTCTGCATTAAAGGTTTGCTACCCATAATATATCTCTGTGCTTCTTGGGCTATTTGCGCAGAAGTCTTGATAGGATTCTGACGCAGCCATGCTTCGAGTTCTGCTTTCTCAAAATAAAGCATCTTACCTTGTGGCTTATAATGAGGAATCAGATTGCCCGATGTGAGCTTGTAGAGATAACTCTTTGAGAGGTTAAGAAACTTGCTTGCTTCATCAAAGCTAAGCACATTTTTGTTTGTAAAGAGAAGTTGTTCGAGTTCATAAACTCGTTCCTCTATGGTCTTTTCCATATTTTTTATTTGTTAGGTAAAACGATAGAGGGTGCGCACCCTCGTTGCTGTTAACGAGAGTAAAATTAGAAACGATAAAAGGAACTGGAATTGAGCAATGTTTGACGTATCAACCTATGCTCAATCTTTTTTCAGTTGTTTGATGTATTTATCTATGATTTCCCATCCTTTCGGCTGCTTCATGTTGATTTGATCTGTTGCAGTGGATAGGTCAGTTCGTGTTAATGGTGTGTCTTTGGTTTTTCCCAATATGAGTTTACTGCGTGCAATGGTAGACTGCCATTCATTAGTAACGTATCCCCGAAGATTAAGACTTTGCATGAGATACGTAAGTAGTCGGTTATTGTTTGATTTTAGTACTCCTTTCAGATTACAATCAAATAAATGTTTAGTAATCTTTGGTGAAACACTGGTCGTAAAAAGTTTAACTTCATTGATGCAATCAGTTAGTATTTCAATCTGTTCTTCCGAAAAATCAGATTTGAAAGGATTGATTTCATTGCCAACAATCACAGGTTTTTCTTTTAACTGACTTGGCTCGATGTCATCATAGACAATTGTAGAATGACGTTGAAAAGGATTCTTGATTTCGTTTAGTTCTATCTTTCCAATCTCACATTTTAGATAATTTGCATAGCGTTCATAAAGAATTGCATCAATGAGCGATGAAAACATCGGAAGTTCTTCATCGTACAAAGTGTGATTCTCAATATACTTACTATAATCAAACGTAGCCAAATCAAAGTTAGAATACTTTACCCTTTGCTCTTTATTCAATGAATCATAGAAAGTGCTATCCCATAAGAAATTATTTTCTTTATAAGATTCTTCTACACACGAAAGGGCTGGGTACTTCATGTATATAGAGGATAGATTATTAGTAATTTGCAAAAACTCATTCTGCAACATTTCTTTAAGAAGTATTAAGCTTATACATTCTTTTTTTCTCATGACATTTCCAATGAGAATATTGAAAGTTTGCATAACGCAGTGGTCCACGAAACTTTGTATCTTGGTTAGTTGTATTTCAAGTCTATTATCTTCCATATATTTTTTTAATATAAGGTAAGTACATTTGCAAAGGTAACACATCACCAGCAGATAATAGCAATAATTGGAAGGAAACAGAATAAAAGGAAATGATTATCGTTAATTAAATCTAAATAAACTATGTAGAATACAGTCTTAGTACACGTTTCTTATACTTCTGCTATAAAGTACACTTTTAGTACATGTTGAAAAAGAAAAATCCCTTGTAAATCAAAGACTTACAAGGGATTTATAGTACCCAGACCCGGGGTCGAACCGGGACGGATTGCTCCACTGGTGTTTGAGACCAGCGCGTCTACCGATTCCGCCATCTGGGCTTAATGCGTTGCAAAGGTAATACATTTTCTGTGATATAACAAAATTTTTATTGCTTTTTTTGATCGCACCTCGGTCTCGAACACTAAAGAAGGGGAGGGCAAACCTATTACTTTTACTCAATAAAAGGGGTAAAAGACGAACGTTATAAGGCGCAAAGCAAGTGCAACAACTGCCTTTTGCCTTTTCTTTTATATTCTTATTAAAACATACCATATCACTGTTCCTCATCTAAGTAAAGTAACTACTCTCCCTTTTATATACCTATTAAAAACATATTACACCCACCTTCGATCCCAAAGATGTACACAAAGCAGACGAGGAACAATGCAATAAGTGAATAAAGTGAATGATTATACACCCCAACCAATAGACAACAGGCAGAAAGTGCGACAACATCGAGCCAACAACACAACGTCTTTCAGCCGCTATTCCATTCGCCATTGCCCCAATACACACACTTTTTGCCACATCACATCTCCACAATTTCAGCGAAAAAGAAAGTATCATAGCACACCAAAGCAAGGGTATTATTCAACAATAAATAGGAATATCAAAACAATTTGCTTTTTGTTAATATAATATAAACACGACGAAAAAGCGACTTTCCATGAATGTTTATTCAAATTTTATTCATAACTTTGCATCGTATTCGTGAGAATACTTACAATAAGTTTTCATTAGGTTAGTAGTTTTTGATAGATTAAGGTAAAGATTATGTTATTAGATTTTGTAACAATCGTTATGTCATCTATAACAATTTTGTAATAGAAGACATACGTTAACATTATTCTTTGACATGCAGATGCAAGTGATTGTATCTGCATGTTTTTCTTTATATACCTTCGAAAGCAATTCAAGTGTAGCTCAATAAACGCCCTTACAGCCCTCAAACGTTCACAAACTACCCAACGTTCGCAATACTA
The DNA here is from genome assembly GCF_000379965.1 of Hoylesella nanceiensis DSM 19126 = JCM 15639. Classification (GTDB taxonomy): domain Bacteria; phylum Bacteroidota; class Bacteroidia; order Bacteroidales; family Bacteroidaceae; genus Prevotella; species Prevotella nanceiensis. The sequence goes on along the minus strand of NZ_KB904328.1, from coordinate 522,726 downwards.
TTTATTTGCCCGCAGACGCAAAATAAAAGGGCAAAAACAAAACCTTTCGTCTCATTCTCGCCCTTTATTCTTTATAAATTCACCCAAACAAGTGCTTTTTCGATATGCTTTCCTATTATTTAGCCATGCAAATGCACCCGTAAAACAATCAGAAAGCAATAAAACACCTATTTCATTTTCTTCAAAATATATTGATCAATCGTTCTATATCGATGCATCACCGCCTTGTCTTTGCGTTGTTCCGTTTTCAAATCGATATACATCACAGCAGGAGCCTCATCGTTTTTAGAATATGGTTGCCATGTAGGAACGCCCAAACCATTTGGGTTTCCATATTTAACAAAGTTGATATAGATTTGTTGAAAGATTTCCGATACAGCATAATCTTTAGCACTCCAGGGAAAAGAAGTATTGGTAGAGAGGTTTCCCATCGCATATTCTATGTCCGCAGAGTGTATCGCTCCAGGTGCTATTGCTTTGGGTTTGTCTTCTTCTTTCACGTCAACTGTGCCCCCAGCAAGACCTGGTGCTTTGCCTTTTAAAATCATATTAGGACGTGGGTGACAATAAACATATCGGTAAACCGACTTCTTAGACGAGCCAGCAACCATGTCTGTCCACTTCCATGTGGCATAAGATATAAAGCAATCGCCACCTAATTCGTACCCAGCAAGGCCTTGAAGGTCTGCATCCGAATAGATATTGTAAAGAGGATAGACCTTACTTGCGTCCACACCAAAATAATGTTGCACAAAAGGAGCAACGTTTTCGAGTGTTGGAACCTTTCCTCCATTGAAGGCAGAGATGGTTAACTCGGCATTATTATGACCAAGAAGAGCAGGCACCTGTGCTTGTTTTCCCTTTTGAATAGTGACGTTTGGGTCTTCAGTTAAGAAGATACCATCAATACATTTGGTAGGTTCTCCAAAGCGTCCGTCGTTCAATTGCTCTAATTGTTGTGCAGAAAGCGCTCTCATTTGTTCAAGACTTGTCAAGCTATTCTTGCGAGTCCACTCTTCACCCAAACGCTCACTTTCTTTTAAAGTCACAGGAGTTGCGTTCGAAACAATAGCCCCACTCGAGCACATATAGCCCGCAATGAGATGTTTTGCTATTGGAGATACCGTTTGAGCGCACACCGATTGCGCCCCGGCTGATTCGCCATTGATAGTTATTTTGTTAGGATCACCGCCAAAAGCACTAATATTTTGATGCACCCACTTAATGGCTTCGGCTTGGTCTAACCATCCTTGATTACCATTGCAGTTGCCCTCTTGGGTTAAGAGTGGATGCGAAAAGAATCCAAATATGCCTTCACGATAGTTGGCAGTAACAACGATTATACCGCCTCTACGAGCCAAAGTTAAACCTTGATAGCGTGCTTCCGATCCACTTCCACACACCAATCCGCCACCATTGAAATAGATCAACACAGGCAATTTGTCCTTCTTTGTCTTCGCAGGAGTCCATATATTCAAGTATAAGCAATCTTCACTTTGCTTAGGTCCATTAAAAACAATATCTCCATAGGCATTGTGTTGCATCGGATCGGGTGCAAACTGCTTTGCATTGAGCACACCTTTCCAAGGAATAACGGGCTGAGGTGCTTTCCAACGGAGCTGTCCTACGGGTGGTTGAGCAAAGGGAACGCCTCGAAATACCTTTACTCCCGAAGAGTCTATACCTTCCACTTGTCCGTCTTTGTACGACACAATGGTGCCTAACTGCGCTTTCACCGAAACACCAACAAGGGCGAATAGCAACATTAAAAATGTCTTCTTCATGTCTATCTTATATCTCTTTAAAATTGTTTTTGACTCTACAAAGATAGTGCTTTTATGCTCAAAGCAAGTCTTTTTCTATCCATTTGCTAAGCATAGCTATGCATACCACCAAGAAAATAGTTCACTCCAAAGTAGGTCATCAGCACAGTTGAGAAGGCCAAAAGCATGTAGATGTGATAGAAGAGAGGCGCATGCTGATGCTTTGAATAGAAGAAATGCACAGGAACAGCATAGACCATGAGCGTAATAAGCGCCCAAGTTTCTTTTGGATCCCAGCTCCAATACTGCCCCCAAGATATGTTTGCCCATATAGCTCCAATAAAAATGCCATAGCAAAGCGCCACCAATGCAGGCAAAAGGAATAGCATCGACAACATTTGCAAAGCCTTAATGTTTTGCTGTTGCACGTCGGTCGACTGGCGATGAAGCAGATATAAGACCAAAGAAGTGAGCGAACAAACAAAAGTAAAGGCGAGAAGAGCATAACCCATCATGATAATACTAACGTGAATGGCCAACAATGGCGAATTGAGCACAGGCATAACATGAGTGATTTGTGGGTCCATTTGGGCGATGTGACTCACTAACAAGAAGAAACCCGACAACAAAAAGGCAAACATCTTCACGATATTCACTTTGCGATAAGTAATCAATGCCACCAACATCACAAACCAAGCCACTATCAACATCGTTTCATATCCGTTGCTCATAGGCACTGTTCCGCTCACAATCCAGCGCAAAGTTAAACACAAGGTCAATGCCAAGAACGACAAAAAGAGCAACACCGATAGCGCACTATCCACCACTTTAAAACCGCGTGGCAATTCTTTTAACGAATAGTTTTTGGTGAGTCGCACAATGAGTAGAGCCAAAGCGCACAAGCCCAGTGTTAGGTTCACCATAAAAAGAATGGTTGCAAAGGGCACCATATTGTATATTTTCTCTGCCTCGATGGCTGTATCTGTGGGCAAAACACGAGCTGCTTGCGTGCGTTGAAAAGCCATCATTTTATTCAATTCGTGGCGAAAAGCACCCCAGTTGCTTTCTTTTGTATATTGAAAGAGCAAGTCAAACGCTTGCGAGATATATTCTTTTACATTAGGAGAGAGACTTTTGGGCAGTTCTTCGGTAGGCGAAAACCACTTTATTTTGCCGTTCATTGACACGGGAAACACCTTTAACAGGTTGCCTTGTCGCACCTGCATCACCAGCATAATCTTTTCATCTACATCATTAATTTGCTGATGTAGGGCATCTTTTCGGGTGCCATCGTCGGGTTGAAGATAAGGACCTAAGATATAACCACCTTGATCATAGTTAAAAAACTCGTTCATGGTGCAATATTCGGGCAAAAAGAATTTGGTGCGAATCTCTTGTTTTTTGACGTGAATAAAAGGCTCACCACGCCACTTTTCGTCATAAAATATCAGGCCAGCAAGCACCTGTTCTGCCGTAAGACCATGATAAGAGCGTGCCCCATACACCTTTTTTGTGAGATCGAGTGCAAGTGTCTGCAATGGACATATTCTACCATTATACAACACCAACACCTCGCCTAACTGCTTTGCACAATCTTTTGGAATGGTGTTTTGCGCCTTGGTGCTGAGCGAAAGAGTAGGGCAGAGGAGCAGAAAGAACACAAAGAGATTCTTTTTTAAGAGCGGATTACGAAGTAAAGCACGAAACATTCCGTTGCGACGAACGAGCATTGCAATGAGCGAAACAAACAAAATGCCATAGCCCACATAAGTAATAGCAATGCCATAGGGGTCACTATTCACCGTTAAAGCAGAGGCATTGCTCACCTCGCTATATCCTGTTTGATACAAACGCACGCCCTTATATTGCGCAATATGGTTCATCGACACTTGCATCGACTGCGTTTTATCTCCATCGGTAATGGTGATATACGATGTATAATCGTTCTCTGAGTCGGTTCCTTCGTGAAAACTTGTCTCAAATTTATTCAGCGTAATATAAAAAGGCAACACGCATTTCTGTTGCTCTTGATGGTTGTTTACACTCTCAAACACATTCGTTGCCTTGCCTTTCTCTAAATAAATCACTCCTTTTTGAGCAAAACAATGGGTTATAAATGCCCCTAAAAGAATGACAAGAAACGAGCCATGGAGTGTCATAATCACTACATTCTTTCTTTTATTCTTCACCAATGCCACGCCACTCAACACGCCTAACACTGCCCAAAGCGCAATGAACCACCAACTGGTGTAGATGTGTTGCGACACAAAGTCGGTGCCGTTATATTTTTCGATGATGGTTGCTGCACCCATTATCACAATAACAAGTGCATAAAGGAAAAGAAAGAATATCTTCATCATAATGTTTTTGGATCTACTGATTGCGTTTTCTATCTAAGAAAATCTCGTTAAAGAAAACAAGAGAGATAGACTTTCAAAAGCAAAGTGTTTCGCTCTTTCTGGTCTATCTGTCTTGTATTGTTTTAGGGCAAAATCTATCTTGCGAAATAAAAGGATTGCTATTAGCCTTCAATAACAATGCTTTTAGTCTGCAATGTCATTGCTTTTATAACGCAATAGCACTGCTTTTCGAGCGCAGTGGATAGGCTTATATTGAGCGTAAGAATTTTACCACGGCATCACGATCTTTCTTTTTGAGGTGGTAGAACTTCTCTGCTGAGCGATAAGCATCGCTGTTTTTGCTATAAGCATGCCACATAATAGCTTCTATTTCGTTGCGAGCACGGCAGTCGTGAAGGCGATCTTCAGCTCCAGTATTCTTGCCACTTAATCCTCTTCCCCATAAAGGTGTGGTGCGACACCATGAATTATGAATATCGTTTTTCATAAACAAGCGGTGCTGAACCATATCGGTATAAGGATAGATGGTTTGTTTTGGGTAGGTGGGTAGGCTCAAATTGTTGTTCACAATATATGCTGGTGCCCAATATTTGTCGTCTCCTGTAACCCATTTAGGGCGGTGACAGGTGGCACAACCCATCTCCATAAATAGCTTTTTGCCTTGTTGCACGTCTTTATTGTTAAGGTCTCGTGCTCTTGGAACAGCCAAACCACGATGCCAAACCATAAATTGCCAGAAGTTATTGTCGGTCATTTCGGGTTTGAAACGATGCACCGAGTTGGTAAATTGGTTGGTTTTGGGGTCTAACAATGTTTTCACTGCTTCAGAAATACCGCTCTCTGTGCCGTCAGCATAATAGGGAGAAGAAGGGTTTTTCTTAATAGCTGCAATCACATCGCTATTCTTCGACATGGCATTAGCCCACGCACTGGTGGTGTAGAGGAATGGACGATCGCTACGACTAACGTTGGTTATGTTCCACATTGCATTGGCTCCAGGTCCGTCTTGCAATGATGCTCTGGTCATTCCGTATGTGAACTTGCGTATTTTCATGGTGCCATCAGCCAATCTATACCATGCTCCATTGCTCTTATTAAGGGTTTTATCGCCTGCCCAATAGTTGTTTGTCTTGTCCCACATCGCTGGGTTTAGCTCAACATACTTAGCTTCTTTGCGGTGTTGTTCAAGCATATCGGTTTCTGTAATGGCGTCTAATAAGCCCGTTCCGTATAGTCCAATGGTGCTTTCTAAGCGCACTGCGATATTCGAAGGCTTTGGATCTGTGTTGAAAGCGTTATCGTTTATCGTTATTTCAGGATAGATTAACTCATACGATTCGCCATCGGGAAAGCGCAAAGGAAGGCCACTTTCCATCTCAGTTACATTGTGCCAAGCTATGTTTATGCCTCTTTCATCAACCGGAGGAAGGAATGGTGACGAGGCTTTTGTTTGTGGCATACCTGTTAGTTCGCTAACAAATGGACCGTCGTTGCTATTCTTTCCGTCTACAGGATGGTACACTACGAGCAGATAACCATTGCCTCTGAAATCTGAATCGAATCTTGTTACACGGCGTCCGTGTCCATAATTGGGGTGACATCGTATGCAAGACGAACGTACATAGGCTGGACCTAAACCGCCAAAGATGGGATTTGAGCTGTTACCCATAAAGTCATGTTCGAACATTGCCTCACCAACTAAAAATGCATTCGATAGGTCTGACTTTTCAATAGCTGGTGTTTCTAATTCGTATTCGGTGCTCATTGTGGTTCCAAGTTCACCTCCTGGCAACCATTCATCAGCCGAAAAGTTTCCCACTTGCTTTCCTACATAGGCATAATCGTTAACCTGTTTGGGTTCATTCTCAACCGAAGGCGCATCTTCACTACATGAGATGAGCATCGAAGTGCTAAGGCTCATGCCAAGAAGTAGGGCGCTTATTTGTTTCTTATTCATAATGTAATGTGTTATTTTGAATAAGGCTATTGTGCCGACAAGTATTTATTTCTCATCGACACAATAGTCAATTAAAAAGCTCTTACTATTCTATTAGTTCTTAAGAATCCAGTCTTTTACCTCTCCAAGATAATCATCTAACTCGCTAACTTTATCCATTGCCTCTTTAACATAGTGTGAGTGAGGGTCTTGAACAAATGCTTTTCCACTCTTCTTGCAAGCGTCTAAGGCAGAAAGAGCAGCACTTAGCTTAGTTTGAAGCTGTTTAGCCATGTCGGCATTGTGCAGTGTTAGCCAGTTCATAATTGAGTATTTCTCTGCAGTTTCTTTGTAATAATTACCATAAAGACTGTTTTGAATACTCATAATGTTGTCGTAGAAGTCGGTGAAAGAATTGTAGCTATAAGGCGATTCGATCCAATCTGCACGGTCATTAACATCTTCTCCGGTGTCTTCATCTTTGTGAGTTGATGTTCCATTGGTATCAATTGCTCTGTAAGCTTGACCCATTTTTTGGTCAGCAACTTCGCCACAGATGTTTGAACAGCCCTTTTCTAGGATCGTTTCCATCACCTTTTGCCATGTAGCATGTTGACTATCCTTGCTTCCAGCCAATAAAAGATCTTGGCCATAGAATAGTCCTTTGGCTGTACGTGTGCCGAAATCGTCCATCAACTTCGCACATTCATTGATGCGAGCAATGTGTTCTGACTTCGCTTTATCGCCTAACCACGCCACTTCTAACTGATAACATTTGTCTCGAAGGTCACCTGCTACGTTGTAAGCATAAATCACTTCTTCTTTAGCTGTTACGTTCTTGCCTGTAAAGAACTCGTAATCTTCGGTGGTGTTGTTATTGAAGAACGATGCAGGACGATTCTTTCCGTTGCGGAAAAGCACAAATTCTATTCCGTGGAAACCAAGGTTTTTATCGGTAATCTCTTTGCGAACGGTTACTAAATCATAAGTTTTATTCAACTTATTGATCTTCTCATCTTTCTCTAAGTCTTTGGCTAAGGTTTCCACATCCAATGGCCATGTGTCGATATGTGGGTCGATATTCTTCTCATCTGCAGCACCATAGAGGAACGCTTCGCTTGCTTCCCATATCTTTCTTGCCTCTTTATAGTTATCACAAAGGGCATCAATTTCAGACTGATTAACGGCTTGTCCTGCGTTAAGTTTGGCTCTTAAAGCTTCTAACTTATTGAACAATTGCTCTGATTGGTCGGCTAATTTAGAATAGGTTACAAACACTACGTCGTTAACATACTGCTGAGTTACTTTCTCTAAGTTCACCTCTGTGGTTTCGTTAGTGGGCGAATTAGGATCGCTTTCACTACAAGAACTGAAGCTAAAACTCATTGTTCCTGCTATAGCAAGCAACAATGCATACTTGAAAATCTTTTTCATTGTCTTAAAAGAGTTATTTGATTCAATTTCAATTTGTTTCTTTTCACGACACTACTTTAAAGGAAGAAGCCTTGATAAGCAATGCCTATGTTGATACTTGGCTCGTTATTATACTTGCCAAGGAATAGTCGTTCGGCGAAATTAGCTTTGAGAACCACTTGTGGAATGGGTAAATAATTCAAGCCAAAGGTGATTTTTCGAACTCGGGTATAATCGTAATTGCTTTGGCTTTTATCGTGAATATAAGAGTCGTAGAAGTCGTATCGTCCAAAAATATATAGCTTTTGATTGTCGGCTTTCATTTTAGCTATCTGAGAAAAGACATCGTATCCTGCTTCAATACCAATGGCTGTTGCGGCTTTTCCCACTGCTGTTTTATCGAAAGGAGATTGCTTTTGGGTGTTAGCTTTGATGTTACTGATAACACTTGCACCGCTCAAGGTTCCATAATCGGCTTGACCTCGCACAATCCAGTTGTATTTTTTATAGGTAAAGTCTATCGAACCAATAAACACATTACCACGCACTTTGTCGTTAATCTTACCCTTTCCTTCCATTTCATTAGGATAAGTGTTGTGCATTGCCAATCCATAATAACCGCTTAAACCAAGTCTTAATCCATCGATAGAATAGTTATCGAGTCGCAATGCGAATCCATATTTGTTGGCAGGTTTAAACTCAAAGGCCGAACCTGCAGCGTTATGCGCCCATTTGTTGCGTGAGAATTGAAGAGCATTGAGGCCTGCAATCATCTGAACTTCATACTTCCAGTTCTTCACTTTACCCCAAAAGCTAAAGCCAGTGTCGTGCCATGTGCTTGGAAGTATGGTGCTTTCGCCTTCAGGACGATACACTGTAAAGAAGTTAAGGGGCTCGTGATGCGAGTTATTTAGGCCTACTGGAACAATAATATGACCGATTCTAAGGTTAGCCCAAGGACGGAATGTCTTTTGAATCCAAAACTGTTCTAATTCAACTTCACCGCCTTTTTCAATTTCGTGCTCGTATTCTCCACCCTCGTCTGTTTCTATTTCAATGGCAGAACCAGTGCCTGTGTGTTCGAATTCGATTTCTGTTCCCATGCTCCAGCCCTTTCCAAAGTCGTAACCAAGATAGATAACGGCATGCGGAATGTCGAAACGTCCATTGCTTGGAGCATTCTTATGAGCATCTTTTCGTGAGTAACGATATTGGTTATCGCTGTAAAAATGACGGCTAAAAGCCGCTTCTCCATATCCACCAAGCGTGAGTCTTGATTTCTTTTCTGGTTGTGCTACACTGTCGGTAGTTACATTCTGAGCACTAATAGTGGTGCTAATGGCCAAAAGAGCCATTAAATGTGCCATACGTCTTGTTCTCATCTGCGTTTTGAATGTTAGTTTTTTATTCAATTTTAGACTGCAAACTTACAGACATTTGACAATACATACAATACCTAAAAATTGGTATATTTTTTATAAAAACCAATGATTAGGTTCTCGATAACGAAGATTTTTTGAAATAAAAGAAGTGCAGTAGCGCAATTGTTCGCCATTCTCCAATAACACAACGATAACAAAATAAGAAACATCTTTTTATCTATTGCAATTGACGATTGTGTTGATCAATCACCCACGCACTTCTTTTTTAGCTCGCCTTTTAAAGGGCTTTTATGTTTGAAAGATTATGACTTGTTATGTGATGCAAAGATAATGGCTATGCACTTGTTTTGCAATACTCATTAATGGGTAATTTTATCCCTACCTACTTTTAGGTATTGCTCATCATTTTTGGGGATACATTGCCACCGAATAAAAAAGATATTATTTTGTTTCCTCATCACCCTCAATAACTTATGTCAATGCTTTTGCATCTTAATAACACTGCTATTACACGCTAATAGCAATCCTTTTAGCCTCTAAAAGCATAGTTTTTGCAAGTCACTTTGGCAAGCCTTATAAATAAAGAGGAGCGAGGGGGATATAAGAAAAGGTGAGAACTGTTTTTGTTCTCACCTTAATATAAGGGCGTTCAGCAATCCTTTAAATCATACAAAATGGTTCTATCGTTCTATAGTCACTACCGAATCGATAGGTGTTTTAAGGTATTTGCCCAATATAAAGGACTGCCGAACTTACGTAAATATTCAATTAAAGGATAATTATTATTTTACGTATTTCTTTCCATTGATGATGAAAACACCCTTGAAGTCTTTGCTTAAACCTTCTGCAGTGTTACCAATCACACGACCATAAGCGTCGTAGATGTTGCTGTTTTTGTTTGCATCATTGCTCAATTCCAACTCTTCTATTCCTGTAACAGTGTCGCTTGTGCCGTTAAGTATAACCCCATCGATAGAGATGTTCAAGCGTTTGATAGCCGAAGCTGTTGGGTTAATTGGCTCAATCCAGCAACGGAATCCCTTCACGGTATGTGCCTTTGAGGTGCGATACCAGTATCCATCTTTATTCAATACGAATGAGTTCGCAGGAATAATAGCATTGGTATGGTTCACATAAGTACCACGATAGCGCAATGAAGTAGCACCAAATGTAGAGTGTTTGTAAGGCTCTTCGATGTTATCTGCTGATGGGGCAGTATCTAAATTCACGTTTGGAATAGTGAAATAAGTGCCTGTAACCGATATTTCTTGCTTACCTGTTGTAGGCGAAATCACAGTAAATACCTTTTCTTCTGTTGCATTTTCGAATGTCTTTGCAGGGTAGATGAGGTATAGTTTACCAGCCTCAATCACCTTATTGTGTTTGTTTGCAGCACCAAGAGCAACGCTTTCAAACTCGATCAAGGTTTCTTTCACTGCACTTGGACCCTTAAATTTAGATACCTTTGCATTGCTACCGAAAGCTTTTTCCACTTGATCTCCCGTTAAATCAAAGGGCAAAATAATACTATTCCATTGGTTTTCTTTCAACGATCTCTGCATAATTAGGTTACGAGAAGTGTTGGGAGCCACTTGCTTTTCGATATATTCTTTGTCGCTTCTGTCCTCATCTAACACAATCATATTAATGCCAGTATATTCTATTTTGAAGTCATCAAACGCCACAACATCGCTTGGTTGCACCTTGTTTCCAGTGACATCAACACCCAAAGTGATAGTTGTTTTAAAGTTCTTGTCGCTCTTATCGCCATAAACATAAATCATTACCGAGTTGTTTCCATATTCTCCTCGATAGAACTTACGACCTCTTTCTAAATAATCGGGCATGTTGCTTAGCGACGAAACGCTGTAAAGAGGACGATATTGGCTTGCTCCTTCTTTGTCAGGATGACTGTTATCTGTGGCAAAAAGCTGTGCTTTAATGTCGCTATTAGCACTCTTATACACAAAGCCTTCGCACGTAATGAGATACCAACCGGGGTGAGTTACCGTCACAGTTTGACTCATTCTGCCTGCTTTTCCTTGAAACTCGGCATGTGCTAACATTCCTGTTTGCGCTCTATTGATAATGCTTACATCATTAAAAAGAGCGTTTTGAGGAGTGATATTCCAGTTTTGATGACGTATTTGCGAGCGCATCACCCATGGATCTTTCATCACATAGCTCACATTAGCCGTTTCTTGGTTAGCTCTATACACATCGGTTACAATTGCTTTAAGGTCTTTCAGGGTCACAATCTTCCACAAAACCAACGAGTCTCCCAATGCTTTCGCCTTCTCAAAGTCGTCTAAATATTCTACATAAGTATTGTCTACAGTAGGCGTTTTGCGTGCCACTGCAAAGTATTCATGACTATATTTCCATTCAATAAGAGGCTCCATTCCACGTCGTAAAGTCTTTTTTCGCTCCCCATTCTCATAGCCACTCATCACATAAATGTGTGCATGAGTGGATGTTAGGAATCTTTCTTAGCATGATGCGAGGGCGGTCTTTTACATGCGGATCGTCGATATTTCTATCGACATTCATAAGTGGTTTGGCCGCAGGAGCATCTTTATACATAGCCAAACCCGATCCCACTTCGGTCAAAACACCACGTGAATAGAGATAATAAGCATCGTTATTGAGAGGCAATGAGTTGTCTTTCACGATATGAAAAGCCAAGCCCGTGTCGCCCAAATCGAGCGAAGTTCCCCATGCACCGCCAGGTATTATAAACTTTTTTAAGCCCACATTGTAAAGATATATCTGCCTCATATCGGGGTCAGACGAAGCCAAAATCTCGCTAATGTCGTGACCTTTGAAATAGGTGGGATATACCTTTTGCGTTTGAGCATTGAGCATTGCAGATGCAAACAGAGCCACAACCAATGCCACAGCATTGATTTTCGAGCCCAACTTAGCAAGCAACTGCTTAGCAATAGCTGTGCCTTGATGTTGTTTTATTTTCATTGTTTTCGTTTGTTTTAATTGTGTTTGTAATAGATACTTGTGCAGTTCTATGCCAGAACGAGTAGTTTTTATATACTTACAGAGCTGTTTTTAAGTGTTTTCTTGTGTAGTTTTCACAAAGAGAGCGCTTCTTTAGTTCAGTTCGATATCTGTAGTTTCGTTTTCTTCTCTAATTCCTTTGATCGCTTCTTCACTGCCATTCTGAGCTTTTGAATAGTCAATCATTATGCTTTCGCCACACAATGGCACAGCCACAATACGTGGTTGCACATAAATTTTCTTCACCATGTCTTTTTGTTTCTGTTATTTTTTTATTTTTCTTGGTACGCTTCTAAATCCAAATGCCTTGTTCATTCGCTTATGTTCAACAAGTCATTCGTATCTTGTTTGTTTGTAATAGTGATGCAAAGGTATAGCTTTAGATTTGTAAAAATCATAAAATTTGAAAAGAAAAGTAAAGTTTCAGTAAGTAAAATTGATTTATATTAATGCGCAGTGTTTTCAAAGTTGAAAAAGAGGGACACAGCTATTCCATTTTAAAAGCGATGCTATTGCCCTATAAAAGAAATGATATTACACCCCAAAAGCAATGCCATTGCAGTGTAATATCATCGTAATTGAAAAGCAACATCAAAAGTGTTGTTGCTCAACGACATAGCACATCGAGTGCCAGAGGTCGTTATGTTGAAAATTCTTATAGTTTATCTCGAACGCTCCTTGTCACGCTTTCGACGTTTAAGGGAATCGTTCTGCCTATCTTATTTTGCGCTGATGGCAGACAAGAAGGTAGAGGCTGGTAGCTTATCGCTGTTCACCAAGTTGCCACGAGTGAAGGGTTGATAAGCATAACGCACAAATTTGGGTTGCTGAACGCTGTCGCTCCACGCCTCAAGAACGCCATCTTTCAAGATAGTTTTGGCAGGATAGAACACCTTATCGGCACCTGCAAGTTCCAAAGTGCGCAAAGGTTGGTTGTCGGCTGTGGTGAGGTTCTTTCCATATTTAAATTCAACTATCACTTTTTTGCCTTGCATCTTCGCTCCAACAAACAACGGACCGCTGGGCACTATCTGCTCAAATCCCTTGTGTTTCGACAACGCCCAACGTGCTAAACGCTCGCCAATGGGTTGCTTGTTGCGTGGGTGCACGTCGAGAGAGTCGCCCAAATCGCTACTAACGGCCATTCCTGTGTTGGGCAATTGCTGCATCATCGTGCGCTGACTATCACGGAACCAAGGCCAAGAGGGGCGGTTGATAGACGACAACTGCACATAATAGAAGGGTAGAGAGCTATCGGCAAAGAAGCTTCTCCACGACTGAATTAAAAGCGGAAACAAGCGTTCGTGTATCTCAATGTTGGTTGCATTCGATTCACCTTGATACCAAATCACGCCATTCACATTCATATTGCGCAACGGACGTATTGCACTATCGTACAAATAGGTGGGGTTATAGGGGTGAAGTTGCAATGGATTTTTGCCGTTGGCCACGTTCTTTGCACGGCGTTGCATCACCCATGGCATCACCATTACATGCTTATTATATCTATCATTGAGCAGTTCTGGAATGTTATTCTCGAGTGTTGGGCGGTCGATCCACGACTCGGTAGTACTTCCACCCACTGCATTCATCACCAAACCAATGGGCATCTTTAAGCTATCTCGCAACATTTTGCCAAAGAAATAGGCAACTGCCGAAGCCGAACGGGCTGTTTTTGGATTGCACTTTGTCCAGCCTTTCGATTCGAAGTATTGCAGTTTATTGATAGAGTCGAGTGCCGTTGCGCTCCAACTCACATCATCTGTGTCCCAACGAGGTTTGAAATGCAAGAAGCGAAGCAATGAGTCTTGCGCCTGAGGAAGTGCCTCTTTGGCATTAATAGCGTGCGAAAGAGGGAACTCCATGTTTGATTGTCCAGAGCAAACCCACACCTCTCCTGCAACAAGGTCTTTAAATGTCAGGGTGGTTTGTTTGTCGCTTACCTTCAAAGTGTAGTTCTTTCCTAATTCTAAAGGTGAGAAAACAACCTGCCATTGTCCGTCTGTTCCTACCTCAACGATTTTCTTTTGGTTGTTGAGTTGCACCAAAACACGGCTCTTTGCATTGGCTGTTCCGTTTACAACAAAGGGCTTTTGCCAATCAACCACCATGTTATCGCCAAAGTAAAGGGGCATCTTCAATCCGCCAAAGTCGCCTGTAATGGCTTGATAAACAACGGTTGCAAGAATGGTTGCGCCCTCTTTATTGGGGTGAACAGCATCGGGTAGCAATGAAGGACGACTGATTAATGGCTCGTAAAAGTCGATGAGTTGCGCTCCAACAACGCCCGCAACATATTCTATTTCTTTTTGAATATCCTTGTGCCAGTCACGAGTTCCTGCTAAAAAACGAAAGTGTTGGTGGGTTAAAGGGCTCATGCGTGCAATGATGAAGTGCGCCTTTGGGTTGGCCTTTTTAAAGCTATTGACCAACGATATATAATCGGGTACGAACTCATCTCTATAAAATGGCCAGTTACGAGGGTCGGTATCGTTCACTCCAAGATGAATAACTACGATGTCTGCCTTATAGTTTAAGGCCTCAGTGTATTCCTTTTGCTTGGTATAAGGGCGGTGTCCGTGATTTAAAAGGGTTGCTCCTGAGTGACCAAAGTTGCCTACAACGTAGCCGTTTCCAAGCATTTTTTGTAGCTGAGAGGGGTAACTATCGGTCGAAGGGTTATCTAATAAATATCCAAAGGTGATGCTGTTTCCTACACATGCCACCTTTATTGGCTTTTGAGCTGCATGCAAACAAAGGGCAAACAGAGCAAAAATGAAACTAAGAAAAGACTTTCTCATCGCTTATTTCAAGTGTTTAGGGTTTTAATAACAATGTTATTGATGAATTGAATCTATGCAAACTTAATCATTTTTATCGACACTTTGTCTTGTTTTTACGCCTTTTTGTTGCTTTCTTTCATTTTTATTACCGACTTGTGGCAATGCCCTTCGCACCTAAAGTGAACCCCACCACAAACAAGGGGCAATGAGGGTGGAAAAGAAAGTGGGTGTAACTTATTTTGAAGTGGATAGAACTAAAGAGCACTAAAAATGTGTGTTTTACTTTGATTTGGCAATTATTTCTACTAACTTTGCAACATCTATGAAAGAGTTTTTACAGGTTTTACGTCGCTTTGTGCCACCTTATAAAAAGTACTTGGCACTCTCTGTGCTGTTTAACATACTGTCGGCAGTATTAAATATCTTTTCTTTTGCAGCGCTTATACCTATACTTCAAATCCTATTTCAAACGGAAAAAGTAGCGGTTGCAACTCGTTTAATGAGCTGGAACGAAGCAAGTTTAAAGGAAGTGGTGAGCAATAACACCGATTACTATGTGCAACAGCTTATCGATGTGCATGGAACAAGTACTACTTTACTTGTTATTGGCTTGCTATTGGCTGTGATGACGTTCTTAAAAACGGGCGCATACTTCCTTTCTTCGGCATCTATTATCCCCATTAGAACGGGTATTGTGCGTGATATTCGCAATCAGTTGTATCGCAAAATCACCTCTCTTTCAATGGGTTTCTTCTCTGAAGAGCGCAAAGGAGATATCATTGCACGAATGAGTGGCGATGTTCAAGAGGTGGAAAACTCTATCATGTCGTCGTTAGATATGCTTTTTAAGAACCCAATTCTTATCATTATCTATTTTGGTACACTTATTTTTATCTCATGGCAGCTCACCATTTTCACCCTTCTTTTTGTACCTTTGTTCGGCTGGATCATGGGTCTTGTGGGCAGAAAGCTAAAGGCTGGCTCGCTAACTGCACAGGGATTGTGGAGCGATACCATGAGTCAAGTGGAAGAAACTCTTGGCGGTTTGCGCATTATTAAGGCGTTTTGCGCTGAGGAAAAGATGAATAAGCGATTCGATAAGGTGAACAGCGACTATCGAAACAGCGTTAAAAAGGTTGCAATTCGCCAACAAATGGCTCACCCAATGAGCGAATTCATGGGCACAGTGATGATAGTTGTGGTGCTTTGGTTTGGTGGAATGCTCGTATTAAACTACGACTCGATTAGCGGTTCGACCTTTATTTATTATCTTGTGATACTTTATAGCATCATTAACCCATTGAAAGAGTTTTCTAAAGCGGGTTATGCTATCCCCAAAGGATTGGCTTCTATGGAGCGAATAGATAAGATATTAAAGGCTGAAATAGCTATTAAAGACCCCGAAAAGCCTGTTCAAATCAATGGATTTAATCATCAAATAGAATTCAAAAACGTTTCGTTTAAATACAACGAACAATGGGTTTTGCGCCATATTAACCTCGTTATTCCTAAAGGAAAGACTGTTGCTTTGGTGGGACAGAGCGGTAGTGGCAAGAGTACTCTTGTGGATTTGATTCCTCGTTACTATGATGTTCAAGAGGGAGAGATACTCATCGACGGCATAAACATTAAGGACTTAGGTATCAATAGCCTAAGAGAATTGATGGGAAATGTAAACCAAGAGGCTATTCTTTTTAACGATTCGTTTAGAAACAACATTTCTTTTGGAGTGGAAAACGCTTCTTTAGAGCAGATTGAAGAGGCGGCAAAGATTGCCAATGCACATGAGTTTATTATGCAATCGGAGCAACAATACGACACAAACATAGGCGACAGAGGTAGTCGTTTGTCTGGAGGTCAACGCCAAAGAGTGAGCATTGCCCGTGCAATATTAAAGAATCCGCCTATCTTAATACTTGATGAAGCAACCAGTGCACTCGACACTGAGAGTGAAAGATTGGTGCAAGACGCTTTAGAAAGATTAATGAAAAGCCGCACAACTATCGCTATTGCACACCGACTTTCAACCATTCGACATGCCGATGAGATATGTGTTCTGCATCAAGGAGAGATTGTTGAGCAGGGAACTCACGAAGAACTATTGAATAAAAACGGCTATTATAAACGATTAAACGACATGCAAAAGTAGGCAACAACGCTGCTTTTACTTCGCAACAAGTTTATAATCAACACAATAAAGCTATTTAAACAGATTATGTATAGATTGGTTTACGCTTTCTTTTACACCCTTTCTCTATTGCCGATGTGGTGCCTTTATCGCCTATCGGACATGGGTTTCGTATTGATTTACTACATCTTACGATACAGAAGAAATGTGGTGAAGAGCAACCTTGCATCTTCTTTCCCCGAAAAGTCGAAAGAAGAGCTAAAAGAAATCGAACGAAAATTCTACCGATGGTTTGCCGATTACTTTATTGAATCGGTGAAACTGCTATCTATAAGCAAAGAAGAGCTGAGCAAACGACTCACCATTCGCAATGCAGAAGACCTTGAATCGTGTTTTAAAAATGGTCAAGATTGCGCCGCAATATTAGGACATTACTGCAATTGGGAATGGCTTTCGTGTGTAGGTATCAGTCTTCCGAGCGAGAGAAAGGTTGGACTTGTTTACAAACCCATTAGAAACAAGGCCATAGACAAGCTGTTTATCGATCTTCGTTCGTGCGTTGGTGGAGTGCCAGTGCCTAAGAATGAGATCCTAAGATACCTCGTTCAATATCGCAAAGAGGGCATAAGAAGCTTGTTTGGGTATATCTCTGACCAGTCACCTCGATGGCAAAACATTCATCTTTGGCTACCTTTTTTAAACCACGAAACGCCTGTTTTCACGGGAGCAGAGCGCATAATGCGAAAGATGAACAATGCTGTTTACTACGTAGAGATGAACAGACCGAAGCGAGGTTACTATGTTTGTGAATTCCGTTTGATTACAAAAGACCCCAATAGCATGGCAGAACACGAGATAACTCGTAAGTTCTTTGAAATGCTCGAACAATCAATTAAAAATCAACCACATTTCTATCTTTGGACACATAAGCGTTGGAAGCGCACCAAAGAAGAGTTTGATAGCAGATTTATAATAGAAAATGGCAAGGTTGTTCCTAAGTAGTTACAACCCAAAACACCAATAAGCAATGATTATAGGATATGATGCTAAGCGCATAGTGAATAACAACACGGGCTTAGGAAGCTATGGAAGAAACCTCATTAACTCATTAGTTCCATTGTTAGAAACTAATGATAAGCTACTGCTCTACACGCCTTCGTTTGGCAATGAGCAGCTAAGAAGTCAGGTAATCCATAGCAATCAGGTTCAATACGTCTATCCTCAAAACGCCTCTAACGGTCTTATGCGCAGCTTGTGGCGCACCTTTGGCATCACAAAGCAAATCAAAGCAGACCAAATAGACCTATTTCACGGCTTATCGGGCGAGCTTCCTATCGGCATAAAGCACACCAACACGGCAGCAGTTGTAACCATTCACGACCTTATTTTCCTTCGTCATCCCGAATTTTACAACCCTCTTGACGTGGCAATTTATCGCTGGAAGTTTAAGAAAGCCTGTCAAGAAGCCGACCGAATCATCGCTATCAGCGAGCGAACCAAATTCGATATCATGCACTTTGGGCATTATCCTGAAGAGCGAATCGACGTGATTTATCAATCGGCATCACAGCGTTTTCAAACCCATCTCTCTGACAATCAATTGCAAACAATTCGCAACAAGTTTCAATTGCCACAACAATTCATTTTAAATGTGGGCACCATTGAGAAGCGAAAGAACGTTCTTTTGGCAGTAAAGGCATTACCCTTGCTATCTAACGACACCCATCTTGTTATCGTTGGGCGCAACACTCCCTATACAAAAGAGATTGAAGCGTGGGCAAAGAATCACAACCTTAGCGATAGAGTGCACATCTTGAACAATGTGAACAACGACGATTTAGCGGGCATTTATCAGCTTGCCACCTGCTTTGTGTACCCTTCTCGCTACGAAGGTTTCGGTCTTCCAATCATCGAAGCCATTCAATGTGGATTGAGTGTTGTGGCTTGTACGGGCTCATGTTTAGAAGAAGCGGGAGGCGACTCGTGCCTATATGTGCACCCAGACGATGTTGAAGGCATGGCAGCGGCATTGAAACAGTTGCTCGACAACCCCGAAGAAAGAGTCCAAAGAGCGCAAAAAGCCCGTGAATATGTCACCCGATTCGAAAACAATAACGTGGCAGCTCAAGTGCAACAACAATACCTTAAAACCATCGAAACCAAGCGTTTATCGATGAAGAAATAAGACATTTGCTTATACCAACCATTATATAAGACCCCGAAAAGATATGGCATACAAAATAATGATTGATGAACAATACGAAGACATGCGTGCGTTTTTAACCTCTATTCCTTCTATCTTCGACACAGAAGGCGTGGAGATATACGACGGACGCAACACCATTAAATCGTTTACCCTGCCTAATGGCGAAACGATTAACGTGAAGAGATTTCGTAAACCTTCGTTTTTCAATCTACTTGTCTACTCTTTAAATATCCGAAAGCCAAAGGGTTTAAGGGCTTTTCAGTTTCCTTATATCCTTAAAAAGAAACAAATAGAAACTCCGCAGAGCGTTGCTTATATCGAAGAGCGCAACGGCTTACACCTCTTGCAATACACTTATTACGCCTACATCAAATGCCCTTATACCAATGATTTATACGATATGGGTGGCAAACGAGATGGCGAAGCCTTTGAAAGAGCCGAGGCTTTGGCGGCTTTCACGGCGCACATGCACAACGAAGGGGTGTTGCATAAAGACTTTTCGCCTGGTAATATTCTTTGGGATAAGGACGAAAAGGGATATCACTTTGCAGTGATCGACATCAACCGAATGGAGTTTAAGCAGATAGATATCAACGAAGGCTGTGCCAATTTTGCACGTCTTTGGGGCATTACCGATATCTTTAGAACCATGGCAAGAACCTATGCCAAAGCCAGAAACTTTGATGTTGACGAGTGCGAACGACTTGTTGTGATGCACAGAAACAAGTTTTGGAAGAACTATGGCAAGCGACATTACATCAGTTTTCCGCTCGATTAGTTGCCCGTTTACCGCCTTTCGTTTCGACAAGTGAGCCTCATCGTACTTCTTCTGCAGTCCACTTGCCCATCTTCACAGTCCAGTTTGCCTGCATTCTGTATTCAACTCATCATCTTTTCATCTCAACATTTCAACATTGTCAGTAGAGTTCTGCTGTTTGTTCCTTCCACTTCGCTTCCTTTTTCCGTCCCTTCTTCCACTTTCGCACGTCCGTTGCGCAAGCATCTCATTCTACTTATTTTCAAAGCTCAGAGTCTTTCTCAAAGCAGGTCTATTCGCCTGCTTTGCAATAGCATTGTTTTTGTCTTGCAATAGCACTGCTTTTCAATTGCAATAAGACTGCTTTTATCCTTCAAAAGCAGTGCTTTTAAAACCTCTCTTTGGCTCGTTTGGTCATCTATATTCTCTTCTTTTTTCCTCATTTTGGGTTTATCTCTCTTATATATAATAAGGTGTAAAGGCGAAAGAAAAGGGACTTAAAAAGCAAAAAGAGGGCATTAACGAGGTCATTTTCACCCCAAACACCCCAAAAGTGCATCAGACGAAAAACAAAAAAAGGCTCATTTTTCTCGTCAAAAGACCTAAAAAGTATGCACAAACTACCCCCTTCTGTGCAAAAAAGGTCGTTTTTTGAGAAAAATATTTGCTGAATTAAATAAAAAGTCGTTTCTTTGCATGCGATTTTCACTTAGAAATTTAATTACAAACATTTAAAAAACAAAGAATTATGTCAGCAATTGAAGAAAAAGTAAAAGCTATTATCGTTGATAAACTTGGTGTAGATGAAACAGAAGTTAAGCCAGAAGCAAGCTTCACTAACGACCTTGGTGCAGACTCACTTGACACTGTTGAGCTTATTATGGAATTCGAAAAGGAATTCAATATCTCTATTCCAGACGATAAAGCAGAAAAAATTTCAACTGTAGGAGACGCAATCGCTTACATAGAAGAAAACTCAAAATAATTATAAAAAGTTGAGAATTGAGCTATAAGAGATAGACTTGAACAAAGAAAGATGAAGCGATTTGCCCTCGGGTAACAATCTATTCGCATCATCTCTCCTTGTTCATCATCTATCTCTTATTTGTATATTAAACAGCACAGGTAGATCAATTCACTTTTTAGATCTTCTATATTACTTTTGGTCTCCACTTAAATTCAATAATAAAAATGGAACTTAAAAGAGTTGTTGTTACAGGACTTGGTGCCGTAACACCCGTTGGAAATACTCCAGAAGAAACTTGGAACAACCTAATTAACGGTAAAAGTGGAGCTGCTTCTATAACAGCTTTCAACACAGAAAAATTCAAAACCACCTTTGCATGCGAGGTTAAAGACCTCAATATCAATGAGTATATCGATCGCAAAGAAGCTCGTAAGCTCGATAGATACACTCAATTGGCTATCATTAGTGCAATGCAGGGAGTTAAAGACGCTGGTTTTGATTTAGAAAAAGAAAACCTTAACCGTATTGGCGTTGTGTATGGCGTGGGTATTGGTGGTATTAAAACCTTCGAAGACGAGGTTACCAACTATGCTACTCGCAGAGAAGAAGGACCTAAATTCAATCCTTTCTTTATCCCAAAGATGATCGCTGATATCGCATCAGGACAAATTTCGATGCTATATGGCTTTCATGGACCTAACTATACAACCACTTCTGCATGCGCATCATCAACCAATGCGCTCGCTGATGCATTCAACCTTATCCGCTTAGGCAAAGCCGATGTAATGGTAAGTGGTGGTGCTGAGGCTGCAATTTGCGAATGTGGAGTAGGCGGTTTCAACGCACTTCACGCACTATCTACTCGTAATGACGACCCAGAACACGCTTCTCGCCCCTTTAGTGCAAGTAGAGATGGATTCGTTATGGGTGAAGGTGCAGCATGTATTGTATTAGAAGAGCTCGAACATGCAAAGGCTCGTGGTGCTAAGATCTATGCTGAAATGGTGGGAGAAGGCGCAAGTGCCGATGCACATCACATCACAGCGAGTCACCCAGAGGGCTTAGGTGCGAAGCTTGTAATGAGCAATGCGCTTGAAGATGCACAATTAAAGCCAGAAGATATCGATTATATCAACGTACACGGAACATCTACTCCTGTTGGAGATATATCAGAAGCGAAAGCTATTAAGGATCTTTTCGGCGACCATGCATATAAACTTAACATCAGTTCAACAAAGTCAATGACTGGTCACTTGCTTGGTGCTGCTGGTGCAGTAGAGGCTATGGCGTGCATTCTTGCAGTGCAAAACGACATCGTTCCTCCAACAATTAACCACGAAGAGGGCGACGATGATCCTAACATCGACTACAAAATGAATTTCACATTCAACAAGGCTCAGAAGCGAGAAGTGCGTGCTGCGCTTAGCAACACATTCGGTTTCGGTGGCCATAACGCATGTGTAGTGTTCAAGAAATATGCTGAATAGTAATTTCATAGATAGAATAAAGCTCCCATTCCGCAAGGAAAAGGAGCTTTATTTGTCGTTATATACTATCCTTGGGTTCTATCCTCGCAACATAGAATTATATCAAATGGCGTTGAGCCACAAGAGTATTCACTTTAAAAACAAAAAGGGAAAACCCGTAAACAACGAGCGATTAGAATTCTTAGGCGATGCCATTCTCGACGCAATAGTCGGAGATATCGTATATAAACACTTCCCTGGAAAACGTGAAGGCTTTCTAACCAACACCCGAAGTAAGCTTGTTCAAAGAGAAACACTCAACAAAATAGCCCAAGAGATTGGTCTTTCTCGACTCATTTATTCAAGTGGTCGCAACTTTTCTCACAACAGTTACATGGCTGGAAACGCCTTCGAAGCACTCATAGGAGCGCTTTATTTAGACAGAGGTTATAACCTTTGCATGCGCTTTATGCAAAAGAAAATCTTAACAAAGATGGTCAACATCGACACAGTGGCTTATAAAGAAGTGAACTTTAAGAGCCGACTTATCGAATGGGCGCAAAAGAACAAGATGAACATTGCATTCAACTTGTTAGAACAAAAGAAAGATGATGAAGGCAACCCTGTATTTAAATACTGCGTGGTGATCGAGGGAATTAAGTGTAATTCGGCATCGGGCTTCAGTAAGAAGGAGAGCCAACAGCTCGCATCAGAAGAAACATTAGAATATATTAAGAAGAATACTCGTTTCTGTGATGCCCTTTTTGAAGCCAAGAAAAAACGACAAGAAGCCGAGCAGAACAAAGAAACTGCCCAAGAACAAACCGTAGAAAGCACTGAAAACACAACTCAACCTGCTCAAGAAGAACCTTTAGAAACAACAGTAATTACTACTACTGGAAAACCAAAAGAAGAGGTTGTGGAGATGAAAGAGATTGACGAATTCGACTTATCGGATATCACTGCCAATCCAAAAGAACCCACACAAGAAGAAATTATTGCTGCTGCTGAAGAAGCTGCATTTGCAGGTAAGGAGTAGAAGAAAATTAAAAAGGACGTCAATTGGCGTCCTTTTTAATTGTATATACAAACGAAGTGGGGGAGAGACTATATACACTTGAAAGATACATTGCCCACTATCAACATAGATTTTTGTCACCATTCTTCCTCTCTAACGCCTCAAAACATCAAAAGAGGGTAGTAATAGGTTCAATAAACAAAAAGCCTTTCACAGCAAAAGAAAAGCACTCACAGCGCAAGTCTGCACCACCCGAAAGCAAAGGCAATGCTTTCTCCGCCCAAAAACAATGCAATTACACCCCAATATCACTGCTTTTGCACCTCAATAGCAACGCTTTTGCGCACCCACCGCTCAACGCTTATCCACAAAGCCTTGAGCCAACACAACAAAGTGGGGCAACAAACAGGAAAAGAAAGTATATTTTTTGCCGTTTCATTCTATTTTTCTATTTTTGCATTGATAAAATGAAACTGCTTTCAGAGCACTCCAATCGCTCGAAAGAATAATGATAAGATTTAATCGATTTAGAGATGAAAGAATTATTCAAGCGTCTTTTTCCTTCCACTATGTGGACCTCAACAGCATGCTTCTACGCTGCCGTTACCTTCATCAAAATAATGCTTTTCAACATTATATGGTGCTATCAAACCACCTTCACGGCTTTTTCTTACCCCGAAACCTACATCAACACCATCTTAGCAACCTTTATTTTGGTTGCTCCCTACATGCTTGCACGAAGCAACCGACTACAATTGTTGGTACTCTTGCTCATCGATGCGGCCTTGGTTTGTAACTTGATGTATAGCCGAACCTATAATTCTATCATTCCATTGGATAGCTATGCGTTGGCTGGAAACCTATCCGACTTTATGCCAAGCGTTGTAGATTCGATGCGATGGATTGATCTTCTCTTCCCATTAACAACCATTGGGGCGATGATCTACACGGCTTCACGAGGAAAGGAAAAGCACAAAAGACTTCGTTTTAACCGTGTTTATGGCGCATGGACTTTGTTTTTCGCCTGCATCTCTATGGTGCTTGTATTTACAAAGGGCGGCTTAAACAAGGCTTTCAACAAGTTGCAAGACGCCAACCACTACACCTGCACGGTGCCAATGTATACCATTAGCGGTTGTTTGTTGAACGAAGCACTTCAAAATAAGGAGGAGTTTACACCTGAAATGCAGAAAGAAATTGACGATTGGTTTGCTCAACAGCCCGACTTTTTGCCTCAAACCGACTGCCTAAGTCAACGCACCAACCTGGTGGTTATCTTGTGCGAGTCGCTCGAAAGCTGGGTTTTGGAGCGCAAAGTGGAGGGAAAAGAGCTCACACCGCACATCAATCAACTTTTAAAAGATTCTACCACGCTCTATGCTCCCAACGTTCTTACACAGGTAAAGGGCGGAAGAAGCATCGACTGTCAGCTCCTTTTAAATGCGGGTATGTTGCCCATTGCCAATGGTTGCTATGCTGTTCTCTACCCCAACAACAACTTTTACACCCTTACCAAGGCGGTTACTGAGGGCAACAAGCACAATGCTACGCTCTTAACCGTCGACAAAGAGGTGACATGGAACCAAGGAATGGTGGCTAAAGCCTTTGGTATTGGCACCATATTCAGTAAAGATAGCTGGGTGTTAGACGAGAAAGTGGGCTCGAGAAAGAAGCTCGGCGACGTGTCGTTTATGAAACAATCGGTAGAGAAAATCAAGAAAAATGTGGTGCGAATGAGCCCCAACAACAACTATCTTCAATTCGTAACCTACTCGGGTCACAATCCTTTTAAACTGCCTGAAGCACTCCAACAAATTCAATTAAAGGGCGATTATCCTGAAAGAATGCGTGACTATATGATCATGGCGAACTACACTGACAAGGCAATTGGCATCATTGTAGACTATTTAAAGAGCCGACCCGACTACGAAAATACGCTTATTGTGATTACAGGAGACCACGAAGGACTTGCTGCCGATCGTGCTTCTCTATGCCAATCTACCGCAGGTAAGGGCATCGTGTCGCCACAGCAGTTCACTCCTTTCATCGTTCTTAACTCGCCAAAGGCTATGCGTTATAACGAGGTGATGGGTCAAATAGATATGTATCCCACCATTTTAAGCCTGTTTCAAGTGAACAACTACGCTTGGAAAGGAATGGGACAAACGATATTCGACTCACGAAAAGCCCCCATTGCAATAAGTCCTAACGGCGAAGTTGTGGGCAATACCAAGGGCGTTTCGGCACAAGAAATCAACCGACTAAAACGTGCTTGGCACATCTCCGACTTGATGTTGCGCTTCAATAAAATGCCTTCGCAAAAGAAATAGGGTGAAATAAGAAGAAGAAATTATGAAATATGATTTTTATAAAAACAACAAAAAGGACACAATATACTGGGTTGACAATTATGATATCATAGGAGAATTTCTGTTTTCTTTTGACAAGAAAACAATATATAACCTGTTTAGAGACTACCCTTACAAGTTAAATAAAGAACAAAAGGAAATATTTGATAAGGAAAATCCATATTGGGCAGATTTCTTTAGCGAAAGAGATAAATGAGAATTAGGCACTACTATGACTCTATTATACGATCTGTTCCTTTCGTTTAAAGGCCTTCATTGATATAAGAAAAGCGGAGATAGTCACACAAACTATCTCCGCTTTAGTTGTATATTGTTATTCAATGCGTTCGTATTACGATTCAGCTCCTAACTTTTTGAGCCACTTTCCGCCCACCATACATGCCACTCCGATGATGATAAAGGGCACACTTAGTAATTGACCCATATTGAAAAGCATTCCCGACTCAAAGCTCACCTGCACCTCTTTGGTGTATTCTATAAAGAAACGGAAGGTGAAAATGAGGGTTAAACACAAGCCAAAGAAGAAGCCCGAGCCCACTTTTTGAGGCTTTTTCTTATAGAAATACCAGCCAATGAAAAAGAAGATGGCATAAGCAATGGCCTCATATAGCTGACCAGGGTGACGTGGTTGCATGTCAACACGCTCAAAGATGAAAGCCCAAGGCACATCGGTTACGTTACCAATGATTTCTGAATTCATCAAATTACCTAAGCGAATGAAACACGCTGTCACTGGTGTTGCAATGGCAATGTTATCGAGTACACGCCAAAGATTAACGTGAGTGTGTTTGTAATACAGGTAGAGTGCAATCATTAAGCCCAGCGTTCCGCCATGAGAAGCTAAGCCTTCGTAGCCCGTAAAGTGCATACCTCCATTAGGTAAGAACTTTATTGGCACTAAAATCTCAACGAAATGCTGAAACGAACTCAAGAAATAATCGGGCTGATAGAATAGACAATGCCCCAAACGTGCGCCCAACAAGATGCCAAAGAAGCAATAAAGAAAGAGCGGATCGAAGTATTCTTCCTTGATTTTTTGGTCGTTATAGAGCTTTTTCACAATGAGATAAGCGAATAAAAGACCAAGAAGCCAGCACAAAGAGTACCATCTAATGGCTAAAGAACCAATTCTAAACAACTCTACGTTGGGGTTCCAAACAATATAAAGGATAGTGTTTAGCATAATAAGTTGATGTTGAAGGGCATTTTGTTTTGCACCCGTTGATATATAAATAAAAAGAGCATAGCCTCTCAATATGTCGCTTTGGACAGTAAAAGACGCTATGCTTATAAGTTAGTTGCGTTACACGTTAAATCTAAAGTGCATAATATCGCCATCTTGCACCACATATTCTTTACCTTCAATACCAAGCTTTCCAGCCTCACGAACAGCTGCTTCAGAGCCGTATTGAATGTAATCTGCATACTTAATGACCTCTGCACGGATAAAACCTTTCTCGAAATCGGTGTGAATAACGCCTGCACATTGAGGAGCTTTCCAGCCCTTTTGGTAGGTCCAAGCCTTCACTTCCATTTCTCCAGCAGTGATAAATGTTTCCAAGTTCAATAGCGAATAAGCCTTTTTAATTAATCTATTCACTCCCGATTCGGTCAAACCGAGCTCTTCAAGGAACATTTGTTTGTCTTCATAGCTATCTAATGAGGCGATATCCTCTTCGGTTTTGGCAGCGATAACCAATACCTCTGCGCCCTCAGTAGCAGCTATTTCAGCTATTTTTTGAGTGAACTCATTACCCTCTTTCGCTGCTGTTTCGTCTACGTTACAAACGTATAGCACAGGTTTAGAAGTGAGAAGGAACAAGTCGTGTGCTGCTTGTATTTCCTCTTTGCTTTCGAATTGCACCGTTCTTGCATTGAGTCCTTGTTCAAGAACCTCTTTATAAGCTTGCAAAACAGTAACCATCACCTTTGCATCTTTATTTCCTGCGGCTGCAATCTTTTGTTCTTTAGCCAAACGATTGTCGACCGTTTCGAGGTCTTTCAATTGAAGTTCGGTGTCAATAATCTCTTTATCACGCACAGGATCAATGGTTTCGTCTACGTGTGTAATGTTTTCGTCTTCAAAACAACGAAGAACATGGATAATTGCATCTGTTTCTCTGATGTTACCTAAGAACTTATTACCAAGTCCTTCGCCTTTAGATGCACCCTTAACAAGTCCTGCAATGTCTACAATTTCGCATGTAGCAGGAACAATTCTGCCTGGATTAACGATCTCTGCAAGCTTTGTTAGTCGTTCATCAGGAACGGTAATAACACCTACATTGGGTTCAATTGTGCAGAAAGGGAAGTTTGCTGCTTGCGCTTTTGCGCTCGATAAACAGTTAAAAAGAGTTGACTTACCAACGTTTGGAAGTCCAACTATACCGCATTTTAATGACATCTAATTCTTATTTATGATTTTCTTTTGCCTACAAAGTTAGCGTAAAAAGGAGAGTTTACAAAGAGAAAGAACCATTGTTTTTTGTTTTTTATCACTCAAAGGCATTGTTGTGGGGCATAAGTGGCTGTTCTCTTTGGTTTTCATTTAGTTGTGATTAAAAGAAAAATCGCACCCTCTTATCTTTCAAAGAGCGTGCGACGATATAAAGATTGTAGTTTATTTTGCATCTATAGAGATAGGCGGTGCAGGCATTTATCAGTCTGTATAAAGGCGAACGAAAAAGCCTTTAGGGTCGTACTTCTATCTGAATGAGAACGAAAAGCACGAGCCAAGTCACCCGCCAACTATTCTACTTAATCATTTTAAGCAAGTAAGCGCATTTCTCGGGGTTACCAAGTGTCTTGCCTTTGTCGTTCGAAAGCTTCACACAATCGTGCCATTCACGATTCTCAGTGATGCGACATTGAGTCAATTTCACCACGATATTCATCGAATTAGCGTTCTCCACATCGCATGTTAAGAATGTTCCTATACCATAGCTGTCTTGCATTCTGCCGTCGACATACTTGTGAATTTCAATTGCTCGCTTAATGTTCAACCCGTTACTAAACACCACTTGTTTGGTTTGAGGATTGATTCCCAATTGTTTGTATTTAGAGATAATCTTCTCAACTTGCTCTTCTTCCACGCCACTGTCTACACGCAAGCCCGTAAACATCATAGCCATACGCTTCGAAAGGTTGTTGAAGAACACCTTATCGCCAAAGCAATCGTAAAGATAAATACCATTATCTCCGTCGTAAACGTCGCTAAATTTGCGCATCACATTAAAGTTACATTCGAACACTCCGCTCACATTTTCTTCAAATTCGATGATTTGGTGACTCATTGTTCCAATGGGGGTGAGTTGATGTTTCATAGCAAAGTAGACATTACTTGTGCCCACTAATCTACCCGTCCACGCATGAAAGCCGTCGGCATCGGTAGTACCTTTCTCTTGATACACCTCTTTCAACACACGAACCACCATGTCGTGATGTGCAAACGACAAGCGTCTTCGGGTGCCCATGTCGCTCAACACCAAGCCGTTCGAAAAAATTTCAACAGCCTTTTCACGAGCTCTTTGCTCCTCTCTTTGCGCATCATAACGCTCAATGTCGCCCAAAAGGGTGTGCATCAATTCCGAAACAATGGTTAAGATAGGCATCTCCCACATAATGGTAGAATACCACTTGCCTCGAATAGAGATAGCAAGATGTCCTTCTTCGTCTTGATTTATCATCACTTCATTAGGATTAAAGCGATAGCCTCTCAAGAAAGTAAAGAACCACTTAGGCAGATAATACATCTTTTCTTGCATGAAACGTATTTCCTCTTCGGTAATAACCACGTTGGGCATCAAGTTGATTTGCTCTTGAACCAGTTGGTCGAAACCTTTTGGATACACTGTTTTATTTCTGTCGAAGAAGGTATATTCTACTTCAGCACGAGGGTATTTCTGAAGTACATAATATTGACAACTGAAGGTATAGGCATCGTTGTCGGTGAAGTGTTGAATGATTTGATTCATAATCAGTTTCTTAAGTGAGTGAAGAAAGCAATGCTTTTACACTGCAATGTTATTGCTTTTGATGTGCAATATCAGTGACATTGGCACTCAATAGCATTGATATTAGCAACGCAAAAGTACGATTAAATTTTTAGAACGCTCTCGTTTTAACAGAAAAACACTATCTTTGCCCTTAATAAACCTCAAATAATTCTTTTTTATATGCAAATACTTTTGTCGTGTGCTAAAGACATGATTGCCCAAGCCGAGTGTGCAAAAATTCAACAAACTGAACCCCTCTTTCTGCAAGAAGCCATCAACAATGCTCGTGAAATGGCTGCTTATTCGGCAGAAGAGCTGTCGAGCATGCTCAAAATCAACGCTCAGTTGGGGGCGATCAACAAAATGCGCTACAACGATTTCATGCTCCCTCAAACCACGCTCCCAGCGGTTTTGGCTTATTCGGGCATTGCATATAAGTATTTAAATGCGCAGTCGTTCTCGAAAAAACAGATGAATTTCGCTCAGAAACACCTGTGGATCACCTCGTTCTTATATGGTCTTTTGCGCCCATGCGACGGCATTAAGAACTACCGACTCGAAGGAAATGTGGTGCTCCCCCATAACAATCAGTCGATGTTCGACTATTGGAAGCCTCTGCTTACCGATTGTTTAATCGACTCGGTGAAGCAAGACGACGGCATACTTGTGTATCTTGCCAGTGCTGAAATGAAACGTTTGTTCGACTGGAAGAAGGTTACTAAGGCCATTAAAGTGGTTCAACCCGAGTTTATGGTGCACAAAGATGGAAAACTAAAGAGCATTGTTGTATATGCAAAGATGTGTCGAGGAACGATGACAAGATATATCATTGAGAACGAATGTAAGCATATCGACCAGCTAAAAAACTTCGATTTTGAAGGTTTCGAGTTTCATTCTGAAGATAAAAAAGCAGGCAAACTGCTCTTCACGCTCGGCTAATTGCAAACGAAGTGCTCGTCTTTACCTCAACACGCCTGCCTCTTTTGTTGGTGGGTTGTGTGCTCAATAATCTAACTTAATGATGCTCTTTTGTGGAAAAGCTTTGCTGAAAAGCTCAGGAAAAGGGTCAAACAATGGTTTTCAATAGGCTTCATTGGGTGCCTATAACACACTTATATCCACTCCCTTTCATTAAATTTGTATTTAGTTTTACTTATTAATGTTAAACAAGTACATAGAAAACAAACCTTTACAAATCATTATATATATTTGCATTGATAAACCTAAACGGCTAAACAATCAATAGCTATACAATAAAATGAAGCTCTCTCGATATCTTTTATTGAGGTCTTATGTTCGAACAGAGCATTAATAAATCTATAAATAAATGAAAACAGGAAAAATTTTCCCAGTAAGTGTTTTTCTATCTTGCTGCTGTTTAGAAGCATTTGCAAGTGCACCTGCCAACTCTACTCATCTTTTAGGTAGAAGTTCAATGGATCTTAGCCCAAATGTAACAGCTTTAGAGAACCGAGAAGCACAACAGTCTAACAGTGATGTTAAGGTAGCAGGAAGAGTTGTAGACGAAGCAGGCGAGCCTGTTATTGGTGCAACCATTCGCATAAAAGGCGCAAAAGCTGCTACCAATGGTGCCATAACAGATGCAGATGGCAAGTTCTCGTTAACCATTCCTAAAGGTGCAACCCTTTTAGTGAGCTACATTGGTATGGCTACTCAAGAGGTAAAACATGCAGGAAGTGGCAGTTTAAACATTGTTTTAAAAAGCGATGCACTCACAATAGACCAAGTGGTGGTGACGGCATTGGGTATTAAACGTGCAGAAAAAGCATTGAGCTACAACGTGCAAAAGGTGTCGGCCGAAGAGCTTACACGCAACAAAGACGCCAACTTTGTTAACTCGTTAGTGGGCAAGGTAGCTGGTGTTCAAATCAATACAGGTGCAGGTGGAGCAGGAAGTGCTGTGCGTGTGGTGATGCGTGGTACAAAGTCTATCGAAAAAAGCAACAACGTTTTGTATGTAATAGACGGTGTTCCAATGTATAATCACTCTTTTGGTGGAGGCGAAGGAGCCTACTCAACACCGATGGGTTCGGAGAGTTCGGCTGACATAAACCCCGAAGATATTGAGAGTGTAAACATGTTAACAGGTCCATCGGCTGCGGCTTTATATGGTAGCGACGCTGCCAATGGTGTTGTGATTATTAACACCAAGCGTGGAAGTAAAGACAAAACAACGGTTACGGTGAGCAATAGTAGCACGTTTTCGCATGCGACCTTCTTGCCAAAAACTCAAAACAGCTATGGCACAAGCTCGGGTTTAATGAGCTGGGGAAGCCCACAAAACGGCAATTTCGACATTGCTAAATTTTTCAATACAGGCTCTAACATCATTAATTCGGTGTCGCTATCAACTGGTAATAGCAAAAATCAAACCTATATATCGGTTTCTACTACAAACGCAAAAGGAATTGTTTTAGAAAACACTTATTCACGTTATAATTTCACAGCACGCAACACAACATCGTTTCTTAACGATAAATTGCTGTTAGATTTTGGTGCAAACTATATCGTTCAGAAAGATGCTAACATGGTTTCTCAGGGTAAATACAACAACCCTTTGCCTGCTTTGTATTTATTTCCACGAGGAGATCACTTCGATGAAATTCGCAATTTTGAGCGTTGGGACCCTATTTTGGGCTACATGACACAATATTGGCCCTATGGAGAAGGGGTGCATTCGTTGCAAAATCCTTATTGGATTCAAAAGCGAATGACACGCACCACAGACAAACATCGCTATATGTTGAACGCTTCTTTAAAATGGAATGTGCTCGATTGGCTAAATGTTGTTGGACGTGTTAGAGTGGATAACTCAGAATATCGTTTGTTAAATAAGAACTATGCTTCGACTCTTTTAACCATTTCGGATGCGAATGGAGGCTACGGAGACCAAACACAACACGACCGAACAATATATGGTGATGTGATGGTTAACATCAACAAACGTTTTGGAGAGGATTATAATCTCACGGCAAACATTGGTACTTCGATTAAAGATCAAGTGTTTGAGGCTGCAGGAGGAGCAGGTAATTTGTTGCTACCAAACTTCTTTGCGATGAACAACATCAACTATTCGAATAAGTATAAAACCATTCAAGAGGGCTGGCACGACCAAACTCAATCGATATTTGGATCGGTGGAACTGGGCTATAAAGATATGCTTTACTTAACAGTTACAGGCAGAAACGACTGGGCTTCGCAGTTAGCTTATTCTGATCAGTCGTCGTTCTTCTATCCTTCAGTAGGCGTTTCGGCTGTAATTTCTAACATGGTTAAGCTTCCTAAGTGGATTACTTTTGTAAAAATGCGTGCCTCTTATTCTGATGTTGCTTCGGCTTTTGATCGTTTCTTGTCTAATCCAAGCTATCATTTCAATAATCAAACCCATTTGTGGGAGAAGTCTAATATCGCTCCATTAGAGCATATGAAACCCGAGAACACACGCTCGTGGGAACTTGGATTGAACTCTAAATTCTTAAATAACACTATCAATTTAGATGTAACCCTATATCGCTCGAACACCTATAACCAAACAATTTATGGCAAAACAAGTACATCTTCGTTGTATTCTGAACAAATTGTGCAAAGCGGAAACGTACAAAACCAAGGTATAGAGCTAACGTTGGGCTATCGCAACACATTCGGAAAAATTGGCGTTGCATCAACTCTCACCTACACATTAAACCAAAATAGAATTAAAGAATTATCAAAAGCAAGCGTCAATAGCGAGGGTATTCCTGAAATTCAAAAAGCCTATTTGGGCGCAAGCTCTGTTGCTCCACAAGTTATTCTACGTGAAGGTGGCACCATGAGCGATATCTATATCAAGCACGAATTGAAGAGAGATCCTAATGGAAACATTGCTATCGATCCTTCTTCGGGCAATTTAAGTATGCAAGAAACAGGCTTGAGAAAGGCTGGAAGATTAGCTCCTAACTACAATGTGGGCTGGAACAACTCTATTTCTTATCAAGGACTTACACTTGGTTTTGTTGTTTCTGCACGTGTTGGTGGATTGGTTTACTCGGCAACACAGGGTATTTTAGACTACTATGGAGGATCGCAAGCCTCTGCAGATGCACGCAACAATGGCGGTGTTCCTATTAATTATGGAAAGATTGATGCTAAGAAATACTATCAAACAATATCTACAGCAGAAGGAGGTTACGGCACTTATTACTTATATAGTGCCACCAATGTGCGCCTTCAAGAATTGAGTTTGAGCTATGATTTTCCTAAGAAATGGTTCCATAATAAGTTGAATTTATCTGTAGGACTACTTGCACGAAACCTTTGGATGATATATTGTAAAGCTCCATTCGATCCCGAATTGTCAGCTTCAACAAGTAGTAACTTCTATCAAGGGGTAGACTATTTTATGCAACCTTCTACTCGAAACATTGGTTTTAATGTTAAAGTTCAATTCTAAAACAACAAAGATTCTTATGAAAAATATAAGTAAAATAATAGCACTCTTTCTCTTTACACTTGGCGTTAGTGCGTGCACAGACAACTTTGAAGAGTATAACACGAACAAATATGCGGTGTATAAAGGTGTACCTTCTGTGCTTCTTCCTGCAATGATGGAGCCTTTGATGTTTGTTCAGCAAAACAATTCGCAGATGATAGACCAAATGGTGGGTGCATTAGGTGGTTATATGACCTGCTCGAACCGATGGGGTGGACAAAATTTCGATACCTTTAATGCTTCGGAAGGATGGAATGCTATTCCGTTTAACACTCCCTTTAAAGGACTTGTGAACCTTTATAGCATAGAAGAAGCTACTAACAAATCGGGACATTTCTGGGCTATGGCAACCCTATTAAAGGCTGCTGTGCTTATGAGAGTGTGCGATTGTTATGGCCCAATACCATATAGTAGTATTGCAAATGGTAAATTCAACACTGCTTATGAGTCGGTAGAAGATGTTTATGCACACATCATTTCCGACCTAACATCAGCAGCCAACACATTATATCAATATAGCAAACAATATCCTTCATCACGTCCTTTGGCGGCAAACGATTTGCTTTACGAAGGTGATTACAGCAAATGGGCACGCTTAGCCAACTCTATTGCACTGCGTGCAGCAGTGAGAATTGGCGACAAAACAGCTGCAGAACAAATATGTACAAGCCCTGCAGGATTGATAGATGCTAACCAATATAATGCTTTAATGTCGCCTGGAGTGCAAGGAAACCCATATCAATTGGCCTCAACAGGCTGGGGAGATCTTCGTGCAAGTTCGTCTATTGTCGATTATATGAATGGCTATAACGACCCTCGTCGTGATGCTTATTTCACCACATCGGCATTCGATCACACTCGTTATATTGGCATGCGCACTGGCGAAGCCGCTTTCCAAAAGGGAGATGTAGCAAACTATTCGTTGCCAAAATTTCAAACAACATCACCCCTTCCCATTTGTGTTGCTGCCGAAGTGGCCTTCTTAAAAGCAGAATGCGCATTGAAAGGATGGAACGTTGGTGGAACTGCTGAGGCGTTTTATAAAGAAGGAATAAAACTTTCTATGGAACAATATGGCGTAGATGCCAATGCAATACAAGCCTATATCAATAACAACACGGCAACACCCGATGGACATTCGAACGACCCTCGTGGATCAAAATATAACTATCAACGCAACACAAAGGTTAAAATTCAATGGGATGCTGATGGCAACGATCAAAACTTAGAACGCATTATCACACAAAAATGGATTGCAATGTACCCCATGGGACTCGAAGCATGGGCTGAATATCGACGCACAGGATTCCCCGAATTGGCTCCTTCGATCAACAATTTAAATCCTCAAGTGATAACAAATACGATGCGAGGAATGCGCCGTTTGCACTATCCTGACACAGAAAAAGACTTGAATAAGCAAAACTATCAAAATGCAATACAATTGTTGAATGGTGAAGATAACGAGGCTACAGACTTGCCTTGGGCTAAAAAAAACTAAACATTGGTATTATTAAAACAACCAAAATGTTAGTAGTTTTATCTAATCATTCCTAATTTATAAACGAATAACAATATATATTATGCACAATATTTTTAAAGCACTATCATTGTTTAGCTGCTCTTTAGTGGCGTTTGCGTGTAGTGATTGGACTGATGCAGAGGCAGTTCAAATGACAAAATATTCTAATACAGAGATTGCAAAGAAAGAAACCTACTACCAAGCACTAAGAGATTGGAAAGCAACCAAGCACTCTATATCGTTCGGTTGGTTTGGAGGTTGGAGCAATCCAGGCGCTTCTACAACCAATATGTTGGCAGGTCTTCCCGATTCTATGGATGTTGTTTCACTCTGGGACAACTCCACTAACTTGTCGGAAGGACAAAAAAAGGATCTCGAGTTCGTTCAAAAAGTAAAGGGAACAAAGGTTCTTTTCTGTAGCTTTACATCGTATGTGGGACAACATGCAACGCCAAAGGAACACGATATCGACGAAGCCACTCGAAATAAGTTCTGGGGTTGGGAAGATGGCGACACCAAAAAGCAAGAAGAGGCTGTTCGAAAATATGCCAATGCCATTGTAGACACGCTCAACAAATATAACTATGACGGATTTGATATCGACTTCGAACCAAACTATGGCTATGGAGGAAAGCTGGCAAGTAACAACGATTTGATGCATGTCTTCATCACCGAGCTGGCTAAAAGCATAGGACCCAAGTCGCCACATCCCGAGAAATTGCTCCTTGTAGATGGCGAACCACAAACCTTAAACGCAGAAACAGCACCTTATATCAGCTATTATGTGATACAAGCCTACTTTGCTAAAGAGGGCAATTTGGACGGCCGTTTACAAACAGGTATAAACAAATTTAAATCAGTTATGACTGAAGAAGAAATCACAAATCGTTATGTAATGACCGAAAACTTAGAGAGTGCAATCGATTGTTTAAATGGTGGTTATCCTTTTTCTACACGTGATGGACGCTCAACTCCTTATCGTTCATTAGAAGGTTTTGCTCGTTGGCAACCTACAAACGGCTATATGAAAGGCGGATTTGGAGCCTATCACATCGACGGCGAAGCAGTAAACACACCTGCTTATAAATACCTACGACGTGCCATTCAGGCTCAAAACCCAGCAGTGAGATAAGAAAATAAAACCTTATGGTGGGCTCTTTGTTCTACTTTGGCAGCAAAAGAAACAGCCCATATCATTTAAAATGAATTTTAAAAGATTTTTTTATGAAACTAATTCGATACATGCTTTTATGTAACCTGATATTGTTTATATCGTGCAATGATGCAGATTACAAAACGCTAAACAACAGTGCTTTCATCAACGAGAGCCGCACTTCATCGAGTGCAAAAGTGATTATCACCGACGATGGTGCAACAACCGAAATCACTCCATGCCTCTCTACAATGGCAACACACGACTGCAAGCTTAAACTTGTGGTAGATACTGCCTTGCTACATCAATATAACGAACAGCAAGGAACAAGCTATATAACACTTCCCGACAGCAGCTTCACAATGCCTTCAGAGGTTGTTATCCCTAAAGGACAATACTCTATCGACCCTGTAAAGATCAATATCAAGCCGCTAACACAAGCTATGATAGGCGAAAGCTATGCCATTCCCGTTCGTCTTATTAGCGAAGACAGCGACATTCCTGCAATGCCTAAGACGGGTTCGTTCGTCATTACAACCGAAGCAATTGTCACTTCATCACTTCCTCAGTTCACTGGTGCGCCAATGTTAGAGGCTGCAATGCCTAAGGGCGACGAAACATTTAACGAATATACCATAGAAGTTAAGTTCCAAGTGAGCGACACAGGCGACCGAGATCGTGCCGTTTTTGTTAACAGCGGACCTGGAGAAAGCAACTTTGTATTGCTTCGTTTCGAAGATCCTCAAAGCGACAATGGAGGCCATAAGGCGCACTCTTTGGTGCAAATTGTGGGCAGAAACCGCATTTATATGAATCCTTCTTTCTCTTTCGAGCCAAACAAATGGCAACACTTGGCACTCACTTGCGATGGTTCTCACTATCGTTTGTATATCAATGGTGCCTTTGCTGGTGTAAAAGACATCCCTGCTGGTAGCACCACCTTTAAACAATTTAAATGGTTCACCAAAGGAGATGATCCTTATAGCCGTTGGGGAAACTGCAAGATTCTAATCACCGAAGCCCGTGTTTGGTCGGTTTGTCGCACCGAAACACAAATACAAAAGAGCCAATCAACAGTAAGTCCGAAAGCAAAAGGCTTAGAAGCTTATTGGAGATTTAACGAAGGAACGGGCAATGTGTTCCACGATGCAACAGGAAAAGGACACACCATCACCACAACTCAAGCACCTACTTGGGTTGAAGGAATAAAGTCAACAGATGAACATACCGATTGGAAATAAAACAAAAAGTTATGAAACACAAATATAACCTACTTCAAATAGGTGGCTATGCCATAGCAGGCCTACTACTATTATGTGGTTGTCACAGCGAAAACAACACTGCAGAAGACGAGTGGACTGCCACTTATGTTTACCTACAACGGTTAGATTATTTAACTCCATCGCCCAAAACCTTCTATATTAATCATTCTGAAGAAGGTCTTTCAGGCGAAGTTAACATGCCTTTTGTGGCTAAAACACAAAAGCCAACCAGCCAAGATGTGCATGTAAACATCGAACTTCGTGATGCCAACGCCTCTAATATAGGATTGGAGCTACAAGACAACAAAGGCAAAAAAGTCGATGTTTCGCAAATTGTTATCAAAGCAGGCGAGCAACATTCCGACACCTTTCACATTGTAGCAACAAACCTTAACGAGCTAAAAACAAACGAGCAAAAGGTTAGTTTGTCGTTCGATGTGGCCCTAAAAAGCATCGAAACAACCCAACCCAACACACTCATTTCGCCCATGACAACGCTCAACAATCTCACAGCAAAGGTTGAAAAAGGAGCCTTGCAATCTATGATAATGGGCGAACCAAAGGTGAATGACGTGTTAGATCGTAGCTCTTGGACTATTACATTGAGTGAAGGAGCCGAAAATTCTGGTGATAATTTAATTGATGGAAACTATTGGACAGATGTTGCACGCAGTGGACAAGGCTTCACAATAACGATAGATCTTGGTAGTATCAAAACCATAACGGGTGTTAACACCACCTCTTGGTCGTGGACAAGCAATAACTATGCGCCCCAAGAAGTGGAGGTTGCCATTTCGCAAGACAATGTAACATGGAAATCGTTGGGCACAATTCAAACAAGTGGAGGCTATCAAAACATCACACTTTTAAGCAGTCCTAAGGCCCGTTATCTAAAATATAGCATCTTAAAGATGCCCGCAACAGGCCGTGTAAGTATTGTAGAATTCCACCTCTTTGGTACAGACTAAACACTAACAAAGCCAACGTTGCTTTTGCTTTCAACGCAAAATAAACTCGGTTTTTGTTTTAAAACATCAATAAAACAGACATAGGGTGCATTCGTTCATTCGAGTGCACCCTTTATTTTACCAAGCTTTTACACAGTCTTTGTGCTCCTCTCGAATAAATACCCACCACCAAAGCCTCACAACATCCCTTTTATATATAATAGGTGTAGCCCTTTGTTGCAGGGGCTTTACAATGAAAAAACATCAAATACTTAACTTTTTTTATAGCCCCAAAGTAACAATTGTTACTCTTGGAGTTTTCTTTTAGATCTAATTTTGCACCCAACAAGATTAAATTATACAAAAAGATTATGGAAAATAAGATGTTTTGTTTCCAATGTCAGGAAACAGCTAAGGGTGTAGCGTGCACCATTAAAGGAGTTTGTGGCAAAGAAGCTTCAACCTCAAACTATATGGATTTGCTTTTAGGAGTTGTGAGAGGCGTCTCTACTATCGAGCATCTTTTGCGTCAAAACAATATTCAAAGCGTTGAAGGAGTAGACAGTTTCGTTATCGATTCATTGTTCTCTACCATCACAAATGCTAACTTCGACGATGCATCTATCTTGCGCAGAGTAGACAAAGGTGTAGCACTTAAAAAGCAATTATTGGCTATCGCTGCTCAAAACAATATTCAGCTTCCCGACTATCAAGAAGTTACTTGGGGCGGAGAGAAAGCTGATTACGATGCAGAAAGCTTGAGAGAGAACATTCTTCGCAATGAAAACGAAGACCTTCGTTCATTAAAAGAGCTCACAGTTCTTGGTCTTAAGGGTATGGCTGCTTATGCAGAACACGCTGGAAGACTTGGTTATGCCGACCAAGAGGTGAACGACTTTATTCACAAAGCATTGGCAACCATCGCTGATCCTAATGCAGATATGAACACATTACTAAATATTGTGCTCGAAACTGGTAGCAAAGGCGTTAGCGCAATGGCTGTTCTCGACAAGGCAAACACCACTTCTTATGGTAATCCTGAAATCACAAAGGTGAACATTGGCGTTGGTAAAAACCCTGGAATCCTTATCAGTGGACACGATTTGCACGACATTGAAGAGCTATTAAAGCAAACTGAAGGTACTGGAGTGGATGTTTATACACACGGAGAGATGCTCCCTGCACACTATTATCCACAACTAAAGAAATACAAACACCTTGTTGGTAACTACGGAAACGCATGGTGGAAGCAAAGAGAAGAGTTCGCTGCATTCAACGGACCTATTATCTTTACAACCAACTGTATCGTTCCTCCAACAGCAAGAGACAACTATCGTGATCGTGTTTTCACTCTTAACTCAACTGGTTTCCCTGGTTGGAAGCACATCGAAGCAGACGAAAACGGACACAAAGACTTCTCTGAAGTAATCGAGTTGGCAAAAACTTGCGAAGCTCCTACAGAGATTGAAACTGGTGAAATCGTTGGAGGTTTCGCACACAATCAGGTATTTGCACTTGCAGACAAAATCGTTGAGGCTGTGAAGAGCGGTGCTATTCGTAAGTTTGTAGTGATGGGTGGCTGCGACGGAAGAATGAAGAGTCGTGACTACTACACTGAATTTGCAAAACAATTGCCTCAAGATGTAGTGATACTAACATCTGGTTGCGCTAAATTTAAATACAATAAACTAAATCTTGGAGATATAAATGGCATACCAAGAGTGCTCGATGCAGGTCAATGTAACGACTCTTACACATGGGCTGTCGTAGCTCTTAAGTTGAAAGAGATATTCGGTGCTGCCGATATCAACGACCTTCCATTGGCATTCAACATCGCGTGGTATGAACAAAAGGCCGTAATTGTACTCCTTGCACTATTGAGCTTAGGCGTGAAGAACATTCACATTGGTCCTACTCTTCCTGCTTTCGTTTCACCAGCAGTACTCAAAGTGCTTGTAGAACAATTCGGATTAGGAGGCATTACAACTGTAGAAGAAGACCTTCAAAAGATGATTGGATAATTAGAAACACTCGAAAACTTATTTATCTTCCATTCATAATGGTTGTTTTTCAATAAAGATAAATAGTATAATTCAATCCATGAGACACGAAAAAACAATTATCTAAATACGAATAATGTATCTACTTTGGGAGACAGGAACAATAGTTCTTGTCTCCCTTTCTTTTTCACCCCCTGGCAACAGCACTGCTTTCACCCTTCAATAACATTGCTCTTTGCACTCAAAAGCAATCGTTTTGCACCTCAATAGCAATGCTGTTCAAAAGGCATAGCTCAACTCCTCATTCTCAGGCAGATAGAAGTTCATTGACTAAAATCAACTAAATTATCCCAAAAATTTGTTTTATATCAAATAATGATGTATATTTGCACCGCTATAAGCATTTATTATTCACCCTAACAGTTAATGATATTGACTAAATTTTTACAATTATAAACAATCGTATGGCAAGTAAGAAACTACAATTGCTTATGCTTGGTTGCTTGGTTTCACCAGCAATTCTGCA
Source organism: Hoylesella nanceiensis DSM 19126 = JCM 15639 (assembly GCF_000379965.1). Classification (GTDB taxonomy): domain Bacteria; phylum Bacteroidota; class Bacteroidia; order Bacteroidales; family Bacteroidaceae; genus Prevotella; species Prevotella nanceiensis. The sequence goes on along the minus strand of NZ_KB904328.1, from coordinate 481,275 downwards.
AGCACAGTCATTGAAAAAAGAGTACATTCGATGGCAAAACAGCGAAGGCGACAAGCTTTCTGCAACAGTAGAAGCATGGAGCAGAAATGGAAAAGTAACAAGTGATGATAACTTTTTCATCTCTCGTGTTAAACCTAAGGCACGTTTCCGTAACCAAAACACACAGGTATTAAAAGACTTAAACGACACCAACGACAAGCGTTTGGTGGCTTGGGTTCCTTTTAACAACCCCGAAACCAACGCTCTACCCGATGGTATTTTCGACTCAGAGGTATTCTCTCTATGGTCGTATGTTAGCCACTGGGGAGACTGGACTGCTCCTCTTGGACGTATTCCAGCTGCTTTAATGGACGTAGCACATAAGAATGGTGTAGCTGTTTCATCTGCAGGTACAGTGCCATTTGGTAACCTTGGTTCTGAATGGGAGCGTGAATTGAGAGCTATCGGCTTATTAGATGCACAAAAATTAGCAAACTTCCTTTACTATTATGGACAAGATGGATTGGGCTATAACTCTGAATGGTCAGAATGGAACCGCATCACTCAAAGATTAAGAAACAAGCATATTGAGGTTAATAAGCTAATGGAAAGCAAGAACCCAATATTCGAAAACATGTGGTATGGATTGACCCAAGATAGAGGTGTTAATGGTTTTTCTAACGTATTAGATAACAATTACGCACTAACTTTTGGTGATAAAGACAATAAAGCATTCTCTCTTTTCCTTAATTATAACTGGAACTTTAGACAACGTCTTGCAAATTCGGTAGATTATGCAAGAAGTCTTAACAGAGATCCTCTATACCTTTATGCAGGTGTTAACATGCAAGGAGGTGAACCAAGAACAGATAGTTGGCCACTATTGAAAGACTATCCTATTTCAATTGGTTTGTGGGGGGCTCACTCTAAGAACATGTTCTGGGAAAGTAGAAATGAAAAAGGTAGCTCAGAAGAAACCATGCAACGTTCTTATATGCTAAGAACTGAACGCTATTTCACTGGCGGTACACGTAACCCAGCTAACACTCCAGCCGTAACAAGCGCAATGAAATACAACGTAGACAATAAAGATTGGCATGGTATGTCTACATGGATGACAGCTAAGAGTACTCTAAGCTGGAACCTAACAGACGAGCCATTCATCTCTTATTTCAACCTTGGTAATGGTAAATTCTTTAACTGGAAGGGTGAAAGAAAGAACAATAACTCTTGGTATAACATTGGTGTTCAAGACTACTTGCCTACATGGCGCTGGTGGTTTAGCACTAATCTACTTGGCAGAAACGTTCCTGAAACAGGCTTAGATGCTGAATTTACATGGGACGATGCATACGTAGGAGGTTCTTGTGTTCGTGTATTTGGTACACATACAAACGAATATCTACACCTATTTAAAACTCAATACACTCTACAAACAGGTGACGTTATCACCTTTAAATACAAACATTTGAGTGGTTCGGGTGATGTTAAGTTGGTACTTACCGCTAAAGGTAGCGAAACAAATCCTATCAACGAGAACGGATTCACATTGCTAACACGTGATCAAGCAATTGATGATGAGCACTGGGTAGAAAAGACTTTCACTGTAGGTAGCGAACTTGCAGGTAAAGATCTTGCATTGATTGCACTTCACTTCGAGAATACTAACAACATCAACATGTATCTTGGAGAGTGCTCTATCGTTAGAACAGCAGCAAGAACTCCTGAAACTCCAACCATTACCTCATCTAAATTACTTGCATTCAGCAAGTCAGGTGTAGACGGAAAGCTTATCTTTGAGATGGCAAACACCAAAAATCCAGGCGAACCTTGCTACAACTCAGATGTTCATGTGTCTGTATTTAAGTTGTGGGCACAACAAGAAGGCGAAGCAAACCCAACTCTAATGGGTATCACAACATCATGGGCTGGTATGTTCTATAGCATTCCTTTGAACCTATCTAACAACAGTACAAAAGTTCGTTTAGGTGTTTCTGCAGTATCATTAGATATGAAGAACGAATCACCAATTGCATGGACAAACTACGAACAAGCTCCTGCTTACGCTTATAACGATGCAGTTCATTGCAACAAAACCATCATTAAGCCAAACGAAGACTTTAAGATTGGTTTCGTAGACCCACGTCACACAGCTGCGAACTGGACACTTAAGAACAGCGAAGGACAAACAGTTGCTTCTTCAAATGGTACAACTGAATTCACTGTAAACAACCTTTCTGCTGTAGGTAACTACGACTTAGAGGTAACAGGTGAAGTACATAGCGAAACAGGTGTACAAACAACAACAAGAACATTCAAAGCTTTCGTTCAAATAACAGGCAATGAAACTGGTGCTCTTCCTCAAATTAAGACATTAACAGCTAATGGTTCAGACTCAAGAATTGATGTTCAAGCTAACCAAGCAGTAACAATGGCTTACACAGGTCGCCCTGCTGATGGTAAATTGTCAAGAGGTATCAACCTAAAAGAAAAGGGTTTCGTATTCAAAGCTACAGAAGTTGGTCTAACATCTAACAACCAAGAGTGGACAATGTCATTCTGGTTGAAGTTCAACAGCCTTCCAAGTGGTGGTATTCAAATCCTCGACTTGCGTCATCAATACACAAGTTGGCCACAAAATAACTGGGGTTCTATCTGGTCAGGATACGATCCTGCAAACAAAGTTCTTAGCTTTACCATCCGTGACACCAGAAATAATGGTAGCCCTGAGCACACACAAAACTGGTCGGTTGAATTCGAACCAGGTGTTTGGAGCCATGTAACTATCACAATGGAAAAGGGTACACGTGGTGTAAGAGAACATCTATTTATCAACGGTAAACCTGCAACTGCTAAAGATTGGCGTTACAATGGTTTAAGTGGAAGAGGCTATACTACAGAATTTTCTCCAACAACTACATGGTGGGACGAAAACAACTTCATGTTAGGATTTGGTAGAGCAGGACAAGCAGCCATTGATGGTGTGATCGATGATGTGAAGTTCTTCAGCAAACAATTAAACGAAACAGAAGTTGCAAGCAATTATCGTTCAACCGAAAAGAATACTGCAAACATGACAGCTTATTGGGATTTCGAACAAAATGCTGATGGAAATAACAAGTTTGCAAGCGTTGCTAACGGAACAACAGTTAAGGGTTATCGTGCTGAACTTGAAACAGGTGCAGGCGAAGGACAAGGTTCTCTTGTTCCAGTAGAGCCAATCTACGAAGCTGGTTCTCCATTCGTTGCAGGTGAAGCATTCTCTGTTGAAACTAAAGCAACATGGAAAACTCGTAAGGGTTCGTTCACAGATATGACTGGAAACGACGTTGCAGGTTCTGCAAAAGTTACTTACCCAACTGGTGGTGACTATGAAGTAACTCTTACACTTGAAAACTCTTATGGTAAAGATCAACGTACATTCCAAGTGATCCACATCGACGCTACAACTGGAATCAACGAAACAACTACCGAAGAGGTGAAGGCTTACACTGTAAACGATGATATCCTTGTTGAATGCGCACAAGCTGGTGCTTACACATTCGAGGTTTATAGCATCGATGGTATGCAAGTGCTTAAGAACAATGTGAATGTAGCTACAGGCAACACTGTACGCTTACACCTTGCTAACTCAGGCGTTTACATCCTCAAAGTGAAGAAGGAAGGTAAGACTTTACGCACTGTGAAGTTGATTAGAAAATAATCATCGAAATACAAATAAACGATTTACTTTAACAATAAATCACCAGTAAGCAAATGTCTTACTGGTGATTTTTTATATTCCCCCTTTTCTATTGTTCAGCAACACCTCTGCACTTGCTCTGTGTGGAAGCCTTGCAAAGGGGCTATAATTTTGTTCTAAGCGCGCAAGAGTCGGCTCGACGAACAACTATTCCAATTCACTTAATGAACGCTCTACGTTGCCTTTAAACACAGCCTCAGCGCAACGCTCTTTCAAAAGCTGTGCTCTTACTTCTCGAAAGGGTTGTTATTGTCCCCTAAAAGCAGTCTCTTTGCACCGCAAAAGCTGTGCTATTGAAAACGAAAAAGGCAGCACCCTCAAAAAGAGAGCACTGCCTATTGACTGATATTGTAAATGAACAATTATTCTTCAACTAAAGAGAAATCGTCTTTACCCACACCACATAGAGGACAAACCCAATCATCTGGAATATCTTCAAATGCTGTTCCTGGTTCAATTCCACCATCTGGATCTCCTACTGCAGGGTCATATATCCACCCGCAAACATCACATACGTACTTTGCCATAATAATTTTTGTTTTATTGTTTATATTTACTTATTTAATAAAAGGGTGTTTCCACCTGTTTTAATTATTGTTTGTTCGCTTTTAATTGTTTGTTTCTTTGCCCTGTTGAGCATTGATAATTGCCATCACCTTTTGTGTTATTTGATGCGGTTCGATGCTTTGCATACACGCAAAATCGCCTCTATAACACGGTTTATTGCCGTAAATGGAACATGGACGACATGCTATTGAATGTTCTACTGCATGCTCTGGCTTTTGATTCCAGCCCATAAAGCCTGCAAAACGATGCGTTGCTCCCCACACACTCACCACTGGTGTGGCTACAAGAGAGGCTAAATGCATGTTCGAACTGTCCATACTTATCATTGCATCGAGCTCATTCATCAATATAAGTTCTTGCTGAAAGCCTTTTAAATGCTCTGGAACACTGATGCAATGGCGGTGCTGCTGCACCATATTAGCAATTTGTTGCTTTTCTTGTTCGCCTCCTCCGAAGAGGTATATCTGTAGATTTTCGATCTTACTTTCTAATTCATCGATCACCACTTGCATCTTTTCAAGGGGATAAATCTTGCCTTGATGTGCTGCGAAAGGGGCTATACCGATGTTTACTTGCGCCTTGTTTACTGCCTCAACAATGCTGTTTGGCAAGGTGTTGAGCTGTGAATTGGTGCCTTCGAAGAGTGACTTAAAAGTCAATTGAACGGGATATCCCAACTCTTTTAGCACGTCGGCATAATTCTGAAACGATGTTGGCTGTTGCTCAAAGCGTTTGTTGTGCTTGGCAGTGAGTGCCTTCTTGCCCTCTCGATGCTTATTGATATGGGCGGTAGGAATGTGATCAAACCAGAATTTTAGGCGCAAATACTTTGTTCGAAGCACATCATGAAAGTCGGCAACTGCTGTAAATCGCTTTCCAGAAAGCCGTCTGAAAAGGTTGTTTAAACCCAATATTCCACGATAATCTTTATTGATGTCGGCTCCCATGAAACTGACATTGGGGGCGAGATGCTCAAAGAATACCCGTGCAAAGGGTCTACTTAGCACTGTAATTCGCAAGTGAGGATATTGTGAAGCCAATGAGGCTACGACAGGAACCATCATTGCTACATCGCCAATTGCAGAGAATCTAATGATCAATAGATGCTCACTGCGCATGCTTTATTTCTTGTTTTGATATAGAACGGGGTTGGTTGAAGGGTCGTTATACATCTTCATTTGACGATAAACCTTCATATATATCTTGCCTGCTTCAATATCTTCTAAAAGCTGATTGATAGCTGTTCCGAGGTCTTTTTGTTGCTCTAACAACACATTGAGCTTTTCTTTGCATTTTGTTAGATGCTCATTTGAAGCATCTGAACGCAATGTTTGCTCGTTCATGTGGTAGATCTTCAACGCAAGAATAGACAATCTGTCGATCGCCCACGCTGGACTTTCGGTGTTTAAACGTGCATCTGGCTTTACATTTACGTCGGAATACTTATGTCTAAAGTATGAATCAATCTGCTCAACCAAGTCTGTTCGGTCTTGATTACTGCGGTCGATGCGTCGCTTTAACTGCAATGCTTCGAGCGGATCGATATGCGGATCACGGATAATATCTTCTAAATGCCACTGAACGGTGTCTATCCAACACTTTAAATACAATCGGTTTTCAATTGTATCGTGCTGATATGGGTTGCTAATAGGCGTGTCAACATTATCTTTTAAATGATAATCTTGAATGGCTTTATTAAAGATTTCGTTGCAATGATGAGTGAATGATATTTCCATAAAGTACCTAATAATGTTTCAACACGTTTTCACTTTCATCGTAAGAATTACTTCATTACGAATAACTTTCTATCGAACACAAAGATAATGCAATTAAAAACAACTGCAAAATAAATAGTTGCTTTTTTGCTATTTCTGCGCTTCTATCTCGTTTTTATTGATTTGTTTAGATTGAATTGTTTGCTCAATGAAGTAGCGAGGGCGTCTTTTTACCTCGTTATAGATCTTTCCTACGTACACTCCTGTTATGCCTACACCTGTGGTTGTGATGCCTCCTATGAACCAAAGCGACACCAATAGCGACGTCCAACCTTGTATTGTGTTGCCCATTAGGTAGTCTACTAAGCCGAAGATGATCATCACTACCGACACGAGGGTCATGCTTAAGCCTATCAATGTGATGAAACGTAGTGGGGCAGTAGAGAACGATGTGATGCCTTGCACAGAGAAACTGATCATCTTGCGCAATGGATATTTGCTCTCTCCAGCGGTTCTTTCGGTTCTATTATAATAGACTCTGGCCTCTTTAAAGCCCAATTGACGAACAATTCCACGCAAAAATAAATTGCGTTCGCTATACTGCAATAGGGCGGTGAGTGCCCTCTTGCTCATCATTCTAAAGTCGGCATGGTTGTAAATGGTCTCTTTGTCGACCCATTGCATCACCCTATAAAAGGCCAATGCGCTGGTTCTTTTAAAGAAGCTGTCGGTCTTTCGCTCCTTACGAACGCCATAAACTATGTCGCAATGATTGTATTTCAATTGCTTAGCCATTTCTATTATGGCATAAGGGTCGTCTTGTAGGTCGGCATCTATCGACACCATGGCATCGCAATGCTCCACAACTTGCTCCATACCTGCCCACAATGCGTTTTGATGCCCAACGTTATGAGCCAACTTTAGTGCCTCAACATTGTTGTATTGTTGAGTCAGTTGGTTGCAAATATTCCATGTTTCGTCTTTACTTCCGTCGTCTACAAGCATCAAACGGGTTGTTATTTGCAATTCGTTCTGAAGTGTTTCGATAATGGGTTGTAGCTTATCTACTGCCCATTGAAGCACCTCTTGCTCGTTGTAACAGGGAATAACGATGTAGAGAATCATTGTGTTTGGCGTGGATTTAGGGGAGTGATGGAATGTATAGGGATAGACAATGCGTGCGGATTACTTATCTAATTTCCACACTGCACCGTCTTTTGTGTCTTTAACTTCAAAGCCTGCATCTGCCAACATATCACGAATTTTATCGCTTGTAGCCCAGTCTTTGTCGGCTTTAGCTTTCGATCTGAGGTCTAACACCATATCTACTACCTTGCCATAAGCCTCTTCTCGAGCTTGATTGTTATCAGAATTTTCGGCACGAAGTCCCATCAAATCAAAGGCAAAGAGATGCATGGTCTCTTTCAATTCTGCGAGATCTTCGGCAGAGATAGTGCCTTTATGGTCTACAATGGTGTTGATGATGTGACATGCTTCGAATAGAATACTAATCACAACAGGTGTTTGTAGGTCGTCGTTCATGGCGTTATAGCATCTTGAACGGAATTCTTTTACAAAGTCTGCAGTGGCTTTATCCGACTCAGCAGAGGGCTGAATGCGGTCTAAATCCTTTATTCCCGACAACAAACGGTTGAGTCCTTTCTCGGCAGCTTGTAGGGCTTCGTTCGAGAAGTCTACTGTTCCTCGATAGTGTGCGCTAAGTATAAAGAAGCGAATGGTCATGGGGCTGTAGGCCTGTGTCAATGCTTCGTGGGTGCCTTTAAAGAACTCTTCGAGTGTAATAAAGTTGCCTAAGCTCTTTCCCATCTTCTTTCCGTTGATGGTTATCATGTTGTTATGCATCCAATAGCGCACCATGTCGTGTCCTTGCGATGCCACTGCTTGAGCTATTTCGCACTCATGATGTGGGAACATAAGGTCCATTCCGCCTCCATGAATATCGAAGTTGTTACCTAAATACTTGCGTCCCATGGCTGTACATTCGCAATGCCAGCCTGGAAAACCTTCGCTCCAAGGACTTGGCCACTTCATAATATGCTCTGGAGTGGCTTTCTTCCACAAGGCAAAGTCGGTTTGGTTGCGTTTGTCTTCCACGCCTCCTAACTCACGAGAAGCGTTGATCACGTCGTCGAGATTACGTCCCGAGAGCTTGCCATAGTGGTATTTTTCATTGTATTTTGCGGTATCGAAATAGATAGAGCCATTACTTTCATAAGCAAAGCCGTTATCCATTATTTCTTTCACCAATTGCTCTTGCTCTATAATATGACCCGTTGCCTGTGGCTCTATGCTTGGAGGAAGCACGTTAAGAGCGTTCATTGCATCGTGATAACGATTGGTGTAGTACTGTGCTATCTCCATTGGTTCGAGCTGTTCAAGGCGTGCTTTCTTCTCAATCTTGTCGTCTCCCTCGTCGGCATCGTGCTCAAGATGACCCACATCGGTGATGTTTCGCACATAACGAACTTTGTAACCGAGGTGCTTTAGATAGCGAAACAAGATGTCGAAGGTGATTGATGGGCGTGCATGTCCTAAGTGTGGATCGCCATAAACGGTTGGTCCACAAACATACATACCCACGTTTGGGGCATTAAGAGGCTCGAATGTCTCTTTCTTTCTACTAAGAGTATTGTAAATAACAAGCTGTTGTTTCTCCATAATCTATATTTTTATTTGTTACAAAGGTAGTAATTTTCACACATAATACTACCACAATGGCGCAATAAAACGATAGAAATAAATCAAAAACGACCTGTTATTTCGTTATTTAGTGTTGATTTCTTTACTTTAAATAGGAAAAATATTGTCGTAAAAAAGAAAACGCTTATCTTTGCAAACACTAATTAATAGCATACTAAATGGAAAAGTTAATTATCAATTCTTACGAAGAGTTTGCTGCTCATTTGGGTGAACAGCTTGGTGTTTCTGATTGGTTAGAGGTGGATCAAGAGCGTATAAACCTATTTGCCGACGCTACTTTAGACCATCAATGGATTCACGTTGACGTGGAAAAAGCAAAGAAAGAAAGCCAATACAAGAACACTATTGCACACGGATATCTAACTCTTTCGCTCCTTCCTTATTTGTGGTCGCAAATCATCGAGGTAAATAATATCAAGATGCTTGTGAACTATGGAATGGATAAAATGCGCTTCGGACAACCCGTTGTTACTGGAAGTAAGGTGCGCTTAGTTACTAAATTGCAAGCCATTAGCAACCTTCGTGGTATTTGCAAAGCTGAGATTGAATTTAAAATCGAAATTGAAGGACAAAGAAAACATGCCTTAGAGGGCGTGGCTACCTTCTTATATTACTTCGAATAAGAGGTTCGAACAACTTACTTTGCATCGACCTAACACAACAAACACGTTGATGCAGAGCAACCTAAAGCCTACTTTAAGAGCGTTTAAAGTAGGCTATATTTACATTATAAGACTACAAGAACATGACTAAAAAAAAGAAAGTTGCCGTTTATCTATATAACCTTTCTAACAAATATGTGGGACTTGGCGAGTTTGCACATAACCTTGCCATTCGCATGAGCGCAAAGGCTGCCGAGCTAAAAACACAACACAACCTCGAATTTTGTTTCCTTGTGCCTAAGGGTATGAGTGGAGATTATGGCGATGAGGTAGACTATCTCGTTTTAAGAAAGTGGCGTTACATCCTTCTAAACGCTCGTCTTCCACGCTTCATCAAGCACCTTTTCTTCCCTAAAGTAGACCTTGTGCACTGGACTCAGCAACTTCCTCGCATTCACACCACCATCTCTCCAAAGGCTTTGGTGACCATTCACGATGTCAACTACTTCCATAATAACATTCCACAAAAGAAGATCGACAAGCGAACACGCAAGATTAACCGCACGCTTAGCTTTGCAACCCATCTCTCGTTTATCTCTCAATTCTCTGAAAATGATGTGGTGAGCCGTTTCAATGTGCATCAACCTAAGCGAGTGATATATAATGGTGTGACCGATCAAATGCAGGTTCCACAAGAGAAAATCGACGGACTTCCATCTCAATATCTCCTTTCTGTGTCGGGATTAGACGACAAGAAGAATGTGCATCTCTTAATTGAAATGATGCGATTCTTGCCCAATGAGTTTTTGGTTGTGGCAGGAAAGGGCGACAAAGAATACACTAAAATGCTCCATCAACTTGTTGAACGCTATCAACTCACCAATGTTCGCTTTGTGGGTTGCGTGTCGGCAGGCGAGAAAGCCTATCTATACCGCAATTGTAAGGCGTTTTTCTTCGTGTCAAAGAGCGAGGGATTTGGTTTGCCTGTGGCCGAAGCGATGACGGCAAGTAAGCCTGTTTTCTGCTCGAAGCTCACCTCTTTGCCCGAAATTGGAGGCGATGCCGCTTACTATTTCGATGAGTTGGAGCCTGAAAAGATGGCGCAAACAACACAAAAGTTGTTGGCTGAATATGAAAAAGACCCTGAAACCCGCCAAAAGATGTGTTTGGCTCAAGCCCAACAATTCTGCTGGGACAAGGCAGTAGACGAATACATCAACTACTACCTCGATATTTTGAAAGAGGGATAGACATTTCCTTCCATTTCTGTTGCTATCCAATTAGCGCACGAAAGCAACGCTATTACATACAAAAAGCAACGCCCTTGCACTGCAATAGCGTTGCTTTTCTTTTGCACTCTCACAAGCCTTATAAACAAAGGGGAGAGGCGTTCAACATGAAAATTTCTTTTGGTTGCTTTGGAAAATAATTTTATTTGCCTGCAACACAGCCTTTTTTTCATCCTTAAATAAACTTCGTCGTCCATCGTATGGACTCGCTCTACATCGTATGGAGTTATTGAATTATTACTCTTTATCGTCGCTTAGCGTAAAGTCGAGTTGCTTTCTTTCGAGGTTAGCACGTGCCACCTTAATTCTAAGCGCATCGCCCAAACGGTAGGTGTGGTGCTTTCTTCGTCCCACAAGACAATAGTTTCGCTCATCGAAGTCGTAGTAGTCGTCGTCTAAATCACGCATAGGAATCATACCCTCGCAGTGGTTTTCGTCGATCTCACAATAGATTCCGTACGACGTAATACCGCTAATATGAGCGTCGAAGCATTCGCCTAAGTGCTCATTCATAAACTCAACCATCTTGTATTTGATAGAGTCTCGCTCGGCATTTTGTGCCACAAGCTCCATTTCAGAGCAGTGTTCGCACAACTCTTCATAATGATCTTTGTTGCCACTACGGCCTCCTTGGGCATAATGGGTGAGCAAACGATGCACCATTGTGTCGGGATATCGACGGATAGGACTGGTGAAATGGGTGTAATATTCAAACGCCAAGCCGAAGTGTCCGATGTTATGTACCGAATATTTTGCCTTCATCATCGCTCTTAGAGCAATGGTTTGAATGAGCTTTTGATTAACACTCTCGCTCGACTTGTCCATCAATTGGTTTAATGAACGAGCCACTTCACCCTTTGTTCCCTCAGTCTTTAGCTTATAACCAAACTTCGTAACAAACTCTCTTAGGGTCTCTAACTTCAACGGATCGGGGTTATCGTGGATACGATAGGGTAGGGTTTTCGCCTTCTTTCCTTTCTTAACACGACCAATATCCTCTGCCACTGTGCGGTTTGCAAGGAGCATAAACTCTTCGATTAGCTTGTTAGCGTCTTTCGACATCTTGAAATAAGCACGTGTTGGACGTCCTTTTTCGTCGATATCAAAGTGCAGTTCTTCTCTATCAAACTTCACTGCGCCATTATTAAAGCGTGCCTTTCGAAGCTGTTTAGCCAAGGTGTCGAGCATAACGAGCAAGTAGGCGTTCTCGCCTTTGTAGTCTTTTGGATCTTTTTTAGGTGCTGGTTCGCCCGTTCCATCAACCACCCCGTTGTCTTCAAGAATGGCTTGCACCTCTTCATAGGCGTATCTTCGATTACTTTTAATCACGGTATGCACCACACGATGGTTCTTAATGTTGGCCAATTCGTCCATTTCAAAGATCACGCTGTATGCCAGTTTCTCTTCATCAGGACGCAAAGAGCAGATAAAGTTGCACAAACGTTCGGGCAACATTGGTATGGTTCGGTCTACCAAATAAATCGAAGTGGCACGCTTTTGCGCCTCCTTGTCGATGATAGAGCCTTCTTTTACATAGTGAGAAACGTCTGCAATGTGCACACCCACTTGCCAATTGCCGTTGGGAAGTTGCACGATAGAGAGCGCATCGTCGAAGTCTTTGGCGTCTTTAGGGTCGATGGTGCAGGTGAATACCTCACGGAAATCCTCACGCTTACTAATCTCTTCGGGCGTGATCTCTGCCGAAATGCGTTCTGCTGCCTGCTCAACTGCCTTCGGATACTTATAAGGTAGGCCGTATTGAGCAAGTATTGTGTTCATTTCTACATCGTTATCGCCACTCACTCCCAAGACATCAATCACCTCACCGATGATGTTTTTCGATTCTTTTCCAGGGAACTGAATGATCTTTACCACCGCTTTATCGCCATCTTTACCGCCTTTTAGCTTGCGTTTAGGAATGACAATGTCGTGCGCAAAGATGTTGCTTTCGGTAGAAAGGAAAGCCAAGTCGTGTTCAACTCTTAGCGTTCCCACGAACGTATCCTTATCATGTGAAAGTATTTCAACCACCACTGCTTCTCTCATGTGGTGCTCTCTGCGAGCCAATAGGGTAGCCTTCACCCTGTCGCCGTTAAGTGCAAACATCGAATTTCGTTCGGCAACGAAGATCGAAAGGTCGCTATTATCGGGAATAAAGACATTCTTTCCGTTGTTTTTTCGAACGAAACGCCCCTCTTGAACCTGTGTGTCTACATTCAAACGATAGGCGTTATCGGCTACAGGAGTTAAGAAATCTTCCCACGCCAACTCTTCCATTAAATCAATGGCGAGCATCTTTAAGGGGTGAGTATCGAGCTTTAAGTTCTTGAATATTTCTTTAAACGAGTAGCTTTTGTTGGGGTGTGAGCGGAAGAACTCTTCGAGTTTTTCTACCATTTTATTGGCAGACATTCTCTTTCCGCCTTTCTTTTTTTTCGACATAACTAATGTTTAAGAGGTTGATAATATTGTCTTTTAAAGAGATGCGCTGTGTTGTTGCGCATTGGGGTTAGGCCTTTTCGATGGCTTCAACTAAGCGTTGAGCGTGCAAAAGTGCCTTCTCTTCAAGTTGTTTTGCTTGTGCTTCGTCGCCACGTAGAGCGTAAGAAACACCTGTTGTATAAATAAATGGCTCGAGAGTCATGCCCACAAAGCCTGCTGTTGAACGGCTAACGGGTAGCAATAGGTCTTCAAGTGTGTAGCCAAGTCCGCCTTCTCGTGAGTAAACTTCACCCGGTGCGCCCACTGTGAACGACACAATTAGCTTCTTTCCTTTGAGCTTATCGCCATTGCTTCCGTGTGAAAAGCCGTGCAAGAACACTTCTTCTTCCCAGCGTTGAAGGATAGATGGCTTAGCAAACCAATACAAAGGGAATTGAAACACGATGATATCTGCCTCTAAAACCTTTGCTTGTTCGGCTGCAACATCAATTTTAAAGTCGGGATAAAGCTCGCATAACAAGTCGATTTCTACCTGTGGAAGGGCTTGTTTTACTTGCTTTAATATGAGTGAATTCACCACAGAATCGTGTTGAATGTTAGAGTGTCCTGAAACAATTAATACTTTTTTCATTTATATTTCCTTTCGTTTTGTTGTTCTTTTTGTTGTTAATTATGTTTTTGTCTCATTGTCCTTTTCTACAAAGTTACAATATTTTTCTTGGTTTAAACCATGCTTTGCTATGTTTTTTCGTGCTTTTTTCACTCTTTCACCTTTGTCTTTTCGTTGATAAGAGCAGGCCTTGTGCCATACAAAAAGACAACCCCAAAAGCGGAGTTGTCTTGCATTGCGAATGAATTTTGGATAATGAAACAGAGCAAAACATGCCCTGTTGGTATATCGTTTATTTGCTTGTTACTTCAAAATAGCTGTTGTTCGAGTCGCTAACGAGCTTCTTATAGCTGAAAGGCAGGGTGAGTTGCAAGAGCTTCAACGTGCCTTCTATATCTTGCTTAGGCGCAATTTCGCCCGAATAGGTGTTGTTTTTGTGGCGCAAAGCCTTCACCTTGATGTCGATGCCATAGATGTTTTCGAGGGTAGCCATGATGTTACTGATGGTCGACTGCTTAAAAGATAGCACTTTATGGTGCCACAACTGGTCGTTGGTTGCAGGTATCTCGTCGATTGAAATCTCTCCATCTTGATCGTTGGCAATGGCTCTTTGACCAGGAAGAAGTATCACTCTGTCGTTCGAAATGTTGTTATTCACCTCCACAGAACCCCTTATTAGGCTCACAATATACTCGTGTTTAGCTGGGCTATTCGATACATAAAACACCGTACCAAGCACCCTAATGTCTTGGTCTTCGTTGTGAACTATGAATGGAAGATGAGGCTTTCGCACTACATTGAAATAGCCTTCGCCTTTCAAGCGCACCTCTCTGGCAATGTTTGTGAATTCTTTTGGATAGCTCAACTCGCTGTTGTTGTTGAGCCAAACACTTGTTCCATCGGGCAAAATCACATTCTTCACGTCGTTAGCATTGGTGCAAACGCTCACCATTTCGGGCTCGTTTACAGCTCTGTTGCTCCACCACTGCCAACCAAGAGCAGTACCAAAAAGACTTAAAAAGAAGATAATGGAAGCGGCAATGTGTCGGCTTTGCCACCAAGGACGGCGCATCTCTATTTCAATAGATTCGCCATTGATGCGTTCTTGCAATCGTCTGAAAGCCAAATCGACGTCGTCTTCTGAGATAGTTGTTGCCTTTGCCATCATGTAAACGTGGTAAAGTTCTGCATGATGGTTAAATTCTTGAGGTTCGTTTTCTGCCCAGTTGTTCAACTCTAAAATTTCTTTTTCAGAGCATTGGTTAGTGATAAAATGAACAATTCGATGTTCCATAAGAATCAAAGGTTAAATGTAATTGCCTATTTTTATAACAATCTACAAAATAAAACCACTGAAACAAAAATGCTGTTTTAGCTTTTTTAAGCACGAAAAAACATACTTTTTATGTGCAATATCGATTTATGTCGAACATAAGTGCCTGACTTTGCTGTGGTTATCGGCATCATATTACCTACTTTTTTCATGCTCTTTGCGCCTTCACAACAGCCCTAATGCCACCCCAAAAGCCCCTTAACGGCTCCTGAGTTTGCCGTATCAACAACAAAAAAAGGACGCCTTTAAAGCGTCCTCTCTTATTCTTTATAGATGAATTCTATTCGTTGTTCACAAATTTAATGCGTTTGTTGCAGTCATCAATCTTAGATTTTATCTTAGCAATCTTCTTCTCCATCTTAACTAAAGTCTTTTGACTCTTTGCCAATTTCTTGTTAATTGCCTTGGTTTCTTTCAATCTTTTAATGGTAGCCTTTGCATCTTTCACTGTGCTTGATGGATTGTTTGTGTTGAATTCAGCTGTTGCCACGTTGGCTTCTAAATTGATTCCGCTTGCTTTCTTTGAGAGTTCTACATTGTTTGCCTTTTCTTTTTCGTAAGCTAACTGCATCTTATTGAGCTCAGTTGTTAGCTTAAGCACTTTCTGTCTCTCCTTTAATACATTAATTCTTTCTTTGTTTTGCGCAAAACCTGCAATCACAGATAATGCCATTATCATCACTAAAAATAATCTTTTCATACTTAAATCATTTATAATCATTATTCGGTGCAAATATACAAGAATACTTATTATTTTCCAAAAAACAATCCAAAAAAATGATATAACACCCCTATAATCAACCAAGTAGAGGCGAATAAAACGAAGAATCAACAAAAAAGACTCCAATAAACTGCTATACTGCTACCATCATCAAAGGAATGAATATTTAGAATACCTGCAATTGCGAAAGATAGAGCGTAAAACAAAGACACAAAAGCATTACTTTCTTTCACGCAAATACATCTTTATTAAGAGAAAGGTTGTATATTTGCAGTGTAAATTAATCGTTTTTATGGGTAACATCACAAAACAACTACGCTTTGTTTGCTTCTATATCGCCTTATTTTTGTGCATCGGTGGTATCAAAGCACAGCAACAACTCGATCCTCAGCGCACTAATATTGCGCTTCCAATCACTAAAACTTACAACGATTCTACAAAGGTTCACCTTTTCAATTTGGGTATTTTCAACAACATCAATCTGTTGAAAGGCGTTCAAATAGGCGTGATACATGCCGATGTTCACCAAGACATGAAGGGACTAAACATAGGCGGTTTGGTGTCGTTAGTGCGACAAGACGCTAAGGGAATGACCTTTGGTGGCTTGCTCAATGGCGTTGGAAACGACATGAAAGGCTTGCAAATCTCGCCCGTTTCCAATGTGGCTGGACGAGCAAAGGGCGTTCAGTTGTCGGGAATGTCGAACATATCGCTCAACCCTTTGCGTGGACTTCAATTGTCTGCATTCACCAATATCAGCTCAGGAGTAGACAAAGGAGCACAGATTTCGGGTCTTGTTAACGTGGCATCGCACACCGTTAAGGGCTTTCAGCTAAGTGCTTACAACTATGCCGACACGCTTTCTGGAGCGCAAGTGGGTTTAATCAATGTCACACAAGGCAACCAAAAGGGTTGGCAAGTGGGTTTAATGAATATCAGTCAAGACTCTACTCGTCGCAAGATTGGCCTCATCAACATCAGTCCTGCAACGAAAATAGACTTCCTTTTATACGCTGGTAACGCCTCATTGCTTAACGCTGCCATGCGTTTTCGCAATAAAAACACTTATAGCATCGTAGGACTTGGAACGCCTTATTTGGGCTTTGACAAGGACTTTAGCGGTGCTTTGTATTACAGAATAGGTCGATATGCCTCGCTATCTCCCCGCCTAACGCTCAGTGCCGACGTGGGATTCTATCATATCGAAACCTTTAAAAAGGAGCAACCACTTGTTCCTGCTCGTCTATTCTCACTACAAACAAAGGTGAATCTCGACTATCAATTCACCAAACAGCTCGGTGCTTTCGTGTCATTAGGCTACGGACACACCCGCTACTACAAGCGAAACACGCTCTATAAGAACCAGTTTATTGGCGAAATAGGATTGAGCCTGTCTTACAACCGCAACAACCCTGCCAACCGCAAAGAGCTTAATTTGTTAGAAGATATATTGACCGACAGCACCAATAACGATATTTATGCCCTCCCACCTGTTAAGCGTCCGTGGGTAGCGGCAGCGCAAACGGCTATTATCAACGTTGGCGTTTTCAGCTGGAACCGCTTCCATAAGCATGCCGATTATAGCTATATCACCCTCAACTCGGTGTGGAAAAACTTGCGTTCGTTGCCTGTTTGGGACAACGACCCCTTTAAAACCAACCTCTACATGCACCCTTATCACGGCAATACCTATTTCAATGCTGCCCGAAGCAATGGTATGTCGTTCTGGCAATCATATCCTTATGCCCTTGGTGGTAGCTTGATGTGGGAGTATTTTGGCGAAAACGAGCCTCCAGCTCTTAACGACTTGATCGCCACTTCGATGGGTGGTACCTGCTTAGGTGAGGTGACTTATCGCATATCGAGCATTCTTTTGAACGACAAGTCGAGAGGTTTCCGTCGTGTTTTGCGTGAGGCTGGAGCCTTTATTATCAACCCTGTGCGTGGAGTGAACCGCCTTGTGCGTGGCGAAAGCTGGCAAGTGAAACAAAAGAACTATCTATATCACGACATCAACCGCTTTCCTTTGAATTTCAGAGTTACTGTTGGTAACCGCTATCTTGCCGACGACAATGCTCTGTTTAGAGGCGAACACAACCCCTATGTCAATTTCTTCTTCGAATATGGCGACATCTTTAACGACAAAGAGAATAAGCCTTTCGACTATTTCACTGCCGATGTTACAATGGGCTTCTCGAGCAATCAGCCTCGAATGAGTGGTGTTCACCTGCTCGGTCGCTTGTGGACTGCCCCTGTGGTGATGGGTAAAAAGATCGAAACGGAGTTCGGAGTGTATCAGCATTTCAACTACTACGACAGCTCTCCTGTGAAAGATGGCAGTAATATTACGCCTTACTTAATTTCGGAAGCCGTGGGTGTTGGACCTGGTATTGTGTATCGAATTAAGAACAAGGGCAACCTTTCACGTCTTGAACAGCACATTTATTCGAGCCTTATCCTACTTGGTGGTACCAAAAGCGACTACTATAATCAAGTGGCTCCACGTGACTATAACATGGGAATGGGTTATAGCATCAAGGTAAGAACTATTCTCGATTTCCCTCGTTTGGTGCGCTTTACATTGAAAACCGACTTTTATCACATCTTCACCCTCAAGGGATATGAAGACAAAGACTTAACGGGCTTGAACCAATTGCATTTTAATGTGCAGGGCGATCGCAGTCATGCTGCCCTCTTTGTGGTGTCGCCTATGTTCTCATTCAAGCTCAAAGGCCCCGTTAGTGCCAACCTTTCTGGCTCGTTCTATCATCGTTACACCCACTATAAATATCACGACAATGTATGGGTAGGAACCTATGAGGTGAATGCGGGCATTTCTTGTAAGTTATAATAGGAACGCTATTGCCTGCTAAATGCAGTGCCGTTAGATATCAAAAGCATCGCTCTTTGTCGTTAAGAGCGGTGCTTTTATTTTGTCCTCTCTGCTCCCTTTGTTTTAAAGGAACGAGCAAGGGGCGAACGAGAGCAAGACGAAAAAGTGGAAGAGGGCGCACCCACGAGGAGAAATGTTGCCCTCAATGGCTCTTTTCTGCCTTACAAGGGCGTTACAAGAACTGAACGAAGCAATCTACACCCGATGCAAAAGAGGGGCGTAGCGAGCAAAAAAAGTTTTTATTAGGAGAAGAAAAGGGAAGAAAGGGGAGGCAGAAAAGAAGGGGAAGAGGGTAGAAGCGGATTTGGAAGTGCGTGAGAAAGTAGTTTTAAGAGAGTGAAGACGAGTTTTTAAACGAGGGTAAAAGCACAGCAGAAAGGGCAAAAGAGCATTTTATACTACACCAAGAAGAAATAAAAACAAATCGAGAAGGAAAGCGCAAACGAGAGCAAGAGTGCCACAAAGTGGGGACAAGGGGTGAGAGAAGAGGACAAAAGGAAGGGGCAAGGCAAGTGGAAAAAGAAAAAGAACAGATGCGCCTTAGTGGTTACACCTGTTCTTTATGGTTTTGTGAAGTGATGTGTTCTTTTCGTTTTAACCAAACATTCAAAGTCGAAAAGATGTCACACTAACCTCAGCGTGCTTGCCGTTTCTATTGACTTAGGCGTGCAAACAACACTGAGGTACTAATAAACAATCGTTTTATTTCTTCACCAATTTAATGGTTTTGTAGGTCTTTCCACCCTTCACAATTTGAAGAATGTAAAGTCCTTTAGCACCTGTTACACTCACGTTAGTCACCTCGCCAGCAGCAGTTGTTAGTAAGTTGCTTTGAACGAGCATGCCGTTTGCGTTCAACACATTGAGTGTGTAGGTTCCACCTTCAGCAAAACGAAGGTTCACACTCTCTACAAATGGGTTAGGGAAGGCCTCGAAAGCAACACCGCTCTCTACCTCGTTAATGCCAGTAGACGATGTAACCTCTACCAAGTTGTCTTTTGTTAGAGTTGTTTCGCCCCATTGGTTGCTTAGTGTTAGGGTTGCTCCCACCTTGCCCATGTTGCTATATTGCACGGTAGCAGTTTTGCCTTCAACGGTTGGGTTGTTAGCTCCTTCGAGCTTCCATGTGTAAGTTGTGGTGATGTTCAATGAGCCTTCGATACCAGGATTGCCCACTACTGAGTTGTCGGCAGGCATATCTTGATAACCAGCCTTAGAGGTATCTTCACCTCCACTATTAGCCATTACCACTAAATGAGCCTTGTGTTCTGCTCCACCCTTACCCAAGTTAGGGAACACACTCTCACCTTCTTTGGTTTCAAAGGTGAAATATCCTTGCAAACCTTCAGGCACTTCGCCTTCTTTAAAGCCCTTCATAGCACGTTGAACGTCGCTTTCTGATAGCTCTCTGTTCCATATTTGAACTTCATCAATCACGCCATTGAATCCACTCTTATACACACCACCGCCACCAATAAAGATGTCTGCAGGTAGATAAACTTGTATTCTGCCGTCTCTTGAGTCTTCTCTTCTTATAGAATTAGGGAATGCCACCTGTGCAACCTTACGTCCATTGAGGTACATTGTTTGAATGTTTCCATCGTTATGGCATACTACAAGGTGATTCCAAACACCTGGAGTGATGCTATAACCATCGCTAATCATACCGAAGTTAGGATTATCGTGAGCTGTCCAACCCATGGTGTTGAATGAGATTTCGTTAGCTGGGTGCACCTTCTTTGTATAGTTATCGGTTACTTCAGGGCGTATTTGCACCCAAAGGTCACCCCAGTTGTTGTGAGGCCAGCGGTCTTTTACGGTATTCTTGCTAATGAGGTTGGTTCCTTGTTTATCGTGAGCCAACTTATTTGCCTTGAACCATAGAGCGTAAGAGTAGTTCTTTCCAACTTGAAGAGCTGCAGGAATTTGAAGCATCTTGGGGTCTTCGATAATCAAACCATGTGATGCATGTCCCTCACCTTCGTTGGTTGTAGCGGTGTAAGTAACGTCTTTTCCGCCTTCAACACTTGCTTTATCGGCTGTGATGTCGGTAATTTGAGGCGCAGCACCTGTGCTTTGAGGACTCACTTGAATGATACCTCTAATGGTTGTTGCCTTTCCTTTGCTGTCGGTTATTGTGAGGTCGTAAAGTCCTTCCTCGTCTAATTCAAGGTCAAAAGCCTTTGCATTTTGTACAACTTTCACGGTTCTCTGTGTCGAAGCTTGCACCACTTTCCACTCTTTTGCATCTGGGTGCAACTCATCTTCAAAGCGAACGTTGAATGTTTCGTTAGCCTTTATAACAGGACGACTAAGCACTACGTTGTCGTTGGTGTCGTTATAAGGAGCTTCTTGATATGCTGTCCAAGACTCTGCAGACTTAGTTACGCCATCAGGAGCAACGGCACGCACACCGAAACGAACCTTTCTGTTGGTGATTCCGTTAACAAGTGGAGCGTCGATAACGTATGCTGCCCATGAAGGAGTGGCGGTTAACACTTGCTCTTGCTCGCCTTCTGCTTGATAAAGAATTTCATAATACCAAGTATCTACTTCTTCGTTGTAGGTCTTTGTTTCGCCTGTTTCTTCCTTACTTGCATATCTTATCTTGAAATCGATGTTCTTTGCTCTACCTCTAATGATTTCAAAATCCTTTATTTCAGGCTTTGCAGGTTGGAATGTTTGCGATGGATTGCGCACTGCAAGCTCACCAATATGAAGGTTATAGTCTTCTGTTGTGTTTTTAACCACAACACCAATCATAGCAATTTTACTGCTTGAAGTGATGCCCAATTGGCTTAATTCAGCTTCAAAAGTGGTCCATTCGCCTTGTTTTGTTGCGCTTGGAATGTCTATTTCCTTATAAGTTGTAAGAGCATTGCTCAACGCTACAAATAGTTTAGCATGACTTTCTGTGCCGTTCATCACCTTGTATATAAGCGAAATTTTGTCTTTTCCGTCTACAGATAACAAGGTTTTAAAGAGTTTTACACGTGAGAAAGCAGTTTGTCCGTGTAGACTTAAGCAAGAACCTCCAAAGTAAGCGTCGTCGAAAGTGAGGTCGGCTTTCACCAAAGAAGAGTAGTTGCTGGCGTCAACTTGGTCGTTTTCGCCTGTAATCCACCATCTCCAAGTAGGCATAAAGTCTTGTGTTCCGAGGTTATACCACTTGTGATCGAAGGTTACCTTACCCTCGTTGCGGAACGAAAGACCATTACCTAAGTTGAAACGGCTCACGAATGGCATTTCGTTAATGGTTGATTTGGCGGTAATGAAGGCTGCCAATCCGTGGAAATTAGCTAATTCTGCATTAGCAAGAGATGTACCATTACCCACGTTTGGACGATAAGCTGGGTTGCGATGTCCACCACTAAAGATCAATTCTTGTTTCTTTAAGTAAGTGTTTTGTATAGCAACGTCGCTTGTTCCGTTATCGGTTGCACTCTGATGGATAAGACTTTGAGAGTGAGCTCCCCAAAAACCAATCGAAATTTTATGATTTAAAAGGTGCTTCCAATTGATGTTTTTAACGCCACGAGCTTGAATATCGAAGCCAGCATAATAGTCGTAGCTATTGCGTTCGAGCTCTCCTGCCTTGCGAACAGACTTTGCTAAGGTGTTGTCACTCCAACCATAGTTAGCAAACATCATATCGGTTACCTCACGACCCTTACGTCCAAACATCAATTTGTTATGGTCTCCGAGGCCTTGATCAAAGTCTCTATAACCCGATTCGTTGGTTCCATCGTACCAATATAATTGGAATTCCCAATTAATCTTGCGTGCTTCTTTGTGACATAGTTCGAAAAACTCGATAAGATGCGACATAACTCCTGAGTTAGTAGTAAACTCTGAGTTCACACCAAGGCCGTCGATGCCATAGTATTTCATCAACTTTACAAGCTTTTCTGCATATTTAAAGCGATTACGATTATCCTTGTCAGTAATTCTATAAAGCACTTTTGAGTTAATACCCTGTGCAAATGGGGTCAAAACAACACGCTCTGATTCGGGAATACTCATCAAACAGCCCACTTTAACGCCGTTTTTATGAGCCACATCGCTCACGCCTGCACTTAAACGGAGCCATGGTGCAGTCCAGTTTCCATGAATATCCACATACGACCAAAGGCTAAAATTGTCGCCTTCGAAGCAATATCGGGGTAAACCTTTCCATGTAGATGTTGGCTCATCGAGTGGAACCCATAGACACATCTTGCGATTTGCGTCTACATTTTCATCTACTTTGTAATCACCTTCCTTTATTCTTGTGCGAGGTTTTACACGTGAAATAAAGAATTCATCGTCCATTCTTGACACTCCATTCAATTGCTTTCCAGGAGCCCAAGCATCGAAATCTTTGGGTAAATCAGCATATTTCGCATCCTTAATGTCGAGCGGATGGGTTGGAGTTCGCTGTGCAAAGGTTGTTGCGCAGGTTAATAATCCACATGCTAATAGTAAGCTTTTTTTCATAATGAGATTATAAATGTAATTTAGTTTTGATAAAAGTCGTTATCATTAATCATTAGAGTAGTTATCTAAACATATCTTTTTGTGTTATTAGCGTTGTTGCGTTTTCGGTTAAAATCAATGTTGGTTGGTTTTAAAAGGGAAGTAGCAACTATCGTTTTCGCCTTTGTTGATAGTTAGATAAAAAGAAAAATGTTGGTAAGAGCTATTGTTTAGCCCCTACCAACATCTTTTATTGCGCTATTATTTCTTTACTAATTTGATGGTTTTGTAGGTCTTTCCGTTCTTCACGATTTGAAGAATGTAAAGTCCTTTAGCACCTGTTACGCTCACGTTAGTAACTTCTCCAGCAGCAGTTGTTAGCAAGTTGCTTTGAACAAGTACGCCGTTTGCATTCAACACGTTAAGAGTATAGGTTCCACCTTCAGCAAAACGAAGGTTTACACTCTCTACAAATGGGTTAGGGAATGCCTCGAAAGCAACACCATTTTCAACGCCGTTGATACCTGTAGAAGCTGTTACTTCAACCAATTCGGTCTTAGTTAGGGTTGCTTCTCCCCAGCGATTGCTTAGTGTTAGGGTTGCACCCACCTTGCCAGCGTTGGTATATGTAACGGTAGGAGTTGCGCCTTCAACGTTTGGAGTGGTTGCTCCTTCGAGTGTCCATGTGTATGTTGGAGTTACTTCGAGTGTGCCTTCGATACCTGGATAGCCAAGAACATTGTTGTCTGAGTGTTGTGTTTCGTAGCTTGCTGTTGAGGTATTTTCACCACCACTACCAACAAGTTGAACTAAACTACCTGTTTTGTCTGCTCCACCTTTACCCAAGTTAGGGAAGGTTCCGTCTGCATTCATATTTTCAAAGGTGAAATATCCTTGCAAACCTTCGGGCACTTCATTTTCTTTGTAACCCTTCATGGCAACTTGAACTTCCTCTGCTGTAAGTGGTTTGTTCCATATTTGGATTTCATCTACACTACCATTGAAGCCGCTCTTGTATACACCACCGCCACCAATAAAGATGTCTGCAGGTTCTGAAGCCTTAATTTTTCCAGCACCTCTATTCTCTCTTCGAGTAGAAACAGGTTGACGACCAGTAGCCACTTTCTTACCATTTACGAACATTTCGTGTACTCCATTATCGTTATGAGTGATGGCTAAGTGATACCAAACGCCTACTGACATTGGGTGATCTTTTGTCATTACAGATGAGTTTGGATCGTCGTGATCTTCCCAACCCATTGTGTTAAACGACACTTCGTTAGCCATATGGTCTCTCCATTGTGGACGAATTTGAACCCAAAGGTCTCCCCAGTTGTTGTGAGGCCAACCGTCTTTGATAGTGTTTTTGCTGATAAGGTTAGTTCCTTGCTTATCGTGTGCAAACTTATCTGCCTTCACCCAAAGAGCATAAGTGTAGCTATTGCCCTTTTGAAGGTCTGCAGGCATCTTGAACATGTTAGGGTCTGAGATGACTAAACCACGAGAAACACGTCCTGAACCTTCTGTTGCGGTTGCAGAATAAGTTACATCTTTGCCAGCTTCAACAGTTGCTTTATCTGCCTTAATATCTGTAATTTGAGGCACTGCACCTGTTTCTACTGGTGTGATTTGCACCTTACCGCAAGTGATATGCACCTTGCCTTCAGAGTCAATAAGGCGAAGATCGTAAGTACCAACTTCGTCTAATGAAGTGGTAATGCTTGTTGCATTGCTTGTACTATATACCACATTGCCTGTTGCAGAATTGATAAGTTTCCACTCTCTTGCAGGACTTATGAGGTAATCTTCAAATTTTAGAGTGAATGTTTCGTTTGGTTTCACTACAGCTTTGTCGATAACAACATCTGTTTTAGGAGTATTGTATTCAACTTCTTCATAATCTGTCCAGCTTGTTTGGCTCTTTGTCTTACCATCAGGAGCAACAGCACGAACGCCGAAGTGTACTTTTCTATTACCAATATTAGCAATTGGAGCATCAACAACATAAGCAGCCCATGACGCTGTGGTTGTTAATAGCATCTCTTCTTGACCCTCTTGTTGGTAAAGAATTTCGTAATACCAAGTGTCTACATCTTCATTATAATACTTATCACCATTAGATTCATCTTTACTTGCATAGCGAAGTTTGAAGTCTACTGTGTTATAAAGTCCTCTAATGATTTGTTTTTCTTTAATAGTAGGTTGAACTGGTGTGTGAACCTTTTGTGGGTTACGCACTGCAAGTTCTCCTACATGAAGGTCATAGTTCTCTGGTGTGCCTTCAACAACGATACCAATCATTGCAATATCTGCACTTGAATTGATGCCTAATTGGCTCAAATTAGCATCGAAAGTAGTCCATTCGCCTGCTTTAGGAGCGTTAGGAAGAGCAATTTCTTTATAGTCTGTTACGTTATCTTTAAGACTTACGAAGACTTTAGCCTTGCTTTCTGTGCCGTTCATCACCTTGTATGTAAGCGAAATTTTGTCTTTTCCGTCTACAGACAATAAGGTTTTAAAGAGTTTTACACGTGAGAATTCTGTTTTTCCGTGTAGGCTTAAGCATGAACCACCAAAGTAAGCATCGTCGAAAGTGAGGTCGGCTTTAACAAGATCTCTTGTAATATACTCGTTCACTTGATCGTTGCTATCTGTAATCCACCATCTCCAAGTAGGCATAAAGTCTTGAGTATTGAGGTTATACCACTTGTGGTTGAATGTAACCTTACCCTCGTTGCGGAATGAAAGACCATTACCTAAGTTGAAACGGGTAACGAATGGCATTTCGTTGATGGTTGATTTTGCTGTAACGAAAGCAGCCAAACCATGGAAAGTTTTAAGACTTGCGTTAGCAAGTGTTGAATTTGTATTGATTTCGGGGTGTGCTGCTGGGTTACGATTACCACCACTAAACATCAATTCTTGCTTGAGCAAGTATGCCTTTTGAATAGCTATATCGCTTGTTCCGTCGTCGGTTGCACTCTGATGGATAAGACTTTGAGAGTGAGCACCCCAGAAACCTACAGATATTTTACTATCCTTTAGAGCACTCCAGCTATAATTTTTCAATGCACGACCTTGAATATCGAAACCTGCATAATAGTCGTAACTGCTTCTTCCAAGTTCATTTGCAGTACGTTCTGATGCAGTTAAGGTTCCACGTCCCCAGTTATAATTAGCAAACATCATATCGGTAACAACATGATCTTTATCACCAAACATTCTTTCGTTATGTCTGCCAAGACCTGAATCGAATCGAATACTACCTGATTCGTTGGTTCCGTCGTACCAATGTAATTGGAATTCCCAATCAATTTCTTTTGCTTTTTTGTGACAATCTGCAAAGAAGTCGATAAGAGTAGTCATGGTTTCGGGTGTAGAAGTGAACTCAGAATTGACTCCAAGACCATCAATTCCATAATACTTCATCAACTTTACAAGCTTCATTGAGTTTCTAAAGTGGCCTTGACCATCTTTTTCTGTAAGCTTTTTAAGTACAAGTGAGTGGTTTGATGAAGCCCAACGATTAAGCAATATTCTTGCATTCCAGGGAATACTCATCACACATCCTACCTTAACACCATTCTTATGGGCTACGTCTGACAAGCCTGCTGAAACACGCATCCATGGTGCTGTCCAGTTACCATGTATGTCAATGTAAGACCAAAGACTAAAGTTATCGCCCTCGAAGCAATAACGTGGGAGGGCTTTCCACTTAGAAGTGGGGTCGTCGAGGGGTACCCAAATACACATTTTACGATTTGGATCGGCATCAGGAGAAGCCTGATAGTTTAACTCTGAAATTCTTTTACGAGGCTTAACACGTGAGATATAAAACTCGTCGTCCATCTGTGATACTCCTTGAGGTTGTGTTCCTGGAGACCATTGGTCGAAATAGTAAGATAATTGGTCGTAATTTGCATCTTGAATATCCAATGGATGGGTGGGTGTGCGCTGTGCATTTGCGAGCGTACACGACATCAAGGCGCAAGCCAATAAAGTAATTTTATTCATAATCGGTTAATGAATTAAATTGTTAGTAATAATATATATCTTACGACTCTCTACAGCATCACTTTGCTTGTGTTGACCCTTTCTGCAAGGGCTATTGTATTGAATCGTTTATTTTTTTGCAGGGTTAGCTGTGTAAAAGCTGCCTTATTAATGTATAAAATGATAGTAGTTAGATGGTAATAGGGGTGTAGTTTGATGATAAAAAGATAAAAAATGGAAGCTACCCCTATATATAAATAGGTGTAACTTCCATCTCTTTCTGTATATTATGCTTCAACTACTTCTTCTGATGCACGTCTTTTTCCTTTTTGCTTACCAAGTGTTAGGAAGGCAATAGGTGCTGCAACGAAGATTGATGATAGGGTACCAACGATAACACCGAGACTCATTGCGAATGAGAAACTGCGAATGCTTTCGCCACCTAAGAAGAAGATACACAACAACACAATTAAGGTTGAAGTTGATGTGTTGATGGTTCTGGTTAGGGTTTGGTTGATACTGTCGTTGAACAATGTCTTGAAATCTTGCTTTTGGTGTAGTTGCATGTTCTCACGAATACGGTCGAAGACTACCACCTTGTCGTTGATTGAGTAACCAATAACGGTTAGGATCGCTCCGATGAAGGTTTGGTCGATTTCGAGTGAGAATGGCATCCAACCCCAACATAGGCTATATACGCCTAATACGATGATGGTGTCTACCGCAAGAGCAATGGTTGAACCAATTGAGAACGCCATGTTGCGGAAACGAATGAGAATGTAGATGAAGATTGCGAACAATGCAAGAACTACACTTAGGATGGCTCCGTGGGTGATATCTTTAGCCACTGAAGGTCCTACTTTGGTACTGCTGATGATTGAACCGCCTTCTCTAATATCTGGATTCTTGAATGATTCAACGTTTGGTTGAGATACAAATCCTGCTTTCTTCAATGCCTTGTATAAGATTGTTTCTGCCTCGTCGTCTACTGTTGGACTGTTAGATTCGATCTTATAGTTGGTTGAAATTCTTATAGTTTTGTGGTCGGTACCCAACGCAAGTGCACTGGTGGTTGTGCCTGGGAATGCATTTGCAATGATTCCACGTATTTGTTCTGGCTCAACTGGGCGTTCGAAGGTGATAACATAGTTGCGTCCACCTGTGAAGTCGATACTTCTACTTAAACCTCTAACTGCAAAACTTACAATAGCTACAAGGATAATTACTCCTACGAAGCTAAATGTTTTCTTATAGAAGTTCATGAAACCGATGTGAGTGTTGGTCATTAGGTTTCTTGAAATACCTGTTGTGAAAGTAAGATTTAACCACTTTCCTTTGTTCATTCTGTTCTCGAATACAAGACGTGTTAAGTAAACTGCGGTGAAGAATGAACAGATAATACCAATAATCAATGTGGTAGCAAATCCTCTAATAGGTCCTGTTCCGAACACATAAAGAATGATACCTGTGATGATTGATGTGAAGTTGGAGTCGAAAATCGCTGAGAATGCGTTGCGATAACCTTCTGACATAGCCTGACGGGTATCTTTTCCGAGTGCTAACTCTTCTTTTGTACGTTCGTATATCAACACGTTTGCGTCTACAGCGGTACCAAGTGAGAGCACCATACCAGCGATTCCCGATAGCGTTAGAGCTGCTTGGAACGATGTTAAAATACCAAGTGTGAAGAATAAGTTAACCAACAATGCAAGGTTGGCCATCATACCTGGTGTGAAACCATACATCACTACCATGTAGATCATAAGAACAACGAAGGCAATACCGAATGAAACGATACCTTGTTGAATTGATTGTGCTCCAAGAGTTGGTCCTACTACTTCTTCTTGAACAATGCGAGCAGGTGCTGGCATACGTCCTGATTTAAGTGTATTAGCCAAGTCTTTGGTGTCTTCGATAGTGAAACTACCTGAAATTGATGATTGACCGCCATCGATTTCGCCATTAACACGAGGCGCAGAGTAAACAACTCCATCCAAAACAATGGCAATTGCCTTGCCTGTGTTGGCCTTTGTAAGAGCTGCCCAACGTCTTGCACCTTCGGTATTCATTGTCATTCCTACCTCAGGAGCACCTGTTACGCTGTTAAATTGGTCTTTTGCGTCGGTAATAACATCACCTTCAAGTGGCGCTCTACCGTTTGCTGTGGTCACTTTAATTGCATATAAGCCGTAAACGTTCTTTGCTTTGATTCCATCTTCTGGCTTAGCACTCCACATTAGCTTCAAATCTGAAGGCAATACTTGTTTTGCTGTTGCTGAATAGATGGCTTTGTTGATTTCGGCTGTATCACGAACGCTTGCAAAACCTACAAGGGCAAGCGCACCGTTTCCTGTTGTTTGAAGCATTGAAAGCAATGGATGAGCACGCTTTGCTTCTGCTATCTTAGCCTCGTCTGTTACATTTAGCTTTGCATTGCCTTTTTTGTTAGCGTTCAACTCTAACTTAGGTTCTGCTGCTTTAGCTACCTTTGCGGTGTCGGCAACGGCTGTTGTGTCGGCTGTTGTTTCACCATTTGCCAAGCGTTGGTCTAACTGTACAAGATAAGGAACTATCTCATCGGAATTGAATGTTTCCCAAAACTCAAGGTTTGCACTTCCTTGTAGAAGCTTACGAACACGCTCTGGCTCACGAATACCAGGCATTTCGACCATGATTCGGCCTTCTTGTCCTTCTAACTTTTGAATGTTTGGCTGTACAACACCAAACTTGTCGATACGTGTACGAACTACGTTGAAAGAGTTATCAATAGCATTTTTAACTTCTTCTCTCAACACTTTCTCTACCTCAGAGTCGCTACTATTAGGCGAAATCTTGCCTTGCAACTGTTGAGTTGCAAAGATTTCAGCTAAACGATGACCTGCTGCATACTTCTTAAAAGATTTAACAAACAACGAAATAAAATCGCCTTGGCTTGTTTCTTCTTCTTTCTTTGCTTCCTCCATAGCCTTCACAAAGAAAGCATCTGTTTTGTGGTCTGCAAGTGTTTCAAGAACATCTGGTACTGAAATCTCAAGAATTACGTTCATACCTCCTTTAAGGTCAAGACCTAATCCGATTTGAGTTTCTAAGCATTTCTGGTAAGAGTAGATGCCTAAATACTTAACAGAGTCTTTATAATCTTGCTGAGCAATAGGATCTTTTATTGCTTCTGCCTTGCTATCATAGTAACGAGTAGCAAACGAAAAAGACAAATAAAAGATGCTTGCAAGGGTCAATAAGACTGCTGTTACAATTACAATTCCTTTGTTTTGCATTTTGTTTTTATTATTTTGATTATTGTTTTTCTATTAGATAGATGTGCAAAGATACTATATTTTTATCATAAGTGAAAAAATATTTATAGTTTCTTGCTTTTTTTTTCTACCTTATTTCGTGCGCTCTAAATAGCAATAAATGGGATAATGGTCGCTTAGGTCGATGCTTGAGTCGATCTTTGCGCCGTATGGCTTGAATTCTTTCGAACACAAGATGTTATCAATTCGCACATACATTCCACTGCGATGATAGCTCCAACCGGGTCCGTTTCCGCTTTCAACAAAGCTGTTGGTGAGCGTTTTTTGCAAGGTGTTTAGAGCGTAACCATTGGGCCATTCGTTAAAATCTCCACATACTATTTGGGGCAGATGTTGGTATTTTTTGAGCACATTTGCCACGGCTTCTACCTGAACGGCTCTTTTCTTGGCTGCAATGGCCAACTTGTTGAGCAACAAACTGCTTTCTTGTTTGGTTTCTTTTTTCGTGATGTTGCCTTGCACTATGTTTTTAAATCCTGCCTTATCAGCCTTGGTCATGTTGTTCGATTCAAGGTGATTGTTCACCACTAACACGGTGTCTTTGCCCACTTTGATGCGGTATGCTACGCTAAGATTGATGTCACTATCGAAGGGAATGCGCTCGGTTGAGATGATGGGGTACTTACTATACAGCGTTAACACATCGCCACTGGTTTCGTGAACCATCTCGCTTTGATAGGGATAGATGGGGTTGAGGGTGGTAACGACTTCGTGTTCGATGCGTGCCTTGGGGGCTTCTTGCAAGCAAACGATGTCGGCCTTGCTGTTGGCAATATACTGAACGATGGGGTTTTCTTCATCTCTTGTCTCGTCACCGGGCAAGTATCCATAGCTTTGTATGTTGTAAGAAAGTACTTTTAAACTGCCTTTTGGAGCCTCTTTCTCTATGTTTAGGGGCACATATTGATGCGTTGGAGTGTAGCAAAGCACGAGTCCAAGAATGGGAATGTAGCTGTATTTGAATTTCACCACTACCCAAAACACTAAGAACAAGATGTTCAACACCAAGAAAACGGGAAACAACACGCCCATTGCCGACATCAAAGAGTGCTGAATGGGGGAAAAGAAATAAGCATAACCCGTTATCATCATCAACACCACAACCGCCCAATTGGCTACGGCTATGCCACGAGTTATAATGCTACTAAATATGTTCATCTGTTTAATTTTTTGTAGTTTAAATTGATTTTGTATGGGGATTGAAAAGAGAAAAAGGCGCCTCTTGCTTGTTTCAACCATGTGTTAACAATCAAAAAGTGCCTTCATCATATTATTTTTTACCTTGTTCGAAGAGACGTTGTTTCTCTTCTTTGGTTAAGCTGTCATAGCCGTTTCGTCTAATCTTGTCTAAGATGGCATCTACTTCTTTTTGCTCTTGCTTCTGCTTTGCGTTGTAGTCCCAATCTACATTGGTGCGATGTGTACTACTCGAAGTGCCCTGATGCGGTGGTCGGGTGTTCGAATTGGTGAAGCGTTTCTTACCAATATTGCCGAAAAGGTTCATCACATCGTCTACACGAGCTGCCGAAGCAGGGTGTTTCTGCCAATATTTTATCAAGATAAAGCCAAACACCATACCGCCAAGATGCGCCAAATGAGCCACATTACTGTTGGTTCCCGACATTGCATAGAACAGCTCTATGCCTGCATAAATCATCACAAACCACTTGGCTTTGATAGGAACTGGAATGGGGAAGATAAAAATTCGTTGCTCGGGATAGAGCATTCCGAATGCTAACAAAATGCCATAAACGGCTCCCGAAGCCCCCACTGTGGTCCAAAGGTTCAGTACATTTTCGCTGTTGTGCGCCACTTTGGCGATGTCTGCGAACGAGAAATCGGGCAATTGGTTCTTCACTGCGAAGTAGAACTCACCAAACTGAGCTGCCTCTTGAAACAATCCTGCTCCTATTCCGCACACGAAATAGAAAAAGATAAACTTGTTTCTACCAAAGGTCTCCTCAACAATTCCACCGAACATCCACAGCGCAAACATGTTAAAAAACAAGTGTTGGAAACTGCCATGCATAAACATGTAGGTGAAAAGTTGGTATATTCTAAAGTCGGGAGCAAGGAAAAAATGCAAGCCCAACAAGTCGTTTAGTCGGTATTGTGTCTCTCCTGCCAATTCAGATCCGCCATAAACAACAGTGGCAAGGAAGAGAATTATATTTATAATCAAGAGATTCTTGGTTGCGAATGGAATACTGCGCATCATAATTCTATTTTCTTTAAAGCTTTAATAACTGCGCAAAAATACAAAAAAATATCGATTTTTTGCCCAATAAAGGGCCGTAAAGCGTTTTTTTAAGGGTTATAACGAAGTTTTTCTTTGATTTTGTTTGTTTTATGAAATGTTCTCTTTATATTTGCGAATGATTGTAGAAGATAAAGATAACTCTTATTTAATAAATAATAGATTTTATGAACAAAACAGAATTAATCGACAGAATCGCAGCTGGATCTGACCTAAGCAAGGCAGCTGCAAAGAAGGCTTTAGATGCAACAACAGAAGCAATTAAAGCTGCATTGGTAGCAGGTGACAAAGTACAATTAGTTGGTTTCGGTACATTTAGCGTAAACGAACGTCCAGCTCGTCAAGGTATTAACCCTGCAACAAAGCAAAAAATCAACATTCCTGCTAAGAAAGTAGCTAAATTTAAAGCTGGTGCTGAATTAAACGACGCTATTAAATAATTAATAGCTTCAGACAAAAATAAAATAAGGCAATCGTTATGATTGCCTTATTTTGTTGTCCCAGGTGGACTCGAACCACCGCTGGCAGAACCAAAATCTGTAGTGCTACCATTACACCATGGGACAATTGCGAGTGCAAAAGTAGTGCTTTTTTATATTCCCTCCAAATTTTTCACGAACTTTTTTTCACTCTCTTTTTTCCTCATCGTTGTTTTTCTTTCCTTTTATCTTATTTCAAAAACCTTATAATCACCTAATATTTAATTACTTACAAGGTTGTCTTTTCTCGTTCTTCGCTCGTTTTGTTTTCTTCAAAAAATATTCCTTTTCTTTTCACTTCTCACGCTCTTCTTTCTTAAGTGGAGGACTCTCATTTCTTTTCGCTACGCAAAAATCTCCGCCAAATCACTCCTTTTCTACTGTAAAAGGGGCGACATTTCGTCTCAATAACAATTCTTTTGAACCACAAAAGTGTTGAGTTGACAAGGCAAGGTTGTCAAGATCGGTTTTTATGGGGAAAGCGAAGAGCGAGAGGGGCGTTTAAGTTGAAGCGAAGAAGGAGAACACTTAAAAGAAAGGGGTAAAGTGCTTGCTTCGTTTGAACTGATAGAAAAGGAGGAGAAAGCGGAAAAGTGGAAGTAAAAGGGGGCGACTAATTGCTTTTTATTAGATGGAAAAAAGAGAAAAACAAGGCAAGAAATTGGATTATGACTGAACTCAAGAAAACTAAAAAAGGAACATTTTTTGCAAACTAAGTATACAATTCTTTATTCATTAAATAATATTAATTTGCAAAAGTAAAAGCATTTTAGGTAAATTATTCCACATAAAAGTTATACATTTGCATTGCATTTATAAAAAATTGCAAAAATAAAAAAATGAAAAAGTTACGTTTTTTTGAGATTTTGAATAAGCGATTCGACACTGAAAAGATATAGAACTTAAAATAATTTAAACAAAAAACAATGACAAAATTAAATCAGAGTGATTTGTTAAGAGCGATGCTTTTAACAAAGAATGACTATGTTCAGCCTTGTTGTAGCAGTCTAAACTTAGAAATTGAACACCACATCACCGCAGGATCGAACAAGCGAATTGGCGGAAATGCAGGTCACACGGGCAACACGGGCACCGAATGGCAAGAAGAAGACGATGACAATTAATTTTTAGAAGTAAACTAAACAGGATAGAAATTATTTAAAGTAGAAATATGAATAAGTTGATAACTAAGCTATTCTTCGCTACAATAGCAATGGCAGGTTTCACTGCTTGCTCGCAAGATTTAACCGAAGAACAAAAGAAAAATACAAAAGAAAATCCCAAACATCTCACTGAATTCTTTGCAACCAACAGCGCAAAGACCCGCACAGGAGCCAAATACGTAACTATTCCCTCTGGTCTCGATGGACTATTGTTCTATTGGAACAGCGGAGATCAAATTTGGATAGACAAAAACAACGATGGTGTTTATGTGAAAAACGATGGTAGCGACATTCAAAGCGGTAGCAAGTTAGAAGATGCTAACTTCTTTTTTAACGACCAACTCAACGCAACATCGTATAAAGTTCGCTACACTGGCAACAACAGTAGCGCAGCTAACGAGGTGACTTTCGCTGAAACTCAAATTCAAACAGCACCAAACGACGCCAGCAACATCGGCAAATATGGCGATTGTGGCGTGGCAGTAGCAACTAAAAACGCTCAAGGCAAATACCAATTCACCCTTCAACACAAGGCTGCCTACATGGTTTTGAGCCCTTATTCAACCTATGGCTTCTCTTCTTCGGTAGGAGTTGTGGCGGTATATGTAACCGCAAACAAGCCTATCAGCGGTAAGTTTGCCTTCGACGACAATGGAGTGGGAGAGGCAAAAACGGGTGCAAAGAACACTATTGCATGGTTCTACAAACAAGAACTACTTGGTCGTAAGCACATATCATCATTCAATTCAAATTTCCGTGACCAACAAAACATGTTGCCTTTGCCAACAGCTGCAGACGTAACTCAAAACGGAATTATCATAACTATGCCTGCTGGAACCTACGAAGACCTTACTATTGAATATGGTTTAGTGGATATAGAAACAGGAGGTTATGGCTATTACAAGCAAACATTTAAGAACAAGACGCTCGTAGCAGGCGAAAATCGTGTGCTTTCTCGTGACATCAAACTCGATACAGAATTCGATCCAAACGAATATTACGCATGGGACGCTGTTCAAAACGAATATTATTGGAAGGGCGCAACTAACAAATTGCGTGTTGGAAGAAATATGCCAAGCGAGTCAACTGGTTACGCAACATCGGCAAGCGACCCACGCTTCCAAAACGAAATACCTGGAGGTTCTACCTCAAATGTAGCAGACAACGCTGCAACTCGTGGCGCAACAGTGGCATTCAACCACAACGAAGCACTTTGGTTGATACTAAATGGAGAGGCTAAGTGGGACGAATGGAAGATGTATGTAATGAACAAACATCTTTATAATGGTGGTATCTGGATTAAAACACTCAAGCAAATTGCTTTAGAGAGAAGAGTAACAGTTGAGAGTCTCAAAGAAGGTTTCCTCGGAATGGACTTTAGAGCATGTCCATGCACTAACAACCCTCACGCAAAGAGAACATTCAACGACGCTGATGCGAACTATGAAAGACCTGCAAAAGCAGACAGAAGCAAGTATATGTTTATGCCTGCTGCAGGCTATTTCGGTCGCCCAACACTGGCAAGTCAGCAAAATCTTAGAATAATGTTGTTCTGTGGTGATCAAGGATTCTATTGGACTTCAAATGCAGGAGTAACCGACAATAAGGGTGCAATGGCCTTTACTTTCCAACGTAACGACGTTTCTCCATTTGTAGACAACGATCATTCAAGATACGATGCCGACATGGACACACCAAGTTTCACCATCTCTCTTGTCAATTTCGATAAGTACACAGGTGCTCCATATCTTGTAGATTTCAGTCAAACAGGTAAATTCCGCTTGAGATAAGCGTACCTCAATTCTCAATAAAACAACGAAAGCGACATCTTATGGTGTCGCTTTTTATTTTGATATGCCCCCGAAACGCTCGCTTAACCGCAGTGCTTTTACCTACCAACCGCAATGCTTTTAGACGCTAATAAAAATGCTATTAAAGGCTAAGGAGAATGCTTTTATTTGCAAGAAACAAAAAAGCACTCCGAAAAAGAGGATTTTCAGAGTGCCTTATGCGGTAAATTAAACTCCTTATGTTGTCAAATTAGAGTTCTTGCTCGGTCTATTAGACCCCTTGTGCAGTCAATTATAGTCCTTGTTCGATTAAACAGACTGCCTTATGCGATTAAATAGACTGCCTAAGACAATAAAAGAGCAGATGGCCTTACATCTTTTTATAGTAGGGTAGGCGGTTTAGAGGCACATCAATAGTGATGGTTCGTGCGCCTTTTAACACACGTCCTTGGTCGTCTTTCCACTTTCCAGGAGGCAACACCACTGTTCTGCTTCTGCCTTTGCCCACCATTGGAGCCACCATATACTCACCACCCAACATCCATTGGTTGTTTATTTCAGCGTAACCACGGTTAGGGTAGGCATATTCTAAGCTTTGAACGATAGGTTCTCCCGTAATAGCCGACTGACGTGCGCACTGCAATATGTAGTGACCAAAGCTGGCATGGAGCTTTGCCATGTTGCAAACAATTTGCAAATGCTCGTTATCAAGAATGCGCCAAGGGGCTACCGAGAACTGCATCATGGGCATAAGGGCATGCACTTGAGCCGAACGCACGATGAGTTCTTGATCGAACGACTTTGAATCGATACCTAAGAAGGTGCCAAACGAGCCTCCACCAATCATATCAGGACAAGAATAAGCATAACCCAACAATCCTGCTGCAATCATATCAGGAGCAAGAAGGTTCACAGCCTGCCACGAATAATCTTTATCGCCCAAGCGTTGCACGAGTTCTTTTCCACCCATTTGCCAACCTGCACGATATTCGTTGAAAGGGAAATGCAAGCCTATTTCTGCCCATGCTCGTGTGTGCTCCACCGAGTTGAGGTGCTTATTGCCATACGACACAAGATCTTTGCGGTCGTAAAACTGGTTATCTCCGCCATCAAACTTAAATCCGTCGATGCCATAGCTTTGTTGCATGTTGCGCAACTCATTGATAAAGTAGCTACGAGCATCGGGATTGGTAAAGTCGAACACCGCACTTTGGCCGTTCCACCATTTAATAATAGCTGGTTGTTGGGTCGTATCTTTGAGCAAGTAGCCCTTTTCGGCAAGCAATCGGTATTCAGGCGAGTCGGCAGTGACAAACGGACTGATCCATAACATCACCTTAAAGCCCATGTCGTGCAATCGTTTCACCATGTTTTTGGGGTTTGGAAAGCGGTCGGGTTTAAACTCAAAGTTGCCATAATAGTGTTGCCAGTTATCGTCTATCATAATAATTCCAGGCGGAAAGCCATTCTTCACGATGTCGTCGGCATATTTCAACACGTCTTTTTCATTTTGATTATACATCAATTCAATCCATGTGTTGTATTGAGGCATGGTGAAAAACAAGCTATCGGGCAACTTTCCACTTGGTGGGAAATGCGCTTTCATTGCAGCAACGTAAGCATCTCTAAGCGTTGAGCCGTGCTTTTGAGCCTCAACCACTTCGAAAGGCGAATCGATGTTCAACACTCCTTGCTTTACACTAAAGGTAAAAGGTTGGTCGCTCCATATATATCTGCCTTTATTAGAGAGCAATAAGGGCGAAACTTGGTTGTTGTTGTTTTGGTTAAAGAGGTTAAACGAAGGCAATTCGTTGCCAAAGGGCATTTTAGAGCCTAAGGCTGTGGCCCCTCCCCACCATCGTTCTCCAGGCAAAGGCGTTATGTTGGTAACGTGTTGTGCCTGCGAAGCGAGCGCAAAGAAAAGGGAAACGAAAAGCGTGCGTGTGCGTTTGTACATATTTCTTTTTGTTGTTAAGATGTTTAAGAGTTGTTTAAGTAACACAAGATAGACTGATCTACCACTTTTTGTGCTTGTTTTGAAAGAGAGATTTCCCTTTAAAAACACCCCCTTTCCCGCCTTTTGGGGGGAGGAGAGGGGGTGAGTGGTGATTTATTTCGCTATA
Source organism: Hoylesella nanceiensis DSM 19126 = JCM 15639 (assembly GCF_000379965.1). Classification (GTDB taxonomy): domain Bacteria; phylum Bacteroidota; class Bacteroidia; order Bacteroidales; family Bacteroidaceae; genus Prevotella; species Prevotella nanceiensis. The sequence continues at coordinate 443,087 of NZ_KB904328.1, read as the reverse complement.
TAGTCGAGTGTGAAAGGTGTAGAACCCTTTTTCACAACCTCGTCGTTAGGCTTAATCTCGATGCCTTCTTTTAGGTCGATAACCACTTTATAGTAGCCTGCAGCAGAAGGAATGCGGAAGCTACCAGGGCCACTTCCTGCGTTAGTGAAAGTAGAGTTGAAAGCCGCATTGGGCAGTCTTAAAGACTTTCCGCTACGAGGATGGGTTACATAAAAGGCTACATCGCCGCCCCAACCAAAGTTATAGAAGGTGCCTTCGTATGTTCCTGCAGCTGTACGAGCAAGTGGAATAACCTTTTCGGCATTCCAAACAATGTCGTTAGCATCTTCTCTTGGAGCCAAACTCCAGCCGTCTAAATAGATAAACTGAGGATAAGCTGAAAGTGGACAAGCATAGAATTCGCCATTGAAGAGGTCGAGTCGGATATAATACTTGTCGCTTGCGGTTTTTAATGTCCATGTTTCATTGCCCACGCCGTCGAACAAATCGGTGCTACCCTTGAACGAAGCAAGACTGAATGGAGCTGATATTTTTTGTCCTTCTTTTAGGTTCAACACTCCTTCGTAAACATAGTTGTTGCCTTGTTTCATGTTGAGTTGCTGACCATTCAAGGTTATTGTAGACTGCATTTCTTGTCCGTTGACACTCACTTTGCCGTTACTAAAGGTGAGCGACTTGCCCGATCCACTCACTTTCACCATGGTGCACACTCCCTTTTCGAATTCAGCACGAATAGTGAAGTTACCCTTATCGGTTACAGGGAAACTCTTGCTCTTGTCATCGGTGTTGCTCATCACAATGTTCTTGCCGTCCCAAAGGATGTATTTTCCTGTTGAAGGCTGTTTCAATCTGAATACTCCAGACGATGTACTGCCCCACATTCCCACTTCAGGATCGTCGCCATCGGGTGCTGTCCAAGTGAAATATTGAGCACCTTCGTAGCCAAATCCCTTCATAGCCATTTTATTCTTAGGCTCGGTAATTTCGCCATCTTTCCAGTGACCCGATATCGTTCCTAAGATATAAAAGCGTTCGCTGTCGCTCAAAGGAGCCCAGAAATGCTTTTCACCCTTTGTCAGTTCGAAGGTAACAGGGTTGAAAGCCACTTTAAATGAGGCGTCGATATCAGCACCAATAACGATAGAATCTTTCGCCATAGTGGTTATTTCGCCATTAGAAACGCCCCAATACATGCCCGAATTGTCGGGTGTTGATGCCACAATACCTTTGGTGTTGGCTGGGAAGAAGATGTCGTCTGCCACAGAGAACTCATCACCATTCTTAACAAGAGGATAAACTTCGCCTGTTGAAAGGAAGAGATAAAGCTGATCAAAGGTGGGTGCAGACACATTATTGATGTCGAATTCTTCTACTGCTTCGCCATTTCTACTATTGTCGAGGCGCACTCTTAGCTTTAAATTTTCGGTCTTAGCGTTTTTAGGAAGCGACACAAGTAGGTCGGTATTCACGTTAAAGCTTTGTCCCAATAGGCTTTGTTGCTTGCGCACAAGGGTGTCGCCTGCAGAGTTAGTGATGGTTATAACGTATTGTTCTAAGTTGCGTTCGTCGGTCATTAGTCCCGAAACATTCACCTTTTCGCCATATACCAAGCCGTCTTGAGGTGTTATATGAAGGTCCATTGTGGGTTTAGGACCATTTTTTTCCATGTTTATAACTTCATTATTGTCGCTACATCCCACCAAAGCGATGGCCAATGGCAACACAAGAGAATAAAATATTGGTTTAAACATAATGTTATGATTTTAGTTATGCCTTAATAAAAATGTTTGAATGGTATATCCATCTTAATATGAGGAGTACGATAATTCCCTGTACGGAAGCCTCTAATACATCGTAATAGTTGCCCAACAGAGGTTGAAATCCATAAAAAATAGAGTTGGTTATCGATGAAAAATCCACATGATCGCCCACCATATAGGCCACAAGTGAATTGGCTCCATAGAAACGAAGCCACATAATACCCTTTGTTTTGCCTTTAATATCTACCCAATAATAGGCTAATGCTATTAATAAAAGGCAGATTCCACCCGACAAAAAGGTCATTGAGGTAGACCAAATGTGCTTGATGATGGGCACAACGGGGTGAAGAAGGAACGACAAAGCAATGAGTGCCACACCCGAGAACAACAAGATGCGTACTTTTTTGAGGTCTTGTAGCTTCATTCTAAGTATCATTCCTGCCACGCAACCAAGGTAAACGGTTACCACAAAGTTGAGCGATGAGAGAATCCAAGTGTAGTGATAGGAATCGTTCCAATACCAATTGTCGCCCTTCCACAGCACACCATCTCGCCAATGACCCAACACTTGTCGGTCGATCTCTTCGCAAATGTTTGCATCTATGGTGAAATCCATCTGTCCCCAGATAGCAAACACCGCAACATAGCCCACCAAACAGGCCGCAACAACAGTCAATTGTGTGCGCCACGAGGTGTAAACAAAGAGCAAAGCCACCACCACATAGCCCACAGCAATACTCTGAAGGGTGTTACTATAAAGGTGAATGAGGCGTGGATCGAACGACAACAAGTTGCCTTGTGCAATCATTCCTAAAACCCATAACACCACAAATCGCTTTAAAAGACGCCACAAAAAGCCTTTATCGGCCTTTACTTTGCCTTGCTGATACTTGCCCATTGAAAAGGGAATGGTTATTCCCGACATGAACATAAACAGCGGCATGATGATGTCCCAAAAGCAAAAGCCCTCCCAAGGCACGTGGGTTATCTGCCCAAAGACCATCTCTCCGAAGCTTCCAGGCGTGGGTTCGCTGGCTTCTACCCATTGATAAATAATGGGTTGAAAGAGCACTAAGAGGGCTAAGTCGGCCCCTCTCAGTAGGTCGAGCGATAATAATCGTCCCGAATGTGGCGCAGTTGCCTTGTTAAAGGTCTCTGTTGAAGAGCCTTGTGCCAAGCAGTTATCACCCTTAGGGGTGGTGGTTGTTGGGCTATTAGAGGTGTTTAGATGAGTCATTTTGTTGCTTTGGTATAGATTGAAATCATCAATAGGTGAGGTATTACGCCTTCAACCAATTCTATTGAGGTGTTGTTCTTTATTTTTTCTTCACGAAAGTGATAGATGAGGTGCCTGCTTTAGCATCTTTGCTTTGAGCAATATTGATGCTGATGCCTAAGTTGTTATAACCTGTTGAGCTGTTCCACACATTGTTGTTTGCCAACTGCACGGCATAAGCGGGCGTGTTTTTCAACTCGTTATTGCCATCGGGAAGCCACATCATCACCTTATATTTTCCTTCAGCAATAGTGCTTGGAAGCTTGAAAGTCAACTTAAATGTAGTGGTTGTTTCAGGTTGAATGGTGCGCAAGTCGATGCCACTAACTGCCTCATACTCGCTGTTGGTGCCCTCTTGAACAAGTACTATCACTGCAGGACGAGCGTTATACATCGATGCTGTGCCTGCATTGCCCATTGTTAAGTTTAAAACAAGGTCGCTTCCAGGTGCATTTTGCTCGCTGAACTCAGCCTTGCTTACATAGAGTCGATAGCCAAGTAGTTTCTTCATCTGATTTAAATAGCCTCCTGTTTTCCAGTTATCGAGCAATGGTTTGTAATAACCATCGTTCAAGAACGACCAGTGTAGGGTTTGAATCTCAGCTAAAGCCTCTTTACCAGAAGCCATTTTAGCTCCCGAAGGCTTGGTTGTTTCGCCTCCTAATGGCACATAAAGAGCATCTTGAGCCACATAACGCTTGTCTTTATCAACGTTTTGATAGGTACCCATGTTGGTATCGTCGGTCATAAAGGCGTCGTTGTGGTGTCCAATGCGTGCTATTGGAGTGTTTTTAAATGCAGTTTCGAGGGTAAGAGGATTGCTATTGCCCACAAAATCTTGCTTATATTTAGGCGTTCTAACCTGAACACAACGCTCTTCGGGCAACACTTCGAGCCACTTACTAATCACTTGGTTGTAAGCTGTGGTGTTATTAAGATGATTTGACGAATAATACCACTCGCCCCAAGCGCCTATAAAGCCTGCTTGAACGCAAGCAATGACTCCCACTTTGTGGTGTAGAATAGGTTTAATTTGGTCGAGATGACGCAAAATACTGCTCATTGGAGCATCTGATCCGTTTTGATCACTTGTGTAAGCAAAGCGCAAAATGGCTTTCATTCCTACCTCACGCACTCTGTCAAGGTCTGCTTCTACTTTGGTTATAAAGCTTTCTGGCAAATCACTTGTGCGATATTCGGGTAGATAATACACCAACTGAACCAATGTTTTACCGTCGTTTCTTATCTTCTTAAGAGCTTGTAAGGTAACGGGATCGGTAGAATTGGTTTCTAACAAATTGTAGAAACCACGTTCAGGGTTGGCAATTTCGGCATTGCTTAGGCTTAAATGAACAGTCTTTAGAGCGGTAGATGTGGTTGGACGAGGCTCTACAACGGGGTCGCCTCCTTTGCTATCGCTTCCGCATGCCACAGCCATAAGTGTCAATGCACCCAACAAAATGTTATGTAATGTCTTCATATTGTTTTTATTTGGGCTCCACCCAAAGCGCAAGAGCTTAGGTGGAGCATATTATTTATTGATATCCTGCGTTTTGTTTTACTGCACCCTTGCCATCGATAATGGCAGATAAAGGAAGGGGATACAACTCTTTATACTCTTCAGCATAAGGCGAATTGTTGATTTTCTTTACCCATTGCACCAACTTATGATGTCTAATGAGGTCGGAACGGAACTGTCCATTCTCGCACCAGAACTCGTGCCAACGTTCTGTTAACAATGCATCGAGCACCTTTTCAGGAGTGTTGAGGTTGCTTGCAGATAGGTTATCGAGGCCAGCACGTTGTCTAACAACATTGATAAGGCTCACTGCCTTAGCAAGATCGGCACCTGATGCACCTGTTTTTTGCGACAATGCTTCTGCCAAAGACAAATAAACATCGGCATAACGATATAGAATGAGGTCGATATCCGAATGTCCTCCACTTGCACTAACACGTGGATCGTAACCCATCTTCAATGCAATAGGACCCATTGCCAATTTAGATTGAGGAGTGTTGCGGTCGATCTGTTCGCCAGTTGAGCTCATATAGCTGGTGAGCAACTTTGTTCTGCGCACGTCTTTAGCCTCGAATGAATCGTAGAACGCCCATGTACTGGTTACAGTTGCCCATCCTCCGCTCATACCTCCTTGTGCAAAGTCGGTAGGAAGCACCATCATGTGCCACTGATTAACGCCTGGTCCGTCGTAAGAACAAGGTAAAGCATAGATAATTTCTTTGTTTGCGCTGCCCTGTCCGCCGAGTTCAAACATCTTTACATAATCTCTTTGCAACTGATAGCCATATTGTGGGCTCATTAACTCGTTTGCTACGGTCTCTACTTTGTTGTAATAGTCTTTGTTTACAGCTGTTTCGTGCAAATAAAGACGTATGAGCAACATCTTAGCAAAGCCGCTACTGAAACGTCCATACTCTGCTTTATTAGGCATAGGAAGGTGCTCTGCAGCAAACAACAAGTCGTCTTCGATAAACTTCACCTGCTCTTCTCTTGACAAACGGGGTAGTGGTTGCTCTTGTAAAGGATTCTTCAACACCTCTAATGGAGCGATAACCAATGGTCCGTACATATCATATAGAGTGTAAGTGAGGAACGCACGAGCGCAACGCACTTCGGCTTCGAATTCCTTTTTCTTGCTATCACTGATAGGAGCGTTAGCTATGTCGTCGAGAGTGAGGGTGCAAGTACTTATTTTATTGATGTATCCACCACTATAACTTGAGGTGTTTCGGGTGAAATAAAACCAAGTGATCTCTTCGCTTGTGGGGAAGAAATTGAGCTCTGCAGCCATCTTTTGGGCTCCAAAGTCGCCTGTTAAGATACCAGTTGTGCAGTCATTGATAAACATCACACCCCTTTCAGATGGCGAATATATTCCATCCCACCAGTCACCACGCAAAGGTCGATAGCAATCCATCACCAAAGCCTCTACGTCACTTTCGTTTTTAGGGAAGTTATTAGGATTGATTTCAGAATAATCAACAGGCGTAAGGTCTGAGCATGCTGTGGTAAATGCCATAGCAGCCATAGTAAATAATAGGGTTAAGCCTTTTATCTTTTTCATCGTCATACTTTTTTAAGGGTTAGAATGTTACATTGATACCCATGCTATAGGTACGAGCATTGGGATAAGAAGCTGCATAATAGTCGGTTTCGGGGTCTAATCCCTTATACGGAGTGATGCAGAATAGGTTGTTTGCGCTAAGCGATAGACGAACACGAGACAACACTTTAGTGCGTGCTATCCATGCTTTTGGCAACGTCCAACCAAAACTTATGTTGGTTAAGCGTATGAACCATGCACGTTGATAATACCAATCGCCTGATGTGTAGTTGTTTCCCCAGCCATTAAACGAAGTGGGTTGGGTGGTAGAAGGGTTGTCCCAAGTCCAACGATCTTTAATCTTTCTCAACGCATTGTAGCCATATCGAGCCAAATCTCCACCGCCAAGACCATAAGCCATCTCTGTAGGATCTTGCATTCTGCGACCAAACATACCATTGAGTTGAATGTTCAAGTCGAAATCTTTGTATTTAAATGTATTGGTAATACCTGCTAACCAACTGGGATCTTGTGAGCCTAAAAGCACATTATCGGCATCATCAATCAAGCCATCGGGCTCTCCTGTGAGCACAAAACGACCATTTTCGTCTACAATAGGTTGTTTGTTAGCGTCACGACGATATCCGTTGATGTCTTTAATAACGAGTTCTCCTGGACGTAAAAGAGGTTGTGCATCGGGCACTTGCTCTCCAATTTGCAAGATATGGTCTGCCAAACGAGTGTAGATAGGACGAATTGGGTCGTCTACTCGTTCGTAAACGCCAGGCTTCCAGTCGGGAGTACGCTCCTTCCAACGGTCTTTATAGGCAGTGAAAGTGAAGTCTGTAGACCATTTAAAGTTGCGTGATTCGATGTTTTTGGTATTAATTGTGAGCTCAACACCCGTACTTTGGGTTTTTCCCACGTTGGCCATCACTCGTGTAATCTCTTGATAAGCATTCAAAGGCTTGTAGTTCAACAAGTCAGAAACCACCTTATGATAGAATTCAACGCTGGCAAGGATACGGTTATTCAAGAAACCCATATCCAAACCCAAGTTCCATTCAGTGGTAGTTTCCCATTTTAGGTCGGGATTAGCCAATCTTGAGCGATACACACCCATCACTTGTGAGTTGTTTTCTTTATTGAAAGCAGCGTGTGCAGCATAGCTTGTGAAAGCGTTTGTACCAATGTCTGAGTTACCAGTTTGTCCCCAACTCAAACGCCATTTAAGCATACTTAGCCAATGAAGGTCTTTCATAAAGGGCTCTTCGCTCATTGTCCAGCCTAAAGCAACAGATGGGAAATAACCCCATTTGTGGTTCTTTGCAAACACACTGGCACCATCGGCACGCATAGTAGCAGTGAGATAATAGCGGTCTTTCAAGATATAGTTAGCTCTAAAGAAATAACTCTCCATGTTATTCTTGCTATATCCCGATCCAACACGCTTTTGTCCTGCTCCAGCATCAAGGTTATGATAGCCAAAGGCGTCGGTAAGGAAGTCGTTGTTACCTGCTCTTGAGTTCTTAAATTCGAACTGTTCGTATGATGTACCAGCCAAAAGCAATAACTTGTGAATGTCTTTAAAGGTACGAGTGTAGCTTGCTGTGGCTTCTAACAAATATTGATTGTTGTCGTTGTTATACACATCTGCATTTCCATTGGTGTTATGTCCCCACAAAGTTGTTTTGGGTTCGTAGGTTCCACGGAAGAGACTGGTGCGGTCGATACCTGCATTCAATTTCAAACTAAGTCCTTGAATAGGAGTAGCCTCAAGGAAGATGTTACCCAAAAGACGGTCGGTTCTACTCTCGTCGATGTTGTTGAGCAACGAATAGGGGTTGGGTTGAGTTCCCAATAATGGGTTGATAGGATAAGTTCCTGTAACAGGATCGAAGGCTTTGATATGAGGTCCCATTTGAACGGCAGCTCTAATCATTCCCGATTTTTCCCATCTTTCGCCACCAAGCTGTGTGTTAGCGTTGTCGATGCGAGTGAGGGTGAGGTTCAATCCCAATTTAAATATGTCTAAGAACTTTTGGTCGATATTTGTTTTAAGGGTGTAACGGGTCATTCCCGAATTGCGAATAATACCTTGATTATCGAAATAATTGAGCGAAAGCATATATTGTGTAGCCTTCGAACCACCTCTTAAACTAAGGTTATGTTCTTGCACTTGTCCGTTTCGAGTGATAAGATCCAACCAATTGGTGCCTGCTCCTGCTGCTGCAATTTGCGCTTCGGTGTAAGGTTGAGTGTAAGATAAGCCACCTTTAGGCGATCTAATGGCAGCCTCGAGAGTCTTTCCTCCCCATGGACCAACGCCGTTTTCCCAAACCCAATACTCCCAAGTAGATTTGTTTTTCTCAACCATCCACTCTTGAAGTGATAACATGTCGTAGTTATCAGAGTATTTTTGGAACGAATAGTTATACGAATAGTCAACCTGTGGCTTACCTTCAGCACCTCGTTTAGTGGTGATAATCACCACACCATTTGCCGCACGAGCACCATAAATGGCTGTTGCCGAAGCGTCTTTAAGCACCTCAACTCGTTCGATGTCGTTAGGGTTAAGGAAGTTAAGCACACCTTGTGTTCCTGGATTCATACGATCGTTCACACCTTGAGGCTGATCGATCTTTGCAATAGGAAATCCGTCTACAACATAAAGGGGGTCGTTATTGGCGTTCACCGAGCCTGCTCCACGCACCAAGATATCGAGTCCACCACCTGGCTGTGCAGAGTTTTGGCGAACATATAAACCTGCTGCCTTTCCAGCTAACGCATGAGCGGCCGACGCAACACCTGCTAATGCCACCTCAGAGCCTTTTACTGATGATATAGCTCCTGTTAAATCTCTCTTTTTCATGTTGCCATAACCCACCACAACCACTTCGTCTAACGAGTGATTGTCTTCACTTAGGGTTACATCTAAATTGGCATTCGCTTTCACTTCTTTAGTGACAAAGCCGATGTAAGAAACTAATAAACTACTACCTGATGGTACTGTTAGCGAGAACTTGCCGTCGATATCGGTTATTGTGGCTATCTTCGAGCCCACCACTTGTATGCCAGCGCCTATCACGGGCTCGCCTTTGGTGTCGTGAACATAACCTTTTACTACGATTGTTTGCACTGGAGCTGCTGTAATGGGAGCGGCAACCACGTGGTTTCCTGCTTGCATTTGAAGTGGAAAGCACATCGTTGCTCCACTTGCAATGAGAAGTGCAGAGAAGCAAGACTTCATGTCATGGGTTACTTTCATAATCATTTATGTTTTTATATAGAATAAAATAATTGTCAAAAGGCGGAGCTAAATTTAGAAAGTTTCTACAACAACGAAACAATTAATTTTCATATTTTAATATTTATAATCAATAATTAAACGCAATGGCGCATGCACATTTTCTTTATTCTTTTCACTATTCACCTCATTGTCAATGCCTTTTGCCGTTTCTACCCATTCTTCTTGTTTGTGGGAAGTGACAGGGATAAAAATAAGAATAAAGTCTTTTCGCTGTATTTCAGCCACATTTCAGCCCTTTCAAAGGCAGTGCTTTTAGGCGTCAACCGCAATGCTTTTAAGCATCAATAAGAATGTTATTAACTGCTAATAAGAATGCTATTTCGTTCGCCATTTATACAACTTTTATTATACTTTATATAGTTTTGTTTCACCCCATATGAGTTTATTTATACTTTTTTATTTTAAAAGGCGTATATTTGCAGCGATAACTACAATAAAACATTTAATTTATGAAAAGAATTTTACTATTTCTCTCGATGCTTCTTTTAGTGGGAGGCACAACCATGGCGTTCCTCAACGGAGCTTATCCCAATTATTTGGCGCATCTTGCTAATAACGAAAGTCATTCTGCAACGAACCAAGTGCGTGGCGTTGATCAACGAAACGGCAACAACACAGGCTCATCTGCTCTTGATGTCGTTACGATTAAAAAAGACAATGGCAACACTCAAAGTCTCGAACAAGAAGGCACTCAACCAACAATCACTTTCACAACAAACAAAAATGTTGGCGAAGAAATCAAGGTGTCAGTTAGACTTCCAGAAGGTGTTACAGTGGACAACATCACTGTTGAAGGTGCAACTGTTGTGAAAACTGAAGATACTTCAAAGCCAAACGAAAAAAACATCACTTACAGTCTTACTGCACAAACAGTGAAAATTTTGGGTGATTTAACAAGTCTCTACTGCAACAATAACGGCATCACCTCGATAGATCTCTCACATTCTAAGTTGGTCAATTTATTTTGTCCATACAACTCTATAACCGAACTCAACACAAATGGCAACAACAACTTGAGCACTCTTAATTGCGAAAATAACCAACTCACTGCATTAGACGTGTCTACCAATAGCGAATTAACATATCTCACTTGTAATTACAACAAGATATCTACCCTCAATCTTCCTCAAAACAACAAGTTATGGCTCTTAGCTTGTGCTTACAACAATCTAAAAGAATTGAATGTTTCTAACTTTAAAGATCTTATAGACCTTTCTTGTTCAAGAAATGAACTTGAAAAACTCACTGTTAAAAACAACCCCGAACTAGCTAGACTAAGATTCTTTAATACTAAAATTTCGCAGTTTGAATTTTCTAATAATCCCAAACTTAATACTTTAGAAACCTATTCTAACAACTTGTCGCTTGCTCAAATGCAGCAATTGGTGAACAACTTGCCAACAATAGACACCAGTGCAGGCAAAAAAGGAAAGCTTGTTGTGGTGCCAACACTAAACGGCTCTAAGAACTTTTCTAACCAACTAAAAGATTTAGCTGTTAGCAAAGGCTGGGAAGTGAAAAACACTTCAAGACAAGTGGTTAACGAAATTCCTGAAGTTACCTACATCACTTTAACCATAGACAAGAACATTGGCGAAGAAATTCTATTGATACACGATGTAGATCCTATTTCAATACATGCAGACATCGAAGTGGAAGGCGCAACATTAGTGAAGAGTGAACAACAAGAAGATCTAAAATATTTAAATAAAACACTCGTATCTAACACCTATCGTCTTACATCAAAAACCATAAAAATATCGGGCGATTTGTCGATTTTATATTGTCCTTATAACGATATCACATCTATAGATGTTGCTAATACTGATTTAGAATATTTGATCTGCGATCATAATTCAATTAAAACAATATCACTAAAGAGCAACAATCCAACTACTTTAAGCACCAATAACCCTCCGATCAAAACATTAGAGGCTACACAAAAAAGCAAACTAAAACATCTCATTTGCGATTATAACCAACTAACTGAATTGGATATTCCCCAAAATAATAGCTTAGAGTATTTAAATTGCTCTAACAACAAGTTGAAAGAGTTGAGCATCTCTAATGCCAAAGAGCTTAAATGGCTGTATTGCGAAAACAACGAGTTGACCTCTTTTACTGCCAAAGATAACGACAAATTGGAAATAATAGTTTGCTATAACAACCAAATATCACAGATAAACATTGCGAATAACCCCACTCTAAGTGTACTTGAGTGCTATTCTAACCAAATTAGTCTTGCTCAAATGTTGCAATTGGTGAACTACTTGCCCACACTTACCGATCCTTCTGAATACGATGGTATATTGGCTGTGGTGTCAAGTGCCAGCGATGGCAACGATATGTCTGAAGAAATACAAGATATAGCAAGAAGTAAAGGTTGGAAAGTAGAGGGCGCAGACAGATTTCCTTTGAGCGTTTCTACTATAGAGTACGACGAAAATCAACCCCGAAAGGTATTCGACCTTAACGGACGTGAGGTGAAAGAAAACCAAGTGAAGGGCGTTGTTATTGTAAAACAAGGCAAAAAGACCTATAAAAAGGTGGTGAAATAAACATCACAAACCTTATAAATAAAAGGAGTGAGTTCTAACAAAATAGAACCCACTCCTTTGTTTTTCACTCTATCTACAAGAGTGCTTTTGTTGCGATATTATTTGATATATACTTTCTTAAATGTGCCGTCGGCATACTTAATGATGTTGATTCCCTTAACAGGAGCGGTGAGACGCAAGCCGTCGATGGTGTAGATACCCACGATGGTGCTGTTGCTTTCGGTAGCAATGCGCACAATTCCTGTTGTGGTTTGTTCTTTCATAGACACAGCAAGCAATGTAGGAACAGTTCCACTCTTAAAGTTCTTCACCATAATTCCCTTTAATTGTTTGCTTTCATCGATAGGCATCTTATGCTCGAATAGGCGGAATTGGTAATTACCATCTATTCCATCGGCACGCATATCTCTGCTATAACTGCGCTTAATACGGCCTAATCCGTGTTTAGCAGTGCCTTCACTTGTTCCAAACCAGTCGTAAATATAGAAACGACTAACATCTCCACGTGAGTTATCGCTGTAGATAGGAGTGATTGAAAGACCGCCACTTCCGTCGGCACAGATAGCTAATAGATATAGTTCGCTGGTGGTGATTGGTTCTTCAAACACAAGACTTCCAGGATTAAAGGTATTCTTTAGTACCAAAGCATTGTTGCTACTGAAGTCGGCTAACTGATAATCGTTACCCGCAGTTGTGGTGATTAAGCCCGATTCGTCGCACAAAGCACCTTGTTCTTGAACACCATTGGTGTAGAGCACCCAACCTTGTCGGTCGAGAGTTTGAGTGGTATGCTTTTCTGCTGTGCGTGCTTCTGCAATGATATCAGCGTTCCAACCTTCTGCAATAGTTACAGGAACAATTCCGTTTTGAGATTTCTTCACTGCTGGTTCAAATACTTCTACTTCTGAAAGAGCAGGGTAGCTAAGAGGATAAAGAGTAGAAACTACTGCCAAATATTTTGCTTTTTCAGGTTTAGCAAAATAGTGTACAAGTGAAGATTCTTTCTTAATATCGGTAAAGGTGTGAATAGTTCTCCAGTCAACACCATTCTCACTCAACATAATGTCAATGTCTTTGTTAACAAGAGCTTGTTCTTCGTTGTCGTTTTCGCCCATATTGTTTTCAGGAATACTTACCTTGATCTTTGAAATATTAAAGGTAGTGGGTGACTCAAAGATAGCCCAGAAGTCTTGACGGTTCTTACATGGGTCGTCAAACTCTTCGAAACCAAGTTCTTCTACGTTGCCATCAGTTAGCTGAGTGGTTGTTTTTGAAGTGTAAGGAACGTTGTAGCCATAAGCTTCAGCATACTTTCTTAAATTAGCACTCATGCCTTTCAACACGCTTTCTGCATTAGGATCGTCGGTGATAACAGCAAATTCGCATTCTTTAGAAGTGCCTCCATTGTCTACAACCACTTTAATTTGAGATGTTCCGAAGCTGTTTTGAGCAGTAACAGGGAAGGTGATAGTGCCTTCTGCTTGGTTTTCTTGAGCTTGTCCAACGCTTGCTTTACCTCTTACCACCTTCACAGTGTACTTAAATTCAGGCGAACGAGGATCGCCATTTAAGTTATATTTAACCGTAACGTCTTTCTTTTCGTTGGCATTCAACACCAATTCTTTGGGTGCTTCTAAGGTCATGTTACTCAAATTGGCTCCATATACCTCGAATTCCCATATTCTTAGAGTCATACCCTCGTCTGAATAAGGATTCAACTTCACGTAGCGTGCTCTTGTAGGAGTGATGTTATCGCTCTTAATATTGTCTTTTGCACGACCCTTTTCGTCAACAACAAGAGTCCAGTTTTCAGCGTCTTCGCTCACATAAATGCGGTATTTATCGAAGTTTTCGTTATTTTCAGGACCCGACTTGCAGTCGAAAATCTTGAAACCATACAAACGATAAGAAGTCTTCAAGTCGATAACACATTCGTGGTTGGTACCGATGTGACACCATTTAGCCGACACTCCAGCAGGATTTTGCACACCATCGATGATGTTAGCAGGTGTTTCTCTGTTGTTGGTTGAGCCGTTGAAGCTCTTCACAACACCCTTAATGGCCACGTTAGCAACCGAATTAAAGTCTGATTCGCTCAACACATCGAAAGCCGAGAAAGTTTCTTTTGTAGTGCCAACAGCGTTAGTTACCTCGATAGTGATGTCTTGTTTACCTTCTTTAAGGGCTGTTACTTCGATTTGAGGAGCAACCAATGAGCCGTTATTCACCACTTCTAACGAAGCAGGAAGCAACCACTTAAATCCTGTTGGGTTGCCTGTTGCAATAGCTTTAAGCGTTACCTTTTCGCCCACTTTGATATAACCTTTCGAAGGTTTCACAATCACTTTAGGCGCAGTGGGTTGAGGATAGTTTGCTTCTAAGGTTTGAGCTGCTCCCTCAGAGCCGTCTTTCATCACAGGAACAAGTTTCACATCGAGCTTAAGGTCGTTGGCATTGCGTTCGAACTTAGGCACATAGAAAGCCTCATCACGGGTTTGTCCCACCAAAACATCAGTGCCAGTAGAGTTCTTTGTGTAAACATCAAAGTGGTCTAAGTCGCTATTTTCTGCCCAATCCCATGTCAAACGAAGGTCGCCTCCGTTATCTCCAAGAGTGGTGTTGTTAGCAAAATTGGTGATGTTCATTGCCTTTGGTTGATAGTTTGCAGGCAACATTGAAAGCTCACCGAGCCACAATTTATAGTCGAAAATAAGGCTTTCGGCTTTTAAGTTGAGTGCCACCATATAAACAGTTTTGCCATTTACTTGGCTCAAGTCATACTCGTCGATCGTCCATTCGCCTTCTGTTTTTCTATTAACTCCAGTCAATGTCACCAAACCATCAGTGACACTACTCTCTGTTCCCAATTTCACTTCAACAGTATTTTGCGAAGTTGTTTTATAAACGAGACGCAACTTGCCACCATCGGTGATATTGATTTGGGTTTTATAAAGGCGCATAAGGTGTTCGCCTTGTGTGAGCGAAGCATCTATTTTGATAGAGTTACTACCATTATAAGCCACGTCCCAATCGATAGTTGGGTTTATTCCGTTGCCATTTTCAATCCACCAGCGCCATGTAGGCATCACGCTTTGCATACCAGAGTGATACCAATCTTGTGTATTGCGCTTTTCTCCTTTCACAAAACGATGCTTACCCACACCCACACAGAATGATGTTGTGAAGGGAAGAGAGGTGATTGCAGAGCGTTCGAGCACACATCCCGACATACCTGGCCATGAATTAAAACTCTCTACAGGATCTGCTTCGACAGAAGGGTTCTTTGAACGGTTCACCCAAGTGATGTCTTCGTTATCAAAGGTACGACGAATAGCACTATAAGCCACGTCGCCTTGTGCATCGGGAGTGCCTAAATAGTCTTTAACATTGTCTTTCCAAATGCGTTCTTCGGGGCAGAATAGGTCAACAGAGCCCACATGTCCGTCTTTAGGAAAGGCCTGTCTAAGGTACATACCAAAGCCACACAAGCCTGCATACACTGTTTGAATACCGCCATAAACCTTTTTGTAAACGTCACGAGCATTGCAGTTGAAGTCTGGTGCCTGACTTCTATAATCGCCAACGCTACCATATTCTAAGAATTGTGATGTGTTGATGTTTGTTTTTAATATCTCTGCATTAGGATAACCACTGGCATTATACCATTGAATTTCCATGTTATGATTGCCGTCGGCCTCTGCATATTCGTTGAATTCTTTAATGAATTGAGCCCACTCAGCAATGTGTCCACGAGTGGTTTCTTCGTTGATAAACCAACCTTCGAAACCTAAGTATTTCGCAATTTCGTAGAGTTTCTTAGCAAAGATGTATTTTCCACCTTCTTGAGTAAGCATCTCTGTCACCCAAGCACTATTGCCTCCGAAAGCGTAAGGAGGGAAAAATATCTGTCCAAGAACCTTCACTCCACTTTGATGGGCAGCGTCGATAGAGCCACTTGGCGGTGGAATGATGATACCTTCTGAAGCCGAACCAGCCCAATAAACCAGCTTATCCATGTATTGCCAGTAGGTGGGTTGATAGCCAAGGAAGTTGTTGGCGCCTTGCGAAGGGCATAAACTACAGGTAGGGAAGAGGATTGTTGCGTTACAAACTTGTCCTTCGTAATATTGGTTTTTGTTTGCTTTCATGAGCTGAGGCTCTTGAAAACGTGTTGCCAAAGGCACCCTACTGCGGTTGAATTTCGCATCGGGATCGGTTTCAGGACTCCAGTTTTTCACCTTTTCTGGATGCCAACATCCTCCATAAGGCTGCTGGGCTTTCATGGCGTTGCATACCAACAACGACACAGCTGTTAAGCATATCCATCGATTAAACTTCATAATAAAATTGTTTTTGTTAGTTATTACTTTTTTGATATCTATTTTTTTCGTTTCAGTAGGTCTTGTAAAAAGCTGTTTTAAAGACTCTTTTTGCTACTCAACCTATAATGAAATAAAGTGCAGCCCTTCATCTCGAAGAACTACACTTATGCTTTTTAAGCAAGAAAAACTATTTAATAAAAACTTTTTTTACTTTGCCATTAGATAGCTTCAAGATGTTGATTCCCTTAACAGGTGCGGTTAAACGCAATCCGTCGATGGTGTAGATACCAACCACTTGTGCTTCGCTATCGTTGTTTACGTTGTTTATTCCTGTTGGAATAGCTGTTTTAATAGAGGCTGCAAGAACGGCAACAGACTTACCAGCAGCTGTGTTTCTCACCTTAATAGCCTTGAGTCGCTTTTCAGGATTGATTTTTATTTTGTGCTCAAGAACCTTGAATTGTAGTTGAGAAGAGTAGTCGCCATCGTTAAATCCACGACCATTTTCTCTCTTAGTCTTGCCCAATCCGTCTTTAGCTACATCTACTCCTGCCATGCTCCAGTCGTCAATTCCAAAGCGTTCAGCATCTCCTGAGGTTTCATCTTCATACACTGGAACAACCATCATACCGCCTCTTCCGCCTGTAGAAAGCACCAATAGGTTCAATTCGCTACCATATTGAGGTGTTTCGAAGGTGAGTTTAGGGAAGATAAAGCTGTTTTTCAATACCAAAGCGTTGTTTTTATCGAATTCGGCTAACTGATATTCGTTGCCCGATGTAGCCATGATAGTACCCGAATTGTCGCAAAGTGCGCCCTCAGGTCTCACTGCTGAGGTATAGAACACCCAACCTTCGTAGTCTAATGTTTCGTTGGTGTAGGTACGAACAGGCTTTTCTTCGGCAATAACATCGGCATTAAAGCCGTCTTCTATCTTGAGAGGAACTACCTCAGACACTGCTTTTCCTGTTTGTTCAAAGGCTTCTACTTCGGTAATAGAAGGATAGAAATAAGGATTGAGGGTTGCAACCACTGCAAGATATTTCACTTTTTTAGCACGAGGAAGAATGTATTGAAGGGTAGATTCTTCTTTGATGTCTTTGAAAGTGTAGATAGTTTCCCAGTCGTTACCATTGTTACTAACCATGAGGTCGATGTTTTTATAAACCAATCCCTCTCTATCGTTGTCGTCTTTACCCTTGTTATTGTCGTCGATAGTGATTTTTACTTTTGAAATATCCCATGTATCGGTTGCTTCAAACACGCTCCAAAGGTCTTGGTTATATTTAGAATAGAAATATTCTTCACCGAAAGCAGATGTAGAAAGGTCGCCATCTGTTAGCATTTCGTTTTCGTATGTGCTGTAAGTTTCGTTGCTGCTGTAGTTAGCAGAATACTTTCTCACTTCGGCTTTCACACCTTTTAAAATGTTCTTAGCTGTTGGATCGTCTACAATCACGTTGAAGATGCGCTCTTTAGTGATGCTTCCGTTGCGCACAAGCACCTTTACTTTAGAGTTACCGATCTTTGTTGAGGCTGTGACGGTGAAGCTAATAGTTGATGTTTCGGCATGGTGTTGAACATTGGTGATGGTTACATCGCCCTTATAAGGAGTAACCTCGCAGTCGAATTGTGCAGAACGTTCGTCGCCATTCAACATATATTTCACCTCAACATTGCGTTGTTCGCCTGCATTGAGAATCACTTGGTCGGGTGTTTCGATAGCCATCTTACTCAAGTCGGCTCCCATCACCTCGAATTCCCATATTCTTAGGGTCATACCCTTTTCAGAATAAGGATTTAACTTCACATAACGTGCTTTACGAGGAGCGATATAATCGGTTTTAACATTGTCGTTTAAGCGGTTCTTTTCGTCTACCACAACAGTCCAGTTCACATTGTCTTCGCTCACAGAGATGCGATAGTTATTGAAGTTTTCGTTCTTTTCAGGACCCGACTTGCAGTCGAAAATCTTGAAACCATATAAGCGATAAGTGCCCATAAGGTCGATAACGCACTCGTGGTTGCTGGCAATGTTACACCATTTTTTATGAATGTCGGTTGGGTTTTGTACGCCATCTATAATATTAATAGGTGTTTCGCTGTCGCTTGCAGAGCCGTTGAAGCTGTCTACTCTCTTCTTTAATGCCACGTTCTTAATGTCGTTAAAGTCGGCTTCGTTCAACACATCAAACACCACTTGTTCTGTTGTTCCTGTGCCAATAACGTTGGTTGCTTCTACTTTCACCTTTTGTGCGCCTTCTTGTAAGGCTCTCACTGCGATAGAAGAAGAGGTGAGAGGAGCGTTGTTTACAGGCTCTAACGATGCAGGAAGTGTCCATTTCCACGATGTAGGGTCGCCTGTTCCGCTGGCAGTTAGCTTCACAATATCGCCTTTTTTAACGTAGCTGTTATTGGTTTTGATGGTGATAACAGGCTCGGTGAGCTTAGGATAGTTCACTTTTAGGGTTTGAACGTTGCTTTCCGATCCGTCTTTCATCACAGGAACCAAACGCACGTTCACTGCTTGGTCGGTGCCGTTGCGAGTGAATTTAGGCACATAGAAGCCTTCGCCACGGGTTTGTCCAACAAGATGTTGAGTGCCATTGTCGTTCACAGAATATACATCGAAGTGGTCGAAGTCGGCATTATCGGTCCAATCCCATGTCAAACGAAGGTCGCCACCCTCTTCGGTTAGGGTTGTTCCGTTGGTTAAGTTCGACACATTCATGGCCATTGGCTGATAAGAAGCGGGCAACATTGAAAGCTCGCCTAACTTCAATTCGTAGTTCGATACATCGCTGTTGCTGTTTAAGTCGAGCGCAATCATATAAATGGTTTTACCATTAAAGCTTGCTAAGTCATACTCGTCTACTGTCCAACCATTTACATTGGTTCTGCTAACGTTGTTTAATTGCTCTAAACCATTGTTGATGTCGCTCTGTGTTCCTAATTTAATATGAACAGAGTTTTCAGTGGTTGTTTTGTAAACAAGTTTGAATTTACCACCATTGGTGATGTTGATTTGTGTTTTATACAAGCGCATTAGATGACTGCCTTGGGTTAAGAAGCCTGCTACCTTTACGCTGTTACCAAAGTTATAGGCATCGTCCCAATCGAGACTCACCTTGAGTTGACTGCCGTCTTCTATCCAATAACGCCATGTTGGCATGATACTTTGTGTTCCAGAGTGATACCAATCTTGTTGATTGCGCTTTTCTCCTTTCACAAAACGATATTTACCCACGCCCACACAGAATGAAGTGGTGAAGGGAAGGGAGGTGATTGAAGAGCGTTCGAGCAAGCATCCTGAGATACCTGGCCATGAACTGAATTGCGATCCGCTATTAGAAATGTCGGCAGGGTTACCATTTCGGTTCACCCAAACAATGTTTTCGTTTTCAAATACTTTCTTAGTGGCTGCGTATGCTTCTTCTCCATTGTCTTGAGGAGTGTCGAGAAGGCGTTTAACTCTGCCTTTCCAAATGTGTTCTTCGGGGCAGAATAGAGCCACAGAGCCCACGTGTTTGTCTTTTTTAAATGCGCCTCTCAATTGGTTTCCATAGCCTGTCATACCTTGTTGCACGGTTTCTATTCCACCATAGATCTTTTGCATGGTTTCTTCTTCGGTGCAATGAAGGGTTGAAGCCATATTGCGATAGTCGCCTACCTTACCATAATCGAGGAATTGTGAGGTGTTTTTATGAGCATTGAGAATTCGTGTATTGGCACCTGCAAAGGCTTGATACCACTGAATTTCCATGTCTTTATAACCTTCTGCATCTGCATATTCGTTGAATTCTCTAATGAATTGAACCCATTGATCAGTGCTTCCGCCTCCTGTTTCTTCGTTGATAAACCAACCATCGAAACCAAAGTATTTAGCTATTTCGAAGAGTTTCTTTGCGTAAATGAACTTTCCATCTACACGGGTGAGCATTTGTTGCACCCAAATACGTTGTCCACCATAAGCTGAAGGGGGAAAGAATATGTTACCTAACATCTTCACTCCGCTTTGATGTGCTGCGTCGGTTGAACCGCAAGGGGGTATGTTAATGATGCCTTCGTTGGCTGCTCCTGCCCAATACACCATCTTATCCATGTATTGCCAGTAGGTGGGTTGGTAGCCAATGAAGTTATTTGCGCCTTGAGAAGGGCACAAACTACACATAGGATACAAAATAGATGCGTTGCAAATTTGACCTTCATAGTATTGGTTTGGATTGGCTTTCATGGCCATAGGCTCTCTAAAACGCTTTGCCAAAGGCACTCTACTGCGGTTGAATTTGGCATTAGGATCGTTCGTAGGACTCCAATTTCTAATGTCATTAGGATGCCAACAGCCATTGTAAGGTTGTTGCGCTTTTACTGAATGGGTTAACAATAAGGATAAAAACGTTAACCCCATCAACTTGATTAGTTTCATAATAGTATTGTTTATGTTGGTTATTCGTGTTTTTGAATAAGAGTGTTGGCTGTCTAAGTTTTGATTTATAGACAAAAGATAGAGTAGTTTTTTATGCTCTAACAACAGGTTATTCGTTTATTGTTGCCCTCGTTTTGGGGCGTAGTTTTAGGTTATATAACAGATTGATTGCTATTATATAAACATTTATAAAAGGAAATTTACTGAACGAAAAAGGTACTTTTTATGCTGTATAGCTATTTTTTTAACTGCTTTAGTTCGTTTCTTAGGATTTTAAGTGCATGGTAGATGTGCGACTCTACTGTTCTGATCGACACGCCTAACACGTCGGCTATATCTTCATTTCGCATGCTATAGATATAACTCATTCTGAAACTTTCTCGGCATTTCTCGGGCAATCCTTCTATCTTCTCTTTGATGATGTTGCCCAACTCGTGGTTTTCTATCTTCTCAATAACCATCTTGCTGTGGTTATCTTCGAGGGTGTCGAGCTGTCGTTGGTGCATCTCTTCGATCAAAGTGATATATCCTTGGGTGGCATTGCGCTTGTTTATCACGTTGATACAACGTGTATAAACGGCACGATATAAGAAGGAATGGATTTTGTCGCCTAAGTTGATGGATTCTTTGCGCTTCCAAACATCAAAGAAAACTTCTTCTACTACATCTGCAGCATCGTCATAACCCACTATCTTTTGTGCATAACAAAAGAGCATAGGATATGATTTTTTGAAGAGTTTCTCAAAGGTAGTCTCAAAGTTTTCTTGCATTGTCGGTGAGCATAAAAAATACCTTGCAAATATAAGTAAAAAGAATGAAAGGGCAAAATGTTTTTAAACCTTTCGTATCTTATTATAACATATAGCCGTTAGGGCTCTTTGTTTTGGTACTTTTTCTGTTGTTTTTTACCTCGTGTTGAAAGGCTCTTCTTTTTCATCTTCCCTTTAATTATCTTCTATCTTTTCTTTTCATTTTATAAAGAATAAATAAATGATGACTATAACTATGGGCTGTTGATATTGTGGATAAGTGTTGATAAGAGGCTAAAATGATGCTTTTTGGTGTAAGTTTTCCGTGTTTTTGATTTCAAAAAGCTGTATAATTGCATTTTGATGGTCAATGTATTGCAAAGTTATGAACATTATTAACAGGTGTTTTGCACTGCTATTGCGAGATTAGGACGATGACTTGTTGATGTATGTCGATAAAGTGTGGATAAGAATGAGATAACTCTGTTGATATAAACAGCTGATTTTTAGATGCTTAGTGTTTGTTGATAACTCGCCAGTTTTGAGCGATTTTTAAGAAGCTTTTAAAGCGGTTTTCAGACAGTTATCAGCAAGGTTTTCAACAATTGCAGTGGTTTTGACTCTAAAAAGCAATGAGAAAGGAGAATAAAAGCAGTGCTGTTAATAACTAATTATATCCCTTTTCCCCGTAAAGATTTTAAGCGTGTGGTGGGGCGGTTTACTCTTTTCCCTTGATAAAACCTCGCTCCCGTCGTACGGGGGGAGCGGATTTCTTTTAGGATAATGAATAAAAAGGAGAAAGAAGTTATCTAAGATAGATATAAAGAATAGATTTTGTTCTTGGTAAAATATAAATTTCGCTCCCTGTTATATTGCTTGTCTATATTCGTAGTTTATTTTTTTCCTTCTATAAAATAATAATATATCGTTCCTCTATTGTATGGGGAGCCTCCGTTGTACGGGTTTTCTGTCGTACAACAGAGTGAAGTTTTATTAAAAAAAATAGTATTATGAGATAGATAAAATCCTTTTTATCTACTTAAAAATATAATAAACGTTAAATAAATAGATTTGTATCAGTAGTTCTATATTATATAATGTTATAATAGTAACTAAACAGAATTAATTAATTTGAGTCAAGGAATAATATTTATTTCTATTACTGCAGTATGAGAAATTTAATCATTTACAGGAGCTCATCGCTCATGAAGTTGATTTTAGCCTCTACAATTGCGTGCTCATCAGCACAATATGCGAGCGCTAAATCGAATGATGCAAAAGCAGAAAAGCCAGTTGCATCGCAGTTTATTAACCAACAAGCTCAAGCTACACAACGTACTATTACAGGTGTTGTAAAAGACGAAGAAGGCATGCCAATGATTGGTGTGAGCGTTGTTGTTAAAGGTACTGGTAAAGGAACAGTAACCGACATGGACGGTCGTTACACTATTAAAGTAGACGGTTCACGTTCAACCCTAACTTATTCTTATGTAGGTAGCATTCCTCAAGACATCGTTGTAGGCGACAAAACCAATATCGACGTGGTGTTGAAAGAAGAAAAGACCATGTTGACAGGCGTTGTTGTTACTGCAATGGGTATTATGAGAAAAGAAAGTTCGCTAACCTATTCTACCCAAAAGGTAAAAGCAGAAGACCTAACAAAGGTACAAGATCCTAACGTTGCTAACAGCTTGGAAGGTAAAGTATCTGGTATCACTATTACACCAAATGCTGGTGGTGCCGGTGGTGCATCTAAAATTATCCTTCGTGGTAACAAATCTATTAATGGTAACAGTGCTCCTTTGATCGTAGTTGATGGTATTCCAATGACCAACGATACACGTGGTAAGAGAGGAATGAGTGGTGATGGTTTCGAATATTCAGGTATGACAGAAGGTTCTGACCCACTATCAATGATCAACCCAGACGATATCGAATCGATCAACGTATTGAAAGGTGCTAACGCTGCCGTTCTTTATGGTTCTAAAGCAGCTAACGGTGTTGTGATGATTACAACCAAAAAAGGACGTGAAGGTAAGCTTGATGTGAACTTTACATCAAACGTTACATTCGACACTCCATTGTTAACACCAAAAATTCAAAATACATACGGAGCATTAGTAGATAAAAATGGTTTCTTATCTCGTTTAAACTGGGGTGACAAAATCACAGATCGTGCAGATGCAGACTTGGTTGTCGACGTTCCATTGGGTAGTGATTTTATAGAAAAAAGTCACAAGGTTTACTTGCGTAATCGTGCTAACGACGACGTGAAAGACTTCTTTAGAACAGGTGTAACAACTAACAATTCAGTTTCAGTTTCAGGCGGTACAGAATTGATGCGTTCATATTTCTCAATCGGAAATAGCCACGCTAACGGTATGATGAGAGAAAACTCTTATAATCGTAACTCATTCGCTTTCCGTCAATCATATGACCTTCTAAAGAGAGTGAAACTCGATGTTTCTTTGAACTATGTAGAAACAATTACAAAGAACCGTCATGGTGGTGGTACAGTTTATAATCCACTTTATGACCTTTACACCATGCCAAGAAACATCGACTTAGGTTATTATCGTAATAACTATGTAGAAAATGGATCATGGATGTCTTACTACCAAGATGTTTATAAGAATATATCAGGTGATAACTATCAATATACTAATGCAGAAAGAGTGAAGTTGAGTGGTCCATTACAAAACTGGGCATATTTATCTGCAACCAATAACAACCCATATTGGCTTCTAAACCAAAACAGAGGACGCCAAAGCGAAGACCGTTTGTTCGGTACAGTTAGCGCAAACATCGATATTTATGATGGCTTAAGCTTCCAAGCTCGTGTGAACTATACTAAGACTCACTTTAAGAGCAACACCAAAAGATATGCAACAACCTACTCGCCTGAGAGAATGTTCGACTTTGGTTATATGTATGATGATGCTTCAACAGCAACAGAAATCTACACCGACTATTTGTTAAACTATAACAAACAAATCAAAGATTATTCTGTTTCTGCATCAGCAGGTTGGGTTGGTCATACACTAAAAACAACTTGGAAGAATACTTCAGTTAATGCAACTAAAATGCATCCATTGTTGCGTAAGCCTTCTACCGACGTGAACTACTTCGAAACAGACGGAGGTGGTATGGGTGCAACAACATCAGGTAAGACTTCAAGTTGGGACAAAGCGTTGCTTTTCACAGCTCAAGCTGGTTGGAAAGAAACAGTTTATGTAGACTTCTCTTATCGTCAAGACTGGTATCGTTTGTTCAGACAACTATACCAAGTTGGTTATGCAGACAAGCAAAGCTATGGCTACTTCGGTCTTGGTGCTAATGCAATCGTTAGCAACTTAGTGAAATTGCCAGAGTGGTTTAACTACATGAAGTTCCGTGTTTCTTATTCAGAAGCAGGTAACTCGTTCTCTGATGCAGGATTCCTTAGAATCTCTAAAAACAGAATAACAGGTGCTGTTAATGCTAACAACTACAAGAAGTTTAAGGCAGTTCCTGAAGTTATGAAGTCGTTCGAAACAGGTATCGAAACCATGTTCTTGAACAATAGACTAAGCTTCGACCTTACATATTATAATGGTGTAATGGATCACTTGTACATGGAAGGACATGATGCGTCAGGTATTCAACCATTCACATCTGCAAAGGTTCGTAACCAAGGTATCGAAACAACTATCGGTTACAACTTCCGCTTAGCTAAAGACTTTAACTGGAGAACAAGTTACAACGTTTCTTACAACAGCAACAAGATCCTTAAGACTGCTTACGACGACCAAGGTAAAGAACTTATCCAACAACAAGTTGTAGGTGGTACATACATCAGATATAAAGAAGGTGGTTCAATTGGTGACATGTATATCCACGATTTCGATAGAGATGCTAATGGAAACATCGCTCTTACAAGATCTGGTGCACCACGTTTCAAGAGCTCTGGTCAAGATGCTGACTTGATTTACGTAGGTAACATGAACGCTAAATGGCAAATGGGTTGGAGCAATAACTTCAACTACAAAGACTTCACATTGTCATTCTTGATCAATGGTCGTATCGGTGGTAAGGTTATTTCATTGACAGAAGCATACTTAGATCAATATGGTTTGTCTCAAAGAGTTGCTGATGCACGTCTCAATGCAGAAAGAAACAACATCGTTGCAACAGACTACAAGAACGCTCCAGGTATGCAATTAAATGACGGAAGCGGACGTATCGTTCCAGTTGAAGCATATTATAAGGCTATGGGTGCATCAACTAACCCATACAACTATATATATAGTGCAACCAACTTCCGTTTACGTGAGTTGTCATTAGGCTACACATTCCGCAACCTTCTTGGTCAAAACAAGAACTTGAACGTTGCATTCATTGCAAGAAACCTATTCTTCTTGTACAACGATAGCCCAGTTGACCCAGACGTTTCATTATCAACAGCTAATGGTTTAGGTGCATTCGAATTGTTCAACATGCCATCTTCACGTTCATTTGGTTTGTCATTGAAACTTAACTTCTAAAACATAACAGAATAAGAATATGAAAAAGTATAAATTTTTAGTAGCATTTGCTGCTTTTGCAGGAACCTTATCGCTACAATCTTGTTTAGACTTTGATGATCCAGGAGCAGAGTTCGACTCTAATACCAAGAACATCGAGAAAGTTACTGAACGTGGAGAAGTAGATAATATTCCTTACAAATTAGATATAACAGGAGATCAAGCTGCTGCCGTTATCGATAAACTTCAAGATTATCTAAATGGTGGTCGTGCTGCACAATTCTCACTAAGAGGTGGTAAGAACGGCGAAATGCCAGGAGAACACCAATACCAATTCCAGTTCTCTTTAGGTGTAGATAACTACGCTCAATATGCAGTTATCCCTCACCAAAACTTCGTTTACTCTAAAGTGTTGGTACGTTCAACTTACGACATCGCTCCTAAGTTCTACGGAGGTGCTAACGGTTCATTTGGCGAAGTGCGCAAAGCAGCAGTTCAATTGTTGAACCATAAGTCGATCGACTCAATCCCTGAGATGAAAGCCGTTTATCTTCTTATCTTCAACACAGCTGCACTTGAGAACGCAGACATCTATGGTCCATTCGCTTATCAAGACGTAAAGACCAATAAACAAAGTGCTCCTTATAACTATGATAACCTTGAAACCATCTACAAGTCAATCGTTGCCAACATCGATACAGCTGTAGCATGTTTCAACTATTTCCCAAATAAGAGAGCAGACTATAAAGAAAAGTTGGTTTCTTTACTAAAAGAAAACATCTTGATCACCAACGATGAGGCTAACAACGCAACCGATTTCGAAACATGGAAGCGTTTTGCTAACTCATTAAAGTTGCGTATGGCGATGCACATTGTAAAGGTTAATCCAACTCTTGCAAGACAATGGGCAGAAGAAGCAGTAGCAAGTGGAGTGATTGAAGACACAAAGCACGAAGTAGCTTTACGTCCAAACCTAATCGGTTTCACCAATCCTCTAATCAATATCACTAAGTGGGGCGACACACGTATCACCGCTTCGTTGGTAACATTGTTAGAAAGCTTGAAGCATCCTTATCTTGATGATAACTTTGCGCTATTCACAAAGAACGATAACCTTATCGTAAACAACAACACCAACGCAAAACTTGAAGCAAATACAAAGGTAGTTGGTATTCGTTCAGGTACTCACACAGGTGACGGACAAGGTTATGATGGTAACCAATACATCGCATTCTCAGGAGTTAACCCAGAGAAATTCCACGGAGTGCCCTTGTATGTTATGAAGCTTTCAGAAGTTTGTTTCTTAAGAGCAGAAGGCGCAGTACGTGGTTGGAACATGGGAGGTTCAGCAGAAGACTTCTACAATAAGGGTATTCTTGCAGCGAACTGCCTTGATCGTGAAGACAATAGTGTGAACTATGCAGGCATGATGGCGACCTATATGGCACAAACAAACGCTACACCAGTGACCTATGTTGACCCAACAGGCGATACAGAAAACATCGAAAGCCCAACAAAGATCGGTGTTAAATGGAACGATGCAGACTCAGAAGAAACAAAGCTTGAGAAGATTATTACACAAAAATACATTGCAGCTTATCCAATGAGTTTCGAGGCTTGGGTAGACTTAAGACGTACAGGTTATCCTAAATTGTTCGAGGTTCTCAATGCTGATGAATCAGACGGAAGCTTGAATCAAGGCGACATCATTCGTCGTTTACCATTCCCAGGACGTACAGATCCAGCTACACAGGCAGACATTCAAGCTACAGGTTTGAAGGCATTGAATGGCCCAGACGTTGTAGGTACACGTCTATGGTGGGATGTTAACGCACCAAACTTCTAATATATAATAGGTGGGGACACTTCATTTGGCAAGTGCCCCCACTTTTTTACTAAACAAGAAATTATTTTTTACTATTTAATAAACTTAAAACAACTCTTGTATGAATAAGAAATCTACAATGAAGATGTTGTTGCTTGCAGGACTTCTTTGCGGTGCTCCAAGCACAATGAGTGCTCAAACCAATACAGGTAGCACATCAACTACAATCTACGATTTTTCTAAATTTGGAGATCAAAGCTTGTTAGAACTTTTTGAAAAGGCTGAAAAGGCAGGTAGAAAGTTCCCAACTAAGCAAGAACTTATCGACGCAGGAATCTATGATGAAATAGAGTTCGTGCGCTCACACGTTCGCAAACGTGAAATTCTTGATCGTCAAGATCGTCTTGTTGGCGGTACTTATCAAGAAAGAGATCTATTTATGAACATCCCAGCAGGTGCAGGTTCAACAATTGGTGGTTATCCTTCAAAAGACTTCGCAAGCGATAACTATTCTATGTGGAACTACACAAACCTCTTCGGTTCATGGAATCATGGCTTGTTCCAAGCACCAGGTTCATGGGCAGACGCAGCTCACAAGAATGGTACCGACATTATGAGTGGTATTAAATTCTTCGACACAACAGGTGGAAGAGGTGGCTATGCAACAGGTTGGGTAGAATTTATTAAGCAAAAGAATGCTGATGGCACATTTAAATATGCTCGTCCACTTATTCGTATTTTGCAATTCTTAGGAATGGATGGTATCAACTATAACTTCGAAGCAAGAGGTTATGATGATAGCGAAGTAGTAAAATTCCACCAAGAATTATATAAAATTGCAGCAGCAGAAAACTTTAAAAATTTCCATATAGCAATCTATACATCACATTCAAGCTTGTCATCTTATAATACAGAAGCATTGTTTGGTAAGAATAATGTAAAGACAAGTGACTTGATGTTGAACTATTCTGCAGACGATTTCACTCCTTCTATGGCTTCATCAGTTCAACAAGCTAAACGTTCTTTGGGTACAGCTAAGGGCTTGTATGCAGGTGTTTGGATTGTAACAATGAACAGAAGCTGGACTCGTCTTAATGCTTCAGGTGCAGAAGAGTGCGGTGTTTGTCTTTGGGGTGAACACGGTCAAAGCCGTTTCTGGTCATATAACACAGGTGGAAGTGCACAAGAACGCATGAGCAACTACCAAATGTTGTTGGAAAGAGGCTTCTCAGGTGGATACAGAAACCCAGCAGATCGTCCTGAAATTAGAAACGCAGGACACAACTGGGAATGGTCTAATGGTGTTGCTCCATTATCAACTTTCCCTGGTTTAGCTTCATGGATTCCTGAGCGTTCAGCAATTAATGGAACTCTTCCATTCAGCACATACTTCAATACAGGTGCAGGAGAGGTTTACACATACAAAGGAAAAAAAACCGCAGGTTCATGGTATAATATGTCTAACCAAGACATCGTGCCAACTTATCGTTGGTTGGTTTACGACGGAAACACAACAAACGTAAGTTCTAAAGTACAACCTGAGTTTACTTATGAAGATTCTTACACAGGTGGTTCTTGCTTGAAACTAACAGGTAAAGGAACAGCTCCATTAACAGATATCGTTCTTTACAAAACCAATCTTACAGGTACAAGCGGTGCAATCAAAGCACAAGTGGCTATCAAAACAGGTAAAGACACACCAGCAGACTCTAAACTTGCGCTCATCGTTCGCCTAAAGAACAGCGGAGAATGGAAAGAGTTTGCAGTTGATGGTACAACAGATAAGACATGGAAAGAGCACACAATTGCTCTAACAGGCTTAAATTCAACAGACGTTATCGATCGTATCGGTCTTCGTGTGAAGAATGTTGACGAACAATACAAGCTTCTTGTTGGTAAATTGGCTATCGTAGACGACTTCACAGCTACTCCACAAGGTGTGAAAGATCTTACAATCCAAGTGAAAGAAGAAAACAAATCTTCTCTTTCTGTGAAAGCAACTTGGGCTTTAAATTCAGCTACTGAAGAAACAGTTGTTTACAACGACGATGCTAATGTAGACCACTTCGAAGTGCTTTATAAGAATGGTGAGAATGGTGATGTTACAGAAATCGGTCGTACATCACAATGGGCTACATACATTGGCGACATCGAGTTGAAAGAATCAGATAAACCATTCATCGGTGTTCGTTCAGTTTCTAAAGACTTAAAGACCTACTCTCCAGTAGAATGGAAAGAAATTCCACGTTCTACTTACGCTTCTCTTCCTGAGAAAAAGGATAATCCTTATGGAGAACCTGAATTGGATATGGCCGCTGATGGTTATAAAATTGCACAAAAAGTACGTTACATCGAAACCTTCGAAACAATCGGTGGAGACCAAAACATCAATTATAGAGCTACAGGTCCACAAGGCGGAACCAACTATGTTGACGCAACAAACCAAGTGTTAAAGGTTGCTCAAGGTACAAAGGTTACATTGAAATTCAAGGGTTATGAAGCACAAGACCATATTGATGGCAACCACGACGACCTTCGTTGGTGTATGGGTAAGGGTTGGATCGACTTGAATGGTGACCACGTCTTCACTCCAGTTGACATCAAACAAGACCCTGCAAATGGTGAACAATTGTTCTTCTTAGGTCAAGTTCGCAAAGGAACTTACGCACAAGTTCAATCTCCTCAAAGCTACGAATTCACTATTCCTGCAGACGCTAAGCTTGGTAAAACTCGTATGAGAATTGTGTTCTCAGATGCTTGGTTCGCTGGTTCTCTACTTCCAACAGGTAAGTTTAATAAGGGATTTGCTATCGACTTCGGTGTAGAAATCACTGGAACTAACCAAGAAAGACCAACTCCTAAGTCTTCACGTGACGAAGGTAAGGCAGAACAACCAGAAGGACTTTCTGCAAGCACATCAATCACTTCATTCGCTGGTGAGGCTTCAGCACTTGTTCAAACAAGCAAAGACTTGAAGTTCTCTAACGTAGAAAAAGCATGGATCTTTGGTGTAGATGGTTCTTTAGTTAAAGTTTTAGACAATCCTCAACAATACGAAATAAAATCTCTACCAAAGGGAATCTACCTTGTGAAGATGTTGAACAACAACGTTATTCGTACTCAAAAAGTGGTAATCAAGTAAAACTTTTGTAATTGAACTGGCGAAACAAACTACAAAGTAATTTATAACACTTCGCCAAATTCACTAAAAATTAATAGAAGATAAACAACATGTTCTATTAAATTTTAACAAGAGAAGGGTGCGCCACATCGTTGGTGCATCCTTTTTTCTTACTAACAAAAACATAAACCTTTAGATAAAACAAAATGAAAAAACCAGTATTCAATTGCAAGACCTTGTTGCTTGCACTTAGCTTGTGTGCTGCTGCCCCTTCTTTGGCGCAGACCTCGCTCGAATCAACATCAACTACTATTTACGACTTCTCTAAGTTTAACGATTTAGAACTACTTAAATTCTTTGCCGAGCTCGACGCTCAAGGCCGTAAATATCCCACTATCGACGAATTAAAAGCTAAAGGACTCTACGAAGAAATAGAGTTCGTTCGCTCGCATGTGGCTAAAAGAAACACCATCGACAATGCCGATCGCCTTGTTGGTAACACCTATGCAGAACGTGAATTGTTCCTCAACCTGCCTTCGGGAGCGGGCAAAATGATTGGCGGTTATCCATCGAAAGACTTTGTTAACGACAACTTCTCGATGTGGAACTACACCACTCTTTTCGGCTCTTGGAACCACACTTTGTTTCAAGCACCAGGCTCTTGGGTAGATGCTGCGCACCAAAACGGAACCGACATCATGAGCGGTATGAAGTTTTTCGACACCACAGGAGGTCGTGGAAACGGTGCAAGACAATGGATGGAGTTCATTGCAGAGCGCAATGCTAATGACGAATTTAAATATGCTCGTCCCCTTATTAACTTGCTAAGATTCCTCGGAATGGACGGAATTAACTACAACTGGGAAACCTCAGGTTTCGATAATCGAAATGTAATGGCCTTCCACAAACGTCTTTACGAGATAGCTAAAGAAGAAAATTTCAATAACTTTCATATCGTGATTTACACGATGAGCAACATTCTTTCCAGCTTTTATACAGATGCACTCTTTGGCTATAATGGAAAAAGAACAGCCGAAGTGATGTTGAATTACGACGGAAATGGTTTTGCAAGAGATATGAATGCAAGCTACAGAAACGCAAAGAACGCTCTACAAACCACTAAAGGATTGTATATGGGTGGTTGGATTGTAGGCATGGATAAGAACTGGAATGACCTTGATAAAGACCAATATCACCACGAAAGTGGTATTGCTTTGTGGGGCGAACACGATCAAAGTAGATTTTGGTCGTATAACAAAGGCAACAGCCCACAACAGCTTATGACCAACTATCAAATGCTTTTAGAACGTGCTTTCTCTGGTGGTTATCGCAATCCAGCAAACCGTCCTAATGTGGTGAACGTAGGAAACAGTCTTGAAGCGCAAGGAGGCAACCCTGCATTGCACAACTTTGCGGGTATGGCTACATGGATTCCCGAGCAGTCTACCATACAAGGTAAATTGCCATTCTCTACCTTCTTCAACATAGGAAATGGCGAACGCTATGTTTATAAAGGCAAGAAAACAGCAGGATCGTGGTATAACATGTCGAATCAAGACCTCGTTCCAACCTATCGTTGGCTCGTTTATCGCTCAGAAACAACCAACGTAAGCAACGCCATCGATGCACAATTCACCAACACCGACGCTTATATGGGCGGTTCGTGCTTGCAGGTTAAGGGCACCAAAACAGACGGAAATGCCGACCTTATTTTATATAAAACCTTGCTCGAGGGCAATGGTGGCAACATTGTTGCTAAGCTTGCGGTGAAGAACGGCAAAGAGGCTATGAACACATCTCAGCTCTATCTCATCGTACGCCTTAAGAATTCGCAACAATGGAAAGAATATCTTGTGAGTAATCCAGCGGGCACAAACTGGGAAGAAAAAGAGATTGCGTTGAGCGATTTAACTTCTTCTGACGTGATAGACCGTATTGGCTTGCGTGTGAAAAACACCAATTCGGACTTTAACATGCTTGTGGGTAAACTCGAATTGAGCGACAACTTCACTGCGAAACCCTCTGCTCCAAAAGACTTAACCATTCAGGTGAAGGAAGAAAAGAAAACTTCTTTATCGGTAAAGGCTACATGGAACGTGGAATGTGGTGCTGGCAATGAGCTTCAACACAACGACAAAGAGAATATTCATCACTTCGAAATTCTGTATAAGAACGGCGAAGAGGGTGCTGTAACAGAGATTGCTCGCACCAAACAATGGGCAACTTATGTGGGTGATATTCAAGTGGGTGAGCAAGACAATCAGCCTTATATTGGCGTTCGCTCTGCTTCTACCGACCTTAAAACCTATTCGCCTGTGGTGTGGAAGGCTATACAACGTGGCGATTATAACACTTTGCCTGCTGCCAACACCAACATTTATGGAACTCCTGAGCTCGATGTTAGCGCAGCTGGTGCAGCAACAGCACGCCAATTAAGATATTTGGATAACTTCAGTACAACAGGTGCATTGGTAGATGTTCAATATAACGACAATGGCAGTCGCCCTGCTACCAACTATGTAGATATGTCGTCTAAGGTGATTAAGGTGCGTCAAGGACAAGAATTCACCATTCACTTTAAAGGACACCAAGCAAGTGATGACGTAGAAGGAAGCCACGACGACCTTCGTTATTGCATTGGACGTGGTTGGATTGACCTTGATGGTGACGGAGTATTCAATCCTGAATACTTAGATCTTAATTCACAATATGGTGAGTGTTTGTTCACTATTGGTAGAAAAAAATCGGCTACAATGGAAAATGTTCAAGGTCTTTATGCTTTCAAAATAAAGGTTCCTGATGATGCAAAAGTGGGCATGAGCCGTATTCGTATCGTGTTCTCTGATGCGTGGTTCGAAGGTGCTTTGCAACCAACAGGTAAGTTTAACAAGGGCTTTGCTATCGACTTCGGAGTGGAAATTACAGGTACAAATACCTCAAGAAAAGCGGGTGCCGACACTTGGGACGAGGGAACAGCCAGCGAACCAGAAGGATTGAACGCTCAAACGGGCATCAACTTGGTAGAAACAGCTAAGCCATCGGCTCAGCTCAACAACCAAACCATTGTGTTGAACAATGTTCAAAACCTTTGGATCTACACCCTCGACGGCGTTCTTGTGCGTCACATCAGCCGTCCAACAAACGTCAGCACCAAATCGTTTGCAAAGGGTACCTACCTCATCAAGATTGAAAACAATGGCGTGATCGAAACTCAAAAAATGATTATTCGATAAGTCATCTCCCCCTTATACTCTTTCGCAGAAGTCAGTTGAAGAGCCTTCTGCACCTCTTTTAAAAGACTCTCTTAGGTGAACAAAACACCTTTGAGGGTCTCTTTGTTATGTGCTATACACTTTACTACACACATCTTTCTTGCAACGCCTTTGCCTTTGTTCTATCTTTGCATTGCAATCGAAAACAAAAGGGTTGCTGTTGGTGAGCAAAGTCGCTGCTTTTGATGGGTAAGATGTCGACTATTACACTTCATTCTCAATGCTTTTTCGCCAGCTTTTTAATTCAGTAATAACAATCAAAAAAACAAGAAAGGAAACAAATTATGTCAGTAGTTTATCGTTTAACACAAGACAACAGAAAACAAAGTAAAACAAAAGGCAAGTGGTATGCTCGTTCGCTTCACACTGGTGTGATCGACATCGATGGTCTTGCAAGCATCATGCAGGCTAACTGTACACTTAAAAAGAGTGATATACTTGCGGTGATTGCCGAGTTGGTGGACGTGATGAGAGCGCAGTTGCAAAACTCTCAAAAGGTGATCTTGGGCGGTCTTGGAAGCTTTAAGGTGGGACTTAAAACGAAGCCTGCCGACACTTCGCTCGACTTTAACCCTCAAAAGAACATCGTGGGCGCAAGGGTGCTCTTCCACCCAACAACCTATACCACCGCTAACCGCAAACGAACCAGTTTCTTACTGCAAGGTATGACGGTGAAGGAGGCTACCAAATACGATGTGAAGAAGCCTAAAAAGACCCGTAAGACTGCTTCTGGCGACACTTCACACGCACAATAAAATGGAGAGATTGTAGTTTTTGTTTAACCCTAAACTTTTGTTTATGAATAGTCTAATAATTGTAGTGAGAACACTGTTACACGACTGCTGGATGCTGCTGCGCCGCTTCGTTGGCTTCACAATGATCTATTTGTTCGGCGTTGTCTATTCGCTCATCCTCTTTTTTAGTATTAACGACAAGCTGAACGCAGCATAAGAGGCAAGGGAATGCACCACTGCTCTCTTTTGAATGCTCCACTGCTCTCTTTTGAATGTAGCGCAAATGGCTGTAGGGTGATGCGCAATAAGGCACTGAACGCTAACATTGGAATAACGGAGTACACCACTCATTAACGGCACTGAGATAACTCTCGGTGCCTTTTTTGTTGTCTTATGGAAGAGAATGGAGGGGTGGGGAGGAGGAAGTAATTAAAAAAGCGAAAGAAGCCTGTGCCAATAGTCAATACAAGGTGGAGGATCATTTCGTGGATATGCACGATATGATCGAGATCGGAAAGGTGCGTAAAACCATTGAAGAGCTTGGCGGAACGATGCCCGAAGACCTGCCAGTGGCTGATAATAAAGCGTTTGGAAAGCAAGGAACAGCGACTATTAAAAGATAAAAAGGAAGAGCGAGGAGAGTAAAAAAAGAAAAAATAGTGTATTTAAGCTAAAAAATATTTATCTTTGCACATCGTTAAGACTAACGAAAGAAAACAATTCGATTAATCTAAATAATGAAATGAAGAAATTTTTTACACTCCTATTGCTATTAAGTGGTATCCTCTTTTTCACTGCATGCGATAAAGATGAGCCAATAGAATACGAATATCGTATGGTGGTTACATGCGACACGCCAGACCAAGACTTTATTGTTCAGATGGCGCATCGTGCCGATTTCACCACAAAAAACCGATTTGAATTTGCCGACAGAACCACCGACGACACCTTTGGAGGCATTATTTATTGCGCAAATCCAAAGGCGGTGATCACCGTTCAGCTCTATCTCAATGGCAAACACTACAAAACAGAGTATGGAACATACGAGGTGCGCTACTTTATCGAGAGTCCGTTGAAAGGCAAAAACACTAAGCCCTTCACCTCTAAACGCCCCTTTTAAGGCTGTGTAGTTGCCCATTTTGCCCGATGAGGCACAAAAAAAGATATATTTTTGGAGTGTATCCAATAAAAAGATATATTTGCAATATAAGATAGAAGTAATGATGATGTCAGTAGGTAGACATGGAGCCCATTTATATGGGTCCCATATCGTAGGTTCGAATCCTACCATTACTCTATCTTATTTTTTATTTATATCGACTAAAAGATAAGTAAAGTGGTTTTATTGCGAGCTTATCTTTCGTGAAACAGAATTGAGAAGGTTTCGACAAAGGGTCGAATTTCAAGATATTAGAGTCATCGTCTTATTGAAAAGAGGCGGTGACTCTAACTTTTTTTGTTGGTTGAACAATTCGGAATGCTTATTTATTGAGCGATTTAAGCATCTTGGCAATGCATCGTTTTTTCTGCTCCATGTTGGGGTGAACATAGAGGTTGAGCGTTGTGGTGATGTTAGAATGACCCAAGAGCACGCTCACGGTTTTATTGTCGCAATCTTGTGCTCATTAAAGGTGGGTTATGTGCGAACCAAATGGGTGGGACTTGTTGCTGAAGGCGAGAGGCTTGAGATGTGTTATCAATATAAATTGTAATTTTTATAGTTTATTATAGTAATAAAGATTAAATAACATGGACTTTTAAAAAACGTATTTCTTTTTTCTTTAAATTTGCATAAAACAACCAATGAAAAGGTGATACACTTCGTCGTGAAGTGTATTTAGATTTTATATGAATAAAAAAATAAGAAGAATGAAAATGATGACTAAGGACAACATGCGTGCATATGCGAGACCGATATGCACAAAATTCAGGTTAGAGTGGCAGCCAATGATGGCTGGTAGCGTAAGAGGTAGTATGGATAACAAAGACATTAGTCAAGATCCAAACGACCCTTGGTACACAGATCAAGATTAACAGCTCAAGAAATGGAGTTTGTTCGAGATTACTATTTTATTTAATGTAAAGGAAGATGATACTGAGTTGTGAGTAAACTTAGCATCTCTACTAAAATGAAATTATTAACATTAGGTTTAAAACTTATTCGATTAACCTTATCAATGGATTTTAAAATGAAAAAAAGAATTTTGTTGCCACTTATGTTTTTGGCAACACTCGTATCGATATCGTCTTGTTCTTCTGATCTTACAGATCAATCTGGCAAAGAAAAAGTATCTAAAGAAAAGATGCTAACCCTAACTGTAACGGCTGGAACAGGAGAAGAATCAACCGAAACAAGAGCCTTTCTTGATGAAAGTAGCGGCTCTGGTAGCTTATGGAAGTGGGAAACTGGCGACCAATTGTGGCTTGTTGCCAAAAATGCAACAGGTCAAAAGAATATTTTTACGCTAACAGTTAACAAATCGGCAGTGGGTAAAAGTCGTGGAGTATTTACAGGATCAATCCCTGCAAGTGCTGTAGTAAATGGTGATAGCTACCGTTTCTTCTATGTAGGTAAAACCACTAACGGCACTAAAAACAGAACGATTACTGACAACGACATAAACGCTGGCAAGATAACCATCGACCTTTCTTCACAAACAGGCAATCTTGCTGATATCAAAAGACATTGCGTTTTGTCGGGAAAAGGTAAGATTGTTGTTTCTGGTTCCACTGCAGATGTAGAAGGACGTATTAACTTAGTCAACGCATTTACAGTGGCTCACTTTGCTATGAAAGCAGAGAGCGGAGCAACAATTACTAAGGTTGGAATACGAGGCGAGGGCGTTTACACCTCGGCAAGTGTAGATTTAGAAACGGGATTGGCAACGGGTGTTTCGGAAATAGGAGTAGAACTCGACCCTGAAACCAACATCTTCCTTCCAACAGGGAAAACAGATTTCTATATAACATTGGTGCCTGGAAGGGTAACTCCTTCTTTCGATGGCTATTATGCAGACTCGTATAGCAGCGTGATAACGGCTATACCTGAAACTCACAACTATGCAGAAGAAAAGTCTTTCGTTTACTTTGATAATGCAAAGGCGGCTTTCTCTGTTAGCGACAATAAAAAAGTAGCTATCACCAATGGCAATATGCAGTATGTGATGCCAGTGAAAACCTATACGGCAGACATGAAGCCTAACACCTTAGAAGCTAATAAATTGATTAGATGGCGAGGCACAACACCTCTTAAAATCACAGGTAAAGCCACCGTGCATCGAGGCTATTATAGATTAGCTCCTGAGCAATGGGCTATGGCTATGCCTAAGAATAACCAAAGTAGTGGTACTTATTCTTATGAAACGGTTAAGGTTGGGGGCGTGGACTACGTCTCTCCAGAAACCTATCGTTACTTCGATCTTCCCTCATGGGGAACGCTCAACAACCCCACCTTGCTTAAATATAAATTCCACCGCACGATTTCAGGTGTTGGAGTTGAAACAGAATTTGACTTTGGTAAGAAGCTACATGTAGGCTCAAAGCCCACCCGTACGTTGACAGTAGACGAGTGGAGCTATCTCTTACCCCTCAATACTAACAACTTAAACAATCGTGTTTGGGAGGTTAATGGAAAGAGATATGTGAAATGGGCAGCTTGTTTCATCGACGAAAACGGAGATGGTAGTAGAGGAACGAACCCTGCAGAGTTGCGAGGTTTCTTGATTTTCCCCGATATTATGACTTATCAACAAGCTAAGGACGTGTTTACTATCCCCAATCCTACGTTTGGAAACAATGTAAATGCTAATAAAAATCCAACCACCTACGCAAATATTAAAAACAGCGGTGCTGTATTTATTCCATTAGCAGCTTACAGATCCGAAGGTAATAGAACATTGGTTCAATGGGGAAACCATGGAAACTACTTCACATCGTCATACAAAAGCTCTGGAATTGCACACGTTCGATTTGAAGTTTCAAGGTTTGTACACGAGGATTACTCTGCACCTGGACAAGGCTGTATGAGCAGATTGGTGCAAGATATAAATGAATAAAGGTGCATTTAGTTACTTTCGTCTGATAAAACTCAGGCAGATTTAATAATATTCCTTATGGGGCTTCTTGGTGCTGTACGCATTGAGAAGTCCTTTTTCTTTTTATTCCTCTTATATATTCGCCTTTCTTGCTCCCTGTCTGTCTGTCGTTTCGTTTTTACTTGTTTCCCTTTTGTCCTCTTCTCTTCCTTTCTTCTTTCCAACCGCCACGCACATTGTAGACTAACTTCTGTTTTTCTTTTTTGCAATGTTTCGTCTTTTTCTTTTACAAAACTTCTGTTTTACTCTCTAAACTACCCTTTTTTCTTGCAAGGTTTCCACTTCTTTCTCGCAATATCCTCTGTTTTTATTCAAAAAACGTCCTCCTTCTTTCCCTTTTTCTTCCTCTAAAACGCTTAAAAAGAGTTCCTTTCTCCTCTTATTTCCACTTCTTTTACCCCTCAATTCGCCATCTATTGGTGTCCAAAAGGACTGTATTTTCGTCTTTTTGTTATGATAATTTAATAAAATGGAATATAAAATGTGTAATATTTCGGGTGAGAAAAAGAGGCGAAAAAGACGAAGAAACGCTTCAATATCGTTGAGTTTTCAATAAAAAGAATATTGATGTTTGTCAATGAAAATGAGCGAGATAGAACTATAAATAAGCTTATAAATATCAAAATAAAACTTAAAATGAGTGTCATATATAATGTTATAGGTGTTTTTTTGATAATTTTGCATTGCAATAGTATTAGAAAGTAGAAAAAAGATTGAATTTCTAAAGGATAACAACGAGTCTATTTGCAGAAAAAATAAACAGAAAACGTGCGAATAAAGGGATTCTTTTCTTTAAAAAAATAACTATTCCTGCGAATGAATCGTGGGAAAATTTTCAGAATAACAGAGAGATGACAACAATTAAGAAAAACCAAAAGCAACAATATCTTGCGCCAGCTATTGCTGTGTTTGATATTGTAGAGAACACTTATCTTTTAGCAGCAAGTCCTAATGCACGCCCAGGTGGCGATGGAGATCCTGCAGGAAGTATTACTATTGAACCTCCAAAACACGAAGATGGAGGCGATAGCGATAACCTTGAAGGATAAGCATTGAGAATGAAAAGGTAAAAGATAAAAACGTAAAATCGAAGATGAAAAAGATAAATTTTTATCCTATTCTGTCGGCATTGTTTGTCGGCGGTATGGCGTTGTCTGCTGTTTCGTGTGCAGATAACAATTTAGATGAAGAGAATAACGGCGGAGAGCAAGAGCTTGCAGTGAAGTTTAACGTGAGCGATGCGCAAGACGAACCAACCACTAACAGCACTTCTACCACTCGTGGTGTAACGGCTTCGGGAGTGGCTCTTGCTGATCTTAAGGGACAAACTCTTGAGGCTCAAAGCGCAGAAAACCTTGATGTGTGCCTCGTTGAAACCACTGTTGAGGGCATTAACCCTGTTCAAAAGCCAGTGGCAACACGTGCCAACATCATCAATATGAGCAATTTCAGCGACTTTTCGTCTGCAGGTCTTCGTGGAACAGCGGCTAACAGCATCAACACAGAATGGTTCCACAATGCAAAGACTTATCCAAATGGTAAGCTTTATAACTATTATCCATGGTCGTGGGATCAGCCAAGTGCTCGTTTCTATGCTGTTTACCCAGAGATAAGCAAGTATAACGCCATGACAATTAGTAAGGCTACAGCAACAGCAAGTCCTACTGTTGAGTTCCAAGTGAAGCCTAACGTGCAAGATCAAGTAGACCTTATGACAGCTTGTTCGGGCGATGTTCGTTATGTAACACGTGGTAGAGCTCCTCAAACCAACCTTAAGTTCCGTCACGCACTCACCGCTATTCGCTTTGCAGTGGGTCAAAATCTCTCATTCGACAAAACCATTACTAAGATCACTCTTAAGAATGTGTTGCTCAAGAGCAAGTATGTTCTTTCTAATAAATACGATGGAACAGGCGCAAAATGGGACCATACAGGTTATAGCACTCGTGGAGACGTGTCGCTTGCAGGTTTGAGTTATAAAACAAACGAAGATCCAAATAGTATTGTAAGAAACTACGATAGGTATCAAACTGAGAACGATATTCTTAAATTGAACGATGGTTACACCTTCTATATGATTCCTCAAGAGTTAACAGGTAAGGTAACTGCAGAGGTGCTATTTAGCGATAACAGCAAAATAACAGTGCCTTTAACAGGTGCTTGGAAAGAAGGTACAACCCGTACATATAAGTTAAGTCAAAAGAATTCTACATGGGGATACATACTTTTGACAACAAGTCCAAAGGCAGCAGCATTCAATGCAACCGCAACAGAGAAATACACCATCAAAAGTTATCGTGAGGCTCCAGACGGAACCAAGAAACCTGTGGCATGGAAGGTGATTGGTTACGATGCAAATGGCGACGGAAACTTCTCGATGACAGAGAAACCAAGTTGGTTGGGCAACCTCAAAACAGAAGGAAATGGTGGAGAAAGAGCAGAAGAAGCAACAGCTTCGCTTGTACCTTCGTCTGTGGTAGACCTTGTAGCTCTACGCAACAACGAGTTGAAAAACGCACAGGCGTTAGGCTCTGCAGCAACTCCTTACAACCTATCTAACAGCACTGGTGCTGCAACAGTAGAGAATACAGCCAACTGCTACGTTATTTCTGCGCCAGGTGTTTATATGTTCCCATTGGTTTATGGTAACGCAATTAAGGACGGTGCAACCAATGCAAGCGCATATAAAAGTGATGTTGCTTCTTTCAATGTAACCGAAAACAGAGTAACACACAATGTTATTCTTCCGAATTTAGTAGATCACAATGGTAATCCTATTAGCAATCCATGGATTGAAAAGACCCATAATGGTGCTAACAATGGTGTGAACGCAGCTCAAATTGTGTGGACCGACGAGGCGAACATTGTGCGCTCGAACGCTGTTTCTATTCAGCGTGATGGAAATGGAAACGCTTTTGTGAAGTTCGAAGTGAAGCAAGCCGACATCAAGAGCGGTAATACTGTTATTGCAGTGAAGAAAAATAATGTTGTAGTTTGGTCTTGGCACTTGTGGTTTGCACCAAAAGACGCTCTCGAAAAGATTGCAGTTACCAACAAAGATGATAAGGTTTATAACTTTACAAAAGAAACATTGGGTTGGAAACCAATTACTTGGACAGGTACTCCTTACACTTCTACTCGTGAAGTGAAAGTGAAGATCGAGCAAACAGTGGGTCATACAGGTCAAAAAGAAATCTCTTATGTAACCATTAAGCAACGTCCTACGACATCAGCGATAGAAGGTATCAGCACATTGTATCAATGGGGACGTAAAGATGCATTCCCAGGACTAAGCGGAAATGTTGCTGGTGTGAACAGAACTCAAGGAGATGATATCCACATGGCGAATATTATTCAACACCCAGGTGGTTTCTATGTCACCCGATTGATTGGAGGATCTATTCCTGCATCTTCTTATCTCACAAGATATTATTATTTCTATAACCTCTGGTCGATTAATAACACCACATCAGGAGGAAACAACTCTGGCAACAATAACCCTGTTATCAAGACCGTTTACGACCCAACTCCAGTGGGATTCACCGTTCCTGGTGGTAATGCCTTTACAGGATTCACCGAAAATGGTATGAACCAAGGCCAGAAGAATGTAGATGGAACAGATGTGCAAGCTACATTTAACGCTAAGATGGGACACGACTTCTGGACCAACAGCAATAAAGACGAAACCATTTTCTTCCCTGCAACAGGTTATATGGATAGTGGAGTTGGTGCGTTAGGACAATATAAAAAACAAGGAAACTTCTGGACTGCACTACCTAATCTCTTTAGTAATGGTACTGCATTAGGTTTCTCTGTTGGTGACGATGTGTACTCAAGAGTTGGAAACATGCGTACCTATGGCTTCTCAGTTCGTCCAGCAGCAGAATAATTTCAAATAGATATTTTAGAACAAATCAGTCTTGAGCTGAATATACCAAGCCCTGTTTTATTTTCGAGATAAAACAGGGCTTTTTCTTGCTCCACCTTCTTTATCATTTTTATAGCATTGCTGTTGAGGGCGAATGTCGTTGCTGTTGAGGACTAATAGCGTTGAGAATGAGCTGTAATAGCATCGCCTTTGCAAACTGGGGGAACGAGCGGTGCAGAAGACTTGTTGCGCCCGTGCCTTCCTCTTCGCCTCGTTGCTTCTTTCCAACTGCCTCCAACTCCTTTTAAAAAGAACTTTTTTCTCCTTTTAGTAGTCTTTCAAAGCTCTCTTAGTTCGTCCCCATTCTCTATTTGCGCTCTGCGTTTTTCTATCTCTATTCTTTCCCCTTTCTTTCGGACTTGCGCTAAAATATTCCGCTTGTTTGCCCCACTTCTTTCTGGTTCGTCTTCGTTCTCTATTTGCGCTTTGCGCTTTTCTCTCCCCATTCGTCTGCCTTTCTTTCGGGGTTACACTAACATATTCCCCTTGTTCGCCCCACGTTCTTTCTGAACAGCTCCGCCCGCTTCTTCCTCTTTCGCCCCCTTCTTTGTCCTCTTCGTTTGCCATTCTACCTGCCTTGCCCACGTCTTGCCCCATGCTCGTCTTGTCTTTGGCTTCTTTGTGCTTTTCTTTCGTTTTGAAATGGTTCTGTAAGAGATGAAGATTTATAGTTTGTTAACTATGAAAAATGAAAAACGAAGAAATCCTTCTCGATTCTCTTTTATCTTTGCAGTCGAACAATTCAATTTAAAAATAAAACAATCATTTATTTTAAAACACACAATGTTATGAAAAGACCAACTGATTTTTTTAGCGTTTCTGATATCAAAAGGAATGCAAGAAAGTTGCCCAAAGGCGATGTGCGCTATGCCATTGCCGAAGAATTGCTGAGGCTTTTGTGGCTGAAACCCTCGTGTAAATGCCGATGGCAAGGCACCACTACCGACTTGGTGGAGCTTGTTTATTTTATTTATTCTGAAGGTTTACTGATCGACGACAAGGGCTTTCCGCTCTCGTTCCGCATTCTCACGGCTCTGTTCTTTGGCTTGTTGCAGGTAAAGATTCCTGCCAATCCCTCTGCAATTGTGCTCAGAGCACGTCAAAGAAAGGGCGTGAGGCGATATAACATCATTGAGCGATACATGCTGTTGCTCGCTAAAAATCCCGAGATACGCCCGCTGTCTAACGAGATTGTCTTTGAATATGTCGAAAAACGAATCATCAACTAAAAAACACACGAACAGGATA
This sequence comes from Hoylesella nanceiensis DSM 19126 = JCM 15639, assembly GCF_000379965.1. Classification (GTDB taxonomy): domain Bacteria; phylum Bacteroidota; class Bacteroidia; order Bacteroidales; family Bacteroidaceae; genus Prevotella; species Prevotella nanceiensis. The sequence continues at coordinate 398,900 of NZ_KB904328.1, read as the reverse complement.
TGACAACTAATACCATTGAAAAGAATTTCTTTTTAACGCCTCATTTCTCGCTAAAGGAAATGACTGCGTCGGCAACTGCCACCCAACTGCACATCATTAACTGCCCCAATGCCACGCAAATTGCCCGACTAAAGGCTTTGTGCGAGCATGTATTGGAACCGCTCCGACAACATTTTGGGGCGATAAGGATAACGAGTGGCTTTAGAAGTGAGCGACTTAACGATGCCCTGTGCGCCAACTCTTTGTCGCAACACACCTTTGGCGAGGCGGCAGACATCTATGTTCCGAATCGTGAAAGGGGCTTAGAAATGTTTCGATTTATATGTCAACACTGCACGTTCGACCAGATGTTGTTGGAGAGAAAGCGCAAAACTCCGTCGTTTTGGCTACATGTTAGCTATAAAAGCGACCGACGCTATAATCGCAATATGGCGGTGGATTTAACGGAGCACTATCGAGATTTTAAATAACTTTGCTAACAAAGGGTGATGAAGTGCTTTGCGAAAGACTTGTGATCTTTCTTTTTTATCTCATCACTCCAAATCTCGGATGAACCCAACTAATGTATTAAAACGACCTCCAGAGGAGAGAAAAATGGAAAAGAATTCCGATATTTGTGACTTCGTAAACTCCATTGTTCTTGTTCCTTTTAAGTTCACCACAAAAATAAGAACTTTGGAGCTTACACATAAATTTTGGATACTATCGCGAAGCTAAAGCACATTGCGCACGGAACAATTTACGGAGATGAACTTCCCTTAGGAGCATTCTCTCAAATTGTCAGAGCTTTTCGGAATATGTCTGAGGTTCTATGGTAATATCGTCGTAAGTGTTTCGGTTGTCTCATGCAATATCTAAGATTTGTTTGAGGGGCCAGTGTTAGACAACTTTGATGAGCGCATAGGCCAGAATATCTTCTGTGCTGAGATTGTTGTAGACTCTGCTAATATTGTCTGCAGAGACGAAAGCTCTCATTATTGCAGATTTTAACCAACAAAGCTGGCTCCGATAATCTCTGTGAGACTATAGAAGCCAGCTATCGTAAGGTAAAGCAGGACGTTAACCCCTCATCTCTAATATGATTGAGTGAATTAAGAATGTTCCAAATCTTAATTTTGGGATAGTGTGTCAGGAGTCAACATCTATCAAACAGGAAATAGATCAATGTCTGTTTTTAGTTAGAAATGTAATTGTAAAGTATTGAACTTTTAGTTCATAGAGATGTATTTACAAGTAATTTCAGAAGATTGTCGTATCATATTCTTTCTTGTCATCTTATTTTTTTACATATTTCCGTGCATGTGCACGTCCCTTTTTGTCGTAGGCGATGATGAGATAGTAACCAGGGGATAGGTTCTCGGTAGATATTGCTATTCGTTCGCCATCGATATTTTGTTTGTGGAGAGTTCTGCCACTAGCATCAACGAGAAAGAGTTCTTCTCCTATGGTGCTTTGCGGACATATTACGTATAATTGTTTCATATTTGCATCTATGAGAAGATTCAGTTCTTCAGGGTTCTGTATGGTCTGTATTCCCGTGATATGTGTCTGCTTCTTTCTAGACATTCTGTTTCCTAGATGGTCATAGGAGTACTCTGTGACACCTTTGGATGTAGTAACCTTAACGAGCCGATTGAGAGCATCGTATTCGTAGGTGGTTTGATTTTGTGCGTGACAAGGAACAAAAGCTAAGGAGCAGAGTATTCCCATTATTGTAATATTGTTCATAATATAGCATTTATTGATTATATGATTGGACTTTATCTTTATCAGAATTTTTTAATCCTAGAAGGAATCAACGCCTGTGATTGTATTTCCAGTGTCCGTAGGCAGCTCCTCCTATTCCGATTATGCCGCCTATGACTGCTCCAGGAATGGCACCGACTCCTGCACCTGTGACAGCTCCGATTCCCGCACCGGCAATTGCACCACCCACGGCACCACCCACGATTCCAGTGAAATAGGCTGATTTTATCCATCCGTTCATTGCCAACTTAGCAGCTCCCCAAGTACTAGCTGCCACGATAGCTGCACCACCGGCTATCTTTGCGCCTGCCGCCCAATAGTTGGGGCTAACTGCTGGTTTGGGAAGAACTTGGGTTACTGTTTTTGTCGGTTCTAAAGCATATACCTCGTTTAATGCATTTGTTATTTCAGCTTCACTAGCATATCCCATTTTCGAAAGCTCGGCCGCTTTTGTCAAACCTGCTGTAGTCTTGGCTACGCTACTGGCCTTGTATAATTCAATACTATATTCAACAGTCTTACCTAGAACTTCTATAGATGATTCCCCCTTCGGGTCGATTTTCATAATCGGATTGTTGTCTGCATACGGGTAGAGATTGGGACTCCACACAGGGTCTTCCGAAAGGAAACGTCCGAGTTGTGAATCGTAGACGCGGGCGCGCATGTGGTAAAGGTTGTCTTCGAGATAGAGCACTCCGAAAGCCCCAACATAGCGGAAAGGATTGAAGTCGCGCTCTTCCTGTTGTGTGATGTTGCCGAACTCGTCATATTGATATCGGTGTGTCAGGTTACCCGCTTCATCCACCATGGCAACGATGCTGCCGCGAACGTCCGTGACATAGTATTGCGTAGAGCCATCGCGTTCAATACGTGCCTCTAAGTTTGTTCCGTGCAGATAGTAGCGCGTGGGGTGCCCTTCGTTGTCAGCTTCACCGATGATATGTCCTATACCGCTGAGATCCAAGAGAAAGTTTGTGTTCTTATATCTGCGCAGATTGCCCAATGGATCATATTGTAGTCGCGTGTCTCCTATCCCCACGAGTCGATTGTTCTTGTCCCAACTCTTGTATTTTCCTGCCCCCCACATCATATTGCCATTTTGGTCGAATAATACGTCGGCATTACCCACGCGTGATAACTGGTTGGTACCCCAATATTGGTATTCAGTTGTTTCATTAGGCACGTCTGCAGCTTCGTAGGGCTCAGTAGACAACTGTTTCTTGATATTGCCGCGTAGGTCATATTCAAAGTCATAGCCAGCCACCGTTGTACCATTGCGCAGTACAGTCTTCTTTTGAGCAAGGCGTCCGCCTGCATCATAAGCATACGTGGTGTGCATACCGTTGGGATAGTCCGTACGTGTGAGTCGGCTGTCACGGTCATAGCTATAGCGTATTGTACGCCCCTTCCAGTCCGTCATTGCAGTGAGACGATTGAGTCCATCGTAATCGTAGTGTACATTTTTTCCGTCTGGATAGGTCAAGTCGGTTGTCTTACCGTTGGCATCATAGCGGTAGTGCACTTCGTTGTTTGAGAAGTCATTATAGCGGATGCCCGTAATGCGATTAAATCCGTCGTAGGTAAAAGAGAGCTGTTTCTCATCTTGCACCACGGAGGTTAGACGCGAGTGAGCATCATAGGTATAGTTGTTCGTACCATCTGCTGTCACGTTGCCTAGTTCATCGTAGGTGTAGTCAAAGTTGACCCTATCGGGCGAGGTGTAGCGTTTCAATCGCCCGTCTTCATAATACTCATAGCGTTTTGTTTCTTTGCCGTACGACATTGACACGAGTAAGTCCGTTGTTTCGTCATAGGTCATTGATGTCTCATTGCCGTATTCGTCAGCAACAAGTGTCAAGTTGTCATTGTCGTCATACTTGTAATTTATTCTTCCGCTGAGAGCATCTGAAAGAGCTTGGAGATTGCCCACATTATTGTACCAATAATAAGTCTTATTGCCAAGTGCATCAGCAACAGAGTGTAGGAATCCCGGAGTGCTGTACTCCAGAGCGGTAAATTCTCCCGTGGCAGGTTGAGCGATACGTGTTGGGTTGCCAAATTCATTGTAAGAGATGGTCGTCTCTACGCCTTCTGCACCTGTAATTTTGGTAGGTAAACCACGGTTGTCCAACTCAATGTGGGTAGTTGCGCCTTCTGGAGCATCTATACGTGTCATGTTGCCCGCTGTGTCGTAAGTGTAGCGTGTAGTATTACCCTTGGCGTCTGTTGTAGAAATCAAATTGTTGTCGTTGTCATACGTCATTTTCGTTTCCTGTGTTTCATTACCATCGAGTGAGCGTACTGCAATGCGGGTCACGTTGCCTCGTTCGTCATAGTTGACGTCACTCACTTCTTCGTTTTGCGTTTTCACCTTCGTGGGAAGTTGAGGGTGACGTGCGTTGCCATAAGTCGCTTGCATCGAAAAACCGCCTGAACCCTTCATGTCAATCAAGACATTGTTGCTATTATAGTTGTACACGAAGCTTTGGGATCTGTCACTTTGTTCTACTGTAACGGTCGATTGCGTAGCAGTCTGCCCAGTGTAGTTAGCCGCCACAGCAACCGAAGTTTGTGTTTGGGGCACCCCCTTATTACCCATAGCCGTGTTTTTAAGACGGCGGTTAGCGTCATATTCATTTTCGATATAGTTGCCCTTGGGGAGTTGAATGCGTTTCAGCAAGAATGCCGTTCCATGGTTGCCGGTATCGGCATATTCGTAGTTCGTTGTGTGCTGTGCTGCATCCGTGAAGGACGTCAACACATAGCAATCTTGTGCCGCATTGAAGGTGTAGTCGAAGCGGACACTGCGCCCAGAGGGATCTTCTACTTGTTCCAGTAGATTCGTGCCGTTTTTGTAGGTGAACTTCAGTTCGCGGTGACCATCCGACACACTGCTGATGACTCGTGTTCCGTTTGTTCCTTCGGCATAGCGAAGCGAGAGTTTATTGCCGTTTCGGTCGGTGGCAGATGTGAGGTACATCATTGTCATGCCCGGAGCGGTGCCTCGTTTGTCAAACGTGTAGGTGATTTTGTCCTTTGTGCGGATTGTGATACCATCGGAGGTGATGGTCATGTCGTCGTAGACACCCGCCGATTCGGGGCGAAATTTCGTACCGTCCGATTGATACACATGGAACTTCCCTCCACCCCAGTGCACGATTGCGCGTGCGTCCTTGCCGTGTCCAGCAAACGTGATGAAGGTGTGGTAGCTGTGGCTCCAACCCGGCCCCAAGGGTTGATAAACTTCTGTGCGATCTTTGCTGTCGCGTGAAGCATAGAAGGCATCGGGCAATGTCGTGTTGTAGGAATTGTAGGTATGAGCGAATGTGAGCGGAGTCACTCCGTCAAGCTGAAAACTACTCTTGGTGTAGTGGTTAAAGTTACCCATCGACAAGCCAAGTCCCAAGGCCAAAGTTTGCGTCGTGAGGTTGAGCGGTTCGAAGTAGTCGGCCGTCGAGGGGTTGGGGTCGGTGATCTTACCGGTCTCTATCGCTCGCATGATGCGTGCCAACATCAAGAAGGCTTCGCCGCGCAAACAGTCGTCGTGAGGGCGAAACTTAGTGTTTTTGTTCCCTTCGGGAGTCGTAATGAGTCCCAGAGCCGCAGCGCGCCGCAGATAACCAAATTTCACGGGATTGTTACGTTGTAGTGCAACGGCTTCTGCATCGCCTGGGAAGGGATTAGAAGTTCCCGACATATCAGGTTTGATATTGAAGGTTTCGCAAAGCGCTTTCAGCACATGGATGCGCGAAATATTGTTGCTGGGTTCGAAATTCACGCGATTTCGATCGAAGGGACTGATTCCATCTCCATATTCGAGATACATCAATGCTCGTGCTGCTTGATAGTAATACTCGTTGTCAGCAGTGCGATGGGAGATGTCGGGATATATTGATGGGAAATTATCTGACGGCACTGCGGAGGGCACTTGTCGTCCATTAGTTAGATACAGCCCTCTGAATCCAATCTTCGCCAACTGCGCGCGAGTGAGTTTATCTTCTACTTTAACTGCACCATCTATTTTTACCCCCGAAAGCACTCCACGCTCACAAAGAAAACTGGTAGAAGCATAATATGGACTTGTGGAAGGCACGTCATTCATGTCGCACTGCTCAACCTTCTTACCCGGCATGGTGAAGTAGCCGGTGTGTGGATTCGCCATATCCCCTCCTCTCTTTTCAGGATTGTAGGCGACAGCTCCTTTTAGTTTGGGATTATTGTCGAAGAGATTTTCAAGATTTTCCCATGAATTGCGACAAAATATAGTTTGTAGATTAGTGCAGTTAGTGAACATGTCGCCCATAAATGTAACTTGTCTTGTATTGAAATTAGACAAGTCGAGCGATGTTAAGGAAGAGCAGCCATAAAACATCATTCCTATCCATCTAACTTGTTCTGTATTGAAATTAGATAAGTTGAGCGATTTTAATGAAGAGCAGCCATAGAACATGTGGTTCATCTTTGTGACTTGTTCTGTATTGAAATTAGCCAAGTTGACCGATGTCAATGAAGAGCAGCCATCGAACATGCCCGCCATCTCTGTAACTTGTGCAGTATTGAAATTGGACAAGTCGAGCGATGTTAATGACTTGCATCCTGAGAACATGTGGTTCATCTTTGTGACTTGTTCTGTATTGAAATTAGACAGGTTGAGCGATGTCAAGGAAGAGCATCCAGAGAACATGCCCTCCATCTCTGTAACTTGTGCAGTATTGAAATTGGACAAGTTGAGTGAGGTCAAGGAAGAGCAGCGACTGAACATGCCCCACATGTTTGTAACTTGTCCTGTATTGAAATTAGACAAGTCGAGTGATGTCAAGGAAGAGCAAGACCAGAACATTTCGTTCATCTTTGTAACTTGTTCTGTATTGAAATTAGCCAAGTTGAGCGATTTTAACGAAGAGCAACCCAAGAACATATCCTCCATGTTTGTAACTTGTCTTGTATTGAAATTAGACAAGTTGAGCGATGTCAAGGAAGAGCAAGACCAGAACATATATCTCATGTTTGTAACTTGTTCTGTATTGAAATTAGACAGGTTGAGCGATGTCAAGGAAGAGCATCCAGAGAACATGCCCTTCATCTCTGTAACTTGTGCTGTATTGAAATTAGATACATCGAGTGATGTCAAGGAAGAGCAGTTAGCGAACATGGCATTCATGTTTGTAACTTTTCCTGTATTGAAATTAGACACATCGAGTGATGTCAATAAAGAGCAACCAGAGAACATAGACCCCATTTCTTCTACTTGACTCGTATTGAAATTAGCCAAGTTGAGCGATGTTAATGAAGAGCAGCCATCGAACAACGAACGCATGTCTGTGACTTGCTCTGTATTGAAATTAGCCAAGTTGAGCGATGTCAATGACTTGCATCCTAAGAACATGGCATTCATGTTTGTAACTTTTCTTGTGTTGAAATTGGCCAAGTTGAGCGATGTCAAAGAAGAGCATCCAGAGAATATTTGGCTCATGTATGTAACTTGTCCTGTATTGAAGTTAGCCAAGTTGAGCGATGTTAATGAAGAGCAGCCATCGAACAACGAACGCATGTCTGTGACTTGCTCTGTGTTGAAATTAGCCAAGTTGAGCGATGTCAAGGAAGAGCAGCCATCGAACATCGAAGCCATGTCTGTGACTTGTCCAGTATTGAAATTAGATAAGTCGAGTGATGTCAAGGAAGAGCAATACCAGAACATGTTGCTCATGTTTTTAACTTTACTTGTGTTGAAATTAGCCAAGTTGAGCGATGTCAATGAAGAGCAGCCTTGGAACATCCTACTCATGTTTGTAACTTGTCCTGTATTGAAATTATTCAGGTTAATTTCTTTTAGTGAAGAACAGTCGTAGAACATGCCGCCCATGTTGGTTACGTCTTCCGTATTTAGATACTCGATACCGTCAATCCTGTTAAGACTATAGCATCCACTGAATAGTTCGGCTGTGCTTTTCGGACGATATGCTTTGAAAGAAGGCTCAAAAATAACCTTTTCAATGGATGCGGGTATAATGTACCGATTAAATATTGCACCGTAGTATCTCACCTTTTTTCTATCGTAACTACCTGCTTGTTCGTCATAGCGAAAGGTACATGTTTTCTCGTCTTCACTCAGTACAGCATAGGCCTTTTTTTCTTGTGCAAAGGTTTGAATAGGCATGAGTATTCCCACGAAACTGAACACCAGGGAAAGAAAGAATGATTTAAAGTGTTGTTCTTTCATAATTGATATATTATTTGTTTGCTTATAACTTGTGATTCTTATTTAATTGTAGTGTGTAAACGGTGTATTTTTTAGATAAGTCTTTTCATCTACAAATGTAGTGACTTTTTTGAATGAAAAAAAACAGTTGGATGTATTTCTAACAAGAAAAGAACTATATTTCAGATAATTCGTAGAGTCAACCAGCTTGTGCAATGCTTCAGCCCGTATTTGGCTTTTTAGAATAGAAATCTATAAGTTAATATATTTATCTATAAGCCAATATAGAGTACTTAATATTTCCGCGATTTTCTGTTTATCTCGGAAGACTGTCAGAAAAGAAAGTGTTGGGGTTACGTCGGATATTTTGTTGTATCGATCCATTACTTTTAAGAGAGTTGTTGGTTCATCACTCCAAATCTCGGATGAACCTTATTTCTCTTTATCTTGGTTGCGTTTGTTCACCCAACGATGTAGCTTTCTGCATGCGAAAATGGTTACTGCATATATTGCGTTAAAGACTTAATCCAATGCTTAAATAAGGATATATGACTGCTGAGCGATTGATGGTGTTGTTGTCTTCTCTTGCCGTTTCTTTGTAGTTGAGAGCCAATCCTGGGTTAAGACCTAAGCGAACCGACACTCCTTTGGCGGGTTGATAACGATAACCCATATCTAAAAAGAGGAAACTGCCTGTTAAGTTCTTCTTAAAAAGCTTTTCTTCTTTTCTAAGGGTGCATTGATAGCTTCCGAAACTTACGCCCAATCCGAGCTCTGCAAAATGCTTATTCTTGCCAATGAGATAGTTGATGCCAACAGGAAGGGTAACACCTCGTGTTTTTAAGGGGTCACATTCCATAAAATCTTGATTGTCGGTGCTGGTAAAAGCCAATCCTGCTCTAAATCCCCAGTGGCTATTTTTACCGAAACGGCTATCATAATGCACGCCAACGGTGGTGGAAGCACCAAGTAGTTCTACATAAACTTGTTGTTTTGTTTGGGCTTGTAGATTGCAAAATGCAAGTAGTGAGAAGAGGAGTAGTAAGATGTTTCTTTTCTTAGTTAACTGGTTCATTATTTAATTTTATTGATTTACAGGGTTTATCGCAACAAAGATAGCTAAATATTCTTGATTGCACAAGGGCTAATCGATCTCTGCTAACGGGGAAGAGCACTAAAAAGTTAGAGCAATAGGTATGATAAACCGCTCCTCATCGTATGGGGTTTGTTTTATTATTGTAGAGGACGATACAGCTTTTGCATTTCTTCCAGTTCTTGAGTTGTCATCTTTCTGTATTTAGAAACGCCATAGGTTTCTGTTAGTTTGCCCGTTCCGTCGTTCTTATAGCCCAAGAATTGAATGATAGAGAGGTTTGTTCCGTCGCATTCCAATATGCGGTCGTTAGGCGCTTTGCTGTTAATTAGCTGAATAGTGTTGGTTGCTTCGTCGTAGATATAGCCCCTTGTGGCCTTAACATACTCGTTAAGAGCGTCTGAATGAGTGAAGCTTGTGACGTCGCCCTCAGAGAAATAGAAGTCGATAGGACTGATTCCGATGAGCCCATTGTAGTAGCTTTTTTGCGCAATGGTGCCATTTGCGTTCATTTCTTGTGTGAATTCGTGCTTCCAACCCTTACCAACAATCTGTCTTTTAAAGGTCTCTTTGGTGATGGTTGGTATCTTTTGTAGGTCGATCCAACCGCCAAAATAGCAGGTAGTAGGCTCGTTTTTGTCGTCATTAGCAAAATTGTCGCAACCCACTAAGGTTGTTGTTGCCAATAGAAAGGCGCAGAATAGAATACTAATATTTTTCATTATCTTTTGTGTTTTGATTGGTTACAAATATAAGAAAAGATGTGCAAAGAGCAAAGAAAGCACCCCTTTTTGTTGTTATTGCTTTGCTTATTGCCCCAATCCCCTTGTTTTGAGTAGGGGAGTGAGGTGAAATTTATTCGCAGTTTATGATAACTCCGCCCCCCGTCGTACGGGCTCCACACGGTGGAGGGCGTTTTTTTATCCCTTATTGTATAAGTTTTTTATTGAGACTTATTGAGAATTTCGCCCCCCCCATCGTATGGGGTTAGGAGCATTTTGTTTGATAATGTATAGAGTGCCTATCACATCTCCTGATGCAGAAGCTACTCATTGGGGCTACTGGGAGAAGAAAATCACGCTCCCCATTGAACACCCTTTGGGGAATAAGCACCATCCAGATGGAACTGCAAGTGCTCTCTTGAATCTACAGACGATCCAGCATCACCAGATGAAATGTTACAAAGGATTAGAAAAAATAATAGATCTTCAAACCCTCTCCCTTCGGAACTACAATCCGACGCGGTATCTGAAGATCCATTATCTTATATTGCAAATATAGCACTTAATTAAATTCAATCCAAATAAAATGTAATAAAAATGTCTCTTGCCAGCAAAGAAATCGCTCAAAGCATCGATATCCCCAAGAGGTAGAAAATCAAAAAGATAAGAGAAATAATAAAGTAAAATTCAATAAATGAAAGAATTTTTAATAATAAAGCATGAAATTTCAGAGTAAATAACTACATTTGTAGTTGTGTACTTTTGCTTGACAACGTACAATCAACAGTCTGTTAGCCTTTCCAATTACTGCGTCAGAGATTGCAGAGCAGCTAGATGTTCCTAAAAGTGCAATAAATTCAATTTTGTATAGTATGGATGGAATAAAGGCTTATCATGATGATGAGAAAAGGCCAAACTGGTATTTGAAAAATTAAGCACTATGAACGAAGGCGAATTGCTCTATCGAGAAATGAATGAGGAAGACCCTTGGTATATGGGTGACCATGACGAGGAAGATGAAGACAACAAGGATTATAGCGGTGAAGAGGAAGAAACTCCTCGCCGAAATGCCTTTGTGCTCTTTTGGAATCCTACGAACAGCAACTACACCATAGAGGATTACTACAAGGATCGTGAGCAGTATGGTCAGAGATTCAGAATGAGTTGGAGCATCACCTACCCCGACGATGTGCAGGAGGGTGACAAATACTACATGGTGAGGTTGGGTGACGGACGCACTGGTATTGTATGGCATGGCACGTTTTATGGTAAGCCATTCAAAGACAAGGATTGGAAAGATAAGAGACGCAAACTTTGGTTTATGCCTATTAATGTAGAAGATGCCGTGAAGCCTGACGCTCGTTCACTAGTAACCCTTGAGGAGATGAAACGTGAGGCTCCCGATGCAGACTGGGAACACATGGAATGTGAACAGCAAATCACACCAGAACTGGCCGATAGATTTGATGAGTTGATACGCATGAATCGTTATAAGGAATCACATTCTTATCGAGGTTACTCAACTAAGGCTGCATACGAGGAGAGTGAAAGAAAACAATTGCGTAGTGATGTGGGGTGTTGCTTATTCTATGTTGTTATTGCAATTGGGGCTCTTGTCCTACTCATGAGTGTTTTTTAAATGAAGAGAAATAATCATAATTTGAAAAATCTCAAACACTAATGTTATGGTGTCTATGGCGGAGTTTTTGATTTTGCAATAGAATAAAATTAGAAGAGAAAATCCTTATATCCTTTTTTGAAGGGTATTTCACAAAAAGACATAAACAAGATAATCAATGAATACAATAGAACTTAATAATAGCCAAAAGCAGACTTTGCGAGGCCTTATAGACCAATACAAAACACTGTACGCAAAGAAACCATTTAATGGTCAAGGTGAACAATACAAATGGGAGTTACTTGACGAAACCGAGAGCAAATCATTGCTTGATGTGATAGAAATATTGTCAAAACGAAATATAAACTTGCTAGACACTGGGCGTGTCATTCCTGTGTTTAAATACCTCAAGGAACAGCATACAGAAGAGTTTGAGAATTGTCTGAAAGCACTTACCGATGAGAGTACCCCACTACTTGATCGCCTTTCTGCGTACAAGAAGACAATGCGCAGTCTGTGTCCGACCAATAAGTTTGGTGTATGTGCTAATGATGAACGCACAGCGGCTACCATACTTACCTGTGTAAGCCCCAATACTTATACCTTCTATAAGGATGAGGTATATCGCTATCTCTGTGATAAACTGGATGTTGATACAAAGAATGCTGGCAGAAAATATGAACATTTTCTTGAATTGTTGAACGCAATTGATAAAGAATATGGCGATGAGATACAGCAAATAATGACACCAGAGACGAAGAAGTATCGCAATCGTCCCGTATTACTGGCTGTCCAGACCGTATTGTGGGTGATGAAAAAATACGAGGATGATGCGGGGTTGAGTGAAAATACAGAGTCTGTTCCTGCTGCTGATTTGCCTGAAGCCTCGCAAAACTATTGGTGGTTGGTAGCTAATCCTAAAATTTGGAGCGCACAAGAACTAGCTGTTGGTGGTACTATAGATTACACACTCTATAGCGACTCAGGAAAGAAACGCAAGGTGTTTCAAAACTTCCTTGATGCGAGAAAAGGCGATCTCGTCGTGTTTTATGAATCTAGTCCAACTCTGCAGATAGTTGGCTTAGCTGTCGTAGAACGTGAAAGTGATGGCCAGACTATTATTTTCAAAAAGACAGAGGGGCTTGAATCTGGTATTGCTTTGTCGGAAATCAAAGCTGTTGATGAACTGCGTAATATGCAGTTTCTGAAGAATCCGCAGGGTTCATTCTATTCTCTCACTGTTGACGAATATAATTACATAGAAAACCTTATTAGAGAGAAGAATCCTGTGATGCCCGCAAAGGCCGTAATGAAATACACCAAGAAGGATTTTTTGAATGAGGTGTTCCTATCAGAAGATGATTATGACAATCTCCGTACTTTGCTTCTTGACAAACAGAACATTATTTTGCAAGGTTCGCCTGGTGTTGGTAAGACCTTCTCTGCAAAGAGACTCGCATACTCTATTCTTGGAGAGAAAGACGATAGCAAGGTGCAACTGGTACAGTTCCACCAGAACTACACCTATGAAGATTTTGTGATGGGATACAAGCCAAAGGAGGATGGAGGTTTCTACCTTCGCCCTGGTGTGTTCTACAACTTCTGTAAACGTGCCCAACAGCATCCTGATGGCAAGTATTTCTTCATTATTGACGAGATAAACCGTGGCAACTTGAGCAAAATTCTCGGCGAACTGATGATGCTGATAGAGAAAGACTATCGAGGCGAAACGCTGGTATTGCCATACAATCAGGAAGAGTTTTCTGTGCCAAAGAATCTCTACATCATCGGTATGATGAACACTGCCGACCGTTCTCTTGCAATGATGGACTATGCGCTACGCCGCCGCTTCTCATTCTTTGAGATGAAACCAGGTTTCTCCACAGATGGGTTCAAAGCATACCAACGCTCACTCGCCAATGAAGATTTCGACAAACTGGTAAGTGCTATCATTGATTTGAACAAAGTGATTGAGAATGATGATTCCTTAGGTTCTGGCTTTTGTATAGGACATAGCTACCTCTGCAACAAAGACAAGAAGGATGTAGAAGACAACGATTGGCTGAAGAGAGTGGTCAAGTTTGACATAGCTCCTATGCTTAGAGAGTATTGGTTTGATAACGACACGAAATTCAATAATGAGGTTCAGAAACTAACATCGATTGTGAAATGACCATTGACAAAGGCATATTCATCCGTAACATCTACTACATGCTGTCCTATGCCTTCCAAGAGCTTAGGAGAAACAACTATGCCGATATAGCTGGTGAGGACTTTAACAATGTGCATGATCTCTTTGCAGAGATTCTTGTTCATAGCGTGTCTTTCCAACTCAAGCAAGGACTGCATAAGGAGTACATAGAACGTCATGATGTGCTGAGTTCTATGCGTGGTAAGCTCGATATGCAAGCAACCATAAGGGAACGGTTATCACGTAGAATGACTCTAGGTTGTGAATACGATGAACTGTCGGTAGACAATCTCTATAACCAAATTGTGAAGTCTTCAATACAGTTGCTTGTGAAACAAAAGGATGTTAAGAAGGAACGAAAAGTGAAGTTGTGGAGACTTCTTGTCTTCTTTAATGATGTAAGCGAGGTCGACTTGCGCCAAGTGCAATGGAAGAATCTGCGCTTTGACCGTAACAGTTGTACCTACCAAACGTTGTGCTTTATATGTTTCTTCTTGGTTCATGATCTTTTGCTCACTACTGAAAGTGGAAACCATCACATGCCGCAGTTTTCTGATGCCCACATGTGTCGTCTGTATGAAAAATTTATCTTGGAATACTTCAAGCGCCATCACCCCGAGCTACACCCCTCTGCCAAGCAGATAGATTGGAACATAAAAGAGGAAGTTTCGTCCACAAGTATGCTGCCCATCATGCAGAGCGACATCTATCTCACGAATGGAGAAAAGGCGCTTATCATAGATGCTAAGTACTATCAAAGAAGTATGCAGACGAACTTTAACAAGACATCAATTCACAGCAACAATATCTATCAGATACAGTCGTATGTGTTTCACGAAGACCGACTGCATACAGGTAAGGTTGACGGAATGCTTTTGTATGCCAAGACCTCTGAGGAGATTGTTCCAGATGGAAAGATGGAATGGCCTGACGGCAACATCATTTCATTCAAAACTCTAGATTTGAATATGGATTTCAATGGAATCTGCGAACAGCTGGAGAGTATTGTGACAGAAACGTTCAAGTCTGACAATAGTATAATGTCGGCTATACTGACCGCCAATCTTAAAGTTGGAACTGCTGACGAATTCACTCTGGAACAGTAACTTGATTGTATGCTTCGAAGTATTAGTTGGAATTTACATAAAAAACATGCATGAAAAAAAAGAAATCAACTCCAAAGATATGGTCTGTAGATAAACTCTTAGGTGAAAACCTCGTTGTTCCCAGATATCAACGACCATACAAATGGAGTGCAAAAAATATCACAGAGCTAATTCTCGATACTCAAAAGAGTATTGAGGAAAGCAGGAAGTATGCGAATTTCAAGTATCGTGTAGGAACTGTTATCCTCCATAAGAATGATAAAGGAGAATATGAAATTGTTGATGGACAACAACGTATTTTCTCATTTCTATTGCTGAAGATGTATCTTTCGGAAGGCTTTTCTAGTACGTTGCTCAATACGAAATATTCCAATAAAGTAACACAGAAGAATCTACACGATAACTTTACAACCATCCGTGAATGGTTCTCATCGCTAGATGATAGTTCAAAGGCTGATTTCCACAAGGCGTTGGGCTATATATTGGAAGTTGTAGTGATTGTTGTAGACAGACTTGATGAAGCATTCCAATTATTCGATTCTCAAAACACTAGAGGACGAGCTTTGTATCCTCATGATCTTCTTAAAGCTTATCATCTAAGGGAAATCCGTGATAAGTATGAGATGCAACATGCCGTTATCAAATGGGAATCGAAAAAGCCAGGAGCGATTCGTGAATTATTCGACCTCTATCTATTCCCGTTATGGAATTGGGCTAAATCTAGGAAGTGTGGCAACTTTACCACAGCCGACATAGATGTTTATAAAGGAATTGAAGCGGGATCTGGTTACACCTATGCTCGAAGGGCTAATAAGGCGATGCCATATTTCCTTATCACAGAGCCATTCGTGTCGGGATGTGATTTCTTTGAGATGGTAGATCACTATATGCAGATGCTTCAAAACATAAAGGATGAAATTATAACAAACTCTGCTTTCCATGAGATTGAGATGATTCTGACTGGCGGTAAGGATGTAGATAGTGTAGAGAAGTTTGACAAGGTATCAAAATCTTCGTCAACAGGACTAAATTACGCACGAAACTTATTTTTCTGTGCATTACTTTGTTATTATGATCGTTTCCATAATTTTGATGTTGTGGCTGTTAAGAAACTATTCACTTGGGCAATGATGGTCAGAATAGATATGCTTCATCTTGGCTTCGATACTATCAATAGATATGCGATAGGGCAAGGTAATAATGATAAATACAGCAATGCCATGCCTGTGATATCAATGATTGCATATGCACGTCGACACACTGAGATCTCTAGTATGCGATTATCATTAAGGTCAGATGGTAAAGCAGCAAGCGATAAATGGAATGATTTGTACAACAAACTCCTTCAGCTAAATGGTTACAAATAATATGGTAGAAGAATTACGAATATTAGCAGATAGTACAATTTTTGACACAACTGATCACTATGTAATACCACGTTATCAACGTGCTTATGCTTGGGAAGACAAAGAAATTACTCAGTTGATTGACGATATCAACGGAATTGATTCCTCTGAGAATTATTATATTGGATCATTAGTTGTCGCTAGGGTTAAAGATAAGATGGAAACGTATGAGGTTGTTGATGGTCAGCAGCGCCTCACGACCTTATATTTACTTTTGCAGTATCTTGTATCAGAAGGAGCTTTGGAATGTGAAGTCGGTAAGACACTTACATTTGACTGTCGTGCAAACTCAAACTTCACTCTTCTTCATATACAGGATGTCTTGGATGGTGATATCTATTCAGATGATGAGGAGCGTATAGAACAGTCCATTTTGAATGGCATAAAAGTCATTAGGCAGAAGTTTAGTAGTGACGAAAAGATTAAAATGAAAGAATTCGTTAAGCGCCTTCAAAATGTTGTGCTTTATAGGATAGAAGTTCCTGAGAATACCGACTTGAACCGCTACTTTGAGATTATGAATACCCGTGGTGAGCAGTTGGAACAACATGATATTCTTAAGGCTAAGCTCATGGCCTATCTCGGTGAAAACAAAAGAGGGGAGCAAGAGTTCTTTTCACGCATATGGAATGCTTGCAGTGATATGACTGGTTATGTGCAGATGCATTTATCTCCTGCTGAGCGCCAGAATATATTTAAGGGAGACTGGAATACTTGGCCGTCAGATAAATGGAAGGATTATTCTAGTTGTTTTGGAGTAATCGAAGAAGCAGAAAACAGTGAGACACTACAAAATATAATATCGCCCAGCTTTAATATAGACGATGTTGATGGTTTGCTTGATGATGATACACATATACGTTTTGAAAGCATAATTGATTTCCCTTATTTCCTCCTTCATTCACTTCGTGTGTTTATTAAGCATTATAAAGTGTCGTTGAGTAAGCCTTTTGCAGAGCTACTTGATGATAAAAAGTTAATATCGGATTTTGATAATGTAATCAATAATGGTGCGATAGGTGGGCAAGCTATTAAACAGGACAAAAGAAGTTTGGCCAAGTTTGCTCGAAAGTTTATCATTCATCTATTGCGGACTCGCTATCTTTTCGATATGTACATTGTCAAGCGTGAGTATACTGGTGAAGATAAAGAAGGCGAGTGGAGCTTAAAAGAGTTACACACATCTGGTCAAAAATCCAATAAGAAACCTTATTATAAGAACACCACATTTCGTGTCGGTAGTGAATGGGAAAACACATCAAATGTGCGTTGCAAGGAAAATATGATGATGCAGTCAGCCTTGCGTGTGTCATATACCTCACCTAAGGTTATGCATTGGATAACAAACCTACTATGCTGGTTACATGACAATGATTCGGATACAATAAGTGCATCTCTGATTCAAACATCCGAAAAAGTTGCAAAAAAGGCTGTTAAAGAAAACTTCCTTGACAATGAAGATTTTAAGCTAGGTGTAAAAACTCCTCATGTTGTGTTCAACTTCTTGGATTATCTCCTTTGGAAGAAAAACAAGAACAAAGATGGGTATAAAGACTTTGTATTTGAGTTCCGCAACTCTGTTGAGCACTGGTATCCTCAGAATCCTTCTGATGGCTCTTTTGATTCCTGGGATGATAAAGATACATTTGGAAACCTGTGTATTATATCTCGAAGCGTAAATTCAAAGTTCTCGAATCTTTCCCCTGAATCTAAGATGAAATCTTATGGTAAGATGGTGAAAAAAGGAAGTTTGAAACTACGTCTTATGGGAGAAATCATAAGCAACTTATGCTCTAATGCTAATGAGGAATGGGTTGAACATTGTTGCCAACAACATGAAGATGAAATGATTGAGCTTCTTAAAGAAGCATGATGTATGTACTAGAATAATTCAAGTTTTGTCTAAATATGAAATATCAGACGCTTTTCAAAGAATATGTACAACTGCAAATGTTGTTATTTACTCTGATATTTCCTTGTTTTATTATTAAAAAAAATCTTTTGTTGATTGGATTTTCCTTTATTAGGTCTCGTATTTTCTTGATTTTCTCCCCTTGCCCTAAATATATGTCTCTATGTGTAAGATTATCCAACGATTCATAAAATATTTTCTCATTATAATATTTCACTCATCCATCGATAGCCTTTTCCTATTCAGAGGGACAGAAATAATGATTTAGCTTAATTGCATTTTTCATCGATCTGTGATATCGTTCTATCTTTCCTTGCGTCAACAAGCGTTTGCCGTGGATATGCCTGATATTATATTCCTTACAGAGATATTGTTTGAGAGAAGAAGCAATATAACATGGTCCATTGTTTGATAACAGACAAGGAGAATTCTTTTTTGTTGTCATAGTGCAAATATACTTTTTATTAATAATTATAACTAAAACCCCAAACTTAATTGGAGGTCAAGTTGTGTACTTTTGTTTGACAACGTACACTTCTCACAACAGCAAAGCATTTACTAATGGTGTTTTCTTTCCCCTTATCCTACAAAATGGCAGGGCGACGGGTAACTGGAAAATGACTTTGACACGCCGAAACATCGCCGTCAACACGTCTTACTTTGATAACGACACCCCAACAAATTTGTCTGCGGTTGAAGAAAAAGCCCGTTTGCAACTTATTTCGTTCCATAACTAACGGTAAAGATGCCGAAGTTATCGAGTTTCATGCCACATTTGGTTAAGCCATAAAAGGCGAAAAGACTGTCCAGTTCGCGTTGCGAACGGCGTCGCATAACCCAATCACGCTCTTGATGACTGTTTAATACGAAAGCAATCATTTTTAACTGAGGGTGCCAAGGCTGACCGGTATAGATCAAAAAGCCGCCGGTTTGCAGTGCGGATAAAGCACCAGAGATGGCCTTACAAACAAGCTCGTTATCGCCAAAAAGCTCAAATATACCGGAAATAATAACGATATTAGGTTCAAAATTCAGCTGTCGATATGTGTCTTTATTAAAACAATCAAGACGAGTAAACCGTATATTTTGAAGTCCTTGCTGTTGTATCTGTGCCTCGCCGAAAGCAATGTTTGCTTCCGAAAAGTCGTTTATAACCACTTCTATTTCAGGAAACTTGCGCTTGATGTCGAACAAATAATTACCCGTTCCACCGGCAATGTCGAGTATTTTCACGGGTTCATTGCGCTGTTTAAGCGTTTCAATACGTTCTTCTACGGTTGCAATGAGATGCTCTCGTCGTATTCTTACTCCTCTCCAACCAATGGCGTTAAGATAACCTTTGTCTATCCATCGCCCAATTGGTCCACATCCCTGCGCTTGGTTGCGATAAACATAATCCAGAGACATACCCGAATCAAAACCATATTTTAGTCCTACACGCATTCCTTTACTAAGAAATCCCAAGTGATGGAGCATCCATTTCTGTATCCGAAAGCCCCAACGTTCAATTCGGGGAAGCATATTCAGGGCCATTTTGTTATACTCGTCAACTGTAAATTTATCTGGCATACAGGTAGTTGGCGGTTGTTCGAGTGAGAAACAGTGGTTGATAAACTCAGCAATAGGGTTGTAAACCTGCTCACGTTGCGTTTCAAACAATAGCCCGTGATAAAACCCTTTAAGCTTGACAAACCGCTTTTGGGTGGAGCTGATGTTAACAAAAAACCGCTTTTGCATATCGTCTTTTACCACGTAATCTTTACCGGCAGAAAGTAACAGCGTCGGTATGGTAATGGCAGCAGCATCTTCTACGATACGTTTTCCTGCTTTCAGCAAATCCAAGAGATAGTGCGCATCAATTTCTCTAGTAATTAGCGGGTCGGTGTCGTACGCCTTTTGCTGTTCCACATCATGTGTTAACACCTTCGATTTTACATAACTGGGCACCGTTAGGTGTTTGAAAAGCCGCGCTGCCAACGCAATTCCCGTCTTTGCAAAAGGCACATACAACTTAATGGTAAACGCAGGAGCAAGAAGTGCCATACCTGCAATACGGGGCGCAAAGTCGTGACACCACGCCGAAACAATTACACCTGCAATGCTGTTAGCCACCACAAAGATGTCTCTCTCAACAATGCCATACTGCTCATAGAGGTATTTTACGAAAGCATCCAAGTCGCGAACATAGTCCATAAAATGGGGCGAAACGGATTGCGAAGTATGCCCCAGTCCACGCATATCAAAGCCAAAGATGTTGAAATGCACAAATTGCTCGTTCTCGGCAAAGGCTTGCAAACGGCCCGAATGTTCGTGCCCGCGATGCAATATCACAATGGTTTTCTGCGAAGGGTTGTAATTCCACACCCTATAAAAAATATCTGCATTGTCAAAACTCTTAAATGTTCCTGTTTCCATTTTTATCTTTGGTTAAATTTTTACTTATCATTAACTGCACCGTTTCACCTATTCGGCGACTCCGAAAACGGCCCATTGCACAATGAATATATAGCTTTCGAGGCACATCTTCGGCTTTCATCTTCTCTAAAACCGTATTTACAATACGT
Organism: Hoylesella nanceiensis DSM 19126 = JCM 15639; assembly: GCF_000379965.1. GTDB lineage: Bacteria > Bacteroidota > Bacteroidia > Bacteroidales > Bacteroidaceae > Prevotella > Prevotella nanceiensis. The sequence continues at coordinate 378,343 of NZ_KB904328.1, read as the reverse complement.
TCCTCACAGGCTTTGGGGATAGTGGCAATATCCAAAAGCGGAAAGCAATGGTAATCTGCCGATGTGCGAAAGTAGGCGTTTTCGGGTAATTCGGCTGAAAGGTCGAACACCGAAACCTCTCCCAACAGGGCGAATTTCCGAGCAGAACGGCATGAAAGCAAACCTCCAACGAAGATGTTGGGTGCAATTTCTACAGGTGCCTGAAGAGAAAACAGCCACAATAGGCGATACACTGCGATATAGGGAAAATAGAAAATATAACGCAAAAAACCAATGCAACCGTGGTCGTCTTTAAGAAAATGCCGATTAGAGAGATAATAAGCACGGCCCAATAAGAGTAAGACGAGTATGCCCCACAATAAAAAAATACTGCCTAGAACCGAATATTCGATGGCAAACAACAATGCCGTCAGCCCCACAGCAGCAACAAAAAAGTAAACCTTTGCTATTTGTTGGTTGCGCTTTTTACGGTAAGGAAACATCCATAACGTCAGAAAACCTGCCATCAAACCGGTAGTAATATCGATGAAATGGTGCTGATATACCAAAAGGGTAGACAGCATTAACAACACCAACCACATTCTCAGTAAGTTTCTGAACCTGCTATTTCTCACCCCACTCCAAAAGATACAGGCATAACCTATATGTAAAGACGGAGCCTGATTAAAAGGTGTATCGTACGTATTGATGAAAGAAAACAAAATATGGGCTGTTTCCGGACGTACAAAACTTTGTTTTAACGGAAAGATAATAAAACAAATTCCCGATAAAATGGTTATAAAAACGATGCGTTTACTTAATGTCGACAGTTGCCGAAAGGTATTGCAAAGGAAGAAAACCCATATAAAAAACACCACACTACTGCTATAAAAATAGATGGCAAAAGGTATAAACGGTATGGCTTTTTCAAACGAAAAGCAAAGCGAAGACACCTCTTTAAGCGATGCCGCATAGCTTGCAGCAAAAGTATAAACAGCATAGAATACACCCCAACAAATAACAAGGGCGATATATTTGCTTGCTTGCAAGCATTTTTTATCTATACCGCAACGCTGCATCAAACCGTTTGGCAAGGGCTGTTTACTCGCCCATATCGTTTTGTCGTTTATTTGGGAATGCTCCATAATGTCTTTCGGTGCATAAAAGCCGATAACAAACAAGTGGGTAAAAGCGAAAGAAAAGCGATGGAAAGGCGCATTTTTGGCGGAAAAACCACCTGTTCTTTGCGCTGCGCTATGGCCTTTGTCATTGTTTCAACAGCTCGATTTAAGGGCATGCAGAACGGACATTTGGAAAGATTGTTACGGTATATCTCTCTCAATCGTGGCGTGTCTATGTAGCCCGGAACAAGTGTTGTAACCGTTATTTGATAGTCGGCCAAACTTCGGCGATAAGCATCGGTTATCTGTATCAATGCTCGTTTGCACTTGGCATATACGCTTGCGCACGGATAATGCAGCAATCCTGCCACCGAAGCAATCACTACCAAATGTCCGCCGGATGCTTTCATCGTTTCTCGTGCCACTTCCATCGCATTCAATGCACCCGCAATATTAACCTTCAACATTTGTGAAGTCTGCTCAAAATCCACTTCTTCAGTAACACCGTTACGGTAATATCCGGCAGCAACAATCATCATGTCCAAACCCTTATCGGCACAAAACACTTCTACGGCAGCGGTTAATGCGTCCTTATCACACACATCCAGCTGGTATGCAAGCAACAGTTTGTTAATCTCATCACTCCTGTCTATTCGTGTCGTATTTCGTCCGCACACCCCTACCCGATGACCTTCGGCAACATAAAAACGCGCCAAAGCCAAGCCGATACCCGATGTTCCGCCCGTAATAAAGATGTTCATACCTGTTTGTTTTTAAAATGTTGGGCAACCCTATCGTATCCGTATTGCCATTGAAAGTTCATATCTTCTACAAACTGGGCATAGGTTTTGGGCAGTTTCAGTTCTACCTGGAGCTTCAGAAGATTGATGTTTTTCTCGATGTAATGGCCCGAAAGTGCTTGGTTCATGTCGGTCGTGTCTACCCAATAGTTCACCGAATGCGTCATCACTTCTTGCAATCGGCGGTTTCCACTATATCCAAATACGGCTCTAATAAGTGCCTCGTCGATGGTGCCAAAACCTTTTTTCTTCTCAAAGAAAATTGTTTCGCCAAGTTGTTCAGCCAGTTCTATGGGCATCAAATCAATAATTCCGCCCGCAAAATAGGCACCGTTGTAATGTACGGGCTGAACGTAGAACATATCCGAAACAGATATTCGGGTGGCAATGGGTAAGGGAACATCTTGAAACAGCTCAACTTGCGAGTCGATGGCACTACCCTCATAGCTTTTAAAATTGCAGTTAACAGCCGGCAAATCGATGTTCATAGCTGTCTCGGCATCGGTAAAAAGCACCTTCCGATAAAGTTTTCTTCCGTTTCTTTCTTTACCGATGTCAGCCCTGTCAAACAACAAACGGGCACCTACTACGATGGTGGGAAGGGTTGGCCGAACAGCCAACGAGGGCAAAAGCGGGCGTATGTCGGTGGGCATGTCTACGATAAATTTATCGAAAATATTTTCGATATAAGGAGCATAGAATGTGTTTCGCACCTTGCGCTGGCAATAGACACCTATCTTATACAGCATTTTGAAACGTGTCATTCGGGTGTTTTGCACAAAGCGATACAGCTCTTCCGACTGTATAAAGGCCTTTCGCTGCTCGTCGGTAGCAAACGAGTTGATGATGTTGGCAGCGATACTGCCACCGCAAGTGGCAATCAGCAGGTCGGGCTTTACATCATAATGTTGCATCGCCGCATACATGCCGAGATACAAAGCATAACGTGTACCACCGCCAGAAAAAACCGCAACCGTTGGATAAGGTTTCTTTTTCATACTCCACTGCTTATCTATATCGTCGGTTTACTCAGGCGTTTGTGAACTCCTGGTTACTTTTAACGTCTTCTTTATCCTAATCCACGTGCTGACTACAAGCAACAAATCGATAACCCCAAAGATGTAAACGGAACATCCTGAAAGGTTTATACCAAACAAACAGACCACCCCGTAGAGGCCGAGAACGAAAGCACGGTCGCTCTTTCCCATCGGACCATCATACCGTCGTTCTGCCGACAGCACCTTGCCCATCACTCCTGCGTATTCATTAATAATGCTGAGGGCAATGAAAGCCACAATAAAATAAAGACTTTCGGGATGATACTTCAACAGCGGAAAATAAATAATGGTGTCCGAAACGACATCACCCACTTCGTTTAACAGCTCTCCCTTTCGGGTGATTTGATTGTAACGGCGAGCCATCATTCCGTCTAAGGCATTCAGGGCCATACGTATCAGCAGTCCCACAGGCAGGCAGAGGTAGAGCCACGTACCCACATCGCCCGCAAACCAAAACAAAATGCCGATGACAAGTGAGAGGATACAAGCCCACCAGGTGATTTGGTTGGCAGTAACTTTTGCACGATGCAACAACTCTAAAATAGGTGTTAAGACCCGTTGAAACTGCGGTTTGATGGAATAAACAGATATCATAAGTACTTTGTTTTACATGAACATAAGTTTATTGTACGTTGTCAAATAAAAGTGCACAACTACAAATGTAGTTATTTATGCTGTAATATCATTCTTTTATTTTCTGAAATTCTTTTGTTGATTGAATTTTTCTTTATTAGGTCTCGTATTTTCTTGATTTTCTCCCATTGCCCTAAATATATGTCTATAGGTGTAAGATTATCCAACGATTCATGAAATATTTTCTCATTATAATATTTCACCCATCCATCGATAGCCTTTTATATTCCTTACAGAGACACTGTTTGAGAGAAGAAGCAATATAGCATGGTTCATTGTTTGATGACAGACAAGGAGAATTATTTTTTGTTGTCATAGTACAAATATACTTTTTATTAATAATTATAACTAAAACCCCAAACTTAATTGGAGGTCAAGTTGTGCACTTTTGTTTGACAACGTACAGTCAGCACTGTCGATTTGCCTTTTCAGAGCCTCTTCCCGCTTGTTCTGGATAGTGCGACTGATTCGCTCAAAGTAATTCTGTCGCCTGTGTTTCTTCATGTCGTTCTAACTTTTTCTGCAAAGTTAGCGACATGGTGTGAATTTTCAAGGCAGAGGTTGCAGGGAAAAAGCAAAAATCTTACTTGTATATGCGCTTCAGGTCATCAGCAGTGAACAGTTTGAACCGTGCCTGCCAGTAGGCACTCTTCTCACTGGTAAACTCCTGGCGGTCAATCTCCGACTCCCGCTGCGGATGCAGGATGGCGTTGTTGCCGTCGCCCATGTGTTCAGCCCACGCAAGTTCGGCATAGGGCGAGTCTTGCTGCTGCCCGATATGGTGAAGCTCATACGGGTCGCCGTTCTTGTCGCGTGGCGGATAACCTTCGCCAATCAAGTCAGCATTGTTATAGTCTTGCCAACTATCCCAATCGGCCAGCCGTACCTTCAGCCACTTGTGGCGGCAACTGAAGTCGCTCCAGTCAATATCTCTACGGATAAGTGCAGAGCGGCCACCCACGCGAGCCTCCTTCAGTCCGGCACGTATATAAATCTTCGCCTCTTCCATACTGCGGATATAGCGGAGGATTTCATCGCTCCAACCCGTGTCGGAGCGGATGTAACTGATTTCTTGTTGTGTCAACATAGTTTATAAATGATAATCTCTACCCGAACAGGAATGGGTTCGGGTAGGGATGGTATGCCTAATTTTTGCTTAATGCAATGGATTCGAGTTCTTTAGCTCTTTCGGCTGATATTCCTAACGATTTTGCAAGTCGGGATAGTAAGCGTTGTTCTTTATCAGACATTTCGCCATCGTCATAGCAAGTAAGGTATTCTGTAATATACTCATTTTCTTCTTCACTCAAACTTGGTTGTGAACACAGTTTCTCAAGTTCGATAATTCCTTGTTTACTGATGCCCAATGATTTTGCCAAGCGTGACAACAAACGTTGCTCTTTGTCTGAAATACCACCATCTTCCATACAAGACTTGTATTCGTCAATATACTCTTGCTCATTGGCGGATATACTGGTGCCTGACACGTTTAAGGCGTTTCCCAATCGTTTTTCTTGTAATGCCAAATCTTTCAGCACTTCTTCATCCTCAGTCAACTCTGTAGACCTACGAATATCTTCCTCTACTTCTTTTTTTTCTTTGCTCTGTTAAGCCCGATTCTGTGGAGAAATACCAGTCAAGAGCCAACTTTTCCTTGTTCCTCTAGAATAAACAGTCATCATAAAGGGTTCTTACTTCTTCGCTCATACCGATGAATGTGAGATATGCCCGCTTATACTGACCCTGTTCTTGGTAACTACGCATTAATTTATCGAATTCTTCCTCTTTTCGAATGAGGACAATCAATTCCTCATTCCTATTAAGGTCATTGTCCAATTCATCGCAAGTTGATAATTGTTCATCATTTTCGGCACAATTTCTGGCTGCATTTATGTATTTCTTTGTTTGGTCAAGTTTCTTGTTTATTTGTTTTTCAATGTCCTTCCAATTATCACTTGTTGCTAAGTGCCAGTATCATTGAGTATATATGTCTGTCAATATTTTGAAGTAATAATAATCCGGATCTTCTTCACCGTCTCGGTAAAAGTTCTTTAGTTGTGATTCAGCACCAGAATAATTGCCTTTTTCTATGGACTTATACACTTTTTCGGTTAGCTTATTCCATGATTCTTGATAAGCTTCTTTGATAAGCTTCGTAGCTTTCACTCTCATCACAAGCGTCATCATTCTGAACCTTCATATTGGATGATACAAATGAGCCGATGGCATTTCCTACTTTGCTCGCATCGTTTATAACTCCATCGATACCACGAGCTTCAACATATTTCATACCAACGTTGAGCAGTATTTTCCCGATATTCCCATATTATTTGATTCTTGTTAGTTTATATCACTGAGTATTACTCACTAAAGAACTCTGACAGTTCTTGGTAGTGGTTATACAGTTCTTTCTTTTCTTTTTGCTTTCTACGCATCATCATATGCGCATATATATATTTGAGACTACGCCATCCAACGAAGCATGCCAGATATCCTCCTACAATTATTCCGCACCATATCCATTGGGTTGTTGCCCAATTCTCAGGATAGTCGGAGAACCATGAAATTATCCATCGAACTACAAGCACAACTATCTGTAGTCCTAAAGCACCTACTAACGGGAACACAATCCAGTCGGTCATATAATCACTGTCGGTCATATCATCAAATGCGCTGTCTCTTTTGTTCTCATAATAAGATATCTCTCCATCCATTACAAAACCAACCATCTCATCAGCATAATTGTCTATTAGTCCGGCAATAATATCTGATTTACCTATCAGTTTCCTGTGCTTCCAGATTTTGTTGATAAGCCGATTCGCATTATTATGGAATTTTCTAAGTTCCTCTGTTAAACGACGTTTTTCTGTAAACCATCGCCACGCTTTTTTAAGGATGTTATCGTTTTTGTCTTTTAGAAAATTATTGAGCAAGATATCTGAAATTTCTTTCTTATTCATCATTCTACCGCTTGCGCACAGAGACACCACATCAACTATGCTATCGGATAATTGGTCTATCGCTTGTAGCATTAGGGTGCGTCCTAATTCTCGGTTGGCTTTTACCTCAAATTCAATCTTAGCGCGAGTAAAGAACAACATATTATTAAGCATCAGGCAATATCGTTGCCTACACTCTTTTATTTCAGCGTCATTTCTACATAGGCTCATTCCACTTTTCATGTGTTCAAAAAACAGGTCTATAGCACTACTGTAAAGCGATGGAGACTTTACTACATTTATGACGCATAACTGCGCATTTAAGGCATGGCCTACTGATAGGTCCGCTTCCTTATGTAATACTGTAAGATTGTTCTCTATGTCGTTTATAGTTGTAACACTATAGTTACGCACCGATATGTCATTTTTGCTCATATGTCTTTATTCAAAGTATTCATGATACGACTTTTTACAACGCAGGAGCATGACTCCCCTTATTACTTCCTTTTGGATGACAGGTGCACGAGCAACCTACCATCTGCATGATGCTTGGGAACTTGCGCCCGCAATACTTGCAGATGTATTGTGATTTCTTACTGCCTTCATAGAGCTTGTGGTGGCCGCGGTTTGCTCCGTCAGGATGGCGGGAGCAGTTGCATGATGCCAACTTGTACGTTGTCAAGCAAAAGTGCACAACTGCAAATATAGTTATTTATTTTGAAATTTTATAGTTTTATTATAAAAAATCTTTTATTAATTGAATTTTTCTTTATTAGGTCTCGTATTTTCTTGATTTTCTCCCCTTGTTCTAAATATATGTCTCGAGGTGTAAGATTATACAACGATTCATGAAATATTTTCTCATTATAATATTTCACCCATCCATCGATAGCCTTTTATATTCCTTACAGAGATACTGTTTGAGAGAAGAAGCAATATAGCATGGTTCATTGTTTGATAACAGACAAGGAGAATTATTGTGCACTCCGTCCCCACATCGTACGAGCTCCACACGGTGGAGGGCGTTTTTTTATCCCTTATTGTATAAGTTTTTCATTGAGGCTTATTGTGCACTCCGCTCCCCATCGTATGGGGGTCCGTACGACGGACAGCGATATTTATTCTCAGTTTATGCTACTTTCGCCCCCATCGTATGAGGGTCCGTACGACGGACGGCGATATTTAATCCCGCATTGTATGGGCGAGGAGCATTTTAGCATTGTCGATAGCCGCTTGCGAGATATTACTTCCGCTGAGCATCTTTGCAATTTCCTCCACACGTTCGTCCATATTGAGAAGCGTCATTGTGCTCGTTGTGCCCTCAGCAGTCTCCTCCTTCAGCACTTTATAATGCTTACTGCCAATCGAAGTGATTTGAGGTAGGTGCGTAATACTGATTACCTGTCGGTTGTTTTGACCCATCTCATACATAATTTGCGCCATCTTTTCAGCCACACTACCGCTCACACCCGTATCGATCTCATCGAAAATGATAGTAGGAAGCTTCACAGCACCGCTCACAAGAGCCTTTAACGAGAGCATAACACGGGCAATTTCGCCACCCGAAGCCACCAAGCTTACAGGCTGAAGGTCGGTACTTTTGTTGGCACTAAACAAGAAAGTGATTTTGTCGCAACCATCGTTCGAGAGCGGTTTAGGCTCGATGTTCACCTTAAAACGAGCGTTAGGAATACCCAATGGCACCAACTTCTCGAGCATTTTCTGCTCCACTTCGGCAATAGCCTTTGTGCGTTGTTGAGTGAGTAGAGCCGCTTGTTCGGTGCATTTCTTGAGCAATTCGTTCGCTTTTTGTTCCAGTTCAGCCAATTCCTCGTCGGCATTATCAATCATAGAGAGCTGTTTAGAAAGGTCGGCCTGAATAGCCAATAGCTCGCTTTCAGATGTTACGTGATATTTATGCAGGATGTTGTTGAGCGCATCTAAACGCTCAGTTAGCGACGCAAGACGTTGAGGATCGTGCTCGATGTCGTCTGCCTTTCTACCCAATTCTTGCATAATGTCCTTCAATTCGATGTAACAACTCTCCATACGGGCAGAGGTATCGCTCAAGTCGGGATACACATTCACAATGTCTTCTACACGCTTTAGAGCCGCTTTAAGGTTGTTCACCACGCCCGAATCGTCGTTCGACAGGTTCGAATAGGCATCGTATAACGCTCCTTTAATCTCCTCGGCATGACCCAAAAGATCCACCTCTTGCTCAATACTCTCTAACTCTCCCTCCTTAATCTGCATGTTCTCCAACTCGTTGAGCTGAAATCTCATGAAGTCTTTATTATCGTTGTTCTTTTCAATAGCCTCCTTAAACAGAGCCAATTGCTTGTTGGCCTCACGATAATGGTTGTAGGCTTGAGTGTAAAGAGCCAATTGTTTTTGGCTTTGAGCAATGATATCTATGATGTTTAATTGGAAATCTTCTTGATTAAGCAATAAGTTTTGATGTTGCGAATGCACATCGATAAGACACTCACCAATAGCTTTCATGGTGGTTAAAGGCACAGGCATGTCATTGATAAACGCTCTACTTTTGCCGTTGTTGTTCAGTTCTCGGCGAATGATGCACTCGTTTTCGTCGTAATCAATATCGTATTCGTCGAACAAATACTTCATGTCGTAGGCAGAGATGTTGAATGTTGCTTCAACAATACACTTGTCTCTGTTCGCCTTGATGCTTTTAATGTCGGCACGGTTACCTTTTAATAGTCCCACAGCTCCAACGATAATACTCTTTCCTGCGCCCGTTTCTCCAGTGATAACAGAGAATCCAGGGAAGAAATCAATATTGAGTTCGTCTATCAAAGTGAAGTTCTTAATGTATAAATGCTTTAACATCTTTATTGCCGTTTGTTGTTATTTGTTGACTGATAAATATCTTTTTAGATGGAAAAAGGGAGCCATTTTTATTCCTTAATGCGGTCCCAAAAGTTGCTTTGACTGGCGTTTATTTTAAAGAAAATGTCGTATATCGTTTCCTTTTCCTTAGGCGTTCCCTTGCCTTGGTAGATGTTTGCCAGTTCATCTTTTTTGTAGTCGCTCCATATAATGGGCCATTGACACAGCGGTTTGTTCTCCTTGCACTTCGCCAATTGCTCTTCAATGGTTTGCGAAATGTTCACCCTTCCCCGCTCAGGGTTGGTCACCATCTCGTCGAGTCCTTTCCTATAGTAGTTGTATTGAAACTCTCTAAAGGGTCGCATAGCAGGATCTAAGTATTCATTGATGAGCGCAAAGCGGTTGCGATCATTGTCGAATGCCTTCCAACCCGTGTAGTTTAGGTTTTGAGCAGCATTGGTTAAGTTCATGCAACGTTGCAGAATGTCGTCGCCACCGAGCATCGAAAACGAGTCGAGATTGATGCCAATGATGAGATAAGCATAGTATGCAAAGAGCGTGGTGAGCTGATTTTGGACGTTTTCTTCGTTGAATTCGAGCTGGTCGAACTGTGCGAAAGTAAACTCAAAGTTGTTGTCGTAGTTGTTGTATAACACCGAGTTGTAGCTCGAATTGAATACAGGTCGGTTGGCTTGTATCAACGCCTTGCATTTAAAGAGATTCGAGCTATTGTCGTATTCTTGCACGGTGATGTTGAAGACACATTGAATGCGCTCGTTTTTTCGGAACTGCAAGTCGGTCCATTGCTTGTTGTTCACAAACTGCTCAAGACTTTTTTGCAGGTTGTCGAACACGCTAACGTCCGTTCCTTGTATTTGATTGTGGTTGATAACAATGCGGGCACGAAGTTCTTGGGCGTGCGCTTTGTGAGGCAAAATGATTGCCAAAAGAGCTAAAAGCGATAGTTTGAAAATGTGAAACTTCATGTCGTTAAAGTGCTTATGGTTGATGTTGCCTTGCCAAGTGTAAACGCTTGTGGGCGAGGTGCTTAGCGTTGGCCACGAAAATGCGTTGATATAGAGTGTCTAAAGCAATTCTTTTAGGGTGCAATAGCACTGCTGTTGTGAGCTAAAAGCGCACGAGTTACTGATCGATGAGAAAGGTTTGCAAGTCTACTTCTTGCGTTGTAGCTGTGCTTCTACCTCGTCGATGATGTCTTTTGCCACGAGCGTTTTAGGCTTCTTTTCAAATGCTTTGTTCTCAGTGGCACTGATAATGTTAATTTGGTTGTCGTCTGTTTGAAAGGTAGTGCCCTCGTTTCGCATACTGTTGAGGACGATAAAGTCAAGATTTTTCTTCTTCAATTTCTCCTTAGCGTGGAACTCTTCGTTGTGAGTTTCGAGCGCAAAGCCCACCAAAAGCTGTTGGTTGGTCTTTTGTTTGCCCAACTCTGCTGCGATGTCTCGAGTCGAAATTAATTCCAACTGCATGGTGCCTTCGCTGTGTTTTATCTTCTCCTTCGCCTCGTTTAGGGGCTTGTAGTCGGCAACGGCAGCGCAAAGAATAGCCACATCAGCCGTTTTAAACGCCTTGTTAGCGGCATGGTACATCTCTTCTCCGCTCTCAACGTCGATGCGTTCGATGCGTTTTGAGGCCGAAAGAGCCACAGGACCAGCTACAAGAGTGACCTTTGCGCCTCGTTTGGCACATTCTTCTGCGAGGGCAAAGCCCATCTTTCCGCTCGAATAATTGCCGATAAAGCGCACGGGATCGATCTTTTCGAAGGTAGGACCAGCGGTGATCAACACCTCTTTTCCAAAGAGATTCGAAGTGGTTTCGCTGTTAGTGGGGTGGGTGATGAAATAGTTTTCGAGGACTCCTACAATCGCTTCAGGCTCTTCCATGCGTCCTTTTCCCTCTAAACCGCTCGCCAAAAAGCCGCTTCCTGGCTCGATAATGATGTTGCCAAAGCTTTCTATTTTTTGGATATTAGCAGCGGTTGTGGGGTGCTGATACATGTCGAGATCCATTGCAGGAGCCACAAAAACGGGTGCTTTCATCGAGAGATAAGTGGTGATGAGCATGTTGTCTGCAATGCCGTTGGCCATCTTTCCGAGTGTAGAGGCGGTGCAAGGAGCAATCAACATAGCGTCTGCCCACAGGCCAAGGTCGACATGTGAGTGCCAAGAACCATCTTTTTGAGAAAAGAATTCGCTAACAACGGGCTTTTGAGTGAGTGCCGAAAGGGTTACAGGGGTGATGAATTCTTTGCCCGAAGGGGTGATCACCACTTGCACTTCTGCGCCTTTTTTGATGAGTGTTCGTATGATGAGGCAAGCCTTGTAGGCAGCAATACTGCCCGTTATGCCTAATACTATCTTCTTTCCTTTTAGCATTTTGTTTTGCAAATAATGGTTATTAGAAATGCGATTGCTTTTTATCTCTATTTAATGAAGCAAGAGATGAGGGGCTCATCTCTTGTCACTTATTCTGTATTGGGGCGTTGCAAAGGCTTTAAAAGCACGTCTGTCGCCCCCTATGATGTTTATTGTTTGCTGTTGAATTCTTTCAAACGAATGCGTGTAAGCACTTCTTTTGTGTTGTTGGTGAAGTCGCTTGAGAGCATCCAACTATAGTAACCAGGGTCTCTGTTGAGCACTTCTGTTACGCTATGTCCCTTGTATTTGCCGAAATTGAAGGTCTCTTGCAAAACAGGTTCGCCATTTTTATCGAGCAAAGGCTTATTGTTTTTGTCGAGAACTTCTTTCCAAACGATGCGTCCAGCGAAGTCAACATTGCGGTTATTCTTCGAGAATTCGGCCAAAGCACCAATGTCATTGGGTAGAATTCTGTCTGGTTCTTGTTGCTGTTCTGCGCTATATCGTTCTATTTGTCCCATCAAAACACGATAGGTTGCCTCTGTATCTTCATCGGCACGGTGGGCTTTAAAGTCGTCTTCCATCTTGCGTCCGCAATAGAATTTGTATGCTGCTGCAAGGTTACGGCGTTCCATTTTGTGGAAAATAACTTGTGCATCGACGAGCTTTGAACGACTAAAATCGTAGCTAAGGCCTGCTCTTGAGAACTCTTCGGCAAGCATTGGAATGTCGAAATGGTTCGAGTTGAAGCCTGCAAAGTCGCAATTTGTGAACTTTTCGTATAGCTTTTGGGCTATTTCTGCAAAGGTTGGAGCATCTTTCACCATATCGTTTGTGATGTGAGTAAGTGCTTCTACCTCTTGAGGAATGGGCTTTTGAGGGTTGATAAAGAGATTCTCTCGCTCTTCTTTTCCATCTGGATGCACCTTGATATACGATATTTGAATGATGCGATCGTTAACAAGATCGAGCCCAGTGGTTTCTAAATCGAAGACGATGAGAGGTCTCTGAAGGTTTAATTTCATAATTAATCGTTTAATAGCATGGGCATTAGAAGCATCAATACATCTGCACTTTCGGGCTGAACTGATGGTAGAATCAAGCCAGCTCTACTGGGATCGGCAAGTTGTATGGTTACTTCATCGCTCTCAAGACTATTTAATATGTCGGTCATTGATCCACCTTTGAAACCAATGCTCATGTTGTTTCCTGTGTAATCGCAGTTCACTGCTTCCTTAGCACTTGTTGAAAAGTCGATGTCTTCTGATGATATTTCGAGCTTTCCTGCCTCTAATTTGAAACGAATGAGCTGTGTGCTTTCGCTTGCAAAGGGCAAAACACGACGCAAAGCACCTAGCAATGACAAACGATCGATGGTGAGTTGGTTAGGGTTGCTCTCTGGAATTACAGAGCTATAGTTGGGATAACGACCCTCGATAAGACGACAAGTGAGTGTTCCACCCGCAAAGATTATCTCTGCACTGTTGGTTCCAAACTTGATAACCACATCGCTGTTGTCTTTTGGAAGCACGTTCTTTAGAAGTGTTGCGGGCTTCTTTGGAAGAATGAAAGCAGCGGGTGTTGCGCCTGTTATGGTGCTAATGACGTTGCGAACCAATTTATGTCCATCGCTTGCAACGATAGATAAGCCTGTAGTTTGTAGGTCGAAGTAGAGTCCATTCATCACAGGACGCATGTCGTCACTACCAATTGCGAACATAGAACGAGTGATGTTAGCATTCAATATGTTTGCAGGAATGGTGATAACACTTGTTCCTTCGCTCACACCTTCAGGCTTTGGATAAGCTGTTCCGTCTTGAGCTGTGAAGTTATACTTACCATTTTGATAAGTAACCTCAACGTTGAAAGTATTTGTATCAATATCGAACGCAAGTGGTTGTTCAGGCAATTCTTTCACAACATCAAGGGTTGTGCGACTTGGAATGGCAATCACTCCGTTTCCATCGCTTTCTAACAATGGCAAAGTGGTGCGCATAACGTTTTCGTTATCACTACCTGTTATGGTGAGAACGTTGCCTTCTACTTCGAATAAAAACGATTCGAGGATAGGCAAAGTGTTCTTACTTGCAATAACTTTTGCAAGAGTTTGAAGGCTATTATTGAGGGAAGTGCTCGATAATTTGAATTTCATTGCGATATGTTTTTATATGTTGTTTTCTTTAATTTCTATGTTCTACAAAAATACGAAAAACATCTTGAACATCAAAAAAACGAAGGAAAAGTTTTATATATTGAAACTATTTTCTTAATTTCGCAATTCAATAGTTATTGAAATTAATAAGCATTAAATTTTAAAAAGAATACAAATAAAATGGATTTACAAGGAAAGATTATTGCAGCTCTTGAACCAAGAAGCGGTACTTCTGCAAGAGGTGAGTGGAAAAGTCAAGACTTTGTGGTAGAAACTCACGACCAATACCCACGCAAAATGGTGTTTAGTGTGTTTGGTGCAGACCGCTTAGAACGTTTTAATATACAAGTTGGACAAGAAGTTACTGTGTCTTTCGACATCGATGCACACGAATATAATGGTCGTTGGTTCAACAATATCAGAGCCTTTGACGTGCGTGTTCTCGATCCAAACTCTGTGGGAGTGATGGGCGCAGGTGCTCCTTATGTAGCGCCAGCACAACCAGCTTCTGCAGCAACAGCATCAGCTGCACCATTCCCTCCAGCACAACCTGCAACACAAGAGGAAAGTAGCGACGACCTTCCTTTCTAAGAAAAGGACTTGGAGTTGTTAACAGCTAAGGGGTAAGATGGGGCAAAGCGGTGCGATATAAGAGTCTTTCTTAACCGCACAATGGTTCCTCTTTGAGCCAAATAGCCACGGAAACAGACAACAGAAAAACATAAACCAACTGCTTATATTTGCTGTGTAGCAAGTGTAAGCGGTTTTTTTATGCTCTAAAATAACCTCTTTTTATGCCCTAAAATCATCTTTTTTATACCCTAAAAACATCTCTTTTTAACCGAACAGTTTTCTCCTTCTTTTTCAAATCTAAAACCTCTTAAAATCCCTTTGTATACAGGAAGTGCGCAATGTTGCTGCTATTGGTGCGCAAAGTGGGTGAGATAAGAGGGCAATAGCATTGTGATTGCAGACTAAGAATGCTGCTTTTATTTCGCAACTGAAGTGGGGCAAGTATGTGAGGGGCGTGCGAGTGGATTGAAAGAACACGGAAAGGGGGAGGAAAGAGGTGTGGAGTAAGTGAGAAAGGGGGATATGGGACAAGTGAAAAAGATAGATGGAGCAGACAAAAAAAAGAACTTTATGTCCTAAAAAGACGTGGGCTTTTTGTATCTTTGTAGAAAAGTAGAAGAGGACTATATAGCTATTAATCAGATAAGAAAATATATAACAAATGAATAATAAAGTGTATTTTGCCGCTTCCATTCGTGGAGGTAGGGTCGATGCAGATTTGTATAAGCGCATCATTGACTATATTAAAAAGACAGATATTGTACTTACAGAACATATTGGTAAATCTAATATGAGTTTGAAGGCACAAACTCTTGCAATTGATACCCGTATTTATGAGCGTGATACTGCATGGCTTAAGTCGTGTGATTTGCTGATAGCCGAATGTACTTGTTCCTCTTTGGGGGTTGGTTATGAATTAGCTTATGCAGAAGCACATCATATTCCAGTTTATATTTTTTATAATAAGGGGAAATCCAATATATCGGCTATGTTGAATGGCAATTCTTATTTCACCGTTATTCCTTATGAAGTGGAAGATGAAATATATTCTGCTATTGATTCTATATTGGGAAATTTATAAGGTTTGTAATTCCTTTGTTTTAGCTGAAGTACAAAAATGAGTATTTATGTAGAGCGTAAATACGATTGATAAAGCGAATTGTTTTATCGTACTTCGTATGCACGAAAATGTGACACCCAAAGAAATTTTGCTTTCCAATGACCTTCAATGTATAGGAAGCGAGATGATGAAAGCATGTAATGGAGTTGGTGTCGCTCCAAAAAATGATGTAGAAATGAATTGAAGAGAGCTTCGCTCATTTCTAAATTGTTACCTATACACTATCTATTAAATGGTAACAATCAACTTCCTAACAAGATAGTTCGCAGACAAAAGAAAAGTGGCAACCCAACCTTTGCAATGAGGTTAAGTTGCCACAAATTATGTTTGAGAGTTGAATGAACTACTGCTTATTGTGCTTGTGGAAGCATAATAACAGAGATTCTGTTCTTGCTCTTCAAGAATTCTTTAACGAATGCCTTGATAGTTTCAGGTGTTTGAGCTTCAACAAGTTTTCTATAATCGCTGTCAACGTCGAATCCATAGCGTTGGTTCATATAGATAACCTTGCTCCAATAGCCGTTAGTCTTCAATGCATTGTCGTAGTTCTTCAACATAGTCTTCTTCACTTTGTCGAGCATAGAAGCGTCAACAGTAGTTGCAAGAGCTGGAAGTTCTTTTGTCATAATGTCGATTGCTTCTTGTTGTTTCTCTGGTTTCATTGGGCAATAAGCCACGAATGAGAAGTTATGATAGTCTTCAGAGTATTCTGAACGACCTGCTGCTTGAACCGAATAAGCTGCAGAAGCCTCTTCACGAATCTTGTTTAAGTAAACCATTTCGAGGATTTGACCAGCGATATCGGCCTTAATTGCGTTCTCGTTAGTGTATGGAAGCGCCTCGTTGTGCCATACCATGTAGGCTGTTGCCTTAGGAGTTTCCATCTTACGAGTGAACTTATTGGTTACTTCGCCCTTCACCATAAAGGTTGTTTTGTGTCCCTTTTGGATCTTACCCTTAGCAGGTAGCGATGCAATGTATTGGCAGATGTATTGACGAATAGCTGTTTCGTCGAAGTTACCAATGAATGTAAAGGTCCAACCAGCAGCGTTTGCAGTGCGTTCTTTAGCGATTTGTAGGATGCGATCGTAGTTGATCTTGTTCAAATCTGATAGCAATAGTGGTTTGAGTCGTGGGTTATGACCATATACTGTTGCTGAGATTGAGTCGCCAAAGGCAACGTCTGCAGACAATTCTCTGTTCTTTAAGTTCACCTCAAGACCCTTAATCATGCTGTCGAAAGCCTTTTGGTCTTTTGTGATATCAGTGAAATAGAGGTATGCAAGTTGGAACATTGTCTCAAGATCTTTAGGAGTTGCAGATCCAGACATGTTGGTATATTTACCTGAAATACCTAAGTCTGCGTTCGCAATCTTACCTGCAAGTGCCTTAGTTAGGTCGAGACTGGTGAATTTACCCAATCCACTGATACCGATAACGCCATCGAAATTGTTCAAATTGATGTAGTCTTGTGGACCGTAAAGCGAAGAACCTCCAAGGCCTTCAGCTGTCATAGACACCTTATCTTTCTTGTAATCGGTCTTCTTCAAAATCACTTTCGCACCGTTAGACAATGTAAGAACAGTGTAATCGAATTGCTTGCTCTTTTGTTCTTTAACGATCTTACCAGCTTTTGGCAATTTAGCAATAAGTGGTTCGTTCTTTGTATTGTCTACATAAGCTTCGATTTTTGCCTCACGAGCAGCGTTGATAGCACCAAGAATACCCTCTTTTGTTGGATAAACTGCACCTTCTTTTTCGTTGTTGAAGCTCACTGCCACCAAATTCTCGTTGTCTTTTGGAAGCAATTGACCCATCAATTCGTTCACTGGAGCAACAGATAGGCCTGGAAGAACTTGTTTCATGATGCCATAATAGTCTTCCATTGAAGGGATTGGCTCATTTTCAAGGAAGTTTTTGTAATATTCTTTGCAGAAAGCATCATTCGAACGTTTGTCTCTTTCGCTATACATATTGTCGAGAACACTTTGCATCTTTGCCATATAACGAGCAAATTCAGACTCTGTGAAACCAAATTCTGCAGCCTTTCTCACCTCTTTTAGAACAGTGGTAATAGCCTCGTTGGTGCGTGAAGGGTCTTTAGGAACGATGTTGATAGATAGCGCATCTTTTGTTTTAGAGAAGATATACATTCCATCTTCTACGCTTGCTTGAATGTAAGGACATTCTGGTTTAAGTGTAGCTTCGCTTAAACGACTGTTCAACATGCTCATTGCAGCCGATTTAACGGTTTCTGTCATGACGTACACCAAGTTGTTTTTCTCTGCTTCTGGATAGGGATCGTGCTTAAAGAAAATCATAACAGAGTTGCTTTGGCACTCTTTATCCTTGTCGACAATAACGATAGGTTCTTTATTGTCGGGCACATTTTCTTTTACGATAGGAGATAAGTTGGCTGGATTTTTGATGCCTCCGAAAAGCTTTTTAATCATAGCTTCGGTGTGGTCTACATCAATGTCTCCAACAACGATAATGCCTTGATTATCTGGGTGGTACCATTTTTCGTAGTAATCACGCAACTCTTTGTACTTGAAGTTGTCTACAACGCTCATCAAACCGATAGGATAACGAAGGCCATATTTGCTTCCTGGGTATAAAGCAGGTAAGTTTCTTTCGAACATTCTGCTTTCAGGACTGGTGCGCAAACGCCATTCTTCGTGGATAACGCCACGTTCTTGGTCGATTTCTTTAGGGTCTAATGTAAGTCCAGTAGCCCAGTCACGCAAGATAAGTAGACAAGAGTCGAGGGCTGTTTGACGTGTAGTTGGAACATTAGAAATGTTGTAAACTGTTTCGTCGATTGAGGTATAAGCATTAAGGTCGGCACCAAATTGAACTCCAAGGCTTTCGCAATAGCGAATAAGGTCGTTGCCTTTAAAGTTGTCGGTACCGTTAAAACACATGTGTTCGAGGAAGTGTGCAAGTCCTCTTTGACTTTCTTCTTCTTGCAACGAACCCACTTTTTGAGCGATATAGAAGCTTGCTCGCTTCTCAGGCCAGTTGTTGTGACGGATGTAATAGGTTAATCCGTTACTCAATTTTCCTATCCTTACCTTAGGATCTACAGGCATGTCAGGAAGTTGTTGTGCTTGTGCGACTGCTGAAATTAACAACAATACTGCCACAAAGAGTTTCTTAAGCATCATGATATACTATACTTACTATTAAATTTATGGTTTTATATTCAATTTTTTCGATATAAAAATGTAGGTTTTTTGTTGGTTACAAAGTTACATAAAAGATTTTGAGTTATTTCGATTTTTTGCCGAGAATAAATCGATTTTCTTCGCTAAAAAGAAGTTTTTTTATCTTTTTTATACCTTGACAATGAGTAAATTACCCCCCAAACGAGCATCGAGGTGATATAGAGGGCATTTGGGGTGCTTGCAAAAGCAATGCTTTGAGAGTGAAAAAGAGCTGTAATTGCGAGCTAATGTCGTTGCTTTTGAGAACTAAAAGCACTGCTTTTGAAAGGGAAACGAAAGGGGAATAAAAAAACATCTGCCGTCTTTGCGGCTGAATAGCACGCAGAGAGCAGCAGATGCGATTTATTTTTACGCTAATATTGATGCGTCGAAATTACCAAACAGAGCGTTGGTGATTGTATCTTTCGGGCCATGCATGAAGTGCATAAGTGTAGCCGTAGCGATCGTATAGACGTGCTAAGCGAGTTAAACGCTTGTGGAATGCGTCGTAATCTTTTTTGTTTACAGGCAACCATTGCACCTCTGCAAGTGCTGCAACACGTGGAAGAAGCATGTATTCTGCTTGAGTTTCGTAGGGAACATACTCGGTCCAAAGGTTTGCTTGCACGCCAATGATGTGCTTACGAGCCTCTACCGACAATGTATCAGGTAGTGGGTTGAAGCTGTAAACCTTTTCAACTGGCAAGTAACCGCCAATTGCTTTAGGCTCTTTATGAATTTCTTTGGTTTGATAATGGTCGATATAAGCATACTCACCTGGTGAGAAAATAACGTCATGACCAGCCTTTGCTGCTTTAACACCAGGTGTAACGCCAGTCCAACTCATGATAGTTGCACTTGGATTGATGTCGCCTTCGAGGATTTCGTCCCAACCAATGATCTTCTTTCCTTTGCTATTGATGTATTTTTCCAATCTGTTAGTAAAGCCACCTTGTAGATGTTTAGGGCTAACGCCTTGCTTTTGCGCTAAAGCTTTACAACGATCGCAGTTTTGCCAACGTGTTGTTGGAGCCTCGTCGCCACCAATGTGGAAGTAAGGAGCAGGGAAGATAGGAATAAGTTCGTCGATGATGTCTTGTAAGAAAGGATAGATCTTTTCGTTACCTAAACACAAAACGTCTTCGTAAATACCCCAGTTGTGACCCACTTCGTATGGACCTTGGGTACAACCCATTTCAGGATAAGCAGCTAAAAGTGCACGAGTGTGACCTGGAAGGTCGATCTCTGGAATTACAGTGATGTGGCGTTGTTGAGCGTATCTCACAATTTCTTTAGCGTCTTCTTGTGTGTAGTAGCCGCCATAAGGAATGTTATCGTCTACGTCGGAGTTGTGACCTACAACAGTTCCGCTACGCTTTGAGCCTATTTCTGTTAGCTTAGGATATTTCTTTATCTCAATTCTCCAACCTTGGTCGTCGCTCAAGTGCCAGTGGAAGGTGTTGACGTTGTGAAGCGCAAGGATATCGATATAACGCTTGATAAAGTCTACTGAGAAGAAATGACGACTGCAATCGAGCATCACACCACGATATCCGAACAATGGGCTATCGCTGATTTGAACTGCAGGAAGGCTCACTTCTTGTAGATTTTGTGGAGTTTTAGGGTTGGTTTCGCTTATTGGAAGCGACTTGCGAAGGGTTTGAACGCCATAGAACACACCTGCTGCTGTTGAGCCAGCGATGGTCACTTGCTTGTCGTTTACAGTAAGAGTGTAAGCTTCGTTGCCTGCAACTTTGGGGTTAAGAGTCAACAAAATGGTGTTGGTTCCCTTTACCTTTTGTGTAGAAACATTGGGTTTGAAACCTGTTATCACTTGGATATATTCAGCAAGGAAATTGGCATTGTCTTTCATTGCTTGGTCGTTGCCACTATAAACGATAGTGGTTTGTGGGGTAAGGGCAAATGCTTTGCCTTTTTGTGCGGTTACATTTTGAGGTAGTGGCACTACGTTATAATCTGCCACTTGTGCGTTAGCACCGAGCAAGCACATGCATAGTGCTAAAGTAGAAAGTGTTTTTTTAAACATTATTTTTTAGTTATTACGATTAAACTTGTTCTCTACAAAGATAGGAAATAAAGTTTATTTTTGCCGAAACGCCTCTATTTTATTAATGTATATTAAGTATTATAGGTTGACAATGGTCAGCCGTTGAGTGGCGAAAGAGGTGCAAAGAAATGCAAAATGGGGGTTCTTGATGTGGGAAAGGAGAGTGGGCAAGATGAGAGAAGAACGTGAGTGGGGTGAGAAAAAAGAGTGAGTGAGGCGGAAAAGGAGAGCAACTAAGATGGGAAAAGGAAGTGGGTGGGGTAGAAAAAGAAAGTATCACCCGAGCCTTTGCGCACGAGTGATACTTTAAAAGGATTGCTTTTAGGGTTTAAAAGCTGTGTTATTAAGGGGCAATGTCGTTGCTTTTACCATGCAAAAGCACCCCTATTGTTTTATAAGCGTTTTTTATTGAGCTTTAAGCACCAATTTGTTTTCGATTCCGTTGTCGGCCTTCGCCTTCACAATGATGTCGCCTTTCTTGCCATTGCTTTGTACGATGAGCACCAACTTACCGCTAAACAACTTCATTCTTGGTTGTGTGAAAGGTTCTAACGAAGTAGCATCGCCATTGCAAGCAGCCTTAAACTGTCCTGCTCCTTCAACGGTGAAGCTGATAGATTGGTTGGCTGTTGGACATTCGTTGCCGTCTTTGTCGAGCATAGAAAGGGTGATGTATGCCAAGTCTTCGCCATCGCTTGCAATAACCGAACGTTCTTCTTTCATATCGAGAACGGCTGGTTGACCTGCGGTTCTAATGGTCTTTTCAGCCACTTGCTTTCCGTTTTCGTCGTAAGCCACTACCTTAATTTCGCCTGGAGCATACTTCACGTCGTTCCAACGCAAACGATAACGATCTAATTGAGTGTTAGGTTGCTTGTGAATGCGTCCCATGCTCTTGCCGTTTACAAAGAGCTCGGCAGATGGATAGCTTGTATAACAATACACAGGAGTGGTTTGTCCTTCTCTACCTTCCCAGTTCCAGTGAGGCAATAGGTGAAGGGTTGGCTCTTTTTTGTTCCACACACTCTTGTAAAGATAGAAGCGGTCTTTGGGCAATCCTGCAAGGTCTACGGCTCCAAAGTAGCTACTTCTTGATGGCCAATATGAGTAATAAGGAGTGGGTTCGCCAAGATAATCCTGCCCAGTCCATATAAACATACCTATATCATAAGGTAAATCGTCCATCTTTGCGAAGTCATCATCGGGCAAGTTGCTCCATCCACAGAATTCAGTGTCGTAGCTACTGCATTGTCCATCGTCGTAAGTTTTCATCTTTTCGACGGTCACTGGGAACTTATAAACGCCACGGCTACTTACTGCTGATGTGGTTTCAGATCCCAATAAGAATCCTTGACGAAGCTTGCCAATGAGCTTTTCGTAGAGTTGTATGCGGTAGTTGAAACCTGGAACGTCTATTGCATCGTAGAAACCGCAGTCTACTGCTTGTTGAGGAGCATCGACTCCGCAAGTTACAGTGCGTGTTGAATCGAGCGAATGACAATATTCTGTCATGGCTTTAGCACGTGCAGCACCTGCTTTGTTGCTTTGTTCTGGAATCTCATTACCGATACTCCACATCACGATAGATGGGTGATTGCGGTGTCCTTTGATGAGGTTTTCGAGGTCTTTGCGCCACCATTCGTCGTAGATACGGCCATAGCCGTTTTTCACTTTAAGGTCTTTCCAAGCGTCGAAGCTCTCTGCCATCACCATCATACCTAACGAGTCGCACACGTCCATCTGCATTTGTGAAGGCATGTTGTGCGATGTTCGAATGGCATTAACACCCATCTTCTTCATCATTTCGATTTGACGTATCACCGCAGTCTTATTCAATGCTGCACCTAATGCGCCTAAGTCGTGGTGAAGACAAACGCCTTTGAATTTCAAACTCTTGCCGTTGAGGCGGAAACCATATTCTTTGCTCACGTCGATGGTGCGTATTCCGACCTTAGTTGTGGTTTGGTCGATGGCTTTTTTGCCTTTTAAAAGAGTTGTTTTAAGGGTATATAAATAAGGAGTGTCGATGTCCCAAAGATGTGGATTGGTTACTTCGAGGTTGAAACTTGCGGCTCCTTGTTGGTTGATCTTTTGTTGACCTGTTGCCACTTGTTTGCCTTGTGCATCTAACAATTCAACCTTTGTGGTTAAATTCTTAAGTGCATTGCCGTCTTCTATGCGTGTGTCTACCTTTAAGAGTGCCTTTTGGTGGTTGGCAGAAACAGTTTTAAAGTAGGTCTCCCATTCGTCTATTCGGCTCTCATTGGTGGTGATAAGCTTCACAGGACGATACAATCCTGCTCCGGGATACCATCTACTGCTCTCTTCAAGGTTGTTAAGATGTACCTCAACGCTGTTTTCTCCGTCTTTAATATAAGGTGTAATGTTGAGTCGGAAGGCGTTATAGCCATACATCCAACGTCCCACTTCTTTGCCATTGACCTTCACTATTGGCTCACTCATTGCGCCATCGAAGTATAGTTGGGCGTGTTTGGTACCTTTCTTTATATTAAATGTGGTTTTATAGTTGCCTTCTCCAATCCAAGGAAGACCGCCTGAACGAGCTGTATGCTCGATAGGACGCTCTTGTCCGTCTTGAACAATTGCCAAATATTGTATGTCCCACTTCTTATCAAAGGGTCCATCAAT
Organism: Hoylesella nanceiensis DSM 19126 = JCM 15639; assembly: GCF_000379965.1. GTDB lineage: Bacteria > Bacteroidota > Bacteroidia > Bacteroidales > Bacteroidaceae > Prevotella > Prevotella nanceiensis. The sequence continues at coordinate 354,814 of NZ_KB904328.1, read as the reverse complement.
AGCCCAGTCGTGTGGTACAGTAACTTGTTTCCAATTTACTTTGTCACGAGAAAAATCCCATTTCTTGAGTAAAATCTCATTTCTTGTTTGCCCGTGGCATGACAACGAAGCTGCAAGAGATGCTGCTAGTAATGCTACTTTCATGTTTATTTGTTGCTGATTGTTTATTGTTATTCTGACTAATACATACAAAGATAATGCTTTTTTCTTATATCTCACTAATTTATAGCATTATAAGCAAATAAAAAAGAGACACCTTTTGCAAGATGTCTCTTTGTTTTTTGAATATAATTGTTTATTACTTGCGTAATAATGATTATCTCAATTTCTTGTAACCATAGCGAGCTGATGCGCCAAGTTCTTCCTCGATGCGGATCAATTGGTTGTACTTAGCCATACGGTCTGTACGACTTAGTGAACCAGTCTTGATTTGTCCAGAGTTTGTAGCCACAGCGATGTCAGCGATAGTTGTATCTTCTGTTTCACCAGAACGGTGTGAAGTTACAGTTGTATAACCATGACGATGAGCCATTTCGATAGCGTCAAGTGTTTCAGTTAATGAACCAATTTGGTTAACCTTGATAAGAATTGAGTTACCAGCACCAAGCTTAATACCCTTTTCTAAGAACTTAACGTTAGTTACGAACAAGTCATCACCAACTAATTGGCAACGATCTCCGATTCTATTTGTAAGCTTAACCCAGTTTTCCCAGTCGTTTTCATCAAGACCATCTTCGATTGAATCGATTGGATATTCTGTGATAAGTTGCTCTAAGTAGTTGATTTGTTCTTCTGCAGTAAGCTTCTTTCCTTCTGGATCTTTCTTAACACCGTTCTTCAATTGACTGTAATCATAGAAGTATTGACCGTTTTCTACAACAGCAAACTCAGATGCTGCGCAGTCCATTGCGATCTTAACATCCTTGCCAGGTTCATAACCTGCGTCCTTAATAGACTTCATAATTGTGTCAAGAGCGTCTTTAATTCCGTCGAAGTTAGGAGCAAATCCACCTTCATCTCCTACAGCAGTAGACAAGCCACGAGCCTTAAGATTCTTTGCTAAAGCGTGGAATACCTCTGCACCCATACGGATAGCTTCTCTCTCATTGCTTGCACCTACAGGGCGAATCATGAACTCTTGGAATGCAATAGGAGCGTCAGAGTGAGCACCACCGTTGATGATGTTCATCATAGGAACTGGTAAAACGTAAGTGTTTGTACCACCAATATAACGATAAAGAGGCATATCTAATGCTGCAGCTGCAGTTTGAGCCACTGCCAAAGAAACACCAAGAATAGCGTTAGCACCTAGCTTACTCTTTGTAGGAGTACCGTCTAACTCTAGCATTAAATGGTCGATACCACGTTGATCACGAACATCTAGACCTTCCAAAGCAGGAGCTATAATTGTGTTAACGTTCTCAACTGCCTTTAAAACACCCTTACCTCCGTAGCGAGCTTTATCACCATCACGTAGTTCTAGTGCTTCATTTTCACCTGTAGATGCACCAGATGGAACGCTAGCACGTCCTTTAATACCACATTCCAATGTAACTTCAACCTCTACAGTAGGGTTACCTCTTGAGTCAAGAATTTCTCTTGCGTGAACTTTTTCAATTAACATAGCTAATTATTTTATTAATGATTGAATTAAAAAATCTATTATTTATATGTGTGCAAAGATACAATTATTTATCGAAGAACATTCAACATTTATCCATAAAAATATATCTTTAAAAATAAATTATTAACTTTGTACGCTGTAATATTAGGTAAAAAGAAATGAAAAAACTCTTTATAGAGACTTATGGATGCCAAATGAACGTGGCAGATAGTGAAGTGGTTGCGTCTGTAATGCAGATGGCTGGATACGAAATGTGTGACAATGAAGCCGAAGCAGACGCTATTTTTATGAACACATGTAGTGTTCGTGAGAATGCAGAAAACAAGATTTACAACCGCTTAGATACCCTACATGCAGAGCAAAAGAAGGGCCGAAAGCTCATTCTTGGTGTGCTTGGCTGTATGGCAGAACGTGTGAAAGACGATTTAATCAATAACCATCACGCTGATCTTGTGGCGGGACCCGACTCGTATCTCAACCTTCCCGATATGATTGCGCAGGCCGAAACAGGCAGTAAAGCTATTGATATCGAGCTTTCGAAGACAGAAACTTACAAAGACATTGTGCCCCAACGTATTGCATTGAGCAAGATAGGCGGATTCGTTAGCATTATGCGTGGTTGCGATAACTTTTGTCATTATTGCATTGTTCCTTACACAAGAGGTCGTGAAAGATCGAGAGATGTAGAGAGTGTGTTGGCAGAAGTGCGTGATCTTTGCAAGCAAGGCTACCGTGAAGTGACTCTACTCGGCCAAAACGTCAACAGCTATTCGTTTAAAAACGAGGCGACAGGCGAAGTAACTAACTTCCCCGATTTGTTGCGATTAGTGGCTCGTGAGGTGCCAATCATGCGCATTCGTTTCAGCACTTCGCACCCAAAAGACATGAGCGACGACACCCTTCGTGTCATTGCAGAAGAGCCAAACGTGTGCAAACACATTCACCTTCCAGTGCAAAGTGGTAGCGATAAGGTATTAAAGTTGATGAACCGCAAATACACCGTTGCGTGGTATCTCGACAGAGTGAAGGCTATTAAGGAAATAATTCCCGATTGTGGCATTTCAACCGACATCTTTGTGGGTTATCATGGTGAAGAAGAAGAAGACCATCAGCAATCGCTTGAGTTGATGAAAACAGTGGGTTACGACTCGTCTTTCATGTTTAAATACAGCGAACGACCAGGAACTTACGCATCAAAGCACCTTCCCGACGACATACCAGAAGAGGTGAAGCTACGTCGTTTGAACGAGATGATTCAGCTACAAACCCAACTTTCGGCTATTTCGAACAAGAAAGACGAAGGCAAGGTGTTTGAAGTTTTGGTTGAAGGACCAAGTAAACGTAGTCGAGAACAATTGTGCGGACGTACCGAACAGAATAAGATGGTGGTGTTCGACAAGGGTAATCACCACATTGGAGAGCGTGTAATGGTGAAGATAACCAGCTCTACCAGTGCCACATTGTTAGGCGAAGCAGTAGATTAAATCGCTGTTTTGAGACATAAATGTTGGCTTTTTCGAAGTGAAAATCAGCGATAAAAGACAATCACAGCATTGTCTTGAGCTATTATTATCGAACTCTAATAAATAAAGTCGTCCTCTATTTTGTAGAGGGCGACTTCTTTTTTATTTCCTTTTTCTTTCTTCTCGTTCCTTCGTCTCTTTTCTTTCGCTCGCCAAAAGCATCGCTAATGGGGCGCAAAAGCGTTGCTATTGAGGTGCAAAATGAGGCTTATTGCATACCAAAAACATTGAGATTTTAGAACGATTGCAAAGAGCTGTTGTTCAAAGCGTTATGAGGGTGATAATGGAGGTGAGTGAGTTGGTGCAACGAGAGGGCGATGTGCGAGATGAAAAGAGAACGACCCGAGTGCCTTTTTGAGCTTGTTTGCAGGTCGAAAATCGATTTTTTTTAATCAAAAAACGGCTCTCTTCAAATCGAAAACAGATTCTTCGTAAGTCGGAATTGGCTCTTCATAAATCGAAAACAGGATTTTTTCCAAATCAATTCTGCTCCTCAATAAACTGCTTTACCGTGTTTTTATAGTCGTTATTGGCCACAGCAAAGCTGCGGGCGTGCGTGGCATTGGGCACCACCAACAGCTTTTTAACGCCCTTTTTCGCCTTGTATAGCTCGTAAACCATAGGGGTTGGCACAAAACTATCGTTGCCACCATGAATAAACAGCATGGGCTTTGTGCTCTTTTTCACCGCCTCGAGAGGCGAAGCCTCTTTAAAGTTCCAACCCCAACGCAGGTTGGTTAGCCAGCTCGAAGTGTAGAGTAGAGGGAAGGCAGGCAACGAAAATTGATTTTTTAGCTCGCTTTTAAACTCGCTCCAAACATCGGTATAGCCGCAATCTTCCACGAAACAGCGAACGTAAGAGGGCGTTGTTTCACCCGAAACACACATCACCGTGGCAGCACCCATCGACACCCCGTGCAACACTTGTCGTGTTTCTGCGGTCGACGAGCGGAACAAATCATTGGCCACCTCGCTCCAACGCATCACATCTAAGCGGTCTTTCCACCCCATTTGTATATATTCTCCCTCGCTCAAGCCGTGCGCATACAAGTCGGGCAACAACACATTGTAGCCCCAATCGCTATACATCTTTGCCAAATGAAGCATTTTAAGGGCATTTTCTTTATAGCCATGCACCACAATAGCGGTGTTGGTTGTGGGCTTTGGGGCACGCATATAGTAGGCGTGAGCACGATATTTAGAGGGCATTTCGATGGTGGTGTCGTTCAAAACACGATGTTGTCGAACGCTGTCGAACCACCATTTTAGGTCGGGATAGCGGTCACTCATTATCCTCCAAGTGTCTTCTTGCTGTTCAACTCGGTTCGAATTGGCTTTCAAAGCATAGGTAGTCATAAAAAAAGAGCCTGCCACTAACAGCAATAAAAGCACCGAAACGCCTGCAATGGTTATCCTTTTAAGTGGTTTTTTCATTCTTAAAAACAATTGATTGTGGGCAAAGTTACACATTATAGTATATGAAAAGGCGCTCATTTACTTTTTTTTAGTAACTTTGTTGCCTAAAAAGAATAATAAAAAAGCACATAACAATGAAATTTGAAGAGCAAATATGCAGTAGCATTCTACGTGCAGTGAAAGAGTTATACGGGCAAGAAGTGCCTGTAGAACAAGTGCAGTTGCAAAAGACTAAAAGTACTTTTGAAGGCCATTTAACCCTTGTGGTGTTTCCCTTTGTAAAGCTTTCGAAGAAGAAACCTGAGGACACTGCACAAGAAATTGGTGACTTTGTGGCACAACATTGTAGCAATTTGGTTAGTGGTTTCAATGTGGTGAAGGGCTTTTTAAACTTTGTTGTTGCCCCACAAACATGGGTTAGCCAACTCAACACCATTGCAACAGAAGAGCATTTCGGCGAAAAAGCCGTTCAAAACGACTCTCCTCTTGTGATGATCGAATACTCTTCGCCTAACACCAACAAACCTCTTCACTTAGGACATGTGCGAAATAACCTCTTAGGTTGGTCGCTTTCGCAAATCATGCAGGCAAATGGTAACAAGGTAGTAAAGACCAATATCGTGAATGATAGAGGTATTCACATCTGCAAATCGATGCTTGCTTGGCAAAAATGGGGCAACGGAGAAACTCCAGAAACAAGCGGAAAGAAGGGCGATCACTTAGTGGGCGACTGCTATGTGGCATTCGATAAACACTATAAAGAAGAGTGCAAAGAACTTCAAAAACAATATATTGCTGAGGGATTAACCGAAGAACAGGCAGCAGAAAAGGCTAAAGAAGAAGCTCCTTTGATTAAAGAAGCTCGCCAAATGCTTGTTAAATGGGAACAAAACGACCCCGAAGTGCGTGAGCTTTGGAGCAAGATGAACAACTGGGTGTATGCTGGTTTCGACGAAACATACAAGAAAATGGGCGTAAGTTTCGATAAAATCTACTACGAATCAGACACTTATCTAGAAGGAAAGGGCAAAGTTGAAGAAGGACTTGCTAAGGGTTTGTTCTTCAGAAAAGATGATAATAGCGTGTGGGCAGACCTCTCTAACGAAGGACTTGACCAAAAATTGCTCCTCCGTTCTGATGGAACCAGCGTATATATGACCCAAGATATCGGTACAGCAGACTTGCGTTTCAAAGAATATCCAATCGATAAGATGATCTATGTCGTTGGAAATGAACAGAATTATCACTTCCAAGTGCTTTCAATATTGCTCGATCGCCTCGGATTTAGCTGGGGAAAAGACCTCGTTCACTTCTCTTATGGAATGGTAGAGTTGCCTAATGGCAAGATGAAAAGCCGTGAAGGAACTGTCGTTGACGCTGATGAATTGATGGAAGAGATGATTAACAACGCTAAAGAAGCAAGCGACAAGGCCGACAAACTAAAAGATATGAGCGAAGAAGAACGTGCTGAAATTGCTCGTATTGTGGGCTTAGGAGCGTTGAAATACTTCATTTTAAAGGTCGATGCACGCAAAAACATGCTCTTTAATCCAGAAGAAAGTATCGACTTTAACGGCAACACTGGTCCATTTATTCAATACACTCACGCTCGTATTTGCAGTATTTTGCGCAAAGCGAAGGCCGAAAACATCGACATTCCTGCAACACTTGCAGAAGATGCACCATTGAATGAGAAGGAAACAGCGTTGATTCAAAAGCTAAGCGAATATGAAATGGCAGTGCAACAAGCTGGTAAAGACTATTCACCAAGTGGCATTGCGAACTATTGTTACGAGCTAACTAAAGAGTTTAATCAATTCTATCACGATTACACTATCTTGGGTGAGGCCGACAATAACAAGAAAATGGTGCGCTTAGTACTTGCTAAGAGTGTGGCAAAAGTTATTAAAAACGGTATGCGTCTACTTGGAATCGAGGTTCCAGAGCGTATGTAATAACCCTTTATTCACCCTCTTTTCCAACCCCAAATCACCTTACTTATGCACAATCCGCCCGACTATCGCCACGACACTGTGTTGCCTCTTCCACTCGAAGTAAGTGCCAATGCAGTGGCTGTTGATGCTGCTTGCAGTGGAAATCCAGGTCCAATGGAATATCAAGGCATTGACCTTGCCACAGGAGCCGTTGCTTTTAAGTTCGGACCCATGCACGGAACCAACAATATAGGCGAGTTCTTGGCCATCGTTCATGCGTTGGCTCTCATCGAAAAAAACAAAGAACAGGGCAAAATTGTCTATTCTGATAGCTACAATGCCATTCTTTGGGTGAAGAAGATGCAATGCAAAACGAAGCTCGAACGCAACGAAAAAACAGCTCCTTTGTTTGACATTATTGCACGAGCAGAGAGCTGGTTGAGAGCACATCCACAACATGCCGAGGTGAGAAAGTGGGAAACTGCCCAGTGGGGAGAGGTTCCTGCCGACTTTGGAAGAAAGAAATAAGGGGCAGTATTCGCCTCTCTTTCCAACCAATGGCACGCCGAACATGACTCTAAGTTAAAAGAGGTGTAGGGCAAAGGCGAAATAAGTGGGGGAGAAGGTTAAAAGAGGTACGAGGGAAAGAGAAAATAAGTATTGTCGAAAGTCGAAAGAAGCCTTGAACAAAAGCAATCTTTTTAGGTGCTAATGTCAATGTTTTTAAGGTGCAAAAGCAATGCTTTTCAATAGCAATAACACTGCTTTTCAAAATGTGTCAACGCCTTGTTCTGTTGAAAGGAGAACAGGTTGTTGAACAAAGGGAGAGCAAGTTGAGATACAATAAAAAAGAGATGAGGCGTTTTAGGCACTTCATCTCTTTTCTTTTGGCTGTGCCGTTAGCACCTTTGACTAACGACTTTCAGTTCCAATTTATTCAGTTGTGACATTCACACTGGCACTAATTCCATATAATTTCTTCACCAATGCTTCTTCAGCTCCAGCGTCAACCTTAATGGTCTTCAACGCTTTGTTACCCGAAATGATGTCGTATTCAGCTTCTTCATCAAAATAATCGTTCTTTAAGTTGATGGTTTCCAACAATGGGTTGTTGGTTGCTTCGAGCGTTCTAAGATGACTGTTTGCACTGAAGTCTAACTCTTTCAAGTTGTTTCCACCAATCATACATTCTAAAAGAAGAGGTGTTTTAGAGAAGTCTGCCTTTGTTAATACGTTCTCGTAGATAAACAAGAACATCAAAGTTGGTAGCTCGGCAGAGAAAGAAGAGATGAGGTTGCCATACAAGTTCAATCTTTGTAGAGCAGGAAGTTGTGTTAAATTCAATTCAGTGATAGCGTTGCTGTTGGCATGAAGCTCACGCAACGAAGGCAAGTTGCTAAGATTTAGCTCGGTTAACTTGTTCTTCACCACTTCTAAACGCTCTAAGTTAGGAAGGTTAGAGCACACCAACTTGGTGATATTACAGTTGTTGGCAGTGATGTTGATGAGGCTGTTTAAGCCAGTTAGGTCGAGCTTTTCTAAGCCAGTATTTTGCAAATAGAGCTGTTCGAGCGCAGTGTTAGCACTCAAATCGATTGTTTTAAGACGTTCGTTCTTATACAAACGCAAGTCTTTTAGCTGAGTTAGAGGTTTTAAGTCGATGGTTTCAAAGTCGTTTTCGCCAAGGTTGAGAGTCTCTAACTTGGTGAGTTGGCTCACAAGAGCAACATTAGTAACACTTTGACGACGTAGGTTTAGGGTCACAAGGTTCTTAAAATGTTGCAAACCATCAATTCTTCTCACTACCGAAGCAGCAGGAGCTGTGTTCTTATCTTCGAGAGATAGGTCGAGAGTGGTAACCTTTTCTGCCTCAAGAGCAGATATATTGCCATCACCATTGAGATCTATTGCAGGATATCTCTCTAAAATTAATCTTTTAAGATTAGCGTCTTTAAACACAATTGCGCTGTTTTCATCACGCTCAGAAACCAATATTAAGCATTTAGAACGACCGCTTGCGTTACCTATTTTTGCTGTTAGTTCAACCACAGACGAGCCTGCTTTCAACGCAGTTACAAAGCCATTGCTCACCTGTGCCACGCTATTATCGCTGTTGTTCCATTGAGTGGTGGCTTCACTTGGCACGCCTATTGCGCTCAATTCGGCTACATCTCCAACATATAACCTAAGTGTATCAGTCGATAAACCTAACTTAAATTCTGGCGAAAAGGTGTCATTATCCGAGCAAGAACTTAAACAAAGCACCGATAATAACAAGCCAATAAGGTAAAAATTCAATCCTTTCTTCATTAACATTTAATTTTCTTTTGATTAGAACAAATAAAAATGATACTCTCAATGATAACATTCTTCAGTAGAGTAGAAATGTTATTACCTTGCAAATATAAAGAAAAACTTACAAATATCAAAGAAATTAAAAGTTTAATTGCATTGTTTCTATAATTCTAAATCATAATGATAGGGTGCCGTTTTGCATAATAATAGTATATTTATAACATTTTTTAGAATCAAAATACCTATTTGTAGGTATTGTATAGTATGGGTATAATATAGAACTTTGCAGTCTCGAGAAGAACAATGAAGAATGAATTGTATTAAGGTATACCTCATATTATTATTAAGTGGATTATCCGTTATCGTCAAAGCACAAAACACTATCACCGCACTTGTTGTCGAACAAGAAACCAATCAGCCCGTAATTGGGGCGAGTATCACCGTTCAAGGCAATAAAACAGCGACCGCTTTTACCGATAACACAGGGCGTTTCACCATCAGTGATGCCGCTGGAAAGAACATCACCATATCTTTTTTAGGCTTTAAAAAGCTAACAGCTAAAGCCCAAAACAACGCCACTTATCGTTTGGTTTCAGCGATAGCAAAAGTGGGCGAGGTAGTTGTTACGGCTCAAGAAAGCCGCTCTTTGGGCGCAGCATCAGTCATTCAGCGTCACGCAATGGAGCATCTTCAACCCTCAAGTTTTAGCGATTTGCTCGAACTTTTGCCCGGTGGACGCTCTAAAGACCCACGTTTAAACGCCCCAAATCAAATTCGTTTGCGTGAAGCAACGCCCCCTTCCAACAGTCAATACGCCACTTCTTCGTTGGGAACAAGCTTTGTTATCGATGGAGCACCTATCAGTACGAATGCCAATATGCAACGATTAAAGGGCGCATGGGAGACACTTGCCACTGCAAGAGAGAACGTAAACGAGGGCGTTGACATGCGAACTATCTCGACAGACGATATAGATAAGGTGGAAATTGTGCGAGGAATACCCTCTGTTGAATATGGAGATTTAACCAGTGGACTTGTAAAAATAGAGCGAAAACGTGGTGGTAACGACCTCAATGCACGTCTTAAAGCCGATATGGGCAGTAAACTTTTCTACCTTGCAAAGGGCTTTGAGTGGGCAAACAAATGGACTTTGAATTTAAGTACCGATTTTCTTGACTCGAAAACCGACCCTCGAAATAAGCTCGAAACATACAAACGATTGAGCGTTTCGGCTCGTTCTGGACGCAAATGGAGTAACGATAAGACTCTATCCGACTTTAAATTAAACCTCGATTATGGCGGTTCTTTCGACGGAGTGAAGAGCGATCCAGAGCTAAACTACGGCAATGAAGAAACCTTCCGCACTCGTTTCAATCGCTTTGCCATTAGCTCTTCTTATTCAATAAAAGCCAAACAGCAAGGCTGGTGGCGTGCTTTTACAGCCACTTTGTCGTCGTCTTACGAGCAAAACACATCAGAACGCACCCGATTTATACAGCTTCAACGCACCACTCCCGCTGTTTATCTAATGGAAGACGGCGAAAGCGACGCCTATTTGTTGCCTTATAAATACACAGCAACACAAAAGGTAGACGGCAAACCCTTTAACCTTTTCATGAAGGTGAATACCACTTTCAGCGTACCTGTTAAGGGTTGGTATAACAGTTTGTTGTTAGGTGCCGACTGGAATATGGATAAAAACTATGGAGAAGGACAGATATTCGACCCCTTTAAGCCTGTTTATCCCCTCACATCATTGCGCAAACGTGCCCTAAAAGATATTCCTGCCAACCACACTTTCGCTATGTATATGGAAGAAAACATCAAACTTCCTATTGCAAAGAACCGACTTGAGCTGGTTGGTGGCGTTCGTTTTTCACGCATGTTCAATATCGATGGCAGTTATACTGTTGCCAAACAGTTCTATCCCGACGTACGTTTTAATGCTGGTTGGACCTTCCCTCGCTTCAAAATAGCAGATAAGTTCGGTACCGTGCGTCTTGCCTTTGGTATCGGCTCGCACACCAAAAATCCTACAATAGATCAGCTTTATCCTGAAAATGGCTACTTAGATATCACTCAGTTGAACTATTATCACAGCAATGAAGATTATCGTCGCATCAATGTTCGCACCTATGTCATCGACAGAGTGAATAAAGATTTGAAGCCAGCACGTAACTTTAAGTGGGAAGTGAGCAGTGATGTGAACTACGATGGCTATCGTTTCTCGATCACATTGTTTAGAGAAAACATGACATCGGGCTTCCGTTCAGTACCCGCTTACGCTCCTTATAGCTACAAAGAATACGATGCTACGGGCATTAATCCTAACACTTTAACAGCACCTCCATCGCTCGAAGGCTTGCCTTACACCATTGTGAGCGAGCTGTTCTCACGAGAACGCACCTCAAATGGTAGTAGAACGCTGAAAGAAGGTATAGAATACACCTTCTCAACAAAGCGTTTTGAGAGCATACATACACGTTTAACCATCAACGGAGCGTGGTTTAAAACCACCTATGAGAACTCTCAGTCGGTGATGGTTCGCCCCTCTGCAGTGCTCAATAATCGCCAAATTGGATACGTAGGTATCTACAAAGACAACGATAGATTAACCACAGAGATGGCCAATACCAACTTTACTGCCGATACAGACATACCTCGTTTAAAACTTGGTTTCTCTATTTCGGCTCAGTGTTTGTGGTTCACTGCATCGCAACGAAAACCTCTTAGCAACATTCCCGACAGCTATATGGACGCCAGTGGCAATGTGCATCAATGGCAAGCAGGCGACGAAAACGATGCAACCTTGCGTTGGTTGGTGCGAGACTACAATCAATCGTATTACAACAGAGATGTTGTTCCATTCAGCTTAAACCTCAATTTCAAAGTAACCAAGAAGCTTTTTAGAGACCGACTCAATATTGCTATGTTCTGTAATAAGCTTTGGGACTACACACCCGACTACAAAAGTGGAACCATTCTCATTCGACGTCACGTCAATCCTTACTTTGGTTTAGAGTTAAATGTAAAATTATGAAGAAACAAAAGCATATCTTTTCGAGCATAAAAGCATTGCTATTGCAGTGCAAAAACACTGCTTTTGCAAGTCAATTGCGCCCCTTTTTGTTCTTGATGGTCGCAACTTGCGTGGCAACGGGCGTCTTGTTCACATCGTGTCACAAAGATCAAGACGAGCTTTTTACCACTGCAGAGATCACAATTGATGCGGGCGACTCGGTTCAAGTCAATAAAATGGAAGTGGCAATAACGCTCACTAACCTCAATACTAACGAGGTTGTGAATGCCACCGAACAACAAAATACACAGCTCAACATTAGATGTTTGCAAGGTATTTATAAGGTTTTTGCCCAAGGAACGGTGACCCTTACCGACCAACAAGGGCAACAACGCATTCGACGTTTTAGGGTTTACAAAGACTTTTTGCAGATAACTGGTCTGCCAACAAGTAAAAGTAGTCTTTCATTATTTTATATAGATTAATGAGAAAGCATATCGTTTTAAGCATCATAGTCTTGTTGTTGTCTGCCAACAGCATCACCGCAGCCACCCCAGACAGCACCATTGTAGAGCATAACAGCATGTGGACGCCTGCCTCGAGCGTTGCTCTTGCCAATCCATCAATACACGGAATGGCTTATCAACACGCCCTTACGCAGTTTAACTATCAAGGTTCTTTCAGTCAACAAAACACTGCTTTTGTGTTAGAAAAGGGCAAAGGCGCCAATAGTCACAGCCTTTTTGCCTCTACCTTCTTGCGCCTTTCGCCCATCAGTAGTGCGTGGGGAGAGGCTTCTTACACCACTTCTCGACAAAAAGAGATACGTTGGAACTCTATTTCCGACTATGAATTACTGGCTCCGCACATCATTGCCGATAGCATTGGAGGCAACACTCGCCTCGAAAAATATTGGTTTAAGGGAGGCTATTCGGCTCAGTTTGGCAAGTGGAATGCAGGTGGAGAGATGGCGTTTAGAGCGCAACAGGAATACAGAGACTATGACCCTCGTATGAGAAGTATCGTTTCTGACCTTCAACTCAACGCAGGATTGGCTCGCTTCTTCAATCGTTATCGAGTGGCGATGCACGCTGGAGTGAATGTATATAAGCAGACAGTGAATATCGACTTCTATCGAGAAACGACCGAATCGCCCGAGTATTTCATGACAGGTTTGGGCTCTTATCAACCTCGTTTCAGTGGAAAAAAGACGGGATCGTTCTACCAAGGCGGTGGAGTTGATTTGAGTTTCACCCTCGATGCACCTGCAACAACGGGCTGGCATGGCGACATCTTGCTCGCAAAACGACACTACGAGCGCATTGCCAACGAGTTTAATTCGTTGCCTATAACGCAACTTTATAAAGAAAAGGCGGTGCTTTCGGGCGGCTATAAGCACGAGGGAGCATGGCAATACGATGTGTTTGGCACCTTCGACTTTACCAAAACAACAGGCGATGAGGCTGTCCCTGGCGACGGATCGAAGGGCGATTATCCTATTATTGCCACTTTTTCAACCTTTCATCAATATGCTTCTAAAGCCCAACTAACGGCTATTGTAGGTCGAAATAACCGCCTTCCACACTATCTTTCGTTAGAAAGTGGAATTCATTCGGTGAGGTCTTACTATGCTTATCCACAGCGAAAAACAGCCTATACCATGTGGAATAGTGTGTTAAAAGCACAGGTTTTTATTCCTGCCACCAAGCAATTAACGCTCAACACACAGCTTTCTGCCCTCTATTGGCACAATCTTAAAAAGCAAATAACCATGCCTTTCGGAACCATGACACCTGCTTTCACCAGCTATGTGCAGCACAATCATCGTTTTGCAGCTGCCAACTACATGGGCGTTAATGCATCGGTTGAGGCCAATTATGCTTTGAAAAAGGGCGGATATGCCTTGTTCTTACAGCTCGAAGGCTCGTTCCTTCGCAGCTCACAAAAGGTATCTCAGTATGCCATTGCACTCAAAGCAGGTGTACGTTTATAGTCAATTAAAAAACAATAGAATATCAAATTAAACAACAAAAACAAACAAATCATGACAAAGAAAATTTTAATGGCATTGTTGTTCATCGTTGGTTGCTCAACAATGTTTGTGTCTTGTTCAGACAATGAGGAAACTATTTCTCAGTCGAAAGCCACTTTTGCAGTGAATGTTCCAGCCGATTTAACCGATGCAACCTTGCAAAATATCGAGCTAACTCTTGTGAATGTGCAAACAGGAGCAAAGACTGTTTTGAACACTTTCACACAAAAAGGAAACCAATATGTGGCTGATGCTACTTTAAATGTGGGTACTTACAATGTAGTAATGACAGGTAAAGCAACCTATAAGTTCGATAACAAGACCTTAGAGTCACAAGTTCGTGCTCAACAAAACAATGTTTCGGTTGGTGAAAACGCTACAACTAACAGCATTACACTGCTTCCTGAGGTGTATAACACAGCAGAAGGCTTCGTAATTTCTGAAGTATTCTTCACTCAAATGCTTACAACTGAGGGCAAACCTTATCTTTATGGCCAGTATGTTATCATCACTAACAATACCGATAACACACTTTATGCAGACAGCTTGGTATTCCTTCAAAGTGCAAACATTAGTAGTTTGAAACACGACTACACCAAAGACTTCCGCAGTAACAGTATGCTTGCAGGCTCATTGTTTATGATTCCTGGTACAGGTAAAGATGTTCCAGTGGCTGCAGGCAAGAGTATTGTGATTGCATTGAATGGAAAAGACCACTCAAAATTTGTGCCTCATGGTCCTGATTTGAGCAAAGCTAATTTCGAAATCTACGATATTAGCACCAATAGAGTAGTGGACGAAGATCAACCAAACGTTCCTAATCTTGATCGTTGGTTTGCTAAATCGGCTTCAATCACAGTGCTTCACAGCGGTGGTGTTGAAACTTATGCGTTGGCAAGAATACCTGTTAGCAAAGAAACTTATATGAAAGACTATCAGTATGACGCTACCTATCTATTCAAATTTAACACTACTGAGAAGGTAATGACAACCAAAGGCTACCTCGTTCCCAATTCTTGGATCATCGATGCAGTGAACCTTGGTATGAAGAATGAATATAAGTGGAATGTTATTTCTCCAAAACTTGATGCTGGATTTACTTACTGTCTTGAGGGTTTAGGCGACAAAACAGCTTACGGAACAGCAGTTATTCGTAGAATGGAGAATGGCAAATATGTTGATACTAACAACTCAACAAACGACTTTACACCAAAAACAACACCTTCGTTGTTAACAAAGTAAGTAGAAAAGAATAAAATTTCTCTTGATAAGAAGAACGCCAGTGAACCACTCTTGCTATATAAAAAGAGTGGGCTCGCTGGCTTTTTTGTGTCCGCTTCTTTCGTCTTTGTTAGGCTTCCTCAACGCCTTTGCCACAGGGCAAGACACACCTTGACAAGCAAGAGCATAGCTATTGAACAATAAAAGCATTGCTATTAGCAGGTAATAACAACGCTTTTAAAAGGTGATAGGGGTGCTTTTAGTGAGTAAGGGTTATTGACTTAAAAAATATCGTCGACCTCTTGTCCCATTTCTTTCAATGCTTTGAGGGTTTGATCCATCGTAAAACCACGTCCAAGAGCAAAGCGAATGAGTTTGTTGCGCACCTTATATTCGTCGGTATCTTTAATTTGTTTGCGTTTGGTTTTGAGTATTTGGAGCAGCGTTTCACGATAATCATCGTCCTCTACCTCGTCTAAAAGGTCGGCATAGAGCGCATAGTCGATGCCCTTTAAACGTAGAGAATAGTCAATTTTCTTGCGTCCCCATTTGTTATATCGAGCCTTGTCGAAAACAAAAGCACGAGCATAACGAGCGTTATCAACATATTTATTTTTGGTGAGATAAGTCAAAACAGAGGCTTGTGTGTCGGCATCTACACCCCAAAGGCGCATTTTCTTTTGCATGTCTTGGGTGCAATATTCACGTTTAACGCATGCCGTTGAAAGCTTCTTAATAATCTCTTTTTCAGTTAATTCAGTCATTTCTTCACTCCTTTCACATGTCTTTCTTTTCCAAAGCGGTCGATAAGCACCTCGATATCAGCGAATCCCGATTCGGCAAGAAGGCTCTTCATTTCAGAAACAAAGAGCGGATTGATTTCAAAGAATAAGGCTCCGCCCTGCACCAACGCCTTTTGTGCATAGTGGGTGATGGCTTTATAGAAGATGAGCGGATTGTTTTCAGGCACAAACAAGGCGCAGTTGGGTTCAAACTGCAACACGTTCGCCTCCATCTCGCTTTGCTCTTGCGGTGTGATATAAGGCGGATTGCTCACAACGATATCCCACTTCTCGTGGTCGCAAGGCGCATTTAAGGCATCTTGCTCTATCACTTCGAGCGACACATTCATCGCCTTAGCATTCTCTTTTGCCAACGAAAGGGCTTCAGGAGCTATGTCCCAAGCCGTTGTTTGGGCATTTTTAATGAGCTGAGAGAGGGTGATGGCGATGCAACCAGAGCCAGTTCCGATATCTAATATCTTGGGACTTGAAAGCGAAGAAAGGGTGGGTTGTTCGGCAATCCAATAACAAAGGTCTTCTGTTTCGGGTCGAGGAATGAGCACACCGCTATGCACTTTGAACCAAGAACCAGCAAACCACGCTTGTTGAAGCACATATTGCACAGGCTCGCCAGTCAACAATTGCTCTGTTATTTTTTGTAGGTTATGCTCTTGTTCTTTAGATAATTGTGTATCTTTGTTGCACAATATATCGGTGAAAGACAGGTTAAAAGCCACCTCGAACACCAGTTTCGCAATAGCTTTAGCCTCGTTTTCGCCATATAAAGGCACCAGTTGGCGCCATAACTCCGTGTAATATGCCATGTTGCAAAAGTAATAAAATTATGCAAGAAAACAAAGTAAACAACCCCGAACAGCCCCAGTTAGAACGCAGTGACACAACCAATGCGACACACGAACGCTATATGCGACGTTGTATTGACTTGGCTTTGAACGGCAGAGAAGGTGCTAAACCCAACCCAATGGTGGGCTCGGTGATTGTTGTTGACGGCAGAATTATAGGCGAAGGCTATCACATTGAATACGGAAAGGCGCATGCAGAGGTCAATGCATTTGCGTCGGTAGAGGCTAAAGACGAGCATTTGTTGCCCGAAGCCACGCTGTATGTGAGCTTAGAGCCTTGCTCTCACTTTGGAAAAACACCGCCTTGTGCCGACTTAATCATCTCTAAAGGAGTGAAAAAGGTGGTTGTGGGCTGTGTAGATCCTTATTCGGAGGTGAGCGGAAGGGGCATAGAACGCTTGCGAAAAGCAGGTGTTGAGGTGCTTGTAGGCGTGTTAGAAAAAGAATGTTTGTTCTTAAATCGATTCTTTATCACCTCGAACACGCTTCAACGTCCATACATTATATTGAAATGGGCGCAAACTCTTGACGGCTTTATCGATTGCAATGGCGAGGCAACGGCTATCTCTATTCCTTTTACTTCGATGTTGGTTCACAAGCTAAGAGCCGAGAGTGACGCCATACTTGTGGGCAATAATACAGAGAGAAAGGAATGTCCAAGATTGAATGTGCGCCACTGGAGTGGGCAAGATCCTAAGAAAGTGGTGCTGTCGAGCAAAACAACTATCCCCGAGTTGCTATCGTCTTTGCACGCAGAAAATATTCAATCGCTAATGGTTGAAGGTGGATTAAAAACCCATAACTCGTTTATTGAGGCCGACTTATGGGACGAAATACATATAGAAACGGCTCCTTTCACTGTGGGAAAGGGCACCCGTGCGCCTCAAATTCCTGCTAATGCAAAACTAATTGAGCACGAGGATTGGGACGGAAACCAAACTTTTGTGTTGGTGAAAGAAGGCGGTTTGTTAGGGAAGTAGTGCTTTTAAGGTGTCGAGCTTATGCTTTCTGTCGATAGAGTAGTCGTTACTATATTTATCAACAAATAGATATAAGCTGTAAGCTTTATTCAAAATCACTTCTTTAAAGGGGTTAGAAAGGTAGTCTGCTTCGGCAAAATACAACTCTGCAAGCATCTCTAACTTCACCAAACGCTCGTTTTCTGGAAAGCTTTCAGCCTCTTTCATCACGTCATCAATAGTGGCTGTGTGGTAGAACTGATAGTCTCCCACGAACTGAGTGTATAGGTCTTTGATGGCTTCTCTGCGCTTTTCATAGTCTTTTTTAGCCATTGCTCGTTGCAAAGCAGCCGCAAACTCTTTTACTAATCGAATAAAATAATCTTGTCTTATCATGATGCACAAAGATAAGAAAAAAAGTAATTGGCGATTTAATTTTCATTACTTTTTTGAATGAAGCAGTGCATTAAAACAACGAAAGACGTATCTTTGTAGTGATGATAGAACTAAAACTGAACCAATTGCAGGTGGGTTATGCCTCAAAAGGAAAGCAGGTGCCCATTAACCAATGCGCCTTTGATGTGGAGATAGCCCGCAATGAGCTGATTTGTTTGATTGGAAAGAACGGCGTTGGCAAAACAACTCTGTTGCGAACGCTGGCTGGTTTCATTGCACCTGTGGCGGGAGAGGTGTTGATAAACGGGCAATTGGTGGGCAACTACACTGCAAATGAGCTGTCGAAGCTGGTGAGTGTGGTGCTAACCGACAAGATAGACACGGGCGAAATGAGCGTTTTTGAGTTGGTTTCGTTGGGCAGATTGCCTCATACTGGCTTCTTTGGGCGATTGAATCAGCATGACATCGAAATGGTAAATCAGGCTATTTCGCTCTTGAATATTCAGCATTTGAAACATAAAAAGGTGCAGATGCTGAGCGATGGAGAGCGTCAAAAGGCGTTTATAGCAAAGGCAATGGCGCAAGAAACACCGCTAATGTTGTTAGATGAGCCCAGTGCTTTCTTGGATTATCCAAGTAAAGTGGAACTGATGCAACAGCTCAATAGATTGGCAAAGGAATACAATAAGATTGTGATTCTATCCACTCACGATCTCGATATCGCCTTAAAAGCCGACCCAGAGCTGTGGTTTATGTCTTCAGAAGGGCAACTTATCACGGGAAGATGCAATGATGAGGCGATGAAAAAGCAGGTGGCTGAGTTGGGATATAGCCTGTAATAGTGGGGCGGTTTCAGGGTGGTTTCGGCTTTCAATAAGACTATTTCCCTTTATAAAGCACCTCAAAAAGAGTGCAACATCATTTTTATTCTGATCTATGACGTGTGACAATCAAAAAAAAACGTTTGCGGTTGGGGATTTCATAATTAATGTTTAACTTTGCAGTTGAACAATTATTTCAAGAGAATCTTTTTGAATTTACTAAGCGAAAAGATTAAGTTGTAATAGCATTTCATTAATATTTAGGTGCAAATCACCATTATTGAAGCAACAAACAGCATCATTGCGTTTGGTGAAAAGCCTCGCTCCCATAGTTAAATGGATAGAACGAAGGTTTCCTAAACCTTTGATCCGAGTTCGATTCTCGGTGGGAGTACAAGGCAAAAGCATTCTACTTGAAATAAAAGTAATCGAGGATGATTATCTAAATAACGAAGAAGGGAAAGTACTTACACAAGCACTTTCCCTTTATTTTGTGTCCATAGGAGCACATTTTAAGTAGAAGAAAAATGAAAAAGTGAATTCCAACGAACTTCACAGCTCATCGGAATTCTTTACGTAACATAATTAAAACAGATTTATTTTATTTGATATTCTCATATGCACGAATAGCCTCAACAAATCGATTGTTCACGTCTTTGAACGTATATAAACCGTCATTATTGGGCGTTAATCCCTTAAGTTTGAGCTCAAACACCATTGGTGGTGTCTTAAGATCGAGCGGTTTGAGTCCTCGAAGCTGGTCTGTTGATTGATAAACGAGATTCAATGCAACGAAAACCTCACCTTTTTTATCTACCCATTTCTCGAAAACAAGTTTGCATCCGATGGGCGTTTTCTTTTCAATTGTATTGGGAAGCGAATAGGGTTCGATACCCAATGCTGCGCCAACACTGGCGATATTAGAGTCGTGTCCACACAAAAAGGTGAACTTTCTCTTGTCTGCATTCAGCTCATCGTTGATATAAACCAACAAAGGATGAGCCACATTCACTGCCACTATGGGTGCTGCAAAGAGCACATCTCCATATACATCTTTCACTTTTGCAATCTTTTCCCAATCCGATAGCGTCAAATCGTGGCCAAAAGCCGCCTTCTTTGCGTCGCTCTCTTCGTAGTATTGCAAGATAAAAGCATCTGATGCAGTGTTTGCAAGTTTCAAAGAACCCTTCATTTGAGGCTCTTCTCCAAGCTCTAGGAGTATCTTTGTGTTGTAATCATCAAACGAACAAGCGATGCCTTCCTTACAAGCTGGAGAGTTTTTTTAATCAAGTGTGTTTTCAATGATATCATAACTGCTTTTTAATTCTTCGTTGATTCCAACAATACCACGTTTTCCTCCCATTGCAGCTATTTGCTTTAAAGCTTCCTTTTTGAATTCTTCTGACACCTTAGTGAGCCTTGGAAAGAAGATAGGATCCATCTTACTTGGCGAGAATCTATGGTGAACTTGGATGTCTGCGATAGGCATAAATCCTGCAGAAAAATAGCGTGCGGTAGCTATTGTGCGCTGCATACTGTTGGCATATACCAATATGTCATCGTGCAAAGGTACATAATTTTCTTGAAATAATCCTTCTTTTACGAGCCATTTTCTAAAAAATTGACCCATGATAGTTTCTAAAGCACCTCCTCGAAGGGTTAATTCACTCGCTGAAGAGCTCCAATCTGTCCACTGATGTGGGGTGAGTTTGCCCAATACACTCCCTCCATTTGATAGAGGAGAGCGTATGTTGTGGCGACTCAAAACAACGACTTCTTTGAGCGAATACTTTTCTTTGAAACTATCGCTACGTTTGATTTGCGCTGTTAAAGTTATGGGGTTGAGCCATAAACTTAGCAGTAATAATGATAGAAAGATGTACTTACGTTTCATGATGTTTGGTAGGATAAGTTAATTAAAACTTGACTTGGAGTCGGGTTTCTAATATTCCCACATGATTATTGTCGTATCCTGCACGATCAGTTACTTTGGTGTAAGATGCACGCAAACGCCAAATCATGTATTTATTGAGGTAGTAATTGTAGGTTAACGACCAGTCATTTGCTCGTCCACCCAATATATTTGCTTTGTGATCAGATAGATCTGTGTAGTTATAAGCGGCTACAAGCTCCATAGAACCAGGCTTTGGAGTATCAATTCCGCCATCTGCATGAGTGTAACTATAGTCTGGTCCTTTAATCAAGCCACGCAAACTGCAGTATGCACCACTTGCTTTATAGTTTTGAAAGCCATTGTCAGTGCGATAGTTAAATAGTAGTATTGAGCCTCAATACCCAATTTTCCCTTCGCAGCAGTTATCTCTGGACTTATTTTAAACAAGCGTTTAGCATTCTCTACCCTTGCTTGTATAGCCGTGATTTTCGCTACTCGGGTTGGGAAAGGTGATGCTAAAGTATATACTTTGTGGTTAAGTGCTGCTGTTTTGTCGTATTGTGGAGTCTCGAATGCGCCTGAAATACCGATATGTAGAATATTTCCGTCTTCTGTGAAAGGCTTATATAGCAAGCGAGACATCATTCCGAAGCCTTGATTTCCTAACTGGTCTGAAGGCATCTTCATTGAGTTCGATTCTGTGAAGAAACTGAATGTTCCGAAGAACTTATCGAGGTTGTGAACATACATCAAACCCAATAGACGAGGATCGCCGAATATTCCTTGGCTCATAGGCTCTTCCATAGAGATCTTGAAAGATGAACTTGTAGCACTTTGTAAACCGAATTGATGCACAAAGTAACCTCCTCTAAGTAGCTGATGTTCGTTAAATCTATATTGAAGAAGAATGTCTTTCAATCCAACTTTGCCGTATGCGTAGCCGATATCCACCTTAGCATACCACTTATCGTATTTTGCTGCCACACCAACACGAGCGTCTGGGACACCAAATCCGTCGTTAAACAGATCTTTTTGATTCTTTGGTGCAAATAAAGCAGCATCGAACAAAATCCTACCTGTTGGCTTAACACTCAACTTTGGTTCTTCTTTCACCTTGCTAACAGTCTCTGTAGGTGCGCTAACTGCAACAGGAGTAGCTGCTAAAGTAGCCCCTTTTTCAGTTGCGGTAGAGTCTGTTTGGGCAAGGGCCACACCCCAACCGCTTAAAAGGAGCGTGCCCATTACAACTAATTTTTTCATTTTATGTGAGTTGAGAGAATGAAAAATGTTGTCTATATTCTTGTTTCTTCTTAGTTTGCTTTGAAAGTACTTTTCTTCACTTTACCTGCTTTCACAAGTGCAGCAAATTCTTTCTTAGCCTTTTCTAATTGCTTGTTGAAAGCGTCGTTAGCATGAAGACGAGCCACAACAGCACTTGCAACGATACGAGCTGCATCAACATCGCTTTGGAAGTGGTAACCACAAATTACACGACTTTGACCCATTTCGAATCCACGTTGTAAGATTTCGTTTTGACGATCTACGTTAATTTCTGCCAAAACAAGAGCTGTTGCCCAACCAATTGCAGTGTGACCTGATGGATAAGAACCGTTTGTTGAAAGTTCTTGTTGTTGTTCTGGGTTACAAGTGTCTTCTTTAAAGAATGCGAAAGGACGAATTCTCATATAGTGATCTTTAGCTGCACGTGTAGCAAGGTCACCAGCGTCTTCACGCATGTTAAGTACTAATTTATATATTTCGGGTGTTGTTTCTTTTGAAATACGAATGCCGAAAGCATCAGAAAAGGCGTTGGGCACACCATCACCATTTACTCTTGCGTCTGCAACTGCTTGATCTCCACGCTCAGTATTGCGTTGCATCTTACCCCATTGATATTGAGATACGTCGTTTAACCATAGAATTGAACCTGGTTGTGGTGGTGGAGGAAGAAGCTTTAAGCTGTTAGCTACTTCGCCAATTTGTAGGAAATACAAATCAGGTTTAGTTCTTACATCTTTAATTTTTTCTTGTCCAAAAGAGCTTGTTGCAACAAATAGCGCTGCAGCAGCAAGTAAAGCGTGTTTGATTTTCATAATGAAATAGTTGATTTAGTGATGTTAAAATTTGATTTATGTCGCAAATATAGATATAAATCATCTTATAAAATAGTTGTAATTTGTTGTTTTACCATTTTTCTCAATTGCAACTATTTGCAAAAAATGCCCATAAATAGCCATTTTTAGGGCGTTTTAGAGCAATTCAAGTATAAAATTATTTATTTTAAAAGTATAGCTTTTTCAGTGCAATAGCATTGCTTTTAGGGTGTAATTCCATTGCTTTTGCAACTAAAAAGCATTGCTTTTGGTGGGGATAAAGAAAAACCTCACGCCAGCAAAGGAGTGCCAACGTGAGATTATTGAGTAAGGATATTATTTATTTCAAGCAGATGTTCGCCTATTCTTCCACCAAGAAAATTCTACTTTGAAGGCGGTGTTCAGAGAAAGCTTTCATGCCCACAGTCATCAAATAGTCGCCCGAGAAAGTGCCCACTTCGATGTCTTTGCCGTCGTAGCGGTTAATTTCTTTCACCTTATACATCTTGTTTGCCTGCAATCCTTGTAGTTTTAGGCGGGTAGACTCAGCTGTGCTATATCGTGGGAAGATGTCGAATGCAAACACCACTGCACGCTTTTGTGCCTCGTCTACATACATAGTGGCAGTGTGAGTGTTGCTATATGGTGACACCAAACGATAGAGGTCGCCTTTGAAAATGATGTCTTTAAAGCCGTTATACGCCTTCACTGCGTTCTTACAGAAGTCTGCATCGGCCTTAGGAAGGGTAGAGAAGTTGAGGTCGAAGCCCATTTTGCCCATCATTGCCACATCAACTTTAAATTTAAGGTCAACCTTTCGGTTCCATTCTGTTACGTGAGCGCAAATGGTTTTGGCTGGGAAAATGTGCGAAAAGCCCCATTGAATGTAGAGACGATCAATAGGATCGGTGTTGTCGCTCGCCCAAAATTCAGTGAAATAGCGCAACGCCTCGTAGTCGGTACGACCGCCACCGCCCGAGCAAAGCATCATAGGAATCTTAGGATATTTAGTCTTTAGGCGGTCGAGCACCTTGTAGAGTCCTTTCACATAGTCGACAAATAGGTGCGACTGGTGTTCTTTCTCGTAATTAGAGTAGATGTTAGTGAGTGGACTATTGCAGTCCCATTTAAAGTAAGCGATGTCTGGACAGGTTGTAAGCAAGCCGTCGACAATGTCGTAAACATACTTTTGAACCTCAGGATTACTAAGGTCTAACACCAATTGATTTCTGAAATAGTAACGCTCTCTGTCGTTCCATGCCACCACCCAGTTAGGGTGTTTCTCCATCAACTCACTCTTTGGGTTAATCATTTCAGGCTCAATCCACAAGCCAAACTTCACGCCTTGTTGCTTAGCAGCATCGGTTAAAGCCTTAATTCCGTTAGGAAGTTTCTTTTTATTAGGTTGCCAATCGCCCAAACCAGCTTTGTCGTCGTTGCGTGGATACTTGTTTCCAAACCAGCCATCGTCGAGCAAGAACATATCTAAACCTAACGACTTCGCCTCGCTAATCAAGTCAACAATCTTCTTTTCGTTAAAGTCAAAGAACGTAGCTTCCCAGTTATTCAACAGCGTTAAGCGGTCGCCTTCGCCATCTTTCACACGATATTTGCGAGCCCAGTTGTGCAAGTTTCTACTTGCTTTGCCCGTTCCTTCGTCGCTATAAGTGAAGATGAACTCAGGAGTTACGAAGGTTTCGCCAGCCTTGAGCTGATATTCAGAGTTGAAAGGGTTGATGCCACTAATCACTCTTAGCTTGTTTTCGTGGTCTTTTTCAAATGTAAAGCGGAAGTTACCTGTCCACCCTAATGTTCCAAGAATAGCCTGTCCGTTGTTCTCATCAGCCTTTTTATCGAGCGAAAGCAAGAAGAAGGGCGATGCAAACATATTGGCTCTGGTGCCCAAGTTGCTATCGATGATTTTCTTTCCAAAGCCCAATTTACTTTCAGTGATGCCCGCTTCGGCAGCCCAGTCGCCATTGAATTGGGTGAGATAATAGTCTTGTGCCCTGAAATGAAGCATCGAAGAGGCATATTTCTTCAACGCAATAGGTTTTTTGTCGTTATTGATAATTTCAGAATGAGTAACGATAACGTTTTCTTTTGGATAGGCCTTGTAGAACAAACGCACGCTGTTTTGTCGCACGCTGTCGGTTAAAAGCACAATGGTTTCAGTGCTGTTGCCGTCGCTTTTCTTCACTTGGTGCGACACATATTTAAGTATTACCGTTTCGTTTCCCTTGCTATTGGTGAAGTGGAAGGCAGGTTCGAAATAGTTTCCGTTGCCATTAGAAATGCACACTTCGCCCATTTGAGGCAAAAGAGCATACTCATTTTCGTGCATGAGTCGCTTACCGAGGTGCGTTTGATACACTCGCTTGTCTTTATCAACATGTAATACCAATGCAGTGTTATTGGTATTAATAACAATTTCTTGTGCAGAAAGCGGTAGAAAGCCCACTGACAAGAGTATTGATGCTAAATATTTCATAAGTTGAGGTGAATAAATTGTATATAATATTATTAGCTTTTAGAATTTGCTTTGCATTGTTTTTCGAAGTCTTTGGGGGTTATTCCAAATTGTTTTCCAAACTGCTTACTGAAATAAGCGGGTGAGGTGATGCCCACCATAAAGCCTACATCGGCAATAGAATGGTTGCCTTCTTGAATGAGCTGTGCCGCCTTTTTCATGCGAATGGTGCGTATTAGCTCCACAGGAGAAAGGTTAAAGAGGGTCTTTATCTTTCTAAGTAGACTCGAACGGCTCATACAAAAGAGGTCTGCCATAGTCTCAACATTAAACGTTTCGTCTGCAAGATGCTCTTCAATCTTCAATATTACCTTATTAATAAACTCTTCATCAGCCTTATTGGTCTTCATACTATCCATACTGAAGAATGGGTTTTGCGAGAAAGCAGTGCGCTCTCTTCGGCGGTTATCGAGGATAGAAAGGAGCTGCTGACGTAGGTATTTAATAGAGAAAGGCTTCTCTAAATACGATTCTGCGCCTGCTTTTAAACCTTCGATCTTACTTTGTATGTCGTTTCTTGCAGTGAGTAGGACAATCGGAATATGTGATATATTGATGTCGCTCTTCACTTTTTTGCATAGTTCAAAGCCATCCATGTTGGGCATCATGATGTCTGTAACAATGATGTCGATATGTCTTTCGCCCAAAATAGCCAAGGCTTCGTTTCCGTCAGAGGCAGTTTCTACAATGAAATGCAGTTCGAGCTGTTCGGCAATAAATTGTCGCATCTCGTCGTGATCTTCCACCAATAGCAGCGTGTAGCCTTGTTGGTTAGGCGTTTGTAGAGGCGAATCGTCGAGCGATATATAGTTGGTTGCCTCGTTGGTTAATAGCTGTGCAGCCTTTTCGTCTTTGCTTTTAAAAGGCAACGACAACACAAACACGTTCTCTTCGTGGCTATCTGCGGCCAAAAAGAGCGTTCCTCCGTGCATTTCAGCAAGTGAATGGGCAACAGATAAGCCCAATCCAACCCCACCATGCTTGTCGTTGGTGTCGCCTAATTGGAAGAATGGGTCGAAAATGTGACGTGCCTCGTCGGCAGTTATCTTGCGTCCATCGCTCATAATGCGTATTTCAAAGTTGTGTTCTTTCAACTCTAACTCCACAACAATGGTGCTTCGGGTATATTTTAAAGCGTTGTTCAACAGGTTACTCACAATCTTTGTAACGGCTTCTCTATCTATTTCAGATATAATTGGCTCGTCGGTGATGTTGCAAATGAGATTCTTTCTCCTGAGTGTTATGGTGGGTTCGAAACGAGAAACAATGTTGTTGAGCAACATGTTGACGTTGGTTTCTTCGTAATGCATTTGCAAATTGGCCGTTTCAACCTTTCTGAAATCGAGTAACTGCTCGGTGAGTTGTAACAAACGTTTGGTGTTACTGCGGGTAACATCTAAGTAGTGACTCATCTGTTTGTTCTCTATTTCCATCTCACTCATCGACTCTAACGGAGCTTCTATCAATGTTAAAGGCGTGCGAATTTCGTGCGCAATCTCTGTAAAGAAACGCACCTTACTTTCAAATACCTCCTTTTCTTTCTCGCTGGTCAAGAGCTTTTGGCGCACTTTGATATCTCTGTCTTTGTATTTTCGATACCATCTGAACCAAAAGAAGAACACCAATATGAGCAATAAACCATAGCAAATATATGCCCAAGAGGTTCTATACCAAGGCGCAAGGATCACTATTTCTATTTGACGCTCGTTGATTTGACCGTTGTTTTCAACCAAAACATGTAGCGTGTAGGTGCCAATTGGCAAGTTTGCATAAGATATTGAGGGCACATTGCCTTGCATGTTCACCTCAATCCACTCTTTATCAACAGGCTCTAACTTATATTTATAGTGCTTGTTGCCCATCGAAACAAAGTCGGGAGAAGCCATTTCTAATACGATATTGGCAGAGTCGTGGGGCAGAGTGATTTTATCTTTAAACAAGATGTCGGTGCTTCCTGCCACCTCTTTGCCGTCAATGAGTAGGCGAGTGAAGTATAATTTAGGCTTTTGAGCGTGAGGAATGTGTTTTAAAGGATTGAACTTTACCAAGCCATCGATGCCTCCAAAGTAGAAATTACCCATGTTGTCACTGCCCGCCGAGTGGTAGTTAAACTCGTTTCCAGGTAGCCCATCTTTAGTAGTAAACACCTTAATCGACTCGTTTTGTGGGTTAAATTTAACCAATCCCTTATTGGTTCCGAACCATAAAAAGCCCTTTGCGTCTTGTAAAATATCATAGGTTACATCGTCGGGAAGCCCTTCTGCAATGCCCCACGATGTAAAATTGTCGCTCTTTGCATTGTATCTGCTAATTCCTCCTCGGTCGGTTGAAAACCAAATATTGCGCTGTTTGTCTTCCATAATAGAACTGATAGAGTTCGAACGAAGACCATTGGGCTTGCGAGGATCGTAAACATATCGTTTAAAAGTGTTGGTTCGAGGTGTGTAATGCCATATTCCATTACCCATAGTGGCCATCCATAGCGTGCCATCGCTGGCTTCTAAGAGGTCGAAAACCCAATCGTAGCCCACTTCTTTAATGCGTTGGAAAGTTGTTGTGCCTGCTTTTCGCACATAAAGTCCCGATCCTAAGCCCACCCATAGGTTGTTTTGGCGGTCGGTGAGCGATGAATATACGCTGTTATCGTTGGTTTCTGAGTCTATTTCAGATAAGATAAAGTCTTTGCCTTGCTCGATTGTTCTCAAGCCATTGCGCAACAATCCGATGTGCAAGTTGCCCTTAGAGTTGCGTATAAACGTAACCCCTGTGGTGTTGTGTGAGGCTTGATTCTTTGTGAATTGCTCTGTTTGGGGATTAAAAAGATAGGTGCCATGTGCCTCACTACCTATCATCATCTGCCCATTATCAAACTTCGACAATCCTCTTATGCGTATATGTTCTTTCGAAGAGGCGAAGTTAGACGATAAAAAGCTTTTGAAATAGAAGGGATTGCCCATGATATAGTTCACTCCACCGAACATAGTTCCCACCCAAACGCTTTTATCTGGGGCGTGATAGATATAATAAATGACATTATCCGACAAGCTGAAACGATTCTCTAAATCTTCTTTTAGATACCGCTCATTGCCTGTTTTTAGGTCGATAACATACAAACCTTGTTGTGTTCCTATCCACAATTCGTTGTCGATGCATTGCAAGTCACGCAAAAAGATGCGTCCACTCATAGAGTAGGTCATAGGAGTGATCTTGCCGGTAGATAGGTTATAGCGATAAAGTTTGCCATTTTCGCAACTCAAGAGCGCATGATTGTTGTTCTCATTGCAAATACTTATGATGTTTTTGTTTTGTAGTTGGAAAGCATCGCCTTCGTAAATGTAATTAAAGCAGTCGGCTTTAGCATCGTAACGAAAGAGTCCTGCTCCTGCTGTTCCTACCAAAATATCGCCCGAAGGTTGCACGCAAATACTCGTGGGGTTTTGCTTTTTGATGCCTTTCTTTTGTGTGATGCGATAGTAACTCATTGCGCCCTTGTTCCAACGGAACACACCCATGTCGGGAAGTAGCGCCCAAATATTGCCTCGTTTGTCGCCACAAATCTCTTGAACCCAGTTGTCGGGGCTTACACCGCTTGCGGTTTTAGAAGCCACAAACTGAAAAGTTGCAGTGGTGGGATAGAAGATATAGATGCCTCTGTCGGTGCCTATCCACAGGTTTTTCTGTGCATCTTCGTATAAAGCACCGATGTTATTGTTACCAATGTGGCGTTGGTGGTCGTAGCAGTCGAGGTGTTTAACGTAATATCCGTCGTATCTGTTGAGGCCGTTTTTCGTTCCGAACCACATCAATCCTCGACTATCTTGAAGAATAGTTTTGACATTTCCAGATGAAAGACCATTGTTTCCGTTGATGTGTGAGAATGAGAAATGGTCTCTTGCTTGTATGTATGAGGCCATACATAGAAGCAAAAGCGTTAATAAAAATGTTGGTATTCTCACTGTTCTGTTCATCTATGAGTGAATTATACTATTGATAATGTTTTTCTGTTGTATCCTTCAATAGCTCTGTTAGTTATTAAATAGAAAGGAGATGTGGTATCTACTTAGCTTGAATAGTTGCCCTTAGACCTTCTATCTCCTTTCGAATACTAACCTTTTTTTTATAAACATTGAATAGTTTTACTTACTTTTTGTCCTGAAGCAAGTTGCACTTTAACAATAACTAATTGCTTGCCAGGAACCGAAAGGATGGCACTTGTGCTTTCAGACGCTATGTTATGACGAGCAATTGACTTTCCTGTTAGGTCGAAAAGCTCGATATAACGAATGTTTTCTGCTGCTGAAACGTGCAATAAGTCGCCAAAATGTGACACTTCCACTGAAGAAGTGTCACGTTGTAGGGTATAAATAGAGGTACTTGTTTTATCGATTTTGTATAAACGAGCATCACCTGTGGGTACGGTTACAGATAGAGTTTCGCCCGAGAGCGATAGCTTTTGACCTGTCCAAAGCTCGGTAATATTGGTGATGTTGTCTACTCCTAATCGCTTTTTGTCTAACGATAGCGATAGTTCTTGACTGGTATTGAAATTGAATACAGCCACATAGAAGGCCTCAGGGGTATCTAAATAGAACACATTGTCGGTGCCTCCACGCAAGAAGATGTTAGCCAATGAGCCTTCAACAGGGCGGAAAGAACTTCCAAGCATAGCTACATTGTTCACCTCTTTGTTAGTTGCTGTGCGCAAAGCCTGCTGTCTGTAAGCCTCAAGTCCTTTGTAACTGCCTTGTAAGCTGAAGTTATCACCTAACAAAATCATTCCTGTAATGACGCCCGTTGTGTAGCGAATGTGATTCGCTCCGTCGTTGTTTCCAGCAAAAACAATGTGGTCGGGGTCGTTAAAAGGATATAATCTATCTAACCACCAGCCTAAACTTAAACTGTTTAGAACATATTGACTGTCTGAAATCTTGCCCCAAGCGTCGCACGAAATGCGTCTTGCATGACCAAAATTGGGGAACAATGGCGAGATAGAAAGGTCGATAAAGAAATCGTTTAGCTGACTTTCTACATATTGCATACCCTCAGTATAGGCTTGCATACCAGTGGTTACAGCACTATTGTAATAGCGATCAGCCTCTACACTTCCGCTGTTTAAGAAGTCTAACTTAATGAAACGATAGCCCCACGACTTGAATTGTGCAAACTTACTTGCAAGCATTTGCTTGGTTCCAGGGTGTGTTGGGTCTAACGAAAAAGCACCACCCACCTTTATTGGATTGTTGTTTACACGCAAAACAATATCCTTATACTTATATCGTTCATTGGTCCCAGGTACCGACCAGTCTAATTCCGACTCCTTTCCCCAAAAAGAAAAGGGAGTGAAATAGATGCCTGGGGTTTGTCCTTTGGCTGTACATTGACTTGCAAAAGAGCGCAATTGCGATTCGTTTAGGTTGTCCCAATACGAGTCGAGCACCATGTAAGTCTTATGACTATTGTCTTTTGAGAATTCGTTTTGTAAGCGTTGTGCAAAGAAGTCCGACACATCTGCAGCTCCTTCGTAGTTCACTTTCTTCTCCATGCCACCCCAACTTTGCCAGCCAAAGATACCTTTTTTGTTGCTTTCTTTCTTTGGACGCACCAAAGCATTAGCGTCTGCATAGGTTTCTAACGCTGTTCTCCAGTCGTTAAAGTAACCGATAAACATCTTAGGAGACTTCACTCGGGTGCCAGAAACACTGCCATGACGTGTTGCCACATCGTTGGTTGCAGAGCTAACATAGCCTCCATAGAGGGTAAGTCGCTTTAAAGTGTTGCTTCCCGAAGTGCGAACTTCGACTCCAGTTTTCCATGTATCGTGTTCAATACTTCCCAAACAAAGAGCCTCACGGGTTGAAACATTATACAAAACAGTTACTTCTGACGAGGTAGCACCAATGCTTAGCAACGACCATTTCATGGCATTGTAAGTGCGGAACTTATCATTATCGAAAGGAACTGTGAGCACTCTGTTGTCGCCTTGTGTGGGTAAGAAAGACAATGCCGTTGTGGTTGTGATGGGAGCAAGCAGATGTGAGCTTACTCTACCTGATGAAACAACCAACGAAAGCTCTGTAAGCAAGTAGTTATGGTTGTTGTATAGATAGAAAACCTGTTCCATATCGGGTTTGCCTTGTCGTCCAGAAAAAGTGTAAATATACTTTGTTCCTGTTCC
The DNA here is from genome assembly GCF_000379965.1 of Hoylesella nanceiensis DSM 19126 = JCM 15639. Classification (GTDB taxonomy): domain Bacteria; phylum Bacteroidota; class Bacteroidia; order Bacteroidales; family Bacteroidaceae; genus Prevotella; species Prevotella nanceiensis. The sequence goes on along the minus strand of NZ_KB904328.1, from coordinate 323,237 downwards.
AAAAGCATCGCTTATGGCTTCTAATCTCTGTGTTATTGCAGGGTAATCTAACGACAAAAGCTCGTCATTATCACTGCTTATTGCTCGTGCATAAGCATTCTTTAGCAGCGTCTTTCCTTTATAATTGAAGGTAAACGAATGATTGGGATTGAGTGTTATATCCCAATCATTCGAATGAATATCCGTCGCATGTACGTTTACAAAGTTGGTAAGAGCACTAAGTATTAATAAAAATGTTAGTTGTCTTATTTGAAATCTCATTTGCTTATTACTTTAAAAGTTTGATTCTTTTTGTTTGTTTGAACTTTAAGAATGTAAACTCCCTTTGGTAAATGGGATGTGTAGGACGTGTTATTTTTGATGGTTTGTTGTTCAAGAAGGTTTCCTGCTACATCGTATAGATAGATGTGAGCATCTTGAGTTGCGTTGATTTGGAATCCGTTTTGAGTGAAGGTGACATCTGCATTGCCTTCTTGAACTGTTGTATTGCTTATTCCTGTGGTTTGAGCTACAGCAAAACTACTGGTGCTTTTAGCTTGATCTATGGTTTGAACTCCCCAACTTTCGATGTCAGAGGCAGACGCCTTTACTTTGAAAGAGCGTGTAGCAATGGCATTGTTTACATTGGGTATGATCAAAGAACCTGTTGTGATGTTGGCAGGAATCATGGTGAAAACCTGTCCGTTCTTTAGCTTAATGAACACATTGTAGCGCAAAGCTGCAACGGGAGTCTCTCTATCTGTACCTGCATTCCAAGTTAATAAGGCTCCATCAGCCTCGTTTTGAATTTGCAAGTTAGTGGGTGCTGTAGGGCGAGTGTTCAATGTTTTGAGGTTGGCATCGGTGTAAACAGCGAACTTTTCGTTGTCGCCCCAACCCATACAAACTACTTCTGCGCTACCATTAGCGTTGTAGTCGAAAATAGAAACTGCAGCTCCACTGCGCACACCAGATAGCAAGTTGTCGTAAACCTCGAACGAACCGTCTTTCTTTCCTAATGCAACAATGGTTTTAGCTTTGCCGTCTTGTGTTTCGCCAGCATAGATAATGTCGGTTGTTCCATCGTTGTTAAGGTCGCACCAAGCTGCTCCACTCTTCTTAACACCTACGAAATCGGTAGTGTGTTTGGTGAAAGTGTTGTTGCCTTTGTTGAGGTATAGTAAGGCTTTGCTGTTCCAAGAATAAAGCGAAGAAGCTCCTGTTATGAATAAATCCATGAGTCCATCAGCATTAGCATCAACCCACATGATGTCTCCTTTCTCTGTTCCTGCAACGCTACCGCCTGCACTTGTGTCGGCTTTAATGTCGGTAAAGGTTCCATCTCCATTGTTTTTATAAACAGATAGATAAGTTCCTCCTGCAGAATCGCTCCATCCGCTCACCGCTAAGTCGATGTGGCCATCGTTGTTAAAGTCAGCAGCTGCAATTGTTCCGTTGCGTTGTGCTGCTAAACCTGAATTGTCTTTCTTGGTGAAAGAGCCTGTACCTTGATTATTAAGGTAGAGCACAGGGTTGCTAGATTTATCGAAAGTGGCAATATCTTGCCAACCATCTGCATTGAAATCTGCCACTGCAACCAAGCCAGTATAGCGTATTTCTTTGTTGTCGTCGTTATCTAATTCAAGGTCTTCAATGGCGAAATTGCTTACTTTCACCATCTTTTTACCCTGGTCGTTGCGGTAAAGTTCTGCGCCACGAGATGCAGAAAGCAATATATCGGGATAGCCATCGTTGTTGTAGTCGATAGGAGTTACAACCTTGTGCCAGCCGTTTGAGATCTCGAAAGAGATTTTAGTGGCGAGCGACTGTCCTGTGCTGATCAAGGCAAAAGCCTCTGGATTCCATCCATTGTCAAGGTTTCGGCCCTTAACAAGCAAGTCCATTTTGCCGTCAGCGTTCATATCTGCAAAGGCATGATTGCCCTGAAACATATTAGAAGTGGTAGGGATTGTAACCTTAGAGAAGGTTGGTTTCTCTACTTTGTCTGCTGCTTTTAGCCCTGTAGAAGAGAGAGTTGCAACTAAAAGCATAATAGGTAATCGATAGTTCATGTGTTATAGCTTTTAAGTTATTTGTATCCTTCGTTTTGATCAGCCTCTTTCATGTCTGGATTTTGTTGAATCTCGGTGAGAGGAATAGGCAGAACAGTGTTGTAAGAATGTATGGTTGCGAAACGCTTAGACCACTCGTTGCGTAGTTTTACAAGCTTTTCGAAGTTTCCTGTACGCACTAAATCGATACGTCTCCATTGCTCTCCGAAGAGTTCACGCATGCGTTCGTCCATAATTTGTGTGCGGAATTCTTCCTTACTCATAGCTGTCCATTGCTTATCTGCAGGCAAAGAGCCACCCCAAGCACGTGTTCTGATGGTTGAATTGATGAGGTTAATGGCTTCAGTTGTGCGACCAAGCTCGTTTAAACATTCAGCATTGAGAAGCAATACGTCTGCATAACGCAACCAAGGGATATTCTTTCCAGAGTGCCACATGTTGTTAACGCCAAGTCCTGAGTGGCTATCTGTGCGGAAATCTTCATACTTTCGGATATGAGGAAGTAGCTCGTCGTAGTCGTTTCCAAGTCCTTCCCATTCCAATCCTTGAAGAGTTGGAGTCTCACCATTGAACCAAGTGAAGTCGGTACGTATGCTTTCGGCCATTCTAAGATCGCCATCTTCCCACACACCACCATCTGCTTTGGTTGAATAAGCATATTTAGTGGGTACAGCATGGTCGTATCCTGCAAAGTAACAAGCGTCTGTAAACTTGCTTTGTGCAGCACGACTACCTATTTGGAACTGTATTTGATTGTTGTCGGGAGAGGCATTTTTGAATTGAAACTCAAAGATAGACTCTGGTGTATTTTGCTTGTTGTAGTCCCAAAGGTCTGCAAAGTCTTCATTAAGTCTGAACTTTCCAGACTTAATAATTTCGTCAAAGCATTCTTGAGCCTTTGCAAAATCACGCAAACCAGTTTCTTCTGGAGCCGACATAAGCGCCTTTCCAAGCATGGTAAGGGCTGCCCATCGAGTGGCGCGACCAGGCTTTTGGGTTTCAGAACAATACTTAGCAGCTTCTTGGAAGTCGTTAATTATAAACTGCCAAGTGTCTTTAAGCGACTGACGTCCATAGCCTAATTGCTCTGTTTTGCCCATGTCTATGGTAGGAATGCGTCCCCAATACATTGCCAACTGATAGTCTACACAACCACGTAAGAATGATGCTTCGCCATAAATCTTTGCTTGCTCTTTGTTGGTTTGTAAGCCATTGTTATTCAATGCGTGAATAATTTTAGCCGCAGAAGTAACGCATGGCCAGCGATTGTTCCACTCATTGGTGATTCTTTCGTGCTGACTGTTGAGGTTTGCGTCGAAAGTTTCCATCGCAGCACGTTGTGCTCCCGACTTTAAAGCTTGATAAGCACCGCTCTGTATCTCGTCGGTTGCAATGAGGAACATCCACACATGCTCGTCTTTAAAGCAGTTGTTGCGCCATTGAGTGTAGATACTTTCAAGGTTAAGCTCTGCATATTGGAGATTAGAATAAATCTTTTTTTCAGATAAAGCCGTTGAACTTTCTTCTGTAAGAAAATCTGAACAAGATGTACAAAGAGTGATACAACCTGTAAATAGCGGCACTATAATGTGTTTTATACTAATTTTCATGACTCTAATTGATTCAAAATGAGGTTAAAAACTAAAGTTAAGACCAAAAACAAACATCTTTGTTGGAGGATATTTGCTATCTCCTAATTCTGGATCGAAGCCTTTATAAGGAGTGATGCAGAAGAGATTAGATGCAGTGAAGTACACTTTCAATGAGTTAACTTTTATAGATGAGAGGATACTTCTTGGCACTTGGTAACTCAATGATAGAGTTGAGAGTCTTAGATATGACGCATTTTGAATAGAGAAATCAAGGTCTGAGGGTGAAACTCTATTGAATAAGGTCACATTATCTATTACTCTTGGGAATTGAGCACCTGTATTTTGAGGTGTCCAACGATCGAGTAAATCAGTTGAAGCGCTGCTTACACCAGTACTGTTGATGAGGCTTTCGTAGTAAGAGCTAATTCTTTTTGCTCCAACAGAATAGTTGAAAACAGTGTTAAGTGTTAAGCCTTTCCAAGTAATGTCAGTAGAGAAACCACCATAGAACTTAGGAGTTGTGGTTCCAACTATCTCTCTATCCTTTTGATCAATCACCTTATCGTTGTTGAGATCAGCAGGGAATAGGTCGCCAAGAGCCACCGTTTTACCGTTATAGTTCACGTTTTCCCATTGAGAGCGGTTGCTTTCGTTAGCAATTCCGCCTGTGCGATAAGTATAAATAGTGTGTAAAGGCTCGTTTAAGAAGATGTTTCCTTCTCTGTAAGTGTCGTTCAATATCTCTTTAACGCCACCGTATAGACGGGTAATCTTATTGCGATCGAACGATAAGTTAGCACCAACATTCCATTGCCAGTCTTTAGTTTGGATAGGAGTTGCATTCACAGTGAATTCCAAACCACGGTTAGTCATGGTTCCGATGTTCTCCCAAGTGTTGGTATAACCAGATGTTCTGTTAAGAGAGTGATTCATTAAAAGATCGTCGTTGGTAATAAAGAAGGCATCAATGCTCATGCTAAGGCGGTTGTTCCACATAGCAACATCAAGTCCAAAGTTCGTTTGTCGTTGCTTTTCCCATGTTATTCCAGGTGTACCTCTGCGTCCACTTGTGCGATAAGAAGCCACTCCATTAGATATTTGAGGGTAATAAAGTGTTAGATAAGCATAGTTTTCAATATCTTGATTACCTGTAACACCATAGCCAGCACGTATCTTTAACTTGTTAAGCCAAGAGCTATAAGGTTGCATAAACTGCTCTCCAGCCATGTTCCAAGCAAGTGAGAACGAAGGCATTAAGCCCCATTTGTGACCTGTTCCAAACTTAGATGAACCATCATAGCGTGCAGTAAAGGTAGCAAAGTAGCGGTTGTCGTAGTCGTAGTTCACACGAGATACGAACGATAATAAGCTACTATTGGTGAAATCAGAATCGATTAAACGCTTTTCTAAGTTAGCTGCTCCGCTTAACTTGTGATAAGTTAGGTCGTTACTTGCAAATCTACTACCACCTGCAAGGGTATAGTTGTTGGTGATTCTACTTGTACTTGTGCCCAAAATAGCGTTGAGTCGGTGTTTGTCCCACATTGTAACATAGCTCAAAGAGTTGTCCCATTGCCATGTAGTGGTGCTCCAACGCTCGTGCTTAGAAAATGCATCTCCGTTGTTGTTACGTTCAGTTTCTTGAATACCTGTTGGTATATATTCAAACCAAGCCTGTGTAGTGTGGTTCAAAGAGAAGGTCGAACGTATGTTTAAACCCTTGATAGGATTGATGTTAATGTAGTTAACTGAAGTCAAATAGTTGCGTTGTCTGTCTTGAGAAATCTCCAAAGAGTTGAACGGATTGAAGTCGTTATTGTTCTGTTCTGTATGCGCTCTCCAATAAAGAGTTCTGTAATCCTTTAGGTGACGAGTTGCATCTGCTTCGTAAGGAGCATAATCAATCATGGGATTTGCCCATAAAGACTTGTTGAATACGTTGTCAGAAGGAACGTTATCTTCAGTGTATGTGAAAGAAGTATTGGTACCAATCTTCACCCATTGATTAATGTTTGCGTCGGCATTAACACGACCTGTGTAGCTTTTTTGGCGTGTATTAAGAATCACACCCTTTGTGTTCGTAGTGTTGAAGCTCACATAAAGGTTGGTGCCTTCGGTAGCTTTAGAGAAGCTAAGAGTGTGGTTTTGCTTGATACCTGTTTGCGAAACACGATCGAGCCAGTTATAAGTATTGCCCGAATTGTAACCTGCAAGCTCTTCTTCAGAGAAGGCCATGTTGTTCTTTAGTAATACATTATCTATATAAGACTGGCGGTCTGCTGTTGGATTGTTATACATATAGCCATTGGCAAACGCCTCAAGACGCAAGTCATAAAGCTGTTGTGTGTTCATTGTTGCAGGGCGATGACCCATTGTAGTCACGCCAATCCAGCCGTCATAAGATATTTGTCCTTTGCCTTGTTTAGCCTTTTTGGTTGTGATTACCACTACACCATTAGCTCCACGAGAACCATATAGGGCAGTAGCAGATGTGTCTTTAAGCACTTGAATCTCCTCAACATCGTTTGGATTGATAGAGTTAAAGAAGTTAAAGGCATCGCTCATCACCATACCATCAACGACATAGATAGGGTTACTGCCTGAGTTAATGGTGTTAGTACCACGAATTTTGATGCCAGCACCATCAGATGGGCTTTGACCTGGTGTGATAAATACACCTGCAACACGTCCTTGTAGGGCTTCATTGATAGAAGTTGCAGGCTTTTGATTCAGTGTTTGAGAGTTAACAGTAGACAATGAACCTGTAAGATCGCTACGTTTCATCGCTGTTCCTACCACGATTACCTCGTCGATGTTTTCGTTTTTCTCAGCTAATACGACAGTCATTTCGTTGGCAGAGTTCACCTTTCGAGTGGCTGTAACATATCCAATGCCCGAGAAAGTCAGGACGTCGTTCTCGTTTGCTTTGAGTTCAAAGCGACCATTTGCATTGGTCACCACCGACTGAATCTTGCTTTTTACAATAATGCCAACAAGTGGTTCTTGGGTATTATCAGTAACAAGTCCTTTTACGATCAGTTCTTGTGCCATTGCAGTAGCAACCGAAAGCCATCCTAAAAGTGTCAGAATTAAAAATGATTTCGTCTTCATGATGTTCTGGTGTGATTTTAAATATTGTCTGATTGTTTGGGTTTTATATGAAGTTAATTCAAATCTTTGCTTGCAAAATTAACTTTTTAAGGCTAAGGATTCTTGCACATATCATTCAAAAAATATAATAATTGTGGCAAAGTGTAGGATATCTTACGTTTATCTGTCATGATTGAATTGTTTAAGGCGAGGCAGTTAGGGCATAGAACAACAGTGTTTTTGCTCCATTTCCTCTTCGTTTTTCTGGCTCTTGCAATTGATTAATGAATGTTTTGTACAAAAATAAACAATATTTTTCAATTGGTATTGCTTTTCATTTACATTTTATTTTTTCGGATTTGGGATGCAGAATGACTTTTTGAGGGGTGTTGTTGTCTAAAATGAGTTGTTTTGTTCCATTTTAAGAATATTATTCAGAAACCAAAAGGGCACAAAAAAGGCATTTAAACCACAGGGGATTTAAATGCCAAACAGGATTGTCGTGAAGGATAATATTATTTCTTTCTGGGTTTACGACGTGCCCAACCATCTTCGCTAAAGTCTGGTTCTTCACCTCTTAAGTTCACCTTTTTATCGTTAAAGAACTGACGCCAATCGCCCGATTCTTCGCCTCTTTCAGTGTAATAACCCTTTGAGTTTCTGCCGCCTTGACGTCTTTCGCCATTCGAATTGCGTTGTCTTGAGCGTTTTTCGTATCTGTTGTCCGAGTCGCCACCAGCGTTTCTGCCACCAGTTGAGCGTCCTTTTCTGCCGTTAGATCCTTCTTCTGCGTCGTTACAACGAACCTCTCTGTTCTTGTAAATGCTTCCGCTTAGAGCCTTCATCACCTTGTTTGCGTCTCTTTCGGGAACCTCAATGTAAGATATTTTGTCGAGAAGATCGATGTGACCTACTTGTTGTCTACCCTTAACATTTTTGTTGATGAATTGCATTATCTCTCCAGGATAGAAGCCATCGGCCTTTCCTAAGTTGATGAAAAGACGCTTGAAACCCGACTCTACCGCACGAGGTGCACGGCGTTCGCCACCTCTTCGTTGTCCACTACCATCTCTTCTGCCACCTTTCGAGCCTCGGTCTTCGCCTCTTCCTCTACTTGGTTTTTCGATAATAGGAGCGTTAGCATAGTATTCAAGGAATTTACCGAACTCCATACTAACAATCTTTTTGATGATATCTTCTTTGTCTACGTATTCAAAGTGACGATTGATTTCTGCCAAGAAAGGTGCAATTTCTTCTTCGTTCACGTCCGCTTTCAATATTTGGTCCATCACCTTGTAAAGCTGTTTACTGCATATTGCCTTTGCATCGGGTATTTCTCCTTCAACGAAAGCTTTGCTAATCACCTTTTCAATGGCGTGCATCTTACTGCGTTCACGGGTGTGTATAATCGAAATAGATGTACCTTTCTTACCTGCTCTACCTGTTCTTCCGCTTCGGTGGGTATAACTTTCGATGTCATCGGGCAATCCAAAGTTAATAACATGGGTAAGATCATCAACGTCTAAGCCACGTGCTGCCACGTCAGTTGCAACGAGAAACTGCGTTGTATGCTTTCTAAATTTCTGCATAGTGAGGTCTCTTTGTTGTTGAGAGAGGTCTCCGTGCAATGCTTCAGCGTTGTATCCGTCGTGAATAAGCTTATCTGCAATTTCTTGAGTCTCACGTTTTGTGCGACAGAAGATAATGGCAAAGATGCTTGGATAATAGTCAACGATGCGCTTTAGGGCAAGATATTTGTCCTTTGCGTTCACCATATAGTAGATATGATTAACGCTTTCGGCTCCTTCGTTGCGGCTTCCTACCACTATTTCCTTGTGATTGGTGAGATAATTGCGTGCAATTCGCTCTATTTCTTTACTCATTGTAGCCGAGAAGAGCAAAGTGTTTCTATCTTTAGGAACACACTCTAAGATCTCGTTAATGCTTTCAGAGAAGCCCATGTTCAACATTTCGTCGGCTTCATCTAATACAACATTGGTTACATTTTCGAGCTTTGCCACTCCACGATGAATCAAATCGATGAGTCGTCCTGGTGTTGCTACAATAATTTGAGTACCTTTTTTAAGTGCTTTAATTTGTGTTTCAATAGATGTTCCACCATAAACAGGCACCACAGTTAAGCCCTTGATATATTTAGAAAAGTCGCTTAAGCTGTCAGAAATCTGCAAACATAGCTCACGGGTAGGTGATAATATGAGTGCTTGAGTGTGCTTTTGTTGTGGATTAACTTTTTGAATGAGTGGTAAACCGTATGCTGCAGTCTTGCCAGTACCTGTTTGTGCAAGTGCAATAACATCGTTTCCTTCTCCTAACAAATATGGAATAACTTCTTCTTGTACAGGTGTTGGATGCTCAAAACCTAACTCTTCGATGGCTTTGCGAATCTCTTCGCTAATGCCTAACATTTCAAATGTCTTCAAATTTTTCTTTTTTTATTATTAAAACTATTTGAGCATCTTGTGTGTCCCCGTCACAATAATGACACCATATATGCTCAACTTTCTATTTAAACAAAAGCTTCAACGCCATCTCTGCTCACTTGCAACGAGTGGGTTAAAGCTTTAATCGGGTGCAAAGGTAATAAAAATAATGCAGAAAACGTGCTTTTTATCGAACCTTTACAATTTATTTTTCATTCGTCCTATGCTCAGACTGTTCTGCAAAAGGGTTTGGTTTATTCTGCAGGTTCGATGCTCTTTAGGCGCACTCGGCAGTCTTCTAATATCGAGTTCAGCTCGTCTACCGTGTTAGCTCTTAGCATAGCGATGCGGGTTTGTTTAAAGTCTGGGATCCCTTTGAATATCGGACTCGATGCAAGGTGACGTCGAGTGTGAAGAATTCCACGATATTCATCGATCTTTTCGACATTGATTTCGAGTTGTTCTTTTAGTATATCGATTTTGTTGTCGATAGTAAGAGCCGTGCTTTTGCCGTCAATTCCCTGAATCAACTCATTCATTTCCTTAAACACCCATGGGCGTCCAAAGGTCGCTCTACCCACCATTACAGCATCAACGCCATATTGGTCGAAAGCCATTTTCGCCTCTTCGGCAGTGGTGATGTCGCCATTTCCGATGATAGGTATATGAATTCTGGGATTGTTTTTCACCTCTTTAATAAGCGACCAATCGGCATTTCCCGTGTACATTTGAGCCCTTGTTCGACCGTGAATGGTTAGAGCTTCGATACCACAATCTTGCAATTGCTCGGCAAGAGTGGTGATAATCAAGTTCTCACTGTCCCAACCTAAACGTGTTTTCACCGTTACAGGCGTTTTAACAGCTTTGACAACCTCTCTCGTAATGTCTAACATAAGGGGGATATTGCGCAACATTCCCGATCCAGCTCCTTTACTTGCCACCTTTTTAACGGGGCAACCAAAGTTCAAATCGATCACATCTGGCGACACCTGTTCAACGATTTTAGCCGCCTCAACCATCGATTCTACATCACGACCATATATCTGAATGCCCACAGGTCGTTCGCTATCCGCAATAGAAAGCTTGTTGATAGTAGATTTAATGTTGCGCACTAATGCTTCAGCACTAACAAATTCGGTATATACCATCGCTGCTCCGAAACGCTTACAAAGCATTCGAAAGCCAATATCTGTAACGTCTTCCATTGGCGCAAGGAACAAAGGTTTCTCGCCAAGGTCTATATTTCTTATCTTCATTGTTCAATTATTCGTGTGTAAGAGCCTTCGCCCTTTAGTTTGATATATAATGAGTTATCCTTAAAAGTCTGTTCTTTTGTTGGGCTATAACATCAATAAATGATAGCTTCCGCCCGCCATTGCCCTCAAAATACCCTTCATTTCCAGCTCGAAGAGCACCGCCGATAGTTCACCAACCGACAGGTTTGTTTGGGCAAGTAACATGTTAATTTGTAGGTTATTGTGCTTTTTCAAAGCCTCAACCACCTGTTGTTCGTTGTCATTGAGCGTGGGAAACAACTCTCGTTCGATACCCTTTTCTTTTGCTTTGTTGAGCAATGAGATGTTGTCCCAATTCATGTTCTCCACCAAGTCATTAGCCGAAGTGATGAGAGCCGCCCCATTTTGAGCAATAAGAGCGTTGCAACCCTCGCTATAAGGAGCACCTACTGCCCCGGGAAAGGCAAAAACCTCTCTCGAATAGTCCTTCGCAATACCTGCAGTTATCAAGCCTCCGCCCTTCAAAGCACTCTCCACTAAAATACAAGCGTCGCACATTCCAGCCACAATACGATTTCTTCTCACAAAATTCATCTTGTCGGCTTTCGTGTTTGTGCAATACTCTGAGAGTAAACCGCCCTGCGAAAGCATTTGTAATGCCGTTTCTTTATGAGCGTGAGGATATAGATAATCGAGCCCATGAGCCAACACTCCCACCGTTTCGAAATGATGATCGAGAGCCATGCGATGTGCATTGATGTCTACACCATAAGCCAAACCGCTCACAATGAGCACGTCGGGGCAGAGCCGTTGCAATTCCATTATTAGATGTTTAATAAGGTCTTGCCCATAATGCGTGCATTTTCTTGTTCCCACAATCGAGATAATGCGTTGTTTATTGAGGTTGGCAGAACCCTTATAAAACAGCGTTAGGGGAGCATCGGCACACTCCTTCAATCGTTGTGGATATTGTTCGTCGCCCCAGCAAAGCACCTCTACACCATTGTTTTGAGTCCAAATAAATTCCTGTTCCGCCTGAATTAAAAAGCGATCAGTATTTTTGAGCGTTTCAACCAGTTTAACAGAGGCATCGGGGAGCACATCTTTTATATTGTTTCGATGTTCTATGATGGCAGTTGCCGAGCCTAGTTTTTGCAGTATTTCGAGCGTTTCAGATAGCTTGTAAAAGCCCATCTTACTCACTGCTATGGCGTTGATTATTTCTTGAGGTGTAGTTTTCATTTGAAGGTGGGGTGGGGTTTGAAGGTCGATTTTATGGTTTTTTGAGTAAGAACGGCTCGAGAATAGCATCTAACTCCTCACTCCTTCCAAGTCGGTTGTTCACAATGCACGCCACATCAACACTGGCTCTAAAGCACAATTGGCGGGTAGTGGCATTGTAGATGTCTTGATAAAAAGTGTAACGAATACCCTCTTTAGTGAGGTTGAGGCACGATTCGAAGGTGTCGTCGCTGCGCAATGGCGTTTTATATTGTAGGTTCATGCGAGCCACAACCGCATCTATTCCGTTTTGATGAAGCTCTGCAAAGTTAGCCCCTGCATGCTTTAAGAACTCGTGTCGTGTATGTTCTATGTAGTGAAGATAGTTAGCGTTGTTCACAATACCCTGCAAGTCGCATTCATAGTCACGAACGCTCATCTTCATAGTAAATACATATTCCATTTTTATCTTATTTAAATTTATATCTCATTTATTGTTGGTTGCCGTGCAAGAGCGCAGAAAGTCGAAGCCAAAGCGACATCTCAAGCAATCTTTCGTGGCGCAATATTCGTTGTGAAGCTGAATAAGTGCCTGCGTGTCGGCAGCCGATTCGATGCAAAAACCACTTTTTTTCCATTGCGTAACGATGTGGTTTTGTTCGGGTTCGAGCTGTTCCCAAAAGTCGAGTGCAGTGTTGCACAATTCCGCTTTGTTGCTATATTTGCCATAAGCAAACAGCAAAGGCACGATGGTGTTAATGGTAATGAGCTCTATCGAGCCTTTAGAAAGCTGCTTAGACCCCTTTTTCGAGGGCGTTCCGAACGTATAGTGGTGTTGCCAATAACTGCTCGTTTCAAAGCAAAAAAGCTTTTGAATAGAGGCAATATCCTTGCTTTCGAGCATCGATCTCAACCCAATTTGGCGCAGATGATACAAACTTGCCAACTGAGCGATGCGCAGATGAGGGAAATTTTGAGGTCGAAGACGCAAGAATTTCCAGTGCGAAGCCCTCATACACGAGAGAGAAAACTTGTGCGAAAGATAGTTATACTCTTGCTTGAGCCTTGCAAAATAGGCGTCGTTCGCCACTTTTTGGCTCTGTTCGTCATTCATCTGACCCTCGTCTAACAAGCCTGCAAGCCCCAAGAACAAAGCTTCTACCTGCAACAAATCGTCTCTATGGTGGTCAATTACGTGCAAAGGCACATTGAAAGCCCATTCTTCAAAGGCGTTATTGTTAATGCCAAAGCCAAAATTTCGGGCGAGTGTTACGAAGAAAACCTGCTCCCACGACTTGTTACACTTGTCGAGTCGCTCAAAGATCGCCTTCGTTTTGCGCTCTAACCGCTCTGTTTGCAATGCGCTGAGCCACGCTCTTTGCTTAATTTTAGGCATGTTGGCAGCATGCAGATAGCATGGAGCAGACGAGTTGTGAGGAGACATTAGCTCTTGATAACACGCCTCGATGGGGGCAGGAATGGGCAGAATCATCTGCTCAATTGGTCGCCCTTTGCTCGTTGTTGCAATGTCGTCTACCTCACCACACACATGAAGAATAACGTTGTCGTAGCGTTCGTCGGTGTCGTGGTGATGCAAAAACCATTCCGATGCCTTACAATGAATCTCTACATTGCCCACCCATTCGGTTCCAGCTATTCGTATTTTCGCATTGAAAAAGTCGGGTCCAGCGTCGGTGTTGTGCCGTCCTTGGTCGATTATTTCAACGTTTTTGCCCTCAGTCGTAACGAGTTGCGAGAGCGAAAATAGCTTGTGTTTCCAAATGTAGTGTAGCAGTTGTTCCATAGTTAAGACGTGGTTTAATTTTACAAAGTTAGTTATTTTTTATTTGCTACACAACAGAAAAGAGCGATAACCTTTAGCAAGGCCACGAATGAGTAAAGCACTTGTGGTGAGAGTGTTATCTGCTCGTGCTGGAAAAGCATTGACTTTGGGGCGCAAAAGCACTTCTTTTAGACCGCAAAAGCGATGAAATTGAAGTAAAAAAGCACTGCTATTGGGGACAACTTGAAAGGTTGTTAAATTATAAATAAAACGGGGCAATAATCAAGAACTTATCTTTTTTAGTATTAAGAATGTGTAAAATAGATGTTAGAAAGCTATTTTTTTTGATAATCTCTCACTAAAAATAATAAGGTGTTGTAGTTTTTTCGTATTTTTGCAATCGAAAATTTTTAATATTAAAGAATTTCTTTGGGTTTTTCTTTCCGTAGTGATACCACAAGATAAACCAAGACTTCGTAACAAAAAAGTAATCATTAATGACAAGAAAGAGTGCATCAAACAAAACAAGGAATCTATTTTTCTTGTTTTTATTTAATGCTGTTCTCCTATCCTTTTCTAATCCTTTGAATGCGGGAGCACAAGTATTAAACAAAAATTTCTCTATTTCTTTTAAAGAAAAGAGCGTTGCTTACATCCTAGATTTCTTATCTAGCAAGGGCGAGTACAAGGTGAATTACACCGATGATGTGAAAAATGACTCGTTAACTCTTACGATATCATTCGATAACGTAGATGAGTTGAGTGCCATTCAAAGCGTTTTAAAGGGCACACCCTTTACCTACAACGTAGAGGGAAAGGCTATCAATGTGTTCAAAATGCAAAAGAACGCAGCGGGCAAATTCACCCTTAAAGGCTTGGTAAAAGACAAAGATGGAGCTGGTATTCCACTTGCAACGGTGCAAATAAAAGGTACCTCGGTAGGAACAAGTGCCGACATGGATGGTAACTTCACTCTTCTTGTAGACAAAGAGCATGGCGATGTAACTGTGTCGAGCGTTGGTTACGAAACAAAAACCATTAAATACGACGCCAATAAACCATTAACCATCACCCTTCCTTCATCTGCTTACATGGTGGGCGAGGTGTCGGTTATTGCTTATGGTAAACGAAATACACGTGAACAAGTGGGTGCTATCGGTTCAGTTAAAGCCGAAGACCTACAAAAAGCACCTTCACCCAGTGTCGAAAACCTTCTTCAAGGCCGTGTAGCTGGTGTGGATGTTACCAACCTTTCGGGCTCTCCTGGTGGTAGAGGAACGAAGATTACGATTCGTGGTTTTAGCTCATTGAACCAAAAAGGCGTGAACGATGGTAGTCCATTGTTCGTTATCGACGGTGTACCTATAACGAGTGGATCATCTGAAAGCACAGGAGGTATCAACCCATTGTCGGGCTTAGATCCCTCAAGTATCGAGAGTGTGCAAGTGTTGAAAGATGCTGCTTCGGCTTCTTTGTATGGTTCGAGAGCAGGAAATGGTGTGATCTTGGTTACAACTAAAAAGGGTAAGTCGGGTAAGTCGGAAGTGAATATCAACGTTTCGCAATCGCTTTCGTGGCTACCAAGTACTCCAGTGCAAATCTTAGGTAAAGGAGAAAGAGACATTGCATTGCTAATGGCAAAGCAACAACGCACTTCTCACTATGATTATATTACCGATAACCTTGTTCATCCCAAGTCTTATAAAGACTCATATGGCTGGGATATCGACGGAGATGGTGCTTACGACTACCTTTGGAGAAATGGTAATGTGGTGGAAGGCGACCGTCGTTTGCCTTCAATTGCACAAGACTCTTTGAACACCTTCTATAATAATAGAACCAACTGGTGGAAATATGCCTTCAGAGTTGGACGTGTTACTAAGGCAGATGTACAGCTTTCGGGCGGTACAGAAAATGTGCGCTATCTTGTAAATGGTGGTATTTACGACGAAACAGGTATCATGATTAGCTCTAACTTCCGCAGATATAGCTTGTTAACCAACTTGGATTTCAACCTATCTACAAAGTTAAGCTTATACTCAAGAATTAACTTAACCTACACAACTCAAAAGGCTGGCGCGGATATGGGACGTGCTCAAGGTCTTACTTTCGACCCTAAACGAACCCCAACTGTGCTCCCTGGTAAAGGAAGTATTGCAGAAAAAGAGGCCCTTAAGCAGTTGCGTGATATCGATAAAACCAACTCTAACTATAACGTGAGATTGAGCTTAGGTTTGAACTATCAAATCCTTAAAGGCTTGAAGTTTACTTCTTCGTTCTCGTTAGACCAATATTTTACTCGTCTTTTCACCTTCACTCCAAGCTACTTGAAATACGACAAGTTGTCGGAAGCACAAGGTTCAAACATTGCTATGACTGGTGTTCAAACCGAAAACTTGCTTACCTACAACCTAAATCTGCCTCATGAGCAGAAATTAGAGTTGTTAGCTGGTATGACATACAACTACGATTTGCTTCAAAACCTTAGCGGTACGGCTAAAGGTGGACCAACAAATAGAGTGAAATATCCTGGAGAAGGCTGGCCAACTCTTATCAACGACGGTTCGGGAACACCCAAAGCAGCTCAAACTTTCTTAGCAAATAAAGAAGATCAAGCAATGCTTAGTTTCCTTGGACGTGTGGCTTATAACTACAAGAAGAAATACTTAGCAGAGCTATCGCTTCGTTCTGATGGTTCAAGTGTATTCGGAAAAGATGTGCGTTGGGGTACTTTCCCATCGGTAGGTCTTGGTTGGGCGTTCAGTGAAGAGCCCATGTTTAAAAAGCTTTGGTGGCTAAGTTTCGGTAAGCTTCGTGCTTCTTGGGGTAAATCAGGACAAAAGTTCCAAGAACCATACATCGCTCTTGGTGTGATGCAAGAAAGCGAAAAGTTCAATGGCTCATTGGGATTGATTCCTCAATCAATGGCAAATAAAAAACTAACATGGGAAGAAAGCGACCAATACGACTTGGGTATCGACCTTCAATTGCTCGACTATCGTCTTAAATTCAAACTCGATTACTATTATAAATACTCAAGTAACTTGCTAATGCAAGCTTATCTCCCTGGTAATGTCTTCCTTTCAGACCGTGTATGGGATAACGCTTCTGCTATATCTAACGAGGGTATCGAGTTCGAAGTACAAGCAGATTTGATTAGAACAAAAGACCTTACTTGGTCGGTTGGATTGAACTTGAGTCACAACCGCAACAAGTTGAGAAAGACATATAATGGAGAAGACCTTAATGATAAGGTGCTTGGACGTCCCGTTTATGGTATTTATACCTACAAAGACGAGGGTATTGTGCAAAGAGCAGAGGACATTCCTACTTACTATAACGCAACAGGTAAGTTGATGCCACTATACTTCCAATCGGCAAATAACCCACTTGGAGTAGGCGGAAGAAAGATTAAAGACCAAAACTCTGATGGTGTTATCGACGAAAAAGACCTTTACTATGCAGGAAGTACATTGCCAGCAGTGTACGGAGGTATTAACTCTCACCTCGAATGGAAGGGCTTTAATGTTGATGTTCTATTCAGTTACACTCTCGGAAGAAAGGTTATGAACATGTATAGAGGCGGTTCTTACACCTTTACTAAAGAGTTTGGTGTGATTATGAACAGCTTTGATGAAAATGATTTCTGGACTCCTACCAACACAAATGCGAAGTATCCTTCACTTCATTACGCTGATAAAGACTATATCGGACAACACGATGGCAACGTAGATTCAAACATCGAAAACATCAGTTTCTTACGTCTTAAACAGCTTGTTGTAGGCTATCAATTGCCAAAGAAATGGCTAAAGGGATTCTTTATTAAAGACATCAACCTTTATTTAAGCGGTGAAAACCTCTTTATGTTAAGTAATTACTCTGGCTTAGACCCAGAAATTATCAACCCATACACCGGTAAAGACGATGGAACACAATATCCATTGAATCGTAAAGTGACATTCGGTGTTAATCTAAAATTCTAAAAGAGTATGAAGAAATTATTGCTTATAGGTGCTATGGGTTTAACCCTTGCATCGTGTAATCTAGATATATTACCAGAAAATGGTTTGACTTATTCAAACTCTTTCGAAACAGAACGTGAGCTAAATGCCACTACTTCATCAATTCTATATTACATAAACACAACAATTGGAGAGAATGCGATCTTCGCTATGGCTGGAGTTAAAGCCGATGCACTATTAGATGGAACTCAAGTTCGTGAGTGGAACCCTCGTACTGTCATGAATAGTGAATACTCATGGAAAGGCTTATACGATATAATCTTTGAGTCGAACCTATTGTTAGACAATATTTATAGAACGCAAGGTCTAACCACTGAGCGTGAAAACTACCACAAAGGACAGGCTGAATTCGGCTTAGGTTTGGCATACTTTATGCTTGCTCAACGCTATGGAGATGCTATTATCACTGAAAACTCAAGTGAAATTAAGCCTTATCCATTGTCAACTCAGAGCGAAGTGCTCAACACTGCGATTGAACATGCAAAGAAAGCGTATGATTTGTTGCCTACTCATGAAAACTTAAAGGATATCAATGGGGCAGTAGTCACCAATCGTCAGGTAGCTTCTAAGGGAACAGCTGCAGCGCTATTGGCGCACTTGTATGCTTGGAAAGGTAGCGTAACAGAGTTGTATTCACTACAAGGTAATGCACAAGAGGATTACCAAAACGCAGTGAACTATGCTTCGATTATTATCAATAACCAAGCAGGTAGCTACGAATTGTGCAGCAGTCCTGAAACACTATGCGAATATTTGTCTGATCCAAGTAAAACAAATCCAGAGGCAATATTCAGTCTTTACTTCGATAAAACACGTTCTTCGAATGTAACTTCGCCTAACACAATTGCACGAAACTACGTGAGTTGGCCTGTAAGAGAAGACCAACAGTTAGCCGATTTGCCCACAAGTACACAGTTTCGTCTATACAAACAGACAATAAGTAATTTATTTCCTGATGCAACCGACGAGCGTTTGCAATCGTTTTTCTATCAGTTCGATCAAAGTCATGAAAAAGATGGTATTGAATATGCAATCATGTACAAGTTCAGAAAGGCGATAATGGATCCCGATCAGTATTCTGCAAGCGGCGTAGGCTATAGAACAATGGACGCAGATTATGTTTATTGGCGTTTAGCCGACATCATATTGTTACGTGCTGAGTGCTATAATAAGCTCGGAAACACTGCTGATGCCACCACAGACTTGAACAAAATACGCACAAGAGCGGGTGCTTTAACCTATCCATCTACATACGACACAGAGGGATTAAAGAAGGCAATATATCTCGAAAGAGTGAAAGAATTCATCGGAGAGAACGACGCTCGCTATGCAGATATCGTGCGAAACAATTACATTAAGGAAGAATTGCAAGGTAAGTTCACCCTTCTTACAACACAAGACATCAAGAATGGTGCCCTATTCTTACCACTTCCTAAAGACGCTTGGCAAGATAAAGACGGACACATCACCAATACTTTGCTCCGTCAAAAGCCCTATTGGCAAGCTTATAACTAATACATTTGAATTTAAAAGAAATGAATATGAAAAGTATGAAATATTTCTTTGGTGCGCTTTCGTTCGTTGCTTCTACCTTTATGGCAACCAGTTGTACCGATTATAACTTAATAGATACAGGCGTAGCAAATGGAGATCACCAAACAACTATGTGGGAATACTTCAAAACCGACCCATATAATTGGGACTCATTGCGTGTTATGGCAGAGCGAGCAGACTTGGTTTCGGTGTTCCAAGGCACCAGTTCTTATGGCAAAGACATCACCTTCTTTGGTATAACCAACCACAGCATACGTCGCTATTTGTATGCTAATGGATTAAAAAGTGTGGCTGATATCCCTGTGGCAGACTGCAAAACATTCATTCTTAACAGCATCTTGCCAAAGAGAATCATGTTAGATGATTTCAAAACAGGTGTGAAGTCGTCTGATGCAAGTAATCCAATAGGAACAGGAGGCGAAACATTTACAATGGCATCTAACAACCCTTTGTGGATATATACATTTAGAGAAGATTATAATAATGTACCCAATGCAGGACCATTGCAGATCTATTTGGTTTCAAGTTCAACAACAAAGACCTCACATGTGGCGTCTTCTAACATTCAAACCCTAACAGGTGTGGTACATTCACTTGATTATAACTTTAGTTTAAAAGACTTTTAAATTATGAAGAAAAGAACTCTTAACATCGCATTGTTAGCACTTTTCGCTATATTTGCTATCTGCTTCACATCGTGTAGCAAGGTAAAAGTGGGCTATTTGCGCACCACTGGTGCTTCATTTACACCCGACTCGATGATTGTTGTTCGCAATCTCGACACCACAAGCGACCGCTATATCAACAAAACTCCATGGGTTTCTACACGTATTCAGGGTGTAGCTGGAACCAATCCATTGAACTATGAGTTTGCAGGAGTAGAGGTTTCTGAAGGCGGAGACGCTACTGTTTTCGAACAATTAGTGAAAGAAAAGAGAATAAAAGTAGACGGTGGACTTGTTCTTGTCTTCCAAGATGCAGTCGAAAAGCTAACGAATGGCAAATATAATATCAGTATTAAAGTGTATAACGACGACCATTCAAGCGTGCTCAAGAATGCCTTTAAGGTGATAGTTCAAGACTATGAATAAGCCCAAAGGGTAGAGATAAGCCCCCAATAGGTCGTTAATAAACTAATTATATAACAGAAAGAACGAATATGAAGAAGATATTTTTAATGCTCTTTGCACTCCTTTCATTGGTGGCAAAGGCGCAAAACACAAGTGATAAAAGCTCTGCAGACGTCAAAGGTATTATATTCTTTAATGGAACTTTCGCTGAAGCTTTAGCCGAAGCAAAGAAAACTAACAAGGCTCTTTTCGTGGACTTCTATGCCGTTTGGTGCGTTCCTTGCAAGCACATGGCTAAGAATGTGTTTACATTAAAAGAGGTTGGAGACTATATGAACAAGCACTTTATTAGTCTACAGATCGACGCTGAGAAGCCAGAAAACGTAGAAATAGCTAAACAATACAAGGTAGAAGCCTATCCAACTGTAGCATTTATTGATGCAGACGGAAAGCCTTTATCGGTAAATGTAGGTGCTTTGGGCAAGGAAGAGCTATTAGAAGCGGCTCAAATAGCAGCAGGCGAAAGCGTTAGTTTCGACGATTTGTATAAGAAGTATAAAGCTAATCCACAAGACTTAGCCGTTCAACAAGAACTACTTCTTAAGGCTCCCAGCTTCTTGCAGGCACAAGATGGTATCGAAGCAGATAAGTGGGTGACTCGAATTCAAAAGATATACCAAAACTATGTGGCAACAAAGAACCCCAAAGAGCTTATTAATGCCAACGACTATCGCATCATTCTCACTCTTGAAGGCGAAGATAATAAAGAGCACAAGTTAGGTATTGTGAACATGATTAACAGCAATATCGACGAGTGGACCAAAGTTCTTGGCAAGGCACCAGCCTTCTATATTGTAGAAGCAAACGACGCTTTTGCAGAAGACTATGCTAAAGAAGCCAACGTAAAGTATAAAGACTATGTCGACAACGTAAAGAATCTTTATGCTAAAGCTTATAGCATTATAGCTCAACCAGGCATCAACTCTTATGAACATGCACAGCTTTACAACGACGCTTTGTATAACCTTTATAAAAACAAAGATGTTAAAGGCTACATCAAGGCAATGCAACAGTTGTTCGAAAAGATGGGAGCAGCAGCTCAACCATCAGATTTTGGTAAGGCAGCTCAAAACCTTTACAATGCGGCAGCAAAGAGTTTGAAGAACGAAGACCATCAACAAGCTATCCAATGGGTAACAAAAGCCCTTCAAGGAGACGATGCAGTGATGGACAGAGTGAACTATATTGTGATGATTGGCGACTCATATCGTGCATTGAAAGACTACAACAAGGCTCGTGAATACTATAACCAAGGCTTCGCAGAGTCGCTCAGAATGGAGAATATGGAAATGCCACAAGCAATGGTTCAAGGTGCTATTAAGCAAAAACTTGCTACTCTTGAATTACTCGAAAAATAATTTTTAAGACCAACGAGCCAATTAAAAGCGTTCTTTTTTATATCGAACAGCACTAACATCTTGATGTTATTCTTTTTAATTGGCTCGTTTCTTTTTTCTCAATATCCCTTTGTTTATGAACAAACAACACACATCTCATTTGGTAAATCATTGGCTTTTAGCTGGTGTTTTGTTTTTGATAAGCCTATTGCCACAAAGTCTTTGGGCGCAAAACAACGTCCTTCGACAAGGTAAGTTGTCGAACGGTTTAACCTATTATATATATAACGACGGCAGTATTCCAGGCGAAGCACAATATTATCTTTATCAAAATGTGGGTGCAGTGCTTGAAGAAAGCAACGAAACAGGATTGGCTCACTTCCTCGAACACCTTGCATTTAATGCCACAAAAAGCTTCCCTAAGGGTATCATGTCGTTCCTTCGTGAAAACAACTTACACGACTTTGAGGCTTATACAGGCTTAGACGAAACAAAATATGCCGTTCATAACGTTCCCACCAACGATCCAAAGCTCAACGAAAAGATGTTGTTGATGCTAAAAGACTGGTGTCATGGCATTAAAATATTGCCCCAAGACGTTGAAAAAGAACGTGGTATTGTGTTAGAAGAATGGCGACATCGTGCAGGACTTCAACGTCGATTAACCGACAGCATCGCTGGTGTTGTTTACAATCATTCACGCTATGCAACCCGCAATGTCATCGGTTCAGAGGCTCGCATCAAAGCTTTCACAGCAAAAGAGTTGCGTGCATTCTACAAAAAATGGTATCGTCCTAACCTTCAATACATTGCTATCATTGGTGATGTGAATTTAGATGAGACCGAAAAACAAGTGAAACGTCTCTTTGGTTCGTTGCCTTCTAAGGCAGCACCATCGCCCAATACCGCTCAAAGAACTATCGAAGACAATAGCAGACCATTGTTTTATAGCTTCGTAGACAAAGAGAATAAAGAGGCATCTTTTGGTATTTACCAACGCAAAGAGATGAAGGGTTCAGCCCCAGAAGAAGACCGTTTGCGCTTTTTTCTCTTCACTCAGATGTTCAATAAGCTTGCTCCTCGTCGCTTTGCGATGATTAAAAATGCCGACAAAGAGGCGTATATCGCAGCACAAGTGAGCCTTTCTGGTTTGGTGCGCAACCAATATCAGGTGGCATTCGATGCCGTTCCTTACGCTAACAAGGCGCAAGAAGCTTTAGACCAAGTGATGAAAGTGCGTGGAGCTTTGTGCGATGTTGGATTTACAAAAGAAGAGTTTGAAACCGAAAAGGCAGAGATGTATAAAGGAATGAAAGAGGTTTTAGAGGCAAAAGGCTTGGGAACCCCCGACAACATCATGAACCTCTTTAAGCAAAACTTCTTGTATGACACTCCAATAACCGATTTCAGAACTCAAATTCAACGCAATATCGAAACCTTAGTAGAGTTAGAAGTAGAAGATATCAATACGTGGATGCGCAGTCTTTTAGACACCAATAACTTGTCGTTCGTAACCTATTCGAAACGAGAAAACGAGCTTCCACTCACCATGGGCAACTTCCTTGAAACATTAGAGGTGATGAATGGTCCACTTGGTGGTTTGCTTGCTACTCCAAAGAAGATCACTCAACCCATCGACTTTGCGCTCACTTCGGGTAAGGTTGTGGCAGAAAAGCAACTAAAAGAATTGAATGCAAAAGAATGGAAGCTAAGCAATGGCGCACGAGTGTTGTATAAATATCTTCCAGAAGCAAAGGGACGTGTGTTCTTTGCAGCCTCTTCAGAAGGCGGTCGCTCTGTTGTTGCTCCACAAGACTTTGCTAACTACACCGCAATGCGTGGTTTGTTGATGCAGTCGGGCGTGTATAAATATAGTAGAAACGACCTTGCTGCGTGGCTACAACACAAAGACTTCGACCTTTCTTTGGCACTCGAAGACTATTCAAATGGCATCGGTGGTAACACATCGGCAGCACAATTAGACGACTTCTTGGCGTATGTGCACCTCATTTTAACCAAGCACAACTTCTCAAAGAGCGTCTTCGATAAGTATGTTCAACGCAGTAAGTACCTCTATAACAATAAGAGTACAGCAGGAATGGAAGCTATTCAAGATTCAATTCAAATGCTTCTTTTCCCACCAAGCGCAGCTAATCCAGTGCAAAACGAAGCATTCTTCGATCAAATGCAATGGAGCGAGTTACCCGCAACATTCGATAAGAACTTCGGTAACGCTGCTCTCTTCACCTATTGTTTAGTGGGCGACGTGCCAGAAAGCACCGCAAAAGAACTCGTGTTGAAATATATTGGCTCGTTAAAGGGCGATGCAAGCGTTCAAAAGGCTAAAATACAACCACTCGATTTCGCTTCACCTGCAAAAGAAATTAAGCATACTTTCGTAACAGATCTCGATGGTGACATGGCAGA
Source organism: Hoylesella nanceiensis DSM 19126 = JCM 15639 (assembly GCF_000379965.1). Taxonomy (GTDB): domain Bacteria; phylum Bacteroidota; class Bacteroidia; order Bacteroidales; family Bacteroidaceae; genus Prevotella; species Prevotella nanceiensis. The sequence goes on along the minus strand of NZ_KB904328.1, from coordinate 299,354 downwards.
AATAGAGGTTTCTTATCTCAATAACGTGAAACTCAACGACAGCGAGCAAGCTGCTTTAGAGGTGATGCGTTCGATTTTAGAGAATCGTTACTTTGAAGAATTGCGTGAGAAAGAACACCTTACCTACACAGTTGGGGTGAAAGCCAGCTACACTTCGCAACCTGCTCCAACAGAAAACATCAGCATTCACCTTTCAACCTCACGTCCTGAAGTAGACAAGGTGTTGACAAAGATGTATAACATTCTAAACGACATCAAGCAACAACGCTTCTCAATAGACGAGTTTAAGGCTGCTCTTGTTCCACTTGCAGTAGACGAAGAGAACGCAGGCGACCCACAAGCGGCTCTTAATCCATCGCTTTGGTTAGGCTTGTTAAACGTATATGCAGAAACAGGCGAGCAACTAACCCCACAAGAAAGCAATGCCGTTGAGCCCGTGTTTAGTAAGCTAACTCCTCAAGACATTGCAGCTGTTGCGGCTAAGGTGTTAGACAATGCTAAGCACAGAGAGATTGTTGTGAAGGCAATCGACCCTGAAAAGAAACAATGGGAAAAGTAAAACGCTTTGTTTTAAGACGAACTTTGGTTGGTTAAACAACCATTCTAACAATACACAGCGGTGCATCTTCTTCGATGAAAGGAGATGCATCGTTTTTCTTTTATCTCTCTTTTTCCCTTCTTTCTCACACCCTTTTTTCGCCCTCTGTGTTCTCCTCGTTTTCCTATTGCTCACTCCTTGTTTGCCGATAGTTCCAACACCCGAAAAGAAAAGCATTGACATTGGTGAGCAAAAGCGTTGCTATTGAGGGCAAAAAGCATTGTTGTTGGCGTGTAAAAGCAATGCACTTGTTGAGCAGGTGTGCAGAAAGGCAGTGCGAAAGCCGTTGAAGATAGCCACTGTGAAACCAGCGGTTGGGGTGCAGAAACAAGGCTAAAAACTTGTTGTTTTGGTGGTCTTAATCAAAATTTTGCACTATCTTTGTAGCATGACAGAAGAGTTTGATATAAGAGAAGAAAAGTATTCACCAGCAGAAAAGGATTTTGAGAATGCGTTAAGACCACCGAAATTTGTCGATTTTAGTGGTCAGCAAAAGGTTGTAGACAATCTTCAAATATTCGTAGAAGCTGCAAAATATCGTGGAGAACCATTAGATCACACTCTTCTTCACGGTCCTCCCGGGCTTGGAAAAACCACCCTTAGCAACATCATTGCTAACGAGTTGGGTGTGGGTTTCAAAATAACCAGTGGACCAGTGCTCGACAAACCAGGCGATTTGGCTGGTATATTGACTTCGCTCGAGCCTAATGATGTGTTGTTTATCGACGAAATTCACCGACTATCGGCAGTGGTAGAAGAATATCTCTACTCTGCAATGGAAGACTATCGAATAGATATTATGATCGATAAAGGTCCGTCGGCACGAAGCATTCAGATTGATCTTAACCCCTTTACACTTGTTGGAGCAACCACCCGAAGCGGTTTATTAACAGCTCCATTGCGTGCTCGTTTTGGTATTAATCTGCATCTCGAATATTACGATAACGACACTATTGCACGCATCATCAAACGCTCTGCATCGATTATTAGAGTGCCTATCGACGACGATGCCGCTGCAGAAATAGCAGGAAGATCACGTGGTACGCCCCGTATTGCTAATGCCTTACTTCGAAGAGTGAGAGACTTTGCTCAGGTGAAGGGTAGCGGACGCATCAATATCGACATCGCTCAATATGCTTTGAGTGCATTGAATATCGACCAATATGGATTAGACGAAATCGATAATAAGATCTTATTGACCATCATCGACAAGTTCAAAGGCGGTCCAGTGGGCGTGTCTACCATCGCAACAGCTATCGGAGAAGACTCGGGAACGGTTGAAGAAGTGTACGAACCCTTCCTTATTATGGAGGGATTCATTAAGCGTACGCCTCGTGGACGTATGGCAACTGAATTGGCATACAGACACTTTGGTCGCAAAATGTTTAGCAGTTTGGGTAGCGAAGCAGGCTTGTTCGACGAGTAATTCGCCTTCTTTGAACTGCTTATAACGCTACTTGCAAAGGCAGAGGCGGTCGAGTTCACTTTCCATCTCACTCTGCGTGCATCAGCATCTCGCTCTCGTTCGTTCTCAATAAGGTGCATCTTCGTTTTCTTTCTACTTGCATCTACTTTAGAAAAGATAGAAAGACGCTTTTAAATAGATAAAGAAAAATCTTTGAATAGATAACATGACAAAAGCCATTTTCACAGGAAGTTTCGACCCATTCACCGTTGGTCACGCCTCAATAGTGCAACGTGCGCTCCCCCTTTTCGACTCTATTGTTATTGCAGTGGGGCACAACGAGCACAAAAAAGGTATGTTTAGCGTTGAAGAACGTGTTGAACGTATTGAGAAACACTATGCCAATGAGCCTAAAATTGAGGTGGTGGCGTATAGCGATTTAACGGTAGATGTGGCGAAAAGAGTAGGCGCAAACGTGATTATTAAAGGCGTGCGAAGCTTTAAAGACTTTGAATATGAACGCCAACAAGCCGAAATAAACAAGACAATAGGAGGCATAGAAACGCTCTTTTTATGCTCGGATCCACAATACGAAAGCATCTCTTCGAGCATTGTTCGAGAGCTTATTCACTTCGGTAGAGATGTTTCTGACATGATGATATAATGCATCGCAAACGAAATCAACCCATAGTTACAACGCATAAAAACAAGATATATGATAACATATAACAGCGAAAAGGTGAAAATGCCTAAGATTAAGAAAAGAGAAACCACTGCTTGGATTAAACAAGTGGCACAAAGCTATGGCAAAAAAGTGGGCGACATTGGTTATATGTTCGTTGATGATGAAAAGATATTAGAGGTGAACAGAGAATATCTTCAACACGACTATTATACTGATATCATCACTTTCGACTATTGTGAAGACGATGAATTGAATGGCGATTTGGTGATTTCTCTCGACACAGTACGCACCAATGCTGAGCTATTTGGAAAGACTTATGAAGAGGAACTCTATCGAGTGATTATTCATGGAGTGCTCCATTTGATCGGAATAAACGACAAAGGACCCGGTGAAAGAGAAATTATGGAGGCTGCAGAGAATAAAGCTTTGGCTTTAAGAAAGCAGTAGGAGCTGGGCAAAAACGTGTCTTTGCCACACAACACGATATTGAATAAAAAACGATAGAAATAGATTTAAAACCATATTTTCGTTAAAATAAATAACGATTGCTTTGTAGTGTGCCGATAATTTCGGAACTTTGCACTACATCTTCGAAGATATTTATGCGCAAAGTAATAGGAATTGGCGAGACAGGTCTCGACATTATATTTAGAAACGAACAACCAATTGCGGCGGTTCCAGGTGGCTCTACGTTCAATGCACTTATCTCTTTAGGCCGTTCAGGCATATCTTGTAACTTCATAAGTGAGATAGGTAACGATAGAGTAGGGATGACAATCAAACACTTTTTGCAAGATAATGGCGTAAACATCAATAATATTAGTAGTTTTCCCGATAGCAAATCGTCTGTGTCATTGGCCTTTCTCGATGAGCAAAACGATGCAGAATACATCTTTTATAAGAACCAACCACACGATCAACTCGATTTCTCTTTTCCAGAAATTGCACCAGATGACATCGTGATATTTGGCTCTTTCTATGCCGTAAATCCCAAAGTGCATCAACAAGTCATGGCTCTTTTAGAGCATGCACGCAACAATGGGGCGATTATCTACTACGATGTGAATTACAGAAGCTCGCATCGTAACGAGGTAATGAAGATTACTCCCAATCTAATTGATAACCTTGAATATGCTGATATCGTTCGAGGTAGCCGTGAAGACTTCGAAGTTGTGTACAAAAAGGATAATCCCGACACCGTGTATAAAGCCGAAATAGCTTTCTATTGCAAAGACTTTATCTACACAAATGGTGCCGAAAACATCGTGATAAGAGGCAAAAACGACTTCAAAAAAGAATATCCTGTTGTTCAAACCCATACCGTTAGCACCATAGGAGCAGGCGATAATTTCAATGCAGGCTTCATTTTTGGACTAATAAAAAACCATATTACCCGCCAAATGATTAGCAATGGCTTAACAGAAGCACAATGGGACGACTTGATGCACTATGCAACTAAGTTCTCAGCCAATTGCTGTGAGGATATATATAACTATATTTCAAAGGATTTTGGCGCACAAATGAATCTAACTTTAAATAAATAACAGATATGATTGAAATAAAGAATAGCGTTTATTACGTAGGTGTTAACGATAGAAACAAGGCTCTTTTCGAGGGCTTATGGCCACTACCTGATGGCGTATCGTATAACTCTTATTTGATAGTAGACGAGAAGGTGTGTTTGATTGACACCGTAGACGTAGCATTTTTTCCACAGTTTTTAGACAACATTCGTGCCGTTATCGGCGACAGACCCATTGACTATATCGTTATAAACCACATGGAACCAGACCATAGTGGGTCGCTTGGGCTCATGAGAAAGTATTATCCTGATGTTGAAATCGTGGGTAATAAAAAGTCATTCCACTTGCTTAAAGGCTTCTATGGCATATCTGATAAAGAGTTAGAAGTGAAGAATGGCGATGAATTAAACTTGGGTTCGCACAACTTAAAGTTCTTTATGACCCCCATGGTGCATTGGCCTGAGACCATGATGACACTCGATACAACCGACAATATGTTGTTCTCTGGAGACGGCTTCGGTTGCTTTGGTGCACTAAATGGCGGTATTATTGACGAAGAAATCAATTGTGAAGAGTTCTGGTTAGAGATGGTTCGCTACTATTCTAACATCGTTGGAAAGTATGGAATACCTGTTCAAAACGCCTTAAAGAAGTTTGTTAACGAGCAAATAGATTACATTTGCCCCACACATGGACCAGTTTGGCACCAATATAAAGAGAAAGTGATGGCAGAATACGATCGAATGAGTCGCTATGACACAGAAGAAGGCATCGTAATATGCTATGGAACGATGTATGGACACACCGAATCGATGGCAGAATGTATTGCAAAGGCAGCTTCTTTGGCTGGAATTAAGAACATAAAGCTATACAATGTGTCTAAAACTCACCACTCTTACATTCTAAGAGACGTGTTCAGATACAGAGGTTTGATTGTTGGTGCACCAACATACAACACAGGTTTGTATCATGAAATGGATGTTTTGCTCAGCGAAATCGCCAATAGAGACATCAAGAACCATGCAATTGGCTGGTTTGGAAGCCACGGTTGGGCTTCTAAGGCAGTAGAAAAGATTGCAGAATGGAACGAGAACCATTTGAAATTCGAGCCAGTAGGCGAACCAGTAGATATGCTTCAATCTTTAGATGAGGATTCAACTGAGCGTTGTAAAGCATTGGGAAGAGCCATGGCTGAATATCTAATAGCACAAAGAGGCTAAGAAAACAGCATAGAGAAGAAAGGTGATAAAGCAACATATCACCTTTTCTTCTCTCTTTTTATTATAGCATCAACAGCTCAAAAACTTTGCAACAATAGCGCAGAACATATATTTTTCGCAGCGCATATTATTGCATTCACAGCGCAACAGGCAACGAGTTCTATTGGGAGAGCTTTGCCCTTGCCACACAAATCTACCGACATTCTTTTAACAAGAGCCATCCCTTTGGTTGCCATCACATAGCCACCCCATTGAAAGCGGACAAGAATTAAAAAGAAAAATATAGTGATATGATGAAAATAAAGAAGTTAGGTTTATTGCCACTCATTATTATTTCGATTATAGTAGGCATCGCCTTAGGAAACGTTTTGCCCCTTGGGGTAGTTCGAGTGTTCACCACTTTCAATGCACTTTTCAGTCAGTTCCTCGGTTTTATGGTACCTTTAATTATCGTAGGACTCGTTACTCCAGCTATAGCCGATGTGGGAAAAGGAGCCAAGAAGCTGCTTTTAATCACCGTGTTGTTGGCCTATTGCGACACCGTTTTATCGGGATTGCTCTCTTATAGCGTTGGTTCGTGGCTCTTTCCGAGCTTAATCAACACCCAAGAAACATTCGAACAGGTAAAGAGTGCCACAGCCATCGAACCCTATTTCACCATCAATATCCCCGCATTGTTCGATATAATGAGCGGTTTAGTGTTCTCTTTCATTGCCGGACTTTGCATCACTTCGCAGCGTTTAAACAACCTTTATGGCGTGTTTAGCGACCTTTCAAAGGTGATAGATGCCGTTATTCGAAACGTAATTATCCCCATTTTACCACTCTACATCTTCGGAATATTCTTGAATATGACCTATAGTGGCGAAGTATATCACATGGTATTGGTGTTTGCCAAGATCATAGTTGTGATATTTGCACTACACATCATCATTCTATTATATCAGTTTAGCATTGCAGGAGCTATCGTAAAGAAAAATCCTTTCGTGCTACTTAAGAACATGCTTCCTGCCTATTTCACCGCATTGGGCACCTCTTCGTCGGCAGCAAGCATACCCGTTACCTTGCAACAAACCATCAACAACGGTGTATCTAAAGGCATTGCGGGCTTTGTTGTACCCCTTTGCGCCACCATTCACATGTCGGGTTCAGTGATGAAGATCACCGCTTGTGCCCTCACCATTTGCATATTGAATGGTATGCCACACGATTTTATGCTCTTTTTCGGCTTCATTTTGCTCTTATCCATCATGATGGTGGCTTCACCAGGCGTTCCTGGAGGCTCTATTATGGCAGCTTTAGCCCCTCTTGCCAGCGTTCTTGGCTTCGATAGTGAGGCTCAAGCGTTGATGATCGCCTTGTATATTGCTATGGATAGTTTTGGAACCGCTTGCAATGTAACAGGAGATGGAGCAATAGCTCTTATCGTAGATAAAGTGACAAAGGATTCTGTTGAGGAATAATCTCATTTTCAACGACTTACAAAAACACTGTAATTAGCTCGTAATCTCATTGATTTTGAGGTGAAAAAGCATTGCTATTGCGGTGTAATAACGCTGTTTTTGAAAGAGAGAGAAAGCGAGTGTGCAAAATGAAGAGCAAGAGGTTGCCCTCTTTGAATGTTGCTCTGCTCATCGAAAGTCGTAATAATAATCAATTAAAACACATCTTTATGCAAAATAAAATCATTTCAATTCTATTCTTGTTGCTCGTCGTTATCAATGCGAATGCACAAAAGAAGGTAGACACCAACACCTCAATAGAGCAACAAGGAATGGTAGATATTCATTCACTCGACAAGACAATTCGAGTGAGTTTGATGTATTCTCGCTCGAATAACTTCACAGGTGAGGTGCTTTATACCGACCTTACAAAGGCTTATCTTCACCCTCTTGCAGCCCATGCGTTGGTAAAGGCGCAGGCAAAGCTGAAAGAGTTGCGCCCCGATTTGAGCCTGATTATCTTCGATGCAACACGCCCAATGAGCATACAACAAAAGATGTGGGACAAGGTAAAGAACACTTCTAAAGACATATATGTAAGTAATCCAGCCAATGGAGGAGGGCTTCACAACTATGGTTTGGCAGTGGATATTAGCATTTGTAAGCTCAATGGCGACACGATCACAATGGGAACGAAGGTCGATCACATGTCGCTTGCATCGCATGTCGATAATGAAAACAACTTAGTGGCAAAGAGAATCATCACCAAAGAGGCGCAACAAAATCGTGAACTCTTGCGTTTGGTAATGCAATATGCAGGTTTTAAGCCCTTGAGAACAGAGTGGTGGCACTTCAATTTCAGAAGTCGTGCCCAAGCAAAGCAGTTCTTTAAGGTGGTGAAATAGTTGCCTTTTAGTGACGAGAATCTCTCTCTTACATCGAAAAACGAAAAAAGTCTTATGCCGAAACCGTGTTGGGCATAAGACTTTTCTTTTGCTTTTAAAGCAGATTATTTTTGATATTTGCAGCAACCAGGAAGCTTATCGTAAGCTGCTTTCGATGCTTTCACGTCGCCAGCGTCGTATCCTACAGCTGCAATAGCTTTCTGAACCTTTTCAACCGATGTGCTCTTGTCGTCGAACACCAATGCAAGTTGTTTTGTTTTGCTATTCCAGTTGGCAGAAATAACACCCTTCACGCCCTTTGCAGCCTTCTCAATTCGTTCTTCACACATCTCACATTTACCTTCAACTTTAAAGGTTTTCTTCACTGTTTTTGCGTTGGCTGCCACAAAAGAGCATGCTACAATCGCTAAAAGAATTAACTTTTTCATGTTTATAATTTTTTTATTGATGAATAATGTCGGCATTTTGCAATGCCATCTTAAATATTTTTGTTCTTTATCTATTGTCGAATTTGGGTCGAATAACTATCTGTTCATCATCGAAGGTTTGCCGTCTAACTGCGCACTTGCATCGATAGCAAACACTCCATTGGTAACAATTTCCTCGCCATCAGCCAGTCCTTCGGTCACAATATAGCCGTCGGGAAGAGTCGGACCTAATGTCACTTCACGCAAAGTGAATATTGGATAGCCGTCGCTTTCATCTTTAACGTATACAATAGAGCGCTTACCTGTCCATAAAACAGCCGACTTTGGCACCACAATGTCTTCGCTATACTTATTTAAATTGGCTGTGATAACGCCCGAAATAAGCATCTCTGGCTTAAAAACTCCTTTGGCATTGCTCACCTCAACACGCACTCCTGCGGTGCGAGTTTGGGCATTTAGCACAGGTTCTACAAACGAAATGCGACCCGAAAAGGTGGTACCTGGGGCTCCTTCTGCCGTGAATTGCACTGTTTGTCCAACCTTAATGAAAGGTAAATCAGTTTCGTATGCCTCGAAAACAGCCCAAACCGAGCCCAAATTAGCTATCTGTAGCAACACCTCTCCTTGCTTAACATAGCTTCCTTGCTCTACATTTTTACTGATAACTGTGCCCGAAACGTTCGCTTTGATAGCCGTATAAGGAGAGGCTTTACCGCTTTTTATCATCGAATTGATTTCGCCTTGCGACACATTTAACAGCTTAAGCTTTTCAATTGCAGCATCAACTACCAGCTTTTTCCTTTGCAAATCGGGGTACGAAAGGGCTGCAATAAGCTCTTGAGAAGCAGTGTATAGCTCTGGAGAATATATCAAAGCAACTGTTTGTCCCTTATGAACCACATCGCCAATGGCATTGATATAGAGGCGTTCTACACGTCCATTGACATACGCCGACTGTGCTTGTTGAGAGCGTTCACTGGGCCTTATCTTGCCAAAAAGACGTATTTCTTTGTTCGTTTTGCCCGTTCCTACCACCTCAGTTTGGATGTTTGCCAATGCAATAGCTTCCTCACTCATCATCACTGAGTTAGGATCTATGTTGCTTTGGCTATTCGATGAGCTTTTAAGAGGCGTTAAATCCATACCGCAAATGGGGCATTTTCCTGGCTTATCTTGTTTAATTTGGGGGTGCATAGAGCAGGTATATACCTCGTCTTTACCTGCTTCTGTATGGTGATGACCCTCTTTTTTACTTGAATTAGAAAAGAAAACAAAGCCCAAAAGCAAGCCTATTGCCAGCATAAAGGCATATCCTAACCAAGGTTTTTGTTGTAGAATATCTTGTATTTTACGTTTCATATCGATGTAATTTATTGTTGTGAACTATAATCATACTTAGAAATCATCTTCTCATATTGCGCTACTAACAAGCAAAGAGCAGCCACACTGTCCGAGCGTTTGCGCTCATTGTCGATCTGTTCTCTTAGCGTTTGCAAGATATCTGTTAGCGAAGACGATCCGTTGATATATTCTGTTTGAAGCAAGTTGAGCGTGTTGTTCAATAAAGTGATTTGATGATTGTATAGCTCAATCTTTCTTTTTGCGTCGCTCATTTGCTGTTGAAGTGCCACAAACTCGGTTTGCAAAGCATCTTTTTTGCGTAGATAAGCCTCTTGAGTGGCCTGTATTTGCAGTTCAGCTGCCTTTCTTTCAGCATTCACTCTCTGGCGATATATGGGCAAACTAACCTTCATCATGGGCATAAACATATCCATTCCGTTCATGTCGGGCATTGCTCCTGAGAGCGGATGAGGGTTCTTTTGATTCACCATATACTCCACTCCGAGGGCAAAAGAGGGCATACCTTTGCGCTGAGCCAATTCCTTTTGTGCCACGAAAGCCTCGTTTTGTGCTTCTAATTGCTCAAGAGCAGGGTGATTTTTCTGCACCTCTTGCCATTGCATAAAAGGCGTTTCACGAGCCAAAAGCGTGTCGGGTAGGGCAATAAAACTATTCTCTGGGCGGTGAAGCAACAAGTTAAACTGCTGCTTTAAAGCCTTAATCTCGTCTTGAATACTCGCTATCTTCTCTTGATAAACAGCGTCTTCGGCCTCAATTCTGAGTTGATCGCTCATCTTTGAGCCCTTTGTTGCAAGCGCAGATTTATACTGATAGAGCATGGCTTGTTTGATGTTGTTCAGTAACTGACGATTTTGAACGATGTATTTCAATTGCTCTTCTTTGGCAAGAAGGGTATACCATTGTTGCTGAACCGTGTAGCTTAGGACTATTCCAGCCTCTCTCCACTGTTGAAAAGCAGCGTTAGCCTGTTTCTCTTTCATTGTTCTCGTGGCTTTAAGTGTACCAAACCAAGGGAACATTTGCATCACTCCCACAGTTAATACCTGTCGTCCATTTTCCTGAGGCATGGGCTTTGGGTTGACACTTAGCGAGAGTTCGGGATTGGGTAGCACCCCACTTGCCTCGGCATTCATCACCATGGCTTGGTATTTGTGATAGCCTGAGGCCACTTCGGGATTGTTCTTGGCAGCCACTATGATGTAGTGCGCAAGGCTATCGGGTTGAGAAGTGTTGGTTGTTGCAGTCGCCTTTAACAAACAAGTGGTTATCATTGCCATGCAACCTAAAAGATATCTAATCATAACTAATTTTCGATTGTATTTTGTTTGTTGATCTATTCATTTTTAAAAGCAGTGCTATTGACTTGTAAAAGCAATGACTTTGGGTTGTAAAAGCGTTGTGTTTGCAGTGCAAAAGCACAACTATTAGTTGCCCAAGTCTCAGTCCCTTTGTTCTAATAGCTTTGTCGCTCTCTTCTGTTCTCTCTTTAAAACGCTCTCACGCCACCAACATTGAAGTACGGGAACCACCAACATTGTCATCGTTTGAATGAGCATTCCACCAAAAGTAGGAATGGCCATAGGCACCATAATGTCTGCTCCTTTACCCGTAGAAGATAGCACTGGCAAGAGAGCTATTAAGGTAGAAGCGGTTGTCATGGCTGCTGGTCGAATGCGTTTAAGACCTGCTTTCACCACTGTTTCAATGATTTCTTGTTTGGTTTGTGGGTTCTCTTCCTCGAAAACCTGATGGATATAGGTTCCCATCAACACGCCATCGTCGGTGGCAATACCAAATAATGCAATGAAACCAACCCACACTGCAACGCTAAGGTTAATGGTGTGGATGTCGAAAAGCGTGCGCATATTCTGTCCAGCGATAGTAAAATCCATGAACCAAGGCTGCGAATAGAGTCCAATGAGAATGAATCCGCCTGCAAATGCCACAAATACTCCCGAGAAATGAATGAGAGATGCGGTGACAGAACGGAACTGAAAATAGAGTATGAGCAAGATAATTAAGAGCGTAATAGGTATTACCCACGCCAAACGTTGTGTGGCATGAGCCTCTTGTTCGTATGTTCCTGTAAACTGATAGGTCACCCCTTTAGGCAGAACAATCTTGCCTTTAGCCACCAAGTCGTCGAGCGTTTGCTTGGCATTGTTCACCACATCTACTTCGGCTACATTGTCTTTCTTGTCGAAAGTGATGTAACCCAGTAAGAAAGTGTTCTCACTCGAAATCATAGTTGCACCCTTTTTAAACTCAATATCGGCAAGTTGTGAGAGCGGAATCTGCGTTCCGTCCGACGCACTTATCAACACATTGCCCAACGATTCGGGCTTATCTCGAAGCTCTCTTGCATACCTTACTCTTATATTAAAGCGTTCTCTGCCTTCAACAGTCGTTCCTTCCGACATGCCACCGATGGCTGTCATGAGGATATCTTGCATGTTTTGAACCTTAATTCCATATCTTGCAAGCTTCTCTCTGTTGAGCTTTATCTCTACATAAGGTGCACCTTCGGTTCTGTCATAGAACACACTTGCATGGTTAATGTTGTCGATGTGCTTCAAAGCTTGCTCGAGTTGAAGACCCGCTTTCTCAATAGATGCAAGGTCGGGGCCATACACTTTGAGTCCCATAGGAGCCTTTAAGCCTGTAGAAAGCATCACCATTCGGGTGGCAATAGGCTGAAGTTTGGGCGAACCAGTGATGCCTGGCAGTGTAGCAGCATTGCTTATTTCGTTCCAAATGTCGTCGGTTGTGTGTATTTCCTTTCTCCATTGGCGGAAATAAGAACCGCTATTGTCGGCAATTAGACTATCTTTAGGAATTATTCTAAAGCCCTTTTCGGGGTCATAAGTACCGCCTCCTTTGAGCATAAAACGTCCCTTTGAGTCGGTTTTAAAGCGTTGTCGCTGTCCCATCTCATTGAGCATGTATTCAGAACGATAGTTAATTGTGGTCTCATACATCTGTATTGGGGCTGGATCTAATGCCGAATTGGCTCTTCCCCACTTACCAACTGCCATCTCAACTTCAGGTATTGCGCTCACACGGCGGTCTATTTGTCGGCAATAGTCAATGTTCATTTGAACTCCCGAGTGTGGCATTGAGGTGGGCATAAGCATAAATGAGCCTTCATCTAACGTGGGCATGAACTCTTTTCCCGTGTTTTTCCAAACCAAAAAGCCTGCAATGAGCGTGGCAACAGGTATCGACATAAACGCCAATCGATGTGCCAAACACCAGCGAAGAATGCGTTCGTAGTAGATAACCAACAGCCATAAAAGGCCCAATATCACACCAACTATCAACGCAACAAACACTACATTCACCACAATTCCACTGTTTGCGCCTAATGGCAACCATGCTTCTGCAAGCAGATAGATGGCTAAAAGCACTGCAATGGCAATCATTATTTGATTGATTGTGATGGTTTTATTGCGCCAAGTGAAGGTGCGTTGAGGTTTTAAACGAATGAGTAGAGCACCCAATTTGCGGGGTGTTTTGAACGAAAAGACCCAATATGCCAATGTAGGAAGCACCAAAACGCCGAGTAAGAGCGATGCCACAAGGGCAATAGTTTTAGTGAATGCCAATGGATGAAACATCTTTCCTTCTTGCGCTTGCATAGCAAACACAGGGAAGAAGCTTATAATTGTGGTTGCCATAGCAGTGAAAACGGCTCCCGAAACCTCGCTAACAGCCTCTAATATCAATGTTTCTAATTCTTTTCCATATATCTCTTTGTGGGCTTTTTGAATGGGTTCGAGTCGCTTTAAGATGTTTTCCATCAACACAACTCCCACATCTACCATCACACCAATAGCGATTGCGATACCCGAAAGCGCCACAATATTGGCCTCGATGTTGGCTAATTTCATGATAATAAAGGTCATTAGCACTGCAAGAGGCAACATACTGGCAATGATTGCCGATGCTCTTAGGTTGAAAACGAGGATTAAAACCACGATAATACATATCAAGATCTCGTGAGAAAGGGCACTTTCCAAGGTTCCAATGGTTTCTTTTATCAGCTGAGTTCTATCATAAAAGGGTACAATAGTAACCTTAGATATGCTTCCATCCTTTAGTTTTTTCTCTGGTAAGCCCACCTTTAGCTCTTCAATCTTAGCCTTAACGTTATTGATAACGTGCATAGGATTACTGCCATAGCGTGCTACTACGACTCCACCTACAGCCTCTTGACCTTCTTTATCGAGTCCTCCTCGGCGGTCTGCAGGGCCAAATGTCACCTTAGCAACGTCCTTAATGCGCACCGAAACGCCATCTTTTGCCGTGATAGCAGCCTCTTCTAAGTCTTTAAGATCTTTGATATAGCCCAGTCCACGAATAAGATATTCCGCCTTATTCACCTCAAAAGTACCAGCACCCACATCTATATTGGCATCTTTCACCGCCTTCATTACAGCTGTAAGGTCTACTCCATACGCCCTCATAGCGTTGGGATCGAGGTCTACTTGATATTCTTTTTCAAATCCACCAATCGACGAAACTTCGGCAACTCCATTGGCAGAGCTAAGCGAATAGCGCACATAAAAGTCTTGAATAGTGCGTAATTCTTCAGGATTCCAACCTCCTGAGGGCTTATTTGTTTTGGTATCACGTCCTTCAAGCGTGTACCAAAACACCTGACCAAGCGCAGTTGCGTCGGGACCTAACGTGGGTTGAACACCCGAAGGCAACAGACCTGGGGGCAAAGAGTTGAGCTTTTCTAATATTCTTGACCTGCTCCAATAGAACTCAACATCATCTTCAAAGATGATATAGATGAACGACATGCCGAACATTGATGTCGAACGAATGGTCTTTACACCAGGAATTCCGAGCAAAGAAGTGGTTAAAGGATAGGTAATTTGCTCTTGAACATCTTTAGGAGAGCGTCCCATCCAGTCGGTTGCAATAATCTGTTGGTTGTCGCCTACATCGGGAATAGCGTCTACTGCCACTGGATTTCGAGGCAAAAAGCTATGCGGCAGCTCGAAGGGAGCAGTGACAACGCCTCCAATGAGGATTGCAATGAGAAGGAGAGCCGTTATTAATCGGTTCTCAATGAAATATTTAATGATTTTATTAAGCATCGTTTTATTGATATAAATGATAAATCTATCAAAGGGATATATGCCCTGTTTGCATCTCTTATAAAGATGAATTGAGGCATAAAAAAACCGTTCGTTATAAACAATTATAACTAAAACACTCGCTTAAAATAAAGGAAGAAAAGGGCATAAAGGGATATTTTTGCCCCTTGCAACATTACACACGAGCAGTGAGGGCACTGCTTGGAGGTGCTCTCAAACCACTATTTCGACTGTAATCTTGGGGGTTATAGGGCGTTCGCCACCGCTGTTTGGGTAGCGTGTTGCCCTCCTCTACAACAATAAGGGGTAGAAGTTTGTTTGCAGGAAGCGCACATATAAAGCCGTTATCTACGCTAATCAGAGGCGCAGTGTGCACCT
Organism: Hoylesella nanceiensis DSM 19126 = JCM 15639; assembly: GCF_000379965.1. Taxonomy (GTDB): domain Bacteria; phylum Bacteroidota; class Bacteroidia; order Bacteroidales; family Bacteroidaceae; genus Prevotella; species Prevotella nanceiensis. The sequence goes on along the minus strand of NZ_KB904328.1, from coordinate 284,300 downwards.
GTTGACCTTGCATAAACTGAGAAACAACTTTATATTTATGGTGAATGGTTTTGCAATGGCTACATTGATTGTTGTCGTCCATGCAGTTTTCCATTCCCTGCACATCGTTAGTTGTAACGCTAACACCATTCACAATGACACCAACAAACATGTCACCACAATAGTGTACACCAACATTTAAGCCGGTGGTGCTCACCAATAAAAGTGAAATAATGATGTATGTGAATAAGCGTTTCAACCTAAAAACAATTTAAAATATAACGATTACAAAAATAGTAAATATCTTATTATAATATTGTTTTTTCGTTTTTTTTCTTAAAACAGAGAGATGTTTTTGATGTATGTCAAATACGTTCGATGCGAAAAGCAATGATATTGAGATGTAATAGCGTAGCTTTTGAAAGCTAATAGCATTGTTATTGCGAGCTAAAAGCATAGCTCTTGCTTACTGATTGTGTTGTGATTGATAATCAAAGAGTTAGATGAATGTTTGAAACGGATAAGATCTTTTTACTCTGTTGATGATCGAATGGAAATCAATTGAAGGTAGTTTGGAGGTAGATTTCGTCTGAAATCAATATAAAAAAGGTGTGAAGTGAAGTTCTTCTTTCATTGAAAATATTTTTCTTTCGCAGTGCTATAAATAAAAATAAGGACCACTATGCTCACGCACCAAGGTCCCTTTTTAAACTTAAAATATATTTAGTATTGAATAAAAAAATCTGTTCTTCCTTTATAAATTGCACATCCTCAGCCTTTAAAGGCACTTCGACAGCAACTTTAACTACATGTGAAATAAAGCAATCACAACAAAAACAAGAACGTGTTTTGCTGCGTTTTTATTGCATTCAACTCGAAATAAAGACCGATATATTCGCCGTTTTTCGTGGTTTTTTTGGTCAATTTCAACGTAGTAGTCTTATAAGTATATCAAATTAAAAGTAGAAACTACTGAAAAGAAAATGCACTTTTTTATAAAAAAAATAAATTTTCACCAGGTAAGGTCAGTATATGGGTCATAAAAACAGTGCAAAAATGCTATCAAATTGATAAAAAATCAAATCGCATTTTATATCGTTCAAAATTTCATTATTACGTATATTTTTTATATCTTTGCAAAGATATATTTACTGAAAAATAACATGTCAGAAAATCAAAACATAGAAAATAACTATTCAGCGAGTAACATTCAGGTGCTCGAAGGATTAGAAGCAGTTCGTAAACGACCTGCAATGTATATAGGAGACATTAGCGAAAAGGGACTACATCACCTCGTTAATGAAACAGTGGATAACTCTATTGACGAAGCAATGGCAGGTTATTGTACCGATATCGAGGTGACAATAAACGAAGATAACTCGATAACTGTGCAAGATAATGGTAGAGGTATTCCCGTAGATATGCACGAAAAGCTGCATAAGTCAGCGCTTGAAGTAGTTATGACCGTGTTACATGCGGGCGGAAAGTTTGATAAAGGCTCGTATAAAGTAAGTGGTGGACTTCATGGAGTGGGTGTTTCTTGTGTGAATGCCTTATCAACTCACATGAAATCGCAAGTATTCCGTGATGGAAAAATCTATCAACAAGAATACGAACAAGGCAAACCTCTCTACCCAGTAAAGGTAGTTGGCGAGACAACTCTTCGTGGAACACGTCAACAATTCTGGCCAGATCCAAGCATATTCACTACTACTATATATAAATGGGACATCATTTCACGTCGTATGCGTGAGCTTGCTTACTTGAATGCAGGCGTTAGAATTACTCTAACCGACTTGCGTTTAGATGAAGAAGGCAAAACACGTAGAGAGGTATTCTATGCAGAAGACGGCTTGAAAGCATTCGCAAGATATATCGATAGACACAGAACACATCTTTTCGACGATGTTATTTATCTCAAAACAGAAAAGAATAACGTGCCAATCGAAGTGGCTGTGATGTACAATACCGATTATTCTGAGAACATACACTCGTATGTTAACAACATTAATACAATCGAAGGTGGTACTCACCTCACAGGTTTTAGAATGGCTTTGACACGTACTTTGAAAGCATACGCAGACAATGACCCTGTGATTTCAAAGCAAATAGAAAAAGCAAAGATTGAGATTGCAGGCGAAGACTTCAGAGAAGGCCTCACAGCAGTGATCTCTATCAAAGTAGCAGAGCCCCAATTCGAAGGCCAAACCAAAACAAAACTGGGCAATAGTGAGGTCTCTGGCGCTGTACAACAAGCGGTTGGAGAAGCATTAGCCGATTATCTTGAGGAGCATCCAAAGGAAGCTAAGCTTATATGTGATAAGGTTATATTAGCCGCTACCGCACGTATTGCAGCCCGAAAGGCAAGAGAAAGCGTTCAAAGAAAGAACCCAATGACTGGCGGAGGCTTACCTGGTAAGTTGGCAGACTGCTCTAATAAGGATCCAAAAACATCGGAAATCTTCCTCGTTGAGGGTGATTCAGCGGGCGGTTCAGCTAAACAAGGCCGTGATAGATATAGCCAAGCGATCCTACCTTTGCGTGGAAAGATACTTAATGTCGAAAAAGTTATGTGGCATAAGGTATTCGAAAGCGAGTCGGTAATGAACATTATTCAAAGTATTGGTGTTCGTTTCGGAGTAGAAGGAGAAGACGATAAAGAAGCAAATATCGACAAGTTGCGTTACGATAAGATCATTATCATGACCGACGCCGACGTCGATGGATCGCATATCGACACCCTTATCATGACACTTTTCTATCGTTTCATGCCTAAAGTGATACAAGAAGGTCACCTTTATATTGCAACTCCACCTTTATATTTGTGCAGTTACAAGAACAAAGAGAAAGAATATTGCTACACAGAGCAGCAAAGACAGGCCTTTATTGATCGCCATACAGAAGGCAAAGACGACTCAAAGAGCATCCACGTACAACGCTATAAAGGTCTTGGAGAGATGAACCCAGAGCAATTATGGGAAACAACTATGAACCCTCAAACACGACTTTTAAAGCAAGTTACCATTGAGAATGCTGCCGATGCAGATGAAATTTTCTCAATGTTGATGGGAGATGACGTTGAACCACGTCGTGAATTTATAGAACAAAACGCTACTTATGCGAACATAGACGCATAAAAGCACACTATAACATGCCCTCTCTTACCCTCAAAGTACAGAGAGGGCATATTCGTTTCTACACCTCTTTATATAATAGTACTTGCGCCATAGCAATCTAAAAGCATTGCTTTTGCGGTGCAATCTCATTGCTTTTGACGAGTAATATCAATGCTTTTGAAGGGCAATAGCATAGCTTTCTCAGAGCAAGAGAAAAAGTTTTATAAGATAAGACAAAAGAGGATAGACAGCAAGAAAAAAACTTTTAGAAACCTACCTCAACCCTTCAACCTTTCAGTTGGAACAAAGGTGCAGTGAAAACCATCGCTGTTAAGAGTCTAAAGGCAGGTAAAGTAGATGTGAAGTGCAATAGAAAAGTGTATCAATTAACCTTCAAAGGCGCAAGAACTCAAAACATAAAGTTATAAATAACGTTCTTTTTAGAAAGGTATAGGGGCTTTTAACGGGCTTACTTGCACCTTTCTTTCAATCAATTTGTAGTGAAACAGAATTCAACTCGTGTGCAGATGTAAATCATTTGTAATGAGTTGCTTATCTAAATAGATGTAGATAGATGCGTGGTTTCGTTTGTATCATCGTTTTATTGCTCAACTCTTTCGCCCTAAAAGCGCAAGAAGGGGGCATTTATTGGATTACTCCTTCACGACAATGTTTTGCCGAAGAGGTGGTGTTTGTGCGCAATTTACCCATCGAAAGCAAGTCGTTAAAGGCAAAAATAACCATTGCAAGCGAGCAACAATTCACGCTTTTTGTCAATCAGCGCAACGTCTCTACCGCCGTGTTAGAGCCTTATCGCCCCTCGTCTCCATTGAGTGTCAAAGCCGAAAGCTACGACATCACCCACTTTTTGCACCCAGGCAACAACACCATAGCCATCGTTTGCACCCCTCAAAGCAATGCACTTTCGCAGGCAACTATCGCTGTTGATGGTGTAATAACCGACAAATGGAATCGCACCAAGCGTGTTATTAGTAACCAAGAGTGGTATTGTTTGTTTACAGGAGCATTTTGGAACGATAACGATCAATGGGTGATGAGCCAAGGAAATGTGCTTCATTCGCTTTTAGAAGACACCTCTTTTCAAATCCATTGCACGCCTGTTGTAGCCACAAAAGCTGCTTCTGCAGACTGGTTGGTGCCCAGTTGGACTCCAACTCACACCGAAACCCATTATAAAGTGGTGAAAACCCTCATTCCAAGACAGATCTATCACTCGTCAGATACGGCTCATTTCGTGTTCGATAAGCCTTTTAATGGCTTTATAAGAATTACCTTTCGAGACACTAAGTCGGGCGAATGGCTGTGTGCTAACAACGTGTTCTATAAGTGTTTAGGGGTTTACGACGAGCAACTTTCAATCAATAACGAGCGCAAGCAATATCAAGATGTAGTGATTTGGGGCGATAGTTTGTTTGCCACCTCGCAGATAACACGGGTCGAAGGACTTGCTGTTGAGCCTCAAAAGAAGGTTCTTTTTCAGCTCAGAAAGCATTAGTTCATTTGTTAAAACAAACAAAAGAAACACCATTTTTATGGCTCTCATAACGCTAAATTAGTATATTTGTAGAACAAGGGTATTTCAGTTGAAATACATCTACTAAGCCTTAACAAAGTAAGACTTTAAACATTAAGTATCAAAAATAAAGATAATAAGAATGAAATCGAAAGTAATATTGGATAACATCACGGTAGATACTATTCTAGAAAAAGGCCGATGCAGTCATATTGATCGTGACATGGTGATGCTTGAACATATCGACGACATGCCAAAAAGCAACCAACCACGCCGGATGGGTTGCCTTTTCTTAGCCATTTGTTTGCGTGGTTCAGCCTCATATACAGTGGATACCGTTCGCTATGACGTTAAAGCTAACGACCTAATCATCATCAGTGAGGGGCAAATTATCAGCGATTACACCGTCAGTCGTGATTGTATGGGTATGGCATTCATGCTTTCTCACCAGTTTTTTAACGACATAGTGAAAGACATTACCGAATTAACTTCGCTCTTCTTATTCTCAAGAACGCACCCCGTTTGTAACCTTTCATCTAACGAAGTTTATACCATTAACAGCTATTATGGCTTTATAAAGAACAAAACCGATAACACCGACCATCATTTTCGTAAGGACATCGTTCGCTCTTTGTTCACTGCTATGATCTATGACATCAGCAATGCCATTTATAGAATACAGAATTTTGGTAGCAGAAAGTATACAAGAGCCGAGGATATATTCAATAAATTCATTCGACTTGTAGAGCTTCATTTCCGCAGAGAGCGTCGAGTTAGCTGGTATGCAGATAAACTTGACATTACAGCTAAATATCTTTCAGAAAGTGTTAAGCAAGTAAGTAAGCGCACACCGAATGAGTGGATAGATAATTATGTAACCATTGCGCTGCGTGTTTTGTTGCGAAACACAAGCAAAAGTATCAAAGAAATTACCCAAGAAATGAACTTTCCGAACCAGAGTTTCTTAGGAACTTTCTTTAAAGAGCACGTTGGAATGACACCAAGTCAATATCGAAAAGGGCACAGCGAAGAATAGTTTGCAGTGCATTTAACCTTGGGTTAGAACGAAAAAATATAGTAATAGGGCGAGAAGAGCATCGATAAACGATTCTTTTCTCGCTCTCTTTTTGATGTCCTTGCTCTGTCTTTGTGGAACAGGTGGATAGACATTCATTTTCAGTGTGCGAGCCCTTGCGATGCACCTATGCCTTCCTTTTATTTGAAAAGAGGGTGAATAGGTTGTTTTGTTAACTTATTTTATCTTTTAAAGGTGGAAAGGTTGATTGCTGTTTGAAGTTGTTTTTGTGCCATTTTTACTCCTTATTTCTTTTTGTGGAGAGTGAAAAAGGAAGGCGAAAAGGGTGTGAGTGGAAGTAAAAGCGTTGCTTTTTTGAATGTAGAAGGAGAGAGGTTGAAAAGAAATGGAGGTGAGGTGAAAGAACCTTTGATGATAAATAGGCGATCAAAAGACGTAGTTCTTGTGCGATGTAAGGGTGATTTCTGCGTTCTTCTCGATAAATAAAGGTTTTTAGTGGGGTGATTTGAGACAGAAAAGGCAGTGTTTTTGTTATGAAAAAGCATCGTTTTTAGAATCGAAAAGCAATGTTATTGCACGATAAAAGCAATCCTTCTGCATTGTTTTTCGCCCTTTTTCTCTTTCCTCTTACATCGATATTGCCTTGCGCATCTTTTGAAAAATCATTCTCCTTGTTTCTCTTTTTTAAAATAAAAAGACAGAGAGTGTGTCTTGAATAAAATCAAAATTTTACGCTCTCTTTATTCTTCTTGTTTAAAATATATTAACTAATTAATAGAAAATAAGCGTTAAAATATTCTGATTGGTGGCGCAAGTGCAGTCTTGCTGTTTATCTTCTTTTGTCACTTCTTTGTAGTATTTTATAGCAAAATACACCTATTTATTGCAGATTATTCGTTATTTTTGCAATTAATACACGTGTTGTGAGTCTTTTATATCTATAAAAGGCGTGGGCAACATCGAAATAAAAACAACCTTTTTGCAAAGGTTATAAAATCCGAAAGTATGGCAACAGAAATACAAATCATCAATAAAAGCAAACATGCTCTTCCACAATATGCCACCAAACTAAGTGCTGGAATGGACCTAAGAGCCAACATCGACCAACCCATTGTGTTGCGTCCGCTCGAGAGAACCCTTGTTCCTACGGGCTTGTTTATGGCACTTCCCCCAGGAGTTGAGGCGCAAGTGCGTCCAAGAAGTGGCTTGGCTTTGAAGCATGGGATAACTGTTTTGAACACACCAGGAACCATTGATGCCGATTATAGAGGCGAGTTGATGGTGTTGTTGGTGAACTTTTCGAATGAAGATTTCGTGATTAACGACGGCGAACGCATTGCTCAGATGGTGATTGCACAACATTGTACTGCCGAATTTACGCTGGTTGAAGAACTCGATAGCACCGAACGTGGTAGCGGAGGATATGGTCATACAGGCGTGAAATAGTTGCTTTGAAAACATCACAGACACCGTTTTTAAACATAACGAACGATTTAAACCTAAAGGAGTAGCGAGAAATGAAAAAGAAAAACACTGGCTTAAAAACTCTTATTGCATTGGTTGTGCTTTTGGCAACCTGTGCTATTGAAGCGAATGCACAAGACAAAAAGACCTTAAGAAGTGAGGCCGTAGACCCCAATTCGCTATTGACCGAAAGCGAAAAGAATAGTAACTTCTACTTTCTCGACGCCGTTCGATATCATCTTAAAGCACAAGACGACTCGGCACTTGTGGCACTTAGTAAAGCAATTGAGCTGGATAGAAAAAACGAAAACGCTCTTTTTTATCGTGCAAGAATCAATGCAGAGAGCGGAAAAGATAGTCTTGCGCTCATCGATTGCGTTAAGGCTGTTGAGCTAGATCCCAACAATCGAGATTATAAAGACCTGTTGGGCTATTGCTATCTCAAACAACAAAAATTCGATAAAGCCATTCCTTTATACGAAGAAATGGTGAAAAACGATAGAAACAACACACAAACACTCAACCTATTGCTCTATATGTATCGTCAAAAAGAGCGTTACGACGATGTGTTACGCATCTTAACTGAACTCGAAAACATCAGCGGAAAGACCGAAGAATACATGCTTGCAAAGGTTCAGGTGTATGAGTTGCAAGGCAAAAAGAAAGAGGCTTACAACGTATTAAAGAAGTATGCCGAAGAGAATAAGGGCAATATCGACAACCAATTGATGGTTGCTAACTGGCTAATGAACAACGATCGCAAGAACGAAGCCTTTGCTATTTTCTCGCAGTTGTTGAAGAGTCACCCTGAAGATCCAGGCGTGTTAGAGTCGGTTTACGACTATTATGTGGCAACAAACAATGTTGCTAAGGCGCAAGAGATACAAAACGATATCCTTTTAAACGCTCAAACGCCTTATCAAACCAAAGAAAGTATCTTTAAACGCCTTCTTATTGAAAGCGAAAAGAATAAAGCTGATAGCACGGTGATGCTGAATCTGCTCGACAAGATGATTGCCGTTAATCCTAAAGATGCTCAGATTTTAGAGCTAAAGGTGGGCTATATGATTGTAAAACAAATGCCCCAAGACAGCATTAACGCTCTTTTAGAACGGGTGTTAGCCATCAGTCCGGGTAGAGATAACGTGCGTTTCGAGTTGATTAAAGATGCTTGGGATCACCAAAAGTGGGATCGTGTGATCCAATTAGCAAAAGAAGGCTTGACAAAGTCGCCCAGTTTCTTGGCTTATTACTATTTCCTTGGCTTGTCATACATACAGAAAGACCAGCCAAAAGAGGCGCTTCAAACTCTTTTAAAGGGTGTAGAACAAGTGAATAACGAAAGCGAACCAAAGGTAGTTGCAGACTTCTACTCTATCATTGGCGACCTTTATGAAAAGCAAGAGAATAGAGAAAAGGCCTTCGAAGCATACGAGAAGTGTCTTGAATGGAACCCCAATCACATCAATACGCTTAACAACTATGCTTATTTCTTAAGCGAAAAGGGTCAGGATTTGGATAAAGCTGCATCCATGAGTCTAAAGACTGTGATGGCAGAACCAAAGAATTCGACTTACTTAGACACCTATGCTTGGATCTTATTCATGCAGAAACGCTATCCAGAAGCATTGGAATATATCGAAAAAGCCGTTGCAAACGACCCTCAAGAGGGTATTAGTGCGGTGGTATTAGAGCACGCTGGAGACATCGCTTTCATGGCTAATGATGTGCAAAAAGCCCTTGGTTATTGGCAAAAAGCATTGGCAAAAGATGCCAATAACAAGCTACTTCAGCAAAAAATCAAACAAAAGAAATATATAAAAGAATAATAAAAAGAGCATTTCTACAATGGAAACGACCTGCGAAAGAGATGCTATGAAATCCTGATAACACAGGAAACGGATAAAAAAAGAAAGGTAAAGATTATGAAAGGAATAAACAATAAACAACGCAAACAACTGCAATTAAAAGCAATTACGATGTTCTCTGCGGTGTTGTTGCTTAGTGCTTGTGGCGCAAAAAAACAGCTTGTGAAAGACAATAGCACAGTGGTTGCAGTGAGCAACACCACAACTACAAACCAAGTAGCAAAGAAAGAGAACAGCGAAGCATTGCTTAAGCTTGCCTTTATACAGAAAGTTGCCGACACAAAGGTGTTTAGTGATAACATAACTGGATCGATGTCGTTCTCTTTGAACACAGGAAATAAAACCATAAACCTACCTGGTTCGATTAAAATGCGCAAGAATAAGGTTATTCGTTTGCAGCTATTTATTCCTTTATTAGGCACAGAAGTGGGTCGATTAGAGTTCACTCCCGACTACGTTCTCGTTGTAGATCGCTTGCATAGAGAATACATTAAGGGCGATTACTCACAGATAGACTTCCTTAAAGCCAATGGATTAAACTTTTATAGTCTGCAGTCTTTATTCTGGAACCAATTGCTTTTGCCAGGTCAAAACAATGTAACAGAAAGCGATTTAAAGAAGTATGACGTGAAATTAGCAAGCGATAACGCTGCTCAAAACGTTATTACTTTCTCGAAAGACAAATTCAAATACGAATGGAAAGCCGACAAAACAGACGGCAGAATAAGTGATGTTGCAGTGCAATACAATAGTGCCGACCACGGAACATCATTGCTAACATGGAAGTATAACAACTTTAAAAGCGTGGGAGTAAAGGCCTTTCCTGCTGAACAAGAGTTCCAGTTAAGCACCAATGCCATGCAAAAGCAAAAGCAGGCAACCATTAAAATATCGATGAATGAAGTAAAAACAGATAGCGATTGGGAAGAAACCACAACCCTATCAGATAAATATAAGAAGATAGAAGCACAAGACGTGTTGGGCAAAATCATGTCGGCAGGCTTTTAAAGTCAAACCCATTGCAAGGCAGAACCACAGCAACGAGCCCCAAAAATCAGGTTCGTTGGTTTGCAAAAGCCACTTTTTAAAGCACTTCTTCTTTAGATATAATAATGTAAAGACATTATAAATTAAAAATGAAAAAACAACTCTTAGCACTTCTTCTGGTTGTATTTACAATGAGTTTATCGGCGCAAACACGTCGAAAAGCAACCAATTCACGTCAGACAACCACCAAAAAAGTGACGACAAACAATAAGAAACGTACAACAACACCAAAGCGCCCTGCTGGCAAGAAGACAACAACTAAAGGCAAGGCACCCAGCTATTCAACCCCAGCCATTAAGGGGTTGCAAGCCGAACGCAATCAAATTCAACAGAAAATAAGGCAACAAGAGCAGGCATTACGTGCCAATCAAGCCGACGTTAAGAAGAGATTGCAAGACCTTTTAGTGCTCAATACACAGATAGACGAGCGCCAAAAGAACATAGAAGGCATACAAAAGGATATCCATGGCATTGATAATAATATCGGAATCCTCACTGTTCAGCTCCAAAACCTACAGAGTCAGCTCGATCAACATAAGGAAAAGTATATCAAATCGCTACAATATTCTGCCAAACATCATAATGTTCAAGAGAATATGATGTTCATTTTCAGTGCCGAAAGCTTGACACAGCTCTACAGAAGAATGCGCTTTGTGAAAGAATATGCAGCCTATCAAAAGGCACAAGGCGACATTATCAAGATGAAGCAACAGCAAATTGGCGAGAAAAACCAGCAACTAAAGGTGGTGAAAGGGCAGAAAAACACCCTACTTTATAAGGGACAGCAAGAGAAAAAGGCCTTAGAAGGACAGCAAGGCGAGCAAAAGAAGGTGGTAGCCTCATTGCAACAGCAACAAAAGACCATTCAAAGCGTCATTGCAGAACAACGCCAAAAGGACGCAGAACTCAATAAAAAGATTGATGCTCTCATTGCAGAAGAAGTGGCAAAAGCCCGTGCTCGTGCTGCAGCAGAGGCCAAACGACGTGCCGAAGCCGCTGCCGAAGCAAAACGAAAGGCTGAAGAATTGGCTCGAAAAAAGGCGGCTGCCGAAGCTGCTGCACGTGAGAATGCAAGACGAATTGCCGAAGCTAAGGCTCGAGAAGAACGCTTAAAGGCAGAAGCAAGGGCTGCAGAAAGAGCCGCAGATGCCGCTAAACGCAAAGAAGCAGAGCAGCTTGCACGTGAAGCAGAGGCTGCTCGTGTGGCCACAGAACGCAAAGCTCAGGCCGAAGAAGAGCGCAATCAAAGAGACATTTCGAATGCAAGAAAGAGCGTAGAAGATGCTCAACGCATGAATAGTGTCGACAGAATGATGAGCGGAGGCTTTGAAGCTAACAAGGGAAGACTGCCTATGCCGATCACAGGTAGCTACAGAATAGTGAGCCATTTCGGTCAATATAATGTCGAAGGACTTAAGAATGTGACCTTAGATAATAAGGGAATCAACATCTTAGGCAGCCCAGGTTGCCAAGCAAGAGCCATCTATGACGGTGAAGTGAGTGCGGTATTCGGATTCAGTGGCTCAATGGTTGTAATGGTTCGACATGGTGCTTACATCTCAGTTTATTGCAACTTGCGCTCTGTAAACGTATCGAAAGGACAGAAAGTGTCTACCCGTCAAACCTTAGGAGCAGTGGGTGCAGATAACATTTTGCAGTTCCAACTACGCCGAGAAACAGCGAAATTGAACCCCGAAGCATGGCTCGGACACTAAAATAAAAGCGCATTCGTAAAGCAATGGTATTGAGCAGGTTAGCCAAGAGCTGTGCTCATCGAAAATAAAAGCATAGCTATTGCACTGAAAAAGCATCGAGTTTGGCACCTAAAAGCAACGCTATTACAAACCAATAGCACTGCTTTTGCAAAGCTCTTTCACGTCCGTCGCAACACGGGTGCAATCATAACGAAAAATAAAAATAAAGAAATCAACAAATATGAACATAGCATTAATAGGGTATGGAAAGATGGGACACATGATAGAAGATGTGGCTCTGCAACGTGGACATCAAGTAGTTTGCAAGATAGATGTCGACAATCAAAACGATTTTGATAGCGAAGCATTTGCTAAAGCTGATGTAGCAATAGAGTTTACATCGCCCTCTACTGCCTATAATAATGTGAAAAAGGCATTCGAACACAATGTTAAAGTGGTGTCGGGAAGCACTGGTTGGTTCGAAGAACATAGAGATGAGTTAACAACTCTATGCGAAAAAGAAGGAAAAACCTTGTTTTGGGCGTCTAATTTCTCGGTTGGTGTGGCTATATTTGCAGCCCTCAACAAACGTTTAGCGCAACTAATGAACGGCTTTCCACAATACGATTGCGTGATAGAAGAAACACATCACGTTCATAAAAAAGATGCTCCTTCGGGCACAGCCATCACTCTTGCAGAGGAAATTGTGAAGCAATTAGATCGTAAGAAGCAATGGAAAAAGGGCTTATTGATTACCGAAGAGGGTGTAACAGAGCCTGATTACACCTTCACAACAAGCGATTTGCCCATCGATAGTATTCGTTTAGGCGAGGAAAATGGCACACACACCATTGCTTATGATAGCGAAGAAGATTTGATAACCATCACTCACAGTGCTCATTCTCGTAAGGGATTCGCACTCGGAGCGGTGCTTGCAGCTGAATATACTCAGCAAAATACGGGCTTATTGGGTATCAATAACCTTTTTAATTTTTAGAAAATAACACACATTCAACAAGATATTAAAAGAGAAATCATGGTTAGAAGAGAAGATAAAAAATTGAATATGAAGGTGCAATGGACTAAGTTTATTGTCGTTACACTGCTCTATTTGGCCTTTTTATACTGGGTTAAAAGTTGGTTAGGACTCATTATTGTGCCCTTTATCTACGACGCTTACATCTCAAAAAAGATTCGTTGGCAGTGGTGGAAGGATGCAGAAGCACCCGTAAGGTTCGTTATGAGCTGGGTAGATGCATTGGTGTTTGCACTCGTTGCGGTGTATTTTATCAACCAATTCTTCTTCCAAAATTACGTAATTCCTTCTTCTTCGCTCGAGAAGTCATTGCTAACAGGCGATTATCTCTTTGTAAGTAAGTTGAGTTATGGCCCCCGCATTCCTCAAACTCCATTGACTATGCCCCTCACTCAGCACACTCTTCCTTTGTTTGGTTGCAAGAGTTACATCGATGTTCCACACTGGGACTATCGTCGTGTCGATGGTCTTGGACACGTAAAGCTTAACGATATCGTTGTATTTAACTTTCCTGCGGGCGACACAATCATGAATGATTCACGCTGGCAAGCGGCAGATTACTATCAACAAGTGTATAGCTTGGGTAAGGAAATCTATGAACAAACAAGCCCAAACCCTGTTGATATTAACCTATTAAATACCGAACAGCAATATAATTTCTTTAAGGAACTATATGCAATGGGTCGCAATTACATTGCAAATCACCCTTCTGAATACGGCGATATCACTGCTCGTCCTACCGATAGACGTGAGAATTACGTGAAGAGATGTGTGGGATTGCCCGGTCAAACACTGCAAATTAAGAACCGAATTGTATATCTTAACGGTAAACCTATTAAGGAACCAGAGAATGTTCAATATACTTATTATGTGAAATTGAAGCAAACTTTGCCCGAAGAGTTGATCACTCAGCTCGGAATATCTAACGAAGATATTGCTTCTCTCAACACAAATGGTTATCTTCCACTTACCTATAAGGCTGCAAAGGTATTGGCTTCGCAAAAAGATTTGGTTGCAAGTATCCGCTTAAATACCGATACTATCACTGGAGATATCTATCCTTTGAACGCAGTTACAGGCTGGACACGAGATAACTACGGTCCTATTTGGATTCCAAAGAAGGGTTCTAGCGTTGAATTGAATATCAATAACATCGCAATATACGAGCGTCCGATTCGTGTTTACGAAGGAAACGACTTGAAAGTAATCAACGGAAAGATCTATATCAATGGCAAATTGGCTAATAAATACACCTTTAAATTAGACTATTATTGGATGATGGGCGACAATAGACATAACTCTGCAGACTCTCGTTACTGGGGTTTTGTGCCCGAAGATCACGTTGTTGGTAAGCCAATATTTATTTGGTTCTCATCTGATCCCGATAGAAATGGATTCAAAGGAATACGTTGGAACCGTATATTTAACATGGTAGACAATATTAAATAACACCTCTTTAAAATAGAAAGAGAAAAGAACAAAAGTCAGAAAGAAATACTCTTACAAGGGTGTTACACTGCCTTTTTATCATAAACCGCATGATAAACAAGTGCATTCGATTTGCTCTTATCTTTGCAATAGCGCTCTTATTGGTGTTTATTGTACGCAGATGGATGTTCACCCTCTATCTTGTTTCGGTTGAAAAGGGTTCTAAAAGCACCCAAAATACCGAGCTTGTGATGGTGAATAAGCTGCCTCTTGGCACCATTCAGCGTGGAGATAAGGTGTTGATGCACTGCAAAAACAGATATATAGGGCAGATAGTGGCCCTTCCTGGCGACACTATTACCATCGAAAAGCAGCTCTTTGTGGTGCCAGTTCGCCCACAATGTCCATGCAGTTGCTGTGTAAATGGTGGTTATCTCGTGGTGAAATGTAATGGAAAAATGCATGTTGTGTGTCGCCACGACATTGAAGGAAGGGTGAAACACCTATTATTTCTTAACTTATGAGCAAAGCAATATTATCGTCAACATACTTCGGTCCGATTCAATGGTATCAGAAATTAGTTCGCCATTCCGATTGTTTTATAGAGCAACACGAAAGCTTTGTGAAGCAAACTTACCGCAATAGATGTGTCATTGCCTCTGCCAATGGACCCTTATCACTCACCATTCCTGTTGAAAGGGGAGTGCAACCGCAAAGCAATGGCAAAACACTTATGAAAGACATGCGCATTAGTGACCATGCAAACTGGCGTCATGTGCATTGGAATGCCTTAGTTTCGGCTTATAACGACAGTCCTTTCTTTGAGTATTATGCCGACGATTTGCGCCTATTTTTTGAGAAAAAGTATCGTTTTCTCTTTGATTTTAACTGGGAGATCACCACAAAAATGTGCGAACTTCTACAAATTTCGCCCAACATTCAGCCCACAACAAGCTTTATAGAGCCATGCGATGAAAACGACTTTAGAGAGCTTATTCGACCCAAAAACGCCCCTGTTGATCCCGATTTTACATCAAAACCCTATTATCAAGTGTATCAACAGCGACACGGTTTCTTAGAGAATATGAGTATAATCGACCTCCTTTGCAACGAAGGAAACGAGTCAATACTCTACCTTATATAGCAAAACACACATTAATTTATTAAAATTTATCGTTATGGAAAATACATATGAAGAATCAGAACAATCGCTCTTAGGCATCATTTTATCTGCTTTTCTCCTCATTTTAGGCCTTGTTCTCGACGCAACCCACGTTTCTTGGTTTGCAAACACATACGTTCGTTATCTTTGGTACATTGTAGCTTTCATTCCAGTAGGCAAAGATGTGCTTCAAATGGCATTGCATTCGCTGTGGCATCGTGAGTGGATGGGCGAGCAAGTGCTGATGTCTGTGGCTGCAATAGGAGCCTTTGCCATTGGCGAATTGCCTGAAGCTGTGGCCGTGATGCTGCTCTATTGCATTGGAGAAGCATTGCAAGACAAAGCAGTTGACAAGGCAAGAGACCACATTAAGGCAATGCTTACACTGCAAACGCATGCTGTGAGGGTGTTGAAGAACGACGAATGGGTGAGCGAAAAGCCCGAGAATGTAGAGATAGGAGATGTTGTTGAGGTGCTACCAGGAGAGCAATTGGCACTCGATGGTTGTTTGATTACCAAAGAAGCAACATTGAATATGGCTGCTATAACAGGTGAGTCGGTTCCCGTTTTGGTGCAAAGTGGAAAAGAAGTATTTGCAGGTTCGATTGCCACCAACGCCAAGTTACAAGTAAAGGTCACTCGAAAAGCCGATCAATCTGCCATTGCTCGTATTATGAATATGGTGGAAGAGGCTGCCGAACGCAAGGCTCCTACCGATGTGTTTATACGTCGTTTTGCCAATAAATACACCCCAATAGTACTCATTTTGGCTCTCCTCACAGTGCTATTGCCCTTTGTTTATTCGCTCATCTCACCCCAATTCAACTACGAATTCAGTACATGGCTCCATCGTGCGTTCATCTTTTTGGTGATATCTTGCCCCTGCGCACTGGTTATCAGCGTGCCTTTAACCTATTTTGCAGGTATCGGTTCGGCTGCAAAGCGAGGTATATTGTTTAAGGGAAGTAATTTTATTGATGCCCTATCAGAGGTCGATACGGTGGTATTTGATAAGACAGGAACGCTCACAACAGGCTCTTTTAAAGTGAAAGAGTGGAGTTTCGACAATCCCAATCATCTAAAAACTGTGGCTATCATCGAGCAAAATAGCACCCATCCACTGGCAAAAGCTGTGGCAAATGGGGTAGAAACAGGCGATTATAAGGTAGAGGTTGATACCTTAAAAGAGCTTGCTGGCTATGGAATCGAAGCCCTTATTGCAGGCGAAAAGTGGCTCGTTGGAACCACAAAGCTACTCGAAAAGCACGCAATAGCTGTTCCCTCGCATCTCACTTCCTTAGCTTCTACGCTGGTTGTGTGCGCTTATAACAACGAATATGTGGGTCATATCGTGTTAGAAGATGAGTTAAAAGACGACACCGAGCATCTTGTTGAGGCCTTAAATGCCGTTGGAGTGCATAAAACGGTGGTGCTATCGGGCGACAAACAGGCTCTTGTGGAAAACATTGCGCAGAGCATTGGCATTGAAGAAGCGCACGGAAACCTTCTTCCAGAGGGCAAGGTTGCTCACTTAGAACAACTTAAAACCGACGCTAATGCTGTGGCTTTTGTGGGCGATGGCATTAACGATGCACCCGTATTAGCCGTTAGTGACGTGGGAGTTGCTATGGGAGCTATGGGTAGCGACGTTGCTATTGAAACGGCAGATGTGGTTCTTCAAACCGATAAACCAATGCTTTTAGTCACTGCCATTGCGCTAACCAAACGCATAAAGAGCGTTGTTTGGCAAAATGTGTACCTTTCTATTGGTATAAAAGTGGTGGTGATGCTACTCGGCATACTTGGAATTGCCAATATTTGGATGGCTGTTTTTGCCGATACGGGCGTTACTTTGTTAGCGGTTTTGAATGCAAGTAAACTGATTTGGCAAAAGAAATAAAAGAAGAGGGCAGTGTTTTTGCCCTCTTTTTGTTGTATAAAGGGGGCGAATGTCTTACCTTTTAAGAAGCGAGTTTAGATTCTTTTAAATCTATATCTTGTGTTTTTCTCTATCGTCTGCGCCGTTGTTGCAGGGGATTATCTCTCTTTCAATATCTTGATAGGATAGTTATTCTCCATCAATACGGCTCCTTTGTGCTCACTTTTGTGTATGGGGAGTTGGTAAGCATCACCTCTAAATAAAAGCTTTCTCACTTCTCTTGAAAATCCCTCTCAATCCTTCTCGTTTCTAATTCCATTGCTTTTAGTGTGTAAACTCAATGCAATTGGTCTGCAATCTCACTGCTTTTGCATACCAATTCCATTCCTTTTGTACGCCAATGTCTACACCCCTTAATTATAAAGGACTTGTGGGTGGTTTTCAATAGCTAATGTAGCTGACTGAAATTGCAGGGTAAAATGCTAAGAATAGAGGATAAATTGAAGGTGGAGTGATGTGAAAGTAGGCTTATTTTTATTTCCTTTTGCTACACAACTCTATGCTAAGAACATCACAAGAATTTGCGCAATGATGACTCGAACGAACATTCCTAAGGGATAAACAGTGGCATAACTCACCGCAGGAGCATCGCCTTCGATGGTGTCTGTGGCGTAAGTTAGAGCCATTGGGTTAGCCATTGCACCGCAAGTGATACCGCATACCGAGCCAAAGTCGAACTTCTTGAGTTTTAAAGCAATTGCACCTACGATCAAGATAGGCACCATTGTTAATATAGCTCCAAGCAAAAGCCAAAGCAATCCCTCTGGTCTCATCACCGTTTCGAAGAACTCTCCGCCCGCATCTAAGCCCAAACAAGCCAGATATAGCGATAAACCCATTTGTCGAAGCATTAGAGATGCGCTTCGAGTGGTGTAAGAAATGATGTGAAGACGAGAGCAAAGGGTTCCCATTATGATGCCCATTACGATTGGACCGCCTGCTATTCCAAGTCGAACAGGGGCGCTCATACCAGGTAAGTAGATAGGAATGGTTCCCAAAGCGAGTCCCAATATGATTCCAAGGAAGATGGCTCCGAGGTTGGGTTCGTTAAGAGTTTGCACCGCATTACCCACAAATCGCTCTACACGATTAAGCGCTTCGTGTTCTCCAACGATAGTAAGTCGGTCGCCATATTGCAGTCTTAGCTTCGGAGTTGCAAGTAGTTTGATGTCTCCACGTATTACTCTACTAACGTTAACGTCGTATATATTGCGTAAATGAAGACTGCCTAACTTCTTTCCATTCAATGCTCCTCGGGTCAAAACAACGACCTTTGACTCCAATTTTGTATCGATATGGTCCCAATCTATCTTCTCTTTATTCCAATCAGTATTGATCTTTTTGCCGAAAAGAGCAGTAAGAATATCAACGTCTTTGTCTGTTGTTGCCACCAAAACATTGTCTCCTAGCTTCAATTCAACATGCGAACTGGGCACAATGGGGTGTCCATCACGCCATATTCTCGATACAATAAACTTGTTAGGGGTCATTTGTCCAATCTCAATAAGCTTTTTATTGTCTATCTGTTGATTGGTAACTTCGAACTGAGCGATATAAGTATGGTCTTCATCTGCAAGCGAATGGCTTTTGAGATGATGAGGCTTTACGAACCATTTACGAAGGAGAATGAGTCCAAAGATAACGCCAATAACACCGAAAGGATAGGTTACAGCGCAGCTAAGAGCCATGCTTTTACTAGGAAAACCTAAGTGGTCGAGGGCTTGTTGGGCTGCTCCTAGGGCAGGAGTGTTGGTTACTGCACCGCTAAGAATACCCGTCATAGTGCCGATGTGTATTCCTGTTAGCTTCCAAAGCAACACTGTTAGCGCCGTACCAGCAATGATTATGGCAAGACTCCACAAGTTAAGTGACACGCCTTCGTGCCGTAATGAACCCAAAAAGTTAGGTCCTACGTATAAACCGAGTGTGTAAACGAAAAGTACTAAGCCAAAGGTTTCGGCGTAGTTAAGCATCTCTTGATTGATAGAGAGGTTGAAGTTGCCCGCAACAATGCCTGTAAAAAACACAAAGGCAACGCCTAATGATATGCCTCTTATACGTATTTTGCCGAGTATTATGCCCACGCAACAAACCAAAGAGAGCACAACTATTGTTTGAAGTGCAGAGTGTATGGTAAATAAACCATTAAGCCATTCCATTCTATTAGTTATGTATGATTCTGTGCAAAGGTAGCTTAAAGAGGATGAATGACGAAATAAAAAGTGTGATAATATCTAAAAATAGAGTGCAGATATGCTGTTTATAGAGCCAAGTTGTTAAGCAAGTATTGTTAATATCCGTTTATATTTTTGCCTATTGTCGTTCTTTTTGATGGTTGAAAACTTCTTGTTTTGAGTTGAAAAATGCTTCTTTTAAATCCCTTAAACCTTTATTTTGTATTATGATTAGAGCCAAATTGAACGAAAAGAAATGGCAAAGTAACGCTAAATAGTGAAAATATATGATTGTAATTTAAATAATATGTAAACTATAAAATAATGTAAATAAAAATTGTTTCGTATGCTTATTATACCTATCTTTGTAACAATTGATATCGAAAGGACATAAAAAGGCAGTAGAAAATAAGCTAGAGACATCATGAAACACACAGACTCTTACACCAAAAAGAGAGCTATGTGCCTTTTGTTTTAAATAGAATTTGTATACAAAAAAATATTAGTAGAATGCCGAAAGTGGAGCTTTCACCTTTTAAAGAGAGCAAAACTAAGGCGTAAAACACCAATTAAAGAAATGCTTTTGCAAAACTTTTAGTTTTGAGAAAGCCTGTAGAAAGAATAGAACAAAGCATATAATAATGCAAGAAAACCTTTACGTAGACACCGGAAAACGCAATTGTTTATCTTAGCTATTATTGTATTTGTGAGTGAAACAGCTTGCTGTAGCGTCACATCGAATATGTTTTTGTTTCGAAAACAGATTACTCTCATATCGTTGTTTCGCAGTTTTTAGACGCCAACAAGGCGGATCTTAGCTGGTAAAAGACGTTAGGAAAGAAGGCTAAAGCTTCTACTTTAATGAAAAAAAGACATAAGGAAGAAAGATTGTTAAAGGCTCGTAACACACTGTTTTAGCTGGTTTTAGGTTGTGAAAGCTATGCTATCACCAACCAGAACCTATTGAAACGTATTAAAAAAGAAAATTGCTTGAGTTGCAAAACGATAGCAATACTGTGACAAACAGTTTAATTGAAAAACAAAAAAGCAGGTAACCAATCCTGCAACACTTAATAACTCGAGATCTCGATGGCATCGAACTGAAGAGCAATTGCTATCAATGTTGCAAAACAAAGAGGCTTGTTCGCAGGACAACTCGCAAGAGATGAACCCTTAGGTTCGGTGTTCTGAAGGCATTTAACATATCATGTTAAACACCGAAAGCGGCATTTTCCACCTTGGAACTTGTCGCTTTCATCCTTTGAGGGTATGCCAACTGCCTTACCACTTCATTCTTCTTTCGTGGCAATGCTTTTTCTCTTAGGATGTAAACCATTTGTTTCTTTCTTTTGATTGAAGCTTAACCCATCTTCAACCACTTTTTAATTCGCTTAGAAAGTGCGTTTTTGATAGTCGAAAAATTACCTCTTTGCAAGTTCAACCACAATTCTTCTAAGCTGTATTTCACCTTAATTGCAGGGTTGTTCCATGCGTTCATGCGATAAATTCGGTCTTTATATGCAGTGTGCTCAATGATGTATTGGGGGTGATTGTCGAAGCTTTTGGGCTCGAATCGTTGCATGGTGAACATCTTTCTAATGCCCTTTGGCAAGGTGTTAGTTGAGCCTGTGAAGTGCGTTGAGTCGCTTGTTACACCGATGTTGTTCACCAAATTGAAGGTAGGCATAATGGCTAAGCCGTTGTTGAGCAACATAGATGCCCAGAAAATAGTTTCGTAGTGCGCCTTACCTGTTTGCTTATGGCGGTGGCACATGGATAAGAAATCGTTGCGAACATTGCGCTCTTTTACTAAATTGGTGAGCAAAGTAAGAGTCTCTTTGTTGTCTAAAAAGGTGTAATGTTCGTCCCATTGGTCGATAACTCGACGCCAAGAAGCCCAGCCCCAGATAGAGAATACAGACGTAAAGAAATAGTCTTGCGATATATCTTCGGTCTTTTCTTCAGCATTAAAGCCTGCAATCATCCACACTCGAGGGTCGTTCTCATACTTATCGAGCATGCTTTTACAAAAATGAAAGAATGCCAATGAGGGCACATCATCGTCTTCTATCACTATGCATTTGTCTACAAACGAGAACGCCCAACGCTGTGCAATGAACTCAGAAGGGTCGCAACCATAGTTCTTTTCTTGATAAAGTTGGTGCACTTCGCACTCCCAATCAATCTCACTCGCAATGCTTCTGCATGCTTCAATGCCCTCAATGTCGCCCGAATGGCGTGCTCCGTCTTGATAAAGGAACAGCTTTGAGGGCTTGGCTTTCTGCACTTGTGCAAACACTTCTTTAAACTTTTCGGGGCGATTAAAGAAGATGAGTAATACGGCTACGTCGATTTGTGAGCTTTCTTTCATTTCACTTTGAATCTGATTGTTCTATGCAAAGATAGGAATGTTTGCCTAATTATGAAAGGTTTTTCAGTCTCTTTTTGTCCCATCTCTATTGAAATGAAACCGAAGTCGAATTCCCCTGCCAATCAACAATATAGAAACATCGAAATAAAATCAATGTTTTTAGCACGCAATCTCAATGCTATTAAGGTGCAAAAGCAATGCTTTTACCATGCAAAAACATAGCTTTTATTTTGTAGTTTTATGGCACTCTTTTTGTAGATAGATAAAAGTAAAGGCACAAAAAAACAAAAATAGTGATGTTAATAGATGGTGGAACAAATAAAAAGATTAACTTTGCATAGAACTATATGGTGCTATGAAAATAATCAATGCACCGCCTTTTGCGTGCCAAAGTGCACAACGGATATGGCAAAGCCATTGAGGTTGATTTGCAAAGAGTTAGTAAACGAAACAAGAAAACAAATAAATAAAATACGATTTATAAACAATTATGGATAAACTTAGCTATGCTTTAGGCCTTGGAATAGGTCGACAATTGGCTCAAATGGGTGCCGAACAACTTAGTATTGATGATTTTGCACAAGCAATTAAAGATGTTGTGGCAGGTGGACAACTTAAACTAGACGAGGCTGAAGCACAAGTTATCGTTCAGGAATTCTTCCAAAAACAAGAAGAAAAGCAACGTGCTGCAGCTGCAGAAATGGGTAAAAAAGCTAAAGAAGAAGGCGAGAAATACCTTGCAGAAAACGCAAAGAAAGAAGGAGTTGTTACTCTTCCAAGTGGCTTGCAATATCTTGTTATCAAAGAAGGAAACGGCAAACGCCCTAAAGCTACCGACAAAGTGAAGTGCCATTACGAAGGAATGCTTGTTGATGGAACACTCTTTGACAGCTCAGTTCAACGTGGTGAACCTGCTACTTTCCCACTAAATCAAGTGATTGCAGGCTGGACTGAAGGTCTACAATTGATGACAGAAGGTTCTAAATACCGCTTCTTCATTCCTTATACTCTTGGTTATGGAGAGAGAGGTGCAGGCGCTTCTATTCCTCCTTTCGCTGCATTGGTGTTCGATGTAGAGCTTATCGAGGTTCAATAATCGCCCCACTGCTATAAAAGAGCATTTTACAAAGAAAATAAAAGCAATAAACTATAAAAAACAAATAGATCAAAATGAAAAAAATTACATTAGCTGCAGCAGCTGTATTTACAGCCATTGCATTCTCAGCATGTGGTAATTCAACTCCTAAAGCTGACCTTAAAACTGACGTAGACACATTGAGTTACGCTATGGGTGTTGCTCAAACAGGTGACTTTAAGAACGTTCTTTCTGAAAGAATGGGTGTAGATACCACTTATATCAACGAGTTTATTAAGGGTGTTAGCGATGGTGCTAACTCTGGAGACGATAAGAAAAAGGCTGCATATTATGCAGGTTTGCAAGTAGGACAGAACCTTGGTGGACGCTATGTTAAAGACATTAGCAGCCAATTGTTCGGTGGTGATAGCACAAAGACTATCTCTTTGAAGAACTTTATCGCAGGTTTCATCAACGGAGCAACAGGTAAAAACGAAATAATGGACGCTCAACGTGCTGGTGAAGTGGCTGAACGTTTGTTCAAAAAGATCCAAGGCGAAAGCAATGAAAAGCAATTCTCTGCTAACAAAAAGGCTGGTGAAGCTTTCCTTGCAGCTAACAAAAAGAAACCAGGTGTTGTGACTCTTCCTAACGGTTTGCAATATAAAGTGATCAAAGAAGGTAAAGGTGAGCTTCCAACTGATACATCAATGGTTAAGGTTAACTATGAAGGACGCACTATAGATGGTAAGGTTTTTGAAAGCAGTTACGAAAGAAAACAACCAGCAGAGTTCCGTCTTAACCAAGTAATTAAGGGTTGGACAGAAGCTATTAAGCGTATGCCTGTAGGTAGTGTATGGGAAGTTTACATCCCACAAGACTTGGCTTACGGTGGCCAAAACTCTGGTCCTATCCAACCATTCTCTGCTCTTATCTTCAAAATTGAATTGTTAGGAGTTAACGGAAAATAATCAATCATTCAATAAAAGCAATGAAAGGGACGGATACTTTTACATCCGTCCCTCTTTTAAATTATAGAAAGTCGTATAAAAGAGGTGAGCAGTTGCTATTCAAGCTCAATTCTCTTTTATTCTTTATATTTAATATCTTCATTAAAATGAAAAAGACAATTTTAGCTGTTTGTGTACTTCTTGCAGGCTTTGCAACAACAATAAGCGCAGGCAACACTAACAAAACAAATAAAAAGAACAAGACTACTGCAAACGTAGTGAAACTCACTTCTCGTGCCGACTCATTGAGTTATGCGTCTGGTTTGTTCTCAACTGGTCGCCTTATGGAGTATCTTAAGGGCCAATATGGCTTAACTGAAAACGATTTAGCAGCTTTTGTGCAAGGCTTTAAAGATGCTCGTGCAAAGCAAGGCGATAAGGCTTTCAGTGCATATAACGCAGGAGTGGCAGTGTTTAGCACCGTTCAAAACCAAGTAGTTCCCACTACTCGCAACGCATTTAAAGACTCATCAGATAGCCTTTCACTTGATCCTTTCTACCAAGGATTCGTTGCTGGGGTTCTAAAAGATAGTACATTGTTCACCTTCGACAATGCAGAAAAGTACTTTAGTGACTTTTATAAGGCTAATGAAGAGCGCAAAGTGGCTGCCGTTAAGGCCGAAAACGAGAAATGGTTGAAAGACAATGCAACCAAAGAAGGCGTGAAAACAACTGCAAGTGGTTTGCAATACAAAGTGATTACAGAAGGACATGGTGCTATTCCAAAGGCAAACGACATGGTAACAGTGAAGTATGTTGGTCGCACTATCGATGGAACAGAGTTCGATAACTCATACAAGCGCAATCCACAAGAAACCACATTTGGAGCAAGTCAGGTAATTGCTGGTTGGACAGAAGCCCTTACTATGATGCCAGTAGGAAGTAAATGGCAATTGTATATCCCTGCAGAATTGGCTTATAAAGGTAGCTCTCCAACTCCAGCTATTAAGCCTTTCTCTACTCTTATCTTTGATGTTGAATTGGTAAGAATCGAAGATAGCGGTGAAAAGAAAGCGGTTGAGCCAGCTAAAGTGCAACCAAAGAAAAAGAAATAAGAATGGGTTAGCGTTTAACCCCTATAAAAGTCACGACTCACAGTCATTGTAAGTGTTTTGCAAGACACATTGAACTACATGCTTAGTTGCGGCTTTTAAGATAATAAAAGAAAACCTCTACTTACATCAAAGGGTGTAAATAGAGGTTTTTTTGTGTTCCTAATTATTGCTTATTTCTTAATCTTATCGATCAAATCTTTAGGGAACTTGGGCATAGCTCCATGCTGAGTGCAAACAAAGGCACTTGCTTCTACAGCTAATTGGTGCGCCTCTGGAATAGCGATTCCATTGAGAATGGCAGCCGCAAAGGTTCCTGTAAACGAGTCACCAGCGCCTACTGTGTCGGCAACCTCAACCTTAGGAGTCTCTCTAAACGATAAAAGATTGGGCGCAAAGACGTAAGATCCGTTGACACCACATGTGAGAACGAGCATGTCTAAGTTATATTTTCCGAGCAATAAC
The DNA here is from genome assembly GCF_000379965.1 of Hoylesella nanceiensis DSM 19126 = JCM 15639. Classification (GTDB taxonomy): domain Bacteria; phylum Bacteroidota; class Bacteroidia; order Bacteroidales; family Bacteroidaceae; genus Prevotella; species Prevotella nanceiensis. The sequence continues at coordinate 258,850 of NZ_KB904328.1, read as the reverse complement.
CAGCACTTATTCTCTATATCTAAGCCGGGATAGCCAAATAATCTACCAATCGTCACCAGCTCTTCGTCGTTGATTTTTAAGATATTAGCTTGCTTTAAAGAATTGCATATAATATCTTTTGTGTAGAAGTTTTGACGTAGATTGATGTCAAATATCTTCAAACACGACTCAGGAGTGGCCTCAATAAACTTCTGAATGGTTTGTCTACTCACGCTACTACGTTGAGCAAGCGATCCAAAGCACACGCAACTGCAATTCTTTGCCACTTCTTCTAGCTCAGGAGTAAAAGGAATATTGTCCCAAGCAACGCCTTCTTTGATATCGTATGTGGGTATACCTGCATCGTCAAGTTCCACTTGTACGCTGCCAGTAGGATAGTCTACAAGGGGCATAAGATAGTTAATTCCCTTGCTTTTCAATTCCTCAAGCGTTTCAGTTCCTAAGGAATCTTCTCCAAGAGCACTAACTGCAAGGGTGTTAAGTCCAAACTGTCCGGTGTGATAAGCAAAGTTTGCAGGGGCTCCGCCCAGCTTTTTTCCATCAGGAAGGCAATCCCATAGGGCCTCACCTAAGCCAACAATTACATTCTTCATATTTAGATTTGTATTATTTATTCGATTCTTTTGTTTCCGTATTCTTGCGCCCTTCAAACCCCATAGCAGTGCATAAAGCGTATAGAATGATTGAGGTGGAGAGCAAGAACAATTATTTTAAGGCGTGAATTTTAACCTTACAGCCCTTTGCAACCACGTTGGTATAAGGCGAAGTAGGGAACACAATGTTCGTCATAGCCATCTTTCCGTCTACGTCGAACACCTCAACACTACTCTTATCTACAAAGATTTGCAAGCCACTAATTGCGCCATAGGTGGGCGAAGTGGTAACAGCTTTAAACTCAGAGCTAAACTCTGACACTCCACTTTGGTTCCTATCCATGCTGAAAGTGCCCTTCTTGGCATCGTAAACCATCACAACCTCTTCGTTTTGGTTGTTCTTTAAGGTGATACTTGCGTTGCCTTTGATGTTGGTTACTTCGATATAAGAGGCGGGTTGCAGTTTAGTTGAAGTTTTATTGCTAAATACTGCGAATACTTCGGGCGAGGGTTTTACACTGATATAGCTTTCGCCTTGATAGCTAAAGAGTCCGAGTTCACGAGGAAGACCATTGGCAGAGCGAAACTGAAGCGTTGGAACATGGTTGCCATATTGCCAATTACTCATCCAAGGAATAGCTACAATTCTGCCATTAGGGGCGTTATTGAAAGTGACAGTGGCATATTGATCCTTTCCATAGTCGAGCCATTTGGTTACAGTTGGAGCCGATTCGCAAGTGAATTTGTGTCCATCAAAGTGCCCAACAAAATACTGTGTTGCGCTACCTCCATAGGGTCCGCCAGGGTTAATGTTACAAAGAAGTACCCATTTGTTGCCCATTTTGATTAGATCGGGGCATTCCCACACTCCATCATGATTGCCATAGCCTTCTCCGAAGTGGCTTTCAAAGGTCCAATCCTTTAGATTTTTAGACGAATAGATGCTCATTTGCTGTCCAGCAGCAAGAATTAAGTTCCACAATTGGGTGTCTTCGTTCCAAAAAACTTTAGGATCTCTAAAGTCGGGAACATTACTTGTTACAATGGGGTTGCCTGCATATTTAGTGAAAGTTTTGCCGTTGTCGAGGCTATAAGCAATGCTTTGAGTTTGTGAAGTACCTGCCGATGTGTAAAAAGCAATTACTGCATTCTTGCCAAAGCCAGCTACATTGTCTTTATCTACAACGCAACAGCCGCTATAAATTACGCCAAGTGCATCGGGTTGAATGGGAATTCCCTCGTAAGTCCAATGAATTAGGTCACGAGAAGTGCTGTGTCCCCAGTTCATATTTTCCCATTGAGATCCAAATGGATTATATTGAAAGTACAAATGCCACACTCCATCTTTATAAAAAATGCCGTTAGGGTCGTTCATCCAGCCATAAGGTGGAGTGTGATGGTATAGTGGTCGGTACTTTTCACGATTGGAAGTGTCGAAAGAGTTGGTTTCTTTCAATTCCTTCCAACAAGTGAAATGATGGATAGACCCCGTATTTTTCTTTTCTCCAGTGAATTGAATATCGAGCAAAACATCGCCTCCAAACTCGCTAACATCAAGTGGAACATAATAATCAACCTTGTTCACTGCAAGCTTACAGTTGAATTCTTTCACCACATTATTATCCTTAATGACACGGATATGCGCCAAATTTTCGCTCTCTTCCACAGGAAGTAAAACATACTTATTGGTGGTTTGAATGCGCTTCATTGCTTGAGTGTCGCTTAAAAAGGTTTGAGCATTAGCAAGAGTAGCACTTGAAAGCATGCAGAGTGCTAATGTTTTTAGTCGGTTATCCATACTGATTCTATTTTAAGTTTATTGCTTTGATATTGGCAAAGATAGTTATTTATTACAAACATTATTTATATAAACCATTTTTTATTTATTTTTTTTTGTTGAAAAAGCATTGCTATTGCTTTCTAATTGCATTGCTTTTGTGGTGTAAAAGCATAGCTATTAGGGCGTAAACTCAATGCTTTTAAATAGTGAGGCGGTGACGGCTGTTGTATACGGGTTATTGGGTTGGGAAAGAATAAAAATGCTATAAGTGTTTTACACCTTATATTATATATAGAAGTGGGATAAAAAAACTTGCCCACAAAAAGTGCAATTAGGTTTTGATGTTGCGTTAAGATTCATTGAAAAGGATCGCGATAAATTCAATATAGTTTTTATAATGTAGAGAAGAAGTTAGAAAGAATAGGAGAACAGAAATGCTTTATTGTGAATGTTTTATTGAGAATAATTTATAGAACATAACAAGAAATAAACTATTAGAAAGGTCTTCCACTTATAATATGGTTGTGGGTAGCATTCTTTTTTAGTTCCTTTCGTTTGTATATCTAAAAGCAAATGATTACATTTGCATCACTATCACATTTAAATAACACTGCTTTTACCGCCTAAACTCAATGCTTTTAGAGTGTAATCTCAATGCTTTTGGCATGCAAAAACAGTGCTTTTTAAACCTAAACAAAATATTTTGATGACACCAAAAATCACACACATCGCAACACTTCTTACGCCATGGCTCGGAGCTTTGGTTCCTTCTTCATTGGCATTGGCTCAAAACAAGGCCGATAAAGCACCACAACAAAAATACAATGTGGTGATGATTATGACCGACGACCACACTGCTCAAATGATGAGTTGTTATGACAAGCGTTATGTTAACACCCCTAATCTCGACCGAATTGCCGACAATGGTGTTAAATTCACCAATAGTTTCGTGGCCAATTCGCTATCAGGTCCAAGTAGAGCGTGTATGTTAACAGGTAAACATAGTCACAAAAATGGCTTCTTAAGCAACGAGATGAGCGTGTTTGATGGCACCCAACAGACCTTTCCTAAGCTGCTTCAAAAGGCAGGTTATCAAACAGCTATCGTCGGAAAGTGGCATCTTGAGACCCTTCCAACGGGCTTTGACTATTGGACTATATTCCCTGGACAAGGTAATTACTATAATCCTGACTTCATAACTATGAACAACGACACTGTTCGATATAAGGGATATGTAACCAATATCGTTACAGATCTCGGCTTAAACTGGCTTGAACAGCGTGATAAAGATAAGCCTTTCGTGCTTTTAATGCAACACAAAGCATGCCATAGAAACTGGCTTCCTGAGATGAAATACTTGAATGAGTATGAAGATAAGACCTTCGATATGCCCGATAACTTCGACGATAACTACGAGGGAAGAAAGGCTGCGTCGGCTCAAGAGATGCAAGTTGGCAAGCATATGGATATTATCTACGACACAAAGATGTATCTTCCAGGTCAAAAGTCACGTCTTTCAGATGGCTATGTGGGTATGCTTAGCAGAATGAGCGATGAAGAAAAGGCAGAATACTTCAAGTTATATTCTCCTCTTTCTATCGACTTCTACAGCAAAGAGCATAAAGATACAGTGGAATTGTATAAATATAAGTTCCAACGTTATATGAGAGACTATGCTAAAGTGCTTAAAACTTTCGACGATAACGTAGGTAGAGTGCTCGATTATTTAAAGCAAACAGGTCTCGATAAGAACACTATTGTGATCTATGCGTCCGACCAAGGCTTCTATATGGGAGAGCATGGATGGTTCGATAAGCGCTTTATGTACGAAGAAAGTATGCGTACTCCATTGGTAATGTCTTTGCCAAAAGAATTCAACAAACGTGGAGATGTAACCGAAATGGTGCAAAACATCGACTATGCTCCAACCATTTTGCAGTTAGCAGGCGTGAATGTGCCAAGCGATATACAAGGAGTTTCGTTGCTTCCACTATTAAAAGGACAAAAACAAAAGCACTGGAGAGATGCTCTTTACTATCATTTCCACGAATATCCCGCTGAACATGCAGTGAAAAGACATTATGGAATTAGAACAAAACGCTATAAGTTGATTCATTTCTATAACGACATCGACACTTGGGAACTATACGATTTAGAGAAAGACCCAAAAGAAATGCACAACGCTTACAACGATGCGAACATGCAACAAGTGGTGAAGAAGCTTAAAAAAGAGCTTTGGAAGCTACAAGAACAATACGATGATCCCATTCGTTTTAAGTACCCTTTGAACTAAAAAGAAATGTTGGTTGATGGCGATTACAGCAGATGTTTTTTGCAATATCTGCTCGCCTTCATCATCAGGGCAAAGCTCTTAGGCAAGAACGAACGAGAAACAACGGGCTTATACGCCTGCTTTATCTCGTTATTGAAATACAAAATGAATTTAAAGTCAATAAAATTATGACACACGAAGAACGTGCAAACGACTGGTTTGCTAACATACCCCACGGCAAAGACATCGACTTGCAAACTCGAATGGCCATTTGCGACCGAATAGGAAAGAAGCTTTTAGGAGTGTTCTTTGGTATTGTTGCAATCGAAATTTTTATACTTTATCTCATAGGAGGAGCAGAATTGCTCGAATCTATTGTTGATACTGTGAATGGACTTGGCGATAATATTCATTCAAGAGCCAGTAGAAAGGCCACCACTCTCATATTTGCTGTGATGAGTTTGCCCTTCCTTTTCCTTCCATTCTTTGCCGTATTCAAGTTCAGAAAGAAGTGGCTTATTGCCGAAGCAGAGAAGTTTCACAAGCAAAACCCAAAGTAATAGGGTAAACGCTCCTATTATTTAAGATTGAAAATAACGATTGAACGCTTTCGAAATCCATTGTTGATGGGTGTCGAAGGCGTTTTATTGTTATCTCCACCAACAACCTTTTGGGTGCCAAGTGATGCGTAACGTGTGCTGAATAAATCTATAAAATCTGTCCTTTAGCCTTTCGTTTATATTGAAAAGACTTGTTATTAGACGACTAAAGAAGTGGAACTGATATAAAACAAAAAAGCAAAAACGCTATCAAATCATTGATAATGCCTTTGCTTTTTAGTGATTCCGAAGGGGTTCGAACCCTTGACCCACAGCTTAGAAGGCTGTTGCTCTAATCCAACTGAGCTACGGAACCGCTGCAAAAGTACTAAAATAAAGGGATATAAGGGGCATAGTTTGGGGAAAGATATACGTTTGTTATAATTTTTTAACGAGATATTGTTCCATAATTACCCACTTCCTTGCTTTCATCTGCATTTCTTCTACTTGTTAGAACGAAAAACATTGTAAAATAAAAGCATTGTTATTGGGGTGCAAAAGCATTGAGATTACCTACTAAAAGCACTGCAATTAGATCCTAATTGCAGTGCTTTTGTTTCTATATAGTGCAACACTTGGTTCGCACTATGCCTCACTCTTGTCGATAAGAGCTAAAATTCCTTGTACCAAAGTGGCAGGAGTGTGTTGTATATATTCAGTGAGTTGCTCTCTGTTAGGCTTCAGTTTGCCATTAACCAAACGACTAATAACAGGATTAAAGTTACCATATAAGCCCAACATTCCAGCAATAAGCGTGCGCTTTACCTTTGCATTGGCCAAGAGAAGAGCTAATACTTGTGCCGTTTGACTATCCTTTCTGTTCAAATTCAACACGTCGTGTACAATGTAAATATCGGTTTGTTCTAATCCTTTCAACACCTTATTTACACTCTCTTTAATGGCTTCTACCTCGTTACTTGCCCTCTGTGCCACCTCGTTTTCAAGTTGGAAAGCCTGCTTAGGCACTGCTTTCTCCTTGTTATTGTGAATGACATACTGCCTAATGGTGACATAGTTTTCCATCGAATTGCTCAATTTTTTCAACTCTTCGAGCTGTTCTATCACCTTAGTAATGCGCTTTATGTTCACAAGAACCTGCTCTCTATCGGTGTTTTTGAGCGTTAATTCAATCTCTTTCAGCTCCTTTTCGATTGCTGAAACAATGTTGCTTTGTGGCGAAAGGTCGTTCAATCGCACAAAAAGACCATCTAAATAGTCTACAAGGGCAGGCAAACTCTCTGCTCCCATCAGCCATTCATAGTGCTCACTCAACTGCTTAAAGTAACCGAGAGTGGTGCTCAAAGGCTCTCTAATCAATGCTTTTTCGGTGAGGGTGATATCGTTTTGCACCTCAGTGGTAATGCCGTTGATAGGCGCAACACGTGCCATTGTGCCTTTATAGAGTGCCAATGTTTCGATAATAGCCATGGTTTGTTGAATCCAAGGCTGATTCTTTTGCACCTGATCTTTAATCGTTTCGAGGTTATCCGATGCCAAAGCGTTTTGCGATTCGAGTGTGAGTGTGTTGCGTTCGCAAGCGTTGATGGTGGCTATTTGGTTGATTTGACTTTGCAGTTTCTTAGGTAACAACATCGCAGTGTTGCGGTTTAATTGCATAATGCGTTGCGAAACGGCTGTTAATTGCTTGTTGGCTTTGCGTGCCGACAATGTTATTGCATCGAGATCGTTGCGCAATTGCTCAATATTTCCTCTGTCGCTTCGTTCTAATAGGTCGAACATCGCCTCTAAATCTTTTAGACGTTGCAACAGAATTTCTTTCGATTCGAGGTTTAACTCGGCGCTGTTTTGTCCTCTATTCTTCATGATAATCACCGCAGAAATGAGTGTTAGCAGGGCAAAGGCTGCGATAATGAGGAGAATTCGCATATTGGGTACGCTGCTATCAAAATACAACCACTTTGCATTGTCGCCCGTTTCGGCATCGAGCAACAACACACCTATGGCACTTCCCAACTGCAATTGCTGTTTAGAAACATTGCAGGCAGCGGCCTCGAACTGAATATCTGGATACAAAACATGGTGCACTTTCAAACTATTTCCTTTGCGGGTTAAAGGCAAAATGCCATTGTTCAGCACTGCATAGAATAGCGTGTCGTTCACATACAACAGCTTTTTAATTCCCTTAATGTGCTTTTGTTCATTGCTGTTTTGCATAAACACCAATCTATTGGTGGCTCCAATAAATCGTGGATTGTGCTCATCTGTAACAATAAAGTCACGCAATGCGCCCGTAGAGTCGTTGCTACTGATGGGTACAAACTTGTTATTTGTGCCATAAAACAGGCCATTATTGAGCGTAGCAATATACAAATGTGCATTGTTATCCTTTGAAAGAAAGGCGATAACATATTTGTTTTGGAAGTTATTAAGAGGCTCAATAGTTCCTTTGGGATCGATAATAAAGGCGCTATCTTGCACTCCTAAGTAGAGTTTTGTTTGCTTATCGTCGCTAAAAAGATATGAGGTGGTGATCTTTGCACAGCTTTGATAGAGGGTAGAAGGGCGTACAAAGAGTTGGTTTTTGATGTAACTTGAGCTTAAAGAGATGGTCTTTACCGAGTTGTTAGCAGTGGTATAGAACAGCTGTTTGTGGTTAGAATGAAGCTGAAGAACCGTCTCTGAGGCAGGAAGTGTGTATATTTTCTTAGCCGATAGCTCATTGTTTTTTCTGCAATACACCTCGTTTTGGGCATTGATAAAATAGCTGTTGTTTTCGTCGGAACATGCAGTTGTTATGGCTCCGTTATCATTAAACACGCTAAGATGATGCGGAATGCGCCACAAAGCGTTCTCCGTTACCAGCGTCATAAAGCCGTTTTTCGCCCCAATGGTTAAGATATTACTGCACAAAGTGGGCACTTTTCGACGCAAAGGGATGGTGATAAAGTTGTCAAGATCTTTGCTAATGGCAATGGTTTTGTTGCCTATTAAATAGTGGGTGTTGTCGATTTGTGTGTAAACAGCAGGACTAAAATCGAGCGAAACACTCTTAAATACCTGTCCTTTGATGCCTTCTTTGACGAGAGAATGATTGAGAAGGGTGTATAAAGTGTCGTTCTTAATGTGAATATATTTCACGTCTTGCTGTGCATGAAGTGCCGAAACGTGATTGGTTGGCAGGTCTATTACCAACAAACCGCTTTGCGATGCGGCTACAACAGTGTTGTTGTTATATTGCGCAAGCTTGCGAATAACCTTAGGACCCATGCAACTTGGGTCGGTTTTAGTGGGGTATAAGCGTTGAAGGGCATTGCTTTCGCTGTTAAAAGGCAGGCAGAACAAGCCGTTACTCGTTGCTACTAACAACTTGTTTTGCGTAGAAATGATGTCGTAAACTGAGTAGTTTACACCTTTAAAGGGGATAGGATAACTACTGATATAATGTAGTTTGCCTTGCAATAACTGCCATTTTTGGAGTCCTTTGTTGCGAATTCCAATCCAACAAAGCGTGTCGTTATTGGGCAAGGGCTGTACAACCACTTTGTAAATGCGGTCGTCTGAAATATCAAAATGTTGCTTTGTGTGAGCCGATATGCGCCAAACATCACCCTCAGCACTACCTATCCAGCTCATAGAATCATTCTCTTGAGAGATAGAAACAAGCTGTTCGTCGAACGATTGCTCAATTTCTCCGAGCTGAAGGTTATGGTTTTGTTCGTTACAAGCAATGAAAATTATCGTTAAGAAGAACGATAGAACGACCTTTATTGCACGTCTTTTCAGTTTCGTTGCACCACTTATTTGTTCAACGAAACGTGCTATTGAAGTATAAAGGTTCACGGGTTTCATTCTTGTTACAATGTAGTTGTTTTACTATGGATTCCTTATTTGCTTCGAAAAGCAATTAAAGTACGAGTTGTTTAGCAAACTCCCACACCACAATTCCAGCGGTTACGCTTACGTTTAGCGAGTGTTTGGTGCCCAATTGCGGTATTTCTAAACAGCTATCACTGGCATTTACCACGGCTTGTTCAACGCCTTTCACCTCGTTTCCCAATACAACTGCATAGCGTTTAGAGGCGTCTAAGCTTATTTTAGCCATGTTTTCCGATCCTTCCACCTGCTCAATTGAATACACAAAATAGCCTTGTTGCTTTAGTTCTTCAACCGCATTGAGGGTCGATTCATAGTATTTCCAGCTCACACTGTCCTCTGCTCCGAGTGCAGTTTTATGTATTTCGGCACTGGGTGGGGTAGCCGTTATGCCACATAAGTAAACAGCTTCGATTCGAAAAGCATCACAACTGCGAAACACCGAGCCTACATTATGGAGCGAACGAACATTGTCGAGCACCACAACGAGGGGTAGTTTGCGAGCTGCTTTGAACTCTTCTACCGTTAAACGGTTCATTTCTAATACGTTTAACTTGCGCATTTTATTCTGTAATCTTATGTAAAGTGTTTAGCTTTGAGCATATACTAAGGCATAAGCCTTAATGCGTTTAACCATCGAAAGGAGTCCGTTTGAACGGGTAGGAGATAGGTGTTCTTTCAAACCAATAGCGTCAATAAAGTATAAGTCGCTATCTAATATCTCTTGAGGAGTGTGATTATCGAGTACTCTAATAAGCAAAGCGATGATGCCTTTCACAATTAAAGCGTCGCTATCTGCAGTGAAATGCAATTGTGTTCCGTCGAAATCGCATTGCACCCACACTCTACTTTGACAGCCTTCGATGAGGTTTTCTTCTGTTTTATATTGGTTATCGAGTGGTGAAAGTTCGTTACCTAAGTCGATAAGCATTTGATATTTATCCATCCAATCAGCGAAATCGTTGAACTCTTCGATTACTTCGTCTTGTATTTGATTGATAGTCATACCTTTGAATATTATGCCTCAGAAAGCCTTTTGAGGTGCTTTCTGAGGAGGGTTGTTTGTGAATTATTTTCTAATTATTTTCTTTTTGTGTCGCCCTTCGCAAGTCCTTTGTTTATAAGGCTTTTGCTCTTGGGTTAGAAAAGCATTGACTTTGCAATGTAAAAGCACTGCTTTTAGGGTGTAAGTGCATTGCTTTTGGGGTGCAAACTCATAGCTTTTGCCAGACAATGTGTTATTTGGGGGCTACAGTAACGAGCTTAAACACTTTGTCGTTAGGGCGCACTTTGTCGGTAACGGGGATTGAAACGTTCCAACCTTTCTCTACCTTTTCAACTGGATTGAGGTCGTATCGAATTTCATTTGCATCGAGATACATCACTCCAGTGGTAGGTCCTGTGATCAAAATGCGTTCTCCTTTCTCTATTTCAGAAGCGGTAACAGCAATCTCTGCCACGCCTATTTTAGAGAAATATTTTACTACTTTGCCCACAAGTACTTTCTTTTCGGTGGCTGCACTACCATAGTTTTTGTTCCATTCGCCCAGCTTTTGGCCTTGATAATAGCCGTCCCAGAAGCCACGATTGAACACTTTTGATAGCTCTTCGTCCCACTTATCCTTCTTTTCTTCAGTGAAAGTGCCGTTTAATACGCTCTCAATGGCTTCTTTATAGCATGTAACTACCTTGTAAACATACTCTGGTCCACGTGCACGACCTTCGATTTTGAATACTCTTACACCTGCATCCATCATCTTATCGATGAACCTTAAGGTCTTAAGGTCTTTGGGACTCATGATGTATTGGTTATCTACTTCGAGCTCAGTGCCTGTTTCTTTGTCGGTAACAATATACGAACGACGGCACACTTGACGGCAATCTCCACGATTAGCCGAATGTGCTTCGTTGTCGATACTTAAATAACACTTGCCCGATACCGCCATACATAGTGCGCCATGGCAGAACATTTCAATGCGAACAAGCTCGCCATTAGGGCCACGAACATCGTCTTCTATAATGCGACGGTGTATCTCTGACACTTGTTCCATATTGAGTTCACGAGCCAATACCACTACATCGGCATATTGAGCATAGAACTTTAACGAATCGATATTGGTGATGTTGAGCTGTGTAGACAAGTGAACCTCAACACCAATGCTACGACAATACATAATAACTGCAACGTCGGCGGCAATAACTGCACTTACTTTTGCTTCTTTTGCAGCGTCTACTATGCGGTGCATTGTTTCGATATCACCTCCGTAAATAATAGTGTTCACGGTCAAATAGCTCTTTATTCCGTGTTCAGAACATATCGAAGCTATTTCGTGAAGATCGTCTATTGTGAAGTGATTGGCTGAATGTGAGCGCATATTTAGCTGTCCAATACCAAAGTAAATGGAGTTCGCTCCAGCCTGAATTGCTGCCATTAAGCTCTCTCTTGAGCCCACTGGCGCCATTATTTCATACTTATTTATATCCTGTTCTTTAATCATGATGTTGCAAAGTTACGTAAAACTCTTCAGTAATTGATATTTTATTACATTATTATATATAAGAAACAATGAATTATTTGTACTTTTGTGACCGTTTGAATGCTTTGTATTCGGGACTTAAAATGAAAACATCATCATTTGTTAGGATGTGACTTTAAAATGTAAAGAAATATGATTAAAAATATAATTTTCGACTTCGATGGAACGATTGGCGATTCTACTGCCTTAATTGTGCAATGCTTTCAAGATACACTTTCAGAGCTTAACTTGCGTGTTTGCACTGCTCAAGAGTGCCGAGAAACCATTGGCTTGCCCCTAAGAGCTGCCTTTGTGCAACTTGCAGGCGTTGATAAAGACATGCAAGAGCAATGTGTTGCGACCTATGAAAAGGTGTTTAGGCGTAACAATAAGCCTGGTTGTGTGCCACCTTTCGAGCATGTTATTGATACAATTCACGAGTTGGCACGTCGTGAAATACAAATGACTATCGCCACAAGTCGCCGCTCTTGGTCGGCAAAGGCTTTGCTCGAGGAAATGGAACTCATCGACTTTATGCCCTATATCCTAGGTGCAGACGAGGTTTCGAACCACAAACCGCATCCCGAACCCGTTCTAAAAACGTTAGAGGAACAGCACTTTAAGCCCGAAGAAACAATTGTTGTGGGCGACACTTGGTTTGATATTGAAATGGGAAAAAGGGCTGGTGTGCGCACTGTTGGCGTTACTTTTGGAAACGGAACGAAAGAAAGTTTAGAGCAAGCAGGCGCAACTTGGATTATAGACGACTTTGCTTTGTTGCTCGATATCATTGATAAAGAAGCATAACAAAAGAAGAACAGGCTCCTAAAGGGTCTGTTCTTCTTTTCTATGTGTCTGTTAAATCTCCTCTGTTTTATAGCCTATTAAGGTGTATAAAGCAACTGTCTCTATGTTTTTCACATTTGTTTTCTCATGCTAATAGCATGCTGTGTTTGTGGTATTTCTAACAATATTCTTCGCCTTTCTTCACTTGTACTTCTGTAACATACTTGCGAATGAGAGCCGAAGAGTCTTCTTTTTTGCATATAAGGAGCACATTGTCTTGTTCAGCAACAATGTAATCGTCGAGTCCATTGATAACTGCAAGCTTGCCTTGGGGCAGCTTTACAACGCAATTAGAGCAGTCTTCCATTAGCACATCGCTATCAATTATCACGTTATCTGTGCCGTCGTTGCTCTTTTCTTCATATATACTGTGCCATGTTCCCATATCAGCCCATCCGTAATCACACTTTAATAAATAGGTGTGCGACGCCCTTTCTAAAAGCGTTCTGTCGATAGGTATGTTGGGATATTCATAATAATTGGTTTCAAGAAAAGCCTTTTCTTCTTCTAATGTGGCGTTAGGATTCTGCTCATCTAAGGTCTTTAGCACCGTAGGAAGCAGCTTATAAGTGTTCTTTAGCAATTGTTTTGCCCTTGCAAAGAACATACCTGTGTTCCAATAAAACTCGCCACTGTCTACAAATAGCTGTGCAAATTCACGATTAGGTTTCTCTGTAAACGACTTAACGGTATAGATATCGTGGTCTACATTGTCGCCTCTTTGAATGTAACCATAGCCTGGTTCGGGTCGAGTTGGACGCACTCCCATAGCCACAATAGCCTCCTTTTTCTTCTCAATAAATGACAAAGCTTCGTGCACATTGGCTCTAAATGCGTCTTCATTGCGTATGTCTTGGTCGGAAGGAGTTACCAAAATAGTAGCTTTTTTGTCTAATTTTGTGATGCGATAAGCCGCCCATGCCACAGCAGGAGCAGTGTCTTTGCGAATGGGTTCGTCTAATATTTGATCGTCAGAGATATGAGGTAATTGTTCTTTTACAATTGAAACATATTCTCGGTAAGTGCTGATTATAATGCGATTTGCAGGTACTAAGCGAGCAAGTCGGTCGTATGTTTGTTGCAATTGCGTTCTTCCCACACCAAAGAAATCTATAAATTGCTTTGGATATTCATTCCTACTCGAAGGCCATAAGCGTTTTCCTTTGCCCCCAGCAAGTATCAAACAATATAAATGATCAATCAGTTCCATAGTAATACAAGGTTTTATTAGTGAGCAACTGCCTGTTTTTTCTTTCTTCAAAGATAGTAAAAAAATAGGAAATAGCATACTTTTTAGGGTGATAAAAAGTATAAAATACCTAATAGTTGTGATACTTTCACTTTTTTATTGGCCGTGTTTTGATTTGTTGTTTTCTGTTGATAAACTGCGAATTAGTATACCTTTTAGATCTGTCCAGCCTCTACTTGTCGCACAACTCGTTCGGTTAAGCGATCCACTCCGTTAGGATCATACTTCTTTTTGAGGCTTGCTCCGAACACCCAAGCAAAGGTTTGATAGAATCCCGCACGCACAGGTCCGAGGAAAGCCTGTATCAATCCGTAGGAAGAAGAGTTGCTTTCTCGATATATAAGCTTAATAAGTAGTTTGCCCTGACTATACGAAAGCTTCTTCATTCGAGGCGTATATTCTCGTTTAATGCTCTCTTCTACCACCTTCATGTGGGCATCTTTTGCCTTTTTATTGGGCAAAGTTTCGAGATATTCGTATGTTTCTATAATGATTTTGTTCACCTCTTTGGCAATGGGCAGCACCTTTTTTACGTTCAACACAAGACGATTATAAGCCTCACGTTGCTTTTCATTCTCGAAAACAGGTTGCGGATAAACATAAACATTATTCATTTGAATATACTGAATGCTGTCTTTTCCGTGCAAAACCTTGCCCACTTTAATCATAGGAACAAACACAGGATTGTTTAAGTCGACATCAGTTGGGGGAGGAGTGTTGTCGTCTTGCTCTTCAATTTGTGCCGAGATGGCGGTAGTGAAGAAGATAGTTATCAATAAAAATATAACTCGAAGCCTTGCCATAAACAATCAATTGTGTCTTTTCAAGACCCTTTCCGAGGGTCATTTGCGTGTGGGCAAAGGAACAATATAAATATGAAATGAGCAAATTTTTAATCGTCTTTTTTTGTGTTTTAGCACCATTTCTCGTGCTTCAATCCCCCTTTTTAATCGCATTGCTCCTGCTTTGCAACCCCAACACATAGGCCTTGAAAAAGCAATGTCATTTAGTTCTTGCGTAAAAGCAGTGCAATTGCACCTCAAAAGCATTGTTTTTAGGTTGTAAAAGCAATGTAATTGCAAGCCAAAAGCAGTCCTTTTAAGAATGGATAAGAAAGATGTTGAAAATGAATGAGATACAAAAAAGCTCTCGAATTGTTCGAGAGCTTTATCATATGTAAGGTGTTTTATGCTTCGTTTTTATGCCAAAACTTGGCCCAAAAGATAAAGTAAAAGGCAATTGCAGTGACTAATCCTGCAATAGTGTCAATGGCATAGTGAGCCTGAATATATACTGTTGCCATGCACAAGAAGGCAAAGAAGGGCATAAGTGTCCAAAACAACCAACGGTTTTGCGTGCGCCATGCCAACAACATACACACAGTTGAGATACCAACATGCGAGCTGGGGAAGGCTGCAGTGGGTCGTTCTCCCGCCTCTTTAGCACTCTCTACGAGTTGATAAAATATGCCATTGGGGTATCCCGGACTAGGAAAACAATCGGTATGTGTATTGAAATAGTGTCCAACAGCAGGGAATATGCCTTTTGAAACGCTATCCATTCCGATGGCTTTAAAGTAGAATGTGGGTCCAACCACAGGCAAAAAGTCGTATATTACATAGTAAACCATGAACGAAGCGATGATGACAAAGGCGCAACGTTGAAAGTTTTTGTAATCGTAGAAGAAATAAAATAGAACCAAAAACACCATCATTGGATAGTAAGACACATAGCCTAAATCCATTAATTCGCTAATGATGGGCGACGAAAAGACCTGAGAGAACGACACAGATGGCTGAAAACCGAAGAGCTGTTGCTCGCATGTTGCAAACCAATGGTCGAGGTTTGGGAAGATTCTATTGATCTCATAAGTGTCGGGATACCACCATGCTAAGAGCCCAAATTGCGCTAACACTCGTGCAAGTTGTGTGAGTTTGCATGGCACAAGTCTGTAAACAATCCACAAACCCATTGTCATTGCCACAATTCTAAGGCGTCCCCACAACATAGATTCAGGGTTTTCTAATCGTGTGTAGGTAAATAATATCACCAAAGTGGTGAGCACTAAATAGGCTAACACAGCCCATTCTAAAGCCAAAAGACCTTTTCTTGGCTTTGTTTCTATCTTGAATAAATCTATAATAAAATGCTTCATGAGTGTTGAAACCTATTAAATTTCGCCTCGTTCTCTATACCATTGAATGGTGAGATGAACGCCTTTTTCTAGGTTAAACGATGGATTATAACCCAATTCGTCGACAGTTGGCTCGATATTACATCGCCAATTGCGTTGTTTTAATATGTTGTATTTATCGTTATTGAGCGCAGTTATTTTGCCTGTTATGCGTGAAATGTATTCCGAAACGAATGTAACAATACGCAAAACCCATAGCGGAGCCACTATACGAAGGCACCAAGGCATACCCAATTCCTTGCGAATAAGGTCGCTAAAGTGGCGTGATGAATAAACATGACCATCAGAAATGAAATATGTTCTACCGCTTTTTCCTCGGTCAAAGGCAAGGAAAACCACTTGAACAACGTCTTGAACATACACAAAAGTGAGGTCTTGTTGCTTGTAACCCGCAGCAAAATCGATATGGTTTTTAATGCTTTTGGCCATCATGAAATAGTCTTTTTCACGTGGACCGTATACACCTGTGGGTCTAAGAATAATGTAAGGGAAATTGTTTCCTATTGAGTTGATATACTCTTCAGCGGCAAGTTTGCTTTCAGCATACGCCGTATTGGGGACAGGAACATCTGTTTCACAAATCTCTTTGTAGGGTTGTTGTTCGTGAACAGGACCGTAAACGCTTAGTGAACTGATAAAAATAAAGCGTTTAAGGGGCATCTTCAATGCAATAAGAGCATTGACAAGGTTCTTTGTTCCTTCTGTGTTTACTTTGAAAAAGTCGTCCTTATTGATGCATTTTGTGGCTCCAGCAGCATGTATTACATAGTCGAATGTGTTGTTAGCAAGCTGTTTTTTGAGCGTTTCTTCATTCGAAAGGTCAAGTTCTATAAATCTTATTCTTTCGTCACTAAGGAACTCTTTCGAGCTATTTGGGCGTATTGCAGCCCACGTTTCCATACCACGACGCAGAGATTCTTCAACAATAAAGCTGCCAATAAAGCCGCTTGCGCCTGTGATTAATACTTTCATTCTTTGCTGATTGATTGATATTTGCGGTTGCAAAGATAAACAATAATCTTGATAGAAGCAAAAAACACTGCTTTTGTTGCTTTGTTATCTCGTTCTAAATGGGGGGCTTATCCTCTCCAACCGCCTATCTATTAGGGGTGGATAGCGTTGATATCGATTTTTATTTCGCCCAGTTCTATCATGGCATTAAAGGGAGATAAGAACTCAAATTGATGCAAGTTGTGAGGTGAAATGGGACAACTTGTCAGCTTCTTTTCGTGCAATAAGCGTGTAAGCGTAGTGCCTTTGTGTAGCGGTTGTGCAGGGGTTAGATAGCGATGTCCATCGAATAGAGCCACATTACAATAAGAAGTGTCGGTGATGAGGCCGTTTTTTACAATTAAAACATCGCTTTCTTGTTGTCTCATAGCATAAAGTTCGTTGAGCAACAGTCGGTTAGTTGATTTGTAAGTATAATCTATTTCGTTGTTTTCGATGAGCTTTAGCGAAGTGATAGCACGACGATTATAAGTTTCAAATGATGTTTCTACCACCCCATTGCAATCGTAAACAATGCGTACCTTAATGGGTTCGGCTTGCAAAGGGACGTTGGGTAAGAAGTGCTCGATATGCTCCGACCACACAAGTCCAAACACTTTAGCTTGCGTTTCGATGAAACGAGCATTGTGATAGGGCAAGTTTAGGGCGCAATTGTTCACCACTTTAATCGTTTCTACATATTGGCACATAGGTTTTCTCAATCAATTCGTTATATTCTTCTTGCCATTTGCTTTGCGAAGTGATACCTCCTCCAGCCTTATAGGTCATCTTTCCGTTGTGAATGTCGATGAAACGAATCATCACAGCGCTATCAACTATGCCCTTAGAGTAGGTTCCCATCACCCCAGTATAAAAGCCTCTGTCATAGTTTTCGATGTCTTTTAGAATTTGAACCGTGCGTTCTTTGGGCGCACCCGTTATCGAACCCGCAGGCAACAGCTTAAAGATCACCGTTCCAGGTTTATCGATATAAGGTGGAAGTAGCGTGCCTTTCACCTCAGAACTGGTTTGAATAAGCGCCCCTTTGTTCGTTTTTAGCTTGTCGACATAGCGATATTGGGGCACAGACACATTGTTTGCCACCATACTAAGGTCGTTTCTTATCAGGTCAACAATCGTTGCATGCTCGGCAGTTTCCTTTTTATTGTCGAGCAATTGTTGAATGGCTGCATCGCTATCTCCTTGTATTGTGCCCTTCATAGGATAGCTTTTAATGATGTTATGGTCGATCGTAACAAAGCTTTCGGGCGAGAAACACACCATCATATCATTCACCCAGAGCTTGTATTTAGCTGTAGATGCGTTGTAGATATGCAATAAAGAAAGGTTGGTTTCAATGCCAATGGGTTGCGTGAGATTAGCAAGATAGCTGTTTCCGTGCAGAATTTGCTGTTGAAGTGCCTCCATTTTCGCCTTGTAGTCGCTGGTAGTTGGCGGACAACAGTTCCACACAATATCGTTAAAAGGAATGTTTTTTAGCTCGGTGTCGTTCCCTTTTCCGTTGAAAGAAAAGCGCAAAACAGATCTATCTATCGTGTCGATGGGCAACACAATAGCTTTCGTTGCTTGATAATTGATAACAAACAAAAAATCGATTTGACGCATAGCCAATTCGTCCATGCGCTCAATAGCCTCTTGATTATTAAGGAATTGCAGTTTGGTCGACATCTATTCTCCCTTTAAAAGGAACGTTTCTTCGCCCTTAACAGCCTCGAAGAAAGGTGCTTCTTCACGCAAAGAGATATCGTCGTAGATAAAGTCTGCCACAATAGTGTTATGTCCGTCGGGTAAGATGAGTCCCATTTTGCCGTCTTTTTGAGCAATGACAGGAATGATAGAGAGGTCGTCTGAGAATATATAAGGAGTGCGTAAGAAATCGTAGAGCGGTTGAATAAGAATGTTTCCCTTGTGGTCTTTCATCCCAAACTTGCCGTTCTCTTCGTATATTTCGTGGTATTGAACATACTTACTTTTTATTCTTTTCAAGTAGAAGTCGAACTTTTCTTTGTTCGAAAGCAATTCTTGTAAGAAGCTAAAGGTGTCGCAATAGTTGGCCATAGCACGTGCAAGCACCACTTTAAGGTCAAGTCCACTGAGCACTTTTCTATTAAAGTCGATGTAATATGCAATGGCTTCTTCTTTCTGTTCTACCGTTAAAGCTGACAAATTGTCTTCAAACTTCAGCATCATAGCTTTGCTTCCGTGCATCGCTTTGATGTATCTATGGATTTGACGAGCCATCTCATCGCAAACAAACTTATCGATTCTTTCTTGTTCAATGGGGTCGATGTATAGGTCGTTAAAGTTCTCTTGAGTAATTATCTTTGTCATATTACCTCCTTTTGGTTCAAAGGTAATGATAAAAAATGACAATCCCAAAGCATTTATTGTTTTTTCTTTATTGCTCAAACAGAATGCATTTCTTTTGTTTTAGGCGTGCGACAGCGTGGCGGTGTCAGTGTCGTTGTGTCAGAAGTGAGGTGGAGTGGGCAAGTAAAAGCAATGTTATTAGAGGGTAAAAGCATAGCTTTTGAGGTGCAAAAGGGTTGCTTTTAGCTTGCAAAGTCAATGCTTTTACAAACAAACGTCAAAGTTATTGTGTAGCAAGGAGATAGAGAAAGGTGGGCAATGGATTGAGAAGAGCGTTTGGAAAGGTAAGAAGAAGGACTTAAAAGGGAATGAAATAGGGAGCTGATGTGCAAGATACAGTCTGTGGAAGAGTGAGAAATTCAGTAGAAAAGTGTGAGGAATAGAAACCTCAAAACAAAGGAATTGGATAGAAAAGGATAGACGATAGCAATAAAAGGGGTGCCCTTCTACACTAAGAAAGGGCACCCTCTATCGGATTTATATATATTGTGTGATGAAAAATCTCAGGTTATTTTATTTACCTTTAATCATTATTAGCAGCATTTTAAAGCGCTTATCGGCTCTCAATGCGTGTGGATGATTGGCTGGCATGATGATAGTTTCGCCTGCAGTTACAGTTCTTTCCACTCCGTCAATCTTAATAACTGCCTCGCCATCGAGCACTTGTACAGTTGCATCGAATGGTGCAGAATGTTCTGAAAGTGCTTGTCCTGCGTCGAAAGCAAATAGAGTTAAGCTACCAGCATCGTTGTGTAAGAACTCTTTACTCACGATTCCGCCTTCAGAATAGTCGATCATTTCTTGTGGAATAAACTGTGTTCCTTTTTCAATTTTCTTTTCCATTTGAATGTAATTTTATTGGGTTAATCTTTTAATTAAATGCATATTGCAACCGACAAACACCGTGCCATAAATAAATGTTGATAACAAATGTTACCGTGTTTGCACTAAAACAGATTTTTATTTATATTTGCAAATAATTATGGAGAAGAAAGTTTTGAAGGCTCTTTGCAAGTGCGTGCTCTTCAATGGCATGAGTCCTGAAGAGATAACAGCATTGATTGAGCCTATAGGATATAAGCTTGTAGAATATAGTAAACGTGACATTTACTTATTAGCAGGTATGCCTTGCAAGTATGCCGACATCATTATCGAAGGCGAATTGGTTGCCCGCATGGTTAGTTTGTCGGGTAAATCGGTAGAAGTTAGCCGTCTTTATTCGGGTGATATCATTTCTCCTGCCTTCATTTTCGCTAATGATAAGAGTATGCCTGTGAGCGTTGAGACCGATAGTGCAACGCTTATTTTTAGAATGCAGCCCTCTACTTTAAAATATTTGATAGACAACTACGAGGTGATAAGAATGAACTTTATTCGCTCTTTGTCGAATATTGATGTGTTCTTAACCAAGAAAATGCGCCTATTGAGCCTGTTCACCGTTCGTGAAAAGGTGTCGTATTTCATCTTAGAAGCTGCAGGTAAACAGCAATCAGACGTTATTCGTTTGGATAAGTCACGACAAGAGATTGCCGAGAGCTTTGGAATTCAGAAGTTTTCGCTACTCCGTTGCTTATCAGAATTGGTGGATGCGGGAGCCATTAAGGTAGAAGGCAAGACCATAACCATACTCGATCGCTCTAAGATGTAGTGCTTTTTATGTGCTTTCACCCACTAAACGCCAACGAAGAGTGGCCCACTCTGCTCAATAACCCATTCGATTACACTCCACATCCCTTATGTATTAGGGCTGCAGAGCAGGTTCGTGAGGATATAAAACAACATCAGTTGTGGCACGAAGAGGTGCAAAAAGGCAAGATGTTTGGGGTTTTGTTGGTAGAAAAAGCAGATGGCGAGCGGGGCTATTTGAGTGCCTTTTCGGGTCAAATAGGCGGTTCGGGCAATTGGGAAGGATATGTTCCGCTGGTGTATAACTATTTAGAAGCAGGGCAATATTTTAAGGTTCACGAGGCAGAAATTAGTGAGGTGAATCGTAAAATAGAGGCTCTTGAATCGTCAATCGATTATCTTTCTCTTCTCAACTCACGTTCTTCTATTGAAAAAGAGGCTGAAAAGGCGATAGAAGAGCATTGCAAGCAAATGGCAAAGGCAAAGGCTTTGCGAGACGATTTGCGCCAAACCAACCTCGATTTGTGCGCTCTTGAACGACTATTGAATGAGAGTCGTTTTATGAAAGCAGAGCTAAAACGAATGAAAAAGCATTATAATGAGCGTTTAGAAGAGGTGAACTGCCAGATAAAGGCGGTTGAAAGCGAGATAGAAGTAATGAAAGCGCAACGCAAAAGTATGTCGGACGCCTTGCAAACATGGCTTTTTGAACGCTTTGAAATGCTGAACAGCAAAGGAGAAAAGCGCAATTTGATTGCTATTTTCAACGACTTTGAGCAGAAAATGCCCCCTTCTGGGTCGGGAGAATGCTGTGCTCCAAAGTTATTTCAATATGCTTTTCAACACAATATGCGCCCTTTGGCCATCGCAGAGTTTTGGGTTGGCGACTCACCTCGACAGATTATTCGACACGATGGTTATTTTTATCCTGCTTGTAAACACAAGTGTGAGCCTATATTGAGATATATGTTAGAAGGCGTTTTGATGCAAGAAGGAGCGAGAAAGCACAATGCTGAACTATCTCTTACAACGCTATTTGAGGACGAAAGCATTAGAGTGGTGGTGAAACCCAGTGGAATGCCGAGCGTTGAGGGGCACCATTCGTTGATATCGGTAGAGCAATTGATGCGCAACGAATATCCTTTAGCCGACAGTCCGTTGATTGTTCACCGCTTAGATATGGACACTTCGGGCATTATGATTATTGCTAAAACAAAGCAAGCCCATAAGTGTTTGCAAGAACAATTTGCCTTGCACCAAGTGAAAAAGCGATATATTGCAGTGTTAGAGGGCGTTTTTACGCATCAACCAACATGTGGTTGCATTGCACTTCCTTTGCTTCCGAACGTGAATGAGCGTCCGTTGCAGATGGTAGACGATGTGTATGGAAAGGAAGCAACGACCTATTATCGTGTAATAGGGGTGGAAAAGCAGCGCACAAGGGTGGCTCTTTATCCTCAAACGGGGCGCACGCATCAGCTAAGGGTGCACTGCTCGCATCGTGAAGGCTTGTCTCTTCCTATCGTGGGGGATTGTCTTTACGGAAAAAGCGACACTCGTTTGCATCTTCATGCCGCTGCCATTGCGTTGAAACATCCTGCAAATGGCAAGAGAATGGTGTTTAAATCGGCTCCACCTTTTTAAATATATAGAGAACAAGAGCTTTATTATCTTATTTAACTTTTGCGGGCAAATATCTTCTATAAAAGTGTCCTTATGTCAGAAGTTTTTCCTAATTTTACGCCATTAAACCTAGAATAATTACATCTATAACTAAAAAATAAGTCTAAAGACATGACAAAGAACAAAATGTTACTAGCCCTTTTGGCAGTAGTTTTTTTAGCTCTTCCACAGTCGTTGTGTGCTCAATTTAATTGGAAATACACAGTAGAGAAGGGCAAAATCGTTACAGAAGTTCCTAAACGAGCACCAGGTCAAACCACAGCTCTTGAGTTAAGAACACCCAAAATGCCTGTTGTTAGAGTGGGTTTTGTGGGTCTTGGAATGAGAGGACCAGGCGCAGTTGCACGCTGGATGCACATTCCTGGTATTGAAGTTGTGGCTCTTTGCGACTATGAAGCAAAGAGAGCTGAAGCTTGTCAAAAGATATTGAGAGACAATTCGATGCCTGCTGCTGCTATATATAGTGGTGAAGAGGGTTACAAAGAATTGTGCAAACGCAAGGATATCGACTTGGTTTATATCGCAACAGACTGGGATCACCACTTCCTCGTAGCGAAATGTGCTATGGAAAACGGCAAACATGCTGCTATTGAGGTGCCTTCTGCAATCAATCTTAGAGAGATTTGGACACTTATCGACTTATCTGAAAAGACTCGCTTGCACTGCGTTATGCTTGAGAATTGCTGTTACGACTTCTTCGAACTCAATTCTTTGAACATGGCTCAAAAGGGTGTTTTCGGCGAAGTTATTTATGCTCAAGGTGCTTATAAACACGAACTTTCTGCTTTCTGGAAATACTATTGGAAGAAGAATGCACAAGATAAACTTGGTTGGAGATTGGAATATAACAAGGATTATCGTGGCGACTTGTATGCAACTCACGGCCTTGGTCCTATTGCTCAGGTGTTAAATCTTCACCGTGGAGACCGCATGAGAACCTTAGTTGCTATGGATACTAAGTCTTTCAACGGTAAGAAATTGGTTGAAAAATATACTGGTGAGCCTTGCGAAAAGTTTGAAAATGGTGACCAAACAATGACGCTTATCCGCACTGAACAAGGTAAGGTGATTGAAATTCACCACAATGTGATGACTCCACAGCCATATAATAGAATGTATCAACTTACTGGTACTGAAGGATTTGCAAACAAATATCCTGTTGAAGGCTTCGCTGTTTCTGCTCAGAAGATGGAAGCTGGTGGCGTGAAACCATCTGCTGACAACTTGAGTGGTCACTCTTATTTATCTGAAAAGGATAAAAAAGCGTTGGAAGAAACATACCTTAGTCCAATAATTAAGCGTTATGGCGAGGAAGCTAAAGAGGTTGGAGGTCATGGTGGTATGGACTTTATCATGGACTCTCGTCTTGTTTACTGTCTACAAAACGGTCTTCCTATGGACATCGACGTGTATGATTTGGCTGAATGGTGCTGTCTTGGCGAGCTTGGAGCAATCTCTATGAACAATGATTTCATGCCTGTTGAAGTGCCAGACTTTACTCGTGGCGACTGGAATAAGGTGAAAGGATTCTCTCATGCTTATGCTTCTCCTGCTGATGAGGCTGCTACTATGGCGCAAGCTAAGGCTTTCACTGCTAAATTGAAGGAGAAAGGAAAACGCTATTGGGATGCTTTCGACAAGAAAAATAAGAAGAAGTAGTTTTTTATAAAACACATATTCATTAGTTTTTTAGTGATAAGGTTGCTGCTATTCACCGCAAAGGTGAAGCAGCAGCCTTTCTTTTTTATATTAATGACGCTGTGGCTTGCTTCGGTGTGTTATGGGTTTCGGTTGTAATGGCATTGCTCTTGTGTTGTAAAAGCAATGCTATTGCGCTGTAGAAGGACTGCTATTGCATTGTAAAAGTGGCGCTATTGTGTTTTAAAAGGATTGTTATTACGGGCTGAAAGGATAGCTTTTGCGGTGGAAGGGAATGTTTTCTCTTCTTTAAATATTCTTTCCATTTGTGGAAGAGAATGTCGTGGCGGTGGAAAGCTTTATCTCTTAGGATATAAAGGGTGTGGCTGTATAATTGTTAAGGGAGTCTTTAAAAGGTTTGTTGCGCTTTGATTGGAGTATAAAAGAAAAGGAGTTTGCCGTTTAAAGCAAACTCCTTTATTGTTAAATCAGATGTATTGAAACACCTAATCGTGTCTTCTTTATAGTTGAGGACCAGCTGCTACAAGAGCTTTACCAGCTTCGTTGCCTTCATATTTCTTGAAGTTCTTGATGAAACGAGCTGCTAGGTCTTCTGCCTTCTTAGTCCATTCTGCTGCATCAGCATATGTATCACGAGGATCAAGGATTTCTGTTGCAACACCTTCTAGTTGAGTTGGGATCTCGAAGTCGAAGATAGGAAGCTTCTTAGTTGGTGCAGAGTTGATGTCACCGCTAAGGATTCCGTCGATGATACCACGTGTATCCTTAATAGAAATACGCTTACCTGTACCGTTCCAACCTGTATTTACCAAGTATGCCTTAGCACCGTTCTTCTCCATTTTCTTAACTAGTTCTTCAGCATATTTTGTTGGATGCAATTCAAGGAATGCTTGACCGAAACATGCAGAGAATGTTGGAGTTGGTTCAGTAATACCTCTTTCTGTACCAGCTAGCTTAGCTGTGAAACCTGAAAGGAAGTAATATTTTGTTTGTTCTGGTGTTAAGATTGATACTGGAGGAAGCACTCCGAACGCATCAGCACTTAAGAAGATAACTTGTTTAGCTGCAGGACCTGCTGAAATAGGCTTAACAATGTTATCAATGTGGTTGATAGGATAAGATACACGAGTGTTTTCTGTTGTGCTCTTATCTGTGAAATCGATCTTACCATTAGCGTCAACTGTAACGTTTTCTAGCAATGCATCACGACGGATTGCACGATAGATGTCTGGCTCAGACTCTTTATCTAGGTTGATAACTTTAGCATAGCAACCACCTTCGAAGTTGAATACACCATTGTCATCCCATCCATGTTCGTCGTCACCGATAAGCAAACGTTTAGGATCTGTTGAAAGAGTTGTCTTACCTGTACCTGATAATCCGAAGAAGATAGCT
The DNA here is from genome assembly GCF_000379965.1 of Hoylesella nanceiensis DSM 19126 = JCM 15639. Classification (GTDB taxonomy): domain Bacteria; phylum Bacteroidota; class Bacteroidia; order Bacteroidales; family Bacteroidaceae; genus Prevotella; species Prevotella nanceiensis. The sequence continues at coordinate 233,223 of NZ_KB904328.1, read as the reverse complement.
GTGTTCTTGCCTTCCATGTCTGTGTTAGCAGAGCAGTGCATTGATGCAATACCCTTCAAAGGAAGGAAGTAGTTCATCATAGAGAACATACCTTTCTTCATTTCACCACCATACCATGTGTTCAAAATGATTTGTTCTCTTGTTGTAACATTGAATACAACAGCTGTCTCTGAGTTAAGACCTAGCTCCTTATAGTTTTCAACTTTAGCTTTAGAAGCGTTGTAAACGATGAAGTCTGGTTCTTGATCTAGTTCTTCTTGATTAGCTGGTTTGATGAACATATTTGTTACAAAGTGAGCTTGCCAAGCAACTTCCACGATGAAACGAATCTTCATTCTTGTGTCTTTATTAGCACCACAGAAACCATCAACAACGAATAAACGCTTGTTAGAAAGTTCTTTTTTAGCTAAGTCGTTAACAACATTCCAAGCTTCTTGAGATGCTGGATGGTTGTCATTTGGATACTCTGGAGTTGTCCACCATACTGTATCGTGTGATGTTGCGTCATCAACAATGAACTTATCTTTAGGAGAACGACCAGTGTAAACACCAGTTTTAACGTTCACAGCACCAAGTTCTGTCTCTTGGCCTCTTTCAAATCCTACTAAGCTTTCTTTTGTTTCTTCTTCAAACAACACTTCATATGAAGGGTTGTAAACAACTTCTGTTGTACCTGTAATACCGTACTTTTCGAGTACTGACTTGTCAAACTTTGCCATTGTTATAATGTATTTGTTTTAAAATAAAATGTTTCTACTTTGTTATTATTGTGCTACAAAGTTAGCGATTTTACCTAAACGAGCAAAGATAGAAACCATAAAATTACCCTTATTAGGCGTTTTTATTGGTTAAAGAAACTGAAAATTAGTACCTTTGCGCCCTTTTGTAAATTGTACTTGCCAAATTGATGATTTCTAATTTCAATTTATCTCTCATTTGATCTAAATTATTTCATTTTTCTGATGCCTTCATTTTGTGTTCCTAAATATATATAGGTGAAAAAGCAGAAAGATGCACTCATCATTTAAGGGCAGTCAGTCTTGCTCGACAAATGAAAAGAAATAAAAAATAGTAGTTTTCTTTTGTTTATTCTTTTATTTTGTTGTTGCAGTTCAATTTATTTTTTTTAATTTTGCATCCAATTAGGCCTATTGTAAAAAAGGACGGTCTTACCTTTTGCGACAGAATAGATTTTTAGATGATTTAAAAGTGCAAACGTGAGTTTTTGTTGTGTAATTTATGACGTAAGAACTAAGTCCTTGTGTAGCAATACGAAGCCTATCGAAGTGTATAGAAAGATATTTTAAACACCAATAAACATGAAGATAGTTAACTTAAGTGAGCAAAATTCGATCATCAACCAATACATGGCAGAGATGAGAGATGTGGATTATCAAAAGAACCGTTTCCTTTTTAGAAACAACATTCAACGCATTGGCGAGTTCGAAGCTTTTGAAATTTCAAAAACTTTAGATTATGCACCAACCAAAGTAACCACTCCTCTTGGCGAAGCTACAGTGAATTTGCCCACCGACAAGGTTGTCCTTGCAACTATATTTCGTGCTGGTTTACCTTTTCATAACGGCTTTTTAAATGTTTTCGATCATGCAGGAAACGCCTTTGTAAGTGCATATCGTGAATATACCGACGCAGAACATCACAACGTTGGTATTCATGTTGAGTACTTGGCAACACCTGATATCGACGGGAAAACATTGATTATTGCCGATCCAATGCTTGCGACAGGCGGATCGATGGAGATGGGTTACAAAGCAATTTTAACCAAAGGAACTCCTAAATGTGTGCATGTTGCGTGTGTAATTGCATGTCCAGAGGGCATAGAACACATCAGAAAGACTTTCCCCGACGCTGAAACTACCGTGTGGTGTGCAGCTATCGACGAAGGACTTAACGAGCATAAGTATATCGTTCCCGGCTTTGGTGATGCTGGAGACCTATGCTATGGCGGTAAGCTATAATTGCTTTTAGGTAAAAACAGTCGAAAAGTTATTGTGTTGTAGCTTTGTTTTAAGGGCTACAACATACACTTGTTTTTATATGTTTGACCTTCCTTCTTCTTTTATTTTGATAGAGAAAATCAATCTACGAGAAGGACATTGCAAACAAAGATATATCAACAAGCAGGGCATTTATTTCTTTATTTTGGCATGGTGTTTGATGACTTAATGATATAAACAGATTGATAATAAACCAACTAAAAGTTAATTATAAAATAAGTAATGATATGTCGAAAGTAAAGATTACCATATTTACCGACCCCTTGTGCCCTTGGTGTTGGGGAGAAGAACCCTTTTTGCGTAAGTTAGAAACCCATTTCCCACAGCAAATCGAATTCGATAGCATTATGGGAGGATTGGTAGAAGATTTAAATAAAGAGCGTCCCGAATCGCAATCAGTGAGCGATTACTATGCCAACTTTAACAAAGAGGTAGTAGAACACACCGTAGAATCAGAGAAGAAGCATCACATGCCCGTGGATATGAATGGAGTTGAGATCTATTCAGAGCAAAAAGCATCTTCTTTTCTCTCTAATATTGCCTACAAAGCAGCGCAACTTGCCGCTCCAGATCTTGCCGACTTGTTTCTCTATAACTTGCGTGCTGCAGCCTTTGCAGAGCGTAGAGACATCTTAGACGAAGGCGAATTAATGAATATTGCCGACGAAACAGGAATCGACATTGCTGCCTTTTTAGAGCACATGAACGACGGATCGGCTCAAAAGAAGTTCGAAGAAGACTTCCAATTAACCGCTTCGAGCGATATAGAATACTTCCCTACATTCTTCTTTGAATATGAAGGTAAGACCATGAAGTTGAAGAGTTATCGCACATACGAAGAGCTTTCGGCTGTCGTAAAGGCTATTTCTAAAGGCAATCTCACTCCTACAGGGGTGCAATTCACACCCGAGTCGCTCCTCACCTTTATGCAAGAGCACCCCAAGATGGCTGCAGAAGAAATTCGCTTAGCGTTCAATTTGGCAACTATTGAAGAGGTTGAGAAAGCTATTGAGCCCCTTCTTGAGTCGGGATTGTTGCAAAAGAAAACCGCAGGAACAAGCTTTTTCGTTGTTAGACCATCGAAAACTATGTCGTGCGACCTCACCACTGGCGTTTGCACTTTGGGCTAATTAGAATTAAAAAGCACTGCAATTGCAGTGTAAAAGCATTGACTTTGCATGCTAAAAGGATAGTAATTGCATGGAAATAGCAGTCCTTTTGAAATACACATCACTTGCTATGTTGTTATAAAAACAATGTAGCAAGTTTTTTTATGCCCTCTTTTCCCTTTTATTTTCTTGTCGACTGCATTTTAAGAAGAATGTCTTCTAATATATATAATAAGGTAGTTAATGTGTAATTTTTTGTTCCCTTTTTCCTTATTTGTGTTGCGTAAGGTAATTTTAAGGTAAAAAAACGCCTATAATCTTAATATTCTTAAAGTGTAATAATTATAAAGATTATGTTAAAATATTTGATATTAACTCCTTATTGTATTGGTATTGTGCAATTTAGAGTATTTATTCGTTTCTTAATTTCATTTCTTTGATTTACGTCATTCAATAATATTGTTATCTATTTTTAACTATAAAACATTTGGAAGTATTGAGTTTTTTGTTGTAATTTTGCATCGTTTTAAGGATAATTGCCCATAGAGTATGCAATTTTAATAATAAAAACTCCCTGTATAAAGAGGTTTAATGCAAAAAAAAGTAATATTTTGTATGTTTTAATAATATGCATGTAGTGTATTTTATTAAAGGGATAAAACCAGAATATGGATAGATATCAAAAGCAAAACAATATAAGTTATTAATAAAAGAAAACAAAATGAACAAAAAAGCATTTTATGTTGCTCCTACAATTCGTTTTTATGCATTCGAGGAACAACCCTTGTTGGCAGCAACAGGTATCAATGTTGGAACATCAGATCCAGTAGAAGGTTCTGAAATCGAATTCGAAGAACCTGGTAGGTAGTGAATTTTAAATTAAACAATGCCTCATTAGGCATTCAACTCAAAAATCTTATTTTATAAACAATGTAGTTTCTCACTCTTGTGTGGCTCTTTTTATTGCTAATGGCAATGAGTCTAAAGAAGAGAAGTTACTAATTTAAAGTAGAAAGAAAAAATAAACAGGGTATGAATAGAATACTAACATTAGTTGCAACAGCAGCATTCGCATTGTCGTTTGCAAGTTGTTCTGACACTATTAATGACGAAAAAGCAAGCAACAACGGCTTGCCAAAGTACGAATTAACTGTAAACGTAGGCTCACCAGAGACTCGTTCTTTAAAAGTAGACAACAATAAGGTAGTATCTTATTGGGAAGATGGAGAAAATTTCTTAGTTTATCAGGTTACAAACCCTGATACTCGCTTAACATCATATTCATTCTTAAGTCCTTCAGGCTTACCAAGTGGTGCTAAAAGCGCACGCTTAAGAGGTGAAATCGAAGGCTCTTTAGCTAAAGGACAAGAGCTTGCTTTCTTATATCCAGGTAATGCTTTGCAAACAAATATGCAAGGTTCGGTTCGTTCAAGTGTTCGTTCTGAAGATACAGAGGTATATAAAATTATTGAACCAATGGAGAAAGATGGTGACGAATATGTTCCAAGTAAAAAGCCATCTTTGCGTTTAGGTGTTAACATCTCACAACAAGAAGGAACTTTAGAAAGCCTTGGTAAGCTATACGACCTACAATATGGTAGAGCAGCTGTAACAGAATTGAAAGATGGTAAGGCAACTGCGACAGTGAATAGCATGAGCAGAAAGGTGGCTATTTGGGCTATTTCATTCAAAAATAAAGATGCAAACGCTTCTTTCGGTAATATTGATTATGTTGCAATTCTTGGTGTAAAGCCAACTGGTCAGCTTGATCTTAAGACAGGAAACTGGGAAAATAATGGTCAAGAAGGAACAGGAACTGTTACTTTAGCAAAGAAAGATGGAAGCCAAATGAATGGTTCTAACACTTTCTATGCAGCTATTATTCCAGGTAGATACACAGATGTAACTGTGATGGTTGCTGCTAATAACAAGTACTATATCGCAAAAGTTAAGAACGGAAAAGAGTTTAAAGAGGGTGAAATTTACACCAGCAAGTCTGTTCCTGTGTCTGCAAAAGAAACCGATAAGCCTTATGTTAGCGTAGCAGGTGTGCAATGGGCAAAAGGTAACTTCATTCACTATAAGGACAAAGCAACCAACCAAGAGTATTGGGGAATTGCGCCAGCACAATGGTGGATCTCTCGTTATGCAGACAAAGAGCAAAGAGGTGGTGCTTCAGTTGTAGGTTCTCAGTTCTTTGAAGATGGTTATGAAGACAATGTAAATAATACCGACTTGTTTAGATTTGGTGCGATAGAAACAGCTCTTGACTTTACTTCTGATAAGGGAAAGAGTATGCCAATATATAAATCTCTTGCTAAAAAATGGTATGTGAGCGATCGTCTTCTAGCCCGAGAAACTACGGATTATAATGAAGTCAAGGCTGGAGACATAGTTTATTATCATACTTTTAAAAAGCATAACAAGTATCGTATGCCTGAAAAAACCGAGCTTGAAGGCTTGTTAAACGTTAACTCTTGGGCTGCATATTGCTACACTGACAAGGGAAATAAGGTATATGGAATGTATTTCTGCGATGTAAAAGCAGGTCAAACAGCAGTGAAAGCAGCCAACTTGAACTTTAAGAAGAGCTTCTATAACCTTCCTGATGTAACCCAAGAAGTGCGTCTTGGTCATGGATTGTTCTTGCCACTAAATGGTAACCGTAGACGTAATAGTCCTAAAGTTACTTACCGTGACTTATTGGGAAGAAAACTAATTTATCCATATTCGATGTATATGTCGGCAACAGAGTCTGGTGCAAACCTTCGAAATTGGGACTTAGTAATTGGCGGTAGCTTTAATATGGCGGTTGCAGACATACATTATGGAAAAACTATTCGTCCTGTATTTGTAAGCACAGATGATCAAAAAGATACCTTTGCTCCATTCAATGGAATCAGATAAGCAAGATTTTAAGAATCCTTGTTTTATTTATTAAGAATTAAATATAATAGAAACTCTCGCATTAGCAATAGGCTTTTGCGAGAGTTTTTTATTGGTCTTGCACAACATCTTTCGTCTATTTAAAGGGCGAAGAGTTGCGATTTAAAAGTGAAGTTGCAGAAGTTGCAGACTAAACTCAATGCTTTTACCCTCTAATTCCATAGCTTTTGCACTGTAAACTCACTGCTTTTACACCCTAAACGCAATGCTATTTGTGGAGTGATGCACAGAAATGTACAATCAGCTGCAATTTAGTTGATGAAGAAGGATTATGCTTTCCCCCTCCTTGTTGTTGTGCACCGTGACACAAAGGTGACGCACATCGTCTTCAAAAGTCTCAGGATTTAGAGCCGATTTCTTCATTGCCGAGCGATAGTTATAAATGGTTTGAGGCGAATAGAACAGTAGGGTAGCAATCTCAGAACTTTCTTTTATGCCCAAACGAATCAGCGCAAAGATACGCAGTTTGGTGCTCATCGTTCCGTCGCTTTCGAGCGATACCTGCTCAGAAGGTTGCAGAAGTGCCGACAACTCTTCGATGAACGAGGGGTAAAGGGCAAGAAATGCCTTGTCGAAACGAGCCATAAACACAGCAGCATCCTCTTCCGACATACGAGAAGACGATACCTTTGTGAGCAATTCATTCACCCTATTGGCCATAATTTTGCGTTTCACTGTGCTCTGATACTTCGTCAGTTTGTCGATATACTTAGCGCACAAGCCAATGTAAAGCTTTGCCAGTTCCTCTCGTTTGTTGTTGGTTTGTAACAAACGCTCATTCAATTCTTGTAGCAGTTCGTTGTTGCTCGACAGCTCTTTCTTGTTAGTTTTGAGTAGATTATTTTGTCGAATAATAAAGATAAGCGAAATAATCATGCCGATAGAAAGTAGCGTAATGATGGCGATAATAATCAATCGATGCGTGTTTTGCTTGTTAATCACCTCTTTATACGTTGAGGTGATGATAGGAAGTTTGCTCGAAATCTCGAAAGTTCTTAATCGGTTGTTATAAAAACGAGCGTCTTCCATCGAAATATTGATGTATTTTTCAGCCCTTTCAATATTCTTTGGGTTGTTATTGAGCAAGTGTACGGCAAGGTCTTGCAATGCAATATTGTCTTTAGTGGGGCGCACAATGTCACTGATAGCCGCCTTAATAAGATATTCTTCGAACACCGCTTTATTCTCAGTGTTGCAATATGCCACCATGAAAGCAGCCGAAGCGTAAAGCCGATCCGATGGAGTGGAGTGGCGAAGAGCCTCTAAATAGAACTTTTCTGCATGCTCCATGTCTCGCTCTTTGTAGTTGGTATATTCGCCTAACATATAATAATAGGTGGCAGTTTCTTTCTGAACCACCTCAAGAGCATCTTCAATACTCTTAATTTTCAGTGCTTCGTATTGTGAAGCATATTCACTGTCGGTGCAATATTCGCCCCATAAGCCATACACTCTGTATAGGGTGAAGTCGTATTCAAAGCGCAGTTGTGGCTCGAGTGCTTCTCGTTTGATGTCGGCAATACTACTAATGGCTTCGTGATAAAAGCCTCTTGTGCCCAAAAGCAGTGCTTTGTGCAATTGATTGAGTGTGATATAATAGGGGTTGTTGATGGCTTTTGCCAGTTGAAAGCCTTTGTTTACGTAGGTCATAGCAGAGTCGTAAACAAACGAATTATAGTTATCGTAGATCTCGTTGTATAGCTTTAGGCGTTTCATATCATCGTTACAGCTCTTTGCCGACGCCTTTAATAGGTCTAATTGGCGTTCTTTTAGCTCTACATAATATTCTCGTTTCTTTATAAAGCTATCGAGTTGTGCCAAAATATTCTTGTTCCTCGCCTCTAAGGGTAGAGCAATAAAAAGTAATAAGCATATGATGGGTGCGATAACCCACTTGTTTTGACAATTGAAAAGCAAATCTTTTTGCATGTGATAAACTTGTTTTTATGGTGAAAAAGGCTCTTTTAGTCTTCTAAATGCAAAGATAAGAATTCTTTTTAAATAAAATATTCTACTTTAAGTAAAATCTAATTGTTATATAAAGATCTAAATATCAGTATTTTATATCTTTACTTAAAATACATAATTCTACTTTACCTATACTCAATGATGTATTTAACCGATTTATATTTTATATTTGCACTGTATTAAAAGCAATGCGAGTGTATCTGCATTTCGAATGTAGGAAGAACACAAGCACACGGCAAGTCGTCTTCAATATCGTTCGAAGGAACCGACAAGAAGAATGTACTTCGATTCAAAAGAGTTTAGGTTTTAAAAAGAATAGTGAAAATAGATTAGTTTATTAGTTATGACAATGTGGAGAGAGACCTGCTCTTATTCATTTTGAGTGGGTCTCTTTTAAAACAGAAAAACATAGCAATGAATGCAGAATTAAAACGCCTTATCTCTTTAATATGATGAAAAGAAGGATATAAAGGCCGTTTCCTTTCTTTCAAAGAAGACCACGAAAGTAATTGAATAGTAAAAATATCAACCCAAGACAGAGTTAGAATAATAGTTGATTAGTTGTTCTTATGCAATTTACCTTGCTAACAATTAGAGCAAACTTTTATTGCGACTCATAACTAAACAATGCGTATATGAAAATAATATCTTTATGTTTATGTGCATTAATGATGCCTTTGTTGCTCGTTGCACAGCAAGTAAAGTCGCCTAATGGCAATGTAGTGGTGTCGTTTTCATTGGTAGATAACGGCGTTCCTACTTACAAAGTGTCTTATAAAGGCAAACCAGTTATTAAACAATCTCGCTTAGGCTTAGAGTTAACTCCTTCGCAAAACGATGGAATTAAGGCCGAAGACACCAACTTAATGAATGGTTTTAAGGTGAGTAACACAGAGACTTCGTCTTTCAAAGAGGTGTGGAAACCAGTGTGGGGAGAGACCAGTAGCATCTTAAATCACTATAATGAGATGGCTGTTTCGCTAACACAAGAACACCCAAATCGCACTATCATTGTTCGATTCCGTGTGTATAACGATGGTATGGGCTTGCGTTATGAGTTCCCACGTCAAAGCAATTTGGGCTATTTCATTATCAAAGACGAGCACACTCAGTTTGCAATGGCAGGCGATCATACCGCTTGGTGGCTTCCAGGAGACTACGATACACAAGAATATGAGACTGTAACTTCAAAGCTATCTGAGATCCGTTCGAAGATGAAAGCAGCGGTTACAGACAATACTTCGCAAACAACTTTCTCAGAAACAGGCGTTCAAACATCGCTACAAATGAAGAGTTCAGATGGCTTATACATCAATCTTCACGAGGCAGCATGCGTGAACTATCCTACAATGCACCTCAACTTAGACGATAAGAACATGGTGTTCGAATCGTGGTTAACCCCCGATGCACAAGGAAATAAAGCCTATATGCAGGCTCCACGCACCACTCCTTGGCGTACACTCATTGTTAGTGACGACGCAAGAGACATGCTTTCGTCTAACCTTATACTTAATCTTAACGAGCCATGTCAATACGATGACACCTCATGGATTAAGCCAGTGAAGTATTGTGGCGTATGGTGGGAGATGATAGTAGGCAGAAAAAGCTGGAGTTATACAGACGAATTCCCAGCCGTAGAGATTGGAGTTACAGACTTTTCTAAGGCAAAACCAAACGGAAGACATGGCGCAACGACTGCTGAAGTGAAGCGTTATATCGACTTTGCAGCGAAGAATGGGCTCGATCAAGTATTGGTAGAAGGATGGAATATCGGTTGGGAAGACTGGTTTGGACACTCTAAATTCAAGGTATTTGATTTCCAAACACCTTACCCCGACTTTGATATTAAGGCGTTAAATGAATATGCTCACTCTAAAGGAGTGAAGCTACTGATGCACCATGAGACCTCTGCTTCAGCGATGAATTACGAGCGTTACATGGAAGATGCTTATAAATTGATGAATAAGTATGGCTATAATTCAGTGAAAAGTGGCTATGTTGGAAACATTATTCCACGTGGAGAGCATCACTACGGACAAGTAATGAACAACCATTATCTATACGCTGTGACCGAAGCAGCTAAGCATAAGATTATGGTTAACGCACATGAAGCAACCCGACCAACAGGACTTTGCCGTACATATCCTAATCTTATAGGTAATGAAAGTGCACGAGGTACAGAGTATGAAGCATTCGGTGGAAATAACCCCGACCATACAGTTATATTGCCATTCACACGACTTCAGGGTGGACCTATGGACTATACGCCTGGTATTTTCGAAACACAATTGAAGAATTGGAGTAGCAATCAATCGTATGTTCACACCACATTGGCAGGCCAATTGGCTCTTTATCTTGTGATGTATAGCCCACTTCAGATGGCAGCCGACTTGCCCGAGCACTACGAAAAGTATAGCGATGCCTTCCAATTCATTAAAGATGTGGCAGTAGATTGGGACGATTCAAAGTATATCGAGGCAGAACCAGGCGACTATATCACTGTTGCTCGTAAGGCAAAGGGCACTGACAACTGGTTTATTGGTGGCAAATGCGATGAGAACGGTCATAAAGCTGTTATCAAACTCGACTTCTTAGACAAGGGAAAGACATACGAATGTACTATCTATAGCGATGCTGCTGATGCAGATTATGAAAAGAATCCAAAAGCATATAGCATCATTCGCAAGCAAGTTAAGCGTGGAGATGTATTGAAAATCAATGAAGCTCGTGGTGGTGGATTTGGTGTTTCGCTCCTCGTTAAGAAATAAAACGCATTTCACATAAGGCTCTTTCGCTCCTCAAAAGGAAAGAGAGAGCTTATTCAACACATAGAAAAATTGTAGTAATAGATATAATTTCAGAAATCGTTTATTTGTAGTTTATTTAACTCTACCAACTAATTATGTAGAATCTGCATAGAGGCAGTGATGTTTCGAGAGATTTATTGGATGTTTGTTGTGATAGAGTTAGAAGGTGTTTACGATGTGAATCGCAGACACCTTTTATTTTATTTCCGCCTTAGAGTGTAGAGGTCGAAAGCCTATTGCATTGCCCTTGAAAATCAATCATTTAGGTGTTTGTTTAAAAACTCAATGCTTTTACCCTCTAATTCCATAGCTTTTGCACTGCAAACTCATTGCTTTTACACCTCAAAAGTAGTGCTTTTATGAGCCCAAATAAAAAACCTTTCGAGGCAACTTTCAACCCGATATGTTTTAAGCGTCGAATAGTTGCTAATCAACTCTTTTGTATCTCGTTTTAAATCAATATGCAATTTGCTTCAAGATGTTCGTTTGCAATGCTTGTTTTTACTTGGTGATGTGATAAAAAAATACTATTTTTGTAGCCTAAATAATAATTAATCATAAAAAATGAAGAGCATCATTCAACGCCTTGTGCACATTATTTTAGCTCCAATCCAACTAAATTTTGTGTTCTTTATCTTTATGTATTTCCTTGGGTGGCTGTGCTCTTGGGAAACACTTCCTAATGTATGGTGGATGAAGCTGTATAAAAATTTGTATTTAGAGCTATTCATCGACCTTTATTTGGTGTGTGCTTTCTTGGCCATTTTGCCCCTCAAAGTGCGACAGATAGTGCGTTTTCTCTTCTATCTCATAGGCTATTGCATCGCAATTGTCGACGTTTACTGCTTCACTAAGTTCGATTCTACGCTCAATCCAACGATGTTATTGCTGATGTTTGAAACCGATTCACGAGAAGCAGGAGAGTTTCTTCGCTCGTGTTTGTCGGCAGATGTCTTGTTAGGAGGCGTGGGTCACATTCTTCTTCTCATGCTTTTCAACATCATTTTGGCGTTCCATCGCTCATTGCTAAAGCTCTTCTGCAAAAATAAAGCAGTGTGTTCGTTTGTCGAAAAGGTGCGTCATTTCTTCGTAAAACCCCTTACTTCTTATATCACCGCAGGCGTTATAACCCTTTGTTTGGTGTTAGCAGTGGTCACAACAGCGCACAATAAGGGCAAGATCTATAAGCTTTTAACCGCCCAAAACATTGGAGATGCCGAGCATCAGCTAACAGAAAACGAACATGCCGAGTTGTATTTGCCCCTCTATCGATTGGCTTTCAGCTTGTATGCCAATTCACTTGTGTCGCAACAGCTCGACCGTTTGATTGAAGTTTCAAAGAAAGTAGAAGTAGACAGTTGTGAGTTCACCTCGCCAGACATCGTTCTTATCATCGGAGAAAGCTACAACAGACATCACTCTTCGCAGTATGGTTACATCAAACCAACCACTCCTCGACAGATAAAACGACAGAAACAAGGTCGCTTAATACCCTTTACCGATGTAGTAAGTCCATGGAATTTAACCAGTTTTGTGTTCAAACACATGTTTTCTACCTACACTGTTGGCGACAAAGGAGAGTGGTGCGACTATCCACTTTTCCCCGAATTGTTCCGTAAAGCGGGCTATCATGTCACCTTCATCACCAACCAATTCCTACCAAAAGCAGGCGAGGCGGTGTACGATTTAAGTGGAGGTTTCTTCTTAAACAATGCAGAATTGAGTAAAGCACAATTCGATACACGCAACGATAAGCTACATACTTACGACGAAGGACTGCTTCATGAGTATGATTCTTTAAAGGAACAAAGTGGCAAGAACAATCTTTTCATCTTCCATTTAATAGGTCAACACGTTAATTATCGTCAGCGAAGTCCTGACGATAGGAAGAAGTTTAAGGGCGAAGACTATAAAGAAATGAAGCCAAATCACGACAATAGAGAGCGCAGAATATTGTCTGATTACGACAATGCGATATTGTATAACGATTCAATTGTCGACCAAATCATTCGTCGTTTCGAGAAAAAAGAGGCGATAGTGATATATGTTCCCGACCATGGAGAAGAGTGTTTTGAAGGTGATATGCATTTCTTTTGTCGCTTACACTCGGCAAAAATAGATGCACGTTTGGCGCATGCAGAGTTCGATATACCCTTTTGGATCTGGTGTTCAACCAAGTATTCGGTGCGACATCCAGAGATAGTGCGAGCCATTCGCAAAGCTCGTAACCGCAAATATATGACCGATGCGTTGCCACATCTATTGCTTTATTTGGGTGGAATTAAAACAAGTGCCTACAAAGAGGAGCACAATTTGATTTCGCCTAACTACAACGAACATCGCAAGCGTTTATTAAAAGGAACAACCGATTACGACTCTTTGAAATAAAAAGCATTGCTTTTAGCTTGCAATAGCACTGCTTTTAGGTGCTAATAACATTGCTTTTGCATCGCAATAGCATAGCTTTTCAATTACAGCAGCAAAGTTCTTCAATTGTAATAGCATAAAAAGGTCTTTTTAAAGACGATATAACAAGGTTTGAATAACAAAGAAATGAGTGTCGAAAGAATCAATAATAACTCAGAATCGATAGTGAATAGTGGTGCCATTCGAGGTCTTGCAATCCTCGGAATCATTCTTCATAACTATTGTCATTGGCTTAGTGGTATTGTAAGAGAGAACGAATACACCTTCAAAAGCAATAATGTGCAAGGCATGTTGCATGCTTTTGCGTCGCTCGATAGCAACTTTTTGTTGCATATCATATCGTTCTTTGGGCACTATGGCGTGCCTCTTTTCCTCTTTTTGAGTGCTTATGGACTCGAAAAGAAATATGCTTCGCAACCCCTAAGCGTTCCTTTGGCAGGCTTTATGGGTCATCATTTTCGCAAACTTTGGGGCATGATGATAGTGGGTTTTGCTGCTTTCACCATGATAGACCTCATCACTCCAGGCTCATATCACTACACTTTGGGCAATGTTGTGGGGCAAATAACAATGACTAACAACCTCTTTACCAACCCAGATAGAGCCATTTGGCCAGGTCCTTATTGGTTCTTTGGCTTGATGTTACAGCTCTATTTGATTTATCGAGTAGCGATTTTCCGTCGCAGTTCGTGGGTGGTTGTCTTCTTAATTGTGCTTTGTTGGCTTGTGCAAGCCGTGTGTTTGCCCACGTCTGACATGCTCAATCAGTTGCGTTACAATTCTATTGGAGGCATTTTGCCCTTTGGTTTAGGCATACTTTACGCACGATTTGAACCTAAAGTTTCTCTTTCGGCCTGCTATCTCCTTGCCTTTGGCTCGTTGATAGGCATCTTTTTAGGTAGTTTGCACTATCAAACATGGTTCGCAGTGCCTGCTTTTGTGTGCGTTTTTGGACTCACTTTCGTTCGAGTCTTGCCCCAAGTGCTTCAAAATGGCTTAGCTTGGGTAGGCTCAATCTCGGCTGCTTTGTTCGTAAGTCACCCCATAACACGCAAGATATTCATACCCATTAGCCGACAAGGCGATGTGTATTCGGGCTTAGTGCTTTACTTTTTAGCCTCGATAGTCGTTGCCATTGTGTTTAAACGCCTCATTAAATTGGTTTCAGATGAGTTGTTCAAGAAATAGAGATGCACTCACTTCACGTCCTGTTTCGGTTGAGCTAATCAGCAAATATCGCACAGAATTAATGGGAATAGCAATGCTTTTAGTTGTTCTTTTCCATGGTTATGTGCCCCAAACGAGTTGGTTTTATGGCTTAAAACGAATGGGAAACGTGGGAGTTGATGTCTTTTTATTTCTTAGTGGCATTGGTCTTTGGTTCTCATGGCGTAGCTGTCCCAACCTAAAACACTTTTATAAGCAACGCTTTTTGCGTGTTTATCCCACTTGGTTGCTATTGGCTTCGTGCTTTTATGGCTTTCATTTCTACCTCAAAAGTGGCTTTAGTAACGATGTTTTCGACCTCTTAGGCGATGTAATAGTGCACCTCGACTTTTGGTTACACGGCGAGTTAACCTTTTGGTATATACCTGCTTTGATGGCATTATACCTCGTTTCGCCTTTCTATATCCAACTTGTTAACCGCAACAGACTCTACACTTGGCTGACAATAGTGCCCATTGTGTGGTGTTGTGCCGTTGCTTGGATAGCCCCATTGCACCATGCTTTGTGGCATCTAGAAATCTTTTGGAGTCGCATTTCGATATTTCTCATCGGCATTAATATGGCTCCTTACATTCTTCAAAAGAAGACCTTTGCCCCCAACACACGCCCTCTTTTGTGGGTTATCTTCCTCTTTCCCCTTGTCGTAGCTTGCTATTTAGAGCAGTGGGAACATGGACATTACCCCTTATTCATCAACAGAATGTTATATATTCCAATCACTATTTCAGGCGTTTTGATAGCCAGTGAGGCATTGCAACACACCAACAAGGTGGTAAAACAATGTTGGGCGTTCTTAGGTTCGATAAGTCTTGAGTTGTATTTACTACATCTCCACTTTATATTGGTGCCCCTTCAGCGACACCATCTCAATTATTTTGTAACCCTTGTGTTGTGCCTTGCCATCAGTATTCCATTGGCAATGCTTGTTCAACGCATTGTTTCATTCACATTAAAACATATCAATAGATGAAATCAATTGTGCAGTTAACTCGCCCACATCAATGGGTAAAGAACATATTTGTGCTGTTGCCGTTGTTTTTTAGCGGTAGTCTTTTTCACCCAACAGCCCTTTATAGTAGCGTGATAACCATGCTTTCGTTTTGCTTCATTGCCTCTTCTGTTTATTGTTTCAACGACATCTACGATGTAGAGGCAGACCGAAAGCACGACGTGAAGTGTGCTCGTCCTATTGCATCGGGCAGAGTTTCTATCACAACCGCCTATCTTTTAATGGCGTTGATGTTGGCAATTGGTGTGTCGTTAGCCTTTCTTTTGCCCGAAAATAGATATGAAACGCTCGGCATTTTGATGTTTTATTATGGTATGAATCTATGCTATTGCGCCAAACTAAAGCAATATGCCATTATAGACGTGTGCATTGTGGCCTTTGGTTTCGTGTTAAGAATCTTGTCGGGAGGTGTTTCTTCGGGCGTAATGTTAAGTAAATGGATTGTGTTAATGACCTTCCTTTTAACCCTATTCCTTAGCTTTGCCAAGCGAAGAGATGATGTGTTGAGAATGAATGAGACAGGCGAAGCACCTCGAAAGAATACCATTCGATATAACACTACATTCATAAACCAAGCCATTACCATCACTGCTGCTGTGACATTGGTGTGCTATATCATGTACACTGTATCGCCAGAGGTGCTCGAAAGGTTCAATACTGAATACTTATATCTCACTTCAATCTTGGTACTCATCGGCTTGTTGCGCTACATTCAGCTCACTGTTGTAGACAAAAAGAGTGGCGATCCTACCAAAATTCTATTGCACGACCACTTCACTCAAGCTGTTGTTGTGGCGTGGGGAGCATCGTTTGCCATCATTATATATTGTCTATAACTCACCACTTCAATTGAAACAGCTTTGCAAAAGCAATGTATTTGCCCTGTAAAAGCACTGCAATTGCTTGTTAAAAGCAGCTCTTTTACACCCTAAAAGCAATGCTATTGCCACGCAAGGGCGCAACAGCCCATAAACAAAGACTTGTGAGAAGGAAAACGAAAGGATTATGAACGAGAAAAAAAAGCTTATTACCACCGACTTCGACGGAACGCTTACCACGCACGATACCCTGCTTCTTTTCATTCGATATGCTAAAGGAACGAAGGCGTTTTATAAGGGATTTATGGCTCATTTGTGGTTGCTTGTGTTGATGAAGCTGGGTTGGAAGAGCAACGAAAAAGTGAAAGAACAACTCTTTTCCTATTATTTTAAAGGCACAGAGATAAGTAAGTTTAATGAAATATGTTGTAACTTTGCCCACGAAAACTGCTCTATTATGCGCCCCAAAGCCCTCGAAATGTTGCGAGAAGCACAGAAAGAAGAGGCTATTGTGGCGGTGGTTACGGCAAGTATCGATAACTGGGTGAAGCCATTTTTTAGCGAAGTGTGTCCCAATGCCATTGTGGTGGGAACACAAATCGAGGTGAAAGACGGCATTGTTACTGGCTCGTTTGCATCGAAAAATTGCTATGGTGCCGAAAAGGTGAATAGAATTAAAGAGCTGTTTCCAGACCGAGAACAATATCACATCACTGCTTATGGCGATAGTTCGGGCGATAGTGAAATGCTAAAATATGCGGATATTCAACATTATAAACCATTTAGAACCTAATAAACGCAAGGCGCTTGCCGAAATGTTGCGCTTTGTTTTGGTGGGAGGAACAGCCACTGCGTTGCAATATGCTATTTATATTGTGGCATTAAAGGTGATGAATCACAACTTAGCTTTAACGCTGGGCTATGGTATTAGTTTTATATTCAACTTCTTTGCAAGTACTTATTTCACCTTTAAAGTAAAGGCTAACGCCCGCAGAGGCATGGGCTTTGCCTTGTCGCATGTGGTGAACTACTTTATGCAATTGGGTGTTTTAAATGCCTTTTTATATATAGGTGTACCGCAAAAACTGGCTCCTTTGCCTATGTTTGCTGTGTGTGTGCCCATCAACTTTATATTGGTTCGCTTTTTCTTAACTAAGAAATAGTCTACAATTATCTATTGATCGATTTATACAAGTAAAATAATTATACAATGAAAAAAATCTTTTCATTATTCAAAATACAAAAGGAAGAACGCTTATTGGTGCTTTTCTTCCTTGTTGTTTTGGTGGCTTTAAATGGTTTAGTGATCAATCTTTACTATGATAAGTTCACTCCTTTTACCCGATTCTACTGGCCTTTGTTTATCAGAAACTTTCATGTTTCGGGCTTTGATCCCATCACTTACTCGATAATTAGCGACTGGTGGGCGGGCTATAACGTATATCGTCACCCCTTGTTGGCGTTCTTTATGTATCCGTTCTACCTGCTTAACAAACTGTTAATGTATATAACGGGTATCAATTGCGCCATTTTCATTATGCCATTTCTGCAAACTTTCTGCGGAATATACGGCTTTGTGTTCTTCTATCGCATATTGCGTACATCGCTGAAACTACGTCGTTTCGATGCAAGTTTATTAACGATAATGCTCTTTTCGTTTGCTTACATTTTGCTGTCGTGCATCGTTCCCGACCATTTCATCATGTCGTTCTTTATGCTTGTATTCACTTTGTATGTGGCTTCGCAACGAATTGATAAACAACTGTTGCTCACTAAGACGCAAACCATTTTGCTCTTCGTGGTAACGGGAGGTATTTCGCTGAACAATGGCTTAAAAGTTTTCTTGGCATCTCTATTTGTTAACGGCAAAAAGTTCTTCAATTGGCGTCACCTTCTCTTAGCTATTATCTTGCCATCTGCAGTGATGTGGGGTGTAAGTAAGTGGGAATATAAGGCGATGGTGTGGCCCGTTGAAATGCAACGAAAGGCTGATAAACAAAAGAAAGACAAGGCTTTGAAGGCAAAGCAGATTCAACAGAAACTGCAAGAGGAACGAAAGCAGAAGGAAAAAGAAGAGGCTTCGACAAAGGAATTGCTTTCTTTTAACTCGCAAGTGCAGAATAAGCAGGATTCGGTTGCTAAGCCTGTGCAAACTCAAACCAATTCGGTGAAGAAGAAAAAGCAGCCTAAGCAGGGCGCACCTATTAGCGAAGGGCAGTTTATGAGATGGACGGATGTCACTACTTCTCGCACTTCTTCTATCGTAGAAAACCTGTTCGGAGAGGGCATTCAGCTACATCAAGACCACACGTTAGAGGATGTTTTGCGCAATAGACCAATGATTGTGCCTTATAGATACATATTTAATTATGCTATAGAAGGACTTCTTTTGGTGCTGTTCTTGGCGGGTTTGTTCGCTGGTCGCAAACAAAAGCTCATGCAGTTGTGCGCTTCGTGGTGGCTGTTGGATATGGTGTTGCACGTGGGTTTGGGCTTCGGTATCAACGAAGTGTATATCATGACGGCTCATTGGGCATTCGTTATTCCTCTTGCTATCGCTTATCTTTTCAGGGTAATGCAAGGCAAAGCGTTGTCGATAGTGCGTGTCGTGGCTGTGGTTATCACGCTGTTCCTGTTCTTATGGAACGTGAATTGGTTGGTAGTAAACTTGATTTAAAGTGGCTCTTAGATAGATCTTGACGGGTGAAAAGTGGCTTTTTGCGCTTTTACACCTTATATAATATAGGGCAATCTGTCATTCCTTAGAAGGGAATGGTGGGTTGCCTTTCTTTTGATATGTGTGTAATTGGGTTGTTATAACATTCTTATAACGAGCTAATTGCACGATGATACACACTTTGATACACAGCTTTTATGGTGCAACACGCTTGTTGTTGTACTAATTTTGTGGTGCAATCGAGCAACAATTGGTTGCACATTATTCACCAATAACAAATCAAGAAAGGAGGAAAGTATGGTATAATATCATCTAAAAGCAATGCTCATATGAGCCATTAAGAATGAAATCACATTTTAATAACCTTGAAATTGAATGATTATGAAAACAGAAAAAAAGAGTATTTTCGCTATTATTATCAAAGTGTTGATAGCTATTTCAACCGCATTGTTAGGCGTTTTGAATAATAACGAAGCAGAAAGTAACTGAATGAATCATTGTTCTTCGAACGTAAGTGTAAGGAAATAACGATCTAATACACATCGAAATGAAAAGCAATAGAGGTGAGTTCGCACCCCGAAAGATCAGTATTTATGATTGAGGCGATGACCTTTTGCATCGCAAAAACATAAAAGATGGGTAAGCGTAAGGTATCAACTACCGCGCTTACCCTTTTTCGTTGTTTCGTTATTTTATCTCTAGAACAACGAAAACCGACACTAATTTGTGTCCTCTTGAGCCTTGAAAACAATTTATGATTTACCACTGTAAACCCTAACTTCTACCTTAAGAAACTGATTACCTCTTGAATCCTACTATTAATAATACCAGAAAACGTATGCATTTCTAATGTCGTTTAGAACGACTTTCATTGTAATTTATAATCATGATAAGAGATATTCGCTCCTAAGAGCTAAGGAAGGCTGTTTTAATTGTGCTTCTGTTATTTTACAGAACTTATATTTCTTTGTTGCGAATATAGTGATTTTTGTTTTAAGTTATCACTTTTTTGTGAATTAGTTTCATTCAATTAACGTAAATAAGTTCTTTTATATAATAATAATTAAAATAAGATATAACAAAATGTAAATTACTATTGATTTTCAAGAAATATGCGAATGCAATAAAAAAGCAATACTTTCGTTAATTAAAAGAATAGCATTTGATTTGCGCACTATATCGAGTTAAGAGCGAGATGGTATAGAAATGTTTTCTATGTAATGACGCATTAACATTTATATAGCATATAGTTAAAACCTAAACCCATAATGAATAAGAAAGAAACCAGCAGCAGTTATTCGCATATTCTTAAATATACGAGCATCTTTGGAGGTGTTCAAGGCTTGGTTATTCTTATCGGAATGGTTCGAAATAAGCTCATTGCGCTGCTTTTAGGACCACAAGGTATGGGCTTAATGGCGCTTTTTAACTCTACTGTTCGATTGATTTCCGACACCACAGGCTTAGGACTTGGAGTGAGTGCAGTACGTGAATTGTCACGACTTTACGACGAAGAGCATCACGAAGAACTGAAAAGTAGAATAGAGTTAATACGTTCGTGGAGCGTGATAACAGCGTGCTTAGGATTTATTTTGTGCGTTGTTTTGAGTCCATTGATCAACCATTACAGCTTTTCGTGGGGCAATCACACTCTACACTTCATGCTTTTGGCACCTATTATCGCCCTAACTGCTTTGTCAGCAGGCGAATTATCGATTCTAAAAGCCACCCGAAAGCTACGCCGTTTGGCAGAGATTTCGATCTATGGAGTGCTTTGTGCGCTGGTAACCTCAGTGCCATTGTATTACATCTTTGGCGAGTCTGCCATCGTTCCATCGCTCATTATCATTGCATTATCGCAGTTTATCATCACCATTACCTATTCATTTCATTATTATCCCTATCGAATACATTTCGATTCAGCCACCTTTTCAGAGGCAAAGCCAATGCTTCGATTGGGCATTTCCTTTCTTGGTGCAGGCATCATGGGCAGTGGTAGCGACTTTATTGTGCGCTCTTTCTTGAATTATGAGGGCAGTTTAGATGATGTGGGCTTGTATAATGCGGGCTATATGATAACGATGACCTATGCAGGAGTGATTTTTTCGGCAATGGAAACCGATTATTTTCCGAGATTATCGTCGGTTGGTAATAATGTAGAAGAACGTAATTTGCTTGTTAATAGACAGTTAGAAGTGTCGCTATTGCTCATTTCTCCACTTCTAATTCTATTGATGTCGACCCTTCCTATCGCCCTTCCTTTGTTGTATAGTGATGCCTTTTTAGACGTACTTCCTATGGTGAAAGTGGCCATTTTTGCAATGTTTATGCGCTCATTAGAGCTTCCTGTGTCGTATATTGCATTGTCTCGAGGCGACTCTAAGGCCTTTTTCTTACTCGAAGCAACCTACTATCTGCTTTTTATCACCATGTTTTGGTTGGGCTATAAAAATGCTTATCTCTTTGGAATAGGACTCGGTTTGGTGGTAACAGGACTGCTTTTTAACCTCATTCTCTATGCTTTTGCCTATCAAAAGTATAGCTTTTGCATCTCAAAACGAATGCTTTTATACCTTGCAATACAGCTATCTTTGGCAGGTTTGGTATACTTTATTAGCTCCAACTCCAACACATTGCTATCTTGGAGCATACAAGGTGCGAGCATAGTGGCAAGCTCTTGCTTCTCGTTTTATATCCTTCGTAACAGCATAAGCGGAATATTCAAACGAAAATAAGAGAGCAACAACCCAATAATTAAAAAGATGTTAGGGAGAAATAAGAAAACT
Organism: Hoylesella nanceiensis DSM 19126 = JCM 15639; assembly: GCF_000379965.1. Taxonomy (GTDB): domain Bacteria; phylum Bacteroidota; class Bacteroidia; order Bacteroidales; family Bacteroidaceae; genus Prevotella; species Prevotella nanceiensis. Next base: position 211,431 of record NZ_KB904328.1, on the reverse strand, counting down.
ATGTATTGTTTTCTTTTTTGTATTTAGGTTTGTTTCGTGGGTGATGTTCGATGATAGCTTTGCGCAACGACTCTCTATCTATGTGCGTATAGATCTCTGTTGTGCTTACACTTTCGTGCCCTAACATCGCTTGAATGGCTATTAAGTCTGCGCCTCCACGAAGCAGTTCGGTTGCAAACGAATGGCGAAGGGTGTGTGGCGAGATAGTTTTTTTGATGCCAGCCAACTCCGCTTGCTTTTTAATCATAATCAAAATCATGGTTCGTGTGAGGTGAGCACCACGCCTATTGAGGAACACATAGTCTTGTTCTCCAGGCTTAATGTTCATTGCATAGCGGTCTTTAAACCACATTTCCAACTCGTGAAGCGCTTTATCTGAAATAGGAACCAAGCGTTCTTTCGAGCCTTTACCAATCACTCTGATATAGCGTTCGATGATATAAATATTCGAAATTTTAAGGTTAATGAGCTCAGATACACGCAAACCGCACGAAAAGAGAACTTCTATTATGGCACGATTGCGGTGACCTTCCCATTTAGAAAGGTCGATAGAGTTCTGCAATTGGTCAACTTCTTCAGTCGAAAGTACCTCAGGTAGATGCTCACCAAGTATCGGAGATTCGAGTAATTCAGTGGGATTGTCTTCCAATAAGCCATCAACCACCAGATAACGGTAGAAAGAACGCACCCCACTTAATATCCTTGCTTGCGACGAAGCACCAATTTTTCGCTCGTGAAGGATAAAGGCAAAGTGTTCAAAATCGGCTATTTGCATGCTCAACACGTCCTTATTGTTTTCTTGACAATAAGTAATAAGGTGCTCAAGGTCGTTTTTATACGCCTCGATAGTGTTGGTAGAATAATTGCGTTCGAGTTTTAAATACCTCAAATAGCTTTGAATTATATTCGCAATGGTTTGATTTTCTTTTTCCATTCTTTTTCCATTCTTTTTGTTATCTTTGCAGAAACGTTGCCTAAAAGCATTGCTTTTGCAAGTCCAAAGCAGCGAGATAACATCAGCACAAAGTTATAAAAAATATCTTATAATGAAGATACTTATTATGAATGGGCCCAATTTGAACCTCTTAGGGGTGCGTGAAACGGCCATTTATGGGTCGACATCGTTCGACGATTATTTGCAAACTTTAAAGCAAAAGTACACCGATATAGAGTTGGTTTACTATCAAAGCAACATCGAAGGCGAGCTAATTAACAAGCTACAAGAGGTTGGTTTCTCGTTCGATGGCATCGTTTTGAATGCTGGAGCCTATACACATACCAGTGTTGCGCTATTAGATTGCATTAAAAGCATCACCACTCCAGTGGTTGAAGTGCATATAAGTAACGTGCATGCTCGTGAAGAATTCAGACGACATTCGGTTATTTCGCCAGCTTGCAAGGGTGTTATCGCAGGGTTCGGATTGCATTCTTATCAATTGGCTATCGAAGCATTGATAGCCCAATAAAGCCTTTTAGCAATGTAGAACCATATCATCTTTTTTATAATTCATAATGGACAATCAGCTACTTCATCAATATATACTCGACCATAGCGAGCCAGAAGATCCCTTTTTGTATCAACTTTACAGGGCAACCAACATACACACGGTGCACGGACGCATGGCAAGTGGACACCTACAAGGCGTTCTTTTAAAGATGTTTGTAGAGATGTTGCAACCCAAAAACATACTCGAAGTGGGTACTTTCAGCGGTTATAGCGCCATTGCGATGGCAAAAGGACTGAAAGAAGGTGCACTTATTCATACCTATGAGATCAATGATGAGATGGAAGACCTCACCCGTTCGTGGATAAAACAATCGGGATTAGAAGATAAAATCAACTTTATGATTGGCGATGCCAATGTGCTTGCGCCCCAACAAGGCATTGTTTTCGATATGGCTTTTATCGATGGAGACAAGAGAACCTATATAGAAACCTACGAAATGACCTTGTCTGTGTTGCGAGAAGGAGGCTTTATTTTGGCCGATAACACCCTTTGGGACGGGCATGTTGTCGACACTCAGTATGACAAAGACGCCCAAACGCAAGGCATTAAACGCTTTAACGATTACCTACTTGCCGACAAAAGGGTCGAACAAATTATCCTTCCGTTGCGAGATGGCTTAACCATTATTCGAAAAAAGTAAGCACAAACCATCACCATTCCTTTGCAATTGCCTACCATCTGTTATGGACACCTCTTTTAAACAGCTATATCTTCAATATTATGCGCCTGCAAAACGCTTTGCAAGATTGTATGTAAAGCGAAGCGATGTGGCAGAAGATGTGGTGCAAGATGTGTTTTTAAAGATTTATGAACTGCAGAAACGAGCACCCCAATGCAACTTTTCTATGGCCTATGTAATGACTTCTGTGAAGCATGGTTGCATCTCTTTTTTGCGTGGCGAGCTACTAATTACCGAGTTAGAGGGAAACTATTCGGAGGTAGAACGAAGCGAAATGCAATGGATGTGCAATCAACTTGAAATGTGGGATTTAACCACTTCGGTTACAGAAGACACCATTTCTGAAATATACAAGGCGATAGATGCTTTGCCACCTCAATGTAGAGAGATCTTTTTCCGTAGTAAGATAGAGGGTAAGAAGCATGCCGAAATTGCGCAAGAGCTGAACATTAGCATCAACACTATAGAGAGTCAGATGGCTATTGCCTATCGAAAATTGCGCAAAAGTTTAGAGCGTTTCTTGTTGATTCTTTTGCTTTTCGTCCTCCATTTTTAGTATATTCAAATCTTATTTTTATGCCCTTGTTGGTTGAGGGCAGAGCCGTTGCGGTGCAAAAGAATAGCTTTTGCGCTCTAATAGCAATGCTTTTAGGTGGCAATTGCACTGCTTTTGTGGAGCAATGTCATAGCTATTGCACGATAGAGTTGTCATGCCTTTGCTGCAAAGGAATTGAGGTGGTGTAGAAAAAAGAATTTTGATTGAGATTGAGATGGGAATAGACGAGAGGGAAATGGAGGTGAATTGAAAAGAAAAAGGGGCGGGAATGAAGGTTGAAAAGATTGGAGCCGTTCTCGAGATGGGGAGGAATAAAATTGAAATGGAGAGGTTTTTTTATTGATATAATGGAGGATATTAAGGTGTAAGAGGGCAAAAAGGAGATGAATAGGGGGAGGAGTTGCTATAAAATAAGGATGAAATGAAAAGGGAAAGAGGGGCAAACAAAATAGGATAGTGCCGTGTTTGGGGTAGAGAAGGGGCAAAATGTAAGTAAAACAAGAATACAATTTAAAGAAAGTAAGAGAGCAAATCAAAATAAAAGAGCACCTTAAAGTGCTCTTTCTATCGTTGAATAAAAAATAAGTTACAGTGTTCTCGCTTTTCAATTCACCTCGGCTACGGTCTATTTAAATAAGCCTTTATCACCTCTTGCTGTATCACTTCGGGCACAAGGTGGCTTATATCCTCGTGGTTGCGAATCTTTTGGCGAATCATCGTACTGCTAATGTCAATCAAAGGCGCATCAATCACCTGCACATTAGGGGGAAGAGGCGTTGCGATAGCGTCAGATCCTGGTCGGGGATAGATGGCTATTCGAAAGTTGTTGATGATGTCTTCTGCTCTAAACCACTTGTGAAACACCTGCCAGTTGTCGGCTCCAATCAACAAAGTAAACTCGTTTTGGGGATAAGTGGCAGTGAGTTGGGTGAGTGTGTTGTAGGTGTATGAGGGCTGAGGAAGGGCCAACTCGAAGTCGCTTGCAACCAATCCGCTCATACCTTCAATGCTTTTAGTTACCCATTGATAGCGAATGGCATCGGGAAGAAGGTCGTTTGCGGGTTTAAGAGGATTGTGAGGTGACACAAGTAGCCACACTTCGTCGAACGAAAGCACACGAAGTAGATGTTCTGCAAGCTGAATATGACCTACATGAATGGGGTTATACGAGCCTCCAAGAATACCTATTCGTTTCATTGTGCTGAGTGTTTGTTATTCGTTGATAAAGCTTTTGATAATGTCAAAAGCCTCTTTTGTTGCGGTTTCAATATCGTCGTTCACAATAACAACGTCGTATTGGGGAGCGAACGACAATTCGAATTCGGCCTTTGCAAGGCGGTCTTCGATCACTTCTGGGCTGTCGGTGTCACGAGAAACCAAGCGTTTTTTAAGCTCATCTATCGATGGTGGCTGAATGAAAACACTCAAAGCCTTGTCTTGATAGTGCTTCTTTATGTTGCAACCGCCTTTCACGTCTACATCAAGAACAACATTTTGGCCTTCGTTTAGCTGCTTTTCAACCTGCGAAGTCAATGTACCATAAAAGCGATTAGTGTATACTTCTTCGTATTCGAGGAACTCTCCTGCCTCTATTCGGGCACGAAATTCATCGGGAGAAAGGAAGAAATACTCTACACCATGTTGCTCTTTGCCTCGTGGTTCACGACTTGTGCAACTGATAGAGAATGCCAATTTCAATTCAGGATGTTGCATCAAGCGATTGATAATGGTGCTTTTTCCACTTCCACTTGGTGCTGAAAAAATAATAACTTTAGACATATCGGGTTGAATTATAATATGTTAAGCACTTGTTCTTTTATTTGTTCGAGTTCGTCTTTCATACGAACAACGATGTTTTGCATCTCTGCTTGGTTGCTTTTAGAGCCAGTAGTGTTGATTTCTCTGCCCATTTCTTGTGCAATAAAACCAAGCTTTTTGCCTTGTCCATGACCCTCATTCATCGTGTCAATGAAGTACTTTAGGTGATTAGTTAATCGTTGTTTCTCTTCGTTTATATCTAACTTTTCGATATAATAGATCAGTTCTTGCTCTAAACGATTCTTGTCATAATCCACCTCGGGCAATGTTTTTAAACCGTCGAGAATACGTTGTTTGATCTTTTCAACACGCATTTGCTCGTAGGGTTCGATATCTTTTAGCAATTGAGCAATATTGTTTATCTTTTCAGTAAACTTGTTATAAAGAGCCAATCCCTCTTGTTTTCTGAAGTTAGTGAACTGCTCTAAGGCCAAATCAATAGCGTTTTGAACCGCCTTCCACTCTTCTTCTGTAAGCTCTTCTACCTCTGTTCGGGTCATAACTTCAGGCATACGCAAAAGCAATGAGAACCAATCTTTTGGCTCTTCGATACCCGTTTGTGACGAAATGGCTTTGATTTGCTCGTAATAATTGTTTACAAGTGCAGCATTAATGGGGGTTGCGTCGTTTCCATTTTCTTTCTCAATCCAAATAGAAAAGTCCACTTTTCCACGCTCAATGCTTTTAGAAAGGATGTTACGAATCTCCATTTCACGTTCTCTATACAATGGAGCTATGCGTGCAGAAAGGTCAAAAGCCTTGCTATTTAATGACTTAATTTCTACAGTTATCTTCTTATCTTGGTGCGCTATGGATGCTTTTCCATAGCCAGTCATAGAAAGTATCATATGATTTTCTCGTTAATTTTCTGCAAAAGTACTAATTTTGGCGATAAAAAGCGTAATTTTGTAGCATATTTAAATAAAGAAAAGAGAAGGGGATAATAAACACTTTCGGGCTTGTTAAAATACTATTGCGATAGAAAGGCAAAAAGATAAGCATTTGAAAGCATTTTTATAGCACTCTTCTAACTAAGTAGAAAACTATGTCGTGTATATTAAATATTGAAACAAGTACCAACGTTTGTTCGGTAGCTGTTAGTCAAGACGGGTCTTGTATCTTTAATAAAGAAGACCATGAGGGACCTAATCACGCCGTGATATTAGGCGTGTTTGTGCAAGAAGCATTATCTTTTATCGATAGTCACGCTATTCCTTTAGATGCAGTAGCAGTGAGTTGCGGACCTGGTTCGTACACTGGTTTGCGCATAGGACTATCTATGGCGAAGGGAATTTGCTATGGTAGAGATGTGAAACTCATTGCTATTCCAACCTTAGAGCTGATGTGTGTGCCTCTTCTTCTTGATGAAAAGATCAACGAAGAAAATGCTCTTTTATGCCCAATGATTGACGCTCGCCGTATGGAAGTGTACTCTCAGTTCTTCGATAGAGCCCTAAATGAGGTGCGATCTATCAATGCAGACATCGTAGAAAGCAATACTTATGATGATATTTTGGCACAACAACCAGTGTATTTCTTTGGTAATGGAGCCGAGAAATGCCACGAAGTGCTTACTCATCACAATGCACATATCATCGAAGGAATAGTTCCTTTGGCAAAAAATATGTATCCTTTAGCTGAAAAGAGAATGGCCAACGAGCAGTTTGAAGACGTGGCTTACTTCGTTCCTTTCTATCTAAAAGACTTCGTTGCCAAAGAAGCTAAGAAACTATTGTAATGATAATGAAAAGCAATGGCAAAACAACAGCCTTGCAAGTAGTTACAACCCCGAATTGAAAAGTTATATAACGAGGATAAGAAAAACAAATGAATATAGCAGGATTAGATTATAATACACAACGAGAAAAGCTCATTTTGTCGGAGTATGGACGTGAAATTCAAGAGATGGTGCATTATGCTGTGAACCTAACAGATAAGAATGAGCGTCAAAGATGCGCTGAGACAATTGTGCGAATAATGGCTCGAATGACTCCAAATACAACCGATCCCGAAAGCAAAAAACAAAAGCTTTGGGACCATTTAGCTATTATTAGCAACTTTAAACTTGATATTGATTATCCTGTTGACTTATCAACTGCACGTGAATTAGCAGGAAAGCCAGAACCAATAGCTTATCCTCACAATCGCATACCCGTTCGTCATTACGGCAAAATGGTATTCGATACGCTCAATAAAATAAAGGATATGGAGCCTTCTTCTGAACGAGATGAGCTGATAAGAATCACTGCAAACCATATGAAAAGCTGCTTAGAGCAATATGGACACGGCTCTCTTGACGACGAAAGAATAGCTTCTGACATGGCACATTTTACCGATGGACAAGTGCAACTCGATGTAAATGCAATGCCATTGAAAAAGAATTCTGCCAAAGTAGTTAACGAAAAGAAACGTAAGAAAAGATAGTATGGAAGCATTTTTAATTGAAGGAGGACACCCATTAAAAGGAGTTATTCACCCACAAGGAGCCAAAAACGAGGCTTTGGAGGTTATTTGTGCAGCTCTACTCACTACAGAAGAGGTTGTAATAAAGAATATTCCAGACATCTTAGACGTAAATAATTTAATTCAATTGCTTAAAGATGTTGGTGTAACGGTTAAGCAGTTGAGTCGCAATACCTATTCTTTTAAAGCCGACAACATCAACTTAGACTATTTAGAAAGTGATGAGTTTGTAAAGAAATGTGCCGCTTTAAGAGGTAGTGTGCTGATGATTGGACCGCTATTGGGTCGCTTTCATAAGGCAGTTATCACCAAACCAGGTGGCGATAAGATTGGAAGACGCCGTTTAGATACCCACTTCTTGGGCTTTAAACAATTGGGAGCAGACTTCGTTCACGATCCTTCTCGTAACGTTTATTCCATTAATGCAAAGCACTTGCGTGGCAATTATATGCTACTTGATGAGGCTTCGATAACTGGAACCGCAAATATTATCATGGCAGCAGTGCTTGCAGAGGGTGTAACAACAATCTATAACGCAGCGTGTGAGCCTTATATTCAACAATTATGTAAGCTTTTAAACAGCATGGGAGCACGCATTAGCGGCATAGCTTCAAACCTTTTAACCATTCAAGGCGTTCCTTCTTTGCACGGAGCAACGCACACTATACTTCCAGATATGATTGAAGTAGGGTCGTTTATCGGTCTTGCTGCAATGATTGGCGATGGAATTACCATCAAAAACGTGTCTGTTGAGAATCTTGGAATTATCCCCGACACCTTCAAAAGAATGGGTATTAAGATACAAATAAAGGGAGATGACCTTTATATTCCAAAGCAAGAGCATTACGAAATCGAGTCTTTTATCGATGGAACAATCATGACTTTGAGTGATTCTCCATGGCCCGGACTCACTCCCGACTTGCTTTCTGTGCTCCTTGTTGTGGCTTCTCAGGCTCAAGGTAGCGTGTTGATACATCAAAAGATGTTTGAAAGTAGATTGTTCTTCGTCGACAAGTTAATCGATATGGGAGCCCAAATTATTCTTTGCGACCCTCATAGAGCAGTTGTAGTAGGCCACGATCGCAAGCGAAACTTACGCTCGGGAAACATGTCAAGCCCTGATATTAGAGCCGGAATTGCCCTTCTTATTGCCGCATTATGTGCCGAAGGAACAAGCAGAATATCTAATATTTCACAGATAGACCGTGGATATGAGGATATAGAAAGACGTCTTAACGACCTCGGAGCCAAAATAACTAGAGTGAAAGGATAATCCCCTTAAGAATAAAATGATTAGAGAAGAGAGCGTATATAGAATAGGAGTGATAGGCAAACCGCATGGAGTTAAAGGCGAAGTGTCGATGTCTTTCACTGATGATGCATTCGATAGAGTAGACGCCGACTATCTTGTTTTGAAGATAGAAGGCATCTTTGTGCCCTTTTTTATGGAGGAATATCGATTTAAGAGCAATGAAACAGCATTGATAAAGTTCGAGAATATCGATTCACAAGAGCGTGCAAAAGAACTCACAGGATGCGAAGTTTTCTTCCCAAGAGAATTAGTTCAAGAGTTAACCGATGAGCTTTCTTGGGCTCAAATCATTGGATTTCAGTTGGTTGATGCGCAGTCTTGCAATGTAATAGGCACCATAGTAGATGTTGATGAAACCACCATTAACACCTTATTTGTTGTAGAAGACCATCAAAATAACGAGCTTCTTATTCCTGCTTCCGAAGAGTTTATAAAAGAAGTAGATGCCGATAAGAAGACAATAAAAGTGACCTTGCCACAAGGTATATTAGATTTAGAATAATGAAAAAGCAAATATGCATACTTGGTTCCACTGGTTCTATCGGAACACAAGCGCTTAAAGTGATAGAAGAACATGCCGACTTGTTCGAGGTATATTGCCTAACTGCCAACAATAGAGTAGAAGAGTTGGCGCAACAAGCCCGCAAGTTTCGCCCCGATAGCGTTGTTATTGCTAACGAAGAGCGATATGACGAGCTAAAAGAACTATTGCACGATTGCCCTGAAATAAAGGTTTATGCAGGAAAAGAAGCCATAGATGAGGTGGTGCAAGCAGCGCCAATAGACCTCGTACTCACTGCAATGGTGGGCTTTTCGGGTCTTTCTCCAACCATAAAAGCAATCGAAGCACGCAAAAAGATATGTCTTGCCAACAAAGAAACACTTGTTGTTGCAGGCGAACTTATTGGCGCATTAGCCGCTCAATACAATGTGCCTATCTTGCCAGTAGATAGCGAACACTCTGCAATCTTTCAGTGTTTAGTAGGCGAAGGCAACAATCCTATCAGCAAGATCTTATTAACAGCGAGCGGAGGTCCATTCCGTTTGAAAACAGCCGACGAGCTTTTGCATGTAACAAAGACCGATGCTTTGAAACATCCAACATGGAATATGGGTGCAAAGATCACCATCGACTCGGCTACTATGATGAATAAAGGCTTCGAAGTGATAGAGGCGAAGTGGCTATTTGGGGTAGATGTAGACCAAATAGAAGTGTTAGTGCACCCACAATCTATTGTTCATAGTGCCGTACAGTTCGTTGATGGCTCGGTAAAAGCGCAGCTCGGAGTGCCCGATATGTGCCTTCCAATCCAATATGCCTTTACTTATCCCGACCGAATTACATTGAAAGGCGAAGAATTGAACTTGTTTAATCACTGCTTAGAGTTCTTTCCTGCCGACCAAGAGAAGTTCCGTTGCCTTGCAATGGCATACGAAGCGTCTCGCAAAGGAGGAAATATGCCTTGCATCTTAAATGCTGCTAACGAAATAGTGAACGAGGCATTTAGAAACGATGCCTGCTCTTTCTTGCAGATTGCAGAGGTGATTGAGAAGACAATGAACATCGTTTCGTTCGACGCCAATCCTTCTTATGAAACCTATATTCAAACCGATTTAGAGGCAAGAAGAAAGGCAATAGAATTGCTTTCATTGTAAAAAGCATTGCTTAGGCATAAATTTTGTAGTAGAAATTCACGTTGTTTTCCTGGTAATAACGGTTTGTCACGCCGACAGCCGCCATGCAGGTGCAACGCAACTCAATAACAATTAAAATATTAACGATAAATCAATAAGACATGGAAATATTCCTTATACGACTTTTACAGTTTATGTTCGCCATCTCATTGCTGGTGTTATTGCACGAAGGAGGTCACTTCTTCTTTGCTCGTTTGTTTGGTGTTAAGGTCGAAAAGTTCTATCTTTTCTTCGATCCTTGGTTCCATTTGTTCGAGTTTAAACCCAAAAACAGCGACACCCGCTATGGAGTAGGTTGGTTGCCACTTGGTGGTTACTGCAAAATAGCAGGTATGGTGGATGAGAGTATGGATACCGAACAGTTGCAAAAGCCTGCCGAACCTTGGGAGTTTAGAAGTAAACCCGCTTGGCAACGCCTTCTTATTATGCTTGGAGGAGTGATGGTTAACTTCCTACTTGCATTGTTCATTTATTCAATGATTATGTTTACATGGGGCGATAAGTTTGTGAAAACAAGCGATATGACTCATGGAATGAAGTTCAATAGCGAAGCAAAAGCCTTAGGTTTTCACGATGGTGACATCTTGGTAGGAACCGAATTAGGAGCCTTTAAGAGCCTTGATGCCGACACTTATCGTGCTCTTGCAACAGCAAAACGAGTAGATGTGCTTCGTAATGGTCAAAAGGTTAGCTTGACAATGCCAGGCAATTTAGACCTATTAGATATGATTAAGTCTACACCTCGCTTTGTAGATGTGTTTATTCCCAATACAGTTGACAGCGTAATGTCAGACTCACCAGCAGCTAAAGCGGGAATTAAAGCAGGCGATAAGATTGTGAAGTTCAACGACACTCCAATTGCTTCGTATAACGATTTCGTTGAGGCTACAGGCAGAATTGCCGACGTATTGGCATCAACCAAGAATCCTTCAGATAGCGCAAAGGCTCTAAAAGCAACCATTTCGTTTGTTCATCAAGGTGACACCGCAGTGCAACAAGTGCCCATCACCCTCACAAAAGACGCCAAAGTGGGTATCTTTGCAGGTTCAATTATGCAAACTTATAAAGTAACTCACATTTCTTATGGCTTCTTAGAGAGCTTCCCTGCAGGTGTAAAACACGGCATGAAGGTGCTTTCGGGCTATGTAGGTGATATGAAATACCTATTCTCTGGCGAAGGAGCAAAGAGCATTGGAGGCTTCGGTTCTATTGCATCTATGTTCCCTGCAGAATGGAATTGGTATATGTTTTGGAGCATGACAGCTTTCTTAAGCATCATTCTTGCATTCATGAACATACTTCCTATTCCTGCATTAGATGGTGGACACGTTCTCTTTTTGCTATATGAAATGATCACAGGACGCAAACCTGGGGAGAAATTCCTTATCATAGCAGAGTATATTGGCATAGGACTTCTTCTCTTATTGATGATTGTTGCCAATATGAACGACATTCTTCGCTGGTTGGGATATATGTAAATCAGCTCTTAAAGCGGTGACTATTCGGTAGAAAATCTGAGCAGGTTGCCGTTGATATACCAAGAATTTGCAACAGCAATACATAAAAAGAAACGAGCAAACAACTCAATGTTGTCTGCTCGTTTTTATATTCTATCTACCTAAGTTGTTTTCTTATAGAATGTATCTCTCCCTTCTTTTCAGTTTGAATTCTTTCTTGTTGAGTGTAAAGAGTTATTGGAACGAGAAATTGAAAGAGCTACTTGTTGTGGTTTTACCTTTGTATTCTCCAGAAAGAGTGGTGCCACCATTATTATATATCAGATTGTATTCGATCTTAATGTTGTTCTTGTTGGTGAGTTGAACGTAGAGTTTACTTCCTTTTTCAAACACAGTTCCTGTTCCGTGATCTGCAATTTTGTTGCTATGTTCCACCTTCCAGTCGCCAGCAACAGTGAGATCAATCTCAGTTCCATTACTTGTTTTAGGAATTTCGAAATAATAATAGTCTTTATCTGCTCTGTTCTTGCCCAACTGAATGGTGAAATGATTACCATTAGAACCTACTATTACAGTATCATCATCTTTTGAAAAGCCCTTTAAATCGTCGTTGCTTCCGCAAGAAATAAGCGTTAATGCGAATGCGAAAATAGCGCAAAACGAAAATAAGAGGTATTTAATTGATTGGTACATTTTGTTCATATTTCTTTGTTTTAAATGATTATTCTGTTGTCCTTATGATGTTGAAGCAACGCAAAAAACGTCTTTTTATTGTCTATTCTAAGCGTGCTTTTTCCCTTTTCTCTCCTTTACATCTTGACAGATGTTCTTTTATTGCCAGCTAAAAGCATTGCTTTTAGGTTGTAATTGCATTGCTTTTGAATGGTAAAAGCACTCATTTTGCACTGCAATAGCTATGCTTTTGCGAGACGAGTGATAAGGTGTTGATATAGAGGTGCATTGATGATGAGTTGTGATAGATAAAATTAAACGACCGCACCCCATAACAAGATGCAGCCGTTTTCTTAGAGATTTATTTGAAGTGAAACTTCTTAAATTCGTTTTTTACGATGAATTTGAATCTATTTAGTCCTTAATTGGAAGGATAGGCAAACCAAATTGCATGTTCATAAACAATGGAATACCAGCGTTGTGATATTCAAATGTGTTGTCGGTAGCCAATACCATACATCCGAAGTATGCCAAGTCTTCTGGCTGAACTGATGATTGTTTACGCAAGTAGCGTTCTGCTGTCCAATAAAGACCCTTACCATTCTTTCTATCTTGCAGCTTTTGAAGGTCTGTATGTAATATCTGTAAGTTAGGAGCAAACACCTTTTTGTGGTTGTTTCCATTGTTAACTTTCGTGAACTCTTGCGCCTTTGGCATGTGGAAACCAGCAGGACATGGGTCGTAAACAGTCTTAACTACATTGCCATCAATGAATCCATCGGTTGTATTATTGGTCGACCAAAGATTCAAATAAGTTCTATCTTTATCGGTATCTTTACACCAATCCCAGTTACCTTTAGGCATTGAGTTCTCAAAACGTCTTGCATTAGCCATCAATAGTGGTGCACCCACAGCCTCTTTCAATGTCATTCCTTGGTAATAAGCATTTGGTTGGTATGTAATCTTGCCAAGTACGAATGGATCTTTACGTCCATGTTGATAATAAGGAGCTGTTCCTTGACGGTCTTCGAATGCTGAAATGGTGAAAGACTTAGTGATGATGGTTCCAACTTCGTTCTTAAACTTAAGTGTAATGGTACGAGTTTGGTCGTAACTTGTCTTTTCCCACTTGGTATGTCTGTAGCCTAATGGTTCTAAAGCGAAGTAACTTGTTGATGTATTGATTACATCTTCTGATGTAAACCATAGGTGCCAGCTCCATAAAACCTTGTCGTTATTATCCAATGCACGTATTAAAACGTTACCTTCTTTAAGGTTTGCTTGAGGCACTTTGAATGTAACTTCGCCTGTAGAAGTGCTTCCTTGAAGATCAGTAATAAGTCCTGTTTCATTCAATTCAACCATCTCTACCTTCTTAACTCCATTGATCTTAGGTTGTGATATGTTACCTTTTGAATCTTGGAAGTTGGTTAAAGTAAATCCATTTAGTAAGTTAGTCACCTTGTAAGCGCTCTCATTTTTAACGCCATTCTTTATTGCATTGCCATAAACAAGAGGGAAACTATATGTTCCAGGAGCTGTAATGACATAACAGTTAGCTGTTGATTGTCTTCCATTTTCATCGAGAGAAAGGTCTTTAACGCCTGTAGGTTGGGTTGCTTGACGCATCTGTTCGATTCTCTTAGCTCTCATATCAATAAGTGGATTGTTGATAGTTACAACGCCAGGTTGGTCTGTTACGGCACCAACACCATTCTCTGTAACAGCTGTAATGAAGTTGTCTGTACCCTCATTCCAGCTTAATCCGCCATTAATACTATAGCCAAGGTATTGCCATTTCACTGGAAGATCACGGTCAGTACCGCTATATCCCTTCAAATGACGGAAGCTTTTGATCTTGAAACTGTTTCCTCCTGCATTGTAAGCGATTGCATCATGGTCTACAGATACTTCGAAAGTGTAGTCCCAATCACGCACATCATCATTAGTGATACCATAAGTTTTGGTTGTAGAAGAAGTCCAAACCTTACCTCCAATAGCAGCTGTTAGAGGATCTCTACCTTCGATATAGATCTTAATATTAGCGTCTGCAGGAAGTGTTTGAGGTATCATTAGGAATGTATTTTCACCTCCTGTGATGATAGCACCAATGTTTAAAGCTGTTGAAATAGGTGTGGTTGGGGTAAAAGTGAAGCTTGTTTTGTTGCGATGATTGCTCCAAGTGCCAGTCTTTATGTCGAGATCAGCCTTGCCATACACGTTATTTATTTCGATCTTAGTGATCTTTAAGCTATAACCAAGCTTGTTTCCCACTTTGAAACGAATAGCAGTTGTAGCGTGATTGAAGCTTAAGTCTACGTTTTGAGCTTGTGTTTCGCTAAATGTAAGCACCTTTGTTGTAGCCAACATCAAGTCGGTTTGCTTCTTAATATCGCTGTTTACGGTGAACTCAATGCGTGGAGCTGTACCGTCGTTTGTTGTTGGTTGGAGTACTTGTAGTGGGTTAGAAGCATCTAAAAGTGGATAAACTGCATGGAATTGGAGCTTTCCTGCCTTTCTAGGAGTCCAGTGAATGGCTTGATAAAGCGATCCATTTTTTCTTGCTTTAGCGTTGAACATGAAGTCAGCAGCATTGCCTCCGTCTTTCGAAGCGAATACACTAAAGTCTTTATCTATCGAAGTTTTCAATTCAGCACGAGTACCATTGTCTTGTTGTTGAACAGCGTTTACACCTTCAACAGTAGTTTCTTTGATACAAACATCTAAGCCGTTAGCATTTTGAAATGCGATTCTTTGGGTTTCATATACCGACTTTTCAGATCTTTGAGGTAGTGAAGCTTCTTTCGAAACCTGAATATCTGTAACGGTAAAACGCAATCCTTTAGAAGTATTACCGTCTTCTTTAACGTTGTCTATGTCGCTACATGCAGTTGTAAAGCATAGCGCACCAAGTGCAATAAGAGAAAGAATTCCTTTAGTTAGAATATTTCTTTTCATTTCTTTTTTGTGGGTTTAATTCTGTTTTGTTAGTTCTTTGCGCTCGTGTACCTATTATATAATAAAAGAAAAGGGGTACAAGGCGAATGTAATGAGATATCTATCTTTTTATAACTTTCGAGGCATTGCGCCCTAAAAGCATTCAAAGATTTAAGTAATAGTCATTGTTGGAGATCCAGAATTCATGAAATCAAGATCTTCATCTTCTTCTTTATTAGGATTAACTGATGGATTTGTGTTAACATTTCCGCACGAACTTGCCGCTAAAAGGGTAAGTGGTTCAGTTAATGTGTGTGCCTTTGTGAAAGGCGAAACATAATTTTTTTTCATCACTAAATATAATTTTACGTTTAAAAAGGACCTCAATTTATCCTATAATATATAAATACTAAATATAATCCTGATAGAAATAAATATCCTAAATAGCAGTTTTACTATTCAATCTTTCGTTTATTTGCATTGCAAAGGTACAACCTAAAATGGTTGAGTACTATGGTTTTGGGGTTAATAAAATGCAAAAAACATTGAACAAAAACAACTGAAAATCAACAGTTAAAACCAGTTTTTGTGCGTTTTTAGTGCAATTTTAGATAAAAGATGCAGAGTGCTTGGTAATTGATGTGTCAATAATCCTGAAGAAAAAAAGGTGATTTTTGAGGAAAGTTATTTTCAAAATACTGATAAAAAGGGATTCTTAAGGAAAATAAATAAAACGCTTTGGTTTTCAAGTAACGTAAATTAACCATATAAATGCAAAGAAAACTATAATTCAACCCGGTTTCGTTTAAACGTTAATTAGAATGGTATGAAAAATCATTCGTCGTCTCTTTTTCTTCCAAAATAAAAGCTCTTCAAATCGTCTTTTCGATGCAATTCGATACAAAATGATAGAAAATTTGGAAAATAAGTAAGTTTTAAATAACTTTGTTATCGTAATAACGCATCACAAAAGAAAGGAGACAACAATGAATTATGCAATTATTGTGGCAGGAGGAAAGGGCATTCGAATGGGTAATGACATTCCTAAACAATTTATGTTGTTGTGCAATAAGCCCATATTGATGCGCACTATTGAGCGTTTTAGGGCTTTTGATGCACAGATAAAGATTGTTGTTGTGTTGCCAAAAGAACAGCAACAATATTGGAGTAACTTATGTTCCGACTATCATTTCGACATTGAACACACGGTAGTTGATGGTGGTTCAACTCGTTTTGAGTCCTCTTTAAACGGCTTAAAAGCCATAGATGGCGGTGCAAACGATTATGTTGCCATACACGATGGCGTGCGTCCTTTGGTGTCGAAAGATACCATTCAGCGTTGTTTCGATGCCGTATCAGGTTGCAAAGCCGTTATTCCTGTGGTGAAAGTGGTAGACTCTTTGCGCAAAACCTATAAAGATGGACAAGAAAAGAACGTGGATCGAAGTGCTTATAGCATTGTTCAAACACCCCAAACATTTAGTGTTGAGCTGTTGAAAAAGGCCTATGAGCAACCTTACAATCCTCTTTTCACCGACGATGCATCGGTAGTTGAGCACTTAGGAGAAAAGGTATTCTCGGTAGAAGGCAATCGAGAAAACATCAAAATCACCACTCCTTTCGACATCATTGTGGCTTCGGCAGTATTGAATAACGAACTATAAAAGAACCAATCTCCATCTCTTTTCAAACCAATAAGATAGAAACCTCAAAATAAAAACAGTGCTTTTACCTGCTAAAAGCATTGATATTGCACCCTAAAAGCATTGCTTTTGAAGTGTAATAGGATAGCTTTTGTGAAGCAGTTGATAATCAATAAGATAAAGAACAATAATGAGTAATATTCTAGAACAAGACATTATGTATCTTCAGGGCGTTGGACCTAAGCGCAAAGAGATTCTCAGTAATGAGCTGGGAATAAAGACTTGGGGCGACCTTTTAGAGTATTATCCATACAAATATGTAGACCGAAGTAAGATTTATGCAGTGCACGAGCTAACGGGCGACATGCCTTTCGTGCAGATTAAAGGACGTATTTTGAGCTTTGAAGAGTTCGAAATGGGTCCACGACGCAAACGACTTGTGGCGCATTTTAGGGGCTCAACGGGTGGAGTTGTAGACTTGGTGTGGTTTCAAGGAGCGCAATATATTCGCAAGACCTATAATTTAAACGACGAATATTTGGTGTTTGGGAAGCCCACTTTCTATAATGGACGATACCAATTTACTCACCCTGAGATCGAAAAAGTGGGCGAGGTGCAAATCGAAACCATGCGTATGCAGCCTTATTACATCACCACAGAGAAGATGAAAAAGGCAGGATTGCAGTCGAGAGCCATTGAGAAAATTACCCGAATGTTGGTAGATAAAATTCCAGAAGAGGCCCTTCCAGAGACCCTTCCCGCCTTTATCACCGAGCGTTTGCATCTTGTTTCACGTTATGAAGCATTCCGAAACATTCACTATCCCACTTCTTTAACCGATGTGCAGAATGCTCAATTGCGTCTAAAATTCGAAGAATTGTTCTTCGTTCAGCTCAATATTCTTCGCTATTCAACCGAACATCGTCGCAAATATCGTGGCTATCTCCTTCCAAAGGTTGGTCACTTTTTCAACACATTCTATACCAACAACTTGCCATTTCCGCTCACCAACGCTCAAAAACGAGTGATGAAAGAAATTAGGAGCGATATGATTACGGGCAGACAGATGAACCGTTTGTTGCAAGGCGATGTGGGATCGGGCAAAACTCTCGTTGCTTTGATGACCATGCTCATTGCTATTGACAACGATTTTCAGGCTTGTTTGATGGCTCCTACTGAGATATTGGCAGAGCAACACTTCACAACTATCGCCTCATTCTTAAAGGGCTTAGATGTGCAAGTGGAGTTGTTGACGGGCACTGTGAAAGGAAAAAAGCGACAAGACATTCTTACTCGACTTGAAAAAGGAGAGGTTCAGATTCTCGTTGGTACGCATGCTGTGATCGAAGATAGCGTTCAATTTGCTCGATTAGGTGTGGCTGTGGTAGACGAACAGCATCGTTTTGGAGTGGCTCAAAGAGCTAAAATGTGGGCAAAAAGCGCACAACCGCCTCATGTTTTGGTGATGACTGCAACGCCTATTCCACGCACTTTGGCGATGACTATATACGGAGATCTCGACGTTAGCGTGATAGATGAATTGCCACCAGGTAGAAAACCCATCGAAACCATTCATAAATACGACACTCAAACGGCTTCGCTTTACGACGGAATACGCAAACAAGTGGCGCAAGGAAGGCAAGTTTACATTGTTTTTCCATTGATTAAGGAAAGCGAAAAGACGGACTTACAGAGCTTGGAAACGGGCTTTGAGAACTTGAAAGAGGTGTTTCCAAACTTCAAAATGAGTAAGGTGCACGGCAAAATGAAGCCTAAAGAGAAGGAAGAGGAAATGAATCGGTTTGTAAAAGGCGAGACTCAGATTCTCGTTGCCACAACAGTTATCGAGGTAGGAGTGAATGTTCCTAACGCAACTGTTATGGTTATACTTGAAGCTCAGCGCTTTGGTTTGTCGCAATTGCACCAACTTCGTGGGCGAGTAGGGCGTGGTGGCGACCAATCTTACTGCATTTTGGTGACGAACTACAAACTAAGTGCCGACACAAAGAAACGCATCGACATTATGTGTGCAACCAATGATGGATTCCAAATCGCTGAAGCTGACCTCAAATTGCGTGGTCCTGGCGATTTAGAAGGAACGCAACAAAGTGGAATGGCATTCGATTTGAAGATTGCTAACATTGCTCGTGATGGTCAATTGGTGCAAATGGCACGCAATGAAGCACAACGAGTGGTGGAGAATGACGAGCATTTTGATAAGCCAGAGTATGCGATGTTGTGGCAAAGACTAAAGGAAATGAAGAAAGCTACCATTGATTGGGCGTCGATTAGTTAATGCTTTTGTGAGGTATTTCTTATTGGTTTTCAATGTCTAATCACCGCTTTCTCTATATAATATAGGTGTAAAAAGGAGCAAAAGAGGCTTTTTTGTCCTTTAACTTGCACTAAAAAACGTGTATTATATTATGGTGTTGAAAGCTCAATTTAACGTCTTTTGATTGAATATAGATAGCTCTTGGTGTTGGAAATAATACAATTCGTTACTTTTCGACTTTGAATTTTGCCGAATTGAAACATTTAATTGAAAAACAATAAAAAGTTAAATAAGTAATAAAAAATTCTTGATTAAGAGCAATTTCCAGCTTTTTTCCTTACCTTTGTGCGGTTATCAGTAGACTATTGTGTCTTTTGTGTTGTTGCAATAGTTGATGAACTTGCCTTGAATTCTTTGTTTTTAGGGCATGAAGTATCACTTAAAAGAATAACTATGACTTTAAAAAGAACACTTAAAACTTTAGCTCTTGGAACGTTAATGCTTCTCTCTTCGAACGCAATTCACGCTCAAGATCTACTTGCAAGACAAGCTCCTGTAGATCGAAAGATGAAGGCTGTAGATACACTTGTTATGAAAAGCATTGCAATAAGAGAAAATCTTCAATCGCCTGCAGCGCAACTTTACGATGATTGGAACAACAAATTTGCTCATCGTCAGACTGCACTTCCAGACACTTTCAAAATTAATTTGCGTCATTTCTGTATGCCCACAACCAGTAGAGTCGTTACAAGTAACTTCGGAGCACGTTGGGGTCGTGCGCATAAAGGATTGGATATAAAAGTTTATATCGGTGATACTATCCGCGCAGCGTTTAATGGTAAGGTGCGAATGGTGGCTTATGAAGGGCGTGGTTACGGTAAATATATTGTTATTCGTCACTCAAATGGACTCGAAACAATATACGGTCACCTTTCAAAACAATTGGTTTCAGAGAATCAAGACGTTAAAGCTGGAGACGTAATTGGCCTTGGTGGCAACACAGGTCGTAGTACTGGATCACACTTGCACTTTGAAACTCGCCTCTGTGGGGTGGCACTTAATCCTGCACTTCTATTCGACTTTAAAGCTCAAGACGTAACAGGCGACTACTATGTGTTTAACAAAAGTACTTACAATAGCGAGTCGGAAGAAGCAACTAAGCTAAGAGGTAAGATCGGAAACGGCAGCTATTCGCCTGCAGAAGTACGTGGAGAAATGGCTCAAGCCAAAACAACTGAGAAGAAAGACGATGGAGATCGCAGCTATCACTTTGTGTCTGCAGGAGAAACATTGTACTCAATTGCTCGCCGACGTGGCGTTACTGTTGACAAACTTTGTGAGCTAAACAACCTCAAAAAGAACGAACATTTGCGCCCAGGTCGTGTCCTTCGCTACTCATAAGGGGTGCCAGTTGATTTCAAGAAGGGTGCCTGAGTTTTTAGAAGAG
Source organism: Hoylesella nanceiensis DSM 19126 = JCM 15639 (assembly GCF_000379965.1). Lineage (GTDB taxonomy): Bacteria > Bacteroidota > Bacteroidia > Bacteroidales > Bacteroidaceae > Prevotella > Prevotella nanceiensis. The sequence goes on along the minus strand of NZ_KB904328.1, from coordinate 190,969 downwards.
AATGAAATGGCAACTTGAAATGAATGAGAACATACCTTAAAAGAATGTTCTTTCAAAAGTAAGATAGAGACTTTAATGTAAAAATAAAAAGGGGAAAGTCCTTTAGAACGATGTTTCTAAGGGGCTTTTTATTTTGCCTTTTTGTTATCATCAGTCACCTTTTTCGGTGCAACCGCTTAACTTTTCCTTTGCAACCGCATAGCTTTTGAGGCATAATAGCAGTGCTTTTAAGGTGTAATAACATTCCACATGAAGTGCAATCTTATTCTTTTGAAGATGAAATACCAATTCTCATAAGGCATAATACCATAGCTTTTACCCTCGAATATCATTGCTTTTAGCACGTAATAGCAATGCTTTTACAAGCAAAAAACATAGCTTTCACCTTATTATAATATAAAGGACACGAAGAAATAACCACCTTTAAGCAAATAAAAGCAGCGAAAAAGAATAGAAAAAGACCTTGAAAATTAGCGTTTCAACACATTTCTAATAGCGAACCAAAGGTGCATAAAGGTAGTAGTGATGCAGCCATAATGATGACACATCACCCTGAAACGCTCCTTTAATGATGCTCTGTGATTTGCAGTCGTTAGTCCACCGTCCAAGAAGTTCGCAACAATAGCATTCACATTACGCAACGCACGATGCTCCTCTTCACTCTTTTTCATGATACGAATACACCAATCCACGTCAGCAGAAAAGCGATATTGCAAGTCGTAAGGTGTGGTTTTAGCAATCGAAGTGAGTGCATAAAAAGCTTGATGACACACCAACATACCATGTTTAAACGAATTAGAAGTAAGCGTTTGAGGCGTTTGGAGATGGCGTTTACGCAAGAACTTGCCCTCCATATCAACGATATCCGTGTCGCCATACAACACACCTGGCAGCAACTCGCCCTCTTTCACCGACGAAGCAATCGTTTTAAGCGTGTCAATATCCTTGAAAGTGTCGCCCGCATTCATAAAAACAATGTAGTCGTTGCTCGCCAATTGAATCGCTTTATTCATCGCATCGTATAAACCTTTGTCCCTTTCCGACACAATTTTAATGCTATATGGCTCCGAAGAACTACTTATTTTCGCCTCGTAAGCATGTGCCATTGATAGAGTTTCGTCACGAGAAACCCCATCAATAATAAGATGTTCGATGTTTTTATACGTCTGTTGCGCCACACTATCGAGCGTTCTTTGCAACACATCTTGTGCATTAAAAGTGCAAGTGATGATAGAAAAGCTAATCATAGTTTGTAAATTTTTCGAGCAAGAGCCTCATTATATAAGTTGATATAGCGCATAGCGACGCCCTGTTGCGAGTAGTTTTGGTTGACTTTAGCCACCGCTTGGTGTGCCAACTCGTCTTTGTTAGGGTGAGAAAGTACCCAGTGAATGCCCTGAGCAAGACTCTTTGCGCTTTTAGGAAGAGCGATATAGCCGTTCACCTCGTGCGTAATCATCTCAGGAATACCGCCAATATTGAATCCAACGCAAGGAATTCCGCATGCCAAAGCCTCCATAATGGTATTAGGAAGATTGTCTTCTAACGATGGAATAACGAACAAATCGGCAGCATTATAAGCGTTTACGAGCGTTTTGTCATCGCTAATATAACCCAAAGAGAAAGTCTCAACAGGCAATTGCGATGCCACCTCGTCTGCACTTCCGCCCATTAGGGCAACAGCCAGCGTGTCTTTTAGTTGAGGGTGCAGTGCAGTTAGCTCCTTAATAGCGTCGATTAGGTGGTGAACACCCTTTCTTTCGTTTGTAACCTTTTGCGAAACGAACAATAAAATGTGCTTATCTTTAGGCAGAGAAAGAGCCTCTCGAGCCTCATTTTTATTGATAGGGTGAAATATATGTGTGTCTATTGGGTTGGGGATAGATGTAATGCTGTGCCCTTTTAGTAAGCCACTTTGCTTTGCTTGTTGTGCAAGCCAGTTCGAACAGCACACAAAATGAATTCTACCCTTGCTGTAAGTCTTTTGTTTTTGCGCCCAAATGCGAGCCGAAAGGTCGTTCAAAGAGCCGTGATGAGGCAACAATGGACAGCGTTTGCAACTTGTTTTAAACGCAATACACCCACGTGCATAGTGGCAAAGAGCCGTTGCAGGCCACAAATCGTGCATTGTCCACACCACAGGTTTACCGCTTTCGATAATCTTTCTGATGTTTTTAAGCGACAACATACCTTGATTAATCCATTCAAGATGAATGATGTCAGCTTCTAAAAATTCCTTTGTGCGGGTGATGTCGCATCCAGTATTGGCAATATCAATATCGAATAAGCCCTTTTTTGATAAGTGGAGATGAAGAAAAATGCAGAACCTTTCCCACAAAAAGTTCCACTTTTGTTTTAGGGAGTGAGGCAAACTCACAACCGAAAGATTCTCAGTTTCTTTGTTGCGTACCAACATTTTTGCTTTCACTCCGTTGTTGTTCAGAGCCGAAAGCAATCTGTTCGAGGCAACAGCAGCGCCCCCTGTCTTTTCACTTGTATTGATAATAAGAATGCGCATGATATTGCAAAGTTACGATTTGCATCGCAAATACAACGCTTTTAAAGGATTAATTATTCGTATTTTCGATGAATAAATGCAGAAAGAGAACAGCTCTTGTGTTCCTTTCGTTCTGCTTTTTGTTGGTTGTATGTCTGTTTGAGAGTGAGAAAAGCGTTGTTATTAGGAGGAAAAGGGAGAGGTTTGGGTAGAAAATAAGGAGTTTTTTGCTGTTTGGGTGGTGCTTTCTCGTTGGAAAAAGATGGGATTAGAAGTAAAAAAAGAGAATAAAGTAAGATCAAAAAGATATCGCTTTTTAATCGTGTTTGCCTTACTTTTACGTCGAATTATCCTTGAGTTGAAAAGGGAAAGGTGAGGGGTTGGAATATATAAGCTGACGTGTTGTGTTGCAATAGTAGTGCTTTTATGTAGCAATCTCAATGCTTTTGCGGTGTAAAAGGAATGCTTTTACAAACCAATAGCAATGCTTTTGCAAAACGTTCTGTTTGCCTTTGTGTTGCGAAGAGTAAATGATTGAGATCTAATTGCTTTCGGTTAGCGACCTACTTAACCTATATATAAGTGAAAACGCCATTACTCTACACGAGCGATGGCGTTTTTTTATGTTTAACAATTTTAATTTCTTTCTTGATAAATGAAAATCTCTCGACCTCCATTTCTCCTGTTAAACAATCCTGTTTTTACCTTAACTAATAACTAAAAACATAAATCTATTACTACTAACCTAAACAATCTATTAACCTTTTGACGATGCAAAGTTACGACAATGCAATTTTGTTTGCAAGAAAAACACCAAAAAATATTCTTAAAACGTGTATTTATTGACGAAAATCAACCTTGTGTTTGCGCACACAAAACGCAACAAAAGCAAATAGTATTCGTTCTTTTTGTTTGTAAATGCGCTGTAAATGAGGTGTTTAAGTATTTTTATGGTCTTTGAAGAGCGTGTAAGCAGTGTTTCAAGTTCAATACACCTTATTTGCAATAAAAAAGTACCTAAAAATCAATAGAAAAATAGATGCAGAAAAAGAGGAGTAAAAATCGCCCGAAATAGCTTATAAATGTTGTGCAATTGTTTGATTATTATCAAGTTTTTCGTTATCTTTGTAGCTGTTAATCTCATTGCTACCTAAAAATAAGAAGAACGCATTGAATTTGAGATCAACGACTTATTGACGAAGAAATAATAATAAGAATAAAGATAAATAAGAATTATGTTGAAGACGATTTTTAGCTCGTGTGCTTTTGCTTTCGCTCTTTTTGCAGCGGCAGGACATAGCAATGAAGCACAAGCAAGCAACAAACAAGACTGTTATACACAGTGGGTTAACCCCTACATTGGTACTGGTGGGCATGGACATGTGTTCCTTGGAGCTAACGTTCCCTTTGGTTTTGTGCAGTTAGGACCCACTCAAATCACCCGAGGTTGGGACTGGTGTTCTGGCTATCACTACACAGATTCTGTGTTAAGAGGCTTCTCTCACACCCATTTAAGCGGTACAGGTATTGGTGATTTGGGCGATATTTCGTTCCTTCCAACCTATGATCAAGATGCTTATACAGTGAAATTCTCTCACGATGGCGAGTATGTTCGTCCTGGATACTACACTGTTCGCATTGGAGATAGTAAGATTTTGGTAGAATTAACCGCAACAAAGCGTGTGGGAATGCATCGTTACACCTTCCCATTGTCTAACAAAGAGGCTCTTATCAAGATCAACCTTGCACAAGGAATTGGCTGGGATAAGATGACAGAATGTAAGTTCTCACAAGAAAACAATAAGCTTGTAACAGGTTATAGATATTCAACTGGTTGGGCAAAAGACCAAAAAGTGTACTTTGCAGCAGAGTTTTCGCAACCCGTTCAACTTGTAAAAACAGAGCAAGACAGCGTTGGTGTGTTTTCAGTAGGACACAATCCACAGCCATTATTGGTTAAAGTTGGCTTGTCGGCAGTGAGCATCGACAATGCAAAAGCAAACTTAAAGGCTGAAATTCCAGGCTGGAACTTCGACGAAGTGGCTGCAAATGCAGACAAAAGCTGGAATGATGAGCTTTCAAAAATTAATGTATCAACACCTAACGACAATGATAAAACAGTGTTCTATACCTGTCTTTATCACTCAATGTTCTCGCCTTCGACCTTCAGTGACGTTAATGGTGAGTATCGAGGAGCCGACGGAAAGGTGCATAAAGGTGACTTTACCAATTATACTATCTTCTCTCTTTGGGACACATATCGTGCTTGGCACCCACTTGCAACAATCATTCACCCAGAGAAACAAAAAGATATTGCCAAAACATTCATCAGTATTTTCAATGAGCAAGGTAAACTTCCAGTGTGGCATCTCGTTGGAAATGAAACCGATTGTATGATTGGTAACCCTGGTATTCCAGTGTTGGCAGACATCGTTTTGAAAGGTTTTGATGTGGACAAGAAGGCTGCTTACAATGCAATGAAGGCTTCTGCAATGCTCGATGAACGTTCACTTGACAATCTAAAGAAATATGGTTATATCCCCTGGAACAGCGATTCTACCTACGAAACCGTTGCAAAAGGACTCGAATATGCTATTGCCGACGCTTCACTTGCTAAGGTTGCAAAGGCTTTAGGCTATAAAGACGACTTTAACTACTTTGATAAACGAGGCAAATCTTATCACCATTACTTTGATAAGAAAACCAACTTTATGCGTGGAGTGGCTAATGGTAAGTTCAGAGAGCCATTCAATCCATTTGCATCAAGTCACAGAAACGACGATTATACCGAAGGAAATGCATGGCAATATACATGGCTTGTGCCTCAAGATGTGCCTGGTTTAATAAAACTTTTCGGTTCAAAAGATCGCTTTGTTAATAAGCTCGACTCGCTATTTGTGGTAGAAGGCGATTTAGGTAAGGACGCTTCACCCGACATTTCAGGTTTAATTGGCCAGTATGCACACGGAAATGAGCCAAGTCATCACATCCTTTACATGTATGACTTTGTGGGACAGAACTATAAAACCGCAAAAGGTGTTCGTGAAGTGATGCGCACTCAATACACAAATACATTCGATGGATTGAGCGGAAACGAAGATGTTGGACAGATGTCTGCATGGTATATTCTTTCAGCAATGGGTATGTATCAAGTTGATCCCGCTGATGGTCGCTACTGGTTCGGCTCTCCTTTGTTCAACAAAGTAGACGTAAACGTGGGCAATGGCAAAACATTCACCATCATTGCACATAACAATAGCGATAAAAACATTTATATCAAGGGCATAAAACTCAATGGTAAGACCTACAAAAACTGGTATATCGACTACAAAGATATCATGAATGGAGGTACACTTGAATTCTTTATGAGCGATAAAAAATAAACATTCAAAGTGCCGTTGCGCAGTGTTTGCAGTGAGTTGAAGGGCGAATTAGAATGCAAAAATGCTCACTTTAAATAGCAAGTGCAATGTGTGAAATAAAAAGATAATATTTTGTCGTAGTACGAAAGTTTTTTAATTGGGTGGTAAAAGCATTGCTTTTGTCACCCAATTTGTATGCTTTTATGTCTCATTATCAATGCTTTTACAACCTAAAAGCACTGCTTTTGTTGCACAGTAAATATTTTAATAAAAAGCAATGGTTTTGGCTATAACTATAAACAAAAAGCAGTTTAAAATAGAAAGTTATTAATATTTTGCATATAATAATAGTAAATATGCCTATTATTTGCAGATTTCTCATTAAATTTGCAATCTGAATATAATAAGAAACGTAATGAAAAGAATAGCATACCCATTCTTTATGCTGCTTTCGGCAGTAGCTTTTATGACCTCATGTGTGAAAAGTGAGGGTACAGAATTTGAAGGATACGATGACACTGCGATAGTTGGTTTCAGTGTAACTCAAGCTACTGTAACAAAATATACAAAGACAAAGGCAGGTGATAAGGATAGTGTTTACTTTGAACAAATTACCCCTACCAAGATACAATTCAGTATAAATCAGTTAGAAAACACGATTTATAACAACGAAGCGTTGCCTTATGGCACCAATACAAAGAAGCTTTTAGGTAACTTTACTACTCGTTATGGCGGTATTGTGTATCTAAAAGACCTTAAAACAAACGAGCCTGTTTATTATAACTCAACCGATACGCTCGACTTAAGCACTGAGCGTGAGGTGTTGGTATATAGCAGTAATGGCACATACAAGCGTACTTACAAGTTGAAGTTGAATGTGCTAACAGCTCAACCAGACAGCTTTCAATGGAAAAATGAATTGACAAGTAACACCAATTTGGCTGCTTTAACAGGTATGCGAATGGTGAACTTTAATAGCAAAATGATTGTTTTCGGTGTGAACGGCAGTGCTGTGAAAGCCTATTCAACCGCTACAAGCGATGGAAAAACATGGGCAGCCATTTCGCCTAACATCACTTTCGATGCTAACTTTGCACAAAACGTGGTGAAGAAGGGTAACACTCTTTTCTCAATCAATGGCACAATTATCTACAAGAGTAGCGATGCTACCACATGGACTGCAGTTGGTTCAACCTCGGTTACACGTTTGTTTGCGGCTGATAGCAATAATCTTTATGGTTTAAATGCTTCTAACGAAGTGCTAAGAAGTAGCGACAATGGTGCTACATGGACAGCGGAAACACTCGACAGCAATAAGAATAATTTCCCAAGTGTTAACATATTTGGATTTGAAAACAAGATAGCAAGTACCCCAACACTAAGTAGCTTGGTGGTGGTTGGAAACCTATCGAACAATATAGGCGACGGAACTCAAAAGCAAGTGACTTGGAGTAAGGTCGTAGATAGCAGTAATAGCGCATTGAACAACGCATGGTCGTTCTTCGGAATACCCAGTAATAGCAGTAATAGACTACCCGAATTGATCAACATGCAGGTAGCTCAATATGGTCAAGTGCTATTGGCAACAGGCGCAGAAGCTGTTTCAGGCACAAGCAATAAGCAAGTGCAAAGTCTATATGTAAGTAAAGATTTGGGTGCAACATGGTCAAAAAGCACTGATATTCAGCTTGCAAGTCTATCTGCAAACGCTACTTCTCAAGTGGCAATGGCAGTGGATACCGATAACTACTTGTGGCTTGTTTATGGCACAACAGGTAAGGTTTACAAAGGTATTCAAGGAAAATTCGTGAAATAAAAGACATTTAAAAGATAAAACAAACAGGTTGGTCTATGCCTATGAAGATATTCATCGAAAAACGCTTGCTTTGCTTGTTGATGGCGCTTTGTGCCCTAACAGCTTATGCTCAGAGTGATGATGAATATAAAATGGAGATCGGTGCAGGCGTAGGTTTGGTGAGTTATCAAGGCGACTTCAATGGAAGTGTCTTGAAAAACCAACAACCAGCAGCGTCAATCGTTCTGAAAAGGGTGTTAAATCCCTATATGGCATTGGGCGTTCAGGCTACATTTGGAACACTAAAGGGCAGTTCTGAGGGTTTGGCAACATTCTACTCCCCCTATTATAATAATGTGTACACATTCAAAAATAAAGTGTTCGACCTGTCGGCTGTTTACGAATATAATTTCTGGCCCTATGGAACTGGGCAGGATTATCGAGGTGCTCGCAGACTTACACCTTATATATTAGGTGGTCTTGGAGCTACTTATGTGAAATCAAACATCAAGAATGTATTCACGGCTAATATCCCTTTAGGACTTGGATTGAAGTATAAATTGGGCGAAAGAACCAACTTGTCTCTTCAATGGGCAATGCACTTTGCCCTAAGCGATGGGTTAGATGGAGTGAAAGACCCTTATGGCATTGCTTCGTCGGGAATGTTTAAAAACACCGATAGCTATTCAGTTCTGCAAGTAAGTCTCACTTATAGCTTTGCAGCTAAATGCCGAACATGTCATAACGATGATGAATAAAGAATAAAAAGACGTGAGAGTGGTAGAGAATAGAAACGCTCTTTCTTCTCAATAAATAAAAGCAAAAAGATAAAGAATGGAAAGTTTCAACCTTGACAAGCAACGTGTTCCACGCCATATAGCCATTATTATGGATGGAAATGGTCGTTGGGCGACTCAAAAAGGCAAAGATCGAAGCTATGGACATCAAGCAGGTGTTGATACAGTTCGACGCATAACATCAGAGTGTGTGAGGTTAGGTGTTGAATACTTAACCCTTTATACTTTCTCAACTGAGAACTGGAACAGACCTGAAACCGAAGTAGCTGCGTTGATGGGACTTGTGTTATCTTCGTTAGAAGACGAGATCTTTATGAAGAATAACGTTCGCTTTAGAGTAATAGGTGATATGAGTCGTTTGCCAGAGACTGTGCAACAGAAACTGAGAGAAACTGAACTTCATACCGAAAAAAATAGTGCAATGACCATGGTTGTGGCACTTAGCTACTCTTCGAGATGGGAAATTACAGAAGCAACAAAGCGTATTGCAACGAAAGTGCAAAGCGGTGAAATTGCAATAAACGATATTACGGAAGAGATGTTGTCGCAAAATATGGAGACATTCTTTATGCCCGACCCTGAACTTCTTATCAGAACAGGTGGCGAACAACGTATTTCTAACTATCTATTGTGGCAGATTGCTTACTCAGAACTGTATTTCTGCGATACGTTCTGGCCTGACTTTAACGAGGAAGACCTGCATAAAGCCATTGCAGATTATCAAGGAAGACAACGTAGATTCGGTAAAACAGAAGCGCAAGTAGAAAACGAATGTAAGAGCTAAAGGCCTCACTTTCAATCTACTTGATGAACATTGCCAAGAAGAAGCAATCTTCTTACAATTGAATTCAATCAAAAGAATATAAAAAGAGAAAAATATATTAAGATGACTAATATAAGAAAGATAATATTATCGGCACTTACATCGACCCTTGTTGTGGCACGAGCAATGGGTCAAGATGTTGTGGTTAATCCCGAGATTAATTACGCTGGAGCCCCAAGAACACTCGAAATAGGTGGTTTAGTCACTTCGGGTGTCGAAGGTTATGAAGACTATATGCTTACAGGTATATCGGGTTTATCAGTGGGACAGACTATTTCTGTGCCTGGAACAGAGATTACCGATGCTATAAAAAGATATTGGAAACATGGTCTTTTCTCAAATGTTTCGATCTCTGCAGATTCAATTGTTGGTAATAAAGTATTTCTTCATATTCATCTTCAAACACGACCTAGAGTCTCTGTAATTAACTATTATGGCTTGAAAAAGTCAGAAAAAGATGATATGGAGGCGAAATTGGGTCTTCTTAAGGGTGCACAAATCACCCCAAATATGATCGATCGTGCCAAAATATTAGCAAAACGCTACTTTGATGAAAAGGGATTTAAAGATGCTGACGTTGTAATTACACAGCACGACGACCTTTCTAATAAGAATCAGGTGATACTTGACATTACAGTTGACAAGAAAGAGAAAATGAAGGTGCACCAAATTATATTAGAAGGCAATAAAGAAATAAGCGCAAAACGTATTAAAGGTGGATTGTTTACCAAAGGTGCTTTCGCTAAAACTCACGAAGCTGGTAAGCTATCTTCATTCTTAAAGGCTAAGAAATATACCCCTGAAAGATGGGCAAAAGATAAACAAAACCTGATAGCTCTATACAACGAGAAAGGTTATAAAGATGCTTATATCGTGGAAGACAGCGTTTGGAACTACGATTCTAAGCACGTTGACATCGCAATTAAGGTGAATGAAGGTAAGAAATACTACCTTCGTAACATCTCATGGGTGGGTAACTCGGTTTATTCTACTTATCAACTCGAAGCTACTTTGGGTATGAAAAAGGGCGATGTGTATAACCAAAAGCTTTTGAATAAACGTCTAACAGAAGACGAAGATGCTGTGGGTAACCTCTATTGGAACTCTGGTTATATCTTCTATAACCTTCAACCAACAGAGATAAACATTGATGGTGATAGCGTAGATCTAGAGATGCGCATCATAGAAGGTCCCAAAGCGTATATCAACCACGTAAGAATTAATGGTAATGACCGCTTATATGAAAATGTAATTCGTCGTGAGTTGCGTACAAAACCAGGCGACCTTTTCTCTAAAGAAGCATTGATGCGTTCTGCAAGAGAATTGGCTTCAATGGGACATTTCGATCCTGAAAAGGTGTCACCAGACGTTAAACCAGATGGAGAAAACGGTACTGTAGACATCAATTGGAACCTACAACAGAAGTCAAGTGACCAAGTTGAGTTCTCATTAGGATGGGGTCAGACAGGTGTTATCGGTAGAGTGGGACTTAAACTCAACAACTTCTCTATGCGTAACCTCTTTAATAAGAATAAAGAACACCGTGGATTGCTTCCTATTGGTGATGGAGAACAGTTGGCGTTAGGTGCTCAAACCAATGGTAGATATTACCAATCGTATAACGCAAGCTACTCAACTAACTGGTTTGGAGGCAAACGTCCAGTGCAATTTAGCGTGAGTGCGTACTTCTCTAAGCAGACAGATATCGCCAGCAATCAATTTAATAGAAGTTATGCGGATAACTATTACAACTATTTATACGGTTCTTCGGTTTACGGACGCAACTCTTATGAGAGTTTTTATGACCCAGATAAGTATATAACTCTATTCGGTGTGTCACTCGGTTGGGGTCGTCGTTTACGTTGGCCAGATGACTATTTCATGTTGTCTGCACAGCTATCGTACACCCGTTACTCGTTAAAGAACTGGCGATACTTCTTGATGACAAACGGAAATGCAAACAACTTGAATTTCAACTTGTCGTTAAGTCGTACCTCAACAGATAACCAATTGTTCCCAAGACGTGGTTCAGAGTTTACCGCTTCGGTATCTATCACACCACCATGGTCGTCTATCTTCAAGAAAGATTATAAGAATCTTGCTGTGAACTCTAATTCTAAAACATACGAACAAGAGCAACAAGAGAAGTATAGATGGGTGGAATATCACAAGTGGAAGTTTAAGAGTAAGACCTATACAGCCCTTACAAGCGGTACGAAGTGTTTCGTATTGATGACAAGAGTTGAGTTTGGTATCCTCGGAAGCTTCAACAAATACAACAAATCTCCATTCGAAACATTCGAAGTTGGTGGTGATGGTATGAGTGGATATTCAAGCAATTATGCTACAGAAACAGTGGGATTGCGTGGTTATGAGAATGGATCACTCACCCCAGTAGCTGTAGATAACAACCGATCTCGTAGTGGTGCGTATGCATATAACCGCTTAACACTCGAGCTTCGTTATCCATTTATGTTAGGAAACACCACTATCTATGGTCTAGGATTTGTCGAAGGAGGTAATGCTTGGTATGATGCTAAGAAGTTTAATCCATTTAGTTTGAAGCGTTCTGCAGGTCTTGGAGTTCGTATCTTCTTACCAATGGTGGGCTTAATGGGTATCGATTACGCTTATGGTTTCGACAAAGACACTACCGGAAAGAAAGGTGGTGGACAGTTCCACTTCATCTTAGGACAGGAATTCTAAAAGATATTATACTTTAGTTCGTCATCATTAAAAAAGAAAGGAAACGTATAATGAAAAAAATATTGTTATCACTTACATTGCTTGTTATGGCAATTAGTGCTTCAGCACAGAAGTTTGCGCTCATTGATATGGAGTATATTTTAAAGAATGTGCCAGCTTATGAGCGTGCAAACGAGCAGCTAAACCAAGTGAGTAAGAAGTGGCAAGCAGAGGTAGAAGCATTGAATACCGAGGCAGCTACAATGTATAAGAATTATCAAAACGAAGTCGTTTTCTTGTCAGAAGAGCAAAAAAAGACAAAGCAAGATGCGATAATGAAGAAAGAGAAAGAAGCCTCTGAGTTAAAAAGAAAATACTTTGGTCCAGAAGGAGAGCTCTTTAAGAAACGCACAGCGTTAATAGCTCCATTGCAAGAAGAGATATATAATGTAGTAAAAGAAATCTCAGAGCTAAGAGGATACAGTCTTGTTCTCGACAGAGCGTCTGATGCAGGCATTATATTTGCATCGCCAAAGATAGACATTAGCAATGAGGTGCTACAAAAGTTAGGTTACTAAAACGAATTTAATAATAATAAAATAGAAAATTAAAATGAAGAAGATTATTTTGATGTTGGCATTAGTTATGCCTATGACAGTATTCGCACAAAAGTTTGGTCACTGCAATCAGCAAGAGATTTTGTCTGCAATGCCAGAGTTAGCAAAGGTTCGTGGAGAGATTGAAGCAGCAGCTAAGCAATACGAAAACGAATTAACTGCAATGCAAGACGAATTCAAGAAGAAGGTTGAAGAGTATGAAAAGACCAAAGCAACCATGAATGCTACAAAGCAACAAGAAACAGAAACAAGCTTAGGAGCATTGCAACAAAAGCTTCAACAAGCATATACCGACAATCAACAAGCACTTCAAAAGCTTCAACAAGAGAAGATGCAGCCTTTAGTTACAAAGATTCAAAAGGCAATTGAGAATGTAGGTAAGGCAGGAAACTACGTTTATATTATGGACGTTTCTTTAGGAATTCCTTATATTAGCAGCACTCTTAGCACAGACGTAACAGCTGCAATTAAGGCAGAAATGAATAGATTGAAATAATAAATACAGCCAAAAGCAAGGCCGCCGAGGGTGTTTTATTTTAAAGGGCGAACTCTGTTACAGAGCGATACCAATAAGATAGAATTACCGTCGTCGGCTTTCTGCGTATAAAACCGATTTTTATTATGAAGAAAATAATATTCTCATTCATCATGCTTTTATTGCCTTTCGTGGCAAAGGCACAAGAAAGCACATTGCGTTATGGTTACATCAGCTATAAAGAAGCAGTGAAAGCACTTCCAGACTATGAGCAAGCGCAACAAAACATGGCAGCTCTTAAAGCGAAGTACGATGCAGAGATGCAAAGAGTAGAAGACGAGTTCAATAAGAAATACGAAGATTTCTTAGCAGGACAACGTGATTTCGCTCCATCAATCCTTCGTAAGCGCCAAGCAGAGCTACAAGAACTAATGCAAAAGAACGTAGCATTCAAGGCAGAAGCACAACGCTTATTGCAACAAGCAGAGCAAGATTCAAACAACCAACTCTATAACAAGCTCAATGCAACAATAGAGCAATTGGCTGCAGCACGCAATCTTTCATTTGTTCTTAACACCGACAACAACGCCGTACCATTTATCAATAAGGTACAAGCAGAAGATCTTTTACCTCTTGTAAAAGACGCTTTGAAATAAAGAAACATCAATAGTGAGAATGAAAAACGAGCAAAACAACATTGCTGGACCTATAGGAGTGTTCGACTCTGGATATGGAGGTTTAACCATTCTTGAGGCCTTTCGCAAAGAACTACCTCAATATAATTATATTTATTTGGGTGATAATGCACGGGCACCTTATGGTTCTCGCTCGTTTGATGTAGTGTATGAGTTCACCAGACAGGCCGTAATGAAGCTCTTTGAGCTGGGTTGTCGTCTTATTATTCTTGGCTGTAACACAGCGTCTGCCAAGGCTTTAAGAACCATACAACAGCACGACTTGCCACAGATGGATAACTCATTGCGCCGTGTGTTGGGCATCATTCACCCCACAGTAGAGGCCATTGGCGACATCACCCACACCAATCATGTGGGCATATTGGCAACAGAAGGAACCATCAAGAGCAATAGTTATGCTTTAGAAATCAACAAGCTACATCCCAATATCTCTGTAACTGGCGTGTCATGTCCACTTTGGGTGCCCATAATAGAGAACAATGAGGCAGACGGAGAGGGCGCAGATTACTTCGTAAAGAAGCGCATCGACACCATTATGTCGCTCGATAGCCAGATCGATACATTGATATTAGGTTGCACTCACTATCCACTTCTTTTACCAAAGATCAAAAAATACACTCCTAAAGGAGTGCAAGTGGTTGCACAAGGCCAATATGTTGCTAAAAGCTTAGCCAACTATTTGCAGCGACACCCAGACATAGAGCAACTCTGTATCAAACAAGGTGTCACCCAATACTACACCACCGAGAATGCAGAACGATTTAAAGAAAGTGCCAAAATCTTTCTACACGAAGACATATCGGTGCAGCATATCGATTTAGAATAATCGTTGTTCTAACTCTATTTCACGCAGTAGCAACCCTTATGGGCATCTAATCCCATTTCAATAAATAAAAGATAACAATGCAAGAAACAAGACAAAATAAAGTAGCTCGCCTGTTTCAGAAAGAATTGAGCTTAATTTTTCAAAATCAAACACGTGCCATGATGGGCATGATGGTATCGGTAACACGTTGCAAGGTGTCTCCCGATTTAGGTGTATGCACCGCTTATCTCAGCGTATTTCCATCAGAAAAAGGAGATGAAATATTAGAGAATATCCGTGCGAACTATAAAAGTATTCGTTTTGAATTAGGCAAAAAGATAGGCAAGCAAGTGCGAATTGTTCCCGAACTACGTTTCTTTATCGACGACTCACTCGACTACTTAGAGCGTATCGACGAGCTATTGGCAAAATAAAGCATTATTCTTATCGCATAACATTCGTAAAGTTACATTCTTTCCCAACCAATGAATCTACCCTTTTTCATTGCCCGTCGCTATCTTTTTTCAAAGAAAAGCACCGCAGTTATCAATGTTATTTCGGCTATATCAGTAGTAGGTGTAGCCATTGCAACTATGGCTTTAGTGGTGATATTAAGTGTATTCAATGGTTTTCACGATTTAGTTGCTTCTCTATTCACCAACTTCGACCCTCAAATTCAAGTGGTTCCAGCAGTTGGAAAGACCATTCCTGCAGATGCCATCTCTATCGATAAGATAAAGAAAATGCCACAAGTTGCCGTTGCAACAGAGTGTGTAGAGGATATGGCTCTTGCCGTTTATAGAGACAAACAGCTGATGGTGAGAGTGAAAGGAGTGCAAGATAACTTCCCCGAACTAACCAACATACAAAAGATTTTGTATGGAGAAGGCAGCTTTGAAACGCATGCAGGCATTCTACAATACGGTATATTTGGAGTGAGAGCGGCGCAAAGTTTAGGCTTTGGAACACGTTGGGAGGGCTTTCTTCACATCTATGCGCCAATCAAAGAAGGGCAAGTAGACCCTTCAAACCCCACCACTGCGTTTGTGGTAGATTCGCTCTTGTCGCCCGATGTCATTTTTATTGCGAATCAGCAGAAATACGATAAAGACCACGTTGTTACCTCGATAGACTTTGCTCGTAACCTTTTTGGCGAGCAAGGTATGATTTCTTCGCTCGAAATAAAGCTCAAACCAGGAGCCGATATCGATGCTGTGAAAAAAGAAATGCAAAATATTGGAGGAAAAGAGCTAAAGGTGCTCGACCGATTTGAGCAACAAGAAGACACCTTTAAGATTATGCAAGTAGAGAAGATGATTGCTTATATCTTCCTTACTTTCATCGTTATTGTGGCAAGTTTCAACATCATTGGTTCGTTGTCGATGCTTATTCTCGACAAAAAGAACGACGTTGAAACGCTAAGAAAGTTGGGAGCAACCGACAAGCAAATTGTAAGTATCTTTTTATTCGAAGGTCGTTTAATTGCATTCATTGGTGCACTACTGGGCATTTTGCTTGGTTTATTGCTCTGTTGGCTGCAACAAACATTCGGACTTGTTGCCTTGGGCGAAAGCAGTGGCACCTTTATTGTGAACGCTTATCCCGTTAGTGTGCACTACATCGATGTGCTTTTGGTGCTCATCACCGTAATCATTACGGGCTGGTTGTCGGTGTGGTATCCTGTTCGCACCTTGAGTAAGCGATTCTTAAAGTAGGTATTCGCATCGCTCTTTTAGCGATTTGCTTACTGAAAAAATCAACTTTTTCTTTCTATTTCGATAGAGGCAATCACTCAAAAGATCGTCTTTCGATAGCTCGTGCTCCTATATTTCTATTTTAAAACATTACTCTTATTGATGAATATTGTTTGACTTGCACTGCAATGCGCATATTTTGTTGTAGACATTCCTTCCCTTTGATTTGTTTTAGTATAGCTATCTCCTAACAAAAGCATTGTAATTGGTTGCCAAAAGCAATGCAATTGCACCCTAAAAGCAGTGCTGTTGCTTTGTAATATCAGTGTTATTGCAATTGTTATGATAATGAAAGAGTTACGGAATAGAACGGTAGTAGGAGACGATAGGAGGACTTTTACGGGATAAAAGACTATGGGGAAGGACTGAAAAGTGGAGTGGTGGATAGGTTAAAAGCCAATAAAAAACGAGATATTGAACATTATTTCAATACCTCGTTTTGTGCTTTTATAAGTTGAAAATCTTAGAAGTGTTTATTTCTTCTTCCGCTTCTTATATTTAATTTTGGAATTCTTCTTTTTCTTTCAGCTTGCTTTTAATCTTGATAAATGCGTTTTATAAAATAAAAAGCAATGTTTTGAACTGTCTTATTTCCAAGTATAGTTTCCGATATTACCTTTATTGTCTGTAACTTTTACCACTTTTCCTTTATTGTTAAGGGTGTAAGTGTAGGTAATATTTTCGATTTCGTCTGTAGGAGTAGGTATTGGTTTGTTATCAGTGAATGCATTTTCAACTAAATTATTTACAAACTTGCCATAGTAACCCTGCATAAATAAAATTGGATCAACGCCATCTATAGCAGGAATGCAATCTTCTAACTCACTTAAAGCAATGAAGTTTTTAGCAGAGTGATTGGTATAAACAAACTTAGTAATGATACTATAATTCTTAGACTGAGTGCTTAGCTGTGTAATATTACCCTTTTGCCATGAAATATTGGTACTATTGTCTTTTGTTATCACTTTAGTTAGTTGATCATTATTATCGTATATACATTCAACAACATCTGAATCATCACCTTTTAAAGTGCTGTTGGTTATCTTTCCATTCTTTAAATAAAATGTACTTGTAGCCTTTTGGTTCCCTGTAGATTGTGCTTCTATCAAATTTTCAGAATACTTATAGGTAATAATGTTTTTTTCTTTGCCCTCATCCGAATTGGTTTCTAGTGTTACACTCACTAATCTTCCTTGCTTGTCGTATTGGATGTTAGATATAACAGTTCCGTGGTTGTCTGTGAACCCCGCAATTTTTTCGCCAGTAATAATGATATTTCCGCCATTATTATCATCATTTTTGTCTGACGAACATGCGCTGAATAAGCCCACAACACAAACCAATAAGCCTAATAAAACTTTCTTTTTCATTTTGAATAATATTTATAATGTTAATAATCTGTTCTCTTGTTATAGTTGTTTTGTTTTTGATTACTTTTCTAAGTGTATAGATGTTTGTATACAAAGGTACGTTTTTTTGTTACAAATACTCTTCTTTTATGTGAAAAAAGTGAGAAATACTTTATTGTCTTCTTGTCCCCTTTTCCCTTTAAAATCTCTTTTAGTTGTCGTGAAAAAGAAGAAAGGTTGGGCATTATTTGTTTCTTGTTCTTTTAACGTTCTTACGCCTTTAAAATTTAATGTTAATGTCTTTGCAAGTTCGTTTCATTTGCTTATCTTTGTGCTATACTAAAAATTCTAAACAACAAAATAAGTAAATGGAAAAGATCAAAGGATTAATCGATGCGCCATTCACTCCTTTTTATAGTAATGGTGAGGTGAATTATGAGCCAATCGAGCGCTATGCAGCGATGTTAAAGAATAATGGTTTGAAGGGAGTTTTTATCAATGGTTCGAGCGGTGAGGGCTATATGCTCACAGAAGAAGAGCGTATGAAGCTTGCTGAAGCATGGATGAAGGCTGCTCCAAGCGACTTTAAAGTGATTGTACATGTGGGTAGTACTTGCGTAAAAACAAGTAGACGCCTTGCAGAACACGCACAAAAAATAGGTGCATTTGGTATTGGTGCGATGGCAACTCCATTTCCAAAGGTTGGCAGAATAGAAGAGTTGGTGAAGTATTGTGAGGAAATTGCAGCAGGAGCACCACAGCTTCCATTCTATTATTATCACATTCCTGCATTCAATGGAGCCTACCTTTCTATGGTAGAATTATTGAAAGCAGTAGACGGAAGAATTCCTAATTTCGCAGGAATCAAATACACTTACGAAAGTTTATACGAGTATAACCAATGCCGTTTGTATGCAAATGGCAAGTTTGATATGCTCCATGGCCAAGATGAAACAATCCTTCCATGCCTCGCAATGGGTGGAGCTCAAGGCGGAATTGGCGGAACAACCAACTATAATGGTCGTTGTTTAACTGGAATCTTAAAGGCTTGGGAAGAAGGAAACATCGAAGAAGCACGTGAACTTCAAAACTTTGGACAAGAAGTGATCAATGTTATATGCCGTTATCGTGGTAATATTGTGGGCGGAAAGCGTATTATGAAGCTCATAGGATTAGACCTTGGACCTAACAGAACACCATTCCAAAACATCACAGATGATGAAGAACGTGCATTGAAAGCAGAGCTCGAGGCTATCGACTTCTTCAATAAGTGCAACGTATTCTAAGCGTTTTACCTTATTATATATAGGGGCTTGCGTGTTACAAGCGTCTTTTTACAACATAAAAGGCTAACACACAAGTCCTTTTTCTTTACTCCTAAACAATAAATAATATGAATTTATCGGCAGAACAAAAAACATATTTAGCTCAATGGGCTAACTCTTATAAGCAAGATTTAGAAGAAAACATTCTTCCTTTTTGGTTAAAATACGGCTTAGATACCGTTAATGGCGGTGTTTATACATGCGTAAACAGAGACGGAAGCTTGATGGATACCACCAAATCGGTGTGGTTTCAAGGTCGTTTCGGCTTTATTTGTGCCTTCGCTTACAACAATATTGCACAAAAAGAAGAATGGCTTGCAGCATCAAAAAGCTGTGTAGAATTTATCGAAAAGCATTGTTTTGACACCGACGGACGTATGTATTTCGAGGTGACTGCAGAAGGAAAGCCACTTCGTAAGCGTCGTTATGTGTTCTCAGAGTGCTTCGCTGCCATTGCAATGTCAGAGTATTCAATTGCCTCGGGCGATAAAACTTATGCTCAAAAGGCATTGAATTTGTTTAAAGACATCTTGCGTTTTGTGAATACTCCTGGTATTCTTGCACCCAAATATTGCGAAGATGTAGAGATGCAAGGACACTCAATCACTATGATTCTCATTAACACTGCATCACGAATTCGTGAAGCAATTCAAGCAGAAGAGCTCGATGCGCAAATCGATCTCTCATTAGAAACCCTACAAAAATATTTCATTCACCCTGAATTCGAAGCTCTATTAGAGACCGTTGGACCTAATGGTGAGTTCATAGATACCATCATTGGCCGTACAATTAACCCCGGACACTGCATCGAAACCGCTTGGTTCTTGCTCGAAGAAGCAAAACATCGCAATTGGGAACCAAAGCTAACACAAACAGCTTTGACCATTCTTAACTGGTCATGGAAATGGGGTTGGGACGAACAATATGGCGGAATTATTAACTTTAGAGATTGTAGAGGACTCCCACCTCAAGACTATTCGCAAGATATGAAGTTCTGGTGGCCTCAAACAGAAGCAATTATTGCAACCTTATATGCTTTCGAAGCAACTGGAGATGATAAGTATTTGGAAATGCATAAGCAGATAAGTGACTGGACTTATGCACACTTCCCAGATAAAGAATATGGCGAATGGTATGGCTATTTGCACAGAGATGGCACCGTTGCACAGCCTGCAAAGGGTAATATCTTTAAGGGTCCGTTCCACATTCCACGCATGATGATCAAGAGCTTTATGCTTTGTAACGAGATAATGAAATAAGAACACTATCCCTAAATGTCAATATTTAGATATGAATAAAACAACAAGTAAATATTATCCATGGGTAGTTGTGGCTCTATTATGGGGCGTTGCGCTACTGAATTACATGGATAGACAAATGCTTTCGACCATGAAAGAGTCGATGCAGTTAGACATTTCAGAACTGCAAACGGCTGAGAATTTCGGACGATTAATGGCAGTTTTCCTCTGGATTTATGGTTTAATGAGTCCTTTTGCAGGTGCTATTGCCGATAGAGTGAATCGTAAGTGGTTGATAGTTATTAGTCTTTTCGTGTGGTCGGCCGTTACTTATGGAATGGGATATGCCAACACTTTCACCGAAATATATTGGCTTCGAGCTCTTATGGGCGTTAGTGAAGCCTTGTATATTCCTGCTGGTTTGTCGTTAATAGCAGACTGGCATAGCGACAAGAGCCGCTCTCTTGCAGTGGGAATACACATGACTGGTCTTTATACAGGACAGGCAATTGGAGGCTTTGGTGCAACTGTCGCAGCTTCATACACATGGCATACTGCCTTTCATTGGTTCGGTTTGATAGGTATTGCCTATGCTCTTTTATTGGTATTGTGCCTAAGAGAGAACCCCAATCACAATGTAGTGAAACCCAATATCGAAACAAATAAAGTAGAGAAAGAATCGATATTAAAAGGCTTTAGTGCCCTTTTCAGTACCGTTGCCTTTTGGATTATCTTGTTTTACTTCGCTGCTCCGAGTCTACCAGGATGGGCAATAAAGAACTGGTTGCCCACACTTTTCTCAGAAAACCTCAATCTTCCGATGGCAGAGGCAGGTCCAATGTCAACCATCACCATTGCACTTTCGTCGTTCTGTGGTGTAGTTGCAGGCGGAATACTATCAGATCGCTGGGTACAACGCAACATTAGAGGTCGTATTTACATCAGTGCAATAGGCTTAGGACTCACCATTCCCGCTCTATTCCTTTTGGGATTTGGTCATAACACCATAGGAGTTATTTCTGCAGGAATGCTCTTTGGAATAGGATTTGGTATCTTCGATGCCAACAATATGCCCATTCTTTGTCAGTTTGTGTCGCCCAAATACCGTGCAACCGCTTATGGAATCATGAACATGACAGGTGTGTTTGCAGGTGCAATGGTTACCAATGTACTCGGAAAATGGAGCGATGATGGCAACCTTGGATTAGGTTTTGCACTTCTAAGTGTGGTTGTTGCAGTGGCTATTGCTTTGCAACTACTCTTCTTAAAGCCTAAACAAGAGAGCTAAACCCATTTTTATTCCAATTGAAATAATTATAAGCAACAGCAAAGAAAGGCGAAATGTTTGCTAATGCAGTATCAACAAAGTATGCAGAGCTATTGAACGACCTCGTTAATGGCGAGTTGTATGCACGTTAATCGTTTGCTTATTGAAATTATGAGATATTTATTTTTACCGCTAACGCTTGTTCTTTGCCTTTGTGCAGTAACGACATGGGCACGCAAGCACAAAAGAAATAAGATGAAACATACATTCAAAATAGAGGTGATGAAGGGCTTTCCTAACACCGAAAACGGTATAGAAAAGGGCGTTTCAGCACCCTTTGGAGGCGTTGTTAACGACTATTTGATTATGGCAGGAGGCTGTAATTTCCCCGATAAACCCGTGTTTGAGGGTGGAAAGAAACACTATTATAAGGGCGTTTATGCTGCAAACCTGGCGCAAGGCAATTGTCTTTCGTGGACAAAAGTAGGCGAGTTGCCCGTAGAAGCAGGCTATGGAGTGAGCATCCCATCACCAAAAGGCATCTATATGATAGGTGGAAACAACCTCGAAGGATCGCTTAAAGATGCTTATGAAATGCTGTTCGACAGTCAAACAATGAGCGTTCAGTTCAATAAACTGCCCTCGTTGCCTTGCACACTCGATAACATGACAGGTACCATCGTGAACAATCACATCGTAGTTGCGGGTGGAGTGGCAGATGGTGCGCCTTCTTTAAAGGTATTAACCCTTAACCTTTCAGATGTAAATAATGGTTGGGTAGAAGCTACAACCCTTCCTTCTTCGCCACGAGTGCAACCCGTTTGCGCTGCAATAGATAACAAATTCCAGCTTTGGGGTGGTTTTTATGACGGCTCAAAGGGTGGAGCCCCCGTTGTTTATACAGAGGGTTTGCAATTTGATTTGACTAAAAAAGAATGGCAACAGCTTGGCTTTATCGGCAAAGACGAGGCTCATTCGCTTACAACAGTAGGTGCTGCGGCAGTTCAACTCAATGCAAACGAAGTGCTATTAACAGGTGGAGTGAATAAAGATATCTTCTTTGATGCTATTAGTGGAGCGTATAAAATGGTTGAAAAGCAAAACTATTTGAAGCGACCAGTTGAGTGGTATCGTTTCAATGGCACCCTTATGCTTTTCAATGCAAAGACCAATAGCTGGACAGAAACCAATCTTTCGTCACCTCATTTGGCTCGTGCAGGCGCTTTGATGGTGCGTGCTAACAACGCAATTTACTATGTTGGAGGCGAGTTAAAGCCTGGAGTTCGCTCGGCAGAAGTGAGCAAAATTACTTGGGAATAAATGAGATAGAAGGCAAGGGGCAATGTTGTTGCAAGATGATGGCACGCTCGGTGCATCTCTAAAGAGCGACTTCTTGAAATAGCTCTCTGCGCTGTTTGAGAGCGATCCGTTCGTTTTCAGTCTTTGATAGAGTTGCGGTTTGCAGGCAAAGAAAGTCGTTTTACAAGCTCAACAGCCAGTATTTGAGTCTCTATCGCATATAAAGTTATTCAGCTTTGCAGTTGTATTGAAAATCAGCAACATACAAAGCACTTTGAAATAGCAATGCTTTTAGATCGTAAAAGCATTGCTATTTTTGTGTAATAACATATCTTTTACACAGCAAAAGCATTGTTTTTAAAAGTGAATAAGAAAGTATTATTTTCGTTTTCTTTATCTTTTTGAAATATGATGAGATAAAGAAAAATTCTATTTTGCATAGATTTACGATGCAAAAAATCTACTAATCGAAAAACTAAAAGTAAACTTTTATTCATAAAATTCTACATTCTCTTTGATAAAAATCAATAAAAATAGATAATTATAAAATTGTTACCGCAAACAACTTGCATTTTTCTAAAAAAGTATTATCTTTGCATTGTGTTTTTCATAGTATTAGATTTAAGGTTAACAAAGGTTGGGACTCGGCGGAGCCCCTTTTTTTTTTGCTCTGCCGAAAACACCCCTTTCTTTTTCGTTTTATGTTAAATATACAAAACAACAAATATAAAGTTACGAATAAAACGAAGTGATATAAATCAATTTTATATATTTGTATCGACTTAAACAATATCAACTTTAAAACGAAAAAACTGCGACTTATGCTGAAAGTATTGGCTATGAAGAATCGAAAAACATTCTAATTGAAGATACTATAAAACACATAAATCATTTAGCGACACAGAAATTCAGAACATCTTACAATGCAAGGAGTCCTCTTTTGATGCGGACTGCTTAGGCGGTTTGTTTGTTGTTGGTGTCTATGCGCTATTACTTTTTAGTTGAAAAACTAAGAGAAATAACCACAATTCGGCAATAAAAAGATACTCAAAGAGCTATTGTGGGTATTTATTTCGCCCTCAAGTAGTTATCAATAATATAAATATAGAAAAAGCGTTATATACCAATTTAATTTTAACAGAACTTTTTTCATAATGCTATTGTAGTGCAATAGCACCTAAGTTTGTAAGCTGTGGGCGTCGGTCTGTAATAGATAGACGCTCGCTTTTTTATGCTTTTAAAAAGAGCAAACATAGTATAACACGAAAGAAAGAGTTGCTTAATTTTGCTATTTTCATTATCTTTGTAGCAAAATCGACGAAAAGATGCAAAATGAATTGAATTATCTTGATAGGAACGAGTTTAACTTCGAGCCATCAAAAGAAGTGGTAGAAGCTTTCAAAAACTTTGATGTTAATAAGTTTGCGTTCTACACTCGCATTTATGATGAAGGTAAAAAGAGCATATTCTCTGTGTATTTATCAGAGTTATACGATATAGAAGAACACCAAGTGATGGTGGGATATGGCGCAGAAGATCTGCTTAAAAAGACTGTTCACTATTTCCTTACAAAGGGAAATAATAGAAAAATGCTCATACCTAAGTTCTCTTGGTGGTATTATAAGTCGATTGCTGATGAGGTAGAGGGTGAAACTGAGTTGTATCCAATGTACGAACAAGAAGATACTTACACCTATAACCTCGACGAACTCAAAGCTATTGTAGAGGAAAAGCAACCCCGTTTGTTATTGGTTGCATCTCCAAACAACCCAACAGGTAACGGTTTAACAGGCGAAGAGATAGAACAAATCCTTTCGTTTGTGCCTTCAAGCACCATAGTTGTGGTGGATGAGGCTTACGCTTCGTTTGTTTCTAAGAGCGGAGACTATATCAAACGCCTTATAAACACTTATCCAAACATCATCGTTTGTCGCACAATGTCTAAGTTCTACGGCCTTCCTGGCTTGCGATTAGGCTATGGTTTTGTGGGCAAAGGGGGCGAAATGGACGCCTTTTTGAAGTATGCTAACATGTATTTAGGCTACGATCGTCTTTCAGAAGAGTTGGGAATAGCAGCTCTTAAGTCTGATGCCCACTACCGAGAAGTGGCTCGTGTGATGGAAGAAGCACGTCAAATGTATACTAATGAGATAGGTGTTTTACCCGGATTTAAGGTTTATAAGTCGGTAGCCAACTTCATATTGATTAAATATCCCCTTGAGTTGAAAGAAGCATTGCAACAGGCTTTTGCTCAAAGTAACTACAAAGTGAAGTTTATGAGCGAGCCCGATATCAACTCACATCTACGCATTACGCTTGGACGAGCAGAGCAAAACCGCTTTGTTTGCGACACCATTAAACGCATAGCACAACCATGATAGCAGTTATTTTGGCTGCTGGCATGGCCAAACGCCTACGTCCTTTAACCGATACAACGCCCAAATGTCTTTTAAAAATAGGGCAAAAATCGTTGTTAGAACGTACCTTTAACGCCCTAAAAAGCGTTGGAGTGACTCAATTTGTTGTGGTTACAGGTTATTTGCACGAGCAAATTGAGGACTTTTTAACCAGTCGTTATCCCCAAGAAGATATACTTTTTGAGCACAATGCAGTGTTCGAAAGCACCAATAACATTTATTCTCTTTGGCTTGCAATGAAGTATGTAAAGGGAAAAGAATTCCTTTTGCTCGATAGCGACATACTTTTCGATCCCCTTTTGCTCCACGCTTTAATGGCAGTTGAAGGCTCTTCGTTAGCCGTTAATCAGCATCCTTTGGGCGAAGAGGAGATGAAAGTGGTAGTAAATGCAGAGAGAACAATAACCCAAATCACCAAAGAATGTAGCCCAGAAGAGGCTTTAGGCGAGTCGGTTGGAATCGAAAAGATCAGCAATAGCTATTCGCAAGCACTTTATGATGAGTTAGAAAAGATGATGAACACAGAGCATCTCGAAAACGTGTTCTATGAGTTAGCATTTGAAAGACTCATTGCTCAAGGTCATTCTTTTAAGGTTGTAGACACCACTTCGATATTTTCTACTGAGTTAGATACGGTAGAAGACTTCCAAAACGCACAGAAAATCATTCCACAACACTTGTTTTAATCATGGCAAACTACGATATTAAAGCCCTTCACAACTGTATTCTTAAAACCCTTCAAACGATAGATAAGGTGTGTAAAGAGCACAACTTGCGTTATTATATATGGGCAGGAACACAGTTAGGAGCCGTTCGTCACGGTGGATTTATACCCTGGGACGATGATATCGACATTGCTATGCCCCGCAAAGATTACGACCTTTTGATTGCTCATGCAAAAGAATGGTTGCCCAATCCCTATGAGATGGTGTGTGCAGAGAACGACGAAAACTATCCAATAGCATTCGCAAAGATTCAAGATAGCAGTACAACTATTATCGAACGCATGCACCTTCGCTATCTTGGAGGGGCTTATATCGACGTGTTTCCATTAGATGGAGTGCCCAATAACTGGTGTAAACGCTGGCATTTTGCACGTTATAAGTTTTATAGAACAGTGCTTTATCTTGTTCAACGTGACCCTTATAAACACGGAAAAGGCCCAAGTAGCTGGGTTCCGTTGCTTTGTCGCAAGCTGTTTACATTGAAAGGTGTTCAAAAAAGTATTCGAAACATTCTTACAAAGTACGACTTCGACAAGTCAACTCTTGTGGCAGACTACGACGATGGCTTGCGCTTTGTGATGCCAAAAGAGGTACTTGGCACCCCAATTCCTTGTAAGTTCGAAGACATAGAAGTGCTTGGAGTGGCTCAACCAGATACTTATCTCAAGATGAAATACGGCAATTATATGCAACTTCCACCCGAAGATAAGCGTCGACAACACAACTTTCACTATCTCGATCTCGAACATTCGTATAGAGAAATGGAGCAAAACAAGCACTAATCGTCTTGTTGTTCTTGCCTCATTTCAATCGATTTTATTTTTACATTCATTCTATTTGTAATCCTATCGGCACTCTTTTCACAAAGAGCGTCTCTTTAGTCGTATTCTAAAAGCAATGTTTTTACACTTCAAAAGCAGTGCTTTTAGGCTGTAAACTCAATGCTTTTATTATTCAAACTCAATGCTTTTGTTTTGAAATATTAATGATAAAGGACGACTTTCATAAAAAGTCGTCCTTTAATTTTATAGATATATTACCATTATACCAATGCAAATCGAAATATTAATATCCAATTAAATACTCGTTCAGTATCGATATAATTTGTTTTTGATGTGTGTTTAAATTACAATCAACAGATCATTCAATAAAAAGTTAAATGTAAAAGAATCTTTATTATTTAGAAGTAATGATCATTATTGTTTCAAATTAACTTGCACATATACTCTTTTAATACTTTTGTACTTTCTTTCTACCTACAATATAAATTCCTTTAGAGAGCAAATGAAAATCTTTTGTGGTGCCAACTCTGATGCCGTCAAGCGAATAAACAATCTCATTAACATCAGAATTTAGGGGTTGGTGTGTAATTCCTGTAATGTCGTTAGGTTCAAGGTGTACTATGATTTTTGTTAAACGAGTTCTACTTGTGCTGTTTTTATATTTTAAAACCAAACCTTTTGCCTTGCTTTTATAGAGTTTATCATTATCAACTTCAGATTCAATAGTTGGCTCATTATCAGTAGATAAATCAAAATCAAAGTCGCTTACACAATAGAAATCAATTCCATTTATTTTGAATCCACGTGGTGCTGTGATTGTTATTCCATTTTTAGAGTATATGGTAAGGCCATCAGCAAACAAGCGATTCCAATACTTGTTATTCATTTTTTGCTGTGTAATAACCACTCCATCTTGCTCAATTTTTACATCATTATCGAGCTTTCCTTCTTCAGGTTCACCGTATTTAGGTGCAACTGGTAATCCCCATGGATTTGCTTTGAAATCAAACTCAACGTCTTTTGCCTGTAAAGCAATACTTGTAAAGAGCAAAACTATTAAGAAAGTAACTCGCATTAATTGATTCATTGTTTTTCTTTTCATTGTTTTTTATTTTAAATGGTTTATTTTAGGGTATTATTGTATTTATGTTTGTAAAGCCCTCTTGCATCCAACTAGATGTTTTATAGGTAGAGATAGCATCAGAAGGAACGAGGAGTTCTTTGCTAGTATATGAGTTTCTAAATGCTCCTTTCATCACTGTTGGAGGTGTATTGGCATGGCATTTCACTTTTGATAAGTTTTTACATGCAACAAAAGCATTTAGTTTTATCTCTTTTAATGATGCGGGAAGATCGATAGAAAGCAAGGTAGTGCAGTTCTGGAATGCAAAATTATTAATCTTTGTAACGCCTTCTGGAAGTGTAATATCTACTAAATTGTTGCAATTTTTAAATGCACTGATACCAATTTCAGTAATCCCTTTATGAAGTAAAACAGTGTTGAGTGATGTGCAATCGTTAAATGTTCCAGCCATAATTGCGGTTATTTGTGAGGGCAATTCCACCTTTTTAAGTGCTTTGCAAGCTGCAAAAGCATAAGCATCTATTAGTTTTATACTTTCAGGGATATTGATCTCGTCTAGATTTTCACAGCCTGTGAATGCTTCTCTACCTATTGTTTCGAGCGTTTCAGGCAGCTTTACGCTTTTCAGTGCAGTGCATTCTTTAAATGTGGTGTTTTCTATTGTAGTTAAACCAATTGGTAGTTCAATAGTTCTTAGGTTTGTACAGGCACTGAAAGCATTATCTTTTATAGTTTTAATGGTGTTTGGAAAGGTGATATGGTCTAATGATTTACAGCCATAGAACATCGATTCTCCAATTAGTTCTAATCCGTTCTGCAGAGTAGCTTCGTGCAAACTGGTGCACAGAGTAAATACGTTAGGTGCAATTTTCTTTACACTTCGTGGCACAAACACTTGTGTAATGTAATGACATTGATAAAAAGCACTCTCTCCAATGCTGTCTATTCCTTCAGGAAGTATTACCTCTTTCAAGCCATTGCAATAGGCAAACGCATCTTTTCCAATAAACTTTAAGGTGGTAGGGAATGTTATTTTTTGTATTGGTGTTTGATAAAATGCCTCACCTGCAATGCCCACAATGCCTTCAGGAAGCACCACTTTGCCGTCTGCAGGAATAAGAGTTGCATCCCATTGTAGCACAATATGGTCTTTTACTATAACGCCTTCAGGAATTGCTGTTGGCTTTTCAGTAACCAAAACCTTCAATTTTTCTTGCTCACTACTGTTCTCGTCGGTGATAGTAAGAGTAGAAGTCCCTGCTGTTAGTGCTTTGATTGATAGTTTCCTATCTATTATTATAGCTTCTGTTACAACACTATTGTCGTTTGATAGTGAATAGGTTCCACTACCAGAGTTAAGTGCAAGTTCTGTGGTTTCACCCACTTCTAGCTTTAATTCGTGTTGTGTTAAACTAAAAGGAGTCTCTATCTCGTCTTCACTGCATGCTCCGAATCCCAGCAACAGCATAAGTAGTAAAGTCACTACCGATTGTTTTTTCATCATTGTTTCTATCATATTATTTCTTTTTATATATGGTTGTTTGTTATCTCTCTTTTGGTATAAAAGATAAGTTTGTAAGTTGTTTTCATTCAATTGTTTATGGGGAGTGTTGCGAAAGCATTGTTTTTAGAGTGTAAAAAGATATCTTTTAGAGTATAATAGTGTAACTTTTACGCTGCTAAAGCAATACTTTTAAAGTACAACAGTTGAGTTCTTTATTGTTCAGGAGAAATACATTGGTTGTAAGCCTATAATTAGTTGATTATTTATAGGTTCACAAAGAACATTTATTTTGCTTTATCTTTTCTACAATCTTGTGTTCTCTCTGTTTTCTCTTCCATTGCCCTTATAAATCAAACGTATTGTTTTCCCGCCAATATGCTCGTCTTTTCGAATAAGTTTTCCTTTGTCCTTAGGATTTACATCATAGATAAAGAGCGAAGAAACCAATCCGTTTTTTATAGAAATATCTTCGGCTGCCACATACAATTCGTTAGGATTATAGGGGTTGAAGATAAGCTGTTTTGCTCGATAATGGTGCCCCAAAGAAATGTAAGGCTCAGTAGAAAAATTGTTACTCTCGTAGTTATAGCTATAAATATTTCCCTTTTCGTCTGAATAATACACAAAAGGTTTTATTGGATTTACCCCAACTGCACTTGTAGGAAGAATGTGTCCTGTGACGTTTGTTTTAGCGATTAGCGTCTCTTCAGAACGTTTTGATGCTGGAGAAAAGCGATAAAGAGTGGTTGAAGTATTGGTGCTACCAATTAAGAGAACTTCTCGTGGCTCGTAACGAAGATCGGCATTTTCGTCAGCATATTGTCCTCCGCAGGCTGTGAGCAACATAGGTTGTATGTTACAAGTTGTGGTTCCAATCTTTAACTCACTTATTCCACTCACGTAAATAAGATGTTTTGAGGTTTTATCGAAATACACTTTCAACATATCTGTGGGGTTGGTGATGAGCGAACAGGCCATATCAGCCAGCTGAACGCCTATTGGTAATTGATGTTTGATGCGTCCTAAAGAGAATTCACGATTAAGTGTCATGATATATTCACGGCCATTTCCAACGAAACAAACAACTTCTCCTCCTTTGTCCCAAAGCATGTTTTGTCCGCCATAAGGCACAAATATATAGTTGGGATGAAATGTTCCTTCAGCCTTATATGATACCTCTGTTTTTACTTTTAGGGTGTTGGCGTCGAGTACAAACACTTTAGTTGGGTTGCTAGAGCTTACGATAACCTCTAAACCATTAGAGAAATCGCTGATGTTATTAGGGTTCGTTATGCCCTCACCAGTCCAACATAGGGATAGAGGTGTTGCTCCTAAGCTGAGTTTGGGATTATTGATTGCGAACACATCTCTTGTGGCAGGGACTTCAAGAGCATCTAAACGTTTATAGGTGAGCATTGATGTGCCATTGTGTTCGGTGAGTAACAATAAACCATGATCGTAGCTAGAAGAAACAAGAAGTTGAAATTCTTTGATTTCTGCATTGCTGTTTGTAGATACTTTTAGATAGCCATAAAAAGATCCAAGCTTTTTGCAAGGCACTTTTAAGTTGGGCTCACGGCTCACAATCTCATTGTTGATGCTCCACTCATAGGACACGGTAGTTGTATCTCCTTCAGTGAATTGCACTTTAGGAGTGATACGTAGTGTGTCGTTAAGTTGTATTTGATACTGTGTTTCAATTCCTTCTATGCGGCGGATGAAAGCGTCTTGTACGTCTTCGGTAGCTTCATCATTGCACGAAAAGAAGAATAAAACCATTAAAAGACCGATAAAGGATAGTTTTTTTGTTAATTTCATTGTTTTATATTTATATTATATTTTGTTGTTGAATAGAGATATTTCAATAGATGATTGATGGAGAGAACAAGGACAATTTTATACCTCCCACGCTACATCAGGAAATGTTATTCCTGTAGAAAACTGTGCTTCGAAGAAGCTCTTCACTCGCTTAAAGATTCTCAGTATATCATATTTACGATCTGCCACATCTTCACTTGTGATGGGAGCGCCATTATATTCAATAAATTTTTGATATTTCCGGATGTCGTATTCACCCAGCCAATAGGCCAGTTCATTCCACCATTGGGGTTTGTCTAATCTGTTTGTGAATGTTATTCTTGTTGTTCTGAGTTCTTCAATTCCTGCAGGTAAAGGCGAAGAGGCAGCAATGCGCAGTGTTAGTTTGTAGTATGTATCGTTATCTAAAGCACGCCTGTTCACCCTTATATATAGGGTGTCGTGATAGGCTTGCGGAGCAATTGTTCGTTCAAAGGCAAAAGGTTGAAAATGAATACCTTGTGTGGCATTTGTTTCCTGTGAGTCTATTTCAATATGATAAGCCTGTGTTTGAGAACTTGTAAAGCCTATTAGCTCAAGTGGAATGGATAGGGTAGTATCGGAAATGTTATAAGGCAAGCTGCCCAAAGCAATATCGTGATGAGCAGAAACAAAGTTGATGCCTTGTCGACCATTATAAATAAAACTGTCGTGTGAACTGCATGCGCTTATCAAAAAGCAACATAAACAGCTATAAACAATATAAATGAAGTGATTGTTGCAATGCATAGAATGTTAAGATATGGATTGTTCACTGTTGGGAAGAGGTAGAACAAAAGTGTTGTTGTTTGCGGGATGGATCTTACCATGTAAACCTTCGAGAGGCATATTTAGGCGTTTGTGGGTGAAAAAGATCTGCCCTTCACCCCAAAACTCCTTAGTAATCTCGTTTATAAGTATGTTTTTAAAGGTGGTGTAAGAGGCAATATCGTTTATAGAAAGAGGATGTAGGCCACGTGAACTGATAACGGTATTAAGAGCATCTATACTTTTCTGGCGGTCGGTGTCATAGCTTGCCTCGGCTATTATATAATATATTTCGGGTAAGCGGATAAGGTTTATGCACGGAATACGTCCTTCCATCCATTGCGATGTTTCGTCGTAATTCTTATCATAGAGCTTTGTTAGTGTAACAACGGGATGTCCCCAGTTGGTTAATGTGAAATAGGCTTGAAAGCGATAATCGTTATTCGAGATGGTAAAAGTGTTGGTCTTAAAAATTGTTTTGTAGTTGTTGCGTACCATATTGAATGTAGAAGTAGAGCGTGCAGGATAGCAAGTGTTGCGCACATCGAGATACATTTTGGGAGTATGGAGAGCAAAAATACATTCAGAGCGAGCATTATATCCCATAAATAGCTGTAATATGGCTTCTTCTTTAGTTAGCTGATAGTTGCTTGCTACTACTTTTTGTGCCCATATAAGGGCTTCCGACTTGTTTCCTCCCCATAGAAAAACACGAGCCAAAAGCGACATTGCGACATCGTGATTAACGTAAAGAAAACGAGGAGATCTATTTATTGTATTTGTATCTGTTGCCAAGATACGTTCTCCTTCTTGCAAATCGGCAATGATATTTTGATAGGTTTCGCCTACTGAAAGGCGTGCTTGAGGTTCGATAGAAAAGGTTTTAACGTAAGGAATGGCTAATGCATTGGGTTGCGATATGTGGGGAGCAAAAAGTCGAAGAAGGTCAAAATGTAACATGGCACGTAGTATTAAAGCTTCACCTTCGAGATGTTTTATATAAGGAGAATTACGCTTCCTAGCTTCTGTAATCATGCTGTTTAATGCGGAAATGGCAGTATATGCATTCTCCCAAATGCTGTTGATGCGAATTTGAACAGCATTATTGCGATATTGAAGGTCGTATGTGCGGGTTAAAGGGGTTTCATTAGGCTCGTGATCGTTATAATAGAGTTGTGCAATTTCATCTATAAATCCATAAGAAAGCTCTTTCCCATAGAGTTTATTCGATGCAATTAAGGCATAGACACCTGTTAAAACTTCATTGAATCCTTGTTCGTTTTGAAACATCTTTTTATGATTAATAACCCCTGGAGTGTCTATATCAACAAAGTTACAGGCCGTTATCTGTATACAAAAAATAATTATTGAAAGATAAAATAGAGTTCTATTCATAGTGATTTTTATAGTTTTATGTTTAACCCCAATTCGTAAATGCGTGCAAAAGGATAGTCTAAACCTCGTTCACGCTTAATGGTAGAGAGGTGAAAGAATTGTGCTGTTGAGGCAGAAATGCGTATATCAGTCACCTTCCATTGCTTGCAAATGTGTTGAGGAATATTGTATGACAACATGAGTGATGATCCTTCTAAGGCATACTCTTTGGCAATAAAGCGTGAAGAAGGTACCACATAGCTATTCCACGCAATGTTTCTATAGCGCACAATGTCGCCTGGTGCTTTCCAACGGTAAAAAAATGCACGATGATCTACATTGTTAGTAGGATCTGCTCCTTCAACTTTGGTTGCCAATGTCTGATTGTATAATGTCGCACCCAAGCGGTAGTTAAATGACACCGAAAGAGCAATGCCTTTCCAATCGGCTACAAATCCCCACGTTCCTTGTGCCCAAGGAGAAGTGTCACCTACAACTATTCGATCACGATAGTCGTAAGAATAAGTTTGGGTTCCATCTCTTTTTATAAAGATTTCCTTTCCGTTGGCCGGATTAATGCCTGCCGACTGCATTACTTTGAGTGCTGTTAACGATTCGCCTTCGGCATATATAGCTACAGGAAGTCTACCACCTTCTTTAGCATTTCGTTCGTTGTAGTTGCGTAAGTATTCACTGATTTTGATAATTCGGTTGGTGTTGTGTGCGTATGTAAGATAGCTGTTTAGTATGAACGAACGCTGTTTTATAAGTTGACCTCTAAGAGATAGTTCCATACCTCGATTATTGATCTGTCCTAAATTCTCACGTGCTTCCTTGAAACCTATATGAGGTGGCTTTGCTACAGTCATAACCAAATCATGTGTTATGTTATTATATATATCCAAAGAGCCACTTAAACGATCCGAAAAAAGTCCGAAATCAAGTCCTATATTGCGTTTGATTGTACGCTCCCATTTTAGGTGTGTGTTCACCATTGCAATGGGTAAAGCTCCTATATCGTTATTATAAATAAGGTTTGAACTATACCGATAGCTCAATTGAGCTTGGTAAGAGTGGAAGCTTATCTTGCCTACAACACCTGTACTGAGTCGTATTTTGAGTAATGAAAAGATCCTTTGGGGTATAAAAGATTCGTTATGGAGATTCCAAGCCACACCTATGGTACCGAAAGGGGCGTATTTATTAGAGGCACCGAACTTGGAAGAACCCTCTCGACGATAAGAAAAATCAATGAAATAGCGGTTGTCATAGCTATAAGCAGCATTGATATAGCCTCCTAATAGGCGAGAACGTTCACGTCCTCCGCTAGGTGTTGATCCTTCAGAAAAGCCTATTGCTTGTGTAACATGATCAGCCTTATCACTCAATACACCAATAGCAGTATAGCCATCACTTGTTCTTTCGATGGCTTGAAGATTGACACCAAGAACTGTGCCGATGCGATGTGTGTTGTTTGCACCGAATAGTTGATTCCAAACCACAAAGACATTACTTGATAAATCGGTGCGTTTGTTATGTGATATATCGAAACTTCCTCGCTTATTCTTTACTAAATGTGAGAATCTTTTTGAGAGTGGAGAGTAGAAAGTTTCATCATTATCATTATCAGAGGTGTAGGATAAGGAACCTTCGATACGCCAGTTAGGGGTTAATACTTTTCGAAAGCGAAGACTATTACTTATAAATATTCCTGAATGCTTAATGTAGCTGTTTAACTGTTGTTCGTAGATAGGATTTGCCTTACCGAAAGATAACTCTTTAACTAGGTTGCCTTGGGTATCGAAAGGGGCATCATAAGGATTTAAAATAGCATAGTCAGAGAATTTACCATAGGGTACATCGTCGCTGGATATGCTTTCAATTCTACCAGTATATTGTAGAAATAGTTTGCTCCAATCACCGTAACTCAGGTTAACACGCAAAGAAGTGGAATGTCTATTGCTTTGCTTCATCACACCTTGTGTGTTGCTTAAACCGCCCGTTAGACTATATCTAAATTGCTCGTTTCCACCCGAAAGTAATAGATTGTGATGCTGAGTTAATCCCATTCGTAAGGGGATTGAAAGCCAATTGGTATTGATTCCTGCTCGCACTTGTGAAAGTTTATGGTAATAAGACTTTTGTTTTGCAATATCATTCTTGTCTTTTCCTTTGAAATCTCCATAAAGTCCAACAAGTCGTTCGTATTCTAATTTCTCTGAAGCGTTTAACAATCGATAGTCAGATAAATTGGCTCTACTGAGTTGAAACTGTCCTGTATAGTCTGCTTGAAGCTTCCCTTGTCTGTTTGGTATAGAGGTAATGACTACAACTCCGTTAGCTGCTTTAGATCCATAGAATAGTGTTGCGGCTGCATCTTTTAGCACAGAGACTCTTTCAACAGAAGAAGGACGAAGGTTAAAGATAACACCCATATCTACTTCTACGCCATCTAAGATGAAAAGAGGTATGTTGGTGTTGTTCCCTTCCACAAAACTACTGCGCCCACGGAGGAACATTTCGGGAAGTTTATTGGGGTTAGAGCCATTCATAATGTCGCCATTTAGTTCGAAACCAGGCGTATTTCGTAAGATAAGATCTAAAAGATTGGTGTTTACTTGGTTGCGTAAAAGACTCTTATCAATAACATAGCTAGAGCCAGAGTAGCCCTCTTTGTTTTTATTAAGGAACCCTGTAATAACCACATCTCTAAGCTGTTCAGAGGCTTCTTGTAGAATAATAGTATAGTGATGTTTATTCTTGTTTATCTTTATTTTTGCCTCTTTGTAACCTAACATACGAACAACCAGTAGGGCATTGGTAGGAAAATGGGAGATAGACAGAGAAAATTTCCCTTGTGTATCAGCAACACTCTGTGTAATGATAGCATCTTTTTGTTGCATCACAATAAATGCTCCTGGTAGTGGCTTGCCGTCTTCTGTCGACACATATCCTTGCAATAGTGTCGAGATGTGTTGTGCACGAGCCGTAGAAAAATGAAGCATAAGGAGCGTAAAAAATAGTAGTAGTCCTGAATGTGCAACTTTCTTGTGATATAAAATGTCTCTTTTCAAGTTTAGCTTAATTAGTTGTTCTTATTGTGGATGCAAAGGTAATATTTTTTAAGAAATCGGAAAATACCTAAAAATAGTGATATTTTAGGGTGCAATAAAGAATATCATATCCCCTCAAAATGGTATGAATGAAAGAGAAAATAAATGGTGATAAGATGCAAATAAAGTGTTTTATTCATATTTTCTTAGGTATCTTTCTTGAAAATAGAGAGTTCTAAATTTTGAGATTCGATTCATTTCAACCGATATTAATATGCTTAAGATATGTATATTTTTTGCTTAATTACAAAAAAAATGTAGAAAAACAATACAATATAATTTTGTAATGAATGGAAAATCAGTGAGTTATAATAATAAATATTCTGTTTTAAGGAACTAACACATTGTCAACTTATTTCCATTTGCATATATATAGTGTAAGAACTGTCCCCCAAAAGGCGGAAAAAAGCGTCAATATTTTTGTTCTTCATCATTATTTTTGCTATCTTTGTAGCGTATTAGCAAACCCTACATACAAATGAAAATGGAGAAAAAATACCCTCTTTATAGTATTATAAAAGGTATTTTTTCCCTTTCTTGGTTATAGGGTTGTCTTTTTATTTATCAATTGCGTTTAGGCATAACACAAACTCTTGTAGTCTTATAATTTACAAACAATGAAAAAGAACCAATTATTTTCGGTCCTTACTTTAATGTTTTTAGTACTTTTAGGTACAACATCTTGTATTAAAGATGAGGCAGCAAATGCTGAAGCCGATATCCTTTCGGTGAGTGTAGATAACGATATCCTTTTGCGAAATCCTATTGTTTCGAACGACGAAGTGAAGCTTTTCACAGCCGACAGTACCGATTTGAGCAAGGTGAAGATACATTTTAACCTTACACAAGGAGCCACAATCACCAGTGGAGACACCACAAACACAGATTATACCAATGCTCGTTTGTTCACCATTACATCGCAAGATGGTAATTGGAGCAAGACATATAAGGTGCATTTCGTGCGTATTGATGGAATAACCGACTTCCATTTAGATGATATGCACTATTATACTTACACCGATCAGTGGGACCCTTCTGCTGCACCAGTAAACAAATTCCACATCCTTTCAGAAACAACTCTTTCTAAAAAGCAGATCAACTGGGCGAGTGGAAACCCTGGTTATTTAATAACAGCAGGCAATTCGCCAGCCGAAGACTATCCAACTTTCCAAAGCAACGATGGCTTTAAAGGCAAATGTGCGCAGTTAGTTACTCGCTCAACAGGCTTCCTTGGCAGAATGTTTGGTGCTCCTATTGCAGCAGGAAACTTGTTCTTAGGTGACTTCCAACTCGATATTTCTAACGCATTGCGTTCAACTCACTTCGGAATTCCATATCTTCAAGAGCCAGTTGCATTGAGTGGATATTATAAATATCAAGCAGGTGCATCGTTCACCGATAAGAATTCGAAAGTAATTGCAGACAAGAAAGATATCTTTACCATATATGCTGTGTTGTATGAGGTAACAACCGAGGTGCCATATCTTGATGGAACCAACTCGTTAACTAGTGAGAATATCGTGAAGATCGCTAAACTTGAGGATAAAAAAGAAACCAATGAATGGACTCGTTTTGAAGTTCCTTTCACCTTCTTAGAAGGCAAAAGCATCGATATAGAAAAGCTTCAGGCAGGTAAATACAATCTTGCTATCGTGCTTTCTTCGAGCGAAGATGGTGCAAACTTTAATGGAGCAGTGGGCAGTACCTTATGGGTTGACGAGCTACACATTGATGTTAAATACTAAAACGACGAATAATTAAAATGAAAAAGATATTATTTTTTGCTCTTGTTGCTATCCTTTCGCACTCTGTTAGCTATGCTCAAAGCGACAGAACAGAAAGCTTAGTGAAGTCAGAAAAGAACGGATGGGAATATGAAGTGCGTGCAGGTGTCAACATAGGAGGCGCAACTCCCATGCCAATGCCAGCAGAAATTCGTAAGATAAAGAGCTATAGTCCTAAGTTTAATGGCACTGTTGAGGGCGTAGTTACTTATTGGTTTGATGGCAATAACAGTCCTTGGGGCTTGTCTACAGGCTTAAAAGTAGAAGAAAAAGGCATGATTACCGAGGCAGATGTAAAGAGTTATAGCACCGAAATCATTCAAGGCTCGCAACGAGTAGCAGGTTATTACACTGGAAGTGTTAAGACACAATATAACAGTACATTGCTAACTGTACCCGTAATGGCAAACTATCGCTTCAACGATCAATGGAAAGTGCGTGCAGGTTTGTATGCAGCTTATCGCTTAGATGGCGAGTTTGCAGGCTCAGTGAGCAACGGTTATCTTAGAGAAGGAAACCCAACAGGAGAGAAACTCTTGTTCGAAGGCGACGCAACTGCAAGCTATGACTTCTCAAATGAATTGCGTCGATTCCAATGGGGAATGCAATTAGGTGGTAGTTGGCGTGCTTTTAAGCACTTTACTGTTAATGCTGACCTTACATATAACATCAACGGAATATTTAAAAACACCTTTAAAACGGTTACATTCCCATTATATCCGCTCTACCTTAATATCGGATTTGGATATCGTTTCTAAAGACTTACACCACAATACCATGACAAAAAAGAAATTATGTTGTGTAGGCCATATTACAAAAGACAAGATCATCACTCCTAAAAACGAGTTTTCTTTGTCGGGAGGAACTGCTTTTTATTTTGCACATGCTATTAATGCGTTACCTAAAGCCGTTCAATTTGAATTGATTACAAAGGTTGGAGAGAACGCAAAGGCAACTGTTGTAGAACTAAAAGAGTTGGGCATTGATGTGCAAAACTTCGATAGTGAGAACACGGTTTACTTCGAAAACAAATACGGAAACGACCCTAATCACCGTACACAACGTGTGTTAGCGAAGGCAGATGCGTTCGAAATACAAGATGTTGTCAACTCAAGTGCCGACATT
Source organism: Hoylesella nanceiensis DSM 19126 = JCM 15639 (assembly GCF_000379965.1). GTDB lineage: Bacteria > Bacteroidota > Bacteroidia > Bacteroidales > Bacteroidaceae > Prevotella > Prevotella nanceiensis. The sequence goes on along the minus strand of NZ_KB904328.1, from coordinate 151,674 downwards.
TATCATATCGGTTCGCTCTTAAACGACGACTTTTCGCCCGAAGTTCTTCAGCTTTTGGCTCAAAAAGGCTTGTTATCTATCGATGCACAAGGCTTTTTACGTCGTGTAGAAGATAAGAATGTGTTGGCAACTAACTGGTATCATAAGCAAGAAATTCTTGAGGTTACTCACTTCTTAAAGGTGAATGAGCACGAAATGGAAGTGCTCACCAACTATAAAGACCCACGAGAAGCAGCGCAATTACTTGCCGAAATGGGCGTGAAAGAGGTGATTATTACCCTCGGAAGCTATGGCTCTTTGATTTATACCAACAACACTTTCTATGAAATTCCTGCTTATAAACCTGCTCAATTGATTGATGTAACAGGTTGTGGAGATACCTATATGGCTGGATATTTATATGGAAGAGCAACAGGAATGGGTATTCAAGAGAGCGGAGAACTTGCTGCTCGCATGTGTACTCGTAAGATAGAGGGAAGCGGTCCGCTAACCTCTTTCGAGCAATAAGAAGGCTACACAAAGGCGATAGGAGAGCAGTTGGAGAGCAAGGTTGCCGACATCGTTGGGCAAAGTCAATGCTTTTAGTGCCTAATATCAATGCTTTTGCATACTAAAAGCACTGCTTTTACACCGCAAACTCAATGCTTTTCAAAGCAAAACACAACAAAGAAGATTTTTATAAAACATCTTATACAGAATGAGAGTCTCAATTCTTTATTGAAAAGAACGAGACTCTCATTTTTTATTTCACCTTCTATTTCGAATGGATTAACAAATACTTATTATCCATCTCTATTCTCTATAAAGATGTTTCCACCTTTATAAAGAAAGAGATGTGTGTTTTCTTAGTTTTAGAATGTAAGACTTTTGAACGACTATCTTATTTCTTTATGAAACGAGAAGTGTGTTCGTTGGTCTTTAAGATATAAACACCTGCTGTGTAGTGGCTAATGTTTATTTGGTTGTTTCCTTCTCTCAACTCAACCTTTTCCATAAGAACACCATTGCTGTTGAATATCTGTGCCGATGTAGCCTTTGCGCTTTCTACGTTTAATACCGATGTAGCAGCGGTTGGATAGATATTCATTCCCTTACTGATATCGTTGCTGTTGATACCTGTAATGGTGCCATTTTCGATGTTAGTGTTGCCTAAGTCTAAACCAATAGATTGGGTAACGCAACATGAAGATGGTGCTTCGTTGAAGTGTAAGGTCTCTCCCTGAGTTGGAGTGGTGTCGCTATTGCCCTCAGAAGGCATCACGCCATAATACCAATTGGTGCGTACATAGAATGGAACTTCTTTCAAAGGATTGTATTTCCAATAGCCTGTTTGACCTGTGCTGTGTAGAATGTTGAGGTAATAAGTTGATATACCGAACTTCGAAATGTCGAAGGTTATGTCTACATAGCCATTTGTTGAAGGATTGATCTTGATGTTTTTCTCTACCAAAAGACCGTTTTCTGCGTTGTAACTTCTTGATGTACTGGTGACAAAGAAGCGTATTGGACCAGTGTATCCGTTAGTACTCTTCAAGTAAACACGGGCTGTTACGTTGCCACTTGTGCGATAGATGGTTGCATAATCTGCACCTAAATAAGTGCCATTTTGATAGAAATAAACACTCTGAAGCTCTACATCGTGATTGCCAACAACAGGGTTATCGTTGTCGTTATCATTGCTACTGTTGATGGTTAGCTCGCCAATGCAAGGGTTCTTCTTGTCGTCTCCTAATGTAACAAATACCTCTTTGTTGTTCAATACATAAGAAAGAGCGATGTTCCATTTGGTTCCTTTGGCTCCATTGGTGTTCTTCAATTGCTTGAAATTGCTGTTGGTATAGAAGGTAAACACCGCTTGTACGTTTGAACTTAGTGTGCCAACGCCTTCAGAAATGAGCGTTTTATTGCCCAAATTGCTTTCGTCTCCGGTGCAAGCATATAGGCGCATAGTGCCTTTATAGGTTGCTCTTCCTTCGTTAGAAAGCGATACTGGGATTTTAATAGCTTCGCCTTCGAGGGCAGAAGCAAAGCACTTCGCACCTGCAAAGATCTTCACTTCGTTTGAAATAGGTGTTGGTGTAGGCGTTGGAGTAGGACTATTGCTTTCGATAGTCAATGTTCCTGCCACGGTTTGAATAGCTTTATAGGTGCTATTGCTTAGATAATTCACCACAAGATAGTAGGTGTCGGGCTCTAACTGAGTGGTATTGATGTTGAACGACACTGCTTTTGAAGCCGAACCAGCTATGGTTGCATTGGCATAAGCAATGATGGTAGATTGCGAATCGCCCTCTTTATAAAGCGAAAGAGCAAGTTGGTCGTTGAAAGATGCATTGCCTCTGTTGCCCACTTCGATGGTTACGGTTGCGTTTCCAGTCGATTGTTTGAACGTGTTTTTAGCCGCTTTGTGAATGTAGAGGTCTACCGTTTGCTTGTTATCTGGTTGAGGCTGTGGTTTAGGTTGAGGTCTTTCGTTATCGGGTCTGTTAGGAGATAGGTAGCGAAGCATCTGTTGACTGCTTCTATAACCACCGCCTCCGCCGCCAATTCCTTCAGATCCTGGCTGCAAAACGTCGAGCAAATACCAACCGTTTTCCGATCCATTCCAACCCCAATCAACGTGAACATAGCCGTTAGTTGCATAGCCATCGAGTACGAAACAGTGGCCTCCTCTTGCTGAAAAACCAGCGTAAATAACAGGTCCATAGTCTTCCATTTCACTCTTAATCTCCTTTAACCACGCATTATTTGAGTAGTTGTCACGTTGCAAGAAACGAAGATCTTGCTTATAACCGAAGTGCTCTGTCAATGCACTTGGAGCGTTATAGACATACGCTCCGCTACCTCCTGTAGACGCAGGACCATACGACATTTGCACAGAATAGCCGATATCACGAAGCAAACGACCAATGTTATCGGCCTGAGTGTTCGACAACTTTCTGTTATTAGATAAGTCGTAACCATTGTGAGACACTGCAGCTGGCATCTGACTCCAATCGTATGCTTTATTTTCTGCACCGCTTCCATCAAAGTTAAGCGATAGCTTTTGACCACGCCAATAGTAACTTAGGGCTCCAGTTGCTTTGTTAGGCCATTGATGCCAGCGCAAAACTGTACATATTGCAGTGGCTACACAGCCCGCAACTGTTGGATAAGAGGTGTTTCCATACACGTAGTTTGGAGCGTAAAGGTTGAACGGCCAGCTCTGACCCCACTGTATAGCGTGAGGCAAACGGGTTGCTCTATCGTTGTTAAAGGCAAGCAAAGGCTGTATTTCAGTTTGATAATTCGCAGCTCTTGTCGATGCAAAAATACGTCGAAAACCTGCATTTTGCTTGTCTTCCATATTGTTTATAGCCCATTGAATTTGGTTTTTATACTCATCAAACATCCACTTTATAGAAGGATGATGCTCGATTTCGTCTTCAGTTAAACCGCCTTTATCGGCATAAGCAAGTACGGGTTGAACTCTATCATCACCCGAAACAACAACATATCCGTTGCTTTCTCCACGATTAATAACGTAATAGAGTGTATGAGTAGACGCTGTTTTAAGACTCTGAGTGTTAATTCCATTTGTGTTTTTCTGTGTTTTGTTGGGCTCGGTTGGGGTGCCTTTGGCTGTGAATTGCACTTTTAGTTCGCCTTGATTGGATGGCGATGTTGTTGCAAAGAACCGCTGTGCCACCTGCAAAGCCTTTGAAACACTCACTGGAGATGCATGTACATGCAGAACGAGGGCTATGAAAAGGCCCAGAAATGAGATAATTTTTTTCATGTCATATTAGTTTTAGTTCGAAAATAGAAAATGTATTTTGTGCTTAAAAAGTTAATTATACTCCCGCTGCAAAAATAGTATAATGAGAAAAAGGGCAGTGAAAAGCCGACAAATTATTATGTTTAATTTAGGTTCTGGAGAGTGAGAAGAACAAAAATTAAACGAGATGTTATAATGTGTTTATCGCTGATTTACAGTTATTTATGAATTTAATAAGGTGCGCTTAACGTCTCTTATAAAATGCGCCTTGATAGCTATTGTAGTTCTTGAATTTTGTTATTTGCGCACAATTTTTGTGCAATTGCGTTGTTTTGTTATTTTAAGTGTGTGCCAAAAGCATTGCTTTTAGAGCGTAAAAAGACTGCTTTTACAGCACAATAGTTATGCTTTTGCATTGTGAAAGCATTGGTATTAGAAGGCAAGTAAAGTGCTTTGGGTGAAAGAGGGAGTTTTGTTAATGATGAAGATGAAGGGTAGTTGAGGTGCTATTAGGAAGAATTTGGAGCGTAGAAAGGTTGGTGTTGACTTGTAAATAAAAAACAGAGAACACACTATCTTGTTATTTTTAGTAGATAGTATGTTCTCAGAAGAGTGTTATTGACGCTTTGGGTCAATAGTATTTGTAGTGTATGTGCGCTTATTTTACAACCTCTTTGCGAGCAGAGTTGTCGCTCATTTGCACGATGTTGATTCCCTTTTCAGGACGAGTTAGGCGTTGTCCGTTGATGTTGTAACGTGCTTTCTCAGCAATTTCAGTATTCACTTTCAAGCTTTGTACGCCAGTTGTGGTCTTCGTAAAGGTCATTGTGCCCTTCTTAGTCTGTAGTTTTAGAGTGTTATTGCTAAGCTCTAAGATCTTGAAACGTAAAGAAAATTTGTCTCCAATGATGATATGAAGTCTGTTATTGCCTGTAATAAAGTAGTCAAGGATATGCTCTGTGTCGTTTTTATCAAAACGATGGTTGTCTTTATTTGCTTCTTCTGCTTTTTGAGTCCACTCATATGTAATAAAACCTGTGCGGTAATCAGTATCGTATTCGTCCTTTTCTAAATGGTTTCCGATCACCATTTTCTGGATAGAACCAAAGTAATCGTCGTATTCCATGCCGTCATTATTAGAAATCCAAGTTCCTTCTAATTGCTCTTCGTCGAATGATTGTGCACTAATTTGTATTGTACAAGTTAATAATAACGCAATACTAAATAAAAATTTCTTCATCTTTTTGGTAAAATTAAAATTATAAATAATAAAATATAATCACGCCACAAAGATAAATATTAATTATAAATAATAAGATAAATTATTGTTAATTTGAAATAATAAGAATTCATCTCTCATTTTTTTGTTAGATACTGATGTTACAATGGCAAGAATATTAGGAGGCAAAGAGGAAGTGTTTAGAGGTGAGTATGGTGTTTTAAAGTGATGAAAGGGGAAGAAAGAGAAAGGCGAAATGATGTGGAAGGGGGAGCGAAGGTGTGTAGATAGAAGACAAGGAGGGCTTGAACGTCCTTAATATAGGGGAAGATACTTCTTCAATAGGGGGCGAGATGCAAGATAAATAAGGGAGAGATACAAGTTATATAGGGTTGAGGTGCCAAGCGAGGTGTGTGCTTTTAGGTGACGAAGAGGCTTTGAAAAGAAGGAAATAAGTCTATTGTGGACGAGTGATAACTTGCCAGTTGTCCGACTGCCAATACTCATGAGCATCGACATTGCTACTATCTTTCATCATTTTTCCGCTGTTTGTCACTCGCGCTTTGCCGTCTTTAAAGGGGCGAGCAAACTGATATTGGGGTGTAATGACAATGTTGCCAAGTGTATCGGCAAAGCCAATGAGATTGTTTTCGCCCACTATTCGGAACAAACCCTCGACAGGATAGTCGGGTCCGTTATCGAATTGGAACACATTAAAAAGGAATTTGCCCTCGTTGTTGAAGCACTTTATCACGCCATTGCTATCCGACACAAAGCCAATGTGGGTGATAGTATCGGTAAAAGCCATAGGATAAATGCAGCGAATGATGGTGTCGCCCTTGTCGTTTACATAGCCATAAAGCTCGTTTTGCTCTATCACAACGAGGCGATTGCTGGTGGTTTGACAGCTACCAAACAAGAGAATAGCCAATAAAACAACGATTGTTGCACTGCTTTTTAATAGGGTTCTTCCTTCTTTCATCTGTAAGTTGATTTGTATAAATAGGACATTTGCATTGTCGAGGCACAAGAATCTTGTCCGATGAATGGTGTGTCCGCTCTTCTTGTGTCGTTCTTTTTATTGATAAGACGATAGTGCAAATATATAAATAAAAAGACGAATGGTTGCTGGGTTCATCGTTAAATATGCTCCCTCGCAATCCTTTTGTTTTACGGTGGTGCAGACCTTCGCTTGTAAAAGCATTGCTTTTAACAATTAAAAGGGCATCAATTAGAGTGTAAAAGCAGTGTAATTGTATGGCAAAAGGACTGTTTTTGCAGAGCAAGGGCGGAGAGAATGGGGTAAAAAAATAATGTAAAAGAAAGCATAGTGCCTGTCTTTTACATTATCATTTATCGTGTTTCTTCTTAATATATTATGTTGATGAAGAAGATTTCTTGGTGTTTTCAAAACCCAATCGTCTTGCCCTTGTCTGCCTAAACCATCACTTTTAGGGTCTAAAAGAAAGGGAGTGAAGAGCGGGTTGTATCGACTTTCTACCTCAGATCTCTACCTTATATATAATAATAGGTGAGGAGAGGGTGTTGAACTACTCCTTTTCTTGGCACAAAACATTCATCACTGTTTGTCCAACTGCTTTGAGTGTTTTGCGATCGATGTTATCTATATTATCATTAACCGTGTGCCATACGGGTCCAAAGACATTAGGACTCATCTCGGGATAGTATGGAATGATGTCGATAGTAGGTATCTTTGCGATTTGATTAACAGGGATATGGTCGTCTGTTATCGCTCCTCCTGTTTGGTTGATAAATACATTGCTGTATCCAGCATTAGCCGCTTCGCCCCATACTTTCGCTACAATTTCGGGCGCATAAGCCATCGATGCTTGCTCAATATAGAACTTTGCGTTCTTACCTCCAACCATATCGAGAAGTATTCCATATCGAGCTGTGTAGTTATTGGGTAGATTTTTCGACCAATATTGTGCGCCTAACGCCCATGTATCTTCGTCGTTTGTCTTCTCAATCCATTCTGGTGTGCCCCAATCTTCAGCGTCGAAACATACAAAGTCGATACCGATATTGCCCAAGTTGTGCGATTTTAGACTGCGAGCAAGCTCTAACATCACTGCAACTCCACTGGCACCATCGTCTGCAGCCATAACAGGTTTCTTCCAATTGTCCTTGTTAGGGTCGTTATCTGCCCATGGTCTGCTGTCCCAATGTGCACAAAGTAGGATGCGAGTGGTGGCATTTGGGTTGAGTTGAGCCATGATATTGGTGGCTTTTAGCGGTGTTCCATCATAGCCTTTTAGCATTGCTTTTTGTTCAGACACAGTACAACCAAAGCTCTTAAACTTGTTAACAATCCACTGAGCACATTGTTCGTGCGCTTCACTGTTCATCGTTCTTGGTCCAAAGTTGCATTGTTCTGCAATGTAAGTGTAAGCGCTGTCGGCATTGAAAGCGGGTGCATTCACTTGCGTAACCTGTTCTTCTTCAACAGGCTTTGCTGTCTTTTGTTTTATGAAATACCCGCCAATGGCTCCTGCCAGCACAATTATTGCGCCTATTTTAATCATCTTTGTATTTTTCATTTGTTGTTGATTGTAATATGATTGCTCACAACTGATATTGCGATTATTTAGTTTATCGTTTACCTATCTTTTGCACTTGTTCCATCACTCTTAGCCAGTTGCCACCCCATATCTTTCTAATGTCGCTCTCAGAGTAGCGTTTTCTAAGTAGAAAAATGGTGAAACGGATGAGCTCAGACGAGTCTCTAAGACCTAAAATGCCTCCATCTCCATCGAAATCAGTACCGAGTCCGACGTGATCAACGCCCATTATGTTGATGAAATGATCGAGATGACGTATTGCATCTTCGATAGTTGCGTTGCCATCTCTTGTTAAGAAGCCCTTATAAAGGGTGATATGAGCCACTCCTTTGTGCTCTGCAAGAGCCAAAAGCTGTTTATCTGTGAGGTTTCGAGGCACGTCGCACAATGCTTTAGAATTGCTATGACTGCACACTACGGGTGCTTTACTGGTCTTTAAGACATCGAAAAAGGTGCTTTCGGCAGCGTGACTAAGGTCTACCATGATGCCATATTTATTCATTTCGGCAACTACTTCTTTTCCATAAGCACTTAGTCCGCCATGTGTCTTGCTACCTCTTGCGCTGTCGCAGATAAGGTTATCGCCGTTATGACATAAGGTAATGTAGCTTATTCCACGCTTAGCAAAATGCTTAACGTTGGCAATGTCTCGTTCAAGAGCTAAGCCGTTTTCTATTGCAAGCATAATAGAACGACGTCCTTCGAATTTGTTTTGCATCACTTCGAAAGGCGTTTTGGCAATAGAAACATAGTCTTTGTGATTAGAAATCATGCTTTCTACCTTATCAAAGATAAAGTCTGCATACTTCTTAGGACTGTCAATACCAAATGTATTCTTGTTTTTAAAGTTCTCGTTTCCTATTGTTTGAGGCAAATAAGCAACCATAGTGGTTACGTCTTGCTTGCTTTCTGCCATCTTATGCAAATCAACTAAAACCTCTTTGCAGCGTTTTGTGATGTCTACCTCTTCGTTATCGAAGAACATTGGGGTATCGCAATGCGAGTCGAGGGTGATGATTTTGCTGTGAAGAGCTTTGGCTTGAGCATATTCTTTTGCCTGAGTTGTGAGCCATTCGAATAGCTTTAATCCATCTTCCTCTAACCATTCGGGGTGCCATTGCACTGCAAGGAAAGGCTTAAACTCGGTGCTTTCGAGTGCTTCTACAACGCCATCGGCTGCCTTTGCTGTGATTTTTAGCTTAGGACCGATATAACTTACGGCTTGATGATGGAAAGAGTTAACAAAGAGTTTCTTTGTTTTGTAAATAGAGTAGAGTATTGAATTGGGGTCTATCTCAACAGAATGGGTACACTCTTTGCGGTCGGCCTCTTGGTTATGTTTAATCAATCGCACCATTTCTCCGTCCGAAAGCAAGCTCTTTGCGGCAAGTTTTCGACTCTCTTCGATGTCTTGTGCCACCTTACCTCCAGAGGCAATGGCAATGCATTGCAATCCTCTACAAATGCCAAGGATAGGTATTTGTCGGTTGCGAGCAAGTAAAGAAGTGAGCAATTCGAAATGATCTCTGCTGCTATTGATGCGTCCTAAGCGTGGAGAAGGCTCGTCGCCACTCCATAAAGGATTGAAATCACCGCCACCAGAGAATATTATTCCATCGATAGAATCAAGAATATTGATAATCGTTTCTGGGTCTTCTGTAGGTGGAATAATGACTGGTGCGCCTCCAGCTTTCATCACTTGTTGGCAATAAGGGTTACGAACAAGCACGTCGTTTCCTTCCACATCGCCTGTAATACCGATGATTGGGCGTTTTGTACTCTCTGGATATTTACTGTAAATTTCCTTGAGATAGGTTTTAATGTCGTATGATTTCATTTGCTATCTTGAAAAGTCTCGTTCGCACATTGTCATCATTAGTAGCACAATACCTATAAGACATTGTGGCTCTTGCCGTATTTTTACGACAAGAAACATAAAACTAAGAGTGGTGTTTATTCAATGGTTAGAACGAGATTATTGTTGTTTTGCAAAGCAAATGTAGCTATTTTTTATGGATTATGCAACAGCTTACCCCGTTATTTATAGCTATATATGCTATTTTTGTAATCTTTTATTCATTCGAAATGATAGGCCATTGGCAGGCAATAAAAAAGAAAGAGATTGCCCATTGTGTTGAGCAATCTCCTTGATGTTATTTCTTTTCAATTTCGAATTATCTTATCTTTGACGCAAGCCTAAACGTGCTTCTACCACATTTATAACATAGTCGCCAAGCTTTTCACATTCTGTGATGATGTCCATGTATAGCGTACCCATTTCATAAGTGTACTTATGCTCGTTGATATCGCTGATGTTTTGGTTGCGAAGTTGGTTTCTATAGTTGTTAATCTCATTTTCGATGTTGAATGAAAGATGAGCATCCATGCGGTCTTTATGACCATTAAAGAGGAGATTCATTTGTGTTAAGCTGTCATCTGTCAATTCAAACATCTGATGAATGTGTTGATATTGTTCTTCAGTGAAGTCTTCATTTTGCTCCGACTTGCGGTGAATGGTGCGTGCAATGTTATAACAGCTGTCGCCAATACTTTCGATTTCGGTAATCTGACGCATCATACTTCTAACCTTAGCCTTTGTTTCATCACTCAAATGAGCATCGCTCACCCCGTTCAAATACTTCGCAATTTCGATCTCCATATTGTCCGAAATGTCCTCATATTTCTCAATTCTTGAGTAAAGTTTATTGAAATTAGTGATGTCTTTCTCGTGAAGTAGGTCACGAACCATACCGAACATACGTTGAATGCGCTCTGCAAAAGAGGTGATTTCCTTTTGAGCTTCGAACAAAGAAAGCTCTGGTGTTGCCATAATACCAGCTTGAATGAAACGCAAACGGAACTCTTCTTCCTCGTCGTTCTTCTTTGGTTTGATGATCATACACGCTAAACGCTCGATTTGTGGAATGAACCAAATAAGAATGAAGGTGTTGGTTACGTTAAACATTGTGTGGAATGCAGCCAAAGCAAACGACAAACGAACAGGATCGAGGTTGCCGCTTGAAGGGTTAATACCCACTAATGAGCAGGCCATATCAACAAACCAATAGAATACGCACATAACCCAGAACACGCCAAAGCAGTTAAAGAACAAGTGAGCAAAGGCTGCTCTGCGTGCTTGTGTGTTAGCTGTTAGGGCAGCAAGGTTTGCAGTTAGGGTTGTTCCGATGTTCTCTCCCATCACAAGAGCAATACCTAAGTAGATAGGAAGCACTCCTCCTGTACATAGAACCATGGTGATAGCCATCAAAGCAGCCGATGATTGCACGATGCAAGTGAGGATGGTACCAATTAATACGAATATGATTATAGTGAGATAGCTATCTGGATTGAACGAAGCAAAGAACTTAATCAAAGCCTCATTGTGTGCCAAATCCATCTCTTTACCAGTCATACTAAGTATTCCGAGTGAGAAGAACATGAACGAAACACCAAAAAGAAAGTCGCCAACATACCTATAACGTTTTGTATAAATAAGTATGATTGCGACTAAAAACACAGGCCATACAACCGAAGTCATATTAAATGAGAAACCAGCACTCATGATCCAAGCCGTGAATGTTGTACCAATATTGGCACCCATAATTACAGAAATGGCTTGAGCAAGGGTGAGAAGACCTGCATTTACGAACGAAACGGTCATTACAGTTGTAGCTGTTGACGACTGAACGGCAGTGGTAATGAATGTACCAGTAAGCATACCTGTGATGCGGTTGGTGGTCATTGCACCTAAAATGTGGCGTAGTTGAGAACCTGCCATCTTTTGAAGTGCCTCACTCATAACCTTCATTCCGTAGATAAGTAGCGCTAATGCTCCTACTAACTTTAAAATAATTAATATTGACATAGTGTTGTTTTTGTTGTCTATTTTGCGTATTTGTTACCCTATTTTTGCTAACTTTGTGCTTAGAGATGTGCTAAGCAAGAAGAGTAATAACTCTATTACTCTTTTATTTAGAATGTTATATGTTTTAATTCCTAAATCGTGTAAAATTATGTCCATATCAGAATTGATACAAATACGTTGCAAAAATAATAAAAAAAATGAGAATGTTGAAATGGGAAGCACTCTTTTTGACATTTTTCCCAAATTAAATTTGAAAATGGTTCACGGCCCTTTATCTGCCAAGGTGAATAACAAAGTAGAGGGAATGCATTATAGAGTGTATCGAAATAAAGAAGTAGAGTTTCTCGATATCACATCACCTTCGGGAATGCGCACCTACACTCGCACCTTGTTCTTCGTTCTTTGCAAGGCTGTTCACGACCTTTTCAAAAGCAGTTTGGTAGTTATCGAGTTCCCTGTTAGCAACGGTTATTATTGTAATGTGCAACTGGGTAGACCTATTTTGGCTGAAGATGCAGCGAAAATAAAGCAACGAATGCAAGAAATTATCGATAGCAAGATGCCCATAAGACGTTTTGAGCAACCCACCGACGATGTTATTGCCTTGTTTAAAGAGAAAGGCGACGAGGCAAAGGTGAAGCTATTGCAAAGCACAGGTATGCTTTATAGCGTGTATTATGCCATCGACGACTATGTAGATTACTACTATGGATCGCTTTTAACCAACACTTCGCAACTCTATCTCTTTGGATTAGAGTTTTATGAAAATGGACTTTTGCTTCGTGTTCCCTCATCTTCTAATCCCGAGGTGTTAGGGTCTATGGTTCAACAAGATAAGATGTTCGAGATGTTTAGAGAGCATCACCGCTGGCAAGGCTTGTTAGGAGTGCGCACAGTGGGCGACTTTAACGAGAAAGTTGAAGAGGGACAAGGGTCGGATTTGATTCGAGTTTCAGAGGCATTGCAAGAAAAACGCATTGCAAAAATTGCCGATGATATTGCTCAGCGCAAAAATATCAAGGTGGTTTTAATCTCTGGTCCGTCGTCATCGGGCAAGACAACGTTCTGCAAACGCTTGTCTATTCAGTTGCTAACAAACGGTATTCACCCCGTACAACTATCGCTCGACAATTATTTTGTAGATAGAGATAAAACCCCAAAGCAACTCAATGGCGACTATGATTACGAGCATTTGCACGCAATTGATATCGACTTGTTGAACAAACAATTGAAAATGTTGTTGAATGGTGAGCGAGTGGAATTGCCAAGATATAATTTTATGACGGGAAAGAGCGAGAAAGAAACGGGTGATTTTGTGCAATTAAAACCCGATAACGTGCTGTTGATTGAGGGAATTCACGCCCTTAATCCCGCCCTTACGGCTCAACTGCCTGGCGATTCGCTCTTTAAAGTGTATATTTCTGCCCTCACCACCATTCTACTCGACGACCATAACTATATCCCCACTACTGATAATCGACTCTTACGACGCATCATTCGTGATTATAAATACCGCAATGCGTCGGCAGAAAACACCATAGATAGATGGCAATCGGTGAGAGATGGCGAAGAAAGATGGATTTTCCCTTATCAAGAAGAGGCTGATGTGATGTTTAATACAGCTATGTTGTTCGAATTTGCCGTTATTCGTTCGCAGGCCGAACCCTTGTTAGAAAGAGTGCCACAAAACTGCAGTGCCTACTCAGAAGCCTTGCGTTTGTTGGGCTTTTTGAAGTATGTAACGCCCATACACGATAATGAAATTCCTCCAACAAGTTTGTTAAGAGAGTTCCTTGGCGGTAGTTCTTTCTTGTATTAATAGGCAAAATGGGTGGTAGAATATGGTCCTTAGCCAACCAATATCACACCTTATTATATATAAAAGCAACAGAATAGAAATTCAATAAAAAGAGATAAGAATATGAGCAATATACTTTTAATCAACGATATGCCTGGAGTGGGCAAGGTGGCAACGGCTGCAATGCTCCCCATTTTGTCGTATATGGGGCACTCGGTGTGCAATCTTCCAACCGCATTGGTGTCTAACACGCTCGATTATGGTAAGTTTAGTATTCTCGAAACCACCGACTATATGCAACAAGTCATTCCCATTTGGCAGCAATTGGGATTCGGGTTTAATGCCATTGCCACAGGTTTTATTATCTCAGAACAGCAGGCGAAGCTTGTGGCGGACTATTGTTTGAGCGAGAAAAAGAAGAAAACCAAGATCTTTGTAGACCCCATTATGGGCGATAATGGTAGCTTGTATAACGGCATTTCGCACGAAACAGTTGAGATGATGAAGCATCTTATTGCCGTGGCAGATGTGTGTTATCCTAATTATACAGAGGCTTGTTTCTTAACCGACACGCCTTTTAAGAGCGAAGGAATTAGTGAAGACGAGGCGAAAGACTTGCTTTTGAAACTAAAAGAACAAGGTGCTGCGGCTGCACTCATCACAAGTGTGAAGGTGAATGGCGCCATGTGCGTGGTGGGTTGCAGTGAAGAAAGAGGCAATAAAGATTTCTTTTTCTTACCATACGATGAAATTCCTGTGCGTTTTCCAGGCACTGGCGACATCTTTTCTGCCATTCTTATGGGCGAAGTGATGAAACAACGCTCTTTAATTGATTCTACCCAAAAGGCGATGAACGTTGTAGAACGATTGATTAAGCTGAGTCAACACAACGAAGATAAGAAGAGAGGAATAGACATCGAACGCCATTTGGCAGACGTGTTATAGGTCTGTTCGCTATCAAAAAGCAATAAAAAGCCACCTAAAATGCAAAAAGTTGCAGTTTTAGGTGGCTTTTCTTTTTATTTAAAACAATAGAAGGGGTAATTTAGATGAGATTTACTTGAGAAGTGATTAAAAGCTATATTTTAAAGGGTTTTCTGTTAAATAAATTGCATTTCGTAAGTTTGTGTACGGAAACAATCGCTTGATTATAGTCAAATAAACGCACTTTTATAAATATTTTTCATGAAAACTCTTGCACGAATGAACATCTCTTACTACCTTTGCATTGTCAAAAGGTTAATAGATTGTTTAGGTTAGTAGTAATAGATTTATGTTTTTAGTTATTAGTTTAAGGTAAAAAACATGATTGTTTAACAGGAACTTGGACGTCGTGAGACATTCAATACCAAATAGAAATTAAGATGTTAAACATAGAAACACGCCGTAGCTCGCTGAGAGCTGTGGTGTTTTTCTTTTTATATACCTATCGAACTAAAAGAACAAACGGCTCGTTCGTCATTGCAAATTCTGCATTTCGAGCGAGCCGTTTGTTGTTATTGTAAGCTTTTGAGTGCTTCTTCGTAGGTGGAGAAGTTTCCTATATAAACTCCATTTTTAAAGGAAAAGAATCTTTTAGAATTGTTTATTCTCTTGTTAGAGTTGGTTACGTCTTTATAAAACAGCTTGGTGTAGCTTCGCCATTTGTTTGTTTTATAAGGTTGATGACGAATCATCAGAACTGGAACTCCTAATTTTCTCACCTTGTCGAGGCCTAAATACGAGTTGGCAATAGGCAATGCATTCACTCCATTTGCTTTGCACATATCTACAAAATCATTTGCATTTAGATTTTTATTCATTATATAAGATGGAGAGAAGTTATAGATAATCACATTTGAATGTTGCTTGCAATAGTCTTTCACTTGCTGTGCATTGATGAGATATATTGCCCTGTCGTCTTTTAATTCGTCGATAGAACCGGTGGTTAGGGTAACCCTTTCCCGTGCTTCTTGTCGTAAAAATTTATAATCATCTGTTATATTTTGAACGTAACAAGAACTTAAAATGGCGATAAAACCAAGTGCAATAAAAATATGTAGGATAGCAAAACGACTGCTTTGAGTTTGATTTCTTTTCATTTTTAGATGTCTTTTATAGGTGAAAACAATGTGTTTACTTTCATCTTTGATGCGTTTATTGTTTCTTTTTATGCGGAACAATAACAATTATTGCTTCTACAATGTTTTTACATCTTTGATGTTAAGAGCTTCGAGGGCTTCTTTGCACGAACTAAAGTTGCCGATATATTTGCCGTTTTGAAACGAGAAATAAAGTCCTTGGGGAGGATTTGGCGAATTACTATCTATCAATTCATTAAAGAAAAGACGGATGTATCGTGATCTCCACTTTGTACCTAAGGGCTGAGGGTCTATCATGAGCAATGGAATTCCAAGTTTTCTTGTGTCGGCAAGTCCCCAAAAACTATTGCCAAGAACTAACGGATTGGTGCCATTTGCTTTGCACATATCCACAAAATCGTTTACTTGCATGCATGCGCTGCTACCGCAATTGGGGGTATAATCGTATATAACAA
This sequence comes from Hoylesella nanceiensis DSM 19126 = JCM 15639, assembly GCF_000379965.1. Classification (GTDB taxonomy): domain Bacteria; phylum Bacteroidota; class Bacteroidia; order Bacteroidales; family Bacteroidaceae; genus Prevotella; species Prevotella nanceiensis. The sequence continues at coordinate 135,917 of NZ_KB904328.1, read as the reverse complement.
CCTGTTGGTGTTTATTGCAATAGTCTTTAACCTGCTGAACTTCTACAAGATAGATGGTGTTGTCGGCTTTCAATTGGTCTATATCTCCAAAGCTTTTCACCACTCGTTGCTTCTCTTTTGCAGTGAGTTTGTTGTAGTCGGAGGTTAATCCTCCAATAGCACAAGAGCTTATAAGGGTGGTAAATGCAAGGACTGATAGAATTAATTTCGTTTTGAAACAATTGTTTTTAGGTGTTTTTAGTGTCATATTGTGAGGTGTTTGTTAGTTAAGTAAAGTTCTTCTACAAATATAATTAAAAAGTTTTTTCTTTCAAAAGGAAAGCTATTCTATTTCAATAGAAAGTGTGGGTGGATTGTAAAAGCATTGAGTTGGTGATGCAAAAGGGCTGTTATTGCACGGTAAATGCAATGCTATTGCGGTGTAAAAGGACTGCTTTTGCGGGGATGTGAGGCTCTCTTTGGGGTAGAAAGGAATAAAATATAATCGAAGAGTGGTGTTGCTTTCTGCGAAAAAGAATAGTCGTTGTAAGGAGAGGGCATAAAAAAAGAGTGTTTAAACGTATCTTTCTAAAGCGAAAGACGCCATTTAAACACTCATTATTTTTCTGAATTAGAATCTTCTTGTAAGCTTATTCTGCACGCAAAGTAAAGCGACGGAATGCAGTTACAGTTAGATCTTTATCTGTTTGGTGAAGATATTCTGCAACGCTTAGCTTGCTATCTTGAATGAATTCTTGTTCAAGAAGGCAGTTTTCTTTGTAGAACTTCTTCAATCTTCCTTGTGCAATTTGTTGTAACATTGCGTCTGGAAGGTTCTTACCTTTAGCTGCTTGCTCTTCACGAGTCTTCTCAATAGCAACCTTTAACTCTTCGTCTTTAACCTTTTGAGGTACACCTGCTTCATCAAGAGCAACAGGGTTCATAGCAGCAACTTGCATAGTTACAGCGTGACCTTGAGCTTCTGCTGGCTTGTTTGTTTGTACCATTGTGCAAAGAACGTTGATGTTTTGGTGGTTATATGTGTAGATGTTTTCTCCTTCAAGGTAGTTATAACCATCTAATTCCATCTTTTCTCCAGTGATACCAGAACGCTCTGCAACTGCTTCAGCAATCTTTCTGCCATCAGCAAGAGTAAGTTCTTGTACTTCTTCAAGGCTCTTAGCTTTAGCTGAAACCGCTGCATCTAGGATGTCTTGAGTTAGTTGAATATAGTCTTTTCCGTTAGCAACGAAGTCTGTTTCGCACTTTAATGCGATGATTGCACCGAAGTTATCTTGTACTTTAACAAGCACACAACCGTTTGAAGTTTCACGATCTGAACGCTTAGCAGCAATAGCTAAACCTCTTTCACGTACAAGTTCTATAGCACGATCGATATCGCCTTCAGCTTCAACAAGAGCTTTCTTTACATCTGCAAGACCTGCACCTGTAAGCTTACGAAGCTTTTGAATCTCTGCAATTGTTACACCCATAGTATGTATTTATTATTTTATTGAGTTAATGTTTTCTGTTAAAAGAATTGACAAACACCGTATTTCTGAAATGAATATATTGTTATTGAAACCGCTGTTTGTCAATTCAAAGAATGTCCACCACGTGATGTGATGGACAAAAATAATTATTCTTCTGTCTTAGCTTCAGCTTGTTCTGTAGCAGGAGCTTCCTCTTTGCGAGTCTTGCGAGCACGCTTTGGTTTAGCATCTGCAGCTACTTCAGCTTGTTCTGCTGCTGCTTTCTCGTCTGCTTTTTCAAGCTTACGTTCTGTTAAACCTTCAGCAATTGCAGAGCAACAAGCAGTAAGGATTACATCAATACTGTCTTTTGCGTCATCATTTGCAGGGATAACATAGTCTACAAGAAGAGGATCAGAGTTTGTATCAACGATTGCAAATACAGGAATACCTAAACGTTGAGCTTCTTTAATCGCAATATGTTCTTTCATAACATCGATTACGAAAAGAGCAGAAGGTAAACGAGTAAGGTCTGAAATAGAACCTAAGTTCTTTTCAAGCTTAGCACGTTGACGTGTAATTTGAAGCAATTCACGCTTTGAAAGGTTAGAGAATGTACCGTCATTCATCAATTTATCGATGTTAGTCATCTTCTTAACTGCCTTACGAATAGTAGGGAAGTTGGTAAGCATACCACCTGGCCAACGTTCAACTACGTATGGCATGTTAACGCTAGAAGCCTTTTCTGCAACGATTTCCTTAGCTTGTTTTTTAGTAGCGACGAATAAAATCTTCTTACCTGACTTAGCGATTTGCTTTAAAGCGTCTGCTGCTTCGTCTACCTTAGCAACTGTTTTGTTAAGGTCGATGATATGAATTCCGTTACGTTCCATGAAGATATATGGAGCCATTGCGGGATTCCACTTGCGGCGAAGGTGTCCAAAATGACTACCTGCTTGCAATAGTTGGTCAAAATTTGTTCTTGACATTGTTTCTTTTCTTTTAATTGTTTACTTTCTTTTTAATTCCTTTTTAGGATCAGCCAACAAGTAGCAAAGTGCATTGTGACATGTCTTTGGGTCTTATTGGTTTAGATACTAAACTTTATCATGGGCGTTGTTGGTGACCACATGATGATTACCTTCTTCCTAATAGTAATGCTTTTGTTCTGTAATATGGCTGCTATTAGGAGATAAAAGCATAGCTATTACCTTGTATTTGCAGTCTTTTTACGAATGAAAAGCGAAGAAGGGTGCTGTCGTTTTCGGTCGATGGTGCTGCGACATGATGACAATCGTGATTGTAAAAGTCACTGCTATCGGCGAAATAAACAGCGTGTCGAATATTAACGCTTGCTGAATTGGAAGCGACGACGAGCCTTTGGTTGACCTGGTTTCTTACGTTCAACTACACGAGAGTCACGTGTTAAGAATCCTTCGTCTTTCAAAGATTTCTTGTCTTCTGCGTTAACTTTAACCAATGCACGAGCGATTGCAAGGCGCAATGCTTGGCTTTGGCCTGTGAAACCTCCACCATCGAGGTTTGCTTTGATGTCGTATTTGCCTTCTGCTTCAAGTAGTTGAAGTGGTTGTTTTACCACATACTGCAAGATTGCAGATGGGAAATATGTTTCGAGATCTTTCTTATTGATTGTGATCTTGCCGGTTCCTTCTGTTAAGTAAACACGTGCTACTGCACTTTTGCGGCGACCAATTGCATTAATCATTTCCATCTTTTACCGTCTTTATTTGTATTGTTTAATATCTATTGCTTTTGGTTTTTGAGCTTCTTTGTTGTGCTCTGTACCTTCAAACACATAGAGGTTCTTCAATATTGCACGTCCTAAAGGACCTTTTGGTAACATTCCTTTAACGGCATGACGTAAGATTCTGTCTACACCGTTTGGTCTTTTACGAAGTCCTTCTGGTGTATTAAAGCGTTGTCCACCAGGATAACCAGTGTAATGTGTATACACTTTATCGGTTTCTTTCTTACCTGTGAATACTACTTTTGCGGCATTAATAATGATAACATTGTCTCCACAATCAACGTGAGGAGTGAAGTTGGGTTTGTATTTACCACGCAAAATCTTTGCAACAATAGAGCAAAGACGACCTACTACCATGTCTGTTGCGTCGATAACTACCCACTCTTTTTTTACCGTTTCCTTGTTAGCGGAAATGGTTTTGTAACTTAAAGTGTTCATTCTTTTGATTAAATATTACTACTAAAAAACGTTTTTAATTCTTTTGTGCAGTCGATTCACTAACCGTTGTGCCTGGCCTTAAGCATCAACTATTAACACTTCCACACAGGGGTTACTAAGTTTAGCCCCGTAATAATCGGACTACAAAGGTATTACTTTCTTTTTATTATAAGGATAAGTGATTATCTGTGGATGTGATTATTTATTTATTATTAACATTTTTATTCTTTCAATCGGGTCCTTATATACAATATATGTGTAAAAGGAGCGATTCTTTCATTTCGTAAATGTTAAGTGTATTCATTCCTATGGAATTGATATTGATTCTTAAAAGACATCTTTTTGCATGAAAAAGTGTCGAAAGATGCTATACTTTTTGTATCTTTGTAGCAATAGTTTAGTAATTAAAACGGATAACAATTACACTCGAATTGGTATCTCATTAGTAGTTAATTAATTTCATGGAAATAATAAAGAGAAACGGCAATGTTGAGCAATACGACAAAAAGAAAATTGCCGTCGCAATACAAAAGAGTTTTGCAAGTGTTGGAACAGAAATAAAAGTTGTTCTAATTGACGAAATGGTAGATGCCGTTGAGCAGTTTATTGAAGCGCATTCAGATATGCGTAATGTTGAAAGTATTCAAGATCAGGTAGAGAAAACCTTGATGCAGAACGGCTTTTACGATGAGGCAAAGAGCTATATTCTATTCCGTTTTCAGCGCACAGAGCGTAGAAATGCAATCAATAGCATAGTTGCAGACGCAGAAGACGAAGATTTAAAGCCTATATTAAAAAAGATATCATCTGATTACACCAGTGTAGAATATAGTTTGTTGTTGCTTTCAGATAAGTTTAAAAGCTTCTGTAAAGACGATATGAAGCAAGCTGATAAATTGTCAGCGTTGGTGAAAGCGGCAGTAGAAATGACCACTCAAGAGGCTCCCAACTGGGAGTTTATAGCAGCACGTCTATTGTCTTACAAGCTCAATCTCAGCATTGCAGCTTTTGAAGAGTCTGTAAGTGTGCACTCATTCTACGACAAGTTGCGTTATTTAACCGACGAACGTCTATACGGAGAGTATATTCTTGCATCTTATTCACCTGAAGAAATTGAACAGGCAGCAACCTTTATCAAAGAAGACCGCAACGACCTTCTAAACTATTCAGGTTTAGATTTATTGATGAAGCGCTACCTCATTCGCACCTATAGCAATAAACCTATCGAGTCAATACAAGAAATGTATCTTGGTATTGCGTTGCACCTTGCAATCAACGAGAAAGAAGATAGAATGTTATGGGTACAGAAGTTCTACGATATTCTAAGTAAGTTAGAAGTGACAATGGCTACTCCAACCTTGTCAAATGCCCGTAAACCATTCCATCAATTATCAAGTTGTTTCATCGACACCGTGCCCGATAGCCTCGAAGGAATATACAGAAGTCTCGACAACTTTGCTCAAGTGAGTAAGTTTGGCGGTGGTATGGGAATGTACTTCGGTAAAGTTCGTGCTGCAGGAGGAAAGATTAGAGGATTTAAAGGCGCTGCAGGTGGCGTGATTCGCTGGATGAAATTGGTGAACGACACAGCCGTTGCAGTAGACCAATTAGGTATGCGTCAGGGTGCAGTTGCCGTTTATTTAGATGTATGGCACAAAGACTTACCCGAGTTCTTACAGCTAAGAACCAACAATGGAGACGACCGAATGAAGGCACACGACATCTTCCCGGCTGTATGTTATCCCGATTTGTTCTGGAAAATGGCGCAAGAAGATATCAACCAACCTTGGCATTTGTTCTGTCCTAACGAGATATTAAGTATAAAAGGCTATTGCCTTGAAGACTATTATGGCGAAGAATGGGAAAAGAGATACATTGATTGTGTGAATGATGCACGCTTAACTCGCCGTACACTCAGCGTTAAAGACATCGTACGTTTAGTGCTTCGTTCTGCTGTTGAAACAGGAACTCCATTCACATTCAATAGAGATCACGTAAATAAAGCCAATCCAAACGGACACAAAGGCATGATTTATTGTTCTAACCTTTGTACAGAAATTGCCCAAAATATGTCGGAGATCGAAAGCGTTTCTACCGAAGTGAAAACCGACGATGGCGATACTGTTGTAGTTAGAGCATCTAAACCAGGCGATTTTGTGGTATGTAACCTTGCAAGTTTGTCGTTAGGTCATTTGCCACTCGAGAACGAAACCGAATTAACCGACGTCGTTCGCACTGTTGTTCGTGCTCTCGATAACGTGATAGACATCAACTTCTATCCATTGCCTTATGCAAAAATCACCAACCAACGCTATCGAAGCTTAGGCTTAGGTGTAAGCGGTTATCACCATGCGCTTGCAGTTCGTGGCATTAAGTGGGAGAGTCAAGAACACTTAGACTTTGTAGATAAGGTGTTCGAAACAATCAATCGTGCTGCAGTAGAGGCAAGTTCGGATATAGCTAAACAAAAAGGAAGCTACAAATACTTTGAAGGTAGCGACTGGCAAACAGGCGAATACTTCACAAAACGTGGCTACACATCGCCCGAATGGACCGCTCTTGCTGCTAAGGTGAAAGAACAAGGAATGCGAAATGCTTACCTTCTTGCCATAGCACCTACATCAAGTACAAGTATTATCGCAGGAACTACAGCAGGAACCGACCCTGTTATGCAACGATTCTTCCTCGAAGAGAAGAAAGGAGCAATGCTTCCACGTGTAGCACCAGAGCTTTCAGACCGTACATTTTGGGTGTATAAGAGCGCATATAACATCGATCAGCAATGGACAGTGCGTGCTGCAGGTGTTCGTCAGCGTCATATCGACCAAGCACAAAGCCAAAACTTATACATCACCAACGACTTCTCAATGCGTCAATTGCTCGAACTTTACTTGCTTGCATGGCGAAGTGGGGTGAAAACCATCTACTATGTACGAAGCAAATCGCTTGAAGTAGAAGAATGTGAAAGCTGCGCCTCTTAATCAATAGAGGGGCCTTTGCATTTAGAAAGACAATAAAGAATTTATAAACATACAAACAGTTATCCTATAAAACAATATGGAACAGCTTAAAAGAAACGCCCTTTTTAACCCAATGGGTGATACAGATTTGCGTTTAAGACGTATGATTGGAGGAAATACAACCAACCTTAACGACTTCAATAACATGCGTTATCAATGGGTTAGCGACTGGTATCGCCAGGCGATGAATAACTTTTGGATTCCAGAAGAAATTAACCTAACTCAAGACACCAAAGACTATCCAAAGCTCGATAAGGCAGAACGCACAGCATACGATAAGATTTTAAGTTTCTTGGTCTTTCTAGATTCATTGCAAAGCACCAACCTTCCTTCGCTAACAGAATATGTAACAGCCAACGAAGTGAATCTTTGCTTGCACATACAAGCCTTCCAAGAGTGCGTACATAGTCAGAGTTACAGCTATATGCTCGACACCATTTGCTCGCCAGAAGAGCGCAACGACATTCTATATCAATGGAAAACCGATGAGCATCTTTTGAAAAGAAACACCTTTATTGGCGACCTTTATAACGAATTTCACGAGAAAAGAGATCGTTATACCCTTGTAAAAACCTGCATTGCCAACTACATTCTCGAAGGAATTTACTTCTATAGTGGTTTCATGTTCTTCTATAATTTAAGTAGAAATGGCAAGATGTCGGGTTCAGCTCAAGAGATTCGATATATCAATCGTGACGAGAATACCCACTTATGGTTGTTCCGTAACATCATACAAGAATTGAGAAAAGAAGAGCCAGACTTGTTTACTCCAGAGAAAGTAGCCGTATATGAGGCGATGATGCGTGAGGGAGTAGAGCAAGAAATAGCATGGGGTCAATACGTAATTGGTAACGATATTCAGGGATTGAACGCTCAAATGGTAGACGATTATATTCGTTATTTGGGCAACTTGCGTTGGCATAGTCTTGGATTCGATTATCTATACGAAGACAATAGAACCGAACCAGAGAACATGCGATGGGTGTCTCAATATTCAAATGCAAACATGGTGAAAACCGATTTCTTTGAAGCTAAGAGCACAGCTTATGCAAAGAGCACCGCACTTGAAGACGACCTATAAGCAAAAGTATTAGCAAATAGAACAGAATATGTGTTGCACTGCGAGAGAATAAATCTCTGCGGTGCAACATTTTTTATGTCCTTACGTCATCACCGCTTTTCACTTGTGTTCTAAAAGCATTGCAATTAGCTTGTAAACTCACTGCAATTGCACCCTAAAAGCATTGATATTACCTTGCAAAAGTATTGCTTTTAGAATCCTAAAAAAATACCATTTGTAAGGCAAAAATAATGCTTTAAAATTTGTAAAATAATCGTATTTTTCTTATTTTTGCAACCCATTAAAAAACACTACTTATTGATAATCGAGAAAACCATGAAGAAAACCAACTACTCTAAGCCTGATATTGTTGTGGTAAAGCGGTGGGACGACCGCCAATTTATGCCCACAGCAAGCGGAAAAAACAATGCACATGGAGAGACATTGAAAACAAAGATGCCCACCATTGCAAAGTATTCTAATAACGATAAACCCCTATAATCTGCGTCCTTCTATCATTTCTGCATTGAAAAAGATGAGCATTTAAAGTCATATTCACGCCTAAGAATCGTATCTTTGTATCTATATTTCAACCCCAAACCGCTTAGGCAGTTTCGCCATTCAAGGGTTTACACCTTATTATATATATAAGAAATGATTATTGCAGAAGAACTTTTCGACCGCATTGTTGCCCTCATTCAGCTCGACAAACATCGTGCACCCGAGGTAACAGGTATGCTCTACGACACCTTGAAATTAGCTTGTAGAGAGGCGTTGTCAAACAATAGAGAGTTGTTTGGTAACCTTTTTTCGCAGGTCGACTATCTTTCTCGCAAATATTCCATGCACTTACGAGACGTGGTAGCTATTCAAAAGATGCGTAGCGAAACCCGAACAGGCATGCAATTCTCGTCGAAAGAGTTGCTATCTCACGCTCGTGCCTTGTCGATATTCATTTCAACCATCTTTCAAACAGCCATTCCCACCCGCCTCAATCATCTGCTCCCACGGGTTTATTACATCTCGAAAGCCAAACGAGAAATCAACTATCGCCGAATAAGAGCCTTGGTGCTTTCGGTGCAAAGCGATGCTTTAAAGGTGCAATGCGAGCAGTTCGAAGATATAAAAGAGATGACAGTGCCCCTCAACGAGCCACATCTTTTGTATCTTTCTACCTTATTACAAGAGGGAATGCAAGTGAATTTGCTCGATTGCAACGTCGAAAACGATGTGATAGAAACCGCTCTTGTGGTGGTAAACCCCGACTTTTTGGTGGATATTAGTGCCATTGCACGTTGCTTTACCGATTGGGGACATCACCCATTAAGCTATACTTACAATCGACTTTCACCCTCTGCCAACTCAAAAGCCATTCTACTTGGTCATTATAGCGGTGTGGCTTTAGATGATATTATCAATAAAAAAGAACATTATAGCTGGCAAGAAAGCTTGAAAAAGAGCTTTAGTAAGAAGGCTCTTGAATATTGCACGTGTGGCGATATGAACGTGGGCGACGACTTTAAGTATAGCGCACAGCAACAAAGTAGCAATATTCAACAGATTGTAGACGAGCTTTTTCATAGCGAAAAAACGTCTTTCGACGAGTCGAAAGCTATTCTCGAGCCTTCGTTTATTTGCGAAGAATTAGGCATACAGGGACGTGTTGACTTGATGACTACAGACTTTAAGCTGTTGATTGAACAAAAGTCTGGGGGCAATTTCAATATCGAACGGGGCATAATTAACAAGTATGGAAGCTATCAAAGAGAAGATCATTATGTGCAGTTACTTCTATATTATGGCGTGTTGCAACACAACTTCCGACTTGGACGCAACGACATCGACATTCGTTTGCTCTACTCTAAATATCCACTTCCAGGCGGTTTGGTGGTAGTTGCATTCTATCAACAGTTGTTTAGAGAAGCTATTGAGTTCCGAAATCGTGTTGTTGTTAACGAAATAGCAGTGGCACAGCAGGGCTTTGGCAGTATTTTAACAGAGCTAACTCCGTTTACACTCAATGCAAACAAGTTGACATCGAGCTTTTATCAGCGTTATATTCAACCTCAACAAAATCGTGTTCTTGAGCCACTTCAACAGCTTTCGCCCCTCGAAAAGGCTTATTTTAACCGCATGATGACCTTTGTTTATCGTGAACAAGCATCGTCTAAAACAAGCGAAAACGAAGGACATGGAGGCTGTCAAGCCGACCTTTGGAGTATGCCTCTTAGCGAAAAACGAGATGCAGGCAATATTTATACAGGCTTAGTGATTGTGAAGAAAGAACGAAGCGATGCCACTTCGGGAATAGATCTACTTACATTCGAGATAACAGAACACGACCCTTACTTCCTTCCTAACTTTAGAAAGGGCGACAGCGTGTGCCTTTATACCTATTTAAAAGATAACGAGCCACTGGCAACAAGGGCTATATTGTATAAAGGAACGCTTGTAAGTATTGGTCAAGAACAACTTGTTGTGCGCTTGAACGATGCGCAACAGCACAACGAAATATTTGAGAAAGACCCCTCTAATTTGATCTTCTTTGCCCTCGAACATGCAGGTTCAGATTCGGCTTTCACTGCCTCTATTCGCAGTTTGCACGAGATGATCACCGCACCAGCAGACCGAAAGAACCTACTTTTAGGTGTTTTAGAGCCTCGTAGCGATGCAAGTAAACAGCTAACAAAAAGCTATCACCCTGCATACGACGATATTTTGTTGGGCGTTAAGCAAGCTCTCGACTATTATTTGCTCATCGGTCCACCAGGAACAGGCAAGACATCGATGGCGCTTCGCTTTATGGTTGAAGAAGAACTCACCGCTCCCAATGCGTCGGTATTGCTGCTTTCCTACACCAATAGGGCGGTAGACGAGATTTGTGAGATGCTTTGTTCTGCCCAAATAGACTTTATTCGCTTGGGCAATAGCGATGCTGCCGACCCCAAATTTGCACCTTTCTTTATTGAAAGAGTGGTAGACGAGTGCCCTAAATTGAATGATGTGAAAGACCGAATATGCTCTGCTCGGGTGATAGTTTCAACCACTTCTACCTTGCAAGGCAAGCCTTATCTGTTCGCACTAAAACGCTTCTCGTTAGCCATCATCGACGAGTCGTCGCAGATAGTCGAGTCGTCTATCGTGGGATTGCTATCTGCTCATAGTCATAGTGCATCTCATTCGCTCGCCATCGAACGTTTTGTTATGGTGGGCGACCATAAACAATTGCCTGCAGTGGTGCGTCAAAGTGCCGAAGAATCGGCAGTAGAAGAACCTTTATTGCACGATATTGGCTTGATGAACTGCCGTGAGTCGCTCTTTGAACGCTTATTGCGAAAGGCTCGAAAGCATAATAACAATGCCGTTATAGGGTCGCTTCGCTATCAAGGACGTATGCATTTTGAGTTGGCAGAGTTTGTTTCTAACAACTTTTATGCAAAGGAACAGCTCACAGTTGTGCCCCTTCCACATCAAAAAGAAGAGCATTTAAACTATCAAGTGCCATCTGTTGACGAATTAGATGAGGCGTTGAAAGCACATCGTTTAATGTTCTTTCCATCGCCAAAGAATGGTGTTTTAGGGCAAAACGATAAGACCAACGCCTATGAAGCACGCCTTGTTGCCTTGCTATTGGCACGGGTATATAAACAATATGAGCATTGTTTCGATCCAAATAAAACGGTGGGGGTGATCATTCCTTATCGCAATCAAATTGCAATGATTCGCAAAGAAATCGACAAATTGGGCATCGAGGCTCTGCAAAAGATATCTATCGACACGGTAGAAAGGTATCAAGGCTCGCAAAGAGAGGTGATTATTTACTCGTTTACCATACAACATCAGTATCAAATGAGCTTTTTAACAAGTAACACTTTCGTTGAAGATGGGGTGGTGATCGACCGCAAATTGAATGTAGCTTTAACTCGAGCACGACAGCAAATGCTGATAACTGGCTACGAACCGCTACTCGAACGCAACGAGATTTTTAAGGACTTGATAGAGCACATCAAGCAAAAAGGTGGTTATATGGACGCTTCTAAATATGTCGTATCTGATGTTAAATAGCCTATAAATAAAGGGATTGAAAGAATGCTTATTGTTTTTTAACTGCAATATGCAATGCCGTAACACCGAAAGGACATAACTTTGCACCTCGAAGAGATAGAAAAAGATTGATATAATTATCGAGATAACATATTAAATTATAAATTATAAGAAAGGTAAAACTATGAAAAAGTTAATTTTGATGGCAGCTTTTGCCCTTACAAGTGTGGTATCTTTTGCTCAACAAAGCGTGGGAACACTCCTTGTTAGACCAAAAGTTGGTTTGAATGTAGCTGACTTAACAAACATGAATACAACTGCAAGAGTTGGTTTAGTGTTGGGTGCTGAAGCAGAATATCAAGCAACTGACATCGTTTCTGTTAGTGTTGGTGCTCTATATTCAACACAAGGAGCTAAGTTAAAGAGCTTTACACTACCTACAATCAATGCAACTATGAATGATAAGGTTACAGCTAACTTCAATTACATCACTTTCCCAATTCTTGCAAACGTGTATGTAATGGATAACTTCGCTGTAAGTTTGGGTCTACAACCAAGTTTTAACGTTACAGGTAAGTATGAAGCAGGTCCTTGGATTTACAAAGATGCAGCTAAAACATTCGAATTATCAATCCCTGTAGGTGTTTCTTACACAACTGGTAACCTTGTATTTGATGGACGTTATAACTTCGGTATCAGCCGTGCTACAACTCTATTAGATTCTAAGAACAGTGTGTTCCAATTCACAGTGGGTTATAACTTCGCACTATAATAAAGCAAAACACATTTAAAACACACATATAAAGAGGGCTGCCCGTTACGAGGTGGTCCTCTTTTTCGTTGTTAAGTAGTTTTCTTTTGTAATTCTATTGCTGTTTCATTACTATGTAGTAACTTTGTGATATGCAAACATCACTATTCAACAATGCCTCTAATTTGATGGCAGGAAAAAAGGTCTTGTATGTCCATGGCTTTATGTCTTCGGCTCAGTCGGGCACGGTTCATCTACTAAAAGAATTGATGCCTCAGGCGGAAATCATTGCAGAAGACTTGCCTTTGCACCCACAAGAGGCCTTAGATATGCTGAGAGAGCTTTGCAAAAGCGAGCAACCTGACCTTATTATTGGCACTTCTATGGGTGGAATGTTCACTGAAATGCTTTACGGTTACGACCGTATTGTGGTGAATCCTGCCTTTAAAATGGGCGAAACAATGAGTAAACACGGGCACATGGGTAAGCAAGTGTTTCAAAATCCACGCAAAGATGGAGTGCAAGAATTCATCGTTACCAAGGCTCTTGTTAAGGAGTTCGACGAGGTTACAGCACAATGTTTTGCACAAGTAACAAGCGATGAGCAACAAAGGGTGTATGGCTTGTTTGGCGACGAAGATGAGTTTGTGAGCTGTTCTGATCTTTTTGAACAGCATTATACCAACTCTATCAGCTTTCATGGAGGTCATCGACTCACCGATAAGGTGGCTCTTCACTCGCTATTGCCTGTTATTCGCTGGATAGACAATAAACAAGAGCAGCGTGAACCGCCTGTTGTTTATATCTCATACGAAACGCTTTTAGACTCTTATGCAAAGCCTAAATCGAGCTTGATGAAGGCTTATGAGATGCTCTTAGCCAACTATAATGTGGTGATTGTTGCTCCTTCGGCTCCTTATCACCCTGAAATAACAGCAGAAAAGCAACAATGGATTGAGCAATATCTTAGTGTTCCTGCCTATAAACACGTGGCTTTCTGCGACGACATCAGCTTACTTTATGGCGATTATCTCATCACTACCAACGAAGATGCACCTTTCTTGGGTACGGTTATCACTTTTGGTAGCGATGAATTTAAATCGTGGGAAGATATAATTGTTTATTTCTCCCGACTCGGAGGACAATAAACTGTCTTTTAAAAGAGAACTATCACGAAGGTAGTTCTCTTTTTTTTATGCCTTAATGGCTACGAAATTCTAATGAAAAGAAATAAAAATACACTTTCTTATAAATAAATTTTGAAGTTTGTTTTTTTTTTTTAACTTTGTCGGCAAAATGCTATTCTAACGAAATTGTATACAATATCTAATTGATAATTAAAGCTTTATATAGACAAAATTTCCATAATTGATTTATTAGATGTTGAGAATATGAAGTTATTTTTAAATTAATATTATTCTTAAAATTAAAAAAACGAATCTTTTAATGAATAAACAAAATGAAACAAGAAAACAAAGCAAAATTAAAACGTGAGTACATCCCTTGCAAGTGTGATGTAATCGCAGTGGAGTATGAAAGGTTTTTGTGTGTATCAGTAGACTTGAATGGTTCCGCTTCACAAGAAGATGGTTGGGGAACAAATCAAGATATTGACGGTGGTGAACTCGAATTGTAAACTAAAAGGTAAACGATAAAAGGTAATGAAAAAGATTTTATACAGCTTTATAGTGCTATTAAGTGGATTAATATTTAATAGCTGTAGCACAGATGAACAACAAAATGATTCAAAAGGTTTAGTTGATTTGCGTACAATACAATTTACTTTGTCTGAAGGATCATTTGGAGAAGATAAACAACTTACACGTTCTTTGGCAGAACCTACTAAACAAATGGTTGACTTAGGTGATGGACTTACCGCAGAAGTTGCAGTGGAACGTGATGCAAAAGATAAGATGGCGACACGTGCTGGAACATCTTTGAAAGATGGAAACTATTTTATTTATGCTGTAGGTAGTGATGGAAAGCGCATTAAAGGTGCAGGTAAGATAGCAAAAGGTGTAGTGAAAGATGGAGAACTAAAGTTAGATGAACGCACATCTCTTATCCTTCCTGCAGGTCAATACACTTTTGTTTGCTATAATGAGTATGTAACTGACGATGGAGATAAACTCACTTTTACAGACGATAGTCGTGCTCTTGTGGGCACAACTACCCAAACTATCACTGCATCTCCTCATATACAAAAGGTTGCTTTCGTTATGAAACGCCAGGTTGCACGTGTTCGTTTCAAAATAACAGCATACACTCAAGCAATTTCAAACATTGATGCTAAACTTGTTTCTACTGCCAATCAGCCCGCTTCTATTAGCTATTCAGATTTGATTGCTAATCCTCAAACGGTTACTTCGATGCCTGTAGATAACGAAGTAACATTCCCTACAACCTCGAATACAAAGAATATCTTAGCATTCGACTACTTTACTCCTTATCAATATTACCTTGCAGGCACTGATGGAACAGCATTAAAGCTTAGCTTTTCTCAAGGAACTGTTTATCTAAAGAGCTTAGCTGGTAAGGAATTTACATTGAATAATCTTGGAATTCTTGAGGGTAATGGTTCTTACACTGTGCGCATTAAACTCATGACCACTCCGCTTTATTTGTATCAAGATGGTACTATTGGCATTTATGAAGAGCGTGGAACACGAACACCTATTGGTGTAATGGTTACCGAAAAGACCAAAGAAAACGCTCAACCAGGTGAAGAAGGAGCAGGATTAGCTATTTCTTTAAAGTATGTGGATCTTGGAACAGTTGAAAGTGGAGCGGCAAAATTGTCTAAATTTCCTATCGGAGAATCTTTAATTGATAATAATGTTGCCTATGATGAAGATGAGAATGAAGGAGGAACACCTGCATGGGCTAAAAGGCTGTACAATGATTTGAATGGCTATTATAATACATGGAATACAGCAAGTCATGGACCTAATGCTAAAGTCAAATATCCCACAACTCCTAAGGCAGATATAAATATGATTGTTGGTCCTTATAATGTCAATCAACCCTATTATCTTGCAGGCCATTATAATCCAGGTGTTGCTGTTACAGGTTCAAATGTAAGCAAATGGTTTTTGCCAACGATAGGACAAATCATCTTAGCACTTCGAACATTGAAGATTGTTGATGTGCCATTAAATACTTTTATTACAGAACCTGGTGAATATTATGGTTTATCGTTCACTCTAAAAGAACCTGATGAAGAAACCGGAGAGTTTAATATTAAGGATATAGCTTTCACTAAGGTTGGTGGACATACTTTAGACGACGACGACTTTGAGAACACATCTGCTGGTGTAACTTATATATCTACCAGTACATTCACTTCTAAGCGCAACGCTAATGCTTTAGTTGGATTTGGTGGGGATCTACATATAGAGAGAAGAAATGTCGGGACTGCAGTTCGCCCATTCGTACATTTTTAATAGAATGTAATTAGAGCCAAATAGCGTGCAAAATGGTTGTAAAAGCAATGCAATTAAGGTGCAAAAGCAATGCAATTGAAACGCAAAAGCAATGCAATTGCCCATAAAAAGCAGGCTATTTAGAATAAAGAAAGTACAAATTGATAATGAATTAAAATTCATATAAAAGCGCAATGAGCTAACAGAAATTTTCTGTTAGCTCATTATTTTTAAGTAGATATTAGATTACTTGATTTTTAAAAGCTATCGAATTGCAAAATACAAACGCTAAAAGCAATTCTTTATAACACCTCTTTATCAGCCCTTTTACTGCATTTTGCCCCTTTAAAATTGCGCTAAATCAAAAAAAAAGACTACATTTGCACTAATAAAAACAAGATTCACAATCTATTAAAGATATGGAAAAAACCTCAAAAAGCCCAATAACTTGGGTGCCAAGTGTTTATTTTGCGATGGGATTACCATTCGTGGTACTCAATATGGTGTCTGTTTTAATGTTTAAAGGAATGGGTATTCGCGATGGACAAATTACCTTTTGGACTTCGTTAATCATGATGCCTTGGACATTAAAGTTCCTTTGGAGCCCCTTTTTAGAGATGTATAAAACAAAGAAATTCTTTGTTGTTCTCACCCAACTCGTCACAGGTTTGGGCTTTCTTCTTGTGGGATTGGTGCTTCATTTGCCATGGTTTTTCTCATTATGTATCTTCTTAATGGCCATTATTGCATTCAGCGGGGCTACCCACGACATAGCAACCGATGGCGTGTATATGGCAGAATTGAGCAAAGAAGAGCAGGCGTCGTGGATCGGTTGGCAAGGAGCTTTCTACAATATTGCTAAGATTGTGGCATCAGGAGGATTGGTTTGGGTAGCAGGAAGACTAATAAAACATTTCGGAGGAGTAGAAGGAGCGACCAAAGAAGTGATGCACTCGGCAGCTACAAACGCATGGATGATAGTGATGATAGCTATCGGTGCGCTTATGATTCTTTTGGGTTTGTATCACATAAAGCAACTTCCAAGTGGCAAAGGAACCGCTGTTAAAACCGAATCTGCAAAGGAAACATTCGATCGTTTGGTTGAAGTTTTAAAGAATTTCTTTACAAAGAAACACATTGTTTACTATATCTTCTTCATCATTTTATATCGTTTTGGAGAAGGATTCGTTATGAAAATCGTGCCATTGTTCCTTAAAGCTGCACGAAGCGCAGGTGGTTTAGGACTCAATGAAGAACAAATTGGTTTGTATTATGGCACCTTTGGAGCCGCAGCCTTTGTGCTTGGATCGGTTCTTGCGGGCTATTATATCTCGCATTTTGGACTTAAACGCACGCTATTCTCATTGTGTTGCATTTTCAACCTCCCATTTGTTGCTTACACCTTCCTATCTCAAGTACAGCCAGAAAGCGGCTTGTTAATTGGAAGTATGATTACACTTGAATACTTTGGATATGGCTTTGGATTCGCAGGTTTAACCCTTTTCATGATGCAACAAATTGCTCCCGGAAAGCACCAAATGGCACATTATGCCTTTGCATCAGGCATTATGAACCTCGGAGTGATGCTTCCTGGTATGGTAAGTGGTTTCATTAGCGATGCCATTGGTTATAAATGGTTCTTCGTATTCACATTGATTGCAACCATTCCAGCATTCTTAATCACCTATTTTGTGCCCTTTACCCATTCTGATAAAGAATAAAATAGGGTGATATCGCAGGCGCTTTATCCCTTTACTAAACAGACAAAGCACCGCAATAAAAAAGATAATACATAGCAAGAATATAAAAACAATAAACAAAAAACTATATGAAAGTATCTAAAGACTTGATGCCTTGGGAAGAAAGACCTCAAGGATGTACCGACGTTTTGTGGCGTTATTCAAAGAACCCAGTGATTGGAAGATATCAAATTCCAACATCAAACAGTATCTTTAACAGTGCTGTTGTGCCATTCGAAGGCGGTTTCGCTGGCGTATTCCGTTGCGACAACAAAGCAGTTCAAATGAATATCTTTGCAGGTTTCAGTAAAGATGGTATCAATTGGGAAATCAATCACGAGCCAATTGTCTTCAAAGTAGGTAATACTGAAATGATTGAATCGGATTATAAATATGATCCTCGAGTAACATGGATAGAAGATCGCTATTGGATTACATGGTGTAACGGTTATCACGGACCAACAATTGGAATTGGATATACCTTCGATTTCAAGGAATTCTATCAATGCGAGAATGCCTTTTTGCCATTCAATAGAAACGGAGTGCTATTCCCTGAGAAGATAAATGGAAAGTATGCGATGCTAAGTAGACCATCAGATAACGGCCATACACCATTCGGTGACATCTATTTAAGCTTCAGTCCAGATATGAAATACTGGGGAGAGCACCGCAATGTAATGAAAGTTACACCATTTGAAGATAGCGCTTGGCAATGTACTAAGATTGGAGCAGGCTCTGTTCCCTTCTTAACCGACGAAGGTTGGTTGATGTTCTATCACGGAGTTATCAACACTTGCAATGGTTTCCGCTATTCAATGGGAGCCGCAATTCTTGATAAAAACGACCCAACAAAGGTGCTTTATCGCACTCAACCTTATCTTCTTGCACCTGCAGCTCCATACGAATTACAAGGAGATGTGCCCAATGTGGTGTTCCCTTGCGCTGCTTTACAAGACGGAGAGCGTGTTGCTGTGTACTATGGAGCAGCTGATACAGTTGTTGGTATGGCCTTTGGTTATATCAAAGACATCATCGAATTTACAAAGAAAAATAGCATAGTATAAGCTATTCTCAATATCATTGATCTCCCGATACATTCGTTTGTGTCGGGAGATTTTTTGTTGTTACGTCCCAAAGCTTCATCTCTTGTTTGGCAAAGTCAATGCTCTTGCGATGCAAACTCATTGAGTTTTGGGTGTAAAAGCAGTGCAATTGCCAGCTAAAAGCATTGCTTTCGCAAGCGAAGGGCTACACTGCTGATGAATAAAGGGAGAGGGGAGAGACCGAAAAGAGAGATAGATAGCGAGCGAGATGCTTTGACATAGGCATAGAAAAAATGCACTGCCTTTCGACAATGCATTTCTTAAAACCGAAAGAGTTTGCCTCTTGCATCCACCACAAACCTACTACAAACAAATGGAAATGAAAAACAATGAGACAAACTCTTATATTAGTTTCGTTCATTTAGCGCCCTCTTTATTCGCTCATAAAGCAGCAACTAAAAGTGTATTCTTATCTAACTTCGCCCTCAAGAGCTATTGCTTGTGGGAAAATTAGCTCATCTTCGATATAGATATGTTCAAGAAGTGCCTCTCTAAATTCCTTTAATCCGTTGAGAACTGCTTGATATTCTTCGTTCGAACCTGCTGGAGCTGTGTAGTTATTGGTTAGCTCTGCAATGCGATTATGGCGATCAGTTTCACCCACATGGTCTGCCATCATCACCGAAATAGGGTTTTGAACGGTTCCACAATGAAAGCCTCCAAGTTGCTTATTCTCAATAGCTGCACGGCGAATGTCGTCTACTAATGGGAAAAGAATGTTCTCTTCTTTCATCAAGTGCTCGTCTAAGTCTGTCAAAGACTCGCTAAATAGCTCGTAAATAGTGCTCAAATCATCGTGTTCAGCACTTAACTTTCCGATGCGATAAAGCAGCTCTGGGCCCACTTCTCTAATGGTTCTATGATGTATTTTCAATGCATAATCGATCAATAAGTCGATTGGCCATTGTTCAAAATCTATTCTTGCTTTCATAATGTTATTATTTTTTTTATATATGTTTAGTTGATGCATGCAACCCACTTGCTTAATAACTCTTGCGCACTTGCTTTGCCGTTTTAGCCTTTCCGCTAAATGATTCGATATCTATTCGAATGATTTCAACCCTGTTAAACGACTTGTGTGCGTAGGTATCTCCTAACTCTTTGAATTCAGGTGATAGCTTATCAATAAGCAGATGCAACGCCTTCATTTTCTCTTCTTCGTCTAATTGTGCTCGGGCAGTTCCAAAAAACACCGCACTTTCGTATTCAGTTGTGAAATACTTTGGCAGTACATTGGTTCTACCAACAACGCAAAAAGAAACATTAGGATGATGTTCTATCGCACGAAGTTTCTTTCCTTCGGGTGCACAATGAATATAAATAGAGTTTTGTTTGTCCCAAACATGGTTAACAGGAATACCATAAGGCAAACCATTTTCATCGATCATCGAGAGTATTCCATATTCGGTTTGCGCTAAAAGGTCGAGTGCTTCTTCTTCATTTAGCACACGGTCTTGGCGTCTGATCTCATTATTTACACATTTCATATGCAGACATCTTAGTCCTAAAGGGCCTTTAAAGCCTTTTGAAGTTACTTAAAATGATTTCTAATTACTTTGTTATCTCTGAAAACAACTTCATTCTTTAAAAACTATTGCAAAGATACTTCTATATTTAAAATATACAAGTAATATTTATAATTGTTTTTAGTTAAAAGAAAATAAAATGGCAATTACTTGATTTGCAATATGCGATCGTAGTTCACCTGCAATACACCATTTACCTTTTCAAGTTGCTTTTTCGCCTTAATGATATCCGTTTTTTCAGGCAAATGAATGGTAAGAATAGGCATATTCTTTAGGTCATACAATATTTCTGCATGCATCTTGCGAATGGCTTGCACTGCATTGGCCTTGCCTTCTGCACCATCATAGTAGACAATGAGTGTAGACTTGCTCACCTTTTCGCCATTTATAAAGCTGTCGTTGTGCTGTTGTGTCGTTTGTTTAGTGGCACAAGACGCTATTAAACACATTCCCAGTATTATTAATCCAAATATCTTCATAGATGCAAAAATACAAATAACAATTGATTATTCGATAGAAAAAGAGAGATAAAACCGCCTTGTTGCAGGGCGGTAGTTATAATCTTTTCGCAATAAAGTCGAACAATCGAGTAGGAAGAAGGGCGTGAAACCACGCTAAAGGCTTAGCTCCGAACCCAATTAGATAACGACTTTTGGGGCGTTTGCTATTCACTGCATGGGCAATGGCTTTGGCAATGACTATGGGTTGACTAAGACTTGCACCCTCGTAACGTTGCTTTAAACGTTGGGCAGCACGCAAAGCCTGTTCTTTGTAGGCACTGTTCGTGGCGTTGTTTTTGAGGTGTTCGGCTGCAATCAGTCCCCAATCGGTTTTAATTCCGCCTGGTTCAATCACCGCAACGTGAATCCCTTTACTGGCAACCTCCATGCGCAAGGCATCGCTAAAAGCCTCTATCGAATGCTTCGTAGCGGTATACCACGCCCAAAAAGGCATAGAAATGCGACCCGCAATCGACGAGATATTGATGATGGTACCCTGCTTTTGCGCCCTCATATAAGGCAAAACAGCCTTCGTTATGGCAGCAAGTCCAAACACATTCACCTCGAATTGCTTGCGAGCTTCGCTCAGTTCCACATTTTCCACCGCTCCCAATAGACCATAACCAGCATTGTTTATCAACACATCGATGCGCTTTTCACGGGCAATAACATGTGCCACCGCCTCTGCAATACTTGCTTCTTGGGTTAAATCGAGCATCAAAGGCACCACACCTAAAGGCTTTAAAGCCTCCATTTGCTCCACTCTTCGGGCTGCTCCATACACCTTATGGCCTTGTTTGGCTAAGTATTCGGCTGTTTGAAAGCCTATTCCACTACTTGCACCCGTTAGTAAAATAACCTTACTCTCCATGCTTTTGCCTTCCTATTTTAATTTTATTCAAAGATAACCACTTTTGAGTTGTTGGGCAAGAAAATAATAAAGAGTTGATAAAAAGAAATGAAATCAGCCACAAGTGGTGACACTTCTTTCTACCAACTCATTCTTCAATCAATGAAGTTAGGATAACATTATTATTTGAGAGATTTTTTCTTGTCCTTCAAAAGCAATGCTTTCGCAGTGTAAAAGGATAGCTTTTGCCACTCAATTACAATGCTTTTGCCGTGCAATAAGCATGCTTTTAGAATGTGATGTGTGTGCTCTTCGCAATCGATTGATAATGAAGAGGTTGAGAAATACTATTTCTTATTGTCCTTTTCTCTAATCTCCACACGTCTAATCTTACCGCTGATGGTCTTTGGAAGCTCGTTAACGAACTCGATAATACGAGGATATTTGTAGGGAGCAGTTTCGTGTTTAACGTGCTCTTGCAAGGTTTTCACCAGCTCATCGCCTGCTTTATCCTTCCAATCTTTATGCAACACCACCGTAGCTTTCACCACCATACCACGCAAATCATCGGGAACTCCAGTAATAGCGCATTCAATTACGGCAGGATGAGTCATCAAAGCACTCTCCACTTCGAATGGACCAATGCGGTAACCGCTACTCTTTATCACGTCATCGGTGCGTCCAACAAACCAGAAATAGCCGTCTTCATCACGCCAAGCAACATCACCTGTGTGATAAATTCCATCGCAACACACTTTGTTTGTCAATTCTTCATCACGATAATACTCGTTGAATAGACCGATAGGACGACGCTTATCGAGGCGCACAATGATTTCACCTTTCTCGCCATCTTCGCACGATGAGCCATCAGAACGAATGAGATCGATGTCGTATTGTGCATTAGGTTTGCCCATAGAGCCTGGCTTTGGTTGATGCCAAGGCATGGTTCCGAG
Organism: Hoylesella nanceiensis DSM 19126 = JCM 15639; assembly: GCF_000379965.1. GTDB lineage: Bacteria > Bacteroidota > Bacteroidia > Bacteroidales > Bacteroidaceae > Prevotella > Prevotella nanceiensis. The sequence continues at coordinate 113,292 of NZ_KB904328.1, read as the reverse complement.
AGTCATAGTCGTTTCTGTTTGACCGAAACCTTCCATCAATTTCACGCCAGTTATCTTGTAGAACTTTTCATAAACCGATGGGTTAAGAGCCTCACCAGCCGTTGTGCAGTATTCAAGAGACGACAAATCGTAGGTCGAAAGGTCTTCGTGTATCATGAAACGATAGACAGTTGGAGGCGCACAGAACGATGTTATGCGGTATTTTTCAATCTTTTTGAGAATCTTTTCTGCTGTAAATTTATCGTGATTAAACACAAATACAGCTGCACCTGCAAACCATTGGCCGTATAATTTGCCCCAAACTGCCTTTCCCCAACCTGTATCTGCCACGGTAAGATGAATGCTGTTTTCGTGCAAGTTGTGCCAAAATACACCCGTAGTGATGTGTCCTAAGGGATAAAGATAATTGTGTGCAACCATCTTTGGCTCACCACTTGTACCGCTGGTGAAGTACATTAACATGATATCGTTATTGTCGTTCACGTGCGAAGGACGCACAAATGCAGGCGCATTGCCTATCTCTTCGTGCCAAGAATGGAAGTTTTCGGGTACCTTTGGACCAATACTTATGAGCGTTTTCACTGTTGGACTCTCGCTCATTGCAGCCGTAATCTGCTCTAACACATAATCTTCTCCAACGCAAATAATGGCTTTTACGCCTGCACGATTATTGCGATAAACAATATCATGCGTTGTAAGCATGTGCGTTGCAGGTATTGCGATGGCTCCAATTTTATGCAAAGCCAAGATCGAAATCCACCATTCATAGTGACGTTTCAATATCAACATCACCATATCTCCTTTGCCAATGCCTAATGAAAGGAAGTAAGATGCAGCCTGATCGGTAAGCTCTTTCAACTCGCCAAAGGTGAAAAAGCGTTCGTTTTCTTCGTCATCTGTCCATATTAAGGCCGTTTTATTGGGCTTTTCTTGCGCCCAAACGTCCATCACATCGTATGCAAAATTGAAGTTTTCGGGTATGATAAACTCTAAATTCTTATTGTAATCTTCTTCTGAATGAAATGAAACCTGTTTTAAAAAGCGTTCTAACATATATCTCCTCCTAATTAAATAACCACACAAAGGAACTTCACTGGCTTGCCACCTAATGCACGCATGCAGTGCTTTTGCTGTGCATCGAAATAGATACTATCGCCTGGATTGAGGATAAGTTCCTTGTTTCCGATGAGTATTTCGAGCGTTCCTTCGAGCACATAGTCGAACTCTTGTCCCGAATAATTATTGGCACTGTGACGCAAATCGCCCTCAAGTGGCTCGATAGTCACCACAAATGGATCGGCTTTTCTACCTCTAAAGGCAGTTGCAAGACCCTCGTATGTGTAGTTTCTGTGCTTCTCTGTGCTCTTACCTTTACCGCTTCTTGTAACGAAATAGCTACTCATGTGAGCGTCTTCGCCAAACAAAAGGGTGTCGACACCAATGTTATAGCGTTTGGCAATCTTTGATAATCGATAGAAAGAAGGGTCGGCTTCGCCTGCTTCTATTTTGAAATAATGTTCTAAAGAGATGTCGCATAGCTGTGCAATCTCTTCAGGTGAGATGTTAAATATTTCTCTTAAGCCCTTTAAGCGTTCGCCTATTTGTTTTAATGATGTGTCCATTTTTCTGTTAATTTATAAATAATACAATCGCAATGAGTTGGCCATAAGGTTGCAATTTGTAACCACTTGTTGCGCAACTCCATTGGTTGAGAAAACCTTTTGTTGAGGTTTTCAAAAGTAATTATTCTTTTCTGTTTAGGAACTTTATTGTTCCTTTTTATAACATTATTAAAGAATTAAAACAAAAAAGATGCACACCTATATAGGGGGTGTGCATCTTTTAGAAGATTATTTTGTTCGTTTTAAAATAAAACTGCTTTTCGGTTGTTTTGCAAAAGCTATGCTATTGGGTTGCAATATCAATGCTTTTAGGGTGCAAAATGAATGCTTTTACTATGTAATCTCAATGCTTTTACTTATCAATTGAAACAAAGTGCTTTTGCAATGGATAAGTGAACGAGAACAAATGGTGGGTGTGGTGCTGTGCAATTAGCGAATAGATGGGTCGACATTTTGCAGTTGATGGATAATTTCTTCGGGCATTTTACCTGCCTTTATCACCATCAATACGGTGTCAGCTCCCGCAACTGTTCCTAAAATGTCGGGCAAATTAGCATCGTCTATGTTAAAAGCTATACTGCTTGCATAGCCTGGTCGGGTTTTTATAACAGCCATATTGCCTGAAAAACGAATAGACAAAAAGCCCGTAGACGATAGCATGTCGGTTACAGGAAGAGGCTTATCTACACGCTTATACAAGGTGTCGTTGGGCAAAACAAAGATATATTTGCCATTAATACTGGCTGCTTTGGCTACCTTTAGTTGCTTAAGATCACGACTTAATGTGGCTTGTGTAATGTCATATCCAACTTGTTGAAGAGCATGAAGTATCTCTTCTTGACAACACATCTCACGACTTGAGATGAGCATCTTTATCATTTCCAATCTATTTGCCTTTCCTTTCATCACGCAATTTCTTTTATCCTATATGTGCAAATATATGAAAAATAACTATAAAATGCAAGTTCTTGTTGTAAAAAGGCGGATTGGTTATCATCTTTAATAATAGTTTTGAGGTTGTTTTGCCATTTAAATTTTAATCGTTATTTTTGTAATTACAAGACCAAAAACTAAGAAATAATATGATAAAAGAAGGATTAGAATATTCTACTACCATAACCGTTGAAGGCGAACATACTGCTTTAAGCGTTGGATCGGGAGACATGCAAGTGCTCGCAACGCCTGCTCTTATTGCCTTTATGGAGAATGTTGCCATGCTAACTGTGCGTGACTTGCTGTCGGACGAGGTAACTACTGTGGGTGGAATGATTGAGGTGAAGCACTTAAAAGCATCGCCCGTAGGTGCCGAAGTGGTTGTGAAAGCAACGCTTGAAAAGGTAGATGGAATTAAACTTCAATTTAAATTAGAGGCTTTTCAAGGTGAAAAGCTCATTGCAGAAGGTGCTCATTTGCGCTTTATTGTAAACAGACAAGAGTTTATGAACAGGGTGTTGAAAACCGAATAGAATTGATAACACCTATTTTATATATAATAAAAGAGCGACGAAACATCACGTTTTGTCGCTCTTTTTGTAATCATTTTCTTTATTAAACTACTAATAGTTTCTACAAATAGGGCTTTTCTCAAAGCTTATTATTATGCAAATAAATTCTTAGAGATTATTTTATTTCACATCAAAGTGAATATTTCTTGCATTGATAAGGTCTTTATGCGAGATGCGATAGCTCTTAAATGGCTTTCCACCTACAGTGATATTGTTGATGCGATAAGCCTCTTTATCACTTCGTTTGCTTGTAATAACGAGCTGATCGGTGCCCCATTGCTCTTTAGAAAGCTTGATAGTGACTTTATCGAACACTGGAGTTGTGAGCGTATAAGCAGGTTCTCCGGGGCAATCTGGATAGAAACCAATCATGTTAAACACTGCCCATGCCGACATAGTACCTGTATCATCGTTGCCAGGAATGCCGTCGGGAGCATTCTTAAAGTATGTGTTGAGCAGGCGTTTAATTTCCTTTTGGGTTCTCCACTCTTCGCCTTTGAAGTATGAAAACAAGTGAGGATAAGCAATATCAGGCTCATTTGCAGGGTCGTAATAGCCCTTGTCGAACACCATTTGCAACTTATCTACAAACGCTTTGCTGCCTCCCATGAGTTGAGTTAAGCCCTTAATGTCGTGTGGAACATAGAAAGTATAGTTCCAAGCGTTGCCTTCATGGAAGCCAGGATTAGGCTCAAAGTTCTCACCTTGTAGTGGATTGAAGGGCGAATAGAACTTACCTGAGGGCAAAATAGGCCTAAATGTGCCGTATTCTTTGCTGTAATAGTGCTTATAACCTAACGAACGGTTGTAGAAAAGCTTAGCATCGCTGTCCTTTCCCAATGCTTTTGCAAGGCGAGAAAGTGCATTATCGGCGATATAATACTCCAAAGCGTGCGACACTGAGTTATCGTATTGCTCACGAAGAGGCACATATCCCAACTTCATATAATCGTCGTTGTCTGGTCGAAGCTTGTTTTGTGGTCCCGGAGTAGTGGCTCCTTTGCGCATAGCTTCATAGGCTTTGTTGATATCGAAGCCCCTTAAGCCCTTCAACCAACTATCAACTATCACTGGAATAGATGGATCTCCTTCCATAGTATAGGTCTCTCTGCCATACAATTCCCATTTAGGTAGCCAGCCATGTTCATCATACATGGCCAACATAGACTGCAACATGTGTTGCTGACGCACTGGATATACGAGCGTAAGAAGTTGATGTACGTTGCGATAAGTGTCCCAAAGCGAGAAAACAGTGTATCTATCGCCAGTTGAAACCGATGCAATATCGCCACGTTCGAGGGTTGGATATTGTCCATTTACATCTTGTAAGATGTTGGGATGGATAAGAGTGTGATACAAAGCAGTGTAGAAAACGGTCTTTTGATCTTCGCTTCCGCCTTCTACAAGTATTTTAGATAAATCGTTGTTCCACGCTTCTTCGGCTCTAAGACGTAAACTATCGAAAGTGGTTTGAGCCAATTCTTTCTCTGCATTAAGGCGTGCATTTTCCATACTTACAAACGAAACGCCCATCAATACCTCAACTTCTTCATTTTGTTTGGTATCGAAATCGATGAAAACACCAATGTCGTCGCCTGCAATCTCACGTTTATACTCAGTGTATAGCTTGTATTTTCCGTTGTCTTTGTCCCATTCTGCTTCCACACCGCTCATCAATCGTTGCTTTTTCCAATAGCCCGAGCGTTTGGGTTGCTTATTAACTTTCATGTAAAAGTATATTGGAAACACCGCTTGAGGGTTGTAACAGAACGTACCTAACACCTTCATGCCCTCGAATTCGTTATCGCTTATGCGGCGAATGAATGCTCCCGACTCGTTAGTTAAGCCCTCTCCGAGGTTTAAAAGGATGTGACTTTGACCTTGAGGGAAGGTAAAACGAGCAATAGAGCTGCGTTTGTCGGCAGTAACTTCGGTTTTGATGCCGTATTTAGTAAGCGTGTTAGAGTAGTAACCAGGGTGTGCCACCTCGTTTTTATAGGTGCTTCCGTATTGCTTATAATCTACATTTAGCTCGCCAGTTGTGGGCATTAGCAAAAGAGAACCAACGTCGGGACAACCCACACCGCTTAAGTTTACGTGCGAAAAGCCCGTGAAAAACACGTTATGATATTCGTAAGGAGTAGACCACCAGCGTGCATCTTTGTCGTATTTGTTATCGTTTGAGCCCATAACATTAAAGGGAACGACCGACATTAAGCCGTTAGGCATCACTGCTCCGGGGTTAGTTGTACCAAAATTGGTGGTCCCTATGAAGGGATTTACATAATCAACTGGTCTTAATTTCTTATTTTCCGCCTTCATTGAAACGCCAAAAAACATCAGTGTTGCAATGAAACAAGTGGTTAATTTACGGTTCATTTCTTCAATTTATATCGTTTATGGAGTAATTAGCTCATCTTTAATGCTGAGTTAAAAGATTGCATAGGTACAAATATAGGTATTTTTTTTGATTAAAATAGTGCATTCTTTAAATTATTTATACTCTGCTCCTCTACTACAAATAGTGGGCAATAGTTCTGTTTCAACCATTCTTTCTCAATATACTGGCTATGCCCTTTGTTCACAAGGGTTGTGAGGTGGTGTGGCAAAAGCAATGCTATTGATGTGTAAAAGGATTGTAATTAGAGAGTAAAAGGATTGCAATTAGAAGGCGAAAGCATTGCTTTTGTTTGGTAACTTCGATGCACCTGTTGGTAAAGTCGTTGCAGCGATGTTGTAAAAGCAGTTTGAGTGGGGGAGAGAAGGAGATGAAAGAAAGATAAAATCACCTTAATTAATATATAAGATGATAAGAAAACGAAAGCTATATTTTGTTCTTCGCTAATTGATAAATATCATCTAAAATGCGAAAATGATAAAGGAAAGTAAGAAAAATGGGCACTCTTAGTTGGAGTTTATTATTATTTTATGTATTTTTGCAATAATGTTTTTTGCTAAATAATATTTTTTCTTTAGATTAAAAGAAGCAGCAATAGAATATTCAGGATCGATAATTCAGAAGAAATAAGATAAAAAGAATGTATTAGGAAGGTTAATCTGTTTTTAGGATTAGTCGTTAACCTGCCATTAAAAGAGAAATAAAAACCCTTTTCAAGAAAGTAAATAAGATGAAGAAAAGACAAGTTATTCGACGTATGTTCTCGTTTTTCTTATTGAGCTTGCTATTTAATACTGTGTTCAGTAGTGTGGCCTTGGCTCAGGAAAACGATAAGAAAACAGTGTCGCTATCAATGAAAAACGTGCCTCTTGTGACGTTCTTCGACGAAGTGACCAAGCAAACTGGTTTAGAGTTTGTTTACGATGCCGATCAAATAAAGGCTTTGGGCGAAGTGAACATCAATGCTAAAGACGAACCTGTACGCAGTGTTTTAGGACAAGTTCTTAATTTGGTGTCGTGTGGATACACCATCAATGGTAACCAAGTGACCGTTACTAAAAAGAATGTTGGCGATAAACGTAAAGGCGTTTATGGTCAAATTACCGATTCAAGCGGTCAGCCTTTGCCAGGAGTAACTATCCGAATGGAAGGCTTCAACGGTGGATATATCACCGATATGGACGGAAAATATCAAATTGAAACCGATAAGAAAGACGTTAAACTAACATTCAATTACATTGGTTATAAGCCGCTCGAAAAGACCGTTAAGAACGGAACTGCGGGCAACTTTGTGATGCATGAAGATGCAGATGTATTGGGTGAAGTGGTTGTTACGGGTTATGGTACAAAGAATAAGAATAGCTTTACGGGTTCACAAATATCTGTAAAGAAAGAAGATTTGATGGCTGTTGGAACCAAGAACGTGTTGAAGAGCCTTGCAAACTTTGTGCCTGGTATGTCTGTTTTGGATAATGATGTGGCAGGTTCAGACCCTAATACGCTTGCAGATATCAACATTCGAGGTCGTGCAACCTTTACAGGTCAAGCCAATATGCCTGTCTTTGTGGTCGATGGTTCACAAGTAAAGGTAGACTATGTCTATGATATGGACATGAATGATATCGAAAGTGTCACTGTATTAAAGGACGCTTCGGCTTCTGCTTTGTATGGTGCTAAGGCCTCTGCAGGTGTTATTGTTATTACAACAAAGGCTCTAAAGGGTGGTAAGTTGCGTTTGAACTATAGCGGAACACTACGTTTCTCTACTCCAGATCTTAGCGATTACAAGCTATTAAACGCTTCGCAAAAGCTTGAATATGAGCGTTTGGCAGGTCTATACTCATCAGACGACGCAACAGAGCAATATGCACTTCAACAACGTTATGCAAGTATTTATAGAGAAATTCAAGATGGTGTGAATACCGATTGGATTGCAAAGCCATTGCGTAATGCGATCTCTAACCAGCATAGTTTAAGCATAGACGGAGGCGATGAGCACTCTCGTTATAACTTAGGTGTGCGTTATGGCAACGATGCAGGTGTGATGAAAGGATCTGGTCGTGAGCGTTTATCAACCAACTTTAAACTCTCTTACAATCTACCAGGAAAGTTCTTCGTTTCAAACACCTCAACCGTTACATCGGTAAAATCAACTAATTCGCCTTATGGAGAGTTCTCTGATTGGGTGAAACAGAATCCTTATGAAAACCCATACGATAGCGATGGTAGCTTAAGAAAGCTCTTGAACTACAACACTCCTAATCCTTTATATGAGTCTTCGTTAGGTTCTTTCAGCGAAGGAGATAACTTTGACTTCATGAATACAACCAATGTGCAACTCTGGTTCGATGAAAAATTCCGTATTGACGGTGACTTCTCATTCCAAAAGTCTAAATATAACAGCAAAAAGTTCACCTCTCCATTTGCAGCAGCACAGATATCATCACAAAGTGACGTGTCAAAACGAGGCGTATTGCAAGATGGTTATACCACAACCACAACCTACCAAGGTAAGATTATGGGGTCGTATAACACCTACTTGCTACAAAAGTTGTTCTTAACAACAATGGCAGGAGCCAGCATTGAGTCGTCAAGTATCGACGGAGCAACATACACTACCATTGGATATTACACCGATAAGTTAGCTCATCCCACCTTTGCTTCGAGCTATGGAACAGGTAAACCAACTGGAATAGATAGCAGATACACTGGCGTTGGCTTCTTTGTTAATGCCAATGCGATATGGGATAATCGTTATTTCTTAGATGTAGTGTATCGTTATGAAGGTTCTTCTAAGTTCGGAAAGAATACCCGTTTCGCTCCATTCTGGAGTTTGGGAACAGGTTGGAACATTCATAATGAGCAGTTTATGAAGGGTTCTCCATTCCAATTATTAAAGCTTAGAGCAAGTATTGGTTACTTAGGTAACATCTCATTCGAACCTTATCAGGCGCTTACCACATATACATATGGTAACAGTTTGAATTATGGTAAAGGCATTGGAGCTGTTCCTTTGACAATAGGTAACACCAACTTGAAATGGGAACGCACTCTAAGTAAAAATATTGGTGTTGATATTACAGTGTTTAAGGGTCGTTTAGACTTCTCAGCTGATATGTATGTGAAGAACACCGACAATCTTCTTCTCGATATAACAAAGGCTCCTTCAGTGGGAGTTCTTACCTCAAAGGAGAACGTTGGTGAAGTAGAAAACAGCGGAGTAGAGCTTCAAACAAGAGTAATTCCAATTCAAAACAAAGACTGGCAATGGTCTCTTAGCTTGAACTATTCATACAATAAGAATAAAATTAAGAAGATTAGTAATGCATTAAAGGAGCAAAACGAGCAGAATCAGAAGAAAGGTGGCATTGTACCTTTACCCATTTATGAAGAAGGACAATCGTTAACTGCTATCAAAGTAGTGCCTTCTGCGGGTATAGATCCAGTGACTGGTAACGAAATTTTCATTAAGAGAGACGGTAGTTACACTATGACTTACGATGCAAACGATAAGGTGATATTTGGCGATAGCACTCCATTTGGTATCGGTTCGCTAAGCTCTTATTTAACATATAAGCAGTTCTCTTTAGGTACTTCGTTTAGATATTCATTCGGAGGTTCGATCTATAACCAAACACTTGCAACCAAAGTAGAAGGAAGTGATCCACGATATAATGCCGATGAGCGTGTATTTAACGATCGATGGAAGCAGCCTGGAGACATCGCTAAGTATAAAAAAATAAGCGATTCGAGCGTTCCTCAGCAGACATCTCGATTCATTCAGACAAACAACTACATCACACTTAGTAGCTTGTCGCTTGCTTATGAGGTTCCAGCAGAAAAACTAAAGAAGTTTGGTTTGCGTCGTTTACACTTAGAAATGATTGCTAATGACCTGTTTTATTGGTCGACTGCAAAGCGTGAAAGAGGTTTATCTTACCCCTATGATCGCAGTATTGAGTTCTCAGCACGTTTCTCATTATAACATCTAAAAGCATTTATTATGAAAAGATTTTTCAACAAATATATACCATCATTATTGCTATGTGGAAGCGTTCTTTTCACTTCTTGTGACAAGTTCCTCGACATTCAGCCCGCAGGACAACTCGAACAAGATAAGATGTTCGGCGACATTCAGGGCTTTAGAGATGCCATGTATGGTGCATATAGTAGTATGGCGCAAACTAATTTGTATGGTGAAGCCCTCTCATACGGCTTCCTTGACAACCTAGGACAAATGTTTGGATATGACAACGCCGCTAATCTTAGTTATTATTCAACGCAATACGACTACAAAAGAAAAGAGGTTAAAGATGTTATAGACAACATTTGGGCGTCGCAATATCAAACCATTAGTTATGTTAATAACATTATTGCACACATCAACAGCACCTCTATCAAGAGCAAAGAGTTAGACTATATGAAGGGCGAATGCTTGGGTTTAAGAGCCTTTTTGCACTTCGATGTAGCTCGTTTGTTTGCTGAAGACTATACAAGAAGCACCTCGTCGACTCGTGGAATACCTTATTCTACCACCTTCGACCTTAACAATAAGGAGCTACTTACATTGCATAAGACTTACGAAGCGATATTGGCAGACCTCAATGAGGCAGAGACTTTGCTCGCAAACGACACTGTTGTGAATGTAGAAACCTCGCCAACAAGCGACTATTTAAAGGGTCGTGGCGTGCTATTTAACAAGTATGCGGTGGCTGCAACCAAAGCTCGTGTATACTATGCAATGGGCAATTACACCGAAGCAGCACGCTATGCGCAACAGGTGTTAGATGCAACCAGCAACTTTAAGCTAAAGAAATTGTCGAGTTTAGATGATGTTAAGCGTTATCCAGCCAATGGAGAAATGATCTTTGGACTATACAACGACAAGCTATCTTCTAACATTTCAGAAATGTTCTTAAATGCAACAAGTAGAGGAAACTTCACTGAAGCACGTCGAGATATTGAAGATTTGTACGATAAAAGCTCACTTTCTGCAACCAGTACCGACCTTCGTTTAACCACATATTATCGTGAAGCGACAGCCGTTAGCTCTGGAAAAACATTCTCGTTTGTACGCTTTATCGAGAGTACTGCAGCGGTTACCAACTCGCCTTTGAAAGGTATTACATTAATAAGACTGCCAGAAATGTATTATATTCTTGCAGAAGCTAACTATGATACCAATCCAACTAAGGCAGTGCAATATCTAAATGACGTGCGTAATAGCCGTGGTTTGGAAGATGTTAACGCAAATAAAACAAGCAGTAAAGAGGCTTTTGAAAAAGAACTTATGCGTGAAAGAATGCGTGAAATGCCTGGAGAAGGTCAAGTGTTCTATGCTCTTAAGCACTTTAATAGAAGCTTTACCGATTATAGAAACATGGTAACTTTCCAGCCATCATCAACCATCTTTGTTCTTCCTTGGCCAGAAAAGGAATTAGAGTTTGGTAATAAGTAAAAATAAAAGGATAGCAATTACACAATAAAAGCAATGTAATTATATGGCAAAACATATCATATTGATAGCTAATATCACTGCAATTATAATGTCACTCGCTGCATGTAGTGGTATAGACTATAACGGAGAGTATAGCAAAGACGGTTTTTATAACAGTGAGAACCAAGTTTATTTCAATTTTAAAGAAGCATCAGATTCTATTATCACATACTCTTTTGGCGTGAAAGTTGCTGATACTTTAACCCACACTGTGTATGTTCCTGTTACTTTAGCAGGTAAAACCAAAGACCAAGAGCAAACCTTTAAGGTGGTGGTTGATGGCACAAGTACTGCAAAAGAGGGTGTGCATTTCACTGCGTTGAAGAGCGTTTACAGCATACCTGCTAACGCAATGACTGCTTATGTGCCTGTTGAACTGCTTCGAAAGAATTTATCTGGCACCCAGAATGACTCTATTCGACTTGTCTTGCGCATTGATTCTAACTCAGACTTAGGTACAAGATTCACCCAAAAGAACAAGGTAACCATTGCCTTCGACAACCTTCTTTTACGCCCAGACTTCTGGGATATCTTCGAAAGTTATTGGGGAATAGGAACCTATACCAAAGCAAAATATACTCGCTTGTTGAGCTATTACAATGGAGATCCACAAGAAATTGAAAAAGCTTTGAATGATGCGAACCTACAAGGAGCACTCTATATGCATGTTGTTGAAGTGATTAACTATTTCACTCAGCATCCCGATGAGAACGTATAGTGAAGTTCTTGTATTTAAAACGATTCAATAACACAATATAAAGATAGATTATATATGTTCAAGATAAAATATTTATTGGCATTCGTTCTTGTGGCTTTAATGGCAAGTTCGTGTGTAACCGACGACTCAACTACTGCTTCTGGCAACAGCTCTCGCATTAGTTTAGAGACCGCTTTGGCTAAGACTTACACCCTAAACCGATGGGATACGCTGAAAATAGCACCTCAAGTGCAACAAACCAACACTGCAAAAGATTTGAGTTATGAGTGGGAAGTGAACCATAAAGTGGTTGCAACTACAAAAGACTTGAATTATGTTTGCTCTGAATTTGGTAAGTATCCATGTAGATTAAAGGTATCGAATGGCGACGATATTCAATATTATGAATTCTCGTTAGACGTGCTTTATTCTTACGTTGAGGGTCTTTATATCTTGGCACAACATCAAGGAAAGACCATTGTTTCATATCTTCCAGATAGCGTTCAGGGTAAATCTTTCTCGTTAGATGTATTAGAAAAGAACAATCCTGGTGTAGACTTTAGTGGCGAACCCAAAGCTATCGACAACACAATTGCACGTGATAATGTTACACCTCTTATATATGTAGCAGCAGGAAGCCCTTCTTCTCTATACGAAATCAATGCTAATTTGATGACTATTTCGAGAACAAATAAGGCTCAAGGCGATATCTCTTACGTTGCAAAAAGTAAGTTGAGTTATCCTAAGTCTGAGCTACTTGTAGTGGATAAAAAGCTATATCGCTTGACATTATCAGACACTACATTTGTGAATTTGACCACCAAAATAGAGTCATCTCTAGGACATAGCGTTGAATTTGCAGACAGAACAGTTACTTGGAAGCAAGAAGATTTGAGCTATATCCATGGTTATGTGGCGTTTGATAACGCTAATGGCTCTTTAATAGGACAGAATGTGCAAAGTACTAAGGTTCCAACTGAGTTGCTTGCAGGCACTTTCACGGGCGAAAAGCTTGTTGGAATGGGTTCAGTTGATAAGGAACGCACCATTGCAATCGTGACTTACAACCCCACAAGCAATAAGTTTACCTTCTATCACATACACCCTGGCTTCTATACAACTAACAAAAGACTTGTCTCAATACCTGCAAGTGTGAAGTATAAAGGCGAAATGTCGAGCGCAACAGGAATACAAACAGGTTCTATTGTACGCACAGCAAGTACCAAGAACTTGATGTATTACACCAATGGAAATAAGCTTTACGCTTATAATGTCCTTTCAGATGGAAACTTCCCAACCAGTGCTTTAACCACATTTGGAGGTAGTTCAGAAACAATAGTCGACCTATATATCAATTCAAGTGAAAGCAAGTTGTATGTAGCAACAAACGATGCGGGTGCAACATTGCAAGGAAGTATTTATTGTTATGACCTCAATAACCGTAAACTTCTATGGGAAAAGAAGAATATTACGGGTAAGATTAAAGGAATTACCTATAGAGAATAAAAGATAAAACAATGATATTTGAAAAACAAAGAAAGAACATGATAGGACTAACTTTAGTCTTATCATGTTTTTGCGCAACTGCAATTGCAGACGATAAGAGTACTTCAGACAAACCAAAGAAAGAGAAGAAAGAAACGAAGTATGATAAACTCTTTAAGGATAAGAAAAGAGATACGGCTGCAAGTAAATTCATTACGCTCCATAAAACCGATGGAAAGCTGTATTTAGAGCTTCCACTTAAATATCTAAAGCAGCAAATGTTGCTCAGTGGAGCAGTGTCTTCATCTACCGATCCCACTTATGTTGCGGTCGGAATGAAGAACTCTAACCCTCTATATTTCTACTTCGACATACAAGATAGCAGTGTGGTTATGAAAACACCAAACACTGTTTTGTATAATAATGGAAAGGAATCGAATGAGTTAAAAGATGCTTTTAGCTTGAGTTATCGTGACCCTATACTCACAGGATTTAAGATAGAAGCATACAATAACGATTCAACTGCGGTGGTATACGATGCTACAAGCCTTTTAGGTAAGCCCAATTCGCTATTACAAGTGATGCCAAGTAAGTCGGGAGACTTCGTTATTAAGTCGTCACCTAAAAGCGAAATGTCTTATATTAGAGCCATAAAAAGCTTCGATAAGAATATCATTGTCAATGCAGATTTCAATTATTCTGTAACCGCAACACTGATGTCTTTGCCCATAGCAAGCGACATTCCAACAACCGTTGGCGTAACTTATAGCTTAACATTGATGCCTAACGACAAGATGAGAGCACGCATAGCCGATTCGAGAGTGGGTGTAGCTTCATCGTCAAAAATCACCTTTTCTAACGAGATAGCAAAGAGTAGACTCACTTATTTGGCTCATCGTTGGAACTTAGTGCCTGCTAATAAGAAGGCATATAGCGATGGAAAGGGCAGTAAACCCGTACAACCTATCCGCTTTTATCTTGATAACACCTTCCCAGAAGCATGGAAAGAGCCTATTAAGAAAGGCGTTCTTTTGTGGAATAAGGCCTTTGAAAAGATTGGATATAAAGATGTTTTAGAGGTTGTAGACTTTCCAACTGATGACCCAAAGTTCGACCCTGAGAACTCAAATTACTCGTGCATACGCTACGTTCTCAATGGATCTGAAATGCCAACAAGCAACATTTGGGTGAATCCTGCTAATGGAGAGATCCTCAATGCATCGCTTTTTATCTATAGTAATGTGGGCGACTTGCTTCACAAATGGCGTTTTATTGGAACCAGTGCAAGCGATGCTTCGGTGCGTTCTAATGAGCTTCCAGCTAACAAGTTTGCTGAAGGTTTGTCTTATCTTGTAGCAAGAGAGATTGGACATACATTGGGATTGTTAGATAATCTTGGTGCTTCTTGGGCTTATTCAGTCGACAACTTGCGTAATGCAGCATTCACACAGGCAAACGGTTTGAGTGCTTCTATTATGGACGATGCACACTTTAACTATGTAGCACAGCCACAAGATAAAGGCGTTTTGTTAGCTCCTAAAGACTTAGGTGCATACGATTACCATGCAATAGAATGGAACTATCGTTATTTCGACCCTGAAAAAGTGAGCGTAGAGAGCGAAACTAAGCAGTTAGAAGCATTGGTAGATCAACGTGTTAAGAATCCTGCTATGCACTATTATCGCACCCAATCGCAGCGATGGGATCCACGAGTGCAAGAAGGTTCGATAGGAAACGACCCTATAAAGGCAGGAAACGAAGGTATAAAGAACTTGCAAATTGTTGAGAAGAACCTATATAATTGGGTGAAGAACGATGAAGATAGCCGTATAAAAGAAAAGCTCTATCTTGCCATAGCACAACAACATTACGCTTATTTCAAGCATACAATGAGCAATGTAGGAGGTATATATCTTAACGATATGAAGCAAACATCAGGTGTTCCACGCTACCAAGTGGTGCCAAAAGCAAAGCAACGTGAATCACTTCTGTGGTGTCTTGCACAAGCAAAGCGTTTTAAGAGCTATGCAAATAAAGACTTCGAGAAACGTGGATTTATGTCTATTAGCTATTATGATCAGCTCCTTGAGTTCATAGGCTACGACCTTATGGGAGCCAGAACACGTGTTGCTGTAGCTTCACATCTCGACCCTAACAGTTATACTCAAAAGGAATACTTTGCCGATTTGTATAATAGTATCTTCCAAAGTGCCATGAAAGGCATTGCACCTACACAAGAAGAGCGAGTACTTCAACGCACTTATCTCACCTATTCGCTGTCAATTGTAGACAAAGCGAATAAGAGTGGTAGCAATGGTCCAGCGGCATTGAAAGAGAGCAACACCGCTATCAACCTATCAAACGATTATGGTTATGGCGACCCCAACGCATCATTAGCTCCAACTATCGATGCAGCTCTTATTGATAACTCGGCACTTTACTTTTATAGTTCATTGCTTCAGCTAAAGCCTTTACTTGAAAATTGCTTAAAGGCGAAGCTTTCAGACGATGCAAAGTCGCACTATCAAATGCTCTTGTTCCGTGTAAATAAAGCTTTGGAGGACGGTAAATGATAAATAAGTCGTTAACAATTACACAGCTCTTGCGTGCATTCGGGCTCGTGTTGTTTATCGGTTTGTCGGTAAATGAGGTACAAGCAGGATTTCTTTTCAAGAAAAAGAAGAAGCAAGAGAATAAAACAGAGAAGAAAGATGCCTACGAACGTTTTCTAACAGGAAACAAACGAGTTTCGAGTAGCAGCACTTTCATGACCCTTCATACCCTCGATAGCAAAGTGTTTATAGAGCTTCCCAAAAGCTCTATGGGCAGAGATATGCTCGTAGGAGCCACTATTTCATCGGTATCTAACCCCAAATTAGGGGACTTAGGCTTTAAGAATTCGAACTTAGTGCATGTTCGTTTTGTTGAAAAAGACAGTAGTGTGGTGATGCAAGTAGTGAACACCGACTTGTTTTTTGATAAGCATGACAAGAACGCCGAACAAGCTTCTAAGCTCAATTATGATAACTTAGACTTCTTTACTTTCCCCGTAAAGGTGCGCAACACCAAACAAAATACAGTGGTGTTCGATGCTTCTTCGTTTCTACTTAAAGAGGATCGGTTCTTCCCAATCATTGCAAAAAACGTTGGATCTTACACCGTTAACTCTTCATTAAAAGAGAACTTAACCCGCATTACAGCCGTTAAAGCCTTTGAAGAGAATGCTTGTGTAAAGATGGAACGTAATTATATCATTAGTCTTTCGGGCAGAAGTGGCTCCAGTGCCATTAACAATTATCCCGTAACTATTGGTGTAAACTTCAACTTTGCCTTGCTCCCTCAAGACCAAATGACCCCTCGTTTGAGCGACACTCGCATCGGTTATTTCCTCATTAATAAAGATGTTGTAACCAATGGAAAGGTAGAAAAAGCTACATTTGTTAAGCGTTGGCGAATTGAACCCAAAGACACTGCAGCCTATTTTGCAGGAAAGCTCACCGAACCCACAAAGCCAATTGTTTATTATATCGAGAATACGTTCCCCACATTGTGGAAAAATGCCATTAAAAATGGTATTCTTCGTTGGAACAAGGCTTTCGAAAAGATTGGCTTTAAGAATGTAATTCAGGTGCAAGACTTCCCAACTAACGATCCAAATTTCGATCCAGATGATTTTAAATACTCATGTATTAGATATCTTCCAACCGATGTTGAGAACGCAATGGGACCCTCTTGGACCGACCCACGCACTGGAGAAATCATCAATGCAACCGTACTTGTGTATAATGATGTGGTGAATACGATAGACGATTGGCGTTTTGTTCAAACCTCACAGATAGACCCTCGTGCTCGAGTTGCACGCATGCCCGACGACATTGTGTCTGAAACTTTAGAGTATATCATTGCTCATGAGGTTGGACACACATTGGGATTGATGCACAATATGGCTGCTTCGGCTGCCATTCCTACCGACTCTTTGCGCTCTGTTTCATTCACTCAGCAATACGGAACCACTGCTTCTATCATGGACTATGCACGTTTTAACTATGTAGCACAGCCACAAGACAAAGGAGTGAAGCTCACACCGCCCTACTTAGGCGTGTATGATTACTATGCAATTGAATGGGGTTACAAGTATTTCCCCAATCAAATGGGCTACAAGAAAGAATCACTTGAATTGCAAAAGTTTGTAGACAAGCACCAAGGCGACCCCTTCTATCGTTACGGATTGCAACAAACCAGTACACGATACGACCCTTCTGCCATTGAAGAAGACTTGACTAACAACCCCGTTCAGGCTGGAACTTATGGCATGAAGAACCTCAATGTGATTTTAAAGAACCTCGATAAGTGGATTCCAGACAATGAGGATACCAAGCGAAAGGGCGAATTGTATAACGAAATATTGTCGCAAGCGTTTAGCTATGTGCGCCATGTTTATGTCAATGTGCCAGGTATTTATCTTTATCAAACAAGCGAATCGTCGGGTCTTCCACGCTATAAAGTGGTGCCAAAGCAGCAACAACGTGAGTCAGCTCTATGGCTTTTGAAACAAGCTCGCACCTTTGGTGAGATGGGAAATGACACTATTGAGCGCAAATTGGCATTTGGTTCTAACCGCCCATTCAAAGTAATGGCTCGTGATGTGCAGTCACTTGCCATGATAGCAACATCGAAGTTAGGTCTTTCATACTATCTCGATTCAACCTCATATTCACCCCTTGAGTATTGCGAAGACGTGTATAACGACGTGTTTGGCAAAACCATCGAAGGCAACGAACAGCTCTCTGTGGCTGATTTGTCGATGCAACGTCTTTATGTAGACTATCTGCTTTCGGGCGTGAACGATGTGAAACAGGTGGGAAATGTGCACAACCTTCAAAGTAATGATGTTGAAAAAGCATTGTTAGGGTTTGGAAATGGCTATGGAGAACCAGAGCCAATGTGGGGCACAACCATTGGGCGTTCGTCAGAATATCTGTTGTTTTATGCTCAGAAGTTGAACGAACTGCTTAAGAAACGCATTGCAACCACTAAGAATACCGACTTGAAAGCGCACTATATGTTGCTGCAAAAGCGAGTGAAAAAGATGTTATCGTAAGATGATTTGATGCGGAAAATGATTTTCCGAGAATAGAATAAGAAAGCGACCGATGATGTGTTGAGGCACATTTGTCGGTCGCTTCTCTTTTAAGTGGAAAGCCTTTGTTCATCGCCTTTGTAGCTCTTGCCTTGCAAAAGCAATGCTTTCGGCTTGCAATATCAATGTTTTTATATGAAAAAAGCTATGCTATTAGGTTGTAATAGCATAGCTTTTAAATCTCAAAGAGAAAGTTCTTCGTTTAGAATTACTTTCCGAGTGCTTTTATAAAGTTATCAACGCTGTTTAAAACAGGGTTAAACTCGATGACGTTATACGATGCAATTCCCTTTTTATAGAATGGATCGTTGGCAATAATCTCGTCTACTTCAGCACGTGAAGCGGCGTTACATATAATCAAACCACCTGTTCTTGGCACCTGACTTCCAGATGCAATCATATGTCCACTCTCATATTTCTCTTGCAAATAAGCACGGTGTTCTGCTAAAACAGCATCTACTTCTTCAATACTTTTTTCGTATTTAATTACTAAAACAAACATGTTCTTAAATTTATATTGTTACTAATTTATTGTTCATTATAAAGCATTCCGCTCTTAATTTCGTTGGCTTTTTCTGCATTGGTGAGCCATTCTAATAGGCAATAAGCATATTCAAGCGATGCAGCTGCACCCTTGGCAGTGATGATGTTGCCATCTATTGTAACAAAATCGCCAGTGTATTGTGCTCCAGTTAAATGCTTTTCAAAGCCAGGATAGCATGTTGCCTTTCTGTTATTCAATAGGTTGAGCGAGCCAAACACCATTGGAGCAGCGCAAATAGCACCCAATTTCTTTCCTTCTTCGTTGTGTTTTAAAATAGCTTTGCGCAATCCTTCGTGCTCGTTTAGATAGTTTGCACCAGGTAAACCGCCAGGAAGAAGTAACAAAGATGCATCGTTTAGGTCGACGTTTTCGAATAGTTCGTCGGCTTTAACCGTCACCTTTTGTGCACTTTCAACAAGCTCTCTGCCCATAATACTAACAGTTTTCACCTCAATTCCACCACGACGTAGAATGTCAACAACGGCTAATGCTTCTATAGTTTCGAAGCCATCGGCAAGGAAAAGATAAACTTTTGTAGTCATATTAATGAAGTATTATAAATAAAACTTGTACTTTTGCAATATGCAAATGCTATGCAAAGATAGTGAAAACAATTTCTTGTGTAGCAAAAGAAGTGAAGAAAAAAAGTAAAAACATCTGCAATAATGCCACAAACACCATTAACATTTGCGCTTTTTGGAAGCGTTTATCAGTCTGCCGACAGTGATTTTTTGCATCAGTTGTTTAGCTGTTTGCACGAAAAAGGTGCCCACGTGTTGGTTGAAGAGGCTTATTTGGCTTTTGTAAATAAGACACTTGGCAAGCACAATTATGCGCTTACGTCGTTCAAAGACTTAGATGTAACGCCCCATTTTGTGGTGTCTATTGGTGGCGACGGTACGTTGTTGCGCACCGCAAGTAAGGTATTGGAACGTGAAGTGCCCATTATTGGTATCAATACAGGGCGTTTGGGCTTCTTAGCAGATACCCTTCCGTCTTATATTTCTGAAGTAATCGACAGCATTTATGCAGGCACTTACACCGTAGAAAGGCACTCAGCATTAGAGATAAAGACCGTAGGCGAAGAGCTCAACATGCATTCCTATGCCTTGAACGAAGTGGCTTTGTTGAAAAGAGATATGGCTTCGATGATTAGTATCGATACTTTTGTAGACGATGAACATTTAATTACCTATCAATCCGATGGTTTAATTGTTTCAACTCCCACAGGAAGTACGGCTTATAGCCTATCGAATGGCGGTCCGATTATCGATCCAGTGGCCTCAGTATTCTGCTTAACTGCAGTTGCTCCGCATAGTCTTAGCGTTCGACCTATGATTATTTCCGATCGTTCGAAGGTGCATTTAAAAGTTTATTCTCGTTCGCATAACTACTTAGTTGCGATAGATGGCAACAGTAAAGCATTGCAAGACACTACCGAAGTGATAATATCTAAAGCCCCTTATACGGTGAACATTGTTCGAAGATACAACAAACACTACTTCGATGTGTTGAAAGATAAGATGAATTGGGGTAAAGATCAACGCAAATAAAGATATTCAATGAAAATAAAAGAACTATTTAATAGACAGCAAGCACGCTACTCTGTGAAAGTGGTAGTGGCGTGGTTATGGAGCATTTGGCAGGGAAATCGTTTGCAAGCCTTGCTCAATGTGCTTGTAGGTGTGCTGTCGGTGGTAAATAGTTTGATGCAAATTTGGGCGGTTCAGCATGCTATTGATGTGGCAGCAGGAAGCGTAAAAGGCTCTATCTATTGGTCGGTTGCGTTTATGGGACTGCTCATTCTCATTGGATTTGGATTGAACATCGCCTCGATATGGATTAGTAATGTCCTTGGAATAAAGGCTCAAAACCGCATGCAACAGCAGATGTTAGACCGCATTTTGCGCTCGCAGTGGCACGGAAAGGGGCAGTTTCATTCAGGAGATATATTGAATCGACTCGAAATAGACGTGCGAACGGTGGTGAGTTTCTTAACCGAAACACTGCCCAGTACGGTCTCTTTCTTGGCAATGTTTATCGGAGCGTTCCTCTATTTGATGATGATGGATGCCACACTTGCCCTACTTATTGTGGCAATGATACCTGTTTTCATTGTTTTAAGTAAGCTATATATGGGCAGAATGCGCCATTTTACGGCTCAAGTGCGCAGTTCAGATAGCAAAGTGCAAAGCATTTTGCAAGAAACAATACAGCATCGAATGTTGATTAAGACCCTCGAAAGCATCGATCAAATGGTGAATCGCCTCGAGAGTACACAACACACGTTGCGCCAAAGAGTGATGAGAAGAACCGTGTTTAGCGTGTTCTCGAATCTAATTCTTAGCTTAGGATTCAGCTTAGGCTATCTTCTTGCCTTCTTATGGGCGGCAGTTCGCATGATAGATCATAGTTTGTCGTTTGGTGGTATGGTGGCTTTCTTGCAGTTAGTGAACCGCATTCAGAGTCCAGCTCGTAGTTTAACAAAGCTCGTTCCAGCCTTTGTTGAGGTGCTAACAGCGGCAGAACGCTTGATGGAATTAGAGGAAGATCCACTTGAAAAACAAGGAAAAGCTGAGTATTTCGATGCTCCTTGCGGTATAAAGCTCAACAATATCAGCTACGCTTACGATGATGAACCAGACCGAAAGGTGATCAATCAGCTGTCATTCGACTTTTATCCAGGCTCATGTACAGCCATATTGGGAGAAACGGGTGCAGGAAAAACAACGCTTATACGTATGCTTTTGGCATTGATAGAGCCTACTGAAGGGTCGGTTAGCTTATATGATAAGCATAAAACCAAAACCATAACCCCGCTAATGCGTGCCAACATCTCTTATGTTCCACAGGGAAACACTTTAATGAGCGGTACAATTAAAGAGAACTTGCTATTGGGTAACCCTTTTGCAACAATGGAAGAGATGGAGAATGCATTGACTTTGAGTTGCGCTCAGTTTGTGTTTGAACTGCCAGAGGGCCTCGAAACGGTGGTAACAGAGCAGGGTGGAGGACTAAGTGAGGGTCAAGCGCAACGCATTTGCATTGCTCGTGCTTTGCTAAGAGATCGTTCTATCATGATATTCGATGAGGCTACAAGTGCCTTAGACCCTGATACTGAACGACAATTATTACATAATATTCTCGAAAATCAAACAAAAACAATTATCTTTATCACGCATCGTCCTGCTGTGATAGATTATTGTAATCAGTCATTAAACATAATAAAAGAACACGAAAAATGATGAAAAAACTAATAATGGGAGTTCTTATGCTCCTCGGATTAACAACAAATGCTATGGCAGAAGATTTAGATTCATTGTATGCACAATCGCTATTGAAAGTGGGAACACAAGCTCCTAATTTCGAATTACCTACTCCTGAAGGTAAAAAAGTGCAGTTATCAGATTTTAAAGGCAAGTATGTATTGATCGACTTTTGGGCTTCTTGGTGTCCTGATTGTCGCAGAATAAGTCCCAATGTAGAGGCTATTGCAAAAGAATATCAAGGTAAAGACCTGACAGTTGTTGCAGTGTCGTTCGACATTGACAAAGAGGCTTGGGTGAAATATATCAACAGAAACGGCGCACCTATTAACGAAGTGCACGTGAGTGAGCTAAAGAAAATGAAGGAAAGTGCCGTTGCAAAGGTCTTCGGAGTGCAGTGGATTCCTTCGCTTTACTTGTTGGATAAAGACGGAAAGGTACTTCTTGCAACTGTAGAAGTGAGCAAAGTAGAAGCAATGGTGAAGACTTTGATGAAGTAATGGCTTTGTTGGGAGCCTATAAATATAGTGGGTGACCCACCAAAGAATATACAATTTACAAGATAATAAGCCTTTAGCACAATGTTATAAGTTGTGTTAAAGGCTTATAAGTTAATGTGGCTTAGAGAATAAGAAAGCATAAAATGCAACTTAAATGCAAAAAAATTACTACCTTTGTAGACTGTAAACATAACAATAAAAAATAGTAATATATGTCATATTTATTTACATCCGAATCTGTTTCGGAAGGACATCCAGATAAAGTAGCAGACCAAATATCAGACGCTTTGCTTGATCAATTCCTCGCATATGATGACAAATCACGCTGTGCAATTGAGTCTTTTGTAACCACAGGACAAGCAGTTGTAATGGGAGAGGTTAGCTCTGAGGCTTATATCGATATACAAACAATAACAAGAAAGACCATTAATAAGATTGGTTATACTAAGAGTGAATATCAATTTGATGGTAACTCGTGTGGTATTCTTTCTGCTATTCACGAACAAAGTGCCGACATCAACCGTGGAGTTGATAACGGAAACGAAGATGAACAAGGTGCTGGTGACCAAGGAATGATGTTCGGTTACGCTACAAACGAAACCGAAAACTATATGCCTGTGTCGTTAGATTTAGCGCATTTGTTGATGACTGAGCTTGCAAACATACGCAGAGAAGGTAAAGAAATGCGTTATCTTCGCCCCGATTCAAAGAGCCAAGTGACCATAGAATACGATGAAAATCATATTCCACAACGCATTGATACAATCGTAGTGAGCACTCAACACGATGAATTTGATAGCAATGACGAAGCAATGTTGGCTAAGATTAAGGCTGATGTAATCAACATCCTTATTCCAAGAGTAAAGGCACTGTGTGGAGATAAGGTTCTTGCTTTGTTCAATGATGATATCAAGTACTTTGTAAACCCAACAGGAAAGTTCGTTATTGGCGGTCCTCATGGAGACACAGGACTAACTGGTCGCAAGATAATTGTAGACACTTTTGGTGGTAAAGGTGCTCATGGTGGAGGCGCATTCAGCGGTAAAGACTCAAGTAAAGTAGACCGTTCGGCTGCTTATGCCACACGACATATCGCTAAAAACATGGTTGCTGCGGGTGTTGCAGACGAGATGTTGGTTCAGGTGAGCTATGCTATTGGAGTGGCAAAGCCTGTTAATGTGTATGTAGATACATACGGAAGAAGCAACGTTTCGATGTCGGATAGCGAGATTGCACGTAAGATTGAGGAACTATTCGACTTGCGTCCGAAAGCTATTGAGCGTCGTTTAAAACTACGTCAGCCTATGTATTTAGAGACAGCAGCATACGGACACATGGGTAGAAAGAATGAGGTTGTAACCAAAGTGTTTACGAGTCATTATCATCCTACACGTGAAGTTGAAGTAGAACTCTTTACTTGGGAGAAGTTAGACGAAGTAGAACGCATTAAAAAAGCATTTAATCTTTAATCGGATTGATTAAGAATAAAGACTAAACCAATAAAGAAACGAGTAGAAATGTTGCCCTTGCAATACCTCTGCTCGTTTTCTATTAAAGCCAAGAACGATTACCTTTAGAATATGGAAGTAAGAGATTCTGTACATGTTAAGACAACTGTTTCGGAGCGTATAGGCACAGAAATTCGCACAACAGAGCAACAAATGAGTGCTAATGAGGCCTTTGAAGAAACACAAGCAGCTGTAGAACAGCGGGCAAAGCAATACAAACGACGTCACAAAGCCGCCGTAGATAGCTTGTCGGCAGATAGCTTGTCGGGCAATCTTCCATTGCAGTTTAAACCCAATGTGCAAGATACTGTCTCGCAAAAACAGCAGGTTGCAAAACTAAAGACATTGTTCGCAAACGATAGTTTGTCGGGAACTAACATGCAAAGCTATAAGATTGGCGTTGCAGGAGACCCCGTTCCGTACTCTTTAGCCTCTGATAATTTGGTCACAGGACTAATGATTGGCTGCTTTATTCTTGTGATATTGTCAGTCGCTCAATCACAACGTTTCATCGTAAAGCAAACAAAGAACCTCTTTCTTGCAAGCTTTGGAGGTGACATGTCGATAACAGAAACAGCAGGAGAGTTGCGCTTTCAGTTCCTAATGAGCATACAAACGTGTTTGTTATTGGCACTTCTTTTCTTCTTTTACACCAACACTTATATAGCCCAAACCTTTATACTTGAGCAGTATCAGATCATCGGAATATTCGCAGGAGTTATCTCTTTGTATTTCTGTTTGAAAGGAATTTTATACCAATTGGTCAATAGTGTGTTCTTCGATAAGCGTCAAACGGCCAAATGGTTGCAGTCTTTTCTGTTCATAATAGCCATCGAAGGACTTCTATTATTACCCATAGTGCTGCTCTGTTCCTATTTTCATCTGTCAATGCACAGTACTTTTATTTATACAGGATTTGTGCTATTATTCTTTAAAATTGTATCATTCTATAACTCATATCTTATCTTTTTTAGGCAAAAAGGCCTGTTTCTGCAAATATTTTTGTACTTTTGCACCCTAGAAATAATACCCCTTGCAACTTTATGGGGAGTGCTTCAAATGATAAGTAATTATCTAAAAATAAACTTTTAGTTCAATGATAAAGAAGATATTGATATCTCAACCTCAGCCAACAAGCGAAAAATCGCCTTATTACGATATAGAAAAAGCCTACGGAGTGCAATGTATTTTTCGTCCATTTTTTAAGGTTGAGGGTTTAAATGCAAAAGAATTTCGCAACCAAAAGATAAATATCTTAGATTATACAGCTGTTGTATTTACTTCAAGACATGCGATAGATAATTTCTTTAAGCTTGCTAAAGAAATGCGAATAACCATTCCTGAGGATATGAAATATTTCTGTGTGATAGAAACAATCGCTCTTTATATTCAGAAATACGTACAATATCGCAAACGAAAAGTTTTTTTTGGAACAACCGGAAAGATTGCAGATTTAGTTCCATTGATGGCTAAGCACAAAGAAGAAAAGTATCTTGTGCCAATGAGTGAAGGTCATAATGAGGACGTAACAAAGCTTTTAGATGCTAAAAAACTAAAGCATCAAGAGTGCATTATGTATCGAACTGTAGACAATGACTTCAACGAAGAAGAGAAAAAAGCATTCGATTACGATATGGTTGTCTTCTTTAGTCCAATGGGAGTAAAGGCATTATACAAGAATTTTCCTAACTTCAAACAAGATAAAATCAAGATTGGTACCTTCGGACAAGGCACTGCAAAGGCTGCACAAGATGAGGGATTAGTACTTTCACTACAAGCTCCTACACCCAAATATCCATCTATGACCAGCGCAATGAACGCCTTTTTAAGAGACCAAGAAGAAGATTAATATTTGTAAGTGATGACTGATAAAGGTGTATTTTCTTTTAGAAAGTCAGAGCGTATCCATTCTCTTAAACAGATAGATGAACTCTTTGGAGGTGGGAAAAGCAGGGCTTTATCTGCCTTTCCAATTCGTGTTGTATATCGATATGTACACCGTTTGCCCACAGAAGCGCCCTTTCAAGTACTTATTAGCGTTCCCAAAAGGAATTTAAAGCATGCTGTCGACCGCAATAGAGTGAAGAGACAACTCCGTGAAGCCTATCGTTTAAATAAGCATTTGCTATTCAATTCAAAACAGAAACATTCCGACAAAGGAATGGATATGGCTTTTATTTGGCTCGATTCTCAATTATATGATTCCGATAAAGTGCATCAAAATGTCGTGAATTTATTAACACGTTTAGCCGAGAAGTTATGGAACAAAAAAACCAAAACAGAATCAAGCAAATCCTAAAGCCTTTGTCTTGGCTTTTATTGATTCCCATATTGTTTTATCAAAGGTTTATTTCTCCCTTCACACCACCATCGTGTCGATTCACACCTTCATGCTCAGAATATGCTAAAACAGCCATACTTAAGCACGGACCATTTAAAGGTTTGTACCTAAGTGTATGGAGAATACTACGTTGTAACCCATGGGGTGGAAGTGGATACGACCCTGTTCCTTAGATGAATAAATAATAATTGTAAAATAAATAAATAGATATAATAATGATAAAGAATTTTGTTGAAGAGCTAAAATGGCGTGGAATGCTTGCGCAAATGATGCCAGGTACAGAAGAGTTCTTAATGAAAGAGAAGGTTTCAGCATACCTTGGAACCGATCCAACAGCCGATTCGCTACACATTGGACACCTTGCAGGAATCATGATGTTGCGCCATTTGCAACGTTGTGGACACAAACCATATATCTTAGTGGGTGGTGCTACAGGTATGATTGGCGACCCTTCGGGTAAAAGTCAAGAGAGAAACCTTCTTGATGCCGAAACTCTTTATCACAATCAAGAATGTATTAAGAAGCAAGTTGCAAAGTTCTTAGATTTCAATGCATCTGAAGATACAGCAGCAGTGATGGTGAATAACTACGATTGGATGAAAGATTTCACCTTCTTAGACTTTGCTCGTTTGGTAGGAAAGCACATCACTGTTAACTATATGATGGCGAAAGATAGCGTGAAAAAGCGTCTAAACGGAGAAGCAAGAGATGGACTTTCTTTCACAGAATTTACCTATCAGCTACTTCAAGGCTACGACTTCTTGCACCTATATCGCACCAATAACGTGAAACTTCAATTGGGTGGAAACGATCAATGGGGCAATATGACCACTGGAACCGAGCTTATTCGCCGCACATTGGGCAACGATGCAGAAGCATTTGCATTGACCTGTCCTCTCATTACCAAGGCAGACGGAACCAAATTCGGTAAGACTGAGAGTGGAAATATATGGTTAGATAGAAACAGAACCACTCCTTATAAGTTCTATCAGTTCTGGTTAAACGTTAGTGATGACGATGCAGTGAAGTATATTAAGATATTCACAAGTCTTGAAAAAGACGTTATCGACGCCCTAATAGCAGAGCACGAGCAAGACCCAGGCATGCGAGTTCTTCAAAAACGATTAGCAGATGAGCTTACAGTTATGGTACACTCGCAAGAAGATTTGGACTTAGCTAAAGAAGCATCAGGCATACTTTTCGGTAAAGGAACAAAGGAAAGTCTTGCTAAATTCGACGATGCAACCTTGTTAAGTATATTCGAAGGCGTGCCACAATTTAAGCTTTCAAAAGACGCTTTGGGTCAACCTGCAGTTGAATTGTTCACAAGCGACGAGGTGAAAGTGTTCCCAAGTAAAGGCGAAATGCGTAAACTTGTACAAGGTGGAGGCGTTTCTTTGAATAAAGAAAAATTGCAAGCAGTAGACCAAGTCATTACAACCGACGACCTACTTAACGGCAAATACCTTCTTGTTCAACGTGGAAAGAAGAACTATTACTTAATTACAGTTGAATAATTCGTAGAGAATTAACTCTCACAACATACCAAAAGAGATAATAATGGGGTAGGGCACAGCTCGCAACAACCGAGTAAACGCCACCTTGTTGTTATCTCTTTTTCTTTTAACTCCACGCTTTAAAGCACCTTTTCCCACCGCCATTCCCTCTCTTTTTCATCGCCCTTTCCCCACTATCTTTCTGCTTTCACCCACCCATCTCCCCACCTTTTCGTTCCTCTCTTCTTACGATTGTCTTCTAATCCCACTCTCTTATTTGTTTTATCTCACCCCTCAATTCACCTCCGTACACCCCTTTCCCTCGCTTTCATTCTCACTTTTCTAACCAATTGAATTTCAATCTCTTCCAAATCTCATATTCTCCGCATCGCAAAAGCATTGTTTTTAGTAGGTAAAAGCATCGCTTTTAGGGCGCAATATCACTGCTTTTACCCTGCATTTGCATTGCTTTTAGGGGCAGATAGAATGACATATAAAACATACCATATAAGTAGAATAAAAGCAGTTCGATGAAAAGTAACGTAAAAGATAGTGGAATTTGGTTAAAAATACCTATCTTTGTAAGTCCGTAGAAGACCTAACTATCAGCTCTTTAGACTCTTCTTACGCACCATTTCAATCAAAAGCATTTTTAATAATGATTTTTTACGCAACAAAAAGACAGACAATAACCCCTTCTTTGCATGCTTTTCAAGTGTTGATGTTCATCATTGCGCTTGTGTTTTGCATGCCCCTAAGCATCACTTCGAAACCCATCACAGCACAACAAGCATTTAAAATTGCGCAAAAATACTTGCAGTTGCCCGCTAAACAACTCACCCGAAGCGGTTCAAATCACAACCATAGTGACCAAGTTGCACCCTATTACGTTTATAACGACACAAAAAATAAAGGCTTTGTCATCATTTCTGGAAACACAGAAATGGGCGAAATATTAGCTTATAGCACCGAAAGTAGCTTTGAAGAGCAAAGTGCCAACCCAGGCGCACAACTCCTTTTAAATGCCTATCGTGAGGCTTTCGAAGCCGTTTCAGCAGGCAAAAACGTTGCAGGAGCAACTCGTGCAGCCGCTCAAAGCACCCAAGTTGTGAAGCCTTTGGTAAAAACTTCTTGGGGACAAGGACACCCTTATAATCAAAAAACAGGCTATAACTACACCGGTTGCGTTGCAACAGCCATTGCACAGGTGATGAAATACCACGAATGGCCAGTGCAAGGACAAGGCGAAAACGAATATTCTGTGTCGTTCGATGGCACAAAAAAATATGTCAACTTTGCCGAATCTCGCTACGATTGGGGTAATATGGAGTCTCGTTATGGCTATTACTATCCCTCAACAGCACAACAAAACGATGCCGTTGCATTGCTTATGCGAGATTGTGGTTATGCTGTTAACATGCAATACTCAGAGAATAGCAGTTCATCAACAGGCTATGCGGCTCTTTATGCAATGAAAAATTATTTTCAATACGATGCCGTTTTGCTCTCGAAGTTTAACGAAGGCATTGAGTCTTTCGTGCGAATTATCAAGAAAGAGCTCATCAATGGCTTCCCACTTTATATCGAAGGAATACCCGAAGGTGGCAGAAGTGGACACGCATGGGTGCTTGATGGAGTAGATAAAGATGGTCTTTTCCACATGAATTTCGGTTGGAATGGACAAAGTGATGGCTACTATTCGCTCACAGCTCTTAGTGTATTAAAAGCAGGAAGTGAGTTTCAAGGACGCTCTTTGTCGTTCAATCGACAAATGAAAATTATGGTTGTGCACCCCAAGAAACCTGGAGTTGCAGCTATAGATAAAGACTTATTGCCCGAAAGTCCAAAGCTAAAATTCAACGAAGGTGGTTATATCACCATCGAAAATACCACTCAACGCACCTTTCAACAAAGCGAAACGCTACCCGTTAGCTATGCAAGTTTTGTGAATATTGGTAAACCTTTCAAGGGAGATATTGGTATTGCGGTGCTCGATAATGCAGACAATGTGGTGAAAGAGTTCTACTCTGACCATCATAACACGGGTGGTTTCACTCACTCTATCTATGCCGATTATGGCGATTTGATGGGTACCGACCACCTTATTGCTAACGCTCAAACCATTAAAGTGAAGCTTTCGGGTTTGAAAGACGGCTATTACACGCTTAAACCAGTGTGCTATCAGCGCAATGATGCAGGCGAATTCGAGGCCTTAACCTTTATGAAAACGGCTCCAACTATGGAGGTTGAGATTTCAAAAGGAAAGGTGAGAGTGAGCAAAGAATGTAATTCTACTGCCACATATCAGCTCATTCAGCACTTAGATGCAGGTAAAGAGTTGGAGCAAGGCACAACTGCTAAGATCCAATTGTTGGTTCAAAACCTCAATTCTCTGCCTAAAACAGCCTTTGCAAAGATAAAGTTAATAGACCAAAACAATAAGGTTGCTTTAGAAATGACGCACAAAAAGGCGGTTGAATTTGATGGCTTTGAAACCTTAGACTTGCCTTTCTCGCTCAACATTCCTGCCGACTTTGCTATTGGAACTTATTCTGTTGAGGTAGAAATGCTCAACTCTCTCCACCCAGAAGAGGGCGAAGAGGCTCGCAACAATGTGGTGAAAGTGAATAAGGTGCATGGCAACGAGGCTACAACCGTGGTTGTTTCAAAGGCTCAACCAACTCCATTGATGAGTAGTTGCAATGTTTTCTTTGCAGAAAGTTCTGACACGAAGTTGATAACAAACGAGCTTTTATTCTCAAGATATCCTCTATTTAAACTCATTGTCGACCTTAAAACTTCTCCAACAAAAAGCTATAATGGTCCGATTGAATTGTTCTTCGAGGATATAAGCACTAAAGAAAGAATCGCAATTTCGGCCAATAAGGGCGCAGTTATGGTGAATAGCGACTATAATCTCGAATTCTATTCTTATTGGTTACGCCCTTCTACTCTTGGAATAGAAGAGAACAAAACCTACAAACTCGTTGTTCTTGGAACGATAGACGGCGTTCAAACCGACCTTTGGAACAACAAATTGCCTTATTGTTTCTTTGTGAAAACAAGCGAATCTCTCACTATGTCGAGAAGTATTCCAACGTCTATCAACAGTAGTTCGATAGATAATGCATCGCTACAACTCTTCTATAACAACAAAGAATTGAAGTTAGAAGGACGCAACTTGCAGTGGATTGAACTCTACTTGCTAAGCGGTGAGCTATTGAAGAAAGTGCCATTAGGCGGTAATAGCGAAGCCGTTGTGAGCTTAGACGAGGCAAAAGCAGGCGTTTATGTTGCGAAGATACAAGCTAACGGCACTACCTTTGTGCGCAAAGTGTTGGTTCGCTAAGTTGCAATGTCCATCTTTTTACATACAAGAACTTAAACTCAAACAATTAAAAATATGAACTTATCATCATCACTACTCCGTGTTTTAGATGGCAGAAGTGCATCAACCAAAGCGTTGTTGGTGGGCTCTTTGCTCTCTTTTGCTATGCCTCTATGCCTCAAAGCGCATGTCGTTACACCCAAAGAGGCAGAAAACATAGCTCGAAAATACATCAAACTACCAACAAAGAAAGCCACTCGTGGTGTATCTAAGCAAAGTGGTTTCAGCCAAAATGCACCTTATTACATCTACAACGATGCACAAAATAAGGGCTTTGTAATTGTTTCTGGTACTACAGAAATGGGCGAAATATTGGCTTATAGCAACGAGAATGCACTCGACACAACCAACCTTCACCCCGGTCTTGCACAGCTTCTTAATAGCTATAAAATGGCTTTTAAGGCTATAAACACCAACAATGCGGTGGAAACAGAAGCCAAAAAGGGTGCTTTTTTCGCCAAAACGGTAGCTCCTTTACTTAAAACTACATGGTCGCAAGATGCTCCTTATAACGCACTTTTAGGTTATAACTACACTGGTTGCGTTGCAACTACTATCTCACAAGTGTTGAAATACCACGAATGGCCAGTGCAAGGAATGGGCAATATATCGTATGTAAACACCTCAGATAACCGTACTTTGTCGGGAAACTTGAATCTTTCGCAATACGATTGGGCGAATATGCTCCCCAACTACGATGCTCCTGTGCAGGCAACTCAAGCTCAACGCAACGCTGTTGCAAAGCTCATGAAAGATGTGGGTCTTGCTTCTGGAATGCAATATCACCCTGGTTTTGCCGTAGCAACAAATCAAGGAGCTTTCGATGCCTTTGTAAAACACTTCGATTATCAGGCTACTTGCGTGTATCAATCAACAGAAGGTCCTTCTGTTTTTGCTGACTTATTGCGCCAAGAGCTTGTTGATGGATTTCCATTTTACTTCTATGGAGCAACCAAAGACTATAAAGGTGCGCACGCATGGGTGGTAGATGGATTCGATGATAAGGGCTTTTTCCACATGAATTTCGGCTGGAATGGACAAAGCAATGGCTACTATTCGCTCTCGGCTCTTAATCTTTCACAATCTGGAAAGGAGTTTAATGGTGCTAAATTGGCTTTCTCTCGTGCATTTATGGCTATCTTCGCACACCCTAACAAGACTGGTGTGAAGCGCATAGACCCATCTCTTATGCCCGAAAGAGGTAACCTTTCGTTCACTGCAGAGGGTGCTTTTGCTCGTGCAAATGGGGTAGAACGCATATCAAATCGTATGGAAACCTATCCTGTTGAGTTGAGTTATATTATCAATAAAGGACGTCCTTTTAAAGGTGATGTGGGCGTTACTGTGATCGATGAACAAAACAATAGAGTGGCAACTGCGGCTTCGCAATGGCACAATGAGGGTGGATTTACTCAGCATTTCTTCACTGGTTATGGCGATGGAAAGATGCAAACAGATGGTATTTTATCTGCTCCAATCTCTGTAAACGTGCCTTTAAAAGGTTTAAAAGAGGGTGTTTACACGCTTAAAGTGGTGTCGGCAGACTATCAAGACGATAACACTTGGACAGATTGGGTGCTGCTTAGAAAGGCTCCTTACATGGTGATTAAGGTCACTGCAGATAAAGTTGAGGTGTTAGAAGAATGTTCAAAGACAAGTAGTTTCAAGTTGGTTGGTGAGCCATTCTACGACAAAACGCTCAATCCTGGTGCGAAAGTAACTTGCAATATGGCTATTAAAAACCTTTCTGGATTGCCTAAAGACGCTTATATCAAATTGAGTTTCTTAAACGATCAAGGTGTTGCTGTGTTCTCACATACAAGCGATAAGGCTTTCTCTTTCGATTCTTTCGGTACCGACTATGCTCAGTTTGAGATGAAATTGCCTACTAATCTTGCTTCGGGAACATATCAAACTAAGGTGGAAGTGGTGAATATGTATAATGCAGATGATGTTACTTTGGTGAAAAATCCATTGAACAGCACTTCTAATTCTGTGACGATCGAGGGCGAAGTGATTTCTCCTTTCTTTACAATGGCATTCCCTTCTGTTTCTAATAGCGATGGTGAAGGTATTTCATCAGAGAAGATTAATCTCAATATAGAAAAGGTTTTATCTTATGGTTTCCTTCTTAATGCGTCAGAAGGTCATAGTTATAGCGGTCCATTGTCTATCGTACTCGAAGATGTGATCACACAGAAACAAATTCAAGTAGGTGCAAAGATTGCTCATGAAGACTTGGTTGCAGGTGAGTTGAAGGTGATCAATGTAGGACAAGTTCAATCTTCTTCGCTTAAAGTACTTAACAAACGTTCGTACAAATGGATGGTGATGGGCGAGAAGAATGGTGTTCCTTTCAACTTATTAGAGAATCAAGAAGATCAATATTACGTTACTTTCGAGGGTAGCAAGACCACCAATCAAGAGTATTTAACTGGTATTTTTGACACTCAGTATGTTGAAAATGCAGCACAAAGAGTGGTGTTTGATGGTGCACAATGGAGCATATTGGGCGAGAATATCACCGATGTTATTTTGTGTAGTGTAGACGGCAAGCAGTTGTTAAGCATCAAAAATAGCGCAAATTTGACTGCCTCTGTTGCACTCCCAATCCACCAGAAGGGTATATTTGTTGTGCGTTGGAACGACAATGGCAAGTGGTTCACACAAAAGATTGTGAACAAATAAAATCGCACAACTTTTAATGTGCATTGCATTTGGTAGGGAATGTGATATAGAAATGTATCTTTTAAATACTTTTCTTACTTGATATAAGAAGATATAAAACGAAAGTATAGATAGAAGAAAAGAACAGCAACACTTTATTTTAAGTGTTGCTGTCTTTTTGTTTTCACCAATTAATGATAGACTAAAAAAATGCTTACGACTTTTATCCTAGATTACTTTAAGAATTCAACTGTTCTATTAGGACTGTAGAGCTCCCATAAAGAAGCAATAGTCCAGCCTGGTGCAAAAAGATTGTTATAGAATCCTTTACCATTTCGTCCATAGTCCCATGTCGTGTGTTGCACTACTTCAGGGTAGAAACCAGGTTTACCAATACCACAAAGGCGTTCTTTTGTTGGTAGAAGTTGATTTAAAGATGAATAAATAACATCATACATCTTTTCAAAACGCTTTTCTTCTGTAACCGAGCTGAGCCACTTAATAATATGAGGAAGTTCAAATACGAAGACATCTATGTGGTTATTTTCTACAGAAACATTACTCCAGCCACGGCTTTTGAAACCAAGATCGCCAAGCATTTGTCCTTTTGCAAATGGCACATCCCATGTGTAATACCATGAAAGAGCAAAATAAGCTGCTTGTTTACAAAGATCAATATAGTGCTGACGTTCCTTTCCTGTTGTGACCATTGCTAAGTAATAAGTTGATGTAACTGCAGCAATTGCAGCTTCCTTATCTTCGCAATTGGCATCAAGAGTTGACGAGAAATAGTCGCTTTTAGAGATAATGTTCTTTTCTACATAATCAATTGTGCGTTTAGCTGCCAATAAATACTTTTTATCTTTGAAATACTTATATCCCATTACGAGTGTAGATGTTGCAGAAGGAGTACTTCCTCCTGATGCATCTATATCTTCTCCTGCATCATTATACTTACGTGCAAAGTGGCCATCAGATTTTTGTAGTGCTATAAGATTGTTGAGAAGCTGGCGTGTACGCTTTTCCCATTCAGGGTGTTGACGTCCATGTTTTTTCTCATAGTTGAGATAATGCAGAATAGCATATATGCCTTCGCTTTGTTGGCGAATAGAATGTACAAACTCTTTGGGCATTCCTTCGCTATAATTCACCCAGTCAATAAACCAACCTTGTGCAGTAAATCCATTCTCTAACCAGCTTTTAATGATATCTTGTCCCATATTAAAGAGATCTGTTTGGTGATGTGTTTCACCATATTCAATCTCATTAAAGGCATTGAGAAGGACACGACCGCAGAATCCTAATTGTACTTCTGTATAAGGATTGCAA
Source organism: Hoylesella nanceiensis DSM 19126 = JCM 15639 (assembly GCF_000379965.1). GTDB lineage: Bacteria > Bacteroidota > Bacteroidia > Bacteroidales > Bacteroidaceae > Prevotella > Prevotella nanceiensis. The sequence continues at coordinate 77,909 of NZ_KB904328.1, read as the reverse complement.
TTCTCAGTTTCGAGAGTAATACCTGAGTTATATTTTAAAGGAAACTTATCTACAAACGAAGAACGAAAATAATTGGTGAGTTGACCTTTCATTTCACCTGCAGAATAGAGGGGAGTAATTGGTTGTGGGCGCATCTTGTCGAAACTATACTGCCACATCTTGCTTACGAACGTACCATAGTTTTCTGCCTCTATTTGATGTATTCGCCAAGTGAGAACTCTCTCTTCGCCTGCCTCTAGTTTCTGAAAAGTGGTGATAGAAGGAGCAAGAGTGAGCTTACGAATATAGCGTTTAGGACTCTCAATATATGGAAAACCAAAACAAAGTTTTACTTCATTGCTTTCATTATCAAACCCTAAGAAACCTACCGAGGTATTTCCTGGAAGTATAACCTCTCCTTCTGTAAGCTGAGGGGAACATTCCGTTGATGTGTTATTGATACGAAGAACAGAAATTCCCTTACGAAGTTGGGCATCATAGACTGACGTTAGAGGTGTTGATAGACGATCATCTCGGAAATTCCAGCTCTTACTTGTATGGAAAGAGGGCGCCTCTTTAGGTGAACGCAGATTGCGATGATACCAAAATCCTGGGAGATAAAACTCACAATTATTACTCTTAAGACTGGTTGGAAGCATGGCTCCAAGATTGAAATAAACCTGCTTTGTAGCGTGAATGCGTATAGATATAACCTTATCTTCTCCTTCTTGTTGCTCATTTATGGCAATCGTTAGAGGTAACTGTGCTGGAGCTATCAACTGATTGCCTTGCTGAGTGAGTGTATATTGACGAGAAGGGTTGCCAGGTTGTTTTAATAATAGGGTAGCCTCGATGGACTTTGCCATCATTTGAAGACTAACTGCACTTAATGTGCAGATAAGAATACTTTTTAGATTCATTGTTTTTAGTTTTTTATTTCTCTACTATTTTACCTTCAATATACTCTACAGTGTTCTTCTTGCAATTGGTTCCACTATATATAGAATGACTAATAGCGAGCCATATTGTTTGTGGATCTTTTAAGAAGAGAGAACAATAATAAGCACCTTCTCCCGCAGGAAGTGAAGCAAAGGGTAGGGTTCGTGAACCAAAGTTATGACCAGTGTTGTCTCCTATAACTACTTTTGAACGACATGTTTGCCATACTGAACCACGTTGATCAGCATGTCCGCAGAGTACAATTTCTCCTGTTGGTAACTGAATCATATATGGAGCGCAAGCACCACGGATAGGTTCTGCAATCCAACGACGATCGGTTTGTACTCCATTCCAGTCTGTTCCATCCCATTCGCCATCTAAATCACGTAGGATAAGACTAGGATTGTTGTTGCTGTGAATACTTTCAATAGAATATAATATACCTTTATTGCCTTGTAGTAGTACGGGAACTGGCATACCATCTCGGCAGTTTGGATTATAACTAGCTCGAATGAAAGATGTCCAAGTTTCTCCATTGTCTGTTGAACGTGAACAAAGAATCTCCTGATAACGATTGTTGCGTTGATTATCCCACCAAAAAGCTTCAGAAGAAACAAGTAGTTCTAGCTCGCCACCAGGTAGCTGTACGATCTGTGGTTCCCAGCAACGACCACGTCCAACGGTGATAGGATCACCCCAGGTGTTACCATTATCTTTAGAAATACTAACGAACACTTGGCAATTTGGGTTTGTTTCAGGATTGGCATTTCCTATGAATTGCATTAAGAGCCAACCGTTTTGTAAACGAGTGAATGTTGGATCTGCAAAACGATACCAGCCAAAACCATCGTTTGAGAAGCGTTTACTGTGATCCATTAGTTTCACTGGACTAGACCATGTTTGACCATTGTCTGTTGACTTTTGAAGATATATGTCTTCCCAGTGATCGGTGTTTATTGCTGTACCATCTCCACCATGGTAGGTAAGCAAGATCGTATCATTTGAAATACGTTGTAAACGAGGGTATTCTGCTTGTATGTTGTCTGGAGAAAGTTGTATTCTAGTGGTATTCCAAACAATCTTATGTTTAGCAGGGGTAACGGTTTTATCTACCTCAAAAGTACTATAATCGGTCATAGTACGTATTTTCTTAGAAATAGTTTGCACCTCTCCATCAATCTCTGTTGTTACCTTAGCGATGTATTCTGTTCCAGGTTGAAGCTTTCGAATGGTTTGTGAGGTATATAACCAATTTCTATCATGCGAGGTAGTATAGGTTTGCATGTTATCTTTTGTTCCAAACTGAAAGGTTATTCGAGGCTCTGTTCCTCTATAGCCATCGATGTGGAATTTAGCAACAATAGAGTTTTTTGTTATGGTCCAGTCTTCAGAACTCCATTTTAAACCAGGTAAAGTTTCGGTAATCTTTGCTGGACCATAAATAGTAGAGCCATCTTTTGTCTTGAAATAAACTCGTATTGAGTATTTTTCATTGGGTGAAAGATTGGGACAAACTAAATCAAACGAATCAGTATTAGGTAGTTCTGTACCAACCTTCTCTCGATACATATTTTGAAGATTGCGGCTAAGATTGTAAAAGTTACGACAGAATCCCCATTCTATTATTTCATTTCGAGGGATGCTGAAGTTTGATAATTGAAACGTTGCACTGCTAGCTGTGGTTTCAAGAAGATTAACATTGAATGTAGAAGTTTTTACTATGTGGGTTTGAATGATAGCTTTACAAGCCTCATCACCTTTAATAATTACTCGTATAAATTCATCCGTCGAGGGTGTGAAGGTATATTCTTTTGTAGTAGCTCCTGAAATATCATTCCATGTTTGTCCTTTGTCCTTTGAACGTTGCCATTGTATGTTACCATAGTTTTGGTTTGTCCATTTCAGTTGGAGAGTTGTTTTGACTCCAGCTTTGGCGTAATGAGTAAAGGTCTTTTGTGCATTGGCATGTAGTGCAAACGCAAATAGAGTAGATAGTATAATTAGTTTAAGATGTTTCATAGTGCAGATCTATTTAATAAAGGTGCGTTTAACTGTTGCTGTACCATCTGAGTAGATATAAGTGAATAGATAAATACCAGGTTGTAGTCCATAGTTAGAGGCAGATGTTAGAGCAGGTTGAATAATCTTTTTAATTAAGATCCCTGCAGTATCCATTATTCGTAATTGACTTACAGCCTTGTCGCTATTTAGAACATCTATTCCATTAGTGATTGTAGCACTGAAACGTGTACTTACCTTACAATCATTTCCATCTGTTACTTGTAAATAATAGTCGCCAGCAGCTGTTATAAATAGACTTTTCTTTGTGTCCAGAATCCTGCCATTACTATCAGTCCAGGTATAAGAGAAGTTTCCATCTCCTCCTTCTACAATAATGTCACTTCCAATGTTAAGACCACTTGGTGGTATATTTAGTGTGACATTCTCAGCAACTACTTTTAATGGTGGGTTTTGTTCAATACTAATGTCAATTATGGTTTGTGCATTTGTAACCATTGATATGAACAGCATAAATATTACAAGAATACTTTGTTTCTTCATGTTGATCTTTTTTTATTTTATCTAGCAGAGTGATTAAAAGCAATCACCCTGCTAGTTGTTATCGATGTAGGTATTTCTTTTGTCTTCTTAGAGATGATATTCCTTTGTAAGAGAATCCTCTCTATCTATTTGAAAGGTATTTAATCTAAATTATTTTACCATGACCTTTCTAACGGTTCCATCAGACATTTTAATGATGTTGACACCTTTTTCTTCCTTTTGAATTCTTTGTCCACTAATATTATAGCGTACAACTTCTTTAATTATGGTATCTTGTTCAACATTGTCTATAGCTGTAACCTCAGGTTTTCCTGTTCCTACAACAAGTGTACCTCCCTTACTAAAGGTAGAACCTTGTAGAGATGCATTAATAGTTTGAACTCCCCATTCGTAAGTACCATTAGGAATATTAGAAAGTGAGATACTTGTATTCATATAGGCATTACCCTCACGGAGTGCTTTTCTCAAACCATCTTTCTCGCCTCCAATGAAAGCTAAAACACTGTTGAGTATCTTACCTGTTGTTTTTTCTTTAAGATAGTAAGCGTAGGTAACATTCTTCTTAGATGAAGTGGCTGGTTCCCAACTTAAAGTTACATTGTTGCCTTCTACTTTCTGATTGAGAGCTGTAGGAGCATCAGGGCGTTCAGCCTTAGTATAAGGATTGTTGGTGAATACCATTGAACGACCTTTCTTATTGTCTGTAGCATCGTCAAAATATTTGTTGTCGCCATGATAACCTGTGAATGCATAATTTAATGCACCTTGAACTCCATTGTCGAGGAAGAATATACCCATCTCAGACGCTCCAGGAATGCGTTGATAAGAGGTAAGACCAGCTGGAGAACCTAAGAAAAGCCAACCTGCTTGGGTTGCTCCTGTGCCATCTAGCATTTGTGTACACCATCCATCATAGAAAAGATCATAGAAACCATCACCATTATAGTCGATTGTGCGAACTCCTATATTATTAGAGTTAAGAGGACGAACGTCTTTAGCACGACCAATAAATGATGAATTGTCGGTGTAGGTAAGTTCATTATTGCTATTGATTTTTGCCGTAAGTAGTTGAGGGAAGTAATTCCAAGCGTTAGCAGGGTAAGCATCATCTGGTGATTCACCTGTAAGGAAAATGTCAGGTGTTCCATCATTGTTAAAGTCAGCTATAGCGAAGTTACCATTACCCATTTGGTGAGAAACGCTAGTTCCTAATTCCATATTGAAGAAAGTTACATTGCCATCATCATCAAGACCCATACTTTGAAGGCCTATAAATGTACGATTCACTTTCTTACCGGCGGCAGTTAAAACAGATACTTCATTACTATTGTCTACGTTTCCTTGTAAAAGGATATCAGGAAATCCATCTTTATTAAGGTCATAAGCTTTAACTGTGCAAAGAGCCATCTCGTAGTTAGATGCTCCATCACCTATAACTCCAGCTTCTAAGACATTCTTAAAGGTTCCATCGCCTTGATTGATAAGGACTCCACAATTAGCTTGGCGATTTCCACCAACAGCACTCCAGCCTATACTAACGATATCTGGACGACCATCAAGGTTGAAGTCTGCAATGTCTATAGCTCTAGGATGCCAAGGAATAACATTACCTTCAGCATCTTTTACTGCATATTTAGGATCCTTTGTGAGGTTTCCGTTTCCGTCATTTAAATACACGCCTGAGAAGTCATAAGCTTCACCAGCAATAAAAAGGTCGATATTACCATCTCCATTAAAATCTGTAGGAATAATGTGTGAGCGAAGTCCACAGAGTTGAATAAACTCTTTTGCGGTGTAAGAAGTTCCATTCCATTTGAGAATCCATGATTGAAAATCGGATTGAACTTCATTGCCATCTGCATCAGTAATAATACGACCTGGGGCAGCTTCCCATTGAGGTTTACCTGCGACAATGATTTCCATAAGTCCATCATTATTTAAATCAATCTCGCATCCTCCTGCATAATCGTTGGCAAGTGTAGGATCAACATGGCCAACAGTGATAGACTGTGCATTTAAACTTATTGACAAGGTTGCAGCAGCCATAAAGGTAATGATTCTTTTCATAGTAGATAAGTTTAATATTAGTATTTAAGAAGAAGTATTTAACGGTATGTTCATAATACTTCTTCTATGATTATTTAAATCTGAGTTATTGAAAACGAGGACTAGCCCAACCCTTTTGTACAGTTGTAGGAGCTTTAAGCCAGCCATCTTCTAATATTTCAAATGGCGTAAGGAACATTGGCTTACGTGCAAATCCACTTTTCATAAGCGGTTTGTCTGATTGAGTTGCATTGTAAGCTAAAAAAACATGTGTTCCTTTTTCGTTAACAAAACCTCGCATAGGATTCTCTGGGTTTATTATATCTCGTCCACTTTCGAGTAGTAATTCTCCTGTTGATCCATCTGTGAGTTGGGTTCCTTTTTTGTCAAGATATGGTCCTGTGATTTTTGATGCCATAGCATAACGTATCTCAGTTCCTGTTTCTTTATTTACAGTTCCAACAAGATAGAAGCGATTACTATTGATGCGAACAATGGCAACATTGCCAAATGCTTTCTCTGTTAGCTTGATAGCTGCTCCACTTTTTGCTACACCTCTCATACGATTAAGCGTAATACGTTGTATATAGGTGCCGTCGTCTGTTGTGTAACATAGATAATAGCTTGTGGAAATCACAATTAAGAATGGATCTTTTAATGTAGTTGAATTAACATCTGTATTTGTTAAGAATACTCCTCTATCATTATAGGGACCTGCTGCAGTTGTTCCTGAAGCCGCTCCAATTTTATTACTGCCTTCAATTGTATAGAACATCCAATAGGTTGCTCCCGTAACAGCTCGTGCATAATCTACAGAAAGAGAGTTAATGCGTCCTTCGGCCCAATCTGGAGATGTAGAAAAAGCACTATTTCCTGCAGACCATGACATGAGGTTATTAGAAGAAAGGGTAGGACATATTGTTGAAATGCCAGCAGCCCATTGCGTTGTTGCAGATATTGCGGTATAGGAACTCGCTCCTTTTACAAGTGTTCCACCTTCTAAAGATGGTTCCCATATGGGATTACGGAAACTTGAATTCTCAGGATTCTTACTGCCATTCCATTGAATAGAATCTATTCCATCACCAGCAGTATCTGTACAACTGCTCATAGAAATATTGAAAAATGATCCCATAGAAATGGCAAATAGAAGTAGCTTAAATATTTTTTTCATGATGTGTTCTCTATTTAATTGTTAATAACCAGGATTTTGTGTTAATCCTTTCCAAAGATTTATCTCATGATTTGGGATAATCCATAAATGGTTTATGCCTACCTTAAAATTACGAAAATCGGCATCACGCTCGGCTATTTCATTAATCTTGTTTTGTGAGTGCAAATCACCCCATCGATCAAGGTCAAACCAACGTGTACATTCTCCGCAGAGTTCAACAACTCTTTCATGTTTTATTTGTTCCATTAGCTCTTCATAAGTGCTAAAACTTGTAGGAGTAAGATCTGCCATATTCGCTCTACGACGAACCTTATTGATATACTCTACTGCAGTAGAACGGTCACCATTCAACTCGTTTATGCATTCTGCATACATGAGATAGATATCAGCAAGACGAAGAATACGAAGGTTTGCGCCAGATGAATAGTCTTCGTTTTTATTGTCGGTTTCTACACTTGTATATTTCTTCCAATAGCATTCATGTGGAAATTGGTTATCTTTATAACCTTCAACTGCGCACCATTCAGGCCAAGTCTTTCCATAATAGTTTGCAGTTCCTGTTTGTGGTTCTGCTGGATCATAATAGAACAATGTATGGAATTTGCGCATATCTACGTTACCATCTTTATCACGTTCTTTATTAAATTCATCTAATAACCAAGCACGTGAAGAACCATCATTCCAAGCACCTGAGCCGTCACTTAAGTAAAGTCCCAGGAACTTTGGACGTTGACTACCAACTTCATTTCCATTAATAAGACCATCTTTAAAGTTTATTTCAAATAGACTTTCAGAGTTATTCTCATTGCTTTCTGTGAAATTATCCATCCAATTATCACAAAGTCTATAGATGCCTAAAGCAAAGATGTCTTCAATGTTCTTCTTTGCAGCCTGCCAATAAGTCTTTGCACCTTCGAGATCTTGGTTAGTAGTATCCCATGGACGATGGCATTTAATACCTGCTAACTGCATATTCAAACGTGCCATCATACCAAGTGCACCTCCTTTTGTAACACGACCCTTTTCTTCTGTAGGCCAATTAATAGGTAACAAGGTAGAGGCTTTGGTGAAATCCTCAAGGGCTTGTTTGTATAATTCTTCTTGTGTGCCTATAGGTCCATTCTCGGTAGAGCTTGTTTGTATTGGTCCTGTACCATAAATACCCGCAATAGACCAAAATGCTACGCCACGTATAAAATAACCTTGTCCTAAAATATGATCTGCTTCTTCTTTAGAGAAAAGTTTATATCCAGTAGAATTCATATTGTCTATAACTTGATTAACGTAGTATAGGCTGTTATAGATCGTTTGCCAAGGTAGACTAATACCTGCGTTTCCATCATAGTTATAAGCAGAGATAATAAAATTAGCGTCAGCTTGGAATTCTGTATTAGGGCTTTCACTCCAACCCTCATCACTCCGAAGAATCATTAATACTTGGAACCAGCGACTAAAATAACCTGGGCGACGCCATGTAGAATAAGCTGCAGACAATCCTTGATCAAATTGTTTGGTTGTCTTCCAGAATGTATTAGCCGTTTCTCGGTTCGGATCATTGAGAGAAAGCCAATCATCGTTGAGAGAGCAAGAAGTAAAACTTGCAACGAATGAAGCGGTTAAAAGTGTTTTAACTATAATATTTTTCATAAGGAATAATTCTTTAATTAAAATGTGATCTGTAATCCAATATTGATTTGGCGAGTTGATGGATATTGTCCATAATCAATGCCTTGTCCGTATACATCTGTACAGATTATATCTGGGTCATAGCCTTTGTAACTTGTTAAAGTCACTAGATTAGTACCACTAACGTATGCACGTACTTTTCTTAAACTTACCTTTTTACATAAAGATTCAGGAAGAGTATAACCTAGTTGAATATTTTTTAGACGGAAGAAACTTGCTTTCTCGAGGAAACGATCACTTCCTTTGTTGTTATCAGTAGAGTTCGCATACATACGTGGATATTCATTTGATGGATTATCCCAAGTCCATGGTGTTACATCTGCAGGAATGTTATCAACATTGAAGTTGAGTGTTGATGCACGTACTTGATTATATATCATGTGACCAAACTTGCCTGCCCAAAACATATTGAAGTCAAAACCCTTCCAAGCAAGCGATGCATTGAAACCTAATTCGAACTTAGGAAGTGGACTTCCGCTCCAGTCTCTATCAGTGTCATCAATTTTTCCATCTTCATTCACATCTATATATCGTACATCTCCAGGCTTTGCGTTGGGCTGTATTATTTTAACCGTTCCATCTTTTAGTGTTGTTGTATAATCGTATACTTCATCCATAGATTGGAAAATACCATTTGCTTTGAGCAAATAGAAATCAGAAATAGAACGACCAACCTCTGTTCTTGTGTATCCACCTTGTACATAAGCATCGCCCATCTTAAGAACTTCGTTGCGTAAAGTTGATAGGTTACCACTAATAGTATAGCTGAAATCTCCTTTTTGTTCCTGCCAACCTAAGGTTAATTCAATTCCACTGTTGCGAATAGAACCATAATTAGTCCAAAGTGTAGAGATTCCTGTAGCCCATGCTTGTGGAACGTTTAGAAGAAGGTCTGTTGATTTTGCATTAAACCATTCAAAAGAACCAAATAATCGGTTGTTGAAAGAGTTAAAGTCGATACCAATATTTGTGGTTGTTTTAGTTTCCCAACCTAGATTTACATTCACTTTAGATGTTTGAGTTGCTCCATAGTGAATATTTTCGTTTCCAGAAGGACCAAAAACAGCATAAAGTCCTTCATAAGGTCCGTTGTGATCAATAGTAGGTATATAACTATAATTTCCAGAAGACTGCATATCACCCACCTTTCCCCAGCTTGCACGGATCTTCATGTTGTTAACAACGTTCTTTAAAGGCTTCCAGAATTCTTCCTCAGAGATACGCCAACCAAGAGATAGTGATGGGAAGTAACCACGGCGATTTGCTGGTCCAAACTTAGAACTACCATCAGAACGGAAGTTAAATTGTGCAAGGTATTTGCCCGCATAATTGTAATCTAGACGACCAAGGTAAGATATCTGTCTTCGTTCTTGTTCAGAGCCTTCCATATTATTTTGTTTACTAACAAGATCTATTTGCCATAAACCAGGAACTTGTTGGTCATAACCTTCGTTCATAAGCCAATGCCAGTTAATGTCTTCGGCAGTATGTCCAATTAAAGCAGTTATATTATGGTTGCCAAATGAATTCTCATATGTTAGCGTATTTTCAATAATTGTGGTTATTCGTTGTGCTCTGTTTTCAGTAAGAACATCCTTATATCGAGTTTCTCCAGAGGCCATACGCATTGTATAGCAATGATTCATATATTTACGTAGGCCAAACCATGCATCCACGCCTGCATTAAACTTATAGCGGAAATGCTTGAATAAAGTAAGTTCTGCAAAGAAATTAGCGATGGCACGATTATCGATACTTATTCCTTTGAACGAATTTTGTATGGCAACAGGGTTACTTGAATAAGTTGGGAAATTTGCACTTCCATATCCATATCCACCTCGTCCTGAAGGTTCATTGGGATCATATACTGGTATTACAGGTGGCATTGCCAAAGCATTTGAGAATGAACCTGAATTTGTTTCATTGTTTTTAGCATACTGGAAAGTACTATTGACTCCAATTTTGAGAATTCCATAAGTTGCGTCACCATTAATACGGCCTGTAAAACGTTGATATTTTGGTCCTTCAAATACACCAGTTTGACTCATGTAGCCAGTTCCTATAGCAAAATTTACTTTGTCGGAACCTTGTGCGTATAGCGCATTATAATCTTGAGTAAATCCTGTTTTAAACACGGCACGTTGCCAATCCGTGTTAGGAATCATCTTACCTGTGTTCGTTATTGAGTAGTTTGCTGCTGGCCAAGCTGTGTTTGCATTGATATATGCCTGTTCATTGTAGTGCATGAAGTCTATAGCATTCTTCATTTCTATTTTCTTTGGCATATCAGCAATACTCCATGTTGCAGAAACATCAAGTGTAGGTTGTCCTTTATGTCCTTTTTTTGTTGTAATAAGAATAACTCCATTAGCTCCACGAGCTCCATAGATGGCTGCAGCTGAGGCATCTTTTAATACCTGCATTGATTCTATTTCATTAGGATTGAGGTGAGTAACGTCGTTTACGATCATTCCGTCGAGAACATATAAAGGTCCTACTGTGTTGAAAGAACCTATACCTCGAATTTGAACTTGACTCATAGCACCTGGCTGACTGGTTGTTGATACAGACACACCAGGAACTTGTCCTTGTAACATTTCATAGATATTGGTAGCAGCAGTCTTCTTTGCTTCTTTCATATCAACCACTCCAATAGCTCCAGTAAGGTCTGCTTTCTTTTGAGTTCCATAGCCAATAACAACGATTTCGTTGAGATTGCCCGAGCTTTGTTTCATTTGTACATTTATAGTAGTGCGATTGCCTACTTGTACTGTAACATCATCATACCCTACATAAGTAAAGATAAGGGATACTGAATGAGCATCTTTAACTCTGTATTTGCCGTCGAAATCAGTAACGGCTATACCTTTTCCATCAGGAGTACGTACTGTAACACCGATAAGCGGCTCCTGATTCGTGGCATCGGTGACTGTTCCTGTGACCTCTTGACCCAAGGCCGTCAAGGAAATTGTGAACAGAATGAAAAGCATAAAAACTTTTCTAAGGTTAGATACATGTTTCATACATTGTTCTTAGTTATTTATTAGTTACTTGTATTAGATAAATTCTGCTAGTATTCTGATGCCACAAAATTAGGTTTTCCATGGATTTAGTAGTATAAAAAATGGTCCAAAATATAATAAAAACCAACCAAAAACAATATTGCGAGGATTATTTTATGGATAATCCCCGCAATAATTAAACGCAAATATCTTTTATATGAATATTTTATTTAAAAGAATTAAAGGTCATCGACATAAGTAAATCGCATACTTCTTATGTTAAAGGCCGCATTACCAAATACAACCTTTATTTTATGTCGTCCTGCAGTGAGACGAAGATCCTTAGGAGAGGTAGTGTTATATTGATAATCTCCCCAACCACTTGTGCTTTTTATGCTAATTGTGCCAGTTGCATTCACTCCATCTACTTCATAGTGCATGGTGCCACCACTTCCAGACACGCATAAATCAAGACTATAAATGCCACCATCTTGTACATCAATGGTATAAATAAGCCACTCTCCGCTCGCAGTATAACCAATATTGGAAGAACCTTCAATATCTACTCCATTAGAATTATTGTCGCCATTGTCTTTGCGATAATTGCTTTTTCCTTGATTTTCTGGAGTTGCGTCGTGCCATGAAATCTCAGGACCGCCATAATCAAAGTTGAGAAATGAGAGCTCAAGAGGTGCAGTTTTACTTATAATATGAGGTCCTTTGAAGGGACTTGTTTTTGATACATATACATAAATATCTTTAGATATTGTGCCACGGCGATGGTGTACCAATGTACTTCCTTCGTTTACTGCGAGAATGGTTCCATCATTATAAACATGTGCGATGCTATCATTGTCAGACCACCATAAGTAATCGCTACGTAAAAAGTCGTTAGCATTACCAGGAATGGTAGAAGAAAGAATTCTTTGTGTAGCTCCTGGAATGAGACTTATGGTATAGTTGCCAAGTAGCTTTGTAGCAGTTAAAGCAATATCTGTTAGAGGGACCTTTTGCAATACACTAACTTTTATAGTGAATTTAGCATGCTTTTGCTCTACAATTACATTGGTATTACCAGGTGAAAGGGCTGTAATTACACCGCTAGAATTAACTGTTGCAATCTCATCATTTTCGCTATACCATAAATAGTCGCCCTTTGTAGGACTAACAATAAGGCTATCGCTTTGTCCTACAGATAGGGTTATTTCATTCTTATTTACATATATTTCGTTCCTTACTTCTGCACGTTCGTATTTATCGCACGAGGTGATAAATACTATAGTTAATATAAAAAGCAGATTCTGAAAATTCGTTGTAAGTTTCATATTGCGAGGTATTTGTTATTTGTCATTGGTAATCTTCATACGAAGTTCTTCTTTAATCTCAAGCCAATCAGATCCTGATTTGTATTTATAGTGAAGGAGAAAATTAGCATATTTGGTTCCATGGCTAGTTTCTTCAATAAAATACTTGTTTGGAAAATCTTTATCATCTGATAATTGTATGACATTAATATCACGATATGGACGAATTTTAATACTTCCATCAGGGTTAATATCAAGATACAAGGCAAACTTATCTAGATTTGCTCGTGATGCATCAAACGATTCATTTCCTGCCATCATTCGTATCGTGTTGGCCCCTATTGCAAATAAAGTTTTTGTTCCAGGTCTGGCTATTCCTGTTGGATTGTTATTAAGATAACTCATAGTAAGCATGTTATAAGTTGATCCTCCAGCTGCAGCCCACTTATTTTTTATTCGAACATGATAGAAAACATAGTTTCTATGAGGGTTGGCTTCATAGTTGTCAAATGATTGAATTCGAAGAGGAAGATAGTATGTACTGTCGGGTGACAATCCTTCTGGCTTTATTGTGATGGGGAGAACTCCTGTTGTTTGTCCTGCTTTTATGCAAACATTCATTGTTGCTACACTATAGTGACTTTCAGGTAAGATGCGTACATATTTATCAACATTATTATCGAACTGTGTTGTATTATACGACTCAAGTGTTTCTGGCGATTTTATGATATGAATATTAGCATCCTTATCAATATTTGTAGAACCGCCCATTGATAGAGCAATATAGCCGACACGAGTCGTATCAGATAGGTCGAATGTCTTTTCGCTTATGTGGTCGCTATTACTAACAAACGAGAAGACGTGTTTGTATTGCTCTCTTGTAAAAACTTCATTTTCGTTACACGAACTTAAAAGAAGTATGGCTGTTGTATATAATAAAAATTTAGATTTCATGTTATATCTTTTTATAAGAATGTTCAACGTTTTATTGTATGTCTGTTGTTATCTCCTTATTCATAATTTATGAATTGTCTTCAATTAATCCCATCCTGGATTTTGAGACATTGAAGGAAGTTTGCGTATTTCACTATTAGGAATAGGCATAAACATCATTTTACGATTAACAACTCGGGCACCAATACGACTAGAATTGGGTATTGTTCGTTGATAATAAGTACTTTTTGTACCTTCAACATTCATTCCTGTTATTGTAGTAAGTTCAGATTCCTCATACTTTCCCCAACGACGAACATCATAGTAACGTTCATTCTCAAATAGAAGTTCAATCATGCGTTCTTGTTCAATTAGCTTTTGAACGGTGTTTACATCAGACACTTCTGATACAGACATGCCAGGCAATCCTGCACGATGGCGAACTAAATTGAAAGCTTTGCGAATCTCATCTGTGTTACGCATAAGGGTATAAGTTTCTTTCTCTAATTGAACTGTATGAGTTGTGGTTAGATGATTAAGCGCTTCTGCATACATTAAAAGGATGTCGGCATATCTTATTATAGGATAAGCCTTTGTTAATCGTTTGGAATTAGTTCCCGCCCATGCATCTGTTGGATTTATAAACTTCTTAATAACATATCCTGTTATAGGATAATCCACTACATTGCTTTGTTTTCCATTAGGAGAATCATAGTAATAGGTAATTGTTTGATTGTAATTTCCAACTGTAGATGTTGAGGTCATAGGCCAAAAGCATTCGCTGAATCCTATTGATGCATAAAATCTCATTTCTCGATTGTTGTACATATTATATACTCCGCTATTTAATCGATAGCCTGAGAATTTCTTTTGAGAAGTAGTAAAACCTGTTTCGGAATAAGGATATTCAGAAGATGATTCTTCAATGCTATTTCCATCTACCATACGATATGCATCAATAACCTTTTGTGTTACACAATAGTGGTTAAAACCGCTAAGATGTGCAGGGAATGATTGCTGTGTGTGAGCTGTAAGGTCATTACTATAGCGTGCCCAAACCCATTCAGGATTACTAGGAATTACGTCTTCTCCATTGAACATGTCTGCATATGAATGGAAAGGATCAATGCCTGCAGCTCCGATAGGCCATGGTTTTAGGAAGTCAGGGTCTGTAGAAACGTTTGTAGGAAGGTCTGGAGTCTCAGATGAACTCTCAACTGTATGTAGATGATACATTGCATTACCATTCTTTTTCATCTCGATAACACGCAAACATGCAGCTGCTGCAATGGCCCATCGCTTCTCATCATAGGTTTGATTGATATAGAATGCTCCATCAGATTTACGTTTCCAATTACCAAAACAACGATGGGCTTCTTCTCCTCCGTTATAAGCTGGACTCGCTTGATATATGCGTAGACGAGCAATTAAACCGTATGCAGCTCCTTTTGTGGGGCGACCAAAGTTCGCAATGCTTTGTGTTGTGGGTAAGTATTTTGCAGATTCTTCAAATTCATTGCAGATATAGTCCACGCATTCATCGTATGTTCCACGCTCTCTGTCATAGTTTTTTAACTCTTCGTTATTCGGAATAATGTCATTTCCTAATAAGAGAGTGGGGCCCCAGTCTATAAGAAGACGATAATAAGCATAGGCACGCATAAAGTGAGTATAACCAAGAATATCTTTTCTGTCTGTTGTGTTTAGGTTCGGAACTTTATTAAGATTACTTAGAACTGTATTACATCGACGGATCGCTTTGTAATTATTGCTGTAGCGTTCCTCAAAGTTTCCAAGATTCTTAGAATTTATCTCTCCTGTTATATATTTCATTGTGATATCTGCCTTCGCATTAGAGAAAGCTTCATCAGTAGCTAACGGACCAAGAGTGTTTGGGTGTCCCTCTATTAGATTACCTTCATCAGGGAACATTCTTGATATATCCCACATATATGCGATTGTGTTTCGACTGTTTGCAAATATAGAGTCGCTGCTTATTTCATCTGAGAAGTAATTATCTGTGATATCTAAAAAGTTACATGAAGATAGAGATAAAAGACTTCCTGTGAGTAAAAGCAGTTTGGTTATATGTTTTTTATAATTGTGATATCTCATAGTGCTTATTATATATTGATGAATTAAAAATGTATATATAGTTGAAGTGTGTAAGTAGAAGGAATGGGATAAACCAAACCTCGATAGCTTGCTTGCTCAGGATCAAATTCTTTAATATTGTCCCAAACGAAGATATTTGAACCAACCAACTGAAAATCAATACCTGAAATACCAATATTTCGCAAGTATTTTGTTCTCATACTATAGTTAAGTGTAATCTCTTGTAAGCGTAAAAACCATGCATTACGATTCCAAAAATCAGAAGGTTGTGTGTTGTTCTCACTCTTACCATATGTTAATCTAGGGAAACGAGCATTAGGATTTTCTGCTAAGCTTTCGTCAATTCCGTGAGCCATTGCATATTCTTTTGATATCCAGCGTTGCGCAGGATCTTTTATAGTTTGTAAGACATTTCCAAATTGTCCGTTATAAAATGGAATATATCCATATCCATTAAGGTTGACTGTTGTACGACCACGTCCCTTAAAGAGAACGCCTAAAGTAAAGTCTTTATAACGGAATTCTCCTCCAAAACCATACATTAATAAAGGAGTTCTATCATTATATGCTAGAGGAATGTAGTCATCGCTGTTAATTAGCCCATCTCCATTGACATCTTTATATTTGATATCTCCAGGAGAATAGGTTCCAAAAGTTTGATAAGGACTCGTTTCTATATCCTTTTGGTTTTTAAATAGACCAATAGCTTGTAGTCCTCGTTGTATTCCATATGGGTATCCTGATATGTTTTGGTAAGGATAAAGAGGTGTGTTTTCCTCCCAATTCTTTACGTTGTTACGTGAATAAGTGAAATTTCCACGTAAGGTAAGATCCACATTTTTGTTGATTTTTTGTTTAAATGTAAAGTTCCCATCTGCTCCATAGCTTGCCATTTTTCCGATATTGCTAAAAGGATTAGAGGTTAATCCTGCATATATAGGAATTAGAGAACGTTGTTGGAAGATGTGATCTCTTTCGTCATGGAAGAAATCAAGTACGAAATTAAAACGCTCATTAAATAAATGTGCTTCTATACCAAAGTCAAATTTCTTTGCAATTTCCCATCTTAAGTTATCGGCACCGATGTAGCTCTCTTGTAATGTCTCAACCTGTGAAGAGCCAAAGGGAATATTACTAAGGCGTTCAACAATGGTAAGATATGGAAAGCGCTTATGTGTTATCTTGTCATTTCCAACAGTTCCATAAGATGCACGTAGCTTTAAGAAGTTTAAGAATGGCAAAGATTCTTTGATAAAGTTATAGTTTGAAGGAATCCAACCAAAGGCAATAGAAGGAAAGAATCCGAAACGATGACCTTTAGAGAAGTTCTCAGAACCTGTATAACCAAAGTTTAGATCAACCATATAAGTATCTTGATAGCCATAAGTTAAGCGACTTGATATGCCTTGATAGCGATATGGGATAGAACTTAAGTTGGATTTTGCATCATTAGAACTCTTTGCATCACTCATATAATAATATAGAAGACCAGACACTCGGTGGTCTTGAGCGAATATATGAGAATAGTTTAAAGTACTTTCGAAGTGATATTTACGATATTGGCTTACTCCTTTTGAGAAAGATGCAGACTGATTAGCTACACGTAATACGGTATTCAGTGTTCCATCTGCATTTCTTCCTACAGCTTGATATAATGCAGGTTGTATAAGACGACTTTCCTGATAATAACTGTGAATGTCAAATGCGCCCTGTACTCGAAGAGTTAGGCCAGGAAGAAGGAACTTAAGATCTTGTTCAACAGCCAATGTTGCTTTTCCAGAAAATGATTGATCGGTTCTACGACCACGATGATTAATTGAAATTGATGGAGAAGTTAAAGCGTTGGTCCCTGCTGCAGGATATAAACCGTTAGAATAAACCGTTGGTAAAATTAATGGATTAAGGTAAGCTTGCGCTGCCCATATATAATCGGTATTTGAAATTCCAGGGTTATTACTAATTGCTAAGGTGCCATCTGTTCCAAAATAAACCTTTGTAGTTGGTGTTAATTTAAGGTCAAGGTTTGTTCTATACGTGTAACGATTGTATCCAACGTTTGAAGCATAAGGACTATTAGAATTGGTTTTGTATGCTGCGTCTTCCATATTGGCACCAAGACTTATAAAATATTGTGCAATATTTGCACCTCCTCTGGCACTAACATAAAAGTTTTTATTCCATGATGTGGTTCTAACTGTTTCCTTTTGCCAGTTAACATCGGGATAAAGATCAGGATCAAGGTGATTCTTGATAATTTGTAGAGCCATATCATTGTATAAAGGAGTTTCTCCACGCTCCTCACGAGCTTCGTTTGCAAGAAGTGCATACTCATAAGCACCAAGGTAATTGGGCAGTTTCTTTATTTTATTAAGTGTAATAGAGCCACGTGCGGTGATATTAATTTTCTCTGTTGTACCATGTTTAGTTGTAATTAATACAACCCCATTTGCACCTCTTACACCATATACCGCAGTTGCAGAAGCGTCTTTTAACACAGAAAAGCTTTCGATGTCAGCAGGATCAAGATCGTTAATATTTCCTTCTAAACCATCTATAAGAACTAATGCAGATGCGTTTGCTCCGAAGGTTCCTATACCACGAATCCAGAAGTCTGATATGTTTTTTCCAGGTTCACCACTATGTAGGGTGGCAATTACACCTGCAACTCGACCTCCTAACAAGTTTGCAACTGAGGTTGTTGGACGTTGAAGATCTTGAGGATCTACAGAGCTAACAGCCGAAAGATTTGAAATTTTTCGTTGAGAGCCTAAAGCAGTAACAACCACTTCATCGAGTTTGTTGTCGGTTATGAGCTGGATCTTGAGATTTTCCTGGTTTTTTACAGCAACATATTCATACTTTTTGAATCCGATATATGAAAAAATAAGTTTGTCTCCTTGACTCACTTTTAAGTGAAATCTACCATCAATATCTGTAACAGTTCCTTTTCCAGGCTTATCTAGAATGCTTACAGATACACCAATCAGTGGTTCTTCATTATCGTAAACTATTCCTGAAATAGAAATTTCTTTATTTTTGACTTCCTGAATCCTTTTATCTTCAGGAAGTTTCTGTGCAAACGTCTGACTTGTGAAGGCAAATAGCATCAATGCCAGTAGTGAATGGTACTTCATGAATATTATAAATGTTTAGTATTAAAAAATAGATTAATGTTTAAGCCCATCTTATTAAGGTGTCCTCAATAGAGTTATAATCAATGAAGGACAGCCTTTTTAATTCTTTTCAATAAGACGGCTTATATTTATTCTTTCGTCTATAAGAATGATTTCTTGTGTCAGTTTACTTGTTTTGTATAAGTACTTTTCTTAGTTTACAGTTAGTTTTCTTATTCGGAAATTACCCCAGTCGGCAACATAAACAGAGCCATCCTTACCTATTCCTATTCCTGTAGGTTTGTTAAACAGAGCTTCTTTCTTTGAACCATCTTTATAACCTGCAGTTCCAGGAACGCCAAGTACGGTTTCAATGATGCCTTCTGGAGATATACGACGAATGCAATGATTATCCATATCTGCAACATACATATAGCCTTCTGCATCACAATAGATCTGACAAGGGTTATGTAGCTGGGCATTAGAGAGCTCTCCGTCACGATGTCCACCTGATGTATTTGTGCTCGATAAACGTTTAAATGTACTCTCAGGCTGTGTTACGTCTATAGAAGCAATACTGTTAGCCATGGCACCTGCATCATCTCGGAAAGCAATAAATAAAATGTTAGGGTGCTTAGGATTGAATGTTAAACCATAACTATTGCCTGGGGCTGTTTTGTAGATCGGAGTTGCTTCATAAGTGCGAGGGTTAATTCTAATAATATCGCCATAGTAGTAACGAGTGTAAATATATCCGTCGTTAGGATTAACAACCATACTGTGTTTATAGCCATATTCTGGAATGTTATATCCTTCTGGCCAGATCACTTCACGTTGTCTTGGACTCCACATTTCTGTAGGGTCTAGCGACATATACGAGCCAACTGTTGTTTCTGTAGGAATGGTGATGATCTTTGTTTGAGGGTCTGCACAAGGCACATTGCCATTTTCATCACTCACAATCTCAACCTGTCCTGTTGATTGATCAATGCGCATTATCTTCTCATCTTCTGCTCCATCATTGACATCTCGACTTACAAGGAATATATTGTCATCATTATCAACACATAAGTAGCGTGGATGCATAGTTGCTGTGTTCACATCTCCTGCCTTAGCTAAATCGCATTGTCCCGTACCTGCAATTGTTGTTACGGATATTGATTCGTGGTAGATAAAGGGTTTAGTGAAAACTACGGAATCATTTTCTACTACAACAGATATCATACATGTATCTCCTGGGAGTCGTGGAGCCGTGATATAAAGCATATTGCCAGTAGAACCAATAACAGGAGCCTTCGTTTTATTGAAGTAAACTTTTATTTTTGAAACATCTCGTCCAAAGTTGGCACCTTCTAATATTATTTGTTCTTTATACATTCCTGAGTCTGGATAGAATGTAGTAAGTTGTATAGGTTCAGCCGAGTTATGCGCTGTTGAAATTATGTTTTCGTGTCCACAACTAGCAAGGCCTAAAATAGCGATACTAGAAAAGAGGGAAAAAAACGTACTCTTCATAGTCTTTTTCATAATTAATATTGTTTAGATTTTTATTAGTTTATTGAAATATAGAATTCAGTTATGTTATAGGCTTGTGTTTATAGGTTGATTGTTGTTCTTAGTTTGATGTCTGAGGAAGATGCACCAACGAGTATTTCGAAATCGCCTTTCTCTACAATAAAATCATGAGCATTGATGTCGTAAAAACTAAAAGCATCTTTATTTAGTTCCAAGGTGATGTGTTTTGTTTCTCCTTTGCGTAAATATACTTTCTCATAGTTTTTTAGTTCCTTTAAAGGACGTGGAACTGAACTCTCAACATCATGTACATATATTTGTACAATTTCACTCGCATCTCTCTTTCCAGTGTTTTTTAAGTCAAAACTTACTTTGATATTGTTATCTAATCCCTTTTCTGTTTTGAGATTATTGTATTCAAAGGTAGTATAAGATAAGCCGTAACCAAAGGGGAAGAGGGGAGCAGTTCCATTTCTATCAAACCCTCTATAGCCAGTAAAGACGCCTTCTGAATATAACACTCGTTTGTGGGTTACATCACGATGGTCATAATAACTTTTGCTGCAAGGATTATCTTCCCATTTACGTTCAATGCTAATAGGAAGCTTACCGCTGGGAGAAATCTTTCCAGAAAGGATCTCTGCAATAGCACGACCACCCTCTTGACCAGGATACCAAGCCATTAATACTGCGCCAACATTATCAATCCAGGGCCCAAAGTCAATACTGCCACCACTATTAACAATTACAATTGTGTTCTTTTTAATCTTAGAAATAAGGTCTATAAGGCTTTTCTGCCATGTGTTAAGTTCGAAAGGCCTATCAAAGTTTTCACCTTCTGTATTACTAGTGAAGCCTACACATAAGGCAACATTGTCGAAATTTGAAAGAGCATGGCGTAACTTTTCTGTGTTAGCTGTTTGAATAATGAGTTGTGCAGTTGCATCTCTCATGTTATCATAATATTCCATTCGGATCTTATATTCATTGCCTTTCTTTACTTGCACACATGCTTCTTTTTCTGTTACGGCATGATTCGTCCAGTCTGATGCAACTTCTTTATCGTTCACGAAAACACGATATCCATCATCACCACGAACCATTAGTTTAATGATTCCATCCGCCTCAGATTTAAAAGAGCTTTCCCATTTCACAGAAAAACCATCTGCTGGCAATTCAGGAGCAGGTGCATCCTCTTTCCATTCGTGATTAATCTCTGCTTCTTTTCTAACAAGAGCGGGCTTACCTTCTAAGTTTTTATTTGTATAGTAAGAAGCTTTATATTCTAATTTTAGTGTGTCGAGCCATTTAGCGTCTTCGATGTAAGAGCTTTTACCATTATATATAGCTTTTATACCTTCTGCAACTGTTGTCGTTTTGAATGGTGTTACACTTCCACTACCTCCACCTGTAGGCGTAATATGGGCATTTGGACCTACAATTGCAATGCTGCCTCGTAGAGGTAGAAGTGAGTTTTTATTCTTTAGAAGCACAATTCCTTCCCGTGCAATGTCAAGTGCAGTAGAAGCAGATGTAGAAAGTTCTCTATCAGTATCCTTTGTGGTGGCTTGATTTTGCTTTAGTAATCCAAAAGCAGATAAAGTTTGAATAATATGGCAAACCTTATCATCGATCATTCTTTCTGATATAATTCCACTTTTTAGGGCAGGTAAAAGTGTTTCTTTATTCATATATCTTCCAGATGGCATTTCAAGATCCAATCCACCAAGTACTGCTCCAACCCCAGAATACACAGATTCCCAATCAGACATAAGTATTCCTTTGAACCCCCAGCTATCTCTTAGTACATGAATATTAAGCCAAGGGTTTTCTGTTGCATGCACACCATTTATAAGATTGTAGCTATTCATTATTGCTCCAACGTGTGCTTCCTTTACAGCTTTCTTGAAAGTAGGGAAGTATATCTCTTGAATTGTGCGTTCATCAGCATCAGAACTTACATGATGTCTATTCCATTCTTGGTTGTTAAGGGCAAAATGTTTTATTGTTGCAATGACACCTTGCGATTGAACTCCGATGATATAGTGTTTAGCTGTTTCGCTTGCAAGATACGGATCCTCACCAAAATATTCAAAATTTCTACCGCACATAGGTGCACGATACATGTTTACGCCTGGTCCTAATAAAATATTTATTCCGTGAAGGCGTGCATCTTGTCCCAAAGAGCAACCAAGTTTGTTTATTAATTGTCTGTTCCATGTTGCAGCAGAAAGTATTCCAGCAGGATACATGGTGCTTCTTGCAACATTACGTATCCCTTGTGGGCCATCTGCCATCTTGATTTCAGGTAGCCCTAATCGAGGAATTGGGCAAATAGAAAAGTCTGTATAGCCTGAAATGTATGAGATTTTCTCATCTAATGTCATTTTAGATACGATCTCACGTGCTTTGTTTATGTCACTTTGGGTGATGTTCACGATTTGTGCAGATGCACTACCAAGGGTTAAAAGGAATGTAAAGACAATAAAGGTTATTTTCTTCATGATTATTTTTTGTAAAAGGTTTTTCGATTGTTGTGCTTGTCATGAAACATACTTCTCTTGCGAATTATTAGCAGAGTGAATGATGTAATTGACATTTTTAGACAAAACTTTATTTGTTTCTGTCTATTTTTATTGTTTAAGTCGGTAGTAAACTTTCGCAAAGATAGAAGAAAATATATGTTACGCCTAATAAAATTGAACCAAAATATATAAAAAATAGCTTAAATTTAGACTTTAGAAAGGTTTCCTTTAAATAATCACTCTTTAAGAAGGTAAATGCTTTGATTTTAGAGTAAAAATGTTTCCTGCTTGCTCAACTCAATGCAATTGCAATCTAAAAGCATTGAGATTACATAGAAAAAGCATAACTATTACGAGCAAATAGTTATGCTTTTAATTTTAGATATAATCGTTATCGAAACGTGATGTTTCTGCGATTGTTATTTTTTACAGTTCACTGTGCCTGCAGGAAGTTGCTTAAAGAAGTCGTTACCCTTATCGTCTACAAGGATAAATGCAGGGAAATTCTCTACTTCAATCTTCCAAACTGCTTCCATTCCAAGCTCTGGATATTCTACACATTCAATGCTCTTGATGCTGTTCATTGATAGAACTGCAGCTGGACCACCGATACTTCCGAGGTAGAAACCACCGTTCTTCTTACATGCATCGGTAACCATTTGAGTTCTGTTACCCTTTGCAATCATCACCATTGAACCGCCATTTTGTTGGAATAGGTCAACGTATGTGTCCATACGGTTGGCAGTTGTTGGTCCCATTGAACCGCAAGGAAGACCTTGAGGAGTCTTTGCTGGACCTGCATAAAGCACAGGATGGTTCTTAAAGTAATCGGGTAAGCCTTCGCCTCTGTCTAATCTTTCTTTCAACTTAGCGTGTGCAATGTCACGAGCTACGATGATAGTACCATTCAAGCTCAAACGAGTTGAAACAGGATATTTGGTAAGTTCTTTTCTGATCTCGTCCATTGGAAGGTTCAAGTCGATCTTAACTGAATTGCCTTCTCCTGCGTTTCTCAATTCTTCTGGAATGAGGTTGCCTGGTTGATCGTCAAGCTTTTCAATCCAAATACCGTCTTTGTTGATCTTAGCTTTGATGTTTCTGTCTGCAGAACAGCTCACTCCAAGACCCACAGGGCATGATGCTCCGTGGCGAGGAAGGCGTACTACACGAATATCATGTGCGAAATATTTACCTCCGAACTGTGCTCCTAGGCCGATTTTGTGTGATGCTTCGAGCAATTCTTGTTCTAATTGCACATCTCTAAAGGCTCTTCCGGTTTCGTCTCCTGTTGTAGGTAGACCGTCATAGAAACGAGTTGAAGCAAGTTTTACAGTTAAAAGGTTCTTCTCTGCGCTAGTTCCTCCAATAACAAATGCGATGTGATAAGGAGGACAAGCAGCGGTTCCAAGAGTCTTCATCTTTTCTAATAGGAAAGGAACAAGGGTCTCTTTGTTAAGAATAGCTTTGGTTTCTTGGTAGAAATAGGTCTTATTAGCCGATCCACCACCTTTAACTACGCACAAGAACTTATACTCATCGCCCTCAGTTGCTTCGATATCGATTTGCGCAGGTAGGTTACAACGAGTATTAACTTCATCATACATGTTCAAAGGAGCATTTTGAGAGTAACGTAAGTTCTCTTCTGTGTAGGTCTTATAAACGCCTAATGAAAGAGCTTCTTCATCGCAAAAGTCGGTCCAAACACGTTGACCTTTCTCTCCATGTATGATTGCTGTACCTGTATCTTGACAGAAAGGAAGAACGCCTTTGCATGCAACTTCAGCGTTACGAAGGAATGTTAGTGCCACATAACGGTCGTTATCGCTTGCTTCGGGGTCTGAAAGTATCTTTGCAACTTGCTCATTGTGAGAACGTCTTAATAAGAAATTGACATCTCTGAACGCTGTGTTAGTGAGTTGAGTAAGAGCTTCTTTGCTAACCTTTAAGATAGTTTTTCCTTCGAATTCGCTTGTTGAAACGCCTTCTTTTGTGAGTAGATAGTACTCTGTTTTGTCTTCCCCTGTTTGGAACATAGGGGCATACTTAAATTCAGGAGTTGTTGCCATAATGTTTTGTTTGTTATATATTGATTTTCATTTTTTTTGCTCTTTAATAGCCAAAGATTTGTTCTGTGCTCACTCTTTTAATGGGGGCAATCTTCTCAAGGGCTTTAATATCAAGATTCTTTTCATCACCTAATATTATATATAGGTAGGGTTTGTGAGCCATTCGCTTCTTTTCAAAGTCTACAATGTCTTTTAATTGAATGCTTGGAAGATTTTTATAGACTTGTTGATTGATGTCGTAATCGATGCCAAGTTCCTTTGATTCCAAATATTTAGAGATGATTCCGAATTTTGTTGTGCGTGTTGTTGCAATGCGTTTGTTAAGTGCTTGCTTAGCCAAATCAAATGCAATTTGGGCTTGAGGAATAGTATCTATAATGCTATTGAAGGCATTGATGCAATCAATCATCTTGTCGTTTTGAGAGATGATGTATGTTTGTGCATATTCAGGAACATCTTTTCTGCTTGGAGTTACATACGAAGCCGATGCACTATACGCCAAACCTCGGGTCTCACGAAGCTCTTGGAATACTACAGAATTCATGCTTCCGCCAAAGTATTCGTTGAAAACTCCGATAAGAGCGCTATTCTCTGGAGTCCACTTCTCGTTGTTGTTATGATATTGAATCATGTAAATATTCTTTGCATCATAAGGCGCAAGGAGGATAGAATTGCTCTTAGTGGGTTGCAATACATAATCGATTCCCTTTGGAGCGTCGGTAAACTTGGTGCCTTTAAACTCTTTGTTTACGGTTGCAATCACCTTGTTTAGGTCGTCAACTCCATAATATAGTAAGGTATGACGATAGTTGATGAGTTTCTTTAGCGATTGAATTAAGTCCGAAGGCTTAATGGTTTTCAAGTCATTGTTACTTAGAATGTTTCTAGAAGCATTGTATTCGCCATACTTTCCGTATGCTGTTAGGGTCTTAAAGTTAGCTTGTTGCTCTGCTTTACTATCTTCTCGAGACTTAATAGTTAAGTTAACGAATTCTTGATAGGCTTCATTGTCTACCTTAGCGTTGGTTAAAAGGCTCTTTACTAAAGCCAAAGCTTGAGGCATATTCTCGTTCAATCCATTGATAGTGATGTATGTTTCCTTGTCACCTACATGGATACTGTAGTCGCAAGCCAATTCGTAAAAGCGTTGTTTGAGCTGTTCTGCTGACATTTTATTGGTGCCTAAGTAGCTCAAATAGTCTGCAGCTGCGCTCAATTTCTTATCTGCATTGCTTCCAAAAGGATAGCGCAAAGAAAGCGTGAACAAGCCATTTTCGTTGTTCTTTACATACAACACAGGCATATTTTGTGCGGTATTGCCTTTTGTAAGGTCCTTATTAAAGTCTACAAACTTAGGCTCTATGGGTTGAACTTTAGCGTTAACCACTTGTTGTAAGAAGTCACTTTGAGCCTCTCTGTTAAGTGGAATAGGAGTAATAGCAGGCTTTTCGATTTTCACAATACTGCTATCTACGCCCTGATTCTTTAACACTGCCACATATTTCTCATTGAAAAAGCGGTTAGCAAAGGCCACAATTTGCTCCTTAGTCATACCTTGTATGCGGCTCATCTTTTGTGTAACATCACTCCATTTTGTGCCATTTATAAAGGCATCCATCATCATATCGGTTCGAGAGCGATTGCTTTCGAGCGATTTATAATATTTGAGTTTCATGTTATTGATAACCGATGGAAGGAGAGTAGAGGCGAAGTTGCCTTTCTTTAGGTTCTCTATTTCGCCCAAAAGCAATAGCTTCACGTCGTTAAGTGATTGTCCTTCTTTTGGCATTCCCTGCATTGCAAAGATGCTATGATCGGCAAATCCAACGAAATAAGCACCGCCACCGAGGTACTTCATCTTTTGTTCTAGGTTCAAATCCATTAGCCCTGCCTTTGAATTAGACAAGATTTCAGCCACCACTTCCAATGTATCTGCTTGGAAAGAGCCTGCTTCTTTAGCTCTCCAACCCATGAGAATGTTTTCAGCTTCCAATCCAACTACACTCGTTTCGATATTGTTTTTAAGTGGAGTTAGCTGTGGCTGTTGAGGGAATTCCACTGGTTTAATAGGCTGATTAGCATTCCATTCAGAGAAATACTTATCTAAAATGGTCATCACCTCATTGTAATCGAAGTCTCCCGACATACAAATTGCAGTGTTGTTAGGTACATAGTATTTCTTAAAATAGTTCTTTATGTTTACTATTGAAGGGTTCTTTAGGTGCTCTTGTGTACCTATTGTGGTTTGAGTTCCATAGGGGTGATTAGGGAAAAGCTTACTTAAAAGCATGTCAAATTGCTTTCTTCCGTCGTCACTTAAGCCGATGTTGTATTCTTCATACACCGCTTCAAGCTCAGTATGGAAGCCTCTTATCACCATATTTTGAAAGCGATCGGCTTGTATTTTCGCCCAGTTGTCCACCTCATTCGATGGAATATCTTCCACATAGCATGTTACGTCGTAGCTAGTAAAGGCGTTAGTGCCATCTGCTCCGATAGAAGCCATGAGCTTATCGTATTCATTTGGAATGAAATATTGAGCCGCAATTTGCGACACACTGTCAATTTCTTGATACGCTTTCTTGCGTTCTTGAGGATTGGTTAGCAAGCGATAGCGTTCGTATCTTTGTTGAATATCATCTAAGTAGGGTTGTTCTTTGATGATATTAGCAGTTCCGAAGCGTTTTGTACCCTTAAACATTAGGTGTTCAAGGTAGTGTGCAAGACCAGTAGTTTCAGCGGGATCGTTCTTACTTCCCGTGCGAACTGCGATGTAAGTTTGTATTCTTGGCTGATCTTTATTCACCGAAAGATACACCTTTAATCCGTTCTTTAGCTCATAGATACGGGTCTTTGTCAAGTCGCCCTTAACCTCTTTGTAAGTGTATTCCTTTGCAAACACACTGGTAGAGATGATTACAAAGAGTGTAACCAATAAACCTTTCATTCTCATATATCTTCTATTTTAATGTTTTCAAAATCAATTTCATGATCTAATTGCTCAAGGAATGAAGTGAGAACACAGTCTTCCACATCTCCCATTTCATATTCTCTTTGTGCATCTTTGCGTATTTCTGCAATCCAAGCACGCCTTGCAGTGATATAATCTTGCTTCACTTGCTCTTCAATGTCACTGTTAATCTCGTCTACTCCATAGTATTTGCAGATGAGATGATAAGTGTATGTCCAGCGATATTCGCCATAGTTGTTGTGAATGGCAGTTAGGCTGTCGAGCAGTTCGTCGATACTTGCGATGTTTCCGTTGATCACTTCGTTAACAAGTCGACACTCTTCGCTTGCAGGTAGCAATAATCCTGCCAAATCGTTCCAATGCTCTTTGCCCGCATTCGTGGTGGGATAAACAACCGAATGGCGTTTAAGTACAGCCCCCATGAATATCCTTAAGGCGATATCATAATACTTTATGCCCTTTTTAAGCGATGGTTCTTTGATGACATATTCGTGATAGTTATAGCTCGAAACGCTACTTCCCGATGCTTCTCTCAATCGTTCTAATAT
Source organism: Hoylesella nanceiensis DSM 19126 = JCM 15639 (assembly GCF_000379965.1). GTDB lineage: Bacteria > Bacteroidota > Bacteroidia > Bacteroidales > Bacteroidaceae > Prevotella > Prevotella nanceiensis. Next base: position 49,431 of record NZ_KB904328.1, on the reverse strand, counting down.
CTGTTTGCCCTGCAATAGCTCGGCAACAGAGAAGGGACTGAGCCAATCGAAGTTAACAATTGACTTGTGAGAGCCATGTGGTCGCATATCTCTTTTGGGCCATTTGCGAATATCTCGATACAAACCCACCGTCGTAATGTTGCGTCCTGGCACCAAATACATGATGTCTCCGTAGGCAATGAGATAAGAGAAGGGGAGTGAACGGGTATCGGGATGATACATTAACTTACCGAAACACACCGAGAAAGTGCCGATCTTAGCAGGCATAAGCAGGTAAGCTCCACTTGCAGTTTTGCATCCTCGCTCTAAAGTTCCATAGTGGATAGGTCCCATTTTGTAGGCATGATTACTGAAGTTCGTTGCCGAACCAGCGTTATAGAACGAGAACATGCCACCTATTAGCAAGCTGCTTTTGTGGTGACTCGATGTAAAAGGACCGCAAAAAGCGGCACAAGCCTCGCCGTTTGCCATGTGACAATTAGCGAAAAACACACTGCTTTCAGCTGTAAATCCATTGGTTATGCAGCAGGCTTCGCCCACAAAGCAGTTCGAAATCTTTGCACTATTGAGGATAGAAGAGCTGCTACAGATGATAGAACTCTCGCAAATGACACCCGAACCGATATAAACTGTAGCGTGCTTGTTGCTCTTTATCGAACAGTCGGATAATCTACAGGCACCCACTATCTCGCAATCGTTATCGATGTGCGTATTAATTATTTCAGTGGTGTTGACAATCTTCACCCCATTACCAATCCTTCCGCAAGGCAAGCGGTCGTTATCCACCTCGAGTTTCACCAACTTTCGAAGTGCAGAAATAAACTCTTGGTTGTCAGAATACTTGGTAAAGAGAGCCGCTATTTGACTTGTTAGCTTGCTAAAGAGCATGATGTTGCCATCACCCACTTCGTTTAACACCGATATAATGTTGCCTTCTCCAAAGCTTGCGCCCTCAGTTGTCTCGATAGTTGAGGTGTTCGAGATAATCGTTTCGCTACCAATTTCGTAGTCGTTGATATAGTTTCCAATCTTTTCTATCAACGAGTTGTCGCCAATTGTGGTATCTTTCAATGTGGCATTAAATATTCCAGAATGCTTAAAAAAGCCCTTAGTCACTTCTAAGTCTTTTTCAAACACACCCAAATTGTTATATCCATAGAACGAAACATTTTTGACATAGTGCGGCAAAAAATCTTCTGCCACCTTCACATTGTTCCAATCTTGGGCATAACAACCTTGGTCTTCTAACGTCAGTATTTCACTTTCTGTTAGTTGTCTGTATTCGCTGTTCATTCGTCTTCGATGTTATATAAGAAGTCGTTGTAGGGATATTTTTGCACATGTAGCTGTTTAACACGAGCATAAAGGTCGTCTCTTAGCTTTTTGATGTTGGTATTTTCCTTTGCAGAAATAAACACACAATCATCTTTTAGACGTGCCATCCAAGTGCGTTCCAATTCTTCTAACGATATATTTTCTTTGCCTTGAGGCGTTAAGTCGTCCTCTTCTTTTTCCACCCAACGATAATTATCGATTTTGTTGAATATCATAATAGATGGCTTATCGGCAGCATCGAGGTCTTTAAGCGTACTTTCCACCACACGAATGTGATCTTCAAATTCGGGATGTGATATGTCCACCACATGCATAAGCAGGTCGGCTTCACGCACTTCGTCGAGAGTTGACTTAAAAGAATCTACCAAGTCGGTTGGCAACTTACGAATAAATCCAACCGTGTCGGCAAGCAAGAAAGGTAGATTCTCAATGACAACCTTGCGCACAGTGGTATCTAATGTGGCGAAAAGTTTATTCTCTGCGAACACTTCACTTTTCGAAAGTAAGTTCATAAGCGTACTTTTTCCCACGTTAGTGTAGCCCACAAGTGCTACACGAATCATTCTTCCACGATTCTTTCGCTGTGTAACTTTCTGCTTATCAATCTCCACTAAGCGCTCTTTTAATAGCGAAATGCGTTGCAAAATGATGCGTCGGTCCATCTCCAACTGAGTCTCTCCAGGTCCACGAAGACCCACAGAACCTTTTCCACCACCGCTTCCTGAGCCTCCACCTTGACGCTCTAAGTGAGTCCAAAGGCGTTGCAATCGAGGCAACATATAGCGATATTGGGCAAGCTCTACTTGCGTTTTAGAGTTCGCTGTTTGCGCTCTCATAGCGAAAATGTCCAGAATAAGCGATGTTCTATCAAGTATTTTCACTTGCAGTTCGTTCTCAATATTGCGCATTTGTTTAGGACTTAGCTCGTCATCGAATATCACCATACCGATGGGCCGCTCAGCTTCTTCCTCTGCAACGATATATTCTTTAATCTCTTCGAGCTTTCCTTTGCCCACGTAGGTCACCGAATTTGGGCCCTGAACACGTTGAGTAAATCGCTTAACAGTTATCGCTCCTGCTGTATCTGCTAAGAATTCCAACTCGTCGAGATATTCTTTTGTCTTATTTTCGTCTTGCTCTTTGGTTATTAAACCAACCAAAACCGCAGTTTCTGCTTTTACTTCTGATATAACAAATTCTTTCATTCAGCTGCTTGCTTTATATAATAATGTGCAAACTTACATATTTTTTTTGAGATAAAACGGCAGTTTAGCCCACTTTAATCGAATTTTATTGAGGGGAGTTAGAAGTGGTTTTCTGTATAATTAAATAATATTTGCAAAAGATGTAGAGGGTATAACTAATATTAACTAATTGGATTTATTGGAGAGTTGTGGTGAAATGGTGTGGGAGAAGTTGTGAATTTGGATGGGGAAAGCATTGTTTTTAAGTTGTAAAAGCAATGAGTTTGTAAGGTAAAAACATAGCTATTGCAGCGTAAAAACATAGCTTTTGCGATGAGAAAGATATAAGAAAAGAAGTGAATGGCGATGATTGAATTTGCGAAAAATAAAGGGTTTGTGGTGTAGAAGAGTTATGGGAAACTAAGGAAATAGTGGGTTTTAGTAGAAAAAGAATAAGTAGAAAGGTTGCAAGAAAGAGGATGCGAGGTTGCGTTGGTTATGCAGTTTTAATATAGTTGTTCTGTGAATAAAAATAAATCTCTTTGTGCTTCTTTTGTAATCTCTTTCTTGTTTAATTCTGTTAACGTTTTGGTTTTGTGTGGAACCCTCAATTCTTGCTTTTTCAACCCTTTGCAAAAATAGCGCACAATCAATGTGTTGCCCAAGAAATAGCTGTATATAAAACAAGCTATTGTCTTTCTTTTGTTATCGTTTAAAAATGTTTTAATGAGGCGAAAGTTGTAACGAAATCTACATATAATAATATAAGGGTAGGGCGAATGTTGACCTATGAGGGCAAAGGAGCTACCCATTTATGATGATTTTTTGTGAAAAAAGCCATAAATTCATGGGGAGTTGGGCGTTGAATAGAAAAAAAACAGTATATTTGTAAAAGTAATAAACCAAACATAAAACTATGACTTTTAAGAAGCTATTTACCCCCTTTTGTCTATTGGCGATGATACCTTATCAGTCGCTAGCACAAACATTGGTTGCCAACTATAACGTTGTTCCTCAACCACAAGAAATCAAACAAGTTAAGTCGAAGCCATTTATGCTAACAGCAAGCACAACTATTGTTAGTTTAAATGACAGTGAGGAAATGAGACGCAATGCGCAATTCTTGAAAGAATATATTGCAGACGCATGTAAATTGAATCTTGCTGTAGATTCAAAGAAGAGCACATCGTCTATCATTCTTGCAATCGATCCAAAAATAAAGAATAGCGAAGGCTATTCAATTGTAGTGAACTCAAAAGGCGTAGTTATTAAAGGCGCAACTGCACAAGGCGTATTCTACGGTGTACAAACATTGCGCAAGTCGTTGCCAATTACTACAGTTGCAGGCTCAATAGAACTTGCTCCAGTTGTAATCGACGATGCTCCACGCTTTGGTTATCGTGGTATGATGCTCGATTGTGCACGTCACTTCTTCCCATTAGAATTCGTTAAGCGTTACATCGACTTGTTGGCTATGCACAACATGAACGTGTTTCACTGGCATTTAACAGAGGATCAAGGCTGGCGTTTGGAAATAAAGAAATACCCAGAGTTAACTCAAAAGGGTTCAATTCGTCGAGGAACACAAGTTGGACACAATGATAGAGTGTTCGATGGAGTGCCTTATGGCGGTTATTATACACAAGAACAAGCACGTGAAATAGTAGAATATGCACGTCAAAGATACATCACTGTGATTCCAGAATTTGATATTCCTGGTCACACAAAGGCTGCTCTTGCTTGCTATCCAGAATTGGGTTGTACAGGAGGTCCATATCAAGTGGCACGCTCTTGGGGTGTGTTCCAAGATGTATTGTGTTTAGGTAAAGAAAAAACTTTCACCTTCGTGCAAGACGTCCTCGATGAAATTATGGACATCTTCCCATCAAAAGTAATTCATATTGGTGGTGATGAGGCTCCAACAGTGGCGTGGGAACAATGTCCTTTGTGCCAAAAGAAGATGAAAGAAGAAGGCGTTGACGCTAAACATTTTCAAGGTTATTTCACCAACCGCATTGAGAAATACCTCAATTCAAAAGGACATAGCATCATGGGTTGGGACGAAATTCTTGAAGGAAAGATTTCAACTACTGCAACAGTGATGAGCTGGCGTGGTGCAGAACCAGGTATTCAAGCTGCGTTAAAGGGTCATGATGTAGTGATGACTCCTAACACTCACACCTATTTCGACTACTATCAAGCAGACGATAAGGAAGAAAAGAAGTTGGGTTTGATTGGTGGTTTGTCTACAGTTGAAAATGTTTACAACTATAATCCAACTCCAAGTGTGTTGCCAGATAGCGTAAGAAAGCACATTCTTGGTGTGCAAGCAAACCTCTGGACCGAATATATCGCAGGTAAAGATATAGCAGAATATCAGATACTTCCACGTATGGCGGCTCTCGCTGAGGTGCAATGGACAACTCAACCAAAGAACTATGAGGGCTTTAAAGAACGCTTAACACGCTTCGTTTCTTTCTATGATTTGTATAATTACGTTTATGCAACTCATCTATGGAAAGACAAAAAGGCTAAACCAGAGTGGTCATTAACAAAGTAATAAACAACGAAATGTATAAACAAATACGTTGAAGACAGTATAAGAAAGGGAGAAAAGAGGTCGAAAAACATAGTAGACAGCTTTTCTCCCTTGAACACATCAATCACTAAAGCATTTTAAATGCAAGATGATATATAAATAGGTGTGCAACAATTAATATACACTTGGGCACAATAAAGCCTCAAGATTTGCGTATTTGTTAATGAAATAGAGATCAAATCAATAAATAAAATAATCAATAAAAACATATAAACGAAATGAGATTAATTATAGAAAAAGATTATGATGCGCTCTCGAAATGGGCTGCAGAGTATGTAATCAAAAGAATTAACGAATTTAATCCAACACCAGAACACCGCTTTGTATTGGGTTTACCCACAGGTTCTTCTCCAATAGGAATGTACAAAGAACTTGTAAAAGCGTGCAAAGAAGGACGTGTTTCTTTCAAAAACGTAGTAACATTCAATATGGATGAGTACTGTGGTTTACCTGAATCACATCCTGAAAGCTACCATTCTTTTATGGCAAATAACCTCTTTAATCATATAGATTGCCCCAAAGAGAATATCCATATATTAAATGGTAACGCAGAAAACCTAGATGAAGAATGTGCAAGATACGAAGAATTGATTCGCCAAGCAGGTGGAGTTGATTTGTTCTTAGGTGGTATTGGTCCTGATGGACATATCGCATTTAACGAGCCTTGCTCTTCTCTTTCATCAAGAACACGTATTAAAACACTTACAAGTGACACCATAATCGCTAACTCTCGCTTCTTTGATAACGACGTAAACAAGGTTCCTAAGAACGCTTTAACAGTGGGTGTGGGAACTGTTCTCGATGCTCGTGAAGTGTTGATTCTAGTGAATGGCCACAATAAAGCACGTGCTTTGCAAGCAGCTGTTGAAGGTCCTGTAACCCAAATGTGGACTATCAGCGCACTACAACTACACAAACATGGTATTATTGTATGTGATGAAGCTGCAACAGACGAATTAAAAGTGGGAACTTACAAATACTTTAAAGATATAGAAAGGAAATAATTATGAGATTAGATTTATGTTCTCAGATCGCTTTAAACAGCGTTCCTGAAGAATTCTACAATCCTAAAACTGCCGTAGAACGCTCTGAAATTACTCGTTTAGAGAAGCTTTCAACAGATATCTACACTTCTCCTGAACGTGGTGCACAAGCAATTGTAGACGTAATAGAGCAAGAAATAAAACAAAAATACCAAGAAGGACGTCACTGTGTGCTAGGACTTGGCACCGGAGTTTCACTCACTCCTGTGTTCAATGAGCTCATTCGTCGTCATAAAGAAGAAGGACTAAGCTTTAAAAATGTTATCGTTTTCAATGCTTATGAATACTTCCCATTGAATAAAGACTCACAAAATAGCACTCTAAATCAATTGAGATCAAGATTGTTAGATCACATCGATATCGAAGAAAAGAATGTCTTTGCACCCGATGGAACAATCTCTCAAGATGAAGTTCAGCAGTATTGCCGTCTTTATGAGCAAAATATTAAGAAGCAAGGTGGCATTGATATCATGCTACTTGGAATTGGTAGAAATGGTAATATCGCAACAAACGAACCAGGAAGTGGACTAACTTCGCCTACACGTTTAATCCTTGTAGATGCTACTTCACGCTCAGAAATGTCTATGAGCTTTGGAACTAACGACCAAGTTCCACCTTGTTCTATTACAATGGGTATCGAAACAATACTTTCTTCGCGTCGTATTTTCATCACAGCGTGGGGAGAAGAGAAGGCAGGTATCATTCAAAAGACTGTAGAAGGAAAGATAACAGACAGCGTTCCTGCTTCTTTCTTACAATCACACAATGCTACTAAGGTTGTAGTTGACTTGGCTGCAGCTGGTCAACTCACACGAATTGTGCACCCATGGTTGGTAGCTTCATGCGAATGGACCGACAAATTGGTTCGTTCTGCATTGGTTTGGCTTTGCTTAAAGACCAATAAGCCATTGTTGAAGCTAACAAATAAAGATTATAACGAGAATGGTTTAAGTGAATTATTGGCACTTTACGGATCTGCATACAACGCTAATATAAAGGTATTCAATGACCTTCAACACACTATTACAGGCTGGCCAGGTGGTAAACCCAATGCAGACGACACCAATAGACCTGAAAGAGCTACTCCATTCCCTAAGAGAGTGATTGTATTCTCACCACACCCTGACGACGATGTAATATCAATGGGTGGTACATTAAGACGCTTAGTTCAACAAGGACACGATGTTCATGTAGTGTTCGAAACAAGTGGAAACATCGCAGTTGGTGATGAAGAAGTAACACGTTTCATGCACTTCATCAATGGATTCAACCAACTCTTTGCTGATAGTAAAGACGAAGTGATCACCAAGAAGTATCAAGAAATCAAGCAATTCTTAGCTAATAAGAAAGATGGAGACCTCGATACACGTGACATCTTGACCATAAAAGGTCTTATTAGACGTGGAGAAGCGAGAACAGCATCAACATATAACGGTATTCCTCTCGACCATGTGCACTTCTTAGACTTACCTTTCTATGAGTCAGGAAAGATCGAAAAGCTTGAAATGTGCGAGAAAGACGTGCGCATCGTACAAGCTTTATTGCAAGAAGTACAACCACATCAGATTTATGTTGCAGGCGACTTGGCAGACCCACACGGCACACATAGAAAGTGTACCAATGCCGTTTTCGCAGCAGTTGACGAAGAAAAGAAAGCTAAAGCAGCATGGCTTAAGGATTGTAGAATATGGATGTACCGTGGAGCTTGGGCTGAATGGGAAATCGAAAACATTGAGATGTGCGTGCCAATGAGCCCTGAAGAGCTTAGAGCTAAGCGCAATGCGATCCTTAAACACGCATCTCAAATGGAGAGTGCACCATTCCTTGGCAACGATGAAAGATTGTTCTGGCAACGTTCTGAGGCAAGAAATAGAGCTACAGCAGAGCTTTATGATAAGCTAGGTTTAGCTTGTTATGAAGCTATGGAAGCTTTCGTTGAATACAAACCTCTATAATTCTGAGAAATTAAGTTAAAGAGATTCGTAGGGCAATGTGTTGGCTCTTCATGTAAGAACGAATACATTAGCCCTTCGTCTTTTTAAAGATATAAATATAAGAACATCACATTATGGATTTTAATACAATTTTATCGCACTTCGTTATCACAGGAGAAGTGCAAGAAGTAAAGCCTTTAGGTAATGGTTTGATTAACGATACATACTTGGTTAGGACCGTTTCTGACAACGATCCCGATTATGTTTTGCAACGAATCAATAACGATATTTTCAAAGATGTCGACCTACTTCAGCACAATGTCGAAGTAGTTACAAAGCACATTCGCAAAAAACTTACCCAAAAAGGTGAGAAAGACCTTGATAGAAAGGTGCTTTCTTTTGTTCAAACTACTGATGGAAAAACCTATTATTGTGATGAACAAGGAAAATATTGGCGTATCTCTGTGTTTATAAAAGACGCAACAAGTAGAGAAGCTGTTAATGAAGAATCAGCTTATTATGCAGGACTTGCGTTCGGAGAGTTTGAAAACTACCTTGTAGACGTGCCCGAAACACTTGGCGAAACCATTCCCGATTTCCACAATATGGAATTCCGTATGAAGCAGTTAAACGATGCTATCGAGGCAAATCCAAAGCAACGTTTGGCTGAAGTACAAGACCTTGTAGACTATATCTATAGCAAAGCAGATGAAATGTGTAAAGCAGAACAGCTTTATAGAAAAGGAATTCTTCCTAAACGAGTTTGCCATTGCGACACAAAAGTAAACAACATGCTTTTTGATGAAGAGGGAAATATCCTTTGTGTTATCGACCTTGACACCGTAATGCCAAGCTATGTATTCTCTGATTATGGCGATTTCTTGCGTACTGGAGCTAACTTTGTGGCAGAGGACGATCCCGATTTGAGCAAAGTTGGATTCAATGAGCCTATCTTCCAAGCTTTCACTAAGGGATATTTAGAGAGTGCTGGCAACTTCCTTACAGACGTTGAGATAAGCAATTTGTCGTATGCTGTGTCGCTATTCCCATTCATGCAATGTGTAAGATTCTTGACAGACTATATCAATGGCGATGTTTATTTCAAAACGAAGTACGAAAATCACAATCTTGTGCGTGCTCTTAATCAGCGTGCTTTGTATGATAGTGTGCTTGAACACAAGGCATCCATGGATGATTTTATCAACAAACATAGAAAGCACTAAGCAGTTAAAACTTATGAAGAAATTAGCGATTAAGAAACTAGACCTCAGCAATGTCAATGCAAAAGACATTCCTACATTGCTTGATAAGAATGAAATTCCATTCGAAAATATCGATTGTGTCAATTGGAAAGCAGAGTTCCCCTATGCCCCAAACGTACAATTTAGAATGGCTTATACAAGCAATAGCATTCTTCTTCACTATGTTGTTGAAGAAGAACACATACGAGCTGTAGCCGAAGAAGACAACGGCAAGGTGTGGGAAGATGCTTGTTGCGAGTTCTTCTGTTCGCCTGTTGCCGACAACACCTATTATAATATAGAGTGTAACTGTGCGGGAACAGTGTTGGTTGGCTTTGGAAGTGGACGTGAAAACCGTACCCTTGCGCCCGTAGGAGTGATGAAAGGAATTAAGCGTTGGTCATCATTAGGCGATCAACCATTCGACACAAAGCCTGCAACAGGCCAGTGGGAACTTGCTTTAGTTGTTCCTTTCACAACCTTCTTTAAGCACGATGTGCCCTCATTAGATGCGCATACCATTCGTGCTAACTTCTATAAATGCGGCGACAAGCTACCAAAACCGCATTTTCTTTCATGGAATTCAATCGAACTTCCCAATCCAGATTTCCACTGTCCAGCATTCTTTGGCGAGGTAATCTGTAAGTAATAACACAAAGGGTGCTGTGCAACAAAACGCTGTGCAGCATCCTTTTGTTTTTTGAAAGAAAAGTTGTTGTTTTGCAACTTAATAGCAGTTCGTTTTCAATAGCAATGCTTTTAGGGTGCAAAAGCACTTCTTTTACGCTTCAAACTCAATGCTTTTGCAATACTAACTCAATGTTATTGCAGAGCGATGTCAACACTTCTGATAATCAAGGAGATAGATTCTCAGGAATACATAAGTTTCAATTAGATTTCATTTTTCGAGCCTATGAATACTTCTTTCATACCAGATAGCGACCAACAGCGTGTTATCGACATCGAAGAAGGAGACGCTTTAGTGTTTGCTCCGCCTGGATGTGGAAAGACACAGATACTTACTTTGCGTCTGCAAAAAGCACTTTTAAATGGTGTTCGTCCGCAAGATATGCTCTGCTTAACCTTTACCAACAGAGCAGCACGAGGCATGTTAGAACGTATTCAGAGCAATATCGACCTGCCACAGGCACTCGAAGTGTTTGTAGGAAACGTGCATCGCTATTGTTCTAAGTTTCTTTTTGAAGAGAATATCATACCTGCTGGCTCTTCAATTATCGATGACGACGATGCTATCTCCATTCTTTCTGGCTATTTAGAAGAGGAAGAACAGGGCGTAAGTAGTAATCCAACGCTCCGTCGTTCCTATTTTTCTTGCGTTCAACTGGCCGCTTTCATCTTCCAGTTAAAGAGCAATCACCCCAAAGAATTGCGTCTTCACCCCGATTGTATCACTGCCGACGATGTCACCGCGTTGCGCTATTTGTGCCAACAACTGCACATAGAGCTCTCTGCTTCGACCATGATTGATATCTTCGACCATAGTAAACGATATGCCGATGCACTCGATAATCCGCTGTTCGATTATGGTATGGCAAAGCTGTTAAAGTCGTTTTTCAAGCGAGTAGACATCGCCAATTATTACGCAAGCTATAAAGATGAGAACCAGTTATACGATTTCGAAGACTTGTTAATGCTCACTTACAATGCTTATACCTCACCTTCTGCCAACGAGTATCGCCATTATTCGTGGGTACAAATCGACGAAGTGCAAGATTTAAACGCTTTGCAATTGGCCATTGTCGATGCCATCACCACCAAAGAGCAGCGTTCTGTGGTGTATTTAGGCGACGAACAGCAGGCCATCTTCTCGTTTATGGGAGCCAAACTAAGTACGCTTTCACTCCTAAAAGAGCGTTGCAAAGGGTATATCTACCATTTACACACCAACCACCGAGCACCCTCTTATTTGGTAAAAGTGCTCAACACCTTTGCCCAACATCAGCTACATATCGCTCCAGAGCTACTTCCTTCTACCCTAAAAGAAACCCCACAAACAGGCGATGAACTAAAGATTATCACCTCAGGAACGTTAGAAGAGGAGCTAAGAGACACCGCCTTGTTGGCTCAAAAGCTGCTCAACGATCACCCAAACGAAACCACTTCGATTATAGTTAGCTCGAATGCCGATGCCGATAAGATAAGCGAAGAGTTAAACACTCAACATATTCCCCATTTTAAAGTGTCGGGGCAAGATTTGTTTTCCACTCCTCTTATCAAATTGTTAATCGCTCATTTGGGCGTGATTGCTAACGAACACAATTTCATTTCGTGGTCGAGAATATTGAAAGGACTCAAAATTTTCAGTACCAATGCAGCCTCTCAGCGATTCGTTCGCTTGCTCAATGAACGGGCAATAAGCGTTTCTGACTTGCTAAACGATGCGCCTTCAACCTACGTTGAACGCTTTGTTCGCCACTATGAACAAGACACTTTGGTGGTGTTCGATACCGAAACAACAGGCTTAAACGTGTTAGAAGACGACATAGTGCAGATTGCTGCCGTTAAAATTACAAAGGGAGAGGTGCTCGAAAACGAGCGTTTTGAGATCTTTATCGACACCAAACGACCCATTCCTGCAATGCTTGGCGACATCGAAAACCCGCTTATTGAGGAAATGAAAAACCACACTTTGCACGCACCTGCAGAGGCTTTGGCTCGCTTTATGGATTATATTGATGACGCATTGCTCGTTGGTCACAACGCAACTTTCGACTATCAAATTCTCTATAACAATCTTTTAAGGTACCTACCTCAATACACTTTCTTGCAAAAGCATTCTTCTTACATCGATACATTGAAGCTTACACGCCTTCTTCAGCCCTCTTTGAAGAACTATAAGCTCAAGAATTTGTTGCAAGAGTTTAGACTTGAGGGGCAAAACACGCACCTTGCCGATGCCGATGTGCATGCCACTGTTGGATTGGTGTATTTTTGTTATCAACAAAGCGTAGAGAAGTTAAAAGGGCAAAGTGAGTTTCTTGCCCACCCAAAGGTCGATGCAAAGGTTCAAAAGTTAAAGAGATTCTATGGCGATATTTATCGTCAGGCACAGCAAGAGCTATGGAAAAAGCAAGAAACAGAGCAGCAATCAGCCCTTGTTTCGCAGTTGGTTTGGTTCTATAATCAAGTGGTTGAGGCAGAGATTATGAAGCCTTTGAGTGCAACCGAATACGTATTCAATTATATTGAGAATGAGATTGTAGACAAACACGAAGAGAATTGTTTGGCGCAACAGCTCTTTTTGCATGTAAATGAAATTGCAACTCTGAAAGAAGCAGACCTTTGTGGCAGTTCAATTATTCACGAAAAGATTTTTATAAGCACCATTCATAAGGCAAAAGGACTCGAGTTTGACAATGTAATTGTGTATGATGTAGCCGAAGGACGCTATCCCAATTACTTCATAAAGGATAACCCAGAGCTGGTATTAGAAGACGCTCGAAAGTTCTATGTCGCCCTTTCTCGGGCACGAAAGCGCCTTTGGATGATTTATGCTTCAAGCAAAATAGGCTATTATAACAATCCCACTCCACGCTATCTCACTCGCTTTATGAATTCAATAGCATCGCTATTTAGTTCTTAATCATCAACCTTTACGATATGATCATGATGTTGAAACTATTTATTAGCTTTCTTTTTATCTTCTCGTTTCACTGCGTTCAGGCCACAACCAATGCGCAACAAACATTGATGAGACTCGATTCTGTATTGCAAAAGCGCAATAGTTATGAAGAGAAAAAGCGAGAAGAACTAAAAAGTTTATACACTTTGGCGGCTAAGTCTACAACCATTGAAGAGCGATATAAAGCCTATTCGAAGTTATACGAGCAGTATAAGTCGTATCAATACGACTCTGCTATGGTGTATGCAGAGCGTTGTGAAACCATTGCTCAACAGCTTTCTAATCGCAATTATGTGTTAGAAGCGGGCTGTATGAAAGCTTTTTGCCTTTTATCAGCAGGACTTTATAAAGAAGCTTTCGATCAAATGCGACTCTTAAAGCACAACAATGTAGATCCCAAATACAAAGAGTTGTATTATAAAATGCAGGTGCGTTTATACTACGACATCGCAGATTATAATCAAAGTAAAGCCTATCGAGACAATTATTGTGCGCAAGGTCATATCTATACCGATTCGCTTTTAACGCTATTAAAGCCCCAATCGTGGGAGTGGTATTATGCTATTGGCATGCGAAGTCTTAAGAAACACAACTACACAGCGTGCATCGAGCCATTATTAAAAACGCTTTCGTCACCCGATATCGACCTACATACCAAAGCAATTGTCACCTCTTGTCTTGGTTGGGTATATAAAGAGCTGGGCGATGAAACGCAAACTATCCACTATTTAGCCCTTGCAGCCATTTATGATAACATGTCGGTGACCAAAGAAAACACCGCTCTTAGGGTCTTAGGGGGCTTTCTTTACACTCGAGGAGAGATCAATAAAGCCATTGATTATGTGCAACTCTCGCTCGAAGATGCCAACTTTTACGATGCACGTCAGCGCAAAATAGAGATTGGAAACATTCTTCCTATCATCGAACAAGAACGCTTAACCATGCTACAACAGCAACGAAACAGCATGGCTATTGCCGCTTTCGTAGTCATTTGCCTTCTTCTTGGCTTGATATATGGCGTTTGGGTGATTAAAAAACAAATGAAAAAGCTGCACAAAGCGCAAGAAATTATCGAAGAACAGAACAACAGCTTGGTGCAATCGAATATGAAGTTGAACGAGGCAAACAAGATAAAAGACGAGTATATAGGGCGTTCTTTCTATCTAAATGCAGAGTATATTTCGAAACTCGAAAAGCTTTACAAAGGCATTGAGCGCAAGATTATAAGTAGACAATTCGACTCTTTGCGTCAAAGTGTAAACGAATCGGTGCTCGAAAGCGAGCGAAAGAGTATGTATTCAGACTTTGATGAAACCTTTTTAAAGCTCTTTCCACACTTTATAGACCGCTATGAGCAACTCTTTGAGCCCACAACTCAACGCCGTTCGATGCTGAATGAGCATCTAACAACAGAGATGCGTATCTTCGCTCTCATTCGTTTAGGCATACAAGATAGCGAAAGAATTGCCAAATTCTTAAACTATTCGGTTCACACCATCAATACCTATAAAACCCGAGTGAAGAACAAATCGTGGGTAGAGAACGATTTGTTTGAACAGAAAATCATGGAGATTTAGTTCTCATTCCAAGCTTTTGCCGTTTCAATTCCTTGAAATGGCTTTCCTTCTTGCCACTATCTTATCCCTTTTTGCTTGCCTGTTGGTATGCAAAAGGGTAGAGTGTGTGGCCTATTTTTAGAACTTTAAGTAGGTAAAAGCACTGCCTTCATCTATCTTTCTATCCCCTTTTTCTCTTTAAGTCGTAGCCGTTCCATTGCAATAGATTGGGCATGGCAAAATAATATCATTGCTTTTGCACTCTAATCTCAATGCAATTGCACCCTAAAATCATAGCTATTGCAATATAAAAGCAATGCTTTTATTTTTTAGTTTCATTTAGAACGTATCTCGAAGGCAAAATACCATAGATACAGTTTTGTATAACCTCTTTGCGCATCTCACAACTATTGGGTATTTGTTTTTATCGGTCGCATTTGTTACTTTAATGCCTTTTTCACCTTTTTAATTTTGCATTCGAAATGAATGTTAAGACGTTCATTCTCTCAAATACTATAAATGAAGAATTATCTTTTGAACTTACATAAAGCAATATTTGCCTTTTTAAGTCTTATCTGTTCTTTTGTTGCAGTGCATGCTCAACAAAAAAGCAATTTAAACGACACCGTTATATTATTGAAAGAAGTGTCGGTTAAGCCCAAATTCAGTCTTACTTCACCCGATATGATGCAGGCTTTAGCCCTTCAAAGGCGCATTGCAGGCAGCACATCTCTTGTAGAAATACGCCCAGATAATCAGCGAATAGCCACGATAAAAGATGCTTTAAAGATGCAACCAGGCGTTATGATACAAGAATTCTTTGGCTCAAACGATCAGCCCCGCTTAAATATTAGAGGCTCAGGAATACAGAGTAATCCTCAAAGACGAGGTGTTTATCTGCTTCAAGATGGTATTCCTGTGAACTTTTCAGACGGCTCTTACGTGGTAGGTATAATGGATGCGATGACCGCTCGCTATGTAGAAGTATTTAAAGGAGCGAATGCTTTGCGATTTGGAGCAGGCACATTGGGTGGCGCATTGAACTTTGTTAGTAGAACAGCACAAACAGATAGCACCACAAGTGTAAAGCTCGAAGGAGGCTCTTATGGTACAATAGGCTTAACATTCACCACAGGAAAGCGCATGGGAGCATGGGATATGTTTGTTGCTTCTACCTATAATGCTCAAAAAGGCTACCGCATTTATAACGAAAACAATCGTCTAACCGCTTCTATTAACGTAGGGTGGAGAAATCAAAAACACACTATCGAGAACCGAACCTTTATGCATTTCACTCATCTTTACTTTCAAATGCCAGGTCCATTAACCCTCGATCAGCTTTTAACCAACCCCAAACAAGTGAGCGTAGGTGTTGACCTTCCCTTCTCAATGGGTCCTAATATCTTGAGAGATAAGCCTCATCGCAATGTCGATATGTTTCGAATTTCCAATCAAACAGGTATTGTTCTCAATGCAAAAAGCAATCTTTTAGCATCGGTCTACTATCAATATGCCGACGATAGGTTTGCCTTTCCCATCACCATCTCAATACCTCATTCTTTTAATAACGATCTTGGTGCAACCCTCTATTATAACTATTCCACCTCAAAACTGCAGCTTTCGGCAGGCGCATTGGCGTCTTTAGGTTGGATGAATCGACGCCATTATATCAACAAAGATGGCAAAGAGTCGTTTATGTTTGCGTGGGATAAGTTACATTCTGCCAACTTTACCGCCTTTATTGAAGCCGATTATGCCTTGAATAAACAGCTACATGTGGTGTTAGATGTGCATGGTGTGCATAATATTCGCAACAGTAAAGACGTGTTTAGCGATCCAACTCTTCGTCCATGGTATAGTCATATGTCGAGAAAATATCGTTATTTCTATTCAGAAAACAGTACACTAAATCAGCATTTCACTGCCTTTAATCCTCGAATAGGCGTGGTTTACAATCCTATTCAACAAAAAGATATCCAGCTATTTGCCAATATTAGTAATAGTTATGAGCCTCCAACGTTCGACGAATTGGTAGGAACAGAGGTGACATCGAATATCAATACCAGTCCGAAGAAACTCTTTTCCATTGCTTTAAAGAAACAAACAGCCACCACATTTGAGGTAGGTAGCAAGGGACGTTTAACGCAATTGTCTTGGAATGTGGCTATTTATAACTCTTGGGTAACCAACGAAATACTCGAAATAAAAGACTATGTGCGAGGCTTAAAGCGTACAGAAAACTACCCAAAGACCCTTCATCAGGGCTTAGAAGTAGGGCTTCAAGTGGCAAGTAAACCCCATGTTTTAGGGTATAATATCGGTAGTTTCACCTTAGGAGCAGTGTATAATTATAGTCGTTTCATCTTTAAAGGTGGCAAATACGATGGTAAGTATCTCGCAGGAGTTCCACAACATTACATCAATAGCTCGCTCGATTATCAACATTCTTGTGGCTTAAATGGTTCTATATCATTAGAACTGAAACCAGGAAACACTCCAATAGACCACACAAACACCATGTTTCAGCCTGCTTATCATGTGTGGAACGCTCGCTTGGGCTATCAGTTCAGCTCAAAATGGCATATCTATGTTGAGATGAAAAATATCGCAAACAAACGCTATGCATCAAGTTATGTCATCAGTGATGAGATACATAACCCCGCAATACCATTCCCAAACTTCACCGCAAAACAGCTAACTTTCTTCATTCCAGGGCAACCTCGAAGTGTATTTGCAGGCTTAACGTGGCGTTGGTAGAGGGCAATTGCATTGCAACTAATAAATAAAAACAAACAACAATAATCGAAACTAAAACGAAAAAACAATGGTAGAGAAACGCATGAACATGGAACAAGGTCACTGGGTACTAGCAAAATTAGGTAAGAAAGTGTTGCGACCAGGTGGTAAAGAGTTAACTCACGAAATGCTAAAGGCAATGAACATCACTTCAGATGATGATGTAATAGAGTTCGCTCCGGGCTTAGGTTACACCGCAAAGCTTGCTCTTTCTCATCAACCTCATAGCTATGTGGCAGTAGAACTCAATGCAGAAGCAGCCAAACGAGTTGAAAATAACGTGCAAAACGATAAAATGCAGATCGTAATAGGAAACGCTTCAGAAACAGGTTTGCCTGCAAATAGCGCCTCAAAGGTGTATGGAGAGGCCATGTTAACAATGCAAAGTAAACCACAAAAGCAAGCTATTATAGCCGAAGCAGCACGTTTATTGCGTCCAGGAGGGCTTTATGGCATTCATGAAATAGGCATATATCCCGACAATACATCGCAAGAAGTGCGCAAAGAGATAGAGAGTGATCTTGCAAAAGGAATCAAAACCAATGTTCGTCCCTTAACTCTTGTAGAGTGGAAGGACATCTTAGAGGACAATGGTTTCGACATTTCGTATGTCGAAAGCAGACCAATGCACTTGTTAGAGCAGGCTCGTATGATTGCAGATGAAGGCTTTTGGAATTTCATTCGCATTATATTTAGAATGTTAAAGAATAGTCATGCTCGCAAAAGAGTATTAGAAATGCGCCGCATTTTCCGTAAACATGGCAACCACATCAATGCTATTTGCATTGTCGCACGTAAGCGATAGAACCACAAAACAGGCATTATAATGATAAAAAATAACGTTTTTAAGGCAGTAATCTCATGGCAATTAGTAGCAAAAAGCATTTTTATTGGCTTGGTGTTGCTATTGATGTCGTGTGAAAAAGAATCGTTTTTATCAGACGATTACGCACGTTCAAAAGAGCTATTGCCTAACAAAAAAGAGTATGTCGACGACGACTTAGGCACTCAAGCGTTAGCAAAAGCCATCGAAGGACATTACTCTTCGAAGTTATCCATGATTTATTATGAT
Source organism: Hoylesella nanceiensis DSM 19126 = JCM 15639 (assembly GCF_000379965.1). Lineage (GTDB taxonomy): Bacteria > Bacteroidota > Bacteroidia > Bacteroidales > Bacteroidaceae > Prevotella > Prevotella nanceiensis. The sequence continues at coordinate 31,028 of NZ_KB904328.1, read as the reverse complement.
GCCGAACGCATCAAACCGCTTCTTTATTTCACTGCAGGTAAACATCAAGTGCATTGCACCACCAATGCAAATGGATCGTTACACCTCAGCATAAGTAAGTTTCATACCAACTTTATGCCGCTTTATGTGAGTGTAGAAATGGACGTATTATTATCTGAAGGAGTAGGAGATACCATTCGATTGCAAGGTCGTGACGGCATAGTTCGTACGTCGGACGAAGGCAAACAGATTGGACTTGAATTGCCAGAGAGCGACGATGCAGAGCTAGAAGGATATTTCTTGCGTTCTAAAAACGAAGTTTCTGCCCTCATAGATCTTATGTTACCCGTTGCAATGAAGATGCAATGGCAAGGCACTAAGGAGTGAATTGAGGACAAACAACATTACAATTAGCATTCAATAACTCAAAAAATAAACCATAACTTAAAGATAAACAATATGTATTTAAAGACAATTCAACAATTGAAAAGTAGCGTTTTATTATTCCTTTTCATGGCTTTAATGGCTGCATCGTGTAGTAATAACAATGAAGAAACAGGTGGTTCGTCTGCCGTTGGCGTTGTTACTGGAACCTATCAAGCCACAATAACCCCCACAATGGGCACCAAACAGATGGCACAAGGACCTCATATCGTTGTTTTAGAAGCCCTTAATAACAATCAACAAGTGCGCTTTCATTTCGAGAAGTTCAATGCTCCTATGTTCGATTCAAATGGAAAATTGAGCGAAACAGCACGCATGCCTTTTGCCGTTTCGGGTGACTTTGTGATGGATGTAAAGCGTCAAAAAGATGGAAGTATTCAGCTTCAATCAGTAAAAGGCACATTTAAAGCAGAGCCATACGGCGCAAATGAGGTTGATCCTAATAAGATTCCAGAGGGCGTTTTGCCTCCTAATCTAAAAGGATTCGATACAGATAGAGCGCAAGCAAGTGGTGTATTTAAAGACGGAAAGCTTGATTTAAAGGTGTCACCAAACATCCTTCCTGTTACAATTGTTATCGAAGCCGTTCGCAAGTAAATAGGTGTTGAAAGGCGAAAGATGCAGAATAACAGTGTTTTAACTTAATAACTTATTCAGATTTACTTTATTAATAACATGAAATTTAATATAAAAAGACAACTAAAAAGAACATCTATTGCAACAAATACTATGCTTGTTGCACTGTGTTTTGTTGCTGTAAGCTGCACAAAAGTAGAGTTAGATGAAAAAGAAAGAGCTTTAGTTGCAAAGCAAGAACTTGCTAATAACTTCGATAAACTATTCGAAGAGGCATTTGAAAAGCCCGATGAAACAGAGCAAAAGCTAAGAACTTTTGTTTTTACTGATTTGGTTTCAGATGGCAAGAACTTATTAACCGACCAAGATATACGTGTTAATGAGACGCTAATAAAAATGGCTATTCGATTAAAAAGAAATCAAAGTACATTAGAACAAGAGTTGAATAAGGGTAGCCTTTACGATGGATATGTGCGTAGAAACCATATCATTATCAATTGTAAAAGCGTGCTTCATGAGTTGCCTTATCGTGCAAGACAAGGCGCAAAGTATGAGCGTTTGCAGGCAAAGGTAGCCGAAATTGAAAGTATGGTGGGCGCAATCCTAAAGAAAAGAGAAAGTGCTTTGGGTGCAATTCCTACCGAATTGTTGAATAAACAATGGAAGTGGACTTTTGATTTGGCAGGACATGAGGACGAATTACCCGACTTATACACTGGAGATTATAAGGGTTTGAAGGATTTGAGCTTTGATTTTCATTTCAATAAGAACAACACCATCACTGCAAAGCGCTTTTTCCTTGCTCCTATAATTGTAGACTATTCGCTTAATTTCGATTCTGCAGGCGACTGGAAACAAGAGCTTATGGCAGAAAATAACATCAGTTGTTTTGTTTATAATAACAAAATTTTCTTCCGTGTTCCAATGAAAGACAATGCCAATACCTTTACTGGTCGTGGCAATGTAGCACACGAATGGTATTATGAATACACCTATTCTGTAAATGGTAACGAGCTAACTTTGTCTGAACCTCGCATCACTTTATATGTAATGGTGAACCTACGATCATCTGATTACAACTCAGAAATGTTTGAAAATGGTTATTATGCCGACTTTAAATCATTTACATTAACTGCACAATAATAATGACTTGCTTTGTAAAACCAAAACATTGCCTATTCTTTTGTATGTTGATTGTCTTGTGCAGTTGCATCAATCGAGAATTTGATAGCAATGAAGAATACACTAAAAGCGAATCTATTCCGCTCGTAGGGGATAACGATCGTCTGCTATCTCGCATCTTTATCATCAACAGTAATCATTCTTATTTGTGGTTTGATATCAACAATGAGGTGGCAAACTTTTCGAAACCCGAACTCACTTTGCCCATGAACGAAGGTAGTGTAGCGAGCTTTCGACGTATTCCTTTGCGTGGATTGCTCTACGAATACAATGCTTCTGAAAACGAAATTACCTTTAAAAATGTTCCAGAACAATTCGTTCAAATCAACAATGAACGACTATCTCTCACCTTTAAGCTAACCCCTGCAGATAATAAAGAAATTCTATTGCCAAATAAAAGCACTGTAATTACATCGAAAAAGCAATGCTTTTTGACCCTAAAAAGAGTGCTTTTTGATGGTGATAGCAATGCTTTTGAAATTGAAGAGAAAATAAAGCGTGGAGGAAGGACATACGAGTTCTTACCTTTCAAGGCAGAACTTACTCTTATTAACTGATGATTATGAATAACAATAGTTATATTTTAATGCTGATTTTGTCGGTTGCTGGAGGCGCAAAAGCCCATGCCCAGCAAGCGAAAGTAGACACCATTAAAACCCAAAAGATAAAAGAAGTGGTTGTAACTGCCGACAAACGAAAACAAAAAGTGGGCACCATTCAACGCACTGCAGAGCAACTTAAGGTGGAAATGCCAATGGATATGAACGACTTGGTGCGTTATATTCCATCGGTAGGAGTATCTGTTTCGGGCTCAAGAGGAGGTATGCGAGGCTTCGCTATACGTGGAGTTGAGGCCAATAGAGTGGCTATTTGCATCGATGGTGTGTTGCAACCCGAGATACAAGACAATATAGTTTTTAGCTCGTATGGGCTTTCTAACGCCTCAAGAATAGACTTCGACCCTTATTTTGCATCGTCGGTTGAAATTCAAAAGGGTGCAAACTCGTTCGTAAGTGGAACGGGAGCTTTGGGCGGAACGGTGAACTATTCTACCAAAGAAGCACGTGACTTGATTGAAGGAAACAAGCAATGGGGACTCTTAACTACCGTCAATTACAATGGAAAAGAGAACCTTCGAACCTATCTTTTGGGTGGTGCTGTGCGCTTTAAGCATTTCGATGCTCTGTTAATGGCTGCGCATAGAGATGGTAATGAATTGCGAAATTTCTCGCATGGAAAGCTCACTCGCAACATCACTTCTACGCAAATAGACCCTATGGACTTTCATCAAACAACATGGTTGGGTAAACTTTCTTATGCACCTAACGACAATCACAAGTTCGTTTTGTCGTTTTATGTAATGAATAGAAAGACCAATGCGGATATTTGGACATTGGAACCTATTGATGCTTTCACTGCAGATGGAAAGCCATACTATTACTCTCACGACCAATCGCTATGTCGTTCGCTTTCGTTTTCTTATCGTTTCTTAAGCGAAAAAGGTCTTGTACGTAAGCTAATAGCTAAATTGCACCATCAAAATTCTTATTTAGATGCCAGCTCTTGGACCGACTTTTATCGTCCAAACTTCGACCTTGTGAATAGCGAAATGACGCTTGTTTATGAGGGAAAGCACACTAAATACAGAGGACAAGCAACGAAAGACAATCTGTTTAAGTTGGAATTAGATTCTAAAAAGTTTCAACTTGGAGCGTTAGGTCAACACATTCTCAATCTATCTACAATGGCAATGCAACGAGTTAATGACACTCGTAATGTGGATGTAGAGGCTCCTTTGGCATCAGATCCATTGACTGGATATACTGTTAGAATGGGAAAAGTGTTTAAATATGGCGAACCTATGGGCGTATTTGCACAAACTTACTCGTTCTTAAACCCTATAACACGATTCAATTGGGGCGTTTCTTTGATGGACGATATCGCTTTTAATGAAAAGCTTACAATGAAGTTAGGTGCAAGATACGATTTGTTCTCTACTAAAGACGATAGAAAAGGTGGGGCACAAAATATGGGATACATTGATTATCTCTTGCGCAATATGCAAGGAGCAGCAATGAATTTTGATCCAATTAACGATAAAGAATCAGGCTTTTCGTTCCTTGGTGTGGTGTCTTATGCCCACAGTCAGCTTCTAAATGCATCTTATCGCTTCTCAACAGGCTTTAGAGTTCCTAACACAGAAGAGAAGTATTTCCAGTTTTATAGCGCATGGCCATCATTCATTGTCTTATCCAATAGAGACCTAAAGGCTGAAAAGTCGTATAATCATGAATTGGAATTCAATGGTAGAGGCAAAGGATTTGGCTATTTATTGAGTCTTTATTATAATCAATATTCAGACTTTATAGAGCTAAAACAAGGTACTTTAGCTGTGAAAGAGCCCCTTATGCAGGCTCCAAAGAGTATCTCTTATGTGAAGAATGTTAATCAAACATCGGCTCATCTCAAAGGCTTTGATGCCGCATTGCAGCTTTATCCTGGTGAATGGGTAGACCTATTAAAAGGCTTTATGGTGTCTTCTGCCTTTAGTTATGCCGAAGGAAGCTCTTCATCTGGAATGAGTATGCTGGGCATTCAGCCTCTAACTGGAAACATAGGAGTTGAATATACCGATCCAAAAGCACGCTGGCAGGTGAATATAAAGGCTAATCTTTATTTCGCAAAGCCTGTTTCTCAGACCACATTTTGGGACAAAGACGCTGCTGGAAAAGAGCTAATACGACGCTATCCTGCCTCTTTTATGAGTAATGCATACACCTTTGATGCCTATGGTTACTATAAAGTCACTCGTAATTTCACTGTAAGACTTGGTATTTACAATATTCTTAATAGCGAATATCTACGTTGGGACGACCTAAGACAATTAACAAACCCTGCTTTACTCTCTAATATTAACTACTTCTTTCAAGACGGAAAGAAGTCATTAAGTAGATTTTCACGCCCTAAAAGATATATTTCTTTGGCATTAGAGTATAAAATATAAAACACAAAAGATCAATGAAAAATATAATAATATTAGCAAGTTTGCTTGCAACAATTATCTTTTCGGCTTGTGATAAACGCAATGTTATTGACGTTTATGAAACAAGTAGCACCCCAGATCTAAGTAATCCGGTGGTTCAAAAGCTGACAAATGTAACGTGGTATAAGAATATTGGAATCGAAAATAATATAGTTTGGACCACAACTCGATTCAAAGAGAAAGCTTCTTCGCCCTTTGAAAGCATGCTATATATGATGGCTTGGCTGGGAATGGAATTGAGAAGAGATGGCAGTTCTACTCTTTTATTCCGCCCACCGCTAGGAGAAAGCTCTTATATTTTCTGTCAAGGAAAGTGGAAAGTCTCAACAACTGAGGAGAATACCATCATCATTGACTCTAAAACTCCAGTGGGATACATTAACATGAAGGTAAAAGTTAAAGACCTACAAGCTAAAGATAATGTCAGTATTCTTACGGCATTGGTAGACGTTGGCGATAGAGTTTTGATGATAGACTTCTTTAATAACACCTCAATATATGGCGATGAGCCTGAAAATGAGTTCCCAGGTATAGGCAAAACTGCACGTCAAGACTGGTTTGCAACAATGCCAGTGAATCACAATAACTTGTCATTGGCCAACTATGTGAATACCTCTTGGGAGACAATCTCTTATAAAGCAGAGAACAAAGAGGCTGTAGAAGATAACTCGCAGTTGGCTATTCGTTCTTTATTTGTAGAGGATTTACTAACAAGAACCCCTGCTTTCTTCTATGGATTAAAGATCTCTTTGGGCGAAAATAACAAGGCTTTTATTCAATCTAAGAACCTAATTAAATCTGCATTTACTAGCTTTTCGGGTAGTTTAGATGAGAATAATTATCCCGTAGTGAATGCTTCTTGGAGAATAGAAGGCAGTAGAATTATCATAGAAACAGACGAATTGCCTCAGGTAAGCATGGGAGAAGAAACCTTTAACCTCATCACTGACAAGTCGCAAGCAATGTTTTGGGCTTCAAAAACACCTTCAAAAGGAGTTTATACATGGCGTCATTTCTATTATATATTAGAGCTTGTGAAAGAGACAAGCAAAGGTTCTTGGTTTAGAGTTACATCTGATTTAGAAACACATTATGTGTTTATGCTCAAGACTTCGATGCCCGATACATCTCATTTTGTAGGAGTTAAAGACGCTGTTCGTGAACTTAATTAACGTAAAGAAAGACATACTGAATATGAAAAAGTTTATATATACCATTTTATCGCTATGTTCTGTAGCTTTATTCGCATCGTGCGAGAAAGGCGATATCTTAAATATTGTGAACCAAGACATCGACTTAAACGAGAATTCAAGTGAGTATCAAGAATACTTAAAGGAGCGAATTGATACCTATTTGGCTATCTATCGCTTTGAAGAAGCTAAACGAAGTATAGCTAAAATCACCGATTCTGCAATTAAAAAGGATATTTGGTTGAAGTATAATAGATATTATCAAGAGGCTTTAAAGCAAGGATGTGGCTACATATTAGAAAGCGGTGACACCCTCTTTTTAAAGGTAAAGAACGACGATAACATTGCTTCTAATCAGTTAGAGATCCTTACTGAGTTTTATGATTATGTGGGATTGAAAAGCACCAACAAAGATGTTACCTTGTGGGGATTGGCTAATTTCCCTTCATTAGAAACGTTAACGTTCCCTTCTTGCTTTGTTTCTAAGGTGCAAGACCTCGATAAATTGACCAAACTTAAAGTCTTTTGGTTTGAAGCAAACAAAGAAAAATACGACTGGTGGTTTACTAATAAGCCTTTTAAACCTGTCGATATGGCGGGCTACGACCTATCGAAAAACAATCAATTAGAAACACTTTCGTTTAAAGGAGCAGATCTAACCAACCTTAAAGTGCCTGCAACCACTCTTCAATCGCTAAGTTTAAAGAATGGAGTTTATACCAATGCCAATCTTAATAACATTCATGCAAAGGTGATAGACATTGAAAGTTCGGATGCAGCCGACGAGCAATTGATTCTTAATAATAAAGCTCTTCAATCGTTGTCGATATCAACTAATACAGCAGAAAACAAGGCTTTTAAGCTTTTAAACGTTGCCAACACCTCGTTACATAAGCTTTATGTGGTTGAAAATGCAGACAAAGAACATTCTTTGAAGAAGATTATTTTGAACGATAAGATAGACACTTTGACGCTAGGAGGATATCTTAATCAGATTGTAAGCTTACATGAAAGTGTTGAATTAGAGGGACTTTCAAAATTGAATAAGCTTAAGTATTTTGCCTATAATCCTGATTTTAGTGCTGTAGCAACGAAAGATTTGCCAAAGAATATAGAGTTTTTGGTACTTGGTGGTTCTGGAAATGTGCCTTATAAAGATAACGATTCGTTCGATTATTCGCATCTAACCAAACTAAAGACCTATTCAAATGGAAAGTTTTTATCGGCAAATATGAAGTTCCCAGAGCAGTTAGACTCTATCCATCTCTTTCCTTCTATGGCATTTGGAGATATTAAAAACATCGATTTTTCTCATACAAAGCTCACTTCAGGATATATTTATATCGGGCATTTAGAGAAAGATGGCAAGCCTATATCCATGTTTAAAAGTATAGTTTTCCCCGCAACTCTAAAGCGAATAGAATTATATAACTTGAAAACAGAAGTGCTTGATTTGAGCCGTTGCACGCAACTTGAAGCATTAACCCTTGACGATACAACTTCAGATGAGTTGTATATAAAGAAAGTTATTTTGCCAAAGAACCTTAAAAAAAGTACATTTAAAAGAGAACCAACTGAATTTTGGAGTGGATATACCATTATCTTGAGGGATATGAACAAAGATACGGTGATTGAAAATAAACCTTCTTGGTTGGTAAGTGATGGCAATGGCAACTATGTTGTGAGTGAAGATTAAACCCAATTAAACTATAATTTAACTTTAAAGAATATTGATATGAAGAAAATTACATGTAATTTTTTTGTTGTCCTATATCTACTTATAGGCGCAATAAGCATTGTTTCGTGTTCAAAAAACGAAGATTTACCTGTTGATAAGAAAGAACCTGCAGTGCAGATGACTCTTAATGAGCAGACAAAGACTGCCACTATTAAGGTGAGTGGACTTGCTGCTAAAACCCATTTGCAATTGGTTTATGCCACAGCTCGTGGTCAAGTGTTGGGCGAAGCCTTAGTGAATGCCGACGGAACTCAGCAATTTGAGGTGGATCAGCTTGTGGGATTTGAACAGAATTTGAAGGTGGTTGTGAAAGAGAACGAAACCAAAACGACTTTAAAAGAGTTGAAAGTGCCTGCTGCAACACAAACACTTACACAGCAACAATTGGTGAATATGCTTACAAAACACGCATGGAACTCGGTTGTTCGAACCTCTCGTGTGCTTGTTGCAAATAGCGATAACAAGCCATATACAATGTTTGTGACTGTGGCACAGAAAACTTTTAAGTTCGAAGCCAATAACAAATTCATCTTTACAGTAACCAGTCCACTGAACTATACTTACGAAAATGGCTCATGGACCATCAACAATTCGGTGCTAAACATCAGCACAAGAATACCTATTGGACCATTAGAAATGAAGAATTTGCGTGTTACTAAGATTACAGATAGCGAGCTTTCGCTCTTAGTTGAGATATCAGATGGCTTGTTCTTAATAAGTTTCGAAGCACAAAAATAATCGATAAAAAAGGAAGTAGAGAGCGTTTTTCTACTTCCTTTTCTTCTTTTTACACCCTAAAAGGGTGAAAAATACCTAAAAGTAGGTATAGCAAAGAATTGCGAAAGTGTGTATTTTTGCAGACGAAAGTTAGTGATACACATGAAAAAAACAATTTTTTCGCAACTCGAATCGTCTGCTCTTTTTTCTGGATTAGATGCTAACGACATCGAAAGACACTTGAACACGCTTCGTTATAGCGTGAAAAAGGTGCCTGCTAAAACTGTTTTTATATCAGAAAATGACTCTCTTTGCGAAATAGTTGTGGTGGTTGAAGGACTTGTTTCGGCAGGAATGAGCACGGCAAAAGGCAAACATTTAATGGTAGATTATTTGAAACCAGGCACTATGTTGGCTCCTGCTTTTGTGTATTCTGATGAGTGTGAGGTGCCTGTTGAGGTGAAAACGATAGAGAAGAGCGTGTTATTTTGTATGTCGAAAGACGATTTTTCGCTTCTAATTGGCTTCTGCGAGCCTGTTCGAAACAACTTTATTCATATTCTATCGCATATTAATTTCTTTTTAATGAGCAAGATTCGTATGGTGTATATGAGCTCTATTAAAGAGAAGATTGCCACTTTTTTACTTCGAAAGGCCACCGTAATGCATTGCGATTCGGTACCTCTTAGTCTGTCGAGAAGGCAACTTGCCGATGTGTTTGGTATTCAAAAAAGCTCGTTAATACGCACTCTTAACGAACTGGAACACGACAATTTAATTTTTGTTCGAGAGAAAGAGATTGTCATTCTCGATGTACATGGCTTGCAAGAGATATTGAAAGGCTAAACCATCTCAATGCTTTTACACTCTAATCTCAATGCAATTGCACCCTAAAAGCATAGCTATTGCAACATAAAAACAATGCTTTTTCAAGGCTTCTTTTATTTACTTTGATTACCAGCTCATTACAACTCTCACTCGAACTGAAATGTTCTTCTTGCTTATAGTGTAAGAATGAGGAGGTGAAAAGGATAAAATCCGCTCTTAAAAGTAGGGTGGAGGAGGCGTGTTGCTCTACTTTTTCGTTCTAACTTCTATCATAGACAATAAAAAAAGAGCCCCAGTTGAGGCTCTTTTCAATTCTTATTCCCAATAAAATAATTTGCTTTTGGGCTTTTAATAGTGCCGAACAGCACCACATTTTAGTTGATTTTCTTTAGCTCTATGGCAAATCCTCCACTTGGAGCAAGCTTCAATTGCAAGCTATCGCCTTTGCGAATACGTTTTTGAGTGATTGCAAGTGGATAAGGATTAGTGCGATAGTCGGCACCTTCTCCATCGCTATAGATAAGTGCTTCGTATTGAGCATCGTTATCTAAGAAGTCGAAATGAAGGGTAAGTGTGCGTGGGTCTTGGTCGGTTAAACCACCAATATACCAGTTGTTGCTGTTTCTTTCCTTGCGAGCAATGGTGACATATTTACCCAATTCGGCATTTAACACTCGTGATTCTTGCCAGTTTGTGGGCACTCTTTGTATGAATGAGAGGGCAGGATGTGCCTCATAGTTCTCTATTTTGTCGGCAGCCATTTGCCAAGGACTATAAATCACCACGTAAGAAGCCAACTGTTTAGCGATAGTTGTTTGTGGGTGACTTTGTGGAACGGCTTTATTTTCGAAGTTAAAGATACCTGGTGTGTAGTCGATTGCACCCGCTAACTGACGTGTAAAGGGCACAATACACAAGTGATAGGGTGGGTTTCCGCCATCTTGCGACCACGCATTATACTCTTGTCCACGTACTCCTTCACCCGAAATAAGGTTGGGATAGGTTCTATTTAAGCCTGTTGGCATGGCAGGTTCGTGGTTAACTATCATTATTTGGTATTTAGCTGCAGTTTCAATAACCTTGCGATAGTGGCGAACACCATATTGACTGTGTTGTAATTCAAGATTATCCATCTTGTCGTTTACATATCCTGTTTTCACAGTTCGTATGCCTAAGCGTTGGTAAAGGGCAAAAGCTGAATCGAGTTGTTGCTCGTAATTCTTGGCAGATCCACCTGTTTCGTTGTGCGCAATGAGGCGTACTCCCTTCGAAAGAGCATAGTGCTGCAAGCTATCTAAGTCGTAATCGGGGTACGCTTTGGTAAAGTTAAACTTGTCACCTTCGACTCCCCAGTTGCCATCCCAGCCCCAATTCCAACCTTCTACCAATACACCTTTAAAGCCATTCTTCGCTGCAAAGTCGATATAACGCTTGGTATTGGCTGTTGTTGCACCGTGTTTTTCACCTTGACTCCATGTGTAATCGCCCATATGAATGGCCCACCAGATACCTATATACTTACCATCTTCGATCCAAGAAGTATCTTTAATCTTGCAAGGCTCATTGAGATTGAGCATTAAGCGAGATGCAGTGATGTCGGCAATGGTGCTTCCTACGATGACAGTTCGCCATGGACTAACAAACGGAGTGGCTGCATATACCTTGTCACCATTGCTCCATGGGGTGAGTTCAGACGACAAAACAACTTGTCCGTTTTGATCTTTTTGAGGGTGATAGTTCAGCGTTGCATAATCAGTTAGATTGGCTTCGTGAAAAACAAGATATAAACTGTCGTTCACTTCCATTGTTATTGGGGTCGAAACGGTTGGCTTTTCGCTTATAGGAGCTTTGGTCCAAAGACCCTCATAGTAGTGAGTTCCTTCGGTAGGGATGGTCCATGCAGAGGCGTCCCAAGGCAAAGTGAGAGCCGTTTTCTCGTCGATAATGGTAAACTGATTGAGATTTGCTTGCTTAGGGAATACATATCTAAAACCCATTCCATCGTTAAAAAGGCGGAAAACAATGTTCATCATTCTTTTCTTGTCTTTCTTTTGCTGAAGATGAAGGGTGAGTTCGTTGTAGTGATTACGTATGTTTAGCTCTTCTCCCAATGGTTGTTGCCATGTTTCATCAAGCTGATTGCGAGATGTTTTGGTAACTTTAAAGTCTTCAGACAATTGTCCATCTTTTAGAGAAACGCCTAAATACGACTTTTTAATAACGCTTTTGTTGTCTCTGAGCAATTCAAAATAGGGCTTACCAGATGCGTCTACACCCGTTAAAAGCGACAAACGACCATTGGGCGACGTTACTTTTGAGGTGGCAAACGCACTTAAATAGCTTAAACTCATTGCGCAGATACAAAGCAATAGAGTAATTTTGTTTTTATTCATCATACTATAATACCTGTTGTTTTTATTTCTTTTTAATTATATTCTCCCTGTAATAATGCGATATGATGCGGTTATCTTGTTCTTTCTTTTCAACCTATTTTGCCTCGCTTGAGGTGCTTTTAAATCCTTGTTTCATCTTGCTTGTCCCTTATTTAATAAGGGGTTAGCAGATGAAGAGAGGCAAAAGTGGGTCGTTTTATATAACGCTAAGGAGGTGCAGAACCCATTGTCTGCACCTAACCTTACGCTTATTTTACGTTTAAAAACGTTCTTTATTGTGGAAATAATGTAAAAAATACATCTTTTTAGTTGCTTTTCGTGTTGCAGAAAGCCAACATTCCACTTCTAATAACCTGTGTTTTGCACCAAATTGGGGTTCTTATCCAACTCTTCTTTGGGTATGGGGAAGAAGCGAGTGTGCATGTCTGCGGGGTCAGCCTCTTTGTTCCACCATGTTTTAAAGAATGTTCCAAATCTAATGTTAGTGGTTCTTCGCAAGCCTTCGAACACAAACTCGTGTTTCCATTCGTTGTCAAGTGCCTCGAGAGAAAGCGTTGTTAATGGATCGAGAGCAGCTCTTTTGCGCACCTGATTGATGTAATCTAAAGCCGTTTGAGTGTATCCTAGGCGGAAACTAGCCTCACTTTGCATCATAAGAACTTCGGCATAGCGCATCAAAACCCAGTCGTTATCACGTTCCCACATATCAGTTGGGCTCCATTCGTATTTATTTAGTCTTGCACCTTCATTCTGAAGCGCATCTGTATACTTCTTAATTTCTTCAGTATAGTTAAGTGGTTCGCCATTATCCATCAACACTTCAGATCCGTCTTTGGCACTATATTGCTGGCCAATGAGCAGTGATGCACGACGAACATCTTTCTCTTCGAATGAAGAATACAAGCCAGGTTGAGCGCAAATGCCGTTTCCTGACCACTGCCAAGAGCCTTCTGGAGAGAAAACATACTTCTGATTGTAATGATAACTCATTGAAGCTAGATAGTTACCACTTGTTCCTTGCTTGTGATCATAGGGTATTGCGAAGATGATTTCGGGTGAAGTTTCATTCTTAATCTTAAAGCTTTCCTTGTAATCGGCAGTGAGTCTGTAACCCGATATCTTATCACATGCATCTAAGCAGTCTTGCCAATGCGCTGTACCTATAAGGCTTTCGGCATTGAGATACAAACGAGCAAGAAGCGTATAAGCCACATTTTGAGTGAAACGACCATATTGAACGCCAGAAGGAAGGAGTGGAAGAATGTCTTTAATCTCCTTTTCTATAAAGTCAAACACCTGTTCTTTCGAAGCGTTTTTAGGCAATTCTTTCTCGGTAAAGCTTGTACTTATGGGCACATTTCCAAAGTTATCGAGTAGATTATAATAGTAGTAAGCACGCAAACCACGCAACTCTGCCTCTACAACTTTCTTCTCTTGGTCGGTCAAAGACGATTGTTCAACCTGATAAATAATGGCATTAATCTTCGAAACTCCAGTGAAATTGTATCGCCAAACCGAGAGAATAGCGGTGTTATTAGCGTCCCATGTGTGGAATTGTAGCTGCTGATAGCGACCTCCATCGTACCAGTCTGTACCACGAGTAGGGATACATGCCTCATCACTTGAGCAGGCGGCGGTGAAGAATACATATTCACATGTGGGGAAACAATTGACCTTATTGCCTTCAGGAGTATTGGCACCATAGCCTCGAAGCGTTGCATATGCGCCTCCAACAATGGTTTGTACCTCCGAATTATTTTTGCCATAGCTGTCCATTGTCACCTTATCGTATAGCGTTTCGTTTAAGTCTGTGCAGGCATTGCATGCTAACAGGCCGACAAACGATAAATATATCAAATGTTTTTTCATAATAGTGTTCTTTCTTTTAGTGATGAATTAGAATGCAAGATTTAAACCAATAGAGAATGTTCGTGGGCGAGGATAAGCGTTAAACTTCTCTATTCCAGGAGAATCTAATACATTATCGGGGATAGAAACCTCAGGGTCTAAGCCTTTATAGCCTGTTAAACAGAAGAGATTCTCAGCGGTGAAATAAACTCTTAAGCGTGATAATCCAAGCTTATTAGCGCAAGGTAGCGAATAACCTAAAGTGAAAGATTGAAGTCGGAAGAATGCTCCATTCTCGATAAAGTAGCTCGAAAAGGTTGGATTATCAGTGATTCCGCTTGTCATAAAGTCGTCGGGAACGTTCTGAGAGGGGAATCTTGTGGGGTCAAACATAGCCATTCGGGTAGCATTAAGCACCTTTTGACCAAACATTCCATATCCTGCTACGGTGCAATCGAAATTCTTATACGATGCATTAAGCGACAATCCCACGTTCACTTTGGGCTGAGCAGAACCTAAGAACTCATTAACAACCTTGCCATTCTCGTCCTTTTTGAGGATATACTTACCGTTTTCGTCCACTCCTTCGCATACAGGTCCCCAGAAAGCACCCGCTGCATAGCCCTCTTTTATTACCTGAGAATACATGTTAGACATACCTCTTAGGTCGTGCAAAGAGCCTGCTTGAAGTCCAACGGCTTTGTAAAGGTCATTTGATAGCTTTGTAATCTTTTGGTGATTGTATGCAAAGCTCATGTTAGCATCAAAGGTCCAATCCTTAGAACGAATGATGTTTGAGTGCAAAGTAAGCTCTACTCCAGTATTTTTTAGATTGCCAACGTTAGCCAACATCGTGCCAACTAGGTATGGAGGTTGAGGCACTGGATAAGTCCAAAGCAAGTCTTTTGTGTTCTTATTATATACTTCTATGGTTCCAGTGAGGCGGTTAAACAATGAAAAGTCTACACCAATATTAAATTGTTGAGTAGCTTCCCATTTTAAGTTAGGGTTTGCATTTTGTATTTGTACATAGGCATTCTTCCACGAATTGGTTGTAGCATCGTAGTAAGCAGCACCAGATGGGCTCAAAATAGATAGCGACTTGTAGTCTCCAATGCCGTTTTGATTACCCGTAATACCATATCCAATGCGTAGTTTTAGATAGTCTAACCACTCTTGAGTGCCCTTCATAAAGGCCTCATTGCTTATCTTCCACGCTACAGAAACAGAGGGGAAAGTACCCCATTTGTGGTCTTTTCCGAAGCGAGAGCTACCATCTCGTCTTAGAGTTGCAGTGATAAGATATTTATCCATCATGTTATAGTTCGCTCTACCGAAGAAAGATATGAGCTTAGCGTTGCCCTTATACGAGTAAACATCACCCTGACGATAATCTGTTCCCGCTGCTAAATTGTTGTAACCGAATGCATTTGTGTCGAAACCACTGCGTGTTGAGCCAAAGCCTTCGTATGTGTTATCGAGATAAGAATAGCCCGCCATGAGGTTTATGTGATGGTTTTTAGATAGGTCTTTATCGTAAGTAAAGTACCATTCCAATTGCTTATTGGTATAATCCTCATAGGTTCTTTGACCCCAACCCTTTTCACTTTGACCCTCCATCTTTGCGTATGTAGGCTTATAAAGACCCTTCTTTGCAGAGTTAAACTCATAAGAAGTGTTGATAGTTGTTGTCAATCCAGGTATAATCTCAAGCTCAGCTTTAAGATAACCCAATAGTCTATGACGCTTATGGTCGGCAGTTCGGTTGTTATTTAGCTCGATAGGATTCTCCGTATTCGTACCACTTAGCTGCGCATAGCTGCCATCTGGGTTGTAAATAGGAAAGGTAGGATTAATGTTTGTCATTCTTTCAAAGATACGACCGTCTATTGGATGCCAGCTATCAAAATTGGTATTCACTCCTTCGTCCAATCTAAGTCTGCCGTTCCAAGCCTTTTGATAGGCAGAAAGACTTGCAGAAAGGCGATTCATAGTGTTGTTCTTTATCACGCCTTGGTTATTTTGATAGGTTACAGAAGCACGATAACCATTATCCTTTTTGTTACTTCCAAAGAGAATATTGTGTGAGTGTGAGATAGCAGTTCTTTCGAGTTCCTTTTGCCAATCGGTAGCATGTCCAAAGTCTAAAGCTCCATTTACGCCCCTTTCACGAACGTAACTGCGCCATTGATTAGCCGAAAGTAGGTCCATATTCTTCGCTACAGAGGCAATAGCCACATAGCCATTATATTGCAAAGTCTTTTGTTCCACATCGCTTCCTTGGCGATTAGTGGTGACGATAATAACGCCATTCGCACCTCTCGAACCATATATAGCAGCTGCAGAAGCATCTTTCAACACGTCCATACTAACGATTTCAGAAGGCTGAACGCTGTTAATATCCACGCCAGGAATACCATCTACCACGAAAAGAGGGCCGTTTCCTGCAGATAAAGACGTACCTCCACGAAGGCGAATGCTTGCTCCTGCCTCAGGAGCTCCAGAGCTTTGCATCACCGATAAACCTGCAATTTTACCTTGAAGTAATTGCTCAGTACTGGTGATAACGCCCTTCTTTAAATCTTTTGCGTTGATAGATGCAATAGCACCCGTTAGGTCTGACTTGCGCATTGTGCCGTATCCCACACCTACAACCACGGTTTCTTGAAGCATCTTAGCGTCTTCTTTCAACACAACAGTGATGTTTTTGCCAGCCTTCACCTGTTGAGTTACATAGCTAACATAGCTTATTTCTAAGGTAGAATTATTGTTACATTGAATAGAGAAATGTCCATCAGCATTGGTAATAGTGCCTGTTGAGGCTCCAACTACTTTGATAGTAGCCCCCACAAGAGGCTCATTGTTGCCGTCGAGCACCTTTCCTGTTGCAAGAAACGATTGTGCCATGGCTTGAATATTACCTAAAAACAACAGCACATTGATAAGAATCAGTGCCATATAGGATTGTTTAATTTGTTTCATAGTGTAATGCTTTAATAGGTTTAGTTTTGGTCTTCTACCACAAGAGGAATCTTAGTGTCAACAACTTGTTGACCGTCTTCCTTACTAATAACGACATGTATTTCAGTGGCTTTGTTGAATTCGGGAATCGACATCAAGTTAATTGTTGCCGCTCTTTTATCTCTTGTGCCTTCCATAGTGCCTTGAATGGTTTGCGAAGCGGTAGAGATAGTGTATTTTAAGGTGCCTGCTGTGCGTTCATTATATTGACGAGTGAGCGTTAATATGTCGTTAGCACTAATCTTAGAAGGGAAGAAAGAGAATGTAGGATCAGGATAAGGAGCAGCCGTTCCAGCTTTAAATACGACGTTAGAGCTTGTTCCTGCCCAGTCGTTATTAGCGATACCCACCATCAACCACTCTAAGTTTTCGATGTCAGTGTCGGTTTGTAAGGTCGAAACCGCTTTGCTTCCGTCGTCGGCATAGTTCCAACTATAGTAGTCAAAGGGCGATGTCATGCTGATAGAATAAAAGCCATTGCTGAGCTTTTGAATAGCTGTTTTCTCCATACATTTAGGAATCCATACCTTAACACCTTGTAAATAGGTGAAGTTATCGATACCAGAATGAAGGTTGAAGCTTTGGAAGTTAGGAGTATTAGCAGCAAAATCGGTCATGGTTTGACCCTTTACTTTCATTACATTAGGGTTGAACACAATAGTAAGAGGTTCGTTTAATGTGAACTTACTGGTTAGTGCTTTAGTTTTCTTTCCGCTGAAAACCTGATAGGGTTCGCCACTATCTGCAAACGCCTTCCATTCACTTCTCGAGTCGGGAGCTTGATAAACGCCACTCCAATAGGCACCATCTTTGGTTTTAAGGCGTTGCCAAAAGCCAGGCCAGTCGCTGTTTTCGAAAGCCGAAACGGGTGAGTTAAAATATTTAGTAGGCGTCATTGTCATCTTATAAATATTGTCTCCGAGGTATTCGAGCTTAGCAAAATCAGACGAATTACCGCCATGTCCAGCATCAGGTTCAGTGGGTTGCCATGCCCAAAGATATAAGTCTACCCCAGCAGGGAAGCCCACATCGGTTACATCATAATAGAAAGTAACTTCTTGATCGGCAGTAAACACGGCAGGAACCGTCCACACTTTGGGCGCATTAGATAGTTCAATGCCTTCAGCTTTCACAACATTTGCAAAGCTCAACATCAACAATGACATGAGCATTATGATATAGTTTCTTTTCATGGTTGTGCCTCCTCGCTTTTAGTTGATGATGTTAAATTGTAGGTGTACGATACAAAAGGCTTACCAGCAAGCTTTCTTACGAGCTTAAAGGCTAAGGTCTTTTCGTTTCCAGGGATAGCAGTTACAATCACTTCGTGATTTTTTTGACCGTCATTTAAGAGTAAACGACTCGATGAACCATCAGATTTGTAATAGTCGTAGTCGAGTTTCCACGTACCAGAAGTGGGCAAAAGCAAAGGTGCTTCGCCTTCAATTGTAAAGGTAGAGGGTGTTCCTTCTGCCGTAGCATTGAGCGTAATGGCAAACGTTTTGAATTGAAGAGCGTCGGTGAGCGACATCTTTTTCATGGTGATTTCGTCGGTTTGGTCTAATGATTGAAGCGACCATTTGCCATGAATCTTTTCATTAATTGAGATAGGAGCAACGTAAGATCCGTCTTCGGTTACGTTACACGAACTTAACAAGGAGGTGAACGACACCACTAAAGCTGATGTTAAGCCCGCCATTTGTAAATGAATCTTTCTCATGTTCGGTGTTTTAAAGTTAATAACTAATTAGGTTTTCTTTTTTTACAAAATTACATAAAAAGAGAAAAGAGATAAAGTAAAACAACTAATGTATAAAGAAATACAAAGTCGACGAAATACTATCTATTTGCTAATCAGGTGTTTAAGTGAATGTAAGGGAGCAATTTGTATAAATAATGTATTGTGAAAAATGGGGCGGATTTTCATCAAAAAGGGGTAGGTTTGCTGTGTAAAATGGGTGTATTTTCTCTTCTTTTTACTTTTTATTTGCCTTTAAGTCAGGCGCACATCTGCTCTCCTTCGAACTCCTCTACAATGTCCTCTAAAAACAAAAGGTCTCCACTCGAAAAATAAACTCACTGCTTTTGCCCTCCAAAAGCAATGTAATTGCACCCTAAAAGCATTGATATTGCAATGTAAAAACAATGCTTTTGAAAGTGGAGTAGAAAAGAAGTGGTTGGCAAAGGCTTATCAGACGTTTGAGAAAGGGGAGAAGATAGCGACAAACACCCTCCTTTATTCGTTGGCAGAAAAGAAACAAACGCCTTTCGAACACAAGTTCTTTAAAATCATAAAATAACTCACTTAAAGCGTCCTTTATTTAGAAAAGAATAGTTATCTTTGCACCATTAGAACACAAAGCAGGTGCTAGTGTTTTATAATTGCTTTTCGAAGCACTCCAAATGTAATATTCATTTATATACACATAAAGCATGATTCTCTTTTTTAAAACAACATCGCAAAGCATTATTGTAACAGATGTGAGCAATAACCTTGAAGCTAATGATATCGAAAAGCTATCTTGGCTATATGGTGATGCGCAG
The DNA here is from genome assembly GCF_000379965.1 of Hoylesella nanceiensis DSM 19126 = JCM 15639. Classification (GTDB taxonomy): domain Bacteria; phylum Bacteroidota; class Bacteroidia; order Bacteroidales; family Bacteroidaceae; genus Prevotella; species Prevotella nanceiensis. The sequence continues at coordinate 11,525 of NZ_KB904328.1, read as the reverse complement.
TTTATTAATGAGCAAACAATTGAAGGTTATTTTGTAGGTCCACGTAAAGAGATGGTAACACCATGGAGTACGAATGCCGTTGAGATTACACAGAACATGAATCTTAGCGGCATTTTGCGTATAGAAGAGTTCTTTCCGGTAGACTCAGAAGATGCAAATTACGACCCAATGTTGCAGACATTATACCGTGGCTTAACACAAAACGTGTTCGAAGTAAACCACCAAGCGGCTCCAATAAAGTATATAGATGACCTCGATTCGTATAACGAGGCAGAAGGATTGGCGCTATCTAAAGAAGAAATAGATTATCTTCACGATGTAGAAAAGCAACTATCACGCTCTTTAACCGATTCAGAAGTATTTGGATTCGCTCAAATTAACTCAGAACATTGCCGTCATAAGATCTTTGGAGGTACCTTTATTATCGACGGAAAGGAAATGCCTTCATCACTCTTTGCTATGATTAAACGCACAACTGCAGAGAATCCTAATGCTATTCTCAGTGCTTATAAAGACAATGTAGCCTTTGCAAAGGGTCCAACTATCGAACAGTTTGCACCTCAAAGCGCAGCAACAAGCGACTACTTCGTTATTCGTAACATCGACAGCGTTATTTCAATAAAAGCTGAAACACATAACTTTCCAACAACTGTAGAGCCTTTTAATGGTGCAGCAACAGGTACTGGAGGAGAAATTAGAGACCGTATGGGAGGTGGAATTGGCTCTTGTCCTATCGCAGGAACAGCCGTTTATATGACCTCTTATCCTCGTCTTAAATCTCAAGACGGTAACATTCGCCCTTGGGAAACAATTATACCAGCCCGCAAATGGTTGTATCAATCGCCCGAAGACATATTGATTAAGGCTTCAAATGGTGCGAGCGACTTTGGTAATAAGTTTGGACAACCATTGATTTGTGGCTCTGTTCTCACTTTCGAACATCAAGAACAAGATGGCAACAATGCTCCTCTTTATGCATACGACAAGGTGATTATGCTTGCAGGAGGTGTGGGTTATGGAACTCAAAGAGACTGCTTAAAGAAAGAACCACATGCAGGTAACAAAGTAGTTGTTGTGGGTGGAGATAACTATCGCATTGGACTTGGAGGCGGAAGTGTGTCTTCTGTAGATACAGGACGCTATTCTAATGGTATCGAATTGAACGCTGTTCAACGTGCAAACCCAGAGATGCAAAAACGTGCTTACAACCTTGTTAGAGCTCTAACAGAAAGCGACGACAACCCAGTTGTGTCTATTCACGACCACGGTTCGGCAGGACATCTCAACTGTTTGTCGGAACTTGTTGAAGAATGTGGAGGCGTTATTCATATCGATAAGCTACCTCTTGGCGACAAAACCCTATCTGCAAAGGAAATAATCGCTAATGAAAGTCAAGAACGTATGGGTCTTCTTATCGATGAAAAGCACATCGAAGAGGTGAAGAAAATAGCAGAAAGAGAACGTGCTCCGCTATATGTTGTGGGCGAAACAACAGGAGATGCGCACTTTTCTTTTGAACAATTAGATGGCGTTAAGCCTTTCGATATGGACGTAGCACAGATGTTTGGCCACTCACCTAAAACCATTATGCGTGACGAAACCGTTGAACATCACTACAATACACCTGCTATTGAAGCAGACAAACTCAATACTTATATCAACAATGTATTGCAATTAGAGGCTGTTGCATGTAAAGATTGGCTCACAAATAAGGTCGATCGCTCGGTAACAGGAAAGGTCGCACGCCAACAATGTCAAGGAGAAATACAGCTCCCACTATCAGATTGCGGTGTAGTTGCACTCGACTATCGTGGAAAGAGCGGTATTGCTACTTCTATTGGACACGCTCCTCAGGTGGCATTAGCGAACTCTGAGGCGGGTTCTGTTATGGCAGTTGCAGAAGCTTTGACCAATATTGTATGGGCACCACTAAGCGAAGGACTAACAAGTGTGTCGCTTTCGGCTAACTGGATGTGGCCTTGTAGATCGCAAAAGGGCGAAGATGCACGCTTATATGCTGCTGTTAACGCTCTAAGTGATTTCTGTTGCGACTTGGGTATCAATGTTCCTACAGGTAAAGACTCATTATCTATGACTCAACAATACCCCGATGGAGCAGGCAAAGTGATATCTCCAGGAACCGTAATTGTTAGTGCTGGCGGCGAAGTTAGCGACGTGAAGAAAGTGGTTTCGCCTGTTGTTGTGAACGATAAGAACAGCTCTTTATATTATATCGACTTCTCTTTCGATGAACAAAGACTTGGAGGTAGCGCACTATTGCAATCTCTTGGTAAGGTAGGAGACGATGTTCCAACTGTAAAGAACAGCGAATACTTTGCTGATTGCTTTGCTTTTATCCAAGAATTGATAGCTAAAGGCTGGATAATGGCAGGTCACGATATTAGTGCGGGCGGTATTATTACCACCTTGTTAGAAATGTGTTTTGCTAATGAAACAGGCGGTTTGCACATCAATCTACACGACTTAGCAAGCCAAGACATCGTTAAACAGCTCTTTGCAGAGAACCCTGGAGTGGTTATTCAGGTATCAGATAAACACAAAGAAGAACTCCTTGCGCTCTTAGAAAACGAGGGTATAGGATTTGCTAAAATTGGTTATCCAACTCCAAACAATCGTTCTTTGGTGATTAAGAGCAACGAACAAGAATATACTTTCGATATCAATGAGTTGCGTTCTGTGTGGTATAATACCTCATATCAGCTCGATTGCAAACAAAGTTTCAATGGCTGTGCTGAACAAAGAAAAGACAACTATGGTAAACAACCATTGAAGTTGCAATTTGCAAGCACATTTAAAGGTACCTTAGAAAGCTATGGCGTGAGCGCAGATAGACGTGAAAAAACAGGCGTTCGTGCTGCTATTATCCGTGAAAAGGGTACTAATGGTGACCGAGAAATGGCTTATTCGCTCTATTTAGCGGGCTTTGATGTGAAGGATGTAACGATGACTGACCTTATAGAAGGACGTGAAACATTAGAAGACATCAATATGATTGTGTTCTGTGGAGGCTTCTCTAACTCTGATGTTTTAGGCTCTGCGAAGGGTTGGGAGGGTGCTTTCTTATACAATCCAAAGGCAAAACAGGCCTTAGATAACTTCTATTCACGCCCCGATACCTTAAGTTTAGGTATATGTAATGGATGCCAATTGATGGTTGAACTGAACCTCATTAACCCTGAACATCAAAACCGTTCGAAGTTGGTTCACAACAAGTCGCATAAGTTCGAGAGTGCTTTTGTGGGCTTAGATATACCACAAAACAATAGTGTTATGTTGCAATCGCTATCTAATAGCTCATTAGGTGTGTGGGTTGCACATGGAGAAGGACGCTTTATTCTTCCCGAATCGCTCGATAAGTACAATGTCATTGCCACTTATCATTATGCTGATTATCCTGCAAATCCAAATGGTTCAGATTACAATGTTGCTGGTATTTGTAGCGCAGATGGCCGTCATTTGGCAATGATGCCACACCCTGAACGTGCTATTTTCCCATGGCAAAACGCTTATTATCCAAGTAATAGAGTTGCAGATGAAGTGACTCCATGGTTCGAAGCCTTTGTAAATGCACGCAAATGGGTTGAAAGCAAGACCTCAAAATAAAGTGAATTACTTTGCACAAGGAGAGTTGTTAATAGCATTTTAGCGACTTTTCTTGTGCAAACCATATATGAACTATACAACAGAAAAACAGCTTAAAGCAGATAAATATAGTGTATTGGGAAAGTTTTAAAACCTTTTTTAAGATCGGAGCATTCACCTTTGGCGGTGGATATGCAATGATACCGATAATTGAATCGGAGATTGTTGAGAAGCGAAAGTGGATTAGTAAGGACGAATTTGTTGACCTTATAGCCGTTGCACAGAGTTGTCCTGGCGTGTTTGCAATCAATCTTAGCACCTTTATTGGATATAAAATAAAGCGTGTTCCAGGAGGCATTTGCACCACATTAGCCACCGCTTTGCCCTCATTCATCATCATATTGCTCATTGCTCTCTTCTTTCATAGCTTTCAAGACAATCCTGTTGTTGAGTCGATATTTAAGGGAATACGTCCTGCTGTGGTTGCTTTAATTGCCGTTCCTACATGGAATATGGCATTAAGTGCAAAGGTGTCGTGGACCAATTGTTGGATACCTATCCTCTCAGCACTGCTCATTTGGGCAATGGGAGTAAATCCAATTTTTATTATTTTGGCTGCTGGAATAGGTGGATTTCTATACGGACAGTTTATTAAACCTACCGAATAGACCCGCAAGAGCTAAGCAACAGCAATAAAATAACATTCGACAAACAATGCACCTATAATATAATAAGGTGTAAAAGACATACGAGAAATATTGAAATATGGTATTTTTTCAGCTATTTGTAACATTCTTTGAGATTGGACTTTTTGGCTTTGGAGGAGGCTATGGCATGCTATCTCTTATACAAACAGAGGTAGTTCGCAATCATCATTGGTTGACATCGGCAGAGTTTACCAATGTTGTTGCCATCAGTCAGATGACACCTGGGCCTATAGGAATAAACACTGCGACCTATTGTGGCTACACTGCTGTGCACTCAATGGGCTACGGAACGGGCATGAGTGTATTGGGAAGCGCCATCGCTACCTTTGCATTAGTGTTGCCAACGTTTATTCTTATGATTCTAATTACAAAGATGTTTATGCGTTATATGAAGACAACTGCGGTGCAAAGCGTGTTCGAAGGTTTGCGACCAGCTGTTGTTGGACTCTTAGCTGCTGCGACATTGATGTTGATGAATAGCGAGAATTTCGGCTCATTTGGCGCAAGTCGATGGCAATTCTGCATCAGTATAGCCTTATTTATCGCCACATTCGTTGGCACAAAGGTTATCAAGATCAATCCCATTCACATGATACTCTATGCCGCCTTTGCTGGAATGATGCTATTATAGTTCGACACTTAAACCAGAAAACAATTCTATTTACAGAAAATGATTAATTTATAATACCTCATGAATACAAATTTAAAAGGCCTAAGTGCCGCTGCAATTTCGTCAATTACCTTTGGAACGATAGCCCTTTTCAGTCTTCCTGTGCTCAAAAGTGGTATGGATTCGCTCTCACTTATCGTTTATCGTTTTTTCTTTGGAGGCATAGCACTCCTGCTTTTAGCCCTCTTTCAAAGAGTGTCTTTGCGTGTTTCGCTAAAAGACATCGGGCAACTTCTATTGCTCTCGTGCATCTATTCCGTTTCAGCCTTGTCGCTAATAGAAGGTTATAACTATATGCCTACGGGCGTTGCCACCACACTTGTGTTCTCATATCCAGTGTGGACAGCCTTGTTAATGGCCGTTTTCTTTCGTGAAAGATTAGGCATTAAAACCATCGCTTCAATCGTGTTGGCCATCGTGGGCGTTGTTCTTTTGTCGGGAATAACGGGCTCAGACCTACAAAATTCGCATATTGGAGTAGCTTGGGAGCTTCTTTCTGGCTTGACCTACGCCATCTATTTAGTGGTGTTTCCACGTCTTGAAGTGAAGAAGATGCCATCGCTTGCACTCACATTCTATATCTTTCTTTTCACGATGTTGTTGATCTTAGGTTTCTCGTTCATTACCAAAGGCGAGCTTGCACCTATTGCCAACAAGAGTGTAGCATTGAACTTAGTGCTCGTAGGACTCATTCCTACAGCCATAAGTAATATCGCTCTCATCGTAGCTTTAAAGAAAGTGAGCAGCACATTAACAGCTATTTTGGGAGTATTTAAGCCCATCACCGCACTGATTATCGGTCTATTGGTTTTCGGAGAGACTCTTAATCAATACACAACCCTTGGTCTTATTCTTACCCTTGTATCCGTTTCGCTATTGATAATGGGCGCAGGAAAGAGTAAGAGTTAAACAAATTACGATATTAATAATACCCCCTAAACAGCGAGATATTAAAGATATGGCTTTAAACAATAACAATATTAGAGGATTAGTAGAGGCGTCGATCTCAGCAATTGCATTCGGAACTATCCCTTTATTCAGTATTCCCGTATTGAACGAAGGAATTGATTCGCTTTCACTTCTTGTGTATCGCTTTGCCTTTGCAGGTGTAATTATACTCTTAGTGCTCATTGCCAATAAACGTTCTATGCACATAAACCGAGGTGATGCCTTTCGAATTATGTTTATTTCGTTGCTCTATGCCGTGTCGGCTATTGCGCTTATCGAGGGTTATAAGTATATGTCGAGTGGTATTGCCACCACACTTTTGTTCTCATATCCAATATGGACGGCTCTGCTTATGGGCATATTCTTTAAAGAACGACTCAAACTTGGCGCTATTTTATCAATCTTCTTAGCCATCGGAGGCGTTGTTCTTTTGTCGGGAGTGATAGACGGAGACTTTCAAGCTTCATACAAAGGACTATTGTGTGAGTTGCTTTCTGGATTCTTATATGCCACCTATATGGTGATACTTCCAGTGATGCGCATACGTAAAATGTCGTCGCTCAAGCTCACCTTCTATGTGTTCTTCTTTACAATGTTGCTTATTTCGTTCTATTCTCTTTTTGCAACTGGAGGCATAAAGGGTATTCCTTCGACCTCAGCATTTATCAACTTGGCACTCTTAGGACTTGTTCCCACTGCGATAAGTAATATCACTTTGATTATGGCTTTAAAGAAAGTGAGCAGCACAATGGCAGCCATTTTGGGCGCATTCGAGCCTGTTACAGCCATGCTTGTGGGTGTTTTGGTGTTCAGTGAGCCATTTACAGTGCCCATTGCAATAGGCTTAATGTTGATTATTGCATCGGTAATATTCTTGGTGTTGTCGAATAAAAAGGCTCAAGAACAAGACAAACGGATTGAAGAAGAAGCCTAAGTGAACAATAAACACAATGCTTTTGCAGGCTAAAAGCATTGATATTAGAGCATAAAAGCATAGCTATTGATAGGTAATAGTTATGCTTTTATTGCATTATAGCGAAACTGCTTTGTGCAAAGGAGAATGAGGAGGGAAAAGAAGGTGATTGAGTTAGAAAAGCAGTGGGAGAGTGGTTGAAGGCAACGAAAGGGTAGATATAGGTCAATTGCAATGCTGTAAAGGTAATAAATACAAAGAAACAGGTTGGAAAATATAAAAAATAAAAAACAATAATGCTTAATTCTCTTTTTATTAGTATATTTGTATATCGACTGTTTTGATAGCAGAAAACAAACGAAAGACGAATTAAATAATGAAAATCATGAAACAAAAAACATTTATTGCCGCTCTTTTTGCTGGATTAGTTCTAGTAAGTAGCTGTGCAAGTAAGAAAGAATTGGACAATTGTAGATTAGAAAATAAGAATTTAACAGAATCTTTCCAATCAACAAAAGAAGAGCTCGCAGCTAGCAGAGCACGTGTAAACAGCTTAGAAGAACAGCTTGCTCAACAAAAGAAAGACTATGCGTCATTGCAAAATTCGCTCGACAAAAGTTTGCTAAACAGCAATGCAAACAACGTGAATATTTCGAAATTGGTTGACCAAATCAACGAGTCGAACCAATATATCCGTCACTTAGTGGAAGTGAAGAGCAAGAGTGACTCTCTAAATATGGTGCTTTCGAATAACTTAACACGCTCATTAAGCAAAGAAGAGCTTAAAGAAGTGGACGTACAAGTGTTGAAAGGTGTAGTTTATATCTCATTAGCCGACAACATGTTGTATAAGAGTGGAAGCTATGAAATAAACGACAGAGCTGCCGAAACACTAAGTAAAATTGCGAAAATCATTACCGATTATAAGGATTATGACGTATTGATCGAAGGTAACACCGACAATGTGCCCATCACAAGAGAGAACATTCGCAACAATTGGGACTTGTCTTGCTTGCGTGCTTCGAGCGTAGTTCAATATCTACAAACACACTATGGCGTGAATCCTAAACGCTTAACAGCTGGTGGACGTGGTGAATATAACCCCATTGCCAACAACAATACAGAGTTAGGAAAGCAACGCAACCGTCGTACTCAGATCATTATCACTCCAAAACTCGATCAGTTTATGGAGCTAATCGATAAGGCTCCAGAAGAGTCTCAAAAATAAATTGTAGCGGTTAAAAAGAACAATAAGAGTTTTTTAGTGCAGTTCATGTCCCACAACGAGCCTGTCTCACTAAAAAACTCTTTTAACTATTACATCGCTCAAAGAAAAGAATTAGAGATAAAAACCGATTGAAACTATTCGTAGAATATCAATAAACAAAAACAAGAAAGAATATGAATGTTCCTGAAAAACTACCTGAAAACGCCTTTAAGGAATTGAAAGAAGGCGAAGAGTATGAACCTTTGATGTCGCCAAAGAGTAGCTATCCCGAAGTAACACCATGGTCGGTGACTTGGGGAATCTTAATGGCTGTAATCTTTTCTGCTGCTGCTGCCTATCTAGGATTAAAGGTGGGACAAGTGTTCGAGGCTGCTATTCCTATCGCAATTATAGCTGTGGGCGTTTCAACTGCATCGAAAAGAAAGAACGCTTTGGGCGAGAATGTAATTATACAGAGTATTGGTGCCTGCTCGGGAGCTGTGGTTGCAGGAGCCATTTTCACCCTTCCAGCTATTTATATTCTACAGGCAAAATATCCAGAAATAAGTGCTTCGTTCTTAAAAATATTCATTGCATCACTCTTGGGTGGTGTTCTTGGCATCTTGTTCCTCATTCCTTTCCGCAAATACTTTGTGAAAGACATGCATGGTAAATATCCTTTCCCTGAAGCAACTGCAACAACTCAGGTGTTGGTAAGCGGTGCTAAAGGAGGCGGACAAACCAAAAAGCTGTTGCTTGCAGGCTTAATTGGTGGCTTATACGACTTTGTTGTGGCTACATTTGGCTTGTGGAACGAAAACGTGACCTCACGTGTTGTGGGCTGGGGAACTGCTCTTGCCGACAAAACAAAATTGGTGTTTAAAATCAATACGGGTGCTGCCTTGTTTGGATTGGGCTACATTGTTGGTTTACGTTATACGCTAATTATCTGCTTGGGTTCTGCTGCTGTATGGTGGTTGATTGTTCCTGGTATGTCATTCGTATTCCATGATACAGTTTTAAACAATTGGGACGCATCGATAACTCAAACAGTTGGCTCGATGAGTGCTGAAGAAATATTTAAGTATTATGGTAAGAGTATCGGTATTGGAGGTATCGCAATGGCGGGTATTATTGGTGTTATCAAATCGTGGAGCATCATCAAAAATGCCATAGTGCTTGCTTCTAAAGAGCTAAGAGGTGGTTCCGCATCTGCTGAAAAGAGCGAGGCTATCCGCACTCAACGTGACATCTCTTTCAGAATCATCGCAATAGGATCTTTAGTAACCTTGTTGGTTATCTTCTTATTCTTCTGGTTCGGCGTGATGAACAACTTGTTCTATGCTGTTGTGGGCGTGTTGCTTGTGGCAATTATTGCCTTCTTATTTACAACAGTAGCTGCGAATGCCATTGCCATTGTGGGTAGTAATCCTGTTTCGGGAATGACTTTAATGACCTTGATTCTTGCATCGGTGGTACTTGTTGCTGTAGGATTGAATGGCGCAAGTGGTATGGTTGCAGCCCTAATTATGGGTGGAGTGGTTTGTACAGCTTTGTCTATGGCTGGCGCATTTGTTACCGATTTGAAGATAGGTTATTGGGTTGGAACAACTCCACAGAAGCAACAAACATGGAAGTTCTTAGGTACTTTGGTGTCGGCAGCAACCGTTGGAGGTGTGATGATGCTATTAAATAGTACTTATGGTTTCGCTTCTGGTCAGTTGGCTGCACCTCAAGCAAATGCTATGGCGGCTGTTATTGATCCTTTGATGAATGGTGCTGGTGCTCCATGGTTGTTGTATGGAATTGGTGCTTTGATAGCTATTGTATTAACATGGTGTAGAGTTCCTGCTCTTGCCTTTGCACTTGGAATGTTTATTCCACTTGAATTGAACCTTCCACTTGTGGTAGGTGGTGCCGTAAACTGGTATGTAACATCACGCAGTAGCGATGCTAAGGTGAACGAAGAAAGAGGCGAAAAGGGTACTCTTATTGCAAGTGGATTTATTGCAGGGGGTGCTTTGATGGGTGTTGTGAGTGCTTTATTGCGCTTCGCTGGATTCGACTTTATTAATCAAGCGTGGTTGGATAATCCCTTATCTCAAGGCTTATCGCTTATTGCATACGGAGCATTGATCTACTGTTTGGTTCGTTTTACAAAGAAATAAGTGATAAAGCACAGAATATGAGTGCTTTATAAACTAGAAAGTATAATAAATCTTAAAAAGAAGAGCGGGTGTGCTGATGTGGCATTTCCTTTGTTCTATCTTTGCAAGTAACAATAAAATAAAAAATTATGGATAGAGAAACATTTGATAGAATGATTGAAGAACGTGAGGAGCAAATGTCACTTGCGTTTCCAGCTTTAATGCGCAAGGTGTATGTATGGATGACACTCGCATTGGTTATAACAGGTGTAACTGCGTATGGAGTGGCTGCTTCACCTAGTTTGATTTATACATTGATGAGCTCTGAATACTTGTTCTGGGGCTGTCTACTTGGTGAATTGGGTTTGGTTTACTTCATTTCATCTCGTATAATGAATCTTTCACTCACTACTGCAACATTGTTGTTCATCGCTTATTCGATATTGAATGGTGTGACGATGTCGTTTATCTTCTTGGTTTACACAACGTCTTCTATTGCTAATGTGTTCTTCATTACTGCAGGAACTTTCGGTGCGATGTCTTTAATTGGATATACCACAAAGAGAGACTTGTCGAAAATGGGACAACTATTGATGATGGCATTGGTGGGACTTATTATCGCAAGCTTTGCAAATATCCTTATGAAGAACGACACTCTGTCGCTTATTATTAGCTATGTTGGCGTAGTGGTGTTTGTGGGCTTGACTGCTTGGGATACCCAAAAAATTAAAAGAATGTTGGCACAAGCTGACGATATTTCTGAAGATGCGCAAAAGATTGCATTGCTAGGCGCATTGACCTTATATCTCGACTTTGTGAACCTTTTCTTATATCTACTTAGATTATTAGGAAAGAGAAATTAATATGAAATGAAAGGCGGAAGGAGTTATTTTAAACCTTCCGCCTTTTTTGTTTCTAATAGAATTTTTCTTGTTTTCTACTCCCTATATATAATATAAATAGGTGTGATGTAAAAAGACCTTGATTTATTTAGTTGCAGAATAAAAAACATATATTTTTTTGAAAAATATTCTCCAATTATTTGGATTGTGTTTTAAAAAGTTGTACTTTTGCATCCGCTTTCGAGAGTTATCTCGGTTAGCACTAAAGATAGAGTTCTTTGAATAGATTTACATAAACAGACAAGTTAGTACAAGAGTCTTGTTGTTTTTTACAACAGGGTATAAATACGAACCGTTAATTGATTACTTCAATAAAGGTTATAAAGGATAGTCGTTCTAAGTCAGAATACATTCTCCTTATGGAGATTTAAATAAGAAATTTTACAATGTAGAGTTTGATCCTGGCTCAGGATGAACGCTAGCTACAG
>NZ_KB904327.1 GCF_000379965.1 Hoylesella nanceiensis DSM 19126 = JCM 15639 | reverse complement strand
TTTGAGGGTCGTTGTAGACGACGACGTTGATAGGGTGTAGGTGTAAAGACAGTGATGTCAAAGCCGAGCACTACTAATTGCCCAAAGCTTTCAGACACAGATTATTTTCATCCGTTGTGATTTATTTAATCATACATTTTGCTTGTAGATATGTTATTGATATTATAAAGGTATATCAGGCGGTTATAGCGGTGGTGTTCCACCTCTTCCCATTCCGAACAGAGAAGTTAAGCCCACTTGCGCCGATGGTACTGCAATGCAATGCGGGAGAGTAGGTAGCTGCCTTTTTTTTTAGAGAGAGTTTAGTTGAGTAATCAGTTAAGCTCTCTTTTTTTGTGCTTGTATCAGAAGAGGAGCTTGAAGGCATTAAAAAGGAACATCAAAAACACTTATTGAACACTAAATATCTACGTTCCCATATTATGCTTGTATCAAAAGAGGAGCTTGAAAGCATTAAAGAAATACACAATGAATACTTTTTAAGGTCAGAGAGGAAATATTAGTTGGTTAGGTCTGAATGGACTTAGAGGTTAATGAGTATTTGTTCCCCCAAAGCAGAAGAAGGCCTTTTCTATGCATTTATGGAAACCACTTCAGACCAAAGTCCCAATAGATGACTTATGCAGAGAACCTTGTATAGGCCCACAAACACAAATTATAAAGCATTAAAGGCTTGTCTTAGCGACCAGTAAGGAAATACTTCTTAAATAGAAAAGAATGGCTTAGAGGGGATATCTATACATAAGGAAGAGAGTGTGTATCTTGAAGAAATCTTTCTTTTTATTTAAGATAGATATGTTATTGGGAACTTATCAATTTAAAATATGAGATTAATGTAATAAAAAGTGCTGTAAAACCTTATTATGATTAGGAGTATTTTTGTACATTTGTAAGAGACAAAATAAATAAGACGGTCTTAACTATTAATCTCATGAAAGCAAAAGATGTGCCTTGTGAGAATCTATAACCAAAGAAACAAGTTTATGATAAATACAAAAACTACTCCCATGAAAGCATATATTGCGCCCAGAATCCTTTGTGTTCCTTGTGAATGCATTAATTTAATATGTTCAACGGCTCCGCAAGTGCACAATGAGCATAGTAGAGAACGACAACTTTCTCATCCAGACTTTTTACCAACAACGATTGATAATGAGGGTTTTGAGAGAGAAGACAATAGTTGATATCTGTTTGTTTGGAATTGTATAAGGTATTCTTTCTCTGGTGAAGAAGTAGAAAGATAGCAAGGCATAAGCCAATTAATAGATCGTTTACAGAGATAACATACAAAAAAGTAGATCGTTTTATAGGATTTTGCGATGTAAGGAACGTTCCTAAAGAAATTAATTCTCATATTGCTTTCAAGTAGAATTTAACTCATTTATATATAATCATAAATTAGAAAAAGAAAATGTTAGGAGCAATTATCGGTGATATTATAGGTTCAGTGTATGAAAGAGATAATGTAAAGACAACACATTTCTATCTCTTTACACCTTCTAGTAGGTTTACAGATGATACCGTTATGACGTTAGCCATAGCAAAATGGCTAACAGATTGTCCAAATCACTTTTTTAAAGAGCTTGTAACCACAATGCAAACATTAGGGCGTAATTATCTAAATGTAGGGTATGGTGGGCGATTTTTGCATTGGCTTACAGATTTAAATCCTCAACCTTATGGTAGTTTTGGCAATGGTTCAGCTATGAGAGTAAGTCCAATTGGATTGTATGCAGATACGGTGGAGGACGTGTTAAGACTTTCTAAGCTCTCTGCAGAAGTAACTCACAATCACGTAGACGGAATAAAAGGAGCTCAAGCCATTGCAACTGCCGTCTTTTTAGCTAAACAAGGGGAAAGCAAAGCAGTAATACGCAATTATATAGAAAAGCAATTTGGGTATGACCTTCATGCTCGTATAGAAGATATACGAGCAACTTACACCTTTGATGCATCTTGTCAAGGAAGCGTTCCTCAAGCAATTATCGCATTTTTAGATGGAAATAGTTTTGAAGAAGTTATTCGTCTTGCCATTTCTTTAGGTGGAGATTCTGATACTATCGCTGCAATGGCAGGCAGTATTGCTCAACCTTTCTATAGAGTTCCACAAGATATTTCGGGCTATTGCTATGGCATATTAACTCCAGAGTTGTGAGGTATTCTAAATAATTTTGAAAAATTAGTAGGAATGCAAGAGAAAGATCCTTTCTTCCTTCAAAGATTTATAGAGGCACAAGATAATTCTTTGACTTACAATGTGGCATTAAAAGAGATGCAAGAAGGACGCAAACAAAGCCATTGGATGTGGTATATTTTTCCTCAATTGAAAGGTTTAGGTAGTAGTACAAACTCTTTATATTATGGATTGGTGGATGTAGAAGAAGCCGAAGCCTATCTAGCTCATCCCATTCTTGGTAGTCGTTTGAGAGAAATCACAAAGGCCCTACTGAACCATTGCGGTAAAGATATTACTTTGATAATGGGTGATATAGATGCAATAAAGCTCCGTTCTTCGATGACGTTGTTTGATGTTATCTCTCCAAATGATATTTTCAGTGAGGTGTTAAAAACTTTCTATGAATCTAAGTTAGATAAACAAACCCTGCAAAAACCTAATAAGTAAAGGCAAAAGAAGTATTAAGAGCAATTACCTAATATAAAACTTGAAGCTCTTTTTCTAATAATAGCATAGAAATTAAAATAGAATAGTTTATTTTTATAGTCCAACTACTTTGAGGTCTCTTTATAATTATTTGTCAAGGGACCTTCTTTTAATATAGTAATAAGTTGTTATGCTGATGTAATATTATTGCTTTTAGCTCGTAAAAGGATAGGAATTAGAGAGTAAAAGCACTGCTTTTACAACTGAATAACATACAAATTGAATGGAGTAGGATAGAAAAGTAGTGATACCGAGGGTTTTATTATTGGTGCGCAGATAAGTAAATTTGAAACATTCCTAATGATAATTTGGTCATAGAACATTCCTTAATCCTCAATTACATATATCATCTTACCATTGAAACGTATATCCATAATGCAGTGAACTGGTAGATCTTCAGTCCTTAGCCACCCTTGAAACATGGCTTTTCCCCAGTTATAAGTCTCGTCAATAACTTCAAATTCGCTATTCTTATATTTACTTTGATATGTTTCTAAATCGATACATTGACCTTGAAAATCATCTAACCACCTATTGTTAAATACAAGTATACGAATATCATCAATATCAACCTGTTCAAAAATAATCTGTGCTTTATGGGTTCGCTCTATATTTTCATCATACGAAAAAATATAATTAAAATGCAATATTATATTTCCTTGCTTATATTCAATTCTATTGATGCGTGCATCGTGAAGCGAATACTTGAAATATTCGCCAAAATCTCTAATAACTTTCATCTTTGTTCTAATAAGAAAATAAGTGGTTCAATCAAATCTTTTTTATGAGTTTGAAGATTGTTTCACTATCAATGGTGGCCTTTTTTATGATGTATTTAAGAGTTTTTCTCTCGCCAATATGTGTGATCGACGAGAGAAATATGCTAGCAACAATCCCAATTATATAGACAATTCGCAAAGTCGAGGTTCTTTAGTTGCTCTTTAGTTGCGAAGAAGCTTCCTACACCACAATCACCCCATAAAACTTTGTACTCGTCACCTTCATCGTACGAATCCAGTTGAAATAATATCTCAGTATAATCTGATAAAGACTCGTACATACGTGGGTCGGTTTGTGTAAAATATCCATAGCCTCCAATTTGAGAATATTCTTTGATATCCAGCATTTCATAGACAATTTCAGAAAGATCTTCATCTAACTGCCAGAACTCTTCTATCTTTTTATCAGGGAAATGTGCATTCCACTTTTCTATAAATGCCTCTTCAAAACGAAAATCTGAAACCAACCGCCATTGTTTTTCAAGTTGAAACGACATAGATAAAGGCTCGTCAGTACAGATTGGAGTAATTAATTCACCGTCTTCATTTTCTTTAGGCTTATACATAGTGGTTAACTCTTCCAAATTATAATGTTCTTCAATCGTAGGATAATAAATCACTCGTTTGTTTTCGTCAGAACATGGGTTGTCATAGTTATTCCCCATATCATAATCTCCACCAAAAATCCAAAACTGCATAATTCCTTTTGGAGGATATATGGAGTTCTCGGGCAATTCTTCACAGTTTATCTGTGCCAAGAACATTAGTTGTTCACCTTTGCTATTAGTTGGTATTGTTGCCGATTTAGGCAAATAGAAAAGTCCCCCAACTTTGCTTTGTGTAATCTCTAGAGCTGGAGTGGACGATAACTTTATTCGAATAGCATCAAGTAGTGCTTCTTGTTTAAATTCAGCCACAAAGGCATTCAGTTTCTCTTTCATCATTTTAATTACCTGAAATACTTTAATATTGTTTCTACATAAATGAAAGACTAGGGACGTATACAGAAAAGTCTGTAGATAACAATATCCTAGCTCTCCCAATCAACAGCATCCACTTCTCCTTTTTCATTAAATTTTACGCATAAGATTTGATCACTTTCTTCGGGTAGAATCATGAAATCTATCGTTATTAGCTCGCTATCACCTATCCACAGATTAATGGCAGTCACCGTCATTTTCAAAACAAACTCAACAACGTCATTGGGTAAGTTTGCTTCTTTGCATGCTTCGAGATGATAGTCCATATATTCTCTATCCTCTTTTAAGGTCTCAATCAGTATTTCGGTAGCTCTTTTAATGTTGTCTTTGAAGTTTTCTAAAAAGAGAGCACATTTGTCCAATTCCTCTCTTTTTACTTCCATATCTTCGTCATACCACATTTTTACGTTTATGTCATTTACTTGGCCAGTCCAAATGATTCCTGTATCGTTTGCCTTGTCGAAACATAATTTGCCAAAATACTTGTGATCTAATGTGTTCATAATTTTTTCTTTTAATTTATTCATTAATTGTTATTTGATTCAATATCGATAATATGTTCTCTTTTATGCTTCACATGCTGTTATCAATGTAGCAAGAAAAATGTCTAGAACATTGTTAAATGTCGTGTATTAACTTCTATACAAGTCAGTATATCAACGAGCAATTTCATTATTTATTTTTTTCTTTCTTTCATATTAGAATATACAGAATGGGGTCAATTAAAAAGACAAGAGAACTCAGGAGTTTGTAGAGAGAAGAGTAAATTGAAGTAGGGATTAGCCTCAATAGTTCTGATTCTCTCAAAATATCATTTATTGCTTAGACAACTCCAAGTTTCCTTGATAGTCTAAATTGGCATCTAATCCAAATAGTTTAAATATGATTTCTCTATCTTTGGCATGTTGAGGTGCTCTTAAGTCATTGGTATATCTTTCAAAGAACTTTTTATTAGATTTTTCTTTTATACATTCCTCTAGCCCACCTATGAACAAGCCAAATCCTATTCCCTCATTTCTATAAGCATGCCAATGTTCTTCTTCATGCTTTATATATTCTTCAAGGGGTATTTCTTTATAGATCAAGCCATATTGAAGATAAGCTATATTCCAATCATCATAGCTAATACTCTTACTAATCGATAGATTTGCATCGTTCATGTCGGCATTAGACACAGGTAAATTTCCAATAATGGGATTTTCATTATAATAAATATGATTATCCATTACTGCTTGTCCAGGGAACGAAGAACAGTGTTTTAATTCCTCAATGTCGATGTCCTTTGTATCAGACAATTTGTGATAAACCTTCACAATTAAAGCAGGGCCCATTAGATGTGCTAAGCCATAGTTCTTGTTTTTATGAAATTCTTCCGACTTTCTTCTTTTTGTAACATCAATAATAATTTTTCCAAAGCCATAGTTTCGTCTACCAATTTTAAAGGCAAAAATGTCACCTTCCTTATATTTTTGCTTTTTTCTCTTTTCGTTTTTAAAAGTTTCTAGCTCTCTTAAATCTTCTTCAGTGGTTTCTTTTTTCCACGTTTCAAACCATTTGTCAAAAAGCTTTTTGTATTCTTTGCCCTCAACAGTTGTCCAATAAAAAGTCTTTTGCGTCGTTGAGTTTGCAATTACTATATAGCCATCGTTGTACATAAAGTACATACCAATGCGTGTAAACATCGTAGTTGCCGTATAATTTAGTTTCTTTGGCTTACCTTTTGATGTCTTTGGTAAAACTATTGTTCTGTTTTCTGCTGTTTCTACATACACATCCTCTTCCAAATACAAAAAATGCTGTGATTCAAATTCAGTATGCGTTATCTTTTTTCGAATAATATCTCCATCAAAAAATAAGGTAATATGTTTTATATCCATTCTTTCCCAATGGTCTTCTATTGGCGTAAGTCCTAGATATTTTCTATCCTCATTTCGCAATATGATCTTTATTATATTGTGGTTTCTGTTTTCTGTCTCCATCATTTTTTCTATTCAGCGTGAGTTCAATGAATTATAAGTGATTGTAAATTTGGTGAAGCATGAATTTGAATGAATCTTTAAGGGGTTAATATACAAATAATTACAATCAAAAAACGTGATAATCACCGAGAACAAAGTTACAGAAATATTTGGAATGGAAGATGATTTCTGTAAGTTTTTAATGTAATGAGATTAAAGTATAGACTTAAAAACTACTGATAAGAGAAAATATTAGCGTAATTTCACTATTCTGTTTTTCGCTATTTTAAGGTTTTCTATTTCGAAAAACCATGCAAGCATATTTGCTATCAGCTTCCTAAAGTTGTTTGTTACAATCGCTTAGTAGAATTACTTCTCAACTTTATTATAACATCAGGGGATTTAATGATAATGAGATGCAGGCGTACAATTTTTAGTTAGAATGTAAGACATATCTCGCTACTTATAGAAATATATGATAGAGGTAGAAGAAAGTCTATCATTCAACGGAATAGAGCGCCAATAAAGCAAGGCTAATTATGCTATTTCAGACGAAACGAAGAAAGGCATTAGCGTTCATCAACTGCACAAAGCCTACTATTCTCCTTTGAGATAATAATAAGCTTTGAGGTATTTATTTAGTCGCTCTAAATCATTTTCGGAAAGTTCTTTAAGACGAGTGATGTCCATATTGTCTTCCAAATCATGTATTTTTACAGCCTTTCCGATGCTATTTGCGCTGCATCTTTTAACAAAGTCATCATAATGCTCATTTTCTTGCTTGGTAACTGAAAGAATGGCTTCGACAATATGCTCAGGAAATCCTTCAGAAAGCAAAATTGTTGGTGTTATTTCTGTGTCTTCAATAACGTCATGAAGTAGTGCAACAATTTTTTCTTCGACTGTGTTACATCTTTCAGAAACCCTAATGGGGTGCAAAATATAAGGTTTTCCAGCTTTGTCAGTCTGCTCTTTATGAGCATTGGTAGCGATGTCTAATGCTTTTTTTAGAAGCATATTGTTTGAGAGTATTTCTGTTTGTGCCATAAGATAATTCTAAAATAAAATGATTTTTGTGTCTTGTTTTCGTTTTCTTTCAGTAGTTGTTTAGCTGTTTGTTTACAAAGTTAATTGTTTTCATTTGAAATGAACCAATTCTTAGAATAAAATGAATGAAAATTTCGGTCGCTGTTCCTTGTGAAAATCTAACTTAGCTCGCCTTTAAAGAAGTTTTTCTTGTGTTACTTAAGAGAGAAAATAAATCACAAATAAAAGGAAACAATAAATGATCATGTCTCAAATATTATAGACGAGAAGGGGTTCGATGAATTCTCAGAAGGCAGCTTGAGTATATTTATAAGTATACAAGTGTGAAAAAAAATGTGTTATAGCCTTTATAAAAAGAATTAGGCCATAGTAATCAACTCGTTACTATGACCTAATATCTTGTGTGAAATGCTTTTTCAGAATTGTTTAGTTCGTAAAAGACTTACATAATCTTTTACCATTCTATAGCTTGATCTTCATCTGGTATCTGAGTATTTATTTGTCTTTCTAGGGTAAGTGTTCCATTTACAGACCATTTGAATTCAGAACCTGGTGAAGATGTATAATCAACATAGTTATAATTGATGTTGTTAATAATAACATAACGATGCTTTAGATAGGGCCTGACATCATCTTTTTGCTCGATAATATGGAAAGAGGCCTGCTTATTTACTTTAAATTTTAGATTTGGATTATCTGTATAAAGATCAACAGTACCTTCTTTTACTCCATTAAATTTTGCATAAATTTTATACATAGCACGATCTGTACGATTTTCATCGACATCGCCAGCGTAGAAGAAAATCGTATTTTCATCTACAACATAGCTCCGAATAATTGATTTTGCAGTAGCATTAGCCTCTTCTCCAGTTACGAAAATCTTTAGAGTACTTCCAGAGTAATCACCCGAATAATCGTTGAAAGGGAATATTCGAAGTAAAGCTTTAGCATAGTTTTTGCGAGGATGTGCAGTATAATTATATGTGGCTCCATCTACAATAGTCAGTGGAAGTAACCATTTATGACTCATGTCTATACCATTGAAATTAAATTCAATGTTAGCTAATCCTATGTTTTCCTTAGCTAGAATCTTAATATTCTCTGGAATTGTAGTATAATCTTTGATATCAGTATACCATAATTTAGACTGCTGAAGAAAACGTGCTTCATTAAGAACCTTGAGAGTATCGCTGTCGTGGGCAATGTGTACAGTGATATCTTTGTCGTTAGTTGTAGAACCACTGACAATAATTGGCAATTGGTAAGACGATAAACCGCTTCCTTTTACAAATGTTTTATCAGGATTTCTTCTGCTGTATGGAATATATACATCGGTTACTCCCAACTCTCCGAGAGGAGCTCGGAAGCTGATATATTGTTTATATTGTTCTTCTTTCCATTCATCATTGCAGGAAGTTAATATAAAAACATAACAAAGAAGTAAGGTTATTAATCTTATAATATATCTTGATTTCATATTGATTTAAAATTTAAAGAGTTTTTAATCGTTGTAGGTCCATCCAGGATTTTGAGTAAGACGTGAGTTATGTTTTAGTTCACTATGGCGTATTGGCCAAAAATACATCCGATCAGAGAACGTCATACGTAAATTATTTATGGGGATAATTTGATGAAACTCACTTTTATGATTTGCATCCATCATGATATTACAACCATAAATTTGTTGATTCAGTTCTTTGGGAGCATCTTTCCAACGGCGTAAATCAAAGTATCTTTTTCCTTCGCCCATGAATTCGATCATACGTTCACGTTTTATTTTATCTCTTAATAGATTCTTATTTGAATAAATCTGGGCGTCATAATCAGGTACACCACCACGAATACGTATAGGGTGAATTCCCTTTTGTATTTCTTCAATGTTCCTTTGAATAGTGTAAGTTGTGTTCTTATCCCATGAAGCAATAGAATAAGTTCCCTCAAGCTCATTAAGAGCTTCTGCATAAAGCAAAAGGATATCAGCGTATCTAATAGCTGGTTCTGCTTTATCTTTAATATTTCGATAATCCTCTCTGTCGGGAACATCTGTTTGATTTACATATTTCTTTACACTAATACCAGTACGAAGATAGAACTGAGAATTATTATAGCCGTTACCACTACCTCGATAATAGAATGTTTGTCTGTTATGATGTGTAGGCTCAGGGTCACCAAGGTATTCCCAAACCGATCCATTGTAACCAACAGAAGCATAAAAACGTGGCTCTCTATTAGCGTATTGGAGAGATACATTTGCAGCTAAAGGTTTGTATTTTCCCTGTCGATAATCCTGTAATGTTGTAAAGCCTGTTAAGCGCTCAGTTCCATTTCCTCCATTTAGTTCCCGATCTTTACCTGGACAATCGCTACCATCATTCATATAATAGGCATCGACCATCTTTTGTGTTAAGCCATGTGTGTTCCATCCGCCAAAATCTCGGGGCATAGAATGGCGTGCAAATGATTTCATGCTATGATTAATTTCTGTCGCATTTTGATCAATTCGAGAAAAAATAAGCTCTGTATTATCTTCAGGAGCTATATCACCACTAAATAAAACACGATAAGATTTAAATGGATCGATGTCTTTCCAACCTTTAGGCCAGGTGTTTTGAGCGAAAATGCAAGTCGAATCAGCTGGAACTATTGTTTTGGGATCTCCTACAGCTTCGGTCGTATTGAATGAAGCGTGATAGAGATCATAAACCCCAAGTTCCATAACATCCTTACAAGCGGCAGCTGCTTTTGCCCATTTTTCTTCTTTATAAGTTGAATTTAATAATGCTTTTCCTTTATCATCCACTAATGATTTTGCATAAGTATCATTGTTTCCATTAGCTAAAGGACTAGCTGAATAGATAAGAGCAAGAGCACGAGTTGCAAGACAGGCACCTTTTGTAGGGCGAGCACAATTTTCTCCGTCACGTTTTGTGTACTGGATTTCTTTAGCCGCTTGTATCATTTCATTCGAGATATAATCTACAACCTCTTCATAAGAGTTGCGAGGTATAGCAATTTGTTCGTAACTTTGAGTGTAATCTATTCCTTCATTGGGAACAATAGGAACAGGTCCGTATCTACGGAGGAGTAACCAATAATAATAAGCACGTACAAAACGAGCTTGTCCTTTGTAGTCTAAGCGCTCTTTATCTGTCATTTCTGTATTCATATCTATATTATTAATAAATACAGATGCTTGGTAAATACCTTTATAACACATTGTCCATGCTTGGTTAAAATTGTCTTCATTGTATTGACCTTGCATAAAAGTGTTATAAGAAAGTTCATTCCATTCCTTTGAATCGTAGTTTACATCTCGGTCACCATAATACATGTCGTCTGCAAAAGTGAAAGAGTTGGTCTCTTTTTCTTTACCTACGACATCAGCATTCTCGTTCTTTAAGAAAGAAAATGCATAAGCCAACCATTGTTGACTTCGTTGTTTACTTGTAAAAACCTTATTTATGGTAATTCGATCTTCAAAATATTTGTCAGAGTCTAAATAATCGCTACACGACGAAAAGAGAATTCCTGATCCAAGAAATACTGATATGAGGATAATATTTTTCTTTTTCATAATTTGTAAATAATGTGGTTATAAACTAACTTGAACACCAGCAGTCACTGATTTTGTTATAGGATAAGCCTCGCCTTCGCTACTACCAAGTTCTGGATCCCATAGCTTAAAACTCGACCAAGTAATAAGATTTTGTCCAGAAATATAGAAGCGAACATTCTCAAGGTGAAGTGAACTAAGTAATTGTTTGGGAAGACTATAACCTATATCGATATTTTTTAGACGTAGATAACGTCCATCTCTTAACCAGAATGTAGAGGGTTGCTGGTTGTTATGATTAGTTCCATAGCTTAAACGAGGATAGGTAGCATTAATGTTTTCAGTTTCTTTTGAACCTGAAATGTCAGCTGAAATCCATCTATTATTCGTCATATCTTTGAGAATGTTTCCCCATCTACCTTCACTAAAGGCATAAACAGTTTTTCCACTTAAGCGGAATGTATATTTACCTGCACCTTGAAAATGGAAATTAAAATCGAAACCTTTCCAACTAAAAGATGCACCTAAGCCATAAATTAGATTAGGTATATTGGTTGCCCCTATGGCAACACGGTCGCCATTATCAATAACTCCATCACCATTGATATCCTTGTATTTTATATCACCGGGTTGTACTTTACCCCAAATTTGTTTTGGTGAATTACGAATGTCGTTATAATCTTTAAAAAGACCAAGATCAATTAAGCCTCTTTGTTGCCCAATGCGGTATCCTTTCTCGTATTGATAGGGATAAACATTGTTTTCTTCATCACGTTCTAATATAGTATTTTTATTGTAAGTAATATTTCCTCTGATTGTCCAATTTACGTTTCCGAGATGGTCTTTGTATTGGAAATTACCATCAAAGCCTTTAGAACGAACGGCACCAACATTTGCCCAAGGATTACTTTCTAGTCCTATAATATCTGGAAGGAATCTACGATGCATGAAAATACCAGTTCGTTTTTCGTGGAAATAATCAAAAGTTATAGAGAATCGATTGTTGAATGCAACGAGATCAAAACCAATATCATTCTTTTTAGCTACTTCCCATGTAACATTGGGAGATGCAACTTGTGTGTAATGCATTCCCGTTGTAATGCCACTTGTTAAATTTGATCCCCAACGATATCCGTCATTAGTAAAATCAAGGGTGTATAAATAAGGAAAGCGATGTGCTGCTCCTGTATTATCATTTCCTACTTTACCCCACGAATAGCGTAATTTACACATGTTGATAAAGGGTAAAGCCTTCTTAATAAAAGATTCCTCAGCAATATTCCATGCCAAAGAGAAAGCAGGGAAGAAACCATATCGGTGATGATCTGCAAAGTTTTCAGAACCATTATATCCAAAGTTAAAATCAACAAAGTATCGCAATGCATAATTATAGGTGATTTGTCCTGCAACACTTCGATTCTTTCTACTAACTGAATTCTTAATATCAGAACCTAAGTTTTGTGTTTGAATATATTCATCTTGAGTGAAACGGGTAGTTGCACCAACATTATGGACGTTAGAAAAAGTGCGATTCCAGCGTAGTAATGTTTCTAAAAATTCACGACGGGAACCATCTCCTCCAGATGATTGTGTCATAGGTGATTCTTCAAAGAATTTATCCCAAACGATATTTCCAAGAGCATCTCTGCTATTAGCTCGATACATAGCAGGCCAAAGGCGATGGTGAATGTAGTTACTATTGTAAGTGTCGTAACCAAATCTTCCCGTAAATGTAAGTCCTTTAGTAAGGAAATCAAGTTGTTGTTCTATCGTTATATTTGTTTGTATATTATTATTCCATTCTTGATTATATCCTGTTTGTGTAGCAGAAACCCAAGGATTCATTTGGTAAGTATTGCGTCCGTAGGCAGGGATATAACCATTAGAATAACGCACAGGTGAACTTAGGGCATTAAAACCGAATAATTCTCCCCAGACATACTGATCTCCAAGTCCTGGACTATTGCGTTTATTTAAATTTCCAGATATTCCTAGCTTAAGAATAGTAGTTGGAGTGATATCAATATCCAGGTTCATTCTATAATTCCAACGTTTATAATTGGCATTTGTATTGTATTTTTTTCGTAATGTTTCGTCTGTGTTATACATTCCTTGATCTTCAACATAGGCAAGAGAAGCGAAGTATCGTGCAGTATTACCGCCACCATTTAAATTTATATCTGCACGATAACTAATAGCACCATCTTTTAGAAGAAGATTAGTCCAATCAACGTTAGGATAAAAGTCAGGGTCTAAGCCAGATTTTATCAATTCCAATTCTTCAGGTTGATATTGTGGAGCAAGGTTTCGAGTTATGCGTGCCTCATTAAGGAGAGTTGCATAATTGTATGCATCGACAAATTTAGGGGTGATAGTTCTTGTGTTATAAGAAGTTTCCCCCTTTGCAGTAATATTTATTTTTCCTGCTTTACCATGCTTAGTGGTAATTAAAATGACCCCGTTAGCACCTTTAGAACCATAAATAGCTGTTGCAGATGCATCTTTAAGAACAGAAAAGCTCTCAATATCTTCAATATTTAAATCGTCAATATTAGGGCGTTCAAAACCATCGACTAGTATCATTGCATCGCTACTTGCACCAAAAGTAGATATACCTCGAACCCAGAAACGTGATGTATTTTTACCAGGTTGTCCAGAAGACTGCATAGTAATGATTCCAGGGACATTGCCTGCTAGAGCATTAGTGAAGTTGGATGTTGGATATTTTCTTAGTTTATCAACATCAACATTCGTGATAGCTCCTGTTATTGTTAGTTTCTTTTGTTTGCCAAGTCCTGTTACAACAACTTCATCAACAGCATTTATTTTTTCTTCTTGCATTTTAATGTTGATAATTTTAGTATCTCCTTTCACCAAAATACTTACGGTTTTAAAACCTATATACGAGAAAACTAATGTTTGATATTGTTGTATTTTTATGGAGTATTTACCATTAATATTTGATATAGTTCCTAAACCTTTCTCGTCTTTCACAGTTATACTAACTCCAATAAGAGGCTCTCCTTTATTATCGGTAATCGAACCTGTTATATCTAGTTGGTCTTGAGCCATAGCTATTAATGGCATGCAGCAAGACATTATGAATATAATAAATAGCTTTTTCATTGTTTTAAGGTTGTGTTGTAGATTTATTTTTCTTTTGAAATTATACGTATCTTGCGACTTCTTGTATCAAGAATATAGAAAGATTTGTATTTTTCGCTATACGCAATACCTGTAGGACTATTAAAACGAGCTGTTTCTCGAAGATCTCCATCTTCAGAACCCCAACTGTTTCCATCGCCAGCTTGAGAAGAAGTTCCACGTCCTGCATAAGTTCTTACAATGCCATCAGGTGTGAGATATCTTATACAATGATTCCAGTTGTCGCAGAAATAGAAATCATAAACATCGTCTCGGTTTTCGGCAGCGTAAGTTTCGTTTTTTACAAAGCACCCTTGATAGGGTCTACTGATACGTGCACCTGTGCCAACACCATCAATCCAGTTTGCATTTCGTGCTTGTCCTGCCACAACATATGGTGGGGCAAAGCTCTTTGTCTTTTCATTATAATCAGAACGGAGAATATAATGCTTATTAATCACTACAATGTAGCAATATTTCCCCGTAGGATGGATAAATATTTTAAATTCCCAACTAACATCTTGAATTGTGAAAAGTTCTTTAAAATTGCCATCAGTCCAATTAGGATACCAGGTTTCTTCGTTTTCAAGAGTTTCAAAATACTTATTCATGTCTAAGCGAAAAACTTGTCCACGTTCATAACTGTTGAAGTAAAGCTCTCCGTTTATAGGATGAATTGCAGCTCCATTACATTGTTTATATGCCGCAAGTATTTGTGAATTTGAGTTATCTGAAAAAGACCCATCTACATTACGTTTTACAATCCATACACTAGGACTTTGTAGTTGCCTATCATCTCGGTCGGTTGTTACAAGCATATATTGTCCATCCTTAGTAAAATCAATAGAACGTAATCTATGATTGTCGAATTTCGACATCGATAAAACTGTTCTTATCTCTTGTCTTTTAAGATCTAAGGCTTGTATTCCATGTGCATTCTCATCATAGACAATATATAAAATATCCTCATTTTGAGGATCAAATGTAAGGCAGCCTTCACCTGAAAAGCCTGTAGCAGTGCTGAAAGGACCATCGTGCCAACCTTGATCATCAAATTGATTACGTGTTCCACACAATGTGCCAACAATCATTTTACGTTCATAATTGAACTTCTCTGAAGCCTGCGCATGTTGTATTTGCCCTGTTTTATGTCCAATAGTTATATCAATTTCTCCAGAATAACCTCCACTTGGAACAAGACAATATAAGCAATTGTTCTTTGTATTAAGAAGTATTGCCCGTTTACCACCAATACTTACTTGAACATTTGCTGTATCATTTCCAAAATTAGTACCATACACAACTAACTTTTGACCAGCTCCTCCTTTCTTTGGGATAAAGTCTGTAATACTAACAGATTGTGTCGGATTGTAGTTTTCTATGTCAGTGTTGTCTGACTCATTTTTGCATGCGGAGATGCAATAGATGGTTAATAGAAAAGTAGTTAACCAAATTTTCACCAATAAAGGTTGTTTTGTTTTTTGCATAGGTTTATTTTTTTTATGTTTTATGTAAGTCTTAGATTAATCTTAATTAACATCTGATTATTATAGGTGCAACAAAGTTAAGAAGAAATAAGAACTTAAGAATAATAAAAATGAATCAATTTATATCAGAAATGGCTCATATTTACATTTAATGGAAAAAGTTTTTAAAACACCATATAATATTAAGGTGTAAGAAACACAAATCCAATAAAGAATACTTATGTGTTAATCATTAAAGAATGAGATGTATGAATTCTTAGGTATTTTATCTTTTGGCTTTAGAATAAAATCAAGTATAGTTACATTGGTAATATTATATAAGAATAAACACAATGTTATTACACTCTAAAAACGATGTAATTGCGGTGCAAAGTCAATGATATTCAATATCAAAAGCATTGAATTTGAAATGAAAGTATTATAAAAGATATAACACTTTGAATATTAATGGGCTTTGTGAAGAATGGAGTAATTCCTTTATCCCATCGATATTATATAAGAAAATAGGCTTAGAGCGTGGATTAGAATAGAGAAATGTGCCAACAAAATGAAAATAATTTGACGTGTTCTTTGTATCAATTAAACATTGTTTGTATCTTTGTGTCAGTAGATAAGAATAACTACAGCTAGCTCCATAATGAAAAGCTTCACCACAAATATTGTTTTGTAAGTATCAAATATTGTCTTAGTCTTTTAGATGTATGTGACTTATCAAACTATATTGAACAACTTTTTCAAAGCAATGGTATTTTGCAATGAAGAGAAGGTGTGAAAAGAAACTGCTAAAAGTTTATTTGGAGTAAAGAAATTATAGAGAGTTTATCAAAAATCTGTTGACTAATTAAATCAAATCGATATCTTTTATTTTCAAATGTAATATATAAAAACAATGAACTCTGAAGCTTAATATATAATAAAGTAGGGTTATATATGGAGTTGTAAAATGAAAAGAGTATAGTATGAGCAACAATCTTAGACAAGAAAGGAAATTATTTTTCGGTATCAGTCGTCACAGAATGGCTACAGATGGGAAAGGAATTACAACCCTTGTTGGCTTTATTGGCTGTCCACTAAAATGCAAGTATTGTTTGAATGAGCAATGTCATAGTTCTACTTTCGAGAAAGATGATTTAATTTTGCGCAGAGACATTCAACAACTTTCGCCTAAAGAGGTGTATGACATAGTGAAAATAGATAATATCTACTTTCAAACAACAGGCGGAGGAATTTGCTTTGGTGGAGGAGAACCTATTCAAAATCATGCCTTTATTATCGCCTTTGCTCAACTCTGTCCAGTTAATTGGAAGATAACACTTGAAACATCGCTTTATTGCTCGGTTGCTACTATCGAGGATTTAGCA
The DNA here is from genome assembly GCF_000379965.1 of Hoylesella nanceiensis DSM 19126 = JCM 15639. Classification (GTDB taxonomy): domain Bacteria; phylum Bacteroidota; class Bacteroidia; order Bacteroidales; family Bacteroidaceae; genus Prevotella; species Prevotella nanceiensis. The sequence goes on along the minus strand of NZ_KB904327.1, from coordinate 754,433 downwards.
CCTTATGTGAATGAATGGATTGTAGATATTAAAGACATGAACGAGTCTATTTATAAGCAATATACAGGAGTGGACTCTAAAGTGGTGCGACAATTTAAGACCATAAAGAAGTGTGTTCCGATAGAAAAAATAACGATTAAGGTACCACATATCCCTCATTTCAATACAGATGAAGATGTTAAAAGGAGTATTGATCAGCTCCAAAAGATGGGGTTTACAAATATTGTGGAAACCAATTATATCGAAAAACGTACTAATATTTAGCATAAAAATCTATACAAAATGAACATAGGAAAAGATAAATGCGAATTACTTAAAAATATTCGAACATATATAGCTGAAAAATATGGATTAGATTATCTCCCTTCTGAATGTAAACACGAGGGTGATTGTCAAGGTACTTGTCCTAAGTGTGATGCAGAATTAATTGATATACAGAAGCAATTAGATTCGAAGGGAATTACAGACATAAGTAGTGATGCTGTTTTGAATGAATTATTTCAAGCATACCTGTTTAGTAAAGATAATAATGATGAAGCTAATTCTACCTCTTCGGTAGGCCAATCTTCTCTATCACAAGACAAAGATAAGCACAAAAGAGATTCTGTTTGTCTGCAAGGAGATATCACTTCTACGCCTAACGAGGACTCTTTAGACTCTCTTGCAAGGGAAAAGAATTTTATAAAGTCTTTTGTTGCAGATAAGACACTTTTCATGGAGTGTCCTGTTGCTGGCATAGCCTTTCATGATATAGATGAAGTTTGGGACGAGTTAGAAGTGGGAACGAAACTTGTTCTTGTGCGTGATAAATATAATAAGTATGACAAGAATGCTATAGCTGTGGCTTTAGTAGATGACTATGAGGGTGATCCTGATGATTTTGATTTCGATTTTATTCTTGGATACATTCCAAAAGATAAGAACGAGTCTTTAGCTTTATTTTTAGATATGGGCTGGCAAGATATGTTTGAAGTTAAAATTTCTAGCTTAAAACGCTATGGACCTTATAGCGATCGTCTTCATATTTCTATTTATATCAAGCATAAAGATGTTGTTGAGCCACAAGAAGATGATGCGCTCCGAATAAACTATTTTGATAAAAAGGAAGAATGGAGCTCGTTTGTAACTGAGTTATGGCGTAAAGGTTATGTTTATTGTCGTTGGTTGTATTTGTATTTTGAACACCCTGATTTACCAAAGAAAGGCAATCATGTCTTGTTTTTGTATAATGATGGTAAGCAATTCATTATGTATCTTATGCTAGTGATTGCTCTTGGTGATGCCGCTGAGGCTTTTCTAGACAATCCCGAGGATATGATGCTGATTGATGATTGTGTTGCTTATATCTTAACAAGCGTTGCAGGACCCATCAAAGTGTCTAATGAAGCAATTCAAATTCCCGAAGAGTTCTTACAAAGAAGAGGGCAACCAGATAAGCAACTTGATAAAGAATTGTCGGATAAGTTGATGAATTTGTTTTTAGAAGATAAAGACTTTGAACTTCGGTTGAAGATGCATAAGTATAAATAATGTTGTGAATAAAATTGTTTAATTTGCATGTTAAATTAAAAAGAATATTTATCTTTACGAAAACAATCATTGCCTAAGACTGATAATACATGGAAAACAAAAAAAGAAAGAGATGTTTTAGATACTTCTTTATGTGGCGAATAGCCCAATCATTTTATGTGATATTTTACTTATATATTCATATATGAATGGGCAAAATATGAAAAATGAACCAATTTTGCTATTCTTTTGTGTGATTGTTATATTCTTGCAGATCTAAAATCAATACTTTTGCAGATATAAAGAAAACACAATTGATATAAAATTTATTACGCATAATGAAAAATCTATTACTATTTTTAATTCTTGCGATCAATCATTTTACTCTGCAAGCGCAGACTCGATCGCTTTTTGAACCTTACAAGAAAACAGAATTGCATTTACCTGCAGTTCCATTGATAATGAATGACCCTTATTTCTCAATTTGGTCTCCTTATTTAAACTTATATGATGGTGTGACTAAGCATTGGAGTGGAGCACCGAAATCTATTGAAGGTTTATTGCGTGTTGATGGAGTTACTTATCGTTTTATGGGTAAAGAAAATGCTAGGGTGTTAAAACCTGTAGCTCCTATGGCGGATGTAAAAGGCTGGATGGCGAAAGTGTGTTATGAAAAACCTGAGAATAGTTGGATTGAACGTGAATTTAATGATGCAAAATGGGCTACGCAGCAAGCTGCATTTGGTACTCCTAGAGAATATTTAAATATTAATACTCCTTGGACTAAAGAAAATTCAGATATCTATATTCGTCGCCATTTTGTATTGACAAAAGAGGATTTGAAACATGATTTGTGGATGATATTTTCTCATGATGATAAATGTGAGATATATGTGAATGGTATATCTGTGATAGAAACGGGAGAAACATGGATACAGAATGAAGAAATTCGATTAACAGATGAGGTGAAAAAAGGTTTACGTGTGGGTGATAATATTATTGCTTATCATGTGCATAATACCAAAGGAGGTGCAAATGCTGATATCGGAATGTTTGTAGATGTGAAGGCAAAAAAAACTAGAAATATAGAAAATGCTACTCAAATGAGTTGCGAGGTAATGGCTACTAATACTTACTACACTTTTCGTTGTGGAGGAGTTGACTTAAAATTAGTGTTTACAGCTCCTATGTTTCTTAATGATTTAAATCTGCTTTCTACACCTATTAATTATATCTCTTATCAGGTATGCGCTAATGACACACGAAAACATAATGTTCAAATATATCTTGGAACAACTCCAGAATTGACTGTTATAAAGAGTACTCAGCCAACGATGTCTACAATTCAAACTGTTAAGGGAATAGATTATCTTAAAGCTGGAAGTGTAGAACAGAATGTTTTGGGTAAAAGTGGTGATTTAGTTTGTATTGATTGGGGGTATGTATTATTACCTAATGTCAATGGTAATGTAACAATTGCCAATCAAAGCATAATAGAAAATCAGTTTATTAAAAAAGGAACTTTAGTAAAAGGGAATAAGGAAAGCTTCAAAAGTAATGATGAAAGTGATATGCCTGCGTTAGGCTACTTACATAATTTTGGGTTAATAGAGCGTGATTCTAGTTATATGATGATTGGATATGATGAAGTGGAGGATGTTCAATTCCTAGGAAAACGTTATAAAGCATATTGGGCAAAAGATGGAAAGCAACTTACTGACGCCTTCGAAGATTTCCATAATAATTATAATGCTTATATGCAACGTGCACAATTGTGGGACAAGAAAATCTATGACGATGCTCTAAAAGCTGGTAATAAGAAATATGCTGAGGTTCTATCTGCTTCTTATCGACAGACTTTAGCTGCTCATAAACTATTTGTTGATAAAGATGGAGACGTTATGTATTTCTCTAAAGAGAATAGTTCTGGTGGCTTTATTAATACAGTAGATGTAACTTATCCTGCAGCTCCATTATTTTTAACCTATAACACAGAATTAGAGAAAGGTGCATTGGAAGGTATATTTAAATATTGTGCAGATAGTACAAGATGGGGTTTTAGTTTTCCTGCTCACGATTTGGGATTTTATCCAATTGCAGATAAACAAAAATATGCAACTTGTTTTCCTGGTGTTAATGGAGAATTTGGTAAAAATATGCCTGTCGAAGAAGCTGGAAATATGGTAATTCTCACAGCTATGACTTGCTTAAAAGAAGGTAACGCAGATCTAGCAAGAAAGTATTGGAAACAACTTACACAATGGACTAACTACCTTGTAGAGAATGGACAAGACCCAGCAAACCAATTATGCACTGATGACTTTGCAGGACATCTTGCTCATAATGTGAATCTTTCTATAAAAGCTATTATGGGAATTGCAGGTTATGCACAATTAGCTAAGATGCAAGGAGATTGCTTAACATATAATACTTATATGAACAAAGCACGTGAAATGGCAGCTATTTTGGAAAGAACTTCTAATGATGGTGACCACTATAGATTGGCTTACGATAGAAAAGGAACCTGGAGTTTGAAGTATAACATGGTTTGGGATAAGTTATGGAACCTAAATCTGTTCTCTAAAGATATGAAAGAGAAAGAGTTTCAATATTACTTAACTAAGAAAGAGCAATATGGTATACCTTTAGATAATCGTGAACGATATACGAAATCGGATTGGGAAATGTGGGTTGCATGTTTAGCTGACAATCAAAACGATTTTAGTCAAGTTGCTGATCTCGTATGGGAGTTTGCTGATAAAACTAAGAATAGGGTTCCTTTTAGTGATTGGTATTGGGTGAATAGTGGAAACTATCAGATCTTTTGTGGTCGTTCTGTTCTTGGTGGACATTGGATGAAAGTGTTGATGGATAAATGTTTAAATACAAATAGCTTTTTGTCTACCAAACCTTGTGTTTCATTATCTCAATAGAATAAATTACGAATGAGGTCTAGACAAAATAATGGTTAAGTCAAAATCGAATCTTTGTATTGTTTGATAAAATAATAAAATTCTAGAATCTCTTAGGAAAAGCTATCTTATATAAGAAACTTATAATTATGAGAAGAATAAAAATCATATTAATAGTGTTGTTCTTACTTATCTGTAAAGTGGGGAAGAGTAATACTCTTTTTAGACATATTGGTGTTGAATCTGGATTATCTCAAAGTACTGTTCTTGCTATATTGCAAGACAGAATGGGATTTATGTGGATTGGAACCAAATCTGGTCTTAATCGTTATGATGGTTCTTCTTTTAAAACTTATTATGGTAGTTCGGATGCACATGGCTTAGGAAGTAGTTATATAAATGTTCTTTTTGAAGATTTAAATGGCTGTATATGGGTGGGAACAGATTGTGGAGTTTGGATTTATAACCCACAGAATGATTCTTTTACACGCTTTAATCTGCGTAGCTCAGATGGTGAAAGTATTGCAAATATGGTAAATGTAATTAAAGCTTACCAAGATAAAATATACATAACTGCAAATGAACAAGGAGTTTTTTGTTACGACATTCAGAAAAAGACGTTATCGCATTTTGCTTTGAAGAACTATCCTAATGTTTCAGGAATGTGCATTGATGGCACTGGAAGGGTATGGCTTGGTTTTTTTGGAGGAGGATTATATGTTACAAACTTAACGTTTCATATTCTAAAACCTTTTCAAACGCAAGATGGTAAATTACCATTTACTGGCAATATTGTGTCTGCAATATATCCTTTAGGGAACAATCGATATGTTATAGGATCTGATAGACAAGGATTATCCATTATTAATTCTGAGAAATTAAGCTTAGATCCGATAATTACTACAGTAGAAGGTAAAGATCTTTTTGTGCGTAATATCATTCTGCATGGTAATGAAATATGGGCAGCAACAGAGCAAGGTATGTTAGCTTATAATGAGAAGAACCATTCTTTACGACATTATACCTATAATCCAATCGACCCTTTTTCTATTTCTGATAATCCTCTTTATTGTTTATACAAAGATCGTGAAGGTGGTTTGTGGGCAGGATCTTATTTCGGAGGATTGAATTATCTACCCACAACTCGTCCTTTCTTTGAACGTTTTGTACCACAAGGTAAAGGAAATGGTTTGTATGGACGACGTACAAGGGAGATGGTGATGGATCAAGAGGGTAAAATATGGATAGGAACTGAGGACGGAGGACTTAGCTATATGAATTCTACTGGAGAGACTTTTACTCACATTACTGCTAGTAAATTATTTCCTAACGTACAGAGTTTATGTATGGATGGAAATGAATTATGGGTAGGTACATTCGCTTCTGGAATAAAAATCATAAACACTCATACACTTCAAATAGTAAAAGAATTTAAGGCTGATGGACAACCTGGGGCGCTTCATGATAATACTATCTTTAGTATTGCACGTTCGCCACAAGGTAAAATCTATTTAGGAACAATACGAGGATTATGTACTTATAATCCAACTACTAATACTTTTACATATGATAAACACATACCGCCAGTGTTAGTAAATGATGTTCACTTTGATTCACATGGAAACTTATGGCTAGCCACACAAACAAATGGAGTATTTAGGTATAATAATGGTAGATGGATAAACTTTAAAGTAGGTAATTCTGGACTTACTACAGATAAGATATTAAGTATATTTGAAGATCATAAAGGAATTATTTGGGTGACCACACAGGGTGGAGGAGCATGTCGTTTTAACTTCTCAAATGGGCAGTTTGTTTCTTTAAACCAAGGAGTACTCAATAAAACTGCGACCTATTTTCGAATGGTAGAAGATGAAAATGGAGTTCTTTGGTTCTCTGGTTACAATGGAATTGTGCGTTATGATCCTCAATGTAATGATATAAGCACCTATACAAATCGTATGATGCTTCTTGATAATCAATTTAACTATAGTTCTTCTCTTATAGATAAGCATGGATGTATCTATTTTGGAAGTCTTAATGGCATTGTACGTTTCTCACCTTCTTCATTAAAAAAGATTCAAGGCGTACCTCGATTGATAGCGACAGACTTATATATCAATAATGAATATGTTGACAACTTTAGTGTGAATACCCCCTTGAAAGAGAATATTGTATTTACTCGTAATTTGTCTTTAGGTTATAATCAAAACTCATTTAAGTTACATGTTGTACCTTTAAGTTATTCAAAGCAAGATTTAATTTCATTAGAATATAAACTTGAAGGATTCGATAAAGAGTGGCAAGCAATGGGTTCGGACTTCTTTGTCACTTATTCTAATTTACCTGCGGGGTCCTATAAGTTAATAGTTCGAATGAAAGATCAACATGGAAAGCCGTATCCAGGTGGATATAACTTAGAAATTAAAGTGCATCCTTTCTTCTTACTTTCTTTCTGGGCAAAGATGTTGTACGTTATTTTGATTGCGATTTTGATTTGGTGGATGATGCGTTATTGGAATAATCGTACAGAAAAACGTCGTGTTTTGGCTATGCAAGCTTTTGAAACAAGTAAAGAGCAAGAGTTATATAGAAGTAAGATACACTTCTTTACTAATGTGGCACATGAGATACGTACACCTCTTACACTTATTTTAGGCCCGTTAGAAAATATACTTGCAGAAGGACAGATACAAAATGGTGATGTAAAAGAGGATCTTGACATCATGTATGAGAATACACGTAGACTAACAAATTTGATAAATCAGTTATTAGATTTTCGAAAAACAGAGATTGATGGTTTACGATTAAATTTTGAATATTGTAATATAACAAAGCTAGTTACGAACGTATATCATCGTTTTCATTCTGTAATGCGTGAGAAAAATATTACATCAACTCTTTCTTTTCAATGCGAAAGTTTGTATGGATATGTGGATCATGAAAGCTTTACTAAGATAATTAGTAATCTTATTAATAATGCTGTAAAGTATTGTCAATCTTATATATCAGTAACATTGAAGGCTAATGAGAGAGAATTTAGTCTTACTATTACAAATGATGGAAATATCATACCTGTAAATTTGCGTGAGAAAATATTTGAACCATTCTTTCATATTGATTCTTCCGAGCATTCTGTTTCAGGAACGGGCATTGGTTTAGCTCTAGCTCGTTCGTTGGCAGAGCTACATAGTGGACATTTATATATGGGTGAAGACACAAATTTAAATGTGTTTGTGCTTACTTTGCCACTGCAACAAAAAGTTTCTGTCAAGCTAAGTGACAATGGAATAGAAGAAACAACGCAAAATAAAGACAATCAAATAAGTACTCAAGATAACTTAATACATCCTTATACACTTTTGTTAGTAGAAGATAATGTTCAAATGTTGGAGTATGAGAAACGTTGTTTGGAAAAAGCATACAATATAATAACTGCAACTGATGGAGAGGAAGCATTATTAAAGATGCAGCAAAATAATGTAAATCTTGTAATTACTGATGTGATGATGGAACCGATGGATGGTATAGAATTGTGTCGTAGTATTAAATATAATGTAGAACTTTCGCATATACCAGTTATTATTTTAACTGCAGTTACTTCTGAACAAGGCAAGATGAAAGGAATGGAAAGTGGTGCAGATGCCTATATCGTGAAACCTTTCTCCATGAATAACTTGTTGGAAACAACACAAAATTTATTACGTCAGCGTGAAGAAATAAAAAGAATGTATGCCACATCGCCTTTTGTTTTAGCCTCTTCAACTTCTATTAGTCCTGCGGATGTAGAGTTCTTGAAGAAATTAAAAGATGCTGTTAGACGCAATATTGGCAATTGTGACTTTAATGTAGATCTGTTGGCAGCGGAAATGAACATGAGTCGTACGAGCTTAAATCGCAAGGTTCGTGGTACATTAGACCAATCACCCAATAATTATATACGAATAGAAAGACTTAAAGCCGCTGCTGAAATGCTAAAAGAGGGAGAGTTGAAAGTAAATGAGATCTGCTATAGTGTAGGATTTTCAAGCCCTAGTTATTTCACAAAGTGCTTCTATGAACAATTTGGAATATTACCTAAAGAATTTAATAAAGAACAATGAAAAAATTAACAAAAACAATCTTGACAACGGCAATGAGTACATTCTTGCCGCTATTACCTCAGGTTTTATATTCGCAAACTGTGACTTATAAAAATCCTGTGATAGAAACTAGTGCGCCAGATCCTACAGTAATACGTGCTGAAGATGGAAGCTTTTATCTCTATGCAACAGAAGATATCCATAATGTTCCCATATTTCATTCTTTGAATTTAGTGGATTGGAAACAAGTCGGAACTGCTTTTACAGATACCTCAAGACCCAAATGGCTCCCTAAAGGAGGAATCTGGGCTCCTGATATACAACGAGTGAATGGAAAGTATTATTTATACTATTCTAAATCAGTATGGGGTGGAGAATGGGATGCAGGTATTGGACTTGCTATAAGTAATTCTCCTTCTGGACCATTTACCGATCAAGGATGTTTATTTACAAGTAAACAAATAGGAATCCAAAATTGTATTGATCCTTTTTATATAGAGGAAGGGGGAAAGAAATATCTTTTCTTTGGATCTTTCCGTGGTATTTATGGTGTTGAACTAACAAATGATGGTTTACATATAAAGCAAGGAAGTAAGCCTCAAAAGATTGCAGGAACATTTATGGAGGCTACTAATATCAAACGAAAAGGAGGATTTTATTATTTATTTGGTTCATCAGGAACATGCTGTGAAGGAGTACGTAGTACATATAAAGTAACTGTTGGACGTTCAAAAAATCTCTTTGGACCATATGTTGATAAATCAGGTAAGAGTTTACTTGATAACCATTATGAGGTGTTATTAAATAAAAATAATAGTATTATTGGTCCTGGACACAACTCATCATTGGTTACAGATGATAAAGGGAATGACTATATGATTTATCATGGATTTAAAAGTACAGATCCAGATGCTGGTCGTATGGTATGGCTTAGTCATATTGTTTGGGCTGATGGATGGCCTTTGGTCGTAGATAATTCAAATTCTAATGCAGATATTCTTCCTTCAATCAGTACAAAAAACAATAGTGTTATAACACGCTCAGGCTTAAATCCTAATAACTTTAATGCTAGTGTAGATGGAAAAGAAACACGGCTTTATACACTAGTGAATCGTAATGGTATGGAAGTATGTATTACAAATTTTGGTGCTCGTATAGTTTCAATTATGGTTCCAGATAGAAAGGGAGTTCTACAAGATGTTGTTTTAGGCTATGATAATATTATGCAATATGCAGATTATCAAAATTTTGGTTCTGATTTTGGTGCAGCTATCGGACGTTATGCCAATCGAATCAATCAAGGTCGCATTACTATAGATGGAAAAACAATACAATTACCTCAGAATAATTTTGGACATTGTCTACATGGAGGATTTAAAGGATGGCAATACCAAGTGTATGATGGTAAGCAATTGAATGATTCTACAATAGAAATGAGTCTTGTTTCTCCCGATGGGGATAATAGTTTCCCTGGTACAATCTCTGCAAAAGTGTTTTATACACTTACAGCAAATAATGCAATTGATATTCGTTATGAGGCAACCACAGATAAGAAAACGGTTATAAATATGACAAATCACTCATATTTTAATCTTAATGGAAATCCTTCTTTGCATGGAGAAAATCAATTCCTTTATATCAATTCTAATTATTATACACCCGCAGATACGACCTATATGCCTACGGGTAAAATACTAAAGGTAAATGGTACACCTATGGATTTTCGTAAACCAACACCATTAAGTAAAGATATCAATAACCAATCTTTTGCTATGACACGTAATGCACATGGCTTTGATCATAACTGGTGCTTAAATACTTGGAATAACGGACGACCTGATGAGCATAAGGTTGCAGCTTCATTATATAGCCCTCAGACAGGAATCATGTTGCAAGTATTTACCAATGAACCTGGAATACAGGTCTACACAGGTAACTTTCTTGATGCATCTTTTGCAGGAAAGCATGGTTATCGCTATCCAAAACATTCTGCAGTGTGCTTAGAAACACAACATTATCCTGATAGTCCTAATCATAATAACTGGCCAAGTACTTGGCTTAGTCCTGGAGAAGTATATAAAAGTCATACAATATATAAATTTTCAACACGCTGATAACGTTTTATAGATATAATGTAAAAAGCAAATCGAAAGTTTTAATTTATTGAAAAGACTTAGAATAAAGAGAATCGTAGTGATAACGAATTAGATTTTTTGATACAAAGTGATATTCAAATAAGGTTATAACTATTGTATGTGTTTAAGTGTTTAGTGGATAATTCTACTCAAGTAGGGCTATGTTAGCTTTCTTGGGTAGAATTTCCTGTATTTATAAATAATGAAAATAAACTGTGAAAGCTGAAAAAAGAAATACATTAGTAGCTGAATTTGTTACTTAATTCTACCTTCCTTCCGACAACTATCATACCTTTCCCTTACAGAATTTGCAGGGCGATGTGGGCACAAGCTTCGGCGTCGGCAAGAGCATGATGGTGATTATCTAAGCAATAGCCACATTCTTGAGCAACAGTATGCAACTGATGGTTAGGTAAATGGGGGAGTATTCGACGTGCAGCACTAAGTGTATCGAAGAAAGTGTAATCGGGATAATCCATTTGATACACCTTAAATACCGCTTTAAGACAGCTCTCATCAAATCTACTATTGTGTGCAACAAAGGGCAAATCGCCAATCTTAGGTTCAATTTGCTTCCAAATCTCGTGAAAGCAAGGCGACTCTTCCGTGTCACTTTTAGTGAGTCCATGCACTTTAGTGCACCAATATGAATAATAGTTGGGTTCAGGTTGAATAGTAGAATAGAACGAATCAGTAATTACTCCATCTCTAACAATCACAATTCCAATCGAACAAACGCTGCTTCTTTCACTGTTAGCAGTTTCAAAATCTATCGCTACAAAATCTTTCATGACGTGTAAAATGCAATTATAATCTACAAAGTTATGAATTTTTACGTTAGAATGCCTTCTAAAGAAAAGATTTATTATCTTTGCAATGTATTCCTTTAGTAGAGAAATACAGATAGTATTACTACATTAATAATAAAACATTGGCATTGTTTTAATAAAGAAAAATCCTATACAATGAAGAAAATAGCCCAAATAACCTATGCTCTTTCTCCCGCACTTTTAGTGGCTTTAACAGCACAAGCAAAAGAATCTAAAGAGCAAAAGAACAAAAATACCAGTAAACCCAATGTTATTTTGATTTATGCAGACGACCTTGGATATGGTGATTTAGAGTGTTATGGAGCCAAAAATATACAAACTCCCAATGTAAATAAGCTAGCAAAAAATGGTATTCGTTTTACAAATGCCCATGCAACAGCGTCAACAAGTACCCCATCTCGTTATTCTTTACTCACAGGCGAATATGCTTGGCGACGTAAAGACACCGATGTTGCGCCAGGAAATGCAGGTATGATTATTCGACCAGAGCAGTTTACAATGGCCGATATGTTTAAAAGTGCAGGTTATACAACATGCGCAATAGGCAAATGGCATTTGGGTTTAGGAGATAAAACAGGTCAACAAGATTGGAATGCGCCACTTCCTTCGGCTCTAGGTGATATCGGTTTCGATTATCATTACATTATGGCAGCCACTGCCGATCGTGTTCCTTGCGTTTTTATAGAGAATGGAAAAGTAGCAAATTATGATGAAAATGCGCCTATAGAGGTGAACTATTATCGTAATTTCGAGGGCGAACCAACAGGAAAAGATAATCCTGAATTGTTGTATAATCAAAAGTCTAGTCACGGACACGATATGAGTATTGTGAATGGTATCGGTCGAATTGGTTACATGAAAGGCGGTGGAAAGGCTCTTTGGAAAGACGAAAACATTGCCGATAGCATAACAACCCATGCCATTAAGTTTATCTCTGAAAATAGAGAAAAGCCCTTCTTTATGTATTTTGCTACCAATGATGTACACGTTCCACGCTTCCCTCACGATCGATTTAGAGGCAAAAACAAAATGGGAGTGCGTGGAGATGCTATTGCACAGTTCGACTGGTCGGTAGGAGAAATCGTGAAAGCACTAGAGAAATATCATCTTTTAGATAACACACTCATCGTTATTAGTAGTGACAATGGACCCGTTGTAGATGATGGTTATCAAGATAGAGCAGAAGAATTGCTTAACGGACATAGCCCAGCAGGACCTTTCAGAGGCAATAAATACAGCTCTTTTGAAGGCGGAACAGCCGTTCCTGTAATTGTTTCATGGAAGAATAAGGTTGCAAAGAATCAAGAGTCAGATGTTCTTTTGTCGCAGATTGATTGGCTTGCATCATTTGCTCATCTTGTAGGAGCACGTCTACCAAAGGGAAGTGCCTTTGATAGTGAAAACCACTTGTCTAATCTTTTAGGTGAAAAAACAAATGCTCGTGAGTGGGTTCTAGAGCAAAGTAATACCCGAGTATTATCAGTTAGAACTCAAAAATGGAAGTATATCGAACCAAGTGATGGGCCAAAGATGATTCAATGGGGACCTAAAATCGAAACAGGTAATAACGCTCAGCCACAGCTTTTCGATATGCAAGCATCTAATTTCGAAGAAAAGAACGTAGCAAAAGACCACCCACAAGTGGTTTACGATATGCAAAACATCTTACGAAGAGAACGTAGTAAGAAATAAAAAAGAATGTAAAAACAAATAGAGTGGGGTGCTCTTATATAATAAGATGACGTAAATTACTTATTATTTTCTATGGCATCAACGGCACTTCTTATTATCTTTGCATAGTGAAGTAATAAGAAGTGCTCCACATTATAAGGCATTTCAGTTGCTTCTATTTAACAAAAACATTAAAAATAAATACCCTTTATATTCCCAAAGAGTAGGGTTTGTTTTATAAACATCTTGACCTCTCTTTGTGATATAACGTAAAACCATACGTTTTGAATACATACGCACCCTTCGCCAAACCACTTTATGTGATGCTAAAGCCTGTTGGCAGTAGCTGTAATTTATCGTGTAAATATTGTTATTACTTAGAAAAGCAGTTCTTATATGCAAGTAATAAGAGTATGTGGATGGACGAAACGCTCCTCGAAAAGTTTATTCAACAATATCTCTTGTCGCAAACTCAGCCCCAAGTGTCCTTCACTTGGCATGGCGGTGAACCCCTTCTTCGTCCTATATCATTCTACGAAAAGGCACTGAAGTTACAACAAAAGTATGGCAAAGGATATGATATTCAAAATAGCTTACAAACCAATGGAACCCTTATAACTGATGACTGGTGTCGTTTCTTTAAAGATAATGACTTTTTAATTGGGCTTTCTATTGATGGAACAGCAGCCATGCACAACCTCTATCGCACCACACCTCGTGGCAAGGATACCTTTGATGAGGTGATGAGAGGAATAGAATTGCTTAACAAACATGGTGTAGAATGGAATGCAATGGCTGTTGTTAACAATCAAAATGCCGATCATCCCATCGAATTCTACAACTTCTTTAAAAACATTGGTTGTCATTTCATTCAGTTCACTCCAATTGTTGAACGCCAAATACAACACACAGATGGCAGACATCTTGCCTCTTTAAAAGATAAAGATCTACGGGTTACGTCTTATTCGGTTAGTGCCGAGCAGTGGGGAGCCTTCCTTTGCGCTATTTTTGATGAGTGGATTAAAGAAGATGTAGGCGACTATTATGTTCAACTTTTCGATGCAACGTTAGCCAATTGGGTAGGAGTTACTCCAAGTATATGCACCCTTGCACGCACATGTGGACACGCAGGAGTGATGGAACACAATGGAGATGTGTATGCATGCGACCACTTTGTGTTTCCAGAATATAAGTTAGGAAACATCAAAGACAAAACGCTTACAGAAATGATGTATAGTCCTCAGCAACTAACCTTTGGTAAAAACAAACACAATTTGTTGCCTAAACAATGCAAAGAGTGCCCCTATATGTTTGCATGTAATGGCGAATGTCCTAAAAATAGATTCATAACCGATTGCTATGGCATGCCAGGTCTCAACTATTTGTGTAAGGGCTATAAGCGTTTCTTTGCGCATGTTGCACCTTATATGGACTTTATGAAAGCCGAATATGAAGCAGGTCGCCCACCAAGTAATGTGATGGAGTGGGCTAAAAACAATGCTATTGAGCTATAATTACAATGCTTTTAGAGTGTAATATCAATCCTTTTACACCCTAAAAGCATTCCTTTTATAATCACCTCACAATTCCTTTGTAAACGCAATACATTATTCATCTTATTTAAGGCGCATCAAAATTTGATGTGATAAATAAAAAACATCAACTTAAAAGTTTTGAAGTTTCAATTTATTTTTGTTACTTTGCCTGTATATCGAAATACAATAAAAGAATAAAAGATGAATATTTGCATTGTGGCAGGCGCTCGTCCTAATTTTATAAAGGTAGCACCTATCATTCATTCTATAAAGAGATTCCAGGAAAACGGAGAGCAAGTAGCTTTCGAATTAGTATACACAGGTTCTAAAAGCGATGAAACTTTAGAGCCAACTCTATTTGATGACCTTCAAATAGAACAGCCCAACGTGTATCTTGATGTTGTTTGTGAGAACTTAAATGAGCTTACAGGCCGTGTAATGTCTGCTTTCGAAACTTATTTAACACAGCATAAAACCGATGTAGTGATTGTTGTTGACGACCTTGCTTCAACACTTGCTGCTGCAATTGTCACCAAAAAACAAGGCATTAAACTTGCACATTTGGTTGCAGGAACACGCAGTTTCGATATCAATATGCCTAAGGAAATCAACCGATTGGTTATCGATGGTTTGAGCGATTACTTGTTTACAGCTGGTATTGGCGGTAATAGTGTTGCTATTAAAGAGGGAGTAGACTCATCAAATATCTACATGGTAGGTAATATTTTGATGGACACTCTTCGCTTTAATCACACAAGAACATCTACATCTCATCTTTTAGAAGAATTGAATTTGAAAGAAAAGAACTATCTTTTATTCACTCTTAACCGCAAAGCGCTTATCAAAGACGAGAAGAAAGTAGACGAAGTACTAACTGCTTTGTTGAAAGTTGCAGATAAGAAGACAGTCATTGCTCCTCTCAGAGACGATGCTGCAAAGGTTGTAAACAAATGGATTAGCGAACATTCATGCGCTGATTCTATTCGAGTTGTTGAGCCTTTGTCTTATCTTTCATTTGCTTTCTTGGCAAAAAATGCGTGTGGTGTGATTACAGACTCAGGTAATGTGGCAGAAGAAGCAACCTTTAATGGTGTTCCTTGTATCACTCTTAACAGCTATACCGAACACATCGAAACCGTGAAAGTGGGTACAAACGTCCTTGTGGGTGATGATGTAGAATTATTAAACCAATATCTAAACGATATGGTTAGCGATAAATGGAAACACAGTGGTATTCCTGATCGATGGGACGGACGTAGTGCCGATCGCATCGTTCGTATTCTTTTAACCACTGCCTAAAGTGTATATACATAGAAAAACAGAATAGTTAACCAATTAATTAAGTAGAAAATTATGAACAGACAGCGTTTAATTTTAGGTGTTGCAGGGCCTGCAATACTTGCAATTGCTATTATTGTCTTGGGCTTGAGCTTAAAAGCTGGCATCGACAATTTTACAAATCGTGATAGAAGAGTAACCGTTAAGGGACTTTCTGAACGTGAAGTTGAGGCAGATAAAGTGACTTGGCCCATTGTAACAAAGGATGCAGGAAACGATTTAAGTGATCTTTATGAGAGGGTAGAACGTACACAACAAAAGATTAAGCAATTCCTTATGCAACATGGAATAAAAGAAAATGAAATCACTATCAATGCTCCAAAGGTAGATGATAATGTGGTAGATGCTTACGATCCATCTCGAATTGTAAATAGATATAATATGACTTCGGTTGTAACAGTTATCTCTCGCAATGTAAAAGTGGTTCAAGCAGCTTTGAAAGCACGTGGTAAATTGCTTCAAGAAGGAATTGCAGTACTTAGCGATGATTATGAAAATAGTATCTCATACGAGTATATTTCTTTCAAAGATATGAAGCCCAAAATGCTCGAGGAGGCTATTGCTAATGCGCAATTGGCTGCAGATCAGTTTGCAAAGAATAGTAAGAGTAAGTTGAATAAGATTGTTTCTGCTGACCAAGGTCAATTCTCAATCGAAGACAGAGATGAGAATACACCAGAAATAAAGAAGGTAAGAGTGGTTACAACCATCACTTATTCACTTAAAGATTAAGAGAAATAAAAGACTAAACAACATCTTTTAAGTAAGATAAAAGATTAATATGGAAATATAAAATAAGGCGAAATACCACTTAGTTGGGTTCGCCTTATTATATGATAAGATTTTAGCACCATTGAAAAAAGAAAGTAACAACTATCAGTTATTAACGCAAGCACCTGTTTCTCGTGCAATAATCAAGATGGCATTGCCCTCTATTGTGATTATGCTCATAACAGGATTTTATAATATTGCCGATACTTTCTTTGTCGGAAAGCTCAGCACTCAAGCCACAGCAGCTGTGGGTGTAGTGTTTTCTGTTATGTTTTTTGTGCAGGCAATAGGCTTTTTCTTTGGGCATGGATCAGGAAATTATATCTCAAGAGAATTGGGAGCGCAACGCCATGATAATGCACAACGTATGGCATCTACGGGCTTTTTCCTCTCATTTACATTGGGTATAGCTGTTCTTTTGATTGGAGAAGCGTGCATAACACCCCTGTCTTTGTGGTTAGGAAGTACTCCAACCATTCTACCTTACACCGAACAATATCTTGGAATATCGTTACTTGGAACGCCTTTCTTCACCTCTTCGTTAACAATGAACAACCAAATGCGTTTTCAGGGCAATGCACGTTTGGCTTTATGGGGCATTCTTTCAGGCGCAATAGTGAATGTGTTGCTCGATCCTTTGTTTATTTTTGTTTTTGATATGGGCGTTGCAGGTGCTGCACTTGCAACAGTAATAGGTCAGTTTGTTAGTTTCCTTATCTTATTAAGAATGACCTATTTAGGGGGAAATATAAGATACTCGTGGCGCAATTTTACCCCCAAAGTAGCCCTCTTTAAAGAAATTATTGCAGGAGGAACACCCTCTTTGTCACGTCAAGGCTTGGCTTGTATTGCAATGATATTACTCAATACTGCCGCAAGTGCGTATGGAGACGTTGCAATTGCAGCAATGTCTATTGTAAGTAGATGTACAATGATGGTACTTGCAGCCGTTATTGGCTTTGGACAAGGCTTTCAACCTTTCTGTGGTTTCAACTATGGAGCACAACAATATCAACGAGTAAAACAAGGGTTTTGGTTCTCGATGAAAGTTTGTTTCATCTTCCTTTTATTATTGTCGTGTGCAGGTTGGTGTTTTCCTGTTGAGATTATAGACCTGTTTAGACGTGATGCTGAAGTGGTTGCAATAGGGTGTGAGGCATTGAAATGGCAGCTTTCGGTGTTGCCCCTTTTAAGTTTTACTATTGTTAGTAATATGCTTTTACAAACAATTCGTAAGCCGTGGAGAGCTAATTTGTTGGCGTCTGCACGAAGTGGATTGTTCTTTATTCCTTTGATATTAATTCTTCCACGTCTCTTTCAGCTACAAGGAGTAGAGATGTGTCAGGCTATTAGCGACCTGTTGGCATTCTTAATATCAGTTCCAGTGGTGCGAATGACCTTTAAAGAAATGGACATTCAAACTCAAAATATGCACCATAACACCACCACATCTTAGTATTTGATTTCAAAAGTATGATGAATAGCTCACTCCTTTATTTCCCGTTATGTCGTAAGAGATATCAACTTGTTCTATTATTATGTATATCTCTCTTCGTAATTCCTTTATATTTAAAAGCGGAAAATAAAGATAGTGTGGCTTCTAATCATGGCTTTTCGGTGTCGGTAGAACCTGCAAAAGTATTGGTTTTAGATGAGTATGTGCGCAAATGGCTAAAAAAGCGCAATACCATGTCTGTCGAAATGGCTTATCATTATACCGCACTTCCTAAAGATAGCAATAGCTATTCGAGTGATTATAACTATCCAACACTGGGTGTTGCCATGCGCTATACGATGTCGAATGTAACCATGCACCGTGAAAAAGATAGCGACTGGGGATTGTTAGAGCCTGTGAATTACCACTCAAAGTTAGGTAGTATAGCCAGTGTTTATGGCTTTTTCTATCGTCCTATTTATCGAACAAAGCATTGGGATTTTGCTTATCAGTTGAATTTTGGAGTGGCTTATGCACTAAAAAAATACGACAAACTAACCAATGCAGATAATGAATTTATTGGTTCTCACTTGCTTATCTATTTTGGCTCGGCTCTAAAAGCAACCTATTATCTTGATGATAAATGGGGAATAAGAGCAGGCTTGGATTTCTTTCACCATAGTAATGGCGCACTTAATCGCCCTAATAAGGGCGCAAACTATTTCGGTCCAATGCTCGGATTAGTGTATTCTCCCGAGCGAAAAGTCATTCTCAATCATTCAAAAGATACCATTCAAAAGCGTTTTAAGCCCTATTTCTACACTCAGTTTACCTTTGGCTTAGGTGGAAAGACACTTAATGAAGAATGGCAGAGAACACAATTCGGAACACAACCCACTGACCCTGAATATCGAACAGGAAACTTTAAGTTTTATACAGCTTGTTCGTTTCGTAGCGATTTGATGTATCGTTATGCGCAAAGATGGGCTTCTGGAGTGGGAGTTGATGTATTTTATGGTACTTATGCCAATAGAGTGAGAGAGTTAGATCAAAGTCATGGCATAGCAATGAAGCATAGTCGATGGTCGGTTGGTATAGCAGCAAAGCATCAAGTTTTCTATAATAATCTCTCATTGTCTGTAGCATTGGGCTATTATCTCTATCGAGCAATGGGAGAAAATGCCTCAATTATAGAGAAACCCTACTACGAACATGTGGGTATTTACTACACTTTCAATAAGTTAAAGAACCTCACTCTTGGTGCACAAGTAAAGGCTCATGCAACCAAAGCCGATTTAACGGAGTTTATTTTGGCTATCCCTATAAAAATATAATAGAGAAATTAAAAGTTGAAGTGGCATAATTCTCACTTTTTTTGATTACATTTGCAACGTAATTCAAATGAATTATCAGTCTTATTTTAATATATCAGCACAATGGAAAGAGATAATCAGATTTTCGATCTTATCAAATTAGAGCATCAAAGACAATTAAAAGGAGTTGAACTTATTGCTTCAGAAAACTTTGTTAGTGACGAAGTGATGGCAGCAATGGGCTCTTATTTAACTAATAAGTATGCCGAAGGACTACCAGGACGCCGTTATTATGGTGGTTGTGAAGTAGTAGACCAAGTTGAAACACTTGCAATTGAACGAGTTAAACAACTTTTTGGTGCCGAGTTTGCTAATGTTCAACCTCACTCAGGAGCGCAAGCTAACCAAGCAGTGTTCCTTTCTGTTCTTAAACCAGGTGACACCTTTATGGGTTTAAACCTTGCACATGGAGGTCACTTGAGCCACGGAAGTGCTGTAAACACATCTGGTTTGCTTTATAATCCTATTGGTTATAATGTAAATGAAGAAACTGGACGTGTTGATTATGATGAAATGGAGCGTCTTGCTCATCAACATAAACCAAAGTTAATTATAGGTGGTGGTTCGGCTTATAGTCGTGAATGGGATTACAAACGCATGCGTGAGATTGCCGATGCAGTAGGTGCAATCCTTGTAGTAGATATGGCTCACCCAGCTGGTTTAATTGCTGCAGGTTTGCTAGATAATCCTGTTCAATATGCACACATCGTAACTTCAACAACTCATAAGACACTGCGTGGACCACGTGGAGGTGTTATTTTGATGGGTAAAGACTTTGAGAATCCTTGGGGATTAACTACTCCTAAGGGTGAAGTGAAGATGATGAGCCAAATCATTAACTCGTCTGTATTCCCTGGAATACAAGGTGGACCACTTGAACACGTTATCGGTGCTAAGGCTGTTGGATTCTATGAGAACCTTCAACCATCATGGAAAGAATATGCTTTGCAAGTGAAAAAGAATGCAAAGGTATTAGCTGATGAGCTTATTGGACGTGGATTTGGTATCATAAGTGGTGGTACAGATAACCACTCTATGTTGGTTGATCTTCGTTCTAAATATCCTGATTTAACAGGAAAGGTAGCAGAAAAGGCACTTGTTGAGGCTGATATCACTGCTAATAAGAATATGGTTCCATTCGATTCTCGTTCTGCTTTCCAAACATCGGGAATTCGTTTAGGTACTCCAGCTATCACAACACGTGGTGCAAAAGAGGATTTAATGGTGCTTATTGCTGAATTAATTGAGCAAGTATTGAATAATCCTGAAGACGAAAGAGTGATTAAGATGGTGAGAGAAAAGGTTAATGCTACAATGAAAGATTATCCTTTATTCGCTTATTAATATAGAAATCGCATAATAATAGATATGGTATAGGGGCGGTTTTACAGCCCCTATATTTCTTTTATATGATACAATATGTAATTGTTTTTATAGTTGTTGCCATAGCGTTAGGCTATGTTGTGGTGCATCTTTACAAGAGTTTTACAAGAAAAAAAACAGGTTGCGAAGGTTGTACAGGCTGCGATTTGCACAATAAAATAGAGCAGGCAAAGGCAATAAAACACTCTAAAAGTAGTTGTTCTGTTAAAAAATGAAGCGAAAATTTTGTAGAGTCAGATAAAAAGTATATCTTTGCACTCGCATAAAAGATATGGCATCTTGGCCGATCGGTTAGGTAACGGTCTGCAAAACCGTGTAGAGCAGTTCGACTCTGCTAGATGCCTCTCCTTTAAAAGAGTTATTTCTAACATAGAAGTAACTCTTTTTTGTTATATACTGGTCCTAAAAAAGGAGAGAACCAACGTCTCTCCTTATTATATTATAATACAATAACCTTGTGAAGGTTTGTTTAAACCAACTCAACTTCATTGATATTTTGTTCCATATCACAATAATGGCATCTTAAAATCTGCTTATCTTCACCAGTAGTGTGGAATATTGTAGACATTGGTTCATTGTTGGTGATACACTTTGGATTGTTACATTTAATTATTCCACGTAGAACATCAGGTGTTTCTACCATTCTCTTTTGAGTAACTTCAAAGTTGTGAATGGTGTTAAGGATAATCTTTGGTGCAATAACCGATAAGCGGTTGATTTCTTCATCGGTAAAGAATTTATTTGAAATCTTTACAATTCCTTTTGTTCCTAATCTGCTCGAAGGATAGTTGTAGCCAATAGTTACAGGCGAAAGAGTGTGCTCTAAGCCTAGAAGACTAACCACTTGATAAGTTTTTTCGGCAGGAATATGGTCGATAACAGTACCGTTTTCAATAGCGGCAACAAGTCGTTCTTTTTTCATAATCATTATTTAAGAATTGTAGGGTCATTTTTTATATCTTCTAAAGTGTATCCCAAAACATGGGCAAAGATAGCTTCTCGTGCGTAAAGACCATTCTGAGCTTGTTGAATGTAATATGCATGAGGGTTGTCATCTACCGCATATTCAATTTCGTTTACACGTGGAAGTGGATGCAAAATCTTCATGTTCTCTTTTGCTTTTCCAAGCATATCATTCTTAAGAATATACACGTTTTTCACCTTTTCATATTCCATGAGGTCAGAGAAACGTTCCTTCTGAACTCGTGTCATATAGATAATGTCGGCATTGGCGATGACATCTTCGTCGAAATTGTAGTACTCAAAATACTTAATGTTATGCTTTTGGCAATAAAGCTTATACTCGTTAGGCATTGAAAGCTCTTTGGGAGCAATGAAATGAAAGGTTGGGTTGAAATGTTTCATGGCTGTGATGAGCGAGTGAACCGTTCTTCCATATTTCAAATCTCCTACTAAATAGATGTTGAGATTATCGAGAGTGCCTTGCGTTTTGTAAATAGAGTAGAGGTCGAGAAGGCACTGTGAGGGATGCATGTGCGAGCCATCGCCAGCATTCACAATAGGAACAGGAGCTACTTCGGCTGCATATAGTGCTGCACCTTCTAGGAAGTGACGCATAACAATGATATCGGCATAGTTCGATACCATAAGAATGGTGTCTTTAAGGGTTTCTCCTTTGGCAACACTTGAAGCTTTAGCGTCAGAAAAACCGATTACCTTTCCGCCTAATCTGTTGGCTGCTGTTTCGAAACTAAGGCGTGTTCTTGTTGATGGTTCATAGAAAAGTGTAGCAACAATTTTACCTTTTAAAAGCTCTCTGTTTGGGTGTTTCTCGAACAAAGAGGCTAATTCTATGAGATGAAGGATCTCATCTCTTGATAAATCTGCAATTGTAACAAAATCATTCTTTGCCATAATACGATTTGAATAGATGATATTTATTTGAGCACTAAAGGTAATCATAATTTTATGGATAGCATCTTTATTTGAAAAGAAATATGTACTTTTGCACATATTTTTTATATTAAACAACATGCGAAAAGCAATTGTACGTATATTATGGGCATTGTTGGTAGGATCAATTCTTGTCACATCTTTGGCCTTTACAGCTATTTGGTTTGGCTGGATTGGCTACATGCCACCCCTAGAAGATTTACAAAATCCAATAAGTAGATATGCAACTCAGGTTTATACCGCAGATGGTAAGGTTATGGGAACATGGAATCTCAATAGAGAAAACCGTATCTGTGTGCCTTATTCTAACTTGTCTCCATATCTTGTTAAAGCACTAGTAGCAACTGAAGATGCCCGTTTTTATGAACATTCGGGTATTGATTTCTATGCTCTTGGACGAGCAATAGTGAAGAGAGGAATACTAGGACAAGAGAATGCAGGTGGTGGTTCGACCATAACTCAGCAGTTAGCAAAACAGTTGTATAGTGATGTTGCACACAGTAGCTTAGAACGTTTGTTGCAAAAGCCTATCGAATGGGTTATTGCTGTGAAGTTAGAGCGTAACTATACCAAAGAGGAACTCATTGCATTGTATTTAAATTACTTTGATTTCTTGCATAACTCGGTAGGTATAAAGACAGCTTCTAATACCTATTTTAATAAGGAACCAAACGAATTGTCGGTGGTTGAGGCTGCTACTTTGATTGGTTTGTGTAAGAATCCATCTCTCTTTAATCCTGTAAGATATCCCGAAAGATGTTTGAATAGACGCAATGTTGTGTTGTCGCAGATGCAAAAAGCGGGTTATTTATCTACTGCAGAATACAATCAATTGTGCGATGAAAAGCTTGTGTTAGACTTCCATCGAGTAGACCATAAAGATGGTATTGCGACTTATTTCAGAGAGTTCTTGAGACAATATATGATGGCTCGACGTCCTGATTTGAATGATTATCCAGCTTGGAATAAACGCCAATATGTGATAGATTCAATCGCTTGGAATAACGATCCCTTGTATGGTTGGTGTAATAAGAATTTTAAACGTGATGGAAAACCATACAACATCTATACAGATGGTCTGAAAATCATGACCACAATAGATAGCCGCATGCAGAAATATGCAGAAGAAGCGGTGTTTGCGCAAGTAGCCAAGAATTTGCAACCAGCATTTAATCGTGCTAATAAATCAAAGCGCAATGCTCCTTTCTCTGATAATCTTACATCTAAACAGGTACGAGAGATTATGCATAGAGCTATGGTTCAGAGTGAAAGATATCGAGTGCTGAAATCTAAAGGCTTATCTGAAGATGAGATCAAACAATCCTTTAGAACGAAAGTCGATATGACTTTATTCTCTTATCATGGTGACATCGATACCGTTATGACGCCTATGGACTCTATTCGTTACGTGAAGTCGTTCTTAAGAACAGGCTTTATGAGTATGGACGGATTAACTGGTCAGGTGAAAGCTTACGTGGGTGGAATGAATTATAACCACTTTATGTATGACATGGTGATGGGTGGTCGTCGCCAAATTGGTTCGACCATTAAACCTTTCTTGTATGCTTTGGCTATGGAAAATGGTTTTAGTCCTTGTGATAAGGTGATGAATGTGCAACAGACTTACATGGTGGCAGGTAAGCCATGGACGCCAAAAAATGGTAGTAAAAGCCGTTATGGACAGCTCGTTACCTTAAAGTGGGGACTCGCACAGAGTAACAACTGGATATCAGCTTACTTGATGAGTAAACTCAATCCCAATCAGTTTGTAGACATACTTCATAGCTTTGGTATTGATAATCCTGATATTCACCCTTCTATGTCTTTAGCTTTAGGTCCTTGTGAGGCCTCTGTTGGTGAAATGGTTAGTGCTTACACAGCCTTCGTTAATAATGGAATTCATATTTCTCCACTATTCGTAACACGTATAGAAGACAATCAAGGAAACGTCATTGCACGCTTCCAACCACGCATGAACGAGGTAATTAACGCAGAAAGTGCTAATAAAATGCTTGTCCTTTTACAAGCAGTAGTGAACGAAGGTACAGCTGGACGCTTGCGTTATAAGTTCGGATTGAAGAACGAAATCGGAGGAAAAACTGGTACAACAAACAGAAACTCAGACGCATGGTTCATTGGCTTTACACCGCAGTTGGTGAGTGGTTGTTGGGTAGGAGGAGATGATAGAGATATCCACTTCGATTCAACTTCAATGGGACAAGGTGCTACTATGGCTCTACCTATATGGGCCTACTTCATGAAAAAGGTGTATGCTGATAAGGCATTGGGCTATGATATTAATGCAACTTTTGATCTTCCAGCTAATTTTGACCCGTGTTATAATAGTGAACAGGGATATGATGAGTTTGGAATAGATGAGGTGTACGAGTAGAAAAGCTTTGCCCAGTATATAGAATAGGTGTGAGGCTTAATCCAAGATAATGATAAGGAAGGCAATAGAAAGTGATTTATTAGAAATCAAAAGTATTGTTACTAAGGCTTGAGAGCTGATGAAAGCATCGGGTAATGTTAATCAATGGGTAGATGGTTATCCTTCTATTGATGTGTTATTATCTGACATCCGTAGTGGTAATGGCTATCTCTTACTTCGAGAAAATAAAGCAGTTGCTTATTTTGTAATGATAGATGGACCGGATCCTACATATAACTCCATTGCAGAAGGAAGCTGGTTGAACAATGATACCTATGGTGTTTTACATCGAATAGCATCTAATGGCGAGGCAAAAGGAGTGTTTAAGGAAATACTTTTTTATGCCTCTGAGCATTATTCTAATATAAGAATCGATACACATCACGACAATAAAATAATGCAAAGGTTGTTAGAAAAGAATGGGTTTGTGTATTGTGGAATCATTTTTCTAGCAGATGGAAGTCCAAGATTAGCTTATCAGCGAATAAAAGGCTAATTTGTTAGGTCAGAATTGGAAAACCCTTAAAATAAAATAGTTACCTCTGGGACATCCCAATAAAAATTATTACCTTTGCACCCGAATATATATTATAAGATAAATAACACAAATGATAACAGTAACAAATCTCACTATTCAATTTGGAAAGAGAGTTCTTTATAAAGATGTGAATCTAAAATTCACCAATGGAAATATCTATGGAATCATTGGAGCCAATGGTGCTGGCAAGTCAACTCTATTGAAAGCTATCAGTGGAGAATTGGAACCAAACAAGGGAACCGTAGAACTTGGACCTGGAGAGCGTATGTCTATTCTTGATCAGGACCACTTTAAATTTGATGAATATCGTGTTATTGATACCGTTTTGATGGGTCATCAACCCCTATGGGAGAACATGAAAGAACGTGAAGCACTTTATTCTAAGCTTGAAATGACCGAAGAAGACGGTAATAGAGCTGCTGATTTGGAAGATAAGTTTGCTTCAATGGACGGCTGGAACGCAGAAAGTGATGCCGCACAAATGCTTTCTAATGTTGGAATAAAAGAGGAGTTACACACAAAACTCATGAGTGAGCTCTCTAATAACGAGAAAGTACGTGTTATGTTGGCAAAGGCTTTGTTTGGAAATCCAGACAACTTGTTGCTTGATGAGCCTACCAATGACCTTGACCTCGATACCGTTACTTGGTTAGAAGAGTACTTAGGTAACATAGAACAAACCGTATTGGTTGTAAGTCACGACCGTCACTTCCTCGATTCTGTATCAACTCAAACCGTAGATATCGACTTTGGCAAGGTAACTATGTTCGCCGGTAACTATAGTTTCTGGTATGAAAGCTCACAATTAGCACTTCGTCAGGCTCAAAACCAAAAGCAAAAGGCTGATGAAAAGCGTAAAGAGCTAGAAGAATTCATTCGTCGTTTCTCTGCAAACGTGGCAAAGAGTAAGCAAACAACAAGTAGAAAGAAGATGTTAGAGAAGCTTACTGTTGATGAAATTCGTCCTTCTAGCCGTAAATATCCAGGAATTATCTTCCAAATGGAGCGCGAACCAGGAAATCAAATTCTTGAAGTTGAAGGCCTAAAGGCAGTAGATACAGATGGAACAGTACTTTTCGACGATGTAAGCTTCAATATTGAAAAGGGTCAAAAGGTTGTTTTCTTGAGTCATAACCCTAAGGCAATGACTGCTTTATTCGAGATAATCAATGGCAATAGACCAGCAGATGCAGGTACATATAAATGGGGTGTGACCATTACAACAGCTTACTTGCCACTTGATAACACAGAATTCGTCGAGTCAGATAAGAACTTAGTTGAGTGGTTAAGCCAGTTTGGACCAGGTAATGAGGTGCAAATGAAAGGCTTTTTAGGTCGAATGTTGTTCTCAGGAGAAGAAGTATTGAAGAAAGTGAACGTTCTTTCAGGAGGAGAGAAAATGCGTTGTATGATTGCAAGAATGCAGCTTAAAAACGCAAACTGCTTGATACTTGACACTCCAACCAACCACCTAGACCTTGAAAGTATTCAAGCATTCAATAATAACTTAATTGGATTTAATGGTAATATCTTGTTCTCAAGTCACGACCACGAATTCATTAACACTGTAGCTAATCGTATTATAGAGTTAACTCCTAAGGGAACTATCGATAAACTCTCTACTTATGACGATTATATTTACGACGAACAACTTAAAGAGCAACGTGCTTCGATGTATCTTTAATCAGTGACTTAACTTGATAGTAGATATACAATATTTTATGAAAGGAGCCTGTAAAAGGGCTCCTTTTATGTTTTTGGCAAGCTTTTTGCTTGTGAATAGCTAAATAAAAATAATCAATCACATGAGTAATAAAGGACAAAATACAGAAAAAGAGACTCTTGATAAGGAGTCTTTAAATGCTGAAGAAACTACAAATACAGCAGATTCACAAAATGAATGTAATGAAACTACCTCTCAGGGAGAGTCTGTAGAGACTGTAGACACATTAAAAGCAGAGCTCGAAACGCTTAAAGATAAGTACTTAAGAACCGTTGCTGAGTTCGATAATTATAAGAAACGTACTCTAAAAGAGAAGACAGAACTTATCTTAAACGGTAGCGAGAAAACCGTAACAACATTCCTTCCAATCCTTGATGATATGGAAAGAGCGATCGCAAATGCGGGAAAAGCAAAAGATATTACAGCGGTAGAAGAAGGCTGGGAGCTTATTTATAACAAGTTTATCAAGCAGTTAGACAGCATTGGAGTAAAGAAAATTGAAACCAATGATGCTGATTTTGATGTAGATTATCATGAAGCCGTTGCGATGGTTCCAGGTATGGGAGACGATAAGAAAGGAAAAGTTATCGACTGTGTTCAAACAGGTTATACCTTGAATGATAAGGTTATTCGTCATGCCAAAGTGGCGGTTGGTCAATAATTCACGTATTGTTATATTAAAGAAAATAGGAGAATTAACTTGTGGCAAAAAGAGATTACTACGAAGTTCTTGGTGTTGATAAAGGCGCTTCGGCTGATGAAATAAAGAAAGCATATAGAAAGTTAGCTATAAAATACCATCCAGATAGAAATCCCGACAATCCAGAAGCAGAAGAAAAGTTTAAAGAAGCTGCTGAGGCTTATGACGTATTGCACGATGAACAGAAGAGAAAGCAATACGATCAGTTTGGCTTTAATGCTCCAGGAGGTGGTTTTGGAGAAGGCTTTGGCGGTGGACAAGGCTTCTCAATGGACGATATTTTCTCTATGTTCGGTGATGTTTTCGGAGGTCATTCGGGTTTTGGAGGCTTTGAAGGATTTGGTGGTTTTGGTTCAAGAGGTCCACAACGTCCACAATATAAAGGCGCAGATTTAAGATTAAAGGTGAGTCTTTCTCTACAAGAAGTTGCAGAAGGAGTTACCAAGAAGTTCAAAGTAAAGAAAGATGTCGTTTGTAATCACTGTCATGGACATGGCACTGAGAACGGCAAAGAAGCAGATGTTTGTCCTAATTGTAATGGTAGTGGAGCTGTTATGCAAACAACTCGCACCATGTTTGGTATGATGCAGACCCAAGCAGAGTGTCCTCAATGTCACGGAGAGGGTGTTGTTATCAAGGATAAATGTCACGAATGCCATGGAATGGGTGTTGTGAAAGGCGAAGAAGTGGTTGAAATCAATATTCCAAAGGGCGTTGCAGAAGGTATGGTTGTTAATGTTCCTGGAAAAGGAAACGCTGGTCCAAGAAACGGAGTAGCAGGAAACATTCAGGTATATATTGCCGAAGAGCAAAACAATACCTTTGTGCGTGACGGACAAGACATCATCTATAATCTTCTACTTACATTCCCAATGGCAGCTCTTGGTGGAGAAATAGAAATTCCAACAATTGAGAATACAAAGGTAAAGATAAAGATTGAGCCAGGAACACAGCCAGGAAAGACCCTTCGTTTGCGTGGAAAAGGTTTGCCCGCAGTACAAGGTTATGGCAACGATACAGGCGACTTAGTGGTAAACATCAGTGTTTACGTACCTAAGACATTATCAAAAGATGAGAAAAAAGCTATCGAGCAATTTGCGGATAGCGATAATTTTAAAGGCGATGATGATACAAAAAAGTCAATTTTTGAACGCTTTAAAAACTATTTTAGTTAATCACTTATCTATAAGTTATTAATCGATAAAGGTGTAGAAAGGTAGTTCATTGCAGTGTAAATGGTATGTGTTTGCATGCAATAGGACCTTTTTACACCTTTATTTTGATAAATAGACATTCCTAATACCCCATTATTTTGCACGAAAAAATGAGAACATATCAAGAAACAATTGAATATTTGTTTAACAGTATGCCTGTTTTCGAGAAGGTAGGAAACAGTGCTTATAAGCCAGGATTATTTAATTCGGAGTCGCTCGATAAGCATTTCAATCACCCGCACCGTAACTATCGAACCATACATGTTGCGGGAACGAATGGCAAAGGCTCGTGTTCTCATACCTTAGCTGCTATCTTACAGAGCGCAGGATATCGTGTTGGGCTCTACACTTCGCCGCATCTTGTTGATTTTAAAGAGCGTATAAGAGTGAATGGCGAATGTATTTCAGAAGATTATGTAGTGGATTTTGTACATCAAAATGCTTCTTTTTTCGAACCTCTTCACCCTTCTTTTTTTGAATTAACAACAGCTCTTGCCTTTAAATATTTTGCCGATAGCGAGGTGGACGTGGCTGTTATTGAAGTGGGATTGGGTGGAAGACTCGACTGCACCAATATCATTTCGCCCGTGTTGTCGGTGATAACCAATATTGGACTCGATCATGTTGCGCTCCTTGGAGATTCTTTATCGAAGATAGCAAGTGAGAAAGCTGGAGTGATAAAACATCAAACACCCGTTGTGATAGGGGAGTATAACGACGAAACATTACCTGTATTTAAGGCGAAAGCGTTAGAGGAAAATGCCAAATTGATCCTTGCGGAAGATCAACCCGAAGTGACTTCTTATGTTCAAAATGCAGATAAAGCATGGGAATATACAACAAAACACTTTGGAATAGTTGAAGGACAGCTAAAAGGAAGCTATCAGGTGAAGAACTCAAACACCATCTTAACAGCGGTGAAAGAGTTGCAATTACTTGGATTCGACATAGCTACTGATCATGTGAAAGAGGGATTCAAGCATGTCGAAACATTGACGGGACTTGCAGGGCGTTGGCAAACTCTATCGCAAACTCCTTACATTCTCTGTGATACTGGTCACAATGAGGCAGCTTGGAACTCTCTTTCTAAACAGCTAAACGAATTAGATTGTAGTCAACTACACATCGTTTTTGGAATGGTGGACGATAAAGACATCGATGCTGTTATACAACTTTTACCAGAAAAAGCCGTCTACTATTTTACTAAAGCCTCTTGTAAACGGGCATTATCAGAACATGTTGTGGAGCAAAAAGCAAAATTGAGAGGACTTAAAGGCACTTCTTATCCTACGGTGGAGGAGGCTTGTTGCGCAGCACTCTCTACTATGAAGAACGATGATTGTTTGTTTATTGGTGGCAGTAATTACATCATTTCCGAGGTATTAATATCTCAACTATGGTTAAAGCAATAAGCAATTCATTTTTACTTGCGTTTTATTTACTCATTCAACTCAATGCTATTACCCTGCAATGGCAATGCTTTTGCAAGGTAATAGCATTACTTTTGAATTGTAAAATCAATCCTTTTGTTCTCTAGAAAGTATTCTTCTGTTTTCAATTGCTTTTCTCTTCTTTGGGAAAAAGGCGTGTCTGTATGATATAAACAGAATAGCCCGAACCTATTTTCAAGTTAATCAACAGAATAAGGATCATTTAAAGCGCTTGAGTGGAGCAGAAATCCTATTCCTTTATAGGCAAGTCCCTCTAAAGAATAATGTTGTTTTATTCTTTAAAGCAACTCTGTTACTCTGTTTCTCCTTTGTTGTTTTCTCTTTTTTTTATAATTTTGTACCCTTGTTATAAGGATCTTAGATACAGACGAGACTTGATGCTCTTGCTTTATGATAAGAAAATGTATTATTTATAGATGCCTTCTAAACACAGATATTTACACTTTATGATAAAAAGAATTTACATACAACTTTTGACAATCATTGCACTCGTTTGTTATGCAGGATCTCTTTCTGCAGAAAATTATAGTCTTTCTCCATCTACTATCGATCGAAAAGTATATGTTTCACTCTATGAAACAAGTGCAAAATGCCCAGTGTTGGTAACCAATCATGGTGCTTCTAGCATTCAGTCTTTTGAATATAGCTTGTCATTTGACGGAAAAGTCATTCAAACCAAAGTTTACAACTTTCCCAAATCATTAGAAAAAATGGAGGGAGTAACTGTAGAAATAGACGTACCTCCATATCATGAGATATCTAAAACAACGTTAGAATTGGCCATTACGAAAGTAAATGGCCAACCAAATAGTGCTTCGATAAAATCTATAACCTTTCCAAGGCAGACCGTAAAGAAAGTCCCTCACCGCAGAATTGTGGTAGAAGAATACACCCGAATGTCGTGTCAATATTGTCCTCGAGGCCTTGCTTTGATGGAAAATCTGTTGAATATTTATCCTAATGACGTTATAGGAATTGTCGTTCACACTTCTCGTGATGCGTTACATTGCCAAGATTATGCCAGTAAAGCACGAGATTATTCAAGTAGACCCACACTTGTAATGAATCGAAATCTATTCTTGCCTTATCATAAAGCTAATGCAGAGTTCGAGGAAGAAAAGACAAAAGGGGCAGATATGGATATCGAAATATCGGCAAAGTGGGATACTGAAAAAGAGAATATTACTGTTATTCCTCGTGTAACATTTTGTTTAGATCGTGAAGATGCGCCTTATGGCTTTGCTTATGTGTTGATAGAAGATGGAATGTCGCACCCTTCTTGGGCACAAGCCAATGCTTATTCGGGTAGAACTGTTGATAGTGGGATAACAAAAGAACTCGATTTCTTTATCAATTCCCCTTATGAATTAAGAGGTTATGTGAATAATTCGGTTGCAATAGCTGCCGAAGGGGTGACTTATCCTTTAAGAGGTTATATTCAAACTCCAATTATTGCGAATGAAACACAAAGTCACGAGTATGTATTTCGTAATATCTCTCGAAAGACAATCATACAAGATAAGGCGAAGTTGAGTGTTTGTGTGTTGTTGATAAATCTACAAACAGGACAAATAGAGAATGCTGCAAAATGTAGTATTGATGATGCTACAGCAACTTCAATCACTCCTTTATCCCTAAAGCAGACCAATACAATAGAAGTTGCACGCTATACCATTGATGGATGTTGCATTCTAACACCTCAAAAGGGAGTTAATATCGTGAAATATAGCGATGGAAGTGTGCGCAAAGAGGTGGTAACAGAATAAAATATGAATCGTTGTGTAGGTCTTTTGTGAAGTGGAAATATGAAGACTTGTTTCCATTTTGCCCTGACGTATGTGGTATACCTCCAATTAAATTTGTATAGATATAAGTTAAAAAACTTATCATAAATCACGAGAAGAGGTTTTTTATCCTTTAATTTATATGTTTTTAACCTTTGAGGGAGTGTAAATTTTTAGGTGTTCATTTGTTCTATTCGTTTTTTTTCGTTTACTTTGCATAAATGTTAAGCTAAACAATTGATGATGAACACAGCAGCAAAAGAATATCTTTGTGGCTTGAAACGCTCAGACTTTCAAACCACTATTGACGGCAAAGAGACTGATTTGTTTCTTTTGACTAATGAGAATGGAAACGAAGTTGCCATAAGCAATTATGGGGGTGCAATTGTTTCTATTATGGTACCCGATAAAAATGGAAATCATGCCAATGTTATTCAGAGTCATGATAGTATCCAAAGTTTAATGAATTCGCCTGAACCTTATTTGTCTACATTGATTGGACGATATGGAAATCGTATTGCAAAAGGTCGTTTCCAATTAGATAAAAAGGAATACTTCTTGCATATTAATAATGGTCCTAACTCTCTACACGGAGGAAAAACTGGCTTTAATGCAAAAGTATGGGACGCACTTCAAATGAATAATCATACATTGGTATTGAAGTATATTAGTCCTTATGGTGAAGAAGGTTACTCTGGTGAAGTGAAAATAACTGTGATATATACCTTCACAAATGATGATGAATTGGTTATTGAATATATGGCAACTACCAATAAAAAGACCATTATTAACCTTACAAGTCATGGATTCTTTTCATTAACAGGTATTGGAAATCCAACTCCAACTATCGACACCTTAGAGTGCGAAATCAATGCAAACTATTATCTTCCAATCGATGAAACATCTATTCCAACAGGTGAAATACGTTTTGTTGAGAGAACTCCTTTTGACTTTAGAACGCCAAAGGCAGTTGGAAAAGACATCGATGCAGATCATGAACAAATAAAGAATGGTGCAGGTTACGACCATTGTTTTGTTCTAAACAAAAAGGAAGAAGGCGAGTTGAGCTTTGCTGCAAAAATTAAAGAACCTGTTTCAGGACGCACAATGGAAGTGTATACAACAGAACCTGGTGTGCAGTTCTATTCTGATAACTGGGCAGATGGATTCGCAGGGCAACATGGTGCAACTTATCCACGACGCAGTGCAGTGTGCTTTGAAGCACAACATTTCCCCGATACTCCTAATCATTCATATTTCCCTTCTGTTGTATTACGTCCAGGAGAGCAATATAAACAAAAAACAATCTATAAATTCGGAGTAGAGAAATAAACGGAGATATAAAGCTTTTTATCGAAAGTTCTCATTATAATATAATGTTGCAGAACTTAGTCTTTTGGCAGAAACAACTGCTATAAAGTGTTTTGCGACTTATAAATAATGTAGAATAAGCAACTAAGAAATAAAAAATAATAAATAAATAACTAGAAAATGGAAAAAGTAAAGAAGCAACAAGGAAGCATCATTGCTATTATCACAATGATGTTTTTGTATGCAATGATTTCGTTTGTGACAAACTTAGCAGCACCAATTGGTGTAATTTGGAAAGGTGCTTTCCAAGGAGAAAGTGCTAACGTCGTAGGTATGTTAGGTAATGCTATGAACTTCTTGGCTTATCTTTTTATGGGTATTCCTGCTGGAAAACTATTAACAAAGATTGGTTATAAGAAGACTGCATTAGTTGGTATCGCTTTTGGTTTCGTGGGAGTGTTTGTACAATTCCTTTCAGGAGCTATCGGTTCATCTTCTAACTACACAGGTTTCACAATTTATCTATTAGGTGCATTCATCGCAGGTTTCTCTGTATGTATCCTTAATACTGTTGTAAACCCAATGCTTAACCTACTCGGTGGTGGTGGAAACCGTGGTAACCAACTTAACCTTATCGGTGGTACACTTAACTCTTTGACAGGTACTTTGACTCCAATCTTCGTAGGAGCATTGATTGGTACAGTAACTGCAAGCACACAAATAGCAGACGTTAACATGGTTTTATACATCGCAATGGCTGTATTCGCATTGGCTTTCGTTGTTCTTTTGTTCATTCCTATCTCAGATCCAGAAGGTGGTTCTGTAACAGAATCAACAGTATTCGAGGCAAGTCCATGGTCATTCCGCCACTTTGTACTTGGTGCAATTGGTATTTTCCTATATGTTGGTATCGAAGTTGGTATCCCAGGAACACTTATTTTCTACCTTTCTGATACAACAGAAAAGGGTGGTGGTATCTTAGGTAACGCAGCTTCTATCGCAGGAACCGTTGCTGCTACATACTGGTTCTTGATGCTTGTAGGTCGTTTTACAGCAGGTTTCATTGCAAACCTTGTATCAAGTAAGACTATGATGGTTACAACATCATGCGTAGGTATGATTCTTGTAGTTGCTGCAATCGTTTTAGGTAAGTCTACAACAATGCTTATGCCAGTGTTTACAGGTGAGTCATTCCAAATGACAACCGTTCCTGTTGCTGCACTTCTACTTGTTCTTTGCGGTTTGTGTACATCAGTAATGTGGTCTTCAATCTTCAACCTTGCAACAGAAGGATTAGGTAAATATACAGCAGCTGCATCAGGTATCTTCATGATGATGGTAGTAGGTGGAGGAGTTTTGCCACTTATCCAATCTTTCATCGCAGATAAATCAGGCTATTTGATTTCATATATCGTACCTCTAGCAGGTTTAGCTTACCTCTTCTTCTATGCAATCATCGGAAGCAAGAACATCAATAAAGATATTCCAGTTTAATTAAAAATATAATGAACCTTGCCTTTTTGTGGGCAAGGTTCACTATTATCGTTAACCCCTTTAATACAAGTAAGTATGGACATCGAACACGTAAGAAGTAGATTCATCAAACATTTTGATGGAAAGACAGGTAATATTTATGCTTCACCAGGTCGTATTAACCTTATTGGAGAGCACACCGATTATAACGGAGGATTTGTTTTTCCAGGTGCAGTAGATAAAGGTATTATGGCAGAAGTGCGCCCCAATGGCACTGATACGGTAATGTGTTACTCAATAGACCTTAAAGACCGTGTTGAATTTAAAGTAACAGATCCTGAAGGTCCACATACTTCATGGGCAAAATATATCTATGGTATTGTTCAAGAAATGCGCAAACTAGGTGTTGATGTAAAAGGTTTCAACACAGCATTCTCTGGAGATGTGCCCTTAGGAGCAGGTATGTCATCATCTGCAGCACTTGAAAGTTGTTTCGCTTTTGCTTTGAATGATCTTTTCGGAGATAACAAAGTTGCTAAGTGGGATATGGTTTTGGCAGGTCAAGCAACCGAACATAATTATGTAGGTGTTAAGTGCGGAATCATGGATCAGTTTGCAAGTGTATTTGGAAAAGAAGGAAAATTGATGCGACTAGATTGTCGTTCAAGAGAATTTGAATATTTCCCATTCGATCCAAAGGGCTACCGTTTAGTACTTGTTGATTCAAAAGTAAAACACGAGTTGGCTTCTTCTGCATACAACAAGCGTCGTCAAAGCTGTGAAAATGTAGTGGCAGAGCTTCAAAAGAAATATGCTGATAAGGTGATTGAAACCCTTCGTGACGCTGATTGGGATATGCTTGAATCAGTGAAAGCTAATGTTTCTGAAGAAGATTATAAACGTGC
This sequence comes from Hoylesella nanceiensis DSM 19126 = JCM 15639, assembly GCF_000379965.1. Taxonomy (GTDB): domain Bacteria; phylum Bacteroidota; class Bacteroidia; order Bacteroidales; family Bacteroidaceae; genus Prevotella; species Prevotella nanceiensis. The sequence continues at coordinate 718,015 of NZ_KB904327.1, read as the reverse complement.
TCATTTCGTATTAGGTGAGAAAGACAGAGTTCTTGCAGTATGCGATGCACTTGAAAAAGGTGACTATGAGACAGTAGGAGCTAAGATGTATGAAACTCATCATGGCCTAAGCAAAGAATATGAAGTATCTTGTGAAGAGCTAGATTACCTCAATGAAGTGGCTAAAGAGAACGGAGTTACAGGTAGTAGAATCATGGGTGGAGGCTTCGGAGGCTGCACAATCAACCTTGTAAAGGAAGAACTTTACGACAAGTTTATTGCAGATGCTAAAGCAAAATATGAAGCAAAATATGGTAAAACACCTGGTGTTTACGACGTTGTAATTAGCGAAGGCTCAAGAAAAATATCATAATCAAGATATAAAAGAGTAGTAATTACGATGTAAAAGTATTGCTGTTATGCCCTAAAAGCATTACTATTGCGATATAAAAGCATCATTATAACAAAATTATATATCGAGGTTATAGACAAAGAAAATGGCAATTATACATTAGTGTAATTGTCATTTTCAAATAATAAAGCATTTATACCAATGGCAGATTATAGCTTTTAAAAGTTGTAGTCTGCCTTTTTCTGTCTCCTTTTCATTCTTAATGCTTATTCGTAAGGGAGTTTTCGAATTGTTACTTTACAATAAAAACACCCAAACATGTTGCGGGGTTCAAATAATTATTATACTTTTGCACATAAGAGAACATTGTGCAAGCAATATTAAACATTAAGAAAAGTATTATGTCAATATCTAAAACACGGCAAAAATTGGTTGATGTTGCCCGACAGCTGTTTGCTAAAAACGGTATAGCCAACACCACAATGAATGATATTGCAGTTGCTTCTGGAAAAGGGCGACGCACTCTTTACACTTATTTTAGTAAGAAAGACGATGTTTACTACGCTGTTATCGAATCAGAGTTAGAGCGTTTATCTGACCGATTAGATGAGGTGGCAGCAATGAAAATGCGTCCTCAAGATAAGATTATTGAGCTTATCTACACACACTTAAGTATGATTAAAGAGACAGTTGTGCGCAATGGAAATCTTAGAGCAGAGTTCTTTCGAAATATTTGGATGGTAGAAAAGGTTCGAAAGAAATTTGATGAAGACGAAATAGAATTATTTCGAAAGGTTTATGCCGAAGGAAAAGCCGAAGGAGAGTTCGATATTGAAAACGTAGAACTTGTGGCAGACATCACTCATTATTGTATTAAAGGACTTGAGGTGCCCTTCATTTACGGGCGATTAGGTCATGGATTAACAGCCGAAAGCAGTAAGCCTTTGGTTGCTAAGGTAGTGTATGGAGCCTTGGGTAAGTCGGGATTAATTCTTTAAATCAAGCTAATTAATAAATAAACAATATTGATTCTTTAATAAAGAACATATAATAGTATTAATAATAAACAACATCAAAACATGGGATTATTAACAGGTAAGACTGCTTTAGTAACAGGAGCAGCTCGTGGTATTGGTAAGGCAATAGCTTTAAAGTTTGCCGCAGAAGGCGCAAATGTAGCGTTTACAGACCTTGTAATAGATGAAAATGGTAAACAAACCGAAGAAGAACTTCTTGCATTAGGCGTAAAAGCTAAGGGTTATGCTAGCAATGCTGCCGATTTTGAACAATCTGCTCAGGTTGTAAATCAAGTGAAAGAAGAATTTGGTTCAATCGATATTTTGGTTAATAATGCAGGAATCACAAAAGACGGATTAATGCTTCGTATGACAGAAGCACAATGGGATGCCGTTATTGGCGTGAATCTTAAGAGTGCATTTAACTTCATTCATGCTTGTACTCCAATCATGATGCGTCAACGTGGTGGTTCAATCATCAACATGGCAAGCGTTGTTGGTGTGCATGGTAATGCAGGACAAGCAAACTATGCAGCATCAAAAGCAGCTATGATTGCACTTGCTAAGAGTGTAGCTCAAGAGATGGGACCTAAGGGAGTGCGTGCAAATGCAATTGCTCCAGGCTTCATCGACACTGCAATGACACAAGCATTGAGCGACGAAGTACGTAAAGAATGGACAAGCAAGATACCTCTTCGCCGTGGTGGTACAGTAGAAGATATCGCTTCTTGTGCTCTATTCTTGGCTTCAGACATGTCTAGTTACATCAGCGGACAAGTGATTCAGGTTGATGGTGGCATGAATATGTAATGATAATAATCAGCAAAGTGAATTCTTAATACTTGCAAATCTACTCCTCTCGGGAGCAACTAAGATAGTAAGCGTTAATAATTCACTTTGTTTTTATACCATTCTTTCAAATCAATAATGCTCCTTTTTACTTGCAAGTGGAATGGAGTAGTATCTTAATACGTTGTTATTTAACTCAAAGAAGCATTTTATGCAGGTTCTTTACGAAGACAATCACATTATTATTGTGCACAAATCTAGTGGTGAAATTGTGCAAGGCGACAAGACAGGTGATACCCCCTTAAGCGATATTGTTAAGGCTTATATTAAAGAAAAGTATGCTAAGCCAGGCAATGTTTTTGTAGGAGTGGTGCATCGTTTAGATCGTCCTGTAGCTGGAATAGTGGTCTTTGCTAAAACCTCAAAAGCCTTGTCACGTCTTAATACGATGTTTAGTAAGGGCGAAGTGCATAAAACCTATTGGGCAATAACAGCCAATATGCCTAAAGAAGAGCAAGGAACGCTTGTTAATTGGTTAGTTCGTAACGAGAAACAAAACAAGAGTTACGCTTACGATAAAGAGAAACCTAATAGTAAGAAGGCTATTCTTAACTACCAACTTATTTCTAAAAGTGAGCGATATGCCTTGTTAGAGGTGGCTCTTCTCACAGGAAGACATCATCAAATACGTTGCCAATTGGCGCATATGGGCTGTGTTATTAAAGGAGATCTTAAGTATGGTGCACCTAGAAGCAATCCAGATGCAAGTATTTCTCTATTAGCACGTCGAATAGAATTTATTCATCCCGTATCTAAAGAACCTATCGTTGTAGAGGCTCCTTTGCCTGATGATAACCTATGGAGGGCGATAGCACCATAAAAGGGCGGTGCCCCTTCAGTATAAAACACTAACACATACCTTTGCTTTTATAATTACTTATTTATCAAATAAAACTATGCTACTACTCAAAAGTATTCCATTGGCTCTATTGTTAACTACTCCTTGGTTTCAAGTTCACCATAAACCTGTCATCAAAGCGCAAGCAACAAAGGTTTATATATGTACAGGTCCCAAAGCGCAAGTATTTCATGCCACCACCAATTGTAGTGGCTTAAGTCGTTGTTCGGGTTCAATCGTGTCGTTAACAGAGGCGCAAGCACGTGCAAAAGGACGACGTCCTTGCAAAAAGTGCTATTAATCAGAATCCTTTTTTATTCTTTTTCTTCTCAAAAGGTGTTTGTTTAGAATGATGAAATCAACTTCATAATCTTTTAGTTTAATGTAGTTGATATCTTAGTAAAATCCTACTCTCACTTTGATTTTATCTCATTTTTCTCTGTCTCTTATCGATTCAGGGCTTATTCTTTGTGCCTGTATCTTTTGATGTTAAAGCATTTATTTACTGATTGTTATATAGTATTGTTTTAAAAGTATTGCTATTACATTACAATAGCGATGTGTTTAGATGTTAAAAGCATAGAAAATGAGGCGAATAAACATTGCTATTAGGATGGGATATTATTGGAGCTTAAAGGTAGATATAAAGTGGTATTCTTTTCATACTATACTATAAATAGTTATAGAAAGCATTGAAAAAAGATGCTTTTAAATTACTTAAGAAAGTGAAAATAATTAATCTATATCATTGATTAGTGTATTTAGATTGACTTTTATCATCTAAATACATCTAAAATTTTGTTGTTACAAGATAAATGTGTAGTTTTGCAATCTCTTATTGTATAGATAATGAAGAAGAACTGAAATGATTAGGATAATAAAGTTAGGTGAAAACCGTTAAAATTTTTATAGTTTTTAGATTTAGTATACATAAGAAATAATCAATAAAAGAAAACTATGTAGTACTGTAAAAAAGATTTAACAGTAGTAAAAAATAAATTTTTAGACAACAATGAATAAAAAAAGAATGACATTCCGCACTCTTTTTGCGCTTGCATTTGGCCTATTGTGCTCATGTAGCAGTAACAATAGCGACGTTTTAGATAACGGTTCAAATTCAAATGGAAGTGCTTCAGGTGATAGTGATAAAGGAGTTGTATTTAACTTTACTGCAGAAGATTTCGGAGCAGATAAAGAAGTAGCAACTCGTGGTGTACAATCAGCAGTTAAGAGCAAAATTGTTGATTTAGGTAATGGTATCGAAGCTGTTGTAGAAGCAGAGAAAGAACAAGTTACTAAAGCACAAGCAACAAGAGCAATTAGCAACTCAAACTATACTATTTATGCTTTCCAATCAGGAGTTTTGAAAGCTTCTATCAAAGGAAAGTTCTCTGGCGGTAGATTTACTGCAGCTTCAGGATCACAAGGTTATATGTTACTTGATGCTGGAAATTATGATTTTGTTGCTCATAATGATGATGTATCATATTCTGGTGGTAAGTTTGTTAGTAGCAAACCCGAGTCTGCAATGATGGCAACACAAACAGAAACTATTGGTACTGGACGTAAGCAAACAGTAAGCTTTGCAATGAAACGTCTTGGTGCACGCTTTAAAGTGAAGTTCCAAACATGGGCTCCATTCAACGGAACAACAAGCTTCTCTGTTGTTTCTAAGACTGGAACAACAAAGCCAAGCAAGGTTTATTACGATCCAGCAACAAAAGCTTATACTCACGATAATGCATCTTATAGTGCGTCAAACACTCTTAACGGACAATTAGAGTCAGGTATAGAATCGGGCTATACATGGTATGGAACTGCTAATACTTATGCTTACACCTATCCAGGTGCAACACCTTCTGATTTAAATGTTAAGATCAATAGTGGTAGCTTATATGAAAAGAATCTTTCAAATGTATCAATTCCTTTAAGCTTTAGCTCTGCAATTACTTTCGCTGCAGGTGATTCTTATATCTTTAAAGTGAAATTATACTATAAGAAGACCTATCTTTTCAGCGATGGAACAACAGGTACTCTTCTTGCGAATATCACAAAGAACCCTGTAGCTATCGTTGTAGATGAGTCTAGAGGTTTAGCAATCGCATTGAAAAGTGCAGGAAATGGTGCAAATTATACATGGAATGAATTACCAAGAGGAAAGAAAACATCATACATTTATGCAAATAGTAACACAGGTTTAGGTCAGGCTATCAATCAATACACTGGTTCTTCACAAACTTGGGACCTATCATCAAGCTTGGGAAGTACTTATGAAAAGGTAGTAAAAGGAGATGCTCAATCACTTTATCCAGCTTTTTATGCAGCAGGACATTATACTTCTGGAGTTGCAGGTAAGAAGTGGTTCTTACCTAGTGTGGGCCAATGGAAAGTGGCACTTACATCATTAAGCAATCAAAATGAATCTGTTGTTACAAATGCAATGGGCAAGAACTATAGTTGGACTTATAGTATCGTGCGTGCTGCTTTTACACAAGCTGGCGGAACACCACTAGAGACTTGGTATTGGACTTCTGATGAACAGCAAAATCCTGGAATTGCAAATGCTTGGACTGTAACAGCAAATAGTAGTGGATTCACTTTTGGTAGTGCCTCAAAAGGAAAGAAAACAAGTAATAATTCTTTCACAGGAACACAAGTAAGAGCATTTATTACTTACAAGTAATTTTTTGATCTTTATAAATAGAACTCCTTTTATTTCTATAATAAACGATAGAAGTAAAAGGAGTTTTTCTTTATATATAAATAGGTGAGAAATGAAAAATAAGATATAATTTTATAGCAGAATTCAGAAAAAATAGCTTACTTTGCAGTTAAATTCGCTATGACCTAGCGCAGAACTATTTTTGAAATTCTATTATGAAAAAATATATTCGTTGGGTGTTGGTTGTATTATTAACTCCCATCGCACTATTTCTTATATTATCAATCCTTTTATATTGCCCACCAGTACAGCGTTGGGCAGTAGCTAAAGTGGTGCAGGTTGCATCTGAAAAAACAGGCTTAGACATCTCTGTTGAGAGTGTTAAGCTAGTATTCCCATTGCATTTAGGCGTAGAAAACCTAAAGGTATTACAGCAAAACGATAGTATTTCTACACGAAAAGATACCGTTGCCAATGTTAAAAATATGTTGGTTGATGTAGAACTACTGCCATTATTAAAAGAAAATATAGAGGTTGAGCAACTTAAACTCGAAGGAGTAAACTTTAATACCACCACATTTGTAGATGAAGCAAGAGTGAGTGGAGTGGTGAAAAACTTGCTTATTTCAAGTAAAGGAATAGACCTTCGCAATAAACTTGCCTTGATAAACACTGCTGTTTTAGAAGATGCAAATGTTAAAGTGCATATGAACGACAGTGTCCCCCCCGACACTTCAACAACCAAAAACGAGTGGAAAATAAAGCTGTTGAACCTCAAGATGAAGCGAACCAATGTGCAATTGCGTATGCCACACGATAGTTTATTTGTAAAAGCTCAAATAACTGATGCTGAAGTAATAGGTGGTTTGTTCGATCTTTTGCGTAAAAGCTATTCAGTAAGACAATTGGATTGGAAAGAAGGTGCAGTGAAATACGATCGTCCTTTTGAAACAGTTAAAAGAGGATTCGACTATAATCATCTTCAATTATCACAAATAGCAATAGGTGTAGATTCTTTTTCTTATAACCCAGAGAAATTGAATCTAAAAATCATTTATTGCACTTTACAAGATAAAAGTGGCTTAAAGATACAACGTGCGGGTGGTTCTTTTGCAATGGATAGTATGCACATGCAGCTTCCAAACTTCTTTTTAGAGACGCCATATTCAAAGTTAAAGGCACAAATGACTATGGATTTAAATGCTTTTGATGAGCGTAATCCAGGTAAGTTGAATCTTGCTTTGAATGCAAGTATTGCTAAACCCGACCTCATTGCCTATCTTGGTCCTGCTAACTCGGCAGCAATTCAACGCTTTCCAACCCATCCTTTGGTTATAACAGGTAATGTGCGAGGTAATATGAAGCATGTAACTATTGCTTCATTAAATGCTCAAATGGTGTCAGCTTTCAAGTTGAAAGCAAGTGGTTTCCTTGCAAATGTAAATCAACCCAACAACCTTGTGGGTGATATTGTGTTGAGTGGCAATAGTTATAATCTCGACTTTATTACCTCTTTCTTACCTTCTTCGGTTACAAACGTTGTGAGAATGCCTCAGAATATGACCTTAGATAGTCATGTTAAGATAAATGGTTCACGCTATAACACCACCTTTTATGTGAAGGAAGGAGTGGGACAAATCAGCGGTAAGGCGTTTGTTGATACCAAAAGTATGACCTATGATGCGCAAGTTAAAGCACATCAATTGCAATTGCAACGCCTAATGCCAAGCTTAGGACTTCAACCTTTTAGCGGAAATCTAGCCTTTAAAGGAAGTGGAACCGATGTATTTTCTCCTAAAACACGCTTAGACCTCAGTGCGGCAATAGAACAATTTGCTTATAATCACTATAAACTTAATAATGTAAAAGCCAATGCAACTATCAAAAATGGTAGGGCAAAGGTGTTTGTTGATAGTAAAAACGAATTGCTTTTTGGTACAATCGATGCAGATGCGTTGATGAGTAAGCGATTGGTTGATGCCACAGCGGTATGCAATCTCTCTAAAGCCGATTTGTATAAGCTTCGTATTGTGAATGAACCTCTTACTGTTGGATTTAGAGGTAGAGTGGGATTAACAACCGATTTAAAAGACAATTATAAGGCATTTGGTGATGTAGATAATATTATTGTACGTGATAGTACGAAAGATTATCACCCTCAACACGTTGTTTTTAATGCTGTAACACGTCGTGATTCTACTTATGCAAATGTTTCTTGTGGCGATTTTCAGTTACAATTGAATGCAAAAGGAGGCTATAAATATCTACTGAAACAAGGTAATGCTTTATCATCCATAGTTCAAAAGCAGATCCGTAATAAGCAGTTCGATTATCTTCAGATACAAAAGAAGCTGCCTTTAGCACATATCAACCTTACCACAGGACCGAATAACATGTTTATGAAAATCTTAAAACGTTATGGTTATAAGATTGGTTCGGCCAATATTGATATGCAGGCATCGCCTTCTATGGGCTTAAATGGTAGTGCAGAAATATATGATATCTATGCGCAAGCTAACCAAATCGATACGGTTCGATTTTATATGGTGTCGCAAGATAACCAATTGAAGTACACTGCTCAGGTGCGAAATGCTCCTGGAAACCCTCAATATGTATTTAATGCGCTCTTTGATGGTAGTGTGTTGAATAAAGATTTAACGCTCAATACGAAGTTATATGACTCTAAAAACAAACTTGCTTTGGCATTAGGTTTGCAAGGAGAGATAGAACCTAAGGGCGTAAGAGCGAGTATAAAAGATAAGAATGTTATTCTTGGTTATAAAGAATTTGCCGTGAATGACAGCAATTATGTTTATATATCTGATACGCAAACCATATATGCAGATGTGGCATTGTTGGCTAAAGACAAAACAGGTATTCACATATATAGCAACAATGAAAGTGAAGATGGAATGCAAGACGTAACTCTTTCGCTTCAAGATTTTGATGTTGCGCAGATGTTAAGCATCATGCCTTTCATGCCAAAGATGCAGGGAATGCTGAATGGCGACTTGCATTTTATGAAAAAGGATAAATCTATTTCAGTGTCATCGTCTATGAAAATAGATCGAATGGTCTATGAAAATAGTCCTTTGGGCAATCTTTCTACAGAGCTAGTTTATATGCCTTTGTCAGATGGAAGTCATGCTGTTGATGGCCGCTTGATGCGTGATAATCAAGAAATTGCAATTGTAGAGGGTTCTTATAATCCAACCAAGAAAGATGCGTTAGATGTGAACTTGTCTTTGCAACACACACCTTTATCTATCGTAAATGGATTTATTCCAGATCAGATAGTAGGTCTAAAGGGTTATGCAGATGGTACTCTTGCAGTGAAAGGAACGCCTGATAAGCCAAATGTAAATGGTGAGGTATATCTTGATTCCGCTTATCTTGTAAGTGTTCCTTATGGTATTGAGCTTAAAATGGACGATGACCCAGTACGCATTGTGGGAAGTAATTTACTCTTCGAGAATTTCAATTTCTATTCACATAACGAAGAACCGCTCTTAACTTCGGGTTATTTTGATTTCTCAGATCTAGATAATATGAAGCTCAATCTAAAGATGAAAGCCAATAATTATCTATTGATAGATGCTGAAGATAATGGAAAATCACTTGCATTTGGTAAGGCATGGGTGAACTTTGCAGGTTCTGTTGCAGGTCCATTATCGCAATTAAAGATGCGAGGAACGTTAGATGTATTAGGTTCAACAAGTATGACTTACATCCTATTAGATTCTCCATTGAATAACGATAACCGCTTTGAAGGACTCGTAACATTCGTTGATTTTAGAGAGAAAAAAGGTCAAGTGGTGAAGAAACCTACTGTAAATGGATTAGAAATGGATCTTAGAATCAATGTAGATAATGATGCTCATGTGCGTTGTGATCTCAATACTGACCATTCAAACTATGTAGATTTGATTGGAGGTGGAGAGCTTCGAATGAGATATAGTAATGCAAATGAAATTCAATTAAATGGCCGTTATACTATTAGAAGTGGTGAAATGAAATATTCTTTGCCTGTAATTCCTTTGAAAACCTTTATCATTGATGAAGGTAGTTATGTTGAATTTAAAGGAGAAGCAATGAACCCAACAATTCAAATTACAGCGACAGAGCAAAACAAAGCTACTGTTACTACTCAAGAAGGAGCTAAGAGAGCGGTGCTATTTAATTGTGGAGTGAAGGTGACAAACACCCTAAAGAATATGGGATTAGAGTTCATTGTGTCTTGTCAAGAGGATACAGATATCGCTAATCAGCTACAAGCAATGAGTAAAGAAGAGCGTGGAAAGATTGCAGTAACAATGCTAACCACAGGTCAATACTTATATGGTGGAGCCTCAAATAACTTCTCAATGAGTTCATCTTTAAACTCTTTCTTGCAGTCACAGATTAATGCTATCACAGGAAGTGCATTGAAAACCTTTGATATGAGCTTCAATATGGATAATAGTAATGATGCTTCGGGAAGTACACGAACCAATTATTCGGTTAAGTTTGCAAAACGATTCCTTGATAATAGATTAAATGTGATTGTCGGAGGAAGCTTCTCTTCGGGTGGAACAAACGTCGAAGGTACAAAAGATACCTTCTTAGATAACATCACTGTAGAATATCGTTTGAATCCTAACTCAAATAAATACCTTAAAGGTTACTATAAACGTGACTCGTATGATTGGCTTGATGGTTATATTGGAGAATATGAAGTGGGCTTCTTGTGGAGACGAAAACTACAACATTTCCAAGACATCTTCCGTTTTAAAACTAAGGAAAAGAAAAATAATGTCGTAGAGAATGATAGTATTCCCGCAGTTACTCAACCAACAAAAGAAGTAAAATAATGATATATAAAGCACTAAAAGAATATTTCAAAACATATCGTTTGGGTTTCCACCTATTATTAATAGGGGGCTTAATCCTTACATCTTGTTCTACAACTAAAAGTATTCCACAAGATGAACAACTTTTTGTTGGAATCTCAAAGATAAACTATGAGAAGAACGAAGATGCCAAACACTTCGTAACAGTGCAAGAAGAAATAGAAGAAGCGTTAGCTACTCAGCCTAATGGAGCATTGTTTGGAAGTAGTTCTTTGCGTTCTCCTTTCCCCATAGGACTATGGATTTGGAATGAGTTTAGTACAAAGAAGAGTGGATTAAGTAAGTGGATTACAAAGACATTTGGTAAAAAGCCTGTGTTAATAGCTAATGTAAACCCTGCTTTGCGTGCTTCTGTTGCACAACAAGTGTTGCGCTCTCATGGTTATCTTCGTGGTGAAGTAGATTATAATATCGAATCAACAGAGAATGTAAAAAAGGCAAAAGTGGCTTATAATGTCACACCTGGACCTTTATTTAGAATAGATTCAGTAGAGTTTGTAGGCTTTCCTGAGAGAGAAATGAATTACTTAAAGAGCCTTAATGGAGCTATTCTTTTGCATAAAGGCGATATTTTTGACGTCTCAAAGTTAGAAGAACAACGAGAAAGGATTTATAAAACATTCCGTTATAAAGGTCTTTATTACTATAAACAAGATTACACAACTTTCCTTGCTGATACCGTTTCTGTACCAGGAAAGGTGTTAACCAGAGTGCAATTGGTGGATAGTTTGAGCAAAGGAACATTAGATTCTTGGCGCATAGGTAAGGCATTGCTAGCTATTAAGACCTCTGCAGAGGAACAATTAACCGATTCAATGACCTATGCTCACTACAAAGTGTTTTTCAATGGAAATCGTCCTAGAGTGCGTCCAAAGGTTATTTTGCGTGAATTACGCCTTTTCCCAGGTCAGAAATACGATGATAGTAATTACACAGAGTCGCTTAATCGCCTTGGATCTTTAGGTATATTCAACAGTGTTGATATTAACTTTGCTCCCTTAGATACAGCTAGTAAGTCTAAAACAATGGACATGTTAATTCAAGCAGTGTTAGATAAACCCTATGATTTCTTTATTGAAACCAATGTAAAAGGAAAGACAACAGGACGTTTAGGCCCTGCTGTCGTACTTGGTTTTGCTAAGCGTAATGCCTTTAGAAGAGGTGAAATAGTGGAGTTTAACTTACATGGTAACTATGAATGGCAAACAGGTCACTCGTCAGAAGGAAACTCAACGGGCTTCAATTCTTATAGTTATGGAGGTGATTTGTCGTTAAGAGTACCCAAATTGTTCCTTCCTTTGGTGAAACAACATAAGCTATATCGTCCGCCTACATCAATAATTAAGATGTCTTCGGATATTGTTAATAGGGCAGGATACTTTAAACGCCACATCGTTTCAGGCGAATTGACTTTTAATTGGCAAACTTCTGTAAAGTCATCTTTCGAGTTTAGTCCTTTAATTGTGCAGTTCGACTATATGGCAAAGAGCACTCAGAAGTTCAAAGATATTGTAAGTAAGAGCACATATCTGCAATATACCATGCAAGATAAGTTCATACCAAAGATGTATTTCGCCTATACTTATAACAGTCCAAGCTTCTTTCAGAATCCTATACGATGGCAATTGGCTTTTAGTGAGGCAGGAAACCTTATTTCTTTAGGCTACCTTACAGGTGGATATCAGTGGAATAAGAAGAATAAGAAGATGTTTAAAAACCCTTATGCTCAATTCCTTAAGGTAGAAACCGACTTCACAAAAACATGGAAATTCAATGAGAAAAGCTCGCTTGTGGGCCATATCAATGCTGGATGTATATGGAGTTATGGTAATTCATCAATCGCTCCATACAGCGAACAATTCTATGTTGGAGGTGCAAATAGCGTCAGAGCGTTCAATATTCGTACGATAGGACCAGGTGCTTATCATGTAGATCAGACGCAAACATCATATCTTGACCAGACAGGCGATATCAAATTCTTAGCCAATTTAGAGTATAGAAGACATCTTATAGGTAACTTCTATGGCGCATTATTCTTAGATGCAGGTAACGTTTGGGCTCTAACAGAAGATTATAGAACCAACTCTACATTTAAAATAAAGAATGTATTTAAACAGATGGCGTTAGGAACAGGACTTGGAATTCGGTATGATATGCAGTTCCTTGTTATTCGAGTAGACTGGGGAGTGGCGTTACATACACCTTATTCTTCGGGTTTCTACAATATAAAGAGTTTCAAAGAAGGTCAGAATTTGAATTTTGCCATCGGTTATCCATTCTAAGAATAGAGGCTTAAAGTAGAACTTTCAACTCGAAATGAGTGATATAATAAAATAGTATAGATAAAGAAATAAACAATAATAAATTAATTAATAACCCTTTAAATCATATTTTTATGAAACCAACATTAGTTCTTTTGGCTGCAGGTATGGGCAGCCGTTACGGCGGATTGAAGCAACTTGATGGATTAGGTCCTAATGGAGAGACCATCATGGACTATTCTATTTATGATGCAATCAAGGCTGGATTCGGTAAAATCGTATTCGTTATTCGTAAGGATTTTGAACAAGAATTCCGTGAAAAGGTGCTTTCTAAGTATGAAGGACACATTCCTACAGAGGTATGCTACCAATCATTAGATGCACTTCCTGAAGGTTTTACAGTGCCAGAAGGCCGTGAAAAGCCATGGGGAACAAACCATGCAGTGATGATGGCTAAGGATTTGATTCATGAACCATTCTGTGTTATCAACTGTGATGACTTCTATAATCGTGACTCTTTTATGGTTATCGGTAAGTTCTTAGCTGATCTTCCAGACAATTCAACAAACACTTACGCTATGGTTGGCTTCCGTGTAGGTAACACTCTTAGTGAAAATGGAACCGTTGCACGTGGTGTTTGTTCTAAAGATGAAAACGACTTACTTACAACTGTTGTAGAACGCACAGAAATTATGCGTGTTGATGGAAAAGTATCGTATAAAGATGAGAACGGAGAATGGGTAGCAATTGAAGATAATACTCCTGTTTCTATGAACATGTGGGGCTTTACTCCAGATTATTTTGCACATAGCGATGCTTATTTCAAACAATTCTTAAGCGATCCAAAGAACCAAGCTAACCCTAAAGCAGAATTCTTTATTCCTTTAATGGTAAATGAATTGGTGAACAAAGGCACTTCAACCGTAAAAGTACTAGACACTACAAGTAAGTGGTTTGGAGTGACTTATTCTGCCGACAGACAAGCAACTGTTGATAGAATCCAAGCTCTTGTTAACGAAGGAGTATATCCTAACAAGTTATTTTAAATGATAATAAGATTCTTAGAGATGAGTAGTTGATAAACGATTCATCTCTAAGACTTCTTTCGGTACAAAAGAATAAGGTTAAAATATGAATATAAATTTACTAAACGAGATAGAGATTAATACCCTGAGAAATGCCATAGAAAGTGCCGATAATATTGTTATTACCTGCCATAAAAGTCCTGATGGGGATGCTTTAGGATCGTCTTTGGCTTGGTACGACTTTTTAACTACATGCTTTAAGAAGAATGTTTCTGTTGTTGTTCCCGACGCTTTCCCCGATTTTTTGCGTTGGCTTCCTCATGTAGAAAAGGTTGTTAGACACGATAAACACCCTGAAAAAGTAAACGAACTCTTTGATTCTGCCAACTTAGTATTCTGTTTAGACTACAATACTGCAAGTAGAGTAGAGGAGATGAAAGATGCTTTAGAGGCATGCAAAGCCCCTAAAATAATGATAGATCACCATTTAAATCCTTCAATGGATACTCTATTGTGCATCTCTAATCCAGCAATTAGCAGTACAAGTGAGATCGTTTTCCGCTTGATATGGCAGATGAATTATTTTGATGCCATTGAAAAGCATTGTGCCGTAGCGATCTATTGTGGAATGATGACAGACACAGGAGGATTTACTTACAACTCTTCTTATCCCGAAATATTCTTTATTATCAGTCAGTTGCTAACAAAAGGCTTCGATAAAGATAAGATCTATCGCAACGTCTATAACAATTATAGTGCTTGGGCAATACGTTTTAGAGGTTATATGATGTGTCAAAAACTCAATGTTTTAGATGATTTCCATGCCTCATATTTCGCTATTACTCGAGAAGATATGGATAATTTCCATTTCACAAAGGGTGATGCAGAGGGTTTAGTGAACGAGCCTTTGAAGATAAAAGGAATGAAACTATCTATTGCTTTGCGTGAAGATAGTTTGAAAGAGAATACAATTTTAGTTAGTCTTCGTTCTGTTGATAACTTCCCATGTAATGAAATGGCAGCACAATTTTATAATGGTGGAGGCCATTTAAATGCAAGTGGAGGTCGCTTAAACTGCACTATTGAAGAGGCGGTGGACATCACTCGTCGTGCAATTGAGCATTATGCTCACCTCTTAAAATAAGCAGTTGTAGAGCATAAATGCTCTTCTTTAAGTTGGTTAGTTTCATAAACCGCAGCAAGAGAGAATTCTTTTGTGTTGAATGTTGATGTAAAAGAAAAACCAATCTTGTAGCTAATTAAAATAGAAAATAATAAAACAGCACTATGCACATCATAAGTCAAGTATTAATCGCTTTGGTTTCATTACTCTTTCTTTATATTATGTATCTCGAAACCATTGCAACTTCATCGGCAAAGACATCGAAAGTGTTCAATATTCCTCAAGATGTATTGAGAGAAAAGCATTTTACAACACTTATGAAGAACCAAGGAGTCTATAATGGGCTCATTGCCCTTGCCTTACTTTATAGTGCTTTTTGCTCTGAAAACGGAAAAGAATTATCTTGCATTCTACTTGTATATTGTGTTCTTGTTGCAATTTATGGGGCACTAACAAGTAGCTGGAAGATATTAATTAAGCAAGGATTTTTGCCCTTCTTGGCATTTTTATCTCTTCTAATTCTATAAAAGTTATACTTTTAGAGGGGCATTATTTAATAATTGGCGCATAAAAAACGTAAAAAGAGAAATATTCTTTCTCACTCTCTTTTCTTTTTCTTAACTTTGCAAATAAAGCTGTTGTTGCACTCATTTTGCAGTGCAATGGCGTCAATGAACATAAAGAACGCAATTAAATTTATATATTAATGAAAATAAGAAATATCACTTTATTAGCAGTATTGTTGTGTAGCATTGCCACACTTTTTTCGTGTAAAGACTCTGACACTTATGCAGATCAGAAAGAACGTGAGCGTTCTGCCATCTCAAAGTATATAAGAGATAACAATATTAAGGTTATTTCTGAAGAGGAGTTCCTTGCAAATGACACAGTAACAGACGTTTCAAAGAATGAATATGTGTTGTTTAAAAACACAGGAGTATATATGCAAATTGTTAATAGAGGAGTGGGAGAGATTCTTAAGCATAACGAAAGTGCAACCGTGTTGTGCCGTTATAAGGAGATTAACCTATTAACAGACTCATTACAATCTTCAAACTTAGATATGGCTTTTGCTTCATTGGTAGATAAAATGACAGTTCGTCGTTATTATTCTACATACAGCGCATCGTTCGATAGCGGTTCAAGTTTAATGGCACGTATATACAATAGTACATCAGTTCCTAACGGTTGGCTTGTACCTTTAGCATATATTAAGCTTGGAAGATTGGTTAATGATAGCGATAATTTAGCTAAAGTGAACCTTATTGTACCTCATTCTGAAGGACAATCAAACGCATCTCAGCGTGTTTATCCTTGTTTCTATACCGTTACTTATCAGCGAGGTAAATAATAACTAATATTGATTACTAACACAATTATTATAATTTATGACACTTATTAAATCCATTTCGGGTATAAGAGGAACGATCGGAGGAAAGCCAGGTGATACTCTTAACCCTTTAGATATCGTGAAATTTACCTCAGCTTATGCCACTTTCATTCGTAGAAGCGGTAAAAGTAAGAGCAATACCATTGTTGTTGGACGTGATGGACGTATTTCTGGCGACATGGTTCGTAACATTGTGTGTGGAACACTTATGGGTATTGGCTATGATGTCGTAAACATAGGTATGGCAACCACCCCAACTACCGAGCTTGCAGTTACAATGGAACAAGCTGCTGGAGGTATTATTATTACAGCAAGTCACAACCCTCGTCAGTGGAACGCTTTGAAACTGCTAAATGAAAAGGGTGAATTCTTAACCGCAGCAGATGGAGAAGAGGTTTTAGCTATTGCTGAAAGAGAAGACTTTGAATATGCTTCGGTAGACAACTTGGGTAAATATACAGAAGATAATTCATTCAATCAACGTCACATCGACAGTGTTCTTAATTTGAAACTTGTTGATCGTGAGGCTATAAAAAATGCACATTTTAAAGTACTTGTCGATGCAGTGAATTCTGTTGGAGGTATTATTATGCCTCAATTCTTAGATGCTTTAGGTGTTGAATATAAGGTACTTAATGGTGAACCAACAGGTGATTTTGCTCACAATCCAGAGCCATTGGCAAAGAACCTTGGCGAGATTATGGGAGAAATGGCTAAAGGTGGCTATGATCTTGGTATTGTAGTAGACCCAGATGTCGATCGTTTGGTATTTATTTCAGAGGACGGAGAGATGTTTGGAGAAGAGTATACACTTGTTAGTGTTGCTGATTATGTATTGTCAAAAACACCAGGAAACACTGTCTCTAACCTCAGCTCAACTCGTGCTTTGCGTGATGTTACTGAACGACATGGTGGCAAATACACCGCAGCAGCTGTGGGAGAGGTGAACGTTACCACTCAAATGAAGAATGTAAATGCTGTTATTGGTGGTGAAGGTAATGGTGGAGTTATTTATCCTGAGAGCCATTATGGTCGTGATGCACTTGTTGGTGTTGCCCTTTTCTTGTCACACTTAGCTCATAAAGGCTGTACAGCTAGCGAGTTAAAGGCAAGCTATCCTGAGTATTTCATGGCGAAAAACAGAATCGATCTTACTCCAACTGCAGATATAGATGCTATCCTTGCAAAGGTAAAAGAAGTGTATAGCAATGAGGAAATCATCGATATTGATGGTGTAAAGATTAACTTTGCTAATTCATGGGTACATCTTCGCAAGAGTAACACTGAGCCAATTATTCGTGTTTATAGCGAAGCTTCTACTTTAAAAGAGGCAGAAGAACTTGGTGAAAAGCTTATTGCTGTGGTGAAAAGTATGGCACAATAAGTGCAAAAGTGAATGTAACACGGTTTAAAGGTCGTTTAAAATTAGTGTATGAGTAATATTATGATGCACTGAGAATGATCTTAAAAACACATCATAATAAAGCGAATCTAAAGCAAGTAAAATTATTTTGTTTTAGATTCGCTTTTCTTTTATTCCTTATTTTTCCTCTTTTCCTAAGTGAGTTGAGTATGCTATTACAGTATGTTTTGACTCTATTTCATACGAATCATTTTTCTTTGAACTTCGTATTCCCAATCTTTTAGAACCTCTTTAATTGAAGTATAAAAAGAAGAGCAATACAAAATCATTATTTGCATCGCTCCTTTATTTTGTTATACTATCGCCTTACCCTTCAATAGTATTGTTATTTCCTACTAAAAGCAACTCTTTTAACTTCTAAAAGTATTGCTTTTGAGAGGTAATTGCATTGAGAATTTGCATGTAATAATAAGGCTTTAGTAAGTTATTTTTACAATATAAAAGTCTTAAAATGAAGAAAAAGGTAATTCTTATATTCTTTTTTATTTCTTTGTTGTACTTATATCTTTAAGATAAAATAGAAGTCCTATAGGATAAAATAAAAAGACCCATAGAGGAATTGAATTTTTTCCTATTGTATTAATAGAATATCTCCAGAAATTAATGGCACTTTTAATACGAGTAATTTTGTCAAATCTATTATCTTTTATAATTTCTGAATAGAAAAGTTGCGATGCTTTTGGGGAATTGCGATGATGCTTTCGTATATTTCTTGTCAGTCCATCTTCTAGATATTCACAATTATAAATACCCTTATTAAAGTATCTTAGTTTATATTTCTTTGCAATTTCATTCCAGACAACAGCTTCTGTTACAAATTTCTCATCTTTAAACTCTGGAAAAGGAAATTCTTTCAATATGGATGTTTTCCAGACTTCTGCCATATCTCCTTTTATTTTATAATGTATTCTAAATGAAACACTATCGGTATCTAATACCTCATAAGGAAAAGAACCGCCGATTCTTTCATTATTAGGATAGCATCTAGTTCCACAAACTCCAGCAAATAGTGGATTATCATTAATCTCTTTAATATACTGTTGAATTATTTCTAAACTGTCCTCTGGTAGAAAATCATCACTGTCAACAATGAAGAAATAATCACCTTTGGCAACTTCTACGCCTTTATTGATAGCCCTATGCTTACCACCATTTTCTTGTTTGATATAATTTATAGTGATAAGATTGTCATTTAACCATGGTTTTACGATCTCATCTGTATTATCAGTACTACCATCATTAACAAGAACCCACTCAAAATTGTTATAGGTTTGCTTCTTTAATGATTCGTATAAACGTGGTAAAGAATAAGCTCTATTGTAAGTTGGGGTGAATATTGTAATCATATTATATTGTTCTTCTTATTTTAATGAAAGAATAAAAATAGAGTATTAATCATTTTATTCTGTAAAAATTTTATTATATTTATTGTAGAATACTTGTGGAGAATATCTATTTATAAACGATTGATAAATATTTTCAGAAATATTTTCATCCTTGTCTGCTTCTAATATGGCATTTTTAAGTGCTTCTTCTGAAGGCATTTTAAAGGTCTTTATTTCTGTTTCATTGTAACATTCCAGAACAACTGGGAGCTGAGATGCTACGGTTTTACATTTATAGAAGCCTGCCTCAAGTAGTGATAAAGGGAACCCTTCTGACCTACTTGGTAGTGCATAAATATCATAATAGGGTAGATATCGGTGAGCTA
Source organism: Hoylesella nanceiensis DSM 19126 = JCM 15639 (assembly GCF_000379965.1). Lineage (GTDB taxonomy): Bacteria > Bacteroidota > Bacteroidia > Bacteroidales > Bacteroidaceae > Prevotella > Prevotella nanceiensis. The sequence goes on along the minus strand of NZ_KB904327.1, from coordinate 698,497 downwards.
AGGGCTTATTTCCAGCAAAATACACACGTTTCTCTAATTTATATTGTTTTGTAAGGGATTCAAATGTGTCTCTTTCTTTGCCATCTCCAGCGATAAATAATTTAAAGTGGGGTGGTAGCAAAGTCATTGCTTTAAGCATTACATCAATTCCTTTTCTATAAAGGAGTACGCAGTTCATACCTATGAGTGTTGAATTACCTTTAAATCCTAATAGTTCTTGTTGTTCGGTCTCACTTAATTCTGCCTTAATAATATGACGAGTATTGTAAGCATAAGTAAGTCGTTCTTTTGGTAGCCAATGTTCATAATAATGCATCATATGCTTACTGAGAGCTACAATTTTATCAAATGAACGTGCTGTGAGTAAGAAAATGATACTCATGATAATGCCTTTGATTCTAGAGTAGGTATCTGTAAAGTCTTCCCAGCAATAGCAATGCAGTGTTGTTACAAACTTTGGAGTTGGGATATTCTTACTCCTAATCTTTTTCTTATTGCGCATAACCCACAACATAGGTCCTAACCCATGTGCGTGAATAATATCATATTGAGAAATGTTATTATCTATACTTTTTGTATCACATGGAAAAGACATAGGGCTTTCTGTTGTCTTTAGATGATAGACGCAGCATTGGTGCCCATTTTCAAGAAACTGATTAACAAGGTCTAATATTACATTATTAACTCCTGTTTGCCCTAAGTGGTTTGTTATGAATGCAATTGTCATTGTATTTTTTCTTATAAATTAGAACGAGATATAGAGTCAAGCTATCTAAATATTCTTATAGATTTTTTCTTATAAATTGACTCTATATCTCAAACTTTATTTTAAAGTTGTAATTTTCTATTTACTAGATTTATTGTCTCTAATGGCAATGATAAAATTCCACAATCTTTTTCCTAGTAATCTGATAATTTTTCGTTTTAATTTAACATGCCAAGGGTTCCACGAACCTGCAAAGTGATGTATTGTATATGTATTTTTTGTGATCTTTATATCATTTACATGTTCTGTAGGACAAAAATACTCTTTAGGATAGAGTGTGAAATACCCCTCGAAATCTTGATATGTATTATCTATTTTGACATTATAGGGTTGCATCACCTCCATTATAGCTTCGACATTGGTATTTTCAATATCAAGGCTTCCATCTTCTTTTATGAAGTGTCTATTGTTATAATAATTAAGATTATCAAGTGCCCATTTGCTTCCTTTTTCACTTGCCATAATTCCCGTTGGGAAGCTTACGTAGTCTTGAAAACCAGAGAAAGCATGATGATTTAAGAAACGATCTATTGGTCTTATGACCTCAACATCGGTATCCATATATACTCCGCCTTCTGTAACTAAAGCATAAAGCCGAACTACATCTGTAACGAATGCATATTTTCTATTATCATAGGCTTCACGTGCGTAAGGATATAAATCAAGATCAAAATTATCTTCATTCCATTCTTTTATTTCGTAATCAGGACAATATTCTTTCCATGATTCTATACATCTTTTAGCTAATTTTGGTTTTTCTCCTCGTCCAAACCAACAGTAATGAATAATTTTAGGTATCATCTTTTTTCTTTTAATATTTCAACAATTCTACTACAAGCTTTGCCATCTCCATACGGATTGATTGCTTTACTCATTTTTTTATATTCTATTGGGCTGTCTATTAATAAGGATGTCTCGTCTATTATTTTTTTGTAATCAGTTCCAACGAGTTTTACAGTTCCTGCAGTTACAGCCTCTGGACGTTCTGTTGTTTCTCTCATAACAAGAACAGGCTTTCCTAATCCTGGAGCTTCTTCTTGAATGCCACCACTATCTGTTAGTATTAAATAGCTATGTTGCATTAGTAGAATGAATGTAAAGTATTCTAGGGGTTCAATGAAAAACATATTATTTTTTACAGTTTGTTCTTCATTGAATACAGTTTTGATAGCATTTCGTACATTTGGATTTAAATGCATAGGGTAAATAAAATCTATTTCAGGATATTTTTCCGTTAGGGTTTTGATTGCTTTGCACATATTAATAAAACCTTCGCCAAAGTTTTCTCTTCTATGGCCTGTTATTAATACCATTTTTTTGCCATCTTTTAACCGTGAGATATCATAACCTGCACCTAGTAATTCTTTTTTTATATCGGTTGTTAGATTTGTGTCATTTGCAAATTTATTACAAACCCAATGTAAAGAGTCTATACCTGTGTTTCCTGTTATAAAAATATTTTCTGCAGGTATAGCTTCTTGTAATAGGTTATTTTTACTGTTCTCTGTTGGTGAAAAGTGTAAACTTGCTAAACGAGCAGTTAATTGGCGGTTCATTTCTTCTGGGAAAGGATTTAAAGTATCGTAAGTTCGTAAACCCGCTTCAACATGGCCTATAGGTATCTGTTGATAGAAGGCAGCTAAGGCTGCAGCCGTACTTGTTGTTGTATCTCCATGAACCAAAACAATATCTGGAGCTACTTCTTTTAATATGTCTCGTAATCCTAATAAAACTTTAGATGTAACATCGTATAAATCTTGTCCTTGTTTCATTATTGAAAGATCATAATCTGCCTCAATCTCAAATAAGTTAAGAACTTGCTCTAGCATTTGTTTGTGTTGGCCAGTTGTGCAGACAATGGTCTTAACTTGTTCAGGATATTTTTGTAATTCTTTTATTAAAGGTGCCATTTTAATGGCTTCTGGTCGAGTTCCGAAAACTAATAAAATCTTTTTCATATGTTTTATGTTTTAATGTTGATTGGCTTTATTATATTTCTAATAGAATTCTTTGCATGGTTTCTGTATATTTGGCATAGAGGAAATAACTAAACATTATCGCAAAGAAAAGAGATAAAAGATTTTTGCTTATGTTTTTACTGTTATTTATAATGAGAGGTATTATAAAAATCTCAAATGTTGCAAACAAAGTTGATGTTCTACCTGATAGAGCTGTGTAATTACAGAAAAGAATTAGAATAAGAGTAGAATAAAAATATCCACTTTTAAAAAAATGGTAATATGGGGTTTGCTGTGAAATTTCTTTTTCTTTTAAAATAAAAAGTCCAAGAATAAAGACTTGCCAATAAATCATTGGATTCTTAAGACCTAAAGCACTAGCTACATAATCTTGTTGTGTATAAACTTCATAATTCAAGTCTTGGCTCCACGATTCAACAATTGATGATATAGATTGCATTGCAAATTGAGATAGGACAGCTGCAATAATTAAGCTTATAATTATTATTTTATTTGAGGGTTGATATCTATATATAAAGATAAATGGAATAGCAATAAATGCCAAGTGGTGGAATTGGTATGCAAGTAAAATTACTAATAAGTATTTTATATATTGTTTTTTTAATAAGTATTTTGATGCAAATATGATTAAAAGAATGGCTAAGGATGATCTCATTTGAATAAAATCACGATTGATAAGGAAACGACCAACATAATTTGCTAGACCTATTAGCGGTAGAATGCAATAGGTGTTAAGTGATTTATATAATAGAAACATAGATAACGCACCCATCATGAAAAGATAGAATGTGACATTGTTCATAATTGCTTTTACAATAGATGCAAGAAATAAATATCCTGTTTCCGCATATCCAATCTCAATATTTTCTATAGAGAAAGATGTTATGGGGGGAGATACAATAAACGCATCTTCGTAAGCCCCTTGATCAGGGAAGTTCTGTCTTAATGCAATAAGGAGTGTAATTATAATTAATGAAATTATGAGTATTAATTTTTTATTACTTTTCTTTTGAATGAGCAGATCTAGATAAAAGAGTATTTGTTGTATAAAAATGGATAAATATATCATTTTATTTGTTTTTATATGTTCTAAATGAAATCTTTCTATTATGAAATAGATGCCTTTATTCTTTTATAAAATCGTTTGCCGTAAAATAGCATCCTGAGTGTTTTATGAGCAAATCGATAATGTCCATTGCATGCAAGAAACATTAGTTTTTTTACGATAGGAGGCTCATTGAGTTGAGGTATAATTGCTTTGTAACTACTAAACTCTTGCTTGAATTCCTTAGACGTAAAGTATTGCCCTCCTAACCAAAATGCTCTTGTAAAAATTGATCTGTATAAGCAATTGTAAGCATCCCGCAAAGCGGGAGAGTCTTTTAACAAAGTTGTGAACATAGTAAGAATCTCTTTGTCCATGTCATAAGTCTTATTATCGTAATGTCGGCTTAAGGAATTGCCGTTATACATATAATGATAGAATGCAACAGGACAATAAGCTATTTTTAAATCGTGCTTAAAGAACTGAGCCATAACATACTGATCTTCGCAACCATAAATGTTATTGGGGTAACTAATGCCTAATTCTGTATATAAAGAGCGACGAATAAGCTTATTAACTGTAAAGCCCCCAATGTGGTGGAATAGATCTTTTAGCATCTGTGTAGGCTCTAGAGAAGTTGGCTTTTGTTGTAAATATTTACGTGAATACTCGTCTTCTTGGTATAAATCGCAAATAGTTATGTCTGCATTCTCATTTATAGCAGTGGCATATAATTTGTCTAATCCCTCTGCATCAACATAATCATCGGAATCGATAAAAATGGTATATTCGCCTTCTGCGATAGCTAATCCTGCATTACGTGCAGAACTTAATCCGCCATTTTCTTTATTGATTAGTTTTATGCGTGGGTCTTTTGCTGCATATTCTTCGCAGATTGCAGGACAATTATCGGGTGAACCATCATTAACTAGAATTAATTCGTAGTTTGTGAAGGTTTGTGCTAAGATGCTATCTAAAGCCCTTCTTAGTGTTTTTTCGACCTTGTAAATTGGTACGATGATTGATATTGCAACAGACATAAATAATGTTATGAGGGTATATATCTTCTTAAAGATAAATACATCTTTTATTGTGAGTATAATTTATTTAACTTATGCTTTTATAGCGCTTGTTATATCTATTATTCCTTTATATAGAGCAAATGGAAGACAATTATAAAGTTTCATCTTCTTTGATTGCTTATATTGACCAACTTGAGTATTAAGATACTTTGTCCATTCTTTTAATTGACTTTTAGCTTCATCATAAGGGAGAAAAGAAAGACGCTCGAAATGTTGCATAATCATAGTACTTAGTACTTGATGAACTTTTTCTTTCTTTGTTTTAGATAAAGTATGCTCATATTTTTTGACCATTTTATTTTGAGACTTAATCAAGTTTTCGAAGTGAGGATAGTTCTTTTTGAGATTCTCTTTAGACATACTTTGATTGTTATATCCTAAGATATAGTTATATATCAAAAGATCAAAAAAGCTAATTGTTTTGCAAACAATAACAGGGGCGATGAATAGAATCGCATCATCGTATGATTGCTTCTCTAAAAAAAGAGGTAGTAGAGGTTTGAATAATTCTGTTTTATATGTACAAGTATGGAAATTTGTTAGTGATTCGCTTCCTCTAATCTCATTCCATACAATTGTTTCTGCATCATATTCTGTGTCTTCTTTTAAGGTATGTGAGAAATCTATGTTTTGTATTACGCTTAAATCTTTTATATTTAAATGTACTGCATTGGTAAATATGAGATCACTATTAGATGATCTTAGCTTATTTAAGAATGTAATAAAGTTTTCCTTATCAAACCAATCGTCGCTATCAAGGAAACGAATATATTTTCCTTGTGCCATTTGAAGTCCTAAATTCCATGTAGATCCATGGCCTCCATTTTCTTTGTCAATTACTTTTATGAATTCTGGATACTTAGATTCGTATTCTTTTGCTATGATTGCAGAGTTATCTGGAGTTCCATCATTTATTATTATAACTTCTAAATCATTATAATATTCTTGAGGTACAATGATAGATTCAATACACTTTCTAATGTATTTCTCAACATTGTATAAAGGGATGATTATAGTTAAAAGCTTTTTCATTTGCTATTTTTTTTATCGTAAAGAACTTCTGTTAATAAAGTAGATGAAACTCCTTCAGTGTGAGGTAAGAAAATAACCTTAACCCCAACATTATTGAACTTTTCAATGATGTGATTATACATGTCACTTCCTTTCCAATCTGAGCCATGAAACATAACATCGAATTTTAGTTGCTTCCAGGCTTCCATTTTATCCATTGTTGTTTGAGGAACAACTTCATCAACATATTTAATAGCTTCTACAATTGCGATGCGCTCCTCAAATTTTATTATTGGTGTCTTTTTCTTATATTCCTCAACAACCTCATCAGTAGAAACTCCAACAATGAGATAATCACATTGTTCTTTTGCTCTTTTTAGGATATTGAGATGCCCAATATGGAACATATCAAAAACGCCTGTTGTATATCCTATAATCTTTTTCTCTGTTCTTTCCATTATTATTATTCTATCAAGTTCCACTTATCTTCTGTTAACCAGTTTGTTACTGCTCCTGAAAATCCGAGTTTTTTATATTCTTTCATGTCTGATATATAATCCGCAACAGCAATGAATACACGAATCCCCTTTGATTGAATTCGTTTAATTCCTTCATCATAAGCGTATTTTGATGAAACATTTACAACGTGGATATTGTTTTTTATGCAAAAAGCAATTAGTTCATTGTAATTGTTTGGATGGACATAGTGTTGCCTTATTGTTACGTTTTTAAACGGATATATTTTAAGGATCTTGTCATATAAAGCATATTCATAGATGTTGACAATAATCCTATCTAGTGTCTCTATTGCATTTTGTCTTTTAGCTTCTTCTACAAGATAGGTATAAGAAAGAACTGGATCATCTTTCATATCTGGAGCGATGTATGCATCTTTATGAGTATTTAAGAAGTTGATGGCTGCTTTACAATCCATAGGAGTAAATTCTTTATATATCTTATTGCTCATAAAATCTTTATAGGACATAACTACTTTTTCTTTAAGAAGATGTTGGGTATGTCCATTTTGATCTACAAAAGAATTAGATTCCTCCATGGGAACATTTGTCTGTTCAAGGTTATCATTCCACGAATGTCGTAAAATTAAAACACCATCTTTAGTGAAAGTCATATCTGAATCGTACACTCTGTTTCCTTTAGAATAGGCTAATTCCATTCCTTCTAGTGAATTGCTATAGCTTTTTCCATCTATACCTCCACCACCATGACAGATATAATGGTATTTTGTATACCATGCATCTTTCTCATCTATTAATGGCTTTAATGAAGATATGTCAACATCTTCATTATGCATTCTTTTATATTCTCTCTGTCTTGCAAAGTCTTTTCGTAGACTAAGAGTATATTCATATATTTGATCACCTCGCTTAACGAATATAGCTCCTATGCAAATAAGGAAGAGGAGTATAAGAAATATTTTTAATTTATTCTTTTTCATTTATATATTTGTGATATGAATTGTTTACATCAAAGAAAATCTCTCCATGAGTTGAAGTGCCTATTTTAAATTCTTGCCAAGACCCATAGAATGTATCGAGTATATTTTTGTAGCCTTTAGGAATTGGAATTGTTAGCATTTCAAAAGGAACTTCGATTGTTTCTTCTAAATCTTTTCTATTCCATATGCGGCGATTTTCGTATTTTCCTAATGCGAGTTTTGAAATCTTTGATGTCTTTGTATCTTTACATCTTGTTAGTTCTTTCTCATACTCCTTATAAATCTTATGAGGATTCTCAATGTATCTTACATAAGGTTGCATAAGAATATAGTATATTTTCTTTATAAAAGCTTTAAGCTTATTGTGAGGGCGTACATATCTTTCTTCTGTCCAATTGGCATATTTAAGATATTTCTTCCTTAACAGTGCAATTCGATTGCACTGTTGTTCAACTTCTTTCGTGTCTTCTGAAAGATTTTCTATAGGAAATATATCAATAAAAATACCTTGGTTAAATTTATATTTGTATTCTTTTTCTGCGTATAAGATGCCTGTAGTAGCACTATTCCTAAGTTGTGCATGACCTCTTAAAGAGCCTTTGTCAGTATCTTCTGTTTGAAAGAAATAGGGGTAGGTAAATTCTTTTGATGCAATTTTACATAGCTTGTCATAATCTTCTCTAAGCATCATAACATCAATATCATCATCCCAAGGAATCATTCCTTTATGTCGAACAGCTCCCAAAATGGTTCCAGCGTCAGCCGAAAAGCGAATATTATTTCTTTTACAGACGCTCATAAATTCATTTAAAAGATCTAGTTCAACAGCCCATAACTTTTTCATTTCAGGTGAAATAGTATAGCCATCCCTTGTCTCTTCCTTATAAAATGACTCGTCAATATGTAATTTTAAATTTATCATAATTTCTTTTTTATAAGGTTTAATGCAATAACTCTAATAAACTTGTCTTTAAAAATCCATAAGGAAGCTATGTATATTATGACTCCAATCATAAACATAAGTCCTAATGCAATATATCTATTATTAATTACTTGCATTGTTATATACATTCCAAAAAGCATAAATCCACCAGCAAGTAGCTTTTTCCAACTACTCTTTAAAAGGAATTTAAAGCTTAAGAATCCATCACAATATTTTAAATATAATATAGTGACAAGTGATTCAGCAATAAGCGAACTGATTACAGCTCCTGTACTCATTAAATTTGGAATAAGCAAAAAACTGAAAATTAAGTTTGCAATAGAACCTGCAATTAAATACTTTGAACTTCTTCCTCTATATCCAGCTGGAGTATAATAGTGGGAGCCTAGGCAATTACTTATACCTATAATGAGTATGATAGGAGAGAGAAGTTGTAACAAAATTACGGTCTTATCATATCCAGGTCCAAGGAAAATTGGAATAAAGACCTTGGAGATACCAATCATTCCAAAGGTTAATCCAAAGCCCATAAAAAGAATAAACTCTATAGACGTTTTGATTCTTTCTTTGATTTCTGTAATTTTATTTTGCATGAATAGATATGCAACTCTAGCTGTTAATACACTATTTAAAGCGGAAAAGGTTATTGACTTTGCCATATTGATAATATTTGTGGCTTGTTCGTAGTAACCATTTTCGCTTGGGTTAGATGTAATTGCTCCAATAAGAACTTTATTTAATATTGTATATATTGAAGTTGCAATTGCAGGAATGAAATATACTAATGTTTCTTTAAAGTGTACCTTTATATTTTTTAATTTAGGCTTTAACCATATTATTTCTCTTTTTAAAGGAAGCCACATTGATAAAGAGCCTATAAATGTGGAACCTGTTACGAGTAGAATATACTTCCAAAGGTCACTCTCTTCTTTTATCATCGTAAATAATAAGATGATAGTAATAATTTTTACACAAGTATTTCTATAAACAATGTATTGAAATCTTTCTAGGCCTGCATAAAACCAGGAGATGTCAAAAATAGTATTTAATAACGAAAAAGATAGAATTAGATAATATATCTTGTATGTTGGAGTTATAAAAATCCATGTACACCATGCAAGAAGAATTATAGAAGTTGTAAAGAGTAACAGAATTTCTAACTCAATAAACAAACGACTTTTCTCAAGCATGTTGTCTCTATTCCTTGCAATCTCTCTCTTTCCGTATGACATAATGCCTAAAGCTGCAAACATTGCAAAGTATAGTTGTATGGAATTGGTGTAACTATAAATACCAATTCCATCAGCTCCTAAGACTCGTGCAATATAAGGTGCTGTAATGAAAGGGGTAATAATATTAAGTATTTCATAAGCAGTACTCAATATTAAATTCTTTTTGAGTGTAGGTTGAGACATGAAGATTATTGATTTTATTCAAACATTTTCATTACTTGATCAATTATTGGAGCCATATCATAATACTTGTATTCAGCAAGTCTACCTCCAAATACAACGTTTGTTTCTTTATCTGCCAATTTCTTATATTCTTGATATAGTTTTGTATTACGCTCATCATTTACAGGATAATAAGGTTCCATGCCTGGTTTCCATTCTGTTGAATACTCTTTTGAAATGACAGTCTTATTTGTTTCATAAACCTCTTGACCGAACTTCTCAAAATGTTTATGTTCGATAATTCGTGTATAAGGAATATTGCTTTCAGTATAATTAACAACCGCATTGCCTTGATAGTTTGCCTCGTCAAGGATTTCTTCCTCAAATCTAACAGTACGATACTCTAATTTTCCAAATTGATAATCAAAATATTTATCAATTTTCCCTGTAAATACGATTTTTTCAGCAATATTATTCCAATATTCTCTATCTTCGAAATAGTCTGTATTGACTTTAGTCTCAACACCTTCTAATAGAGCATCGATCAGTTTATTATAACCTCCAACAGGAATTCCTTGATATTTGTCATTAAAATAATTGTTGTCGAAAACAAAGCGGACTGGGAGACGTTTTATTATAAATGCAGGTAGATCAGTGCATTTTCTTCCCCATTGCTTTTCTGTATAACCTTTAATTAGTTTCTCGTATATATCTTTCCCAATAAGAAGAAGAGCTTGTTCTTCTAGATTTCTAGGCTCTTTAATTCCTGCTTCATTTATCTTTTTTAGAGCTTCTTGTCTTTGTTCTTCAATTTTTGCACTTGCTTCTTCTGGTGTTTTAGTTCCCCACATTTGATAAAATGTGTTCATATTAAAAGGCAAGTTGTATAATTGTCCCAGATAATTTGCAACAGGAGAATTTGTATACCTATTAAATTCTACCAATGAATTTACAAATTCCCATACTCGTTTACTGTGTGTGTGGAATATGTGGGCGCCATATTTATGAATATTTATTCCTTCTTTTTCTTCGCAATACAGATTTCCTCCTAGTTGTGGACGTTTGTCTATAACTAAACATTTTTTACCTTGTTTATGTGCAAAATACGCAAAGGTTGCACCAAATAAACCTGAGCCTACAATTAAATAATCATATTTCATATAGTATCTTCTTATTGAAATTTCTACTTTTTATTTGTTTTGAAGATAATGTTACCCTTATCTTTTTAGTTACTTTTCTTCTTTTTTCTAACTTTTTGTTACGTATATCTGAAAGCAAGTAATTGATTATATCACTCATAAGTGAGTAGAATATATGTCTTAGAATTTAAATCTAAGTGTTGTTACTCAGATATAGTGCTAGTCATTAGTTTAAAGCTTTGTTCTATTGGTTCTTTTGTTTGAATATGAAGACACCTCTTGAGTAATTCTTCGTTTGCAAATATACGGAAAAAAATAATATAATCAAAGGAATTGACTCTATTTGTGAAGCATAAAACCTTTAAATGTTTATAGATGTTTGTTATTTTATGGATGTTGGATGTTGTAAACCAGTATCAGGCGTTTTTTATATTTGTTCTTTTGGGCTGGAGAAAAAGAATATAAATTAGGATTTATAATGTTATTGGTATATTCGTTTTGTTAAGGCTTAAGTAGTAATAGAATATCTTTTCTCATAATTTAATTTTAATAGTATATCCTCTTTTCTTCCCCCTTTCAACCCACATCGAGCTCATACTCTTACATATAAATAAGGTGAAAACCAATATATTTGTTTAAAAACTCGATGTAATACTTTGTTTTATATTTGCTTTTTCCTAACTTTGCAAGAAATTATAATTTTGAGAAACGCTTAAATTAACAAACTAAAAGGCGAAATGAAACAATATCGTTTAGTAGACAATGCGTTGGGTTGGGTTGTATTTTTTATTGCAGCCTTTGTGTATTGCTCAACCATTGAACCCACAGCAAGCTTTTGGGATTGTCCCGAATTCATTACAACAGGTTATAAATTAGAAGTCGGACACCCACCAGGGGCACCTTTCTTTATGCTTACAGCTAACCTATTCACTCAGCTAACTAGCGACCCTTCTCAGGTAGCAAAGATGGTTAATGTGATGAGTGCATTGTTTAGTGCAGCAACAATTCTGTTCCTATTCTGGTCGATAACACACCTTGCACGTAAGTTAGTTATCAATACTTGGGAAGAACTCACCACCGCTAAGTTCATAGCCGTTGAGGCTTCAGGGGTTGTGGGTGCGCTTATTTATGCCTTTAGTGATACCTTTTGGTTCTCAGCAGTTGAGGCAGAAGTATATGCTTATTCGTCTGCTTTCACCGCAATCGTATTTTGGATGATTCTAAAATGGGAAGACCAAGCAGACCAACCACATAGCGATAGATGGCTCATATTAATAATGTATATGACAGGATTGAGTATTGGTGTGCACCTCCTAAACCTCTTGTGCCTTCCAGCAATTGTCCTTGTATATGCATATCGTAAGTTCCCTTCAATCGATGTGAAAGGTTCTTTGGTAGCACTACTTGCTTCTTTTGTTATTGTTGCAGGAGTGTTATATGGTGTAGTACCTGGAATTATCACTGTTGGAGGTTGTTTCGAGCTTTTCTTCGTAAACGTATTACATTGTCCTTTCAATACAGGTGAAATTATTTATATCATTCTTCTTATCGCAACAGTTGTGTGGGCAGTTTATGAAACTTACCAAGGTAAGAATGAAAAACGTGCCAACTTACTTTTTGTTGCATCAGTAGGAATGCTTGGTATACCTTTCTATGGCAATGGAATAAGTGCAGCAATCATTGGATTCATTGTGCTTGTTGTACTTTATTTCGCTCTAAACTATGGCAAAACAGTAGATAAAAAGAGAGTTCCATTTGTGTCTTTGCGCATAAAGAACACAATGCTTCTTTGTATGTTGATGCTTATGATTGGCTATTCTTCATACGCACTGATTGTTATTCGTTCGTCTGCTAACCCTCCAATGGACCAGAACTCTCCTGAAGATATCTTCACTTTAGGTAACTATCTCAGCCGTGAGCAATACGGAGATCGTCCTTTATTATACGGACAAGCTTATCAGTCACAGCCAGCTCTTGATGTAAAAGATGGTATGTGTATTCCTCGTGTAAAGAAGGGAGCACCCATTTATCAAAGAAAAGAAAAAGAATCGAAAGACGAAAAAGATGCTTATTTTGTTGCAGGTACCAAAGATAAGTACATATATGCACAAAATATGCTCTTCCCACGTATGTATAGTTCATCTCATGCAGATGCTTATGAATCGTGGATGGGTGGAGTAGAAGGCACAGAAACACCTTATGACCGTTGCGGAGAGAGTGTGATGGTGAAGATGCCAACCCAATTAGAGAATCTAAGATTCTTCATTTCATACCAGTGCAACTTTATGTATTGGCGCTATTTCATGTGGAACTTCGCAGGAAGACAAAACGATATACAAGGAAATGGCGAGTTAGAGCATGGCAACTGGATCACAGGTATCAGTTGGTTTGATAACTGGCGTCTTGGCGATCAAAGTAAACTCCCTGATACATTAAAAGAAAACAAGGGGCACAACGTATTCTATTGTCTTCCACTTTTATTGGGCTTGATTGGTTTATTCTGGCAAGCTTATAAAGGAAAACGTGGTATTCGTCAGTTCTGGGTAGTATTCTTCCTCTTCTTTATGACAGGTTTAGCTATTGTAATTTACCTCAACCAAACTCCAATGCAGGTTCGTGAACGAGATTATGCTTATGCAGGTTCGTTCTATGCATTTGCTATTTGGTGCGGATTAGGTGTTATAGCACTATACGACCTTTTAACTCGTAAGTTGAATAAAGATAATACCCTTGTTGCTGCAGTCATCAGCTTACTTGCATTGATGGTGCCAATTCAAATGGTATCTCAAACATGGGACGACCACGATCGTAGTGGAAGATACACTTGTAGAGACTTTGGTGATAACTATTTAATGACTCTTCAAGACGAAGGTGCACCAATTGTCTTCACTAATGGTGATAACGATACCTTCCCATTGTGGTATAATCAAGAAGTAGAAGGAAAGCGTACAGATGCTCGTGTATGTAATCTTAGCTACCTACAAACCGATTGGTACATCGATCAAATGAAGCGTCCAGCTTACCAATCACCAGCTCTTCCAATCTCTTGGAAACGTCTTGATTATGTAGAAGGAACCAATTCATATATCGAAGTACAACCATCTGCAAAAGCACAAGTACTTCAATTCTTTAAAGAACATCCCGAAGAAGCACGTCAACGCTTTGGAGATGATCCATTTGAAGTGAAGAATATCATGAAATATTGGGTACTTTCAAAAGATAAAGACATGCGAATTATTCCTACAGACACACTTTATGTGAAAGTAGATAAAGATGCTGTTCGTCGCAGTGGAATGATGCTTCAAGGCGATTCTATTCCCGATAAGATGGTTATTTCGCTTGCAGGTAAGCGTGCATTGTATAAGGGAGACCTTATGATGTTAGAGATTATCGCTAACAGTAACTGGGTTCGTCCTGTTTATGTTGCAAGTACTGTGGGTCAAGAAAACTATATGAATCTTGGTGATAATTTTGTAACAGAAGGACTTGCAAATCGCATTACTCCTTTCACAACAAACAAACCAGGAGCTAAGAACTTTGACACTGATAAGGTTTATCGCAACCTTATGACTCGTTATCGTTATGGCGGACTATCTAAGAAGGGTATTTACCTCGACGAAACAGTGATGCGTATGTGTTACACTCATCGTCGTTTGTTCGCTCAGTTGGCAACTCATCTAATTGCAGAGAACGACAAGGCTCGTGCAATAAAGGTACTTGAGAAGGCTGACAAAGAAATTTCTGCATACAATGTACCACTTACTTACATCAGTGGAGCAAGCGAGTTAGGTCGTGCTTATGCAATTGTTGGAAACAAAGCAAAGGCAACAGAATACTTAAATGGAGTGTGGAAAGATGCTTATCAATATCTTGGTTGGTATCTATCACTAAATGATAACATGCTTTATTTATCACAAAACGATATTGCAACACAATTCCTTATCTTAGAAGATACCTACAAGGTAATGGAAATGGTTGATGGTAAGATTGCCGAAAGATGGGCAAAAGACCTCCTTTCAATGCGTAGTATTGCTGTAAAGCGATTGGGTTCTAACGCTTCTCAAATGTGGGGTGGCGCTCCAACTGCACCTGATATGACTGCAGTTAGCGACTCAACAAATTAATATAGTTGATGATTCTAACACGAAGTTGTTGTTCTTTGTATCTCAAAAGAATAGCCTTCTTGTTAGAATCACCAACCTTTTTATACTCAGGAATAACAAGTTAGGTTTTAGTATATACAAGGTGAATGTTGAAATGAGATAGCCTATATATAAATGGGTGTAATCTTAAAAGTGATACAATCATCATTCTGCCCTAAAGGGCGTAATGCTTTAGTACTAAATCTTATTCTTTGAGTTGTACTAAAACAAGAAAGCAAGAAATAATTATATATGTTTATAGAACAGCCAGCAAAATGGTTAAGGTGGATTTATCCACGTGCAACATGGCGAATGAACAAGCACGAGCATGCAGTTTATTTGACATTTGACGATGGCCCCATACCAGAAGCTACTCCTTTTATACTCGATATTCTGAAAGAAGAAGGGGTTAAGGCTACTTTCTTTATGGTTGGCGACAACGTAAGAAAGCACCCAGAGCTGTATGATAGAATTATTTCTGAAGGACATCAGGTAGGAAATCACACCTATAATCATATAAGTGGGTTCCGACATTCGATCAAAGAGTATAGTTACAACACCGAAAAGGCTAACGCATATATACGTTCACACCTATTCAGACCACCACATGGTTGGATGAAACTAACCCAATATGCATGGTTAGGACGTAAATATCGCATTGTGATGTGGGACCTTGTAACTCGTGATTATTCAAAATGGATGACCGCAGAAGACGTTCTTCTCAATGTAAAACGATATGCTCGAAACGGCTCTATCATTACTTTTCATGACTCTTTGAAAAGTATTGAGAAATTAAAATATGCTTTACCCGAAGCTATAAAGTGGTTGAAGGCACAAGGATATGAATTTAAAACTTTCGAATGATATCAAAGCCGAGGCACAACGTCTTGGTTTTTTTGCCTGTGGAATAGCACGAGCTGAACGAGTAGATGAAGCTACTCAAGAGCATGTTCGTAGTTGGTTAGGGGATAAGAAGTATGCAGGTATGGAGTATATGAACAACAATACCGAGAAACGACTTGATCCTCGACTACTTATGCCAGGCTTAAAAAGTATCGTTTCGTTTGCTATTAATTACACGCCTCATTCTTTTATTCCTGAAGACGAGTATCAGTTGGCTGCTTATGCCTATGGACTCGACTACCATGATGTGGTGAAAGCAAAGCTACGTCAGCTGGCTTCTAATCTTCATTTCGTTCCTGCAGAGCCCGAAGGTGAGCCAATTTTGCAAACAGAACACCCTCGATTTAGAATCTTTTGCGACACAGCTCCTGTGCTAGAACGTTATTGGGCAGCTAAAGCAGGCTTGGGTTGGATTGGTAAAAATCGCCAACTCATCATTCCAAAGGCTGGTAGCATGTTTTTCCTTGCAGAACTATTCTTAGATGTAGAGTTAGAGTATGACGAGCCAATGGAAAGCAAATGTGGACGATGTCGATTGTGTTTAGACGCTTGTCCCACTAAAGCTATCAAGGAAAATACTGAAATGGATGCTGCTCTTTGCATCTCTTATCAAACCATAGAAAATCGAAATGATATCTCAACAGAGGTTGCCTCTAAGCTTTCTAACAATATCTATGGGTGTGATATCTGTCTGCGAGTGTGTCCATGGAATAGAAAAAGCACGCCAACAACAATAGAAGAATTTTATCCTAAAGCAGAATTGTTGACAATGACCAAAGAGAGTTGGAGCAATTTAACGATAGAACAATATCAAAAGTTATTTAAAGGAAGTGCCGTTAAACGTGCAAAATATTCAGGTTTAATGCGAAACATCAAAACAATAGAGCAATATGAACAGTGCAGAAATGAGGAAAGAACGCCTTAAAAGCAGTTCTCTTTATCTTTTAATGAAAAGAATATCGGTAGTACTCGATAAGTATTATTTAGATGGAGTGATAGGTTTTTTACCTTATGGAATTGGAGATGTGGTGGCAGCCATGTTCTCTTGCGTGCACATATACTTCAGTTCAGTAAAATTGCGCTCTTTTCCTTTGACGCTTGCCATCATAAATAACGCTTTGCGTGATATCTTCTTAGGACTTTTGCCCTTCTTTATTGGAGATGTAATTGACTTCCTTCATCAGTCGAATAAGCGGAATATGATACTTATTGATGGCTTTATAAATAACGATGCCTTTATCATTAGTAAGGTGAAACGTGAAGCCTGGAAAGCAGCTTTAACCATATTGGCACTCATTGTAGCAATTGCAGCTCTGTTAATGGTGGTCTTTAAACTCACAGCATGGCTACTTTCGTTTCTTTTGAGTGGAATGTAAAGATAAAATAAGTAAGTTACAATATCTCTCTTTTTTATTTAAATAGGAGAGTCGTAGAAAGACTTTAAAACGAAGACATATTGATATGTAAATATAAAAGCAATGTTTTTAGAGGCTAAAAACATTGCTTTTGCTTTATAATAACATTGCTATTAGGTTGCAATATCACTGCTTTTGTTCCGAAACTTATTTGTGGTTTTTAAGTACTCGGTGTGGGATATCTCCATGAGCAACCATTTCTATTGGGCAACCAAAGTGTTCTTCAATCCATTCTTCGGGTACTTCAGTGTTAGAATGGTAGTGTAAGTGCTTGTTCATGCAAGCGATATTTTTGACATTTTGTAGAATCGTTCCAATGTCGTGGTTAGTCATAACGATGGAACAATGCTTATTGATATTGTTCAACATCTCATACATTTGGTCTTGAAAACGTCGGTCTATGTAAGTGTTTGGCTCGTCTAATACCAGTAATTTAGGCTTTGAAACAATGGCACGGGCAAGTAGAACACGTTGCAACTGACCTCCGCTTAAAGCTTCAATAGGGCGTTGTGCGAAAGGCATTAGCTGCATTTCTTCAAGCGTTTGCTTCACTTGTTCGTGTTGTCCTTTAGTGTATGATCTAAAAAGAGGTTTGTTCTTACTAAGTCCAGAGAGCACCACTTCGTACACAGAGATAGGGAATTCTTTATCTATCTTACTATATTGAGGAAGATAACCTATTGCAATGTTATCGCAAGGAACGCCATTGTCGAAAAATGATATGGTGCCTTTATAGGGTTTTAGTAGACCAAGAATGGTGCGAAGAAGTGTTGTCTTTCCGCCTCCATTGGGTCCAATAATACCCAAAAAGTCGTTCTCAAAAACAGTGAGCGATATGTTTTCGATGATAGTCTTGCCGTTATAACCAGCCGATAAATCTTTTATTTCAATGATAGGTGTCATCTGTTCTCCCTTTCTTATGTTGTGAGAAATCTTCGTTTGCAAGGAAATTCTATTGTAAAGCCTTTGCAATCTTCATCATTTCGTCGTGCCATTGATAGCTCAGTGGGTTGATATCCACTTGTTTAACGCCTGCTCCCTCAGCCACAACTTGAGTGTTTCTGTTGGCAAACTCTTTCTGAACAAACATAATCTTTGTGTTGTTCTTCTTGGCAAAGACAATCGTTTGCTTTAATTGTGCTGCGCTTGGCTCACGTCCTTCCTCCTCAACTGGAATTTGAATGAGCTGATAGTTGTGCGCAAAATAGGTGAGGGTGGGGTGGTATATCAAAAATGCTTTGGTGTTACTCTTATACAACATTCCCTTAATTGCTTGATCAGTTAGATTGACCTTGGCAATGAAACGATTTAAATTCTGATTGAAATAGGTGCTGTCGGCAGGCTTTTGTTGTTTAAAAGCATTGCAAATGTGTCGTGCTATAACGATAGCATTGTCGCAACTCATCCATGTGTGTGGGTCGTCTACATGCTCTGACGATTCAATTGGACTGATTCCTTCAGATGAATCTATGAACATTGTGTTAGGAGCACTTTGATGTAGTCGTTCGTTCCATGTTCTTTCAAAACCAATATTGCCCACCTTAATAAAGATAGGACATTGCGAAAGACGCATCATTTGCTTCGCTGTAGGTTCGTAAGTCTCAGGATTTCCGCCTTTGGGAACCATTGTTTCTACCTTAAACTTATCTCCACCTATTTCATTAGCGAAGTATTTTAAAGGCTCGATGGTTACAAATACGAGCGAAGAGTCTTGTGTTTTGTTTTGTTTGCAGGCAGAAAAAGCCATTAAACATATCAGTAAATAAAAGAAAGTTCTTTTCATATTCTTAAAAAAATAGGCTTGCACCATAAACTAAAAGTACATAACGTAGGAACTTTCCTACTGTTATTGAGGTTACAGAAATGGGTATATTGGCACGTGTTAAGCCTAAAACAATGGTAATTGCGCTACCAACAATGGGTACAAATGCAAAGAAACCCATCCATGCTCCACGTCCTTCCATAAAGCGTTGGGTGCGTTTAAGCTTCTCTTCTTTAACGTGTAAATACTTCTCAATCCAGTCTATTCTACCGAAAGTGCCTAACCAATAGTTAAACATTCCACCTAAGACGTTTCCGATTGTTGCGTAGATGATGAGCTGCCAAGAGTCTAACTTAGCTGCAAGAAGAGCCACCATAACGGCTTCACTACTAAAAGGTAGGAAGCTTCCAGCAAGAAAAGCTGAAAGAAGCATGCCCCAATAACCATAGTTTACGAGAAGATCTGTTATGGCATCCATAAAGTATAAAGAGTTAATGCCACTGCACTGAGAGTGAAAACAATAAATGTTATATTGGTTAAACGAGTGCGAGTGAGTGTGATAAAATGCCCAATAAAAGGCGATGTATTAACGATAATGAGTCGAATGAGGAATGAATAATGCTGTGGTTGCAGTATAAGAAACACAATACAACCAATGTTTATAACCATCAATGCTTCGTAAATCATTCGTGTTTTGATTTTGTCGAGGAAGCTGTTGCGTAGGAAATGAATGGTTCCTACTAAGGTTAAAAGCATTAAGAATCCAAAGAATAGATAGGCTTTAAACTCTATCTGATTATAAATGCAGATGGGTTCGAATTGTGTTAGCTGTGCAATATAATCGTAGCCAACCGATAACTCGTCTTTATAAACCAAGTAACCGCCTATAATCCAATAAGGAGTTAGGTAGCCTAATATTGATGCTGTGAGTGTTTTTATACTGCCTGCAAGTACTTTAGAGAAAAGGATTATCCACAAAAGAGGTACTAAAAATACGATTTGTGGAAAGAATATTCCTGCTATTCCCAATGACATAAAGGCATAAAAGACCCACCCAGGCGATCTTTTATTTTGATAGGAACGGAAGAGAAAGAGGTAAAAGAAGATAAAACAAATTTGCACAATGCTTCCTTCTAAAGAGTAGATGAGTTGAAAGTGAGCAATGGTGAGTATCAAAAAGCTGCACGACACCATCCTACTAAACTCTCTTATCAAAGCATAAGCATTGTTGAGCTCAACCATTAACAAGGTAGATGCAGCTATAATGGCTAGCTGCACCCATATCGTTCCTGTTGTTATGGCTGTTGGAAGCGTTATTGCGAGGGCATAAAGAGCCGTGAACAATAACGACAATCGGTTGTTTGCAATTTTGTTTTGTAATCTTCTTATTGCCATTCTATAAGTCTTTTCCTATGTCACTTCTAAAGTATTTGCCTTCAAAAGTAATGGTATTGGCAGCCTTAAAGCTCTTGTTTAAAGCTTCGTTCTTATCTTGTCCGTATGAAGAAACAGCAATAACACGTCCTCCACTGGTAACAATTTCGTTGTTGTTTGTGGTAGTTCCTGCATGGAAAACAACGCTATCTTCCACCTTTTCAATGTTATTGATAACGAATCCTTTATCATAATTGCCAGGATAACCGCCACTAACAAGCATTACGCACACTGCAGAACGCTCGTCGAAAACAATCTCTTTGGTTTCAATATTTTCGTTTGCAACACCTTCGAGCAAATCAACAAGGTCGCTCTTAATGCGCAACATCACGCTTTCAGTTTCGGGATCACCCATTCTACAGTTATATTCTATCACCATAGGGTTGCCCTCTACATTGATAAGACCAAAGAAAATGAATCCTTTATAGGTGATATTTTCGCTCGCAAGTCCTTCTATTGTAGGCTTAATAATGCGCTCGTCAACTTTCTGCATCCATTCTTTTGTTGCAAAAGGCACAGGAGTTACGCTACCCATTCCACCTGTATTTAAGCCTGTGTCGCCTTCTCCAATACGCTTATAGTCTTTTGCTTCGGGAAGAATCTTATAGTTCTTGCCATCTGTAAGCACAAAAACAGAACATTCAATACCGCTTAAGAACTCTTCAATAACAACGGTGGCAGAGGCATTTCCAAACATTCCGCCAAGCATTTCTTGTAGTTCTTTCTTGGCTTCTTCAAGTGTTGGAAGGATTAAAACACCTTTTCCTGCGCACAATCCGTCAGCTTTAAGAACATAAGGAGCCTTTAATGACTCTAAGAAAGCAATACCTTCGTTAAGTGTTTCGGCTGTAACTGTTTTGTAACGAGCTGTTGGTATGTTGTGACGTTGCATGAAAGCTTTAGCAAAATCTTTGCTACCTTCGAGCTGAGCACCTTCTTTTGAAGGTCCAACAATAGCGATATGACTTGTTGAAGGGTCGTTTTTAAAGATGTCATAAATGCCCTTTACGAGTGGATCTTCAGGTCCCACTACAATCATATCGATCTGCTTTTCGAGAGCGAAAGCTTTGATCTTATCGAAGTCGTTTACGCCTATTGCAACGTTAGTTCCTACATTTTGAGTTCCAGGATTGCCTGGAGCAATGAACAATTGTTCTACTTTTGGACTTTGTGCAATCTTCCATGCTAAGGCATGTTCACGTCCACCGCTTCCTAAAAGTAATATTTTCATATGCTGATCAATATATTATTTATTCGTTGTTTACTATTCTTTGGCTTTTAAAGGCTTGAGATAATCTTCAAAATATTGGGTAATTCTCTCGTGAAGATGTACGCTTGAATGACCTCTCATGTTATGTCCTTCACCTGGATAGATGAAGAAGTCGGGTTGAGTTCCTGCGTCAATACAGCTCTTTAAGAAGTTTTCTGCATGTTGAGGAACCACAACAGGGTCGTTCATACCAATGATTATCTGAAGCTTACCTTTAAGGTTTTTAGCCTTATTCAATAGGTTGCTGTTGTTATAACCTTCCTTATTGTCTTGTGGAGTGCCCATATAACGCTCGCCATACATCACTTCATACCACTCCCAATTAATGACTGGACCACCTGCAACGCCTACTTTAAACACCTCAGGGTAGGTAGTTATGAGGTTAGTTGTCATGAAACCGCCAAAGCTCCAGCCGTGAATTCCAATGCGATTCTTATCTACATAGGGGAGAGAGGTTAAGAAGTCGACACCCTTCATTTGGTCTTTCATCTCTTCAACTCCAAGCTTATGGAAAGTAGCTTGTTCGAATTCGAGTCCTCTATCGCTTGAACCTCTGTTGTCTAAGATAAACAACAAGTATCCTTTTTGTGCCATATAGGTTTCCCAACCCCTGCTACTATAGTTCCAACGAGCCTCTACATTGCGTACACCAGGACCGCCATAAACATATATTATCGTTGGATATTTCTTGTTAGGGTCGAAGTTTGTAGGCTTAACCATTCTGTAATAAAGGTCCGTTTGGTTATCTGCAGCCTTGATGCTACCGCTAGTAAACTCAGGAACAGTGTAGCCTTTCCAAGGGTTTGGAGCTGTAAACCAAGTTAAAGTCTTTTTGTTTTCGGTGTTGATGATATTGATATTGCGAGGCACTTGTGGTTCACTATAATTATCAATAATCCACTTTCCAGACTCAGATACAGCCAAACGATGTTTGTTATTCTCACCGTACGTGTTAGCATGACAACCCTTTCCGTTATCGAGAAGAGTGCGTTTGCCACTTGCTATATCCACTGCAAAGATGTTATTTTGTATTGGATTGCATTCAGTTGATAGGATATAAGCATATTTTTTACTGCTGTTAAAGCCCATAAGGTCTAGCACTACCCACTTACCTGAAGTGATTTGGCGTTGTAATTCACCATTAGTATTGAATAAATAGAGGTGGTTATAGCCGTCTTTTTCACTTTGAAGAATGAATTGATTCTTATTCCATGGAAGGAAAGTGATAGGTGTTACAGGGTGTACATACTTGTTACTTTCTTCGGTATAGAGTGTCTTTATCTTCTTACCAGTTGCAGCATCATAAGCATCTAACTGCATTTTTGTTTGCTTTCTGTTCAACTCAATGAGATAAAGAATCTTGTTATCGGGACTCCATTGTATGTTGGTGAAGTAGCGATTTGTAGGATCTCCTACTGCAAGATATATTGTTTTGCCTGTTGATGCGTTATATATCCCAACCGTAACCTTATGACTTGTGCGACCAGCCATTGGATATTTGTCGGGCTCAAGAGTTGCTATTGGGGTGAAAACATTTACTTGTGGGTAGGTTTCTACCATACTTTGGTCCATACGATAGAATGCCAATTGCTCTCCATCATTACTCCAAAACAAACCTTTATATATTCCAAATTCGTCTCTGTGCACTGCTTTTCCATATACAATATCACTACTTCCGTCGGTAGTTAATTGAGTTTTATTGCCTTTTTTATCGCTAACAAAAAGGTTATTGTTAAGGATATAGGCTGTAGAAAGAGACTGGGCGTTCCACGATTGTACATCGGTTGTTTCTTTATTTTGAATCCATTCAATCTTTTTCTTTGTCCAATCATAGAGCAGATGTTGCTTACCTGTTACGATATATGCAAGAGTTTTGTTGCTATAAGGAAAAGTACAGCTCATCAAATGGTGTACTTGATGGCTTTTGTCGCTATCTAATAGGGCATTAACATCTTTCAATTCGAACAATACTTGCTCTTTCCCTGTTTGTTTATTAACAAGGTAACAAGCTTCAACATCACCTTTAATGAGTTCATCTCCCCACCAATTAGTATAGCGAGTTTGAACTCTCATGTTGTAAAAGTTCGTTCCTCCGTAATTAAGGTCTTCCAATGTAAATGTCTTTTGTCCCATAGATGTTTGCCAACTAAAGCACGTTAATGCTGCAATGAGCAGTGATTTCAAGATTTTTCCTTTAAGCATCATAGTTTAGGTTTTATTTTGTTGTAGGTTTATTGCCACGCTTTGACGAGCCAAACATCTTGCGACGTTGTTCTTGACGATCTTTTCTATTACCAGATTTATCGGTTTTAGAGAATCTGTGTCCACGTCTTTCACGGCGTTCATCGTCGTCTTTATCACGGAAAGATGAGGGCTTTTTGCGCTCAAGAGAATGGAATTTAAATGATCGAATGTCTGAAACTTCGTTCTCTTCCTCTTCTTCTATCTTCTTTTTAAACTCTCTATTTTTCTTGAAACGATGTTTTTCAGCCATCTGTTTCTTTTCACTTTCAGTTTTTACAATTCCACCTTCTTCTCTAAAATCTTTCATTCTTCCTCCGAAAAGGGCATA
Source organism: Hoylesella nanceiensis DSM 19126 = JCM 15639 (assembly GCF_000379965.1). GTDB lineage: Bacteria > Bacteroidota > Bacteroidia > Bacteroidales > Bacteroidaceae > Prevotella > Prevotella nanceiensis. The sequence continues at coordinate 674,184 of NZ_KB904327.1, read as the reverse complement.
CTTTCTGAATTCACATTCTAGTGAACCATTAAATACAGGTATCTTAATAGAGGGTTTAAGTCCTATTTGTTCAAAACATTCTTCACGATAACTCAATATCCAAGCATCGTTACCAACAAATTGATGTTTAAGTCTTTCGCCAATCATCTTATAGGTTCCGAGAAGGTTTGGTGTTGAGATACGTTCACCATAAGGTGGGTTAGTGATAAGAATAGCAGGATTTTCGGGCTGCTTAAAGTTCTTGAAGTCAGCCTCTTCGATAGTGATATCCTTTGTAAGTCCAGCTGCTCTTGCATTTAAGCGAGCTGTGTTTACAGCCTTAATGTCGATATCGTAGCCATAAATATGATGTTCAAAATCACGCTCTTGGCTATCATCATTATAAATATTGTCGAATAGTTCTTTATCAAAATCATTCCAACGCTCAAACGCAAACTCCTTTCTAAACACACCAGGGTTGATGTTTCTTGCGATAAGAGCAGCCTCAATGAGCAGAGTTCCAGAGCCACACATAGGGTCAATGAAGTCTGTTTCGCCCTTCCAACCGCTCATTAGGATCATACCTGCGGCCAAAACCTCATTTAATGGGGCTTCGGTTGTTTCTTGGCGGTAACCTCTTCGGTGAAGACTTTCACCACTTGAGTCGAGTGAAAGAGTAGCTTTGTCGTCAGCAATGTGGATATTTAAACGAATGTCGGGATTCGAAATCGAAATGTTTGGACGTGTTCCTGTGCTCTCTCTGAATTGGTCTACGATGGCATCTTTAACCTTATAGGTCACAAAACGAGAGTTTCTAAATTCTTCAGAATATACAACAGAATCAACAGAGAAGGTCTTTCCTTTCTCAATATATTGGCTCCAGTCTATTTTTTTGATTTCTTCATACACGTCATCTGCAGAGTTTGCCTTGAAATGTTTGATGGGTTTTAATATTCTGATGGCTGTATGTAGTTGGAAATTTGCACGATACATCAGTCCTTTATCTCCCGTAAAGGCAACCATTCTCCTGCCTATGGTGATGTTGTTTGCGCCTAATTGAGTGAGTTCTTGTGCCAATACTTGTTCCAATCCCATAAAGGTTTTGGCGATGAGTTCAAATTCCATATTCGTCTTTCTTAAATATTTTGATAATGTATGTGTTAATCTATTTTGATTGAAGTAAGCAATTAGAGGCTTTTAAATCGCTTTATCTCTTGCTTCGTGTTAGGTCTTGCCTTCTGAAAGTACATCAGAACGCATGGTTTTGAGTACTTGTTTTATTCGTTTTACAATCTTTTCTTCGGCAAAGAGCCTATCTGGTGCAAAGTTAACACATTAATTTAAAATATAGTAGACTTAAATCTATTATTTATTTAAGATGTGAATAATAACAGGTTTTATGCTTCTTGAGGTCTGATGTGGATGCTGATGGAGTGGGGTATAGGCTTTGTGGGAAGTAAAAGCATAGGTTTTGCATTGTAATAGCATTGCTTTTAAAGGGTAATATCAATGCTTTTAAGTGGCAAAAGTAATGTTTTTAGGAATAGAAGGGAATTTAGTATCCTTGTTTGGGGTTATTATTCTTGTTGTATGGTATCGCTTTGGACGTGTTTTGAAATTCATATAATATAATAATGTGTAAATAAGAATAACATAAAGTGTATGTGCTTTAAAGCTCAGAAATGGTGAATTTTAACGAAATTCCCACTTATAAATGTCTTGTGCAGCACTAATTTCGTGTTAAATAGATTAAAAAATGAATGTAAACTATTATAAATAGGGCGTTTAGATGATTTTTTCTTGAATTTATTTTGTTGTCTCAATAATTTTCTTTTACTTTGCAACAGATTTAGTTAAGGATACATTATTATCAAACAAAATTCTTAGAGAGAAATGAAAAAATTAGGATTAATGCTCGCTGCCGCTACATTGGCAGCATCTGCTTCTGCACAAACAGTGACAGGTAGCAAAACATTTGACAACATGTATGTTGGTGTAAATGGTGGTGTTATGACTTTTACTAAAGGTCACAAGTGGTTAAGCGATCTTAATGCAAACGCAGGTTTACGTATCGGTCGCAACTTCACTCCAGTATTTGGTCTAGCTGTTGAGAGCAATGCTTACTTCGCAGTAAAACCAAATCGTCAAGAAAATACTTTTGTAAAGTTCATCAATACTTCTTTGTTAGGTACAACAAACCTTTCTAACTGGTTTGGTGGTTACAATGGAACACCACGTGGTTTCGAACTAGTTGCTGTATATGGTTTAGGTTGGGCACACACATTCAACAACAAGAATGTTAAGCCAACAAACTTCGCAACATCAAAACTTGGTCTTGACTTTGCTTTCAACTTCGGTTCAGACAAGCAATGGCAATTCTACGTAGAACCTTCAATCACATACGCACTTAACGGATTCGGCGGAAGAGACGATGTACGTTTCGATGTTCGTCGTTCATTCGTTCAATTGAATGGTGGTTTGATCTACAAGTTCAAAGGTTCTAACGGATCACACAACTTCACACTTTCTCAATTACGTGATCAAGCTGAAATCGATGGTTTGAATGCTCAAATCAACGGTCTACGCAATGACTTGAACGTAAAAGATGCAGAACTTAACGGTAAAGATGCACGTATTGCAGACCTTCAAAAGGCTCTACAAGATGCTAATAACAGACCAACAACTGCTGTTATAAAAGAAGTAAAAGAAACAACTGTTACTAACTTGCAACCAACAGTATTGTTCCGTCAAGGTAAGTCAGTTATTGACCCTGCACAATACGCTCCAATCGAGTTGATCGCATCTTACATGAGAAATCACCCAACAGCTAAGGTTGAAATTAGAGGTTATGCTTCTCCAGAAGGAAACGCAGAATTCAACCAAAAACTTTCTACAGCACGTGCTGAAGCAGTTAAGACAGCTCTTGTTAAGAAATACAGAATTGCTGCTAGCCGTCTAACAACAAAGGGTATGGGTGTAACAGATACTCTATTCGAAGAAGTATCTTTCAACCGTGTTGCTACATTTAACGACAACGCGAAATAAGAATAATTATCAATAAGAACATTTTTAATTAAATCGACTAATCCCGATGCTTACAATAAGTGTCGGGATTATGTTTTTATATAAGCGAAGTGTTCTGTGCATTATACTCTTATGGGTTGTTTATAGCAAGATGGATCATTGTGAAGAAAGGAGATAGAACTCACGATTTAGATTTTAACTTCTTGCTTTTGGCCTCTTTCTATAAGGTAGATGTAGAATAAAAGATAAAGAAAATCCTCATATTATAATGGGAAAAGAAGTAAAGTGCTAAAGTATTGAATTATGGAAAATAACAAATTGCCTAAGGTTGGTCGATATTTATTCTTGGCCGAGCCATTTCATTGTAACTTCAAGGGAATGCTTTTCCCAGGTCATTTAGGTAATCACATGCTGAATGCAGCTGACTTTCATTCTGATGAAAGAGGCTATGGAATGAGTAAACTCTTACCGCAACACAAGACATGGGTGCTTTCTCGCTTAGTTTTAGAGATGCAAGAGATGCCCAAAGTGTACGATAAATTTTATATCGAGACATGGGTTGATGGAATAATGAAATTCTTTACAACTCGTAATTATTCAGTTGTTAGTCCAGAAGGAAAGGTTTTCGGCTATGGAAAGAGTATCTGGGCGTTGATAGATACCGATACTCGTAAACCATCAGATCTATTAGAATTGAACGAAGGAGCGATCTTAAACTATGTAGAAAAGGAGAAAGAATGTCCCATAGACAATCCTTCTCATGTTAAGATAGGCAAGCAAGCCAATCGTATTAAGTCAGTGAAAGTGTCTTATAGCGACATTGATATGAATGGACACGTCAACAGTATGAAGTATTTAGAGCATGCCCTTGACATCTATTCTTTAGACTATTGGGGCAAGAAAGCGCTTCGTAGATTAGAGATTGCTTATATTATAGAGGCTTATTATGGTTGCACTTTACATTTTTATGAAGAAGAAGTGTCTGCGGACCATTACCACATTAGAGTGACAAAGAGCGATGAATCGTCAGAAGAAGAAACCGATGTTTGTCGTATAGCCTTTATCTTTGAAGATAATAAGTAAAAGGGTATCGATATAAAAGCAGTCCTTTTATACTCTAAATACAGCTCTTTTACGCACCAAAGTTAATCCTTTTACCTTGTAAAAGCAATGTTTTTGCAAGATAGAAACTATGTAGTAGTGAGAGTCGAAGGTGCTTATTGTATAAAAGAATATTCCTAAGTTCTTTCCGATTTACATCGAATAAGAAAAGAAAAATCCCTCAAACAGTATTTATTTGTTTGAGGGATTTCTTATAATTGTATCAAGTTGATCTTCTTTATTTTGCCGATTCGAATTCCTTTAAGAATCGAGTATCATTCTCAGAGAACAATCTTAAGTCGCTAACACGATACTTAAGGTTAGTGATTCTCTCAACACCCATACCGAAAGCGTAGCCTGTATAAACGCTACTGTCAATACCACATGCTTCCAATACGTTAGGATCTACCATTCCACAACCAAGAATTTCAACCCAACCAGTGTGCTTACAGAATCCACAACCATCTCCATCACAGATGTTACAAGATATGTCCATCTCTGCAGAAGGTTCGGTAAATGGGAAATAACTGGGTCTTAATCTAATCTTAGTGTCGGCTCCAAACATCTCACGAGCAAAAGAAAGCAACACTTGTTTCAAGTCAGTAAAGCTCACATTCTTATCAACATATAATCCTTCTACTTGATGGAAGAAACAGTGAGCACGTGCACTTATAGCCTCATTACGGAACACTCGTCCTGGACAAATTACTCTAATAGGAGGCTCATGTGTCTCCATATAGTGGCTTTGGTCGTTAGATGTGTGCGAACGAAGAATGACATTGTTGGTTACATTCTCGCTATCTGCTTCAATAAAGAAGGTGTCTTGCATATCTCTTGCAGGGTGATCTGCAGCGAAATTCAATTTAGTGAAGACATGAAGGTCGTCGTCTATCTCAGGACTACTTGCGAGAGTGAAACCCATTCGTTGGAAAATTTCGATGATTTCGTTCTGTACAAGCATTAGAGGATGACGTGTACCGAGCTTGATTGGATATGAAGTACGAGTAAGATCGAGCAGACTATTCTGTGTTTGTGCAGAGCCTGTGTTTTCTTTTAGCTCGTTAATCTTATCAATAGCTAATTGCTTTAGTTCATTAATTTTCATACCAACAGTCTTCTTAAGTTCTGCAGGTACCTCTCTAAAGTCATTCATTAGCTGTGAAATCTCACCTTTCTTGCTAAGATATTTTATGCGCAGTTGTTCTATTTCTTCGGCATTGTTGGTAGACAAGCCTTTAACTTCTTCAAGAAGTTTCTCTATCTTCTCTGTAATCATATGTTTTATTTTTTCAATGCAAAGGTAATATTTTACTATGTAAATACGAAATATATCGAATTAAAATTGTAGTTTTGCACTTGTAAATAAGAAGAGACTCGAGAGTCTCTATTTAGCTATTATGATGAGAAAGTTTTTATTTTTTATTCTTTTCATAGCTATTGTCTCAGCTATGTGTTGTCCTTTCGTGGGATGTTCTAATAAGAAACCAGTTTCAGATTCAATCGCAGCTGATACTGTTAACGTTGATACTGTGGCGCAAGACTCAGTAGAAGAGGTCATTGCAGAGGCGCCTGTGCCTAAAGCTGCCGATGAACTTTTCGACGATTTCTTTTTCAATTTCTGTGGAAATAAAAAGCTTCAGTATAAGAGAATACAATTTCCTTTGCCTGTAGTGCAAGGAAATAAGACTACAATGTTACAGAAAAATCAGTGGAAGATAGATCATTTCTTTATGCGACAAGAGTTTTATACGCTTATTCTTGATAACATACGACAACTCGAATTGTCGAAAGATACAGCTATAAAGCATGTTGTTGTTGAGAAGATTTATCTCGAATCGAGTACCGTTAAGCAATATGTTTTTAACAAAATAAATGGTCAATGGATGATGACATCTATTGATGTGAAAGCTATTGGCAACAATCAAAACTCTTCGTTCCTAAGCTTTTACAAGAAATTTGTATCTGATGAAGCTTTTCAACAAGAAAGTATTAATAGCCCATTGACATTTGTTGGTCCCGATCCTGATGATGATTTTAAGAACATTACGGGCTCTTTAGAACCCGAACAATGGTCGGCTTTTGCTCCAGAATTACCTCAAGGACTCCTTTATAACATCCTTTACGGACAGAAATATACCGAGAGTTCTCAAAAAATCTTTTTGATTAGAGGTATTGCTAACGGCTTAGAAACCGAGCTAACCTTTAAGAAAAAGGACGGAAAATGGAAACTAACAAAACTTAGTACATAAGCACTTGTGATGAAAGACCTTCGAAATTATAATTTATTATCACATAACACATTTGGTATAGACGTTGAATGTAACCGCTTTGTAAGCTTCGAGACAGCTGAAGAAATACATTCATTTATTGCCAATAGAACAGACTCCGATTTGCCAACTCTTGTTATTGGCGAGGGAAGTAATTTGTTGTTCACTCAAAACTATCCTGCAACTATCTTGCATTCAGATATAAAAGGCATCGAAACAATGCCTTGTTCAGAAGGTATTTTTGTGCGTTGTGGTTCAGGAGAGCATTGGGACGATGTGGTAGATTATTGTGTTTCGAATGGTTGGAGTGGCTTAGAAAACATGTCATATATACCTGGAACGGTTGGAGCAAGCGCCGTTCAGAACATCGGAGCCTATGGTTCTGAGGCAAAAGACGTGATCTATCGCATTGAAGCCATAGACCTTTCGAATGGCGAAAGAGTTACTTTAAAAAACGAAGATTGTAATTATAGCTACAGAAAAAGTAACTTTAAGACTATTTGGAAAGGCCGTTTTTTCATAACACATGTAACCTATCTGGTAAAAAAAGTGTTTCAACCTAACGTGCGTTATGGTAATATTAAAGCCGTTTTAGTGGAGAAAGGAATAGAAGTTCCAACACTATCGCAACTTCGTGACGTGATTATTGAAATAAGAAAGAGCAAGCTTCCCGAACCAAGTGAAGAAGGAAATGCGGGCAGTTTCTTTATGAATCCAATCGTATCACGCTCTACTTTCGAAGCACTTCTTGCCCAATATCCCGACATGCCTCATTATTTTGTTGATGAAGAGCACGAGAAAGTGCCTGCAGGTTGGCTCATAGAACAATGCGGTTGGAAAGGAAAAACACTTGGAAATGCAGGGGTTCATGCCAAACAAGCATTGGTGTTGGTAAATAAAGGTGGTGCAAGTGGAAACGATATTCTAACGCTTTGCAACACAATATGCAACGATGTACAAAGTAAGTTTGGCATAACCATTCACCCAGAGGTAAACATCTTATAGTTATTCACGATGTTTTCTCATTAAATTTGCTCAATTTTAATAATGATGAAATTACGCTTTTTGGGTACAGGTACATCGAATGGGGTACCCGTTTTAGGTTGTAATTGCGCTGTTTGTCAAAGTAATGATAGTAAAGATAAGCGTTATCGCACATCTGCTTTGATAGAAACTGCCAACACAAGAATAATGTTAGACTGTGGACCTGATGCACGAATGCAACTTCTTCAAGTTCCTTTTAGACCCATTAATGCCGTTTTAATATCTCATATTCACTACGATCATGTAGCAGGAATTGATGATCTTCGCCCCTTTTGTCAATTTGGTGACATCGATGTTTATGCCAATTCGTCAACAGCTAAGGCGTTAAAACAAACCATGCCTTATTGTTTTACCGATGAACTTTACCCAGGAGTACCTCGCTTAAATCTGCATACTATTGAGAGTGGAAAGGCTTTTAAGGTGAATGAGGTAGAGGTATTGCCCATCAAAGTATATCATGGTAAGTTGCCCATACTGGCTTATCGATTTGGAGAAGGGGCCTATATCACCGACATGAAGACGATAGATGATACAGAAAAAGAATTATTGAAAGGTGTAAAAGTATTGGTTGTGAATGGATTAAGATGGGAGAAAGAACATCATTCTCATCAATTAATAGACGAAGCCATAGCTTTTTCAAAGTCGATTGGTGCAGAGAAAACATTCTTAACTCATGTTACTCACGAGATAGGTGTGCACGTTGAAGCATCGAAACGATTACCAAGTAATGTTTATTTTGCTTATGATGGACTTGAATTTGAGGTTTAGTTTCATTCTTCTTACAATCTTTTCAAAGTATATTTTATAAGTCGATATATCTAAAATGCGCTGCAAACGCTTGGAGGTTGCAGCGCATTTCTATTTTACTACGAATGGAATTTGAAGAGTATAGCTAAAGTGTTGATTGATAAGTACTTTTCGTTCATTTTCTAAAAGCAATCCTTTTGTCGTATAATTGTATAGTTTTTATCACTTAAAAGCAGTGCTTTTGCGGTGTAAACTCAATGCTATTCAATTATATGTCCAACGTAAATTTAATATTGTCGCAATGTAGAAAGTAGCTTACTGTTCTCTGTTTTGGTTCCAACAGAAATTCTTATGCAGTCTTCACACGCTGGAGGTAGGTCGACATATTTCACCTTTATCCCCTTACTTTGTAGGTATCTATATACCTCAAGACTATTTTTAAACTTCACAAGAAAATAGTTTGAGCCTGTGGTAAATACCTTTTCGCAATCTTTTAGCAATGCAAATGCTTGCATAAGTCTGTTGCGTTCGGGTACCCAAATGCGCATCCAATTTTCTTTTTCATATCTATCAGAAAGCACATTGAGGGCCTTTGAGGCATTACTTGGACTTATGGTGTGGGGTAGTTGCACCACTTGCAAAAGCGAAATGATATCAGCTTGTGCCATAATACAGCCAATTCTTAACGATGCATAGCCCCATGTTCTACTCATAGAGTTGATGACAATGAGGTTAGAGTGACTGTTAATGAGTTGAACACAGCTGTTTTCTTCGCTATAATAGCCATAGGATTCGTCTACAACCACAAGGCAATTCGCTTTGTTTAATAGCTCTTTTAGCTCGTTAATGTCGAAGAATATACCCGAAATAGCATTCGGACTGGTGATGAAACATATCTTAGTGTTGTCGTTTATCTCTTTAAGTATGTCGCTATGCGATAGTTGAAATGAGGCATCGAGAATCACTTCTTTTACCTCAATGTCGTTAACTAAGGCGCAAGTGCTATAAAATGAACGAGTGGGAGATAAGCAAACAACATTGTCTTGCTGTGGAATACAGAAAGAACGGAAAAGCAAATCAATGGCTTCTACACTTCCATTGGTGGCAAGAAGTTGCTGAGGGGCTATGCCAAAGGTCTTTGTTAAAGCGGTATTTAACTGGGTGTTGCTTTCGAACGAATATCTACTTAGAGTGTTGTTGTAGGGCATTTCGTTCTTATCTAGAAAGATGTCATTTTCTAAATCACGTAGTGTTGTGTCGATTTTCTTCTCATTATACAACGCAAACACATTGGGTCTGGCAAGTTCCTTGATGCTTTTCATTCTTCTTTTTACGTAAAAATATATTGCAAATATATCCCTTTTCGCTTATATGTGCAAGAAAAATAGTACTTTTGTGAAGACTTATTTATGCAGTTAAAATATTTGTTTTTATTGCTGTTCTGCATGGTTTTAGGGGCTTGTAAGCAAAAACCAAAAGTGGAAATGACCCCTTGGGGGACGCCTTTAACGCAGAACAACGAAGCAGTTGGTAATCAGTTCCGCTTGAGAGACATTCTTTCGAGTGGCGAATTGATTATGTTAACCCTCTCAGGACCTGATACTTATTATGATTATCACGGTCGAGGTATGGGTCTGCAGTATTTGTTGTGCGAGAAATTTGCACAGCATTTGGGAGTCTCTTTGCGTGTCGAATTGTGTAGAGACACGCTTGAAATGGTGAAGAAATTGAATGAAGACGAGGGTGATATCATTGCTTTCTCTCTTCCAAAAGATATTAAAAATGTGCAGTTTTGTGGTGTTTCAGTCGATAGTTTGAAAACACAATGGGCTGTAAAGAATGGTAATACAGAGCTAGCAGACAGCTTAAAGCAATGGTTTAAACCTACGCTTATTGCACAATTGCAAAAAGAACAGCGTCTGTTGCTATCTAATCGTGGTGTAGTTCGTAAGGTGTATTCTCCTATGTTGAATAGAGCTGGGGGAGTAATATCGCACTATGACGCTTATTTTCAGCGTTATGCACCTGTCGCAAGACTTGATTGGAGATTGCTTGCAGCACAATGTTATCAAGAATCTACATTCGATCCGAATGCAAGATCGTGGGCAGGTGCATCGGGATTGATGCAGATTATGCCTAAAACGGCTAAACATCTTGGTCTTGAAATGGAAGACATTTTCAACCCAGAGCTGAATATTGCGGCTGCAGCAAAATACTTATCACAGCTAGGAGCACACTTTAATGATGTGAAGAGTCCGTTAGAAAGGATGTCATTTACGCTTGCTGGCTATAATGGAGGGCCTTTCCATATTCGTGATGCGATGGCTCTTGCAAAGAAAAACGGTAAAGATCCATATCGATGGGCTGATGTTTCAGAGTTTGTCTTGAAGCTTCAACAACCTGAATATTATCGAGATCCTGTTGTGAAATATGGCTATATGCGTGGCTCTGAGACTGTTGATTATGTGGAAAGAATACACAATCGATGGGCACAATATCGTGGAGTGGCTCGTGCTTCTTCTTCTACTACAATGGGAAGCGGTGTTCCTACACGCTCAAAGCATAAGAATCGCTTTACTATAAAATAGAACTTACTACATACTTATGAATCTATCAACACTGGTGTTGGGCATTTTTACTATCGTACAGCTCAACTGTGAGAATCTGTTTGATTGTCAACATGATTCTTTAAAGAATGATTATGAATTCTTACCAACGTCTTATCGCCATTGGAATCCTCATAAATACTGGTGTAAGATGAATCATTTATCACAATCACTGGTGTCGTGTGGCGACTGGAAAGGAAGCTGGTCGTTGCCAGATATCGTGGCATTATGCGAGGTGGAGAATGATTCTGTTATGCGAGATCTAACACTTCGTGCTCCACTTAGAACACTTCGATATCAATATGTCATGACTCAATCGCCCGATTTGCGTGGTATTGATGTGGCTTTGCTATATTCTCCTTTTACATTCTCATTACTTCAATGTCATAGTGTGCGTGTTAATCCGATAAAAGGAATGCGCCCTACACGAGATATTTTATATGTTTCGGGGCGTGTGTTCAATGCTGATACTTTGCATATTATGGTGGTTCATGCTCCAAGTAGAATGGGAGGAGAGCATTTTAGTAGGGCTTTTAGGTGCGAAGTAGCCAAGAAAATTAATGAAATAGCAGATTCAATTCTCTCTACTTCATCGAATCCTAATATTGTAATATTAGGAGATTTCAATGATTATGTGGGTAATTTGTCGCTCGAAATGCTATCTAATAATGGCTTGTTCGATATCTCTGCGAACGCAAAAGGATTGAACGGCACAAAGGGAACCTATAAATATAAAGGTGAATGGGATAGCTTAGACCATATTTTTGTGAGTGAATCGCTGAAGAAATATTGGTTAGATTGCTTTATAAATGATGCTGATTTTCTTCTATGTGATGATGAAAAATATGGAGGAAAACAGCCTTTTAGGTGCTATGTAGGTGCAAAATACCATAAAGGATATAGTGATCATTTACCCTTAGTGGCTCATTTTGAATTTAAATAGCGACGCTAAAAGGCTGTCTTTTATTCGAAGAAGATATTGGGTTCCTCTGTTGTTGAGGTGCTCTTCTTTGTTTCTTGTTTCTTAGGTGTCGACTTAATATGTCCTTTTTCATCGAACATTCCATAAGTAGTGCGTAGCACAATGAATTCAGTTCGACGGTTTAATTGATTACAAATCTCTTGTTTTTCTTTGTCAAGTGATTGTATGAATGCCTCAGTTAATGCAGTATCTTCTTTTAACCAAGGATATTTTTCGGTGAGTTTCTTCTTTATTTTCTTTGGTTTTTCTTTACCATAGCCCACAGGAGTTAACCTATCTGAAGCTATTCCGTGTGCAATTAGATAGTTAACAACAGCTTCTGCTCTCTTTTGCGATAGCTTTTTGTTATATTCTTCGCTTCCTCTATAATCGGTATGAGCGCTCAATTCTATTGTAACATTAGGATTTTCGTTGAGCAATTTCACTAATTCGTCGAGCGAAGTGGTGCTCTCTGGACGAAGAGTTGCTTTGTCAAAATCATAGAAAATGTTATCAATTAGCACCGGAGCAGTGATAGATGCCAATGGAAATTGCAAGACATGCTCTTTCGATTCGCTACTATTTGTAATCTCAATCTCTTCAGTGTGGTTCAAGAAACCTTTGCAAGAAGCTAATATAAGGTATTTAACTCCTGGATTAACAGTTATTGTAAACGAGCCATCTGACTTGACTATGAGACGCTTATTGGTTCCATCATCACCTATAACATACACTTGTGAGGCAGGAAGTTCATAGCCATCGACTTCGTAAACCCAGCCTTTTATGGTTTGAATGATTTCTGGATACTCGAAACTATAAATGTGATCGTATCCTCGGGCATCGTTTCTATTAGACGAAAAGAAGCCTCTATTGTGCACTGTTTCAAAGGTAATGCCAAACTCATCTGCTGAAGTATTGAGCGGATAGTTAGGGTGTTGCAACTCATATTGACCATTTTGATTGATAGCTGCAATGAAAATGTCGAGTCCACCCAATCCAACATGACCATTACTAGAGAAGTATAAGTCGCCATTTGGACGGAAACAAGGGAACATTTCATCACCTTCTGTGTTGATCGGGTCGCCTAAATTCTCAATACTTGCTATGCCAGAGCTGGTAAGTTGGGCTCTCCAGATATCCAATCCGCCTTTACCTCCGGGCATATCACTAACAAAATAGAGCCAATTACCATCAGGAGAGATGGCGGGATGGGCGAAAGTAGAGAGTGTATCATTTGTTATTTTAAGCTGATTAGCCTTCGACCACGATGCATCGCTGCGATTTGAGGTCATAATTTGTGCGTAACGAGGATAAGAAGGGTCGCTAGCACATTGCGTTAAGTACATTGTTCGCAAGTCAGGAGAAAAGCAACAAGCTCCTTCATCGTATGCTGTATAGAGCCCACCAACCACTGGCTCGGGCTTACTCCATACACCTTTATCATTCTTTTCCGATACAAATATATCGCCATTCTTTGTTCCTGTAATTCCATTTGTATCGTCTCCCATGGCCTCATTGCGTGTAGATGAGAAATAAAGTCGATTGATTTCGTTACCAAGGAACATAGGGCAGTAATCGCTTCGACGTGAATTAAATACGTCCATGCGCTTAACTATATACTTAGAGCCTATTTCTTTTGCCTTAATAGCTTGTTGAGCCGATTGCAATCCGTTTTGTGCTATAGTGTTTTGAGGTAGCGTATCGAGGATAGCTTTAAACTCTTTGATGGCTTCTTTGTAGTTCCCTGCCTTTAAAAGTTGTTGTGCATAGTTGGTTCTTTGCGATATGTTGAGTTGCTGATTATATCGCATTGAGTTGTTATAGGCTGATATTGCCTTTTGAGTAAAATTGATTTTTTGATAGCAAAAAGCCATTTTTGAGGCCGTTTGACCACGCAAAGAGCGATCTTTTGCAGGTATTTTAGCATAACCTTGACGGTATTGTTCGGCTGCATCATAATACTCTCCGATGGCAAAAAGCTTGTCGCCTTTCTTAATATTGCGTTCTGCTCCACACGAGAAACATATGAAGCAGAGGAATAATAATATGTAATTGATATAATGTTTCACAATATCTGTTTTATGATAAAGACGCTTTTTATTGCTTTTTATTGTGTTTTGGATACTTACTTTTCATCGAATGGAATGCGATAGTTGCAACCATTCTTCCAATTAGAGCAGCCATAAGCACTCTTTCCCTTTATAATGATACCCTCTTTGCATTGTGGACACACTGTTCCTGCAATGTTTGTAGGGGATAAAGATTGTTCCTTAGCTTCTTTCTTAGTATCTTTTGCCTTTTGTGTTGCTTTGGTTTTACTCTTTTGAATAATGCGTTTTTTGAGGTCTTCTTTCGTGGTTACGCACACTCTTCGATTAGAGTTATCGCTTAAAACCTGTTGAACAATCTGATTCATTTGCTCTTTTAGCTCCTCAATAAACGATGCAGGGTCATATTTTTGGTGCTCAATATCACGCAATTTCTTCTCCCAAATACCTGTAAGCTCAGCACTTTTAAGGAGTTCTTCATGAATAGTGTCGATGAGTTGAACACCTGTTGGTGTGGCAAGAATATTCTTTCGCTCACGGCGAATATAGTTTCTCTTGAACAAAGTCTCTATAATTCCAGCTCGAGAAGATGGTCGTCCGATTCCATTCTCTTTGAGAGCAAGACGCAATGTTTCGTCTTCTACAAACTTACCAGCTGTTTCCATCGCTCTAAGAAGGGTGGCTTCGGTGTACAATTTAGGTGGAGTGGTGTTTTTTTGACTTAGAGTTGGTTCGTGACTGCCTTGTTCTCCTTTGGTGAAAGTGGGCAAAGTGCGTTCTTCTTCACCTTCTTTCTTCTCGTCGTCATTGTTTTGTTGCACCTCGTTTACATAGATTGCTCGCCAACCTTCTTCTAATATTTCTTTGCCATTAGCCTTAAACTCGATGTTATTAACAATGCCTAAGACTGTTGTAGTGGCAATTTTACAATCGGGATAGAACACACCTATAAAGCGTTTAGCAATGAGTTGATAAACGTTCTTTTCCATATCACTGAGGTTATGTACAGGAACTCCAGTGGGAATGATGGCGTGGTGGTCGGTTACTTTTGAGTTGTCGAATACCTTTTTGCTTTTGATGAGCTTCTTGCCCATAAGAGGTTGAAGAAGATTTTCATAGCCTTTTAAACCTTGAAGGATATTAGGACACTTGGCATAGATATCATCACTGAGGTATTGAGTATCGACACGAGGATATGTTGTGAACTTTTTTTCGTATAAGCTCTGTATCAAATTGAGTGTGGTTTCTGCCGAATAGCCATACTTTTTGTTACATTCTACCTGCAAAGAGGTTAGGTCGAAGAGTCGGGGAGGAGCTTCTGTGCCTCGCTTCTTTTGTACATCTGTAACCTCAAAATTATAATCTTCTATTGCAGCAAAAGCCTTTTCGCCTTCTTCTTTACTTGTAAACTTACCCGAAGTGGCTGTAAATAGGGTATTACGATATATGGTTGAGAGTACCCAATAAGGCTCACTTACGAATGATTCGATTTCCTTTTGGCGATTAACGATGAGCGCAAGCGTAGGGGTTTGAACTCTTCCTACTGATAAAACCTGCTTATTTTGACCATATTTGAGCGTATATAAGCGGGTTGCATTCATTCCTAAGATCCAATCTCCAATGGCTCTTGATAGTCCTGCAAGGTATAAAGGGCGATAAATCTCTTCGTCTTTGAGGTTATTAAACCCCTCTTTGATAGACTCTTCTGTAAGAGATGAAATCCAAAGACGCTTTATTGGACAAGTAGCTTGGGTCTTTTGAATAACCCAACGCTGAATTAATTCACCTTCTTGTCCAGCATCTCCGCAGTTAATAATCATCTCTGCTTCTTTCATCAGCTTTTCAATAACGGCAAATTGTTTATGAATTCCTTTGTCATCAATGAGTTTAATGCCAAAGCGAGCGGGAATCATTGGGAGTGAACTGAGGCTCCAATGCTTCCAATTTTCTGTGTAATCGTTGGGCTCTTTCAAGGTACAAAGGTGTCCAAAGGTCCAAGTTACTTGATAACCATTACCCTCCATATATCCATCTCGTGATGAATTGGCTCCTAAAACATGAGCAATGTCACGAGCAACGCTTGGCTTTTCTGCTATGCAAACTATCATTAATCAGGTGTGTTATTTAGTGCAAATTTACTAAAAACGGCGCACATTTTGGCTGATTTGACTTTTAATTAACGTTCAAAGCCTGTCTTTTAAGATGTAATGACTAATAATTTAAATGATATATTCTTGTCTTTCAGTTATAGCTTTACTTCTTTGGAATGTAAAAAGGATAGCTTTTAGGTTGAAAAAGCTATGATATTACAAGGTAAAAGCAATGCTTTTGGAGGTTAAAAGCATATTTTATAATTGAGTAAGAATGTTGCTGGGGATAAAAAAGATAGAGCACAACAGCATGTATGTAACCTCTATGATGTTGTACTCTAGTGTTCTATTGCGATATTGAATTATTAAGGCTGTGATTGTTCATCACATTTTGGGAGATATAATTAAACATAAATCGCGTAGTTTTGTAGATTATTTTCTATCTTAATTTTAATATTTCGTTTTAATTTCTTTTCTATTTAGTTGAAACTTGCGCCATTCTTTATTTAGAATGTTGCTTGTTAAATCTAATTTTGAATACACTATTAAGTGATTCAATGTCTACTTACAGACATGAAACAATTTCTTGGTGATACAAATATATATAGAATAATTGGTTCTATATAGATAAATCTTTGTAAACTAATAACTTATTGCTTTAGGAATAGTAATTTGTTTGTTTCTTTAAATTGTTTGTTTTGTTCCTTTTTTGTCGCAACGGGTTTTCTAGTATCAAAGTATTTTCTATTTGTTTAGATTGTTTGTCTTGTCTATATTTTAGTTATTGCAAATGTACAAACTTTTAAACTATAAATATGATTTGTCATTTTATTTTTATGATTGTTAACATAAAAGATTTCGATTTGCGTATTTTGCTAGTGTTCTATATAGATATTTGGGAAAATAAATAAAAGGAACAATATCTTTTTGACCTACTTTGAGGTCGGAAGAAATTGCTCCTTTTATCTGAGAATAAAGAATACATCTCTATTTTGTTTGTTCTTATATTATAAGACTCTGCAATTTGTAATGAATTGCCTTTGAGTTGATTGTAAGTTTACTAGAAGTTCCACCAATGTTTCTTTTTAGGTGGTTCTTGGTTTACTGACAATTGTTCTCTAATAAGTTGTCTGTAAGTCTTATTTTGACTAATCATTTGGTATATTTGACCCCACTCAGGTAGTCCACCAACATTCCTATCGTCAATGAAAAAGTCAGCCTTTAGCTTTCTAGAGAAGTGGTTGTTCTTCTCTTTTTCTTCTTCTGGATAATCTTTATTCACTGCATAGAACTCTACACCTCTTGCTCTACACCATTCAACAGCTTCGTCTAAGAGAGCTCCTTCTCTAACACTCCATAGTATTAAGCGGTGCTGATCTTTGATAAGCATTTTGAGTGTGTCGATGGCAAAGGGCACTTCTTGTCCTATTTCAGGATATTTGTGTTCTACAATTGTTCCATCAAAATCTACGGCAATAATCATACTTATATTTATAATAATGTGAATTTATAATTGAGATGGACTACTATCGTTTTACAGAAGTATCGTTCTTGTCTCCGTAATGGCTATTTGCATAGTCGCCATAAGAACTTCCGTAAGAACCATAATTACCATATTTGCCGTATCTTCCGTATTTACCATACTTGCCATACTTGCCGTATCCGTAGTAATAACCATACTTCTTCTTCGACATGTCGATACCATTGATAACCAAACTCATATTTGGAAGCTTGTTTTCTTTTGCTAAAGCGTTAATGAACTTGAAGCTATCCTTAGGAGTATAGTCTGCACGACATACGTAAACAGTTGTGTTTGCAACACGTGCAATCTGTAAAGTATCTGTTACAAGACCGATTGGTGCGGTGTCAATAATAATGTAATCATAATCCTCTTTCAATAGATTTACGATCTTATCTAACGATGGACGAGCAATAAGCTCAGCAGGGTTAGGAGGAATAGGACCTGACATTAATAGGTCAAGATTATTATTTACCTCTGAAGGAAGGATCTGTCTGCGGATATCTTCTTTTGTTGGATTATCTAAAACCAATACGTTTGTGATACCATTGGTGTGGTTATCGATTTCGAATAGCTCTGCAAGACGAGGCTTACGGATATCAAGTCCGATAAGAATAACCTTCTTATTAAGGAGCGCAAAGCTCACTGCTAGGTTCGCAGCATTGAATGTTTTACCTTCACCTGATGTGGTAGAGGTAAACATTACCACTTTTTCGTTCTCCTTTAACATGAACTGTAGGTTCGTACGGATCGATCTAAAGATCTCTTCCATTTGGTTATTTTGATTCTCATGAACCACAATGTCACCTCTTGTTTTTGCGGTATCATTAGCCACTGCAACGTCTGCAAGGATTGGAAGACTTGTAAGTTTTTCAACATCATTGTGTCCTTCAATCTTGTAGTTAAGAAGTTGTAGCAACATAATAATTAAGGTAGGAATAGCCAAACCTATCACTAATGCAATGATAAAGACAATGTTGTTCTTTGGACTTATCTTACCCATTGAGCTTGGTGCATCAACTAATCGACCCTTATCTGCAGTTGCTGCGAGTGAAATAGAGTTCTCTTCACGCTTTTGAAGCAGCATCAAATAAAGTCCAGACTTCACATCTTGTTGTCTACCAATTTGTGTCATAATGCGCTCTTGCTCTGGAGTTGCGCTTATTTGACCTTGATAACGTCCGAATTGAGAAGCGATACTGTTGCGTTGAATCTCCATACTTTTACGAGCTTGGCTCATTGCACGGCGGATACTTCCATTCAATTCGTCTAGTTGAGTGGTAATGCTTGTTACCACAGGGCTAGTCTCTGAGGCACTTCCTAAACGGCGGTTGCGCTCAAGTACTAATTCATTATATTTATTAATTAGCTCTGTTGTACTTTGATCTGTTAGTCCAACGTTAGATGGAAGTGTTTGATATTTATTGCCAGATTGATTCATATAGTCGCTAATACTATTCAATAAAGACACTTGAGTATTAGCTTCTGTAAGCTTTTGTTCGTAATTATCAGCGTTACCCATAGCTTGTCCAGCGTTCATATCAATCTGAACGATGCGGTTTCTCTTTTTGAAACTTTCTAAAGCACCTTCAGTTGCACCTAATTCTGCATTGATTTTCTCAAGACGGCTATTGATAAATTCTTCTGTATTTCTTGCTATTTCGTTTTTATCTTCATTAGCTTGACGGTTGTAAACATTGATAAGTTGAACCAAATAGTCTTTTGCACGCTGTGGATTCTCATCGGTAAGAGAGATTTGTGCAATTGTTGTTGTGTTGTTATTTGGGGTGATGGTCAATGCACCTGCATATTTATAAGCAGCTACTGAAGGTGATTGTATGGTTACAAACATTGTTGCACCATCGTTAATAGAATAGATTCCATTGCGGCGGAAACTAAGAACTCCAGCACGAGTGTTAATGGTTTGAGGTAGTTTTGTAAGTACCTTATCTATAGAATAAGGACCACTTTCCTTCTCAGTACCTATTGGAAGGCTAAAAGAACCTTTGACATGATAGTTGTTTCCTTGGCGAGTTATGGCTAAAGAAATAGGACTTGATAGTCTATCAAGGTTTGCAGGATCGATGTCAACATTGATTGGTTGATTGCCATAAAGAATGAGATTCTTAATTCTTCCGTCTGTATTATAATTTACATAAAGCTTTAAATCTCTTACTGCAGCTTCAGCTAAGTCGTGCGATTTAATGATTTCTATCTCATTAAAAAGACCTGTTGAGTTGGTGATCATACCAAGGTTAGTCGCACTTTGTAAACTATTTCTACTACTTCTTGTGCGTTCTTCTTCTTTAATTAGCATCTTTGCTGAAACTCGATAGATTGGAGTTGTGTAGCGAAGATAGGCTTGTGCTAATCCAAGACATATAAGAACTGAGAAAACAATCCACTTCCAGTTAAGGAATAATGAAGTGGTTAAGGCCTGTAAGTTTAATAAAGAATTCCCTTTTTCTTCTTTATTTTCTTGGTCAAAAACGATTTTTTCTTCCATACTTCGTTATTAATTCTTTTTTATTTAATTTCTTCTTTTAATGCGTGATACTATTCTTTATAAAGTGTTATCAATCTTTTTCGAGAATCATTTCTTAAGTATCACATTGTTACTAGTTATCTTCTTCTTTGTTGTATCTATGAATCTGTTTTGTTATCTATTTATTCTTGAGCCAAATGTAATAAGTATTGGCCATATTGGTTCTTTATCATTGGTTGCGCTAAACTAATGAGTTGCTCTTTTGTTAGCCATCCATTTAGGTAAGCTATTTCTTCAATGCAAGCAATTTTTAATCCTTGTCGTTTCTCAACTGTTTCGATAAAGGCACTTGCTTCAAATAAACTTTCGTGCGTTCCTGTGTCTAACCAGGCGAATCCCCTCTGTAAAGTTTGCACTTTCAACTCGTTTTGTGCCAAATAGTGTTGGTTAACTGAAGTGATTTCTAATTCTCCTCGTGCGCTGGGTTTAATGGCTTGAGCAACTTGAACCACGCTGTTAGGGTAGAAATAGAGTCCCACAACAGCATAATTACTCTTAGGGTTTTGAGGTTTTTCTTCAATACTTGTGCAGTTGTTATTCTCATCGAAAGTTGCAACCCCATATCTCTCTGGGTCATTCACATAATAACCAAATACTGTTGCGTTATTGTTTTGTTCTGCTTCAACAACACTGTTCTTTAATAATCCAGTAAAGCCAGCACCGTAAAAGATATTGTCTCCTAATACCAAACATACACTATCGTTACCGATGAATTCTTTTCCAATGATGAAAGCTTGCGCTAATCCATCTGGAGAAGGCTGTTCTGCATAGGTAAATTGCACGCCCCATTGAGTTCCATCGCCAAGTAAACGTTTGAAAGATGGTAAGTCGTAAGGGGTAGAAATGATAAGAATTTCTTGAATTCCTGCAAGCATTAGCACCGATAAAGGATAATAAATCATCGGTTTATCATAGATTGGCATGAGCTGTTTACTTATTCCTTTTGTGATAGGATACAATCTAGTACCTGATCCACCTGCCAAAATTATTCCTTTCATTCAGTATTGTTTTAATCAGAAATATCCTCAAATGAGATGTAATACAATGATAGTTGAATTCTTTCTTTATTATTTCTAAAAACTTATGTGCACAAAGGTAATGATAAATTTTGAAAGAGTTACGATTTATAAAGGATTTTTTTTGTATTTGTCATTATTTATTTTAAGAGTAAAAAGAAAAGTCTCCTTAGAGATATTATTTGGACTTTTGGGAAATAAATGTTTAGGTTATAAAATAAATTAGCAATATTTCACATCTTGACTTGTGTGATGTTGGGGTGGGTTATAGTGTAGTTAAGTGTAATTTTGTTCATTTTCGCTCTTAAAATGAAAGGTATTAGAGGAGAATCTTAGTGATTTGTAGGGAAAAGGTATCCTTTTGTATTTCTAGAACGACATAGTTGGTAAGGAGAATAGCTTGAGAACAGATACTAAAAGCATTGCTTTTGTTATATAAAAGTAGTGTTTTTGAACTATAAAAACATTTCCTTTTACTTGTATGAACATTGCTTTTATCTCTTAATTTTAGGTATTCTGAGGCGGATCTGCACAATGAAACAGTGATAATAATGATAGAGTTAGAATATAATTGTAGATTATGAGTTTTTAAAGTATTGAAAGATAATGCGTTATAAATATATGGTAATGATATAGATTAAATCGGTATGGTTCTCTTTTGATTAGTGTGTTAGATTGAAATGCTTTATAATTCTTCTAATTGAAACGAAGTGTTTGTAAGTTTAAAATGTTGAGCGTAGTCTTTATTTGTAGATTCTTTATTTTTAAACATTTTAACTATTATATTTACTTAAATACGTAAAAAATGTAACAATACTTTTCTCTGTATTTAAATTTAAAAGTAGTTTGAAGTGAGGAGGGTAGTTTATGTGTAGTTTTGCATTGTTCGATATCTAAAATGACGATGCAAGTAGAAATGGTATAGATACTAATCGATTTCCTCTTGCAAAATAATTAAAATAACGTATAAATGCTATATAACAAGGTAAAATAATATTTTGTAGGTTAAACTTTTTATTGTATTTTTGCAAAAGAATCGTTCTTAAACCTTTTACCTGTAAGCGTTGTTTGCTAATGAAACGGACATGGGGTAATGAGGACTATTCATTCTAATTGTTCAAAAGTATCGAATATTCGAATAAAACATTATAAAATAGTCATGGGATTTATATCTAAACTGTTTGGAAGTAAACCAAAAGAAAATAAAACAGGCGGAATGGAAGACTTTATGACATTGGTTAGAGTGTATTTTCAAGCCTCGATTGCAGCCAATGTAGGTATAACCAATCTTGCTATGTTGCCCGATTTGCGTACTTTTAAAACCACTTTAAAAGTGCCAACACAAGGTAATAAACTTGGAGTAGGTGAGAAGTCAGCTTGTAAAAAGATGATGCAAGGTATATATAATACTGATGATAGCTTCTTTAAAGAAATTGATCAAAGTATTAGACGCAATTGCCATAAATTGCAAGATGTACAAACTTATCTCTTTCAATTTCAGACATTAAGTCAAGATCTCTTAATGTTAACTGGCAACTTGATGAAGTTTAAACTTCGTCTTCCATCATTCTTTAAGAGTGCCATCTATTCAATGACCGAGAAAACCGTTAATGATATCTTCAATAAAAACGATTTTTCCGAGCCTGGAGTGATGAAAACTGTGGTGGGAATACGCCAAACAAACAAACGATTAGGGTACTCGCAAAAGTGGATTACCGACTTTGTTTATCAAGTAGTGATGCTTGCAAAGAAAGAATCTAAACCACAAGCAGATGATAATGGTAAATAAAATATTTTATAATAAATAATTTGCTGTTTTCATATATTTACCCTATTTTTGTATTCAAAATGTAACATTCATGACCAATAATGAGAAAGTCTTAGCTCAATTTGCTGCAAGAATACAGCAACTCATTCTCCAATATAAAGACATTAAAAAGGAGAATGCAGAATTGTATGCCATGATTGAAGGTCAAGAAGAAAAGATAAAAACTCTTGAAGAGCATCTTTCTCAAGCTCAGAATGATTACCAAAGTCTAAAAATAGCACGAATGATTGAAGTTTCAGACGTTGATGTTGAAAAGGCACAACAGAGACTTGCAAAATTAATTCGTGATGTAAACAAATGTATTACGCTATTGAGTGAAAAATAGTTTCAATGATGTCTGAACCTAGTCAATATAAAAGAAAGATAACACTCTCGGTATATAATAGAGACTTTCCTGTGGAAATCGCTCCTGAAGAAGAAGTGTATTATCGACAAGCTGCCAGATTAATTAATGATACTATAGGCTTTTACACCAATAAGTATCAAGATGCAATAGGCAAAGAAGATTTGCTTTATATGGCTCTTATTGATGTTGCGCTCCGCTATGAGCGTGAATCTGGACGATATGATCAAGGAGAATTGACTAAAACTCTTGAGAAATTGACTTCTGATATCGAATCAGCATTGAAAGAAAAATAACATTATGAATAAGCCATTGATGGCGAGTTGGCTCGTTGTTAATTGATGCTTTGTAAAACAATAATATTATTTTGTTTTTATTCTTGTGCCGTTATACATTTTAGTAATTAAAGAATTAAACTAAAAGTATAAAATAAATGATCGGAACATTGATTACGGAAATCATCACATTACTTATTGGTGGTTGCGCAGGTTTTTTCCTTTTTCGATACGTTATAAAAGGAAAATACAATGAAATGATAGCCAATGCCACTAAGGATGCTGAGGTTATAAAGGAAAAGAAACTACTTGAAGTGAAAGAGAAGTTTCTTAATAAGAAAGCAGAGTTAGAGCGTGAAGTACAGCAACGCAATCAAAAGATACAGCAAAGCGAAAACAAGCTCAAACAAAGAGAACTGTCTTTGAATCAACGTCAAGAAGAACTTGGGAGACGAAAGCAAGAAGTTGAACAAGCACAAGTTCGTGTCGACAATGAAAAGAAGATTCTTGTTACAAAGCAAGCAGAATTAGAAAAGATGCAAACTCAAGAGCGTGCGAAGCTTGAAGAGCTATCAGGTTTGAGCGCAGAGGATGCAAAGAATCGTCTAATTGAGAGCTTAAAGGACGAAGCAAAGACAAATGCTGCAAGCTATATCAATGAGATTATGGATGAAGCAAAGCTTAATGCAAATGCACAAGCTAAGAAAATTGTTATTCAAACCATACAACGTGTAGCTACAGAAACTGCAATTGAAAACTCAGTAAGCGTTTTCCATATTGAAAATGATGAGATAAAAGGTCGTATTATTGGTCGTGAAGGCCGTAATATCCGTGCTCTTGAGGCTGCAACAGGTGTTGAAATCGTTGTAGATGATACTCCCGAAGCAATCGTTATTTCTGCTTTCGATCCAGTAAGACGTGAAATTTGTCGATTAGCTCTTCATCAATTGGTTGCTGATGGTAGAATTCATCCCGCACGAATTGAAGAAGTTGTGGCTAAAGTAAAGAAACAATTAGAAAACGAAATTATTGAGACTGGAAAACGAACAGTTATAGACTTAGGTATACACGGATTGCATCCAGAACTTGTTCGTATTGTAGGTAAGATGAAATACCGTTCTTCTTATGGTCAAAACCTATTACAACACGCACGAGAAACTGCCAACCTCTGTGCTATTATGGCTTCAGAATTAGGCTTAAATCCAAAGAAAGCGAAGAGAGCAGGATTGCTTCATGATATTGGAAAGGTACCCGATGAGGAGAGTGAGTTGCCTCATGCGCTCTATGGAGCAAAGCTTGCAGAACGTTATAAGGAAAAACCTGACATCTGTAATGCCATCGGTGCGCACCATGATGAAATCGAAATGAATACTCTTTTAGCTCCTATTGTACAAGTATGTGATGCTATTAGCGGTGCAAGACCAGGTGCAAGACGTGAAATTGTTGAAGCTTATATCAAGCGATTGAATGACCTTGAGGCTATAGCAATGAGTTATCCAGGTGTAACTAAAACGTATGCAATCCAAGCAGGACGTGAGTTGCGTGTCATTGTTGGTGCAGATAGAATGGACGACAATGAAAGTGAGAAGCTAAGTGGTGAGATAGCAGAGAAAATCCAGAATGAGATGACCTACCCAGGTCAAGTGAAGATCACTGTAATTCGTGAGACTCGCTCTGTTGCTTACGCAAAATAAAATACTTAATCCCATGCATATTGATTTCCAATATTCATGGGATTTTTTGTGTTCTTACCTCTAATGTAATAGTAAGAAAGCTGTTGCTCTTTTCTTATTGAGGCACTTTTTGCTTATAATAGAAGAATTCTTCTATTATAAAGAAATATTATCTCGCTTGGGATAAAGCCGTTCTTAAGCAGAGATATAAAGAAAAACTCCTCTATAACCAATGATGTTATAGAGGAGTTTTATTGTATTTTGTTTGTTTTATGTTCTTTGTTTGAATCTAAAGAGATAAGTATTATTCTTCAGTTTCTTGTGCAGAGCGAAGGATTATGCTTGTTGCTCCAATCGTAAATAACGATCCTTCTTCAATCACTCGACGTTCTCTGTCTCCTAAAATCTCGTTATCTACAAATGTTCCAGTGAAACTTGGACCATCACGAAGAACGTATTTCAGTTGTCCTTTCTTATCTTTACTCACATTTATGATGCAGTGAGTCATATCAATACTTGGGTCGTTAGTTTCGATTGGACAATTAATTCCACTGTTCTTCATATATCTTCCAATCACGTTATCGCCCATTTGAAGAGGAATAACCTGCTTATAATGGAATACATTTTCGATAACTACAATTGAACCTGCGCCCTTCTCATTAGCATTTTCGTCAAGAACTTCCTCTTTTTGAGTATTCTTTAGTTTTGAAACGCCAATGCGAACGCCAAATTCTTTGCCACAATCAGGGCAAGAAAATATAAGTGATTGTCCAGCTTGATACTTCGTTTCGTCGAAAGTTATATAGTTGTCGCACTTAGGACATCTTGCTCTTTTCATTCTTATTCTTGAATTTTTGTTACCCAACAATCTGAAAAATCAGGGTTGTTATTAAGTTTATTCATTGCTTTGTATGCCTCTTTTTCAGATTCATATCTACCGCAAATAACCTTAACATGACCCCCTTTAGCTATCATTTCAGCATTTTCAAGTCCTTTGTTTTTAAGACTTTCAGTATAAGCTTCAGCATTCTTCTTAGTAATTCTACTTGCTAAAACGATAGTATAGAATGTTTCTTGTTTCTTTGGAGTATTCACCTCCTCAACAACTTCTTTAGCTTTAACCTCTTTTGTACTTACAGGTTGTGGCTTACTTGCGATCTTCTCAAGTGGATTTACACCTGCTTTTTCGGTGATAACATCATTTGGAATGATTTTATAAAGAAGACTTGTGTTGAGTTCACTCTGTATTAATTTGTCCTTTTTGTTAGACAAAGGAGTGGGGATAAGCATTAGAACAACGAATAAAATCGCTACTGCTGCAGCGTTTCGAAGCATGCTTATTGATATGCGAATACTCTTTTCTTGATCTTCTTGCTCGTCTTCTGTATTGTTAGAAAGAGACGATTGGTTAGCAAAGATATTGGCTTTCTCTAGTGCTTGTATGCCAGCAGGAATGTTAGTTGTTTCCTTTTCAGCTTCAATAGCTTCCTTGTTGCGCTTGGCTTTGATAGAACTTAGAGATTCAAGTTCAAACGAACTCAAACCATAAAGATAGGGAGTAAGTATTCCAGCATCACAAGGTATGAAGTCGAAAGACCCCATTTCGTTTCGATGTAGGGTGCCAATATCGTTTAATTCGTATTCGCCTTCGTTGTCAAGTATCTGGTTTAGTTCATCAACTTCACTTTCAATGCGTTTAATAGCCTCAGGATAGCTGATGTCATAAGCCTCAATATATGATTGAGCTAATAATGAATCGTTCATTTTTAGCTGTGGATTGAATCCTAAAGTTCTATATGGAGGCAAGAAGATATGGTCTTTTTCATCATATCTTGCCTCTACATGATGGACCATAAATCCACCAAAATTAGGAATAATAACACAGTCATTATTCAGCAAAAGCACTTCTATATGTCTTTCTAATTCAATCACAATTGCAAATATACCTTATTTTTTTTACTTAAACGAATGCTTTATTCTCTTTTTTATGAGCACAAACCATCTTTTTATTTCATTCGATGGCCTTTCCAATATTCTTCCTTTCTAGTTGTTGTTCTAACCTATTATTCGTCTCTAGTTACAGAGTATGACTGCTTATGGAATATGAAAATAGGGATAACACAGCATGCAACCATACCCATCATCACAAGAATTGTGAGTGTTGCGTTGTGGAAGAACATATTAACACAATCGTTTGTAGTGTCAGGGGTACGCACTAGTCCAATCAAATCTCTAATGGCTTTGTAGGCAAACATACCTGGAACCATTGGTAAAAGAGCTGGGAATGCGAATCCCTCTGCTGGATAGTGTATCTTCATAGCTGCAGGAATAGCAAGAAGACCGATTGATAATCCTGCAATACTAGATGCAGTTACTTGGTCGAGCATCAACGATTCGTGGTGCATTAAGAAATATCTTATACCATGACCCACGCATACAAGCACGGCAGTTATAAGCAAAGCTTTGCGTGGAGGGTTAGAAATTACGGCGAAACCTAAACCAGCAATAGTTGCAAAAAGACCATCTTTAACAGCTGCAAGCAATACATTTGGATAGCTAACCTTTGTTACTGTAAGTGGATTTACATCTAAGAGAATAACCGTAAAGGTTAATCCCACTGCAATACAAACCACTAACATGAAGGCTTTTGTTAGTCGTGCAATACCATTTAGCACATGATGATCAATCATATCCATTACTCCATTGATGATAGGAACACCTGGAACTAGATACAACATTGATGTTCCCAGTGACATATCTTCAGTTCCTCCGTGGAAGAAAAGATAGTCGGTAGAGCCTATCATAGTTGAAATAAAAGAAGAAATTGTGAATACTGCAAGTATGTGCCAGTGTCTTTTTAGTAACTCTTGACGAACAAAGAAACCAACAAAGGTAGCTATAAACACAATAGCAATAGAGGTATAGTTACCATCAAACAATCTACAGAAGGCAGCATTGGCAAGCGATGCAAGTACTAAAACGGTCCATCTGCTTTCTCTAGGCTCTGAAACAATCTTCTTAAAGCGAGTCCAAAGCTCGTCTAATGAAAAGTTATTGTCTGATGCAAGCCATGAAAGATGTGACAATTTCATATTGATATTGAAGTTAAGACCTAGCTCAGGAGTCTTTTTTACGTATGTGTATGAATGTTCTCTGTTTTCGTTGTGTAGGGTTACACTAACCGAATTAGGAAGCATAACCATATTACACCAGTAGCCAAACGACTTTGCAATACGCTTAGTGTTATAAGAAGTACGAGAGGTTTGTGCTCCAACAGCCTCTAAAGTTGCTGCATACTCTGCTAAGAAAATTGCCTTTTCTTTTAGGTCTTTGTGAATGTCTTCGTGTTGCATACTTGTTTAGTATTCTTTTAAATCATATAATAAACGGATTGCAAAAGTACAACTTTTTTGCCAATAAAGCTGGTGTTTGAGTGCTTTTAATAATTCTTTAAATGGAGTTTTTAATGAATTTCTAAGTTATAATAATTTCTTTTGATATAGAATAAGAATTTGGTTAGAGCTAAAAAAGAAAGTTCTATACATAAATATATGAATAAGATGTATCGATGTTATTTGTACTTCTATCTATTTTTGTAGTGAGCTATTGAGAGAGGGTAGGTTGATTGACTAGTGATGAGTCTTTAATTGTGTTGTATTTCTTTTCAGCTTGTTTGGGGAATAGAGATATTATGGGCTTTTTGTTTATGCTTTTGTGTGATGAAAATAAGATTTTAGGAAACAAAAGCGATGAAATATTATTAGAAAAGATCTCTTATTCTTTTCTAAAAAACTTCTTAGAGGTATAAAAGAAAATGGAGTTGCATTGTTGTTGCAACTCCATTTATTCTTAATTCAACGTCAAACGCTCTTTAAAAGGATTGCTTTTGCACTGTAAACTCACTGCTTTTATCTTGTAATTGCATTGCTTTTAGTAGGTAAAATCATTCCTTTTGTTGATAAAGTTTCTTGCTTTTAGCATATAAATTACTTGAGTGTAATAGCGTTTAGTGTTGATTTATAATGGTTTTAGAATCTAAATGACACTTGAATATCCATGATGTTGTAGTTAGGATTTGCCAACATCTTATCTTTTACGATCGCATATTCGCTTGCAATTCTAAAGTGTTTGTCGATGTCATAGTCGAGACCTATTTCGTAAAGGCTTCTTGATTGTCCCCAAGAGCCAGTAGGTGTGTAGGCGTCGAAACGTGCTTTTGCATACAATCTTTTCTTTATAATTGGCGCAATTATAAGAGCATAACAGCCTTCTGCTTGGTCTCCTAAGCTAGAAATAGCAACAGATTGCTTGCTCTTTCCATCGGGAGTTCTAGATGCAAAGCCTGCTCCTGTAGAGTGAATAAACTCACTTCGTACAGTCCAGTCGTTCTTTTTATATTCTGCCGACAATGCATATCTGCGTTTTTGCAATGTAACTGTTTTGCTAACGTGTTGTGTTGTGGTTATAGTTCCTACAGTAACCTCTTCTGTATAGTTTGCTTTTCGTGTGGTAGAGCCTGTCCAACCAAATGCACCAATACGCAAACCTTCAACAGGCATCACCCATAATCCACCAATAATGTCTTTTTGTTGGTCAACATCTTTCATGTTAATACCTTCTCCATTGAATACACCTATTTGGTAATGAAGTAGATTTCGACCTTCAGCAGTTTTGAGAAAGTCTCCTTGAAGCTGAACACCTATATCACGACCGTTTGATGCATGCTCTCCAGTTCTATCGCTAAAACCTGAAAGACTGCTTACACTTTGTGCCACACCCATGAATCCTTGGTCGATAGGGTGTAAGGGATTGTCAAAAGTAAAAGGTCTTTTAAACTGTCCAAACTTAATCTTTGCGAAGTCATACTTTTGCCATTCTGCAAATAAATCAACCAAACGAGGAGATTTTCCCAATGAAGATGTGTTTCCATTTACTTGTAATTGGACTTTCCAAGCAAAGTCGTTGAGGAACTTTCCGTCGAGAGAAAGACGTCCAAGACGAAGGTTAAAAGCATTCGAATGATTGCCTTTTTGAGTGCTTACATTGTAATCTAGAATTCCATAACCACTAATTTTAACATCAGTAACCCACTTGGGAGTTTCTGTTTGGGCATTCATTGATAGGGTAGAAGCTAGTAGTGCTGCTACAAGAATTTTATTTTTCATCATAAGTAGATTGTTTTTATTGATGCAAATGTACAAAAAATATGTAAGAATGACTTTTCTTTAGTAAAAAGATTACATTCTTATTGAAAACATGTAAGGTGCTGATTGGCAGGTAAGAGAAGGATAAAAAGAAAAAACTCTCATTGCATTCTATGTGAAATACAATGAGAGCTAAGTTATACTGAATACTTTCTTATTGTGAACCTAATATCTTTTTAGGTTGTCATTATTGTGATATTATAACCAAATAGCACCCGATTCAACGTGTCCTTGTGTGTAATATAGAGTCTTATAGTCTTCTACTGCCTCTGGCCAAGTGATGTTAAAGGCCTTCATTATTGCATGAATAAACTCTTTGCTTGATTCACTATATTCGCTTTCAGGCTTGTTCTTAGCGTCTAATGTTTCGCTAAGTTCGTCTAGACTTTCTTCTCTGCTAGCGTAAACAACAACGGGAATAGTGAAGTTAATGTCCCATGTTCCTTGCTGAATTTGATATGCTGAAGGAGCATTAAATGGGCTGAAAGCTTGTGTTTTAGGATCTTTCTTTCCTCTATAACCATGATATAGCTGGATTCTTAAATCAAAAGTAGTTCTGTTTTGCAAGAATTTTACAGCTCCTTTAAAGCCTAATGGATTAGTCGAACCTGTTAGTTTTGCACCATCGTTCTTAACAGTTTTATTCCAAGGAGTGGTATCTACATATTTATATTCAATGTTATCGAGAGTTGAAATGTTTGAAGTCTTAGCATTGCCAGTCATTAAATCTTTTACATTTTCAACTGCAAAGAAATGTTGGTGAATATTATCTTGACCTCCATCGATAAACTGTTGATTCATAAGTACACCCTTACTGTTATAGTATTTTATGAACATTAGGTAGATTGGAGCAGGATTTTGGTTGTCAGGAGTACCATATTCTGCAGCTTGAATCACGTAGAATTTCTTCGCACTGTTCTCTGCTACTTGCCAACCTTTACCCTGAACAAGTTCATAAGTCACCTTTTGTATGCGGCGTAAGTACTTTGCATTGCTCTCAGGATTTTGATGAGGACCACCTAAAGTCTCAATAGTATTCCAGTTTCCGTGCATATGAGACTCAATAAGTTCAACCTCAACCTTAGCAGGATCTTCGTGTAATTTATTCTTAGTTTGATCCTCTGGGGTATCAGGATCATTGCTACAAGATATAAATGATAGTGAAAATGCAATTGATAGCACTGAGAAAAGGAATGCTTTAAAAATGTTTTTCTTCATAATAGTCAAATTTATTTGTTTATAATTTATTTCTATGTTAATTTAAAATACCCAGCTAATGGTGCATCGAACATCACGACCCATGTCATGAGCATAGTACCTTGAGCGGTTGGTATATTCTTTATATTCTTTGTTTAGAATGTTATCTGCTGCCAAATGAATGCGCAATTTGTTGTTATTGTTAATATTCCATTCTGTTCCAATCTCTGCTCCAAAGAGGTTATAAGCAGGTGGTGTGAAGGCTACAAGGTCGCTTTGAGGATTAAAACGTGTTTGTTTTGCAACAAAGCGGTGCTTTAATTGTGCATAAGCTTTTATCTTTCCGATATTGATATTTTGCCAAGTTATATCGTGATCGAAGCGGAATGAAGGAATGAAAGGAAGATAATTGTTGGTTTTTTTATCATTCGCCCATATCAAACCGCATAGGAAATGGTATTCAATAGCTTTGGTTGGTTGAACTCTAATATCAAAGTCTACACCACGAAAGAAGGCATTTGTCTGCTTATATTTAAACATTGGATAAGCTCCAGAGATAACAGTTATGAACTGATTGCTAGGCTCATCGTAGATATAACCATTGATCCATTGAAGATAAGCGTCAACTCTTGCATTGATGAAGCTATTTTTATACACTGCTGAAGTAACCCATTTGGTACTTTGTTCAGAGCGCATTGTAGAGTCTCCAACTACAAACATACCTGAACCAAGCTCACTTCCGTTGCTATAAAGCTCGTAAACATGAGGCGCACGCCATGCAAGTCCAAGGTTAGAAGTAAAGCTCCAGTTCTCCGAAGGGCGGTAGTTAAAACCTAAGTTGTATGAAACATTACTAAAATTGTGGTGTCCACCGTATAAACTACCTGTGTAATCATATCCCAAAGCTTTTGTTTCTTGGTTGTCGAAACGAATTCCAATCTCTGCATTCCACTGCTTATGCTGCCATTTTTGTATGGCATAGATACCTAAATCATATTCAGTATAATTAGGAATGACAGGTACTACACCCGTTCCCTCATTATTTTTGTTGCGAATATGTAGGTAAGAAGCTCCTGCTTCCGTTGTCCAATCGCCATAGTTGACATCGTATTTCAACATATTTTGAAAAGAAGTGAGGTGCATACTCGTTGCTGGAATACTTGAAAGATTCATTCTTCTCACTCTATTTTCTTTTCTATCGTCTTGTTGAAAGGCTGTTTGCCAATAGAAATTACCCCACTTTCCTGCATCATAATATATCTTTCCGATGGCAGTGTGATGTGTAACTTGATGATAAGGATAATCAATCTTTCTAGAGAAAGGCTCGATAACAGCAGGTTGTCCCAATGCAATACGTTTCTTAAGAAGGTCCTCACTACCCATTTGAGCACTGAGCATTACACCTTCTTTTCGATTAAATAAGCTGTAAAATCCCTCAATTCTGAGTTTACCATGCTTGTATCCTAAGGCTGCCGACATGTTATGTTCACGATAACCCGTGTTGTTTAGCACATACTTTGCTGTTGAAGCGTCTCCAGAATTGATGTATGTTCCTTGTAATCTCCATGCAATATCCCGTAAGAAAGGCATTGTTCCCTCTGCTTCTGCAACAATATTGAAGCGTTTTCCGTTGCTTCCGTAAAGTGTTGAGATGGCTCCTGAAGGCTTAACTACTTGATATGGAAGTGTTTTTTGTTCGAGAACAACTATTCCTCCTAATGCTTCTGAGCCATAACGAACAGACTCTGCTCCCTTAATTACTTTGATATTGGCACTATTATTCTTATCGATTTCAGGCGCATGGTCTAGTCCCCATTGTTGACCTGTTTGTCTTGCGCCATTGTTTATCATCAGAATTCGGTTGCCATACATACCATGTATAACTGGTTTAGCTGTGCTTGTACCTGTTTGAATACTACTAACTCCGCTGACATTCTCGAGTAATGAAGCCAAAGATTTGCCCATTGCGCCTTGAATGGCTTGTGAGTTGATGGTTGATGACACAGAGTTAACACTCACACTGCTTTTAGTTCCCCTAACAACCACTTCGTCTAAGCGTTTTGTATCGGGAATAAGTAGAATGACATTCTGACCATTTTGTTGTTCTATATCGCCAAAATGCAATTGAATAGTTTTATATCCAATGCTTGAAACCTTTATAACGTCGGTCTTTTTGATGCCTTTTGGAAGTGCAATTAAGCCTTGACTATTGCTTGGAATAGCCTCCTGATTAATCCAAACATTTACGTCATAGACAGGCAATAGGGTTTCCTTATCTTTAAAGTGTAGTTCAATGGAACTTTCTTCACGTTGCTCTGTAGGTGTTTGTGCAAAGCAAGTGTGAGACGAATAGCCCCAAAGAACAAGTATACTGAGCGCCAGTAGATACTTGTTTTGTTTCATCTTGAAATAGAAAAATTATGTGATTTGTTTTTCTTAAGCCGACAACTGTTAGCCAATAGCTATTGAGCTAAAGTCTAAGCTTAATGTGTTTGTAGAATACTTACAATGATGCCATCTTTTCATAACATACCCAAAGTAAATAAGTGTGATGTTATTTACACCTTAATTATATATAGGCACACCCGTATAAACGGACGTATCTATCATTTACTTCGATATATTTACAAAGAAAACACGAGTAAGTTACATTCTTCTTTTTATGCTTTATGCTAAGAAGAATGGTGGAGAATTGGTGTTTATCGATAAAATTCTAAGATAAACACAAGGTGTATCGAATGACAGATACTTTACAATAGAGTAAGGAGCTGGTGTGATATAAACTGTGTTCTTTATAGCATTAGCTTTTTGGAACACGAAATCACAGACATTACATACTGCTTTGACTGTTGTGCAGGCTGTGCTTCCTGTTGTTTTTACATCACAATCGTGACTTGTTTCATAATGATAGTGGATACCTCTTAACGACAACATAAGAGTGAATGTTATTAATAACATCCACGCATAGCAGCGTTTTATGGTGGTTCTACTTATCATTACACTATTGATTTTATTAATTAAAACTATTATTCGATAGTATTGCAAAGATAAGATTATTCTTTTAAAAAACTATTTTTATGCAAGTGTATTGTGTTTTTTTAAGAAAAGAAAGTATGATGAAAGTACGAATATTCTTGTTTTTGTGTGTGATTAAAATCGATTTCGTTTCTTTTGAGGCTCGTTAGTGGTGAATTGATAATGTGTTTTGGCGAGATAGTAAAATAAAAACTCCTTTCTTCATTTATATCTTACTTGATTTTGTAGGACATCTCACGAGGAAAGGAGCTGTAAATAGAATGTAATTCTGCTTATTCTTCAATTAAATGCGAGTTTCTCCATGTTTGAATTAGCTTTTGAACGTCGGCTAATGCCACTTCAGGTTCAACCTCATAATGCTCTAAAAGAATATCTCTTAAAGTTTCTTCGGTAAACTCTTTGCCTTCAATCTCTCTCCATAAAAGCGCAGACGATTCATTCATGCTGATGATTTCGCTAAAGTCTATGTTGGTTTTTCCTTCTGCAATGAGGATAAATTCGCCACAAACTTCTTTTAATGAGAAATCTTTCTTTGTCTTCATATTGATATTTTATTATATTATTGTTGATGAATGATGTTTTTAAAGGAATACTTTTCTGTAGATATAGAGCAGATAACGGCGGATAGGAAACAGTCTTGTCCAAAAGAAAGAATAGGTTTTCCATTTCCAATGATTGGTGTAATCGATTGTTTTTCTGCCTTTTCTGTAGAATCCAACCACTGATGCTCTGATGTCATCAAGGGTGCAATATTCGCAAAGGTAATTGCCATCACCACGTAGAACGACATCGTTTCCGTTGATTGTAATGATTCTATGTAATACATATTGCTGACCTGTTAATTCTGCAAGCACTGGATCTCCAACCTTAATGTTGGTTGGTTTGGTTAGAATAGCTTTGTCTCTTCCGTCTTCAAGGAATGGACGCATGCTGTAACCTCGTAGACTAATGGTTGCAGTATGTCCCTCTTGAATTACTTTTATAACTTCGGGTAGGAATTGTTTATTGCTTAATTGAAGTTTTTTTATTTGGCTATTGCTTTGTGACATATTTGTGCTGCTTCTTCGTTTGGTAAACAATGAAGTATGTAATGTGATGTTAATTCTACTAATTTGAATATGATTTTGTGTGTATTGTTATAGATAACCTTGTCCCATTTCATTGTAGATATAGCGGGAAGGACTGATGCAACAGCCTCAACGGGACGTAGATGGTCGATAGAGTTTGCCGAAGCACGGTCTATTCTTGTAATTGCTCCAAGCTTAGCTTTTACCTTTCTATAACAAGGAGTTTTGCCACTCCATGGTGTTCCGTATATAAATGCTTCGTTGTTGATGATTCGTATTGCAGGACTATCATCGTTCATGAGGTCGCAATTGGGTATATATCTTAGCCAAGAGCTAACTTGTGTGCTCTTACCTGTTCCACTTTTAGCGATGAAAGCATAGCCGTAGCCGTTTTGCCTTACTAAAGATGCGTGTATTAAACAGGTATCTTTAAATCCCCCTGCAAAGGCATATATAAGAATAAGGGCATTATTTAAACCAAAACTACGCATAGTATAGGTTCCAGATAGTTTGCAATGACATTCTGTAAAATCATCGTTGGTTATCAATAAACAACATTCTTTGTTGTTGATGTTCTTGATACTGAACTGATAACCACCATCAATGATCTTGTCGACATTGGTATCTCCATTGCCAGTATCAAAGTTTCTGATATTGTCTAACTTGTCTTCTGCAATGGGTTCTAATTCATCTAAAACCGTGAAAGTAAACAATCTTTCTCCTTTTGACTCTTTGATTACAAAAGGACTAAATGATGGAATGAGACTAATATTGTTCGTTCCATCACCTTCGAAGATAATTCTTATATCTAACTCAGCGATATTAAAATCGTGAATATCTTGTTTCTTCATTGATTGTGATAATGTCTTATGCTTATAATCTTTTTCCACTTGTAAAATAGCACCTATTTACTTTTGAAACAATGCTTTAGTAAGTAGGTTGCAATAGTATTGCTATTACAGCATAAAAGCATAGCCTTTGAGTGCAAATAGCAATGAGTTTACATTGCAAAAGCTATTCTGTTGTAGTGGGAGTAATGGACTTGAATGTGAAACTTGCGTTGTTGATTTGCTTTACTTGGTATAATCCTGGATCTAAATATTTCTTCTTTATAACCAAGTATTTCTTCTCAATCTCTTTCTTTTCGATAGCAAATATGGTGGTAGCTGTCGGAGTTTGCTCGCCAATACCTTTAAGATAATCTCTTAGTTGATATGAATAATTGTCTCTTTCAACAAGAAATTTTGTTTTACTATCGATATAAGCACCGCTTATTTCTTGAATTTCTGTAATGTATAATGTTGAATCATTGAATGAAGTTGCAACGCCAAACATGTATATTTTGGTTTGTTTTGTTGCTGCAAATCCGCTGATAAAGCAGATGAAGAATAATAAAAGAAGACCTAACTTCTTGTTAATTGCAATTGTCATAAATAATTATTTGTATTGAATATGCCTGCTGAATAAATCGCAGAACAATGTTCTGTTGCTATAAAGATGATGTTCCTAGAAAATATTAGATGAACTTCTAATCTTAAAACATACGATTATGTCAGCAATTTATTATTTTCTTTCTTTTAAATTGAGTTCTATTTTAATTCTATTGGTTCGCTCTTTGGGGCTGAATTAGTGAGAGACCACAGTCTAATTCGCCTTTTTTTACTTATTTGCCGAGATAACTTTTAAGGAGCTTATTTTGTGTATTCTTTCTTAATTTCCTTATAGCTTTCTCTCGAATTTGGCGTGCTCGTTCTCTTGTTAATCCTTTTTTAGCGCCAATTTCTTGAAGAGTCATCTCCGGTTGGTTGATTCCATAGAATGCTTCAATAACGAAACGCTCACGTTCATCTAATATATTTAAAGCCAACTTCAATTCTTCACGAAGCGATTCTAATAATAAATGGGTGTCAATATCTGGACCTTCGTTGCCTTGAAGTAGGTCTGCTAATCCGTTATCGTTGCCGTCTGTTAATGGAGCATCCATCGAAACGTGGCGGTTATTGCCTTTAATTGCATCTGAAACTCTTTCTTGTGACAAGTTAATTTCTTCTGCAATCTCTGCAATAGAAGGCTTTCTTTCGAACTCTTGTTCAAACTTATTTGATATTTTATTTATCTTGTTTACTGATCCAACTTGGTTAAGTGGTAAGCGAACAAGACGACTTTGGTCGGCAAGAGCTTGCATAATGCTTTGGCGAATCCACCAAACTGCATACGAAATGAATTTGAAACCTCTTGTATCATCAAACTTTTCTGCAGCCTTTATCAAACCAATATTGCCTTCATTGATAAGATCTGGAAGGCTAAGTCCTTGGTGCTGGTATTGTTTTGCAACTGAAACAACAAAGCGTAAGTTCGCTCTTGTAAGCTTTTGGAGGGCGTCTTTGTCGCCTTCTTTAATCTTACGAGCAAGTGCAATCTCTTCTTCTGCGGTAAGAAGTCGTTCTTGTGTGATCTCTTGTAGGTATTTGTCAAGAGTAGAATCTTCTCGATTTGTAATCGATTTGGATATCTTTAGTTGTCTCATCTGTCTGCAGGTTTAGTGCTAGTTGCAAATATATAGATTTTATTTTATATTGACAAGAACTTTAAATGATTTATTTGTATCATTTTATATAATCTTTATACTTAACTGTCTGAATAGGTGTTTTTAAGCATTTTGGTAGCTTTTTTCTTGTTGTTTTAGCGCGTTTAGATGTATAAAAAGAATAAACGAGAAGGCAAAATAATCTGCCTTCTCGTTTATTGAGGTTTTAAATTGATACTAAAATCTTATTGACCGATTTGTATTGCGAAATAATCTTTCTTGCCAGTAGGCCATACTCCCTTGATATAAAGAACGGGATCTTTAGCCGTAGAAGCAGATTTTACTGCATTTTGGAGGTCAGATAATGACTTCATTGGTGTGTCGTTAACATCTAAGATGATAAGTCCTTTACCAATTCCAGCCTTCTTCAAAGCTCCATCATTAACCTTAATTACTTCCAATCCATAAGCAATCTTTAGCTCATTTTTTTGTTGTTCGGTTACAGTACGGAAGTTTCCGCCAAGAACATCAAGGTCTGCAGACTTCACAATGCTTGTGTTTCCTTGTGCATTCTTAAGTGTAACGGTTTTGCTTTCTTTCTTCTTGTTATGAAGATAAGTGATAGTTAGCTTGTCTCCAGGGCGTTTTCCTGCCATGAGCTCTTGAAGTTCAGACATTTTTGTAACCTTTTTACCATCTACAGCGACAATAACATCACCTTCTTTTAAGCCTGCAGCTTCGCCAGCACTATTGCTTTCAACCTTTGAAACATATATACCTTCGTTTGTTCCAAGGTCCAAATCTTTACCTTCTTCTTTTTGTTTGTCCTTCCAGTCGAGCACATTTGCACCCATGATACCTAGCACTGCACGTTGAACAGTACCGTATTTCTTGAGGTCTTCCACAACCTTTGTCATGATAGTTGTTGGAATTGCGAATCCATAACCGCTGTAAGAACCAGTTTGAGAGTAGAGCATTGCATTGATACCAACAAGCTCTCCACGTGTATTTACAAGTGCACCACCAGAGTTTCCACTATTAATTGCAGCGTCAGTTTGTATGAATGACTCCACACCATTCGCACCTAAAGAACGTGCTTTGGCACTAACAATACCTGCAGTAACAGTGTTGTTGAGGTTGAAAGGGTTACCAACAGCAAGCACCCATTCGCCAACTTTGAGGTCATCAGAGTTTCCTATTTGAATAGCGGGTAAGTTTTTGCCATCTACTTTGATAAGAGCAAGGTCAGAATTCTTGTCTGTACCGATGATTCTTGCATTGTATTCACGGTTGTCATTTAATGTAACAGTAAGCTGATCGGCTCCTTCTACAACGTGATTGTTGGTTACGATATAGCCATCGGGAGAGATAATGACACCACTTCCGCTAGCCTCTCTCTTTGGAGTTTGCACTTGTCGCTTTTGAGTTCCACCTTGTCCGCCACGTGGATTGCCAAAGAATCCGAATGGATCTCCAAAGAAATCAGAGAAAGGATCAGACTCAACATTCACTGTTTGCACCTTACTATTCTGGACATATTTAATATATACCACTGCAGGAAGAGACTTGTCCGCAGCGTAAGTTAGATCAACTGGCTGCCCAGCAACCACTGCTGCTGATGTATTTGCATGTACTTTTAAAAATGTTCCTGTAGATAATGCCATGGCACCAACGCACATAGCTGCAAGAAAATACTTTGAATAATTTTTCATATGTAATAATTTTATTTGTTTATTTCTATGGTTAAATACTTCTTTCTTATAAGAAAATGATGCTGTTTTCGTATTAAGTAGTTACAAATATAATGGCAAAATATATTAAACTGTCATTTTGTCACTATTCTTTATCCTGTTTTAACAGTTTTAAGGAACCTCTTAACGGCTATTAAACTCAAATCCTTTCTTTTTGTCTTATTCTGCTTTTCTTTCTTGTTATAAATGCGGTTCAGAGCGCAGTAGATGTGTACTTTATTCATTAAATTAATGTATTATAATAAATAAAATGGTGTATTTGCTCATTTTTGTGTCTTTTTGAGAACCTAAATCCAGATATATTACGTACCTTTGCAATAGGAAATGCAGAGTCTTGGTTCTGTCGTTTGCCTTTAAAAGAAGGCAAAAGGAAAGTCCGGGCAGCGTAGAGCGTTTCGCTTTTGAAAGTAAAAGCTACTAGTAATAGTAGGTTATGGTAGAAGAAAATAACCGCCATCGCAAGGTGGTAAGGGTGAGAAGGTAGTGTAAGAGACTACCAGTTAACGGGTGATCGTTAAGCTGTGCCAACCGAAAGCTGCAAGTTCGCGTATACCATCGTTTGAGAGTTGCTCGCTCGAATTATTCCGATGGAGGGTAGAATGCTTGAGTTGTAAGGTGACTTACAATCTAGATAAATGACAGATGCCTTTATTTTTCGAGAGAATATAAAGGAACAGAACCCGGCTTATAGAGACTCTGTTTTTCTTTTTGTTACACTTTAGATAAAGAAAGATACGTGACAGCTAGATTTGAAGCTTTAAAGCAATTCCTAACAACAGATATTTGGCGCATCGGTCCTGATGATGTGTCTGCTTTACGTTATTTCTTTTATAACGTGATAAAAATCCTTTATCTCTCTATTAAGTTCTTTACAACAAAGCGAATAATGGACTATGCATCTGCATTAACTTATAGTTCGCTCCTTGCTGTTGTGCCTATTTGTGCCGTAGTGTTTGCTATTGCGAGAGGATTTGGATACTCTAAATATATAGAAGTATGGTTTAGAGGTGCTTTAGAGAGTCAACCTCAGGCGGCAGAGACCATCATTGGCTTTGTAAACTCTTATCTTGTGCATACTAAAAGTGGAGTATTCTTAGGAATTGGACTTCTTTTTATGCTCTGGACTATCATTATGTTGACCCGAAAAACAGAGCTTACCTTTAATGATATATGGAATGTTAAGTCGGAAAGAACCATTGTTCGTACTTTTGTAGACTATATTGCGATGTTCTTTATCATTCCTATTATGATTGTCTTAACATCAGGTCTTTCCATATACATAGCGACAATAGCAGATAAAGCGCATGCATATACCTTTTTAGGAACCGTTATGGAAGGAGTTATTGCATTGATGCCGTATGTCATCATGTCAATAGTTTTTATCCTTTTCTATGTGTTTATGCCCAATACAAACGTAAAACTACGGGCAACAATCGTACCTGGAATCCTTTCAGGCTTTGCAATGCAGCTCTTACAATATGTATATATCAACTCACAGATATTCCTTTCAAGTTACAATGCCATCTATGGTTCATTCGCAGCCTTACCCCTTTTCATGCTATGGTTGCAACTTTCATGGACCATCTGTTTGTTCGGTGCCGAACTATGTTATACAAATCAGAACCTAGAAAAGTTCGATTTGTTTACCGATATCAAGAAGTTAAGCTATCGATATAAACTCTTTTTATGCCTCATCTTATTAAATAAGGTGTGCAAACGCTTTGCTTTAGGACTTAAACCATATACTGCCAAGGAATTAAAACTAGAGACAAATGTTTCTATTAGAGTGGTGCAAGACCTATTAGATGATTTAGTTGAGGCGGACTTGATGAGTAAGAGTATTATGATAGATGGAGAACAAGACCCTGTATATCAACCTACAACGTCGCCAGAGCATATCTCTGTGGGAATGACAATAGACCGTTTAGAGGCTTTGGGACAATGGAATGTGGATATGAATATACGTGAAGAGGTGGAAGATAGCGATGCTTGGCAAACCGTATACGCCATTCATCGAAACTACTTAAACAGCTTGCGGAAAGTGGCTGTTATGGAATTGTAAACTAAAAGCATAGTAATTAAACTATAAAAGCATAGCAATTACAAGGTAAAAGCATTGTAATTATGCTGTAAAAGTATTGAATTTACAAGAAAACAAAGTAACATTCTAAACCAATAAAGAACGATATGGAATGGATTTTTAATGATTTCGAACGACAATTGAGATACAAAATAGCTCATTACGACTATTTAGATACGTTTCCAAAGATGGCTGATTTCGGTGTAAATCAATCAGACTTTGACGATTATGTCATCGAAAAACAATCCGTTTTAGATATGGAAGGCAATGCAAGAAAACGCTATACGCTATTAGCTCTCATCTTTTTATTGCCCTTCTTTGTGTTGTCTGCCTTTCCAGAACAATACCTTCCGCTAGGCAACTACACTTTTCTCGTGGGCTTTGCGATAGGCTTTTTATTAGTATTCTTACAACAATTCATTATAAAAAAGATAAAGCAAAAACGATTGAGAAATATGTATCATCCTCAAATAGAGAGGTATATAGAAGCAGTAAACCTGTTTTCTGTGAAGTAATAAGAATAATCAATGCCAGTGAAAACATTAAGAAAGTAAATTGAAGTTTAAATGTAAAGAAGAAAAAAGAAATGAGTAATTATGATTTTTCAGTAATAATGTCGGTTTATAAGAACGACAACCCTGAACAACTCGATGTCGCTCTCGACTCAATTATCAATCAAACCTTGCCTCCAAGTGAGATTGTTGTGGTCGTAGATGGACCAGTTCCAGAGACATTGTCAAAGGTTCTAGAAGATAAAAAAAGTGTATTCCCACAATTAAGAACATTGTATCAAGAGAAAAATGTGGGTTTAGGCGGAGCATTGCGCATTGCTGTTGAGAATGCACAATATAACTATCTAGCTCGAATGGATAGTGATGATATTTCTCTTCCTAATCGTTTTGAACTGCAAATGAACGAGTTTAAGAAAGATGATAGCTTGTCTTTAGTTGGAGGTATGATTACAGAATTTGCAGAAACACCTGAAAATATCATCAGTAAGCGTATCCTTCCTTGCTCAGATGCAGAGATAAAGCAATTTATGAAGTCACGTTGTGGCGTGAATCATGTAACCATTATAGTGAAAAAAGAAGATCTGTTAAAAGCGGGAAGCTATCAAGCAGGATTTATTCAAGAAGACTATTTCCTTTGGGCTAGAATGATTTTGGCAGGTTGTACCTTTAAAAATATCCCTGAAGTAGTGGTGAATGTTCGTTCAGGTTACGACCAGTTTGCACGTCGTGGCGGTTTGAAATACTATAAAGATATATTGAAATTTAACCATTGGATGTATGAAAAGAAACTAATTTCTTTACCAAGAATGATTTATAACGA
The DNA here is from genome assembly GCF_000379965.1 of Hoylesella nanceiensis DSM 19126 = JCM 15639. Classification (GTDB taxonomy): domain Bacteria; phylum Bacteroidota; class Bacteroidia; order Bacteroidales; family Bacteroidaceae; genus Prevotella; species Prevotella nanceiensis. The sequence continues at coordinate 630,924 of NZ_KB904327.1, read as the reverse complement.
TTGTGTTCGTGGCTTGGTTCAATTCTTGTTGCCTAATAGTATACGAACATTTATCTATAAAAAAGCATTACGAAACTAATTACGAAAGAAGCTATTCTTCTTAAAAAACACCAATATTAATCATGTTTGAATAAGAAGAAACACACTAAAAATAAGCTTGTATGTTTACAAAAGCAGAAGAACAATTCCTAGAGTTGTATAGAAGTGGAATCTGGGAAAAGCCTGTTAAGGAAGAAATATTTGATGGTTCGACAGATTGGGAGACCATAAAAGATTTGATGTTGGCACAAACTGTTATTGGAGTATGTACCAATGTCATCAGTAAGTTGCCCGCTCAACTCAAGCCAAATCAAAACATTTACTTCAACTTAATAATGCTTACTTCAAACATCGAACAAGCAAATAAGGCCATGAATAACCTCCTTATTGAATTGTTTGATGCCTGCGAAAAACTAAATATTAAAGCTTTCCTATTAAAAGGACAGGCAGTTGCACAATGTTATCCAAAGCCTTTGTTGCGTCAATCGGGTGATATCGACTTGCTTTTCTTAGAAACTGGCGAGTATAAGAAAGCGGTAGATGAACTTCATAAGTACTTTTCTGTGCCGATGACAGAGGTAGATCCAGATAGACCTCATGCGTTGTTTATTTGTAAAGACATTGTAGTTGAATTGCATGGAGATATTCATGGAGCTATAAATCGCAAGGCGATGAAAAATACAATGACCTGGACTAAGAGAATGTTTGCTCAAAACCCTCCTTTAATATGTAATATAGGAGAGGCTAAAGTTGTATTACCTCCAGTGCATTTCGATGCTCTTTTCATCTTTCTTCATGCGGCTCGACACTATTTTGGTAGTGCTGTTGGATTGCGACAGTTGAGCGATTGGATGAGATATCTTTATACACATAAAGATGATATCAATAGAACTGAACTTTTAAAGGATATAGAATATCTTGGGCTAACAAAGGTTTGGAGCGTATTTGCAACAATGGCTGTAGACTATTTAGGTTGTCCTGAGGAGGTAATGCCTTTATATAATAATAGGTATAAGAAAGATGCTAAGCGTTTATTACGTTACATTCTCGACTCTGGAAACTTCGGTTATCACGACAAGCGTATACAAACAACCTCTAAAAATCTCTTTGTTCAGCGTTTTATTGCAATGAAAGGACACCTTGAAATGCAGTTTAGAAACATTGTAACTTTCCCAGAAGAGTCTTTATATGGTATTCCTTTCTTCTTTAAAGATGGCTTCACACGATTTATAAAAGCATTTAAGAAATAGAACATAACAACACAATAGGCATGTGGTATTTGTGATTGCCATTGTTATTCAACATGATATAAGAAATTTAAATAAACGATATTTATGGGACATATCTCTTTCAAAATCTTTAATTTGGGCATTCTTCTACCTTTGATTAGCTCAATGTTATTGGTCTTTTGGATTCATCCAATGATTGTAAAGACTGCATTACTAAAGGATATTGTAGACAAACCCGACTACAGAAAGCTTCAAAAAAAACCCGTACCTGTGCTTGGTGGAGTGGCAGTTTATTGGGGTATTGTGATTGGAGCGGGTATAACTAGTATGGTTTTCCATAGCCATGCATTGCTCACTTCAATCGTTGCGCTTACGGTGATGATTTATATTGGCACCTTAGACGATATTCAAGGGCTTTCGCCTACATTGCGCCTGGTGATAGAAATACTTGTTGTTGCCTTCGTTGCTTATATGGATCAAAGTAGTATGAACCACTTTCATGGTTTATTTGGCATAGAAAAACTTCCTGTATATCTATCTGCTCCGCTTTGTATAGTAGGTAGTGTGGGAATTATTAATGCGATCAATATGATTGATGGAGTCGACGGTTTATCGTCAGGTTTCTGTATGTTAGCATGCGCTTCGTTTGGAGCTCTATTCGTTGCAGCTTATAATGGACCCAATGATTGTGATGTCAATGTTAGGCTTAGGAGCTATTATTCCATTCTTCTTTCATAATATTTTTGGACAGAAATCGAAGATGTTTATCGGGGATAGTGGTACTTTGATGATGGGAATGTTAATGTCTATCTTCTGTATGCGTATCTTGGATAATACAGCTGTTGTGGCTTTACGTTTCCCTAATATTGGAGTTGTAGCATTTTGTTTGTCTGTTTTGTCTGTACCTGTATTCGATACACTTCGTGTTATGATAGGTCGAATTATGAAAGGTGTTTCTCCTTTCCATGCAGATAGAAGTCACTTGCATCACTTGTTCCTCGAAATTGGTTTCTCACACCTAGGCACTTCGTTCATGGTTCTATCACTTAACCTTCTAAATATCCTTGCTTGGTTAGCAACATATTTATTGGGTGGTAGTGTAACACTTCAGTTTATTGTTGTATTTATCATTGGATTAATCAATACTACTGGTTTCTTCTATGTTGTAAGACGATTAGATCACTCTAAGAAACCATATCGAGTATTGGCTTATCTTGCAAAATTAAGTCATGTAGAAGCAGGAAAGTTCTATTGCAGGATGCGAGAAATTGTAGATAGAATATAATTCAAATAATACAATAAATGCTCTCTTTTAGAGGGCATTTGTTGTATATATGGCTTCCAGTTGATTAAAAGTATATCTTTATTTAGTGAAGGTATATAATGAATTTTGAGGCTTTCTTGACAAGAAGGCAATATCTTTGAATTTACTTTTAGATGAAATTCTCTTTTAAAAGCAATGAGTTTATGTTCTAAAACCATTGTTTTTACAATGCAATAACATTCCTTTTAGCCTTCAAAAAGATAGCTTTTATGAAGCAATAATATTCCTTGTAATTAGAAGGTGTTGGTTAGATGTCTTCCATTTGGGTAGATATTTGGATATAAAAAAATAGCTCCACAAAGTCAAATTTGAGCTTTGTAGAGCTATTCTTATCGTGAGAAATCTCACTCCTTACATTTATTTTGTAAGGGGAGAAGCCTCAGAATAAGTTCTAGAACCAAGTTCCTTGTCAATCATATACAAGCCATAACCATTGTCTTGAACCATCTTAATGTTGTCGATAATGGTTTGAACATTCTCTTCTTCTTCAACTTGTTCGTCAATGAACCATTGTAACATACTTTGAGTTGCATAGTCGTTCTCTTTTGATGTAAGAGCAAACAGCTTGTTTATCATTTCTGTTACTTGTTGTTCGTGGCGCAATGTGCTTTCGAAAATATTCAAAATAGAACTCCATTCTGTTGGAACAGAATCGATAGGTTTAAGAGAAACCTTTCCATTGCGTGCGATAACGTAGTTGAAAAGAATTTTTGCATGGTCTTGTTCTTCTTTGAATTGAATTTCAAACCATTTACCCATACCTGGTTGTCCGATTGCATGACAGTGCGCTGCCATTGACAAATAAAGATAAGCCGACCACATTTCGGCATTGATTTGAGCATTTAATGCTTCTTCGATGTTCTTTTTTAGCATAATATTTCCGGGTTTTTAATTGTGCAAAATATTTATTCTATTAAATTATTTCTATTATTCTTTTGGTGTATTCTCGCTAGCACCAGTAGGCTTATTGTGCCTTTTTACTGGCTTGTGTGGGCGTTTTGTGCCATTGTTCTCATTGTTATTCTTTTTAGAATGGTGAGCGTTGGGGGCTTTTACGCTATGCAGTTGAGGCTTATTGTCTTTGTTTTGACCTCGTTTGAACGATGTTTTTCTTGAAGGTTTTCTTCCTTTGGTACCCTTGTTTCGTGAGAATTTTTGAATCTTTTTATATTCTGGTCCTGTTCCAATGTTATCTGGATTAGGTGTCTTTTCAATCGTCTTTTCTAAGAATCGTTCGATTTGTTGGAAATAGAACATATCCTCTTCGCTCACAAGGGTAATGGCTTCACCATCTCTGTCGGCTCTTGCAGTTCTACCAATTCGGTGTATATAGTCTTCTACATCGTGTGGAACATCATAGTTAATAACCATTCTTATGTCATCAATATCAATTCCTCTCGATACAATGTCAGTTGCAACTAGTACATCAATTTGCCCTGCTTTAAACTTAAACATCACCTCATCTCGCTCTGCTTGCGATAGATCTGAGTGCATAGCACCACTGTTTATTTTCTTCGAAAGCAATGCTTTATTAATGTCTTTCACCTTATCTTTTTTTCCAGAGAAGATGATAACACGTTGCAAGTTGTCGGCATTAAAAAGACTAGTAACGATCTTTAATTTCTGAGGTTCATAGCAAACATAAGCCGATTGCTTTATCTTTTCAGCAGGTTTACTAACTGCTAGCTTTATGGTTTCAGGATTTTTGAGTATTGTTCGTGCAAGAGTTTCAATCTTAGGAGGCATTGTTGCAGAGAACATAATGTTCTGACAATGGGGTGGAAGCTGCTTTGCTATGGTCATAATATCATCATAAAAGCCCATATCTAACATTCTATCGGCCTCGTCAAGAATGAAGAATGAAACTCCAGAAGTATCGATGTTGCCTAAAGATAAATGCGAAATTAAACGTCCTGGGGTTGCAATGATCACATCTGCACCTAGCTTTAACGATTTAATCTCTTGGTCATAGCGGTTTCCATCGTTACCTCCATACACAGCAACACTACTTACTTCTTGTAAATAATAGCTGAATCCTTGCATGGCTTGGTCTATTTGTTGAGCCAATTCACGAGTCGGAGACATTATAATACAATTGATTTTGTCTTTGGGATAGCCTCCATCATCGAGCAAAGAGAGCACTGGAAGCAAATAAGCAGCAGTCTTTCCTGTTCCCGTTTGAGCAACACCTAAAATGTCTCTTTTATTCAAGATGGCAGGAATACACGCCTCTTGAATAGGTGTACACTCGTCAAAACGCATGTCATAGAGTGCGTCTAATATATTATCATTTAAATTTAATTCGTCAAAAAACATTCTTCTTGGTTTCTATTGTCTAAACCTTTATTATGAAATAGAATGAGGGTCTATATATAATAAAAGGTATATTGATTTGTGATTGATTAGTTTGGAGCCTTTCTATAGCAGAAATATGCAACCAAACTAAATATGATGTTGGGAATCCAGGCTGCAATTATAGGGGGCGTATTGGCATTGATTGCAAATGTTGCAGATACCGTTTGAAGCATGATATACCCGAAACTGAGGGCCAAGCCAATACCCATATAAAGTCCCATTCCACCTTTTCGCTTTCTAGAAGATAGCGATAATCCTATAGTCGTGAGGATAAATGATGCAAAAGACGATGCAATTCGTTTGTGATATTCCACCTGATACTGCACAACATTACTACTACCACGATCTATTTGCTTTGATATATAGTCTTGAAGTTGTGCACTTGTGAAGGTTTCTTGCTGTCCTTTTGAGTAAACAATGTCGGTTGGCTCCATCATTATGATTGTATCTCGCTGAGAACCTGTTGTTATCTTCTCTTTTAATCCTTCGAGTTTGCGAATCTTCCAGTTAGATATTGTCCAGTGATATTTGGTGTCTGAGATGGTATCATACTGTATTTCTGGTGCTGTCAGGTGACTAACTAGCTTCTTGTTTTCGAATTTATCAAGTGAGAATCCATAGCCTCTTTTACTGTTATTGTCGTAATGTTGAATAGAAGCAATTACTCCTTTGTCTACTTGTAATAAGGTGTTATCTGCCGAAGTGTTCTTTGTTTTATTCTTATACAATGCTTCAAAGTTCTGACGAATAACGGTTCCGTGTGGAATAACATTTGAACTTAGGTAATAAGAAAGCATTGATATCAATGCACAAGATATCATATAAGGACGCATAAGGCGTTTAAATGATACTCCAGCAGCTAGTATTGAGATGATTTCTGAATTGCCTGCAAGCTTCGAAGTGAAGAAAATAACGGCAATAAAGACAAACAATGGACTAAAAAGGTTGGCGAAGTAAGGAACGAAGTTGGCATAATAGTCAAACACAATAGCCTTTAACGGGGCATGATATTGTGCAAATCGTGCCAAATTCTCATTCACGTCGAAGACAATAGCGACAGAAATGATAAGAATAATAGAGAAAATATAGGTTCCAATAAACTTCTTAATAATGTACCAATCAAGTATCTTTATATACCTCTTAGGATTGAAATAGGCTAAAAAAGCACCATACTTCTTCAGAAAATTCCAAAGAGGAAGAAGGAAAGAAGCCTTCTCTTTAATGGTTGATGATATCTTTTGATATCGTTCTTTTATGTTTGATGTGATACTATTCATATCGTATTGTTTCGTAATCTACGCCAATATAGCTTTAAAGTCGTCTGCCAAGTTTTTCAATTACACTAGCTTTCCAGCTTGCAAAGTCGCCTTGTAAGATGTGTTGACGTGCATCTTTTACAAGTCGAAGATAGAAAGCAAGGTTGTGAATACTACCTATTTGCATCGCTAAAAGCTCTTGAGCTTTGTATAAGTGATGCAGATATGCCTTTGTATAGATAAGGTCTGTCTCGCAACCATCAATGTCAATAGGAGAGAAATCGTTTTCCCATTTCTTGTTTCTCATATTTATTGTGCCCTCATAAGTAAACAACATAGCGTTTCTTCCGTTACGAGTTGGCATCACACAGTCGAACATATCCACTCCACGAGCAATACCTTCGAGAATGTTTTGAGGTGTTCCCACACCCATAAGGTAGCGTGGCTTTGAGGTAGGTAGAATGTCATTCACCACCTCAATCATTTCATACATCACCTCAGTAGGCTCTCCTACGGCTAAACCTCCAATGGCATTACCATCTGCTCCCTTATCTGCTATGAACTTAGCAGCGTCTTTTCGCAAGTCTTTATAAGTGCAACCTTGAACAATAGGGAATAGAGTTTGTTGATAACCATAAAGTGGTTCGGTTTCATTAAAGCGCTTTAAGCAGCGATCTAACCATCTTTGGGTCATCATTAAGCTATTCTTTGCATATTGATAGTCACTCTTTCCTGGTGGACATTCATCGAAAGCCATAATAATATCAGCACCAATTACCCTTTGAGTGTCCATAACATTCTCAGGAGTAAAGAAGTGTTTAGAGCCATCAATATGCGAACGGAACTCGCAACCCTCTTCTTTTAGCTTGCGAATGCCCGTTAATGAGAATACTTGGAAACCGCCACTATCAGTTAATATAGGGCGATCCCAACCGTTGAACTTATGTAGTCCACCTGCATTCTTTAGTATATCGAGTCCTGGACGCAAATAAAGATGGTAAGTATTACCAAGTATTATCTGCGCATTTATTTGTTGTTTTAGTTCGTTTAGATGCACTCCTTTAACGCTACCGCATGTTCCTACGGGCATAAAAATAGGTGTTTCAATCTGTCCGTGGTCAGTTGTTATAACTCCTGCACGTGCGTTTGAGTTGGCATCTACGCCTTTTAATTCGAACTTCATTCTATCTATTGTTGCTTAATTGTGCTGTTCTTCTTTTGTTTTAGTATCTTCGAAAGTAAATGAAATGGCATTATCTACCTTTTCATTTGTTAGAGCGAAGGCCAAAACATCTTGTATTGTGTCTACGTAATGGAATGTAACTCCATGTAAATAGATATCTGCAATTTCCTCAATATCTTTCTTATTGTCTTGACAAATGAGGATATCTGTTATGCCTGCACGCTTTGCTGCAAGTATTTTTTCTTTGATTCCGCCTACAGGAAGTACCTTTCCACGGAGTGTAATCTCACCAGTCATAGCCACATTCTTGCGTACTTTGCGTTGAGTTAGAGCCGAAGCAATACTTGTTGCAATTGTAATACCAGCCGAAGGACCATCTTTTGGGGTTGCACCTTCAGGCACATGAATGTGAATATTCCATTGATCAAAGATGCGATAGTCTATCTTTAGCGCATCAGCATGAGCCTTAATGTATTCAAGAGCAATGACAGCACTCTCTTTCATCACATCACCTAAATTACCAGTGAGTGTAAGCTTGCCTGTTTTTCCTTTGCTTAGAGATGTTTCAATGAATAGAATTTCACCGCCAACGCTAGTCCAAGCTAAGCCAGTTACAACACCAGCATATTGGTTTCCTTGGTAAATATCTCTGCTAAATGGAGCTTTCCCAAGTAGTTCCTCAATGTTATTGGTTGTGAGTTTGTTATAAGCTAAATCGCCATCAATCTCGTATTTGAATGCAACTTTGCGCATAACCTTACCTATTTGCTTTTCTAATTGACGCACACCGCTTTCTCTTGTATACTTTTCGATAATCATTTCAAGAGTAGCTTTAGGGAAAGTGATCTTCTTAGAAAGGCTATTTAGACCAGTGTTTGCAAGCTCTTTAGGAATAAGATGACGTTTAGCGATCTCTAATTTCTCTTCAGTTATATATCCACTCACTTCGATTAGTTCCATACGGTCGAGCAATGGACGTGGAATAGCACTGATATCATTTGCGGTTGCGATAAATAATACCTTAGAAAGATCGTAGTCTAAGTCTAAGAAATTATCGTGGAACGCATTGTTTTGCTCAGGGTCTAGCACCTCAAGAAGGGCAGATGTAGGGTCGCCATGATTGCTCATAGTACCCACTTTGTCTATTTCATCGAGGATAAAGACAGGGTTTGACGAACCAGCTTTTTGTATACTTTTGATAATTCTACCAGGCATTGCGCCAATATAAGTACGTCTGTGACCTCTAATCTCAGACTCATCGTGAACGCCACCCAATGACATGCGGATGTATTTGCGCTTCATCGACTCGGCGATACTCTTACCTAAACTGGTTTTACCCACTCCTGGAGGGCCATAAAGACATATAATTGGAGCCTTAAGGTCACCCTTTAATTTCAATACAGCAAGGTGTTCTAAGATGCGTTCTTTAACCTTTTCCATGCCATAGTGATCCTTGTCGAGAATCTTTTGAGCTCTTTTAAGGTCTAACTCGTCTTTTGTACACTCGTTCCAAGGAAGCGAAACAAGTTGTTGAAGATAGTTAAGTTGAATGCTATACTCGGGACTTTGAGGATTATACATATCCAATTTCTCGAGCTCTTTGTAGAATACTTCGCTAATGTTCTCGTTCCAATCTTTCTTAAGAGCTTTCTTGCGAAGAGCCAATTTCTCAGGACTTCCTTCGCCATTGTTAAGCTCTCTCTTGATATTTTTTATTTGTTGTTGCAAGAAATATTCCTTTTGTTGCTCATCAAGGTCTTCTCTTGTCTTTGAACGAATACTTTGAATGAGATCCAATTTTTGTATTTCTTGGTCAAGGAGTTGCAATGCAATAAAGGTTCTTTCTTTGATTTCAGGAGTTGAAAGCAATTTATATTTGTCTTCAATGCTGAAAGGTAAGTTCGAACAGATATAGTTCAATGCAACGATGTTGTTACGAATGTTATTCATTGCGAATTGAGATTCGCTTGGAATATCTTCGTTTCTCAATATATATTCAGCTGTTTGCTTGCGTAAATCGTCGATAGCCATAGAGAATTCTTTATCTCTTTTGGTTGGCATCTTTTCTTGCTCGTTAGCTGTTATACCTTGAATATGAGGCTTTTCTTTTGTTATTTCGCTTAAAGAACAGCGTCCAAGACCTTGAACAACAGCTGTTACGTTGTTGCCACTGTTAGGTATTTCAATGATACGAACAAGCTTTGCGTATACACCATAGTGGAAAAGATCTTCTTTCTTTGGTGAGTCTACGTCAGCATCTTTTTGACAAAAGATGGCAAAAGTTTGGTCTTCTTTCTTTGATATCTTGTTGATTAGGCTTAAACTTTGTTTTCTTCCGATGAGAATAGGAGTTAAAACGCCTGGGAAGAGCATGAGATTGCGGGTTGCAAGAATGGGTATTTCACCCTCAACAGTAGTGTTGAAAAGAGTAGAAATATCGCCATCATAGTCGGCAATCATCTGTATTGAGCCATTTATTTTGTTGTCCATATTGTTTGTTTTTTAGGCGACAAAGGTACAAATAATAATTGATATATTATAATAAGGTGTACTAAAACTCGTTATTGAGCACGCACTTGAGTTGTAATGACCTTATTTTTGTATTATCTTGTCTTTTTAATGTCGTGTTATATGTTTATTTCTTGTATTTTATAAAGTGTAATATTGAATAACAAAAAATGAGCCAAATATAAAAATGTTAACATATTTTGTGTTGTAGATGGGTACGAATTCATTGTCTTTCTAGCTCATTTAATGAGTGTTTCGGGCGTTTTGCATTATTATTATGAGATAGATTGTTTGCTAATGAGCATGTTTTGTTGTTAAAAGCAATGCTTTTATAATTCTAAAATGGTGTTGGGGGTAGGAGAGTGAGGTGTAGATTGAGTTAGAAAAGAGCTACATTTACTGTCTTAATAGGGTGAAAAGGTGGATAAAAAGCAATGCAGTTGAAGTGTAATTGCATGGCTTTTATGAAGAAAAAGCATTGATATTAGGGGAGAATATGATAGTAATAAGGTTTGAAAAGTAATATTTTTTTGGCAAATTTTTGCTATGTTTTATTGTAAGTTGTTGATTGGTAGGTGTTTAAACTTGTGGAGTTGTGCGGGGAGTGTTAGTGTTATTAGAAGAGTTGCTCATTTTAATTGAAAATTTCTACTTATAAAATACAATACTTGCACGTCTTTCTTCTCTCCTTCAAAATATTGGTATGTATTATAAATTCTCCTCTCTTTTATTTATGAAAGATTAACTTTGTGTTCCGTTGTTTGTTTATATCGAATTGAAAACTTTTGGAGTTCACCCTCAGAATGTGTAATATTTAAAAGAAAAATACGTTAAACAAGAAGACGGAAAGGGGCGTTGTGTCTACTTTGTGAAGGATAAAGAAACAATAGGAAATGGCAAATAGTGTATTTACATTTAAGCAATTTAAGATAGAACAATCTGGTTGTGCCATGAAAGTGGGTACAGATGGTGTGTTACTTGGTGCGTGGGCAAGAGGCGGTGAACGTATTCTTGATGTTGGAACAGGTAGCGGACTGATTGCATTGATGATGGCTCAACGATGTCCTTTGGCACAAATCGTGGCTTTAGATATTGATGAAGGAGCCTATAAGCAAGCTGTTAGCAATGTTGAAGAAAGTGTTTTTAGTGATAGAGTTGCTGTTGTGCACGCATCGTTACAAGACTATTGCAAAGCAAATAAAACAGAGTTAGAAGGCTCTTTTGATGCTATAGTGAGCAATCCTCCCTTCTTTGTGAACTCCTTAAAAAGTAAAGGCGATAGTAGAACGATGGCTCGGCATACTGATACGCTATCGTTTGCTGAGTTGTTGCGCTGGGTTTCTTTTCTACTTCGAGAACAAGGTACCTTTAGTTGCATTATTCCTTCAGAAGTGTTGAACGACTTTTTAAGCGAGAGTTATATCTGTGGTTTGTTGCTGATGCATCATGTTGCAATTAAAACTGTGGAGAATAAAATTGCAAAAAGGCATCTGTTGTGCTTAGTAAAAGGAACTTGTGAAGAGGAAAAATACGAGGAACAAGTGTTGAAAGATGCTGAAGGAAAGCCATCTCTTTGGTATGATGAAATAACAAAAGCCTTCTATTTGTGGTAGAAGGCTTTTATCTTGTATTGGGATAATAAAAATATTGAGCGTAAGTTAGATGTTTAGTTTGCGTTGAATCTTCTTTCCAATCGCTTTGATGTTGCGAGTTTGCTTGGTAACATCTTCTCTTATCTGAGTTAATTCGGAGAATAATTCAGCCGCTGCATTTTGAATTTGATTGGGTTGTCGTAAGCTTCTGTCGGCTTTTGGGTTGGTAAGTATTTTTATTCCCTTTTCTTTTACTGTTACAACAATTTCCTTTCCTGTATCAATCGGGTCACCATCGTAATGAATTACGCCTGGTGCTTTTCGGTAAATCTTAATCTCTTTGCTTCTGAAAGTCTTTATCTTATTGTTTTTATCGAGTGTTTTGTTGAACATTTCGATACTTATCTGTGAAGCTTCGAGGGCGTCGAAAGGTTCCATAATAATGACGTCTATCATGCCATCACTCATCGATGCTTGTGGAGCAATATAGGCATTGTTGCCATATTGTGATGCATTGGCGCACGAAATAAGGAAAGCTTTCTTTTTAATAGTGCCATTTTCTGCCTCAATCTCATAGGTTTCAGGTTCATATTTCAAACCTTCTTTAAGGATATTCTCTAAGTATGTAATTGGACCTCGCTTGCCTGCTTCTGCAAATTTCTCGCTAATAAAAGCGTCAAAGCCCACTCCGCAAGTACAAAAGAAAGGATGTTCATTGATAATTCCATAGTCGAGGTCGGTTATCTCACAGTCGTTAAGAACCTGGATAGCTCCTTTTATCTTCATGGGGATAAGCAGATGGCGTGCAAGTCCATTGCCCGAACCAGTGGGAATGATACCTAAAGCAGTGTTAGAGTGCACAAGTGCTCTACCAACTTCATTCACTGTTCCATCTCCACCAACAGCAACTACAATGTCAATTCCTTGTTCTTTAAATTCTTTTGCAATCTCATAAGCATGTCCAGCGTATTCTGTTTCTCGAATAGAATAGTCGAATTGCTCCTTATCTAACAGCTCCTCTATTAAATAAGGTATATCTTTTTTGTCACTTGTACCCGATATTGGGTTCATAATGAACACTATTTTCTTCTTCATTTTAGTTCTATTAGTGAAAGAATTTGAGTGTAAAAAGAATGTATATTCATCTTTTTGGCAAAGATAATAAAAACGAATGGAATGTATATTTTGTTCTCTCTAAAAATTGCATTTATGCATTATTTCTTAATAAAATCTCTTTTTATACTATCTTTTTTGTATCTTTGCACACTGAAAAAATAAATAAAAGTTTATAGACCTATTAAAATGGGACAATTACAAGACAGATATAAGGCATATAGAGAGCCTCAAAAATTTATAGAAGCAGGCGTTTATCCTTATTTTCGAGCTATAACTAGCAAACAAGGCGAAGAAGTTGAGATGGAAGGACATAAGGTACTTATGTTCGGTTCTAATTGTTATACAGGTTTAACTGGTGATCAACGTGTTATAGATGCAGCAAAAGCAGCTTTAGATAAATATGGTTCTGGATGTGCTGGAAGTCGTTTCTTGAATGGAACACTTGACCTTCATGTTCAATTAGAAAAAGAATTAGCTGCCTTTGAACACAAAGACGATGCATTATGTTTCTCTACTGGTTTCTCAGTAAATCAAGGTGTATTAGCTGTTGTTGCACAACGTGGCGACTATATCATTTGTGATGATAGAGATCATGCAAGTATTGTAGATGGAAGAAGATTGTCTTTTGCAACTCAACTTCGCTACAAACACAACGATATGGAAGACCTTGAGCGTATCTTGCAAAAGCTTCCTCACGAAGCAGTTAAGCTTATTGTAGTTGATGGAGTATTCTCTATGGAAGGCGATTTAGCTAATCTTCCTGAAATTATACGTCTAAAGAAGAAATACAATTGCTCGGTAATGGTTGACGAAGCACATTCACTTGGTGTATTCGGAGAATGCGGTCGTGGTGTATGTGATCATTTTGGACTCCTTGATGAGGTTGACCTTATTATGGGAACTTTCTCAAAAAGCTTAGCATCTATTGGTGGTTTCATCGCTGGAGATAAAGATACAATAAACTTCTTGCGTCATAATTGTCGCTCATATATATTCAGTGCATCTAATACTCCTGCTGCAACAGCTGCCGCTTTAGAGGCATTACATATTCTACAAGCTGAGCCAGAAAGAATGACAAACCTTTGGAAAATTACTAATTACGCATTGAAACGTTTTAGAGAAGAAGGTTTTGAGATTGGAGATACAGAGAGTCCTATTATTCCTTTATATGTAAGAGATATCGATAAGACATTTATTGTAACAAAACTTGCATTTGATAATGGAGTATTTATTAATCCTGTTATTCCACCAGCATGTGCTCCTCAAGATACACTTGTTCGTTTAGCGCTTATGGCTACACATACAGAAGAACAAGTAGAGCGTGGAGTTCAAATCTTGAAAAAAATCTTTGTTGAACAAGGAATAATAAAATAATTTTTGAAAAATATTTGCAGGAGTAAAAAAAAAGTATTACCTTTGCAACGCAAAAATAAGGGAACACTTCTGCAAAGCGGGATGTAGCACAGTTGGTAGTGTACCTGGTTTGGGACCAGGTGGTCGCAGGTTCGAGTCCTGTCATCCCGACAATAGGAAAGAGAAACAATTTTTTTAGTTGTTTCTCTTTTTCTTTTCGTATCTTATAAGTAAGATTTTTACTTTGATTATAAATACTTATTTTTATCTTATATGCTTTTTTTTTATTCCTTAGAGTGAATGCTTGTTTCTTATATTTGCTTTTGTTGTATATTATATACAACTATTTAAGAATTCAAAACAATAAAGGCTTAATTCTCTTTGACAGCAACAACCGTCTTTATATCTTTATCAAGATAGAATGTTTGGGTGTGTTTCTTACCATCAGCAGCAACATAGTCCACCTTAATAAAGATAAGTTTGTCACCATCTTTATATGTAGGGAATTTGTAGTTGCTGTTATATACCTGCTTAATAGCTTTGTTTTCTAGCATTTTTGCAATATCCTTTTGCTTTAGATAGAAAGTTGAGTCGATCTTAGAAAAATTGATATTGCTATAATCTTTATGTATTGAATAGGTTTCAATAAAATCCTTAATCACCTTCTCACTTTGTGTCTTTTCGCCACAAGAAGAAAGGGTAGCAGCAGCAATTACTGCAACTACCCCTTTTAATATATCCTTAATTGATATTTTCTTCATTATTCAGGAATATTTTTTAGAATGTCTAATAGGTGATCCCAAACCATCTGAACAGTTGGAATTAACAAGCGTTCTTCTGGTGTGTGAACATATCTTAGAGTAGGACCGAATGAAACCATGTCTAGATTTGGATACTTTTCAGAGAATAATCCACATTCAAGTCCAGCGTGAATACCAAGTACCTTAGGTTCTTTGTTAAATAGTTTCTTATAAGAATCTACAGCAATCTTAGTTAAAAGGCTATTTGGATTCATCTTCCAAGCAGGATATCCGTCACCACCTGTTACGGTTGCGCCAGCTAGTTGGAATGTAGCTCTAACAGTGTTAGCCATGTTTTTAAGGTTACTTGAAACGTTAGAACGTTGGCTAGCCACGATGTTCATTTCCTTTTCGTCAGTTGCAACACTTGCAATATTACTTGAAGTTTCAACCAACCATTCAAGAGCTTCATCTTGACACATTGTATATATACCATTATCTACAGCTTGTAGAGCCAAGATAATCTTGTCTGCAACAGCCTTTTCAATAACAGGTGTAGCAGTAGTGTCTTCAATGTTATTTACAATGTTAGTATCTGTAACGTGGAATTCCTCCTTAACATCTTCGAAGAACTTATTCCATGCTGTTTTAACAGCTTCTTTATCTTCAGCTTTAACAGCGAATATAATTTGTCCATCTCTTGGAATAGCGTTGTGCATTTTACCTGATTGGAAGCTAGCAAGACGCAAACCATATTCTTGATTGATAGTATATAAGTAACGAGAAAGCAATTTTATAGCATTAGCACGCTTCTTGTTGATGTCATCTCCAGAGTGACCACCTGTTAAACCTTTCACAGATGCTTTAATAAACGCCCAACCTTGTGGAGCTTCTTCACGATTAAACTCAAATTTTGCATAGCTAGTTACACCACCAGCGCATGATACAAAGATTTGACCTTCATCTTCAGAGTCAAGGTTAATAAGCATATCTCCCTTTAAGAAGCCAGGTTGAAGGTTCTCAGCACCAGTTAAACCAGTTTCTTCGTCCTTTGTAAATAGACATTCAATAGGACCATGTTCGATATCGTCACTATCAAGAATTGCAAGCTCAATAGCCACTCCAATACCGTCGTCAGCACCTAATGTAGTTCCTTTTGCAGTGAGCCATTCACCGTCGATATATGTTTGAATAGGGTCATTCATAAAGTCAAACTCCACATCAACAAGTTTATCGCAAACCATGTCGGTGTGACTTTGAAGTACAACTGTCTTTCTATTCTCGTGACCCTTTGTTCCTGGTTTTCTAATAAGTACGTTTCCGCATTCGTCAACTAGTGTTTCTAAACCACGGCTTTCACCAAATTCTTTTAGGTAAGCAATAATCTTCTCTTCGTGTTTTGATGGACGAGGAATTTCATTAATCTTTGCAAACTGCTCAAAAACACGAGCAGGAGTTAAGTTTGTTTTATCCATTGTTTTGTTCTTTTTATTTATTTCTTTTTGTTGTTTACGTGTTTTCTATTATCTTTGCACCATTCTAAATGATAAATCACATAGAATATAAAATATAATAGGTATACTGCAAATATACAAAAAATGGTAGAAACTTTAATTATAAGCGTGTTAATAATTGCTATTGCAATAGCTTTATTGAGCGTAAAACTTATATTTAAGAAGGACGGAAGCTTCTCTTCTCAACATATTCACGATAGTGAAGCATTGAGAGAGAAGGGCATTCATTGTGTGATGGATCAAGATAAAGCTGCCAGAAAACAAGGCAAAGCTTATTAATCGAAAGTATAACAAGATAAATTAAATACATAATAGTATGAAAAAGAAAATGCTTTTTGGTGTTACATTGTTGGCTTCTGCTATAACATTGTCAATGTCTTCGTGTGATAAATCAAAAACACAAGAACCTCAAACTCCACAAACAGAGAAAGCAACACCTGCAGAAGGTATGAAGATTGCTTATGTAGAAGTGGATAGTATTATGACAAATTACACCTTTTGTAAAGACTATTCGTTGATTCTTCAAAAGAAAGGACAGAATATTCAGAATACTTTAGAGGCTAAGCAACGTCAACTTCAAGCTGCAGCTGCTAACTTCCAACAAAAGGTTCAACAAAATGCTTACACTCAAGAGCAGGCTCAATCTATTGGAGCTGGTTTGCAAAAGCAACAAAACGACTTGCAAGTTTTGAACCAACGTTTAAGCAATGAGTTCCAAGTTGAAACAGAAAAGTATAACAAAGCTTTAAGAGATAGTATTCAACACTTCCTTGCAGAGTATAATAAAGATAAGAAATATGCGCTTATTTTGAGCAAAGCAGGCGATAATATCTTATATGCTAACGAATCATACAACATTACAAAAGACGTAATTGCTGGTTTGAATAAAGCTTATAAGCCTTCTGCTGCAATGAAAAAAGAAGATAAAAAATAAGCTCTTTAATATAGAAAGATTGTCAACCGACTGCCCTTTACATTTTAAGGGCAGTCGGTTTTGTTTGTGTTAAAATGAAAATCTCTTAAAGTAGGAATGGGAGAGGGGTGTATTTTCTTTTAAGCTAGAATGTAGATAGTGAGAGGTTTGAGGCTTTTTCTCGTTTCTTGTGTAATGTAAGAGCGTTGGTGTTTTATAATAAATGCAGTGATTTTGCTATGCAATAACAGTTCTTTTGCAATTCAATCACATTGCTTTTAATGTATCAACTCAATGCTTGTATAAAAGAATCAAATATAGACTATTCTACAGTTATGCCCTAAAGAAAGATTGTAAACAGAATAATTAACGGAAAATAGTGAGGTATTAATTATAAGTAAAGTGCTTTCGGTCTTGTTTATGTTGTGAAAGATTGGGCTTAATACCATCTTCTTGTGTGAAGAATGATTCCTAATTTGCTAACTGATTATTCATATTTTGGTTACATTTAATATTTTGTATGTGTCGATATAAAATATTTATATTTACTTGTTCAATTGAATTTATATAAATATATTTGTCATTACAAAACTTAAATACTATAGAAGAAACCTCTATCAATTAAGAAAATTATTACATCTAAATATTCAGTATTATGAAACTAAGTATCAATAAAGTGTCTTTAGCATGGGTAGTTCTAACTATCATAGTTGCTGTTGTAAGATTATTTGTAGGTGAAGACCAGATTATTTTGCATTGGAATATCACAGGTCAGGCAGATGATTATGGCCCTAAATATCTCATTTTGCTGTTACCTCTTATTTCTCTGTTGATTTTTCTTATGCTATATTCTTATAGTAAGAACCCATATAAAATGAATACGAGAGCTCGAATAGTACAAAATGAGCATAATACAGAATTGCTTTGCCGTTATTACAGCATCGTTCAGTTGCTGGTTACTACTTTATTGCTATATCTAACGATTGCAATCGCAGGCTATGTTCCAATGTATGTCTTCTTAATATGCTTGCCAATTATTGGAGTTGCAATATATTCTGTATACACCAAGCATAAGTTAAGTCACTCTCAAAGATAGGATATGTTTATTAAAGGACATGAAGCGGTATTTATGTCAAGATAATGTAGATTGTATGTTTTTGTAAAATAATGAGACCTTTATAAATGAAGAGAACCTTTCCATTGCCGTGGGCATATAGAAAGGTTCTCTCTTTGTATATGTGTAAGACTCAACTTTAGTCTTTGTTTGCTCGTTTTCTGTCGTTGTGATCAAGAATAATCTTACGCATTCTCATGTTTAAAGGAGTAACTTCAACATATTCGTCTGCCTTGATATATTCCAAACATTCCTCTAAACTCATTACAGTCTTAGGAATAACACGAGCCTTATCATCACTACCAGAAGCACGAACGTTAGTTAACTGCTTTGCTTTAGTTACGTTGATAACCAAGTCATTATCGTGAACATGCTCACCAACTACTTGTCCGTAGTAAACATCTTCACCTGGATCGATAAAGAACTTACCACGATCTTGAAGCTTATCTAGTGAGTAAGCAAAGGCGGTTCCTGTTTCCATAACAATCATAGAGCCATTAACTCGGCGAGTAATTTCACCTTTAAAAGGTTGATATTCTTTGAAACGGTGAGCCATAATAGCTTCTCCCTGACTTGCTGTAAGCACGTTTGTACGCAAACCAATAATACCTCTTGAAGATATATTGAACTCAATATTCACACGGTCGCCTTGACTTTCCATCGAAGTCATCTCACCTTTACGGCGAGTAACCATGTCAATCATCTTACTTGCGAACTCTTCAGGAACATTGATTGTTAGCTCTTCGATTGGTTCATGTTTCACTCCGTTAATCTCTTTGTAGATAACTTGAGGCTGACCAACTTGTAGTTCGTATCCTTCACGACGCATGGTTTCAATTAAAACCGATAGGTGAAGCACACCACGTCCACTAACAATCCAGCTATCTGTGCTGTCTTCAAATGGACGAACTCGTAGAGCAAGGTTCTTTTCAAGCTCTTTTTGAAGACGTTCATTAATGTGTCTACTTGTAACAAACTTACCTTCTTTACCAAAGAAAGGACTATCGTTAATTGTAAAGAGCATACTCATGGTAGGCTCATCGATAGCTAATGGTGGAAGAGGTTCAGGGTTTTCGAAGTCAGCAATAGTGTCTCCAATTTCAAATTTATCAAGACCTACTACCGCACAGATGTCTCCTGAGCTCACTTCTTCAGTCTTAGCGTGTCCCATTCCTTCAAAAGTTCTAAGCTCTTTGATCTTAGTTTTTTCCTTAGAACCATCTCTGTGGCAGATAGTTACATTCATTCCATCTTTTAAAGTACCACGATGAACACGTCCAACGGCGATTCTTCCTGTATAATTAGAATAATCTAAAGATGTAATGAGCATTTGGGGAGTTCCTTCAAGTTGCTTTGGAGCAGGAATATGCTTAACAATTTCATCAAGAAGGTAATCTATGTTGTCTGAAGGTTGCTTCCAATCGGCAGCCATCCAACCATTCTTTGCACTTCCATACACAACTGGAAAATCTAATTGGTCTTCGGTTGCGTTAAGAGAAAACATCAAATCGAAAACCATTTCGTAAACTTCTTCAGGTCTACAGTTTGGTTTATCTACCTTATTTACAACTACAATAGGTTTCAATCCAATTTCTAGTGCCTTTTGAAGTACGAATCTTGTTTGTGGCATTGGGCCTTCAAAAGCATCAACAAGTAGAATACAACCATCTGCCATATTCAGTACTCGCTCCACTTCTCCACCGAAATCCGAGTGTCCTGGAGTATCTATAATATTGATTTTAGTGCCTTTCCAATTGATAGAAACGTTCTTTGAAAGAATAGTAATACCTCTTTCACGCTCCAAATCGTTAGCATCTAAAACTTGATCACTGTTGTCTTGTCCCTCTCTAAATAGCTTTCCGGCAAGCATCATCTTATCAACAAGAGTTGTCTTACCATGGTCTACGTGTGCAATAATTGCAATATTTCTTATATCCTGCATTGCTTTTACCATATAAAATTCGCTGCAAAGGTAGTTATTTTAATCCATAATGGATAAAAAAAACACTTTTATTTGCTTGATTCTAAATAATTATCATTACCTTTGCAGTCGCATTTTGCAAAATAACAAATTAATAATTTAAAAGTTCTATGTATTTAGATCAAGCAAAAAAACAAGAAATCTTTGGACAATACGGAAAGTCTAACACTGATACTGGATCAGCAGAAAGCCAGATAGCATTGTTCTCATACCGTATTTCCCACTTGACGGAACACCTTAAAAAGAACCGTAAAGATTATACAACTGCACGTTCTTTGACAAAGTTAGTTGGTAAGCGTCGTGCTTTACTTGACTATCTTTATGACAGAGACATCGAGCGTTATCGTGCAATTATCAAGGCTTTAGGTCTTCGTCGATAATCGTTCGTATTGCTTAAACGCATTAAAGAGACTTTTTCTAGCTTCCTTTTGGGGCAGAGAAAGTCTCTTTCTTTTGTATCTTTCCATTCTTGTTGAGAGTAAAAACATACTTATTGCTATGTAATAGGTATGTAATTAGGTTGTAATAGCGATTCTTTTATAATGTAATTGCAGTCTAATTGCATTTAATAAACAATTTATTTAATTCAAATTTCTTATCCTTTTGTAGAGAGAATATTATCTAAATAAGATGATAAAAATCAAATGTTTTTTGTATTTTTGTAGACAAAATAATAATCTTATAATAATGAATCTCTTAAAAAAGTATTGGATTGATGTGGTGGTAGTTGCCCTTTTTGCAGCTATCTCGTTCGCTTATTTTGTTCCAGCAGATATCGATGGTAGAATATTATACCAACATGATGCATCGGCAGGACGTGGACTTGGACATGAGTTACAAACCTATTATGAGCAAACAGGTGAGCATACCCGTTGGAGTAACTCAGCATTTAGTGGTATGCCAACATATCAAACGGCCCCATCTTATAAGAGTACCGACGTATTATCAAAGATAATGCAAGTGTATCACTTAGGACTTCCTGATAATGTGTGGTATGTTTTTGCTTATTTGTTGGGCTTTTATATCCTTCTTCGTGCCTTTAATTTCCGTAAAGAGCTAGCCGCTTTAGGTTCCATTATATGGGCATTCTCCTCTTATTTCTTTATTATTATTGCCGCTGGACACATCTGGAAAGTGTGGGCGCTTGCTTATTTGCCTCCAATGATAGCGGGTGTAGTACTTGCTTATCGTGGAAAATACCTTTGGGGACTATTAGTTACTGCGCTTTTCACTGCATTTGAGGTGAAAGCTAACCACGTTCAAATGACCTATTATTATTTATTCGTGGTGTTCTTTATGGTTATTGCCTACCTCGTTGAGGCGATAAAGCAAAAGAAATTTGCCCATTTTGCCAAGGCAACAGGCGTTTGTGTGGCTGGAGCAGCGTTGGGTATATTGATCAATAGCAGTAACCTTTACCACACATGGGAGTATGGTAAGGAGAGTATGCGTGGTAAAAGCGAGCTTGTAAAGAAGAATTCTGCCAATCAAACCAATAGTGGTTTAGAGAGAGATTATATCACTCAATGGAGTTATGGAATAGGAGAAACATGGACATTGCTTATTCCTAATGCCAAAGGAGGAGCTTCGGTGCCTTTAGCAAGTAACGAAATTGCAATGAAAAAGGCCGACCCTCAGTTTATGCAAGTATATGAACAGCTTGGTCAATACTGGGGAAATCAACCTGGAACAAGCGGTCCTGTGTATGTAGGAGCGTTCGTCTTGATGCTATTTATATTGGGATTGTTTATTGTAAAGACTCCAATGAAGTGGGCATTGCTCGCTGCAACGATCCTTTCAATATTGCTTTCATGGGGTAGAAACTTCATGCCTTTAACCGATTTCTTTATCGATTATGTTCCGATGTATGCAAAATTCCGAACCGTTGCATCGATATTGGTTATTGCAGAGTTTACTATTCCATTGCTTGCAGTGATGGCTTTAAAGACACTTATCGAAGAAAAAGAGGCTTTAAAGCAAAATATGAAGTATGTATATATCAGCTTTGGTTTAACAGCAGGGGTCGCTTTACTCTTTGCTCTTGCGCCTTCGCTCTTCTTTAGTAGCTTCATTTCAGATGCAGAGATGCAGGCTTTGAAGAATATTCCAGCAGAATATCTATCTCCGTTGATGGCTAATCTTACCCAAATGCGTGAGGCAATGTTCTCAGCAGACTGCTATAGAACTGTCTTTATCATTGTTATTGGAACCGCACTACTTGTTCTTTATCGCTATAACAAACTAAAAGCAAATGTAATGGTAGTGATCATCGCTGCTTTATGCTTAGTGGATATGTGGATGGTGAATAAGAGATATCTTAATGATGCAATGTTCGTAGAGCGCAGTGTGAGAGATAATGAGCCAGAAATGAGCAATACAGATAAGATTATTCTGCAAGATAAGTCGCTCGATTATCGTGTACTTAATTTGGCATCAAATACTTTTAATGAAAATGAAACATCTTATTTCCATAAGAGTATTGGTGGATATCACCCAGCAAAATTGCGTCGTTATCAAGAAATGATTGAGCATTATATTGCTCCAGAGATGCAAAAAACGATGCAAGCGATTATGACTGCGGGTGGAGATATGAGCAAAGTAGATGGCAGAAGCATTTATCCTATATTGAATATGCTTAATACTAAGTATTTCATTCTTCCCCTTCAAGGCAACCAAACAGCTCCTGTATTAAACCCATATACTTATGGAAACGCTTGGTTTGTTGATAAAGTTACTTATGTAAACAATGCAAATGAAGAAATAGATAAGGTTGGAAAGATTGATTTACGCCATGAAGCGGTAGCTGATAAGCAGTTTGAAACAACCCTTAAAGCATCTAATGCTCAAGGAAATGTGTCGCAAGTAGAGTTGGTAAACTATGCTCCTAATAAGTTAAAGTATAATGTATCGTCTGAAAAAGGTGGAGTAGTGGTGTTCTCTGAGATATATTATCCAGGTTGGACAGCCACAATTGACGGACAAAAAGCAGAATTAGGACGTGTTAATTACATATTAAGAGCGTTGAATGTAGAGAAAGGAAAGCATACTATTGAATTGACTTTCGATCCTCAAAGCGTTCATACAACAGAAACAATAGCGACTGTTTCGTTTACAGTTCTATTGATTTTAATTGCTCTTATTGCTTTTCTTGAATATAAAAAGAGAAAGAATAGCAACATAACAAAATAATATTTAGGTATTAGATAGAATAAATCGAGTCGACTTTCATTATAGAAGTCGACTCGATTTGTTTTGTAACTACTTTATATATCGGTAAATATAAAAGTTTATTTTTGTTTTAATTCTATGCTTGTTTTAGCGTAAGTAAATGGCAGTCGTATTGGCTTTGCCTCTTCAAATCATTTTATACAGAATGATAAACCTCTTCAAATGGAATGCGACAGCGGTCACCACGCACCCCATGCTCATTTCTAATACCACATGTAATCACCATATTGATTTGACAATCATAAGGTAGATGAAGTGCTTTTTTGATGAGTTTGCTATCAAACCCCTCTAAAGGACAAGTATCATAGCCTGCTTCTGCCATTGCAATCATAAATGTTTGCACCGCTAAAGCGCAACTCTTATGTACAACCGCTTTCATTTCGCCTTCTGAAACTTGGCGAACGATGGGGCGGAAGAGTCCTATTGTTTGTGCAAGAGCTTTTCTAAAAAGACCTAATAGACCGAAAAAGCGACCATAAAGGAAAGGCATTACCTTATTATAGTATAACTCCATTCGCTTAATTCGTGGTTCTTGGCGTTCTAAAGGACTGTTTCTTTTAATGTTCTCACGTTCAAAAGCTAATACTTGTTGAGCGTGATTGCGATGTAAACCCTGCTTTGTTACGAATACAACAACCTGTTTTGCAGTTCTTGTTGCAGACTGATCGAAACATGCTTTACTTATTTTCTTTAAACAATCTTTATCTATTACATGATAAGCTTCCCATAATTGAAGGTTCGAACTTGTTGGAGCTAGAGTGGCTAACTCTATACATTGCTTCACGGTCTCTGTGTTAATCTCTTTCGAAGCGTCGTAACTTCTCACCGCACGACGAAACTCTAATAGTTCTCTTAATGACATAATGAAATATATTTATTATCCTTTTGTTGGCTGGTAGGATGTTATTCGTCTTATAATTAATTAAAACATAGACGTTTGCATCTTTATGCTTTACTTAAATAAGCATATTCTTTAAATCCTAATGTTGATGTGGCTTGGGTGGAGTTATTAGTTTAATATAAGCTCCGTAGCCCTCTTTTTCCATCTCTTCTTTAGGAATAAAGCGCAAAGAAGCGCTGTTGATGCAATATCTAAGACCGCCTGTTTCTGTTGGGCCATCTTCAAATACATGTCCAAGATGGGCGTTTCCCTTCTTACTTTTTACCTCATTACGAACCATTCCGTGTGAAGTGTCGGTGCTAATATTGAGTAAGTGGTTGTCAATTGGCTTTGAAAAAGCAGGCCAACCACAGCCCGATTCAAACTTATCGCTACTTAAAAACAAAGGTTCACCAGTGGTTATATCTACGTAAATACCTGGTCTGAACTCCTTATTATATTCGTTTTCGAATGGTCTTTCTGTGGCTTCGTGTTGCGTAACCTCATATTGTAGAGCAGTGAGCTTGTTCTTTAATTCCTCAGTCGTGGCTCTCTTGAATTGCATAGGCTTAGCTGTTGAATCGTTTGCTTTGCGTGCATGCTCGAAAAGAGCTTTGGGAAGGTGACAATAACCCGTAGGGTTTTTATCAAGATAGTTTTGGTGATATTCCTCGGCTGTGTAGAAATTGCGTAGTGGGAGTACCTCAACCGCAAGATAATCAGAGTATTGTCCTTCTAGTTTTGTTAGCTCAGCTCTAATCAAAGGTAGGTCTTCTTTATTGGTATAATACACCCCTGTGCGATATTGAGAACCTCTATCGTTTCCCTGTTGATTAACCGATGTAGGGTCGATGCTCTCGAAATACAATTGAAGTAGGAGTGAAAGAGGTAGTACTTCTGGGTTATATTCCACACGAACAGTCTCTGCAAAGCCCGTTGCATCAGTGCAAACGTCTTTATAAGTGGGGTTCTTTATATTGCCATTTGCATAGCCTACTTCTGTTTTTAACACCCCATTAATTTGTTTAAGATAATGTTCTGTTCCCCAGAAGCAGCCACCTGCTAAGTATATTTCAGCGTTATTGTTCATTGTTTTATTGTTGTTTGTTTTGTTTCTACTGGTACATGAGAAGCAAAAAGTTGATAAACACAAAGTTAAGAATAATACTTTGATAAATAATCTATTTGTTTTCATTTTAATATTTGTTGTTTTAAAGTTATAATTGGTTTGTGGCTAATTGCATAAAGCATAATAGCTTATTACAAAAATAATATTTAAATGAAACATGAGCAATAGAAAATATCAATTAAAGGATAGATAATCTTTAAATGCCTCTTATTCAATTGATTTCTAAAAGGATAACTTTTGCAGTGCAATATCAATGCTTTTGGTTGGTAAAAACATTGCTTTTAGAGTGTAATAACATAGCTATTTTTTTGTTATTGTGGTGATAAATATTTACCTTTGCAATGTATGTAGCAAATCATTGCAAATAAGCAATGTGTAAAGGTGATGCAATTCGGTTTGCAAAGCAGTCACTTTTTATTTAAACTAATAATATCCTCAACGGGATAACATCTCAAAATAAGACATAACGAGAGACAGATGGCTCAGAAACTCATACAAACACAAGAACAAAAACAAATACAAATTCAGCGTCTTTCACAGCAACAAATGTTGCAAGTGAAACTGTTAGAGATGCCTTTAACTGAGCTAGAAGAAAGTATTAACTCTGAACTCGATGACAATCCAGCACTCGAAATGGGTGAGAATGACGAACCACAATCTGCTGATACCAATCTTTTAGATGGTGATTCTGAATTGACTGAAGAGGAAAAAAGTGAGAGAGAAGAGCGTGAAGATGCTTTGGAGAGAGCTTTAGAGACTATCGGTGGAGATGATGAAATGCCCCAAGTGTATGGTAAAAACGAATCGAATAATGCCGAACACGAGGAGATGATTTACGGAGATACTATTTCTTTTTATGATAAACTCAAAGAAGAAATGAGCGAAGTTAATCTCACTGAAGAGCAAAACAAGGTGATGGAGTATCTCATTGGCTCTTTAGATGATGATGGTTTGCTACGAAAAAGCCTCGATACAATAAGCGATGAACTTGCTATTTATAATGGTATTGATATCAGTGTAGAGGAGATTGAAGATGTATTGGCAATTCTTCAAACATTCGATCCTGCTGGCATTGGTGCACGTTCGTTGCAAGAATGTTTGCTTTTGCAGGTAGAACGCAAATCGGAAGGAACCTTAAAAAAACTGATGCGCACTGTTCTTGAAAAATACTTTGATGAATTTACCAAGAAACATTGGGATAAAATAAAAGCTCAATTAGGTTTAAATGAAGAACAGAAAGAAGTACTTCAACACGAACTTCACAAACTAAACCCTAAACCAGGGGCTGCTTTGGGTGAGACGCAAGGCCGAAGTTTGCAACAGATAACACCTGATTTTATTGTAGAAACAGCCGAAGACAATAGCGTTTCGTTTACTTTGAATCGGGGAGATATACCTGAATTGAAGATATCTCAATCGTTTTCAGATATGGTTCATGAGTATAAAAACAACAAACAAGGCATGTCTCGTCAACAGAAAGAGGGTTTGTTGTATGCTAAAGAAAAGGTAGAAAGAGCGCAAGGCTTTATAGAAGCTATCAAACAGCGCCACAATACGCTTGTAACAACGATGAAAGCCATTATCGATTGGCAACTGAAATTCTTTCAAGATGGCGATGAAGCTGACTTAAAGCCTATGATTTTGAAAGATATTGCAGAGAAAACGGGGCTCGATATTTCTACTATTTCACGAGTTAGTAATATGAAATATGCCCAAACAAAGTGGGGAACATTCCCTCTTCGTTACTTCTTTAGCGATGGATACACCACTGAAGATGGTGAAGAGATGTCTACTCGCAAAATGAAAGTGGCTCTTAAAGAACTGATAGATGCTGAGGATAAGAGCAAACCAATGAGCGACGACAAGCTAACAAGTGAGATGGCGAAGCGTGGTTTTCCTATTGCTAGACGCACAATAGCTAAATATCGTGAACAATTAGGAATACCTGTTGCTCGTCTTCGTAAAGCATAAACATCGAAAAACATCTAATATTGATAGATAAAAGAAGAATATCAGGATGAACGAAAAGAACATTATATTGGTTTCAAGAATAGTAAGTATGGTCTTTACACCATTCTATTTGCCACTCTTTGGCATGCTCATACTATTCTTTTTGACCTACTTAAGTCAAATGTCGTTAGCTTATCGACTTTCGATTCTTGGTGTTGTGTATATATTTACAATACTTCTTCCAACTCTGCTCATTCATTTTTATAGGCGATATCAAGGCTGGTCGCTTTTAGAATTAGGTATTCGAGACCGAAGAATGTTTCCTTACATCATCTCAATTATATGCTATTTCACGTGTTTTTATTTGCTCAGCCGTTATAATGTAGCAAGTTTCGTGGGTAGAATACTAATTGCTGCACTCTTAATTCAGGTTATTTGTGCTCTAATCAACGTATGGTGGAAGGTCTCAACGCATACTGCTGCCATCGGAGGTGTGCTTGGTGCACTGATGGCTTTTGCCTTTTTATTCAACTTTAATCCAACACTTTGGGTGTGTTTGGTATTCTTTGTAGCTGGAATAGTGGGCTCAAGCCGTATGATTTTGTTGCAACATTCATTGTCTCAGGTATTAACTGGATTTGGAATAGGACTCGTTACAGCATTTTTAATCATTCTATAAAACAACTAAAAACAATAATAATATGAATCCAAAAGTTAGCATAATAATGGGAAGTACAAGCGATTTGAAAGTTATGGAAAAAGCTTGTGAATTTTTAAATGATATGGAAATACCATTCGAGGTAAATGCTTTGTCAGCTCATCGCACTCCCGATGCAGTCGAAACATTTGCTAAAAACGCTGCATCTCGTGGTATAGAGGTTATCATTGCCGCTGCTGGTATGGCCGCAGCTCTACCTGGTGTTGTTGCAGCTTCAACATCTTTACCCGTTATTGGTGTTCCTATTAAAGGAATGTTAGATGGATTAGATTCCCTATTGAGTATCGTTCAAATGCCTCCTGGCATTCCTGTTGCAACTGTAGGAGTGAATGGTTCACTCAATGCAGCTATCCTTGCAGCTCAAATTATCTCAATTTCTGATAGCGAAGTAAAGCAGAAAGTGATGGAATACAAGGCTGGATTAGGTTCAAAAATTGAAAAGGCTAATAGAGAATTAGCCGAAATTAAGTACGCATTTAAAACCAACTAAAATGATGAAAGTAAAGGAGTGGGGTGGTGAAATCTGCTCTTCTCCTTTATGATTACTCATTGCTTAGATATGATTGATTTATTTAATTATCAGCGAAGAAAATCGAGTGTTGCTAAAATTGGAAACCTTTTAATAGGAGGAGAAAATCCAATTAGAGTACAATCGATGACAACTACCGATACAAATGATACTCAAGCGTGTGTTGAACAGGCTGAACGTATTATTCAAAAAGGTGGCGAATTGGTTCGTTTAACAACTCAAGGAGTTCGTGAAGCCGAAAACATGAAGTGCATTAACGATGCTCTTAAAGCTAAAGGATATGATGTTCCTTTAGTGGCTGACGTGCATTTTAATCCCAGAGTTGCCGATGTTGCTGCCACAACAACACAGAAAGTACGTATAAATCCAGGTAATTATGTAGATCCTGCACGTACTTTTAAGAAGCTAGAATATACTGATGAGGAGTATGCTCATGAGCTATTAAAAATAGAAGAACGCTTTATTCCTTTCTTAAATATATGCAAAGAGAATAAAACTGGAATAAGAATAGGCGTGAATCATGGCTCTCTTTCAGACCGAATACGTAATAGATACGGAGATACTCCAGAAGGAATTGTAGAAAGTTGCTTAGAGTTCTTGCGTATATGTCAACGTGAATCATTTAATGATGTGGTGATTTCGATAAAGTCTTCTAACACAGTTATCATGGTTCGGTCTATGCGTTTGCTTGTAGAAGCAATGGAGAAAGAGGGTATGAGCTATCCTCTTCACCTCGGAGTAACCGAAGCTGGCGAAGGAGAAGACGGCAGAATAAAGAGTGCAGTGGGTATTGGTGCCTTGCTATCTGATGGTATTGGCGATACAATAAGAGTGTCTTTGAGTGAAGAACCCGAAGAAGAAATACCCGTAGCAAAGCATCTTTGTGATTATATTACAAGTAAAGTGGCTCCTGTTACATTGCCTGAAACATCTGCAAAGGATTTCAATTACACTCATCCTACACGTCGTTCTACTTGCCAAGTGGGTAATATTGGAGGAGAAAAGGTTCCAGTTGTGATAGTATCTAAGCCTTCTTCTATGTTTGAAGAGCCTAAAGATGAGGAAGAAGTGGTGATCATTTCTAGTGATAAACCACAAGCACCTAAGGCCGATTACGTGTATGTTGGTAGCGAATTACCACAGCATATTGATAAAAAACGTCGTTACATCGTTGATTATGGTGTATATAATGAATTGAAAGAGCAACACTCTGACTTGATGTTATATCCCATATTTCCCTATAATGCAGTTCCTTTTATCTCTCATATTCAATCAGATATAAAGTTCCTTGTATTGCAATATGGGGCTGATAGCGATGAGTATGTAGCTTGTTTAAAGGCACATCCAGAGGTAGTTGTAATCTCAATGGCTGGAAAAGATAATCAATTAGGTCGTCATAGAGCTCTAGTTCACGACTTAATGAATCATAATGTCACCAATCCAGTTATCTTTGCGCAGCTATATATGCACTCTTCAGAGGAACAAAGCGAGTTTCTTCTTGAAGCAGCAGCTGATATGGGAGCCTTAATGGTTGATGGTTTGACTGATGGAATATGGCTAATGAATGCAGGAAGCTTACCTAATGCAATCGTAGAGCATACCTCTTTCGGTATACTTCAAGCTGCAAGACTTCGTGTAAGCAAGACAGAATACATCAGTTGTCCTGGTTGTGGACGCACACTTTACGACCTTCGCAGTACAATTGCACGCATAAAAGCAGCCACTGAGGGTATGAAAGGCCTCAAAATAGGCATCATGGGATGTATCGTTAACGGCCCAGGTGAGATGGCAGATGCCGACTATGGCTATGTAGGAGCAGGTCCTGGAAAGGTCTCTTTGTATCGAAAACAAGAGTGTGTAGAAAGAAATATCAGTGAAGAAGAGGCGGTAGATCGTCTTCTTGCCTTGATAAATAGAGACAAAGAAGAACAGAAGTAATTCTGAATAGTGCTCTAATTGAAAAGCACTGATATTGTAATTTAAGATCAAATAGATGTTGTCTTTATTATAAGGGTAGACATTTTTCAATGTAAATAATAATTGGATATAAAGCGAACAAGAACATGATAATAAACGATTCATTAGAAAATTATACTCCTTCAGCTACTCGTTATGAGGCATCTGAGTTGTTTTACAATCGTTGTGGACGTTCAGGTGTAATGCTTCCAAAGGTTTCTTTGGGTCTATGGCATAACTTCGGACAAGCAAATGACATTGATATCTGCCGTTCAATACTACGTTATGCCTTTGATAATGGTATTGTTCACTTTGACTTAGCCAATAATTATGGACCTCCAAAAGGCTATGCAGAGCAAACATTTGGAAAGATTTTTCAAAGTGATTTCAAGCCTTTTAGAGACGAAATGTTTATCGCAACGAAGGCAGGATATGAGATGTGGGAAGGTCCTTACGGCAATTGGGGAAGTCGAAAGCATATCATTTCGAGTTTAGATCAAAGCTTATCTCGAATGAAACTCGATTATGTTGACCTCTTTTATAGTCACCGTTATGACCCAAACACACCTATTGAAGAAACACTTAATGCTCTTGTAGATGTTGTTAAGCAAGGAAAAGCATTGTATATTGGTATCTCTCGATGGCCATTAGAACAGCTAAAAAAAGCTTATAATTATCTTGCAGAGCGTGATGTAAAGGTTCTTACAGTTCAAGATAGATTGAACTTATTGGATAGAAAACCTCAAAATGAAGGAATATTGAGTTTTTGTAGGGAAGTAGGAGCAGGCTTTGTGTCATTCTCTCCCTTAGCTCAAGGATTGCTAACCAATAAGTATCTCAATGGAGTACCAGCACATTCACGAATGGAACAGAACCTTTTCTTGCAAAAAAAGGTACTTACTCCAGAGCTACTCGCTTATTTAAAGCACCTCAACTCACTTGCTTCAGACAGACAAGAGTCGCTTGCTGAGATGGCACTTGCATGGGTGTTGGCTCAAAGAGGCGTAACTTCTGTTATTATAGGAGCAAGTAGTGTCGAACAATTAGCGCAGAATATCAAATGTGTTAATGCTGCTCCTTTTGTCGAAGAACTATAATATTATTAAAGGTAAAAAGATAAATAATAAATAGAAAGAAGTACTTTTAAGTCTTAGTATTCATAGGAAAAGAGTAGAACCACGAACGAATTATGTTCATAAATATAAAGAAACGAATATTCATTCTACTATCTTGTTTGGCTACTTTGGGTAACATTGCAGCCAATGATAGTATTGTTATTGAGCAAGATAGTATTCTTCCGCTTCAGTATAAAGATTCAATTGCAGTTGATACGGCCTTCAATCAAAAGTCGTTTAACCGCAATGCGTTCAATTATCACTTTTCTTATGTAGGCTTAGGTTTTATCACTTCAGGCTTTTTTATTAAGCATCAGAAAGAGCAATTCAGAAGTATGAGGCACTATTTCACGCCCCGTTATCATAAATCTTTCGATAATTACACCCAGTATATGCCTTTAATTGGAACATGGGCATTAAAGGCTTCAGGTGTAGAAGGACGTAGTTCGTGGAAAGGGTTGGCATTAAGTAATGCTCTTTCGCTTGCCTTTATGGGGATAGCAACAAACAGTATGAAATACTCAGTGCGTGAGATGCGCCCCGATGGAAGCACAAAAAACAGTTTTCCTTCAGGCCATACGGCCTTCGCTTTCGCTGCAGCTACGATATTACATAAGGAATATGGGCAGACAAGAAGTCCACTCTATAGTATTGCAGGTTATTCTTTAGCAACCATAACAGGAGTTGGTCGAGTGCTAAATAACCGCCATTGGGTAAGTGATGTCTTAGTTGGTGCGGGCATAGGAATCGTCTCTACCGACCTAGGTTACTTCCTTTCAGATGTTATTCTCAAGCAAAAAGGAATCCAAAGGGGTAGTAGACAAACAGGCATTTACGATGTTTCTAAACATCCATCTTTCTTGAGTTTGGGTGTACAAGTATATGATGGACCGAATAAAATTGCCCTTAACAATATCTATGATCATTACGATTCAAATGGAAATCCATACGCTTTAAATGATAGTAGAGGCGTAAGTAATCCATTAGGATTAGAACTTCACTTTGGAACAGGATCGTCAGTGAATCTCGAAGGTGCCTATTTCTTTCATCCAAATATCGGTGTTGGAGGTAAACTTCGTGTGATATCGGTACCCGTAACAGCAACAGTTGATCTGTCGAATGGTTTTCGTTATTATGTAACAGAGGATCAATCGCTTGCTAATATCTTGAAATCTAATGCACAATTCGTTGGAGTTGAGTCTACACATATGGGTGCTTTCGATTATCAGGCAGGTCTATATTTCTCTTATCCTTTGTCTTCTAGATTGCGACTTGGCGCAAACCTTCTTGTAGGACAACGTTTTTTAATGGATTATAAGGTAGATGCTGTGTTGGATATCAATGCCAATAGAATGAAAAGTGAGTTGATACAACTACAAAATAGCAGTCCAGCAACAGGCGTAAAAGCAGGCGAACGCACCACAATCTTAAAACATTTAGAACCTTTAAATGGCGAGTCGGTGTACAGTTCTACCGAGTTTATGAGCTTATCTTCCAAACCTTCTTGGGTATATGGGGCAGGCTTGTCGTGCATTTGGGCACATAAAGAAGGAATAGCATTTAGAGTTCAACTTAATTACGATCATTCAAGAGCACCTTTCTCTTATGATGTTAAGAGCCGATGGGGGCTTTCGTCAGAAGGAAGTGTAATGAAGATAAAAGATTCTTTCAGTAGAAAGATATCGTTTAATTCGCTTAGTTTAGGATTTGGAATGTGTCTTTTATTTTAAAGAAGAGGTGTAATATGAAGTTTAGAACAATTGTAGATATACCCAAGAGCAGTTTTTCTATCGATCCATTTGCACGTATGTTGTTTGTAGGCTCATGCTTTGCAGACAATATGGGTAAGAAGTTTACTGCCGAAAAGTTCAACACTTTGGTGAATCCTTATGGTGTAATGTATAATCCAGCGAGTGTTTATCACACCATTCAACGTATCTCCTTTGTTCCAGATTATGCTATTCTTACTTTAGGAACTAATAGAGTTTATATCTTAAAAGAAACCAATGAGATTGTAGATAATTGCCGAAAGCAACCTCAAAATTTGTTTCGTGAGGAGCAATTGAGCATTGAAGAATGTGTAAACTATTTGAGTTTGGCTATTGATAGACTAATAGAACTCAATAAAGACATCAAAATTATTGTCACAGTTAGTCCTATTCGATATGCTAAATACGGCTTCCATGGCAGTCAGTTATCGAAAGCAACCCTCTTACTTGCATCGCAACAACTTTTAGAACGCTATCCCGATAGAGTAGAGTATTTCCCTGCTTACGAGATAGTGAATGATGAGTTGAGAGATTATCGTTTTTATGCTGCAGATATGTTGCACCCCACAGAGCAGGCAGTAGACTATATTTGGGAACGATTTAGTGATACCTATTTCAGCCCATCAACTGCAGATTTTATTGCAGAATGGCGTCCCCTTAAACAAGCTTTGGCGCATAAAGTGCTCGATGCAACATCAAATGAGTTTATAAAGTTTAAGCAATCAAGTATTGAAAAACTCAATAGTATTGCGGGAAAATACCCCTTACTTGATGTAACTAACGAGCTACAACATTTCGAAAGCTTGTAGTCAATAAAACAATTCTTTTATTCTTATATTCCAATTACATTGCTTTTACACGATAATAGCAATGCTTTTACGATGTAATATCATAGCTTTTGATTGGTAAAAACTATGCTTTTATTAATTACTTTTATTGAGGTCGTATATAGTATTGATTGTAAAAGAGTTATATGTTGTATGTGTTGTAGGGGAAATAAGCCTAAAGCAGGGTTATTCTTTGCCAATGTTTAAGCCCACAACGTAGCCTGTTGTCCATGCAGCTTGCAAGTTAAAGCCACCCGTAATAGCATCAATGTCGAGCACTTCACCTGCGAAATATAAGTTAGGAATATGCTTACTCTCTAACGTATTGCTATTAATACTTTTCAAAGAAACGCCTCCACAGGTCACAAATTCTTCCTTAAAGGCTCCTTTCCCGTTGGTGGTATAAATGTCATTTGTAAGCGTTTCAATGAGTTTGTTAATCATCTTCTTACTCAACTCATTGCATTTCTTTTGGCAATCTATGTCTGCACGTGATAAAAGGAAGGTCCAAACACGATTGGTTATATCTAGAAAACGGATAGATGAAATCTGCTTTTGCGGATTGTTCTGTATGGTGTCTTTTAATAATTTCTCAACTTCTGCAATACTAAAGCCATTTGCCCAGTTAATTGCAATAGATATTTTATAATTCTGTTCTTTAGCAATTCGGGCAGCATACGAAGATAGTTTAAGGGTGGCAGGACCGCTAATACCCCAGTGAGTGATGAGAAGTGCACCACTACTATTGATCTTTGAGCCTGGAATATGTAGACTGGCGTTGGGTATAACCGTTCCCATTAGCGACTTTAAACTATTGTTGTTGATGTTAAAGGTGAAGAGAGAGGGGACAGGTTGTTCTATCTTATGGCCACATTTTGCAAGGTATTGCAATGCTTCTATGCGTGGAGAACCGCCTGTTGTTATAGCAACAGCATCGAAACATCTTTTCCCTTTGTCTTTGAAGTGCAAGCATATAGTTCCGTTTTCTTGTGCTTCGATGTTTTCTAACCAATGATCTGTAATTACTTTGACACCCAATTTGTGAGCTTCATTCACCAAACATTGAACGATACTTTGGGCATCTTGAGATTGAGGAAAAACACAATTATCTTCTTGTGTTATAAGTTTTACTCCATGTTTTTCAAACCATTGATAGCAAGAAGTATAGTCGAATATGTTAAACAAACGTTTTAATAGCTTGTGACCACGTGGATAAGCTGTTGTAAGGGATGATATTTCGTTGAACGAATTGGTTACATTACATCGTCCACCGCCTGTTATTGCCACCTTAGCAAGAACCTTTTTACTACGTTCGAAGATAAAAACTTCATTGTTTTTATTTTGTTTCTTTGCTGTAATAGCAGCAAAGAAACCAGCAGCTCCACCACCAATAATAGCAATATTCTTCATCTCTTTCCTCTTTATCAAAATATAGTTTGTGCTAATTTATTTCTCGTTCTCGTTCAAACGCATTGATAGTGCAATTCGTTTGCGTTGTAAGTCCACCTCAATAACCTTGACTTGGACGTGTTGATGCAGTTTAACTACATCGGTAGGACTACTGATATATCTGTTGGTTATTTGCGAAATATGAACTAATCCATCGTTATGTACACCAATATCAACAAATACTCCAAAGTTAGTTATATTGGTTATAATGCCAGGAAGCACCATTCCTATAGATAAATCACCTATTTCTTTGACTCTAGAATCAAACTCAAAATATTCTAATTGCATTCTTGGATCACGCCCTGGCTTATCTAATTCGGTCATAATATCTTGTAGAGTAGGGAGTCCTATCTCATTAGTAACGTACAAGTTAAGGTCAATTGCCTTTTGTTTTGCTTTGTCTTGAATAAGCATTTCAATGCTACAGCGAGCGTCTTTTGCCATTTTTTCAACAATATGGTAGCTCTCTGGGTGTACTGCAGTATTGTCTAAAGGGTGCTTTCCGTTAGGAATACGAAGGAAACCAGCGCATTGTTGAAAAGCAATATCGCCTAAACGAGGTACCTTTTTCAATTGAGAACGTGAGTTAAAAGCACCATTTTTACTTCTAAAATCAATAATGTTCTGAGCCAAAGAAGGACCAAGTCCACTTACATAAGTGAGTAAAGAGCTACTAGCAGTATTGAGATTCACTCCCACAGAGTTAACACAACTCTCCACAACTACATCTAAACTCTTTTTAAGAGCATTCTGATCAACATCGTGTTGATACTGACCTACACCAATGTTTTTGGCATCTATCTTCACAAGTTCAGCCAAAGGGTCCATCAATCTGCGTGCAATAGAAACTGCTCCACGCACAGTTACATCTTCATTTGGGAACTCTTCACGGGCAATTTTTGATGCAGAATAGATAGAAGCACCATCTTCGCTCACTACAAAAACATCGAGTTGCTTTGTAAAGTCAATTCCTTTAACAATAGAAAGCGTTTCTCTGCTTGCCGTTCCATTACCAATTGCAATGGCTTCAATATCGTATTTAGACGTAAGTTGTTTGATGGTGTCTTGCGCTTCTTTTGTTTTATTATGCGGAGCGTTAGGGAAAATAACCGTATGCTGTAATAGATTGCCTTCAGAATTCAGACAAACTACCTTACAACCAGTTCTAAATCCAGGGTCAATACCTAAAGTTCTCTTTTGTCCCAATGGTGCTGCAAGGAGTAGTTGGCGTAGATTTTCGGCAAAAACTTTAATGGTTTCAGCGTCTGCTTGTTCCTTTGCTAGTGCCAAAACCTCATTCTTTATAGCTGGAAAAAGAAGTCGTTTGTATCCATCTTCAATGGCTTCGTGAATAAGTTGGGCTGCTTTTCCATTCGATTTAATAAAGAAACGGGCAATTCTTTGAATGAAAGCATCATCGTCTAACTCAATATTAATAGACAAAAAGCCTTCTTTCTCGCCTCTATTAATAGCTAACAGACGATGAGAAGAACATCTTTTTAAGCGTTCAGAATAGTTGAAATAATCCTTATATTTAAGTGCTTCCTCTGTAAGTTCAATGCCTTTTTTCTGCTTTGCCACAACAACTGCCTCGTATTGCATGTTCTTTCTGAGCATTTGTCGTGCTCTTTGGTCTTCAGAAAACAATTCAGCAATAATGTCTTGAGCACCTTTTATGGCTTCGTTCACATCTTTAATATCGGGAGAAAGAAATGCTCTTGCTTTTTGTTCAATATTGTTTTCACGCTGAATCATGATGAATTGCGCAAGAGGTTCAAGTCCTTTTTCCTTCGCTATCTGTGCTTTTGTACGGCGTTTAGGCTTAAATGGCAGGTAAAGGTCTTCTAATTGTGCAGCAGTGGGGCATTCTTCAATTTGTTGGAGCAATTCTTTTGTCATCTTTCCTACTTCTGTTATGGTTTTGATAACGGTCTCTTTGCGTTTAGAAAGCTCCACTTCTTTGTCGTATAAGTCCTTTATTAAGCCAATATTAACCTCGTCTAAGCCTCCGGTTTGCTCCTTTCTATATCTACTAATGAATGGAATTGTTGCTCCATTGTTTAGGAGTTCCAAGGTATTCTCTACCACTTTGGCAGAAAGATTCAGTTCTTTCGCTATCTTAGATGTAAACTTATTCATTTTTCTTTTTATATTATTGTTGCAAAGTTAATGAAAAAAGATGAACTAAATGTATTCTTGTTTTATGACAATAAGCAATGTGTTTATTTCGAGAAGATAAACAAGTGTGATGCAATAGAGTTGAACTTTTATTCTGTTTTTTGTGTAATATTGATGTAGCATTTCAAATTTTATTGTACTTTTGTGCAACTATTAAAGTAATGTATGTCGGTTATAAGAATGAAAAGAGAAGGCTTTTGTAATTCGATTTCATTGAAATGGCAGACAAATACAAAGAAGAAATAAAAGAAAAGATAAGGAAATAGGGTGATGACTTATACAATTGAGAGAATAACAGCATTGATAGGAGCACGCCGATATGGTAGAACTAACGCTTCTATTGTATTCTTATTAACAGACAGTAGGTCGTTATGTTTTGCAGAAGAAACATTGTTTTTTGCTATAAAAACAATGAGTAATGACGGAAGTAGATATTTATCCGACTTGTATAAGCGTGGCGTTCGCAACTTTGTTGTGAATGAAGTTCCTGATAATTACGAGGTATTATACCCTAATTCCAATTTTCTTAAGGTGTCAAATACCCTTGATGCCCTTCAAAGATTAGCCGAAAGACATCGTGATGAGTTTGCTATTCCAGTGATAGGAATAACTGGTAGTAACGGAAAAACAATGGTGAAAGAGTGGATTTATCAACTCCTTTCACCCTCATTGGTTGTTACTCGTAGTCCAAGAAGCTACAATTCTCAAACAGGAGTGCCTCTTTCTGTATGGTTATTAACCAACAATACGCAGCTGGGAGTATTCGAAGCGGGAATAAGTGAGCCTGGAGAAATGGACTCATTGCGTGACATTATTCAGCCAACAATAGGCATATTAACAACCATTGGCGATGCACACCAAGAGAATTTCACTTCTTTAGAAGAGAAATGTAATGAGAAATTAAAGCTATTTACAGATTCAAAGCTTCTTATTTATAATGAAGATGATAGCTTAGTGAAACGTTGTGTAGAGCAATTTTCATTTAAAGGACAACGCTTTTCGTTATCAAGACAGAATGAAAAGGCAACCCTTTATGTTTCTAATGTGTTGAAAAATAATACAGATAGCGTTATATCTTATTCGTATAAAGGTGTAGAAGGTAGTTATAAGATACCTTTTATTGATGAAGCTTCTATCGAAGATTCTATTGAGTGTTTAGCTGTTGGCTTATATTTAGGTATAGATAAGAATGCAATAGAAGAGCGAATGACTTCTTTGGAGCCTGTTGCTATGCGATTAGAGGTGAAAGAAGGCAGACATGATTGTACGCTTATCAACGATTCTTACAATTCAGATATCAACTCACTCGATATTGCTTTAGACTTTATGAGCCGTCGACCAGATGCTAAAGAGCGTCAAAGAGTATTGATATTAAGCGACATTTATCAAACAGGCAAGCCTCTTTCTCTGCTTTATAGCGAGGTTTCTGCGTTGATGAAACAACGAGGTGTAGACCAATTTATAGGCATTGGACCTGAAATATGTGCTCATCAAGATTGTTTCCAATTACCAAATAGCTCATTCTTTATAACAGTTCAAGATTTTATTGATAGCGAATTGTTTTCGAATTTGCGTGATAATATCATCTTATTAAAAGGTGCACGTCGCTTTGGTTTTGATAAAATAACCGAGCTTTTGGTGAAGAAAGTACACGAAACAACATTAGAAGTGAATCTAAGTGCTTTGGTTCAGAATCTCAATTTCTATCGTTCTTATTTGAAACAAGATACGAAATTGGTATGTATGATTAAGGCTAATGGATATGGTTCGGGTGCTGTTGAAGTGGCAAAGACCCTCCAAGACCATCGAGTTGACTATCTTGCGGTGGCTGTCGCCGATGAAGGTGTGGCGCTAAGAAAGCACGGTGTGACTGCAAATGTCATGATTATGAATCCTGAGATGTCGTCTTTTAAAACGATATTCGATTATGAACTCGAGCCAGAAGTATATTCATTCCGTCTTTTAGAGGCTTTAATTGAAGAAGCAGAGAAGGAAGGAATCACTCAATGTCCAATACATATTAAGCTCGATACGGGTATGCATAGATTGGGATTCGATCCTATTCACGATATAGAACGATTGATCTCGATCTTAAAGAAGCACCAAAATACCATTATTCCACGTAGTGTTTTCTCACATTTTGTAGGTTCAGATAGTGATAATTTCGATGACTTCTCAGCACAGCAGTTCACTCTTTTCGATAAAGCGAGCAAGCAATTGCAAGCAGCTTTTACACATCATATCTTGCGACATATTGACAATAGTGCAGGAATACTTCACTTTCCAGATCGACAACTCGATATGTGTAGACTTGGTTTAGGCCTATATGGCATCAATAGTCGTGACAATCAAATTATAAATAATGTATGTTCGTTGCGTACTACCATATTGCAAATGCACAAAATAGGTCGCAATGAAACTGTAGGATATAGCAGAAAGGGTACTGTTGAGCGTGAAACTATAGTGGCAGCAATACCGATTGGTTATGCAGATGGATTGGATAGACGTCTTGGAAACAGAAATTGTTACTGCTTAGTAAATGGACATAAGGCTCCATATTTAGGCAATATATGTATGGATGTCGCTATGATTGATGTCACAGATATACCTTGTAAAGAAGGAGATAGTGTGGAAAT
The DNA here is from genome assembly GCF_000379965.1 of Hoylesella nanceiensis DSM 19126 = JCM 15639. Taxonomy (GTDB): domain Bacteria; phylum Bacteroidota; class Bacteroidia; order Bacteroidales; family Bacteroidaceae; genus Prevotella; species Prevotella nanceiensis. The sequence goes on along the minus strand of NZ_KB904327.1, from coordinate 590,343 downwards.
ATTTGGTGATAAGTTGCCCGTTACAGTGCTATCAGACACCTTAGGTACCATTCCTTATGAGGTTTTAACCTCTATAAGCGAACGAGTTAAGAGGGTATATTTCCAAGATTAGCAGTAAGTTGTTAAAAGAAAATGATTCTTTAAAATGCCAGTTGAGCCTTTAAAGAATCATTTTTTGTATCTTATCAATTTGTTATATTACTTCAAAATGCTTGAGTGCTTTGTATATACCGTCGTCATCTGCCGATGAAGTAACATAATTTGCCATTGCTTTTACATTGTCATTAGCATTTCCCATAGCCACTCCAACACCCGCTTTTAACAGCATTGAAATGTCATTTCCGCCGTCTCCGAAAGCCATAGTCTCGCTAATTAGCAAGTCGTTGTATGCAACAATATCCGATAAAGCTTTACCTTTAGAGGCTTGTTTGTTTACAGTATCAATGAATTCAGGATGCCATCTCTCACTTGTACAATGAGGAATTTGAGGCATAATGATGTCTTGTTGTTCCTGAGTGATGAATGGTGTGATTTGAAGAATGTCTTGTTGAAGAATCGTTTTGGCGGTTATTGAGAAGTCGATATTCGTAATATTGAGAGTATCGATGACTATCCGATCAACAATGGGCTTGTGATTGATAACTGCAGTGTTATCAGTTCCCACCAAGATAGCGGGATATTCGTGCTTATTTAGATAGTCGACAAGAGTCAATACCCCTTCTTTGGGAATGGAATGCATTGATATAACAGACTTTCCCATAAAGTTGTACGATCCATTGGTGGTGATATAACCATCAATAAGATGTTCTATATCGCCTAAATTGTTGATGAAAGACAAAGGACGTCCTGTCGAAATGAATATCTTAATGCCTCTTTCTTTGGCAATATTTAAACCATCTATAGTTGATTGGGCTATCTTGTGAGTGTTGAAACTCACCAAAGTTCCGTCGATATCAAAGAATAATGCTTTTATCATATTTATCCTGAAGTGTATTAAAAAGAATGGAATTACCTCTCAATTCCTTTATTATTGTCAGTAATTTATCAATAATCGTTTGCAAAATTACTAAAAAGCAAGATATAAAAGGGCTCTTTTCTTTGTTTTTTGTATATTTGCAATATGACACGTAAAGAACGTTATGAGTATATTTTGGCATATTTTAGAAAAGAAATGCCCATCACAACCACTGAATTACAATTCACAACAGCTTTCGAATTGATTGTTGCAACGTTGTTAAGTGCGCAGTGTACTGATAAAAGAATTAACCAAGTAACCCCCGAATTGTTTGCTGCCTATCCCACACCTTTGGCGATGTCGCAAGCAGAAGTATATGAGGTTTTTGAGTATATACGTAGTGTAAGCTATCCCAATGCAAAGGCAAAGCATCTTATTGAGATGGCTAAAATGTTGGTAGAGCAATTCAATGGAGAAGTTCCAGAGAAGAGAGAAGACCTTATGAAGCTTCCTGGTGTGGGGCGAAAGACCGCAAATGTGGTGCAAGCAGTGTGGTTTGGAAAGGCAACAATGGCTGTAGATACGCACGTTTATCGTGTTAGTCATCGCATGGGACTTGTACCAAAGACTGCCAATACGCCATTGAAAGTGGAAGAAACACTCTATAAATACATTCCAGCAGAAGATGTTCCCAATGCTCATCATTGGCTTATATTGCATGGAAGATATGTTTGTTTAAGTAGAACTCCACAATGTGCGAAGTGTGTTTTCGATAAGATTTGTCCTAAACTACTCGAAGGTTCAAAGTTGGAATAACTCTTATCGCATCTAATAAAATATCATTATATCGTTATTAATATAATTGTAAGATAGATTATGCAAGCAAAGCGAATAAATAAGTTTTTGGCAGATATCACCGCCAATAATAATAGAGAATGGTTTTTAGAACATAAAGAAGAATATACGGCTTGTAGAGCTTCTTTCGAAGAGGGAATAACAAAGCTCATTACAGCAATAGCCCAATTCGATCCAACTATAGCCCATTTAACAGTAAAAGATTGCACCTATCGTTTTAATAGAGATACTCGTTTCTCGCCTGATAAGTCTCCTTATAAAAACCATCTTGGTGCTTATATCTGTATGAATGGACGCAAGTCGCTTTGCGGAGGCTATTATATTCATATAGAAAAAGGGCAAACTCTTGTTGCCATAGGTGCTTATTTCTTGCCAACCAACATTTTAACAGCATGTCGAAATGAGATAATGGGCAATATAGATGAGTGGAGAACGAGAGTGGAAAACAAAGAGTTTGTTGAAACATACGGCACTCCTAATACTTCAAAATGGGGCGATGAACATTCTAAAGGATTTGGTCTTGAGTGCTTAAAGAGTTGTCCTAAAGACTTTCCACGTGATTATGAATACATGAATTACTTAAGAATGAAAGACTATTGTGCATGGGTTCGCTTGCCAGATGATTTCTTTGAGGGTGATAAATGGATTGAAGAAGTGGTGAGAATCTTTAAGATAGGAAAACCAATGATGGACTTTATGAATGATGTTATTGCCGATTACGAACCCTAATCCGATCACACCTTAATTATCAAAGAACTATTATCCAATGACTACTAAACAATTCTTACTATGCAACCCCATGTTGCGTATTGTCGTAGTGTTTATCTTAGGCATCTTAACGACTTATTATTTGGGGGCAGAGTTGCCACCTTTCTTTTGGCAGACAATGATTATTTCGACGATTGTTGCTTTCTTTTTCTTTCGCAGTCGAGAAATAATGGCGAGTTTATTGTTGTTCCTTTGCGCCTTTTCTGTAGGTGGTTGGCGTCTACATAGTATGCAGTTAGAAGATGAAAGATCTATTAATTCTAGCTCAGCATGTTATAATGCTGTGGTTTTGGATATGCCCGAGCGATATGGAAAAGTTGTTATGGCTCCGTTAATGATTATGGATGGCGAATGGGAGGGAATGAAAGTTCAGGCAAGTTTCTTTATTTCTGAAAGTGAAAAGGAACTTAAACAAGTGACAATGGGCAGTTGGTTAGGGATAAATTCAGAATTAACGAACTTTGAAACATCTACAGATAGCAGGTTAGAAAGCTATTTTAAGCGTTTGAAGTGTGCTAGGATAGTAGGTAAAACTTTTATTCTTCCCTCTAATTGGCAATATTGTGGTAAAGGAGTAGAATTCCTTTCTGTGTTTGAGCAAATAAAGATAAAGGCTTTGAAGGTGCGCTATGGATTGCTGAAACAAATGGAAAAGGTGAGCGGAAGTAATGAGTCGAAGGCGATATTGAAAGCTGTTATATTAGGCGAAAAGACAAGTTTAAGCAAATCTTTGCGAGTAACTTATAGTCAAACAGGCACCTCTCATCTGTTGGCTTTATCGGGATTGCATCTCAGTGTCATCTTTTCTCTCTTGCTATTATTAACGAGATCGCTCTTTTCTGCATTGATAAGAGCTTGTATTGTACTTACTTCTATATGGATTTATGCCTTTATAGTGGGCTTACCTGTTAGTGTTTTACGTGCTGCTGTAATGTTTTCTATCTTGACATTTATACAGCTTTTGAATCGGAAAGCATTCTCTTTGAATTCTCTTTCGTGTGCCGCTTTGGTATTGTTGTTTGCTAATCCTTTGCTATTATGGGACGTGTCGTTTCAAATGTCGTTCCTTTCTGTGTTGGCCATCTTTTTATTTTATCCTCTTTTCACTTTTTGTTTAAGTCCTGCGACATCGCTTATTGGTAGGCTTTTGAATGCTATTATGAAGATGATAGCTGTGAGTTTATCTGCCCAAATTGGTGTAGCTCCATTGGTTTTATACTACTTTGGTGGTTTTCCTACTTATTTCCTACTTGCAAATATTATAGCTGTTCCTGTGTTTATAGTAGTAGTTTATACGGCTTTTATGGCATTATTAGGTAGTGTTTTGTATGGAAAGATTATTGTTTTAATGACTATTGCTTGTGACTTGATTGATAAACTTAATGCTGTTTTAAGGTGGATTGCAAAGCTTCCTTATGCTTTTATTGCAGATGTGTATATTGATGAGTTGCAAGTTGGATTGTGTTATATCTTAATTGTCTTGCTCTTTTGGGTGGTAAAAATATGTATTAAGGTGTATCGCTCGCAGATAATTGCCCCTTACTAACATCTTATTCTTTTTATTGCTATCGCCTGTTGAGAGTAATAGCTATCGTTTTATAGTGTAAAAGAAATGCTTTTACATGGTAAGATAATTCTTAAAATGTATCTAATTGAGAAAGAAGAAGTTACCTTGTGATACAAACTAAACAGGTAACGATTTGGAAACGAGCGAAGTGCTTTCTGTCGCATGTTTCTACATCAACAAAGAACGCTTGTTATTCTGTTTGCAAAGATAATAATTTGCTTTGAATAACAAGCGTTTTTGATAAAATTTTCGCTCTTTTACTTCATCCTTGAGTTTTTGAGCGATTGGAAATAGATAGGAGCTGTTATATACTTCTTCCTCTTTTCTTCTTTTTCTTGGCTTGGCTTCTGAGTTTTCGTTGCCAAGCCATCTCGGCATAATCATCACCGTGTGTCTGTGGATTGATAAGTCTACCTGCTCCCGAAATCATTTCTTCGGCTGCTTTCAAGGCGGTGCTTGCTACATTTCCTACGGCTTGTGCAATAGATGAACTTTCGTTTGCTTTTGTAGGTGGTATGTACGAACGACTGGGAGGAACAAGTTGATAGCTTGTGTCTGAGTGGGTTTTATCTTTTGTAGTCTCGTGTGCCAATGTGTGAGCTTTTGTTATCGTCTCCTTTGTTTCGGCTTTATTGGCAATCTCAAAGTTCTTCTGCAAGGAACGGTAGCCGAACTCCCTGCCTATCTTGGAAGCCTTGAAGGATTGTCCTGCGTATGAGAATTTCAAGCCATAGACATTGCCCTACTTGTTCTTCAAGCGTTCGATGGTTACACCACTCTTGTTAAGGTCGTAGAGGAACATGGAATGCCCTGTGATACCTGTTCCTTTGTACTTGTCAAGCAGGGAATAACAGATTTGCTGTACCTCTTTCTTTGTTTGCTCTCTCATTGGACTGGCTTTTGTCTTTTGATATTTCTTCTCCGCCTTGACCTCCTTTGCGATGGTCGAGCCTTTCTCTCTGCTTATTTCCTCCGCCACTCTCTCTGCCTTGTTGCTCACAAAGGTGGTATCATAGACCTCTCCGTAAAGGCTGATACGGTTGGCAATAATGTGAATGTGTCTATTATCGGTGTCCTTGTGCGTTACCGCTACCCATTGGTGGTTGTCAAGTCCCATTCGCTTGGCAAACAAATGAGCTATTCCCATAAGCTCGGATACAGACAATCTTTTCTCGTCCTGCGGTGCGATGCCTATTTCGATACGGAGAAACTCGTTCCTGCAACGGCTGTTATAGTTGCTGACCACTTTCATTTCCTCATAGATAGTCTTTGGCTCTCTGCTGCAAAGATTGTGTAAGGCAAGCCGACTGCCGAGTTTGCCCTCGCTGAAAATATAGTCTAAAGCCGTGCTGCCATGCGCTATCGCCTTACACTTTCCTATCATCTCTTCTCATATTTAAGACTTTATATATCTCATCGTCTACACGAAAATGAGGGTTGTAGAATCTCTTAAATGCCTCTTTGGCACATAGCGAAAGGTTCTTAGTGATATGTACCCACCTTTCATCCTTAACCTTGATAAGGTTAGAAATCTGCCCATAGAACCTGCCCGTATGCTGAAGTATACAAATGGCTTCCCTCTCATTTTCGGTCATCTTAGGAACAGCTGTTACCTCTCCATTAAGTAATATCTCACGGCAGTAATCGGAGAACTTACACCCCGCACTTTCCGCCTTAGACTTGATACGCTGCTTTTCCTCTAAGGTGCATCTTACCTTGATGAATTCTGTCTTGTTCATCTTCTGCTCTTCCTTATTCTGTTGCTGCCATTTAGCTGTCTTTTTATCATATCTGTTCATATAAGCTTCCTTGAAAGTTAATCATTATAGATGATTCATTGTCTCTTAATTCTTGAATACTGACCGATGAGAACGGAGTGATTACGGTCTTATCTCCCCGACAGTCCGACGAGGGGAGCAAGAGCAGTTTGTGGGTACAAACTGACGTCTTGCAATGCTACCGAACAAATTATATACGCTTAAAACGTTTTATAGCCTAAAAACGAATGCCGTGCATTCTATGACTAACTGCGTTCGTGGCATTCTCATAGAGAACTAAGCCGAAGAAGAAAAGGTAGACCTTTTCCCTGAAAACCGTCTACCTTTTCCTTGTGGTTTACAGTCTTCTCCATGTCTTCACCATATTCCTCCAGATGCTGACGAACGATGTTCTCAACAAAGCTTGAAAGGTTGCTGCCCCTGTCGCCTAACCTACGCACAATGAAGTCGGCACGTTCCTGTGTCTCCCTGCTCAGATAGACAGCCTTACGGTTGTTTAACTTGGTCGGCACAAGATTGGCTTGCTTGTAGGCTTCGAATGTTTTCTTTCTCATCTTGGCACTGATGTGTTTCTGAACGGTTACGTTCTCAGTATTCCGTGCAGGCTCAGAGTGCATGGTATTCTCTGTGTCCTGCTTGTTTAAGGCTTGAATAAATCAGGCTTTGCTTGACTTAAGTTCGGCAATGATATATTCTGACGAGCCTTCAATTTGGTTTAGTCCTAAAGACTGGTTGGTGGCGTGGTTAGTATTCTCCATTTTTTTGCTACCTGTTGTTTTCTTTTCCATAGTTCTATCTCATTTTATGTTTGACCTGTTTTGATTTTCTCTCCAAACTTTTTCATCTTTCTTCTTACTACATACTATTTTGTGCTAAGGAACTGATAATCAATCGCACCTTGTAGTATTTACTCATACTACTAACTTACGACATAGGCTTACTACATCGACTACTGCAACTGCTAAACAAATAGCAAAAAATCGTCTGCTTCCTGTAGGGGCTGTAAGAAAATCATTGTCGTTTACCGATGCCACGAAACTTGCCAAGTGGGGAATGGCTTTCAGTGAAAAGGGAGAACTGCTACTTACATCCAACAATGGCAACCTTTTGAAATACTCCTGTATGGGATTGACACGTGGAGAGAAGCTGCTCTCAATAATTGAATAGAGGTTGTCGGAAGATGTGATAATCCCCACATCGTTGTCAAGTTCCCTGCGGAGCGCGTTGATTTCATAGCGCCCCACTTTTGAGAAGTGAGCATCCTCCTTGCCCCTGTATTCGGTTCTACCTAATATCGTGTTATATCTGAACTAATAATAGGAGGAGAGATAGGTTTCTATCTCACCTTTTGGGGAGGAAGTCTTCCTTTGCTTGGGCGTATTATTTTCGCCCACAGAATTGTCTTTATCTGCATTCCTTTTCATTATATGCTTGGTTTTCTTTCCGAGAGTGAAGTTAGGAAGAGAATGTCAAAGTTCCAAGCATTCAGGGAGTGCTTGCATAATGTTGCGTTCATTGGCAATAAAGTTCGCACGGATTTTTATGGAGACAGGAAAAGAAATGACTGATTTAAACACGAATTAAGTCAAAACTGGGTATAAAATAGCAAGGAAAGGCAGAGATAGAAACGTACCTTTTGCACACGTTTGCAGTATTCTGCACCGATACTGCAAACAATAGAATCAGCACAGAAATAGGGTAGCGTTTGTCCACACTAAAAGTGTTACAAGGTGTCACTTGAACGAAGAATTATTGAATAGGACATGCACTGCCCTATCTTTGCACCAGACGGACGGCGAAAGAAGAAAACAGGGAAAGAATGTACAAACGGCTACCGATAAAAAATGCGTTAGCTTTTCCTTCTACTTCCCGATGTTTCCCTGCTGTTCCCTGCTGCTTTGAAATATGACAAACTCATCATACTTTTGTTGGCATAAACGTACAATGAAACGCAGAACAGGCAAAGGTGTTGTCAATACCAATAAGGCAGAATTACAAACAAAATAACAATAAAACTATGGGATATTTTATCATTACGGATTCAAATTGGGCAAAGCTGAGGTACGAGATACTCAATCTTGCCGAGACCTGCCACAAGGCATTTGGAGAACAGAGCAGGCACACTGAGTGGCTGCACAATGGTGATGTGTGCAGGCTACTCAACATCAGTAAGCGAACCTTGCAGCACTACCGTGATACAGGCGTGCTGCCATTTTCCCAAATCGGGCATAAGTGCTATTACAAGCGTGAGGACGTGGAACGGTTGCTCCAAACCAAAACAGAGAAATCAAAAACGGAAAAATAAAATAAACACGTAGGTTATGGAACACGTAAGAGATTTGAATATGGAGGCTGGCGATATGCAGGTGGTGCTGTCAGCTATCAGCGGAGTAAGCAAGAGAATTAAGGAAGTGGCACAGATACACAAGCTGTTGTTTGGCGGTGAGCACTTTCTCACAGGTGAGGAAGTATGCGAGAGGCTGTATATCAGCCCCCGCACCTTGCAGGACTATCGGGACAGGAGGATTATCCCCTACACGCAGTTTGCAGGGAAGATTCTCTATAAGGAGTCGGATTTGGAAAGAATCTTGGAGAAAAACTTTAAAAACAGCAAATTAAAAATGTAAAAAATGTGACATTTCCCTAAAAACATGGGCTTTCTATCAACTTCTCATTATTGACAAAATTCTCCCCATTCTGTACTCGTAGAATATCATTTACTTTGTATCTCTTTGAATTTCTTTTCGTCTATCTTTTAATTGTTGGATTATTTTACTTCTATCTATACGTTTTTTGCCATTTTTATTTTCATTTACTCTTATATAGAGGCTAACAAGATTCTTTAAAAGGAAATCATCGAAATTCTTTTCTGATGACTTATAATAATAGAATAAAAGTTTTAGGTAACATGCGTCTGCAACGTACTTTTTATTAAAGTTCTGGATAAATTGGGCAGTAACATTTTTAAACTCAGCTCCTCTAACATCTGCATACATAAAGACAGAAAGGAATCTCTCAAATTCAGAGACATTCGTAATATTCAGATTATCTTCCTCTACTTTCTTATAAAAGACCTCTGATAATTTAAATGTTCCAAGATTATTACTTAATAATTCTTGATGAATATTTGGTAGAATACGAAGGATAAACATAAATTCTTCAATACGATTACTTGGAAATTTATTGGAATGTCTAACAAAACTTTCACATATCAATTTATACAGCATACAATATGCAATCGAATTCCTCAAAATTATTTTGTATGAGTTATACTTCATGTTTTCCTCTTTGATCTCTTCAGAATTCCTTAACACATTCATTGTAAGTAGAAGAATTTTATTATAATTTTCGAATTTATTGGTATTTTTTCTTTTTATTATATTTTGATCTTGCCCATTTGATCGAACCTCATATTTTCTATCTACTTTAATATTCTTTTCTTCTTCTGTCTCTTTCTCAGGGAGGACATTAAATAAATCATCTGCAGTGATTTGTTCAACCAAACTCCTGTCTACATTGAAAAAATCATCAATAGAATTCACTCTTTTAAATACAATATCATTTATATCTATATAGTAATATTCTAATTGATCTATCAACATTTGCAGAATTTCCTTTTCTCCACGATGCAAACCCGTATAATATATGATTTCATTATAGAAATAGAAAAACTTATTCTCATCCAATACTTCTTTTTTGAATTCCGCACTAAACTCCATTCGCTTAGCCAACATAAATTCAAAGAAACAAGCAAATTTAAATCGGATGTTAGAGCCGTCTTCAATAAGAATCCCTGTGTCTAACAAATCATTGAGGATTCTATAAGGTTGATATAAGTTGTTAAAATCCAATGCTGTTAAATAATTTTCTATAAATTTTAAAATAGAAGAGTGTGATAGAGCATAATTGTCTTTATTTTCCCTTAACATCTGTTCTGCTATTTCCGAAAGGAGAACGAGTTTATTGCTATAATCAAAAATAGCACGTTCCCCAATAGATTTACCATCTTTTGCTTTGAGTAATTCAATAATAAAACTTTCAATTAAAACAGAATTATTTAATGCTCTATATGAATCCTCACGTTCTAAAATCCAAAGAAACATAGATACAGAAAATGGGGTACGAGGGAGATTAAAATGTGAAAAGGCCTCTAACAAAGTATTGAGTTTTTTCACATTGATACCTGTACCTTTTTTGGAAATCCATTTCCTTGCTAATTCTTTAATCTGTTTTGTTCTAAATTGCGCGATTTCAATCCGCTGATAATCTATTATAGACAGAGAATCTGCATTAAAAGAAAGGTCCCTAAATTTCTTTTCAAGACTTGTTCCTATGAATCTACATCCTGTATATTTTCTGCAAAATTCATTTAAAATAAAAAGTCTATCTTGAGAGTCCATAGTGAAAGAAATATTATCAATCAATATGACAACATTTCCACTAGCTAATATTTTTTCACAATTACTCTTATTAACTCCCCATATATTACGTAGAATCAGCACAATATCCTTATTGATATCATGAAAATCAAGACGTGCAGGTAAAATATCTTTTCTTTTTTCAATAAATTCTAACAGTATTCTATCAAGCATAATAGTCTTACCAGCCTCTTTTATTCCAAAGATTATGAAGTTGTCATCAGAATTTATAATATCCTCAAAGTTATCTATTGTGCTCTCTTTGAATTCCCCCTCAGACTCTTCCAATTTATCTATCTTGGTCAAATGTGGCATAACAAATATTTCCTGAATTGATTTGGGAGCATTGGAATTAGTGTTATAACTTAACAAATGTCGATCCATTTCAGAAATGTTCTCTCTAACAAGCATTAGTGCCTCTTTCCTCTTTTTAGCGACAGTAGCAATTTCGCCTTGAGGAATATCTATCGTCCATAAACCATTATTCCCAAAATTTAAATCTTTACAAAAACTTTCACCATCTATTTGTTTAAAAACTGATGTGCTAATTCTACTTTCATCAAAGTCGTAATCTATTAATCCGAAACCATTCTTATAGTTGTAATTAGTTTCATTTATATTGTCAGATAGAATACCAGGTGCTACAACCTCGAACGAATTTCCATTAGGTGATAATTTATAATCACTGGTAGAACTATGAGTATGTCCACAAAAATACATATCATAATTTTTCGCTAACAATTGCTCGTCATTCAATCTTTCTTCAGCTTTTAGCCATTCGTATTTGTGATGAGAAATCGCAACCTTTAAATCACAATCAGAAAGGAATTCAATAGAATTTCGAATTTGTGATGGTCCCATCCAGATATTTCCTCTATCCTTATCAGAATCCCAACATCTCCATGCCGTATTTAATGTAGAGATGCCAATGCGATGTTCTTCTATTTGCAATTTAAAATTTGAACAAAATTTTGAGAATTTATACTCATCAGACGTTAAAATACCAGAATAAAATCCTTTTTCAAATTCCTTGAATGGTACAATTCTGTTCACGCTATTATCAGAATCTTCATTATCTATAATGTCACTAACAGAATTCAAGTCTTTTAGTAAAGATTGCAAGCCTATTTCTGTAGCTTTACTATCTTTGTCCCTTCTGACATCATGATTACCCATCGTGAAAATAAAACGGTTGAGAGGAAGCTTTATAGCAGTACATAAACGAATAATGAAAATTTTTTTAAAAGCTTCGAACGCGTCTTCTATAGTAGGAAAGCTTCTTCCGCCTTGGTTAATCATGTCACCTGTAAATATGATTAAATCTATTTTCTTTTCTTCATTAATCATTTTGAGTGCGCACTCTAATTGATATACAATGTTATTAAATGGTGTCAGTTTAGACTTATCTAAATGGAAATCGGAAAGATGTATTATTCTCATTTTGCTTTTATCTAATTTATTGCAAAGATAATGAAAATAAACGAATTCTTACATACAAATAATTCTAATAATGTTCTCACAGAATTAATATATTAATTTTAGATAAAATACAAGAAATAAGATAATCGTAAAAATGAAACATTGATTAATTAAATACAATAGGGGCAAATGCTATTCCCCAACAACCCTTGCGCCATAGAAATTAGAGATTTATAAAAAAGTCACTAGGATGAATATTCTCATTGCTCGGTGTTGAGCCAGAATCATCAGAGTCGACTTCGCCTTTCCATTCCTCCCACTCGATGTCCATATCCGTCAGTCCACGTACAACATGACAACCGCCACCTGTATTTCTCTTGCCACCCCACAGAAGCGGATTGTGGGAATGAAGCGCACGCGCATGCCGTTATTGTTCATTGCTGCCGTGAAGTAGGACGATCGATTCCGTCGAACTTCACCGAGCACCTCTGTGCCATATAGTCGTCCATCACGCCGCTTAATGTCGTGAGTACAACACGTACATCGGAAGGGCATACCATTAATTTGACCGCCAAATACTTTGCTACTTGATCCGTTGTGATGACGGGGCCAACGAGAACGAACTTGGGATACCACTTGTCGTTTACTTTCATTTTCTTGTTGAATGCCATAGGTTTGATTGTCTTGTGCTGGAAGGCTGCGGAATGTTAATAACAACTAAAGTATAAGTAGTGCCCCACTGAGGTATATTCAGGCAAGGTCTGTTTTTGCACCGCTTCTCGATTAGTTAATAAATGTTGTCAATAGTATCTGTTCTACTTGAAACGGAAAATCACACCTCACCATCAGTGAAGGGGAGCGTGGTATTATGTTGTATCAGTCTTTCCAAGCATTGAAGCACGGTTTCCCCCAGTCCTCTTCCTCGTCGAAGAAGATATTCTTCTTCGCATTGAGTTCATCGCCTTCTATGGTTCATGACTGAATGCCATACTATTATCCGTTGGCAAAGACTTGGTCAACAGGCATGACAAAACAGGCAACGAAATATCTTGCAATTCCCCTATCCAAAGGCTTCTTGCAGTTTTTCACGCACGCGTATAGTAAGATATTTATGGAAGGAGTTTGCGATGGTGTCCCTATGAGAGAGTAATAAGTTATTTGGAACTGCCAAATTAATCTGACAACAAATTCACGGCATTTTTCACATGACAATCCGTAAAAGATACATACGGGAATCTACAGCAAAGCCTCTGTTTCCCTGCGCTGTACATACACCTTATATTATATAAGGAAGGATACTGCCGAGATCTGTTACTCTCTAATCTATTCACTTAGTGATAGTTATAATCGGGTGTAAAGATTATCAAAGTTCCTGAAACTTGTAAAAAAATAATTAGATATGGAATTCGTGTGCGACACGAATGTACCTTTATATATTACAATCATATTCTTCGTTCTGTCATTGACGTAGTATGTAGTCATGTCGTAGTAATGAGAATGGTCATTTTTTGACTACACGCCAATCCTTTCTCTTTTGCCGTCTTACTCCTTATTGTAGTTATGTTGTAAAAGATATAATCAGTGAAAGAAAAAGAAATATATTCATCAGTTCTTGGTATTGTCCAATAGGAAGATTGGCGTTACAATGGAAGCCTCTGTCTGCAATCTTTTATTGATTGCTTTCTGAATAAATGCGCTTCCATGCTGTCCAATAGAAAGGACAGGGCGATGATGACAGGAAGGGGATAGAGTGGTGAATAACTTACGGTCTTTCCCTTCTTGATAACTTCCTCACCTGCAACCCTCTCATCGGGATGTAGGTTGGAGGATTTTATTATCGTTTGCAGCTATGGTTGAGTTTCCTCCATGTAACCCCGAAGAACCTCACAAGTTCACTCTCTGTCATAGCTATCTCTCCGTTTCCTTTGCGAATGACTTGCATTTTGCTGCCCCAATCAAAATAACTACGATGATTGACAGTGTTTGTTCTTATGTTTGGATTGTTGTTTGTCTTCATGCCGTTTCCTCCATTTTACAGGTTACAATATCCGAAGATTCACAAGCCTCTCTCTCCACTATTTCTTTCTCCTTTTCCGATTGCTTGGCGATGAGCCTGTCCATATCCTCTGAAATCTTGTTATCCGTCACCTGCGCATAAACTTGAGCGCTTGATATGGAAGCGTGCCCCATCATCTTGGCTATGCTCTCAATAGGTATGCCTGAACTTAGGCTCATCGTACCGAAAGTGTGCCGTGCAATATGGTACGACAATCGCTGTCTGATACCGCAAGCCTTGCCCACAATGCACAGGTTCTTGCTCATCACGCTACGGCTGCAATGCGGTTGTGTCGCCTTTTTCTTTCACCGTCTGCTGTTCTTCGTTTCCTGCCTGCGCATTCCTGCAATGGCTGATGATGGTTTCAGCTATGGGGTGTAACGGTACGACAAACTCAACCTTTGTCTTCTGACGCTCCTTGCGGATATACTTCTGTCCGTCTGCTGCTGTTTGGATATGGCTGTATTCTAAACTTTCCATATCGACGATTGCCAACCCTGTAAAGCAGGAAAAAACAAACATCAGCCGTGCCAACTCAGATTCTCTGTCGTTCATTTTCATTGCCATAAGTTTCATTACATCGCTCTTTTGCAGGAAGCGTATCTTCTTTTCTTCATTCTCATACTTGGCGTTCTCAAAGGGATTGCAGCGGATAATCCTGCTGCTCACCGCACGAAACATCAGTCGGCTCAGCCAACAAAGGTAACGGTTAATAGTCGATGCGGCATATTCGCGCTTCTTCAAGAAGAAACGGTATTCATCAAACAAATCCTCCGTGATGGCAATAATGGGTATATCCTCATTTCCTATGTCCTTTACAAACTCCGTGAGCATCTTGTCTGAGTAATACAGGTTCTGATAAGTTCCCGCAGCCTTTGACTTACCTACTGACTATTTGACGGATTGCAGTTCCGCCTTACTCATGGCAAGGAGAGTAGTGGGATTGGTGGCAAAGCCTTGCAAGCGGTTCTTGATAAGTTCCACGCTTACCACTCCGTCCTTTTTCAGTAAATCTCTATACGTTCTCTCAACAAGTTCCTTAAACTCATTGATTCTTTGGTTTGTCTTCTTGTTGGTTGTCAGCCCTTGTTTAGCGTTTCACTCGGAGGGCTGGCACTCTTCGCCTGTGGTAATGGCTGCGCTTTTTCCGTCTATCGTGATACGGCAGAGAATGGCGGTGTTGCCGTCCGCCTTTGTCTTCTGTCTGTTGATATAGAACAGTATCTTGAATGTACTTCTCATAATGGTCTTGATTGAATTGTCCGTTTTTTATTTGACTAAATACTATGTTAAATGAAAGCAAATGGTCAGATAGCCAGTTGCATATCTTCGGTGAAAGAAAGGAAGCAGTCAAATTCCTCAAAGAGTTTCTGTGGTGTTACTTTTGCATAGCGCTCGGTCATACTCACGTTGCTATGTCCGAGCATCTTGCTCACCGTTTCAATGGGCACGCCCTGTTCAAGCGTGATGAGCGTTGCGAAAGTGTGCCTTGCGGTATGCGTGGTAAAGGGAAATGATATACCTGCACGAAGCCGCAGGGCTTTCAGGCAGGTCTGATAGTTCTTGTACTTCATGTATGGAAGCAGCGTTTCCCTTTCATCGCTGCGAAGTTTCTCCATCAGCCTAATAGCTTCCGGCAGCAGTTTGACACGGCAGAATACGCCTGTCTTTTGACGGTTGAACTTCAGCCACAAACTTCCCTCGTCATCACGGACAAGATGAAGATTTACCAAGTTCCATCAAATCGCAATACGCAGCACCTGTATAACAGGCAAAGAGGAAAATATCCCTTGCCGTTTTCATTTCCTCCTCCAAGTCATTAAGGCGGAGAACCTTTAACTTGTCCAATGCTTCCCTGTCAAGTGCCTTTGGAATTTTCTTGTCTCCCCTTTCTATATGGGCTTTGTCAAACATCAGAGTATCGGCTATCCCCTCGCGATAAGCCAACTTACAGACTGTTTTCAACTGGGATATGCCACTGCGAAGAAAGAACTTTCTTGGAAACCGCATACTCCCAAGTAGTATTGGCGAAACTCATAGATAAAGTTCTCTGTCAATTGTGAGAAAGCCAAATCAGAAACCTTGTATCTCTTTTGAATGAACTCCTGCAAGCGGTTTCTCGTAGAATGATAACTTGACAGGGACTCTTTCTTGATGTCCACACCGATATGGCTTTCTTTCTCCTTGATGAGCATATCCAGCCTTTCGATAAGCATACAGCGAGTCTGTACGCTCCCTTGGAACAGCTCTTTCACTTCGGTTGCGTCAAACGGGCAACCTTTGGAGAGCAGGGACTGATAAGCCGACTGGACAGACAACAGCAAACTCTCCAACCTGACGTTTATCTCCACCGCTTCACGACTCTTGCCGTCCATCCTACTCTCTCGTGGATTCCACAACTCTGGATTGCAGGAGAGTTTACAACTGAACTGCGCAACATTCCTTCCAAGTGTGATGCGTCCCATAATCGGAGCCTTGCCCGACTTGTCCAAACCGCTCTTTTTGAGGTAGAGCAACACCTTCATCTTTTCATTTTTCATACGCTTTAATTTTTATGGACAAAGTTACCCGAATTAAAGCGTTCCCCACTTATGCAGAAAACTGCCGACCACAGCAACAGCCACACGAGCGAAAATAATTCAGTTACCGGACATTACTCCATCGTTACCTATCCCAAAATCAGGTAATGCTTTAGTAACTGAACTTTTGCCTAAATCTGCATATTCCTACCCTTTTTGAAAAGAGTACTTTTATGCAAATCGTTCCATTTCTCACTCATTGTCAGTTAGTTTACTCCAACTTCGACCTTTCTTCATTTTCTTTGATTAGTTACAATGCCATCTCAATGCTTTTGTTTGATAAAAGGATAGCTTTTACACAGGAATAGGAAAGGTGTTGAAATTCAATTTCTTGCTTGTACATTCTAAGTTTCTATTCTTGTAGTAGAATAGATCTGCTCATTTACAATGGAATAGGGGAAAAATAAAAATCCGCAATGTTCGATATTGAACATTGCGGATGATGAGTTATAATTCGAAAACCTAATAGGTTACCTTCTTAATTAAAAGAATAAATAACGGTTATCGGTTACGTTTGCATTGAGATAAAGCTCGTTCATGAATGAACCTGCATATTGCATGTACTTTTGACGAAGCTTTTGTTCTTCTTCAGTAGCCTTAAATGGAACGTTGTTTGTTGCCTTTCCTGTTACTTGGAATAGGTAAACTGCAGCGTTACCCTTAACTGGTTGTGCACTGAACTTACCCTTTGCAGTAGCAGAAACAGCACCACTTAGAGCTGGTTCACTTGCTCCTGTAGCAGGAATAAATACTGGTGCAGCGAATGTTATTTGTGCTACTTCAGAGATAGTTGCACCCTTTGCTTTTGCAGCGTTAATGCTATTCACACCCTTAGCCTTTGCAATTAGTTGTTCAGCCTTTTTGTCTTTGATTACTTCAGCCTTAACAATTTCCTTAACTTGTGGGTCTGTTACAGCACGATAGCCTTTAGGATTAACCTTATCTAGGATAACAAGTAGAAGGTGATCGTTATCTCCACATTGATACATTGGTGACACTTCGCCTTCTTTTGCATCGAACAACCATTTCAAAGCGTCACGAGTTCCGTGAATTCCTGCAAGATAGTGTTCTGCAGTTGTAACGTCTTTACGTTCTAATACAGTGTAACCACTCTTTGCAGCGTTCTTTGTTATAGCCTCAGGAGTTGTGTTTGCACTAACAAAAGAGCTAAACTTGTTGTATGCTGTTGTGTAGGTGTTTTGAGAGAAATCGATGTTTTTCTTCACTACTGCAGCTACATATTTGTTTGTGAAAGCTGAACGATTAAGAACCTGAACGATCATGTTGCCTTGTGTGAAAGCAATGTTTTTAATTTCGTTTACAGGTAGAGTGTTCAATGTTTCAATAAGAGTTTTTGTGTCATTGTCTAGAGATGGTGCGGTTTGGTATTGTGAAGTAGTTAACCAAACCTTATCTCCTGTTTGTCCATATTTCTTTGCAAGAACTTCAAAGTCAGCTCCACCTTTAAGTGCTTGATAAACAGAATCAGCTGTTTTGTGTGCTTGTTCTGATGTAGCACCACCGATTTGGATTTGTCTGTATTGTACAGAATCGGGCAATTGTTGCTTGCTTACAAGTTTAACAACATTAAGAGTGTTATCCAAGTTGCTTTCGAATACGTTAGAAACTTGGCCTACTGCCATTGAATCTAGCTTGCTAGCAATATCTTGTGGATATGCATTCTTTGTTACAGCAACACCAAGGTAAGGAATAAGTGATGTGCTTCTGCGAACAACATTGTTTACATCTGTAGTCTCAGAAAGATCTTTTGCGTATCCAGCAAATTGCTTCTTAAGATCTTCAGTGTCTTTTGTTGAAGGCTTAACCTGAATGTCGATGTATTTGATATTACGTGTTTCTACTGGTTGTTTGAAACGTTCTTTTAGCTCATCGTATTTGCTCTTTAAGTCAGATTCAGTCACAGTAATCTTGCTATCATCAATAGAAGAGTAGGGGAATGAAGCCAATTGGATATTACTTTCTTCTGTATTATCTTTGAAAGCCATCTTAGCTTCTACTGGATTTGAAAGTAAGCAGTTAGCAAAAAGAGCTTGATATTTTTGTGCAAGCAATTGTTGACGAAGGTTCTTTTCGATGAAAACCCAGTATTTATACAAGTTTTCATACTGTTGAGCCATTTGAGGATTAGTGCTTTTCTGTGTCTTATAGTCTGCTAAGAATTTCTTTAAAGCATTAACATCGAATCGACCTGTTTGTTGATTAACGAATGGTGTGCCCATAAGCATTTGGTTTGTACCAGCCTTTAGCACGTTTTGAATTTCTCCATCTGTAACAGTTAAGCCAAGAGCTTCAGCCTCTTTCTCAACAATTTTGTTTTGAACAAAAGTGTTCCAAACCATGTCTCTGATTTGAGTTTGCTCTTCTTCACTAAGGCTTTCTTTACCTTGTTGCATCTTAATTACTTCAGAATACTCTTCAACAAGCTTTTGAAATTCTTGTACATCAAGTTTCTTTCCCAACACTTTACCTAATTGTTGGCGATCGTTATTGCGGTTAGATTCCCACGAACGGAATGCTTCTTCGGCAATAAAGGCAAATAGGGCAAATCCTATAACGCCTACAAGGACAGCGCCTTTGCTTCTGATTTTTCCTAATACTGACATTGTTTATTTTGTTTTTATTATTATTTTCTGAATGAATACTAAGTGAGTTGCAAAAGAATCGTTACATTAGTAGTGTTAACTTGTGATTCATTGCAAACACAAAGTGAGCACAAAAATACTAAAAAGTTATTGAATAACAACATATTTACCTTAAAAAACGGCTCTATTGCTTTACTTTTAGTTTTACAAGCTCAATCTTTGTTTGGGTGTTCTTTATAATTTTAAATTCGTACTTGTCTATATTTACGATTTCGTTAAGCTTTGGAAACGTTTGGAAGTGATGCAATATAAAGCCTCCAATGGTCATATAATCATCGCTTTCAGGGATGTCTAAGTCAAACATTTCATTTACTTTATCAATCTCTAAGCGGGCAGATAGAACGTATTGTCCATCTTCAGTTTGCTTTGCAATGTACTTTTTATTATCGTGTTCGTCTTCAATTTCACCGAAGATTTCTTCGACAATGTCTTCTAAAGAGATTAAACCACTGGTGCCACCGAACTCATCTATCACCACACCAAGACTCTTTTTGCGTTGCAAGAAAATAGACATAAGCTTCTTAACTGCCATTGTTTCAGGTACAAAAGGCATCTCAAGAATTCTTGTTCTCCAATCTCTTTCTTGATGAAACATCTCTGAACTGTGGATATAACCAATGATATTATCGATATTTTCTTTATAAACAATGATTTTGGAGTGTCCACTTTCGGTGAAACGTTGCATGAGTTCTTGGTCTGTGCAAGTCTTAATATCGATCGCATTAATTTCAGTTCGTGGAATCATACAGTCACGAACACGAGTATCAGACAAGTCTAATACGTTGTGAAAGATCTTTACTTCTTCCACCATGTCGCTATCGCCTTTGGCATTATCAATACTAGATTGTACCAAATAGTCGAGGTCTAACTTTGTAAACTCTCCATCATCAGGAGCATGTTCTAGCTTTTTGCCCAATATTTTTAATACAACCTTAGATAAAAAGGTTGTAATTTTGCTTATAGGCCATAGCAAACAATAAAATAAATAGGCAGGAAGTGAGAAAAAACTAAGCTTACTATTTGGATTATTCTTAAAGATTGTTTTAGGAATAAACTCACCAACAAAGATTACAAGAATGGTAGAAAAGATGGTATCTAACGTTACTCTTAAACCCGCATCGAATCCTTTAAAGATAGTGTTGTCTAGTAATTGTGCTGTAAGAATACCATAAATAACCAACACAATGTTGTTTCCTACGAGCATAGTGCTGACAAATCCATTTGGATGTCGATAAAAGAAATCTATAAACTTTGTAGAAATTGACTTCTTTTCTTTATCAATTTCTGCTCTCATTCTATTGCTAGAGACGAATGCAATCTCCATTCCTGAAAAGAAACCAGATAGAATGAGCGTGGTAATAATTCCTATAATAAGTGGTAAATCCAATTGAGTAATATAGTTTTAAATAATTGTTTTCTGTGTAATATGTATTATAATGAATTGCTGTTAAGCTTTGGATGTGGGCTTGCGGGCTGTCTCATTATTTGTTGTAGGGTATCAGTTGGAGCACTAGATTCAGACTCTTTACTACCAAAGTCACCCTTTTCAAATGAACCCTTAGTGTTATATATGTTATAACGGGTCATCTTTTCATCGCTACGGAAATAGCTTCCTTGAAGTGTTCGCTCAGGAGTTACAATGCGAGAGTACACATGTGAGTATATTTCATGCTTAGATTGATCCCAAAAGAGCTGCTCACTAAAATAGCGTAAGCCTTCCTTTGTTAACACTCTTACACGTCCTCTTAGTTCCCAAAGCTTTTGTTCAGTGAAATAATAAGCCGTATCACATTGGATAAAAGCTTGGACATGAAATTTCTCATCGAATTGTTCTAGGAATAAACTCTTTTCAAAAATCCATCGTTTAGGATTTCTAATTTCGTTCACTTCCCATCGTTCTGTAACAATACGATATTTAATTACGCCTGAATCTGATATCAAAGTATTAACGCCATACGATGTCATTACAGACGCAGAGTCACGTTCATGAATAGCAGGAGCGGTATGTTCCTTTTGTTCTGAACAGCAAACAAAGGAACATACCGTAGTTATTGTAAATAGAATATGTATTAAATGTTTTGACACAATTATTATTCTACTTTCCATTTTGCGAACCAACGCTCGTTAAATGTTAAACCAATATTAATGCGGAAGCTATTTTCTTTGATGAAAGAGCTACTGTTTTGGTTTACCCATTGTGCTGAAATATTAAGAAGCGAGCGTGAATTGTATGCATTCATGATAGGAATTCCGACACCAGCACTCATGCTAAACTCCTTAGGTCCATCGATATTGTTAATCTTTAGATATGAACTTGCAAGAGAAGCACCGAATCTATAGCGTATACGAGAGAAGAAATGACGAGATGAAACGTTTGGACAAAACTCTCCACCAAGTGTTACTTTGTGTCTGTCGTTATACATATTATTAACTAACACGTATGAACCTACATTGTTTGTTTCTGTATATACAGGTGTTTTTGCAGTCGACCATTTTTGTAAAGAATAGTCAACTCCTAGCTTTAAGCGCTGACCATGATTCCACATAAGACCTAAAGACAAAGTTGAAGGCAAGTTCATACCCTTACCTGCGTTATAGGTTGTAGTGTCAGAAACACTGGTCTGGCTATTCTTTGAAATAATAGAAAATACAGGTTCTGCGCCTAATTGGTGTGCAAAACTATAGGTAGCACCTAAAGTAACAGCATCTTTCTTACTCAAAGCGTGTGTATATTGGAATCCAAGAGTAGTGTGAATACTATTGAAATCAGCTGTGTAATTACGTGAAAGAGTGTTGATAGAAGCATCAGTATATTGATTCACAACGCTTCTTTCATAACTTCCCCACATATATGAAGCATTAACTCCGATAGAGAAGTTCTTTATTGGCATCCAACCTAAGCCTAAATAAGCTTGATGTAAGCCACCCACACCATTATAAGTATTGGTATATGGAGTTACTGTTCCATCGTTAGGATTTACAATCTTTCCTGAGTTAGAATAGCTATATCCAACGTTTGTAAAAGGAACAAAACCAAAACTTGCTCCTAAATGCTTTGCAAGTCTTAGTCCAGCAATAATATATTCAAAGTTTCCGTTGCGTGCATTAAACGTAGAACCTTGCTCTTTAAATTGGGTAATCTGACCAGATGCACCTGCATCGAATATAAAGCTGAGTGAATCTATAGACGAATAAGAAGCTGGGTTTAGGTAGTTTACTTGATTGTTTTCATGAAATCCAATTCCTAAACCATTCATACCACGACTTTGAGCGCCTGGATTTTCAGATAAAACACCTATCCCATATTGACTATAAGGTGAGTTTGTTCCGCTTTGAGCGTATGAGGTTGCACAAGCAACGCACATTAGAACAGATGATATTATTTTCTTCATTGATTGTAATGTTACAATGTTTTCGTTGCAAAATTATTGAAAAAAAACGAGATAAGAGCATTACAAGTGGGAAATATAAGTTATTTTTGCATCGTGGAATATATAAAATACAAAATAAAGGCAATATTTTTAGTAATATTATTGCTCGTTTCTTACAAAGCATCTGCTCAAGAGTCTTTGAATAATTCCATTCAACTAGATTCTGTAGAGATAAGTTTATTGACTTGTGCTCCACACAATCAGATATATAGTTTGTATGGACATACTGCATTGCGAGTGTTCAATAAAGAAACAGGTGATGATGTTGTGGTGAATTATGGCATGTTTTCTTTCAAAAAGCCATACTTTATTTTGCGTTTTGTTTTTGGACTAACCGACTATGAAATGGGCATAGAACCATTTGAATATTTCGTTGCAGAATATGCAACTTATGGCTGTGAGGTAGTTCAACAAAAACTAAATCTAACAAATGAAGATAAACAACGGATTATAAGTGCATTACAAAGAAATGCTGAACCCAATAATAAAGTTTACCGATACAACTATTTTTATGATAATTGCACAACACGAGCACGTGATATTTTGTTAGATAATATAAATGGAAAGGTGCAATATTGGGGTAGAAAAGAAGTGCTTGTGACTTATAGAACTGTTGTTCATCAATGCACAGAGAACCATTTATGGGCACGTTTTGGAAATGATCTTTTATTGGGAGTGATGGCAGATAAGCCTTTAAGTTTTGAGCAAAAGCAATTTTTACCACATCAATTAATGGTCGATTTTGGTACCGCAAGCATTGTTTCTGATCAGCAAATAAAACGTAAGTTGGTTACCGAGACCATACAAATTCTACCTAATTCAGAAGAAAGCAAAGGCGCTCCAGGACCTATTCGTCCTCTATATATAATAATAGGTGTATTTTGTTGCGTTGTAATAGCATCGCTTTTGCAGGTTAAAAACAATGTAATTATGTGGTATTTAGATGCCTTTTTACTGCTAATAACAGGCCTTTCAGGATTGATTCTATTTGCAATGATATTCTCACAGCATCCAACAGTGCAGTTAAACTTCCAGATATTACTGCTCAATCCGCTGTCGCTCATTATGTTATGGTCTGTGGTTTCGAAAGAAATGAAGCATAAAGCACATACTTATTGGAAAGTACTTGCAGGCTTTATTTTGCTCTTTATGTTCTTAGGTTTATTTCAAACCTATGCCGAAGGAATGTATTTTTTGGCATTATCTTTGTTAATAAGATGTGTAGTAAATATAAAATACTTGGATAAGGTAAAGTAAATGAATAGATATCTTTCTGCTTTCATATTGGCAATGTTATCGGGTTTAGGCATTCATGCACAGCAAATGCTTAAAGCTCCTCGATTAGTTGTGAATATAACTATCGACCAATTGAGAACAGATTATATCGAACGCTTTGCCGCTTTATATGGAACTGGAGGATTTAAGAAACTTTTCTCAGAAGGAAAAGTATATAAACAAGCCTCTTATTCATTCTCTCCTTTAGACCGATCGTCGGCTGTTGCTGCTTTATCAACAGGTACTTCTCCTTTGTATAACGGTATTGTTGCAAACAATTGGCTTAATAGAAGGACCTTAAAAATAGAGTCGAGTGTTGACGATTTGAAGTATCATACATCTCCATCATTCATCGCAACAACTACACTTGCAGATGAATTGAAAATAGCATCGGCAGGAAGTGCTCTTGTTTATAGCGTTGCAAAAGATCGAGATGCTGCCGTTTTGTCTGTAGGTCATGCTGCTGATGGGGCTTTATGGCTTGATGAAAAGACAAAGAAATGGAGAACTTCAGATTATTATCCTTTGTCTATTCAAAAGTGGATAAAAGCATTTAATAGTCTTCTTGGAGGAAAGCAAGAGACTAAGGATAATGACAATGTGGCACATTTGGCATTAGAATGTCTTGATGGTAATGCTATTGGACGAGATGAAATAACTGATTATTTGGCCATAACTTTAAGCGCAAGTAATGAAGTTGCTCAACAAGAAAAGAATGGTTTTGAAGGTGTTTATATTGGACTTGATAGAGTTCTAACCCGTCTTATTCAACATATTGAAAATAAAATAGGACGTGATAAGGTGCTGTTTGTGTTGACAAGCACTGGATATGATACAGAAAACGCAATTGATTATTCGAAATATAAGATCCCAACAGGCACTTTCTACATCAATAGAACTGCATCTTTGCTGAACATGTTCTTAAGTGCTGTGTATGGACAAGGCAAATATGTAGATGCATATTACAATAATCAGATTTACTTAAATCGTAAGTTTATAGAAGACAAACGTCTTTCTTTAGATGAAGTATACAATAAATCAAAAGATTTTCTTAAACAAAATGCAGGAGTTGTAGATGTTCATAAATCAGTATATCCTACAGCGGTAAGTGGTGATATCATTTTAGATATTACTCCAGGGTGGAGATTGTTAAATGAAGATACACATCACTCGGTTATTTCAAGACTTTCTTTTGTTCCTTTCCCCATTATTTTTTACGGCTTAAATCTTAAGCCAGAACAAGTAAAGGAACGTGTTCTTGTAGAGCATATTGCACCAACAATAGCGAATGCAATACACATTCGTGCCCCAAATGCATGTGCTTTAGCACCTCTTTTCTAAAGAAGTGCCATTAAAAGTGCTATTTTCTGAATTATATTTGTTAAATTTGCAGCACTTTACATTAATTCAAATTAAGTCCGTAAATAATAAAAACATCATACAAATGAATTTTAATAAATTCCTACAATCACTCTTCGGAAACAAGTCAACACGTGACATGAAGCTCATACAACCACTTGTTGAGAAAGTAAAAGCTGTATATCCCGAGATTGAAAAGTTAAGTAACGACGAACTAAGAGCAAAGACTTTAGAAATAAAGAACTATGTTCAAAACTCTGGAGAAGCGCAAAAAGAAGAGATAGCAAAGCTTAAAGCAAGCATTGAAGAAACTCCTATTGACGAGAGAGAAGCTATTTTTAATCAGATCGATAAGCTAGAAAAAGAAGTCTTAGAGATATATGAAACAGCTCTAAATGAAGTGATGCCTGTTGCATTCTCAATTGTAAAAGATACTGCAAGACGCTTTGCTCAAAACGAAGAAACAGTTGTAACTGCAACTGATTACGATAGAGATTTGGCGGCAGATCCAAGCAAAGACTTTGTAACTATCGATGGTGACAAAGCGATATACCATAACCACTGGACTGCAGGTGGTAACGACTTGAAGTGGGAAATGATTCACTATGATGTTCAAATCTTCGGTGGTATCGCTCTACATCAAGGTAAAATTGCCGAAATGGCCACTGGTGAAGGTAAGACATTGGTGTCTACTTTGCCTGTATTCCTTAATGCCTTAACAGGTAATGGCGTTCATGTCGTAACCGTAAACGATTATCTTGCAAAACGAGATAGCGAGTGGATGGGTCCACTTTACGAGTTCCATGGATTTAAAGTTGATTGTATTGATAAGCATCGTCCTAACTCTCCAGAGAGAAGAAAGGCGTATGAAGCAGATATTACCTTTGGAACAAATAATGAATTTGGTTTCGATTATCTTCGTGATAACATGGCAATATCTCCTGCAGACCTTGTACAACGTAAGCATAACTATGCTATTGTCGATGAGGTTGACTCGGTATTGATTGACGATGCTCGTACTCCTTTGATTATATCAGGTCCTATTCCTAAGGGAGATGATCAAATGTTCGAAGAGTATCAACCACTAGTTGAACGCCTTGTAGAGGTTCAACGCCGTCTAGCAACACAATATTTAAGCGAGGCTAAGCAAAAAATTGCTGAGGGAAGAGAGAAGAAAGACGATAAATTAACAGAGGAAGGATTCCTTGCTCTCTATCGTTCTTATAAATCATTGCCTAAGAATAAGCCTCTCATTAAGTTCCTTTCAGAAGAAGGAATCAAAGCAGGTATGCTCAAAACAGAAGAGTATTACATGCAAAACAATAACCGTGAGATGCCTAAAGCGGTTGAACCTTTATTCTTTGTTGTTGATGAAAAGCAGAATGGTTGTGACCTTACAGACCGTGGAACCGATTGGTTAGCTAAAGAAGTAAATAACAAAGAACTATTCGTTCTACCCGATATTGCAACTCAATTGTCTGAACTTGAGAAAGAAACTAACTTGTCTGACCAAGAAAGATTGGATAAGAAAGATGCTCTTCTCAACCATTTTGCAGTACAAAGCGAACGTGTTCACACTCTACAACAATTGCTTAAGGCTTACACTATGTTCAATAAAGACGACGAATACGTTATTATGGACGGTGAAGTGAAGATCGTTGACGAGCAAACAGGTCGTATTATGGATGGTAGAAGATGGAGTGATGGTTTGCATCAAGCTATCGAAGCGAAAGAACATGTAAAGGTTGAGGCTGCAACTCAGACATTTGCTACTATCACATTGCAGAACTATTTCCGTATGTATCACAAGCTTTCAGGTATGACAGGTACTGCAAGTACTGAGGCAGGAGAGCTTTGGGATATCTATAAATTGGATGTAGTTGAGATCCCAACTAATAAACCTATCTTGCGAAAAGATATGGACGATAGAGTTTATAAGACTGCACGTGAGAAATATGCTGCTGTGATTGATGAGGTAGAAGAAATGCGTAATAGCGGTCGTCCTTGTCTTGTTGGTACTACATCTGTAGAGATTTCTGAGCTACTTTCACGTATGTTGAAACTCAGAAACATTCCTCATAATGTTCTTAATGCTAAACTTCACCAGCAAGAAGCACTCATTGTGGCTGAAGCAGGACAAAGTAAAGACGGTAAGGGTGCCGTTACTATTGCAACAAACATGGCGGGACGTGGTACCGACATCAAGCTTTCTCAAGAAGTAAAAGATGCTGGTGGTCTTGCAATTATAGGTACAGAAAGACACGAAAGCCGTCGTGTTGACCGTCAGTTACGTGGTCGTGCAGGTCGACAAGGAGACCCAGGTTCTTCTGTTTTCTATGTATCTCTAGAAGATAAGCTTATGCGTTTGTTCGCATCTGAGCGTATTGCGAGCATAATGGACCGTCTTGGATTTAAGGAAGGTGAACGAATTGAGGCTCCAATGATCTCTAAGAGTATCGAAAGAGCACAGAAGAAGGTAGAAGAAAACAACTTCGGTATTCGTAAACATCTACTTGAATACGATGATGTTATGAATAAACAACGTACCGTTATCTATGAAAAACGTCGTCATGCATTGATGGGTGAGCGTATAGGTATGGACATTGTGAACATCATTTGGGACCGAGTTGTTAATATTATTGAGACAAACGACTTTGAAGGTTGTAAAGAATCATTCTTGAAAGTCCTTGCAATGGAATTGCCATTCGATGAGAATGAATTCAATAATGCAAACAGAATAGATCTTTGTGAGCGTGCATTCCAATCTGCAATGGCTGCATTCAAACGTAAAACAGACAGAATTCAAAGTGTAGCTTGGAACGTAATTAAGCCTATTTACGAAGAACAAGGCGACAGATACGAACGTATTCTTGTTCCTATTGTAGATGGACAACGTGGTTACAACATTCCTTGTAATTTGAAAGAAGCTTACGATACAGAAGCAAAAGATGTGGTTAAGCAATTCGAACGTACCATTATTCTAGGCACAATCGATGATTGTTGGAAAGAGAATCTACGTCAATTAGATGAACTTCGCCACAGTGTGCAAAATGCTTCATATGAACAAAAAGACCCATTGTTAGTGTTTAAACTCGAAAGTGTTAAGCTATTCGACTCAATGGTGAATGAGATGAACAACAAGATTGTTAGTATCTTGATGCGTGCACAAATCTTAGAGGCTCCAGGAGATGAGGTTCAAGAGGCTGCACCAGAGCAACATTCACAACAATACACTGAACAAAAGGAAGATTTAGATCGTGAAGCACATCAACAAGCGGCTAATTACGATACCCGAGAAGGTGCAGACCAGGTGAATCATACACCTTATGTGAAAGATAAAGAGCCTGGACGTAATGACCCATGTCCATGTGGAAGCGGTAAGAAGTTTAAGAATTGCCATGGAAAAGGCATTGTTTAAACATTCTTT
The DNA here is from genome assembly GCF_000379965.1 of Hoylesella nanceiensis DSM 19126 = JCM 15639. Lineage (GTDB taxonomy): Bacteria > Bacteroidota > Bacteroidia > Bacteroidales > Bacteroidaceae > Prevotella > Prevotella nanceiensis. The sequence goes on along the minus strand of NZ_KB904327.1, from coordinate 561,793 downwards.
TCTTATAAGAAATTAATTATAATAAGAGGTGGAAGAGGAGAGCGAAAGCTCTTGCTTCTACCTCTTTATTTTTAGATTAGAACTATTTATGAAGGTCGAAATCAATCAACTCACAAAGCAATACGATAATAAAACAGTCCTTAATATCGAGTACCTTGATATTGAAAAGCCTGGAATAGTAGGACTTGTTGGAAACAATGGAGCAGGAAAAACAACTCTTTTTATGCTGATGTTAGATTTGCTTCGTGCCACTTCGGGAGTTGTTAATTATCATATTGACGAGCAACTCACTTATTCTTCTACCGAAAATGATAAGTGGAAACCATTTGTAGGTGCTTTTGTTGATAATTCGTTTTTAATTGATTTCTTGACAGCAGACGAATATTTACGTTTTATTGCACAGCTTTCTAATATCTCAGACGAGCAGTTAGAGAATAATTTAACTTTCTTCTCACGTTTTATAGGAGGCGATATTTTGGGCACAAATATGCTCATTCGCAATTTATCTGCAGGCAACAAACAAAAGGTAGGCATAGTGGCTGCATTCTTGTTACATCCTTCATTGGTGCTATTAGATGAACCTTTTAACTTCCTAGACCCTTCTTCTCAAAATATATTAAAGCATCTGTTGCAAGCATATTGTGAAGAACATCAAGCTATAGTGATAATAAGCAGTCATAATATTCAACATACCATTGATATTTCACAGCGTATATTATTACTTGAGAAAGGGAATATCATTAAAGATCTCGAGAATACTAATAAGGTAGCCGAGGCTGAACTACAAACTTATTTCGAATCTTAATATTTTTAGTTCCTTACTGAATAGAAAATGATAGCATATTATTGATATTATAAAAGCATTGTTTTTGAGTTTCAAAAGCAATGCTTTTACTATGTAATAACATCTCTTTTACAATGCAATAAGATAGCTGTTCTTTAAAAGAAAGATAAAACATATTATGGAATGTCATTTAAATTCTTTATCTTTGTAATATAGTATTGATATAAAACAGTTATTAAAAACATAAAATAAACAATTATGAACCGTTTTTACACACTCATTTTACTTTTTTGTTGCACTCTTTCTGTAGCTGCACAAACCGTTTTGTTTAAGACAGATAGCGTAAGAAAGTATCCTTATCGTATTCCTGCTATCGTTAATACTGTAAAAGGTGAGCTCGTTGCCATTGTCGATTATCGTCCTTGTGGTGCCGATATTGGCTATGGAAGGGTAGACCTTGTTATGAAAACAAGTAAAGATAACGGAAAAACTTGGAGTGATGAGCAAATCATTATCGAAGGAACTGGTAAAGGAGTAGATGCTGGTTATGGTGATGCTTGCTTGGTTGCAGATCGTAAAAATAATGAACTTTTATTGGTATGCGCATCAGGTGATATTCCTTATCAACGTTCAACCGTTGAGCATCCTATGAGAATTGAGACCTTAAGAGCGTCTTATGATAATATAAAGAAACAATGGGTTTGGACAAAACCAAAAGACCATACAAACGAGTTCTATAACAAACTCTTTAATAACACTAATCCAAGTATGTTTATGTCGTCTGGAAAAGTGTGCCAATCGTCAATTGTAAAGGTAGGAAAATATTATCGTGTTTATGCCGCTTTGTGTACACGTAAGGGCAACTTTGTAGTTTATTCTGATGATTTTGGAGATACTTGGAATGTTCTTGGCAGTGCAACAGAATCGTGTGCACCTCAAGGTGACGAAGTGAAATGCGAAGAGTTGCCAGATGGTTCAGTAATTATTTCAAGTAGAAAAGATGGTGGTCGCTATTTCAATATCTTCCATTTCAAAGATTTAAAGAAAGCTATTGGAGCTTGGGAAGTAGAAGTTGACTCAAGAAAAGCAAAGGGAGGAATAGCTAATGCTGGTACACCTTGCAACGGAGAAGTACTTTTAGTTCCTGCAAAAGAAACACTAACAGGAGCAAAAACATATCTACTTTTACAAAGTATACCTGCTGGTCCTGGTAGAAAAGATGTTTCTGTGTATTATAAAGACATGGGATCTTTAATCAAAAATAAGAAGAATAGCATTTCTTCTATGGACATTGCATCTGATTGGAACGGCGTTTATAAAGTGTCAAACACCAATTCTTCTTATAGTACAATGTGTGTTCAAGCAGATGGTAAGCTAGGATTTTTCTATGAAGAAGCACCAAAAGACCTTCACGAGCTAACTTATTTACCGCTTTCTATTGAGACAATCACAGCAGGTAAGTACACTTATAGAAAGAAATAAGATAAGCTTTTTGATATATAAATAAAAGAAAGACCTTTAGATTGGTTCATAAGTTTGAATGATCTAAAGGTCTTTTTCTATGTTATTACTATCTAGGTGAAATAGTTTAATGATGTTTTTACTTAATATTAAATCCTAGATTGAGCATATAAATATTAGGTTGTTCGCTACTTGGAGTAAGCTTTGCAGCTGCAAAAATATTGAATTTTGGAGTAGTATAGCCTGCGCCCATAGTCCAATAATTATCCTTGTCACCTAAATGGCGACCCATCCTAACTCTAATTTTATTATTGAGAGCATATCCAATACCAAGAGAACATTCTGTAGATGACTTTCTTTTTTGGATAGAAGGGTATAGGCCTGCATCTGCAAATAGTTCTATTTGGTGAGCATTTGTGAGCATCATATGAGCACTTCCACCAACAGATAAGCGAGGAGAAAGTGCTTTAGTTACCTTACGATAACTGATAACACCTAAATGATCGGCAGATATTCCAATGTTATAAGTAAAGTCTTTTCCTATCAAGTGCGTAGAATCGTTCCATGTAATACCAATATTATTTTGCCAAGCGTGTTGTTTTGTAACGCCTGATTCGTGTGAATAGCCCGTTGTTACATATGATGTTAGGTGCTTATTCCACTGATAGGCATAGCCTAAATCAATAGAAAAAGCTATTTCAGTTATCTTCTTATGATTTGTTTCGTGCTCAGTTAAACCCACAAAGGTATCTTTACTGCCAATATGCCAATATCTTACGCCTGCAAAGAAAGCATTCTTTTGATGTTTAATAGCTCCATCAATGATATGAAGAGAGGAAGTGTTGCCTTTTGAAGAAATAAGTTCAGACCCATAACTAATATTCATTTTAGAGCCTTGTTGCATCATAGAAGATGGATTAGTGAATATATAGTGACTTTGTTGGCTACCCTTTAAGGTGTTACCAACTGATAATGCCTCTGCCGAAACAGGCATTTCTAGTAGGGGCATAGGGCGACTTTGGGCATTGGCTTGTGATGAAAAGGCTAGTAAGCCCAATGTTGTTATAATGACATTTCTCATAAATCTATTGCTTAAAGAAATATTCTTGATATTGTTGGTTGTTTGCTTTCAACACCACTTGATATCTTCCTGGTGCGAAAGAGCTAGTGTTAATGTGTAAAGTGTTTTGAGATGAGTTGATAGTTGATGTGTTATAACTTTGTTCAAACACCATTTTATTGGCACTATTGCGTATCTCAATCTTCACATTGTTTTGTATTTTGTCACCTAGTTTGATATAAACATTCTTATTTGCAATGGTTGGGAACAGACTAAGAATGCCTTTGTTCATATATACATAAGGTGTAATATCAACGCTACTTGTTTGATTATGCTTATCAGTTAGCAATAAAGAAAGAGTAGATTCGCCAAATTGTAGTCCTTTAAGGGTAAGCATTTGGTCTTTAATTGACGCCTTAACACTCTTGTGGAGTTGGTTTTTTATCTCAATTTGAACGCTTTGTGGGTCTTCATCAATAATGAAAGAAGTGAGTGGTATGACCTTTTCTTCACCTTTTTCAAGATAGATATTACGTGCAAAAGCGTTGAGAGTAGGGGCTTTATCTTGTTTTTTTATAAAGAAAACTTCAAGAGTTCTCAATGCACCTAGCTCGTCTTTTGCTGTGATGATGAATGAGTTTTTACCTTCAAACATCTTTTCAGCCCATACAAGAATTGTGGCTTCCTCTTTCTTCTGATCAATTTCGATGAATGATCTTTTAGATATTTCGTAGGTAAAACTATGATTTTCTTTATCTATAATCTTGAAAGTAAGACGCAAAGTATCTTTACCTGCTACTTCAAAGGGTTCAGAAACATTCTTATTAGCAATAATTTCGGGAGCGGTGTTGACAAGAGTTGCTATGGAACTATTATATACAACGAGGTTAGATGCTTTGCCGTTTCGAGCAAATGTCTTCACTGCAAAGTAATATTTTGTGCCAGGTTGTAGCTCATCAATTGTGACTTTTAGTTTGTTATTGCTTGTATTGTAATAAGCTGGAATATCTCTATACGAAACATTGTCTGTGTTATTATCTACAGAAATAATGGGTTGTGTAGAATAATAAATGCGATATCTGAAAGTATTGTCGCTGGTAATAGAACTACTTGTTAGTCCTAGTTGAATAGAAGTATAGCTACTTTGAGTCTCGCTTGTTACGAATTCAGGTGTAGAGGCAGGTGTGTTCATATCAAATTCTTCAAGAGTTAGAGCTGCATCGGCATAACCTATACCCAATTTATTGGTGTATTTACTCTCGTTATAATCTCTTAAATCAATGGATTTCACTCCTGAAAGAATGCGTTGCTTCAGTTCTTCTGCTGTGAAAGAATCGCTTCCAAACTTAGAAATGGCAAGAGCAGCAATTCCAGACATGTGAGGACACGCCATTGATGTACCCTGAAGATATCCGTATTTACTTATATTGTTCTGTGAAGGAAGCGTACTTAATATTTCAGAAGTGGGCTTTCCGCTTTGAAGAGGATAGCGTTTGTTATGTGGACTGCTACCTCCTGGAGCAAGAATATCGACCCAATTACCATAGTTAGTATACCATGCAGCAGTGTAATCAGGTGCTGCTGCCGCAACAGCAATAACGTTTTCATTTGCTCCTGGATATTCTTTTTCTTCACTACCAGAGTTTCCTGCTGCAAAGAAAACAATGCCACCTTTCATTAAAGAGTTTGGTTTTGAACCTGCATATTTAATGAAATAGTCGATAGCATCACGTATTACTTGTGGCTCTTTCTTTACTTCGCTATCGTATCCCCACGAGTTTTGACTAATTAAAGCCCCGTTGTTTGCTCCATAAACAATGGCAGCAGCTGTTACTGTTGCATCTCTTGTAGAGAGATCTCTATGTGAATTAGGAAGATTGGGATTGTAATTAGGATTAGGTTTAAATATTTGACAAACCATTATACGTGCTCCAGAGTTGGGAGTTCCATCACCTCCAGCAATTCCACATATACCTTTTTTATTGTTATTTTTCGCTGCTATGGTTCCAGCCACATGTGTTCCGTGGTCTTGAGGCACAATAGTTCCTTTGTTATCAACAAAGTTATAGCCATTGACATCGTCAATATAGCCATTGTTGTCGTCGTCTATTCCATTGTCGGGAATTTCTCCTTCATTCACCCAAAGATTGTCCTTAAGGTCTTCGTGTTCAATATCTACACCACCATCAACCACAGAAACAATCACATTAGGATTTCCTTTGGTTTGTTGCCATGCATTGATTACGTTTATATCTGCATCTTTTATAGAGCTAATAATCCTCTTTCCGTCGGTATCTGTGTAGTTACCTATATTTCCTTTGTTATATAAATCCCATTGAAGAGGCCAATAAGGGTCGTCAAAAGGAGCATCAAGAGAAGAGCGTGTGTTGCTAGTTGAGGCTTCAACAACAGTATACTCTTCTAATTTAGGAGTGTAAACAGGTTCTACAACTTGTGTAATATTGCTGTTCTTTTTGTTGTTTAAAGCTCTGGTAACTGCGTTCTTTGTGTGGTTTAGAGTGATTGTGTACCACAAGTTCAATCCTTCTTCTTTTTGAGTTGCTTCGTGCTTACCCGCATAAGGAAAGGTTCTAGTGGCTTTTTCCGCCCCTATAGAAGAAAGATAGTTGTCGAGTTCTGTATTACCTGTTGGTAAAGTAAGTTGATTTCTATTGTTATCTATTTGAGAGATAACCTCTTTTGTAAACTTAACGTTAATGACGTAGTCTTCTATTTGCTTAGTAGAAGATATCGAAGGAGGGGTTTCGTTTTCGTTGATAATAGTGCTATCTTGGCATGACCAACATAGAAGTGCAAGAGATGCGTATATAAAATATTGCTTCATTGTTATAAAATAGAATGTTTTCGACAATGTTGAGATAGTTCTATAAAATGTCTTTTAATCTAGATTCTCATTTTATAAATAAGAAAATATTAGGTAAAAATCTATTTAAAAAGCATAGAGAAAGATTTGTTTATGCACTGATTGGTACTAAAACAAATTCATTCTCTATGTTTTTCATTTTGCTTTTCAGTCATTGTTGCTTTGAATAAAGGAACTAATTACTTGCAAGCGAGTTGATAGTCTTATTGGAATTGAGCAATAAGTTCTTCTTTTGTAAGAAGTGATTGCTCACCTGTAACCATATTTTTAAGTGTTAGTTTGCCTTCTTTTATTTCGTTTTCGCCAGCAATAACTACAAATGGAATCTGCTTTGCATTGGCATAATTCATTTGCTTTTTCATCTTAGTGTTGTCGGGGAACACTTCTGTGAAAACTCCATTATTACGCAGTTGGGTTGCGATAGGAAGACAATAGCTAACCTCTTCTTCACCAAAGTTGATGAAAAGAATTTGAGTTTGTTCTACACTTTCATGTGGATACAAGTCAAGAGTATTCAAAACGTCGTATATTCTATCTGCTCCAAAGCTAATTCCAACGCCACTTATGCCTGGCATTCCAAAGATTCCAGTTAAATTATCATAGCGTCCGCCACCTGTAATACTGCCAATTGCAACATCAAGGGCTTTTACTTCGAATATAGCTCCAGTGTAATAGTTTAGTCCACGTGCAAGAGTTAGATCAAGTTCAATTTCATTTTGAATGTCAACAGAAGATAGCTTATTTAGAATGTAGCGTGTTTCTTCAATTCCTTTTAAGCCAATCTCAGAGGTAGAAAGAACTTCTTGTAAGGTATTAAGCTTGTCTTCATTACTACCTTTCAGTGCAATAATGGGTTGAAGTTTTGTTATGGCTTCGTCGCTTATACCGTTTTCTTTTAGTTCTTTGTTAACATTATCAATGCCAATTTTATCGAGTTTGTCTATTGCAACAGTAATATCAATAATCTTTTCGGCTTCACCTATAACCTCAGCGATACCTGTTAGAATCTTTCTATTGTTGATTTTGATTTGTACTCTGATACCAAATTTGGTGAAAACAGTATCCATAATTTGCACCAACTCAACTTCATTTAGAAGAGAATCAGAACCAACTACGTCGGCATCACATTGATAAAATTCTCTGTAACGGCCTTTTTGAGGTCTGTCTGCACGCCAAACAGGTTGTATTTGATATCGTTTGAAAGGCATTTGAAGCTCTTCTCTATGCATAACAACATATCGAGCGAAAGGTACTGTTAAGTCATATCTCAAGCCTTTTTCGCATAGTTGAGGTGCAAGTTTTAGAGGATTGCGTTGCAATAGTTCATCGTCTGAAACCTTTTTAAGGTAATCTCCAGAGTTAAGTATTTTGAAAAGTAGTTTATCTCCCTCATCTCCATACTTGCCCATGAGGGTCTGTAACGACTCCATTGCAGGTGTTTCGATTTGTTGGAAACCATATAATTTATACACATCTTTGATGGTATTGAATATATAGTTTCGTTTAATCATCTCTAAAGGAGAGAAATCTCTTGTGCCTTTAGGTATATTTGGTTTGTTTGCCATTCGTTGATTATTGTTTTCTTGTTATGGTCTGAGCTCTGTCTGGACCAACAGATATAATTGAAATTGGTGTTTCTAATTCTTTTTCTAGGAAGGTAATATAATCTAAGAACGCTTGAGGAAGCTGTTCTTCACTAGTACATTGAGTTAAATCTGTTTGCCAACCTTTAATCTCTTTGTACACAGGTTCAACGTCCTTTGCTAGGTCATAAGGAAGTTCTGTTGTGATTTTACCATTGATGTTGTATGCAACACAAGCTTTAATAGTAGCAAATGTGTCGAGAACATCACTCTTCATCATGATCAACTTGGTTACTCCATTAATCATAATAGCATACTTCAACGCAACAAGGTCAATCCAACCGCAACGACGTTCACGACCTGTTACAGCGCCATATTCGTGTCCTAAGTCTCTAATCTTTTTCCCTTCTTCATCGAAAAGCTCAGTAGGGAAGGGACCAGAGCCTACTCTTGTGCAGTAAGCTTTCATAATTCCGAATACATCTCCAATCTTATTAGGACCAATTCCCAATCCTGAACAAGCGCCAGAGCATATTGTGTTAGATGAAGTTACAAAAGGATAAGAGCCAAAGTCCACATCTAACATAGTTCCTTGAGCACCTTCACAAAGAACAGATTTACCTTCTTTTAAGTAGTTGTTTACAGCATATTCACCTTCAACAAATTGGAAGTTCTTCATAAACTCAATTCCTTCGAGCCATGTTTTCTCAATTTCTGTGATGTCGAAATCGGTATAGTTCAATGCTTTTAGTTGGTCTAAGTGGGCTGCTTTGTGTGCTTCGTATTTCTCTTTGAAGTTATCTAAGATGTCACCAACACGCAAACCAGTTCTGCTTATCTTGTCAGTATAAGTAGGACCGATACCTTTTCCAGTTGTACCTACTTTGTTTTTACCTTTCTTTGCCTCTTGAGCTGCATCGATAAGACGATGAGTTGGCATGATAAGATGTGCCTTAGTAGAGATCTTAAGACGGTCTTTTAGATTGTGACCACTCTTCTCTAACTCCTTTACTTCTTGCATAAATAAGTCTGGTGCAAGCACAACTCCATTACCAATGATATTGACCTTGCCTCCTTGGAAGATTCCTGAAGGAATGCTACGGAGTACATATTTCTCTCCTTCGAACTCTAAAGTATGACCTGCATTGGGGCCTCCTTGGAAGCGTGCAATAACATCATACTGTGGAGTTAACACGTCAACAACTTTTCCTTTACCTTCATCGCCCCACTGTAAACCTAGTAGAACGTCAACTTTTGCTGTGTTCATAGCTGTAAATTTTCTATCTTTAGTCTTCTCTTTATTTGTCTATTGAGTATTTAGACTGTACAAAAGTACTATATTTTCTCGACATATATTAATGTGAGAACAATAATTTTAGAATTCTATCTGAAGAGGTTTAAAAGCTTTTTGTACCATCTTTAGATATTCTTCATCTAGCTCTGTGAATCTAAGTAAACAATTGTGTATTGCTCGTTTCAATCCCATGTTATCTGTTTGGATAGCAGAATAGGCTTGATCGAGAAACTCATTAATACCTCGTTCGTTTGGTTCTTGCCCCTTCATGAATAGTCTTGTAAGTATCAAATAACCGCATAATTGCTCTTGTTCATTGTTCGATGCCATCCATTTATATGCCAGCATAGGAGCAAAGTCTAAGTGTTGATATAAGTTGAAGCATGCTATTTCAGCTAATTCTTGCGATGGAGTTTGCTCCATCCATATATCAACAACCTCAGGAAGCATTTGTTCTACAGGCATAATGAGCGTTGCAAGAATCTTACATTCACGAATGTTTTCTTTCCAAAGCTCGATAGCTAAGTCATAATCTTTACCATATGGGGCTGCCATTTCCTTCAAACGAGTTACAGGAATACCCCAGTTTATATGATAATTAACGCCTTTATTGCGCATTGATTGTGCCACAGCTCCGTCCATAAAAAGGCGGAACGACTGTTTAATGGCTTTTATTTTTTCGCTTGTTTCTTCTTTCATTATAATGCAGAATATGTTTGTGAATAACGTAACATTTGTTGAGTATAGCTTTCGTTGTATTCAACTTTTACGTCGATAATATTGTTTGAACTATCAAATACAGGTGTTAATAATGGGTTAACAAAGCCTTTATAGGGAGCAAGATTTAATTTTTGATATCTTTCTCTTATCTCTTTATGAAGTTGAGGCTTTATTTTTATGGCATATTCTTCCACCAGTTCACGTGCAGCCTCAAAGTCTCCTTCACTCTTTATACGTTGTATTTCAGCGAGAAGAGTGGCAAATAGCGTTCTAAGTTTGTCGTAATCATTAACAATCACAAAGCTCTTGTTATCTTTCTTGATAATTTCTACGGCACCTTTAGAATGTTTATATACCCAACGGGCAATTAAAGCACGATTTCTCATGTGTGCTTCTTCGATGTCGTTTCCTTCGTTTATTCTTACAAGTTGTGTAAGAAGACCATTCATTAAGTAAGTGTAATATTGTGATTTATGCGCCTCTTTATTAGGAAGAAGACCCAATTCAACGAGCTTATCATCTGCAATATAATACAAACCAAATAGGTCTGCACGAGCTTCCTCAATAACATTACCATACGATTTGAGTGCATTAGAATCTACATCGGGTAGCAATTGACCACTACCATGACCTAAACACTCGTGTAAGTCTGTATGAAGGTCATCGCATTTGTCACCATATTGTTGTATAAGTGCTAATGTTTCACAATCAACAACAAATTCTTCATCAAATCCATTGCCGTGAGATGCCTTATTATAAGCATCGGTTATATTTCCAATGGTTACACTCTTGCTACCATATTGCGCTCTAATCCAATCCGCATTAGGTAGGTTTATACCGATAGCAGTTGAGGGATATTCGTCTCCACCCAGCATTGCTGCACAAATAACGTTGGCAGTTACTCCCTTAACCGTTTTCTTTTTGAATTGCGAATTTACAGGAGAATGATCTTCAAACCATTGAGCATTGTCGCTAATCAGACGTGTGCGCTTGGTTGCTTCCATATCTTTATATTCCACTAAGCCTTCCCATGAAGCTTTAATACCTAGTGGATCGCTATACACTTCGATAAATCCATTGATGAAATCAACCATTCCTTCTTGCTCTTTGAGCCATTCAATAGAATATTGATCGAATAGTTCTAAGTCACCAGTTTTATAATATTCAATTAGAAGGTCTATTACCTTTCGCTGCTGTTCGTTCTCTGCAACACTGCGAGCTTTGTCTAACCAATAGATAATATGTTCAATAGCAGATCCATATAAGCCACCTTCTTTCCACACCAATTCGGTTAATTGTCCTTCAATTTTCACTAGCTTACTGTTTAATCCGTATGAAGGAGCCTGAGAATTAGCAGGATTATTGAGTGAAGCGTAATATTGTTCAACTTCTTGTTGAGTTACATCTTCATAATAGTTTACTGCCGATTCTTGGATAATGTCAATGCCGTCGGTTTTATTTACCTTCTTAGCATGAATTGAAGGATCGAAAATAATGGGGCAAATGGTATCTAACAATTCATTAACAGAACAGCCCTTTTCGAGTGGGAGGTGTGCTTTATCGATCTCATTTACGGCTTCTTTAAAGAATTGCTCACCAAAAAGCGGAGTAAACTTTTCGCCTCCATAGTGATGATGAATGCCGTTTGCAAACCAAACTTGTTTTAGATAGGTTGTAAGGGCTTTAAAATCATCGTTTTCTTTATTTCCTTTATAGTGTAAATATACAGCTTCCAGTGTTTTTCTTATGCGTAGATTATATTTCCCGAATTGGTCGGTTGTGATGTCTCTTCCCCATAATGTGGCTTGAGATAGATAATAAATCAACGCTTTTTGTTGAGTGTTTAGGCTATCGAAGCCATGCAACTGATATCTAAGTATTTGAATGTCAGCAAAACGTTCGTCTATATAATTGAATTTATCCATATTGTATTGATTGTTGAATATTGATGTGTTGCAACTTGAAAAAATAGTTTTCGCATTGCTTTGATATTGTTGTTGATAGGGTGTTTGTATATCCTTTTATTCGTCTTTTATTCTTTTGAAAGAGCTTGATTTTGCAATTTAAATTGCTTTGGTGATACTCCCACAAGTGTTTTGAAACTTTTAAAGAAGGATTGTCGATTTGAAAAACCAACTTTAATCCACACATCTTCCATAGAAAGATGGGAGAATTTCGAATCCATTAATAATTTCTTTGCTTCTAAAACACGATATTTGTTTACATAACCATTGTAGTTGGTGTTCCAAATAACATTGAAAGTAGCAGAGATATAACGGGTATTCGTGTTGAGTTCTTTTGACAATTGATTGATATTATAGCATCTATCACGGTATTTTTTCTTTCTAACAATCAGCTCTATGATATTATTTTTCAAACTATTAAGCGTTTCAATGTTGATTCTTTTGCAATAGTTTGGTAATTCAGAGTTGTATGTCTTCTTTGTGTTTGTTTGCATCTTATTTAATATAGAATATGCAGTGATAAATTGCTATCATTTTAAATGAATGATAATTGCATTTCTTTTTACCATTTATATACTCATTTCCTGCAAATGCAAAAATAACCCTTATTTTTCATATTTTCAACTTTTTACATCTAAATATTGCTCTAAAAGATGTGTGTTTTGCTTGTTTTGAGGCACTTTTATTATAAAAAATGGTCAAAATGATATTCTTTAGTGTTTGTTTGTAATATTCTGATTATTAGTAATTTATGTTTTATATGCTGCTATTTTATGGCGTATTTTATGCTAAAAAGTTATGGTGTTACATCTTTTTTTAGTACCTTTGCATCGTCGAAGGGCAGATTTCGGACTTTATTTCATTTGACATAAGTTCGTGTTTGCTGAGTAGTAACGGAATTAGTGCAGTGCTTTAATTCATTATATTAGAGTCCTGTGGCGAACAAGAGTTATGTAAGGACAATTCTTTTGTATGAGAAACGCTTTCTTGTTGTATTTGAAAACGTTTTTTAGTGTTTGATTTTCAACGCTCTTACATCACTCAGCTTTATCACAAAAAGTTGCTTTCTGGTTTGTTCCGGTTCCATAAATCATGTAGTAATGAATAATTATTTTAAACGTGTAATTTTAATTTTTGGATTAATTGTAGCGACAAATGTGTTGGTTTTTGGTTCAAATAAGAACGATAACAACACGAAAACAGAGTTTAATTGGGAGCCTATTATCGAGGCAATTATACATGTTGAGAGTAAAGGAGACCCCAATGCAAAGAGTGGAAACTCAGTAGGTGTATTGCAAATAACACCAATTTTAGTTGCAGAATGCAACAATATCATGAAGATGCGTAACAACAATAAGCGCTATTCATTGAAAGATCGCTTTAGTATTGCTAAATCAAAAGAAATGTTTTTGATTATTCAATCTTTTCATAACCCCATGAATAACATCGAAAGAGCAATTCGTTCTTGGAATGGTGGCATGAGATATAAGATTACAAGAACACAAAGATATTTTGAGAAAGTGATGAGAGCGTTAAACAAAAAGCGATAGGCTGTTTGTAAAATAACTATAGGAAAAAGTTTAATAATGCAGTTATACTAGTTCGAAAGAACGAATATTGGCTCATTATTAAACTTTTTTTGATGCCCTTTTCTTTCTTCTTTATAATAACAATATTGAAAGTCGGAGAGAATATCTTTTTCTTTGTTTATCAATATGTTATGCTTACTTATATCAAAGCACACTGCTTTTAGTATATAATAGCATTGTTATTGAACTACAAAAAATGGAGTTATAACCTATAATAGCATTGTATTTGTAGTATGATAAGAACGAAATATAGAAATGTTTTTGCAAAGAGAATGTGATGAAAAGAAAATGAATATGCTTAAAAATGTCAATAAGTAATATGATGTTCATATATAAAAAATCCCTCAACAGATCTATTTTGTTGAGGGATTTTTGTTTATCTCAATAATATGGAGACTGGCTTTATGTTGTAATTTGTGTTTGTTTGATTTCTGTTGTTGATGTAATGTTTTCATAATAGAATTATAGCTTTCTTTTATCTATTGCAATTTATATAGTGGCTGGTGCTATTAATTAAAGAAATTCCAGCTCACTCCAAATCTAAAGATGCGCTCATTAGTGGGGTAGTGAGGTGTTAAGAAATAGCGTTTAGAACCCGAACCAGCGTTTACGTGACTATACATTACAAAGAAACGGGTGTGCTTTAACAAGAAGTTGGCATATACATTCACAAATGGGTAGTTGCCAATTTTAACCTTGTCTGTTCCGTCTTGTACAGTGTAAGAGCCTAATGCAGGACTATAATCGGGAGCATAATACTCGGTGAAGTAACGTACATCTGCTCCTAAATCACACGAAAGAACCTTTGCAATCTTAAACTTCATGTAAAGGTTGCTATATATGTTTAAGTCGGGAACGCCCAAAATATCATTATTTGATGACTTTTGATAGGTAATAGTGTTCTCCCATCTGAAGATACCAAACTTGATTTTCTGAATCAATTCGAGAGTCAGTAGACTTATAGGACTTTGGTATTGATTGGTGGTAACGTCCACGTTCAATCTGTTATACTGATTGTCTATACTATAACTCTGTGCAAAATAGGTATAATTCTTAATGTTGTCAACAGCAACTCGTAGTGCAGTATTGGTCTTTTTATAGCTAAATAGACCCTCAAGACGTGTATGTATCATCTTATCCATACTATTATTATCCCACCAGAAGTGACGAGAATGATAGTGACGGAAATAGAATGAGGGGTTGATTCGATGGAAGAAGCCACTTGCAGCCAATGTAACAGTGTCGCCAAAGAGCTTGAAATTGACATCAGTATTAACGTCTAATTTAAGCTGTCCTGCATCTTTTCCAGTAACCCAAGTCTCTAATAATGCCTTGTAATGTAGCGTTTTACCAAGTGTTTTACTAATTTCTCCACCTACACTTAAATTGTGTTCGTTGTAAGTTCCTAGTGAACCATCTATTAAAGGTAGCTCAAAATGTCTGAAATCACTCGTAATAAATGCTTTAACCCCAGCTTTAGCCCATTTATTAAAGCCTTCTAATAGAGATATTGCAAAGGTGTTTTGTAAACGGAAATGCTTGGTTTGGTCGTATATAGAGTCGTTAAGTAAACGACCAGCATTATAATATTGATTTTTGTAATAATTGCTTGAGGTGTAATAAGCTTGGTATATTCTGTCGTAAGTATCAAACTTTGCAGTGTGAATGAAACTGGTTACAGGAACATATTCGCTTTTAAACCAAAGGGAGTCAGTCTCGTTCTTTTTGCTGATTGCCAACAAACTATCTCTTGTTGCGTTGTCTTTAACCTGAATTCTATTATTTGTTTTAGAGATAGAATCAACGGGCTCGCTTCCCACAACCTTAGCATCTTCGGGGCGTCCAAGTGCAATAGACTTGTTTTTCTCACGCTCTTTTGCCGACAAACGTTTGTCTGTTGGTTTAGTGTTGTTTTGTTCTTTAGAACTAAGGGCAAACTTCTTCGCTTTGATTTCCTCTTCAGTCATCTTTACTTTTCTAGTAAAGCCCACACTATAACGATGTGTAAGAAAAGCGTGTAAGTTGTTATTTCTATTCCAGTTCTTATTTAAAACGGTAGGGATCTCATTACTAGAATAATCCTCGTTGTATGCTTCAGGAGTGGTAATATAGCCATCATTGGTTATACCTCCATTCTCTGCGTTCTTTTGATGATTAGTAGAAAGCAATAGATGGGCTTGGTATTGCTCACCAAGATATGAGCCATACATCGTATAGTTGAAGTGAGCTGAGCTTTGATTGTTGTAGAATCCACGTCCATAAATATAATCGAATTTAAATCCTACACCCAATTTGCGACCTGCATTCACGCCAAATATAGCCTTAAAGTGGTCTTCTCCATTCGAACTTCCACCGCCAGTGTTATAATTAAGTATGGTAAATGGTGAAAGAGTATTGGTGAAATGGAACTGATTTACAGGTGTAATGAAATAACTATAAGGGTCTGTAAATATAAATTGACTATGGTCTTGACGATTAATAAAAATTCTATTAATACGTGGCGAACCAAGATTTCCCGTTGTGTTATATTGTCCTTCTAGTCCAGAAGTGAATATAGAGTTCATAAACATATATTGCATGGTATCTACTTTGGCAACAGTTCTGTCACCAAACTTTTCATCTACGGTCCATGCTTTAATGCCAATAGGAATCTCTTTGTTTGAATGTAGAGAGTCGGAGCTGTTATTTCCCATCGTGTTACGACGTGAAATAACTCCATTTTCATCTATTTGATTGTATTCAGTGTTTTGTGCTTGTGCATAAAAGCCAACAAACAACGAAGCAAAAAATAATAAAGTCTTTTTCATTAACGAATCATTCGTAGGATGGTTTCAATGAACTTAAATACCATTGATACCAGAATTACAATAGTTCCAACATAATGTGAACTATAAAAATATAAGAAAACACCAATAATAGCACCCACCATAAAGATGATATTTAATATGGTTCTAATCTTCATAAAGGGCTTTTCATTATTCTGATTGCCTCTTTTTCTTGTGGGAATTGAAGTGTTTTGTTCTGTAGTCATCATATCTTTTTATTATAAAGTCACATTCGATTGAATGTTATCCATAATCTCTTTTACTCTATCAATAGTTTTATATCTGAACTTTTTCTCAGCTTTCTTCACCTTAGTCTTATCTTTGCTAAGTGCAACTTTATCAGAGATAAGTTCTTCTGCAGTTGTTTTGAGTTCAGAAGGGCGTCCTATTTCGTATTTATATTTAATTCTTTCAACGTTTATGAGCAATTCATTGTCTTTGCAAGTTGCAATGAGTGTGTAGAAGAATTGAGCTCTATCGATAGAAAAAAAGTTGTTAGAAAACACTAACCATTCATTAATTGTGGCTGCAATAATGTGCTGTTTCTTATTTACAATCACAATTCTACTACCTGGAAGTGAAGTGTTTGACTTTGTAAATTGCTCAAGATACTGATAGGTTTTATCGTATATTTCGCTCGCATTCTTATTGGGAATGTTGATAGTTCTACTGAAAACAATCTTTCCTTCCACTTCAGGTACCGCACCTTCTAAGTATGGCTTGTCTTCTTCTTTTATCTCAACAACTTTCGAGTTGTCTTCTTTTGCGATAGAAGTGTTTTCTTTCTTTGTTTTAGTTTTGGTGGTTTTCTCTGTTGGAACGCTAGAGTTTGGAAGCTCCCATTCGCTTTGTGCCATCAAATTACACAAAGGAAAGAAAGCTAAAATAAGAGTGAATATCTTCTTCATAAGTTCTTTTAATTCAATTAGTAATGCAAAATTAGTAAAAGAAAGCATTATAATACTATTATGTTTTATATTTAACTTTCTTTCAGTTCAAGTTGTTCTTGGAGCTTTAACAGCTCATCTCGATACTGAGCGGCTTGTAAAAAGTCGAGGTCTTTAGCTGCTTGTTTCATTAATTCTGTGGTATATTGAATGCTCTTACGCAACTGTTCTTTCGACATCTTAACTACAATTTCATCGGCAGCGAGCATCACTTTATTGCTATTAAGCTCGTTTTCGCTGATAGAGTACTCCTTAGTTGTATTGCTATTAGCAGTATCATTTGTTAATAAAGACTTGATACTCTTTTTAATTTGCTGAGGAGTTATGCCGTGTTCCTCGTTGTATTTCATTTGGATTAAACGGCGTCTTTCAGTCTCATCGATGGTCTTTTGCATACTTTCTGTGATAGTATCGGCATACATAATCACCTTTCCATTGACGTTACGAGCCGCTCTTCCCGCTGTTTGGGTTAAGCTTCTGTGACTTCTAAGGAATCCTTCTTTATCTGCATCTAATATCGCAACGAGTGAAACTTCAGGCAAATCGAGACCTTCTCTCAATAGGTTTACTCCCACTAAAACATCGAATTCGCCACTTCTTAAGCCGTTCATAATCTTCACTCGGTCAAGAGTAGCAACGTCACTGTGTATATAGCTGGTTTTAATTCCATTATTAATGAGATAATCAGTCAACTCTTCTGCCATTCGTTTAGTAAGAGTTGTAACCAAAATACGCTCTTCTCGTTTTATACATTCAATGATTTCGTCCATTAAATCATCGATTTGATTCTCACTTGGACGTACAACTATAAGTGGATCTAACAGACCTGTGGGTCGAATAATTTGCTCAACAATAACTCCATCGGATTCTTCTAGCTCGTAATCAGCAGGAGTTGCCGACACATAAATAGCTTGATTAACCATCTCATGGAACTCTTCAAAGCGCAAAGGGCGATTATCAAAGGCTGCAGGAAGACGGAAACCAAACTCAACAAGGTTTTGTTTTCTAGCTCTATCTCCACCATACATAGCTCTGATTTGTGGTATAGTAACATGGCTTTCGTCGACAACTAGGAGAAAATCTTGTGGAAAGAAGTCCAATAAACAATAGGGTCTTTCACCTGGAGAGCGTCCATCAAAGTAGCGAGAGTAATTCTCTATTCCGCTACAATGCCCCAATTCCTTAATCATTTCCATATCATATTCAACACGTTCTTTGATTCTTTGCGCTTTAATCGTGTCGCCAACAGATTCAAAAAATGCAATTTGATCGGTTAAATCGTCTTGAATTTGTCGAATAGCATCATTGACTTGATCTTTTGAAGTCACAAAAAGATTCGCCGGATATATTTGATATGAAGCGAAAGAAGCAATGCGCTTAAATGTAACACTATCGAGTTCTTCAATACTTTCGATCTCTTCGTCCCACCAAGTGATGCGTAAAATGTGATCACTATAAGCCATAAAGACATCAACTGTTTCCCCTTTTACACGGAAAGTACCACGTGTTAGTTCGATATCATTACGTGTATATAACGCATCAACGAGCCTTCTTAGAAAGTCGTTTCTATCTAGTTGTTGTCCTTGTTGTATGCTAATGATACTCTCTCCCATAGCAGTTGGACCACCCATACCATAAATACATGACACAGAAGAAACAATAATTACATCTTGTCTGCCTGAAAGTAGGGCAGAAACAGCTGATAATCGTAATTTATCAATATCTTCATTTATTGCTAAATCCTTTTCAATATAGGTGTCGCTCGTTGGTAAATACGCCTCAGGTTGATAATAATCGTAGTATGATACATAATATTCAACCGCATTTTCGGGGAAGAAAGCTTTCATTTCTTCGTATAATTGAGCTGCAAGAGTCTTGTTGTGACTTAGTATAAGAGTAGGTTTCTTAACATTAGCAATGGTGTTTGCTATTGTAAATGTTTTGCCCGAGCCAGTTACACCTAATAAAACTTGAGCTTTATCTCCAGCTAAAACGCCATCAGTTAATTGTTTAATAGCCTCAGGTTGGTCACCAGTTGGCTTGTATTTTGATGTTATCTTGAAATCCATATATGCAAAAGTAGGAAAAAAAGTTATTTTATCGCAGTAAGATACCTTATAAATCACAAAAATAATACTAAATAGTTTGTTCTTAATAGATAATTATGTATTTTTGCATACTCAAAGAATTGGTTATATGAAGAATTTAAGTTTCATCGTTATATATATTGCCTCATTATGCGTATTCTCATCATGTGCGAATGAGTTCAATCAGGTTTATAAAACAACTGATTTCAATTATAAATACGAATACGCAAAAGAATGTTTCTTAAACAAGAAATATCAACGTGCATCTATCCTTTTACAAGACGTAGTTGTGCAGCAAAAGGGTACCGATAATGCACAAGAATGCCTTTATATGTTAGGTATGGCGCAATACTTAAATAAGGAATATGACCTAGCAGCACAAACATTCAAAAAATATTATAGCAGTTATCCAAAGGGAGTGTATGCTGAAAACGCTGAATTTTATATCGGTCAGAGTCTTTATATGAGTACTCCTGAACCACGATTAGACCAAACTCAGACCATTGCAGCTATCGCAGCGTTCCAAGAATACTTAGATCTTTTCCCTGATGCAAACCATAAAACAGAAGCACAACAACGTTTGTTTGCTCTTCAAGATAAGCTAATTAAGAAAGAGTTATACTCTGCTCAGCTTTATTTTGACTTGGGAACATATTTCGGAAACTGTGGTCCTGGAGAGAATAACTATGATGCTTGTATCATAACTGCACAGAATGCATTGAAAGATTATCCTTATAGTGCAATGCGAGAAGACTTTGCTTTACTTATAATGAAAAGCAAATATGAACTTGCAACACAAAGTATTGAGGAGAAAAAGCTTGAAAGATACCAAGATGCAGAAGACGAATGCTATGGTTTTATTAATGAATATCCAGAGTCAAAAAGTAGAACTTTAGCAGAGAAGTACATCAAGAAATGTCAAGAAATAACAAAGAATAAATCATAATAAAGTAGAAATAAAGAATTATCATTATGGATTTTAAAAGAACAAAGGCACCAACAAACACAGTAACAAGAAACATTCTAGATTTGTGTGAAGAGACAGGAAACATCTATGAGAGCGTTTCTATCATCTCAAAACGTGCTAATCAAATATCTGTAGAGATTAAACAAGAGCTCAATAAGAAGCTTGCAGAGTTTGCTTCTTATAACGATTCACTTGAGGAAGTGTTTGAAAATCGTGAGCAAATAGAAATCTCTCGTTATTATGAAAAGTTACCAAAGCCAACACTTTTGGCTACACAAGAGTTTATAGAAGGTAATATTTATTTCCGTGATCCTTCGAAAGAAGAAGTAGAAAGAATATAATGATACAGCGAATTCAGACAATATACATCTGTATTGCGGTTGTTCTTGGAATATTATCTCTTATCTTACCTATTGCTTATTTAGTCAATACAGGAATGGGATTAGGTCATACTCTATTTAACTTTTGGTTAAAAGACAACGCAAACGGAACATTTGGTTTCACTGTTATACCATTATTTATATTACAAGTAACAACAATCCCTGTTGGACTTTATAGTATATTTAAATACAATAATCGTCCTTTTCAGGCTCGTTTATGTCTTTTAAATATATTATTATTGGTATTATGGTATGCATTCCTAGGCTATTTTGTTTGGGCAATGAAGCCAAATGACGAACAATTCCAGCCCTTGTTGGCTGTATCTTTCCCATTAATAGAAATCATTTTGTATTTCATGGCTAGAAAAGCGATATGGAAAGATGAGAAATTAGTTCGTTCAGCGAATAGAATAAGATAAAAATTACGGGTAAAACAATTTCAAAAGATGGATTTTATAATATATTTCTTATAAATCCATCTTTTTCTATTAACAAGAGAATCGTCTTTCAAATGAGGCAGAGTAACAAATTATTTGGAGTTTAAAAGGTATCCTTTTCCCTTCTAATAGTTGTCCTTTTATAGGTCAATAGCAATGCTTTTACATCGTAATATCAATGTTTTTACAAAGTAATATCAATCATATAGAATGGCAATAAATCAGCAATATCCCTCGTTATTATTAGAAAAGGCAGTAGGAGAGTTGTCTAAACTCCCAGGAGTAGGACGCAAAACAGCATTGCGTTTGGCACTTCATTTATTGCGACAGAATGAAAGCGAGGTAGAAACTTTTTCGTCTTCAATACTTAAAATGAAGCAAGAAATAAAACATTGCAGCTGTTGTCATAATGTTTCAGATACAGAATTATGTCCTATTTGTGCTGATGCTCGTCGTGATTCAAGCGTTGTTTGCGTTGTAGAAAACATTCAAGATGTGATGGCAATAGAGAATACTCAGCAGTATAATGGCTTATATCATGTTCTCGGAGGTGTCATTTCTCCTATGGACGGCATTGGACCTGCTGACATTGAGATAGACTCTTTGGTAGAAAGAGTGGCGCAAGGTGGAGTGAAAGAGATCATTTTTGCCCTTGGAAGTACAATGGAAGGCGACACAACCAACTTCTATATATCAAAGCGTTTGGCCAATTATGGAGTCTTGCTAACCGTTATTGCACGAGGAATATCTGTGGGTAATGAGTTAGAGTACACCGATGAAGTGACCTTAGGACGCTCAATTTTAAATAGAACACCATTTGATAAATAATACCAATAGCAATGAATAAGAAGAATCTTTATTTAAATATCCTGTTTTATAGCAACATTCTTATAGCGTTAGTGCTTTTTATACTTTTCGAAAGTAACATTCTTCTTGAAGGAGGTTGGACCGAACAACCTATGAAAGAGTTTGTTGTAACTTACACAATGGAATTGTTGGCTATTGTATTAGTATGGTTAAGTTTGAGATTATTGAAATTTGATAAAATTCAAAACTGGTTGTTTTCTGATAGTAAGAAGATAGAATCGAGATACTTCTTACTTGCTTCAAGTCGTATTCTTGCTATAGGATTACCTCTTATTCTGAATGTCCTTTTTTACTATTTATTCATCAATACCACCTTTGCTGGATTATCTGCTATTCATCTTTTGGCACTAATGTTTGTCTTTCCATCGGAAGATAGATTAAAAAATGATACCACTTCATCAAACAATAACTAATCATTTATCGTGAAAAAGCTATCTGTAATTATAGTAAATTATAATGTAAAGCACTATTTAGAGCAGTGTTTAAATGCTCTAATGAAAGCTTTATCGAATATAGATGCAGAGGTTTTTGTTGTAGATAATCATTCAAGTGATGACTCAGTACAATATTTAACTCCTCGTTTTCCTAGTGTCTCTTTTATTAGTAGTAAGCATAATTTAGGCTTCTCAAGGGGTAATAACTTGGCAATAGAAAAGAGTTCGGGTGAGTATGTTTTGTTACTTAACCCCGATACTATTGTTACTGAAGATTCCATTGCAGATGTATTGCAATTTATGGACAAGCATACTAAGGCTGGAGGAGTGGGTGTTCGTATGCTTAAAAGTGATGGAACTTATGCTTTAGAGTCACGTAGAGGCTTGCCAACTCCATTGACTGCCTTTTATAAAATGAGTGGGCTTTGCGCAAAATATCCTACTCATAAGAAGTTTGGAAAATACTATATGGGTTATCTTTCGTGGGATAAACCTGAGCAAATAGAGGTGATGAGTGGAGCTTTTTGTATGCTTCGTCGCTCTGCACTCGATAAAGTTGGCTTGTTAGATCAAGATTTTTTTATGTATGGAGAGGATATTGACTTGTCTTATCGCTTATTAAAAGGAGGATATGAAAACTGGTATTATCCTACTGATATATTGCATTATAAAGGAGAAAGTACCCAAAAAACATCGTTTAAGTACGTGCATGTATTCTACGAGGCTATGCTGATCTTCTTCAAAAAGCATTATGGTGGTAGCTCTTTTTTCTTCTCTTTCCCTATAAAAGTTGCGATTTACTCAAAGGCTTTCATTGCTTTAATGGGCATGCAAGTCCATAATATCAAGAAAAGTTTGGGTTTATTGAGAGTAAAACCTCGCAAACAAGACCTTTATATAATAATAGGTGAAAAAGAGATGATAGAAAAATGCAGTGCAAAGGCTCAGCAATATGGTTTAGAAATACAAACTGTTGAGGGAAATGAGCAATCGCTCCCTGATGGGCATACGTATCTTTCATTGCCTAATAATCAAACAATTTATGTTGTTTACGACGTCAATGCATACTCTTATCAACATATTCTAGATCTGTTTAAGCAACATTCGGCTGAAAACATATCATTAGGAACTTATGATAAACGCTCTGATGTAATAATAACTCAAGAAGATGTTTTTGTGTAATGGATAAAGATAATAAACCAAAAGTTCTTCTTAGGGCTTTAGAACCCGAAGATTTAGATTTGCTATATGGTATAGAAAACAACCCAGAAGTGTGGGATGTTAGTCCTACTAACGTTCCTTACTCACGCTATGTGTTGCACAATTATCTTGCAAATACAGTGAATGACATCTATGTAGATAAGCAAGTGCGTTTTGTTATCGATGCAGATAAAGAGCAATGTATAGGACTTCTTGATGTAGTTCATTTCGATCCCAAGCATAGAAGGGCAGAGGTGAGCATTGTTTTGCGTAAAGAATTCAGGAAAAAAGGTCTAGCTCAAAGTGCTCTTTTGCAGCTTTTAGATTATTCTTTGCGTGTTTTGCATCTTCATCAGTTATATGCAGTAGTTCCAAAAGCAAATCAAGCGTCTATCGATTTATTTACTAGAGTAGGCTTTAAGCTCAATGCAGAGCTTAAAGATTGGCTTTTTGATGGGGAAAACTACAATGATGCTGTCTTAATGCAGTATATTTTATAAAAAATAAGAGCATTTGAATAAAAAGTTAAGAAAAAGTTTGCTAGTCCGAAAAATATGTGTACCTTTGCAACCGCAAAATAACAATAACTCGCAATTGGTGCGTTAGTTCAGTTGGTTAGAATACATGCCTGTCACGCATGGGGTCACGGGTTCGAGTCCCGTACGCACCGCATAAGAGTTTAATTGTTTATTGAGTACCTTTAAAAGGTGCGTTAGTTCAGTTGGTTAGAATACATGCCTGTCACGCATGGGGTCACGGGTTCGAGTCCCGTACGCACCGCAAGAGAGTCTGAGAAGGCTCTCTTTTTTCTTTTTATGTATTCTGTTTTAATAATAATCACTATCTTTGTAGTATGAAAAAATTAGGAATAAGCTGGAAAATTTTTGTAGCATTTCTCGTTATTACATGCGGTTTGCTCTATATAACCCAATCTTTCTTTATGTCATTGGGTATCGTTTTGTTGCTCTTTGTTATTGAACATTTCTTTGTAGAGTTCTTTTCAAAGAAGAAAAATGATAATCTTTAAAATGGCTATACAATTGTGATTATGGAAAAGATTGCGCAGTTATATTTTGAATATAAGGGCTTTCATGCCGAGAAAATAGAACAACTTGCAGGAGCAGGAAGCAACCGTTGCTATTACAGATGCTATGATAAGCAGGGCGAAACGCTTATTGCTGTAGAAGGAACAAGTGTTGAAGAGAACGAATCTTTTATATATTTGGCTTCTCATTTTAATGCACTTCATTTGCCAATGCCTTCAGTTCTTGCTGTAAGCAGCGATAGATTGTGTTATTTGCAAACCGATTTAGGCTCTGTTTCTTTGTTCGATGCCTTAAAAGAAGGAAGAAACAATGGAGGAAACTATAACGAATCTGAAATTGCATTACTAGAAAATACCATCAAACAACTACCGCTTATTCAAGTTAAGGGAGCTGAAAATCTCGATTGGAATCGTTGTTATCCTCAGCCAGAGTTCGATAAAGAGAATGTAATGTTTGACTTAAACTATTTCAAATATTGCTTTTTGAAAATCACAAACATCGATTTTAATGAGTTTAAATTACAGCATGAATTCTATTCTCTTGCTGATCATCTCTTTCAACTTACGGGTAATTCTTTTATGTATCGTGATTTTCAAGCTCGTAATGTGATGCTAACCCAAGGCTCAGAACCTTGTTTTATCGACTTTCAAGGAGGTAGAAAAGGACCTTTCTATTACGACCTTGCCTCGTTCTTATGGCAGGCTTCTGCTCAATATAACGATGAATTGCGTGCTCACTTGATTGAGGTTTATTATCAAGAACTTAAAAAGTGGGTAGCAATAGGTTCTTTCGAAGAGTTTAAAAGCAACTTAAACTTATTTGTTTTGTTCAGAACCTTGCAAGTATTGGGTGCCTATGGATTTAGAGGCTATATCGAAGAAAAGAGCTATTTCGTGAGAAGTATACCTTTTGCTATTAATAATTTAAAGGCATTACTTCAGCATGAAGATCTCTTTAAGCCTTATACTTATTTAAAAGAGGTTTTAGAAAAACTAGTAAGCCTTCCACAATTCGAAAATAAATCGAAAGCAGATGCAACAGCTTCTTCATGCAAAACAACCGAAACTCAAGAGGTATCGAATAATAAAAAGCTAAAAGTTCTAGTATATAGTTTTTCTTATCATCGAGGAATACCTAAAGATTTATCAGGTAATGGGGGAGGATATATGTTCGATTGTAGAGCCGTTCATAACCCAGGAAGATATGCTCAATATAAGAAATTAACAGGTAGAGATGCTGAAGTTATTCAGTTCTTGGAAGATGATGGAGAAATAACAGAATTCTTAAGTCATGTGTATGGACTGGTAGATATGCATGTTGCTAGATATATCGAACGTGGATTTACCAACTTGATGTTTTCTTTTGGTTGTACAGGGGGGCAACATAGAAGCGTTTATTCTGCTCAACATGTAGCCGAATATATCAGTAATAAGTTTGGTTGTGAAGTGCAGTTAATTCACAGAGAACAGCATATTGAAGAACATTACGAGGCTAAGTAGAATAAGATAACTTGCATTGTAGAAAGCAATAGAACATATTTTGCTTGTAAAAGGATCGCTTTTGCAGCGTAATAGTAATCCTTTTAAGAAACAAAGTCAATGTTTTTGCAATGTAATATTAATGTAATTAGAATCAATCATTATAGGGATGCCTACTCATAATTGTGAGTAGGCACTTTTTCTTTCTTGTATTTTGGAATAGAATGATGGTAAAGAACAATTCTGCTTTATGTATAATGTAATTGTATAAAGACAAAGAAAGGGAGCAAAATCTTCGCAGACGTGCCCCCTTATAACGAGTTATATAATTTATTAAGTGAATTTCATTGCTTAATTGGTATTATTCCCATTCAATTGTTGCTGGTGGTTTTGACGAGATATCGTAGCAAACACGGTTGACACCTTTCACCTTATTAATGATTTCGTTTGACACTTTTGCCAAGAACTCATAAGGAAGGTGTGCCCAATCTGCTGTCATTGCATCAGTACTTGTAACTGCACGTAGTGCAACAGGATGCTCGTAAGTACGTTCATCGCCCATAACACCAACGCTTCTTACTGTTGTTAAAAGTACAGTTCCAGCTTGCCAAACCTTGTTATATAATACTTCGCCATCTTCGCAAACCCATTTCTTCATTGTTTCAATGTAGATATCGTCTGCATCTTGAAGTATTTTTACACGCTCAGGAGTGATATCTCCTAAGATACGTACAGCCAAACCTGGACCTGGGAAAGGATGTCTTTCAATAAGACTCGCAGGTATTCCGAGTTCATATCCTACACGTCTCACTTCGTCTTTAAATAACCATTGAAGAGGTTCGCATAGTTGAAGGTGCATTTCTTTTGGTAAACCTCCAACATTGTGGTGGCTCTTTATGGTCATACCTGTAATACTCAAGCTTTCAATCCTGTCAGGATAAATAGTACCTTGAGCCAACCATTTAGCGTCAGTAATCTTCTTGGCTTCAGCGTTGAACACCTCAACAAAGTCACGACCAATAATCTTTCGCTTTTGTTCAGGATCGGTAATGCCTTCTAAGTCCTTAAAGAATTTCTCGCTAGCGTCAACTCCAATAACGTTCAAACCAAGTCCGCTGTAAGCTTCCATAACGTTATTGAATTCGTTCTTTCTTAGCATTCCATGGTCAACAAAAATACAAGTAAGCTGGTTACCTATAGCTTTTTTGAGCAACATTGCACATACAGTAGAGTCAACACCACCCGACAGACCAAGGATAACACGATCATTTCCAACTTGTTTCTTTAGTTCTTCTACTGTGGTCTCAACGTATGAAGCAGCACTCCATTCTTGTTTACTGCCACAAATGTCTACAACAAAGTTTTTAAGAAGAGTTTTTCCTTGTAGTGAATGGAATACTTCTGGGTGGAATTGCACTGCCCAAAGAGGCTTTTCACTACTTGCATAAGCTGCGTTTTCAACATCTTCAGTAGAAGCAATTACTTTACAATCTTCAGGAATCTTTGTAATAGTATCGCCATGGCTCATCCAAACTTGTGAGTTTTGCTCAAAACCAATGAATAAAGGATTTGAGTTATCCACAGATTTTAGGTGAGCACGACCATATTCACGTGATTCTGTGCGCTCTACTTTACCTCCTGTTGAGTGTGAGATGTATTGAGCACCATAGCAAATGCCTAGTACTGGATACTTACCAACGAATTCGTTTAGGTCGCATTGGAATGCTTCTGGATCATGAACCGAATAAGGAGAACCACTAAGAATAACACCAATCACATCTGGGTCGTTCTTAGGAAACTTATTATAAGGTAGTATTTCACAGAAAGTATCAAGCTCACGAACACGTCGTCCGATAAGTTGTGTAGTCTGTGAACCAAAGTCCAAGATAATAATTTTTTGTTGCATGTATCTTTGTTTTTATATGATGATTCTTTATTATTTATGATCTAGCGTACTAATAAATTGCTCTGCTTGGTCTAATGTCTCAAATTTGCCTACGTCAATCAATTGTAAATCGTCTTGGATATATCCTTTTATGTTTACCTTGTTGCAAACTTTAAGATAGAAATCGATGATTCCAAATTCATCAGGAAATGAGTCCATTAAAGAGAATAGGGTAGGAGAAAAGATGTGAATACCAGAGAATGCCAATTGAGTGCACTTATGAATGTCGAGTGATGGATAAGGAGTCTTTATCTCATTTGTTTCAGTATTGATCCAACCACATAAGTTCATATCCTCATTAAACAGCAGATATCGTTTTGTTTTTCGCTTGCTTACTAACAGAATTGCTTCTGCATTAAGAGTTGAAGGAAGATGATACAAGTGTTTGAGGTTGACGTTACTAACTATATCTACATTGTGTATGAGAATGGGCTCTTCATCATTAAATAAAGAAGCCGCTGCCTTTAGTCCTCCACCAGTGTTTAAAAGGTGTTGGGTTTCGTCGCTTACCTTTATATTAAGGCCGAAATTTTGTTTTTCAACTAGATAATCCTTGATTTGTGAGGCAAAGTGATGCACGTTGATAACGATGTTGTTAAAGCCTGCAGACTCAAGGGTATTGACTGTTCTTTCGAGCAGAGTTTGCCCACCAATGTTTACCAATGCTTTGGGAATCTCATTGGTGACGGGTTTCAAACGGGTTCCTAGTCCTGCTGCAAAAATCATCGCTTGCATCATAATCAATCAAGAATTATATTTTTATGAATAGAGATTTGTATCCTTTAAACAAAATGCTTAGAATGAGTAAGCAAATCCAATTGAAGCGTATTCCTTAAATTCCCAGTATCCATGTTTACTGTCTCTGCCTCTAGCATCGTCGAAACGAGGATATAAGAATATATTAGTTGAAATGAATTTGTTGAATTGGAATGATAAAGTATTTTCCCATTCAAGTTCTGCACGCTTATAAGTTGTGTAGCCATATAAACGAGTTCTCCATTTAATCATATCACTTAAAATCCAAGTAAGGTCTGCAGTAAACTCACTACCGATGTCGTGTAGTGTTCTGTGGAAAGGCTTTAAACCATATCTTTCTGCCAATTCTGGGCGTTGAACATATTTAAAGTTGTAAGCAACGGGAGCCATATGGATTGTACCTTTAAGCCTTTCTTTGAAGAATAATACGTTGTAATCCATACCGATAGAAAGGTTTACATTTAAAGGAGCAATGAAAGAAGAGTAGATTTTAGGGTCATTATTCTTAAAACCTCTCATAAACTGAGTACTAGCAATGAGTTGTAGGGTGTAATACCACTTCTTACTTGCTTGTAAACCAAATTTACTTGTGTAGCGAATAAGGTCTTCTGAGGTCTTAAAACGATGGATAGAGTCTCCCTTAGAAGTTTGGAAACCAAGCTTAAGTTCTAGCTTGTTGTCCCATTTTACCTTTTGTTTGTTATTGTAATTCGCTTGAATAATTGCGCTTGCAACCATAGAATAGTTGCTTTCTCCACCCTTATACCAGTTTTCTGAAACATAGTTTTGAAGGAATTGCAAGTAATAATCTCCTGTGAAAGTCCAGAAATTAGGTTTCTTTACAACTACATCAATTGTTGCAGGTCCATCTTCTTGAGGAGTTATGTCTGCTTTATCGGTAACTGCTGGTAAAGTTTTTAAGTCGTTAATACTATTAGGTGACAATATATTTGCTGCTAAAACGTCCTTGTCAATAAAACGAACAAGGTCGGGTCTGTTCAAATAAACACTCATCAGTGATTTGTTTATTGAACTACTTAATAAATTATCAGTATCGTAATAGTCATCAAGACTAAACGAATTGTGGGTGATTTCTCTATAATAAGTGGTAGGAATAAAAAGAGGAGCAAAGGTACTTAGAGTGTTATAAGTCTTGCTTTCTTTTCCTATTTTTTTGTAAGTAGAATCTTGCTTACTTCTAAATTGAGTCAAAGAATCTACATAGTTTGTTACGATTTTGTTATCTGTATCGTATAATTTGTTTGTTGCTTTCTTATTGCGAACTTGCGCATTTACGGGTATTATTCCGCTAAAAATCAGTAAAATAGCAATTTTTGTTATTGAATTCATATAGAAACATTTACTTTGATGGTGCAAAGGTAATAATAAAAATATAAACTTGTTTGTACAATTCGTATTTTTATGCTAACTTTGCACTCCGTATTTATTATAATTATTCATTAAATTAAAGATAAAAACGTGGCTGAAACTAAGTACATTTTTGTAACTGGTGGTGTTGTATCATCATTGGGAAAAGGAATAATCTCTTCATCAATAGGTAAACTATTGCAAGCTAGAGGTTATAATATTACTATCCAAAAATTCGATCCATACATTAATATCGATCCAGGAACTCTTAACCCTTATGAGCATGGAGAATGTTATGTAACAGAGGATGGAATGGAAACCGATTTGGATTTAGGTCACTATGAGCGCTTTACTGGTATTAAAACAACCAAAGAGAACTCATTAACAACCGGACGAATATATAAGTCGGTGATTGACAAAGAGCGTCGTGGAGATTATTTGGGTAAGACAATTCAAGTCGTACCACATATTACTGATGAGATAAAGCGTAACGTTAAGGTTATTGGAAAGAAGTATAATTACGACTTTGTGATTACTGAAATTGGTGGAACCGTCGGTGATATAGAGTCAACTCCTTTCCTTGAAGCCATTCGACAATTGAAGTGGGAGCTAGGAAAAGATGCAGTTTGTGTTCACCTTACTTATGTTCCTTATCTTAAAGCTGCGCAAGAGTTGAAGACAAAACCAACTCAACATAGTGTAAAAGAACTTCAAAGTATCGGAATACAGCCAGATATCCTGATCCTAAGAACTGAGCAACATCTTAACGATGGCGTTCTTAAAAAGGTGGCAGGATTCTGTAATGTAGACTTTGATTGCGTAATTCAAAGTGAAGACTTACCAAGTATTTATGAGGTTCCAGTTGAAATGCAAACGCAAGGTCTTGATGTTGCTATCTTAAAGAAAATGCAACTTCCAATTGGAGAAACACCTTCTTTAGGTCCATGGCGTAAGTTCTTGGAACGTAGAAACAAATCAGTTGAAGAAGTACATATCGGTCTTGTTGGTAAATATGACTTGCAAGATGCTTATAAGAGTATTCGTGAAAGCCTTTTACAAGCAGGAGTTTATAATGATAGAAAGGTAATTTTATCTTTCATTAATTCAGAAGAACTAACCAATGAGAATGTGGGTGAACGTCTAAAGGGGCAAGATGGTATCATGATTTGTCCTGGTTTCGGTCAAAGAGGCATTGAAGGAAAGATTATAGCAGCACATTATGCTCGTGTAAATGATATTCCAACATTTGGTATTTGTTTAGGTATGCAGATGATGGTGATAGAGTTTGCTCGTAATGTTTTGGGTTACTCTGATGCGAATAGCCGTGAGATTGACGAAAAGACAGAGCACAATGTAATTGATATTATGGAAGAACAAAAGAACATTACCAGCATGGGAGGTACCATGAGACTTGGTGCTTACGAGTGTGTTCTTGCTCAAGGTTCACGTGTTTTAGATATTTATAAGAAAGAAAATATTCAAGAACGCCATCGCCATCGCTATGAGTTTAATAATGAATACCTAAAAGAATACGAACGTCATGGTATGATTTGTAGCGGTAGAAACCCTGAAAGTGACTTGGTAGAAATCGTTGAAATACCTGGATTAAAGTGGTATATTGGAACACAATTCCACCCAGAATATCGAAGTACAGTATTAAATCCTCATCCTTTATTCGTAGACTTTATAAAGGCATCAATTGAGAATAACAAGAAATAATGGATAAAAATAATATTATAGGCTTTAGCCTTATTGCTGCAGTTCTTATCGGTTTCAGTATTTGGAACCAGCCATCAGCAGAAGAACGAGCAGAGATTGCACGGCAAGATTCTATTGCAAACGTTAAGAAAGCACAAGAAAAGAATCTTGTTAGTAAAACTTCTGTAGCTAATACCGCTACAGATAGTTCGTTAGCTAATGCAGATACAACCTCAGTTTTGTTTAATGCATTAAAAGGAACTGCACAAGATGTAACCTTAAAAAGTGAGAAGTTAACTTTAACTCTTAACTCAAAGGGAGCTGTTGTACGTAAAGTTTTGATTAAAGGATTTAAAGATAGAAATGGAAATCCTGATGTTACATTGTTTAATAGTAATGATCAAAACTTAAGTTATATACTATCTACAAAGGAAGAAAACATCGATACAAAGGAACTTTACTTCCAACCTTCTAACGTAACAGATAGTACAGTAACCTTTACAGCACAGTTACAAGGAGCTAAGAAGCTTGTAATTAACTATCAATTAAAGCACAATTATCTATTACATACAAGTATCCAAGCTCAAGGTATGAATGCAATTTTTGCTCCAAATACCAATAGTATGGACGTTGTATGGCAAGATAAATGTCGTCAACAAGAGAAAGGTTTCACCTTTGAAAATAGATATTCAACTTTAACTTATCATAAAGCAGATGGCGGAACCGATTATTTAAGCGAGTCATCTGAAAAAGTTGATGAGAAAATCGAAGATAAATTAGATTGGATTGCCTTTAAGAATCAGTTCTTCTCTGCAGTGATGATTGCTAAGGATGACTTCCAATCAAATGCTCTTTTAACTTCTATTCCACAAGAGAAAGGCTCTGGCTACCTTAAAGATTATGAGGCAAAGCTTAAGACTTTCTTTGATCCTACAGGTAAGAAGCCTACAGAATTTGAGTTCTATTATGGTCCAAACGATTTCCGTTTGTTGCAAAATATAGAAGATAATGTTAGTTTTACTGGCAAAGATCTTCAAATGCAACGATTGGTTTACTTAGGTTGGCCATTGTTTAGAATCATCAATCGCTGGTTCACTATTTATGTTTTTGATTTCTTGACATCAATGAACATGAATATGGGAATCGTCCTTATTCTCATAACTTTATTGCTAAAGCTTCTTACTTATCCATTGGTTAAGAAGAGTTATATGAGCTCTGCAAAGATGAGAGTACTTAAACCACGTCTCGAAGAGGCTACAAAGCATCTTAATGGACCAGACAATCAAATGCAGAAACAACAAGCAATGATGTCTGAGTATGCAAAATATGGTGTGAGTCCTTTATCAGGTTGCTTACCAATGTTAATACAAATGCCTATTTGGATTGCGATGTTTAACTTCGTTCCAAATGCCATTCAATTACGTGGAGAGAGCTTCTTGTGGATCTCAGATCTAAGTACTTACGACCCTATTCTTGAGTGGCACAATAACTATTGGCTCATAGGTGACCACTTATCATTAACCTGTATCTTGTTCTGTGCTGCTAACTTGCTTTACTCTTGGATGACAATGAAGCAACAAAAAGATCAAATGATTGGTCAACAAGCAGAGCAAATGAAGATGATGCAATACATGATGTTCATCATGCCGCTAATGTTCTTCTTCATGTTTAATGATTATTCTGCAGGTCTTAACTTCTATTACTTCATGTCATTGTTCTTTAGTGCATTGATAATGTGGATATTAAGAAAGACAACAGATGATGAAAAACTTCTTGCAATCTTAGATAAGAAGTACAAAGAGAACAAAGATAATCCTAAGAAATTAAGTGGATTAGCTGCTCGTCTACAAGCTATGCAACAAGAACAACAAGAAATGTTGCGTAAAAGAAATGAGTTGCAACAAAAGAAAAACAAATAATTATTATCGTATTATCATGTATAAATCAATAATAATGGCTGCTGCTGTCCTATTAGGGGGCAGCAGTTTTGCCTCAAAAGCAAATGCAGAGAGTAGTCCAATGAATAACATTACGCTACAAAGTGACTTGATGACCCCAGAGGCTTTATGGGCTATGGGACGTATTGGAACATGTGTTGCATCTCCAGATGGAAGTAAAGTTGTGTACCAAGTTTCATATTATAATGTGAAAGAAAATAAGAGTACACAAGTACTTTACCTTATTAATGCAGATGGAAGCAATAAAAAGCTGCTTACACCGGCAGGTAAGAAAGACACAGACCCAGCATGGATAGAAAACGGAAAAGCTATTGCGTTCTTGTCAGAAGGTCAACTTTGGAAGATGAATGTAGACGGAACCAATCGTGTGAAGCTTACAAATGATTCTAAAGATATCGAAGGTTTCCTTTTCTCTCCAAATGAAAAGCAAGTTATTCTAATTAAATCAATCCCTTATCATGGTACAATTGAGGCTAAACCTGCAGATCTTCCATTAACTACAGGTATGGTTATTAATGATATGAATTATCGTCATTGGGATCATTATGTACAAGAAAATCTTCATCCTTTTTTAGCAGATGTAACTGGAAATACCATCAATGAAGGAAAAGATATATTAGACGGAGAACCTTATGAATGTCCTATGGCACCATTTGGTGGAGTCGAACAGCTTGTATGGAGTCCCGATTCTAAAACAATTGCCTATACTTGTAGAAAGAAAGAAGGCGTGAACTATGCTATATCTACAGATTCAGATATCTTCCTTTACACCATTTCTACAAAGCAAACTCGCAATCTCTGTAAGCCTGCAGATTATAAAGAACCTGCTATTGACACTTCTAAAACAATGAAGACCCAAGCGGTTAATCATCAAAATGCAGACTACAACGTGGGTTATGACATCAATCCTAAATTCTCATTTGACGGCAAGTACATTGCATGGCAAAGCATGAAGAACAACGGTTACGAAAGTGATAGAAATCGTTTGTGTGTTTATGAGCTTGCAACAGGTAAGAAAAACTATGTTACAGAGAAGTTCGATTCAAACGTAGATGAGTTTTGTTGGGCAAAAGATAATAAGACATTATATTTCATTGGTTGCTGGCACGCAACAGTTCAAGTATACCAAACCAATTTAAAAGGAGAGGTTAAGAAACTAGCCGATGGTGTACACGATTGTGGAGGTATTCAACTTTTAGGCAATCAAGATAAGTTATTGGCTAAATTTCATTCAATGTCGCATCCCGATGACTTGTTCGTTCTTAATCTAAAAGATAAAAAGAACGGATATGTTACAGCTACTCAAGTAACAGATGAGAATAAACACATCTTTTCACAGCTAGCTTTAGGTAAGGTAGAAGATCGCTGGGTGACAACAACCGATGGTAAGAAGATGCAAGTATGGGTAATTCTTCCTCCTCATTTCGATCCTAATAAAAAATATCCAACAATTCTTTTCTGTGAAGGAGGACCACAAAGTCCTGTAAGTCAGTTCTGGAGTTATCGTTGGAATTTCCAAATAATGGCAGCTAATGGTTATGTGGTTATTGCGCCAAACAGACGTGGTTTGCCAGGTTATGGTTCAGAATGGAATGAGGAAGTGAGTGGAGATTGGACAGGACAATGTATGAATGACTATCTAAGTGCTATTGATGATGCCGCTAATAATCTTCCTTATGTAGATAAGGATCGTTTAGGTTGCGTTGGAGCATCATTCGGTGGATTTAGTGTTTATTATCTTGCAGGTCATCACAACAAACGCTTTAAGGCTTTTATTGCACATGATGGAGCATTCAACCTCGAATCAATGTACACCGATACAGAAGAAGCTTGGTTCTCAAATTGGGAATATGAAGATGCTTATTGGAATAAAGATCAAACAGAAAATGCACGTCGTACATACGAAAACTCACCACATCGTTTCATTGATAAGTGGGATACTCCAATCTTATGTATACATGGAGAGAAAGATTATCGCATCAATGCAAACCAAGGATTTGGAGCTTTCAATGCTGCAAGACTTAAAGGTATTCCTGCACAATTACTTCTTTTCCCAGACGAAAACCACTGGGTTCTCAAACCACAAAATGGTATCTTGTGGCAAAGAACATTCTTTAATTGGTTAGATAAGTGGTTAAAGAAGTAGGATTTTATGAAACCTGATTTATAAATCTAAATACAATAATATTATTATGTCAAACATTAACAACACAACTACAATGCGAGACTCAGCCGTAATGCGCTGGTCGGCACTTTTACTGTTGGCGGTGGCAATGTTCTTTGCTTATATCTTTATGGATATATTGTCGCCAATCAAAGACTTAATGGAATCTACAAGAGGATGGGACTCAACAGCCTTTGGTACTTATGCGGGTTCTGAAACCTTCTTAAATGTATTCATCTTCTTCCTCATCATTGCGGGAATTATTCTCGATAAGATGGGAGTTCGTTTCACAGCGTTACTCTCTGGGGCAGTGATGTTGTTAGGAGCATGTATCAATTGGTATGCAATTACCGAAATGTTTATGGGGTCTGCTCTTGAAGAGTGGTTCAAGACTCATTTAAATTACATTCCTGTTTTCGATGAATTAGGGGTTTCTCCTTTCTATGAGGGTATGCCTGCATCTGCAAAATTTGCTTCAATCGGCTTTATGATATTTGGCTGTGGAGCAGAAATGGCTGGAATCACAGTTTCAAGAGGTGTTGTTAAATGGTTTAAGGGCAAAGAAGTTGCTCTTGCAATGGGTTCAGAAATGGCATTAGCACGCCTTGGTGTGGCTACATGTATGATTTTCTCGCCTGTATTTGCAAAGATGTTTGGCAAAGTAGACGTATCTCGTTCAGCAGCATTCGGTCTTATTCTTTTGATGATTGCATGTATTATGTTTGTTGTATATTTCTTTATGGACAAACGACTAGATGCTCAAACAGGTGAAGCAGAAGAAAAAGACGATCCTTTCCGCTTGTCGGATATAGGACTAATCTTAAAGAGTCAAGGCTTTTGGATAGTAGCTTTACTTTGTGTTTTGTATTATTCTGCAATTTTCCCATTCCAAAAGTATGCTGTGAATATGTTGCAAAGTACTATTACTTTCAACAAACTTGCTCCAAACGATCCATGGGCTTCAAATACAGTAACAGTGTTTCAATATCTTGTAATGATTGCTATTGCAACATCTTCATTTATCAGTAACTTCTGTAAAAACAAGATCTGGAAATACACTCTATTAGGTGTTGCGGTGTTGTTCCTATTGGTTTATTGCTATATGGCATACCATCGTCAATCTGCAGAAGCTATTTTTGCAGTGTTCCCACTACTTGCTGTGGGTATTACTCCTATCCTTGGACGATATGTCGATTATAAAGGTAAGGCAGCTTCAATGCTTATTTTAGGAAGTGTTCTTTTGATTCTTTGCCACTTAACCTTTGCTTTCTTGTTGCCACAGCTTAAGGGTAATAACATTGGAGGAATCTCTTTGGCATTCGTAACTATTCTTATTTTGGGTGCAAGTTTCTCACTTGTTCCTGCATCACTATGGCCTTCTGTGCCCAAGTTGGTGGATAGTAAGATTATTGGTTCTGCTTATGCACTTATTTTCTGGATTCAAAACATCGGACTATGGCTATTCCCACTATTGATTGGTAAGGTATTAAAGAGCTCAAATCCTGAAGTGGAACGCCAGTTAGCAGAAAATATTATCACGCCAAGTCAGGCAACAACTGCTTATAACTACACCAATCCATTGTTGATGTTAGCTGTTTTAGGCTTAATTGCGCTATTCCTTGGCTTCTATCTCAAGATTGTTGATAAGAAGAAAGGCTATGGTTTGGAAGAACCAAACGTAAAAGAGTAATTTAAGAAGTTTGAAATATGAAACGAAGCACTCAGGTTATGAAATATAATCTGGGTGCTTTTCTTTTGTCTGTATCTTTCTTTGACTTGTTTCTTGATTGTGATATCAATATAAATAAAGTATAGTGAAATTGTGATTCATTCTATCTTATAATATAATAAGCTTATTGTATGGATGTAAAAGATATGCTATTGCAATGTAAAAGCAATGTGTTTAGCAAGCAATATCAATGCAATTATTTTATAAAAGTGATGATTTTATTTTTTTTTATCTCTTCAATTTCTCTTGAAATCCGTTATTAATCGCAGTTTAAAGCTGATTTTTATACAACAATATAGGTAGAGATACGAGAAAAAATGAGGTTGTTCTTGAAATAAAATATCAATTAATGCAACTTTTTTTTATCCCCTTTCGTCTAATGAGTGTAATAACCAATAAAATAAGAAAGAATATGAAAAAAGTAATATTGGCAGCTATTGCCCTTACTGTGAGTGCATTAACAATGTCTGTTTCAGCAGCAGTTTTACATGATAGAGATGATGTACACGAAGATAGAAACGTGAAGAATTTCCATAAAGTAGTTGTAGAAGGAGGTTATGATGTGCATTATCAACAAAGTAATACAGTTTCTGTAAGACTTGTAGGAGAGCAAAAAGAGATTGATAGAGTGTTAGTTTCATCAGATGGAACCACCCTAAAGATTACAAGAAATAAAAAAGCTTCGGGTTTA
Source organism: Hoylesella nanceiensis DSM 19126 = JCM 15639 (assembly GCF_000379965.1). Taxonomy (GTDB): domain Bacteria; phylum Bacteroidota; class Bacteroidia; order Bacteroidales; family Bacteroidaceae; genus Prevotella; species Prevotella nanceiensis. Next base: position 523,477 of record NZ_KB904327.1, on the reverse strand, counting down.
TTCTCATTCTCTAAAGATGATGATTTAGATATTTATATCACCTCACCCGACTTAACTTCGGTTGTAGTAAATGGTTCAGGCGATTTCAAAGCACAAGGAAAAATAGACTCAGATAATCTCTCTTTAACAGTATTAGGTTCGGGCGATATTAGCTTATATGATGTTATTTGCGATAATCTCTATGCAAAAATGAATGGAAGTGGAGATGTAGAAATTAAACAATTGCGTTGTTCTGCTGCTAAATATGAATTAGTTGGCTCGGGAGATATTAGTGTTCGTCAAGATAGAGTGCGTGCAACAGACATCTCATTGAAGGGATCTGGCGATTTTAAAGGATATCTTCAAGACTGTGGAAAGGTTAGATGTAATTTGGTTGGAAGCGGTGATATTAGACTATCAGGTACTGCTGTGAGTTTAGAAAAGAGTAAGATTGGCTCAGGAATGATAAATACTGCTCAGTTAAGAGTAAATCGATAATAGGGTAGTGTCATTTTAAAGATAAAAGAAGAACATTATTTTCAAGATATAATAGTAAAGTTTCTAAGTTATTAATAACGAAAAGAGGCGATAGCTCTGCAACAAGTTATCGCCTCTTTTTAGTGTATCTTCAAATTAAATATTATCGATATATCGTGCTATAAAGTTCTTTCCAACAGCTGTTCTGTTGATAAATAAGCTCCAAAGAGCGACACCTAACAGGGTGACGGCTATACCTAAAATTACATCTATGATGTAATGATGCGAGCTATAAACGGCAGTAAACCATATTCCTGCGCAGATAAATGCAAACGAAATACATGTTATTTTGTTCTGCTTTGTGATGAATGCATAGATGGTTGTGATTAACATATAAGCAGCATGCAATGAAGGTACGGCAGCAAACACGTTGGCATTCTTACCATAGAGCATCTTAAATATTCCAATTCCAGTGAGTTGGTCGAATCGTTCCAATCCTGCTGTATTGCCAGGAGTATTCAAAATGGGTTCAAAGCCATATTGAAGAGCATACCAAGGTGGTGCTGCAGGGTGAATATAGTAGCCACAAAAGCCCAATAAGTTAACAAAAAGGAAGGCAATTGAGAATTGAATATAGCCTTTTTTGTTTCCTTTTAAATATAGATAGATGGCGAATCCCAAAGGAACAGGAATCCAACATAAATAGAAAAATCCTGCAAGTATATCTAAGAATGTAGAATGATGTAATGCAAAATACTGTGAAGGAATGATGAGTTCACCATTAGTTGAGTGAATTCCAAACAACATCTTTTCTGCATCGAACAAGTCTTTTACATCTATAGGATTTACTTTATAATTGGGATAAAGGCGCATCCAGTCGTAACAGCAAGCAAAGATGAGCCAAGGAAGTAGGGCAATTGCCATCTTTCTTGTTGGCTTTATCACTGCAAGTAGAAACCATAAAAGGATTACATAAATACTAAACATTTACTTTTCTTTTAGTTGTTTGTAGCAATATGCAATGCGCCAAAAAGCTGTTATGTTAGCCAATAGGGCGATAAGCATCATTGGAATGGCAAGAGCCCATAACGAATTACATGCTCCGCACACTATGGATCCGATGGCAGTAACGACTACTCGCTCGGGACGTTGCATGAAACCCACCTTAACATCGATGCCTAATCCTTCGCCTCTTGCCCTTACATAGCTCACCATAATAGAGCCTATAATGGCTAAAAAGGTGATAATTCCCGACCAAACCCATTGGTTTGCAAGCAAATAGAATAGTATTCCAAAGAGAGTAAACAATTCACTGTATCGGTCTAAGGTTGAGTCCCATAGCGCACCAAAGGTTGATTGCATGTTACCTAAACGTGCTAAACGACCATCCATCATATCAAATAAGCCTGCAAAGATAATCACTCCTCCTGCATAACCAATGATAGTGGTGTTAGAAGGATCGTAAATCGCAGCATAAATCATAAGACCTGTAGCGAATAAGTTAAGTATAAACCCTGTGGTTGTTATGAAGTTAGGAGTGATTCCGATCTTAATCATTCCTTTAATCAATGGATTTATAAGATAATAAATCACTTTTTGTAAGAAATCTCTATAGTTCATATCTTCTTAAAAACAAATTTTCGTTGTATTTGATAATTCCAACAAACCGCTACACAAATAGCAGTTATAATTTTAGAATATAGGTAGTTGATGCCGAAAGACTCTTTAATGAAAGCGGTTCCCATTGTATTTAGAGCAATACTTGTGCCCCATACGAGGGTATAACGCCATGCAATATCTTTCTTTTTCTTGTCTTTTACTTTAAAAACCCATTTATAATTAGTTACACAATTGCATATTCCACCAGAACAAGCACCAATAAATGTAGAATAAACATACCATAGTTGGATTACTTCAGTGAGGAATATCGTTACTAAAAAATCAACTACAGATGCGCCAGAAGCAGATACTTGTGCCTTAATAAATTGTGAAAGTGACCGCTTTATATTATCCACCGTATAATAAGAACAATAAAAAGACTGTAAATTCCAGCCAAAATGTCGTCTGCCATCACCCAAAATGCTCCGTGTCTTTTATCTAATGCTCTTATTCCTAAGGGCTTTAGAATATCGAAAAACCTAAATAAAAAGAGTGAAAGAAGGGCATATTCAACACTCATTGCAGGAGAAACGAGAAGCGGAATCCATACTCCTATCATCTCGTCGATAACTACTTTCGATGGATCTTCACCCCAATAAGGCATTAATTTGTTTGTAGCCCATGTTCCAATGATGGTTGCAAGAACAATAGCTGCAAGTGTTGTGCAAACTAAAGTTGTTGGCTCTAGTAGGTAAGAGGCTACAAACCACATGATGGTTGCAAGTATTGCACCTGCTGTTCCTGGTGCTTTTGGCGCAAACCCACTACCAAGTCCTGTAGCAATTATGGTGGGTATTAAAGGCGTTCTACTCATATTCACTGCAAAATTACTGAAAAAACAATAAAAAGGAAATAGTTTTCTGACTTTTTATATATATTATTTCTAACTTTGTAACCTATTCTGGATAATGGAAATAGATTTGAATTTTTATTAGATAAAAGATAAAGTGAAGAGATTATTTATAGTATTTTGTTTGAGTATTGTTGCTTTTGTAAGTATCAATGCTCAGATAACTGGAGAAATAGTAGATAAAGATGGCTATGCAATTCCTTATGCAAGTGCAATGTATAAGGGGCATCATATCGCTACAGCAAGTGATATGAATGGTGCATTTACAATCGAAAGACACGAAGGATGGACTTTAACTATTAGCTCTGTAGGCTTTCGTTCGCAGACAATAAAGGTAGATGCGTCTACCCCAAGTCATCTAAAAATAGTATTGAAAGAGGATTCTAAGAGTCTAAATGAGGTGATTGTAAAGTCTAAACGTGCACGTTATTCTCGTAAAGACAATCCGGCTGTAGCCCTAATGCGTAGAGTTATTGCTGCAAAAAGCAAGACACACCTTGATAATCACGATTATTATCAATTTAATAAGTATCAAAAGATAACTCTATCGATGAACGATTTACAACCCAAAGACCTTGAAACAGGTATGTTTAAGAAGTCTTCTTGGTTGTTAGATCAAATAGAAACAAGTCCATATAACAACAAACTTATTCTTCCTTTGTCCGTAGATGAAACGGTAACTCAGCATATTTACCGAAAAAATCCAAAGACAGAGCGTGAAATTGTGATGGGACAAAAGACCGAAGGTATCAATAAAGTGATTCAAACTGGTGAGATTCTCAACACACTTTTAAAGGATATCTTTACTGATGTGGATATTTATGACGATTATGTACGTCTTCTTCAATATCCTTTTACAAGCCCAATAGGTAAAACAGCGATTTCTTTCTATCGATATTATATACAGGATACTGTTTATGTTGATAGAGATTTGTGCTATCATATCAACTTCATTCCCAATAACCAACAAGACTTTGGGTTCAGAGGAGACCTCTATGTGCTTGCTGATTCTACATTACATGTAAAGAAATGTACGATGACTATTCCTGCTCGTAGTGATGTAAACTTCGTAGAAAATATGAAGATTGAGCAAGAATATACACGTTTACCAGATGGAGATTGGGTGCTTACAAAAGATGATATGTTTGCAGAACTAAAGCTAAATAAACTATTTAACAAGCTATTAGTTGTTAGAACAACCCGATTAAACGACTATGCTTTCGATGAGTTGCCCAACAAATTGTTTAAAGGAAAGGCGAAAGTGCGACACGAAGCTGATGCTATGATTAGAGATGAAGCCTTTTGGGAGCAGTATAGAACGGTGGATTTAACTAGGGGAGAGACCTCTATGAACTCGTTTATTCATAAGATGCAGCAGTCTAAAGGATATAAATGGGTTATCTTTGGTGTAAGAGCTTTCCTTGAAAACTATGTTGAGACAGGGTCAACAAACACGCCAAGTAAGTTCGATATAGGTCCTGTTACAACAATGGTGTCTAGTAATTTCGTAGATGGTTTACGCTTTAGACTAAGCGGAAGAACCACAGCTAATCTCAATAAACATTGGTTCTGGAGTGGATATTATGCTTATGGTTCGAAGAGTCACAAACATTATTATAGCTCAGAGGTAACCTATAGTCTGAATAAGAAAAAGAATTTACCATTTGAATTCCCACAAAGAAATATCACTTTCGAGACTTCTTATGATATAATGTCGCCTTCTGATAAGTTCTTGCGTCATAATAAAGACAATATCTTTATGGCTTTTAGAACTCAAAAAGTGCAACAATTGTATTTCTATCATAGACAAAAGTTGAGCTTTGATTATGAAACAGACTGGGGATTTAGCTTTAACACTTCACTAAAAGCAGAGAGTAACGAGCCAACTGGAGGTCTTGTATTTAAGCGAATGCCTGCTTCTTCGCAGATATTGACAGACCCATTTGTAGATAAAATACGTACAACTGAATTGGCGGTAGGTATCCGTTATAACCCAGGACAAACCTATATGAATACCAAACAACGTCGTTGGCCAGTGAATTTAGATTCTCCTGAGTTCAAACTTTCTCACACCATGGGATTAAGTAACGTGCTTGGAGGTCAATATCAGTTTAATAGAACCGAGTTAGGAGTGTACAAACGCTTTTGGATGGGTAGCTGGGGATATGTTGATACGCATCTAAATGGAGGAATAGAGTGGAACAAAGTACCCTTCCCACTTTTGATTATGCCTCCTGTAAACTTATCTTTCTTCGAACATGAGAATACCTTCAGTATGATGAAGAATATGGAGTTCTTGAACGATAGATATGCATTCTGGTCAGTTGCATGGGATTTAAATGGAAAGATTCTAAATCGTTTACCGCTTGTGAAACACTTAAAATGGCGTGAATACGTTGCCTTTAAGGGAATGTGGGGAACGCTTACAGACAAGAATAATCCTCGTTTGCTAACTCAAAATGCAACAGATGAGTTGCTATTTGAATTGCCTTCAACAACTCAATTGATGGATAAAAAGGTTCCATATATGGAGTTAGTGGCGGGAGTTCATAATATCTTTAAGTTCTTTGCAATTGATTATGTACATCGATTTAATTATAACGATGTTCCTGGAACAAAGAAAAACGGAATTCGTTTTGGCTTTAATATGAGTTTCTAAATGACTACTTGAATTTGAATAAGAGCGGTATTGTTCTTTTAAACTGCTCAATAAAAGGTTGTCCTTCATGCTTTTCTAAATACAAAAAGTATGAAGGATAATTTTTATTTTATTGTCTTTATGGGTAAAACTTATTTCTGTTTATTTATAAAAGGAAAGCAATAAAAGTCTTTTAGTTATTCCTTTCCAAGTAAACTCTCTTCTTTTGTCTTGCAAAAGTATAGCTTTTATAGGATAATAACTATCCTTTTGTATCATAACAGCATAGCTTTTGTGGTGTGATGAAGTGTTATATAATAAGAGAAAGAAAGTAGAAAAGAAGATACAGCTTTCTGTTTAGATATACTTAGAGGAGCAGAAGGAAAGTAAAAGCTGTGCGAATATAAGAGAAAAGGGGATATGCTTATAAACGAAAAAGTCGTTATATCTACAAGATATAACGACTTCACTCTCAATTTGTTCGTATTAGTTACTAAACTTCACTAATTATTTAACTGAATCTGTTGCAGTTGTATCAGCGCTTGTTGTGTCAACTTGAGCAGTTGTATCGTTTGATAATGAATCAGTACCAGCTGCTTTTTCAGTTTTGTTACCACAAGATGCGAATGAGATAGCTGCGATAGCTACGAACATTAAAACTAATTTCTTCATTTTCTTTGCTTTTTAATTTACTGTAAAACAATCATTTGTTTATTAAAACATTGCAAAGGTAAGACTTTTTTTTATACTCAACTCTTTTTTAACTGCTTTTTTTTAGTGCTTTTTGTAACTAATTTGTAACTTATTGTTTATCAGTAATTTACAAAGAGTGAATAAAAGTTAAAGATTTTATTGTATTGTTTTTATCTCGTTTCTTAGTCAATTTTGTGCGCACACAATATAAAAACATGGTGTTTTTTTCTACCCATTTCGGGCTAAATGTTGTATCTTTGTAAGCCAATTAAAATTGGTTATATATATAATAAGGTGGAAGAATGCTTTAAAAGCAGTTCTTTTTATAATGAGGATAAAATAAAACAATGATAGATACATCTGCCTTTCAAGGCAAAACAGCAGCATATTATACATTAGGTTGCAAATTAAACTTTTCAGAAACATCTACTTTTGGTAAGATGTTACAAGACATGGGCGTTCGAACTGTTGAGCGTGGAGAACGTGCCGATATATGTTTAATCAATACATGTTCGGTTACTGAGGTGGCAGATCATAAGTGTCGCCAAGCAATTAACAGAATGGTTAGAGAAAATCCAGGTTCTTTTGTTATTGTAACGGGCTGCTATGCGCAATTAGAGTCTGAACGAATAAGCAAGATGGAAGGTGTTGATTTGGTGTTAGGAAGTAATGAAAAAGCCAACTTAATTCAGTATCTTTCAGACGCATGGAGCAATGGTGAGGAGAAAAATGCAAATGAATCTTCATTCCATTCGGTTAAAACAAAAGATATAAAGACTTTTGCTGCATCATGTTCTCGTGGTAATCGTACTCGATATTTCTTAAAAGTACAAGATGGCTGTAGCTATTTTTGTACTTATTGTACCATTCCTTTTGCTCGAGGCTTTTCACGAAACCCATCTATTTCGTCGTTAGTTGAGCAGGCTGAACAGGCTGCAAGCGAGGGAGGAAAAGAGATTGTACTTACTGGAGTGAATATTGGTGACTTCGGAGTAAGTACAAATGAAACCTTCTTTGATTTGATTAAAGCCCTCGATAAGGTTGAAGGTATCAAGCGATTTCGTATAAGTAGCTTAGAACCAGATTTACTTAGCGATGAAATAATTGAGTATTGTGCTAATAGTAGAGCCTTTATGCCACACTTTCATCTGCCTCTTCAAAGTGGTTCTAACGATGTTCTTCGTTTAATGAAACGCAAGTATGATAGAGAATTGTTTGCAGATAAGGTGCATAAAATAAAAACTTTGATTCCTAATGCCTTTATAGGTGTAGACGTGATGGTAGGAAGTAGAGGAGAGAAGCCTGAGTTCTTTGAAGATTGTTATAATTTTCTAGATAGCTTAGATGTTACTCAGCTTCATGTATTCCCATACAGTGAACGTCGTGGAACCGCAGCTTTAAATATTCCATATATTGTGAATGATAAAGATAAGAAGTTGCGTTCAAAGCGTTTACTCGAGCTTTCTGATGCCAAAACACAAGCTTTTTATGCTGCTCATTTGGGTAAAACAGCTCAAGTTTTATTTGAAAAGAATATAAAAGGAAAGGCAATGCACGGCTTTACAGATAACTATATTAGAGTGGAGTTGCCTGCAAATCTTTCAAAAGAAGAGTACGATAATCAAATAATGGCAGTGCGGTTGGTAGATTTTAATCACGATAAATCAGCTGTAAAGGTAGAACTCTTATAATAAATAAGGTGAGATGAAAGTTGCTGTTGTTATCTTAAATTGGAATGGTTGTGAGATGTTGGAGCGTTATTTACCGCAAGTTATGCAGTATTCGAGCTCTGATGCTGAGGTGTTTGTTGCCGATAATGCTTCAACAGATAATTCGGTTGAATTTGTATCTCAACACTTTCCTACGTGTAAGCTGATTCAATTAGATAAGAATTATGGCTTTGCTGGAGGTTATAACAAAGCTTTAGAGCAGGTGAAGGCCGACTATTACGTCTTGTTGAATAGTGATGTGGAGGTAACTCACGAATGGTTAGTTCCTTTAATAGAGTTCATGGATAGTCATCAGCATGTTGCAGCTTGTCAACCTAAGTTGTTATCGGTTGTAGATAAAGATTCTTTTGAGTATGCAGGAGCATGTGGAGGCTTTATAGATAAATACGGATATCCTTTTTGTAGAGGTCGAGTTTTTGATACAATAGAGCAAGATTTAGGTCAATATAATAATGTAATGCCCATCTTTTGGGCAACAGGTGCTTGTCTAATGGTGCGTAGTGAGTGTTATTGGGAAGTGGGTGGATTAGACGATTCGTTCTTTGCTCACAACGAAGAGATTGATTTTTGTTGGCAACTTCACCAACTTGGATATGATATTTATTGTGTTCCAGACAGCGTAGTATATCACCTTGGAGGGGGAACTCTGCCTAAATCCAATCCAAGAAAGACTTATCTTAACTTCCGAAATAATCTTGCAATGCTATATAAAAACTTGCCAGAAGATGAATTAAAGCCAATAATGAGAACTCGTTTCGTTCTCGATTATATTGCAGCATTTAAACTCTTATTATCTGAAGGCGGATGGAAAGACTTTCAAGCTGTTGTAAAAGCGAGAAGAGATTTCAAGCAAATGATTCCTCAGTTAACAGGAAAACGCAAGCATATACAAGCAAATGCTGTGCAAAAAATGATTAAAGAAAGAATGTCTTTCTTCTTGTTGTGGCAGTATTATGCCAAGAAAAGAAAGCTATTTTCTCAGCTTGAAACAATAGAAGATTAAGAGCTTGTCTTCCTCTTCTTTTATCTTCATCAACTAAAAGAAGGCAAGTCGCAAAGGATATGAGGTTTCTATTAACTGAAACAACAAAGAGAAAAATTCGAAAAAGTTCGACTTTATCATTGTAAATATCTTTAGTTGGACTTGTGCAAATGCCCATAATTTAGTAAATTTGCGCATTAATTGTGTATACATAAATAAAAAATATAATGAATATTTCTTACAAATGGCTGAAAGAGTATGTAGATTTTGATCTTACTCCACAGCATGTTGCAGAAGCACTTACTTCATGTGGACTTGAAGTAGGAGGCTTAGAAGAAGTACAAACGATTCGTGGTGGATTAAAAGGATTATATGTTGGTAAAGTATTAACATGTGAACTACATCCTAATAGCGACCATTTACATATTACAACTGTAGACCTTGGTAAAGGAGAACCACAACAAATTGTTTGTGGTGCACACAATGTTGCTGCAAATCAGAAAGTGATTGTGGCAGACTTAGGCTGTGTTTTGTATGATGGAGACAAAGAATTTGTAATTAAAAGAAGTAAGCTAAGAGGTGTAGAGAGCCTTGGAATGATTTGTGCCGAAGATGAAATCGGAGTAGGAACAAGTCATGATGGTATCATTGTTTTACCAGAAGATGCTCCAATAGGAATGCCTGCGGCTGAATATTACAATTTAGAAAGCGATTGGGTGATTGAAGTTGATATCACAGCTAACCGCTCAGATGCTTTGAGTCACTATGGTGTTGCTCGTGATTTGTATGCATGGCTAAAGCAAAATAATTATCAAACAGAGCTTCATAAGCCCAATTGTGATGCTTTTGAAGTAGATAATGAGTCACTAACAATTGATGTAGAAGTAAAGAATACTGAAGCTTGCAAACGCTATGCATGCGTTAGTATCAGCAATTGTGAAGTGAAAGAAAGTCCTGAATGGTTACAAAATAAATTGAAGATAGTTGGAATTCGTCCTATAAATAATATTGTAGATATCACCAACTACATTATGATGGCATACGGTCAACCAATGCATTGCTTCGATGCAGATATGGTTGTAGGTCATAAAATTGTTGTTACCACTCAGCCAGAAGGCACCAAATTCATCACATTAGATGGTGAAGAGCATAGCTTAAGTGAAAGAGATTTGAGTATATGCAATGCAAATGAGGCTATGTGTATTGCGGGAATCTTTGGTGGAAAGGGTAGTGGTACATACGAAAATACACGCAATATAGTTTTAGAAAGTGCGTATTTCCACCCAACTTGGATAAGAAAAAGCGCAAGACGTCATGGCTTAAGTACAGATGCAAGCTATCGCTTTGAACGTGGTATTGATCCTAATGGACAGGTATATGCTTTGAAACAAGCTGCAATTCTTTGCAAAGAGTTAGCAGGTGGCCAAGTATCTATGCAAATAAAGGACGTTTATCCCGAGCCAATCGAAGGCAGTAAGGTGGTGCTTGCATATGATTATGTCAACTCACTCATCGGTAAAGAGATTGGAAAAGATACCATTAAGAGTATCGTAACCAGCTTAGATATGAAGATTGAAGCAGAGAATGAAAATCAAATAGAAATTCTTGTCCCTGCTTATAGAGTTGACGTTAAGCGCCCATGTGATGTTGTTGAAGATATACTTCGTATCTATGGTTATAACAATGTCGAAATCCCTTTGCAACTAAAAGGTACCTTAACCATTCCAACAGATGAAGATAGAAATCGTAAATATATCAATCTTATCTCTGAACAGCTCGTTGGAGGCGGATTTAATGAAATCTTAAATAACTCTCTAACCAAAGTTTCTTATTATAAAGACCTCAATCGTTATACAGAAGAAACAACAGTTAAGATTCTTAATCCTTTAAGTGCTGACCTTGGAGTGATGCGTCAAACTCTTTTATTTGGAGGTTTAGAAAGTATTGTTCGCAATGCTAATAGAAAGAATTCTAATCTTAGATTCTTTGAATTTGGTAATTGCTATCACTATGATGAATCGAAGAAAGAGGCAGATAAGTTGATAAAAGCATATACACAAGACCAACATTTAGGACTTTGGATTACTGGAAAGAGAGTTGAAAATAGCTGGGCTCACCCCAATGAAGATGCTTCTTTTTATGAGTTAAAGGCTTATGTAGAGAATATCTTGGTGCGACTTGGACTTTCACTTCAAGCAGTTACACTTGTAAAAGGTGAAAATAATATTTTCGAAGATAGTATTTCTATCATAACAAAAGCAGGCAAGATCATTGCTGAATTGGGCATTGTTGCATACAAGCTAACAAAGAATATGGGTATAACAAACGAAGTATTCTTTGCTGATATCTATTGGGATAATTTGTTGAAGGCAGTGAAGAAACACGTAGTGGAATATAAAGAAATTAGCAAATATCCTGCTGTAAGTCGTGATTTAGCGTTGCTTGTAGAAAAAACTGTTGAGTTCGAACAAATCAAAGAAATAGCTTATTCTACAGAAAAGAAGCTCTTAAAGGCTGTAGAACTATTCGACGTATATGAAGGAAAGAATCTACCTGAAGGCAAAAAGAGTTATGCTGTAAACTTCATCTTACAAGATGAGCAGAAGACTTTGAATGACAAACAGATCGATTCAATCATGAACAAACTCATAGATAACCTCACAAAGAGATTAAATGCCGAGTTAAGATAATTGTAATAATAAATAAAATAAATATTATTTCCTATGGGAAGAGCATTTGAATATCGCAAAGCTGCGAAAATGAAGAGATGGGGACACATGGCAAGAACATTTACCAAGATTGGTAAACAAATTGCTATTGCAGTGAAAGCTGGTGGTCCTGAACCAGAAAACAACCCTCATTTGCGTGCTATTATACAGACTGCAAAGCGTGAGAACATGCCTAATGCAAACGTAGAAAGAGCCATTAAAAATGCAATGGGTAAGGATCAAAAGGACTTTAAAGAAGTTACTTACGAAGGATACGGACCTCATGGTATTGCAATATTTGTAGATGCAGCAACAGACAACACAACAAGAACAGTTGCTAACGTACGTGCTGTGTTTAATAAATATGGTGGAAATCTAGGTACTCAAGGTAGTCTTTCATTCTTATTCGACCAAAAATGTGTCTTTACTTTCAAGAAAAAAGATGGTTTAGACATGGAAGAATTGATCTTGGAATTGATTGATTATGGAGTAGAAGAGGACTTCGATGAAGATGAAGAGGCTAATGAAATAACTATTTATGGTGACCCTAAGAGCTTTGGTGAATTGCAAAAACACCTTGAAGAGGCTGGATTTGAAGTTACAGGTGCTGAGTTTACACGCATTCCTAACGACTTAAAAGAGGTTACAAGCGAAGAGCGTGAGGTTATAGATAAGATGGTTGACATCCTAGAAGATGACGAAGACGTTCAGAATGTTTACACAAATATGAAGCCTGAAGAATAAAAAAAGAGATAAAAGACTTTATATAAAGGACTAATAATCAACTAAGAGATATCATTATCTACTTTCTTTGATTATTAGTCCTTTTATTTTGCAATATATCTAACCGAAAACTTTTCCTTTATCTTCCTTCCTTAGTCTTGAAAAGAATAGATCTTTAAGAGAATGTTTACTATACTTCCTTTATTATTGTCAGTTTGAGACTATTGAATTTATTTATAGTGAAGATAGAAATACCATTTAATAGTATATTTATGGTAAGTGGTTTTATTTCTTATTATAAGTTATTCCATTCCAATTGTCGGTTCTAAAGGGAAAAGCAGGAAGATTCTCGCCGTTATATAAGTTGCAGATTGGATTATCTGCCCATGCATAACGTACTGCAATAGGAATTTTTACATTATCACTTTTTACGATTACACTATTTCCTTCAATTGTTGCATGTGCCCAATACCATCTTTTATCTGGGCCAGCTATAGCAAATCCTGTGAGGGAGTTATTGTCTTTTGTTTTTAATCCTCCTTTAGTATGATCAAAATAAATACGAATAGAGTCTCCCTTTATTTCATGTGTTTTATAAGTAGGGCCACTAAATTCTATATTTTCGTTATAGCTTTTTGCTCTTGCAATAAGAGCTAACCGATGTCCTACGTCCTGTTTGTTACTTGGATGTATATCTTTTTCCATACCAATATCAATAGTACATGATATTCCTGTATTATCTAATCCTGTTGCCATTTGTTGTGCTTCACGTAGTTCTGCCCATGTTGACTCAGTTGGTTCGCTATGATGTTCCATGAAATTTGCAAGTTGAACAATATAGAAAGGGAACTTGTATCCCCAAGATGAGCGCCAGTTGTTTATCATTAAAGGCAGAAGGCGTCGATATTGATAAGCTCTATTAGCATTGGCTTCTCCTTGATACCAAATAACTCCTTTTATCGTATAAGGTATAAGTGGATTTATCATTGCATTGTAGAGTACTGTGGGAAAACATGGATTATCATTTGGGTTTATAGGTTCATTAGGAATATCCTGTATATGCTTACTAATCTTATAAAGCCATTCCCCACTGATATTTATTTCTTGTATAACTGAATCTAAAGGGTTAGATTGTACTTTTTCGATCTTTATTTTATTAGTATCTCCATATAATCCACCATCTCTCTCTCTGTCAAAAATACGTATAGCAATTACATTCTTGCCAGGCTTTACTAAATTTGAAGGGATTTTATAGATACGCTCTTTATCCCATCCTTCTGTTTTTCCGATTTCAATACCATTAAAGTAGGTTATATCATTATCATCAATTGGTCCTAATTTTAATGTAAGATCTTTTCCTGTCATAGATGATGGAATATCAACTATACGTCTAATCCATATTAAACCATCGAAAGTATCTAGGCCTTGTTGAGAAAAGGGAGAAGGAATTTGTATTGTCTTCCATGAGTAAGTGCTTATCTTGGGAGAAGCCCATATAGCCTTATTTCCCTTCATTCCTGTATCTTTCTCATTAATTTCTTGTTGCCACTTTTGCTTCTTTCTTTTGTATTCCTGTAGTGCATTTTCTTTTGAACTTGGAACATCAGATAATAGTTTGAGGTCTTTTATAAAGTCAGGGTCTAATTTTAGTGCTTCTTTTCCTGTCCAAGCTTCAATTGTAGTACCCCCCCAGCAAGTTTGTATAAGTCCAATTGGTACATTAAGATGCTGTTCAAGGTCTCTTCCGAAGAAATAAGCAGTAGCAGAAAAGTTTGCTAAGTTCTCATAATTGCATACCATCCATCCATCATTTCGTGCTGTAAAATGAGTTTGAGGATGTGAACTTGTTTCTAAATTAACTTGTAGGAGTCGTATGTTTGGATGATTATCAGCATCTTTGTGTTCTTCTTTAAAATAGTTATTTCCCCAGCCAACAATAGGCATTTCCATGTTTGATTGTCCTGAACATAGCCAAACTTCACCAATAAGAACATTTTTTAGCTTTACGATATTACCATCATTGAACGTAATTTCATAAGGACCACCTGCTTTGGGGGTTGTTACTGTTATCTTCCAACTTCCGTTAGATCTTGTAATTGTTTTATATTTGTGATTATCCCAAGACGTGATTATAGTGATTTCTTTCCCTGCTTTGTCTTCTCCCCAAATGGGAACATGAGATTGTTGCTGTAAAACCATATTGTCAGTAAATAGAGGTTGTAACCTTACTTGGGCTTTTGTGATTATGCAACTCATTAGAAGGAGCATAAAGAAAATTTGTTTTTTCATAGTGTTTTGGATTAAAGAATAAATTGTTTTGTTTGTTTTTCTATGATAATCTATTTTTTTATTCGTGGTAATAATGGCAACACATTGTTGTATATAATGATAAAGCGATATAAAAGAATTTGACTTTCTTACACAAAATGCATTATTATTGGTCTCTAATAGCATTGCAATTAAAATGCAAAAAGATAGCAATTAGCATGCAATATGATAGTTTTTACTTGCTCGTAAAGATGTTGCAAGGTATTATATTAATGCTATTGTGGTTGATTTATCTGTGAAAATAAAAAAGCAAAGACCCTATTAAAAACTGAAAGTTATAGCGGATCTTTGCCTTTATTGTTTCTTTATTTTATATACTACACCATTTTAAATATAAATAGGGTAGCAGTGCAACTTCATTGATTATCTAATAACCACCTTTTTACCATTGATGATGTAGATACCTTTTGTAAGTTTATCTACTGAAGTGTTAAGGCGAAGACCATCTATAGTGTAGATTTCTACTGGTTTATTTGAATTATCTGTTACTGTTGTGTTGATAATTCCTGTTTCAGGACCAGCTTCTTCTTCAATTGTTACACCGAAATCGTGCATAGAACCAGCATAACCTACCTTGTCATTTAAGTTGAATGGAGGTACTGTTCTTCCGTTAGCATAACCATTTCCATCACAAAGAATACGGAATCTTGTGGTCTCTGCTTTTGCTGTTGCAGGTACAGTGAATTTAAATGTATGTTGAACTACACCACGATGTCCTAATGTTGCTTGTTGACTTTCACGATATGCCTTTTCGTTATAAGGTGAATGCCCCCAAGAACTATTTGTTTCTGAAGCTGTAGAACCTACTTCAGAAAAAGCACGTTGTTGGTCTTCGAATGTACCATCATGATCCCAATCAAAACCAATTGCAATGTCCCACGACCAAATACCAGAACGAACATCAAGTGTAACTTCTTGTCCTTTTTTTGCAGTAAATGAATATTCGTCTTGCAACCAGTTATATGGTTGTCTACCATTTGCATCGGTATATGACATAACAATATTACCATCGATGCTTACATTTACGCTATAAAGTGATTGGCTTGGTGCATGTTTATAACCAGGAACGGTTTGATAAGGTTGTGTGTAGCTTTGTGCTTGTGCAAAGTTAAAGGCACATAAAGCCATACCTAGACTTAAAAGAGGAGTAAAAATTTTCATTTTCATAATAGATTGTTTTTTTATTTGTAATAATTGTTATTAAGTTACTTCGTTTTACATCTTGTTCTATCTACATATTCTTGTTAGTTTGTTTTGTTAGTATAGTTTAGATGTGTAGTTTTATTTCAATACAAAAGTAATAGTTTTATTGATATTAAACAAATAAAAGCCTTTAAAATATTTATTTAACACTCATATTTTATTCGTATTGTAGTTTTATAGGGTAGTAGGTAGATATAAAAAAGATGAATAATCTTAAGCCTTTCCTTTGATCCTTATATATAATAAGGTGGAAGAATCTTAAGATTATTTATCTTTTTATTGTGACTATAAGCGTATTTACTTATAGTTTATGGTGCAATTATTATAGACCAATCTTTTTACGGATATCCTTTGGAACTGCATTTTTGTTCACAATGAAGTCCATAGTTTTGTAAGCAACGAATGCTTTTGTCATATACCATGTTCCTTTATAGTCGCCATAAGTACCCCAAGAGTTCTTAACCATGTAGTATTCTTTACCGTTTTGGTCTTTAGCGATACCATAAATGTGCATTCCGTGGTCGTCAGTTGTTTCCCAATTGTCGAAAGCTTCTTGTCTCATTTCTTGTGTTGGTACAATCTCAGGAGCATTAATTCCAAGAGCATCTAGCTTACTTTTCTTTTCAGTGCTTGATAGTTTGAACCAGCGATCAGCGTCAGTTCCAGCCATAGAGCGTGCTTTCTTCACGTCATAAGCAACACCTAAACCTTTGCGAGTGAATCCATCTTCAGTAACATCTCCACCCCACATAACTGTATAACCATTCATGATAGCGTGGTCAATGATTTTACATAGGTCGTCGATGGGCACGTTCCAGCTCATTGGCCAACGCCAGTTGTCTTGTACCTCAACTGCAAATTCAGTCCAGAATGGGTGGTGTGTGTAGCTTGTGAAGCTGATATAATCTTTCATATCCAATCCTAAGCTAGCAGCGAATGATTGTGGTGTGTATGTTTTACCTTCGTATTGGAACGAAGTTGGTGCTTTACCAAGATATGAATCGATGATACCTTGTAAACCATTCTTCCATGCTGGAGTTAGTTTTGATGACTTATTCTTTGCTACAGCCTCAACGTATGGAGTCATAACGCTAAAGAATTCAGAGAAGTTTGCTAATGAATCACCAATCATTTTACCTGGTAATGGCATAGCAGACTCAGGAACCATACCGTAATGTTCCCAACAATATTGTACATCATAACCGCTACCGCCTTCAGAAAAGCTAACATCTCCGTGCATGCGAACAGCTTTAATTGCTCTATCCATGTATGTTTTACCTGCAACAAACATTTCGCTTAAATCGTAAGTCTTACCTGTTTTTCTTAGGATTTCGCTTTCGAAGAAGCTGATTGTTGAATAAGCCCAACAAGTTCCGCTCTTGTTTTGGTCTTTGATACTTGTAATCTTATTTGCTTTTACGACAGTAAATACTGGCTTAACCGCTTTAATACTGTCTTTGTTTGTTTCTGCCTGCATGCCTGTTATAGCGCATGTAAGTGCAGCTAGCATGATTAATTTTTTCATGTTTTACTGTTTTTACTATTTATATAATATGTTTTATTAGTCCAATGTGTTACTATATTCTTTAGCTTTGAATAGCTATTATTGATTCATAAAAGCCTCAATGTCTTTGGGATGATATGGAATTTCTTTGTTTCCGATGAATCTACAGCCGTCTTTTGTGATGAGAACATCGTCTTCAATGCGAATACCTCCAAAGTCTTTATATTGTTCTAAAGCATCAAAGTTAATGAAGTCTTTTCCAATTCCCTTTGCTTTCCATTCGTCAATAAGTGCAGGAATAAAGTAAATACCAGGTTCATCAGTGATAACAAAGTTCTCTTCAATTCGTCTACCCATACGAAGTGAGCCAGTTCCAAATTGTGTTGAAGGTTGAATTTCATCGTCATAACCTACATATACTTGTCCTAGTCCCTCCATATCGTGCACGTCCATTCCCATCATATGGCCTAAACCGTGAGGCAAGAACAATGCGTGTGCTCCAGATGCAACAGCCTCTTCAACGTCACCTTTCATCAAACCAAGTTCCTTAAGGCGAGTTGTCATAAGTCTACAAACGTCCATGTGAACGTCAAACCATTTGACACCAGGTTTCGCAATCTGTAGAACTAAGTCGTGACCAGCCTCAACAATAGAGTAGATATCTAATTGTTTTTGAGTGAATTTGCCATTAACAGGGTATGTTCTTGTATGGTCTGAACAATAGTTATTGATGGTTTCGCCACCACAATCGCATAAAACAAGCTTTCCATTCTTTAGAGTTGTCATTGTAGGAGCGCCATGTAGAATCTCACCTCTTTGTGTAAAGATAGTAGAGAAACTAACCTTTGAACCATAAGAGTTAGCAATTCCATCGAGTTGTCCACTGATAAACTTCTCTGTAACCCCTTCTCTTGTAAGCTTCATAGCAGTTGTATGCATCAAATATCCGATCTCGAAAGCACGTTCAAGTTCTTCAATTTCTTGCTGTTCTTTAACAGAACGCATCTTAACAACAGCCTTTATAAGTGATAAAGATGCCTTTTCTTTTTGTTGATTAGGATGAATACCTAAGAGATCGTATATCAAAATCATAATATCCGACCTATAAGGAGGAAGGAAATGAATATCTCTTTTATTCTTTAAAGCCTCACAACAAATATGTTTTAGCTCTTTAAAAGGAGCAGTTTGCTCCACTCCTGCAGCCGAAGCCATATCTTTAACCGAGTCAACAGGACCCATCCACACAATATCATCAATGTCAATGTCATTGCCAATAAGTGTTTCTGTGTTGTTGTCAATATCTATAATTCCTACTAATCCATCTCTATTAGCACCAAAGTAATAAAGAAATGAAGAGTCTTGCCTGAATGGTGAGTAAGCATTATTAGGGTAATTACAAGGCGATTCGTTATTGCCAAATAATATGATAATGCCACTTTTAACCAGCTTCTTTAGCGTTTCACGGCGTTTGATGTATGTATTTTTGTCAAACATATTAAAAGATTTATTTAATATATATCGCAAAGTTACGAAAAATAGTTCAATTTATGTAACTTTGTAACAACTTTAATTGTATTCTTATGAATATCACATCAGACGTAGGACTTGTACTAGAGGGAGGTGGGATGCGTGGAGTTTTCACCAGTGGTGTATTAGATGCATTCATGAAACATAATCTTTACTTTGATTATGTCGTTGCAGTTTCGGCAGGAGCAGGCAACGGAATGTCGTATATGAGTAAGCAATATCGTCGTGCTAGAATGACAAATATTGATTTTTTAGCACGTTATGACTATATTGGACTTAGACATTTATTTTCTCAAGGATGTATTTTTGATCAGAAATTGTTATACGATGATTTGCCAAACGATTATCTTCCTTATGATTTTGACACCTATTTTAAAAATCCCGCAACGTTTGAAATGGTTACAACTAACTGCTTAACGGGGGAGGCAATGTATCTTGTTGATAAGCAAGACAAGCAAAGAACACTTGATATTGTAAAGGCTTCGTCGAGTTTACCCTATGTAAGTAAGATTGTAACAGTCGACGGAATTCCTATGCTTGATGGTGGAATTGTTGATAGTATTCCTGTTCTTAGATCAATAGAAAAGGGACATCCTACCAATGTTGTGGTGCTTACACGAAATAGAGGTTATCGAAATACATCGAAAGACTATAAAATTCCTCGTTTTATCTATAAGAATTATCCTCGTCTTAGAGTGGCTTTAAGTAGGAGAGTTGCCGTATATAATGCGCAATTAGATTTGATAGAGCAACTCGAAAATGAAGGAAAAATAGTATGTATTCGTCCTGTTCATCCTTTAGAAGTAGATAGAATAGAACGTGATGTTACAAAACTTGAAGATTTATACGAAGAAGGTTTTGAGCAAGGAGAATTGTTTTGTCAAGAATATTGGGATAAAAGATAATAATAATTCTTTGTTCTTTAAGATATAATAGTGGGACTCAAGGTTTCCTTTGGGTCCCATTTTCGTTGTTTTAATACTCTCTTTAATGGACTGTTGCTGTACTTTTGTAACTTATTTAAATCCAATGTATAAGTTGATTTAATATAAATATATACTTAAACTATATTTTGTAATTCATAAAATGATTAAAAGAGGGGGGAGGTTACGTTTACTATTTATAATAGAAATATGATTTTTCTTACTTTATAATGATGTCTAAATAGGCTGTTGGAGTTGCGTACTTTATGAGTGGAATCATCATCTATATGTATTCTGTTTTAGAGTTTTATAACGTAGTTTCTTATCAGTTATTTTCTGTTTAGGTTCATTCTTGATTGTAAAAGAATACTTCAACTTATCTTTTTCATTATTGAGAAAAGTATGTTTTATTGTCGAAGTAATTCTTTATTTACCACTTTCATTTTCTACTCTTATTAAATATTATTTCCATGCCATTTTATTTCAAATTTAAAAGTACTGCTTTTGACCTTTAAAAGCATTGATATTAGAGGGTTAAAGCAATGTTATTGTGATGTAAAAGTTATGCTTTTATTGAGAGGAGGAAATCATATTCATCTATAACTATTTGCCACTTGTTTTATGATGAGTATAGAGTAGGATAGAAGAAGGAAAAAGGTTTGATGAAGTTGGAGATGAATTAGCTGAGTATATAAAGGTTATTATGCTTGTTGAATTTGTGTTATGTGATGATTTTATATATAAAATAGATGTATTCTTTGATCTAGTTTTAGTAATCTTGGTTATACAAATATGATAATGTTTTCAAGTATAAATAAAGTGTAAATTATCCCTTTGGTTATAATCTCCATCCTTAAAAATCTTGCATTAATCCTCTTTATTTTAGAATAAACACTATATCTTTGCATTAATATCATTATTGATAGAGATAAAAGTAAGTAAATTTCAAAGGACAAAATAACGTTTTATGATATTAAAGGTGTGCGGAGTGTACGAAAAAGAGAATATTCGTGCCGTGATAGAACAAGGTGTTGCAATGATTGGATTAAACTTTGAAAAAGGAAATCCACGTTTTGTAAAGATGTATTCTTCTAATAGTGGAATACAGCCAGACTACAGTTCTCTTCAAGTTGATGCCATAAAGAAAAATAAAGACATTCTATCTTTTGCCAATGTAAAGGTCTTTGGAGTATTTAAAGACGATATGCCTCAAAACATAATCACACGTATCTATAACTTTAAACTTAATGGAGTTCAACTAAATGGTGATGAAAATACAGTGATGATCGACAATTTAAAAACTACAGTTATAGGTGATATTGCTCCATCTTTAGACGTTATAAAAACAATAGAGGTAAATTCTTACGATGAACTCGATAAGGCTTTGCCTTTTGGAGGTCATGCCGATATGATATTTTTTAAACTCAATCCCACTTTATTAGTATCTCAAGAGATTTCAAAAACAGTTGAAGCTTTGAATAACTTTGCATCTTCTCTTCCTTTCTTTGTTGGTGGGGCTGCTGACGAAAGCGTAGTAAATGCCTTAAAAGAAATAAAGAATGAAGCTTTCTTGGGATTGAATGTAGATGCTGAAATTGAAACAGAAGAAGGTTTAAAAGATATTGAAAAGCTACAATCTTTACAGCAGGTGTTAGCAAGATAGGCAGCTGTTGAAAGAATGAAAAACATTGCTCTAATAGATAATCACGACTCGTTTACTTATAACATCAAATATTTAATTGAACAAACGGGGAGTGGAGTAGATGTATTTGATAGTCTTTCTTTAGATATAAATCTTTTAGATAATTATCAAAAACTCATTATTGGTCCTGGCCCTGGTTTGCCTTTAGATTATCCCAATATTACTTCTTTATTAGAAAAGTATGCTCAAACGAAGTCAATTCTTGGTATTTGTTTGGGGCATCAAGCTATTGCGCAATATTTTGGAGCACAATTATACAATTTAAATGATGTCTTTCATGGTATAACTTCACTGCTTTCGGTAGATAATAGCAATGTTCTTTTTCGTGAAATGCCCTCAAAAATATCCGTAGGGCGTTATCATAGTTGGGCTGTTGATAGCGAAAGTCTTCCTAATTCTTTAAAAATTACTGCCCAAACCGATGATCATATTATAATGGGATTGCAGCATACCTATTATAATATATGTGGAATACAATTTCATCCAGAGAGTATTTTGACGCCTCAAGGAGAGAAGATGATGTCTAATTGGATTTCTTTATTTGTTTAAATAGAGCTTTTATAAGATAGATAATTGTATATTTGAAATTAAATCAATGTATTTTGTTAACATAATAAAATATAAAGCATTTTATTAACGTTATGTTGTTAAAGTGTTACTCTTTGTCGTATATTTGCCAATATGAAAAAGAGGACGATAGGAATAATAGCAGTTATCATGGGATTTTCTTTCCTTGCACTACTCTTTTTGCAGTTGCAATACATGCAACGAATGGTGCAAATGAAGAAAGAGCAATTCAACGAATCGGTGAATCGTGCTTTATATCAAGCCTCAAAGAATTTAGAACTCAATGAAACGTTGCGTTATCTTGAAAAAGATATAAACGAAACAGAGCGTAAAGCCTTTATTCGAGATTCGATAAATGCGGTATCTAAGAAAGGAGGAAAAGCCATTCAGCATTCTCATCAATACTCGGTTACAGGCAAAGACGGAACAGTTTATTCTTCATTCGAGTTAAAGACGATAACAATACGCCCCTCAAAAATTCCAAAGGGAATGATTTTGGGTAGAGATAAGAATTCTATAACAGAGGCATCAAGGTCGTTTCAGGAATTAGTAAAGAGTAGATACATTTATCAGAAAGGCTTACTTGACGAGGTTGTTTACTCAATACTTTATTCAGCTTCAGAGAAACCGTTGAAGGAAAGAATTAACTTTAAGCTTCTAGATCAAGACCTTAAGGCTGAATTAATGAATTATGGAATAGACATTCCTTATCATTTCATTGTTTCAACTCAAGATGGACGAGAAGTATATCGATGCCCCGATTATAGTGATGCAGGTGAAGAATATAGCTATTCTCAAGTTCTGTTTAGGAATGATCCACAGGCAAAGATAGGTATTGTGCGTATTCATTTCCCTGAAATGGATAAGTATATTTACTCTTCTGTGTGGTTTGTAATTCCATCGTTGATATTTACTGTGGTGCTATTAATCACATTTATATTTACGATAGTTATCATATTCAGACAGAAAAAGTACACTGAACTGAAGAATGACTTTATCAATAATATGACTCACGAGTTGAAAACGCCCATCTCGAGCATTTCACTCGCAGCTCAGATGCTTAATGATGAGTCGATAGGTAAAAGTCCACTTATGCTTAAACACATAGGGACTGTGATTAATGATGAGTCGAAACGCCTACGCTTTTTGGTTGAGAAAGTACTTCAGATGTCTATGTTTGACAAGAATAGAGCTATCTATAAATCTAAAGAACTGGATTTAAATGAGATGGTTTATAATATTGCAAACACCTTTACTCTGCGTGTAGAGCATACAGGAGGAAAGATATATACAGAGGTAGAGGCGGTTGATTCAACGGTATATGTTGATGAGATGCACTTCCAAAACGTAATTTTCAATCTTCTAGATAATGCGGTTAAATATCGTAAACCCGATACTCCGCTCGATGTTTTCTTGAAGACTTGGAATGAAGAAGATGCCATTATGCTCTCAATAAGAGATACTGGTTTAGGAATAAAGAGAGATAATCTTAAAAAAATATTTGATAAATTCTACCGTGTTCACACAGGCAATGTGCACGACGTGAAAGGCTTTGGATTAGGACTTGCATACGTTAAGCAGATTGTAGACATCAATGGTGGTGAAATAACTGTTGAGAGTGAATATGGAAAGGGAACGACATTTACAATTAAATTACCAATAATTAAAAATTAAAAATTATGGAAGACAAATTAAAAATCCTATTGTGTGAAGACGATGAAAACCTAGGAATGTTGCTTAGAGAATATCTACAAGCAAAAGGTTACGCAGCAACTCTTTGCCCAGATGGTGAAGCTGGATATAAAGAATTTTTGAAAAGTAAGTTTGATATTTGCGTGCTTGACGTGATGATGCCTAAAAAAGATGGTTTCACTCTTGCACAAGAGATAAGACAATCGAATGCAGAAATGCCTATTATTTTCCTTACTGCAAAGACATTAAAGGAGGATATCTTAGAAGGTTTCAAGATTGGTGCAGACGATTATATCACCAAGCCATTCTCTATGGAAGAGTTGGTATTCCGTATTGAAGCAATTCTACGTCGTGTACATGGCAAGAAAAACAAAGAAAGTACATTGTATAACATCGGTAGATTTACTTTCGATACACAGAAGCAATTGCTAACTATTGGCGATAAGCAAACAAAGCTTACTACAAAAGAAAATGAATTGTTGGCTTTACTTTGCTCACATGCAAACGAAATTTTGCAACGTGACTTTGCTTTGAAGACTATTTGGATTGACGATAATTATTTCAATGCTCGTTCAATGGACGTTTATATTACCAAATTGCGTAAGCATTTGAAAGATGATGATCAAATAGAAATCATTAATATTCATGGTAAGGGATACAAACTTATTACTCCCGAACAAGATTAATAAAGTAAAAGAGCTTGATAAACACATATCAAGCTCTTTTCTTTTGTAGATATATTAGAAAATATATGTATTCTGTTTCTTCCTTGAAGGCTTGCCTCTATCCTTTAAAAAGCATCTTTTTATATTATAAACTCACTGTGTTTGTATTCTAAAAGCATTGTTATTACAATTCAAAGTCAATGCTATTTCGTTTTGCTGTTTAGGGTTTATAAATCAAAGTAGTGATTAAAAGTATTCTGAAGCTCTACTTCCGATTCAATAACACGTCTTATTTCGCTTAGTCCCTTTGCGTTATTAGAGTTAGGAATCCATAAACGAATGTAGCCATTAACAGAATATTTGGCAGTGATATGTTTCTTGAAATATCTAAATACCTCTTCTTTTGTAGCGTTGGGATATTGAAGGCGAATTGCAGTTATAGTGTCTTTAAATACCGTTTCCAGAGTTAAATCTCGCACAGACTCAGCAATAATACAACCATATATGCTTCTTGGGGCATGAGCCATCGATGCTCTATGGTCTTCAATGGCCTCTTTCATGGTTGTAATTTGTTCTTTTGAGAACCAATTTAGTAAGCGGGCGTCTTTAGATAATATTTTTCCTCCTGTGATGTGGTGTATCGCTTTAGGCCCATTTAGTCCTAAATCATGATACGCAGCAATAGTATAAGCCATGTTGATATCGGCCGTTGTGACTCTTGCAAGCTGTAAACTCTGCTTTATTATGTTTAGAATTTTACTTAACCCGTGATGTGATTCAAGGTCATTATATTGTGGAAGAATGTTGGTTTCTACAAATGACATTAGCTCTAAGTTTACCTCTCTACTGCTCATAAATCTGCCGTTATTATTTTGCAAATATACAATTAAATGTTTATTTTTGCAATATTATGGAACAGAGAATAGCAGAGAACTCTTGGAAAGCATGGCTACTTGCCACTCGTCCCAAAACTTTGATCAGTGCAATAATTCCCGTTTGTATTGGAGCTGCATGGGCTTTTGTGCATGGAGGACACGATGTAAATACACTACCACTGGTTCTTTGTTTTGCATTTGCTATTGTTATGCAGATTGATGCGAATTTTATTAATGATTATTTCGATTTTAAACGAGGTAATGATAACGAAACTCGATTAGGCCCTAAGCGTGCTTGTGCCCAAGGTTGGATAAAACCTAGAAGTATGTTTCATGCAATAATTCTAACCACAATTATAGCGAGTGCAATTGGATTTCCCCTTATTTTCTTCGGAGGTTATCAGCTTATTCTTCTAGGATTAGCATGTGTTGTCTTCTGTTTCCTATATACAACACATTTATCTTACTGGGGATTAGGTGATGTTCTTGTTTTAGTATTCTTTGGATTGGTTCCAGTTTTAGCTACATATTATCTAGTTGCCCTACCTGGCTCTACGATATTTAATCTAGATGTAGTTGTTTCTGCTATTAATTGTGGATTGGTAATAGATTTACTTTTGATTGTAAATAACTTCAGA
Organism: Hoylesella nanceiensis DSM 19126 = JCM 15639; assembly: GCF_000379965.1. GTDB lineage: Bacteria > Bacteroidota > Bacteroidia > Bacteroidales > Bacteroidaceae > Prevotella > Prevotella nanceiensis. The sequence continues at coordinate 497,414 of NZ_KB904327.1, read as the reverse complement.
GATATAGATAATGACAAGGCTGCAGGAAAGAAAACACTGGTGGTTTACATTGGTAAGAAAAATACATTGGTTTTGTATTGTGGAATAGGAGTAGCAGTCTTATTACTTGGAGGTTTGTTCCTTATTCATTCAAACCTCATGGCTTGTCTTTTACCACTATTGTTTTTACCTTTTCATATATCTACCTTTATCGAAATGAAGACCATTGATAAAGGAAAAGAATTAAATAAAGTCTTGGGGAAAACGGCTCGAAACATCTTTATTTATGGCTTGTTACTCTCTCTTGGAATATTGTTAGGGTAGAGCTTTCCGCAGAGATTTAGATTTGGTTTCTTAGCGAAATATAGGAGAGTGTTTACATTTGTATATGTGAACATAGCTAAAATTTCTTCTCTTAAAAAAGAGAAAAAGACCTATATTCTAAATCTCTAATTCAAATAAAATGCGTAATTTTGTAACAAAATGAACACTTCAGATTTGCAAAATATAAAACAACGCTATAATGTTGTTGGTAATAGTGATGGCTTAAATAGGGCTTTAGATGTGGCTTTGCAGGTTGCATCTACCGATCTTTCTGTGCTTATTATTGGTGAAAGTGGTGTGGGTAAAGAAATTATTCCACGCATTATTCATGATAACTCAACACGACGCAGGGAGAAATACTTTGCAATAAACTGTGGTTCGATACCTGAAGGTACAATAGATAGTGAGCTTTTTGGACACGAAAAGGGCTCTTTTACAGGCGCAATTGGCGAAAGTGAAGGCTATTTTGGTATCGCAAATAAGGGTACAATCTTCTTAGATGAAGTGGGAGAGTTGCCCATTGCTACTCAAGCTCGATTGTTGAGAGTTCTTGAAACAGGTGAGTATATAAAAGTAGGAGGGCAAAAAATATTAAAAACCGATGTGCGCATAGTTGCTGCAACTAATGTAAATATGCGTAAAGCAATTAGTGAAGGACGATTCAGAGAAGACCTTTATTATCGCTTAAACACCATTCCTATTCAAATTCCACCATTAAGAGATCGAGGAAATGATATACTTTTACTCTTCCGTTTGTTTGCTATGCAGATGGCAGAAACCTATCATTTGCCTAAAATAACATTGACAGAAGATGCAAAGGCAATGATGTTGCGTTATAAGTGGCCAGGAAATGTAAGACAGCTTAAAAACATAACGGAACAAATGTCGGTGCTTAGTACTGAAAGAGAAATTGATGCAAAGGCTTTAACTCAATTCATTCCAGAGGACCCTGAAAGCACAGAGCTAGCTCCAATATCAAAAAATGGATCTCACTCGTATGAAAGTGAACGTGAGATTCTGTATAAAATTCTTTACGAACTACGTGGAAATGTGAGTGATTTGCGCCAAGAAATGGCTAATTTGCGTAAGCAATTAGACGAAACACAACACCTAAATAGTGTTGGAGGGTTTAACGCAAAGCTTTCAAGTGTTGCTAATGAAGAAGAACATCTTCCTGCGTCTGAGGTGCATCCAGTGGTAAGACACCATGCCGTTACATTGAATCCTTTGCCAATCGTAGATGCTGAAGCAGAAGAAATTGCGGAACCTAAAAGCTTAAATCTGAACGATTTTGAGCGTAAAATGGTAGTAGAGGCCCTTGAAAAGAATGGAGGAAATAGAAAGAAAGCAGCAAGAGATTTGGGCATTTCTGATAGAACTTTATATAGAAGAATAAGACAATATGGACTTGATGAAGAATAATATAAACAGAACTAAAGGTTTAAGAGGAGTAGTTTTTGCTCTGCTTCCCTTGTTATTAACTTGTGTCTTATTGTTCGCATGTTCTGTTTCTTATAAGTTTAATGGTGCGAGTATAGATTATACAAAGACAAAGACCATTCAAATTAACGACTTCCCCATTCGCTCAACCTATGTGTGGGGACCAATGGCGTCTATCTTTAATAATGAATTAAAAGATATTTATGCTAACCATACACGCCTTGTTCAAGTGAAAAGAAATGGAGATTTAAAGATAGAGGGAGAGATTACGCAATATTCGCAACGTAATAAATCGGTTTCAAGTGAAGGTTATTCGGCTCAAACTGAACTTTCTATCACTGTGAATGTTCGCTTTATCAATAATAAAAATCACAGCGAAGACTTCGAACGTCAATTCACTGCGTCACAGTCTTACGAAACAACTCGTAACCTAAGTTCTGTTCAAGAAGAGCTAGTTACACAGATGGTGAAAGACTTAACCGAGCAAATTTTCAATGCCACAGTGGCTAATTGGTAATAAAGAAAGAAGAAGTTGAATAATGGATATTAGTTATTTAATAGAGCATCCGGAAACAATGAGTAGGGAAACGCTGTATGATTTACGCAGTTTTCTTGCCATCTATCCTTATTACCAACCTGCTCGTTTGTTGATGTTGAAAAACCTTTATATTCTTCATGATTCTTCTTTTGATGAGGAATTGCGTCGTTCTGCCATCTATTTAACAGATAAAAAAGTTCTTTTTGAATTGGTAGAGGCTGTTCATTATCGTTTAAAGAAAGAGTCAAAGTTGGTAAGCAATCAAGAAGAGGCTATTCAAGACGGCAACAGAACGATTAGTCTTATCGACACTTTCTTAGAGTCTATTCCAGAAGAAGAGGAGAAAAAAGAACCTCAAAGAAAACCAACTCCTGCAGATGCAGCGGTTGATTATGTTTCATATCTTTTAGAAATAGAAAGCGAAGAGGAAAAGAATAAGAAAGAAGGCGAGTCGATTATGAAGGGACAAAGCTTGATAGATAACTTTATCAACAAAGAACCTGGACGCATTCAACTGAAAGATGAGCCTGAATATATCCCTCAATTAGAGGGTAATGACGAAAATAAAACGCTCTCTGAAGAAGGTTATCTCACTGAAACTCTTGCAAAAATATATATAAAACAAGGACAATATGAACGTGCAATTGAAATAATTAAGCGTTTATATTTGAATTATCCAAAAAAAAATGTTTACTTTGCAGATCAATTACGTTTCTTAGAGAAATTGATACTTAATAATAAAAATAAATAAACAAACAAAAGATGTACACATTATTTATTATCCTAATCCTGTTAGCTTCTTTCTTTATGATTGCTATTGTATTGATACAAGAATCTAAAGGTGGAGGTCTAGCTTCTAACTTCTCATCTAGCAACTCTATTATGGGAGTGCGTAAAACAACAGATGTAGTAGAAAAAACAACTTGGATTTTAGCTGTTTCGATGGTAGTTCTTAGCGTAGTATGTGCTTATGTAGCACCTAAAGCTGCAACAGAAGAGAGTGCTGTGGAAAGAATGTCTACTGAAGCGCCTGCAACAAATCCAAATACAACTCCAGGATTTGGTGCAACTTCAACACCAACTACAGCGCCTGCAACCGGTGATGTTGCTCCTCAAGCAACTCAACAGGCACCTAAAACACCTGCAAAATAGAAATTTTATAAAAAATATAGGGATTTATTTGGTAGTTTCAAGTAAATCCCTTAACTTTGCACTCGCTTTCAACAGGGAAGTATTTACACGGTGGTTGTAGTTCAGTTGGTTAGAGCGTCAGATTGTGGTTCTGAATGTCGTGGGTTCGAGTCCCATCTACCACCCAACAAATTAGAAAGGAATTGTGTCACGAAAAGGCATAATTCCTTTTTTTATTGATGTGAATTGTGAGCTGATTTACTTGAAATTCTGACTTTCAATCATAGTAGGCATAGTTTAAATAAAATGATAGTGAAAGTAAAATGCTGTGATATTGCATTCTAAAAGAAGTAGAATTACATCTTAATAGCAATGCTATTGTAGGCGAGAAGCTATACTATTATATTTAATGTGAATGAAGTAAGTATTTAGAAGTAAAAAGTTCATCTTCCGAGGTTAATATATAATGAACAGAACAAATATGAATCAAAATACAAAGCAACCTCTTTTTGCGCACTTTAGTTTGTTAGGTGCTGCAACATTTTGGGGGTTAATGGCCCCTTTAGGTAAAGATGCAATGAATAATGGTATAAATGGAGTAGCATTAGTGATGTTCCGTATTCTAGGAGGAGCTACACTCTTTTGGCTTGCTTCTTTATTTGTTCAGAAAGAGAATGTATGCCGAAAAGACATTTTCCTTTTTATGTTAGCTGCTATCTTGGGCTTAATTTGTAATCAATGTTGCTATACCATAGGCTTAAGTCTTACCTCTCCCATTAATGCTGGCATCATAACTACCACAATGCCTATCTTTGCTTTGATACTTTCAGCTTTGATTTTGAAAGAGCCGATCACTCCTAAAAAGGCAATAGGGGTAGCTCTTGGATTTTCAGGGGCTGTGTTATTGATCTCAACAAGTTTGCGAATGGCTGGAGTTAATGGGGTAGGAAGTATCAAAGGAGACCTCCTATGTCTAGGAGCTCAATTGTCTTATACGCTCTATCTTACCATTTTTAATAAACTTGTAAAGCGTTATTCTGTCTTTACCATTAATAAATGGATGTTTCTTTGGGCTACACTGCTGTTGTTCCCGTTCGCCTTTCCCAGCATTCAAGCGATATCTTTTTCACAAATATCGCTAAAAACCTACTTAGAAGTAGGGTATGTTGTAGTGTTTGGAACCTTTATTTGCTATTTATTGATGATCTCAGGACAACGTGTCTTACGTCCTACTGTAGTGAGCATGTATAACTATATGCAACCAGTTGTGGCTACCATAGTGAGTGTTTCTTTGGGATTAGCAGCGTTAACATTCAACCATTTTATTGCTGTAGTCCTTATTTTTATAGGAGTTTGGCTTGTTGTGCGTTCAAAATCAAAGCGAGATATGTCTTCTTCTCGCTGATTTGAAGAGACTTCTGCGTTACAATTTGATTGCCTTTGAGGCAATTATAAGGATAAGGAATGATGATATAATTATTTAACCCATTCGTATGAGTTGCCCCATGATTTAATTCCTGGAATATTTAGATAATCTTCTTGATACCCAAAGACCTTTATTTTTCGTCCAAAGTTATTAGGATTATCTACAAGATTGAGTTCTTTTCTTGCTTGAGATCTACTCTTTAATTCAATGGCAATCATTTTTTTGATGTCTTTCTCGTTTGGATTATCTGCTAATAGTATGGCAGATAGACCGCTAAAAGGTGCTTCTAGAGTAGCATTCTTTATGTTTCCTGAGCATGAACCCACAATATAACCTTGTACCCATATTTGATATAGATAGTCTTTAGTTAAGAAATCAGATATTGAAATGTGGTCTTCTTTAGGAACTGTATTGCCGTTATCGGGCTTGTCGTTTGATGGATTGTCAGGTGTAGTACCTTCCTTTTCTTTGTCAGGATTAGGTTTTTCTGGAGTGGGAGGGTTGTTCTCAGATTCTTTTTTATCTTCAGAAGGGCTCTTCTTTTCATCATCCGAAGGCTTTTCTTCTTCCTTTTCATCTTCAGAATCGATAGTAGTTTCTTTCTTATTTTTCTCTTTTTCTGGAGAATAAGGTTTTTCACAAGCACACAGATTGATAAATAGTGCTGTAATAATAGAATAAATAAATGCTTTCATTATTGTTGTTTTTGGTTAATATCGTTTTACAAAATTACAAAAATATGAAACCCATTGCAAGTTTATCCTTATTTTTCTTTTCATAATTATCTTTTGAATGGTTTTCTGTATCCCCTGTTATATGGTTGCGTATTTATTTCTTTTATTTTGTATGTTTCCAATTATTTCTTCAAATAAATTTATTATCTTTGCATAGATTCACGGCGTTTCTACTCGTTGAAATGAAGGAGATAGATTGTGTTAAAAGCGTTGAAAGTAGATAACCAAGGAGTTTTTTTTACGAGAAAGAATACTGTGATATCATAACTTTATCTCAATAAAATTATGGCTTGTAATATATTTAAAGGTCTAGGAACAGCTCTTGTTACTCCATTTAAGTTAGATGGAAGTGTTGATTATGATGCATTGCAACGTATTATCGATTATCAATTGCAGAATGGAGCCGACTTTTTGTGCATATTAGCAACAACAGGAGAAACTCCTTGTTTGTCGATTGAAGAGAAACAGACTATAAAAAATATTGTTGTAGACCAATGTAGAGGTAAAGTTCCCATCTTAATTGGATGTGGAGGAAATAATACTCAAGCCGTAGTACATGAGCTGAAAACTACAGATTTTAAAGGGGTAGATGCCATTTTGAGTGTTTGTCCATATTATAACAAACCTTCCCAAGAAGGTTTATATCAGCATTTTAAACTTATTTCTAAAGAAAGTCCGTTGCCAGTGGTGCTTTATAATGTTCCAGGTAGAACTGGAGTGAATTTGCAATGGGATACAACTGTGCGCCTTGCAAATGATTGTGAGAATATTATTGCAATTAAAGAAGCAAGCGGAAACTTAGAACAAGTGGATAAGATTATTCAAAATAAACCTAATCGTTTTGATGTATTAAGTGGTGATGATGCCTTAACATTCTCAATGGTTGCTAGTGGAGCAGCTGGAGCAATATCGGTAATAGGTAATGCTTTGCCTAGAGAATTCTCTAAAATGATACGTTTAGAGTTTAATGGAGAATACGAACCTGCTAGAACTATTCATCATCGTTTTGCAGAGTTGTATGATTTATTATTTGTAGATGGTAATCCTGCGGGCGTGAAAGCATTATTAAGCGAAATGGGTTTCATTGAGAATGTACTTCGATTACCATTAGTTCCAACCCGTATTACTACAAAACAAAAGATGGCAAACATTTTGAAAGGTCTTCAAATGTAAAGCTGTCAATCTATTATTTTATAGTAATAAAGATAGGAATATTAAGGATAATATTAGGAATCACTTGTGTGTTGAGTTCTTTTAGAATGTAGTATCCTTTAAACTTGCAATCTGTTTCTTGCATTAATTGTAACCAATATATCGATAATGCCATTCCTACAAAAGGGTGGTATTTATGGTATTATTTCAGTTTAGCTAATAAAAAGTACGAAAGGGGTAATCTTCTTATCTTGTTTTAATTTAATTGTTGTTACAGAACCGCACATATCCTATTATGCTTTTGTTACAAGGCTATGTGTAAAAGATACTTAAAGTAAAAGTAAGAGCTTATTACTTTGAGTCTAAAGTAATGAGTGCAACTTCAACATCTTGTGTTGTTATGATGCAACCATCAGGCTCCTTTTGAAGCAAAGGCTTAATCTTATCAAGAAAGTCGTGAATCTTTTCTTCATTATCGACAATCTCAACAGTGATAGGAACCTTGTCTGTAAATTCCCAATGTGAATGCAATATCGTTGAAGAACTGCATCCATATCCCATAATACCTTTATAGATTGTAGCACCTGCCATATTGAATTCTTTGGCCATTCGAGCTAGAAAATGATATAAAGGCTCGTCTTCATATAAGTCTGTATTACTTATATAAATCTTAATCATTTTTGCTTTGTCGTTCATAACTTGACTTGTTTGTAGGTTTATAGTGGTTATTGCAAATTTACAAAAATAACTTATACGTTGTAGAATAAAATGTATAAAAAACTTTTATTTCAACAGAAATAAGTAATTTTGCTTTGCTTAATGGAGTGAAGTTTGTGTATTTCTGTTAAGAATTAACAATTGTAAAAAATAAGATGTTAAACAATAATTTAAGATGAAGAAAATAAAGAACCCTTGGTTGCATAAAGAAGAATACCATTGCTTTGGTTGTTGTCCTGATAATCCATTAGGTTTGAAGATGGAATTTTATGAAGAAGGTGATGAAATTATATCATATTGGCACCCCAGTGAGCATTATCAAGGTTGGGTAGGCGTGATGCATGGAGGAATATTAAGTACGATAATAGACGAAATTGCAGGCTGGGTTGTTTTGAGAAAGATGCAAACAACAGGTGTAACAAGTAAGTTAGAGGTGAATTATCGTAAGCCAATACTTTCTTCTTCAAAAGTAATTGTCGTGCGTTCGCATATTTCTTCGACTTTTAGAAATATCGTAAATATAGAAGCAACCATCGAAAATGAAAACCACGAAGTGTGTGTTCATGGTGTTGCCACTTATTTCACATTTGATAAGAAACGTGCAACTGCAATGGGATTCACAGAATGTGAAGTTGAAGACGAATAATAAATCCTTATTTATACCTTATTAATAATATAAAGATGAAATTGATATTGAAAAATAAAATGGTGGGAATATTGGCAGTTTGTTTTATTGCTAGTAGTCCGAATATCGCTTTTTCACAAGCAAAGAACAATAAGTATCCTTCTTTTTTAAGTGTAAAAGACCTTCCAGATGGTGTGAAATATCTACCCGCTCCACCTGATACTTCGAGCGTTGCATTCTTCAATGACTTCTCAAGATATCAATGGGGAAAGTCTATAAGAAATTCAAAAAGAGGCGAACAAGCTATTGATGATGCAACACAAACAGCTGAATCGTTAGCAAGACAGTTCTCTGAAGCTTTTGGATTAGAAATCTCTCAGACCGCAACTCCGCAGATATTTTATCTACTTTCCTTGCTAAACTCAGATTGTGGATATGCAACTCAAACTGCAAAGCATCACTATATGCGCAAGCGTCCATTCGTTCAATTTCATGAAACGACCTCTATTCCTGCCAAGGAACCACATTATCGCAATACAGGTTCTTATCCTTCAGGACATTCTGCCACTGGTTGGGGAATTGCATTGGTGCTCTCTGAGATCAATCCTGCACGACAAGAGGAAATTCTTAAACGTGGATATGAGATAGGAGAGAGTAGGGTTATTGCTGGATTTCATTATCAAAGCGATGTCGATAATGCTCGTCTTGCAGGTAGTGCAGCCGTTGCTCGTTTGCATGCAGACAAGTCTTTTATGAAACAACTGCAAAAAGCTAAGGACGAATTTACACGTCTTTCAAAATAAATATTGTATTTTTGCAAATGCAAATGGTTTCATTCTTTTGATAACATGTAAAGAATTGTGAGATATTCAGCATGATATGGATAGACGAATTAAAAGGGAATCAAGTGAAAGTCTTGAACAGTCCCGCTGCTGTAAGCAATAATTATTACGAAATAAACACGATGTCACTGATGTAATTGGGAAGACGTTTATCTTCGTTTTGCAAAGTCAGAAGACCTGCCATTATGCTTTTTAAGTTTTGATTCGTCTCGAGGAAGACTGTCAAAAACGTCTTTTTGTGGAAATACAATATGTTAAGAAAGAATCTAATTCTCTTCTTTCTATTCTTGTGTGTATTGCCTATTGATGCACAGAACGATAGTATTACTGCCACATATCAACTCGAAGGAGTGAAGATATATGGTAGTAAGCAACCCGTTAATGCCCTTTCTTTACAACCCATACAATCCTTTGATAACCTGCAAATGCAGCAATTGGGTTTCCATCGTATATCAGATGCGGTGAAATACTTTGCTGGTGTAGCTGTAAAAGATTATGGTGGACAGGGAGGATTGAAGACAATTAGTCTTAGAGGACTATCTTCTCACCACACAGCTGTTAGCTATGATGGATTAGTTCTTAGTAATTTGCAAGCAGGACAGATTGATATTGGACGCTTTACCACAGACGGAGTGACTCAAACAAGTGTGGCTTTGGGACATAGCAGTGCTTTATTACAAACGGCAAGACATTATGCTTCGGCAGGAGTACTAATGATAGAGACTGATGGAAAAGCTTTTTTCTATTCGAATAAGCATACAAGTGTAAATGGAAGTCTCACTTTGGGCTCGTTTAATTACTATCAACCAGCTTTCCGTTTGTGGCAGAAAATAAACCCAACAACATCTATTGGAGCTAATGTTACATATATAAAGAGTAAGGGTGATTATCCTTTTACCTTGAAAAATGGAAGTTTAACAACCAAAGAAAAACGTCAAAATGATGATATTTCTTCTCTGAATTCAGAGTTGAACCTTTTTCATTTGGTTAAAGAAGGAGTGCTATTACAGTCTAAGGTCAATTATTATCATTCAGAAAGAGGACTTCCTGGAGGAGTGATTCTGTATAACCACGATGCTAAAGAACGATTATGGGATGATAATTTTGCTTTCCAGACAACTCTTCAAATGCCTCTCTTAGATCAAAGAATGCAAATGAAAGCAATCTTAAATTATAGTTATGCCCGAAATAAATATATAGATGTAGGTAGTCAATACCCAACAGGTATGCTGAAAGAAATCAACAGTCAGAACGAATTCTATCTTTCTTCTGCCTTTGCTTACACGTTTTCTTCAGCTTTAACGTTATCTCTTTCGCAAGATTTCTCTTTGAATAAACTTCTTGAAGGTGCTGCAATAACAGCGCAGCCAGTTCGCTTTACAAGTTTAACTGCACTCAATTTAAAATATCATTATAAGCGTTTTAAAGGCGAAGGGACGCTTGTTTCGTCTTTTAGTAGCGAGAAAACAAGGAATAATTCATCTGCTCTTACAAGGTTTAATCTATCTCCTTCAATTGCAATGTCTTATGCTTTGCTTCCTAATAAAGGCTTGTTGATGCGCTTAATGTTGAAGGGTTGCTATCGAATGCCATCGTTTAATGAACTCTATTATTTAAAGTTTGGCAACACGAAGCTTCGACCAGAGCAAGCAATAATGGCGAATTGTGGATTAACCTATAAGGGATCGCTTTTCAATAAGGCGAAAATAGAAACCACAGTAGATGCATATTATAATAAGGTGAAAGATAAATTGGTAGCATTCCCATCACTATATGTATGGAAGATGGTGAATTTTGGAAAAGTAAATATCTATGGATTAGATCTTACTACAAATGTTTCTTGGCCTCTTTCTAAAGACTTTTCCCTACAAGGAACCCTTTCTTATTCGCTACAACAAGCATTAGATAGAAGTGATCGCACTACTTATTCTTTCAATAAGCAATTGCCTTACACTCCAAAGCATAGTGCTCATTGCACGCTTGTTGCTCAATTACCTTGGCTAAGTGTTGGTTATAGTATGTCTACCAATAGCGAACGTTATAGTATGATGCAGCAAACAAGTGAATACCGACTTGCTCCTTTCGCAGAGCATAGCGTCACATTGAGTAAAGATTTTATGCTAAAGCAAGCCCAAATGGTGTGTTCACTCACATTACAGAATATCACTAATCAGCAATATGATATCATAAAATATTATCCGATGCCTGGTCGTCAAGTGCGATTCACGGCATCTCTAACTTTATAAAAACAATTTAATAGATGAAAAAATTAACTAGTTTATGGCTTTTTGCCTTGTGTATTGTAAGTTCTTTGTCTCTTTTCTCATCATGTTCTGATGATAACAACGGAATGGAAGAATGGAGAAAAGATTCTAAAGTGGATTTACCTTCGTACAGAGGTTTTGTTCTTAGCGAAGGAAGTTTTGGTGGAAATAACTCTCATCTCTATTTCTTTAATCCTCAAACCGATACAATCTTTAATGCAGACATCTACGAAACCCAAAACAAACAGAAGTTAGGTGACACTGCAAATGATATGATTACTTATGATGGCGATATCTATGTTGTGGTGAATAACTCAAAAAGACTTTTGCGTTTGAGTGGTGCTGGACTTCAATTGGCAGCATTCGAGAAGTTTAACACCATTGGTGCTCCACGTAAAGTAGTGGCAGTTAATAATAAACTTTATGTGACATGTTATGGCGGATACGTTGCTCGTTTCGATGCAAAGACACTAACTCTTGAAGATAGTGTAAAGGTTGGAGCTAACCCTGAGCAGATAATTGAAGCGAAAGGAAAGCTCTATTGTGTTAACTCGGGATATGGAGAAGGAAACACTTTATCTGCAATTGATATCCAAGAGTTTAAAACTTCAACAACACATAAAGCTCCTTACAACCCAACAAGTATTGTTGCAGCTGGTAACTACACTTATATCACAGCGTTATATCACACTGCAGACTGGTCAAGTTATTACGGACAAGTTTATTCTTACGACCTAAATAAGTTTGAATATCAGCTTATTGCACAAGTAGATAAGGTGCTTGCAGTAGATAATTTGCTTTATATGGTGAAGAATAAGTCTGCTGCAATCTCTCAAGATGTCAACAGTTTCGCGATATATAATAGCGATACCAAACAAACAAGTACATGGAATTTGAAGAATGTTCCTACAGAGTTGTATTCTAATACTGTGTATATGGTTACAAGAAATTCATTGGATGGAAGCTTTTATATTGGTACAACAGACTACGTTAGTAATGGTGTTGTTTATCATTTTGATAAGAATGGTACTTACATTAATAAGTTTAGTGCAGGCGGAATCAATCCTAATGCAATAGTATTCTTGAAATAATGCATTCTGTTATTTATTCTATTATAGTTATATTGAGTGTGTTGTTCACTTCATGTAATTTCTCAAAGCAACGAGATTTTACAGAAGTGGGCGATACACTTCATTTGAAATATGCTCATGGAGTTGATATTATTCGTTATCAGGACTATACCATTGTTAATATAAAGAATCCCTGGAAGAGTAAAGAACTATTGCAACGATACATTCTTTGCACTCGAGATAATGTTCAAAAGCTACCTTCTTCACTCCAAGGAACAAAGGTTTCTATTCCTTTAGAGCGATGTGTAATGTCTACTGCAGCCCATTGTTATCTTTTAGATCAATTAAAACAAACAACCAATATGGCTGCTGTCTTAGGACGAAAGTATATTCATATACCTGTAATAGAAAATGAAATTAAAAGAGGAAAGATTGCTGATGCAGGCGAAGAGTTTCAACCTAATATCGAGAAACTTATATTGATAAAGCCCGATGCCTTGTTCCTTTCTCCCTATGAGCAGGCTGGAAGCTACCAAAACTTAGATAAATTAGGTGTTCCTATCATTTTTTGTGCCGACTATATGGAATCTTCTTCATTAGCAAGAGCAGAGTGGATGAAGGTCTATGGCTTGTTCTTTAATTGCGAAGAATTAGCAGAAAAGCTGTTTGAAGAGGTGGAAAGAAACTATAAAGCACAAACAGATATGGCTCATCAGTTGAATTCTAAGAACGAAATATTTACTGAACGATTGATGTCTGGCACGTGGTATTGCCCTGGAGGAACAAGTACTATTGCGCAATTAATTAAGGATGCAAATGGTATTTATTCGTTTGCCGAAAATGAAAAGGCAGGTTCTATTCCCTTAACTTTCGAACAAGTATTTGCTAAAACACAGCAAGCAAAGGTGTGGGCGTTTACTTATAATGGTGAGAAAGATATGACAATGGGTGATTTACTGAAAGAAAATGATCGATATAAGGCTCTTAAAGTGGTGTCAAATGGAAGTGTTTATGCTTGTAATGCGTCTAAAGTTCCATTCTTTGAAGAAACTCCTTTCCGTCCAGATTGGCTTCTTCACGACTTTATCATCATGCTTCATCCTAATCATTTTCAGGCAAATCAATTAAAATATTACAAGAAACTTTGAAAACAAAGCTTTATACATATTGCATCGTTCTTGCTATCTTTATTCCTTTATTGATAGTGTTGAACATTCTTGTAGGTAGTGTTTACATTCCTTTTAGTGATGTAATGGCTATTTTAGGTGGTGATACTTCTAACGAATTACAAGCTGGTAGTTATATCATTTATGGTCTTCGACTTCCTCAAGTCATCACCGCAATATTGTGTGGAGCATCTCTTGCAATATCAGGTCTGTTGCTTCAAACAACCTTTAAGAATCCTTTGGCAGGGCCATCTCTGTTTGGTATTGATGCAGGAGCAGCACTTGGGGTTGCTTTAGTGCTGTTAATGATGGGAGGAAACATCACACTTGGCGGTTTAACTGCAAGTGGTTATGCTGCTGTTTTGATAGCTGCTTTTGTGGGTTCAATAACTATTGCATTGATAGTTTTATTCTTTTCGAATATTGTTCGCAATGCCATTGTACTATTGATTATCGGTATAATGATAGGCTATTTAACGTCTTCAGCCATCACACTCCTTAATTTTTATGCTACAGCCGATGGCGTTCGGTCGTATTTATTGTGGGGAATGGGTAGCTTTAATAGCGTTACTTTAGAGCAAATACCACTCTTTTCGCTGCTTATTATACCCGTTTTGATCAGTACGTTTTTCTTGATAAAGCCTTTAAATGCCTTTTCTCTAGGAGAGTTATATGCCCGTAATTTAGGTATAAAAGTGCAAACCTTGCGCAGTATTTTATTAATCATTACAGGTCTACTTGTTGCTAGTGTTACTTCTTTTTGTGGTCCTATATCTTTTATTGGGCTTGCAGTTCCGCACCTTGTACGCTTGGTTATTAGCTCAGAAGATAATAAATGGCTTTTGCCTTTAACGCTCTTTACAGGAGTAGCAATGGCTTTATTTTGCAATCTTTTGTGTGTTTTGCCAGGAGAGAGGGGGGCATTACCACTTAATGCAGTTACATCTCTAGTTGGTGCACCTATCGTTTTATATGTAATTGTGTTTAAACTAAAACGATTTTCGTAGTTGTTGATGGTGCAAGAAAAATGAATTTAGTGTGAAACTCCAGTATAAAAAAGAGTTATTGAAGTGAATTCAATAACTCAATGGAAGGATGTTTCTTGAAAGAAATGTTTATTTTTCTTCTATATTATTATTCATCTTTATTTTTGACTCCAACATCTTATTGACAATAAAAGATGCATTCTTATTTTTACAAACACCTTTATTGATTATATAGGAGTACAAAATAGGAGTTGTTAATTCTATTTCAAAGCAATAATTGATATACTTATTACTGCCAAACTCTTCTTCTAGGTGTGTAACTCCTAGGTCATGCGTAGCAATAATTACCATAAATTGCTTTTGAGAGAAGAATTTTAAAAGGTTAATAGAGCCCAATAGTTTATCTTCCGAGTTAGTTCCTTTTAAAACTTCGTCGAAGATAAACAACGTAGAAGGGTGCTCCATTCCATAATCTATAGCACTTTCTAACCTGTCTATCTCTGCATTGAAATAGGATTTGCCTGCAACTATATTATCTTGAGTACGCATACTTGTAAACAATTTGATTGAAGGATTAAGCAGAAAGGACTCTGCACACACTTTACAACCAGTATTTGCAAGTACAATGTTGAGAGCAATGGTGCGTAAAAAAGTACTCTTTCCAGACATATTTGCACCAGTAATAATTGTAATTATACTTTCTTCTTGAGTGAAATCATTTCCTATGGCTTCTTTAAAGGCCATAAATGGGTGATAGATGTTCTTTCCTGATATGCAACCACTTGTTACAATCTGAGGAGTTACAGCATTAGGATGATTAAAATTATATGTTGCTAAACTTATTAAAGCATCTAAATGTCCTATAGTGTCCTCTAAATCATGAAGCTTTGACAAGTTTTTCTTTTCCCATTTTATGAACTTGATAAAGATAAATACATCAAGAAGGAAAAGTGTATTGCTAACCATCCACAAAATAACATTATTCCTAAAGCCAAGAAATTCATTCATCGTACTGAGTTCTTTCACACTCTTTTTATGCAGTAGTAAGGCTGATTGAATTTCTTTTAAAGTATTACTTTTAAATGTTATGGCTGTATTTAAAGATATAATAGGGGCATAACTTTCAGATAAAGATATTAACTGCTTGAGTTTTAGTATGATTTTATTTCCCTTTTGAAAGTAAAATGTACTAATTAGGCCATTAATGAAGATGATACTTGCAAGAATATAAATAGGTAGAATGAGTGATTTTTCTAAAAACAAGCATGTGAAAAGATTTCCCCAACAGCTTATTAGAATGAAAAGAGATAAAGACATGATGATGCTTAGTGTCTTTATATTAAATATAGAAGAGTAACTTTCTATACTAAAACGAATCTTTTTACTTTCTATTTCAGCAATTGATTTGTGATGAATTAAGTAGTTGTGCTGTTTTTCTAGCTCATCTAGGGTTGCTTGTCGTTGTAAAATAGCATGCTTTCCGCATCCTACATTCGATAAGAAAGAGGCTAATTGCTTAGAGCCACTTTGAGTTATAGTTCTGTTGATGCGATGAAATAAAGATGATTCGCCAAAAATATCGATATCGTATGTAAATGGATGTTGGGCAGAAACATAGTCTTTGCCATTGTATGTCGTAAATTCTCCTTTGAAATAGACTAGCTCATTATTAACAGCTTTGAGAATTTGCTTGCATTGTTTAATTTTATTGATATTGCTTTTATACCAATATACACAAACAATAAATAGTAATAATGAGATAACGCCACCTAAACCAAGTTCTATTGATTTGGTATAAAATCCCCATATCAGTAGAGATAAAGAGGAAAAGCCCGAAAGTAATCTAGCAATAAAAAGGTAGAGCTCTTTCTTTTGTAATGCTTTTAAAATGTTTCTATGTTCAAGCTGTTGTGCTTTATAATACTGTTTAGGGTCAATCATTTATGTCTTTTATAAGGTGATTATAATTGTTTAGATGATACAAAGGTATTGAATAATAATGAATTAAACAATTATACGGGACAAGTTTTCAACGCTTGAGGATACTACTCATTAATAGTAGTATTGTAAAAGCATTGAGTTTGTCGTTAAAAAGCAATGTAATTAGAAGGCAAAGTCAATGCTTTTATAGAGTAAAAGTTATCCTTTTCAGAGAAAAGAATAAGAGAGAAAGAGTTGAATAAAGAATAAAAGGGGAGAGATAGCTGTGTTTATTGCTATTGAGCAACATCCTTCTTGTTGACATCAATAGAATCATTAGCCTTCTTTTTACGTTTTCTGCCAAATAAATCACGCCAGCTACTGAACTCTTTCTTTATCAAAATACCAATGCCTTGTGTTGTTAAGCTATTCTTAGTGAAGTATCTATCGTTGGTTTGATTATAGATATTTACCGAGAATCCGCCTTTAGGAGTTAGTAAATAACGAATACTAAAGTCGCCGATAAAGTTGGTTGTGCTATTGATGTTGTCTCTATATCCAAACTGACCATTAATGAGTAGGCGGTCGTTTAATAGTCTTCCGCTTAATAAACCTTCATATTCAGCATTATTCCAACCATTATTTCCAGTTGAAATATTCGCTCCAAAGCTCCAATTAGAACTATTGATTACCGAATTTAATACCGAATTTATCTGCTGACTAATAGTTCCACTTAGAATACTTTGCATAGCAAGAGAAGCCTGACTCTGTTGTTCTATGTTGCTATTATCGGGTGCATTTGCTGTTTTCGTGTAGAATCTGCCTACTGCAAGCAAATATAATACTTGCTGATTCATTTCCTCTTCTCCATTGATAAGGCTGAATACCATTTGCTTTATGTCGCTATTAATAGTTGGCATATCGAGTCCAAAGTCGATTTTAGGACTCTCTGGAGTACCCGAAATGTTCATCAAACAATTTACCTTGATATTGTTTGATGAGAAAGAACGGCCTAATTTAAGCTCAGACAAGCTAACACTATTGAGCGTATAGACTGCCTTTAGGTTGAGAGCAGCAGCAAAAGGATCGCCTCCGAAGCTGATAACTCCACCTGGTTGGAATGTGAAATCTCTTTTAATTACATTCTGAATAGTAAGCTTGTACACACCTTCTTGAACAAGATAGTTACCAAATAGCTCAAAACCTCCTTTGTTATAATAAGATGCTCTCAATCCACCTTCACCCTTAAGAATAATATGATCGCCACTATTACTATCCATAATGAGTTTTACAGAGGCATCAGTTGTGCAGTTAACTGCAAAGTTTATATGGATATTGGTGGGTATGTCTTTGGGCTTAAAGATTTCCTTTTTGTAGATAGTTCTATTCTCTACAACAATAGAATCGTCTTCAAATGCAAGACTATCTTTATAAGTATTCCAGTGAATAAAGCTGTTATCACTGAGTGAGTTCTTGTTTGATACGTCGTAAACAAGGGTAGAGCCTTTTTCTGTTGTGCCGTTTACGTCAATCACAACCTCACCACTTTTTCCCTTTATGTTACAATCTCCTGTTACGAAAGCAGTTCCATAGAATGTATTTTCACCAAAAGTATGTGTGTCGTATGCAAGTAGTTTCTTTGCCTTTATACCAATATCATAAGTAAGATTGGTAAGGTTTTTATGATGAAGAGTTCCATTTACGATGCCGATATTGCCGTTTCGGTCGTAAATAGAGTCGTTTTCGAATCTAATTTCATTAGGAATAAAGGTTACAATGTCGTTCTTTAGATAATAAGTTGTATTTAAACTTGTGATATCTAAACTACCATTTGCCTCAATCTTTCCAGTTAAATTCAACATGTTTAAAGGCCCAGAAAGCTTTACTGAGCCTTTTCCTGTGGCGTTAACGTTCTTCATAAACGACTTAGTAAAGCTCTCAACAAATGCCAAATTGCTGTTTTGAGCATTGATATCTAAATCGATATAATTGCGCCTAGGCGACACATAGCCTTCAATAAGCGTGTTCTTGTTATCTGCTTCGTTTGCAATAGCGTCGATTTCAATTTGTTCTTCTTTTGAATTCCATAGAACATTAGCTGCTAAAGTTCCCATTGGACCGTTCTCGAAAGTAAACTGTTTGACATCACATGTGGCGAAACCTTCAGGTTTTGACGATAGAGCACCGCTTATAAATGCGTGTCCTGTAGCTTGACCTCCAAAGCTTACAGCAGTGAAGTTGACAAAGTTCAAAATATAATCAACATCAATATCGTTAAAATCAACTTGCAAAGACTCGTTTAAGCTCTTTGTAGCATTTCCGTTGATGTTAAGGTATTGCTCCTTATGACTTATTTTAAAGTTGTTGATAGCGAGCAAATCTTTACTATAATTAACTGTAGAAGGTTCAACGGTCCAAGTGCTATCGCCAATCATAATCGTTGACGGCTTGATGTTAATTGCAGCAGTTGAAATGCCATTACTATTCTTTAAAAAGCGTGTGTCGGCATTGATTTCACCTTTAAGTCTCTTATCTTGATTATTATTAAAAGAGAGTTGGGTGCTTAGTTGGTTGTGTATTGCAATAGCATTTAAGCCCAAGTCTAATTTAGTTCCTTGAGAGTTGACACTTGAGATATTTGTTTTTACGCATAAAGAATCGCCTGGAGAGGTGATGTTTAGCCAGCCTTCTTGATATTCTTTGCCTGCATAAACAAAGTTATTGGCTGTAAGTGTAAGATCAATATCTTGCTCTTTGTCGTTTACCTTTGCTGCAATAGTTATAGGGTGGGTTACATCTAAAGGTATATTAAAGAAGTGATTGAGCCAGTCTGCCTTATATAATGTGGCATTAATGGTGAAGTTATTCTTTGTAATTCCTTTAGATTTTGGTAGTCCCGGTATAGTAGAAAGGCGACTATTAATGAGGTTTAGAACACTAATATATAATGTCTGATATTGATAAAAACCTTCAATTTGAGCATCTGCAAAGTCTGAGTGTAGATTTACCACATGGGTGTTACCTTTGTTTTGGGCAGTGATATTGAATTCTTCGAGTGCATAATTCAACTTATCAGATACCATTTTAAAGTCTTTAAGGTCAATTCTACCATTGAGAGAATTAATGTCTTTTCCAGTGAAATTGGTAGAAAGAACAAAGCTAAAGTTTGTTTGTGGATACTTATTGGTTATCTTTAGCGCATTGATATTTACTTGATTGGCCTTTGCTTCGATATTAGCCATAAAGTTTTTAGGACTAATATTCATTCTACCATCAATATCTATATTTCCATTGGGGTCGTTCAATGCAAGTTTTCCATTAATGATGTCCTTTTCATAAGAGCCATTAACGGTGATGTTTTTATAAGAATAATTGTTGTAATCGAATAGGGGAACAACGCCTTTTAGACTTATCTTGCTGAGCTTATTGTTGTTGATTATTCCATTAAAGTCTAACTTTAAAGATATATTTCCAAATGTTTGATTATCTGTAAGTTCTTTAATGTTAATATTACTAGAGTTGATGTGTCCGTTAATATCTTTTCCATGGATACCTAAGTCTAGTAGAACATTACCTACATTTGTCTTGATATTTGCTCGAGTGGATAACTCTTTTCCATATCCACCCAGCTCTCCTGTATAAGAAACTGTACCTAATTGAGTGAGCCAATGAGGCTGTTCTTTTTGCGATGTTATAAGTTTATGAATGTAGCTGATGTGTGTTTGAGTGGCTATTAATTGAGGAATACTGATGAACCATTTTGGTTTTTTGAATCCACCTTTCACAAATATGCCTGCTTTAAGCTTCAAACCACCATCAGAAGAGTGTAGGGTAAAGTCTTTAATGTTGAGAGATGTAGAGGTTCCCTCAAAAGAAAAGGCGCCAATGTAATGATGATTTATCTTATTTAAGGTATTCTCAAAAGTGCTTAAATCATAAGGGTTTATATCAATCTTGTTAAATTTTCCATTGAAAGTGAGAGAAGGTAGCTCAATAGTTTTATCCTTAATGCGATAGAAGGCCATTATACTATCGGATTGAAGGGTAGAGTTGAGTAGTTGAACTTGTAATTTTTTAAGTTTTGCACTTTGTTTTCCTGCATCCAAACTCAGTTGAATATTCTTGAGATCAATACCGCTTTTTTCTTTTAATGCGAGTCGTTTTATATTGACATTTATCGAGTCATTGGTGAGAGTATTAAGTATAATATGTCCACTTAGATTGCTAATGTCAATGTGATTTGTATTAAATCTCTTTGGAGTATGAGGGGTGTTGAGAATGTTATAGTAAACTTTTCCATTTCGAATAATGATAGAATTGATCTTTAAGTCTAATGGAGTTTGATTTAAAGTATCTTTTGACGCAAGGCTATCTAAAACGAATTGAAAGTTAGCTTTTGCAGTATTGCTTTCTTTATAGAGATTAAATTTAGAACCAAAAAGCTGTATTGATGATATAATAATCTTTCCTTTGAAGATCGAAATAGGGTTGATCTTTACAGAAAGACGTGATGCTTTTAGAAGGTTTTGTTGTTTGTGGTCTTTAATGTAAAAGTTATCAATGATGATTCTGTTGAAGAATCCAAGGTCAACTCTTGTTACAACAACTTCGGTCCCTAATTTTTTGCTAACAGCTTGAGCTACAGTTGAGCCAATGAAAGATTGTACTATTGGTATGTGCAATAGTATTACAGAAAGTAAATATAGTCCAACTAGCGACCAAATTACAGTGTTTATTATCTTTCTAAGTCGTCTCAAATACCCCTAAAGAACTAAAAACCTGCACAAAATTACAATATTTATACAGGAAAGAGGAATAAAAGGGCTGTTTTCTTTCATTTCTATTTCTTTTTTAGTAAATTTGCACAGCCTATAAAAGAGTTATTAAATATTGTATATTTGATATTCTCTTTTCTAAAGGAAGAATCGATTTGATAAACTTTTTAGTCTATTAGTTATATAAAAATTTATGGCAAATGTAATTAAGTTACGTAAGGGCTTAGACATAAACCTAAAAGGCAAAGCGAAGGAAAGAAAAGATGTTTTGGGGATAAAAGGCGAGTATGCACTTGCTCCAAGCAGTTTTATTGGAGTACGTCCAAAAGTAGTTGTGCGCGAAGGTGATAATGTTAAGGTTGGAGATCCTTTATTTGTGAACAAAGATTTTGAAGATGTTGTATTTACTTCTCCAGTAAGTGGAACTGTAAAAGAAATCGTTCGAGGAGACAGACGTAAGGTTCTTTACGTTAAAGTTCTTGCTTCTGAAGCGCAGGAGTATAAAGAATTTGAGGTGAAAGGACATTCGAACTTCTCAGATGACGAGTTACTTACACTTTTATCTTCAGCAGGATTGTTGGGTTATATTACCCAATTACCTTATGGCGTGTCAACAAATGCATCAGTAAAGCCAAAATCTATTTTTGTTTCTGCATTCAGAGATATGCCTCTTTCTGCAGACTTCGAATTTGAATTAAAAGGTAATGAGAATGAGTTTCAAACAGGATTGACTGCTCTTTCACGTGTAGCTAAAACCTACTTGGGCGTTGGACGTCATCAGAAGAGTGAAGCTTTACTTGGTGCAAAAGATGTAGAAGTAAATATATTTGATGGGTCTTGTCCTGCAGGTAATGCTTCTGTTCAAGTAAATCATCTTGATCCTGTAAATAAAGGAGAAGTTGTTTGGATGGTAGATCCAATGGTTGTTGTTTTTATTGGTCGTTTATTGAATAAAGGAACACTTGACTTTACTCGCTTAGTTGCAGTTGCAGGTAGTATGATAAACGAACCTTCTTATGTTGAAACCATAACAGGAACTCCTTTGTCAGTTATTTTAAAGGACAGAATAGTTAAAGAACAACATGTTAGAATTATTGATGGTAATCCTCTAACTGGTGTAAAGAGCTGTGAAGAAGGTTATCTTGGAGCATTCTCTTCTGAAGTAACTGTAATCCCAGAAGGCGATGATAGTAATGAAATGTTTGGCTGGATACTTCCTCGTTTTAATCAATATTCTGCTAATAGAAGCTATTTTTCTTGGCTATTAGGCAAGAAAGAGTATGATTTAGATAGTAGAATAAAGGGCGGAGAGCGTCATATGATCATGAGTGGAGAGTATGATAAGGTTCTTCCTATGGATATTTTTGGAGAGTATCTCATAAAAGCTATCATTGCAGAAGATATAGATAAGATGGAACAACTTGGTATATACGAAGTAACTCCACAAGATTTTGCGCTTGCAGAGTTTGTTGATTCATCGAAACTAGAGCTTCAATCAATTGTTCGTAAGGGTTTAGATATGCTCCGAAAGGAAAATGCTTAAACCTTATTGTTAATAAATTTAGATTGTTTTATAATTAATATATTCTTATGTCTTTAAGAAATTATCTAGATAAGATAAAGCCATCTTTTGAGAAAGAAGGTAAACTTCATGCTTTCAAAAGTGTGTTTGAAGGATTGGAAACATTCCTATATGTTCCCAATGAGACTTCAAAAACAGGCGTTCATATTCATGATTCGATTGATTCAAAGCGAATCATGAGTTTTGTAGTGATTGCACTTCTGCCTGCATTATTATTTGGAATGTATAACGTTGGTTATTTCAATTATACATTATCAAATACTTATAATGATGCAAGTTTCTTCGAAGTATTTCTCTATGGTTTCCTTGCTGTAATGCCAAAGCTAGTTGTAAGTTATGCAGTTGGTTTGGGAATAGAGTTTGCTTGGGCACAATGGAAGAACGAAGAGATACAAGAAGGATTCCTAGTTACAGGTATATTGGTTCCTTTAATTGTTCCAGTTAACTGTCCTTTGTGGACTCTTGCAATTGCAACGGCATTCTCTGTAATCATTTGTAAAGAGATATTTGGAGGAACAGGAATGAATATTTTCAACGTAGCGTTATGTATTCGTGCGTTCTTATTCTTCTCTTATCCTTCAACAATGACAGGAGATAGCGTTTGGGTATCTACCAATTCAATTTTAGGAGTAGGTAATAACCTTCCTGATTCGTTCACTGCTGCAACTCCTTTAGGCGAGTTAGCACAACATACACCTATTACTTATTCTATTTCTGATATGATAGTAGGATTCATTCCTGGCTCTATTGGAGAGACAAGTGTTATTGCAATTGCAATAGGTGCTATTATATTGTTGTGGACAGGTATCGCAAGTTGGAAAACAATGTTTAGTGTTTTCTTCGGAGGTATTGTGATGTCACTTCTTTTCAAGTCTTTAGGTATGACTTCAATAGAGTGGTATGAGCACCTAATCTTAGGTGGATTCTGCTTCGGAGCTGTATTTATGGCAACTGATCCTGTTACATCTGCACGAACAGAGACAGGAAAATACATCTTTGGTTTTATGATTGGAGCAATGACAATCATTATTCGTGTTATGAATCCAGGTTACCCTGAAGGAATGATGCTTTCTATATTATTCGGAAATATGTTTGCTCCTCTAATTGACTATTGCGTAGTTCAACGTAATATTGATAAGAGAATGAAACGTTTAAAAACAAAGAAATAAAGACATGGCAGAAGGAAATAAAAAGAGATTTGATACCAATTCAAACTCATACATTATTATATATTCTACAGTTCTTGTAGTTGTAGTAGCTTTCTTGTTGGCTCTTGTCTTCCAAGTATTTAAATCTCGACAAGATGCTAATGAGGCATTAGATAAGAAAAAGCAGATTCTTAACTCGTTAAATATACGTGATCTTTCAGACGAAGAAACCAACAAGGCGTATCATGATATTGTGTTGGGAGATAAGGTGATTGATACAAATGCTAAAGTGATTAGCAATGGCGAACAAGGAGGAGTAAAAGACGGTTTTAAACTCACTGGCGATGATTTCAAAAATGGTAAGCTTGCTCTTTTCGATTGTAATGTAAATGGTAAGAAAGTTTATGTTATTCCAGTATATGGAATGGGACTTTGGGGACCAATCAATGGTTATATTGCTGTAAACGATGATAAGTCAACCATTTATGGCGTATATTTTAATCACGCAAGTGAGACCGCTGGACTTGGAGCTGAAATCAAAGATAACGCTAATTGGCAGGCTTTATTTAAGAATAAGCACATCTTTGCGAATGATAGAAATACTGTAGCGTTATCTATTTCAAAGAAGATAGATCCAGAAAAGCAAGCTAATCAGGTTGATGCTGTTACAGGAGCAACCTTAACAATGAATGGTGTTACAGAAATGCTTCATGAAGGTTTAGGAGCGTATATTAAGTTCTTTAATGATAAAAAATAATAGATCATGTCATTATTTTCAAAACAAAACAAAGAAGTTTTATTCACACCGCTTAACCTAGATAATCCTATCTTGGTTCAGGTGTTGGGTATTTGTAGTGCTTTGGCTGTAACATCACAGTTAAAACCCGCAATTGTTATGGGATTAGCTGTTACAATCATCACTGCATTCTCAAATGTAATTATTTCAATAATGCGCAATACCATTCCAACACGAATAAGAATTATTGTTCAATTGGTGGTAGTTGCTGCACTTGTTACAATTGTAAGTCAAGTATTAAAAGCATTTGTTTACGACGTGAGTGTTGCCCTTTCAGTATATGTTGGATTGATTATTACCAACTGTATTCTTATGGGACGACTCGAAGCTTTCGCAATGATGAACAAGCCTTGGCCTAGCTTCCTAGATGGAATAGGAAACGGATTAGGTTATGCTTTGATATTAGTTATCGTTGGAGCTTTCCGTGAATTCTTTGGAAGAGGCTCTTTATTAGGTCTCCAAATAATTCCACAAGGAGTGTATGATGCAGGTTATTTAAATAATGGTATGATGACAATGCCAGCAATGGCGTTGATACTTTTAGGAGTAGTTATTTGGGTTCATCGTGCTTATTTTGATAAAGGAAGAAAGTAAAATGGAACATTTAATAAGTTTATTCTTTAGATCTATCTTCGTAGATAATATGATCTTCGCATTCTTTTTAGGAATGTGTTCATTCTTAGCGGTATCGAAGAACGTAAAAACCTCATTGGGATTAGGTCTTGCAGTTACATTCGTATTGTTTGTAACATTGCCAATTAACTATTTATTGCAAACAAAAGTATTAGGTCCCGACTTGCTTATCGAAGGCGCAGACTTAAGCTATTTAAGTTTTATTCTATTCATTGCAGTTATTGCAGGTATCACTCAATTAGTTGAAATGGCAGTAGAAAAGTATTCACCTTCATTGTATGCAGCTCTTGGAATCTTCCTTCCTTTGATTGCTGTAAACTGTGCAATCATGGGAGCTTCATTGTTTATGCAACAAAGAGTGAATATGGATGCATCAAATACTCAGGCAATTAAGAGTGTAGCAGATAGTATTGTGTATGCTATTGGTAGTGGACTTGGTTGGACACTTGCTATTACTTCTATGGGAGCTATTCGTGAAAAGATGCAATATAGCGATGTTCCTAAACCATTACAAGGACTTGGAATTACTTTCATTACCGTTGGTTTGATGGCATTAGCAATGATGTGTTTTAGTGGAATTAAGATTTAATTAAAAGAAGAAGAAAACTAATAAGTTATGAATCAAAGTTTTATTATTGTTAGCATTATTGTCTTTTTGGTTATTATTCTTCTATTAGTTGTTGTCTTATTGATAGCAAAGAAGTTCTTATCACCAAGTGGTAATGTTAAAATAAACATTAATGGAGAAAAGGAATTATCTGTGGAACAGGGAAATTCAGTAATGAATACACTGAATGAGAATGGTATATTCCTTCCTTCTGCGTGTGGAGGTAAAGCTAGTTGTGGACAATGTAAGCTTCAAGTTGTTGAGGGTGGAGGAGAGATTCTCGATTCTGAACGTTCTCATTTCACACGTAAAGAAATTAAAGATAATTGGCGCTTAGGTTGTCAATGTAAAGTAAAGAGCGACTTAAAGGTTAAAGTTCCCGAAAGTGTTATGGGTGTAAAAGAGTGGGAATGCACCGTTATTTCGAATAAGAACGTAAGTTCTTTCATTAAAGAGTTTATTGTTGAGCTTCCACCAGGAGAGCACATGGACTTTATTCCAGGTTCTTATGCACAGATAAAGATTCCTGCTTACGATTGCATTGATTACGATAAAGATTTCGATAAGAATGATATCGGGGAAGAGTATGTACCAGTTTGGGAGAACTTTAACATATTCTCTTTGAAAGCACATAATCCAGAAGATACTGTAAGAGCATACTCAATGGCGAACTATCCTGCAGAAGGTGATCGCATAACTCTAACAGTTCGTATTGCAACAACACCATTTAAACCACGTCCAGAAGTAGGCTTCCAAGATGTGCCAACAGGTATTGCAAGTTCTTATATCTTCTCTCGTAAGCCAGGGGATAAAGTTCTTATGAGTGGACCTTATGGTGATTTCCATCCTATTTTCAACTCAAAGAAAGAGATGATATGGGTTGGTGGTGGAGCAGGTATGGCTCCTTTGCGTGCCCAAATCATGCATATGCTTAAGACATTGCACACTCGTGACCGTGAAATGCACTACTTCTATGGTGCTCGTTCACTAAGTGAAGCATTCTTCTTAGAGGACTTCCATGCTCTAGAAAAAGAATATCCTAACTTCCATTTCCATTTAGCTTTAGACCGTCCAGACCCTAAAGCAGATGAAGCAGGAGTTCCTTATACAGCAGGATTTGTACACCAAGTGATGTATGAAACATATCTTAAAGATCACGATGCACCTGAAGATATTGAATATTACATGTGTGGTCCTGGTCCAATGTCTAAGGCAGTACAAGATATGTTGTATAGTATTGGTGTTGAACCTGAGAGCATTATGTTCGATAACTTCGGTTAATTGAAAATGAGAAAGATCTCGTTTGCAAGATAAACGAGAGTCACAGATAACGAAAGGTACAGTTTTTGTTGAGTAATTTCTTACTACAATGAATGCTGTACTTTTCTTTTTTTTGTCTATTTCTATCTTAACAATTTTCTAATAAATCTTTTCTTACCTTATTACATAATATATTTTGATAAATAGAGGTTTATTTTCTCATCATAAAAGCATTGTTGTTACATTGTAAAAGCAGTGTAATTGTACACTAAAAAGATAGCTTTTACATCGTGAAAGCATTGTTTTTGAAACCTAGTCAAATAGAAAGAAGTATTTATGTTATAAATAAAACATTGTCATCATCAATGATAGATAAGCCTAAAGAACCTTTGTTTATCGTAGTTATAGAATAAAAACAGCGTTTAAAATTTCTATAATCAGATTATTTATACTATATTTGTAGATTATAAAAAAGAGATACCTATGAGTCACAATAATAATCATTTGGTGATAATGGCAGGTGGCGTAGGCAGTAGGTTTTGGCCTATGAGCACTGCAGATGTACCTAAACAATTTATAGATGTATTAGGAGTTGGACGTACTTTAATACAATTGACAATCGATAGATTTAGTGGAATATGCCCAAAAGAAAATATTTGGGTTGTAACCAATCGTAAATATTTGTCATTAGTAAAGGAACAACTTCCTGAACT
Source organism: Hoylesella nanceiensis DSM 19126 = JCM 15639 (assembly GCF_000379965.1). Classification (GTDB taxonomy): domain Bacteria; phylum Bacteroidota; class Bacteroidia; order Bacteroidales; family Bacteroidaceae; genus Prevotella; species Prevotella nanceiensis. The sequence continues at coordinate 469,586 of NZ_KB904327.1, read as the reverse complement.
CAACGAGTCTAATATTTTGTTAGAACCTTGTCGTCGTAACACCGCACCATGTATTGCTTATGTAAGTTGGCGAATTAAGTCGCAAGATCCTAAAGCAAACATTGTTGTTGCACCAAGTGATGCTATTGTAACCGATGTAGATGAGTTTAGAAGAGTTATCACAGCATCTCTAAAATTTACGAGCGAAACCGACTCTATTGTAACTCTTGGAATGAAACCAACTCGTCCTGAAACTGGATATGGATACATTCAAGCAGATTTACGCCTAGGTTCCCCACTTAATAATGAAATCTTTAGAGTTGATTCTTTTCGTGAAAAACCCGATTTAGAAACAGCTACAGAGTATATTCAACATAATAACTATTTTTGGAATTCAGGTATATTTATTTGGAATGTAAGTACAATTGTCAATGCATTCCGTATTTATCAGCCTGCGATGAGCAAGATTTTTGAAGGAATGTTACCCATCTATGGAACTGAAAAAGAGCAAGAAGAGATCGACAGACGTTATCCTGAATGTGAGAATATATCTGTGGATTATGCTATTATGGAGAAAGTTGACGAAATATTTGTCTTCCCATCAGACTTTGGTTGGAGTGACCTTGGTACATGGGGATCACTACTTATGCACACAAAGAATGACCTATATGGAAATAGTTGCATAGGAAATAATATTAAGTTATTTGAATCTCGTAACTGTATCATTCACACAACACAAGCTAAGCAAGTAATTATTCAAGGCTTAGATGGATATATTGTGGCAGAACAAGATGGTAAATTATTAATATGTAAGATGTCTGAAGAGCAACGAATCAGACAGTTTCGTGATGAAAATTGATAGAAAGAAAGCAATGAATCAGAAGATAGCACTTATTACAGGCATTACTGGTCAAGATGGTTCTCATCTTGCAGAGTTCCTAATAGATAAAGGATATGAAGTTCATGGACTATTAAGAAGATCGTCATCTTTTAACACTGGTCGTATAGAACACTTGTATTTAGACGAATGGGTGAGAGATATGAAGCAGAAAAGACTCGTTAATTTGCATTGGGCAGATATGACAGACTCTTCTTCTTTGATTAGAATTATTGGCGAAATCCGTCCTACTGAAATCTATAATCTTGCAGCACAAAGCCATGTAAAGGTGTCTTTTGATGTGCCAGAATACACTGCGGATACCGATGCTATTGGTGTTTTACGCTTGTTAGAGGCTGTACGTATCTGTCAACTTGATAAAACTTGCCGTATATATCAGGCTTCTACATCTGAATTATATGGTAAAGTACAAGAAATTCCACAAAGAGAAACAACTCCATTCTATCCTCGTTCTCCTTATGCAGTAGCTAAATTATATGGCTATTGGATTGTAAAAAATTATAGAGAAAGCTATGGAATGTACTGTTGTAATGGTATATTATTCAATCATGAAGGTGAACGTAGAGGTGAAACTTTCGTAACTCGAAAGATAACTCTTGCTGCTTCACGCATCGCAAAGGGCTATCAAGATAAACTATATTTAGGTAATTTAGATGCAAGACGTGACTGGGGATATGCTAAAGACTATGTGGAATGTATGTGGTTGATGCTCCAACAGCCTGAAGCAGACGACTTTGTGATTGCAACAGGAGAGATGCATACCGTGCGAGAGTTCTGCGATTTAGCTTTTAAAGAAGCAGGAATAGAACTTCGTTGGGAAGGAAGTGGAGTAGAAGAACGTGGTATTGATGTCGCAACTAATCGTGTGTTGGTTGAAGTAGACCCTAAATATTTCCGTCCATGTGAGGTAGAACAGCTCTTAGGAGACCCTTCTAAAGCAAAAGAAAAGCTTGGTTGGAATCCAACAAAGACATCATTTAAAGAGTTAGTTCGATTGATGGTGCAACACGATTTGGAGTATGTTGATAAATTACACCATAAAGATTAAACTCTAATAATATCGTAAGTATGCTATCGAAAGATACCAAAATATATGTTGCAGGACACAGAGGACTGGTTGGTTCGGCTATTTGGAAGAACCTAAAGAATAGAGGTTATCATAATCTTATTGGTAAAACACACTCTGAACTCGACTTAACAGACCAAAATAGCGTTGCTTCTTTCTTTGAAAAGGAACGTCCCGAGGTGGTAGTTCTTGCCGCTGCATTTGTTGGAGGCATTATGGCTAACTCTATATATCGTGCTGATTTCATTATGCAAAATATGCAAATGCAGTGCAATGTAATAGGGCAGGCCTATAAACATGGCGTGAAAAAACTCTTGTTTTTGGGCTCAACATGTATCTATCCCAAAGCAGCTCCACAGCCAATAACTGAAGAATCGTTATTAACAGGACCGCTTGAATATACTAATGAGGAGTATGCTATTGCAAAAATTGCGGGCTTAAAGATGTGCGAAAGCTATAACTTGCAATATGGAACCAATTATATTGCAGTGATGCCAACGAATCTTTATGGTCCAAACGATAACTTTCATTTAGAGAATAGTCATGTTATGCCTGCAATGATGCGTAAGATTTATCTTGCAAAACTTGTTCATGAAAATGATTGGAACTCGATAAAACAAGACTTAAATCTACGCCCTGTAGTTGGAGTTAATGGTGAATGTGATAAAAATGTGATTTTATCTACATTAGAAAAGTATGGCATTTCTGATAATAAAGTTGAGCTTTGGGGTACTGGAACACCTTTGCGTGAGTTCTTATGGAGCGAAGATATGGCCGATGCTTGTGTGCATTTGCTATTGAATGTCGACTTTAAAGATATAATAGGGATAGACAAATATTCTTCTGTTTGTTATGGTTCAAAGACTGATGGTGCTGTAGATAGAAACGAAAGTGTGGGTAGAGGAGGAGCAATACCATCTCTAGGAGAAATTAGAAACTGCCATATTAATATCGGAACAGGTAAAGAAATAACAATAAAAGACTTAGCTTTCTTGGTTAAGAAAGTTATTGATTTTAGTGGAGAGATTTGCTTTGACGCTTCAAAACCTGATGGTACACCACGCAAGTTGATTAGTGTTGAAAAGCTAAATGCACTTGGTTGGCGCCATAGTGTAGAGATTGAAGAAGGTGTTCAACGTTTATTCGATTGGTATAAGGAAAGCTTAAACAAAGTATAGAAGCTTTATTAGCATCTTAGTTCTCAATAGATTATATTTCGATTCCGAATATATTAAAGTAAGAAGTCGCTCATTTTGAAATTCAAATATGAGCGACTTCTTTCTTATTTCTTTGTAAAGGACGATTAATGATTAAATAGCTTGAATTCAAATATCAATCGTTCTGTTTTCTTTCAACTAAACTTCTTTCTTCTTATTCTTTACTATTCTCTTTACTAAGAAGAAGAGAATGGCAATAACAGCGATACCAAGAATGATGAATTTGATATATTCTCCGTATTCCATTATCTTCTCATGAAGTTGCTCTTGAGGTACTATTGAATGAAGATACCAACCCATTGCAGCTAGAATAGAGTGCCAAACAGTTGCTCCAATGGTTGTGTAAAGAAAGAATTTCCAATAGTTCATTCGTGTGAGTCCTGCAGGAATAGATATCAAGTGTCTAATACCTGGAATTAAACGACCTGTTATTGTAGCTGCTTTTCCATTCTTATCAAAGTATTTTTCACTCTTTTCTACCTTCTCTTGGTTAAGCAAACACATCTTGCCCCACTTGCTATTAGCAAAGCGATAGATAACAGGTCTTCCTAAATAGTAGCCTGCAATGTAGTTAATTGATGCACCAACATTTGCTCCAAGTGTTGCGAATAAGATAACAAGCCATACGTTTAGCTCTCCAGAAGCAGCTTTATAGGCTGCAGGAGACACTACAAACTCAGACGGAACAGGAATAACTGTACTTTCAAGAAGCATTAAAAAGAAGATAGTTCCATAATTTAAATGCTCTAAAAGCGTGTTAAGCAGTTCCGGAAAGTTTCTTATTTGGTCTATTATACTTGTGAACCAATCCATTATTTCCTATCCTTTATTTTGTTTAGCCCATGTATCTTTCAAACCAACAGTTTTGTTAAAGATTGGTTGTTCATTTGTAGAATCGAGGTCTTTCATAAAGTATCCAATTCTTTGGAACTGCAAATATTGTCCTGGTTGCATATCTGCTGCATAATCTTCGATATAACAATCGGTTAGAACAGTCTTGCTTTCAGGATTCAATAGCTCTCTGAAATCTCTCTCATCTGCCGATGGGTTTTCTACATTAAATAATCTATCGTATATTCTAACCTCTGCTTTCTTGCATTGATCTGCTGACACCCAGTGTAGAGTTCCTTTGACTTTACGGTTCGCTCCCTCAAGTCCACTCTTGCTTGTTGGGTCATATTCAGCTTGAATTTCAACGATATTGCCTTCAGCATCTTTTGTACATCCAGTACATTTAACGATATAAGCATTCTTTAAGCGTACCTCTTTGCCTGGTGACATACGGAAGAATTTCTTTGGTGCGTCTTCCATAAAGTCTTCTCTTTCAATCCATAAGTTCTTTGAGAAGGCAATAGTATGAGTCTTACTGTTTTTGTCTTCAGGATTATCTACTGCCTCTAATTGCTCTATTTCACCTTCAGGATAGTTAGTGATAACTAGCTTTACAGGGTTAAGTACAGCAGAAACACGAATTGCTTTCTTGTTCAAATCATCTCTAACAGCAGCCTCTAATAGTGCCATGTCATTGAGAGCGTCGAACTTAGTGTATCCAATAGAATCGATAAAGTTACGTATACTTTCAGGAGAATAGCCTCTTCTGCGCATTCCACACAATGTAGGCATACGTGGATCGTCCCATCCTGACACTAGATTTTCTTCGACTAAAGCAAGGAGTTTGCGCTTACTCATCATTGTATAGGTGAGGTTCAAGCGGTTAAACTCAATCTGTCGAGGACGATTATCATGTAGGTTGTCCATTTGATTGTCTTTTTCTTTCAAGAAATCAACAAACTTATCGTATAATGGACGATGAGGAACAAACTCAAGAGTACATATAGAATGAGTTACACCTTCAAAGTAATCGCTTTGTCCATGTGCGAAATCATACATTGGATATGCATTCCATTTGGTTCCAGTTCTATGGTGTGGAGTATGTATTATACGATAAATAATAGGATCACGGAAGTGCATATTAGAGTTAGCCATATCTAGTTTAGCACGCAATACCATGCTACCTTCAACTGCTTCAGGAGTGTTCATTGCTCTAAAAAGTGCCAAACTCTCTTCGATAGGGCGATCTCTATAAGGAGAATTAACACCTGGAGTTGTTGGAGTTCCCTTTTGTTTTGCTATTTCTTCTGCGCTTTGTTCATCGATATAAGCAAGTCCTTTATTGATGAGCCATTCTGCAAAATCCCATAATTTTTCAAAATAATCCGATGCATAATAAATGTTTTCCCATTTAAAGCCCAACCATTTAATGTCGTTAAGAATATTGTCTACATATTCATTATTCTCTTTACTTGGGTTGGTATCATCGAATCTTAGGTTACAAATACCTTTATATTTCTCTGCAGCACCAAAGTCCATACAAATCGCTTTGGCGTGTCCTATGTGAAGATAACCATTTGGTTCGGGTGGAAAACGTGTTTGAATTCTACCTCCGTTCTTACCTTCTGCAAGGTCTTGTTCAATCAATTGCTCTACAAAACTTAAAGTTTTCTTTTCTTCTGTATTGTTACCTTCTAATGTTGTCATAACTTTATGATGTTAATTATGCGTGCAAAGATACTTAAAATAGGGTGAAGAACAAAGCAATAAAAGAGGTTTTATTACATTATTAATGCACTTTATTTAATTTGTTTTATGCTATTGTAGTTTTCATCACATTTAGATACTGATCCAATTAAATATATTTTATTTTTTGTTCTTTTCTAAATGCCTATTAAAGGCTTTTCTTTTTAGCAATAATTATATATAACTATGGCTTGCCTTTACGTTTGATAAGCGTGATTTTAATATTTCTTTTTAATGTAAAAAGATAATTATCTTTCTGAAATATTTGGTCTTTTACACTAAAAAGATTATCTTTGTACACGTTATCCTGAATACAATCTTTTTACCTTTAAAAGACTAATACCTATTGGTTTAAATGCCTAGCTCTGTGAAGAGTTGGGCATTCTTAGTATATATAGGTTGAGTTTGCATTGCAAAGTTTTAAACTATTCTTCGCTTTACTGTTAAAATATAAAACATATTAACGTTTGATTACAAATTAGATGTAAATAAAACACAAATTATCGACAAACATTTTGGCTGCATTATTCAATGTTAAGAGGATTAATTTGTCTGAAAGATTATACTAAATAGGTATCTTAATGAAATGGAGTTTCTAAGAGATTATATTCCAAAATTTGATTATTCTACTTAAATTTATAACTCTGTAAGTTCTTAATATATAATATGTTGAGTGAAAGTTCTTTAGATCTTAAATGTAGTAGATTTGAAGTTATTTGATAAAGGAACAGCTGTCCTATTTTAAAAGCTATGCTTTTGTGATGTAATAAAAATGCTTTTACAATGTAATCTCAATGCTATTAGCATGTAAAAGAATTGCTTTTAGAGTAGAAGATATAGTTTTTTATTAAGCAATAAATCTTATTCTAGAATACTAGAAAAGTTTTTTAGGTGTATGAAGTTAATAAAAGTAGAAGATATATTATATCCTTTGCGGGGTAAAAGTATTCTAAAAAGGGTGTGAGTTGTGACTTAGATAGGGGGTAAAGGAATTGAATTCTAAGGATAAAGTATGTTGATCTAAAAGCGGATAGGAGAGTGGGAAGAGTGTAACAAGAAACGAGCAATATAAAATAGTTTATCCATTGCTAGATATTTGTATTTTATATTGCTCGTATTTGATGATGTTTTATCATCTATTATATTTGAGTTATTTCTTAGAAAGTAGGTCTTTTAAGTATTTTCCTGTGATACTTTCTTTTGATTTTACAAGGTTTTCTGGAGTTCCTTGGAATACAAGTTTACCGCCTTTATCGCCTCCTTCAGGTCCCAAATCGATGATATAGTCTGCACATTTCGCTACTTCTAGGTTGTGTTCAATTACAAGTATACTGTGACCACGTGCTATTAGTGCATCAAAAGCAGCCAAAAGCTTTTTAATATCATTGATATGAAGTCCTGTTGTGGGCTCATCGAAGATAAACATCGTAGGTTCTTGTTTCTCGAGTCCTATGAAATAAGCTAATTTTACACGCTGACTTTCACCTCCAGACAATGTAGATGAGCTTTGACCTAGCTTGATATATCCTAGTCCAACATCTTCTAAAGGCTTTAATTTATTTACAACTGACTTTTGTTTGTGTTGTGTAAAGAATTCAATCGCTTCAGAAACAGTTAAATTTAGAATATCATTTATATTCTTTCCATCTACCATAACTGATAGAATATCTTGCTTAAAGCGTTGTCCATGACATGCATCACACTCTAAAACAAGGTCTGCCATAAACTGCATTTCAACGGTAATAACACCCGCTCCTTTACATTCTTCACATCTTCCACCATCTGCATTGAATGAGAAATATTGTGGAGAGAAGCCCATTTGCTTTGCCAATGGTTGTTCTGCAAATAGCTGTCGAATGGCATCATAAGCCTTGACGTAGGTTGCAGGGTTAGATCTTGAACTCTTTCCAATAGGGTTTTGGTCTACAAACTCAACGTGTTTAATACTTTCCCAATCTCCTTTTAGCTCGTTATACTCGCCTGGTAGGTCTGCAGTTTCATCTAAATGACGCTTCAAAGCAGGATATAATGTTCCTTTAATTAACGACGATTTACCCGAACCACTCACACCTGTTACAACAGTAAAGGTATTTAGTGGAATTTCAATATCAACTCCTTTCAAGTTGTTCATTCGTGCTCCTGTAAGTAAAATAGATTGATTCCATGCTCTTCTTGATGCGGGAGTTGAAATCTTTTCTACACCTTTTAAATACTTAAGGGTATGAGAATGAGGGTATTTCTGAACTAATTCATTGGTATTTCCATCGAGAATAACCTTTAACTCATCGTTAAATACGATCTCACCACCTAGTCTTCCTGCGTTAGGACCAACGTCAATAAGATGATCAGCAGCGTTAATCATATCAGAATCGTGCTCAACAACAATCACAGTATTGCCTAATGATTGTAGTTCTTTTAGTACTTTGATGAGTCTTTCGGTATCTCTTGTGTGCAAACCAATACTTGGTTCGTCTAGAATATATAGCGAACCAACGAGTGAACTGCCAAGAGATGTGGTGAGATTGATGCGTTGACTTTCTCCACCACTTAGTGAATTAGATGCTCTATTGAGTGTTAAATAACCTAATCCCACATCTCTTAAGAACGAAAGTCTATTCTTTATTTCTATGAGAAGACGTCTTCCGATGGCTTGTTCTTGCTCAGTTAGCTCTAAATGGTTAAACCATTCGATAAGATTTGCAATGGGCATTTGGACTAAGTCTGTGATACTCATTCCATTTATCTTTACCCAATTTGCCTCTTTCTTTAAGCGAGTGCCATGGCATTCGGGGCATGTTGTCTTGCCAGAGAAACGACTTATCATAAAACGACTTTGCATTTTATATATGCTTTCCTTAAGAACTAGGAATAAAGCGTTGATGCATATACGTTCTTTTAATGGTAAGTGTTGTTCTGAAGGCAATCCGTTCCAAAGTTGATATTTTTGCTCTTGTGATAGAGCATAGTAGGGTTCGAATATCGGAAAGTTATCTTTTGGAGCTCTTCTAATAAACTCGTCTTTCCAAATTCCAACCTTTTCGCCTCTCCAAGGCTGCACACATCCGTCGTAAACGCTTAAAGAAGTTTTGGGAATGACCAACTTTTCGTCTATACCTATAATGTTTCCAAACCCCTCACACTTAGGGCATGCGCCCAAAGGAGAGTTGAATGAGAACATATTATTATTGGGTTCTTCGAATGTTATGCCATCTTCTTCAAATACAGTAGAGAACTGATAGATGATATTTGATGGTAACATCATGACCAAGCAAGTTCCGTTTCCTTCGTATAATGCTGTTTCTATTGAATCAGTTGCACGAGAAACGAACTCTTGATCATCGCTTTTTGAAAGTCTATCGATTAAAAGTGCAATCTTATCAACAGGGATATTGTTTAGCAAACTAGTATCTTCTAGAACATCATCTATGCGATAAAACTCGTCATTACACCATATTCTGCTATATCCTTCCTGCTGTAATAGTCCCAATTGGCTCGTTAATTCTTTTCCTTTATCTTGTTGAAAGGGAGCCATAATGGTAAACTTTGTACCATTAGAAAATGATGAAATCTTATTTAAAATATCATCTATTGTATGCTTTTTTACTTCCTTTCCACTGACAGGAGAGAAGGTTTTGCCTATTCGGGCATATAGAAGTCGAAGGTATTCATATATCTCTGTTGATGTACCTACAGTACTTCTTGGGTTTCTTGAATTAACTTTTTGCTCAATTGCAATAGCTGGTGGGAGTCCTTTTATATAGTCAATATCAGGCTTACTCATTCTACCTAAGAACTGTCTAGCATAAGATGACAATGATTCTACATATCTTCTTTGTCCTTCTGCATATAAAGTATCAAAGGCAAGTGATGACTTTCCTGACCCAGAAACACCCGATATAACGATGAATTTGTTTCTAGGTATATTAATACTCACGTTCTTTAGGTTATTAACACGAGCTCCTTTTAATTCGATATAGTTGTTCATTCTTATGAATTCATTGACAATAAGAATTCTTCGTTGTCGTGAGTTGTGGTCATTCTGTTATGTATTGAATTCATAGCTTCAATAGGATTCATATCAGAAATGTACTTACGAAGAATCCACATTCTATCAAGTGTTGTTCTATCTTGTAGTAAATCATCACGTCTAGTGCTTGATGCAACAAGGTTAACTGCAGGGAATATGCGTTTATTTGATAGTGATCTATCAAGTTGAAGTTCCATATTTCCAGTACCTTTAAACTCTTCAAAGATAACTTCATCCATCTTACTTCCAGTGTCAATCAATGCAGTTGCGATGATAGTTAATGAGCCTCCGCCTTCGATATTACGTGCTGCACCGAAGAAACGCTTAGGCTTTTGAAGTGCATTTGCATCGACACCACCAGTTAATACCTTTCCAGAAGCAGGTGAAACTGTATTGTATGCTCGTGCCAAACGAGTGATAGAATCTAGAAATATCACTACGTCATGACCGCATTCAACCATTCTTTTAGCCTTTTCTAGTACGATACCAGCAATCTTTACATGTCTTTCTGCAGGTTCATCGAATGTAGATGCGATTACTTCAGCATTGACAGTGCGAGCCATATCGGTAACTTCTTCAGGGCGTTCGTCAATTAATAGCATCATTAAGTATGCTTCTGGGTGATTAGCTGCAATGGCATTAGCAATATCTTTCATTAATATTGTCTTACCAGTCTTAGGTTGTGCAACTATAAGAGCACGTTGTCCTTTTCCTATTGGAGAGAAAAGATCAACTATTCTAGTACTTAAATTGGTTGTACTTCTATCGCCACAAAGATCGAATTTCTCATCTGGAAAGAGTGGAGTGAGGTGCTCAAATGATATTCTATCACGCACTTCAGAAGGGTTTCTACCATTAATCTTATCGATACTTGTTAGTGGAAAGTACTTTTCTCCATCGTGTGGAGGACGTACATGGCAGTAAACTACATCGCCAGTCTTTAGTCCATAGCGCTTAATAAATGATGTTGCAACATATATATCATCAGGAGATGAAAGATAGTTGTAATCACTAGAGCGCAAGAAACCATATCCATCAGGCATTATTTCTAATACTCCTGATGAAGTAATGATATCTGAAAAGTCGTAACTTTGTTGTGGTTCTTCAATCAAGTTTGCTGTAGGTGCAATAGAACTTGCTGCAAGTGGAGTAGTAGGATTATCGAAAATGTCGTATGTAGGCATTGCACCTTGATCTTCGATAGGTATGTCTACCACTGTAATAAAATCAGTTCCGTCTCCTGGATCACCTTCCCAAACACCCTCAGGGAATACCTCTTGGGGTGCTTCTTGTGCTTCATTATGAGAGTTTATCTTCTCTTGAAGCTGTTGAATAAGTGTATTATCTTGATTGAGTGCTTCTGAATCGCTTGGTAATTCATTTGCAGAGAATGCTGCTTCAGGTACAAAATTTTCTTCAGAAACGGTGGGTTCTTCCTGAATTGTTGTAGGAGTTTCAACCTCAGGAGTAGCTTCTTGTGCTACAGGTTCTTGTTCTTGAGCTTCTTGTTCCTTTAATTTTTTCTCCTCTTCTTGCTTCTCTATTTGTGCAAGAAGCTCAAGTTCTTTCTTTGTTTTACGTCCTCTATGCTTAGGAATCTTTGCAAGTTGTTCTTCGGCAGTTATTTCTTTATCGCTAGTAGAGGTTGTTGTTGATTCATTTTCTGCTTTCTTTTCTTTAAATAAAGAAGGTTGTTCTACTGATTTTTTATTTTTCTTTACATCAAAGTTTTCGCCTTCTTTTCCGTTAACAGAATAAACTCGATCGGTTTCTTTCTTTGCTATTCTTGTTCTTTTTCTTGTTGTTCCCAAAGGATTTTTATTACCTTCGACAACTGCTTGACGGTCTAGAATAGCGTAAATAATTTCTTCATGGTTGAAATCCGACTTGATTTCGGCACCTATTTCTTTAGCTATATCCTCGAGCTGAGATATACTTTTGGATGTTAATATGTCTTTACTATACATCTGTATATATAAAATGTTGTTGAAATAAAAAATGTTTCCTGGATAGAAACATGTGTTGTTAAAATGTAGATGCAAAGTTATAAAAAATCATTGTAAACAAGAATATAAGATGATATTAATTCTCTTATTTAGTATTTTTTAAGGATGTGTGTTGCTGCTCATTTTCCTTTTTATTATAAGAGCATTGTGTAAGCAAAATAAAAGCAATGTAATTAGGTGGTAAAAGCATTGCATTTACAGTGTAAAAGATATGCTTTTATAAAGCAATAGCAATGTAATTGGAATCCAGTTTCAGAATAACTATAAATAAAGGGAGCGTAGCTTGTGTTTGCTTACGCTCCCTTTAAATAGGATTCTATATCGCAAATAGATATTTAAGCACTGAGTTGAATACCTATTATATATGTATATGCGAGATGAGATTTATTGACTTGGCTGTTCTTGCTGTTGTCGTTTCTCGATACATAGTTTACTATAAGGGCAGTATTTGCACCAATATGTATCTTGAGTAGCGGTAAATGGGATCTCACTATTAAAGATTTCACCAAGTACTCCTTGAAGATTTGCCATAAAATCTATTTGATATGACTTGATATCATATATAGGTTCGTTCTTCAATTCCAAGTGAATTTTGTTTGTTTCAGAACCTATATTTTGAATATATACAAGGCATGGACTCACAGGAAGTTGTTCTTTATTCAGTTCAATATTATCTCTTACAACATTAGAATAGAGCATTGTTTGTAGATAATAGTCTGCTTTTGTCTCGTGAATCTTTGTTCTATTAAACACATCTTCAATGTCTTTGGGCTGTTTTAAGCTAGGTCTACCTGTTTTATAGTCGATAACTCTTATCATTCTTCCTTCACTTTCGTGATGCACTTCGTCTAGTCTATCAATGAAACCCTTGATTGTTAAACTTCTCTTTTCGTTGTTGCTAATGAACGAAATCTCTGAATTAATGCGCAACTCAAGTCCCTTTATGGTGATAGGAGCAGACTTTTCGTCTTGTTGGAGCATTTTTATTAGGTAGTTAATAATGCTCTCTCGGTTAACAAGTTGTAAACCATTATACTTAGGACGATACTTTGAAGAAGTTGTTTTAAATACCAGTTCGCTGAAGGCTTCATCTACACAAAGTTCAATTGTCGCTCTACTTTTGCGTATCTTTTCAATACTTTCTTTTGACACGACATTATTTTTATCCATTATCTTTTGGTAAATCAGCTCGGCAGACCTATGATAAACATTTCCATAAGTTCTGTTATCTAAGGCTCCTTCTTGCTCAATATCAGGCTCTCTAATGCCTAATATCTTACTATAATAGAACTTAAACGGGCATTTTAGATACTCGTTGATAGCTGAAGGTGATATCTTTTCAATGCCATTGAGAATGTTCATAATCTCTTTTGACTTTGAAATACATTTGTTTTGAGTTGGTTCTAGATATTGATTGGTGAGCAATGATTGTCTTTTTATAGAGTGTTTGCTCTCTACCATGAGCTGAATCATAAAGCGACTCATTTCTGAATTTTGTCCAAATGCAGTTCCACTGTTATATGAAATCGTGATATCTTGGGCTCTTTGGATGAGTCTATAGAAGTAATAAGCAAAGATAGCGATCTTATGATCGATAATTGTTAGGTTGTATGCTTTGCGTATTGAATAGGGAATGAATGATGAGTCGTGAATCGACTTGGGCATATTTCCCTCGTTACACGATATCATTAGAATGTGTTTGAAATCGAGATTACGGGTTTCTAGCACTCCCATTATCTGTATTCCTTCGATTGGTTCACCATGGAAAGGAATGGTTGTAGATTGAATAAACTGATCTATTACGCCCTTTAAGGTTACAAGATCTACAACTAAGTCGTTGCTTTTTATAAGCGAATTTACCCTGTTGAGCAGTGTAAACATTCTAAATACCGACTCTTTTAGTAGTGGATCATTTGCTTCTTTGGTGTTATTGCCAATGAGTTCTACAATTTCTATAATCCAATCGACAAGTGATGCAAAATGAGTTTCGTGTATATCGGCTGGCGAAGAGAACACCTTAGCAAGACAATCGTCTATCTGAAGTTCTTCAGAAGTGGGATAGTAATTATGCTTTTTGTGCAGATTTGAATACAACTCCTTATTCTTTTCAGATATATAATGGCAGTAAGGATGATTAAGAATCTCATCAACATATTTCAAACGGAATCGATCTTCGTTATTAATCTTACCTATTAATTGTAGTGTGATGAGGCTCTTTACAAGCGAACTGATGTGAGTTTGTTGTAAAGGAAAGCCCATTGTGATGTTCACTTTGTCTACTTCTTCGGGCAAACAGTGTAGCACTGTGGGTAATAAAGTTTCGTCGCAAAGAACAATAACGGTATCTTTTCCTGCCTTTATTCTATCATTTTGTTGTAGCCAATCAGCTATATTGCGGGCCTGTATATTATTAGTTGTGGCAGAAATGTATGTGATGTCTTTCTCGTTCTTAAAACAATTGTATATCGAATCATCGCTATTGTCAAGCTCATTAGGGTATATTGATAAGTATTGTTTGATGTAATAACCAGCTTCTTGTTGGTTGTTTGTGGTATAATACTTGTCGAAGTCCCAATAAAATTGAGCCTTTCCTTCTTTCTTAATGATGTTAAACAGCTCTTGTTCGACCTTTTGTAGTAGGTTAAAGCCTACAAATAAGTAGTGTTTATGAGGCAAATCAAGATTCTTTTGCTCAATAACTTCCCTATAAATAGCCCCTTCATAGCTAATACCTTGTTGCTTTAAGCGTGCATTAAAGTTGTTATAAATATCCTCAAGTTTGCTCCATAGATTCAAAAAGCGTTGCTTTAGCTCAGAATTATGGTTGTCTTTGAAGTTGATAAAGAATTTCTTTATAATCTCTTTTTGCTGTTCAGACAAGTAAGAAATATCGTCTAATTCGTGCAAGTTCTGTATGTTTGCAAACACTTTAGATGCTTCTGCCATGTTTTTATCAACGTCATCAAAGTCTGAAAGCAATAATTGTCCCCAGTTAAAGAAATGATCTAAGGTCTCATCTAAGCCCGTACATTCAGTAAAAGAACGATGAAGATCACACACAAGTTTAATCTGATCGCCTGCAACTAAATCGGTATTGCGATAGAATAGGTCACTAATTGTTAGATACGAAGGGCTCCATATAGGTTTATTAGCAATACGTGCAAGGTATTCATTCATAAATAATGCTGCACGTTTGTTGGGGAACACAATGGCAATATCAGCCAAATTGGTTCCATATTTCGCTATAATATCTTTTGCAACAGCTTCTAAAAAGTTCATCATTTCACCTCTTTTATATTATTAGAGTATACAAACCACAAATAACCTTTAATCTTTTTATAACCCATTTCCTTAAGAAGAGTCATATAACTCTCTATCTGTTGGATATAAATATCTTTGGGAGAGCCAAACTTAAAGTCGATAACAATCATCTGATCTCCATCGTATATCACCCTGTCGGGGCGTCTTTTAATAACCGAATTGGTTGTAGGATCAACGCTAAGGATGGCACATTCGTTGAAAACAGTCCACTTATCGCTAAACCATTCCTCTACAGTTGGGTTCTCAAAGCGTTTATATATAAGGTCTTGTAATTTCTCTTTGTTTATCTTTTTGTTATCAATTACGCCTTCATAGTTCAATTCTTCGATGGCATAAGCAATATCTTCTTTCGTCTTTATCTGTGAGAATATCTTGTGAAGAATTTGTCCTAACTCTATATATTGCTGTTGTTTAGACTCAGTTTCTTCTCCTTTTAGATACTCATTACTCTTATTACTCTGTAAGAAAGATGCCTTTTCTGCATAGTTCTTTATGTCTATTTGGTGCGAAATAACAGGAGTTTTAAAGATATTCATCGACTTCTCTTCTTCCTTTTGCTTCGTTTCAACCTCTAATTGGCCATATTCAAACTTGAAATAGCAATCGTCTTTGTCTAGTTCATCAATGATAGTGCAGTCTGGCAATTGCTCTTTTATATTTGTAATTGCAGCTTCTATAGAGCTAGCACGATATGAAATGTTTTGTTTTGCACATGATATAACAAACAAACTGTCGCATGCTCGAGTGAAAGCAACATATAACATATTGAGGTTATCCACAATCGTTTGTGAGTATTCTTCTATATATTGCGACTCAAAGATGGTGTTCATCATTTTGTTTCTTGAGTTATATATAGGCAAAATAGGTATCTGTGAGAATGGAGCCTCTGGTGTTTTGAAAAGCATTGTCGCATCTTGTTTAAGCTTCCAGTCGCAGAATGGCATGATAACATGCTTGTATTCCAGACCCTTACACTTGTGGATTGTGATGAGAGTAATACCATCTAGTTGTTCAGTTGATATGGTTGTGTTATACAAATCATCTTCCCATTGATTTAAGAATAATGGTAAGTTAGAGCCATTGTCAGTGATAAACTCATTCACTTTGTCGTAGAATGTGCAAACATAGCTTGTTTGTTCTTTCAAAGTATCTAACGAAAAAGCATTGAATATGGTTTCTATTAAATTCAATAAGGCAAGTTCTCTAAGCTCATTTATATTGCTATAGAAGGACTTGGGTAATAGATTTTCAAGACAATCTCTATTCTCAACCATTAAAGAATCGATATCTTTGTTTTGCAATACCTCTGTTTGATAGGTCTGAACCAATTCTGCTAATGCCAGTTTATCATCATTATTCACTAAGAATTGCAATGCCTTTATAATGATATTCACTGCACTTGAAGAGCAAATCTTAAATGCTTCTGACGAAACAAAGTGCAAATGGGGCATTTCATTCATTAAATAATTAGCTATTTCTTGTAGCTTATCGTTCTTACGATGAATGATAGCAATGTCTTTTGGCTGTGCTCCTTTGTTTAAAAGGTCTTGAATAATGGCTTTAGTTTGTGCGAGAGTTTCCTCTTCATACACCTCTTTTTTGAGCAATTCTATTTGCACATAGCCTTTATTGGGCTTGCTCTTTGGAACTAATTGCGCCACATCATTATAAGCACTTTTTAGCTGTTCTTCCTCTTTTTCAGATATATCATGTAATATTCTTGCTTCAGTTTCCACCAAAGCGTTAAAGAAAGCATTGTTAAAAGTAATGATGTTCCGACTTGAACGATAATTAGTTGTGAGGTTTTTTATATCTAAAACGTCCTCAGAATGATTGAATTCTTGGTTGATATTATTCAGCAATTTCCAGTCACCATTTCTCCATCTGTAAATGCTTTGCTTAACATCTCCAACAATAAGATTACTACTTTCGGCATGACTTAGGCACTCATTAAGGAGTATTTTAAAGTTTTTCCATTGCGTAGTACTTGTATCTTGAAACTCATCTATCATGATATGCTCTAGTCGAGTGCCTATTTTTTCGAACAAAAAGGGCGAATCTGATTCCTCAATCATCGAGTTTAAGAGCATTTGAGTGTCGCTTAATAAGAACTGATTGTTCTCGTTATTGATCTCATGTACTTTCTTTTCGATGTTACTAAGCAATCGAAGTTTATTGAGATGTTGCAGTGTTAGAGTGACAGAAAGAATAGTCTTGGTAACAGGAACACGCATACTTTCGACGTCATTCAATAGTGGCATGAGGCGTTGTTCTACCAAACTGCGTAGGTAAGGCTTCTTTTCTTCACCGCTTTTGCTAATCCATGCGTCTGAACTTGTTAAGCCATTTAGGGCTGTTTTAGATGGAAAATTAGTCTTAGTGTACTCTTGTTTTTGTAAAGTTAGGAAGTAACTAGGTACCCCTCTTGCTCCATTTTTGAAGTCAGTGATGTCTAATCCAGATTCATTTAGAATGTCAAAGAAAGCCGCAACGCCTTTATCTAGCTTTTCAATAGACTCTTCTCTTACTTTAATAAGTGTGCTTCTAAACTCCTTAACCTTGTTTTCGTCTTCTAAAAAGCTAGACAATTGTTTTTCATTTTGCTTGTATAAGTCTGAAAAGATATTCTTTCCAAACGACTTAAGCTCTGATATAATATTCCAAGCCTTGTTTTCTTCTTGGTTTTCTTCAAGTAAATCGAGCACCCATTTCAATACTTTATCCTTAGGGTCTAGCTCTTCTATCAATCTATCTACAGCCCTTTCTTTCAGTTGTTCATCGTTAAGAGTCACACGAAGTCTTGCTGTTAGATCCAATTCACGGGCTAAGTTGTTCAAAACACCTTGAAAAAAAGTATCAATAGTTTGTATTTGAAAATACGAATAGTTATGAATGAGGTAGCCCAAAGCTAACGAAGAACGTTGTCTAATCTGTTCTTCTGAAAGCTCAGTATCTTTCTTTATGATTTCTAAATAAGCGTTAGAGTCGGGGAGAAGACGTGAAAGTCCATATAATTGACTTAGTATTCGCATCTTCATTTCTTCTGTTGCTTTGTTCGTAAAGGTTACAGCTAGGATTTGTTTATACGACAAAGGGTCCTTAATTAACAGCTTGATATATTCTATTGTCAATGTAAATGTTTTACCAGAACCTGCACTTGCCTTGTAAACTGTTAAGGGAGCATTCATTGTTTGTATTTGTCTAGATGTTTAAAAAACATTACAAACTTACATAAAATCATTGAAAAAAGAGCCTAAAAATGAAGCCTTTTATTCAAAAAACTATCTTTCAGTGTGCATTTTGATAGGGTCTTTATTGGGAGAATGCTTCAGCTTGATGTCTACATCAAGTGGAAGTGAAAAGTAAAAGCATTGCTTTTGATGTGTAATTGCATTGTTTTTAAACCCTAATAGCAATGCTTTTACCACCTAATTACATTGCTATTGCAAATAGGTAGATAACATCTTGTTTTCAAAGGCATTATATCTGCAATGATTTTATGCTTCAATTCCTTTCTTTTTCATTATATTTGCATAAAAATATCCTCTCTTAATACAATCTAAACCTAAGCATTTTATAGAAACTTGCTAGTGTATAATAACTAAAAGCATATCAAGATGAAACAGAATTTAAAAAGAATGATTTTGTATAAAACACTTTTATTATCCTTTTTACTCACTATTTATGCTTCGAACTCAATGGCAAAGGTTATTCATCTCTTGCCTAAACCACAATATGTGCATAGTGAAACGTCAACAAAAAGCTTTAGTTTGAATAGAAAGATACAAGTTAAATCGGTAGTAAAGTGTTGGTATCTAGAACAATTTTTGAATAATTATAAAGTAAAAGTTGATAGTTCGTCTTCTGTTTGTATTGAAGTACTATTGGTAGATTCAATCAAAAACACCTTTGATTATGAGCTTTCGGGTTATGAAAACGAAAGTTATTCCTTGAAAGTGCAGGCAAACAAGATAACGATAAAAGCTGTTTCGCAAGTGGGAGTGATAAGAGCTGTGCAGACTTTAGAGCAGTTGTCAGAAGGAACTCCAAATAACTCGTTGATAGAATGTGTTGAGATTGTGGATTATCCAGCGTTTAAATTGAGGGGATTTATGCATGATACAGGTCGTTCTTACATCTCTATTGAAGACCTAAAGACGCAAATTCGCCTTTTATCTCGTTTCAAAATCAATACCTTTCATTGGCATCTTACCGAGAATCAAGCATGGAGATTTGAGGTGAAAGCTTATCCACAGCTCACTCATGCCACTGCAATGATAAGACACAAAGGTTTGTTTTATACCCAAGAAGAATGTACTTCGTTGGAGAAATATGCAAAAATGCATGGTATAACCATCATTCCCGAGATAGATATGCCTGGACATAGCGATGCTTTTGTGCGGGCAATGGGGCATGATATGCAAACAGATGAAGGAATGAAAGAGTTGAAAGTGATTCTAAAAGAAGTGGCTCAAACCTTTCCTAATGCTCCTTTTATACATATAGGAGCAGACGAAAAGCGTATAGTTTATCCTCATTTTATAAAAGAAATAGCAGCTTATATTCATCAGTTAGGAAGAAAATGTGTTATTTGGATGCCTATTCAAGGAGAGTTTAACGATGTAGATATGGCTCATTTGTGGAGTACTGCAGGGAAAATGGTTAAGGGAATACCTAATATTGATTGTCGTTATAACTATATAAACCATTTTGATGTCTTTGCAGATATAGTGGGAATATATAAAAGTAACATCTATTATCAGCCTAAAGGCAATGCAAATCTAGCTGGATCAGTGGTTGCTTTGTGGAATGATCATAAGCTTTCGTCTACGAAAGATATGCTTATGCAAAATAACTTTTATGCAAGTGTGTTGGCAACTGCAGAGCGTTCGTGGATAGGAGGGGGCAAAGAATATATTGAAAAGGGTGGAACTATGTTGCCAATACAAGGAGATGAGTTTGAATCTTTTCGTGATTGGGAACGAAGATTCATCTTTCATAAAAAACAATCTCTATCTAAAGAGCCTATTCCTTATGTGAAACAAACTAATATAAAATGGCTGATTACAGACCCTATTCCATCTAAATACGACACTCTTTCTATGTTCTTGCTACAGAATTACAATCCTTCTAAAGCGATAAAGATAGCAGATAGCGTTTATTCTGTGCGTGAATGTGTTGGAGGAGGAATTTATTTAAGACACACTTGGGGTAAAATTGTTCCATCACTTTATAGCGATGCGAAGTATGGAAATACGGTATTTGCATCTACTTGCATTTATTCTCCAACTAAAAGAACTGTAGGTGCCTTGATTGAGCTACAGAATTATAGTAGATCTGAGCATGATTTGGCTCCTCCTAAAGGTGCTTGGGACTATAAAGGAAGTAAGATTTGGATAAATAATAAAGAGATTATGCCACCTAACTGGATACAGTGTGGAATAGAAGTCGATAATGAAACGAATTTGTTAGATGCCAACTTTACTGGTAGAAAACCTGTTTGTATAACATTAGAAAAGGGTTGGAACAAGGTACTTATTAAGCTTCCCTATAAAGAAACGAAAGGAATAAGACTCAATAAGTGGATGTTTACATTCGTAATTACAGACCTTTCGGGCAAAGAAACATTGTCGGATATCATCTATAATCCTCGTCATCGAAAATGAAGAAAATATCTCTTAAATATAAATATGTGGAGAGTTATAATGCGAAAAATAAATATTTGCAAAGAAAATAAAATATATTTCTTACCTTTGCAGCGAAAATAAAACAAGTAATATATATAAATAAATGGTAAGTTTAACATTATTAATCGTAGTAGTTTTTGTGATTGGCTATCTCTGTATAGCGTTAGAAGGATTCACAAAGATAAATAAAGCGGCTATAGCTTTATTGATGTTTGTAGGCTGTTGGACATTGTTTATGATTAATCCAGGTGAATATATCGCCGGATTAACACCAGAAACGACCGCTTCAACCATTGCAGGTATAATCGATCATCATCTCGGTGGAACTGCAGAAACATTGTTCTTCCTTATGGGAGCCATGACAATTGTAGAGGTAGTAGATAAGAATGGTGGCTTTAACTTTGTGAGAGATATCCTTCAAACACGTGGAAAAAGAACCTTATTGTGGCGTATTGTATTTATAACTTTCTTCCTTTCAGCTATTCTCGACAATCTAACTACGAGTATAGTAATGATCATGGTTCTTCGAAAACTTGTGCCAAATCATAAGGATCGCATGATATATGCATCGTTAGTGATTATTGCAGCAAACTCAGGAGGTGCCTTTTCACCTATTGGAGACGTAACAACTATTATGCTTTGGAATAAAGGTGTGATTACAGCTGCAGGCGTAATGGAAGAGATTTTCATCCCTTCTTTGGTGTCAATGATTATCCCTACGCTTCTACTTCAACGTTCTTTGAAAGGAGAACTCGCCCTTGTAGATTCTAATATGGCTACGGATTATGAAGTATTAGATTTTTCTAAGACTCAAAGAAAAATCATCTTTGTACTTGGAGTGGGTGGTTTAATCTTTGTTCCGATATTTAAATCAATCACACATTTGCCTCCTTTCGTTGGAATATTATTGGTATTAGGCGTTCTTTGGACTGCAACTGAAATATTCTATCGTGCAGAACATGGCGATAATGAGGGTATAAAGCACAGAGTTGCTAATCTAATTGCTCATATTGAAATGTCAACTATCCTGTTCTTCTTAGGTATTTTGATGGCAGTTGCATGTCTAGAAGAAATTAAAGTACTAGAAAATCTTGGTATTTGGCTTAACGATGTATCTGCAGGAAACCACTTTATTGTAACAGGACTCATTGGAGTTTTATCAAGTATTGTAGACAATGTGCCTCTAGTTGCAGGCTGTATGGGTATGTATACAGTGACTCCTACAGGTGATATGGCTGTAGATGGAATCTTTTGGCAGCTCTTAGCGTACTGTGCAGGAGTGGGTGGATCTATCCTTATCATTGGAAGTGCGGCTGGAGTTGTTGTTATGGGACTCGAAAAAATTAGCTTTGGATGGTATTTAAAGCGTGTAGCTGGAGTAGCATTCGTTGGCTATTTAGCTGGAATTTTCTGCTATTGGGTGATCAGAACTTATTTGTGGTAAACTCAATAACTACTCAATAGAATATTAACTTCGTTGTTTATTAGGCAAAACAAGTTAGTAGTCTTAAGATAAAAGGAATGGACTTTGAGGTTATAAGATGTTATATTTTCAAGTAACACCAAAGTTTATTCCTTACATTAAATAACTTCAAGTAAACGATAACAAGTCTATACTTACAGAATGTAAGTGCTTTTATAAAAACATTATACTTTCTTATATTTTAAGATATGCATCTTTTGCAGTCTAAAAATATACAATATTTCGTTTTATAGCGTCTTATTATATAATAAATTAATAGAACTTTGTATAAGAAATATGCGATATAAATGTTTTTTTTACAGAAAAGTTAGGACTAACAAACATTTCCTTGATTAAATAATTACCTTTGTTTCACAGAATATTTTTATCCTATGACAAATAGTCTAATTAAGAGTTTTAATTTAAAAAACGTCAGAACAGCTCAGGATTTTACGTCAAAAAACGTGTATGGTTTCTTTCTTTGTGTACGAGGTAGAGCGCATGTTTCATTAGGAAAGAAACAATATCATATTACAGTAAACGATCTTTGTCTTTATATTCCGTATGGAGAATTAACAATTCATGAGGCAAGTGACGATTTTCTTGCAATCATAATAGAAGAGACTCAAGATATATTTTACCGTCCAATTGCGGCCCTTCCTCTTGAATACAGAATACGATTAAGACAGAATCCATGTGTACGTTTAGGAGAAGAACAACGTACACGTATTGATGAGGTGGTGAGATTGATTACAGACCGAGCAGGCTTTTATAAGGAAATAGCGATCGATAGCAATAGAAAGTTTATTCAAGAAGCCCTTATCTCTATTGTAACTTTCGGATGTTTCGATGTCTTGAATGTCTTTTTTGAGTCGAAACCAATAGACTCTTTGCCTCGAACTCATAACGAAACGATCTATGATAGATTTATCAGTTCATTGCTTTTAAATTATCCTAGTAAACGAACTGTGGCTTTTTATGCCGATGAACAGCATCTTTCACCAGCCTATTTCTCTGTGGTTATTAAAGAAGTTTCAGGAAAAAGTGTGATGCAATGGATTGTAGATGTAACCATTATGCGAGCAAAGCAGTTGCTAACAGGTTCTCAATTAAGTATGAAAGATATTGCGAATGAGTTCAATTTCCAAGATCAATCATCATTCGGACGCTATTTTAAGCATTATGTTGGCGTTTCACCTTTGCGTTATCGAAGTGCCCATAAGGTTCAAGGAACACTATAATTGTTATAGAAAGAGATAGATAAAAGCAATCTATCTCTTTTTATTTGTATTTCTTTCAAGAGCAAATTCTTTTATTCATCAATTACAAAAGCTATGCTTTTGTATCCTAATTACATTGCTATTGCAATATAAAAGCATTGATATTACATTGTAAAAGCTATTTTTTTTTTAAAGATAGATGTGCAATAAAGTAAAGTTATTGATTTTGTAAGGAAATAATCCTGTTGATATTAAATAGTTAAAAGCTTGCCAAGAAAGCGAGAAGACTTCTATTTATTGAGAGACATAGAGATAAATGGGAGAGCTATAAATAAGATAAGAAACATCTATTTGTGTAAAAATAAAAAGCAACAAATGTTTATTTAAACATCTATTGCTTTCTTGTTGTATTAAAAGAGTGGGAGAGTATTAGTTCAATTCGCTTAACTCTAGCCATCTAAACGACTTCTCGTCTAACTCATTTTTTAAGCTAGCCAATCGTTTACTCTTTTCTGTTATTTCTTCAACCGATAGCTCTGAGCCCGAAAGAGCATCTTCCAAAGCCTTTTGTTCTTTTTCAAGTTGAATTATTTCTTCTTCAAGTTGTTCAAATTCTCGCTTCTCTTTATAACTTAATTTACGCTTAGTATCATTGCGATAGTTTTTCTTTGGATCGCTATCCTCTTTTGAATTGCTAGTTGTTGGAGCTTTTTCTTGAGGCTGTAGATTAGCCCATTCACGATATTGGGTGTAGTTCCCGGGGAAGTCTTTAATACGTCCTTGACCTTCAAAAACCAATAAATGGTCTATGATTTTATCCATAAAATAACGGTCGTGGCTAATAATTATAACGCAACCAGGAAAATCTTGTAGGTATTCTTCTAATACTTGAAGCGTTTGAATATCCAAATCATTAGTGGGTTCGTCGAGAACTAAGAAATTTGGGTTATGCATTAAAACAGTACAGAGATAGAGTTTGCGTTTCTCTCCACCGCTAAGTTTATATACATAGTTGTGTTGTTGTTCGGGAGTAAACATGAAATGCTGCAAGAATTGCGATGCTGTCATGTGCTTTCCACCACCCAAATCAATATATTCGGCGATGTCTTTTATAATGTCAATCACCTTTTGTTGCTCGTTAAACTTCAACCCTTCTTGAGAGAAATAGCCAAACTTTACAGTCTCTCCGATATCAAATTTACCGCTATCAGGGGCAACTTCGCCTAGTAACATCTTTATAAATGTAGACTTTCCTGTGCCATTATCGCCCACGATACCCATCTTTTCAAATCGAGAAAAGTTGTAATAGAAGTCTTTTAAGATAATCTTTTCAGGACTCCAAGCCTTTGAAACATATTGACATTCAAATATTTTAGAACCAATATAGACATTTTTCGACTTTAAACGAATCTGCCTTTCTTCTATTCTTTGTTTAGCAATCTTCTCTAATTCATAGAAAGCCTCTTCACGATATCTTGCTTTATGTCCTCTAGCTTGAGGCTGTCTGCGCATCCATTCCAACTCTCTTCTATATAAGTTATTGGCATGTTGTATTTCAGCCTTAGCGTTATTGATACGTTCTTGTCGTTTATCTAAGAAGTAAGCATAGTTACCTTTGTAGGTGAAAATCATAGAATTGTCTAGCTCTATGATGCTATTGCACACTCTATCTAAGAAATATCGATCGTGAGTAACCATTAATAAGGTTTTATTTCCACGTGATAAGAAACCCTCAAGCCATATAATCATGTCAAGATCCAAATGGTTTGTAGGCTCATCTAATATCAATAAATCTGGATTGGTAATCAATACATTAGCTAAAGCCACTCGTTTTTGCTGTCCACCGCTTAGCTCTTTGATGGGTTGAGCAAGGTCTGTTATCTTTAATTGAGTTAGAATTTGCTTTGCTTTTAGTATCTTTTCTTCGTTACCATTGTGGTTAAAGCATGCTTCTAGTACCGTATCATCAGGATTAAAGTGTGGGCTTTGTTCTAAAAAGCCCACACTTAAGTCTCTTTTAAAGATGATATTACCTTCGTCTTGACTTTCTTTTCCTGTGAGAATAGATAATAGGGTGCTCTTACCAGTACCATTCTTGGCTATTAATCCCACTCTTTGTCCTTCAGAAATAGAAAACGAAATGTTGTGAAATAGCGTTTGTGTGCCAAACGATTTCGATAAATTCTGAATATCAAGATAAGGGATATTACTTGCCATTGGTGTCGAGTGATTCGTTAATTTGGTCGATATAATTCAATACGTCGTCTCTTCCTATCTTCTTTTCTGCACTTGTTATAAAGTAAGGAGGAAGTTCTTCCCAAGCGTCTTGTAATGCTTTCATCCACGCACTAGCATTCTTTTGAGCCGCAACGGGACCTAGTTTATCAGCTTTTGTAAAGATAATAGTAAACGGAACTTGACTTGCTCCGAGCCAATCGATAAACTCTCGGTCTATTTTTTGTTGTGGATGGCGGATATCAATCAATACAAATAGGTTGATAAGTTGCTCTCTTTGCAATATATATTGTGATATCATTTGTTGCAATTTCTTTTGAACTGCTTTTGATTGTTTGGCATATCCATAGCCAGGAAGGTCTACTAAATACCATTCATTATTAATAATAAAGTGGTTAATAAGTAGCGTTTTACCCGGTTTTGATGAAGTTTTTGCTAGTCCTTTATGTGCGCAAAGCATATTGATGAGGCTCGATTTGCCTACATTTGATCTGCCAATAAAGGCATATTCGTATTTATTATCAGTGGGACACTTGCTCACTGTGGGTGAAGAAACCACGAATTCAGACTTCTTTATTTCCATGTTTGTTGTTTTAAAGAATGAGTATTGTATCTTAAAAGGATAGAGATGATATTCTAATTACATTCCTTTTGGATACCAATATTTATTTGCAAAGATACAAATAAAAATGCACTAATGATACTTATTCAACCAAACAGACGTGTTTCTTATGCAATATCACTTTATAATTTGTTATTCACTCCATGTCCAAACAATGCAAAGTCGCCTTTTAAAGGATCGTTTGGAAATATCTTTCGCATTTGTTTTGTGAGCTCAATTGCTGTCTTCATTTTTGCAGTGTTTGTGCTAATGAATCCCAGTTTCTGTGCTTGTTGCATAACATGAGTATCTAATGGCATAATAAGATTACGCTTATCTATGAAGTGTTCCCATATACCTAGGTCCACAGGAGATTCATTTCGAACCATCCAACGTAAGAACATACAAAGGCGTTTGCATGCAGAACGAGCATTCTTTGGGATAATTCCAATCACATTTTGCTGTGAAAAATAAGTACATATACTATCTATTGCGGTTAGAGTGTCTACAGATGTAGTTCTAATAAAGTTTTCTAACGAATGGAATTCTTCAAATAAAGTTTCTAAAGCGGTGAAAAATTGCAACATCATCGCATTAGAATAAAGACGATAAAAGCAAGATTTATCATTTGGGAAATGTTCTTTATATTCCCCATTTTTAATCCAGTTATATGGTTCTTTATTACTTTTATCGAGTATAAACTGTATCTTTGGAAAGAATTGTGTACGTGAACCATAACTTAAACAGGCTGCAATAAAAGCCATTGTTTCCTGATTTTCTTTGCCAATAACTTGGTGCATAAAGTACGATGGATCGTCTTTAAGAAAATCATGTGTCTCATATTTCTCTGCTAAAGAGTGTAATAGATGATACTTTTCTGCTTTTGTCATAGTATATGTATTATTATTGTATATAACGAAGAAATTCTTCTATTATTGTAAAAGCTATGCTCTTTATAGGTAAAAACATAGCTATTGCATCTCAAAAGCAATGCAATTGAACTATAAAAGTATTGCTTTTTAATTGTAATTAGATTTAAATACTTTCTAATTTAAATCATATTATGATGTAACTGTTTATATATCAGTATAATATGGTGGTTGTTTATAGAGCTAATAGAGGTGTAATAATTGATGATATGAGATTGAATGAAAGAGAGGATACGTTCGTCTTTTAGAGTAAACTTCTTTGTTAAAGGATAAGAGTTGGTAGATGTTTTGCATAGTTAGATGATTTTTTTTAACTTTGCAAGATATAATAAACATCAGTATATAAATACTTTTCCTACTTATTTGTAGTTCAAAACAAGAGTAGAAAGTAAGCAATAAAAGTAAGACAAAGCTGATTTAGTAAAGAAATTCAAAATAAATACTTTTCAATGACAAAGTCGTATCCAATAGTTTATCTAAAGAAAGGAAAGGAAGAAAGCCTAAAACGTTTTCATCCTTGGGTGTTTTCTGGTGCAATAGCAAGCGGAATAGAGTCTTTAAACGAAGGTGATGTGGTGAGAGTGTGTACTGCAAGTGGAGCATTTATAGCCGTAGGACATTATCAAATAGGATCAATAGCCGTTCGAGTACTATCTTTTAAAGACATTGTTATTGATGAAGAATTTTGGAAATCACGCTTACATTCAGCTTTAGAAGTACGATTGGCGCTCGATGTTGTAGACAATCCTAATAACAATACCTATCGTTTGGTGCATGGAGAAGGTGATAATCTACCTGGATTAATTGTT
Organism: Hoylesella nanceiensis DSM 19126 = JCM 15639; assembly: GCF_000379965.1. Lineage (GTDB taxonomy): Bacteria > Bacteroidota > Bacteroidia > Bacteroidales > Bacteroidaceae > Prevotella > Prevotella nanceiensis. Next base: position 441,552 of record NZ_KB904327.1, on the reverse strand, counting down.
GATTGCTATGGAGAAACTGCCGTTATGCAAGCTCATAGTGTGGGTATGCACTGTGAAAGAAATGTCATTGCTAAATCACTTGTTGAGGTGTTAGATGGTAGAATTAAAAATGTTTATTATAAGAGTGATACAACTTTGCCTTTTAAAGCCGATTTGAACCAAGAAAATGGCTTTTTAATTGGAGGTGAAACAGATTGTACAACACTTGAAAATGGGTTGACTTTCAAGGTCGATTGGTTGAAAGGACAGAAGACAGGGTTCTTTATTGACCAAAGAGAAAACCGCAGTTTGCTTGAGCAATACTCAAAGAATAGAAGTGTGTTGAATATGTTTTGCTACACAGGAGGATTCTCTGTTTATGCAATGCGTGGGCAAGCTGAGTTGGTACATTCGGTAGATAGTAGTGCAAAAGCAATTGACATTACTCGCGAAAATATTGCTGCCAACTTCGAAGATACCACAAAGCACGAGGCTTTTTGCGAAGATGCATTTAAGTATCTCGATGCAAATGACAAGAAATATGACCTTATTATCCTCGATCCACCAGCCTTTGCAAAGCATAGAGCGGCACTTAAAAATGCACTAAAGGGTTACACTCGTTTAAATGCAAAGGGTTTTGAAACCATTAAGAGTGGTGGTATTTTATTTACTTTCAGTTGCTCTCAAATTGTAACTAAAGATCAATTCCGTAATGCTGTCTTTACTGCTGCTGCTCAATCAGGACGTAAAGTACGTATACTTCATCAACTTCATCAGCCTGCCGACCATCCTATTAATATTTATCATCCTGAAGGTGAGTATTTAAAAGGATTGGTGTTGTATGTTGAGGACTAATTCAATTCAATGCAAAAAAACAGTTCTTTGTTTCTAAGAAAAATAGAACAGTTTATTGAACAAAAAGAGTTGATGAACAAAAATCAACTCTATTTGGTTGCGTTATCGGGTGGAGCAGATAGCGTTGCACTGCTTTTGGCTTTGAAAAAATTAGGCTATAACATAGAAGCTGCCCATTGTAACTTTCATTTAAGAGGTGAAGAGTCTGATAGAGATGAAGATTTTTGCAAAAACTTGTGTCGTGAATTGGATATAAAATTGCATCTTGCTCATTTCGATACTCAAACTAATGCAAGTCTACATGGCATTAGTATAGAAATGGCTGCACGTAATTTGCGATACAATTATTTTGAGGCTCTATTAAAAGATATCAACGCTAGTGCTGTTTGTGTAGCACATCATAAAGATGATAGTGCAGAAACACTTTTACTAAACCTTATTAGGGGTACTGGAATAGAGGGACTTACGGGGATAAAGAGCAAGAATAATAGGATAGTAAGACCATTCTTATGCGTTCGAAGAAATGAGATAATCAATTATCTTGAACAGCAAAACCAATCGTTTGTAACAGATAGTTCTAATCTTGTGAATGATGTTCAACGAAATAAAATACGTTTAGACATAATGCCATTGTTGCAAACTATCAATCCTTTAGTTGTAGAACATCTTAACCAAACAGGCGAATATATAGAAGAAGCAACATCTATATTGAACACGGTTCTAGAGCAAATGCAAGATAGAGTTGTTCTACTTAAAACCGAAGGACAAACGATTGTCGATATAGAAAGATTAGAAAAGGAGCAATCTTCGAGCTATTTGTTGTGGTATATCCTAAAGAATTATGGTTTTAATGCAGCCCAAATAAAGCAAATTTCTTGCGGATTAAAGACCTCAGTAGGTAGGGTATGGGAGTCGGCTACACATGCTCTAACTATTAATAATAATAAAGTTATTGTTGAACCTTTATTTACTTGTGATACTAAAGAATATCGCTTAATAGAAGAAGAAGGCTTATACCATTTGAATTCAAAGCTATCTATTGAAATAAAAAAAGAACTTTATTCGATTGATAATGGCTTTAGTAAAGACCCTAAAGATATTTGGATTGATGCAGATAAGGTTGAGTTTCCATTATCTGTTCGATTGATAAAAGAGGGAGATAGAATGATTCCTTTAGGAATGAAAGGAAGCAAGTTAATTAGCGATATGCTAACAGATACGAAGGTATCTTATTTCGATCGCCAACGCCAATATGTGCTATTAAATAATGACCAGCAAATAATTTGGCTTTTAGGTCGTCGCATTGACGATCGATATAAGCTTACATCGTCTACAAAGACTGTTCTAAAAATAAAGTTGCTTTAGTGAGATCTTCAGGAGTATCGATGCCAATTGTCTCGATATTTGTTAGTCCTACCTTTATTTTATAGCCGTTTTGAAGCCATCTAAGTTGTTCTAATCCTTCTGTTTTTTCTAACGATGATGGTTCCAAACGAGTGATTTCGCTAAGTACCGAACGTCTATATGCGTAAATTCCGATGTGTTTTAAATATGGGAAAGTGTCAGTAATATTAGTATCTTCACCAAGTTTATTAACCTCAACTCCTTTAATAAAAGGAATCATATTACGTGAAAAATAGAGTGCATAGTTATTGTTATCCATCACAATTTTAGGCGAGTTGGGATTTAACACGTCTTTTGTTGTGGTGAAAGGTTTACCTAATGTGGCTATTTGTGTTTGTTCGTCATTAAACGAATTGCATAAAGTTTGAATTTGAGAAGGGTCGATAAATGGCTCATCTCCTTGAATATTAATAACCACATCGCATGGAACACTAATTTTAGATACAGCTTCTTCAATTCTATCTGTTCCGCTTTCGTGGTCGGAACGAGTCATAATAACCTTTCCTCCAAAGCTCTCTACCTCTTTAAAAATACGTTCATCGTCAGTAGCAACATATACATCTTCTAAAACAGATGATGCCTTTTCGTAAACTCTCTGTATGACTGTCTTACCTTTAATCACAGCAAGTGGCTTTCCAGGAAAGCGTGAAGAACCATAACGAGCAGGTATAATGCAAATGAATTTCATTCGATATAACTTTTAGTGAATATTCAATTAGTATTTCAAACACATCTTGTGTTGGAACGAATGCAAAGATACTAATTTTTACTAATTATTTTTGAGGTCTCAATAAAAAAGGCTATTTTTGAGTATCAAACTATTAGTAATGATATTAATTCTAGTAAATTAATTACAGTGAGAAAAGGAATCTTAACCATATTATTGATTAGTGTGCCTCTAATTTGTTGTGCACAAAGAATTGTTTTAGGCTCTTGTACCACGAAAGATGGTGGACTTTATAAAGGAGAAATTGTAGCAAATAAGCCTCATGGCAAAGGAGTTACAACCTTTAAGAATGGCGATGTCTACGAAGGAGAATACGTAAAGGGTAAAAGAGAGGGCCATGGTGTTTATACTTTTGCTGATGGTGAGAAGTATGACGGACAGTGGTTTCAAGATCAACAACATGGAAAAGGAACCTATTATTTTATGAATAACAATAAATATGTAGGTTTATGGTTCCGTGATTGTCAGCAAGGTCTAGGCACAATGTATTACTATAATGGTGATAAATATGAAGGAAGCTGGTATCAAGATAAGCGACAAGGGAAAGGAAAGTATACTTTTTCGAATGGAGCTTATTATGATGGACAGTGGAATAACGATCAAAAGAATGGTAAAGGCTTCTTTAATTGGGGCGATGGAACCACCTATGATGGTATGTGGGTAGGCAATCAGCGCTCTGGAAAAGGCACAAATAAATATGCAGATGGTGATGTTTACACCGGAGAATGGCTCAACGACATTCAGAATGGTAAAGGAATTTACAAGTTTCAGAATGGAGATGTTTACGAAGGAGCTTATCTAGAAGGAGAAAGAACGGGTGAAGGTATCTTTAAATATGCCAATGGTGATAAATATACTGGATCTTTTAAAGAAGGAGATAAAGACGGACTTGGAACCTTAGTATGGAACAATGGTGACATTTATACAGGTTCTTGGAAAGCCGATAAGCAGAATGGTAAAGGCAAACTAACCAAGAAAAATGGCGATGTTTATGAAGGAATCTTCCAAAATGGTAAACTTAATGGAGAAGTAGTGATACACTATGCCAATGGAACTAGATTTAAAGGAACCTTTAAAAATGGACAACGTCATGGTAAAGCAATAGAGGAAACGAAGGAAGGAGTTCGTTTTGAAGGCTCTTATTCGCAAGATAGAAGAGATGGAAAGTTTGTTGAAAAAGACCGAAATGGAAGTATTATAAAACAGGGTCATTATGATTCTGGACGCCGATACGAGAACTAATTACAAGGATAAAGAATTATGGCTACAGCAGAAAGCAAAACAAAGAAGCCTATAAAGAAGACTTCTAAACCTAGAATACACAAAGAAGTGGAACGTCCTTTAGAGCTAATTAGAAAGGATCCATACCTCTTGGATTATGCAGAAGCAATAAAAGGAAGACACGAACATGCGTTAGATAAGTTGAAACAACTTACAAATAACGGAAAAAAAACATTGACAGACTTTGCCAATGGTCATAATTATTATGGTTTACATTGTAACTCTCGTAATTGGATTTTCAGAGAATGGGCACCTAATGCCACTGAAATCTACTTAATTGGAGATTTTAATAACTGGCAAGAAATACCAGAGTTTAAGGCTCAGAAAGACCCTAAAACAGGTGATTGGGTATTGAAATTACCTCTAAAAGCAATTCGTCATGGTGATTATTATAAGCTAAAAATATATTGGGAAGGCGGTTCTGGAGAGCGAATACCTGCTTGGGCACAACGTGTAGTACAAGATGTTAACACCAAAGTATTTAGTGCACAGGTATGGAAACCTACAGAAACTTACCAATGGAAGAAAAAGAATTTTAAGCCAACTGTTAATCCTTTGCTTATCTATGAGTGTCATATTGGAATGGCGCAAGATGAAGAAAAGGTTGGAAGTTATACAGAATTCAAGGATAAAGTACTTCCTCGTATCATAAAAGCAGGCTATAATTGTATTCAAATAATGGCCATTCAAGAACATCCTTATTATGGTTCTTTTGGCTATCATGTTAGTTCTTTCTTTGCAGCTTCATCTAGATTTGGTACCCCAGAAGAGCTAAAAGCATTAATAGATGAGGCTCATTGCAACGGAATAGCAGTGATAATGGATATCGTTCATTCACATGCTGTGAAGAATGAGATAGAAGGATTGGGCAATTTTGCAGGCGATCCCAATCAATATTTTTATGAAGGAGGTAGAAGAGAGCATCCTGCTTGGGATTCTCTTTGTTTCGATTATGGTAAAGATGAGGTTCTACATTTCTTATTAAGTAACTGCAAATATTGGCTAGAGGAATATCATTTTGATGGCTTTAGATTTGATGGTGTAACATCAATGCTTTATTATAGTCATGGATTAGGAGAGGCTTTTACTAATTATGGCGATTATTTCAATGGGCATCAAGATGACAATGCGATATGTTATCTAACTCTTGCCAATCTCTTAATTCACGAGATTGATCCACGAAAGATTACTATTGCAGAGGAAGTTAGTGGTATGCCTGGTCTTGCTTGTAAGTTTACTGCAGGTGGATATGGCTTTGATTATCGTATGGCAATGAACATTCCAGACTATTGGATCAAGACAATTAAAGAGCTAAAAGATGAAGAGTGGAAGCCAAGTTCTATATTCTGGGAAATCAAGAACAGACGCGCTGACGAACGAACTATTTCATATTGCGAGAGTCACGATCAAGCTTTAGTAGGCGATAAGACTATTATTTTCCGCTTAATAGATGCTGATATGTATTGGCATTTTAAGAAAGGAGATGAGAATTACATGGCTCATAGAGGCATTGCCTTGCATAAGATGATCCGACTAGCAACCATTTCAACTATAAATGGAGGCTACCTTAATTTTATGGGAAATGAGTTTGGACACCCAGAATGGATTGATTTTCCACGTGAAGGAAATGGTTGGAGCCACAAATATGCACGTCGTCAGTGGAATTTAGTAGATAATGAAGAACTCGATTATCAATATCTTGGCTTATTTGATAAGGCTATGTTGGATGTCGTTAAGAGTGAAAAGAACTTTAATAAGACACCTATACAAGAGATATGGCATAATGATGGCGACCAAATATTGGCCTTTACAAGAGGTGATTTGTTATTCGTTTTCAATTTTTCTCCCACTCAATCTTATGTGGATTATGGATTATTAGTACCCACAGGTACATATGATGTGGTGTTAAATACCGATGCTAAGGTCTTTGGAGGAAATGAATTGAACGACGATTCTATAACTCATTTCACCAATTACGATGCTCTTTATGTCAATGAACATAAAGAATGGCTTAAATTATACATTCCTGCTAGAACAGCAATGGTATTAAAAAAGAACTAAATGGCATATTTATTGAAAATCAATACAAGGCAGTTCGCCCGACATTTCAGTACACTTATTTTTGTTGCATTTATCTTTTTGTATCTGTATTATTATCAATCGGATACATTAACTTATGTGCAGCATGTCCTTTCTAATGGTAAAACCCACTACAATTCGCTGGTTGGTGGGATTATCATTACTGTGATTTCTTATATAATAGTATTGTTGCAACAATCATTTTCTAAAGTTATTAGACGGTTTCGATTCATCGCTTTTTATCTACCATCATTGTTTATTGCATTCTTATGCGATGTAGATGAGCATGTGTCGTTTAACTTTTATCTTTTAATTATTGGCTTGATACTATATGGTTTGGTGATTTATTGGCTAAAAGGCATTGTAAAACAATCGAATGATCGCTATACATCGAACTTTGTAGATACACTACTTTTCCATCTTATGTATCTTATCGTATTGTTCTTTTCGATTTCTATGATAGGAAATAATGATGAAAAATTTCATTATAGATTAAGAACTGAGAGATATATACTTGATAAAAACTATGATTTAGCAATAAAAGTAGGGGAGAAGTCATCGGTTGCCGATTCCTCATTAACAATACTTCGTGCCTTTACACTCAACAAAAAACATCTATTAGGCGAGAAATTATTCACCTATAATATAGTCGGTGGTTCTTCAGCTTTGTTACCAACGGATTCTAATTCGTGTTTACTTTTACCACAAACATTTGTAGAAGACGATATGAAAGTGCGTGCAAAGCATAAAATGTCGGCTTTAAAATATTTCCAAAGGCTTGATGAATTGCAGGTAAAGAATAAGCAATACGTGGATTATTTGTTGTGTGCTTATTTGTTAGATAAGCGTTTAGATGATTTTGTGAGAACAATTTCACGGTATTATACTATAGATAATAAGCTTCCAAAACATTATCGTGAGGCATTATTGTTATACACTCATACTCATACTACACCTGTAATTGAGTATCATGACAATGTTATGGAAGCCGATTACCAAGATTATGCGAAGTTAGAAAAACAATATTCTAATGGCATAACCCGTAAGAATAAGTTAAAAGAAGTATTTGGAAATACATATTGGTACTACTACCAATATGCTATTTCTTAACCTCTGCCAATGCTTTAACCCAGTCTGTATCTAACGAAAAGTTAGTGATATAATTTGAATTATCTACGTATGCGTAGGTAATTTCTTTATCCATATCGTTGAAACGTGAGTTCTTTATACTTGCGTTCTTATATTTTGCTTTGATAACTTCTTGGTTACCCTTCTTTGCATTGTTTGCTAAGCTCTTTACATATAGGTTTACAAACTCTATCATTGCATTAGCTTGTTCGCCCAATTCGTGTTCTGTAAAACCCTCAGTAGAGCCTGCTTTCATAATTAAATAATACAAAGCGTCTGACTTAAATGTAGCAATTTTTCTTGTTTCAAGATTCTTTGACTTATTATTTTTAATTGCTTCATTCTTCTGCATGAGGCTTTGTACCTCTTTAAAGATCTCTTGTGCCTGAATAGTTACTGATGAGCAAAGGCATAAAGCCAATGCGAAAAGCATTTTTTTCATAATTCTTCTTGTTTTGTTATTTACTGTTTATTCTTTCTTTATTCTTGTTTATAAAATCTTTCCAGCCTTTATACGAGACGTTGTTAACAGGTCTTCCCGTTTGTAGATAATGGCAATAGGCAACTCCCAGTGCATCTGTTGCGTCCATGAACTTAGGTAAATTATCTTTATCTAACTTTAATAAGCGAAGTAACATATCTGCAACTTGCTCTTTACTTGCTTGCCCTTGTCCTGTAATCGCCATCTTTATCTTCAGAGGAGCATATTCAAATATTGGAATATCGTGATTAATTGCTGCTGCAATTGCAACTCCTTGAGCTCTTCCAAGTTTTAACATTGATTGAATATTCTTACCAAAGAAGGGAGCTTCGATAGCCATTTCGTCGGGAAGATATTCCTCTATTATTCCTTTAACTCGTTGAAAAATATTACCTAATCTCAAATAAGGGTCTGTCATTTTGCGCATATCTATAATACCCATTGCAACCATTTCTGCTTTATTAGATATTACTTTTATAACGCCATAACCCATTATATTTGTTCCAGGGTCAATACCTAAGATAATTCTTTCATTATCAATACGTTGTAAAACCATTGCTATTATCCTTCAAAAGCTATCGATCTATGTATGGATTGCTACTTAATTCGTCTCCAATAGTTGTGCTTTCACCATGTCCGGGATATAGAATTGTTTTATCAGGAAGTTGAGATACAAATCTAAGTGTTTGTATCATCTGAAACATCGATCCTCCTTCTAGGTCTGTTCTACCGATAGAACGCTTGAAAATAGTATCTCCTGAGAAAGCAATATGCTCTTTTTCATTATAGAAGAATACACTTCCTGGAGTGTGACCTGGTGTTTCTATTATTGTAAAACGCTGATTACCAAATTCAATGATATCATCTTTTGTTAGATAATCAATATCTTTTGGTTGCTCTTCTGTTAAATCTAAACCCAGTAATAGCTGTGCTTGTTGCTTTATACTTTCCATTAAGAACTTGTCTTTATGGTGTACTTTGGGAGTGAGTCCAAATTCTTTTTGCATGTAACTATTGCCAAAGTTGTGATCAAGATGACCATGAGTAGCAAGCAAATGTTTGGGTTTTAATTGATTCTTTTTGATATAATCAAAAATCATATCACGCTCTTCTTGATAAAAAGCGCCACAATCTATAATTGCACATTCTTTTGTTTCATCGCTAATAATGAAACAATTCTCTTGTAACATATTACAAGTAAACACTTGAACATTTATCATAGAGGTATGTATATTAATGATTTTTCTTTAAACCAATCATCTTTAAACCAATTAGATAGAGGTGTTATTTCGGCAAGTTTCTTATGTTCATGAATCTCATCTTCAGTATTTCCTCCCTTTAAAACAATCACTCCATTGGGTAAAGCATTGTTTTGTTCTTTTGATATGTTCTTCTTAACAATCTTAATTAAGTCGGGGAGAGGCATTACTGCACGACTAACTATAAAGTTATATTTTCCTTTTTCTTCTTCACCACGGATGTGTTCAGCGACCACATTGGTAAGACCAATGGCTTTAATAACTTCATTTGCCACCATAATCTTTTTACCTGTTCCATCTATAAGCTTAAATTTACAGTTTGGAAACATAATTGCTAAAGGGATACCAGGAAAGCCTCCGCCTGTCCCAAAGTCCATAATTGTAGTTCCATCTTTAAAGTTTATAGCCTTTGCAATGGCTAAAGAGTGGAGTACATGGTGTGAATATAGATTGGAAATGTCTTTTCTTGATATTACATTTATCTTTTGGTTCCAATCTTCATACAAAGCTTGTAGAGCCTTAAATTGCTCTATTTGCTTGTCTGTTAGGTGTGGAAAATATTCTAAAATCTCGTTCATTCTCTATCTTTAAGTATTTCTTTTAAGTCTTTATTCTTAATTTTTATCTCTATTTCTCCAATGTGTGTATTTGTAATTTCTCCATTATTATAAATAAAAACCATTTCATCTTCTTTGATAATGAAATTCTTTGGAGCACTTATATCATTTGTTAATGATACATCTTGTCGCAGCAATTCGTCTGTATCTTTCGCTTTAAACTGTTTTAAAAGTTGCTTTTCTATAAGTGAATTAAGCGTGTATTCGTATCCTCTAACAAATATATCTTCTAATGTAAGTATCTTTTTTGTTACGATATTGATGTTCTTACACTCTGTCCATTTATCGTCTTCACTTAGTTCATTTATTGCTAGTGTATGATGATAAACACAACTTATGATATTATCCTTATACGAATTGATTGTTGTTTCAAGAATATAATGATATGCATATCGATTCTCTGATGTGCTAATTTCGTTATTTATAGATGGCACATTGGGTACCAACTCATTGAAAAAACGTTGAATGAAGGAATTAACTCGTTTCTTCAAAGGAAGATTTTGAAGTGAGTCATTTTTGCTAAATGGTGGAAATATATTATCGGAAAGAATGAGTTGATTTAGTTTTGATGCTCCTTTCCCACTTAAATATTTTATGTTCATTCGAACAGAACACCATAAAGTATCCTTCCTTAGTATATGTTTTTGCGTCGAGTCAACTTGTAAACTGTCTATAGATAAGCCTGTTTTTTCTTGTATTCCTTTGTTAGGAAGATTGCAAGAGAAGACCAAACCTAATAAACATGTTATGAAAATAGATACACGCATAATATTACAAAAGTAATATTTTAATTCTAAATATCTGCCTTTTTTATTAGAATTATTCTATTTATAATGTTATTTTATTCTTTTGTTGGAGTTTCTTTAAGTGTCGTTAAGTCAACTTTCCAACCCTCATTGGTTTTGATAAGGTTGATAGTTACATCTCTTTCCTTATTGAGTTGTACATCACTATTTATATCTTTCATTTTAAAAGAGTTATATATCTTCATCGAAATTCTAGCTTTAACTCCTCCTTCTTGCATTTCAGTATTGGTTATTTCGATGCTAGCATCTTCGTTCCTTTTATTAATCAGCTCAATATCTTTTTCGCTAATATTGGATGCAAGATAGCTAATTTGTGTCTTAGATTCTGCTGTGCAATATTTAAATGCTTTTTCTAACCTCCAATTATAGAAGTTTGTTGCAAAGGAATCAGCAACAATAGTCATATCATTAGAATTAGATATTCTTTGACATGATGATATAAAACTTATAATTGTAGCTAATAATAATGTAGCAGAAAAGATATATTTTCTCATATTTGTATCTTTAAAATGTATTACAAAAATAGGAAAAAGTTCTCTAATGTCATTACTTTTTTATAATTTTGTACGAAAAGAGAGGACTATAAATGTTGAATTTTGTATCGTGGGGTAGCGGAAGTAGCGGTAATTGTTATTTCCTTTATACTGAGAATGAGGGCCTATTGATTGATGCAGGGGTCGGAGTTCGTACGATAAAGAAGTATTTTAGAGAGTATGGTTTAAAGCTCTCACAAATCAATAATATTCTAATAACACATGATCATGCCGACCATGTCAAGGCTGTTGGTGCCTTAAGCATTGAAACCGAGGCAAAAGTATGGTCAACAAAACCCGTACATATTGGTATTATGAAGAACTTTTGTGTAAGAAAGAAAGTTCCAGAAGATAATATCTCTATTATAGAAACAGGTTCAACGTTTAGTATTGGTTCATTTACTATCCAATCATGTCACGTTCCTCACGATAGTATGGATAACAATGGTTATCTCATAAAGTATGAAAATGTATCACTAGGACTTATTACTGATATAGGATGTGTTACGCCAGACATTGCTAATATCGTTGCAAATGCAAACTATTTAGTGATAGAAGCCAATCACGATATCAATTTATTATTAAGCGGAAAGTATCCTCAACGTCTTAAAGAGCGTATTCTTTCGTCACATGGACACTTATCAAATAAAGATTGTGGACAGCTACTTGCAACTTATGGAACAGTCGATTTACGACGTGTTTGGTTATGTCACTTGAGCGAAGATAATAACCAGCCAGAGATTGCTCTTAGCGATATTAAGGAAAGTATTGCTGACACGGCGTTCTATAAGAATCCTTCTTTCAAAATAGAAACGCTGGAAAGAAAACGACCTACTGGTGTTTTTGAATTGAAATAAAAAAGCCAATCTTGTATAGTTTCAATAAAAATAAGGACGGATTCTTGCTATAAATAAGTTGCTTTTCTAGCTTATTTTGTGCTAATAGGAAAGCATTACTTACCCAATTCGTGAGATGTAGCCTTTTAATTAAATGCATAGCAACCACTAGTTGAGAGTGATTTTGCACCTTATCTTGAATATAAAACAAGGTAGTAAGAGCCGTTTTTATCTTATTTAGATAGGCTTTATTGTCTTCGAATTTGCAGATTAGAATAGGGTTGTCGATGTGTTTTATTGTAATACCATGCTGCTCTAAAGTTCTTCCCAATATAACATCTTCATAACCATAAGCTTTTATGCTTTCATCAAAAGGGTGATTAAGCATTACTTCTTTATTAATTAAAAAGTTAGGAGTGCAGAAAGAGCGATAAGGAGAAGCCTGTCTATGTTTTAAATCGTGCTTATTTTCACTATCTTTTTCGTATTTATAACGTAGATTTCCTTTCCATTTACTTCTGTCGTTGTCGTTAATTATGCCTCCATAAATAACTGAAGCAGAATCCATAACATCAATATATTGTTGTAAAAATAATGAGGTAGGTAAATAAACGTCACTATCTAAGAATAGCAAATAAGGGTATGTGGCTTGCGAAGCCAAAAAGTTTCGAATAGCAGAGCGCCCAATATTAGTTTCTCTAATGATATACTTGCAATGTGGGAATTGATTAATTGCTTTGTTTTCTTCAATCGTTTCTTGAACATCAGAGCCATCATCGGCAACAATAACCTCAAAGCTAAGATCTTGAATAGCCATTGCTTGCTTCACCAACTCTTTGATAAGGCGAGTGCAAACATAATCTTTTGTAGGTATAAGTATTGATAACTCTTTCTTCATGTCATTGCAAGATATAAATAGTTAAGCTACATGTTTAATCATTTTTCTTGATGTATCCATCAATAGAGGTGAGCCATTCCTCATTAGATAGATAAGTCAGAGCTTCAAAAAGATATCTTTCTGGTATATTTATCTTATATAAATCGGTTATAATATGCTCGTTACCATCGCTTAAAAGCTCTTTAATTGCTGCTATAGCCTTATCTACTGAGGTTTTAAAGTTAGGGTCTTCACTATGTTCAAGGCATACATCACACTGCTTACAATCGTGCGAACGCTCTTCACCAAAATAGCGAAGGAGTTGTCTACTACGGCAAACATCATGATATTTAGCGTAGGTAATTACCGATTTTATGCGCAAACTAAATTGCTCTTTTCTTCTTTCATATACATCAGGAGATATGATAAGTCTGTTAGGATCAGCTCTTTCACAAAGAAAAGTGATGTAAGGCATCTTCTTTTGAGGGATATAATGTAGGATATGTCGTTGACTTAAGCCTTTTAATAACAGATATATCTCTTTACGAGTCAAGCCTGAACGCTCAGAAATAAGATCTTCATCGATATAAACATAATCGATAAATAAACCACCATATAACCTTAATAAGGTGGTAATTACAAGATCTTCTTTGGGTGAAAGGCCTTGAAGTAGATATAAGTCGTTGCGTTGTAGTAAGAAGATAGCACGAGATGAGGCATCAGGCTCATGCTCAAATTCAATGTAACCAGCTCTCATCAGAATGGTAAGAGCAGATTGTAGTTGAACAGGAAAATGCTTAAATACTCTACAGAACTTATCGATGTCGAAAGCAAAAGTACGTCCTCTTCCTGTTCCATAGGCCACTTGAAAGAAGTAAGCCAAATGTGCATAGACCTGTTTTATATAGTCTTTTTCAGGGAAAGATGTTGCAATACGTTTATTTAGTTTACGCTCATCGCTATCATTATATAATAAAACAGCCCATGCTTTATTGCCATCTCTACCTGCTCTACCTGCTTCTTGAAAGTAAGCTTCGATAGAATCGGGACAATCAATGTGTATAACCAATCGCACATCGCTTTTATCTATTCCCATTCCAAAAGCATTTGTGGCAACCATTACACGCACTTCGCTATTTTGCCAGGCTGCTTGATGCTTGTCTTTCACACTGTGTTCTAGTCCAGCATGATAGAAAGTACTATGTATCCCGTTCTCATTGAGTAGCTCCGAAACTTCTTTTGCTCTCAAACGACTTCTAACATACACCACAGCACTTCCGCTAACAGAGTTGAGAATATGCATAAGTTCCTCTTCTTTACCATTTGTTTCCCGAACAATATATGCCAAGTTCTTTCGCTCAAAGCTCATTTTAAAGATATTTTCTTCTTTAAAATGCAGTTGCTGTTGAATGTCTTTAATAACCAATGGGGGAGCAGTTGCTGTTAAAGCAAGTATCGGGGTGTTGGGTATTAGTTGGCGAATTTCTGCAATATTCAAGTAAGAAGGGCGGAAGTCATATCCCCATTGACTAATACAATGCGCCTCGTCAACGGTAATGAAGCTAACTTTTATGTGTCGAAGTTTCTTTTTAAAAAAGTCAGAAGATAAACGTTCAGGAGATACATACAATAATTTTATATCCCCTAAGATGCAATTATCGAGTGTAGAAATAACCTCTTGGCGAGACATTCCAGAATGAATGGCGACAGCAGTAATCGATTTTTTGCGCAAGTTCTGCACTTGGTCTTTCATTAATGCAATGAGTGGAGTTATAACAATGCATGTTCCTTCCATTAATAGGGCAGGAACTTGAAAGGTAATAGATTTACCTCCACCTGTAGGCATCAATCCTAATGTATCTTTTTTGTTACAGATACTGGTGATGATATCTTCTTGAATGCCTCTAAAACTCGTATATCCCCAATATTCTTGGAGGATCTCTTTATGACGGGTTAGCTGCATATTCTACTGTTCTTCTGTTGGGTCGTCTTCTATTGGGCGTATGTCTTCAATCTGTAGTTGTACAAGATTGCGTTTAAAGGTATTTTCTTCTAGGGTATAAGCAATGTCAAATCCTCTTTTAGACTTGATGTATCTAGCTGATTTACTTTGTCCAAATGCAATGCCATTCATTACATGACTTGATTTAGAGTCAACCAATTCTAGTTTTATATGTTCTTGTTCACGTCCCACAACTTTACTTGTTCCATAATCAAACACGCCCTTGGTTATAAATCTGGGCTTTGGATTTGATGGGCCAAAAGGTGCAAAACGTTTCAAATCGTGGAAGAACTTCTTGGAAATATCTTTGAAGTCAATTTGTGCATCAATGTCTAATGTTGCTTCTTTTTGTTCTGGAAGAATATGGTTTTCAATATATTCTTGGAAACGTTGCTTAAACTTTGGAATATCGTCCCAATGCAATGTTAATCCTGCTGCATAGGTATGTCCACCAAAGTTAAGTAACAAATCTCTACAATGTTTTATTGCAGCATAGACATCTACGCCCATAATGCTTCGTGCAGAGCCTGTTGCAAGGTTTCCATCTTTTGTCAAGACCACTGTAGGACGGAAGTATATTTCAGTTAATCGAGATGCAACAATACCCACAACGCCTTTTTTCCAGTTCTCGTCATAAACGACAATAGACGATTGTTGTTTTTGATTTTCAATGCGAGAGACAATTTGATTTGCCTCTTCTGTCATTTGTTTATCAATGTCTTTGCGTTGTTCGTTATACTCATCGATATGCTTTGCTTGTTGAAGGGCTTTAGAATAGTCTTTTTCAACCAATAAGTCTACGCTTTGTTTTCCATTGTCTATGCGTCCAGAAGCATTGATTCTAGGACCAATTTTGAAGATAATATCGCTCATTGATACATCTTTTCCTTCTAAACCACAGATGTCGATAATGGCTTTTAAACCAATACTGGGGTTTTGGTTTAATTGTTTTAAACCATGATAAGCAAGTATTCTGTTTTCGCCTTCAACAGGAACGAGGTCAGCTGCAATACTAACAGCACAGAAATCGAGTAGAGGAGCAAGACGAGAGAATGAAATTCCGTTGTTTTTGGCAAAAGCTTGCATTAGTTTAAAGCCCACACCACAGCCACAAAGATGCTTAAATGGATAGGTATCATCAGGTCTTTTGGGGTTAATAATAGCCACAGCGGGCGGCATTTCCTCATCAGGTACGTGATGATCGCATATAATAAAGTCTATACCAAGGCTTTTTGCAAGTGTAATTTCTTCGATTGCTTTAATTCCGCAATCAAGAATTATAATGAGCTTAACATCGTTTTTATAAGCATAGTCAATACCTTTTTGACTTACTCCGTAGCCTTCCTCATATCGATCGGGAATGTAATATTCTATATTTGAATAGTATTGACGAAGGAATTTATATACTAAGGCAACCGAAGTGCAGCCGTCTACATCATAATCTCCATATACAAGAATGCGTTCTTTACGTCCCATGGCATCGTTAAGGCGGTCGACTGCCACGTCCATATCTTTCAAAAGAAATGGATTAATCAGTTCTGATAGCTGAGGATGGAAAAATCTTTTAGCCGCCGACTCGGTCTTTATGCCACGACGAACAAGCAATAAAGATAGAATATTGCTCATATTTAGTTTTTCACCTAATGCCTTTGCTTCAGATGTTTCTTCTTGATTTGGAGGAAGATATTTCCATTTAAAATGCATGATAGCCTTTATTTATATGCTTTTTATTTCATCGAATAGACCTATAAAAATCTACTCTTTTGTTGATGTTTGCTTGTACTTAGCGTGTAAAGTTACGAATAAAAAATAAGAAAATGTGCCTATTTAGGCGAAAAAATAGATGTAAAAGGAATTTATTTGCTTGTATGATACTTCTAAATTGTTCGTAATTGGAGCTTATTTGTAAGTCTTTTTATATCAATTTGTGGAAGAAAAATATAGAGTAGGATAGGGATTGAGGAATACAAACAATGTGGTTAGGTTTATAAGGAATTTGTTATGATTTTAATTGCATAGCTTTTTCGTGCTAATTGCTATCCTTTTAACCTACAAAAGTAATGTAATTATCATGCAAAATCATAGCTTTTATTTAAGAGTTGCATTTTATTGAATATCAATAGGTTATTATGTATTGTTAAAAGTGATATTAATGCAAATGTTTTAAGATTAGTATTTGATGTTTAATGGCTGATTTTATATAAAAAAGATATCGATAAATATAAAAACAGCATAGACTATTAGGGTTAAAATCTATGCTGTTTGTATTTGTTTATAGAGATATAAATTGCTATTCTTCTAACGATTTATTTTTACGAGCTTCTTCAAACTTAGCCTTCATCGTAGGATTATTATAGGTAAGTTTCTTTATTGTTAAGTCTTCAGCTTTATTATTGGCAAGTCGAAGGTTGTTTTCTGAACTTAACAAGGCATCTTTTACCTTTTGTAATCGATCGATACTCTTGTCTATTTCTTCAATTGCAGTATTAAATTTCCTACTTGCAAGTTCGTAATTCTTACCAAATTTCTCCTTGAAATCCAATAGCTTTTCTTCAAAGTTGGTTACATCTATGCTTTGACTTTGAGCTATTTTTAGTTGTCGTTGATACTCTATACTTTTCTTAGATGCCTGTACTAACAGTGTGATGATAGGTATAAAGAATTGTGGACGAATGACATACATCTTGGGATAGCGATAAGAAACGTCTACAATACCATTATTATAGAGTTCGTTTTCAGGCTCTAGAAGCGACACAAGAACAGCATATTCGCATTGTTTCTTTCTGCGGTCTTCGTCTAGTTTCTTAAGGAAATCTTCGTTTTTATGCTTTTTCCCTCCATTATCCAGCTCGTTCTTCATCTCAAACATAATAGAAATGTATTCCGTTTCATTGTCAAAATCACGGAAAACAAAATCTCCTTTACTGCCTTCTACAACATCATTATCTTTCTCGAAATAAGCATTAGGCATTAAGCTACGTAGAGTAGAGTTAAATTGGTTGCTGCAATATAATTCTAATGATTCGCCGATCATCTTGGTAGAAAGGCGTATCTTCATATCTTTAAAATATTCAACCTGCTTTTCAAGGTCATCAATCTTCTGCTGATAATTATTCTTTAGCTCTAGTTCTAATAGCGAACGTTTGTCTGTTTCTGATTTAAATTCAGTTTCTAACTCAATAATTCTCTTTTCTTTTTCTTGCAAACGCTCTTGACTTTGTTGCTGTTGTCTAACAATAGCAATCTCAATATTATTGTTGTTTTGAGCTATTTGAGCCTTTAGTTGAATGATTTGAGCCTCTTTTTCATTGATTTTTGCAGATAGTTCAAGCTGCTTTTCGTGCTCAATGCTTTTGAGTTGGTTTTGCAACTTGTTGATTTCGATATCCTTATTACTTATTTCTCTTTCGAAATTAGCCTTTTGATTCTGCAATTCTTCACGAGCTTTTATAGAGCTTTTCTCATTCTCTAATTCATTACGCACTTGCAATTCTTGAGTCTTTTTCTCAAGATCTCTAGAGAACTCTGCATCTTTTACCTGCTTAAGAATATAGGTATAATTCTTGTCTTCGAGTGAAAAAGAAGTGTGACAGTGGGGGCATTTAATTTCCATCTTATTGTTGTGTAACGTTGTTTGAATAGTAATAATGTTTGATAGAGATAAACTATTATATCTTAATAGTAATCAGTATCTTATGAAACTCTAATGATTCGAATTCCAATTTGATATCTTTGGGTTTGCATATATTGATATAATGTCATCGATTCGTCTACAACTTTACCTCTAATTCGTGATGCATTTAAAAGATGTAGCTGTCCATTATGCCAAGAGGCAAAGCCAATATGTGAAGTATCTAATCCCTTTCTCGCTGTAACTATGGCAATGATATCACCATCTTTAATAACGTCTTTTATTAGAGAACTATTGTTTAAAATTTCTTTTGGAATATAGTTTACTGTTTTTCCCGATACCATTTGTTCCATTTTTCTAATTTCCTTAATCCATGAAGAATTTTGAACAAGCATGGGATATTTATGATGTTGGGTTGACATATAGTGCAAATCAAGAATCTGTTGAGATTTAAAAGGTGGATTAGGAGTATTTATCTCTTTTACAAATCCTTGTTTAGTATTATCATTTATCCACTCAGAGAAATAGTGAAGTCGGGTGGGATAAGATATAACTCCATTGTTATAGCGAATCTTTTGCAGAAAAGTACAAAACTGATTGAAGGAGTATTGCTTTGTTTTTACACATAAGGTGAGGGCAAGAACATTTTCTACAAGAGTGGTGCAGTCTAGCTCTTGTAGGTTGATTACAAGTTTTTCTGTTTTATTTCGCTCAAGAGTTGAGGCTACATAGCGTATTCCAATAAACTTATTAGCAAAATAAAGTGGAAAGTTAGTGTCTTCTTTTTCATTCTTTGCCTCATCTAATAAAGTGACAATCTTAGTGCTATCGCTTTTAGAATATTGCCATAGCTGATTGTTGCCCCATATCATTTGGGGTGCAAAAAGAAAGATAAGGAGAGAGGCAAGTATTTTCATATTATTTTTTTCTACCAAAGTTTACACCTGCATAGATATTGAGTGTGCCAAAAATATTATTCGTTGAGAATTGCTTTTTACGATAATTATATCCGTGTAGAATGGCACTTGCACCTGCATACCACCTCATATTGTTCCATACTAAGCCGAAACGTCCAATACCATCGAGGTTTAAATTCTGCAAAGAAAACGATGTATTAGTACCTGAAGTGTTATTGGTGTTACCTTTACTGTGCTTATATCCAACTGCAAGAGATAGCGAACCTGCTAATAACCAATTGCGTGCAAATGCCCAGTTGTAGGCATATCCGCATGAAAGAGATATATCGGTATATTTTATTCGCTCAAATCTAATGCTTGAATCTAATACAGTCTGGTTGGTGATGTTTAGCTTCTCTTTGAGAAGATTCTCCATATTATCCCAGTCAACACCTACAGAATGTTCGGTTAAACCAATGCCCATAAGTATAGAACCTGCGCTTTTACGTTGTATTGTGCTTTGACTGAAAGCTGCTGGATATGAGAATTTGTGGTGATTGAAGATATAATAAAGGTTGAAACCTTTGATACTGGCTTTGAATCCGTTAAACTCTACATTGTTTATGTTTTTTGTTGAGATGCTATTTCCAAGATCTATATTCTTTATCTTATAATCATTTCCAGTTTTCTTATAGAATAAATCGATTCCAACTTGAGCACTATATAAACTTAAGTTGAATTCTTGTTTACCGCTATTGTCATTTAAATGGCTGATATCAAAAGTGTAACCAAGAAATATCCAGCGCCAACCAAAGAATGGACCAATCCTTACTGAAGGGTTAGGAGCAAGCGTTACACTTTGGTTTTGGTCGCTCTTTAAACGATAAAGTTCATAAGTATTGGTGTTTTGAAGCATGAATGCAAAATTGAATTGCTGTGGTTCTATGTAGCTACTATCAATGCGTGTGAAGTTAGAAAGAAACTTTTTGAAGCCTCTTTCTTTTACCTCTTTAGGTTGATTGGTATTTACAGACAAAGAATCACTTTGTGCATATATACCATTGTTTATCAAAATTATAAATAGAATGCACAGAAATTTTCTCATTCACACATATTTATTATAGTTTACCAAGAATCCTATCCATCACCCAGTTGACTGGCGTTGCACTGATACTAGTGCTTTCGCAAATTCCAAGTCCTTGTAAATCTTCAATAACATCTTTAATTATTGGAAGCTGAACGTATGGAGGGTTTTCTACAGTTATATTGTTTGTTCCGTTACTTGTGATGATTTGAATGGGCTTATAATCGAATACAGAGAATGTAATTAGTCCCTTTTCGCCAATTACTTCAATACTATCTTCTCTTGCACTTTGGTGTCCAACAAAGCACCAAGAGGCACTTCCTGGGAGTCCATTTTCAAACAAAAAGCATGCACTAATAGTGTCTTCTGCTTTATAAAGATGAGCTATATTGGCGCAATAGCCATGCGCTTTAGTAATGATTCCAAACAGGTTTTGGAGAATATCAAGCTGATGTGGAGCCAAATCATAGAAATATCCACCTCCAGCAATATCGGGTTGTAGACGCCAAGGTCTATTATTTTGACAGTTATAGTCTAATTCTCGTGGTGGAACAGAGAATCTTAATTGAACATTAGTTACCTTTCCTATTATGCCTGAGTTAATAAGTTCTTTCACTTTTATAAAGTAGGGAAGGTATCTTCTGTAGTAAGCTACAAAGCAAGGAACACCTGTTTCTAACGAAATTCGGTTAATTCGGGCGCAATCTTCATAGCTTGAAGCGAGTGGTTTCTCTATATATACAGGCTTTCCTGCCTTCATAGCCATGATAGCAAACGTAGCATGACTAGAAGGAGGAGTAGCAATGTATATAGCATTTACATTGGAGTCGTTAATAAGTTCTTGTGCATCAGTATACCATTTCTTTATCTGATGGCGTTCAGCATATAAGCGAGCTTTCTCTTCGCTTCGACTCATTACAGCCTCAACATACGAACCTTCTACCTTATTAAAGGCAGGACCAGATTTCTTTTCGGTAACTTCTCCACAACCAATAAATCCCCAATGTATTTCTTTCATATCTCTTAATCCTTAGTGATGAAATAAAGTACGAATAGAATTGATAAAATAACAAGTGTTAGATTCACAGACTTCCATTGTGATGTACAAAGCTTAAGGATTACATAACTTAAGATACCCATGTAGATACCATCTGCAATTGAATAGCATAAAACCATGGTAATCATTGTTATGAATGCTGGGAAAGCTTCAGAAACATCATTGAATTCAATTTTTTGAACACTGTCAATCATAAGTACTCCCACTAAAACTAGAGCGCCACTTGTTGCTGCACTAGGGATAAGTAGGAAGATTGGAGAAAGGAAGAGTGATACAATGAAGAATAAACCTACAACGAATGCGGTTAAACCTGAACGACCACCTTCTGCAATTCCAGATGCACTTTCAATATAAGTGGTGATTGTTGATGAACCAAGCATTGCACCAGCAGTTGTTCCAATGGCGTCACTCATCATCGCTTCTTTTACATTTGGAATGCTTCCATCTTGCTTAACGATACCTGTTTTCTCTGCAAGTCCAACTAAAGTACCGATGGTATCAAAGATATTCACCATGAGTAGAGACAGCACTACCAAGCAAGTCTTAAGTGATAAGAAGCCTGTAAAGTCGAATTTACAGAAGATTGGGCTTACTGAATGGGGCATAGATACAGGCAACCAACCTTTTGGAAGGACTGTAACGCCCATAGGAATACCAATCAATGTTGCAATAACAATTCCGTAGAAGAGTGAACCTTTTACTTTTCTTGCCATTAGAATACCACTTAAAACAATTGCAATGATACCCAAAATTGCAGTTGGAGTAAATGCACCAAGAGTGACATAAGTAGCAGGACTTGATACAATGATACCCGCATTCTTTAGTCCAATGAAGGCAATAAACATACCAATACCCGCAGATATGGCATATCTTAGGTTCTTAGGAATACTTGCAAGGATTAGTTCTCGAACGTTAAAGAAGGTGATTGCAATAAAGATAATACCTTCAATAAGCATAATTGCAAGTGATTGTTCCCATGAGTAACCCATTGCTTGACAAAGAGTATAAGCAAAAAAGGCATTCAATCCCATACTAGGAGCTTGCGCAAATGGTAGCTTAGCCATAAACGCTAAAAGCAAAGTAGCGATTGCAGATGCCACAGCAGTTGCGGTAAATAACGCTCCTTTATCCATTCCTGAGTCAGCAAGGATAGATGGATTCACTGCTAGAATGTAGCTCATTGTTAAGAATGTGGTTGCACCCGCAATCAGTTCAGTGCGGAATGAGTGCTTACTTGGATCAAAGCCAAGTGCTTTTTCTAAAATTTTCATGTTTATAGTTGTTGTTTAAATTGTTTCAACCAGTTGTCTATTAGTTTGCGTGCGAGGCTTGCTTTATCTGGAATAAGAGGCAGTTCATTATACTTAAACCACGCTCCTGCACTTAATTCTGATTCTTGAAGAGTTATATCTCCTGATTTATATTCTGCCGTAAAGCCTGCCATTAAGTTGGAAGGGTAGGGCCATGGCTGAGAACTTTGATATTGGATATTAGTTACTTCCAATCCTGTTTCTTCCTTAATTTCACGTATTACTGCTTCTTCTAGACTTTCTCCAGTCTCAACAAAGCCTGCAACTAATCCGTATAAGTTCTCTCTAAAATTCCTTGCATGTACCAATAATACTTCGTCTTTCTTGTGTATTAGTACAATAATAGCTATTGCTAGCTGTGGCCAAACTTCGTTCTTGCAGTGTAAGCATACTTTAGATATATCGGTATTCCATATCAATTCTGTTCCACATCGTGAACAATAGTGATTGTGTTTATGCCAATGAAGTAACTCAAAGCATTTTCCTGCAAGATCATAGTATTCCTTTGGTAACCCATTATGAGAGGCTCTCAGTCCTAACCATTTGTAAGTTGGTCCTATATTCTCAGGAAATGATACATCTAAAGCATAGATATCGTTTTCGCAGAATGTATTCTTTACAACGATTTTACTATTGATATACTCTTGTTTTATTGGTGTAGTAGAAGAAAAGGGAATGTTATAAGAACTATTCTCTTGCTCTTCTATTAGCAGATTTCCATTATGAAATATGAACCAATAATACATACTTATGAATATATTACAATCTTTTTATTTAGTTTTAAAGATGAGTTCTTTGTCTCTTTCAATGGCTTTCTTTGTCCATTTTGAAGGAACAAACTTCCAATTATTGTTGGGTTTAGGTGTTATAACCTTCTCTTTCTCAATCTTTTTTAAGAGGTAATAGCGAATGTCGTCATCGCTTTCAAATACGATACGCTCTTTAATTTTCTTGCGTTCGATACCTGCTCCTCTGGTTAAAAGCTCTCCACCGCCATTTCCTCGATAGCTATTCATAGCCACTTTATACCATTTCTTTTCATCGAAAGGTCTACCATCGGTAAACTTAAGAATCTTTACTTTCTTGCCTTCAGGTTGAGTTACATCTACAATATAGTCAATTCCTGCAGCACTATCGAAGTTGAATGTTAGATTTTTGAAACCATATCGTTGCATATCTTGTTGGTTTTTAGTTTCCAATTGCATGATATGGTCTTTTGAAGAGCGCATGGTATTAGTCCAAAGATCATAGCTTAATTCTAGGTGTTTTCTAATTTCTTCACCCGTCATATTAAGAATATAAATCTTATTTTCATACTTATATAGATTGAACAAGTCGCTTATATGAATATCTCCAGCATCAAGTTTAGTATCAAAGCCAAGTGGAGCTGTAAACGATAGGTCCGCCTTTGTAATCTCCAATTGTAGATTATGAATCAAATCTGTAAAGGGAGCACTACCAAAAAAACAATCTCTATTATAAATAGGATGTGTTAATGTGCCTACTTTTATATTGATAAATGAATCTATCTTTTGAATTTCTGGTTGGAAATGAGCCATAAACTGAGCGTTAATAGGCTGATTTTCAATATTGACAATCTTGCCTTCAGCACTCTTCTTAATAGTTCTTTCTGTTCGTTTGGTACTTTTGTTAAAAGTTGAATCTACTTCAATTCTAATTTGAACATCACCTACAGCCTTAGCATAACACGAAGGATTAATGCACAATACTGTATCATTATTGTTTGAAATAACTTTCTTAAGGAAGCGAGTATGGTCGTGTCCGTAAAGAATTAAATCAATTCCTTTCACCTTTTTTGCGACATCAAAAGACGCATCTTCCTTTATTTTATTGGTTGTTATACCTCCATCTCGTCCAGAATGGAATAGTCCAATAATGATATCTGGACGCTCTTTCTCTTGAATTGTATCCACCCATTGTTGGGTTGTTGTCACGATATCCTCAAAAGATAAGCCACTCCACGTCTTTTCATTCAGCCAAAAAGGAATCGCAGGAGTTAACATTCCCAACACTGCAATTTTGATATTATCACGTTGAATGATAGTATATGGAGTTAAGTAGCATTTCTTTTCAGCGTTTAAAACATTTGCACCTAAAACAGGACATTGCACTTCTGAAATCCATTTGTCGTATACTTTGTGTCCAGGTTCAATATCATGGTTTCCAATTGTTTGAGCATCATATTTCATATAATTGATAACTGATGCCGCAATGTTTGGAGATTGGGTGTTAAGGAAATTGTAAAAATAAGATGTGGGTTGTCCTTGTAGAATGTCTCCGCTATCTAAAAGCAATAGTTTATTACCATAGATATTTCGTAAAGAGTCTACATAGCTAGCAATTCTGGCTACTGATCCAGACAAAGGCTTGCGATTTATGTAATCGTAAGGAAAGAAGTGACCATGAATATCGGTTGTATGTATTATTCGAAAGTCTACTGTTTTCTTCTCTGCAAATGTTTTTACACAAGTAGATAATAGTAAAAAGAAAAATATTGATATTCTTATCATGGTGCAAAAGTACTAGAATTTATTAATATAACAAAACAAATACAATAGAAGATTATTACTAATTGGGGATAATTGTTTTGCTTTTGAATCATACTTTCGTCTTATTGAGAATGCAGCTTGTTTTAGATGATAGATTAAAAAGAAACACCGTCTCTATGAAAACTATAGAAACGGTGTTGAAAATCTTAGTAAAGGTCTATTTCAGCAATGGCTGCTTGTGTGCCATTTCCTGCAATTCTTTTAGCCTCTATCATTATTTCTTTCGATAAGAATGGCTTTTTGAATGAGTGGAAACGTTGAGTTGGACTATTGATAAGGTTACCAAATTCAATCTCTTCAACAAGAATCCATTGTCCTTTTTTATTCTTAGCATAAACATCCATCACTTCAATCATTCCATTCTTGTTATCTGTAGGAGGAGTATAAGCAATACCCTTTATTTTTTCAATAGTTGGAAGTGTAATGGTGATGTGTTGTTTCTTACCTTCATTACTTAGCCAATAGCTTTGTTTGTCGGCATCAATCACATTTTGAGCATCAAACTTTTCGGTTACACTGCTTACACTTGTTATTCTCCAATGCTTCTTAGTCTTACCTAATTGCTCTGTTGTAACAGCACCTTTATCGTTCTTTGCAATAGCAACCGCCTTAATTGTTCCACTTGTTGGGAATGCAAATGGCTTTTGATACAACTTGCTCTTTGTGGTAGGAGTAGAACCATCTGTGGTGTAATAGATATTATATTCCAACGAAGACTTGGTGTGGTCCTTCTTCTTACCATGCCATTTAAACACTTGTTGTTTTTCTGTTATCTCAACAAGGCCTTCTTTGTTCTTTGAAATAGAAAGCATTGGTGGGCGTTCTTGGTAGAAATAAGCAGAAATTGTGCTTATCGCTGGAGTTGCTCTTGAAGCCAAAACTCTTAGTCGTAATTTATTTGTTTCTACCTCGTTGAAACGTAAGATGCGCTTATAACCAATGTTAGTAGCACGTGCAATCTCTTTCCATTCGTTGTTTATCCATGCATCAACAGCGTGTTCTTCAACTCTTTCACTGCGTTTAAGAATTGCTTCTTGAAGAGCAATTCTGTTTATTTTGATGGTATTGGGCAGCTCAATCACGATAGGTTCTGTGTAGTCTATATATGATTGGTCATCATTATCAATGAGTTCTTTTGGTGCTTTAACTGCATTTTGTAAAAGATTGGTAGAGTAGGTCTTACGAATTCTGTTCCCAACTTCATTTAAAACCTCTACATCTTTTGCAGAAAAGAGTCCTTCTCTGTTAGGTGGAATGTTTAAAATAAGTGTTGCGTTACCACCAATTGTGCGTTCATAGATGTCAAATACATCGTCTGCACTACGTACGTTTTGGGTTTCGTCGTCTCTATAGAACCAACCCTCTCTTATCGAAGTATCAACCTCTGCTTGTTGATAGTGTAGGTAGTTTGCTTCAAAAAGCTTAGTTCTGCTACCCAAATCAACACCCATCAAATCGTGGAAACGATTCATTTCATTTGGATTTAGTTGATAAGGGATAACGTTCCACTCTGTTTCTCGAGTGTCACCAGCTTCATTTCCTGCCCATCTAACATCTTCTTTACCAAAGATAACTGCATTAGGAGCAAGTGTTCTAATTAGCTTTTTCCAAGCAAGATAGTCGTATGTTTGTCCACCTTTGTTCTTTGGGTGAGCACCATCAAACCATACTTCACTAATATCTCCATATTCAGTTAGGAGTTCGAATAATTGATTTAAGAAATATTCGTTATAATCATCAACCTCAAATTGGAAAGTTGTTTTGTTTGCAAATGGTCTTCCTTCTACTGGGCGAGGTATTGTTCTAAGTGTTTTTTTACTTGAGTTTCCATACAAACCTTCGTCTTTCATTTGGTATAAGTCGGCTGGTGAGAGATAAACACCTAACTTTAAACCATATTTCTTACAAGATGTTGCAAGATCTCTCATGATATCTCCTTTACCATTCTTGTATGGTGAAGACATAATACCATGTTTTGTATATCGTGTTTGCCATAACACAAAGCCGTCATGATGCTTTGTTGTTAATACAACCATACGCATTCCTGCATTTTTAAGGGCTTCACACCATTGGTCGGTGTTTAGATTGTTGGGAGTAAAAATGTTGGGATTCTCTTCTCCTGTTCCCCATTCTTTGCGTGTAAAGGTGTTTGGTCCAATGTGAATAAAGGCAATAAACTCGTTTCTAAGCGCATCAAGTTGTATTTGTTTAGGCACAACATGAGCTGCTTTGTTGATGATAACATCGTGCGAGTCTGTTTTATACACCTTTATCGTGTTACTATATTGAATTGTGTCAGCACCATTTTGAGCCGACAAACTCATTGGAGTAGCAGTCAAAAGACTTAGTAAAATAGCTACTGGGGCTTTCTTTTTTAAAGATTGTTTTTTATTCATTGCATTATTAATATATTTCAATTTTATTGTTTTTCTGTTGTTTTACTAATGCTTTTTCTTGTTCTTTAGAGTGAATTCTAACATGTATGTGCTTTAATACTAATAATTTCCAAATGTCAATTCCGCATAATAAAGCAGTGCATAATGTTCCACTTATAATCATAAGGACTGTGAAATAATCTGGTAGATTGGCAGGGTCGCCACCAAGAACACCATCTAAAGAAAACAATTTGGCAAATGTTATAATGGTTGTAGGTAGCGTAATAAGACCACCGAAACATGTTCCCACTAACAAGATGGCAAATGATACTGTTATTAATAGACCTATATTTTTCATTCCTATGAGATATTTAACCCCTAACTTGCGTGTTAATTTATCTGAAGGGTTAAACATATGATTTGCAAAGAGATATATACTTGGTAAAATGATCAAGAAGATAATAACCAAACCTGTGGCGATGTATGATACAATATACCATAAAGGAGATGCCTCTTGCATTTTATCTATAGGCAGCTGAATGGCGTTTAGTGTATAACGGAAATATAAAAATGCCCCAAAGCTGCCGTATAATATGCTTAAAACGCAATAGAAAGCTGAGAATTTAAGCACTCGTTTTAGGTTGAAAAGCCATTTCTGTTTATTGATATTACTTACTACTTGAGCGACAAAAGCAGAGAACGACAGAACAACAAGAAGTGTCATCGCCGATAATAAAATGGCATTTTGCGTTATATCTTTTAAACTGATGAGAGTTTCTATCGTTATAAAAGGGGCGTAAGTAATGAGGATTGAAAATAGAAAAGAAGTGATAACAATCCATGGAGCAACTGCTTTTACTTCTTTCTTTTTAGCTTTTAGCATTTGAGTTAGCGCATATTTTACAATGGCTGGAATACTCTTTTGACGTATTAATTTCTTCATACTAAATCCTGTCTTTTAAACTCTGCACATGTAATAGCTGTTGCTATGGCTACATTTAAACTATCAATTGCGCTCTGGGGGTGATAGTTAGGAATTAATAGTTTGTGTGTAAATAGCTGCTTTATAGCAGTAGATACACCTTTACCCTCATTTCCCATTACGATAATTCCTTTGCTAGAAAGCTTTTGATTATAGATATTTTCGCCATCTAAGCATGTTCCATATACTGGGACTTCAGGTGAAATCTTTTCTATAAATCTTTTTAAATCGCAATAATTCACCGACACTTGTGCAACACTTCCCATACTTGCTTGTATTACTTTAGGATTGTAAACATCAACAGTGTCTTCACTACACATTATATTTTTAATGCCAAACCAGTCGGCAATGCGTATAATTGTACCTAAATTTCCTGGGTCTTGCACACCATCTAATGCTAAGATCAATTCATTTTGTGGTGTTGCTTCAGTTGAAGGCAAGAAAGGAAACACTGCTAGAACTTGTTGAGGATGTTGCAAAAAGCTAATCTTTGCCAATTCAGAATCGGTTATTTCTATGATATTATCAGCTTGTTCGCTCGAGAATTCTTTGATTCTTGAGGGAGTAGAGAATATCGTGTGTGCCTTTACTCTTGTCAAAAGGTCAGCAACAACCTTTGGTCCTTCGGCAACAAATAAGCACTCTTGCTGTCTATTTTTCTTGAGTTCAAGCGAACGAATGAATTTGATCTTATTCTTACTTAGCATTTTTATGGTTGTTATACTGCAAAGATAAAGAAATAAAATGATATTAAGAACGAAAGAAATTGAAATAATTGCAAATTAAGAAACTACTCTAAAGTAGAATAACTCAGTGGAATGATATATGAACCATCTTACTTCTGAAGGATATCACTTCTTGATTTTTGATAATATAAACGTATAATTATATTGAAGAGACGCTTAACGAAATTGTAATTAAAGTGCTATTAGCATGCAAACTTAATACTTTTATCATCTAATCCCACTGCTTTTGTTGTGTAAAATGATGGCTTTTAGATTATGATTAGTAAATG
The DNA here is from genome assembly GCF_000379965.1 of Hoylesella nanceiensis DSM 19126 = JCM 15639. Taxonomy (GTDB): domain Bacteria; phylum Bacteroidota; class Bacteroidia; order Bacteroidales; family Bacteroidaceae; genus Prevotella; species Prevotella nanceiensis. The sequence goes on along the minus strand of NZ_KB904327.1, from coordinate 411,768 downwards.
TTATGATGGTGAAGGAGTTATAAGAGAAGAGAAAAGAATGAAGAGGCTTGGGGCTTTTGTGGTGTCGTGTTTGTATAGTTTGGTAAATAAAAGGGTAGGGAGATAGTGGAATAAGAAAAGGAGAGTGGTGTGTAAAAATCTCTGTTCTAATATATTTAAGAAATGGGTAGGTATGAAAAAAGAAGATTCTATAATGAATCTGAATGAAATATATTCAAAAACGTTATAGAATCTTCTTTGTTATCTAAATGCTACAAAAGTGCTTTTAGTTGAGCCATTTAATGTAACAGAAGTCTTGTTTGTGTGGTAAGTGCTCGTTCTTAGGATACATACGAACAGCAATTCGATATGCCCCAGCCTTTGCAGGTTCGATATTAGCTTCGAAAGTATAAAGATTTCCTTCGTTACCAACCATTTCGAATTGGTGAATACTGTATAGTTCACGATCGTCTTGACCTTGAACACCCTTCAAAGCAACAAGCTCTAGTCCTATAGCATCATTCAAACCTTGTTCGTCAATGACATATCTTAGTTTGTATGGAACACCTGTTTCAACTCCATCAATAAGAGTATTAGCCTCTTGAGACACTACATGAATAGAATCCCAACGCTCTGCAACAGTCTCTTTCCATAGTGCAATTTCCTTAGCAAGAGCGTTATCGTTAGCCGATAGTTCTTTAAAGCGTTTTGCTTCTTTGTTATAGAACTTTTCAAAGTAATCGTCTAACTGACGTTTCATTGTGTAATGAGGAGCAATAGTTGCTATAGAGTTCTTAATAACCTTAATCCATTCTTCGCTAAATCCTTGTTGGTTTTTAGCATAGTACATTGGTAGAATATCGTTTTCTAATAGACCATAGATAGTTGCTGCATCTAATTGGTCTTGATATTCTTGGTTATCATAAGTACGTTTTTCTGTTAATGCCCATCCTGCACCTTCACGATAGCCTTCAAGCCACCAACCATCTAAAACAGAAAGGTTAACAACACCATTCATTTCAGCCTTTTCTCCTGATGTACCAGAAGCTTCTAGAGGTCTTGTTGGAGTGTTCATCCAAATATCGACACCTGAAACTAAGCGACGAGCAAGTTGCATATCGTAGTCTTCCAAGAAGATAATCTTGCCTAAGAACTCAGGACGTTGGCTAATTTCATATATACGTTTGATGAGTCCTTGGCCTGCTCCGTCTGCTGGGTGTGCCTTTCCTGAGAAGAAGAACAATACAGGACGCTCAGGGTTATTAACGATTTTAGCAAGTCTATCTAGGTCTGTGAAAAGAAGGTGAGCACGTTTGTAGGTTGCAAAACGACGGCAGAAACCAATCATTAGCGCATTTGGATTGATGCGTTCTAATAGCGACATAACACGAGATGGGTCACCTTGGTTCTTCAACCAGTTTTGAGTAAACTTCTCACGGATATACTTAATAAGCTTCTTCTTTAAGGTCATACGAGTTTCCCATATCTCTGCATCTGGGCAATTGTATATACCATGCCAAATACTTTCGTTACTTTGGTCGTTAATGAAGTTCTTGTCAAAGTACTTATCGTATAATTCACGGAATTCAGAAGAAGTCCAAGTAGGTAAGTGAACGCCATTGGTTACATAGCCAACGTGATTTTCTTCTGGGTAGTAGCCTCTCCAAATGTTAGCAAACATCTTTTGACTTACCCAACCATGAAGCTTACTTACACCATTAACTTCTTGACAAGTGTTACAAGCAAATGTTGATAAACAGAAACGTTCGTTATGATCGTCTGGATTTTCTCTACCCATTCCAATAAATTCGTCCCATGAAATTCCTAGGCGAGATGGGTAACCTCCCATATATTTACCAAATAAACTCTCATCGAAATAGTCGTGTCCTGCAGGAACAGGAGTGTGCACTGTATAAAGAGAAGATGCACGAACGAGTTCCATAGCCTGGTTAAATGAAAGCCCGCTGTCTACATAATCGCATAGTCTTTGTAAGTTACAAAGAGCTGCGTGACCTTCATTACAGTGATAAATATCTTTCTTTATACCTAATTTCTTAAGCATTAGCATACCACCAATACCAAGAAGAATCTCTTGTTTTAAACGGTTTTCCCAGTCACCACCATATAATGAGTGAGTAATTGGTCTGTCGAAATCTGAGTTAAGGTTGTTATCTGTATCTAGAAGATATAGTTTGATACGACCAACATTCGCGCACCATACATATGCGTGTACGTGATAATTAAGGTAGGGAACCTCAACTACCATTGGTTCGCCATTGTTATCGTAAACACGTTCGATAGGTAACGAGTTAAAGTTTTGAGCGTTATATTGTGCAATTTGTTGTCCGTCGATGCTTAATGACTGTGTGAAGTAGCCATAGCGATATAAGAAACCAACTGCACACATGTCGACATTACTGTCTGATGCTTCTTTAATATAATCGCCTGCAAGTACACCTAAACCACCAGAATATATCTTTAAGGTTTGGTTTAGACCATATTCCATACAGAAATAGGCAACAGAAGGACGCTTGCTATTTGGCTTTACATCCATGTAAGTGCGGAATTTCTTGTATACATCCTTCACTTTCTTCATCATTGCCTTGTCTTTTGTTACTGCAACTTTTCTGTCGTAACTTAAACGATCGAGCAATAATACCGGATTTCCTTGTACCTCTTGGTATAATTCTTCATCAAGGCTTTGGAAAAGATTTTGTGCATCATAATTCCAAGCCCACCATAGGTTGTGTGCAAGTTCATCTAAACACTTTAGTTCTTCTGGGAGATTTGACTTGATAGTAATCTCTTTCCATTGAGGAGTATTGGTGTAATCTGCTTTGATTTTCATAAATTTCGATATTCGTTTATGTATAAATTTTGTTGTTAATTTCTCTCTATTGCCTTTCTAAGTGCTTTGTCATAAGCTGTATCATAGTAGGCTATGAACTTATTCCACAATGCTTTCTTAGATATTTTGTAAGCATTGTTACGTGCCTTCTTAATATCTTCATCGTTCAATGTTGAATATTTAATAATAGTGTTTTTAATCTCTTCTGCGACATCCCAATAGTTATAGTCGGTTCTATTGATTACTTTTACACCACTAATAATGTCGTTCTCAAATCCTTTCAATCCTTCTACCCATAATCCAAAGCCTGCTAAATTGGTCGTGATGCAAGGTACTTTGAATGCAACAGCTTCAAGAGGAGTGTATCCCCATGGCTCATAATAGGAAGGATAAACACAAAGGTCGTTTCCAAGAATTAAATCATAATAACTCATATTCAATATTCCATCATTACTGTTTAAGTAAGATGGGATAAATATTATACTAACATTCTCTTCTTGTTTATTGTGAAAACCAAATGAATGCAACATATTTAGAACATTATCTTTATTCATTTGATTCAACCAATGTGTGATATAAGGTTGCTCTAATGGAGTTGTGTAAGTTGTTGACTTAGCTAAACGATCTGCTAAATCTTTTCTTGCACTATGTACCCAAGCTGGAACTTCAATGAAAGCAATAACCTCTTTCTTTAAATTAGAATCGAATCGAAGCTTGTTAATAGCTTCAACAAAAACGTCAATTCCTTTATTTCTAAACTCGTATCTACCACTTGTTGATACAAGAAGAGCGTCATTACTGAATTCTTTTCCTGTTAGAGCATTAGCAACTCTTAGTAAAGTTTCTCTTGCTTTCTTTCTTTTAGAAGTAAAACTACTTCCTTTAGGGACAAAATCGTCTTCAAATCCGTTTGGAAGAACCACATCAACGTCACGGTCTAACAATTCTTTACATTCTAAAGCTGTGATATCACTTACTGTAGTAAAGCAATCTACATTATGCGAAGTTTGTCGTTCTATCGAATGTTTACTTTGCATGTTCAACTCATCTGCCATTTGGTTGCCATTGTAAGCCTCTAAATATTGGTAGAGAGGTTTATTATTTCCTGCGATACTTCTACCGATGCTTGTTGCGTGAGTTGTAAAAATGGTAGCTACCTGTGGTAGATGCAAACGTAAATATAATAGACCCATGCAAGTCATCCATTCGTTTCCGTGATAGATAACCTTTTGATTCTCCTTAATATAATAATGGTAGAAAGATTCGACAACACGTGCTGCTGCATATGAAAACATTGATGCTTCATCGTAATCTCCATAGGCGTGCAAGCTATCTACGCCAAAGTTCTCCCATATTTCAGTATATATTTTGTCTTTATCTTTATAGAATGTAGAAAAATCTACAAGTATTGCAATAGGGCTTCCGGGTATATTCCACCTTCCAATTCTTAAATTTAAGTCTTCAGGAAGTTGCTTTTTCCAATCTTTAAAAAGCTTTTTATCTTCAGTGAAATACGGACATTCATTTTCTTTCCAGCAATCTGGACCAATAAAAATTAGATGGTCTTTAAATCTCTCTTGTAACGTTTTTGCACGTGTAGAAAGCACAGTATATATACCACCTACTTTGTTACAAACTTCCCAACTCGATTCAAATATGTAGTTGGGAACTAATTTTTCTGCCATGATAAAATTATATTATAGTTGCGCAAAGATAGCATAAAAAACGAATATACCAAATTTAAAGAAATATATTTTCTGTAAAATGGCGGTTTTCTTGACCAAGAATCTTTATCTTTGTATTTTGAATGAGAATATAACTTCTTTTTAGTGAAAGTCTAAAAATAATGATAGGATATAAGAAGTCTAGAGTTTTCTCTTGGTAATTAATTATTTATTAAATCAGATTTTATACAATGATAAAATTATTCAGAATAATATTTATTTTGCTTTTGAGTGCCACTCTTTTCCCTAGTTCACTTTTTGCACAAGAAGGTGCACCTTTTAAAGGTACCTATTATAATAAGGAGTTAGATCTGTATATCGTACTAGACTTTTATAAACACAAACTTCTTGTTCCTGGACAGAGTGTTCTTGGAGAGGTTTCGGGGTACTTAGGAGATAATAGAGATTCACGAAAATGGATTTTTTTAGATGCAAAGCCCGTTGATAAACTTTCGTTTAAAGCAGATGTTGTAAATGATTATGGAAGTGAAGACTTAACAGCTTCATTTGTTAATGATACAGATTCTACAATAGTTCTAAAACAATTGGAGGGTAGTGCGATAAAAATTGCTCGTAATAGCAAGTGGCAGAAATTGCCAAAGCAGATGACTTTTGTGCGAAAGAAATAGGAAATGCTCTTGTATTCAAGTTCTTTTAAAAGTAAAAAAGAATGCGGTTGGTATACAATCTCATATTTAATATATACCTTTGCAAACAAATTAAAGAAATACAACACCCCAAAGTCGATTCTGTCTTCTTAGAAATATAAAGATAGAATTATGTTATAATATTGAATATTAGGTGGTTATGTATTTTAGTTAAATGTATTTACGAATTTAAATATACACATGATATACGAATTATCTTTGCGAGTTCTTCCTCAACAGGCTTATAATGAAAGCACATTAAAAGAGGTTGTAGCTCGTGAAAAGAATATAGATGTAAGAACAATAACAAAGATTAGAATATTAAAGCGTAGTATAGATGCACGCCAACGTACGATCTTTGTCAACTTGACTCTTAGAATATACGTTAATGAAGAACCTTCTGATGATGAATTTATACACACAGAATATGGTGATGTGTCGCAAAGACCAGCTGTAGTTGTAGTGGGAGAGGGACCTGCAGGATTGTTTGCAGCATTAAAACTCATAGAGTTGGGTTGTAGACCTATTGTACTTGAAAGAGGAAAGAGCGTTAATGAACGTAAGAAAGACATAGCAGCAATAACAAAGAATCAAAGTGTTGATCCAGAAAGTAACTATAGTTATGGTGAAGGAGGTGCAGGAGCTTTCTCTGATGGTAAGTTATATACCCGTTCAAAAAAGAGAGGTTCTATCTCAAAGATATTGAATGTTTTTTGTCAACATGGTGCGTCTACAAGTATTTTAGCAGATGCTCATCCACATATAGGTACAGATAAATTACCTAAGGTGATTGAGAATATGCGTAAAACAATAGAACAATGTGGGGGAGAAGTACACTTTCAAACAAAAATGACCTCGCTTATTATTCAAGGAAATAAGGTCATTGGTGTGGAAGCCTTACAGCTATTAACTAGCACTCAATGCACCTTTATGGGCCCAGTGATTCTTGCTACCGGACATAGTGCACGTGATGTTTATCATTATTTATGTAATGCAAAGATTGAAATAGAGGCAAAAGGTATTGCGGTAGGTGTACGTTTGGAGCATCCGGCAGAACTAATCGATCAAATACAATATCATAATAAAAATGGAAGGGGTAAATATTTACCTGCAGCAGAGTATAGCTTTGTAACCCAAGCTGCAGATAGAGGAGTGTATTCATTCTGTATGTGTCCTGGAGGATTTGTTATTCCTGCTGCAACAAGTGAAAAACAAATAGTTGTAAATGGAATGAGTCCTAGCAATCGAGGTGGCAAATGGAGTAATAGTGGAATGGTTGTTGAAACTCGTCCTGAAGATATTGAAGGAGATGATGTGTTGAAAATGATGCATTTCCAAGAACAAATAGAACAAAATTGTTGGCAACAAGGCAATATGAAGCAAACTGCTCCTGCTCAAAGAATGGTGGACTTTGTAAATAAAAAATTAAGTTTTGATTTGCCAAAGAGTTCTTATTCTCCAGGTTTGATAAGCAGTCCACTTCATTTTTGGTTGCCAAATGCAGTTGTAACTCGCTTACAAGAAGGATTTAAAAAGTTTGGTTCAATGAGTAGAGGTTTCTTAACTAACGAGGCAGTGATGATTGCTGCAGAAACAAGAACATCGTCTCCGGTTCGTATTTTGCGAGATAGAGAAACATTACAGCACGTTCGTTTAGAAGGACTTTATCCATGTGGAGAGGGTGCCGGCTATGCTGGTGGTATTGTTTCTGCTGCTATGGACGGAGAAAGGTGTGCAGAGATGTGTGCTAATTATTTGTTAGCAACCAATTAATCAAGAGTATTTTAGAGAAAAAGTAAGAATAAATAAGAATGAAGGTAGATAGAATTACGTTTCAAGAGGTAAAAGAACCAACTTATATATTAGAGGAACAATTATTAAGAAGAAATCTTATTCTAATATCAGATGTTGCTAAACAAGCAAATGTTGAAATTATCTTAGCATTTAAGGCTTATGCTTTATGGAAAACATTTCCTATCTTTAAAGAATATATTAATGCTACAACAGCAAGCTCTTTAAGTGAAGCTAAATTAGGATATCAAGAGCTTGGAGCCTTAACACATACGTTCTCACCAGCTTATATCGATCCTGAAATAGATGAAATAGCAAGGTGTTCTAGCCACTTAACATTTAACTCTCTTTCTCAATATGAACGATTTGCAAATAGAGTAGCATCTATTCAGCCAAATATTAGTCTTGGATTGAGAGTCAATCCTGAATATTCTGAGGTTGGAACAGATCTTTATAATCCTTGTGCTCCTGGTACAAGATTCGGAGTTTCTGCCGATAAACTACCTCAGGAATTACCTTCTTTACTCGAAGGATTTCATTGTCATTGTCATTGTGAAAGCGGTTCTGATGTCTTTGTAAGAACATTAAAGCATATAGAAGAAAAGTTCTCACCTTGGTTTTCTCAATTGAAATGGATTAATTTTGGTGGAGGCCATCTTATGACTCGTGCTGATTATGATGTAGAATTACTTATTTCTACTTTGCAAGAGTTTAAAAAGCGTTACCCGCATTTACATGTTATATTAGAACCAGGTAGTGCTTTTGCTTGGCAAACTGGTCCGCTTGTAGCTCATGTTGTTGATGTTGTAGAAGATAAAGGTTACCAAACAGCAATATTAGATGTAAGTTTTACTTGCCATATGCCTGACTGTTTGGAAATGCCTTATATGCCAACTGTGCGCAACGCTGTGGTTGTTGGTGAGGAAGAAATATTTCATCAATCTTATAAATTTAGGTATAGACTGGGTGGAAATAGTTGCTTGTCGGGTGATTTTATGGGAGATTGGCTTTTTGATCATGAATTACAAGTAGGTGAAAATATTATATTTGAAGATATGTTACATTATACTACAGTTAAAACAAATATGTTTAATGGTATAACACATCCTTCAATTGCACTACTAAAGATGAATGGAGAGCTTGAAATCTTAAGAAAATACGATTATAATGATTATAAATCAAGAATGGATTAGTATTTTTAGGCGATAAAGCATAAAAAAGTTTTTCAAAAGTTTGCAGTTTACAAAAAATATACTACCTTTGCAAACGCATTTAGAGAAATGCATTTTACAGAGGTAATTGCGGAAATAGCTCAGTTGGTAGAGCACAACCTTGCCAAGGTTGGGGTCGCGAGTTCGAGTCTCGTTTTCCGCTCTTTATCATGTAGAAAATATTTTTTATTGTGAAGATATTGATGCTAGAGCTAAAGAATGAGTAAATACATAGATTTCAAAAACATATTTCATAAGACTTTTATGTTTAACTTTTGTTCTAAAGACTTGTTTCAATCGCATCAATAAAGAATGGAGAGGTGGCGGAATTGGTAGACGCGCTACTTTGAGGGGGTAGTGAAAATTGCTTCGTGGGAGTTCGAGTCTCCTCCTCTTCACTATCACATTATTTTTAAATTGTTATCTGCGGAAATAGCTCAGTTGGTAGAGCACAACCTTGCCAAGGTTGGGGTCGCGAGTTCGAGTCTCGTTTTCCGCTCTTTATTTCTTAGTTTATTTTTAGAGAAACATACATTCAATGAATTTATATTTGCGTTATTTCGATAATGAAACACTAGCATACAATATCGAAGAAGCACTAGATTTCCTTTATTCTATACCCGAAATCGGTATGAACCCAGATATTGAAGCAGACATTCGTGATTATGCTGCAAGCGATGTGTATTATCCTAAGCGTTATAAAGTTCGTCAACGAGTTTACTTTATCGTTATAAAGACTACCGCAGCAACAATGATGGACTTTAAACAAAAGAAAGCTTTACATCCTATTCCTATGCCTGCTCCAGTACAAGAGCGTCGTGAAATGATGAATTCTGCAATGAGTAGAATTAATGAAATACGTGAAGGTTGGTATGAAGGAGCGCTAGATTTTAAACGTGTTGTTATGGTTCCGTCTACAGGAAAGTTTGAATATAGAGACACACATTTCGTTGCTCAATGTAAAGCTACATCAGGTTTAGATTGTTATAACCGCATTGTCGACCACCTAAGGACAAGAGTTGATGGTCGTTCTCAATTCCCTTCAGCTAAAGGAAAGAACTTTAATTTCGCCTATTTAGGCATGTGGAAATAAATAATACTTTAATTCTTCATTTTAAAGATTATTGCTTATGAATAAGATTATGTTAATAGGTAATGTAGGACAAGAGCCTACTGTGCGTTATTTTGAAGCCGATCAGGCTGTTGCGCAATTATCTTTAGCTACAACAGAACGTGGCTATACATTGCCTAATGGAACCAAAGTTCCAGATAGAACCGATTGGCATAATGTTATATTTACCAAAGGTTTAGCAAAGATTGTTGAGCGATTTGTTCATAAAGGCGATAGAATATATGTTGAAGGAAAGATTCGTTATCGTTCTTATGACGACCAACGAGGAGTTAGAAGAACTGTTCCTGAAATCTATGTAGATAATATGGAGCTTTTAACTTCACGTCCACATTCGTCCGAAAGCGAGCTGAATATGCCTCAAAAAACTGAAGAACCAAATACAACAACAGATACTTCTGATGCCAATATGCCCTTTTAGTGTGTATATTGGCATTTAACTATTAATATTAAAGATACCAAAACGTGGATTTTCTTTCGATAGAACAAGCATTATCAGATATTTCTTTTAATCCAATTTCTTTAGGAGTTGTCATTGCAATTCTTATTACCATTGTTTTACTTGGCTTGTCGGCATTTGCGAGTGCTTCTGAAATTGCCTATTTCAGTTTATCGCCTTCAGACCTTTCAGAAGTGTCAGAAGAGCGCACCGAGCAAGATAAAGCTATTAACATGCTTAGAGATGATAGCGAAAGAACATTAGCAACTATTCTGATAACCAATAACTTTGTGAATGTAACCATTATTATGTTGTGCAATTATATATTCACTTCATTGGTTTATTTTGGTGAAAAAGCTTATTGGTTGCAATTCCTAATTGTTACAGTTTTATTGACCTTCCTACTTTTATTATTTGGAGAAATCATTCCAAAGGTATATAGTAGAGAAGAACCTTTAGCATTTTGTCGTCGCTCAGTGAGTGGTATTTTATTTTTTAGACGACTTTTTTGGGTTTTCGAAAGTATTCTTTTGCGTAGTGGTTTCTTAGCCTCTAAAGTGATTAAGAACGACCAACAAATGCTTAGTGTAGATGAACTTGAGCACGCTTTGGAGCTAACAGACAAGAATGATATAAAAGAAGAGCAGAAAATGCTACAAGGAATTGTGCGTTTTGGCGATGAAACAGTTAGAGAGGTGATGACCAGTCGTCAAGATATCGTTGCTCTAAATATCAATAGTCCTTTTTCAGATGTGCTGAAAAGTATTGTAGAAAATAATTATAGTAGAATTCCTGTTTATCAAAATAACGATGATAACATAAAGGGAGTGCTTTATATTAAAGACCTTCTTCCACATCTTGCTAAGCCTACAAGCTTTAAGTGGCAAACGCTAATGCGCCCTCCTCACTTCGTTCCTGAAACTAAACGACTCGACGATATGATGAAAGATTTCAAAGAGAATAAGGTTCATATCGCCATTGTTGTTGATGAGTTTGGAGGAACAAGTGGTCTTATAACGCTCGAAGATATTCTTGAAGAGATTGTAGGAGAAATCAATGACGAGTACGATGAGGAAGATACAAGCTATAGCAAGCTAAACTATAATACTTATGTTTTTGATGGAAAAACACTTTTAAGTGATGTAACTAAGATTTTAGAGGTAGATGATGACTACTTTTCTGAAATCGAAGGAGATGCTGATAGCTTAGCAGGTTTATTGTTAGAGATAAAAGGTGACTTTCCAACTATGCACGAACGCATTGAATATCGCAACTTTATGTTTGAGATATTAAAGGTTGATGGCCGTAGAATTAGTAAGGTGAAGATCACTATTTCTGCAAATAATGAAGCATAAATACGTTATTCTTAGTTTGTTATGCCACAATTGTCTGTAGAAAAGATCAACCCTCATACCACTCTTTTGGTTTGGAAAATTACAGAAACTGAGGAACAATTTAAAAGTCAGTTGCCTGAAAGTGTTCTTAAGATAATTGCTGATAAGAACTATAAAAGTAAGACCCGCCGCCTTGAGGTGATGGCAACTTACGCCTTATTGACCTCATATCTCAAAACACCCTCTGTTATTATCGATCATAATAGCAACGGGCAACCCTTGTTAGAAGGATTTTACATTAGTATAAGCCATACAAATAGTTATGCATGTGTATTGTTAAGTACTCAGAAAGTGGTTGCGATAGATATTGAATATCGTAGTGATCGAATTGAAAGGATTCGCTCTAAGTTTCTTAGAAGTGATGAACTTTTCACATCGATAGAAGACCTTCTTTTGGTTTGGAGTGCAAAAGAAACTCTTTATAAGTATTTTTCTGAAGACGATTTGATGTATAATGAGATGAAAGTTGAGAGTATATCAGCTTCTTCTTTAAGCATGATCAATCTTGAAACAAATGAGAAAAAATTGGTTTCTTATTTGTCAACACCAGATTATGTACTAACTTATCTTGTGTAAGTATAGTATATTTTTCTGTCCTTGTATATATTATAAGAGATTTGTTTTATCCTTTTGCTTTATATACAAATCTTCTTTTTCTCTTTTTTTATTCTTCCAACAAGCCCTTTGTATTGCAATACTTGCTTAGAGAAGATACTGTTTCTTATTAAGAATATAGAGATTAAAAAGTCATTGAATGATTTCCACAATGTATCTTGCTTCTTCATGCAAAATAAACTCAGTGCTTTTGTCTTGCAAGAGCATTACTTTTACCATATAATTACATTGTTATTATACTACAAAAGCTAGCAAAATAGAATACAATAAAAAAGGGAAGCATTTGCCTCCCCATATTTTTATAATTGAAGTATCTATTATGTAAAGATGCGACTCATTATTTGATAGAATGCAGCAGATACAACCCAAGCCAGTGCACTGGTGTAGAATACCGTAAATAGTGCCCATTTCCACGACCCTGTTTCATTCTTTATAGCAGCGATAGTTGCTACACAAGGGAAGTAGAGTAGTACAAATAATAAAAAAGCGTATGCTGAAATAGGTGTTATTCCGTCTGCTCTCATCTGAGCATATAATCGAGAATACTTAACCGTGTCGTTGCTAAAGTTATTATCATCGCTAAAACTACTATCTGAAGTGTACATCACGCCCATTGTAGAAGCGACAATCTCTTTAGCTCCAGTACCTGCAAGTAGTCCAACATCTAATTTCCAATCAAAGCCTTGAGCTCTAAATACTGGTTCTACAGCTTTTCCTAATTTACCGATATAGCTTTGTTCTAATCGTTCAGCCTCATCTAATTTCTCTCCGTGAGGGAAATAGCCTAAGGCCCAAACAATGATACTTGCAATAAGAATAATACCTCCCATCTTCTTGAGATATTGCTTGCCTTTTTCCCAAGTGTGTCGTCCTATAGCTTTCCAAGTAGGGAAACGATAGGGTGGAAGTTCCATAACAAAAGGCGTATCCTCGTTCTTTGCTATCGTTTTTGTAAATATCTTACTCATGATAACGGCAATAAGCATTCCTATAACATATAGAGAAATCATTATTGATGAGCGATATTTAGGTGCAAAGAAAGTAGCAATGATCATGATGTAGATAGGAAGTCGGGCAGAACAACTCATCAATGGCAGAATGAGTGTGGTGACTAAACGACTCTGTCTACTTTCAATTGTACGTGTAGACATAATTGCAGGCACGTTACAGCCAAAGCCCATGATAAGAGGAATAAACGATTTGCCATGCAATCCCATCTTATTCATAAGTCTGTCCATGATAAATGCAGCCCTTGCCATGTATCCACTGTCTTCCATAAACGAAATAAATGTATACAAAATAAGAATCTGTGGCAAGAAAACAATAACGGCTCCAACACCTCCAATAATTCCATCTACAAGCATAGACTTCAATGGTCCGTCTTCTATAGAACTAGTTAAGAATCCTCCAAGTAGGTTAATTCCTTCTTCTAATCAGTCCATAGGATATTGACCAAGCGTGAAGGTGGTTTGGAACATCAGCCAAAGAATAGCAATGAAGATAGGAATTCCAACCCATTTGTTAGTTATAATGTGGTCAATCTTATGCGTTAAGTTATAGGTATTTTCCTTTTTTCCTATTTTATAGTTTGATTTTTGCAGTATATCATGAATGAAAGCATACTTCGCATCCATGATAGCAGTTTCGCTATCTTCATGAAGTTCACTGGCAACATTCTTGCTAATATTATCTCTTAGCTGAATAATCTTATTGCTGTTTGCTGCTGTCTTGGTGATATATTCTTCAACCTCTTTGTCTTGTTCTAATAGTTTTATAGCAAGATATCGAGTTGAATACAAGTACCTAATATCATCATCTTGTTTTAGTTCTTGCTGTATTTTACTTATGCCTTCTTCGAGATTCTGACCATAGTTGATATGAATATGCTTAGAAGTAACATTCTTTGGGATTTCGCCTGATGCAAAGTCTTCATCATGTTCGTGATGAGGTTTAGAAGAATGATAAGTATCGTGCCACTCTTTTATTTCCTTTGCAACTTCTTTATTCAGGTGTCCTTTGTCGTCTAAGTAATCGGCTCCCTCAAAAGTGTTGATGATAATGTGAAATAGCTTTTTAACTCCTCGTCCCGAAGTAAATACAGTTGGAACCATAGGAACGCCAAGTAGACTTCCTAAGTGCTTATAATCTATGTTATCACCTCTCTTCTCTGCCTCGTCATACATATTAAGGGCGCATACCATTCTTAGGTTCAAATCAATGAGTTGAGTGGTGAGATACAAGTTTCTTTCTAAGTTACTTGAGTCTAATATATTGATAATAACGTCTGGAGTTTCTTCAATTAACTGCTTTCTTACATAAAGCTCCTCTGGCGAATAGGCTGATAAACTATATGTTCCAGGTAGGTCTACGATATTAAATTGATAACCTTCAAAAAAAGCTTTACCTTCTTTTGCATCAACAGTAACGCCCGAATAGTTTCCAACTCGTTCGTGAGCGCCAGATGCAAAGTTAAATAATGAAGTCTTACCACAGTTAGGGTTACCCACTAAAGCAATGTTTATTTGACGACGTTCTTGCTTTACTTTAGACGCAAGAGAGTTGTCCTCAGAGTGCTCTAAGGTTTTTTGTGGCTCGAGACTCTTGTGTTCTTCTTTATTAAGCTCTTCTTTTTTATTCTCTAAAGAACTTATATTTTGCTCTTCTTCAGTAACAATTTGAATCATTTTAGCTTCATTACGACGCAATGAAACCTCATAGCCCATAACACGATATTTGACGGGATCTTGTAGAGGAGCATTTAAAAGAACTTCAACTTCTTTTCCTTTGATGAAGCCCATTTCTATTATTCGCTTTCTAAAACTACCGTGTCCTACGACTTTTATGATGATACCTTTTTCTCCAGTCTTTAAGTCTGCTAATCTCATAATGTAAAGAACTTAGTCTATTGGCTGTATAACTTCCAATGACTCTTTATCTACTTTCTGCATCTTCTATTTTCTTTAGAACGATAACAGATATACTTATGCAAAGATAGGTATTTATTATTGTTTTGAATAAAAAATGAAAGAGTTGTATATCAAAATACCTATTTCTTGGTAGTCTTTCGAGGCATAAATAGCTGTATGGCTATATTTATGATGAAGTATACCACCACTTGAGACCATAACGCAATGAGTTCTGGACGGATATCATTGAGATTTGCTCCTAAAGAATTTATCTTTACAAAGCCATTGATACCAAATGTTGAGGGTATACACCATGAAATGACTTTCCAAAAACCTGGTAGTGCATTTGTAGGCCATGATATTCCAGATAGCAATAAGAATGGCATAGAAGTAAATACCATTAAAAGTATAATACTTTCCCTTTCTTTTACGAATCTAGATATTAACATTGAGAAGAATGTTACAGACAAAAGATAGGGCAAAAGGAAGGGTATAAGGGTTGAACTATCTGCAAGTTGTACTAATTTAAATATATGTGGAATGAGTAAAAGGGTGTATGCTGTGGTAGCAATGTAGATAAAGAAATAAGAGAAAGATCTACCTAAAGTGTTAGCAAAGCCACCTATAACAGTTCTTTTAGTGATAATTCTTCCTGTATATACTCGTCTTTCATGTCTTGTACCCGACAACATTCCAACTCCAAGAATCATTGTTTGTTGAATGATAAGAATTAATACCGCTGGCAAAATAAATGTTCCATATCCATTTTGTGGGTTGAATAGTGAAACAGACTCATACTCTAAAGGAGATGAAGCTATGCTTTCATCTTTATCTGTATAGGTCTTCATTCTTGAAATCTTAATGTCTTTACCTATTTCTAATGATACATCAGTAAGGGCAGAGTACACTCCTTTGTAGTAAAACATACCACTTAAATCAGCGTAAAACAACACTGTACCTTGCTCTCCACGGTTAATTTGTTGAGCAAAGTTTTCAGGAAGCAGAACAATAGCATGACATTCTTGTTGTCTTTGTAGCTCTTGTGCGTCATTTAAGGAGCTAACAACCTTAACAACCTTAATACCATCGGTAGCATCGCAATTACGAATAAAGGTTCTACTAAGGAAACTATGAGATTGATCTACAAAGACAGTAGGAACTTCTTTCACTCCTTCATTGTTATACATCCACGAATATAAAATGGGATATGCAATAGGAACGATGATAAAGAACATAACCACTCCACCATCTTTCATTATTGTTTGTATCTCATGCTTTATACATTCAAATAGGAAATGTATAAAAGTACGTAAGTCGTTCTTATGCTTTTTTCTACTCATTGTCCTACGCAATATATTTATAAGTAAGTAAAATGTTCTTTAATTTGGGAAGAATACTAATTGGTAAAAGCGTAAATATGATGAGAGCTAAATAATGACTCCATGCATAATGAATGGGATATCCATTCAAAACAACCATTTGATATATACTGAAATGATGTCTAACGGGGAACAACCAAGCAAAAGCTTGGAATGGAGCATCCATTGCTTCTATTGGAAAAGTAAAGCCACTGATAGAGAAACTAAGCATAGCCCATAGAGAACACATACTCATTGACATGCGAAGGGTGGGGAATAGGAAGAAGAAAAAGAGTCCTAATCCCTGCGAAGCCAATACAAATAAAATGGCATTAGCATATAATGTGAATGCATTACAAGCGTATGGGAAATCTAGATAAGCATATAATACGGTGGTATAAATAATGGCTATTCCGCAAAACAAAATGGTTTGAGGGATCATTTTACCTAATAATGCAATTCTAAAGTTATCTCCTGCCAGTCTATACCATCTTTTTGTGGTTCTGTCTTTTATTTCTTTACCGAGCGAGAATACGGTTATTAATAGAATAAAGATACCAATACAAGCAGGAATAAACGTGGTATTGAGGTACACACTGTAGTCCATTGTAGGGTTATTGATGATGTGTGTGTCGATAACAATGGGTTGTAAAACAGCCTTTATCTGTTTTTGTGTGTATCCTAAAGCCGTTAATTTAGCCGAACCAGCAGAGGCATTAGCCAATACAGTCATTGTTCTCATTGCTTTAAAAGAGAACGAGCCAGCAAGATAGTAACTCGAATTATAATAAAACGACACTTTAGGTTGCTTGGCAGCCACTAGTGATTGTGTTGTCTTAGGTGGGAAATAGAAATATCCATAGATAGATCCTTCTTGCATTGCTTTGCGTGCTTCTAGAGGGGTTGCATAGCGATTAACGACTTCCACTTCTTGAATTGTGTTCAGAGTACGTGCAAGCTTGCGTGTTGTTGCTGAGTTATCTTGATCAACAACAGCAATAGGGAGCTTCGAAGGAAGTCCTTTTTGCATCACACTCGTAAAGAAAACAATTACAAATAAAGGGAAGACAATAGTGCACAATAAGTAAATCTTATTGTGAATCATCTTATCTATTTGATATAAAATGACTCTTTGAAGAGCTTTAAAGCAATTATCTGATTTCACACTAATGCAACATTAATTCAATAGAAATACTGCCGTTTATCGCTTAATAACGAGTGACATACCTGGACGAACACCCGAAATGTTATCAACGAAACGTGCTTTCACTTCGAAAGTCTTTAAATCATATTGGCCAGAAGCTTTGGTTGCACGCCATGCTGCATAGCTTCCTTGATCCTTTAAGTAATAGGTTTGCATAGTAACCTCTTTGTTAAATGCTGGAATAAAGACCTTAAATTTAGAATTCATAGAGAGGTCTTGGAGTTGGTCTTCTCTGACATTGAATGTACCCCACATCTCTTTTAAGATAGCAATACTCATGATTGGAGAGCCTGTTCCAACTAATTCGCCCACTTTAGGATAGATTTCGCTAATCTCTCCGTCGTATTGTGCAATCTGAACAGTCTCCTTTTGAAGTGAATGAGCAGCGTCAGCTGAGCTTTGAGCGATTTTTACTTTCTCTCTTGTGATTTCCTTTTCTTCTGCTCTTGCACCGTTCTTTGCTAGGTCATATTGGCTCTTTGCTGCAAGAACTGCAGCTTCAGCAGCCTTATAAGCAGCATAAGCCTCATCTCGTTTTTGAGCAGTTATAACACCTTCGTCAAACAAGTTTTGAGCTCTTGTATAGGATTTCTTTGTAATTTCTTGTGCAACTTGAGCCTGTTGCCATAATTGGTAAGCTCCTTGTATTTGTTCCTTACGTGCTCCTTTATCTGTTATTGTATTGAAAGCAGCAGACGCAGCAACTCCAGCATCAGCAGCCTTGCGTTGTGCTTCGATTTCAGGTACTTCTAAAATGGCAAGGGTATCTCCCTTACGGACAAAGTCTCCTTCTTTAACTCTCAATTCAACTATACGTCCAGGGAGCTTAGATGAAACACGATATTCAGATACTTCGATTTGACCTTGAATAACTTCGGGTTCTTTTCCAAATGCAATAAAACCAATCACTGCAGTTAAAACAACTACAACGATAAAGGTTAACAAGGATACGAACATATATTTTTTTTGACCTTTCATTGCTTTTTTCTTTATTTATTTTAATAAACCAAGTGCCTTTTGTAGGTTTACCTGGGCTAATTTTACTTCAATTTCTGCTTCAATTTTCATTGTTTGTGCTTGTTGCCATGCTGTTTGTGCAGCCATAACATCGGTAGTTTCCATCACTCCTTCTTTGAAACCAAGATTGGCACAGCGAAGGTTTTCATCGGCATTGGTGATGTTTTTTAAAGCAACAGCAAGTCTTTTGTTTGCTTCATTCAGTTTATATCTGCTTTGAGTTATTTGAAGACTAATCTTTTCTTTAGCTTCTTTTAATTCAAGAGCTGCAACTCTACTTGCAGCTTCACTTGCTCTTGTTTTATAAACACCTTCCGACCAACTCCAAACAGGAACCTTTACAAGTACTCCTACATTCCAAACGCCACTGAATTTCTTTTGAAATCCGTTGAAAACACTAGGGTTAGAGATGAGATAACCACCCGTTAATGCAACTTGAGGGAGGTAAGCAGACTTCGTAATTTTTGTTTTTTGTACTGAGATATCAAAGTTGTTTTGTAGCATTCTCAACTCAGGACGATGATAAAAGGCCTCTTCTACTGAAATATCTTTAGATACAGTTGAAGAAGAAAGGTTCTCTTTATTTTCGTCTTCGAGTGTTATTGGAGAATCAACAGGTAAGCCACAGAGCTGACATAAAAGCATTTTTGCAAGTGAAAGACCATTTTCTACTTGTAGAACTTGCATCTCTGCCTCATTCACTTTCACGTCAACTTTCAGTCCATTAGCCCTTGTTGCAACGCCTTCTTTAATCATTTTGTGTACATCTTCATTGAGTTTCTCTACTAAATGAAGATAACTTTTTGCAAGATTCTGCTTTTGTTTGAGCGAAACCACCAGCCAGTAGGTTTTATCTACCTCATAAATTGTATTTTGAACGGTAGCATCTATGTTGTTACTTGCTAGCTCTTCGCTTATTTTTCCTAACTTATTAGCTGCAGTTATGGCTCCTCCCATATATATAGGTTGCTTAACTACAACAGCACCAGTCCATAAGTTTCTTGTATCAGTACGAAAAACGTCAACTAAATGAGCTCCTGCTTGATTCCCAAACTGTGTAAGTGATTGTCCAACTTGTTGTGATAAACCTCCTAATTGTTGAGCCATTTGTGGAGTAATAGCCCCACTTTGGGCTAAACCAGTTAGTAAAGAGGTGAGATTTGAATTAAGACTTCCACTTATAGTAGAACCTAAATTCTGTAACAAAGCCTTTTGATCGTTATTTAATAGCGATACTTCTTTACTCGTTAAAGTGTAGCCTCCAACAACATCTACATGTGGTAGATACTTTGTTTGGGCAGTTTTTCGCATGTTGGTTGCAATATCTTGCTTTGTCTTTGCTATCTGAAGTTGATGGTTATTCTTAATAGCTAGATCCCTACAAGAGGCTAAAGACAGCGTTTCTTGTGCTGATATTGCTGTTGAGACGAATGTTATTGCAACCAAACTAATGGTTTTTCTTAATTTCATCCTGAATATATTAATCATTTAAAGTGAAGCTTCTTGAACCAATCATATTGCCATCTGCAAAGATACTAACTTGGTATGTTCCTGCAGTAAGGGTTTGATTAACGTTCCAATACATTGATATTGGAGTTTCTAAACCATTATATTCAATTGTTTTCTTCATTGAACATTGAATATCTCTGTTCTCATAAGAGAAGGTTCCCTCATTACCTACAACACTACCAGTGGGAGATGTGATTCTAACATAAATAGTTTTGGTTCCTCCTGGTGCTGTAACATTCTTTGCAATACTAAAGTTAACTTGTAGTGTTTTGCACTTATTTAGCTTGTTTGTTGGCTTTCCGTGTTTATTTAAACCTGTTGCAGAAATACCAATAGCGTCTAATTGAGCCGCAATAGCAACCTTTTGAGATAATGAAGCCTTTTCAGTATTTAAACCTTCAATCTGCTTTGTTGCCTCTTCATATTGTCCTTTAACACGAACATTCTCTGCAGTTAGATTTTGGTTGAGTCTATTTAAAGAGTCAATTTCCATAACATAGCTACGAAGAACGGCACGAACCGTAGCAAGTTCTTTCTTTAATCTGGTAATTTCTTTTATATCATCGCTTTTCACTTGTTTAAGTTCATCAAGCAAACGTTGAGTTTTTTCTTGTTCAGCAGTTAGTTGAGCGACAATAGAGTCGTTGCTAATTTGAGCACGCATTTCACCATATTGGTTGGCAAATTGTTGATACTCGTTTTCCATTTCCTTTTTATCAAGCTCTGCTAATTCTTGCATATTTTGAGCTTGTTTTTGTTGTTCTGCTAGCGAAGTGTATAAGTATATCACTCCACCTGCAAGGATACATACTAATAAAATCAATGGAATAATAATCTTTTTATTCATATCTAGATAGTTTTGAATTATTTAATGTAATATTATTTGATGTAAAACAACAGTCGCAAAAGTAGGCATTTATTTTCATTTGCCCAAAATATAAAGCATGAAACAGCCTTTCTGTATTGGTTTTGACATATTATTTATTCTGTATTTCTTTTCTACTTGATTTTTTCTTGTGAATCTTTCTGTATGCAACATATCCTGAGATGAGAACAGATATCAAGAAAACTCCAGATAAGAAGATGAATAACATTACAATAATTTGAGGCAAGAATGAATATATTCTACCCACATGTGTTTCTAAAGCAACGTGCCATAATGACATTCTTGCTTGATGAAAACTTTGTGGCATTCGTATAAATGTAGGCTCAAGATTGATGTTTTCTGCACCTCTTCCATAATCAAATACAATTGCTTCTTTATCTTTTGGCTTATAATAGCCTGCTACAGAGTTGGTGAATGTGGGAATTCCGTCTGCCGAAACGCTGTAAAAAGGTTCCCCTGCATAAAGGTCTTGTATTGCTCCTGTTTGGATATTCCATTCAAATAAACCGCTAAATGATCCTACAACCCATCTATTTGCATCTTGTTGCTCAAGCACTGTAACTCCCATAAAGCTTACAGGTGGAGCGGAACCGAGGCGCTTAGGACTATCATTAAGGGTCTTCAACTGGAAGAACCCCTCGGAAGTGTAAATCAACCATTGTTTATTGACGTTGTCATAGCGAATGGTTCTTAATTTATCGTTCCATGTATTAGGGGTGTGTTGGGTTGTAAAAGGAATTGGAGAATGCTTAACTCTCACAATGGGAATGAGCAAAGGCGGACGAAGAAAGGTTCCTGTTATTGCAAGAATGAGTAAGAAAACCAACATCGTAACACCAATTTTATTGTGCCATTTCATTGCTAAATTAAAGCCCTTTCTGCTTTTTTGAACTCTGCTAGGGTTATTTTTATTAAGTGATATCAACTTGGGACAAAATGTTATGACAAGCCCCGTAATACAAAGAATAATCACGACGAGTCCTAAAAGGTCTACAAATAATTTTCCTATCAATCCAAATAGCTCACCACTATGTAGGGTCCATATCGTTCTAAATAAACCATTTTGAATCTTTTCATCGTTAGGAGCCTTTATCGTAACTTGTTTAAAACTTGTAAATGGGTAGGCTGCAACATATAGATGTGAACGAGTTTGCACGATAAGGTTATTTCCTTCACTTGTAATATCGGTTATACGTTCATCAATCGGAAGGTATTCAGATAGTGAAATCCATTGCTTTTTCTTTATATCTAATTGATAAATATCAAAGTTAGCACATGCAATAATTGTATTATTATTTGTTTTAATAATATTGATAATCAATCTATTGTCTGCACCATTTTTCAGTCCTTCATTAAAAGAAGTATAACTTTCTGCTTTTGAGGAATAAAGACCTATGCCATTAGAACCAAAGAATAAAACAGAATCGCTGTTGAGTTGAAGTCCTCCCTTTACTGCACCTAAATTCCAATGGTCGTAATGATAGGCTTTAGGAAGAATGCTTCGTGGAATATCGAATGGGGAAAATGCTTTTCGATGGTTGAGTATTATACCGCTAATGCAGAACATTAGTAGGAAAAAGGTAAAGAATAATCCTCCCCATTTATGCCACCAACGCATCTTTTTGCTAGGTTTCTTTGGAGAAATGTTAGGGCTTTGCTGTATCATTTTGTTGTCTTTTTTATATTATATACCAAGTAAAAGTCTTGCAAATTTAAATAAATAAAATCATAAATGATAATATATAAAGCTTATTCTTATGATAAAATGAGATCTATTTTGTGTGCTTTAAAACAAAAAAGTAAAGAAAGGTGAACTTAATAAAGTGTAATCAAGTTTACTAAATTAAACTTTTTTATGATATAACTTTGTCAAAATACTGTTCAAACTGGCTTGGCTTGTAGTTGGTTTTGATGATTTTTCTAATGTAGTCACTCGGTGAAATGGGAGAAATTTGATTGTAAAAGATTATAAAACAATAGCTCTTGAAATTCTAAAAGCGTTGGTGGGGTGATGTCAAAGAGGGTGAGATGAGTAGAAAAACATGTCTTTTATCTTGTTATAAGATTCCTTTTGTAAGGTAATAGCATTGCTTTTGAAGAGTAAAAGCATTCTGTTTTAAATTTAGTTGAATAAAAAAAAATAATTAAGTAGCCATTTTATTTTTATTATATATATCTGTATTTTAGATAGTTGTGTTATTGTATTAATGTTGTTATTTATCGTATATTGTCTTTAAAATCTAAATTTTATTAGAAAGGTATTCGTGTAATTTGAAAATCCATGTGATTATATTTATTCCTTTATTTTGTCGTTCAGAATAAAGAAAAGAAACTTTTATAAATTAAAGTATTTTAGTAATTTAGGGGTAATTGTGTGTTAAGTAATATTTAATAGAGAGTTGCCTTAATAGTGATTTTGTAGGGTAAAAGATAAGGAAAGATAACATTATTAGACTTTTGGGGTATCAAAAATTTATAATTTGTAGATAAAATATCATTCTTTATCGTTGAATTGTCGTTGTAAGAGCCTTTATTTAATATTATTTATAGGCAATTCTTCTCGTTTCCAAGTCATTCTTTGTAATTTTGCTTCACATTAAATAATAAAGAAAAAAATGGCACAAACAGTTGACATTAGAGAATTAAATGTTCTTATAGAACAGCAGAGTGGTTTCGTAACCAATTTGGTTACAGGAATGAATAAAGTAATAGTCGGACAAAAACATTTGATAGATACTCTTTTGATATCATTGCTTAGCGATGGACATATCTTGTTAGAAGGAGTTCCAGGTTTGGCAAAAACGCTTGCTATTAAAACCTTATCACAATTGATTGATGCCGATTATAGTCGTATTCAGTTTACTCCAGACTTGCTTCCAGCTGACGTTGTGGGTACACTTATATACTCTCAAAAAGAAGAAAAGTTCCAAGTTAAGAAAGGACCAGTATTTGCAAACTTTGTATTAGCAGATGAAATTAACCGTGCTCCTGCAAAAGTTCAGAGCGCTTTATTAGAGGCTATGCAAGAACATCAAGTGACAATTGGCGAACAAACCTTTGCTTTGCCTAATCCTTTTTTAGTAATGGCAACTCAAAACCCAATTGAACAAGAGGGAACTTATCAACTTCCAGAAGCTCAGGTCGATCGTTTTATGCTTAAAGTGGTGATAGATTATCCTACAATAGAAGAAGAAAAGCTTATTATAAGAGAAAATCTTCAAGGAAGTTTACCAACTGTAAGTCCCGTTACAACAGTGCAAGAAATTCTTAACGCACGTAATGTTGTGAAAGAAGTGTATATCGATGAAAAGATAGAACAATATATTGCAGATATTGTTTTTGCAACTCGTTATCCTGAAAAGTACGGCTTAGAAGATTTAAAGAATATGATAACGTATGGTGGTTCTCCTCGTGCAAGTATCAATTTAGCAAAAGCTGCTCGTGCATACGCATTTATTAAACGCCGTGGATATGTTATTCCTGAAGATGTAAGAGCAATAGTTCACGATGTAATGCGCCATAGAATCGGTCTTTCTTATGAAGCCGAAGCAATGAATGTAACAAGCGAAGAAATTATAAGTAGAATAATTAATAGAGTGGAGGTTCCTTAATGGATACTTCAGATTTATTGCAAAAGGTTCGCAGAATAGAGATAAAAACTCGTGAACTGAGCCAAAATATTTTTGCAGGTCAATATCATTCTATGTTTAAAGGACGTGGAATGGCTTTCTCTGAGGTGCGTGAATACCAGTTTGGGGACGATGTCCGAGATATTGATTGGAATGTAACAGCTCGCTTTCACAAACCCTATATAAAGGTGTTTGAAGAAGAGCGAGAGCTAACTGTTATGCTTTTGGTGGACGTGTCGGGCTCTTTGGATTTCGGAACAACAGGCATGTTTAAACGAGACATGGCTACCGAAATTGCTGCAACCATTGCTTTTAGTGCAATACAGAATAATGATAAGATTGGAGTTATTTTCTTTTCAGACAGAATTGAAAAATATATTCCACCTCAAAAAGGTAGAAAGCATATCTTATATATCATACGAGAGATGCTTAACTTTGAGTCTAAGAGTAAAAAAACCAATCTTTCTGTACCACTAGAATATCTTACAAAGATTGTAAAAAGACATTGCACAGCCTTTATTTTGAGCGACTTTTATACACAAGAGTCTTTCTCTCGCCAGTTGCAAGTGGCTCGTTCAAAGCACGATTTAGTAGCACTTCAGGTATATGATCAATGTGCAAAGATGCTTCCTGATGTGGGCTTGATGAAGGTGAGAGATGCAGAAACGGGTCATGAGATGATTATTGATACCAGTTCAAAGGCTATTCAAAAAGCTCATACACAATATTGGATAGATAGACAAGATGCTCTTCAAGAGGTATTTGCCAAAAATAAGGTGGATTGGACATCAATTGCAACAAACGAAGATTATGTAAAAGCACTCTTAATCTTATTTAAGAAAAGAGGCTAAGGATATCTTAATAACTCCCAGATGAAGAAATATTTATTATCTATAATATTGATATTTAGCGCAATAGGGGCAACTGCTCAAGTTAAAGTAGATGCTTTTATTGATTCTATTGCAATACTTATAGGCGAACAAGCACATGTAACTCTAAGTGTAACAGCCAAGAATAGCGACAGAATAGAATTTCAACCATTGAAAGAAGCTCATTATGTTGTACCAGGATTAGAGTTGTTGCATGTTGAAAAGGCAGATACGACACAATTAGAAGATAATCTGATCAAAGTGTCGAAGAGACTCACTTTAACTAGTTTTGATGAAAAATTATATCCTATTCCATCATTTTGGATAAAAGTAAATGGTAAGAAATACACGACCAATTCATTAGCATTAAAGGTTATTACCGTAGATGTTGATACTTTACATCTTAACCAATTCTATCCCCCCAAGGACGTTCAAGACAATCCTTTCTCATGGAATGATTGGAAAGAGATGTTTTGGTGTAGTGTGTTGTTGGTTCTTTTGCTTGTTGTAAGCATTTATCTATGGGTACGTTTGAAGCAAAATAAGCCAATAATAGTGCGTGTAAAGGTGGTAAAACATCTTCCTCCTCATAAGAAAGCATTGAAAAAGATAGAGCAGATAAAGCAAGATAAGCTAACTGTTTCGTCTAATCAAAAAGAGTATTACACAAAGCTTACAGATACACTTCGTCGTTATATAGAAGAACGATTTGGATTTAATGCAATGGAAATGACCACTTCTGAGATTATAGAACATCTTCAGAAAGAGGGTGATAACCAGATGTTATTAGAATTAAAAGAACTCTTTGAAACAGCTGACCTAGTGAAATTTGCTAAGTATTCGCCACAAATCAATGAGAATGACCTCAATTTAGTGAATGCAATACACTTTATTGATAACACCAAAATGAGTGATATGCCAATAGAAGAGCGTATCGTTCCAAAGTTAACAGAAAACGATGAACGTAGCAAGAAACAACGAACAGCAATGCAAGTAGGCCTTGTAGGATCTATCATTGTGGTGGTTGTCTTGTTTGTCTATATCGTAAATAGCTTATTGCAATTATTATTTTAAGAAACATGGAATTAGTAAATAAAGAATATTTATTGCTCTTATTGTTGCTTATACCTTATTTGTTGTGGTATATCCTTTATCGTAAAAGGAGTGAGCCAACATTCACTATGAGCGATACATATGCTTATAACTCTATAAAGAAAAGCTGGAGAATGCGCATCTTGCATCTTCCTGTTTTCTTAAGAATAGTGACTTTCATTTGTATTGTTATTATTCTGGCTCGCCCACAGACCCATAATTCATGGGGAAATAAATCTGTTGAGGGTATAGATATTATGCTGGCAATGGATGTTTCTACATCAATGCTTGCAGAAGACCTTAAACCTAACAGAATGGAAGCTGCGAAAAAAGTAGCTGCGGAGTTCATTTCAGATAGAGCAAACGATAATATTGGATTGACAATATTTGCTGGCGAGGCATTTACCCAATGTCCAATGACAACCGACCATGCTTCTTTATTGAACCTTTTGCAAGGAGTTCGTACTGATATTGCTTCGAGAGGACTCATTGCTGACGGTACTGCTGTGGGCATGGGATTGGCCAATGCGGTTTCAAGATTAAAAGAGTCAAAAGCTAAGAGTAAAGTTATTATCTTATTAACCGATGGCTCTAACAACATGGGAGATATCTCTCCGCTCACTGCAGCACAGATAGCTAAGAGCTTAGGAATACGTGTTTATACCATAGGCGTAGGCACAAACACAGTTGCTCCTTATCCTGTAACGGTGGGAGGAACAACACAATATGTTAATGTTCCTGCTGAAATAGATACAAAGACATTGAAAGATATAGCTCAAAGTACCGATGGTGGCTTTTATAGAGCAACCAACAATGCTGAATTAAAAGAGATATATAACGATATTGACAGATTAGAAAAGACAAAAATGGACGTGAAGAAGTTCTCAAAAAGATATGAAGCCTATGAGCCTTTCGCTCTAATTGCAATTCTATCTTTATTGTTAGAAATCTTACTTC
Source organism: Hoylesella nanceiensis DSM 19126 = JCM 15639 (assembly GCF_000379965.1). Classification (GTDB taxonomy): domain Bacteria; phylum Bacteroidota; class Bacteroidia; order Bacteroidales; family Bacteroidaceae; genus Prevotella; species Prevotella nanceiensis. Next base: position 384,564 of record NZ_KB904327.1, on the reverse strand, counting down.
GATTGACAATTCTACGTAGAATACCTTAATATTAAAGGTAGATAAATAATTTTCATAGATAAGATGTTTAGATTTGAAAACCCTATATACTTGTGGCTGTTGCTGATTATACCCATCTTGATTATCTTAAAGATAATGATGTGGTATGTTCAACGTAAGAAATTAAGTCGTATTGGCAATCCAACTTTACTGAAAGAGCTTATGCCTGATGTGTCAAGATTTCGTCCTTGGGTGAAGTTCTTATTGCTTATTACAGCTTTATCTTCATTGATATTGGCTTTAGCACGTCCACAGTTTGGATCAAAAATATCACATGAGAAACGCAATGGCATTGAGGCTATTATTGCATTAGATATAAGTAACTCTATGTTAGCACAAGACGTGCAACCTTCTAGGTTAGATAAAAGTAAGCTAATGATAGAGAATCTTATCAATAGTTTTATCAATGATAAGATTGGATTGGTAGTTTTTGCTGGAGAAGCTTATGTGCAATTGCCAATAACAAGCGACTATGTGTCTGCAAAGATGTTCTTAAGCGATATTACTCCCAGTTTAATTTCAGCACAAGGAACAGACATTGCTCGTGCAATTAGAGTTTCTCTAAGTTCTTTCACACAACAGAAAGGTGTAGGAAAGGCTATTATTCTTATTACAGATGGAGAGGATAATGAAGGCGGAGCATTAGAAGCTGTGAAGGAAGCAAAGGAAAAAGGAGTTAATGTTTTTATACTTGGGGTAGGCGATAGCAAAGGTGCTCCAATCCCATTAGGTAATGGTGAATACTTAAAAGATAATCACGGGCAGACGGTTATGACTGCTTTAAATGAGAATATGTGCAAAGAAATTGCTCAAGCAGGTAGTGGAACCTATATTCATATTGATAATACTAGCTTGGCACAAGAGCAATTGAATAATGAATTATCAAAGCTTCAAAAGGGTGATTCAGATGCTGTTGTTTATTCAGAGTATAATGAGCAATTCCAAATCGTTGCCCTCTTGTCATTTATTCTATTGTTAATAGAGGTGTGTTTGTTAGAACGTAAAAATCCATTATTTAAGCGATTCAATTTATTTAAGAGATAATGAGATATAGAATAATTATAACATTTCTCGTTCTTTTGTTTGCTTCTACTATTCAAGCGCAAAATGAACGTAAAGATATTAGAAAGGGAAACAAAGCCTTTCGTCAACAGAATTATGTACAAGCAGAAGTTGACTATCGTAAAGCTACTGCTAAAAATGGTCGTAATCCACAAGCTATTTATAATTTAGGTTGTGCTTTTATGGCTCAACAAAAAGACTCTTTGGCTGTTGTTCAATTTGAAAATGCTTCTAAAATAGAAACTAATCCTAAGAGAAAGGCTATGGCATTTCATAATATTGGGGTGATATGTCAAAAGAAACAGTTGTTTTCTGAAGCTATAGAAGCATACAAAGAAAGTTTAAGAAACAATCCTTCTGATAATGAAACTCGTTATAATTTGGAGTTGTGTAAACGACAACTAAAGAACCAAAAGAATAACAATAATGATAAAAATCAGCAGAATAAGAACGACAAGAACAAAGACAATAAAAATAAAGAGCAGCAGAAAAAAGATCAGAAAGACGATAAAGATAAGCAGCAAAACAATCAGCAGCAGCCCAAAGAGCAGATGAGTAAAGATAATGCTGAGCAACTATTGAATGCTGCTATGCAGAAAGAAAAGGAGACACAAGATAGATTAAAGAAAGCAATGCGTCAATCTTCGACAAGAAAGTTAGAACGTAATTGGTAATAATATATTTGAAATAAGGTATTTTTAGTTATATGAAGAGATTATTATTATTTATCTTTATATCATTAATAGAACAGCTTGTTTTGGCGCAAACTATTCAAGTTTCTGCACCAAGACAGGTAAAAGCGGGAGAAAACTTTCGTGTAGCTTTTACCATTTCTACTCAAGATGTAAACGGATTTAAGATTGGTACTATTCCAAATGGACTTGAACTTATAACAGGTCCATATACTTCTATGCAGTCAAGTGTACAAAATATCAATGGAAAGGTAAGTAGTTCATCTTCTGTAACCTATACTTATACACTGTATGCAGCAAAGAATGGAAGCTATACTATAAGTCCTTCAACTGCAACTTTGTCTGGGAAAACAATTCATTCAAAACCTGTTCCAATTGTGGTTAGTGGTACTTCAACTCGCAATTCTGGTGCCCCTAATATGCATAATGATTATGATGAAGAGGCAACACCACGAAGAACTGCTGGTAAAGTAACTGACAAAGACTTATTTATCAGAGTAAGTGCAGATAAAAATACCGTTTATGAGCAACAACCGATATTGCTAACGTATAAAGTTTATACCCTTCTTGATCTAACACAGTTGGAGGGAAAGATGCCAGAACTTACGGGGTTCCATACTCAAGAAATTCCTCTTCCACAGCAAAAGAGCTTCCATGTAGAAAGAGTTAATGGTAAAAATTATCGTTGTGTCAAATGGAGTCAATATGTAATGTTCCCTCAAGTGACAGGAAAACTAGAGATTCCATCTATTACCTATAATGGAACTTTGGTACAAAGAATCGACAACTTAGATCCAATGGAGGCCTTCTTGAATGGAGGAGCGAACTATACAGAGATAAAAAAGGCAATAAAAGCCCCATCGTTGTCTATTACTGTTCTTCCATTACCTAACAAACCTGCAAACTTTTCGGGTGGAGTTGGTTCATTTACAATATCTTCTTCCTTAGATAAGAAAGTGGTAAAGAGTGGAGATGCAGTTGTTTTACGAGTGATTGTTAATGGAGTTGGAAACTTAAAACTCTTGAAACAGCCTGTATTCGACTTGCCAAAAGACTTTGATAAGTATGATCCTAAGATTATAGATAAGACAAAAGTAACATCAAGAGGAGTCGAGGGAGAAATGATTTATGAATACATTTTAGTCCCACGAAATCAAGGAAACTACACAATTGGAGCCATTCCTTTTGTTTATTACGACACTGCAGCCAAGAATTATAAAACAATTCAAACTACACCTTTAAATATAAAGGTAGAGAAAGGTGCAGAAAGTAAAAGTCGTATGGAGAGCTTTGATGGTGAGAAACTAACAGATATTCAAGGAATAAGAAAGGGACATATAAGCGATTTTCAATCAGAGCAACCTTTCTGGGCTAGCCCTTTGTTCTATACTCTGCATGGCCTTGTCCTTCTAATCTTTGTTGTTGCATTCTTATTCTTAAGAAAACAACAAATCAATAGTCTTGATGTTTTAGGCCAAAAGCATAAGAGAGCAAGTAAAGAAGCAGCTAAACGTTTAAAGAAAGCTAGAACTCTCCTACAAAAAGAAGATTCAAATGCTTTCTATGATGAAGTGCTAAAAGCTCTTTGGGAATATGTGGGAAATAAGCTAAATATGCCAATAGAGATGCTTACTCGTGATAATATTATCGAAAAGCTCTCTTCATTAGGAGTGAATGAAAATGCGATCTCACTTTTTATAAAAGCGTTAGATGAATGTGAATACGCACGATTTGCTCCTGGAGATAAAAAAGGAAATATGACAAAAACATACGAATATGCATCAGATGCTATTGTTAATATTGATCATGCTATAAGCAATAAGAAATCAAATTCAACGGCTTTAAAAGCTATTCTACTATTCTTTGGAATACAGTTGTTTACTCTTTCATTCATAGATATGAAGGTTCAAGCTGCAAGTTTCTCAGAAAGTAGAATTGAAAGTATAAAAGATTCTGCCGATACCAATTATCAAAAGGGAATTTATACACAAGCCATTAAAGAGTATCAAGAGCTTTTGAAGACGGGAGAATCTGCGACATTATATTATAATCTTGCCAATGCATATTATAAAACCAATAATATTGCGTTAGCAGTATTAAACTATGAGCGTGCACTTCGTTTGTCTCCAAATGACAAAGGCATACGAGCAAACTTACAATTTGTAAATTCTAAATTGGTAGATAACTTCGTACCTGAGAGTCAAGCGCCCTTAGTTTCATTCTATTATAGTGTTATTAATGCTGTAACTACAACAGGGTGGGCTATTTTATCATTAGTAGCTTTATGCTTGTTTGTTGCTACTTTCCTAATATATCGCTATGTGTCATCGCTTAAATTTCAAAAGATTAGTTTTACAATAGCAATGCTTTCTGTTGTATTATTTATCTTATCAAATCTCTTTGCTTACCAACAACAAAGAAAGTTAAGCGAACATAATAATGCAATAGTAATGAGTTCAGAGGTAGAAGTATTTAAAACGCCTAACAATTCTGCTAAAACAGAAGTTATTTTGCACGAAGGTACAAAAGTAAAGATAGTTGATTCAGATATAAAGAATTGGTTCGAAGTAAGCCTACCAGATGGTAGAAGCGGTTGGATTAAAGCTTCTTTATTAGAAAGAATATAATATTTGAGTCGCAGTTATTGTTTAGAATAAAGAAAAGGAGAATATTTTGATTGATACATTAATAAATATAGACCGAGCAATACTGTTATTTTTTAATGGCAGCAATTCGTTATTCCTAGATGGAATGATGCAAGCTTGGACTTCAGGGTTTACCTGGATTCCTCTTTACGTTGCTCTTTTCTATCTAGTAGTGAAGAATAATGAAACCATGGCACAAATTGGTTTAATTGTATTGGGAGCTGCATTCTGTCTTATTTTAGATGGAGGAGTAATTGAATTGCTAGTAAAACCACTTGCAGAACGATTGCGTCCGATAAATGATCCATCGCTAAAACAATTATTAGATATTCTTCCAGGGACCTATGAGAATAGCTTTAGTTTCTTTTCTGCACATGCTGCGAATACCTTTTCTATTGCAATATTCTTCTCATTATTGATAAAGAACAGACTCTTCACTTCCTTTATACTTCTTTGGTCATTTGTTAATTGTTACACACGGCTATACCTTGGCGTCCATTTCCCATCAGATGTGTTAGTTGGTTTGTTATATGGTGGTTGCATAGGAGCAGCAGTTTACATCTTATATAATAAGGTGTGTAAGAAATTATTATTTAAGAAATCATTCTTTTCAACGCAATATACCGCAACAGGATATGCCATATCAGATATCGAAATGGTTTTGATTGTTATGTGTTTAATCATTCTTTATACCATATTTAGAGGTATTTTGTGTTTTGTATAAACATTATAAAGAGAATAAAGAACAAGCTAAAATGAATATAAAAGAGATATCTATAAAAGATTATAACTATGAATTGCCCGACGAAAGAATAGCAAAATTTCCAAAGGCAGAACGTGATCACTCTAAGATACTTATATATAATAAAGGTAATATTGTAGAAGACACCTTTTATAATATAGTGAATTTTCTTCCAGAAAATGCTCTAATGGTTTTTAATAACACAAAAGTTATTCAAGCACGATTGCATTTTCAAAAGCAGAGTGGTGCACATATAGAAATCTTTTTGCTTGAGCCTGCAGAGCCATTCGATTATGAGTTGATGTTCCAAACAAAAGAAGAATGTGTTTGGGTCTGTATGATTGGTAATCTAAAGAAATGGAAAGAAGGCGTTTTAACTAAAGAGATTGATATAAATGGACATTCTGTAACAATCAAGGCAGAGCGTTTAGAACAAATAGGAGCGAGCCATAAAGTGCGTTTAAGCTGGGACGATACCTCATTATCTTTTGCAGAATTAATAGATGTTATTGGCGAATTGCCTATTCCACCTTATTTAAATAGAGATACACAAGAAAGTGATAAGACTACATACCAAACGGTATATTCTAAGATAAAAGGTTCTGTTGCAGCTCCAACTGCAGGACTTCATTTTACTAAAGATGTACTCTCTGAAATTGATAAAAAAGGAATTGTTCGTGAAGAACTTACTCTTCACGTTGGAGCAGGAACTTTCAAGCCTGTTAAAAGCGAGTTGATTAGCGAGCACGATATGCACACAGAATATATAAGTGTAAGCAAATCAACATTAGAAACACTTCGTAAGTTCAACGCATCTGCCATTGCAGTGGGTACAACTAGTGTGCGAACACTCGAGAGCCTTTATTATATTGGTTTAAAGCTTCATAATAATCCTCACCTAACCGACGAGCAATTGGCAGTTACACAGTGGGAACCCTATGAACAAACAGCAAATATAACAGCCTTCGAAGCTATAGAATCTATCATTAAGTATCTAGAAGATAACGATTTAGATACGCTTCATTCTAGTACTCAAATCATGATAGCTCCAGGCTATGAATATAAGATTGTAAAGATGCTTGTAACCAATTTTCATCAGCCTCAAAGCACTCTTCTATTGCTAGTAAGTGCGTTTATTGGTGATAATTGGCATAAAGTATATAACTACGCCTTAGAACATGATTTTAGATTCTTAAGCTATGGCGATAGTTCTTTATTGATTCCATAATTAATTAAACGGAAAATTAAAACATGAAAATAGGAGATAAAGTAAGATTCCTCAACGAAATAGGAGGAGGAAAAATTGTTGCTTTTAAGAAAAATAATATTGTATTGGTAGAAGACGAAGACGGCTTCGAAATACCAATGCAACTAAATGATATTGCAATTGTACAGAGCGACGACTATAGTACAGCAAAGGTTATAGGTGCAACAAGTACAAATAAGGGAGAAACAACAGATGAATTGGATAATCGTTCTATCAAATCAATGTTGTCACAGCACGAAGATGAAGAGATATTCGATGATCCTTCTGTTGATTACGATCCTGCAGATAGAGAGATAACCTTTAAAGAACACATTGAAGAAAGAAAGGGAGGAAATAAGATTTCTACCTATTTAGCCTTTCTTCCACTCGAAGAAGATTTTAATAATAATACCACTTTTAAATGCTATTTGGTGAATGATTCGAACTATAACATCAATTATTCTTATCTAGTTGCACAAGAAGAAAGCTGGGTTTTGCGTTCTGTTGGTATTGTAGAAGCTAATACTAAGATATTTATTGAAGATATATCTAAAGACCAATTAAACGACTATGCTCACGTTGCTGTGCAGTTATTTGCTTATAAAGAAGGTAAAAGCTTTTTAATTAAGCCAACTATTGATAGTAGAATACGTATTGATGCAGTGAAATTCTTTAAAAAGAATACTTTTAAAGAAAATGATTTTTTTGATCAAGATGCATTGCTTTATACAATAGTAAAAGATGATGTATGTCCTAAAACAATTGTAGTTGAGCAAGAAAACATTGTTGAAGAGATTAAGAAAAATACAGATTCATTCAATAACACTAATGTTATTATCACCGACTCTACAAGTAAAGGTGGAAAAGAGCAACCAAGTAGTATTGAGAAGATCAAAACAGACATGGAAGGCAACGATATTGTTGTGGTTGATTTGCATGCTGACGCTTTGCTAGAAACTACTGCAGGAATGGGAAGTACCGACATTTTGAACTATCAACTCAATGTATTCCGTGAGAAACTAAAGGAATATCGTCGTAAAAAAGGACAAAAGATAGTATTCATTCATGGCAAAGGTGAAGGCATTCTACGCAATGCAATCATCAATGAACTACGCTATAAATATAAACAAAATAATGTTCAAGATGCATCATTTCAAGAATATGGTTATGGTGCAACACAAGTAACGATTAAGTAATGAATAATTTTGGATTTATAAAAGTTGCCTCAACAACTCCTACTTTAGAAGTTGCTAACTGCAAATATAATATCAATGAGATATTAAAAATAGCTGAACAGGCAGAAAAAGAGCACGTTGAGATTATTGCTTTTCCAGAGCTTTCAATCACGGGTTATACGTGTCAAGATTTGTTTAGACAAACTGCTTTAATCAATGGGGCAGAGCAAGCGCTTTGCTATTATATGGAGCAAACAAAGCAGTTCGATCTTATCTCTATTATAGGTTTACCACTAAAGGTGGGCGATTTGTTACTCAATGTGGCTGTTGTGTTGCAAAATGGCAAGATACTTGGAGTGATTCCTAAAACTTATTTGCCTAACTATGGTGAGTTTTATGAGAAACGTTGGTTTGCATCTTCACAAGACTTGCGTCCAACAGAAGTTGTAATTGCCGATCAAAAACTTTTAATCTCGGCAAAACCAAAGCTTTTTAGCACTGCAAGTGGAGTTCTTTTTGGAATAGAAATATGCGAAGACGTGTGGGCACCCATTCCTCCTAGCAACCGATTAACATTAAGTGGAGCTGATATTATATTCAATCTATCGGCTAGCGATGAGCTTATTGGAAAGCATAACTATTTAAAAAGCTTGCTTTCTCAACAAAGTGCTCGTACTATTTGTGGCTATATCTATAGTGGAAGTGGCTTTGGAGAAAGCACACAAGATCTTGTTTTTGGTGGAAATGCATTGATATATGAAAATGGTAGATTGATAGCTTCAGGAAAACGTTTCTCTCTTGAAAGTCAAATGGTTACTACTCAGATTGACGTTGAAATGCTTCGAAGTGAAAGAAGAGATAATACTACTTACATCAATGCACAACGTTCATCGGAATTAGGCATCGAACAAATTGACATTATTCCTTGTTTTGAACGGGAAACCAACGTCTTTGAGTTAGAAAGAGCAATTGATCCACATCCTTTTATACCAACAGGTGAGGAGAGAGAGCAAAGCTTTAGCGATATATTAAACATACAAGCTCTTGGCTTAGTGAAACGTTTAAAGCACATAAATGGCAAGAGTGTAGTTATAGGAATAAGCGGAGGACTCGATTCTACACTTGCTCTTTTGGTGTGTATATTGGCTTTTGATAAGCTCAATCTAGATAGAAAAGGTATTATTGGCGTAACAATGCCAGGCTTTGGAACAACTGATCGCACCTATAATAATGCGCTTGAGTTGATGAATAAGCTAGGAATTACAAGTAGAGAGATTAATATTTCAAAAAGTGTTCTTCAGCATTTTGAGGATATTCAACACGATATTACCGTTCATGATGCTACTTATGAAAATTCACAAGCACGAGAAAGAACACAAATATTGATGGATTTAAGCAACAAACTTAATGCTATTGTTGTAGGAACTGGTGACTTAAGCGAATTGGCTTTGGGCTGGGCAACCTATAATGGCGACCATATGAGTATGTATGGAGTGAATGCAAGTGTGCCTAAGACTTTGATATTGCACCTTGTTCAACATGTTGCAACACTACCACAAATGGCCAATATAAAAGATATATTGCTTGATATTGTGCACACTCCAATTAGTCCTGAGTTAATTCCAGCTAATGAATCAGGCGAAATTAAACAGAAAACAGAAGATTTAGTAGGGCCTTATGAACTACACGACTTCTTCCTTTATCATTTCCTTCGCCATGGTTTCACTCCTGAAAAGATTTATTATTTAGCATGTAATGCCTTTGATGTGGATGGAAATGCAGAGAAGTCGTACTCTAACACCACTATTAAAGCGTGGTTAGAAGTATTTGTGCGTCGTTTCTTCTCACAACAATTCAAACGCTCTTGTTTGCCAGATGGACCAAAAGTAGGTAGCGTTAGTCTAAGTCCAAGAGGCGATTGGCGTATGCCTAGCGATGCTGCTGTGCAGTTATGGTTAGATGAATTAGAACGCATTGCAGACTAAATAAGACACAATTTTATATTTATAATCAGAATAGTTGTGGAACGCATCATTTGTTTAAAAAGCTTGTTTCATTCCTAAAAGCAAAGGTGTTCTTACAACTATTCTTGTTTATATCTCTTTTGTTTCAAACCCAATATAGTTTAAAGTCAATTTCCTTTAAAATAAATTTCAAAAGGATAGGCTTTTGTATTGTATTTTTATAGCTTCATAAAAGCTTTGTTTTTACAGTATAATAACATTGCTTTTGCATCTTAATAGCATTACTCTTATGTCGTAAAAGCATTGATTTTGTGAGATTTCCTGCTTGTGTAGAGCCGATAAAGCAGATGAAAAGGAAAAACACACTGCATGACTTGCTTAATTAAAGAATAGTTATTACCTTTGTTTGGGATAAAAGGATATTAATGAACGCAATACATAAAATAACCATTCAACCTGCAGTAAAAGAACAAGCAGAATCGATTGCACAATTAATTATGACTGCAATGACAGACGAGTGCTGTTTGTTTTTTGTAGGAGAGAACCAAACTCTTGATGATTTTAAGCAAGCAATGATTTGTTTGGTGAATGATGAGCAATCGCAATATAGTTATACCAACACTCTAGTTGCTTTGCATAATGAAGAAGTTGTGGGAGTATGTGTGTCGTATGATGGTAAAGATTTGCGTCGATTGCGTTCTAAATTCATCGAAATGGCAAAGAAACGATTTAACAGAGACTTTGCCAATATGGATGATGAAACGCAAGAAGGAGAGTTATATGTAGATAGCTTAGCTGTAAATAAGTCTTTTAGAGGAAGAGGGATAGCTCAAAAATTGCTCAAAGCAACAATTGAAAAAGCTCGTAATCTCCATATCGATCACGTGGGATTATTGGTTGATTGTAATAATCCTTTAGCCGAAATGCTCTATTCTAAAGTAGGTTTCCAATATGTTAATGATTCTACTTGGGGTGGGCATGCAATGAAACATTTGCAATATCATATAGAAAGCACAAAGTAGATGGAATGTTTTTCTGTGTAATAGACATTCTTTTTAAATACACTTTATATGAAAAGACGAATAAAACTTATTATAATATTGATGCTCAATGCGTTTATGTTGTTTGCATCTTCACAAAAGAAGCAAGATAAAACACCGCAAATAAATGAACAATTGAATAGTCTCTTGAGTAGTATTGCTTTGGAGAAAGATTCTAACCAGTATTATATGAAAGCAGCAAATGCCATTCTTTTAGGATTAGAGTGTGAGAAACAAGATGCTGTTCATCGTGCTTATGTTGCACAAAATAAAGATCGTTTGGTGTCTCTTCGAACGAAGTTACTTTCAAAGCTACAAGATACTGCTTTAAGTTTTGCTACTCGTAAGTATATCACTAATGTAATTATAGAAAGTGCTTCGTCATCACTATTCAAACTAAATCAAGATAATTTGGGCGCAATATTCTATAATGCAGCTTCACATTTTTATTCAAATAAAAAATATAAGGATGCTGATTTTTATGTAGATAAGTCACTCTTGTTTAAAGATTGGGCAGAAAAGTCTGCAGAATTAAAGGTGCTGTGTATGAAAGAACAAATTGAAACACCAACCGATTCAACAGTATATCTATTGGCTTTGCTAAATCTTCATACAACAAATCCCAACAATCCGCTTTTCTTTCACTTAATAATCGAATATCTATCTCAACCACAATATGCTGCAGAGCTAGAACAATTTACAAACGAAGAGTTGTTGCGTGATCCTAAAAACGTAAAAGTTTTATTGTTGTGGGGAGAGATTATGATGAGTAAAAAGAAATGGAATGAGGCAATAGAAGCTTTTACTTCGGCTGAAAAATTAGGTGGATCGTCTATTCATTTGTTATACAACATTGGCATAAGTTATAGCTCTAAAGCCTTTGAGTATCGTGATAATATAAAAGAAACAAGCAAACGTTTCACCCAAGAACAGCAAAGACAGATTAGAGATGATTTAAATATAGCACGTAAGAACTTAGAACTTGTTAAAGAAAAAGATCCAGAATATAAGGAAGTGGATTGGAGAAATCCACTTTATGTAGTTCTTTATGCATTGAAAGATAGGGCAGCATTGAAATCACTTGCAAAGATAATGCCTACAGAAAAATAATATAAGAAGATGAAAAAAATAAGAATACAATTATTGATTATACTATTATTTGCAGGATGTTCGCTATCACTCATGGCACAAAAGAAAGAAATTTCTCAAGTGAAGCAAATGATAAAGAAATCAAACAATTTAAATCAAGCAGAACAGATCATGCGGGACTTACTTAAAGATTCTGCAAATACACATAATGATAAAGTTTGGAATACACTGTTTGATGTATTGAATAAGAGATATTTAAATGGCAATGAAGCTCTTTATCTAAAGCGTCCTTGTGACACAACTCTGTTCTATAACAATATAGCTGAAATGTTTAAAGTAGCTATTTGTTTTGATTCTATTCAAGTAAAGGATAATAACCCCCCAAAAGAAATAAACAAATCTCGTGAGAAATATGCCAATATGTTATTGAGTACTCGAGCTAATTTGTTTAATGGGGGAGTGTTCTTTATTCGTAAGAAAGACTATAATAATGGCTTTGATTTATTGAGTCTTTATATAACTACTGCACAGCATGCGATATTTAGCTCTTATAATCTTCCACAAAAAGACAAATATTTGCCTGAAGCAGCTTATTGGACAGTGTTCTGTGGCTATAAAATACAAGATGCAAACAAAGCTCTTTGTTATGCACCTTTGGCTCTTACGGATTCTACTCACCATGCTAATACACTTCAATATCTTTCTGAGATTTATAAAATGAATAAAGATACAGTTCGTTATGAGCAAACATTGAGAGAAGGATTTGATAAATATCCTGTTTCTCCTTTTTTCTTTTCACGACTAATTTCATTCTATGCTAGTGAAGATAATTATTCAGAAGGATTGGATTTAGTAGAAAGAGCTCTTGCAATTGATAGCTTAAACCATTCGTTCCGCTTTGCTAAAAGCTCTATATTGTATCACTTAAAGAGATATGATCAATGTATTGACATTTGTAAATCGTTATTAGCAGAGAAAGATACAACATCTGGAATACTTTTAAATATCGGTCTATCTTATTTTAATAAGGCAGTAGATTTAAGTACAAAAGTAGGAAATGTGGGCAAAAATAAATCAAAAATAAACTCTTTATACACAAAGGCTTTAGGCTATTTGGAGGAGTATAGAAAGAGAGAACCACAAGATAAAGATAAATGGGCAGTAGCTCTTTACACCATATATCTAAACTTGAATATGGGAAAAGAGTTTGAAGAAATAGATAAGTTATTGAGAAAATAAGAATGAAGGCAATGGAGTATAAAGATTATTTACAACGTTTTTTAGATAAGTTGGGCATTAAGGCTTTGAATGAAATGCAACAAGAAGCCTATAAAGCCATTAAAGATACCTCAAAAGATATAGTCATTCTTTCTCCAACAGGAACGGGAAAGACATTAGCTTATCTACTTCCTATACTTGAAAAGATAGATCTTTCGTCTGATTCTGTGCAGGTAATAGTTGTTGTTCCCAGTCGAGAATTGGCAATACAAACAACTGATATCCTTAAAAGAGCACTCAATCAGGTTCGTGCTTACGCATGTTATGGAGGTCGAGCAACTATGGATGAGCATAGAGAAATCAATAAATTAAAGCCTCAAATCATCTTTGGTACGCCTGGAAGATTAAACGATCATATTGATAAACATAACTTTGAGATAGATAATGTCAAAACACTTGTAATAGATGAGTTCGACAAATGTCTTAAAGTTGGATTTAGAAAGGAAATGACAATACTTGTAGATAGTCTTCCTTTTGTGCGTCGTCGTATTTTATTGTCTGCAACCAACTCGCCCGATTTATATCTTTTTGCTCGTAAAAACAATACCCAAGAGGTGCTTTTCCTCGATGAAGACAATCAACCAACAGATAGAATAGAGCCTTATTATATAACAAGTACTAGCAAAGATAAACTTGAAACGCTTTCAACCTTATTGAAAATGCTCGGTAATGAGAGTTCTATTGTGTTCTTAAATCATCGTGAAAGTGTTGATAGAGTGTATGAATATCTTTCTAAAGAAGGCTTTTGTGTAAGTGCTTTACATGGCGGTTTTGAGCAAAAACAACGTGAAGCGGCACTCTTTCTCTTCTCAAATAAATCAAACAATATACTTGTTTCAACCGATTTAGCATCTCGAGGACTTGACATTGCTGATGTAAATAACATCATTAACTATCATCTTCCAGATACTGAAGAAACGTTTATTCATCGTATTGGTAGAACTGCCCGATGGAATAATGTAGGTAAATACTTCTTTATCCTATCGCCAGAAGAAGCTATTCCTACTTATGTTAATGACTCACCAGCACTCTTTGAATGTGAAGAAACAAAGTCTTTAGCTCCTCAATCCGCAATGGCTACCTTATATATAGGTAAAGGAAAGAAGGATAAAATAAGCAAAGGCGACATCTTAGGCTTTTTATGTAAGAAAGGAAACCTAGGTAAAGAAGATGTAGGACGTATTGATGTTGGAGAAAGATATTGCTATGCTGCGGTATCAAGACAAAAGATTGATGCTCTTGTTGCAACGCTTAAAAATGAGAAAATAAAAGGTCTTAAGACCATAGTAGAACGAATTAAATAGAAATTATTACATCATATTGATATGGGAGTGATGAAAAAAGAAGATTTACGCATTGTTTTTATGGGTACACCAGAGTTTGCTGTAGCCACATTAGATAAGCTAGTTGAAGAGCAATTTAATGTTGTTGCAGTAGTAACGCAACCCGATAAGCCTGTAGGAAGACACGGAAGTGTGTTGCAACCTTCACCTGTAAAGACCTATGCATGTAGTAAAGGTATTCCTGTTTTGCAACCAGTAAAAATGAAAGACGAAGCTTTTCAAGAGGAGTTGCGTTCGTATAATGCCGATATTCAAGTGGTTGTAGCTTTTAGAATGTTACCTGAAAGCGTCTGGGATATGCCTCCTTATGGCACATTTAATGTGCATGCGTCACTTCTTCCGCAGTATAGAGGAGCTGCACCAATCAACTGGGCGATCATAAATGGAGAGAAAAAGACAGGTGTTACCACTTTCTTCTTAGACCATAAGATTGATACTGGTAAGATGATTCTGCAGAAAGAGTTTGATATTCCTGTGACTGCTGATGTAGAATATGTATATGAGGGCTTGATGAATTTAGGGGCACAAGCTGCAGTAGACACTCTAAATGCAGTGTTAGAATATGGAAAGGAAATCCCAACTACACCACAAAAAGAAGATGAAAATCTTCTGCCTGCTCCCAAAATCTTTAAAGAAACATGCAAAATCAATTGGAATCAATCAGATGAAAAGGTATATAATTTTGTGAGAGGACTATCTCCTTATCCTGGAGTTTGGACGCTTTTATGTAATAAAGAACAAGCTGAAGATGGAAAAGAAGAAGTCTTGAAGATTTTTAAAACATCGAGAACAGAGGAAAGTTCTAAAGAAGCTGTAGGAACAATTGTGGTAGATAAGGGTAGAATACTTGTAGCTACTACAAATAATTATTTATCTATTGAAGAATTACAGCTTGCTGGCAAGCGCAGAATGAATGCCAAAGACTTCTTAAATGGATTCAAAAATCTAGAGCAATACATCCTTAAATGATTTGCAATTTATTTGGAATTGCTTTAATAAATGATTACCTTTGTGGTATAAAAATATATAAGAAATGACTCAAAGTGAAGATATAAAAAACGCAATAGAAGTATTAAAGCGAGGTGGTTTGATACTTTATCCAACAGATACTGTATGGGGTATTGGTTGTGATGCAACTAATGAAGCTGCTGTTGCCAAAGTTTATGAATTGAAAAAACGTGCAGACTCTAAAGCAATGATTTGTTTAGTTGATTCTGATTCACGTGTTCAACGATATGTAAAGAATGTTCCTAATGTTGCATGGGACTTGATGGAACTAGCAGATAAGCCAACAACTGTAATATTAGACGATGCAGTTAACCTTGCTCCTAACTTGATTGCGGAGGACGGAAGCATTGCTATTAGAATAACAAGAGAGGCTTTTTCAAAAGAACTATGCTACCGTTTTCAAAAACCATTGGTAAGTACTAGTGCTAATATTAGCGGTGAACCAACAGCTCCAAACTATCGAGATATTGCTCAAGAGATAATAGATGGGGTTGATTATGTATGCTGGACACGTCGCCAAGAGCATAAACCTCATACACCATCTAGCATAATTAAGCTGACAAAAACAGGAGAAGTGACGATTATTCGCAAGTAAATTGCAGATGAATATAGTCTTTTAAAGGGCTAATAACAATATTCTTAGGATTCAATAGCAGTCCTTTTGAGTTGCAAAAGCATTGCAATTATATGCTAAAAGCAATCCTTTTAAAAGATAAGATTAGTCATTTGAAAACGTATCATCCTAAATATATACTCTAATACATGAAGTTGGAATAGGAGAGTTCTATTCCAATTTCTTCTTAACTTTTTTGATGTCATCAATGAAACAGTCTACAAAAGATTATAGAATAAGCGCAAAAGAAATCATAATGTGGGTACATTGCCATGTTCCCCAACGCCAACTTATCCTCATAGTTGCATTTCTTATAGGGTTATGTGCATCATTTGCAGGCTTAGTTCTTCATTGGTTGATAGAACAAATACAACATGTTTTAACCTCAAGATTTACAACCGAATCTTATAACTTGCTATATCTTGTATTCCCAGTTGTGGGTATCTTCTTTACATCCTTATTCATTAAATATGTTGTTAAAGATGATATTTCACATGGTATAACACGTGTTTTATATGCCATTTCAAGTAAACAATCCCGTCTAAAAGGTCATAATTGTTGGTCATCAGTACTTGCCTCTGCCATAACTATTGGTTTTGGAGGGTCTGTTGGAGCTGAAGCTCCCATCGTATTAACAGGTTCTGCCATTGGTTCTAACCTGGGTAGATTCTTCTATATGGACAAGAAAACACTGATGTTGCTTGTTGGTTGTGGCGCATCTGCTGCTATTGGAGGAATCTTTAAGGCTCCAATAGCAGGTATGGTCTTTACACTTGAGGTATTAATGGTAGACCTTTCGATGGCATCTATTATGCCAATCCTTATTTCTTGTGTAACAGCTACCTGCTTTACTTATATCTTTCGTGGTGGAGAATCTATGTTCTCTTTTGCTTTAGATAGTGCTTGGAGCGTCGATAGAATACCTGCAAGTGTTCTACTTGGATTATTCTGTGGAGTTATAAGCTTATATTTTATTCGCCTAATGGCTTCATGTGAAGGTATATTTGGTGAGCTAAAGAAGTATCGTTACACTCGTCTTTTGCTTGGAGGAATTATCTTAAGCTCATTAATATTCTTCTTTCCTGTGCTTTATGGAGAAGGATATAGCGCTATAAATGTATTGTTAAGTGGTAGAACAGAAGCTGATTGGAATGTGATAATGAATAACTCCTTGTTCTATGGACATGGAAACTTGCTTATAATTTATGTAGCATTAACGGTTTTAACCAAAGTATTTGCAACCTCAGCAACCAACGGAAGTGGCGGTTGTGGTGGTACTTTTGCACCTTCTTTGTTTATTGGTGCCTTTGGAGGTTTCCTCTTTTCACGCTTTTGGAACACCAATCAAATAGGCTTATATCTTCCTGAAAAGAACTTTACTCTATTGGGAATGGCAGGGGTTATTGCTGGAGTTATGCACGCACCACTAACAGGTATCTTCCTAATTGCAGAGATAACGGGCGGTTATCAGTTGTTTATGCCATTGATCATTGTGTCATTGGTGTCAGTAATGTTTATCAGTATCTTCGAGCCCCACAGCATTTATGCAATACGTTTGGCGCATCAAGGTAAATTAATTACACACCACACCGACCGCTCTGTATTAACTTTAATGAATCTAAATTCATTGATTATTAAAGATTTTGTGAAGGTTTATCCTGATATGACCTTAGGGGATTTAGTGAAAGAGATAAGTAGGAGTGACACAAGCTTTATGCCTGTTACTGACCATTCGGGTGTTTTATTGGGCGAAATAGACATAACCAAGATCAGACATCTTATGTTTAGAACAGAGTTATATCAACGTTTTACAGTAGGAAAGATTATGACTTCGCTCACAATAAGCGTGAGAGAAGATGATCCTATGGAAGAGATTATGGCAAAGTTCGATAATTCTTCGTTGAACTTTATACCTGTTGTGACACTTGATAATATTATGATTGGATATATTTCACGTACAACAGTTTATTCAATGTACCGTAAAATAGTTTCCGATTACTCATCGGATTAATTCAATCAACTAATAAAACTTACAAGAAAATATTTTATTCGTGATGATAAGGCTCACCTTTAATGATCGTACAAGCTCTGTATATCTGTTCAATAAAGATGAGTCTTATCATTTGATGTGAGAAAGTCATCTTAGAAAGAGACAACTTTTCATTCGCCCTTTCATATACTTTGGGTGAGAATCCATAAGGACCTCCAATGACAAAGACTAGCTTTCGGGTGTGAATTTGTTTTTGTTCTATCCATTCTGCGAACTCAATACTGCGGAAACTCTTACCATGTTCATCTAACAATACAACATGATCAGAAGGTTGAATCATCTTTAATATCATCTCACCTTCTTTCTCTTTCTGTACATCTTCACTCATATTCTTGGTGTCTTTAATATTAGGTATGGTTGTAATACCAAACGACATGTAGTGAGAAATGCGCTTGTTGTAGTCTTCTATACAAGCAATAATGTGCTTATCTACGGTTTTTCCGATAACAATAAGTTCGCTTTTCATTTATAGAATGATATTATGAATATGGTTATTGATTCTCTTTTTTATCCTCTTCGCGAATAGAATACTCGTCTTTTCTTTTAGGATTCATAGGGAACCAACCTTTTTCTACACGCTTCTTTTGATCGAAGATTTCTCCAAT
The DNA here is from genome assembly GCF_000379965.1 of Hoylesella nanceiensis DSM 19126 = JCM 15639. Lineage (GTDB taxonomy): Bacteria > Bacteroidota > Bacteroidia > Bacteroidales > Bacteroidaceae > Prevotella > Prevotella nanceiensis. The sequence continues at coordinate 365,973 of NZ_KB904327.1, read as the reverse complement.
AGACCATAATAATGACGCACCAAGTACCCCAAATAGAGAAGAGATAAATACATCTTCAATGAAAAGAGCTGCACATACAGATAATATTCCTGTTACTAAAAATACCCACCAGAGTTTTGTTCCAAAGTAATATTCTACTTTAATGACAATAGGGTGGAACACTCCTATGATAATAAATGTACTAATTGCGATGAGAACACCTTTATAATAAAATTCCATTTCTTTCTGTTACCTTTGTTATTTTGAATGGTGCAAAAATACGAAAAAAGACTTGTAATAATGCTATAAGTATGAATAAAAATGATTATCTTTGCTACAATAAGAATTAAAAAACGACAATTAATAAATTACATACGATTATGGAAAATAACCAAGAACTAATTATTTCTTGCGAAAACAAAGCAAAAGAGTGGTTGTCTTCTTCTTTTAATGAAGAAACAAGAAAAGAAGTGCAAGCTATGCTTGATAATTCTGACAAGACAGAACTAATAGATAGCTTCTATAAAGACCTTGAATTCGGTACAGGAGGATTGCGTGGTATCATGGGAGCAGGTTCTAATAGAATGAATATCTATACTGTTGGAATGGCAACTCAAGGCTTTGCTAATTATCTTAAGAAGTCTTTTGCAAATAAAGAAACTATCTCTGTTGTTGTTGGTCATGATTGTCGTAACAATAGTAGATTGTTTGCTGAGACCGTTGCAGCTATCTTTTCTGCCAATGGAATAAAGGTTTATCTATTTGATGACTTGCGTCCTACACCTGAAGTGTCATTCGCAATTCGTGAATTGAAATGTCAAGGAGGTGTGAATCTAACAGCAAGTCACAATCCAAAAGAATACAATGGCTACAAAGCTTACTGGGATGATGGTGCTCAGGTGCTTGCTCCTCACGATAAAGGTATCATCGATGAGGTAGAAAAAGTGAAGATTGAAGATGTTAAATTCAATGCAAATAACGACCTAATCCAAATCATTGGTAAGGAAATTGATGATCTTTACTTAGATAGAATCAAGACTTTAAGTATCGATCCTGCAGTTATTGAACGTCATAAAGACCTTAAAATTGTTTATACTCCATTACATGGTGCAGGACGAACTCTTATTCCTGAAAGCTTAAAGAGATGGGGATTTGAAAAGGTTTACACTGTAAAAGAGCAAATGGTGAAAGACGGAAACTTTCCAACAGTTGTAAGTCCTAACCCTGAAAATGGTGAAGCTCTAACTCTAGCGCTACGTGATGCAAAAGAAATTGATGCCGACATCGTTATGGCATCAGACCCAGATGCAGACCGAGTAGGTATGGCTTGTAAAAATGATAAGGGTGAATGGGTACTTATCAATGGTAACCAAACATGTCTTATCTTCCTTTATTACATCATTACCAACAGAATAAAGACAGGCAAGATGCAGCCTAACGACTTCATTGTGAAAACTATTGTAACAACAGAACTTATCAAGAAGATTGCTGATAAGAACAATGTTGAGATGATAGACTGCTTCACTGGCTTCAAATGGATTGCTAGAGAGATTAGGGAATTCGAAGGAGTTAAACAATATATTGGCGGTGGTGAAGAGAGTTATGGATTCATGGCAGAAGACTTTGTGCGTGATAAAGATGCTGTTTCTGCAATGTGTTTGCTCGCAGAAATTTGCGCATACGCTAAAGATCAAGGTAAGACTCTATACGACTTGCTAATGGAAATATACCTAGAATATGGCTTCTCACACGAATTTACAGTAAATGTTGTTCGTCCTGGAAAGACTGGTGCTGATGAAATTAAGCAAATGATGGAGAACTTTAGAAACAATCCTCCAAAGCAACTTGGTGATTCTCCAATCGTAATTACAAAAGATTTCCTTAAGCTAGAACAAACAGATGCTAATGGAAATGTTACAAAATTAGAGATGCCAGATACAAGTAACGTTCTACAATGGTTCTGTGAGAATGGTGATAAGGTAAGTGTTCGTCCTTCAGGAACTGAACCTAAGATTAAATTCTACTTCGAAGTAAAAGGCGAAATGAAATGCGCAGGTTGTTATGAACGTTGCGTAAAAGAAGCACTTGAAAAGATTGAAGAGTTTAAAAAAGAACTTTCTTTAGACTAATCTCATCATAATCAGTTAGTATTAAAGATATTTTTAGGTCTAGTGTTTGATGCCTTTTAAGGAGTAGAACACTAGACTTTTTATTTGATCCTGCCTCCATTCCAATCATTACAATAGGAGAGCAGGGGCTGAGATTATTCTTCTTTGTAGCGAAAAGCATTGACATAATAATTTAATTGCACTCTTTTTATTAGGCAATTCCAATACTTTTATATATTAATCTCATTGTTTTCATTTTACAGCTTTTATTTAAATAAAACAATACCTTCCTCTATTTTGATTAGATAAGCTTAGTATGAACTTCTATTATAGTGTATTATACATATTTATAATGCTCAATAATAAAGCAATAGAAGTAGTAGAAGAGTATAAAAAGTGAATACTATCACTAATTCAATATAGGTATAATAAGTGGCGATAACAATGAACCTATCAGCTTATAAACAAAAAAAGGACTATATCAAAGCGATATAGTCCTTTATATTTTATTGAAATACTTTTATCCGCAGAAGAAAAGTACAATTAATTGTGCTGTAAATATTCTGAGGAACATAGTTAATGGATACACGGTTGAGTAACCAATAGATGCTGCTTCTCTGCTGCTAATTTGGTTTGCGTACGCCAAAGCAGGTGGGTCAGTGTATGTTCCTGCAAGCATTCCCATAATGGTGAAATAATTAAACTTGAATTTCATTCGAGCAATTGTTCCTATAATTAAGATAGGAATAATGGTAATAATGAAACCAGTGTAAACATATTTCAATCCATCTCCTTGTACAACAGTATCCCAGAAGTGTGCCCCTGCCTTAATACCAACGCATGCAAGGAATAGAACCAAACCAATCTCTCGCAACATCATATTTGCAGATGTAGTGGTGTAGGATACAAGTTTGAATTTATATCCAAAGCGACCAATGAGAATAGAGATGATTAGTGGACCTCCAGCAATACCTAACTTAAGAGGAACGGGCATATTTGGAAGGCTGATTGGAATACTTCCGAAGATGATACCAACAACAATTCCAATAAAGATTGTTGCAATATTTGGTGCATCTAGGTGGCGGGTAGAGTTACCAACCAATGAGCTTACACGATTTACGTTGTCTTCTGGACCTACAACCATAATTCTATCACCAATTTGGAAACGGTGATCTCTTGTTGCGAACAAGTCTATTCCTTGACGAGTAATACGTGTTACGTTTACTCCGTAGATGCTAGAAAGATTCAAACGACCAAGAGTTTTACCATTAATAGAAGGATTTGTTACAATTAATCTTCTTGAAATCAGTGGTTGAGCTTGAGGCTCTTCTTTCCATTGAGCTTCAATTTCAGGGCCAATAAAAGCTTGAATAGCTTCATAATCTCCTTCTGCACACACGATAAGAACTTCATCTTCTAAGTTGAAAATGGTTTCTTGATTAGGAATAATAATTGTTCCATTTTGTAACATTCTAGTACAAACCATTTCACGATTCAAGAACTCAGATATTTGTTTAAGGGTTCTTCCTACGATGAAAGAGTTACGTACTTTTAAGTACATTTGGTGTGGTTTAGCATGTGGATTCTCTGCTTCTGCCTCTGCAAGTTGTTTGTCTTCTTTCTCAAGATTGATCTTACAGATGTAGCGAACTGCAATAGTTGCTCCAATGATACCAAGTACTCCAAGAGGATAAGCACAAGCATAACCACTTGCAATCATTGGTCGTGTGGCCTCATTAGGGAACACAGACACCAAAGCTTCATTGGCAGCACCAAGTCCAGGAGTGTTAGTTACAGCTCCAAAGAGTGTTCCTACCATCATTGGAAGGTTGTGTGGGTTAGATGTATCGAAGAAAAGATAATAACAACCAAACATCACTAAGATGTTTAGAAGAATCGTTACTGTCGATAACATATTTAAGGTTACTCCTCCTTTTCTAAAACTTTCGAAGAAACCAGGCCCCACCTGTAGACCAATACAGAATACAAATAGAATCAAACCGAAGTCTTGTACAAAAGTAAGAATTGGTATGGGAGCAGTGAACCCAATGTGTCCTGCAATGATACCAGTAAAAAGTACAAATGTAACACCAAGCGAAATACCTGCAATTTTTATTTTACCTAATAATACTCCGATAGAGATTACTAAAGCAAATAATAATGCAATGTGGGCAACAGACTCAGTGTTATTAAATAGATAGTCTAACCATTTCATTGTCAAAAATTATTAATTATTTATTTAGTAGCTTCTTGCAATGATGACACGGTATTTAGATGGCTTACCAGAAACCATGTCTACACCTTCTGTTTGTTCGTAAGCAAAGGGCACACAACGAATAGTTGCTTGTGTATCTTCTTTGATTTTAGCTTCTGTTTCGGCTGTACCGTCCCAGTGACAAAGGAAGAAACCGCCTTCTTTTACTTTTTCTTTAAACTCTTCATAGTTCTCACATTCATAGACTCTTTCATCTCTATACTTGCGAGCTTTCTCAAAGATATTGTCTTGGATCTGATCTAATAGCTGTATAATGTGTTCTGCAATTCCGTCTAATGAAACAGTTTCTTTTTCAAGAGTATCACGTCTCATGATTTCAACAGTATTGCTTTCAAGGTCTCTTCCACCCATAACTAGACGAACAGGAACACCCTTTAACTCATAATCAGCAAACTTGAATCCAGGACGTTTGTTATCACTATCATCGAATTTAACGCTAATACCACTTTCTCTTAGCTTAGAAATAACTGGTTGAAGCTTTTCTGTGATAGCAGATAATTGTTCTTCTCCCTTTGCAATAGGAATGATAACAACCTGAATAGGAGCAAGCTTTGGAGGAAGAACCAAACCATTGTCATCGCTATGAGTCATAATTAAAGCACCAATAAGACGTGTAGATACACCCCAAGATGTAGCCCATACGTATTCTGCTTTATTCTCTTTATTCAAGAATGTTACGTCAAATGATTTTGCAAAGTTTTGTCCTAAAAAGTGAGATGTACCACTTTGAAGTGCTTTTCCATCTTGCATCATAGCCTCGATAGTATATGTATCAAGTGCACCTGCAAACTTTTCGCTTTCACTTTTTACGCCTTGAAGAACAGGAACTGCCATCCATTTTTCTGCAAATGTTGCATAAACACCTAACATCTTACGTGCTTCTTCAACTGCTTCTTCTTTTGTTGCGTGAGCAGTATGACCTTCTTGCCACAAAAATTCAGATGTTCTTAAGAATGGACGGGTACGCATTTCCCATCTCATTACATTACACCATTGGTTGCACATCAAAGGAAGATCTCTCCAAGATTTAATCCAATTCTTGTAAGTGTTCCATATAATGGTTTCAGATGTAGGACGAATGATAAGTTCTTCTTCTAATCTTGCAGATGGATCAACAACTACTCCTGCACCACTATCGCTGTTCTTTAGACGGTAGTGAGTAACAACTGCACATTCTTTCGCAAATCCTTCAACGTGTTCTGCTTCTCTACTTAAGAATGATTTAGGAATAAGTAGAGGGAAATATGCATTTTGGGCACCCGTTTCTTTAAACATTTTGTCGAGTTGTTGTTGCATTTTCTCCCAAATAGCATATCCATATGGCTTAATAACCATACAACCTCTAACAGCTGATTGTTCAGCTAAATCAGCCTTAATGACAAGATCATTAAACCACTGACTATAATTCTCAGCTCTTTTAGTGAGTTCTTTTAGTTCCTTTGGCATAAGTTATTTCTATATTATTGTATTGTTTAATTTGGCTGCAAAAGTACAAAAAAATGTTGGTAAATAAATGGGTTGTGATAAAAAAGAATTACCTTTGCAATGAGTTATATTAATTTTACAGGTAAATTATGAAGAAAGTAAAGGTAATAACACTTGGTATGTGTTGTTTAACAGTACTAAGTTGTCAGACAAAACAAGGAACTGGTGCCCTTATTGGTACAGGTGGTGGTGCCGTTTTAGGTGCTATTATTGGAAAGATTGCAGGTAACACAGCTGTTGGAGCCGCTATTGGTGGAGCTGTAGGAGCAGGTGCTGGCGCAATAATTGGCCGTCACATGGATAAGGTTGCCAAAGAAACTGCATCAAAAGTAAAAACTGCAAAGGTTGAAGAAATTACAGATGCGAACGGCTTAAAGGCTGTTAAAGTGACATTTGATAGTGGAATTTTATTCCCAACAAACAAGGCAGTGTTAAGCCAAACAAGTAAGAATGACCTTGCAAAGTTTGCAACTATATTGAAAGATAACAGAGATTGTCATGTTGATATCTATGGACATACAGACTCTACAGGTAACGATGGAATCAATATTCCTTTGAGTAACAGTCGTGCTCGTAGTGTTGTTAACTACTTAGAGTCATGTGGTGTAACAGGATCTCAATTCAAAAACATCCAAGGTAAAGGTAGTTCAGAGCCAGTTGCTAGCAACTCTACAGCTAGTGGACGTCAACAAAACCGTCGTGTTGAAGTGTATTTATATGCAAGTCAAGCAATGGTTAATGCTGCCAACAATGGTACTTTAAGATAAGAAGAGAAGAAACTTATTATAAAAGCATTAAAAATGGGGAGCACCATAGCGAGTGCTCCTCTTTTATTATTATGAGATTATTACGAAAAATTATACGTTGGACACTCGCTTTGTTCTTTGGAAGTAGTATTCTTGCAGTGGTTTTATATCGTTTTATGCCCGTATATATCACCCCGTTGATGATTATACGCTACATACAACATTCTGGAGACGATGAAGGAGCAGGCATACATCATTCTTGGGTGCCTCTTTCTGAGATGTCAAAGTACATGCCTGTCGCTGTTATTGCAAGTGAAGATCAGCGTTTTATGAAGCATCATGGATTTGATTATGATGCTATTGAGAAGGCTGCAATACACAATATGAAGAAGAATGGCAAGAAGTTGGGAGCAAGTACCATATCTCAACAAACTGCAAAGAATCTATTTCTTTGGCCTGGTCGTTCGTGGATAAGAAAAGGATTTGAAGTGTATTTCACTGCATTAATTGAGCTAATGTGGAGCAAACAGCGTATAATGGAAGTGTATCTCAATTCTATTGAAATGGGAAAAGGTATTTATGGAGTTAGTGCAGTTGCTAAATACCATTTCGAAGCCAATGCAAATGAGCTAACAAGAAGTGACTGTGCTCTTATAGCAGCAACGCTTCCCAATCCTATTAAGTTTAATAGTGCTCATCCAAGTGCATATATTCGTAAGCGACAAAAACAGATTTTAGTTCAAATGAGACATGTTCCTTTGATGCCAAAAGAAGGAGAAGACCCTAAATAAAAACTGTTATTATTCATAATTTGAACTTTTCTTGAAACCAAAAATAATATATAAGAGAATGAATCTTTTGAATGAATTAAATGAAAAGCAAAGAGATGCGGTTGAATATCTATCAGGACCACAACTGGTTATAGCAGGAGCTGGATCTGGAAAAACACGTGTTCTAACCTATAAAATTGCGTATTTGATAGAAAAAGGCTTTATGCCTTGGACCATCTTGGCTTTGACTTTCACCAATAAAGCTGCTAATGAAATGAAAGAAAGAATAGCAACTTTAGTGGGAGAGCAGTCTGCCCGTCAATTACAAATGGGTACTTTTCATTCTATTTTTTCACGAATTCTTCGAAGTGAAGCTGCTTCAATAGGTTATCAACGTAACTTTACGATCTATGATGAAAGTGATTCACGCTCGTTAATTAAAACAATCGTGAAAGAACTTCAATTAGATGATAAAACTTATAAGCCCGCAAGCATATCTTCAAGAATAAGTATGGCCAAGAATATGCTCATCTCTTCGGAGCAATATACATCAGATTCAGAACTTATTGAACGAGATAAAAGAGATAATATTCCATTGGTGCACAGTATCTATAAGGTTTATACTCAACGATGTCTTAATGCCAATTGCATGGATTTTGACGACCTACTAATGAACACTTATAGGTTATTTAAGGAGCATGAAGCAATCAGACAAAAGTATGCGAACCTTTTTTCTTATATCTTAGTAGACGAGTATCAAGATACCAACTCAGTGCAACAACAGATTGTTAGCTTGTTAACCAAAGAGAAACAACATATTTGTGTTGTTGGAGATGATGCACAAAGTATATATGGCTTCCGTGGTGCTAACATAGATAATATACTAAATTTTCAGAAAGTTTATCCCGATTCAAAACTCTTTAAACTTGAACAAAACTATCGTTCAACACAGAATATCGTTCAAGCAGCAAACGGATTAATTAAATATAATAAACATCAAATCCCCAAAGATGTTTATAGTATGCAAGAAGAAGGGGAGAAACTCGTAGTAAAAGAAGCTGCCTCAGATAGAGAAGAAGCCTCTATCGTTTGTAGAGATATTAATAAAATACGACGTAAATTTGACGAAGAATATAAAGATTTTGCCATTTTATATCGTACAAATTCGCAGAGCAGAGCTTTTGAAGATGAACTAAGAAAGATGCAAATTCCATACGTTATTTATGGAGGACTCAGCTTTTATCAACGCAAGGAAATAAAAGATGTCATTGCATATTTTCGACTTGTGGTTAATCCTTCTGACGAAGAAGCCTTAAGAAGAATTATTAATTATCCTACTCGAGGCATTGGAAACACTACAATTCAAAAGGTTATTGATGCAGCTCGTTTACATAATGTAAGCCTATGGAAAGTAATTTCTTCACCTACAAAATACAATGTATCGCTCAACAAGGGTACAATAACAAAACTTTCGGGATTTGTTGACTTAATAAAAGGTTTTATAGAGCAACTTGATAAGAAAGATGCTTTTGTATTAGGAATGCAGATTATAAAAGAAAGTGGAATTACAGCAGACATCTTTTCGAGTACAGATGTTGAAGGATTGTCACGCCAAGAGAATATACAAGAATTCATTAATAGTCTTCAAGAGTTTGTAGATGCTCGTAAAGAAGAAGGAGAGGGTGCTTCAATAGGATTACCAGATTTCTTGCAACAGGTTGCTTTATTATCTGATTCAGATTCAAGTGACGATACAGACAATAAGGTTTCGTTGATGACAATACATGCTTCAAAAGGATTAGAATATCCCAATATCTTCATTGTAGGATTGGAAGAGAACATCTTTCCCAGTCCGATGATGTGCGATTCTTTGCGTAAGTTAGAAGAAGAAAGACGTCTTTTATATGTTGCTATCACACGAGCAGAGAAGCGTTGTACTATTACTTTTGCTAAAAATAGATATCGTTTTGGTAATGTGGAGTTTAACAATAGAAGTAGATTTGTAGAAGAATTGGATAAAAAACATATCGAATTTGATGATAATAGCAATGCTTTTAGCTCATTAAAGCATAGCTCTTACAATGCAATGTCAATGCAAAATAATTCGAGAATGAATGCTCAAAATAGTCACCCAGTGGCTTCTCAGTTTATGGCAGATGCAAAACCACGTATTGTTGGACTACGAAAACCTGAACCAAAGGTTGATCCTTTCTCAGAAAGATTTAAACAACGATTGGTAAAAGAGGGTGGAAGACTAGTTAAAGTGAATCGTCTTATCAATCCAACAAACGCAGAAACAAAGGTTGAAAGTACATCTACTTCGGCAGGAGAATTGAACATTGGAGCAATAATTGAGCATCAACGATTTGGCAAAGGAAAGGTTTTACAATTAGAAGGAACAGGTGAAAATGCTAAAGCAACAGTAGAGTTTGCGAATATAGGCACCAAACAATTGCTACTTAAGTTTGCCAAATTCACCATCATAGGCTAATCTTTTTACTTTCATTCTATTGGTTTAAGATTGTAAAGACTAATAGAAAAACCATGAATAATAGTATAAGAAAAGTAGAAATAACTTTCTTTTAGGTGAAAGTTTATAGCTACAAATACTTATACTATTAAAATAATTTGCTATATTTGCATTATTGTGTGCTGGTGAAAGCATTTGTTTTCAATCTGCATTGTACAAACTTCTACATCATTTAATAAGCATAAAACAAAAAAGTCTATGAAAAGTTTCTTCAAATCAGTACTTGCCACCATTACGGGACTAATCATTTTTAGCGTTATTGCATTCATTTTGTTTACAATTTCTTTAGCGGGAATGGTGGCTTCGTCTAGTTCTAAGGTGTCAATTAAAAAGAATACTGTACTTGTACTCAATCTTTCAGGCACAATAGAAGAACAAACTAAGGAGAATATATTAGGACAAATAACAGGTAATACTGTGAATTCTTTAGGCTTAGACCAGCTTCTTTCAGCTATTCAAAAGGCTAAAGATAATGATGATATAAAAGGTATTTATATTGAAGCAGGCTTACTAAGCTCAGGTTATGCCACTCTTCAAGAAGTAAGAAACGCTCTTCTTGACTTTAGAAACTCAGGAAAATGGATTGTAGCTTATGGAGATGAATACACTCAAGGAGCCTATTATGTAGCTTCAGTTGCTAATAAAGTACTTATAAATCCAGAAGGAATGCTCGACTGGCATGGTCTTGCTGCTCAGCCAATGTTTATAAAAGAGGCTGTTGCTAAAGTGGGAGTGAGATACAATGTTATAAAGGTAGGTAAGTATAAGAGTGCGACTGAGATGTATACCGAAGACCAAATGAGTGATGCAAACAAAGAGCAAGTAGGCCGTTTCCTCAATGGAACATGGCAAGTTTTATGCCAATCTGTTGCAAAAAGTAGAGGGGTAGAGGTAGACTCACTAAATGCTTATGCAGATAGACTCATTGCTTTAGAGGCAGCAACACAGCTATTATCTTATAAACTTGTTGATGGGCTTGTTTATACCGACCAAATTAAGCCTATTATTAATAAATTATTGGGACAAGAATCCACAGATGTTATTAATCAAGTAGGTATTTCTGATATGCAGCAAGTAGAGAATTCAACAGGTGATAAGAATGAAATTGCTGTGTATTATGCTCAAGGAACAATTACACAAAACCAGGCTGCAGGACTTTTTGCACAAGGAAATGATATTGTTAGTCAGACAATGTGCACCGATTTAGAGAAACTTATGAATAACGATGACGTAAAAGCTGTTGTTATACGCATTAACTCTGGCGGTGGTGATGCATATGCTTCAGAACAAATATGGCATCAAGTTACAGAATTAAAAGCAAAGAAACCTGTTGTTATTTCTATGGGTGACTATGCGGCTTCGGGTGCATATTACTTAAGTTGTAATGCTAATTGGATTATAGCTCAGCCCACAACACTAACAGGAAGTATTGGCATTTTCGGCGTTATTCCCGACTTTAGCGGTTTGGTTAATGGTAAACTAGGCGTGAAGTTTGATGAAATACAAACAAATAAGAATAGTTCTTTTGGTAACGTTTTTGCTCGTCCTTTAAATCAAGATGAGGTAAAATACTTAACAGCAAAGATACAACGAGGATATTCTTTGTTTAGAAAAAGAGTGGCAGATGGCCGTCGTTTAACCATTGATCAAGTGGAAGAGATTGCACAAGGACATGTATGGTTGGGCTCTGATGCACTTAAAATTCATTTAGTTGACCAACTTGGAGGTTTAAATGAAGCTGTTGCTAAGGCTGCACAGCTAGCAAAACTAAGCAATTATAGTACAAACAACTATCCTGCAAAAGCCTCTTGGTTGGATATGTTCAAGGAAGAAGGAGGACGAAATAGCTATATTGACGAGCAATTACGTTTGACTTTAGGCGACTTGTACGAACCTCTTGCTATGGTAAGAGTGGCAAAACAACGCCAAATGATGCAGGCTCAACTTCCTTATGTTTTAAATATTAAATAGTCAGAACTATGAGAATCGAAGGTGATTTTATAAAGATAAACGATTGGCTTTTGCCTTTTAGTTGGTTATATGGGCTTGCAGTTCGATTCAGAAATCAACTATTTGAAATAGGTATACTTAAAAGTAAAACCTATAAGATACCTATTATATCTATTGGAAATATAACAGTGGGTGGCGCAGGCAAAACACCTCACGTTGAATATCTTGTCCGTTTACTTAAAGATCAAGTGAAGGTGGCTGTGTTATCTCGTGGCTATAAGCGTAAAAGCAAAGGATTTAAGCTTGCAACCAAAGACTCTTCTATATTTGAAATAGGTGACGAACCATTCCAAATGAAAGAGAAATATCCAGATGTTTATGTCGCTGTAGATAAGAATAGGTGTAATGGTATTGATCGACTTACAAGTGATGAGGAGACAAAAGACACTGATGTTATTCTTTTAGACGATGCGTTTCAACATCGATATGTGAAACCTGGTATCAATATTCTGCTGATTGATTATCATAGATTGATTATATATGATAAGCTATTGCCCGCAGGACGACTAAGAGAACCACAAGAAGGAAAGTCGAGAGCGGACATTGTTATTATAACAAAGTGTCCCAAAGACCTTAAACCTATGGAGTTTAGAGTGCTTACAAAGGCTATGGATCTTTATCCATATCAAAGTTTATTCTTTACAACAATCGACTATTGCGACTTAAAACTATTGTTTAAAGACAAGCAGCAACCTCTCAGTTCAATAACAAACGACACCAATGTGTTGTTATTAACAGGTATTGCTTCGCCTAAACAAATAATTGTTGACTTGCAACAGTACACCAATAAAATTACATCTCTATCGTATAGAGATCATCATCAGTTTACTGATAAAGACTTACAAGAGGTGATAGCGACCTATAAGAGTATGCCTTCACCTAAAATGATTATAACAACTGAGAAAGATGCAACACGATTAAAGCACCTGGAATCAGAATTAACTGAGTTGAAAGATTCGTTATACGTATTGCCAATTACGGTATCTTTTATGCTCGATCAACAAGAATTATTTAACAACAAAATAACAAGTTATGTACGAAAAAATTCAAGAAACAGCATCTTGGCTAAAAGAAAGGATGACAACAAGTCCAAAGACAGCAATAATATTGGGAACAGGACTAGGACAATTAGCTTCAGAAATAACTGATGCTTATAGTTTTTCATATAACGATATACCTAACTTCCCTGTCTCAACTGTAGAAGGACACGCTGGAAGACTTATCTTTGGTAAACTAGGTGGCAAAGATATTATGGCCATGGAGGGTAGATTTCATTATTATGAAGGATACTCAATGAAAGAAGTTACCTTCCCTCAAAGAGTAATGCATGAACTTGGTATCGAGACTCTTTTTGTGTCAAATGCAGCTGGAGGTATGAATCCTGAGTTCCAAATTGGTGACCTTATGGTGATAACAGACCATATAAACTTCTTCCCCGAACATCCTTTAAGAGGAAAGAACTTCCCAACTGGTCCTCGTTTCCCAGATATGCATGAAGCTTATAACAAAGGACTTATCGAATTAGCAAATAGCATTGCTAAGGAAAAGGACATTCGTTTGGTTCATGGTGTCTACATGGGTGTAAGCGGACCAACATTTGAAACTCCTGCAGAATATCGTGCCTTCTATCGCTTAGGTGCTGATGCTGTGGGTATGAGTACCGTTCCTGAGGTGATTGTTGCATGCCACAGCGGTATTAAAGTGTTTGGTATGAGTATTATTACTGACCTTGGATTGGAAGGAACTGCTGTTGAAGTGAGTCATGAAGAAGTGCAAATTGCTGCAAACAAGGCTCAACCTTTGATGACAGAGATTATGCGTGAGATGATTCGTCGCTCATAATCTGTTGATATTCTATTATACAAAAGAAAGTCGAACTATAAGATATAAAAACAAGAACCAGCCCCAAGTGATTAAGTATTATAATCTATTTAGAGGTTGGTTCTTTTCCCTATTCATAATAAAAGGCAATAATTTCTCTTTGTATAACAGTTCATTATAAAATAATTAAGTAATTGAATTAATGACAGATATTTCAAAACTTGGTGAGTTTGGATTAATCAATCACCTAACAAAAGATATAAAACCGCAAAACGAATCAACTCTTTATGGTATTGGAGACGATTGTGCGGTGTTGCATTATCCATCTAGGGAGGTACTTGTTTCTACTGACATGTTGATGGAAGGCGTTCATTTTGACCTTACTTATATAGATCTTCAGCACCTTGGATACAAGTCGGCAATGGTTAATATCAGTGATATCTTCGCAATGAATGGTACTCCAAAGCAGATAACAGTAAGCATAGCACTTAGTAAGCGTTTTACAGTTGAAGACTTAGAGATGTTTTATAGCGGTGTAAGAGCAGCATGTGAAAAGTGGAATGTAGATATCGTTGGTGGTGATACTACTTCTTCTTATACAGGTTTAGCTATCAGTATCACTTGCATTGGTGAAGCTAAAAAAGAAGACATAGTATATAGAAACGGAGCAAAAGATACCGACTTGATTTGCGTTTCTGGCGATCTTGGTGCTGCATATATGGGACTTCAGTTGCTAGAAAGAGAAAAAGTGGTTTACTATCAACAAGTAGACGAAGCAAGAAAGAACAACAATCAACGTATGCTTGACGAGCTTCGTAACTTTCAACCCGATTTTGCTGGTAAAGAATATCTATTGCAACGACAGTTACAAACTGAGGCTAGGGGAGATATTATTAAGCAATTAAAAGAAGAAAATATCCGTCCTACTGCAATGATTGATATTTCTGATGGCTTGAGCAGCGAACTAATTCATATCTGTAAGCAGAGTAATTGCGGCTGTAGAGTATATGAAAAAAATATTCCTATCGACTATCAAACAGCTATAATGGCAGAGGAGTTGAATATGAATGTTACAACTTGTGCTCTAAATGGTGGTGAAGATTATGAACTCTTGTTTACTGTTCCCATTGGAGACCATGAGAAAATAAACAATATGCAGAATGTAAAAATTATTGGACATATCACAAAACCTGAGTTAGGTATGCAACTTGTTACACGAGATAATAATGAGTTTGAATTGAAAGCGCAAGGTTGGAATCCAATAAAAGACTAATAGCCTTTTTATATTTAAATAGATATTGGCAGTCTATATTTCGTTTATGCGAGATATTAGACTGCTTTTTTATATATCCTTATTTATTAGGGAATAGTTTATTTTCAATGCTATTCTATTTCTTTTTCACTGCTTTTATCTGCTAAAAGGATTGCTATTATACCTCAATATCATTGCTTTTGCTATTCTATTTTCTTGTTCTTTGCTTTCATTCATACTCTAACTTAATCTTTTATGTAGTTTTTCTGGTATAAAATAATTCTATTTTAATCAAAATCATCTATCTTTGTTAGTAGATATTGCAATAAATTACTTTGCATATATTCATATACTATCAAAATAATAGATCAATTATTTGACCTAAAAGATAATTTTATATTGAACTTTAAAAGAACATAATACAATGCAGGTGCATCTAAAATGGTTAGAATTCTAAAAGTTTGATATATACAATTGCTTGTTATGTAAAAAATATGTCACCAGCTATTTTAGAGGAGAGAAATTGTGTCGTCTATATGAATAATCTTGGCATTGATCGGTCTCAAGACCATGATACAGCACGAGCGAGGTCGTGTAAGTATTTTGTTCCTAATGTCGAAGAAAAGAATAAATGCTTAAAGGAAATTCAAGAGAATAAGACTTATTCAATAACTGAATTAGAAAATCTTATTTAAATATTCACCTTTTTATTGTATATTTGTACATAATAAAGAAACAATATTAGAGTAACACACTCTATAAAAGAACTGTTCTACCTCACAAATAATTGAGACAATGCTGAAAAAACTGCTTTATAAGATAAATAGTGGAAAGAATTCTAAGCTCAAATACTATGTATTGAGTGTTTATAGGGAGCTTTTCCCAAAATGTTTGCTTCGCCCATTCTTAGCAAAGAAGCTAGAGAAAATTAGAAAAAGAGACGATTATGAGTATCTTATGTCTCGGGCAAACTACTATTGTCGTTTAGAAAGTCCAGCGCAATATGATAAAGAGCAATGGCTAAAAGAGTCTGTAGAAGTGGGCAAACAACCTATGACAGGACAAAAAGTGTTCTATTATGATGCGATGAAGTATGCCCGTTGGTTTTCTAAAACACTTCATTGGATATTGCTACCTGGTGATATTTATAGAGATGAACCTTTACCTTGTGTGGCTAAAAGTAGACTACTACATGCTAAAAACGCCAACATCACACTCTTTAATATGGATTATGTTCGTCATTTTATCTTTGTGAATGATCATATTCCGTTTAGTGAAAAAGAGAACAAAGTGATATTTAGAGGAGGTATTTCTCGTCGAAACGACCAGCGTTTACACTTTGTTAAGACTTTCTTTAATCACCCTTTATTTGATATCAAGGTAAGAGATAAAGCCTATCCTGAATGGTGGGGAGAAAAAATAAGTATTCAAGCACATCTACATTGCAAGTTCATTATGGCGTTAGAGGGTAACGATGTAGCTAGTAATTTAAAGTGGGTTATGTCTTCAAACTCTATTGCTGTGATGCCAAAGCCCACTTGCGAGACTTGGTTTATGGAGGGAACGCTCATTCCAAACTATCATTATATAGAGGTGAAAGATGACCTATCTGACCTTGAAGAGCGTATTAATTACTATATTGAGCATACAGATGAAGCTGAAGCAATAGTGAAACATGCACACGAATATGTGGAAATATTCAAAAATAAAGGCCGAGAAGATGCTATTGCTCTGCTCACTTTAGACAAATACTTTAAGGCTGTTAATCCTTAAATATTGATTAAAGGGGGTTACAAGAGTATAATATACTTTGTACAGACTTTCGATGCAACATAAAACAATTTCTGGTTTACTCACACATAAGTAAACCAGAAAATATCGATAAGCTCTAAATACAATTGCATTAAAGCCCTATATCAGTTATTTCTTTGCCTCAATCCAGCCTAAATAACCAGTATTTAGTTCTATGATTTTATACCCTTTAGCTGCTAAAATGTTAGCTGCCTTCTTGCTTCTCTTACCACTTCGACAATAAAGAGCTATTTTCTTATCCTTTGGTAAGACAGATATAGCATTACTTTCAAAGTTATCTTGTAACACATCTATGTTGATTGCATTTCCAATATGTGCTTCTTCATACTCCTCTGGTGTACGAACATCTAGAAGCACAACTGTTGTATCTGCAATTACTTTTGCAAACGTAGCAACATCTACACTCTCGAATTTGTTGGATTGCGCATTACAACTAAACAATCCAAATATAGTACTTAGTATACTCATCATCAATATCTTTTTCATACTTTAATATGTTATTATATTCTTTTATTCCATGCTTCAAGACACTTTACTACCTTTACCACTTGAATGATAATGGAATTTTATCTATGTAACAGTTTATTTCCCGATGCAAAAATGCTTAAATATGTTACCAAGAACTTCGTTTGAAGTAATAACACCACCTGTAATTTCGGCAAGGAAGATGAGACATTGGCGAAGATCTTCGCTTAAAAGATCGCCACTCAAGTCGTTGTCAATGCCTTCAATCACTCGTTCTATACTTTCTTGAGCTCTTATCAGTGCTTCATAGTGACGTGCATTGGTTACAATAACGTCATTTTCATGGATATCAGGAATGTCTGCTGCGGCATAAATAGTTTCTTCAAGACAATCAATATTCTCTTTAAATTTAGCTGATATCGATACTATTGAAACTGAGTTGTCAACTTCTTCACTAGGGAAGGCTAGATGTTTCTCATCAGACTTATTGCAAACAATGATAAGTTTTTTATCTATCGTTTGCTTTTTCATCTCTGCAAGTTCCTCTTTTGTAGGAATTTCATCAACAACCCACAATATGATTATAGCTTCCAACAATTTCTTGTAGGTTCGTTCAATACCTAAATTTTCAACCGTATCATCTGTATTTCTGATACCTGCAGTATCGATAAATCTAAACGTAATATTGTTTATCTCGATGGTATCTTCGATTACATCTCGTGTCGTTCCATGTATATCACTAACAATTGCTCGTTCTTCTTTGAGCAAACAATTTAATAATGTACTTTTACCAACATTCGTTTTACCAATAATTGCAACAGAAATACCATTCTTAATGGCTTGTCCTGTTTCAAAAGACTTAGCTAAAGTCTTAATTTTCTTATTGATTTGCTGAGCTAATTCTGCCAACTCTTCTCTGTCTGCAAAGGTTACATCTTGATCACTAAAGTCGAGTTCAAGTTCTATTAATGAAGTTATTTTCAATAATTTATTTCTCAACTCTGCCAATTCTGAAGAGAAATGGCCACGCAATTGCCCTAAAGCTAGTTGATGGGTAGCTTTATTAGTTGATGCAATAAGGTCGGCTACAGCTTCTGCCTGACTCAAGTCCATCTTGCCATTCAAGAACGAACGTTGTGTAAATTCACCAGGAAGAGCCTGTCTGCAACCGCTTTTAATAAGAATTTGGAGGATTGTATTTAAGATATATGTTGATCCATGACACGATATTTCAACGGTATTTTCGCCTGTATAGCTATGAGGAGCACGAAAAATAGAAACCAGAACTTCATCTATAATGTTTCCCTCTTCGTCTTTAATGTTACCAAAGATAATGCGCTGAGCAGCTACTTCCTCAAGTTTTTTACCCGAAGCAGCTTCAAAACATTTTGCAACATTATTAATAGCATCTTCTCCAGAGATACGAATTACCCCAATAGCTCCACCTTGAGCGGTGGCAAGTGCACATATAGTGTCGTTATTGTTCATTTTATATATCTTAAAATTAGAACGATTCTTTCTGCTCTTTTTATTCAAATAAGAAATAAACCACTTATCAAAAAAATGATTCCATTCCTATATCTTCTTTGTTTTTTAGTTTAGATGTATTTAAATTCTGTCTAAGACTCTTTCAATCAATCCTTCAATAGAATTCTTATAGCTTGCATTTACTTCTTTAGCTCGTCTATTGGCGATTACCATACAGCAGGTCATAGCCTTGTGATTCATTAACTTAGCCAATCCTGCTAGAGCGCTACTTTCCATTTCAAAGTTGGTAATTCTGTAGCCATTATATTCAAAGTCTTCTATTTTCTGATTCTGATTAGGATCGGCTAGAGGAATTCTCAATTCTCTTCCTTGTGGACCAAAGAAACCACCGCATGCAATTGTAACTCCTTTTACCATGTCATCAGCAGCAACTCGATCTATCAACTCTTTGTCTGCATCTATAACATAAGGAGCGCCCAATAATTCATTCCAATTCATGTGCTTCTTAAATGCTGCTTCAAACTCAAGGTCGCACGCCTCATTTCTGCCAGCATAAAAGTTCAATAATCCATCGAATCCAATACTTTTTTCACTTGCAATGTATGTTCCTGTGGGCACATATTCTTGCAAACCTCCACAAGTTCCAATACGAACAAATGTTAGTTGTCTAAGATTTGCTTTCTCTTTTCGTGTTTCAAAATCAATATTTGCAAGAGCATCTAGCTCATTAACAACAATATCGATGTTGTCACAACCAATACCTGTACTTACAACTGTAATTCGTTTGCCTTTATAAACTCCTGTAACGCTTTTAAATTCACGGTTACTTACTTCACATTCTATGCTTTCAAAGTGACTTGAAACTTGCGATACTCTGCCTGGATCGCCAACAAGTATAACTTTATCTGCAAGATGTTCGGGGTGAAGATGTAAGTGGAAAACACTTCCATCTTGATTTATAATGAGTTCTGAAGGTGCAAAATATTTACTCATGGTCTTATATCTTTATATGTTTATTAATTAAGTTCTAACTCTCTAATGTTTCGTTCAAGCCCTTTTTGCTCAAGCTGATATTTCATAAGCTGCTTTTCAATAAAGAGAATATCTTGTTTTAAAGATGATTGCTTTGCTTTATTTGCTTGCTTATATTGTATTCTTAAATTTTCTAGTTCAGTCTTTTGTTTTGCAACCAATTGCTTATTATCTTCTAATTTTGCAAATAATTGCTTACTTTTATTCGATTTAAACTGACTTAATGATGTGTATTTTATTTTGTCATTTACAATAAAAAGAACAGATTCTCTCCCTTTATTTTCCACATTTCTTTGAGTTCTAAGGCGTTCTAAGTTGCGCATCGCCTCTTGCTTATTGCCAAAGTTCCAAGTATCTTGAATGCTATTTAATTGAGCTAATTTCTTAATCGTATTATTGTCGAAGCCTTCTTGAGCTAGCTTCACACGATTTTTATTAGGAACAAAAATATAAATACATACTTTATCTTCTGGTTGATAGCGATCAGAAACAAGCCAACCTAGATTGTTTATTTCATCAATTGCCAAGAAATAATCGTTTGCTGTAGAGTTATATGGCAATCCATAATTGTCTGGAATATAAAAACCTCCATTGTCAACATCTAATCTTGTGGTGTAGATATCAAATCCTCCAATACTATTATGTCCCTTTGCAGAAAAGAAAAGGGTAGTGGCATCGGGCATTAAAAAGGGAAAATTAATGTCTGAAAATAGGGTATTTAATTCAGATATAGGACGTCTATCTTCCCATTTAGAATTGACATAATAGGCTAGAATAAGTTTTCTTCCTGATAAAGAATCACCAGAAGCATATATTTTCTTATTCTTTAAGGCATTTATAAACCAAGCATTATTATTTTCTATACCAACATATCCGTTTTCATTTTGCAAATCTAAATGCTTTAAAAACGACTCTTTATCTACCACCATACTATCTATCACCAATAATTTATCAGTGTTAGGGAGCATTGTTGCAAACAAACTATTATCCACTTTTTTATCAGTAGCAACTACCTTTGCTTTTGTTTCTTTCTTCTTTACTACCTTTTTCTTCTGTGCTTGAGTGCTAGTGAATGCAAAAAGACAGCAAATTAAAAATAATATATATCGTGCCATAGAAATATCTTTATATAAATTAAATCTCTAGATTTCCTATTATCCTCTTCTCTTGCTCTTCTAAAGCAAATGAATAAGGAAAAAAGAATAGCTCCTTAAAATAAAGAAAGCCTTATGCAAATATACATATTATTTTCGTCTTCATGCCCTTTTAAGTTCAATAAAAACAGCAAGAAGAGGTGCTATTTGCTACATTAATTCTACAAACAATGTTATTTTAGTTCATCAAGGTACGCACAAATACAGAAAAGAGAGCATGGATTGTTTATATTAACCAATATAATAAATAGGGGAGATAAATCACTATTTTCATTAAAACACAATGAAAAAGGTTTTAAATAACAATGAGATTAAAAGATAAAAGCAATGAGATTATACTACAAAAGCAGTATTATTTCACAAAGAAAAGAGAACAACTTCTCAAAAAAAGCAGTTATTCTATGTGTCGAAAACCATTTAATAATAAAGAATTAGTATATATAATTGAAGAACTGTTCAATTGGTATACACTTAAAAGAATAGTATTAAAAATGAGAAAGAGAATATGCCTCTTGCGATACATACTCTCTTTCATTCATATAGGAATTCAGTATACTAATTATTCACCTTTTTCCATTTTAGCTTTCAATGCTGCAAGAGCATCGATATCACCAAGAGAAGTACTTGCTGCCACGTTGTTTACTTGAGCAGAATCGTTCTTCTTAGCGTTGCTTGTGTGTTGCTTGCGAGGTTTAGCCTCTTCTTTACCTTCTTCGAAAGTACGGCTATGAGAAAGAATAATTCTCTTAGTTTCCTTTACAAATTCGATAACCTTGAAGTCTAGTTCTTCACCTACTTGAGCTTGTGTGCCGTCTTCTTTAACTAGGTGTTTTGGAGTTGCGAAACCTTCTCCACCTTCGTTCAATGTGATAACAGCACCCTTGTCCATCATCTCAGTGATCTTACCCTTGTGCAATGAACCTGGAGTGTAAAGAGTTTCATAAGCATCCCAAGGATTATCTTCAAGTTGCTTGTGACCAAGGCTTAGTCTGCGGTTTTCTTTATCTATCTCAAGAACAACAACATCGATTTCAGCTCCTACTTGAGTGAATTCAGATGGGTGCTTAACTTTCTTAGTCCAAGAAAGGTCTGAGATGTGGATCAATCCGTCAACACCTTCTTCTAGCTCAACAAAGATACCGAAGTTAGTAAAGTTACGAACCTTAGCTGTGTGTTTGCTACCGATTGGATATTTCACTTCGATAGTTTCCCATGGATCTTCTTTAAGTTGTTTAATACCTAAAGACATCTTACGTTCTTCACGATCAAGTGTAAGAACAACAGCTTCAACTTCGTCACCTACGTGTAAGAATTCTTGAGCTGAACGTAAGTGTTGGCTCCAAGACATTTCTGAAACGTGGATAAGACCTTCTACACCTGGAGCAATTTCAACGAATGCACCGTAGTCTGCGATAACAACTACTTTACCCTTAACGTGGTCACCCACCTTAAGTTCAGTGTTAAGAGCATCCCATGGGTGTGGAGTTAATTGTTTAAGACCTAGAGCGATACGTTTCTTTTCATCATCGAAATCAAGAATTACAACGTTGATCTTTTGGTCTAAAGCAACCACTTCGTGTGGATCGCTTACACGACCCCATGAAAGGTCTGTTATATGAATAAGACCATCAACACCACCAAGGTCGATAAATACACCATAAGAAGTGATGTTTTTAACTGTACCTTCAAGGATTTGGCCTTTTTCAAGTTTGCTAATAATTTCTTTCTTTTGTGCTTCTAGCTCAGCTTCGATAAGAGCCTTGTGAGAAACAACAACGTTACGGAACTCTTGGTTGATCTTAACGATCTTGAATTCCATAGTTTTTCCTACGAATACGTCGTAGTCACGAATTGGATGAACGTCGATTTGGCTTCCTGGTAAGAATGCTTCGATACCGAATACGTCAACAATCATACCACCCTTTGTACGACACTTGATGTAACCTTGTACAATTTCTTCTTTTTCAAGAGCTTCATTAACACGATCCCAGCTCTTATTTAGGCGTGCTTTCTTGTGAGAAAGTTCAAGTTGTCCTTTCTTATCTTCTTGCATCTCTACATATACTTCCACTTTATCACCTGCTTTTAGGTCTGGGTTGTATCTGAATTCAGATGCAGGAATGATACCATCACTCTTGTAACCGATGTTAACAATAACTTCTTTCTTGTCTACATGAGTAACAGTTCCCTCAACAACTTGGTGTTCTGCAATTTTATTAAGGGTTTCATCATAAGCCTTTACAAGGGCTTCCTTGCTGGCGTTGTTGCCAGAACCATTTTCGAATTCTTCCCAATTGAAGTCTTCTAATGGTTGTACGTTCTTTAAGTTTGACATAATGTTAATTAAAAATGAATTAATAAAGTTAGACTTTATATTGATTAAATAAAAATCGTTGCAAAGTTACATTATTGCTATTACAATATGGATATAACTGCATTTGCAAATGAATAGTTTATTTTTTTTTAACTAAAATTGTTATTCTAGGATCTTAATCATATTAAATTCTACGATTTTTCCAGTAGGATCTATTCGTGTTTGTACCTTATATTTATTGGTTTCAGACTGACCGTCTTTTAATTTAACATCTTGGGATACATAGAATTCCGTTGTATATTCGTATTCTTCAAGTCCTATTTCTTTCTTCTTAATCTTTAGATTCTTATCGATATTCCAGTCTATTGCCTCTACATTATCTTTATATAGCTTGCTAATAAATACTGCGATATCAGAATGTTTGATATCGGTTTTATTAAGGAACGATGATATATTGGGACTAATTGTTTCTTGTACCTTATTTTCATTGCGTTCACTTATACCTCTAAAGAAAGTCTTTATGGTTCCGGCTACCATCTGATATTCATCTTGTTGCACCTCTTTAGCCTTTAGAACTCTTATCTTTTCGTTAGCCTCATTGATGTAGTTGCCATCATAGTGGTCGTTTATATAAGTGTTATAAGCTTCAATTGTGTTCTTTTGTGATACAGCAACGAAGTCTAAAGAATCGATTTTTTGCAGTGCTTCCTTCTTATGTTTAGGATTTTCAGATTTAGATAAATAGTCTTCGAAAGCTTCTTTAGTATTACTAATAAGCGCATTTGTCCAATCATTGTCAGTAGAACGTAATATTGTTAGATGCGCATTGATTGAATCGATATGCTCTTGTGGAGCATTTTTTGCATAAGTATTAAGATAGTCTTCAAGTATTCCAATTTCCTTACTCTTCATTGCTAGTTCGTAAGCCTCTTTCTCATTTTTCTTTTGTGCATTACTATAAACATAGAAAAGGGTAGCACAAAGAATTAATGCAATGATAAATGAAGACAAAATAATAACTTTTTTAGGCTTCTTATTTTGTGGTGGAGTAGGTGTTTTAGGCTCTGTTGGAGGAACAGCCTCAACTGTTTGTATTGGAGCTTCTATAGGAGTTGTTTCTTTAACAGATGCAACCGCTGCTGTATTCTTTTCTAAAGCACACTTAGGACATTCTCCTTTTTCTGTAAAATAAGCCGTATCACATGTAGGACAGACTGTTACTTTACCCCTTATTTCTGCACCACAAGTAGGGCAAACTGGGGCTCTGTCGCTTACAGATGCATTACATTCAGGACATTTTATTATAGCCATAGTTTTTTGATTTTATGTTATTGTTTAAAGTGAATGAATCGTATTTCCCGCATACCATGCGTCCCAAAGAATCTACTTTTATCAACATAGCCATTAATTCCGTTAATTCTTCCTTTACCAGTATATTGCCACATGGTTATATCTCTACCATCTTTTAAGACTGGTTCTCGTTGAGTATATTGTGCAATCATCAGTTTATAACCATCAATCTTGCCTGAAAGATAATTATCATAGAAGTTAGTAAAGGTATAAAGTAGAGGCTTTTGCTTGTATTCTTTCTCGACCATTGTTAAGAATTTCAAAAGAGAATCACAGAATTCTTCTGTTGGTAATCCGCTTTTTGTTTCGATATCAATCATCGGAAGAAGATCTTGGTCTTCAGGTCTACATTGAGTTCTGAAGTTTTCTAACTGCTTAGTTAAGTTCGTTTTGGGTCTAAAAAAATGATAAGAACCTACCTTTAGTCCATATTTATGAGCTAATTCAATGTTGTAGGCGTATGTTTTATCGATGTTATCTCCACCTTCTGTGGCTTTAAGATACACGTAAGCCATCTTTGTGTTTTCTCCAATTGTTTCCCAAAAGACATTTCCTTGGTAGTGACTAAGGTCAATACCATGCACATGACTACAAGTATCTTCGCAATTATAAAATTCGTCTTGGGCAAAACCTGCAATTGAAAAGATGCAAGAAAGAATGAATATAAATATACGTTTCATGTCTACAAAGTTACGAAAAACTATAATTTGATATATTTTTCATCGTGTTTTTTTACATATATTATATTTTGATTTCTCCTTATTCTTGCACATCTGATATGCTATGAATAAAACTGGTGATAAAATTACTACTTGCTTCTATTGGTGCATAAGGGAAATATTTGAAACTCCTTTTTATGTTTTTTCTTAGTACTTCGGGGTTATTGTAAACAAAACCGTTGTCTCCTTCTCTAATAGTCCATTCCTCTTTATTACTATTCTTTTTGACGTTTCCTAGCGCATGCATAAATAGCGCATATGAAGAGTTACTAACTTTATCTACAAAGGGTACTTCACTTTTATCAAACTTGAATACTGTTATCAAAATACTTCCAATAAGTGCTGTTATATTTACAATATGTAGACTAGACAGCCAACGATTTAATTTATTAAAATCAACATCATCTCCATTGTTTCTTAAGTAGGTTCCAAGTTCTAATACCAATTTTATAGACAATCCTTTTCTAAACAGATTGCTCACATTATCGATTAACAGCTCAAGTAGATCTAATGTTGTAAGGGATGAACTGTTATTTGAAAGTTCTTCATTCCTTATCTTCTTAAGTCTTATATTCAACAACTTGTTGGATAGTTTGATCTCTGTAGATTCTTCAAAAGCATTATCTTGATTAGAAACTTCTTCTAACTTACGGAGGATTGGGTTAGGAACATTGAACTCTTTATCGTATTGATGATGTTTCAATCCTTTATAAACAAAAGATGAAACATTATGTACCACTGCCATTTTAAATAGTTGTTCCCATTTAAAACTAGACATTGGTTCAATGTTTCCATATTCATTTAAAGCCCCAGACTTTAATAATGTAAGAAAGTTTCGACGTATTATATCCATATTTCCTTAAGAATATTTTTTAGGATAACGCACTAATATCGATAATAAAGCCATCAATGCAATACTAATAGGGTAGTAGGTATAACCAACTATTTCAATAGGTGAAACATTGGTTAAGCCTGCAGCCATAAGAATTTGCGCCCCATAGGGAAGCAATCCTTGCGTTGCACAAGAGAAAGTGTCGAGAATACTTGCTGATTTTCGTGAGTCTATCTCAAACTTTTTACTTATTTGTTTAGCGATATTTCCTACTGTTATAATTGCTACGGTGTTGTTGGCTGTACATACATTAACAAATGAAACAAGAAGACCAATAGACAATTCAGCTCCTCTCTTACCCTTAATAAATTTGGTCAAAATAGCAATGATATAATGAATGCCACCATTATATTTAATAACAGCAAGCAATCCACCTGCCAACATTGTTACGATTATGAGCTCACCCATACTTGTCATACCACCACCTAAAGTGGCAAACCAACCATATAGGTCATAACTTTGAGCAAAAAATCCAAGTACTCCACTAAAGACAATACCCACAATTAAAACAATCATCACATTTATTCCTCTCAAAGCCATAAGAATTACAACGATATAAGGAATAAGATGAACATAATTAAAGTCAGGCAAATCAGCTGGTTTTTCTAGTCCGTGTCCTAGGATTGTATATATAATAAGTATGCAGACTGCTGCAGGGACAACGATTAAGCTATTTACCTTGAATTTATCTTTCATACTACAGCCTTGACTTGACGTTGCAGCTATCGTTGTATCAGATATAAATGAAAGGTTATCTCCAAAGAAAGCTCCCCCAATAACAATACCTAACATAAGAGGTTCATCTACTCCTAAGACATGAGATAAGCCCGATGCTATTGGAACTAATGCAATAATGGTTCCCACACTTGTACCAATAGCAAGACTAATGATACAGGCAGATAAGAAAAGTCCTGCAAGAATAAACTTTGCGGGTAATATACTTAGAATAAAATAAACTGTTGCATCAACACTTCCCATTGCTTTAGCAGATGCAGCAAAAGCTCCTGCAAGAATAAAAATCCACACCATCTGCAATAAACTATTTTGTCCTGCACCCTCTGTAAAGATTGAAATTCTTTTCTCTATGCTTTCTCCTGTGGTCATCATAATCGCACATATACTTGCAATTAAGAAACTTACTGTTACTGGAAGTTTATAAAAATCCTTTGCAACAATAGCACAAGAAAGATATAAAGCAATAAAAAGAAAAAGTGGAGTTAAAGCTTTTAACCCTTTAATATGTTTTATTTCACTCATATATAGCTACTTATAAGAAGTATAAAGACAATTATATTGAAAGTAATTTTACAATTGAAGTCGTCTGTAGAAGTTTACATTTTCTTTTGAAATTAATTCAATTGGCATGTAATTTACAGGCTCAACTTCAGCCTTAAGTACTATTGCTTTGAACAAAGTATCAACACAACTATACCCTTGAAGATAAGCATGTTGAGCAATTAAGAAAGATATACTACCTTGTTTTAAGCAATCTATGTTCTTTTCAACCATGTCATAACCCATAATTTGTACATCTCTTCTGTTGGTATGAAGCAAAAACTCACCCACAATATGTGCCTTAGAGTTAAAGGTTATGCAATGATGTACATCCTGATTTTTATTAAAGAAATCTTCTAAAAGTTTATAATATTCTCCCTTATCCTCTTCTGTTGGGAGGTTCAATTCTACTATATTCACCTTAGGAAAGTGCTCATCCATATAATGTCTGAATCCAACTTCTCGGTGTGCTTGCTGCTTACTGGTTACTCTTCCATTCTTAGTTTGTTTCATAAGCATTATCGTTTTCTCTTCAGAAGCCAAAAGCATAAGCATTTTAGCAGAGAAATAGCCACTTGCAAGCGAGTCTTGTCCAAAGAAAGACAGTGGCTTTAAGTCGGGCATATAAGAGTCTAATAGTACAAAAGGAATATGTTGAGCTATAAACGACTCTGTTACCTTCTTTGTTAAGTCTAGTTCTGAAGGTACAATAATAACTCCATCGGGTTGTGCCTCTAAACATTTTTGAGCCTGTTCTAAATACGAAGCCTCATTAAAACGTTTGAAATAGAGTATCTTTACATTAATATGAAAGTCACGTCTTGCCTCCATTGCGCTATAAGCACCTTTCTCAATTTCCTCCCAATAGGTCTCAGAACCATGATCAGGAATAAGCAAATAGAAGGTATATGATTTATTATAGGCGAGTGCACTCGCATAAACATTGGGTTGATAGTTCATTTCCTTAAGAACTTTTTCTACCTTTTCCAAAGCTTTGGGAGAAACATTAGGACGTTTATGTAGAACTCTATCAACAGTTCCAACCGACACTCCAGCTCGAAGTGCTATATCTTTTATGCGTATTTTTTCTGTCATGAAACTCTATAATACTTGTTTTGTGCACAAAAATACAAAGAAATAATTAATTTTTTAGTCTAAATATGGTTTATTTGATAGAGAAATTATGTAATAATCATCAAGATACTGTAACTTTGTAGCGAATAAAATAAATCGCAATAGTGTTTTCTTTAAAGATTAAATCATTTATAATATTGCTGATAAACATTTCTTTTGGTTTATCGATATTGTTTTTTTCTTCGGCTTGCACAGCGCAAAAGTCGAGGAGTTTAGTTGATGAATTAAACGAAAAATCTTATCTTTTTCACTATAAAGACCTTGATAGCACCAACTATTATGCCACTAAAGCACTCAAATTATCAGAAGGATATGGTGCAGGACATGCAGAAGCACTGAATAATATTGCTTTTGTTAGTACGGCAAAGATGAACTATAATGAGGCAAAAACTCAATTGTTCGAGGCTCAAAAGGTTACAGACAATCAGATAGAACTACTTATTTCTGACATTATGTTTATGCGCTTATGCCAACGTCAATCAAAAAATAAGGAGTTCTATGATTATAAACAACACGCAGAAGAGCGCTTAGAGAGAATTAAAGAGGAGGAAGATGTATTGAATTTGCATCAACGTAAAAGATTGCTTTTTGCGAGAACGGAATACTATATCATTCTTTCTACCTATTTTTATTACATAGGATTAAATGAAAATTCTATTGAAGCGTTACAAAATATTGACCCTCATGGAGGTATACAACGTGACACTGCTCAGCTACTTAACTATTATTATAGTATTGGTTCAGGAGGTATTATTCATAAAAAAGATAATTATTCTGCTAAACAAGAAGAGCTTGACTACCTTATTAACTGCTATACTATCGCAAAGAAAAATGACTTTATCTATTGGGAAGCAAACGCTTTGCAAAGTATTAGTGAGTCTTTATCTAATCCAGAAACAGGCAATACTCTTGTAATGAATAATAGTTCGATGCTGAGAACCATTATTCCTGATAATCAATTTGAAGACCTTCTTGCAAAAGAAATAGCCGTTAAATCTGTGGATTTGTTCAAAAAATATGGCGATGTCTATCAAATTGCGGGGGCATATCGTAGTCTTGCTAAGTCTTTTTGGGAACAAGGACAATATGAAGATGCGCTATGGTGTCTTGAACATGCTCTAAGTGATAACATAAAAATTCAACAAGCCCCTGACTTGGTTGCCTCTATTAGAGAACAAATGTCGCTTGCTTATTCTGCTATTGACGACAAACAGTTAAGTGATTACAATAGAAATATCTATTTAGATATGCAAGAAATCACTCGACAAGACCGCTTCTTAGAGTCGAGAGCAGAACAATTGAGTAAATCTTCACACCAACTAAATATCATGGTTACATCTGTTGTGATAATGATTTTATTGGTTATACTCCTTCTTTTTATCTTTGATAGAATGAAAAGAAGAAGTGATCGCAAGTTTAAAATCACCTCTTTGTTGTCTCCACTTGAACAATGGGAGGCTGAAAACAAACAAAAACTTGAAGATTTTCAGGAAACCTGCGAAGAGGTTAAAGAGCAACTGTACCAAGAGCAGCGATATGTAGTGATGAATAAGGAAAAGAATATTGAACAAAGGGCTAAAGTCTCTTTGGTTAGTAACACTTATCCTTTGATTGATAGAATGGTTAATGAAATCCACAAATTAATTATAAATACTTCTGAAAGTACAGATATTCGTCAGCAACGCTTGGCTTATATCTCGGAACTTGCCAACTCTATAAACCAAACAAATACTGTTCTAACAAGCTGGATACAGATGCATAAGGGAGACATTAGTTTGAGAATAGAGAGTTTTCCATTGCAAACTATCTTTGAGCTACTTAAAAAGAATAGTATGTCTTACCAACTAAAGAACATTAATTTGAATGTTGTAGACACCTCAGAAGTGGTTAAAGCTGATAAGACACTTACTCTTTTCATGATAAATACCTTAGCAGACAATGCTCGAAAGTTCACTCCTTCGGGTGGAGAAGTTACTATTTCAGCAAAATCTTTAGACGATTATGTTGAGGTTTCTATAATTGATAATGGAGTAGGGATTGATGAAGAAGGATTGAGAAACTTATTCTCTTTCAAGAAAATAGAACTAAAACAGAACACTTCTTCTATACAAGAAAAAGGATATGGCTTTGGCTTAATGAACTGTAAAGGTATTATTGAGAAATATAAGAAAGTTAGTTCTATATTTAAGAATTGCTCAATTGGAGCTGAAAGTGAAGTTGGAAAGGGTAGTAGATTCTACTTTACACTCCCTAAAGGCTTGAAGAAAACATTCTTAGTTTTGTTCTGTTCAATACTATCTGCAACATCATTTGGTGCACCTAATATTGATAAACAAGAAAAACAATTCATTCAAAAAGCTGGAGAATATGCAGATAGTGCCTATTACTCAAATTTAAATGAGACCTATGAGCTTACTCTTGAGTTTACTGATAGTTGCATTGTTTATCTCAATAAAGCTTATCATGTAAAGCACCCTAAAAGCAATATCCTATTAAAAGAAAGCGGAGACCCTAATAAAGCCGCTGAATTAATATGGTTTGCAAAGCACGTTAATACCGATTATGACATCATTCTAGACTTTAGAAATGAATCGGCTGTGGCAGCATTAGCCCTTAATCGCTGGGATTTATACAATTATAATAACAGTGTCTACACTCAACTTTTCCGCATAAAGAGTGCCGACAATACTCTTGGTGACTATGTAAAAGTGATGCAAACATCAGAGAGTAATAAGAATATTGCCATTATTCTGCTTATCCTTTTGCTTGTATTATTAATCCCTGCTTATTACTTTTTATACTATAGACACGAGCTTTATTATCGTTTTTGCATTGATAAGATAAATCGAATCAATAGTATTCTATTATCAGATACACAAAATGCAAAGGAGAAACTTAGATTAATAGAGACTTTATGGAGCAACAGTTTTAATAAAGAACAAAGTAATACTCGTCTTCATTTACTCAATGATATCGTGAAAGAGATCAAACATTCTTTGAAATTAGAATGTACTTTATTAGAACAGCAGAATAAAGATTTAACACTCTTGAAAGACGAATTGAGCAAAACTAAGTATGAAGCAGATGCTCTTTATATATCAAACAACTTATTAGATAATAGCTTGTCCACCTTTAAACATGAGACAATGTATTATCCCTCACGCATAAAACAACTAATAGAGCAAGAGGATATTGAAATAAAAGTTGTTGAAGAGTTGCTACACTACTATAAAGAACTCTATAGTTTGTTTCTTCTTCAGGCTGTTAGTCAACTGCGTTCAAAGATAAACGTGGATACTTCAACCCTCAAGTATCTCTTCTCCTTAATAAAGAAGATTAATCAAATTACAACACTAGCCATTGAAGAAGAACCTTACGGCGATAAATATGTAAAGGTCTATATTGAGCTTCCTGCCAATAACTTAAAGGAGAAAGAACTCAAACAGATGTTTACTTCTGAAACAATAGATATACGTTATCTAATTTGTAGACAGATAATCAGAGAACTAGGAGAGGAAACAAACATGCGTGCCGTAGGCATACAAGCGATTGAAAGAAATAATAAACAATATATAGAAATCGTATTTACAACTGTAATATGGAAGAATTTAAAGTCATTATTGTAGAAGATGTACCCTTAGAACTAAAGGGTACAGAAGGTATTCTCAAAACAGAAATACCCGAAGCAAAAATAATTGGCACTGCCGATAACGAATATTCATATTGGAAACTCATAAAACAAGAACTTCCAGACCTTGTTCTTCTCGATCTAGGTTTAGGTGGCTCTACAACTATTGGAGTTGAAATATGTCGACAAACAAAGCAAAACTATCCAGATGTAAAGATACTTATCTTCACAGGAGAGATTCTAAATGAAAAACTTTGGGTAGACGTTTTAGATGCAGGTTGTGATGGAATTATTCTAAAAACAGGAGAACTCTTAACTTATGCTGACGTATCTAGTGTAATGAGTGGTAAGAAACTAGTTTTTAATCAACCTATTCTTGAAAAGATACTATCTAGATTTAAAGAAGCTATATCTCACGAAATTCAGCATAACGAAGCACTTATCAACTATGAGATAGACGAATACGATGAACGCTTCTTACGCCACTTGGCTCTAGGATATACTAAAGAACAGATCACAAACCTACGTGGCATGCCTTTTGGTGTAAAGAGTTTAGAGAAAAGACAAAATGAATTGATCCAAAAACTCTTTCCAAATGGAAATGGAGGTGTTGGTATTAATGCTACTCGTTTGGTTGTTAGAGCTTTGGAATTAAGAGTCTTAGACATCAATAACTTAGTTGCAGATGATGAGTAAACTTAAGAGTTTATTTAAATTAAATATTGCATTTATCACTTGTAGCCTTCTTTTGTTACAAATCATGGTCGTAATTTTATCGTGGATGATAAAAACAATTTATCCCGAATTCAATGGTAGATCATTATTAAGTGGAGAAGGAGTGAGGTGGTTTTTGGGCAATTTTACTAATAATGTAGCTTCCAATATTTTGGTTTGGATTATTCTTATAGGATTGTCCTGGGGGGCTATTCGTGCCAGTAATATACTACAAGTATTTAAACGTTCACACACTTTGAGTTATCGAGAGCGTTTAGGCTTCCGTATCGTTCTAATCGAAATAATGATATGGTTCACTGTAATTGCCCTCCTTTCTTTCATTCCTCATGCTGCAATGTTAAGTATAACAGGACAATTATTCCCAAGTAGTTTCTCTAAAAGTATTGTTCCTCTCATTGCTTTTATTGCTCTCTTCAGTTCTATTACTTATGGACTTATTATTGGAAGACTTAGAAAGGGCAACCTCATTATTGAGGCTTTAAGCAATGGAATAAAGCAAATTGCTCCTTACATTATTATATATATCATTCTTGTTCAGCTCATCTACTCTATAAAATTTGTTCTTTTGATATAGCATTAAAGATGTAACTTCTATATCTTGTTTATTATTAAAAACTATTATGATTCACTTTAATACAATATAAAGGAGTAATAGCATTATTAAACTATAAAGGGAAGCTCCAATATCAATATGGAGCTTCCCTCTTTTCGTATATAACTATTTTTTTTATTGATTCTCAAAAGCCCTTTATAGTTTTAGTTTTAGAGAATATAAAAGACTTTTCTTTTCTCAAGACTTACATGCTTACTTCTTTCTAAGAATCACTTGTTGGTTATTAAACTCATAGGCTCTATCTAATACTTCAAGAACATTTTGCCAACGAGCAGCAGGAACCATTTGCTTTTTGTATTCTTTTTCTAAGTGAATAACTAATTTATTACCCGTTACTTCTGCTTTGGTTACAAATCGCATATCCTCATTATTAAAATTAGTATTGAGCTTTTGTAGGCTTTCGGGAGTAACATCATATCCTGAAGGAAGTTCAACATTAATAGTCGCAACAAAGGTACGAGGATAAGAGAAGATGATATCGTCAGTACGTTGGCGTTCTTTCCCTTCGATATGTGTTTGTTGTCCTACAAGCTGTCCCACAGAAAGAGTAAGGTTCTTTCCCGCCTTTTTAACTAATCCATCCATAGTATAAGCGACCTTATAGGTAAAAGGAGTATTGTTTTGTCCTACACTTGTAACTTCAGTAGACTCAATACTAACAGGTGCTTTATCGTGATAATTCTTTATTTCTTCTTGGAAGTTCTCACTTATCTCTTTTTTGTCAGCCTCTGCACGCTCCTTAGCAGCAGCCTCTCCCTTACTTTTTTTATAGGTAAGAATATCTGCATAGCCGTGAACACCATATGGCTCTCCCCATGCCTTACAGATTTCTTCAGCTGTGGCATAAGTAGGAATGGCACCTTCTTTCTCATTCCCTGTAAGTGTTTCAGTACGAGTTATATGTAAAATAACATCATCAATTGTCGCATTTACATCAATCTTCTCGACATTATCTGATGATTTCGATGCTAGAGTTTTAAATTCTTCAAATG
The DNA here is from genome assembly GCF_000379965.1 of Hoylesella nanceiensis DSM 19126 = JCM 15639. Lineage (GTDB taxonomy): Bacteria > Bacteroidota > Bacteroidia > Bacteroidales > Bacteroidaceae > Prevotella > Prevotella nanceiensis. The sequence continues at coordinate 331,394 of NZ_KB904327.1, read as the reverse complement.
GACCATCTGAAAAGTTATTAGGTGATTTTGAACGTTGCGCCTCTCTATTTTGCAATTGACTAAATAACACTTTGCCACTAACAGAATATACATTAGGATTAGAAAAGAGCTGACCATTATTAAGTTCTATCAGTGATACTGCATTATCAAAGTTAATAATATTACTTAATGCTTCATCACTCCATGTTGTTGAGATAACTCTTGTGAATGGGACTTTAGCCTTTTTCAATGCTTGTGGGAAAAGAGTTCCAAATAGAATGTTATGATCCATATACTGCTTTTTAAATATCAAAGACCTCATTACCATGTAGTCGTATATGAAATTAGCTTTCTCTTCATCGCTTTTCATATTTTTTGCTTGAGTAATAGTCTTTCCTAGTATTTCTTCAAAGGTCCATTTATCACCTCTATCTTCCCAACGTTTCCATGCATCTAACTGTATCTCCTTTGCAGATGGATTAGCGTGAAGTCCCTTTTCTTTTGTACTCTTAGGAATATAGCCCACTGCCACTTTACCTGTTACGTATAAAGCAGTATATGGTGTTTGCATAGTTGTTTTATAAGCATACTGAGGGAGCGTCTTTTCAATATCCTTTACACGTACATCTAAAATAACATTGTCATCATCATTAGAAGCAGTAAAGTCTGGAGCTCCATTCATTGCACGATACTGTGTACAAAGTTTTTTATCGATAGCACAATGTATTTGATAATCTAGAGTAGGGTATTTTGAACGAAATACAAATACAAAAGGAGGCATATTTTCTTCTTTAATATAATCGAGGTCGTAGAAGAAATAATCAATTAAATCGCCAATTTGCAAATCAGGGACAGCTAGTTTTGCTCGCTTATCCTTACCTTTCTTACCTTCTTCAACATCTTGATAATCACTACTATCAATAATTCTTTCTGTTCCATCGGCTTTAATCACCTTAACACCAAGAACAGTTCTATGGTCATCACGGCCGAAGTAACTATAAGAACGATTATAAGTCTGAAAATCAAAGGTCGAGAACTTATCTAATGCAGCTTTATCTTTTATTTGAATTAGATAACGTTGAATCTGAGTTCCATTGATTTGTTTAACCATTTTGTTGCCTGCCCAAAAACTAAATTTACGTTTTTGGTCGACAATTACCTCCTCATAACGAGCAAGAATGACCGCAGACTCATTTTTATACTTTGCTGGGACATTGCGATTTTTAAACTGTGGAAGATCTTGTCCCCATACTTCTTCCTTAACTTTTTCTACAAATTTCTTGTAGTCATTATTGTCAAACGCCAATGAAGGTAGGGCAATAAAGATGCATAATAATGAAAATAAAATCTTCTTCATAGGACTAATATTTATTATTTAGTTATCAATTCAATTGTATTAAAAGATGACAATAGTAAGAGCTGTTACTTACTTATGTAAAACAACTTGTTCATTACATGCATCTTTCCATCTTCTTATAGTTTCATTCCATTTTGGAATATTAGCAAGTGGTATTCTACGTTTGTTGATTTGCATTTTTTGATGGAACACTATTATATTATCTTTGCGTGTAAACGAGCAGCTAAGAGTACCTTCAGGGGTAGTGAATGTAGCAGAGACTGGTAGAGACTCAACCTTATATCCTGCAGGAATAGTGAACGAAGCTCTACGAACAATATTACAGCGTACAGGGAAATAATAGTCGTGTGTACGTCTAACAGTGTCTATACGTCTGTCGAATAAATTATTATGTGGATTTAAATCTACATACACTTCTTTTCCATCTTCTTGCCATGCAGCATCATTAACCACATCACCTTCAAAGCGAGTCCACTCGTGTTGAGGCTCTTTATCTGTCCATTTTACATTAGACACCTTCATATTATGACTATCTGTATTAAGGTTATTTGCCAAATATTCTTCGTGATTTTTTTGAGAAGAAGCAGCCATAGAGCTCATGAACCATTCTTTCATATCCCCACAAAGCATATAGGTAGCTTTTCCTTGTAATGCATTATTGGCAAAATGATAAGTATAACTAAGACTATCTAACGATTGGTCGGGATTAGCTTTAGGTACCATTTTAAGCAAAGGAGTATCTCCATTCTCAATCATTGCTTCAGAACCTTGAATGTGTTGTGGCACATAATTATAAGGAATATAGTCACATGTAGCATCTAGAAAATAAGTCTTTCCCTTTAAAAAAAGTGTGCATATAGCGTGGTTAGCAGCTCCTAAAGCTGGAATATCACTCATTTTATAAGGCACTTCATTTGTTCCTATATCTGTTAAACGAGCATCAAAACCTTGCGCTTTCAATAGAGTTTTAAGCAACAAAGCCATACCTTTACAATCACCATATCGTTTTCTAACAACTTCTTTTGGTGTATCTGGCCGGTGTCCTGCAATTCCATGCTCAAAAGCCACATAGCGTATATGCTCTTGAACCCACTTAAAAGTATTACTTATACGATCTTCATCGGTTTTACTATTGGCGTTGATTTCTTTCAAAAGAGCAGGCATATTAGGAATATCACAATCAACATTTGACATTTCCATCGACCAGGTGTAAAGATCATTCACCGTAGGGAATGGTCCTACAATAAGCAAATAGGGATAAATATTAGCAAAAGGAGGCATGCTTGAGTCCTCTTTCATACGCTTTGCATTAGTAATTGTATAAGTATAAACATCAGCATCGGCAGTTGATTCGTGCTTACTTACAATTGGAAAACCCTTAAAATTCATCTCTTGAATACGATACCCCTTCAAAGTTTTAGGTATAGTGAGCGTTACTATCTTATTTTGCGTAAAAAAATCTTCAAGCAAATACACACGAGTAAAGTATTTTATATCCTTAAAAGTACGCTTATAAGAAGTGTTGCAAGTTTTTCCTTTTTTTGTGATATAGCCTTTCGCTATACAAACCTTTGTATCATCATAGAATACATTTTCAGGAGTTATGTTTTTATATATCTTTTCTCCTTTACATGAAACGTTATCTAACGTAATAAATTCTCCATACAAAGCACCCGTTTCAGGCGCTACAGTTGATACCGTATTAGATAAAAAGGTGATATCTTTCTCGTTTTTTACAATTGGATTTCCTTTATTTTCTATAATTTGATAGTTATCCTTACATTGTGAAATAATAACTTTATCGTCCCATTCTTGCGCATTAAGACATAAAGAGGAGTAGGTGAGAAATGCTAGAAACACCCACAAACGCTGTGAAAATAAATCTCGTTTCATACAGATGCTGTTTTTTTTAGATAGTATATTGCAAATATACAACTAAAATTTAAAGTATGTTCTTAAATGAATAAAAAAAATAATACTTATAAAATATTTTATAGTTAAACGGCTTATGCAAGTAAATAGGTAGAAAAACTCATTGCTTTTTCTATCAAAAAGTAATGCAACTGAAATGTAAACACAATGCCTTTGTTTTATAAAAGCAATGCTATTAGAAGAGAATATATAAGATCCTAAAGAACAGACCCTAAAGTAACTAAAACAAAAAAGAGGGTGTGTATTTTACAATACATACTCTCTTTTATTTATATGCTATTTTTCCTTTAGTAAAAGGATTATTAGAACTCAGATGTAAAGTGGAATTTTATATGCTCAAAGTCTTGTTGTGCCATACTCAACACATAGCTAGAATCGGCAAGGAACACATCCCTTCCTTCCTTATCCTTCGCCATATATTGATATTTTCGCTTCTTGAAATTCTCTAATTCAGCCTCGCTATCAGCCTCAATCCAACAAGCTTTGTAAAGATGAACAGGCTCCCAGCGACATTTAGCATTGTATTCGTTTTCCAAACGATATTGAATTACCTCGAATTGAAGTTGTCCTACGGTTCCAATGATCTTGCGATTGTTAAACTGATTGACAAATAACTGAGCAACACCTTCGTCCATTAACTGATCGATACCCTTATTAAGCTGCTTTGTTTTCATTGGATCATCGTTCTCAATGTATTTAAACATCTCAGGAGAAAATGATGGTAAACCAAGGAAATGCAATTGTTCTCCATCGGTTATAGTATCACCAATCTTAAAGATACCATTATCTGGTAAACCAATAATATCACCTGGATACGCCTCATCAATAGTACTTTTACGCTGAGCCATGAACTGTGTGGGTGAAGAAAAACGTACTGTTTTTCCTAAACGTACATGTAAATAGGGTTGATTACGCACAAATTTACCACTACAAATTTTACAGAAAGCAATACAACTACGATGATTAGGGTCGATATTTGCTGTAATTTTAAAGATAAATCCAGTGAACTTGGGTTCTTCTGGCTTCACTTCTCGTTCTTCAGCTTTAGTTGGACGAGGAGAAGGAGCAATCTCCACAAAGCAATCGAGCAATTCTTGTACACCAAAGTTGTTTAATGCTGATCCGAAGAACACAGGTGCTGTTTCTGCCGCTTTATATGACGCATTGTCGAAAGTTGGATATACTTCTTGAACAAGTTCTAGGTCTTCACGCAATTTAGAGGCATCACTATCACCCACATGAGCGTCTAGATCCTTACTTGTTATATCAACTTCAACCTTCTCTGTCACCTTTTGTTTGTTAGGAGTGAAGAGGTCTAATTTTTGTTCATATATGTTATAAACACCCTTGAACTTAGCTCCTTGATTGATAGGCCATGACAAAGGACAAGTTTTAATTTGTAGTTCCTTTTCTAATTCGTCGAGGATATCAAAAGGATCACGTCCTTCTCTATCCATTTTATTAACGAAAATGATAACTGGAGTCTTTCTCATTCTACAAACCTCCATGAGCTTTCGGGTTTGTGTTTCCACACCTTTTGCAGAGTCAACAACAATAATTGCAGAGTCAACAGCAGTCAAAGTACGGTAAGTATCTTCAGCAAAGTCTTGGTGACCAGGAGTATCTAGAATGTTGATTTTATAGTTATTATAATCAAACTCCATCACAGATGTAGAAACAGAGATACCTCTTTGTTTCTCAATCTCCATCCAGTCTGAAGTTGCTGTCTTCTTAATTTTATTACTTTTTACGGCTCCTGCAACTTGTATCTGACCTCCGAAGAGAAGGAACTTCTCAGTAAGAGTAGTCTTACCTGCGTCGGGGTGTGATATAATTGCAAACGTTCTTCTTCTTTCTATTTCGTTAAGCATGTCTATACTTTATTTATTATTCTATTTTCTTTTACTGTTCAAGGAGTTGAATACATTCTTCTAAAGAATCTCTCCAATAAGGAATTTCAATATTATAGGTATTCTTTATCTTGGTTTTATCAAGCACAGAGAAATGTGGACGTTGAGCAAGAGTAGGGTAGTCGGCAGTATGAATTGGCGCAACCTTGCACGAAGTGATATTAGCAAGTTGATGAATGTGCTTCGTAAAATCGTACCAACTGATAACGCCTTCATTTGAAAAGTTGTAAAATCCAGGTATAATACCTTGATTTACAATTGTAATGATAGCCTTAGCCAAATCTCTTGCATAAGTAGGAGAGCCTATTTGGTCGAATATAACACCTAAGCTTGGTTTCTCTTTACCCAACTTAATCATTGTTTTTACAAAATTCTTTCCATACGAAGAATAAACCCATGCAGTACGAATAATAATATGTTGTTTGCAAGACTCACAAACATATTGTTCTCCTTCGATCTTGCTTTTTCCATAAATGGTTACAGGATTGGGCTTATCTTGCTCGGTATAGGGAATATTATTGGTTCCATCAAAAACATAATCAGTAGATATATGAATGATAAATCCACCTACTTTTTCAATTGCTTGCGCCAAATATTGAGGTGCATCTCTATTAACCTTATAACAAAGAGCAACATCTTCTTCGGCTTTATCTACATTGGTATAAGCTGCACAGTTAATGATCCCATCAATTTTATTACTAAGAACAAACTGCTCTACGGCATTTTTATCTGTAATATCTAACTCATTTATATCTAGATTAAACCATTGATGTAGGGTTTCTTGGGCCTGAAGTGCAACAATTTCACTTCCTAATTGCCCATTAGAACCTGTTACTAAAATTCTCATATCGTGATGTTATATTCTAAGAACAGAAAGTTTATTCAAAAACGAGTCCTTCTGTTTTATCTTTTAAATAATAATCAGAAAGCATACCAATAAAAATAGTAATCTCTTTAATGGCATTTTCTGTATTTACTGACAATGGTTTGCCTTGCAGTTTCAGCATCATCACACCATAAAGAGCATTTAAGCAGGTTTCTATTTCATTGATATCTTTATCTCCTTTATTTCTTAATTCTACTATAAAGGGTAGAACTTTATAATATTCGGCATTATAAAAAGGAAACTTTGAACTTTGAAGTAACTGATTGTGTAAGTCTTTTAGATCTTCTACAAGAATTGAATTGATAGAAAGATGTCCCTTTTCACGTTTACCCTCTTGATTAATCATTCGGATAAGATCGCCATACCAGTCGATTAAATCTGCCTTTTTATCTTCTGAATAATCAAATTTAGCGATGTATTCGTTTTGTATTCTAGACAAAGAACATTGGTAAGCTCGAATAAGATCTTCGACTTGCCACATGTATAATAGGTATTCTGCGATATTTTTCTTTCTTAGTTCTTGTGATATAAACATAATAATCAAGTATTTATTCTAAATGAATAAAGATAAAATTTATATTGAAATGGTGTATAAATTGAATGCTGTTCCTACCAACATAATGGCAGAAAAGATAATAACAACGCAACCAATTATTTTATTGATCAATAAGATTCCAGATGTATCGAACTTTCCTCTGATTTGATCAATCAACCATGTTAGTCCAAACCACCATAGAAGTGCTCCTAAAAAGATGCAGAAATAACCTACACCCATTTCAAAAGGATGGTCGGGTCTTATAAATGCAAACTGAGCAAATGAGGCGATAAAAAGGAAAATAATCAAAGGATTAAATATGGTTACCCCAAAAGCTGTCGCCATATTATATATCAAACTTCCTTTTTTCTTACCGCTCTTATGAATCTTTTTAGTTGGATTGCTTTTAAAAGAATATATTCCAAACGCCATAAGAATGAGGCTTCCGCTTATTTTAAGTATAAAAAGAGCTTGAGGACTACTAATAAAATCCATAATAAAGCTCATTCCAAGTCCTGTAATTAAAGCGTATAGCATATCGCTTACGGCTGCTCCAAATCCAGTAGCAAAGCCATACCAACGACCTTTATTTAGCGTTCTTTGAATGCAAAGAATACCAACAGGACCCATTGGAGCTGATGCAATAATGCCTATTAGTATTCCCTTTAGGATTAAATCTAATATATCAATGTGATTAATATTCAGAAACATGGATGCAAAATTGCAAAAAAAACACCGATTGCACAAATTTTCTATTTAAAAGTTTGCAAGCTAGCATATTTTTAATAACTTTGCGAAACATCTTTAATCTTTAAATAATCGGACAATAAACAATATTAAAATATAACAACATGAATGAAGAACCATTAGTAAAGCCCTATGTAATAGGCCTTGATTTAGGAGGTACAAACTCTGTATTTGGAATTGTAGATAGTAGAGGGGAGATCAAAGCTACGACTGCAATAAAAACAGCTTCTAACACTGTAGAAGAATATGTAGATCGTGCTATCGACGCTCTTAACGTTATAATAGAACAAGTTGGTGGTATCGAAACAATTAAAGCTATGGGTATTGGTGCTCCTAATGGCAACTTCTATAGCGGTTCGATAGAGTTCGCTCCAAACTTATCATGGGCACATGACGGCAAAGTACCTTTGGCAAAACTATTCTCTGAACGTCTTAACAATATTCCTGTAGGTTTAACTAATGATGCAAATGCTGCTGCTATTGGTGAAATGGCATACGGAGTTGCACGTGGTATGAAAAACTTCATTGTAATAACTCTTGGTACAGGTGTTGGTTCTGGAATCGTTATAAATGGTCAAGTAGTTTACGGATGTGATGGTTTCGCTGGAGAATTAGGTCACGTTCCATTCCGTAGAGAAGACGGACGCTCTTGCGGTTGCGGTAGAACAGGTTGTTTAGAAACTTACTGCTCTGCAACAGGTGTAGCAAGAACTGCTCGTGAGTTCTTACAAAATTCTGACGAAGATTCGTTATTACGTGAATTAAACCCAGAAGATATTACTTCATTAGATGTTAGTATTGCTGCTAGCAAAGGTGACAAACTTGCAAAAAGAGTGTATGACTTTACTGGTGAAATGCTAGGTGAAGCATGTGCAGACTTTGCAGCTTTCTCTTCACCTGAAGCGTTTATCTTCTTCGGTGGATTAACAAAAGCTGGCGACTTACTAATGGAACCTTTGAAAAGAAGCTTCGACGAACATGTCTTGAAGATTTATAAGAACAAAGCAAAATTCTTAATTAGCGGTCTAGAAGGTTCTTCTGCTGCTGTATTAGGTGCATCTGCTGTAGGATGGGATCTATAATTCTTTAAGAATAAGATATTCTAAAATAAGTGATATCATCTTTCTATAGACTAAAATATAGTTAGATGATATCATTTTTATTTAACCTTTATCTTTCAATCCAAGCTCTTCTCTAATAAAGAAGTCCTTATTATGGATTGGATCTATAAATATTTTAATGTTGTTTCTTTTTGAGTAGGAGATAGGTTACAAAACCAATACAGACTAATAAGAAACCTGCAATAATGCAAATATTCTTATATCCGCTCATAAATTGAAAAGCACTCAATATTTGTAGCAGTACCCCTATATATATAAGGTGTAAACCAAAAGCATTATATATATATTCTTTCATTTGTCTATAATAATCTCTTACGGAGCACAAAAATATAACTATCACTTGGGATAGACAAGAATTTTCAAGCTATTAATTTGTTAATTAAAGATAATTCTTCGCTTATTATAAAACTCCATGGATGATATTCATAAAAAAGTACTAACTTTGCACCTCGAATTAATAAACATATTTTTCAATAAATTTAAAGTAGTATGAATCATTACGAAACCGTTTTCATTTTAACTCCCGTTTTATCTGATGAACAGATGAAGGAAGCGGTCGCTAAGTTCAAAAAGCTTCTTACCGATAATGGTGCTGAGATTTTGAACGAAGAGGCATGGGGATTAAAGAAGATGGCTTATGCTATCGACAAAAAATCTACAGGTTTTTATTGCTTGTTAGAGTTCAAGGCTGAGCCTACAATTGTTAATACTCTCGAAATTGGCTATCGTCGCGACGAGAGAATTATCCGTTTCATTACTGTTAAACTTGATAAGTATGCAGCAGAGTATGCTATCAAGAGAAAGAATAAATACGCTAAAAAACAGGAGGCTTAATCATGGCAGAACAACAAAGCGAAATTCGTTATTTAACCCCACCATCAGTTGACAATAAGAAAAAGAAATACTGTCGCTTTAAAAAGAGTGGTATTAAGTATATTGACTATAAGGATCCTGAATTCTTGAAGAAGTTCTTAAACGAACAAGGAAAGATCTTACCTCGTAGAATTACAGGTACATCTTTGAAATTCCAAAGACGTGTTGCGCAAGCAGTTAAGCGTGCTCGCCAAATTGCCTTGCTTCCTTATGTAACAGATTTAATGAAATAAAAAGGAGGTAACGAAATGGAAATTATACTTAGAGAAGATATTATAGGTTTAGGCTATAAAAATGATATCGTAAACGTAAAATCAGGTTATGGCCGTAACTACCTTATCCCAACAGGAAAAGCTATCATTGCTTCAGAATCAGCAAAGAAAGTATTAGCAGAAAACCTAAAACAACAAGCTCACAAACTTGCAGCTATTAAAGCTAATGCAGAAAAGAGAGCTGCTGAATTAGAAGGTGTTGAGCTAACTATCGAAGTTAAAGTATCTGCAACAGGTGCTACTTATGGTTCTGTAAACGCTGCAATCGTAGCAGAAGAATTAAAGAAAAAAGGTTTCGAAATTGACCGTAAAATTATCACAATGAGTGATATCAAGCACGTAGGTGATTTTGAAGCTACTGTTCACTTCCACAAAGAAGTTGAAGCAATCGTACCTGTTAAGGTTGTAGCTGAGACAGCAAAGGAAGAGAAAGAAACAGCTGAGAAATAATAATTTATTGTAACAATTATAACTATACAGTTGTAGTAATATAAAATATCCCGATAACATCATGTTTTTCGGGATATTTTATTCTTGTAAATATAACATAAATATTCTTTTATCTAAATGAATTTAAGAAAAAGATGTTATATTTGTACCTCCAAATATTATCATAAATAAATAGAACATGAAAGCATTTGTTTTCCCAGGTCAAGGGGCTCAATACGTAGGAATGGGTAAAGAGTTATACAACTCAAGTGCCCTTGCGAAAGAACTATTCGACAAAGCGAATGAAATTCTTGGCTTCAATATCACAGAAATAATGTTTAACGGTACAGATGAGGAACTTAAACAAACAAAAGTAACTCAACCTGCCGTATTCTTAGACAGCGTTATAACAGCATTATCTCTAGAAGATAAGCTAGATGCAGAAATGGTTGCAGGTCACTCTTTAGGTGAGTTCTCTGCTTTAGTTGTTGCAGGAGTACTTTCTTTTGAAGATGGTCTTAGACTTGTTGCAGCACGTGCTAACGCAATGCAAAAAGCTTGCGAAGCTACAAAAGGTACCATGGCAGCAATCATTGGTCTTGCAGATGAGAAGGTAGAAGAAATATGTTCATCTATATCTACACCTGAAAACATAGTAGTTGCAGCAAACTATAACTGTCCAGGTCAATTAGTTATTTCTGGTAGTATCGATGCAATCAATACTGCATGTGAGAAGATGAAAGAAGCAGGAGCAAAGAGAGCACTTCCTTTACCAGTATCTGGTGCATTCCATTCTCCATTAATGCAACCTGCAAAAGATGAACTTCAAGCAGCTATTGAGAGTGTTACTTTCAATACACCTCGTATCCCTGTTTATCAAAACGTAGATGCATTAGCACACACAGACGCAGAAGAAATTAAGAAAAACCTTGTTGCTCAATTAACAGGAGCAGTACGTTGGACCGCAACTATCAATAATATGATAGCAAACGGAGCTAATGATTTTACAGAATGTGGACCTGGAAAAGCACTACAAGGAATGATTGGCCGCATTGATAAGACTGTTGCTGCCCACGGAGTAGAATAATATAAATCCTAAAAGATTAGAAGACGATATAAAGGTGAATAAGAAATTAATTATTTATCAAGTCTTTACTCGCCTTTTCGGTAATCGCAATCACAATAATATAGTCAATGGTTCGATTACCGAAAATGGCGTTGGTAAAATGAATGACTTTAATACATCAACCCTGAAACGCATTAAAAGCATGGGATGTACCCATGTTTGGTATACCGGAATAATTAGACACGCAAGCACAACTTCATACGAAGAGTATGGAATTCCTACACAACATCCAGCAATTGTAAAAGGTAAGGCAGGTTCTCCATATGCGATTGTCGATTACTATGATGTAGATCCAGATTTAGCAGAAAACGTTCCAGACAGAATGCAAGAGTTCGAAGCTCTTCTTTCTCGAACAAGTAAGGTTGGTTTAAAAACCATTATAGATTTTGTCCCCAACCATGTAGCACGCCAATACAAATCAATAACAAAACCAGAAGGAGTCGAAGATTTAGGTGAAAACGATAACACCACCAAGAATTTCGATACCAACAATAACTTTTATTATTGTAATGGGCTTTCTTTTGCTCCAACTTTTAGTTTGTATTCTGAAGCTACAGACACAACTTATTTTGAGCAACCAGCAAAAGCTACGGGCAATGATCGCTTTGATAATGCACCCAATAAAGATGATTGGTATGAAACCATTAAACTTAATTATGGTGTAGATTATTGCAATCCATGCGGCGAACATACAGAACATTTTGATCCTATTCCTTCTACTTGGAAGAAGATGACCGACATACTTCTATTCTGGGCTAGAAAAGGAGTTGATGGATTTAGATGTGATATGGCAGAAATGGTTCCATCAGCATTCTGGACTTACGCTATAAAAGAAGTAAAGAACGAATTCCCATATATTCTTTTTATTGGTGAAGTCTATAATCCTTCATTGTATGATACTTATATACAAAGTGGATTCGACTATCTATATGATAAGGTAGGAATGTACGATTGCGTAAGAGGTGTTATCGCAGGAACAAGAAAGCCTACAGAAATTACCAAGCAATGGCAAGCTACCGATCATATAAAGAATAAGATGCTTTATTTCCTAGAGAATCATGATGAGCAACGAATTGCGTCTCCTTTCTTTGCAAATGATGCAGAAAAAGGATTCCCTGGAGTTGTTGTCAGCTCTTTATTATTATCCAATCCTTTTATGCTTTATGCAGGACAAGAGTTAGGTGAACCAGGAATGGATGCAGAAGGATTCAGTGGAAGAGATGGAAGAACAACTATCTTTGATTACTGGGGAATTGATAAACTTTATAGAGGTTATTATAAAAAGAATGCATTAACAGCTCAAGAAAAAGTAATATGGGATAAGTATAATGCCATACTACGCATTGCGAGCAAAGAGAAAGTTGTTTCAGTGGGTTCCTTCTTCGATTTGATGTACGCCAATCCATTGACATCTAACTTCAATTCTAACTCTTTATATGCTTTCATTCGTGCATATAAGCAAGAGGTGCTATTGGTTGTTGCTAACTTCTCAGACTTAGAAATGCAATGTGCTATTAATATTCCTCGACACGCTTTTGAACATCTTTCATTATCAGAAGGACAAGTAAATGCTGTTGATTTATTAACAGGTGAAACCACTTTCCAAATGTTCTCTCCTGAGAAGCCATTCAAAGTGGGAATCGACCCTTATGGTGCTAGAGTTTATAAGTTTATCTTATAAGGTTCATAAAATGATTTATACAAAATGGTGTTTTCTTTGTCTATAAGGGAACATCATTTTTTTTTCTCGATAAAAATAACTTACTTTGTAGTTGATATCTTATGATAGACAACAAACTAACACCAGTTTTAACAATAACAGGTTCTGATGGCACTGGTACTTCAGGCATACAAGCCGACATAAAGGTATTTGAAGCACTAGGAATTCCATCTGTTTCCGTGATAACAAGTATTACGGTTCAGAACACTTTGGGTATTCAAGAATTCTTCGATCTGCCATCAAATATCATCGAAGCGCAAATCGAAGCACTTGTAAACGATACCCAAGCAAAGATATTAAAGCTTGGTATGATTCGAAATGTAAATGTCTTAAAGGTCATTTGCGATATGGTTTCCAAATATAACATACAATCTGTTATATACAATCCAATTGTTTATTCTAGTAATGGTGATGAGCTTATGAGCCGAGATGTCATATCTCAAATAAAGAATCGCTTATTGCCATTGTCAACTATTGTCGTTATAAGAAATATCGATGCAGAATATATTTTAGGCATAACCATTGAGTCTAACGAGGATAAACAGAAAGCAATTGCACAATTAAAAGCCTTTGGTTGCAAAGAAGTTGTATTGGTAGACAGTTTCTTCCACGGAAAAAATAACTATTTTTCTTCAGCTGTTGCATCTTATTTAAGCAAGAATAATTCTCTTGAAGATGCCATTAATAATGCCTATTTGTTTGCTGCTGAGAAAGAAAAGGAAAAGAGAGTAGTTTCCGAGCGTATCAACCTTTTATACCAAGAGTTTATAGATGCCGTGTCGAAATATTACAAAGACAATCGTGACGTACGCTTCTATTCCGACTTATTCAATGTAAGCAGTCGATATTTATCACAGGTAACAAAGGCCGTTAGCAACAAAACTCCCAAAACCATTATAGAAGATTATCTTATAGAACAGATAGAACTTGATTTACAGAATTCTTTTTCTACTATTCAAGAGATAGCCTATCGAAATGGCTTTTCATCACAAGCACATTTCACGAAGTTCTTTAAAAAGAAAGTAGGAGTTCCCCCAAGTAATTTTAGAAAGAAAAAATAAATATTGAATTATGAAAGAAAACAGACAAAATCTTAATCGAAATTTAGCTCAAATGCTAAAAGGTGGAGTTATTATGGACGTAACAACTCCTGAACAAGCACGTATTGCTGAAGCTGCAGGTGCATGTGCAGTTATGGCACTAGAACGTATTCCTGCAGACATTAGAGCTGCTGGTGGTGTTGCACGTATGAGCGATCCAAAGATGATTAAGAGCATACAAGAAGTTGTTAGTATTCCTGTTATGGCGAAATGCCGTATTGGCCATTTTGCAGAAGCTCAAATACTTCAAGCAATTGAAATAGATTATATCGACGAAAGTGAAGTACTTTCACCAGCAGATAACATCTATCACATCAACAAAAACGACTTTACAGTTCCCTTTGTTTGTGGTGCTAAAGACTTAGGAGAAGCTCTTCGCAGAATAGCAGAAGGTGCAACTATGATTAGAACCAAAGGAGAACCTGGAACAGGAGATATCATTCAGGCAGTACGTCACATGCGTATGATGCAAAGTGAGATTCGCCGTATCGTTTCATTAACTGAAGGTGAGTTATTCGAAGCAACAAAACAACTACAATCTCCTTATGAGTTGGTGAAGTATGTTCACGACAATGGTAAGCTACCTGTTGTTAATTTTGCTGCTGGTGGTGTTGCAACTCCTGCAGACGCAGCATTGATGATGCAACTAGGAGCAGAAGGCGTATTCGTTGGAAGTGGTATCTTCAAGAGCGGAAATCCAGAGAAACGTGCTGCTGCAATTGTGAAAGCTGTTACTAACTATAAAGACGCTAAGATGATTGCAGAGCTCTCTGAAGATTTAGGCGAAGCTATGGTTGGTATCAACGAGCAAGAGATTGAGTTGTTAATGGCTGAAAGAGGCAAATGAAAAAAATTGCAGTTCTAGCCCTTCAAGGTGCTTTTATTGAGCACGAGGAGATGATTAAAAGTCTTGGTGACGTTGAAGTATTTGAAATTCGCAAGAAAGAAGACTGGCAACAACATAAAGACGGACTAATTATCCCTGGTGGAGAAAGCACCACAATGATAAAACTTCTACACGAACTCGATTTGTTGAACGACATTCAAACTGCAATATCTAACGGTTTACCCGTATTTGGTACATGCGCAGGACTTATACTTCTTGCTCAAAATGTAGTGGGAGAGAGTGATGTTCAACGTATTGCAACAATGGATATTGAGGTTGTTCGTAACGCATATGGACGTCAATTAGGTTCTTTTGAGACCAACGAAAAGATGAAATATGTATCGGATAGCTTCCTTATGACATTCATACGAGCACCTTATATCAAATCTGTAGGAAAAGATGTGGAGGTGTTAGCAGAGGTTGATGGCCATATTGTTGCAGCCAAGCAAGCAAATCAATTGGTTACATCTTTCCATCCTGAACTAGGAAATGACTCTAGTATTCATGCTTATTTCTTAGAACAAATGGTGAAATAAGACAGTAATTCATACGATATAATAAAGTTATTGAGGTTAATAAATAAGGTCAAACTTATTTATTAACCTCTTTTCTTTACAGAGATTATACTCAAAAAAACGATGAAATCTTTATTTTTGAGTTATACTTACTATCCTTTATATATTGGAATAAGCTTTTAAAAGAGAATAAAAGTAATCCCAGTTAAATATTTTCCTATCAACATAATATTATAAAAGCATTGTTTTTACCGAATAATTACGTTGCTTTTACACTGTAATAACATTACTTTTAATCTATAAAAGAGATGCTTTTATATTCTGCAAAGGGTGATAACAGGATATCAAGCAAATAAAAAAGATCGATTTCATCGATATAAAAACAGAAAATAGATGCGCTTTATATCTTTAATCGTCTTTTCCTTTGGTGAGTTTTATGTTCTTCTTTCTATCTAGTTTGATAAGCAACAACCCAATTCCTGTCCATATAAGTTCTCTAATTCTTACAATAATAGCTAAAAAACTACCCGAAGATGCCGAGAAACCAAGTTGGACTGAACTCAGAATAAAGCCTCCTTCACGTCCTCCAAGCTGTAAAGGCATAAAGAAAAGTAGATTTGCAATTAAACTAGTATAAGCTATAATTATCAATGATTTTACAAAACTTACCTCAGGATTTACTATAAGTAGAATAAACATTATTTCAAAAGAAGAAATAACTCTACCTACAAATTCAATAAATACAACAGAAAAGAAAGTGAATCTATTTTCGTTTTTAAGTGCAGATATTTGTTGGTCTATTCTTTGCAACTGATCATAATGTTTTTCAATAAAAGGCAAAGAATATCGTTTTACCAAAGGAATTTTGTTACAAAGTTCCAATAACTTCACAGCTAAACCATACTTATAGGCTTTCAAGAAAAAGGCTATACCTAATAATAGTATGACTCCTGTAATCGCAACAACACTGCCTTCGAGCAACGAAAAAGATTCAAATAGAAGGAAAAGAAATATGGCAAAAAGCCAAAATATAAAATGACTAAAAATATGAGTCATTACAAATAGCAATACAGAAGATGTTGCTCGCTCTGTACCAATCTTGGGGGTTAGTTCCATTATGCGATAAGGTTCACCTCCCATTAAGCCTCCTGGAGTGGCATAATTAAGCGAAAAGGCAGAAATAGTGACTTTATAAAGCCAAAAGAAATTTATTTTTTCCACCTTATCTTTAGGCTTTCCTGTTTTAATAATTAAATACCAAGATAGCGTATTGCCTAAATACAACACCAACCAAAAAGCCAAAATAAGCCAAAACCAGTAACCGGCATGGCGTATATTATTTACAATTACGGTGAAACCTAAGTTATACACCATAATTGCAAATATCGTAACACCAAATAGAAAAAAGAAATTTTGGTATTTATTCTTCATTTTTCTGTTCTGAATGAGAATTCTTTTGATTATCTCTCTGTCTGTTATTAGAGAAGCGTCCCTTTTCTACTTCATCTCTTTTTTCGTGATACAGCTTCTTAAGAGGATTAGCATAAGGTTCTTCAAATGTAATTCTATTTCTAAAAATATCAATTGCTTGATATATAGCTTGTCGTAAACAATTCTCATTAACAATACCTTCTCCTGCATCATTGAAAGGAGAGAAGAGGGCAGGAGCAGTACATATAATTGGTAAACCACTCACAGTTAAAACATTGTCTGATTGAACTAAAGTCTTTAAAGGAATAATACCTTGGTCGTGATACATGGCTAAAACAGCATCGAACATACCAAACTCATCATTATCCCAGAAACTATCTGCAGCAAAAGGACCGAAAGCATTAATACCTTCACTTGCTAATTGAGTTATTGCAGGAGCGATAATATTCTTCTCTTCTTCGCCATTTCCATCTGGATTAAGGGATAACACAGCAATACGTGGCAAAGAAATACGATAATCTTTTTGTAGGGTTTTATGCAAAGTAGTTACTTTCTCAATGATATTTTCCTTGGTAATATAATTGGGAAGATCTTTAATGTCAATGTAATTTGTTAATGTTGCAATACGTAAATACTCATTACTATAAATTTGTAGCGCATCGTTTGTTTTACCCATACAAGTTTCTAGATAGTGAGTAAGTCCTTTAAAAGGAACTCCTTCGACATTAATATTTGCGCTATCGATAGGAGCAGACACTAAAACATCATACAATCCCTCTCTATAATCGGTTATTGCTGCATCTAAAGCCTTTATCGCTGCAACACCAGACTCTTTACTAGGGTGGGCAAAATCTACTTTAATTTCTTCATCAAAACATGTTAGAAGATTCACTTTTCCATCTGTTGCCTCACGAGCATTGTTGATAATTGTAAAGTTTGTTGGTATTTCTAACACCTTAGAATGATAGGCTGCGAGCTTTGGTGAGCCATATATAATAGGAGTACATAATTCTAATAACTCAGGAGTTGTAAATGCTTTTAATATCATTTCATACCCAACACCATTGGTATCTCCATGAGTTATTGCAATGCGTAACTTTCTATTTTCCATAAAACATTTGTTTTTCGTATTTATTGTTTAGCTGTTTTTTCTTTCTTAGCAGTTGATAATAAGCCACAAGCAGCAAATATATCTTGTCCTCTACTTGCTCTAATTGTTGTGAATACACCATGAGAAGTGAGGTAATCTCTAAATTGTTCCATCTTCTTCTCATTAGTTGGATTAAGCGGAACATTTGGTATTTGATGAAAACGAATGAGATTAAAGCGACATTCTAGGCCTCTAACAAGGTCTACTATATATTGTGCATGCTCTTTAGTGTCATTCAATCCATCAAAAACAATATATTCAAAAGAGAGTCGACGTTGATGAGCAAAATCGTAGTTTCTTAATAACTCAACAATACTATCTATCGACATTCCTTTTTCTGCAGGCATAATACTAGCTCGTTCACTAGCTATTGGGTTGTGCATACTTATTGCGACGTGACAATCGCTTTCGTTTAAGAATCGTTCTAACTTACCTTTTACACCAACACTACTAACTGTTATGCGCTTAGGGCTCCATGCATAGCCATAATCAGATGTGAGAATTTGAGTTGTTCTTAAAACATTATCAAAATTATCCATAGGTTCTCCTTGCCCCATAAACACGATATTGGTTAACTTATCACGTTCGGGCAAAGAATAAATCTGATTAAGAATATCGCAAGAAGTTAGGTTTCCTTCAAATCCTTGTTTGCCTGTTTGGCAGAATAAACAATTCATCTTACAACCAACCTGTGACGAAACGCAAAGAGTTGCACGGTCTTTATCAGGGATATATACTGTTTCTACAAACTTTCCTGATTGAGTTGGAAAAAGATATTTTATGGTTCCATCTTTGGAATACTGTGCATCTATAAACTTTGCACAGCCTATATAAAAATGTTCTTTGAGCTTTTCTCGATTGCTTTTAGATATATTTGTCATTTCATCTATCGACGAAACGTGTTGCGAATACAACCATTTTGCAATCTGCTTTGCTGTAAATTCGGGCATACCCAGATTAGTTACAGCTTGTTTTAGTTCAAACAAAGACATTCCTAAAAGTGCCTGTTTGTCTGTCATCATATCAATTTTAGATCTTATTTTCTTATGCAAAGTTACGGAAAAAAAGATAAAATAGGTCTATTTTCATTCGTTTTATATATATTTGCAAGTAAAAATAAAACAATGATGATTAACCATATAGATTATTTCTTACCAGGAGAAGGATTCTTAAATAGCCCTGAAACACTTGAAAAGGTGGCAAATGAAAAAGAAATCACCTCTGTCTATGCATTGGTAAAAGATGAACATTTCAATACTGAATTAAATAAAAATAATATAAAAGTCGTTTGTTTTCACGACTTTCTTTCTACCGAAATGCTGCATCAATTGATTGAACATGCAACATCTCCATATATCTTATTGAACCTCAAAAATGCATCTATAGAGTGGGGATACAATGCTCTTTCAAGAATGATTCAGGTTGCAAAAGATACTGATGCAGATATTGTGTATGCAGATCATTATGACATCATTGAAGGACAAATACAAAAACATCCTCTAATAAACTATCAAATAGGAAGTGTTAGAGATGATTTTGACTTTGGACAGCTTGTTCTTATCAAAACTCAAGCATTGAGAGAATTCCTCAATTCAAACAAAGAAGAAAGCTATAAGTATGCTGGTTGGTATTCGTTCCGCTTGTTTGCTGGAGCCAATAATAAAATTGTTCATATTGATGAATACCTCTACACAAAAACAGAAACAGACAATAGGAAGAGTGGGGAGAAACAGTTTGATTATGTAAATGCGGCTTTTCGAGACATACAAATTGATATGGAAAAGGCCTTTACAGTATTTCTTGATAAACAAAAGATGCTTGTAAACATTGCAAATTATCAACCCATTCAATTTAATGACTATCACTTTAACCTCGAAGCGTCGGTTATTATTCCTGTATTCAATAGAGAAAAAACAATATCAGATGCTGTTCTTTCTGCCCTAAAACAAAAAACAAGTTTTAGATTTAACGTGATTGTTGTTGACAATCATTCTACAGATGATACAACAAATATATTATCCGAGCTCTCAAAGAGTTACCAAAACTTAGTTCATCTTATACCTGAAAGAACAGATTTGGGTATTGGAGGCTGTTGGAACTATGCTATAAACTCAACTCATTGTGGTAAGTTTGCAGTGCAATTAGATAGCGACGATCTTTATTCTAGTAGCTCTACACTTCAAAAAGTCGTTGATGCTTTCTATAAACAAAAGGCTGCAATGATTGTTGGTAGCTACAGAATATGCAACTTTGAGCTAGAAACTCTACCTCCAGGTCTTATCGATCACAAAGAGTGGACAGACAATAATGGTTGTAATAATGCTCTAAGAATAAACGGATTAGGCGCACCTAGAGCCTTTTACACACCTATATTGCGTGAAATAGGTTTCCCTAACACAAGTTATGGAGAAGACTACGCTGTGGGATTACGCATCTCTCGTGACTATAAAATAGGTAGAATATACGACGAACTCTATCTTTGTAGACGCTGGGGAGGTAACTCTGATGCTGCTCTAAGCATTGAAAAGGTAAATGCCAACAACCTATATAAAGATAAAATTAGAACGATTGAGATATTAGCTCGTTTTAATAAGAATATAACCAATAATAATTCATTGGTTAATAGTAGCTTAAATAGATTCTTTAATCAACAGCTTTCACATTGGAAAGAGGTTGAGAAGCGATATAAAAGGCTTTCTGAAATAGAAACAAAAACCTTAGAAATAGGGGAGAACTATGTGAAATTACAACATAACCCAAGCAGACTTGTCTCTACGGGAGCTAGTATTTCTAAAGCAGATATAGAGCAACGTCCTTGTTTTTTATGCAAGAAACAACGCCCAGAAGAGCAGTTAATAAAGCGATTTGATAGTAGATTTGAGATATTAGTGAATCCTTTTCCAATTCTTCCTATCCACTTTACAATTGCATCTACACAACATCAACCACAAAGAATCTATTCGAATATAGATGAAGTGTATCATTTCCTTTGTGAATTCCCTGAGATGATGCTATTCTATAATGGTCCTTTAAGTGGTGCTTCTGCGCCCGATCACTTGCATTTCCAAGCGGGAACAAATGGCATTTTACCATTACAAAATGATTGGAACAGACTTAAAAACGACATAAAACCACTTGTATTGATTAATGAACAAGAACAATTAGGTATCATCAATACATTTATTGTTCCTGTATTTGTAATTCAATATCAACGAGGCCAATCTCAAATTGAGTTGTTTAAGCTTCTATATAATAGCTTAAAGGAAATACAACCTGAAACAGAAGAGCCAATGATGAATATCATTTCTTGGAGAAACGAGAAAGAATTCATCACTGTTGTGATCCCAAGAGAAAAGCATAGACCAGAATGTTATTATGCCAAAGGAAATCTTCAGCGCATGATTAGTCCTGGAGCTCTTGATATGTCAGGCTTAATTATCACTCCTAAAAAAGAGGATTTTGATACTCTTTCAGGAGCAGAAGCTGTTAGTATTATTCAAGAATGTGGCTTTACAAGCGAGAAAGTAAATCGTGTATGCGATGTAATTGAAAGAAACAAGCATTTTAAACCCACTTCATTCACAACAGCATTGCTATCTGAACAGCCTACAATCTCTGTGGGAATTCTTTGTGACAAACAAATAGATATCATTTTAAATGATGTTTATACAGCCAAAGGACAATCGATTCAAGGAGAGCAAAGTCTTGTTTTTGATGACGGAGGAATACTTTGGAATGGTAAAAATTATCAAGAAATTACCTTCCACCCACAAACTTCTAATGCCTCATTCACACTAAAGAATGTTTCAATAGGTATCAATTTCCATTGGGAAAGAAAAGAAGAACAAACCTTTGAAGGTGCCTTAAAGTTGATTATTGATTCTGATAAAATCTGGGCTATCAATATTTTACCTCTAGAAAATTATCTTTCTTCGGTTATTTCTAGTGAAATGAGTGCAACATCGTCATTAGAATTATTAAAGGCTCATTCTGTTATTTCGAGAAGTTGGTTATTGAATCAAATTGAAAAACATAACCAGTCGAAAAGCGAACAGAGCAATAATTTCTTCTCATTTACAAAGACTGACAAGGAAATTATTCGTTGGTACGATAGAGAAGACCATTCTTTATTTGATGTTTGTGGCGACGATCACTGCCAAAGATATCAAGGAATATCAAAAGGAATCACTCCTAATGCAGCTAAAGCAATTAAAGAAACAACTGGAGAAGTATTGCTTTCAAACAATGAAATATGCGATGCTAGATTTAGTAAATGCTGTGGTGGTGCTACGGAAGAATATCAATATTGCTGGGACAACAATCCTAAAGATTATCTTATTGCACTAAAAGATGACAAAGAGGGAAAAGAAATAGATTTAACCTCTGAGTCAACCGCACATCAATGGATAGTTGATTCGCCTGATGCTTTCTGCAATACAACAGATAAAAAGATTCTATCTCAAGTATTAAAAGATTACGATCAAGAAACAAAAGATTTCTATAGATGGGAAATTAGCTACTCTCAAGAGGAGCTAAAAGAACTCATTAGCAAGAAACTAAATACCGATTTAGGGAACATTATAGATATTATTGCTCTAGAAAGAGGTAAAAGTGGACGCATATATAGATTAAAAATCGTTGGCTCTGAGAAAGAGATAATTATTGGAAAAGAGCTTGAGATTCGTAGAACTCTTAGTAGTTCTCATCTATACAGCTCTGCATTCATCATTGAAAAGTCAGTAGACTCAAACAATATACCAACTTCTTTCACGCTTAAAGGAGCAGGGTGGGGACATGGAGTAGGATTGTGTCAGATTGGAGCTGCAGTGATGGGAGAGCAAGGATTTGATTATAAAGAAATCTTACTACATTACTATAAGAATGTAGAGATCAAGAAAATATATACTAAATGATTTGAAACCTTACAATAAAAGTGAAACAACATACTATACACCACAATCAATTGAATCAGAAAAGTCCTTGGAAATGGGTACCAACTCTATATTTCTCTGAGGGACTTCCTAATATCTTAGTTGCAGAAATTTCTGTATTAATGTACCAACAATTAGGACTTAGCAATGAACTCATCACCTTTTACACTAGTTGGTTCTATCTTCCTTGGGTGTTAAAACCATTCTGGAGTCCTTTTGTTGAACTACTTAAAACAAAAAGATGGTGGATTATTGCAATGGAACTATTGCTTGGTGCATCATTTGCAGCTATGGCTTTTAGTATTCCAACCACCTTTTGGTTGCAATCAACGATATGCTTATTTTGGATAATCGCTTTCTCAAGTGCCACTCATGACATTGCTGCAGATGGCTTTTATATGCTTGGCTTGAGCGAACACGATCAAGCCTTATTCAACGGAATACGCAATACTTTCTACAAAATAGCATCTATCTTTGGTAAAGGATTTCTCGTATTCCTTGCAGGTTCACTGCAAGTTCTATTCAGATGGCAAATCCGTTTCTCGTGGAGTATTATCTTTTACATCGTATCTGCTTTATTTATAGCGATTTATCTCTATCACATTAAACGACTTCCTACGCCAAAGAAGGATAAAAATATCAACCAAAAAGATATTAAAAGGATAGGGAAAGACTTAATAGAGACCATCTCTAGCTTCTTTAAAAAACCTTATATCGTCACAACTATATTATTCTTGCTGTTATATAGATTCCCAGAAGCATTGTTATCTAAGGTTTCTATCCTATTTCTTAGAGACTTTAAGCATGCTGGAGGTTTAGGATTATCCCCTCAAGAATTTAGCTTAGTATATGGAACTGTGGGTGTTATAGGTTTACTTGGCGGTGGAATTATAGGCGGATATTTAGTGAGCAAAGACGGACTTAAGAAGTGGTTATGGCCTATGGTCATTGCTATTACAGTTCCAGATGCCGTATATATCTATCTAAGTTATTATCAAGTAGATGCCTTGTGGCTAATCAATACATCTATTTTTATTGAACAATTTGGTTATGGTTTTGGTTTTACTGCCTACACATTATATATGTTGTATTTCTGTAGAGGACAGTTCCAAACACGTCATTATGCCATTTGTACAGGATTTATGGCAGCATCTATGATGTTACCTGGAATGGTTTCAGGCCGGTTACAATCTATACTTGGATATCAAAACTTCTTCATCTTTGTTTTGATAACTTGCATTATAACTTTCGTAGTTACATATTTTATCAAAATAGATAACAACTTTAGTAAGAAAAGAGAATAACTATTGCTTACCAAAGAATAACCTTTAAAAATGGATAGGAGAAGAGATTAAAGCACAATATTGTTTTATATAATACCTATTTATCATAATATTAATTATATAACTTTTTCGTCTCAATTATTTATATTTGTGGCATGAACTTTGATATGTCGCAAAATTTCGATGAAATATGCAATTACACTCTTACTTGTGGTGATTGCTCTTGGTGCGTGGTTAACTTTAATTCAGTTGGACACTTTGCCGGCTTTATTTGTTCGAATCATCCTATGCATCCCGATGTAAAATTAACCGATAAATGTATATTATTATGATAGATGAAACTAAATCTTTTACCGCTAAAGAATTTGAGCCAAACGATAACCTTTTTGGCTGTCTTTCACCCTCCTATATTTACAATAAAAATACAGGACATTATGAAACTGTGCCTTGTCATAATTGTACATATTGTGTAAATGTTGAGGCAAGCAAACAATCTCGACGAGTTCGTGAAGAGATAAAACAACATCTATTTAGTGTTATGTTTACTTTGACATATGATAATGTGTATATTCCACGAATGGAGGCATTTGCAGGCAAACATGGAGAAATGCAACTTAAACCTATTGGCAGAACTGCTGATTTACATGATAGTTGCCCTTTTAATTCTAAAAACTATAACGGTGATTATCGCTTTAACGATGATACACGTATACCTTGGATAGAAAATAACAAAATTTATTGTAAGAATAATCTACAATTTGCAACAGTTAGCAAAAAAGATATACAGAATTTTCTCAAAAGATTGAGGAAAAAAATTGATAAATTAAATATTCCACAAAATGAAAAAAAAATTCGCTATTTTATCGCATCAGAGTATGGACCAAAGACCTACCGTCCGCATTACCACGGTGTGTTGTTCATCGATTCCCCCACAGTCCTCTCTAAGATTAAAGCTTTCATCGTTGAGTCGTGGGGTCTTTGGGTCAAGAAAAAAGACACATTTAATAAGTATGAGTTTAAACCGTTTGCGGATACTTTTCTTACCTCCGAACACATCAATATCTGCGACCCAAACACAGCTTACTATGTTGCGGAGTATGTTGCAGGCAATTTGGGTTTACCAAAGGTGCTACGAGAACGTTGTACAAAGCCGTTCCACTTACAAAGTAAAAACCCTATTATTGGTGAATTCCAAAATAGCAAAGAAGAAGTTTTCGCACGCATCGATATCGGAATGCTTAGAAAACCTACAACGTTTACTAAAAAAGATGGAACTCAAAAGACAGTTAATCTTCTTATATCCAAAGATACATTATCTACCGTATTCCGCAAATGTTATAGATATAGTAACTTATCTAATGATATCAAATATCACACTTATAACTTCTATTCTAAGCACATCAGAGAATGGAAAGAGTATATTAACGTTAAACTTATAGAATATGCTTTTAAGAATAATATTAGATTTAATCGAGTTAATTTGTCTAGTTATCTTAGAGTATACCGTGAAGATACTTTCAGGAATTGGTGTATTAATTACAAAGCTGATGAGTATTTTCAACTTGAAATGGATAACGACACGAATTGGTATAGTAGCAAAAAGTGTTATGAATGCTCTAAAGACATTGACCTTAGGAGATATTGTCATTTTTCTGACTTTACTTCTGTGTATCTCTTTATGTTTGACCGCTATCTTTATTTATATGAACAGGATAAGCTGTCTAACTTCTATAATACGTTTAATAACTTAATTGAGGAAATAGGCTATTATTCAGCAGAATTAGAATGTTTTCCAATTCTCCGCCAGGCTATTCCACATATTAAAAAATTTACAGTTCACGGCTATAACTTGAACTTTGAACGAGAAAATAGAAAAGATATAAATTTACAACCATATATTAATTATATAGAAAGAACTCCTTTTAAATATTGGGTAACTCCTTACAACTTTCACGGCTATTTTGACGATGAAAAATTTGATAAAGAGTATAACCCCCGAAAAACAACTTTTTTCGAAACCTATAAGAATGAGCAAAAGAAAAAGCTTGATCTTAGAAATAAGTCGAAGAAAGTAAATAATACAACAGTTAATGGAGTTAGAAAAATGGCTTAACCAATTATTAAACAAATATGTATAACTATTTAATTTTAAATTAATTATGTCAACTTCAAAAGTCCCTTTAATTAAACCAAGTAAGGCGACACGCCCTCGAAATGCTTTCGACATTTCACAGCGTCACCTATTTACAGCACCTGCAGGCGCTTTGCTCCCTGTCTTATCGCTTGACCTCCTACCCCACGACCATGTGGAAATTAATGCAAGTGATTTCATGAGAACCTTGCCAATGAACAGTGCCGCATTTATGTCTATGCGAGGCGTTTATGAGTTCTATTTCGTGCCTTACAAACAGCTATGGTCAGGATTTGACCAATTTATAACAGGTATGAGCGATTATAAATCATCATTTATGTACGCTTTCAAAGGTAAAACACCCCCCTCTTGCGTTTCTTTCGATGTTCAAAAATTAGTGGATTGGTGCAAAACAAATACCGCTAAAGATATACACGGTTTTGATAAAAACAAAGGCGTTTACCGAATTCTTGATTTACTCGGATATGGTAAATATGCAAATTCCGCAGGTGTTCCATACACAAACCCAACATCTACAACTATGGGAAAATGTACACCTTTTAGAGGTTTAGCGTACCAAAAGATATATAACGACTTCTATCGTAATACAACCTATGAAGAATATCAACTTGAAAGTTTTAACGTTGATATGTTCTACGGCAGTGGAAAGGTAAAGGAAACAATTCCTAACGAGCCATGGGACTATGATTGGTTTACCCTCCGATATCGAAACGCTCAAAAAGACCTATTAACGAACGTTCGCCCTACTCCTTTGTTCTCGATTGACGATTTTAACCCTCAATTTTTTACAGGTGGTAGTGATATCGTTATGGAAAAAGGACCTAATGTCACAGGTGGAACACACGAGTATAGAGATAGTGTCGTTATTGTTGGAAAAAATCTTAAAGAGAACGGTGTAGATAGTAAGAGAACTATGATTTCTGTTGCAGACATTCGCAACGCTTTTGCACTTGAAAAGCTTGCATCTGTAACCATGAGAGCAGGAAAGACCTATAAGGAGCAAATGGAGGCACATTTCGGCATTTCTGTTGAAGAAGGTAGAGATGGTAGATGTACATATATCGGTGGCTTTGATAGTAATATACAAGTTGGTGACGTTACCCAATCAAGCGGTACAACCGTGACAGGTACAAAAGATACATCTTTTGGTGGTTATCTTGGTAGAACGACAGGAAAGGCAACAGGAAGTGGTAGCGGTCATATTAGATTTGATGCAAAAGAACATGGTATATTAATGTGCATTTATTCACTTGTTCCTGATGTTCAGTATGATAGTAAACGTGTTGACCCATTCGTACAAAAGATAGAGCGTGGTGACTTCTTCGTTCCTGAATTTGAAAACCTTGGAATGCAACCATTATTTGCTAAAAATATTAGCTATAAGTATAATAATAATACAGCTAATTCAAGAATAAAGAATTTAGGTGCTTTTGGTTGGCAACCAAGATACAGCGAGTATAAGACAGCGTTAGACATCAATCACGGTCAATTTGTGCATCAAGAACCCCTAAGCTATTGGACCGTTGCCCGAGCAAGAGGCGAAAGTATGTCTAACTTTAATATCTCTACGTTCAAAATCAATCCTAAGTGGCTTGATGATGTATTTGCCGTAAACTATAACGGTACAGAGTTAACCGACCAAGTTTTTGGAGGTTGTTATTTCAATATCGTAAAAGTTTCAGACATGTCTATTGACGGAATGCCTAAAGTATAAAAGAAAGGAATATAAATATGAGTAATTTAAATATCTTTTTCCCTTACTTATCTAACGATGAGATAAAGGCAATGGAAGTTCAAACCGAACCTAACAGAGATTTACCTGCACTTAACAGAGAGATAGAGGAAGTAGTCGATACACTCTTTCCAATCGACCCACTTACAGGAAATCCAACCTCAGCAGTAACAAAATTATTATCGCCTACTGTTTCAGCTTTAGAAAAAGAAAAGTATGCAAAGATGATGGAGGCAATACCAACAGATAACGGTAATAGAGGTGTTGACGATGACACACTTATGGCGACTCTGCCAAGTCGTAGAAACATGACGATGACCGATAATGATAAGTTTGCAAATCACATCGCTAACTTTACTGATTATGTAGCTGAAAGTGGAAAAGAAACAACCGCAACCGATACAGGAAGTACTGAAACAGGTACAGGTGCTACTGAATAATAAAAGTAGGGGGAATTTGCCCCCTACTATTTCATAACTTTTAATTTGTAAATTATGGAACAACAACAAAGTAACGGAGTAGGTGCAGCACTTGCAGGTGGATTATCTTCAGGTGCTTTAGGACTTGTTGGAGGTGCTATAAATTCGATTTTTGGAGCACGAGCACAAAGAAAAGAAAACGCCCGAAATAGAGCACATCAAGAACTGATGTTAAAACGACAACAGGAGTACAATGACAAAGTAAATCAAGAGAATAGAGATTGGACAAACGAAGTTAACGTAAGAAATCGTATAGAAAGCGCAGGATATAACCCTTATTTATACGACAATAACGCCCAAGCAAGTGCAGTAGGTTCTAATTCAGCAGGCTCTGCCCCTGTGGAAAATATGCCAAGTGGATTTGATCCAAGTTTTGGAAACGCTCTACAAAATGCAGGTAATTTATTTGCTGATAGTATGAATAAAATCAAAGATTTTGAGCGTAACAATTACGATTTAGGACGTAAACAATTAATAGATAATAAAAAAGACGTATTATCAGGTGGTGAAGGTGAGACGGAAGCACAGGAAGCAGTCGGCAACGCTAAATTAGCAGGCGCACACGCTCGTAAAGAATTAGCTTTGGCAGTTCAAGAGGAATTAAATACAACATTTATGCAGTCACAAGCATACGATGAGAATTCCCAACCGATGACAAATCCGGACGGCTCTCCGATGACGTACAGCGACGCCAAAAACAAAGGTATAGTATCACAGCAATACAAAACGATTGAGAAGTTATCGCAAGAGATTGCAAATATCGTAGAACAAGGTAATACGATTAAATGGGATAATCTTATAAAAGAATATCAGCTTAGAAATTTAATGCCTGAAACCCTTAACCAAATGCGTGCTTTAACTGAAAAGTATAACACAGAGGTAAAGAAATTAAATTCAGATATTAAATTAAACTTAGAAATGGCAGTAACTGAATATTTCAAACGTATGAATTTTCAAGCTGCTGCAAACATGAATTATTCTTTATCTAACTTTTATAATGTTTCTGCTTGGGATTTGAAAGAACTTAACCCTTTTAAAAAGAGAGAGTTAGAGTCACGTGCGAATTATAATAATACTTCTGCTTGGGACATTCAGCGGTCAAATCCGTATAAAATTGCTGGTTTGATTTCTGATTTTAATTTGAAAAATGGTCAATTAGATAGACTTAATTATGATCTAAATTATGATAAAGCACATGAATGGCAACGTAATCTTATGAATTATTTTAATTTATATTCTAATAATCCATTTTTAAATAATGTTCGTGCTTTAGGCGGTGCTTTTGGTACTTTACTTAAACTTTAATATTACATATTGTATTTAAATACCATTATAAAAGCAAATAATATATATAATAAAGGAATTATTAAGCCTATAGTTATAGAAACTATTATAACATATTTAATAACTTTCTGTTGTTTGGCTTTCTCATTCTCTAAATATGCAGTTAGTTTTTGCTTTACATCTTCATTCATATGATTAATATTTTAGTTATTGATGTACAAATATAGTTATTAATTTGTCTTTGCTTATAGATTTAATGTAAATCTTATACTTTCTTAACTCTACGTTGTGAAACGTGGAGTTATTTATTTGGGGGTATAGGGGGCATTTTTAATGCCTCCCATAGCGTTTAGCCCCGAAAAGCGAAAAGCGGTTAAGGCGCAACCGCTTGCGGTCGTGTGACGGAATAAGCGTATGCGAAATGTAGGAACTAATGCGCCCCTTAAAAGTCAAAAAAAAATCTTTCTACAAACACAAATATAAAACGCAAACGCCTCCGACGTTTGTCAAAAAACTTGTTTCTTACAGGAAAAACTGACACCTCGTCAGTTTTCAAAAAACCTATACTAAACACTACTAAAAATATATAAATCTTAAAAAACATTAATCATACTATTAATTATATTTCTTATTACTTTTAAATATCAATAGTTGTTTTATTTAGGCTGATATCCATTAATAATCTACTGCAATCAGTATATAAATAGGTTTATTTTATATATTAATCATGTTTTCATTGAATGCATTTCGCTATAGAGAAAAAAATCTTTATTTTTGCAATAATGAAACTTAGCATCATTATTCCTGTATATAATACTGAACAAACATTAGAAAAATGTGTAGACAGTGTATTACAGTCATCGTTGAATAATTTTGAAATTATTTTAGTAAACGATGGCTCTACAGATAATTCTGCTAATATTTGTGAGTCATATAAGAATAGTTATCCAGAACAAGTTCAGGTTATTCATCAAAAAAATCAAGGACTTTCAGCAGCGAGAAATGCAGGATTAGGCATAGCAAAAGGACAATACATCACTTTTGTAGACTCTGATGATTATATATCAAAAGACCTCTATTGTCACCTATTAGAGCAACTTAATACTCATAAAAACATAGATCTCTTAGAATATTCTCTTATAAAAGAAGCACAAAATAAAACTGAAATACTTTTCAAATTCCGTGATTCTATTTATCATAATCACAGAGATTATTGGTTTAAAACTCGTGCTTATACTCACGCTTTTGCATGTAATAAAATTTATAAGAGAGAGATCTTTAAGGATTTACGCTATCCAAAAGGAAAGAAATTCGAAGATGTTTGGCTTCTACCTAACATCATTCAACAATGCCAAACCATTGCAACAACACCTTGCGGATATTACCATTATTATTATAATCCACACGGAATAACTGCTACTGCCGATGGAAAGGCTTTACAAGACCTGCTAAATGCTCATTTAAAAGCGTTCGAACAATATCAAAATGCAGATTATTATCTAAGTATTTTAAATGTTCAGATCGATGTATATAATCGACTTAAAGCCCCTATCCTACTCCCTTATAAACAATATTGGACAAGCTTTAAGCTCGTTTTAGTTAGCTGCTTAGGTGTTAAAACCACATGTAAAATAATGAACCTTTTATATAAATGGAGGCAACGAAACCGCTAATTAGCTTTATAATAACGACTTACAACTTACCTGCCCACTATTTATTAAGGTGCATTGACAGTGTATTCTCAAGTTCATTAAATAAAGATGAGTTTGAGATAGTGTTGGTTGATGATGGTAGTAAATCAAAAGTTCTACCTGAATTAAAACAATATCGAAACACCATTCGTTATATATATCAAGACAATAAAGGAGCTGCTGGTGCCCGAAATACGGGCGTAGAGCATGCAAAAGGAGAATATCTTCAGTTTATCGATGGTGATGATTATCTTCTAACTAAGCCTTATAACCACTGTATTGACATACTTAAACAAGAAAAACCACAACTATTATTATTTAAATATACGAAGACTAAGGATTACGAAGGAAGCTACCAAAGAAGTAAGAGCATAACAGGAGCCGATTATATGCTGCATAATAATCTTCAACTATCTGTCGACACATCTATCTTTAAGCGTAGTATTTTAGGAGATTTACGATTCTCTTGTGGTAGATTGAATGAAGATGAGGAGTTTATGCCTTTATTGTTACTACGAGCAAAATATTTCATTTCCATTGATGCAAATGCTTATTTCTATGATACTCGACAAGAATCATGCTCTAATAATATAGATATTACCATTCTTAAAAAGCGATTAGAAGATACAAAAAATATCCTTCTACAATTCAATAATTTGCTACCAAGTCTTTCAAATACAGAACAATTAGCACTCGAAAGAAGAACGGCTCAACTAACAATGGACTATATCTATAACACAATTATATATCTAAATGATTACAAGGTATTTATAAATACATTACAAGAACTAAGAAGATATCATTTATTTCCTCTAAAAAATAGATATTACACTACAAAATATTATCTATTTAGAGCACTTACTTTATCTACTCTTGGGCAAAAAATATTATTCAAATTAATTGCAAAAACGAAATGAAAATATTATTATTGGGCGAATATAGCAATGTTCATGCAACTCTTTCTAAGGCATTAAAGAAACGTGGACATGAAGTTCTTTCAATCTCAAATGGAGATTTTTGGAAGAACTATCCACGTGACATAGACCTTAGTAGACGATATACTAAATTAGGAGGACTGCTTTATTGGCTAAAGGTAATGATGCTTTTACCTCGTTTACGCAACTTTGATATTGTTCAAATTATCAACCCAATGTTCTTAGAACTAAAGGCTCAACGCATTTTTCCTATTTATAACTACCTAAAAAAACACAATAAACGCATTGTTCTTTGCGCTATGGGAATGGACCATTATTGGGTTGATGCCTGCACAATTCATAAGCATTTAAGATATAGCGACTTTAATATTCACGACCAACTGCGCACTAACAAGGACGCTATAGCAGAACAAAAGGATTGGCTAAGCACCTCTAAAGAAACATTAAACAAACATATTGCTAATACATGCGATGCTATTGTTAGTGGATTATACGAGTATTGGGCAACCTATCAACTCTATTTTCCTCAGAAAAATACATTTATTCCCTTCCCTATTTCTACTGAATCACAACCCAAAGAGATAGGATCTTTTCATTATCCGTTGAAAATATTCATTGGAATAAGTAAACATAGACACGAATATAAGGGTACCGACATCATGCTACAAGCAGCAAAGGCAATAGCAACGAAATACCCTTCAAAGGTTATTTTGCACGAAGTGAATGGTGTTCCATTTAATGAATATCAGCAAATTATGAATGGAAGTGATGTTCTTCTCGACCAGTTATATAGCTATACTCCCGCAATGAATGGACTCTTAGCAATGAGTAAGGGTATAATATGTGTGGGTGGCGGTGAACCTGAGAACTATAACATGTTGAATGAGAGTTCCTTAAAGCCGATTATTAATGTTGAGCCTAACTATAAAAGTATTGAAAAAGCACTCGAAGAGCTGGTTCTATCACCCAATAAAATTCAGCAATTAAAAGAAGATAGTATTCGTTATATTGAGAAACATCACGATGCAAACAAAGTGGCAAAACAATATGAAGACCTTTATTTACAACTACTAAAATCGTAAAAGATAAGAGTCCATAAGGTTTATTACTCCTCCCTTATTAATAAAAAACAAGAAGCTTCTACCGAATTTATATCTTTCATCTCTAAGATCTATTACAAGAGAACTATAACACACTCTCTTAGACACCTAAGAGTTATCCGCTCCTTAACCACCTTATATTCCTCTTACTAAATAATAGAAGTGCTTTTAAGATCCAATTATTATGCTTTTACATAGTAATAGCATTGCTTTTATATGGTAAACTCATTGCTTTTATATGGTAAACTCATTGCTATTATAAGGACATTTAATTTAGACAAAACAAAAGAGGTTCATCAACACAATCATTGATGAACCTCTTTTTATTTCAATTGAGCTTTAAAAGCTACTTAAAAGTTTACTTATCGTTTGTTTTTCTTTGTCGACTTATATAAGTCATTAACAGAGATTGAACCAGTGTTGTTTGACTTATAATTTGATTTTGTAGTCGTTGTTGAAGTGGTGGTGGTTGCACTTCCACCTTTATAGTATTTCAAAGCCTCTGGCAATTCACGTTGAATATCAGCAATACGCTTAGAGTCAGAAGGGTGACTACTTAAGAATTCAGGTTGAGAACTTTGTTTTCCAGCAGCCATTCTTTGCCAAAAACTAACAGCAACTCGTGGGTCATATCCTGCCATTGCAGCAAAAACAAGTCCCATATAATCTGCTTCACTCTCGTTCTTTCTTGAATATCTAAGAGTATTAAGTTGACTACCCAAGCCAAAACCCATTTGAGCAACTTGAGAAATACCTGAACTTGCACCGCTTGCACCTAAAACTGTTCCTAAGATATTTGCTCCATATTGTTGTTGTAGTTGCTTACTTAGTCGTTCTGCAGAGTGTTTTGCTACAGCATGAGCAATTTCATGACCAAGCACAATAGCTAAAGAAGCTTCATCTTTTGTATATGGTAACAAGCCTTCATACACTACAATCTTTCCTCCAGGCATACAAAATGCATTGGCTGCATTATCTTGTACAAGGTTAAACTCCCATTGATAGTTCTTCACTTCCGCCCCAAGTCCATTAGCAGAAAGATAGGTTGTAACCGCATTTGCTAGTCTTTGACCTACTCTTTTCACCATTGCAGTGTTGGTTGGATTGGTTGAAACCTTAGCTTTTGCCATATATTGGCGGTATTGTTGATTACTTAACGATAGAATTTGTTCATCAGAAACCAATAAACGTTGCTTGCGTCCTGTTATGGGCACAGTACTTGTTGTTCCGCAAGCCAGCATAACTGATGCTAGTAACGAAACAAATAACCATTTCATTTTATTCATATTCTTCTTTTTTAGTTTCGTAAATCTATTTGTTTTTCAATTCTTTTATCCTGAATACATCAAGTATTTATACTCTTGATGCTTTTGTCTTATCTCATTAAGATTTATGCATTAAGACTCCCGATAATATCATTTACATCAGATATATTATGTTCATCTAACCATTGATTGATTCCATCACGAACCTTTATAGTTATTGTTGGGTCTAAAAAATTAGCTGTTCCTATTTGAATTGCAGTTGCTCCTGCCATCAAAAACTCAATAGCATCGGTTGCCGAGCTTATTCCTCCTAAACCAATAACAGGAATGTTCACGGCTTTAGCAACTTGCCAAACCATGCGTAAAGCAACAGGTTTTACTGCAGGTCCACTCAATCCGCCAGTAGCAATACTTAATATTGGCTTTCTCTTTTCGATATCTATTGCCATTCCCATTAAAGTATTGATTAATGAAACACTATCAGCTCCTTCATCTTCACAAGCCTTTGCAATATCAACAACACTTGTTACATTGGGTGATAGTTTCACAATAAGCGTCTTATCATACACCTCTCTTACTGCTTTAACTACACTTGCAGCTCCCGATGCGGTTACACCAAAAGCCATTCCACCCGCCTTTACATTAGGACAAGAGATGTTTAATTCTATTGCTGGTATGTTATCTAGTTCGTTGATACGTGCTGCACATGATGCATAATCTTCTAAAGTAGAACCACTCACATTCACAATCATGTTGGTGTTGATATCCTTTATCTGTGGATATATGTTGGAACAGAAATATTCTACACCCTTATTTTGAAGTCCAACGCAATTCAACATACCCGAAGGAACTTCAGCCATACGAGGATAGTCATTACCTTGGCGAGGCTCTAAAGTTGTTCCTTTAACAATGATACCACCTATTTCATCTATTGAAATGAAGTCGTTAAATTCTAATCCGTAACCAAATGTTCCAGAAGCAGTCATCACTGGATTCTTTAATTCCAGCTTATTGATGTTTACATTTAGCTTTGCCATAACAGTTGTTTGATATTAAATACAGGTCCATCAGTGCACACACATAAATTACCTTCTGTGGTTTTTTCTACACAACACAAGCATGCTCCAACACCACAAGCCATCATATTCTCTAAAGAAACTTCACATTCGATATTATTTTGACGTGCATATTGAGCCACTGCCTTCATCATTGGAGTTGGACCGCACACGCATATTCTATCGAAAGTTTCGTTTTGCAATATGGAATGATTGGTTACAAATCCTTTTTCGCCTGCAGTTCCATCTTCAGTAGTAACAAAGAGTCTGCCTAATGGCTCAAAGTATTCAAGTTCAAGAAGATCTTTTTGAGAGCGAGCACCTAACAAAAATGTGGGAGTACATCCCATTTTCTTTAATTGTTCACCTAGATAAAGCATTGGAGCTGTACCTACTCCACCTCCAACTAATAAATACTTTTCTTGTGGTTGTTGCGGCATTGTGAATGATTTACCTAATGGTAGTACACAATTAAGTATCTCTCCTTCTTTTAGTTGTGCCATTTTATGTGTTCCATCTCCTACCGTTGCCACCAATAACCAAAGCTGATTATTCTTTCTATCTATAAAATTGATTGAAATTGGGCGGCGCAAAAAGGTTGTAGGAGAACCATCTACACGCACTTCAACAAACTGTCCTGGTTCCATTTGTGGTAGTTCTTCATTATGTGTAAGCTTAATTAGCACATAACGGTCGTTTATTTTCGACACGGAAACAACGGTTAAATCTAGGCAAAACTTTTTCATTTTGTTTGTATAATAATTAATGTGCAAAGATAAAGAAAATATGTGAGTTGATGAAAAGATAGTTTTTCTTTAATATTATATCACAAAAAGTATCTTATTTTCTTCACAACCCACTCTATCTTAATGAAAAGAAGGAATAAACGACATTACAAAATCTTTGGAATAATGAAATTTACTATTTCTTTCTTTATAGTTATCATTACTTTGCTCATAGGTAATTTCATTGAACGGCCATCAATTGTGATAGGTGCTTTGGCAATTTCTTCTATCTCTACTTTAGTTGTTCGATATACTGATATATGTTTATAATTCAAGAACTTACCTCTAATAAACAGATAAATTCCTTTAAATAGCTGACTAACCTTTTCTTTTGTAACGAGTGATACATCTAGAGTTCCATTATAAGGAACTGCATTTGGGGTTTGTCCATAGCCACGACAGTTGCCTATGCACAATGCCATAAACTTGTTTGGCATATCTTCTTGATCGGTTTTAAGCGACATTTTATACTCGAAACTCTTAAAAAGAAGAAAAAAGAAAGATAATAAAAATGAGAAGAAACGAGAAGAAAAGATATTATTCATCTTACTCTTTATTCCCATTACATAAGCTATTGAGCCTATATTTATACTGTTTAAGAAATATCGACGGCATGCTTCTCCTTTACCATTGGTGTATTGTAGAAGTCCAACATCAATCTTTCTAACTCTGTTTTTCTTTATAGACTTAATGATATTATCTTCATCTTTCTCCTTAGCATCCCAGAAAAAGGCAAAGTCATTCATTACTCCATCAGGAATAATACTGAAAGAAATGGTCTTGATAATATCGTTTTCATAAGAGAATAACACATTTATAAAGTCGTTAAGGGCATGATCACCTCCCACAATAACAATCGTTTTATAATTATTATTGATACACATTTTAGAAACATATTGCACCCTATCTGATGTTTCTGCAGTGAAAATATCATACATAACATCATTAGAATCAAGAAGCTCCTTAATCTCTTTATATCTTTTATCGCTGTTCCAAATGTTTTGTGAAGGACAAAACAGAACCCCCCACTTGGTAGAATTATCAGTATTTAGACTCATCTTTATTCCCTTCTTTATAAAGTGTTTGTATCATTTCTATCTTTTCTTCCAACGGTAAACTTGCATTTATCCAGTTAATTTTGATTCCTCTTCGTTCCATTCCACGAAACCAAGTCATCTGTCTTTTAGCAAATTGGTGGATTGCAATTTCCAATTGTCGAATCATTTCGTCATAGGGTAACTTTCCTATGATATGCTCTGTAACGAATTTATACTCTAAACCATAATATATAAGGTCTTCAGGTGCTATCCCTTGATTGAGTAATTGCTTCACTTCTTCTATCATACCCTCTTCTAAACGTTGATGAAGTCGAGTTGTGATTTTACGCCTTCTTTCCTCCCTATCAATATCTACACCTATTATTAATGATGGAATTTCAGGGAAGTTTGTTTTGGGATCAGCCTCTGTTAGCATGTGCTTACCAATCTCGATAGCCCTTATTGTTCTCTGCTTAGAATCTAAATCTGTAGAATTATGCATCTTCGTATTCAACTGCTCTTGTATTTCTACAAGCATTTGAATAAGAGATTCATGCGCCATATCGTTAAGTTGTTTTCTTAATTCTTCGTTTGGAGGAACTGTAGATAAATGATATCCCTTTAAGATTGCCTCAAGATAAAGACCTGAACCACCACATAATATAGGAAGCTTGTTCGCTTCTTTTATTTTATTATATACCTCTAAGAAATCTTGTTGATATTGATAAACATTATACTTAGAACCTGCCTTGAATATATCTATTAGATGATAAGGAATGTGTTTACCTGCAACTATATAATCTGCAAGATCCTTTCCTGTCCCAATATCCATACCCTGATAAACCTGTCTGCTGTCTGCACTTATTATTTCAGCATCGAGATGATAAGCAAGTGCAGCCGCCAAGCTAGTTTTTCCACTCGCTGTTGGTCCTAAGATTGTTATCATTTTATATTTCATGCCATTCGAGATATCTTCTTGCAAATATATAAAAAAAAAGCTATCCAGCAAATACTGAATAGCTTTTATATGTTAGATAACTACTAATATTATCCGTTAACTTGAGCCATTTTCTTGATCAACTCAACAACTTTGTGTGAGTAACCAATTTCATTGTCATACCAAGAAACAACTTTAACGAATGTATCAGTTAAAGCGATACCTGCTTTAGCATCAAAGATTGATGTACGAGCGTCACCTAAGAAGTCCGAAGAAACTACAGCATCTTCTGTATAACCTAGGATTCCCTTTAATTCACCTTCAGAAGCTTCTTTCATTGCAGCGCAAATTTCTTCATATTTTGCAGGCTTAGCAAGGTTAACTGTTAAGTCAACTACAGAAACATCAAGAGTAGGAACACGCATAGACATACCTGTTAGTTTGCCGTTCAATTCAGGAATAACCTTACCTACAGCCTTAGCAGCACCTGTAGAAGAAGGAATAATGTTACCTGAAGCTGCACGACCACCACGCCAGTCTTTCAAAGAAGGACCGTCAACAGTCTTTTGTGTAGCTGTTGTTGAGTGAACAGTTGTCATCAAACCATCTGTGATACCCCACTTATCGTTCAATACTTTAGCGATAGGAGCAAGACAGTTTGTTGTACAAGAAGCATTAGATACGAATTGAGTACCCTTTACATACTTATCATCATTAACACCACAAACGAACATTGGAGTATCATCTTTTGAAGGTGCAGACATAACTACGTACTTAGCACCAGCGTCAAGGTGACCTTGTGATTTTTCTTTTGATAAGAAAAGACCTGTAGATTCAACAACGTATTCAGCGCCGATTTCATTCCATTTCAAGTCTGCAGGGTTACGTTCAGCAGTTACACGGATAACGTTACCGTTTACAATTAGTTGTGATTTTTCCAAATCATAATCAATTGTACCGTTGAATTGACCGTGCATTGTGTCATACTTTAGCATGTATGCTAGGTAATCTACTGGGCAAAGGTCATTAATACCTACAACTACTACATCTTTTGCGTTAGCTGCTTCTAGAGAAGCACGAAAAACGAAACGGCCGATACGACCAAATCCGTTAATACCAATTTTAATCATTTATACTTACTTATTTAAAGGTTTAAATTTATTTATTTTGTCGTTTTATTTCAATAAAAATCCATTTTGGACCTTTTTCATATGTAATTGGAGATTTTCTCCCCTCTTTACGCAGCAAAGTTACAAAAAAGTTTCTATATTTGCAGAAGTTTTCAAGATTAATTTAAACAAAAACTTAAGTATGAGTAAAATTTTAAATGAGTTCAAAGACTTCGCAATGCGAGGTAATGTGTTAGATATGGCAGTCGGTGTTATAATCGGCGCAGCATTCGGTAAGATTGTTTCTTCACTTGTTGATAATATCCTTATGCCTCTTATTGGTACCGTTACAGGTGGAATAGACTTCTCTAAACTAGCTGTAACTGTAGGAGATGCAAACATTGGTTATGGTCTATTCATTCAGAATATCATCGACTTCATCATTGTAGCATTCTGTATCTTCTTACTAATTAAAGGTATTAACAGCTTTAAGAAGAAAGAAGAAGAAGCTCCAGCAGCTGCTCCTGAACCTTCAACAGAAGAAAAACTTCTTACTGAAATCAGAGATTTACTTAAGAATAAATAATGATAAAACACAAATAAAGGGGATTAATTGATAATCCCCTTTATTTTTTTAGAATGGTAATCCCACAGCAAAATGTAGCGTTGCATCACGCTTAAAGTTTGGATGCCATATAGGATAATGTTCTTTACCATTTGTATATACAGGATTTACGGCCTTTATTCCCAAATCAAATCGTAAGATAAAATAATCGAAATTAAATCTTAATCCTAATCCATAAGCCACAGCTATCTGTTTATAGAATTCGTTTAACTTAAACATTCCACCTGGTTGATCGGAATAATTACGCAACGTCCAGATATTTCCTGCATCCACAAAGAGAGCTCCATTAAGCTTCCAAAATAAGAAAGTACGATACTCTGCATTCAAATCTAATCGCAAGTCACCCGTC
This sequence comes from Hoylesella nanceiensis DSM 19126 = JCM 15639, assembly GCF_000379965.1. Classification (GTDB taxonomy): domain Bacteria; phylum Bacteroidota; class Bacteroidia; order Bacteroidales; family Bacteroidaceae; genus Prevotella; species Prevotella nanceiensis. The sequence continues at coordinate 290,676 of NZ_KB904327.1, read as the reverse complement.
TGATTAATAAAGTCTATTCTGCGATCTACACCTGCAAATGTTCCAGGACCTAACGATCTTACATTCCAACCACGAACAGAATTAGCACCACCAGAAAAGTATCGTTTCTCAAAAGGCAAGATTTTACTATTTCCGTAAGGATAAGCTACACCTAAACCAACATGAAAAGCAAGCGCATTGCGTTCGTCTAACTTCACTAATTTAGAATAATCAATATCTCCTTTTACATATTGTGCATAGGCAATATTAAATAAAGTATACCTGCCTTCACTTGTCTTTGTAGCCTTACTTGCACGTGAAAAAGCATTCAAAAGATTACCCGACGATTCAAAGTTGACTCTCAAAGCATTTGTTCCATCATTGTAAGTTAATCCAAATCCCATTTTTACTATAAAGAGATCTTGATAGTTATAGCGCAAAATAGCATTTCTGCTATAAGCATTATCGAGATAATCTCGCTTGAAAGTCTCTGAAATCCAAGGCATATAAACATAGTCTACATCAAGTAAATCAAACCGATATGCTAGATTATGTTTGGGCTCACTCCATCGATATCTCCATGCAGTAGAGAACACTCGTCTATGGAATTCAGGACGATTTTGAAGATCATATCGAACAGAAAGCTCCGATAAAGCATTATTATGTTTTTTAAATGAATGCGACAAGAAAGGCGCTAAGAAACGTGGAAACACAAGTTTTGTTTCAACATTATATTCTTGATAATTCTTATCCTTATAACCTTCAAGTCGTGTTATTGCTTCATATGCTCCACGAAGCTTCACACTAAACACCTCACCACCATGAAAAATATTTCTATTTTCATATATAAATGTAAGTGCAGCACCTAGGTCTCCAGATGTATTAGTACCCTCTGGTTGAAGTGATAACAGATGAGTTTTATTACCTTTCAACTGAATATGACAATCAAGGAGATTGGTATCAGGAATCTCTGTAAATCTTATGTTCGAATAATTTATTATTTGTATCTTCGATAACTTATTATACGTTTTAAGGATATCACTGCTACTATAATAATCTCCTTTATCTATCAAAGTGTTATACTTTAATGTTTTCTTTGACAGACGCAAGGTATCGCTTCCAATATTCGAATAGATTACATCTCGTATTTGATATCTTGGATGAAGAGTATCTGGTGATTGTGAGTTCTCTTTATATTTTAATAAATCAAGCTCTACATCCACCTTTTTCTCTCCTGCCACCGAATCAACCCGATATAACATAAAATCTCTATGGAATTTATAGTATCCTAAATTCGACAATACAGAGGTAATTCGTTTTCTTTCATTATTCAACACCTCTACACTAAAAGGCATTCCAGTGCGCAGACCTCTATTTTTCTCGTCATCTATCTGCAAAAGAGAAGCAATACTATCATCTTTTATGTCGTAAAAGACATGGCGAATTTTGAATTGCTCTCCAGGTTTCAGCAGATAAGTTAGTTTTATCTTTTTCTTCTTAATCTCAGAGATGGTATCAACTTGCGCATTTAAATAACCCATATCCCAAAGGGCTTTGCGCAAATTTTCTTTCGTTTCTTTTGTTAAAAGAGAATCATAAATAATGGGTTTCTCTCCTATTCCTTTTAAGAAACGATTGATCCATTTGGTAGAATCTGTCCCTGCCATGGTATAAGTACCCATGGGAACTTTGAATAAAGAAAACCATTTTGAGTTGGCTTTTTGCTTTAAATAAGGTTCAAGCGATGTTACATTGAGCTTCTTATCCTGAGATTTCACCTCAACACGAGTCAACATATAATTGTTTTCGGGGATAAATTTCTCTGCAGAACAAGCAGATAATAATGCTAAAACAAAGCAAGAGCCTACTTTTATTGTTACGTTTCTACTCAAAGTAAATTGTATATTCATACCGCAAAAATACAAATAATACCCCAATTGCTGATAATAAATTCTTTTAAAAGCATATAAAAAGTAGTGAATTACACAGACTCATTGCACAATGTTAATGATATTGCATTACAAAAGCTATACTATTGCAGTGTAATAACAATGCTTTTGAGACATAAAAGCAATGATATTGGAAGGAAGAAAAATAGAATTGAGATATAAACTCACAGATGAATTTATGATGAACAATATATCTTGAGATGAAAACATCATACTTTGAGTAATCAAGGAGCAACAAAAAACGTAAAACATGTAGTAACTCATTATATATTAGATATAAAATAGCTTTAATAAAAGGTCTTATTAAAGTACGAAAGCAAATCTCTTCCCAAGAAAAAGAAGGATAAAGAATACAATTAATGAACAACAAACCACAAAGAATGTTGTAAAGATAAGGTCAAATAAACTAAATTAGAATTTACTTGGTACTTATTGAAGTACATACTATACACCACACGGGTAAACAGAAAGTCACACCTATTTTAAAAGGAATTACAAAATGACTCAGAAATCACCAATCGTTATCTTGATTTCCGATGGTTAGCTTTCTTAAATCATAATACGAACCATTATAAATATTAAAGTCTACATACCCTTTTATACCAGGAAGTTTACCCACATCAGTATGTTGCCAAAACTTCCAAGGGCCTTTATAAGCCACCTTTTCTACATAATAGTGAGCAATCCAATATGGATAATCATCGAAAACGGGTGTATTTAAATAAGCTTCTTTAAATTTATAGTAGGTATAAAGAATGGGCTTTACATGATACTTGTCTTCTACAATATGTAGCCAAGTTAAGACATCACGTTGAAACTCTTCATTACTTTTATCTTTTGGTTTGTGTTCTACATCAAGAACGGGAGGCAAATCGCCATCTTCCAAATGCACTTGTTTTAAGAAATAATAGGCCTGTTGACGTGGAGTTGACTTATTACTCCAAAAGTGATAAGCCCCTCTTATAAATCCATGTTCACGTGCTTGATAAAAGTTATCATTGAAATTTTCGTCGAGTTGATTAGAACCTTCAGTTGATTTAATGAGAATAAACTTCACAGGACTATTTTCTATCTTAGCCGTTTTAAGCTTATTCCAATCAATATCGCCTTGATAATGCGATATATCTATACCATGAATCTCATATCCATCGGGGTATTCTGCATCTCCATACAATGCTCTCCAACGAAAACCTGTGGGACTAACGAAAAAGTAATAGAATGCCCATGCGTACACAATTCCACCTAAGAAAAGTAGTAGAATTCGTACCCAGCGTGGTAATCTCTTCCAAAAGAATACCTTATTATTTTTTCTTGATCTCCGTGATTGATGCCTACGAGAAGACATGATGTGTATAAAATAAAAAGAGAAATGTTGCCCTGATCAAAAAAGAGCAATCAGAGCAACATTTAACTCTAAAATAAATAAAATCTATATTATTATTTTTCTTGTTCTAATTCTAGAGTCTTTGTAGGTTGATCGCAAACCTCTGCAGGACCCCAATATTGAATTGGACCAGGATAAACATAGCAAGTTTCTTTCGCCCATTGGTCACGTTGCGCAACAAATGCTTTGAAAGGCTTACCTTCTAACTCAACTAATGCCTTACGAATAACAGGCTTCATTTCGCCATTTCTTCTTTCCATGTTCATCATCATTGTGATGGGCACACCACCAGCTTTCCACTCATCTGTTCTAGCTGTTGTATTCTTAACGATTGCCATGTAACCAGTTTTACTGCTTGCAATAAGCAATGCTGCACTAGTTCCAAGGGCATAGCAATAGTCTGCATCAAAGTTTGAAGGAGCAGCACAACGTCCTTCATAACCAAAGAAGTGATGAAGAGCAGAGAACTTACCATTGTATTTACCTTCTTTCTTCCATTGTGCAAGCTTAGCACCAACCATATCAGAAATAAGTTTTTCTGTTTCGATCAAAGAAACTTGAACGTTTCCGTGTGGGTCTCTATCTAATGACAATTGACGAGCTACGCCTTCAGGAAGAGTCTCGAATGTTGCTCTGTTCTCTTCTGTAAGGTGTGCAAGGATATAAGCACGTTGAGCATCTTTGTCTAGGTCTGCATAATCAGCGCCATGAGCAGCTAACAAGTCGTTCAACTCTTGGATTAAGCGACCGATTGCAGGAATAAATTCTACCAATCCTTCAGGAATTAGAACTACACCGAAGTTGTTTCCTTGACTTGCACGATAAGCAACTACTTCTGCAATGTTCTCAATAATATCGTTAAGAGTTTGGTCTTTAGCCTCGATTTCCTCAGAGATTAAGCAAATGTTAGGTTGTGTCTGTAGAGCACATTCAAGTGCAATATGAGATGCACTTCTACCCATTAACTTAATGAAGTGCCAGTATTTGCGAGCTGAATTACAGTCACGTTCAATATTACCGATAACTTCTGAATAAGTCTTTGTTGCAGTATCGAAACCGAAAGAAGTTTCAATTTGACTATTCTTCAAGTCACCATCAATTGTTTTTGGACATCCAATAACTTGTACGCCATAGTTCTTTGCAGCATAGTATTCAGCAAGAACACAAGCATTTGTATTAGAATCGTCACCACCAATGATTACAATAGCATTGATATTCAATTGACGAATGATTTCAAGTCCTTTTTCGAATTGTTCTTCTTTTTCAAGTTTTGTTCTACCACTACCAATCAAGTCGAAACCACCAGTATTGCGATAATCTTTCAAAAGCTCTTCTGTGATTTCAACATAGTCGTGATCTACAAGGCCACCAGGTCCCATTAAGAAACCATATAGTTTGTTATTTGGATTTAATTTCTTAACTTGATCGAACAAACCACTAATAACATTGTGTCCACCAGGTGCTTGTCCACCACTTAAAATGATACCCACATTCATTTCTTTAGTGTTCTCCGTTTCGCCAGGAACAAACTCAACAAGAGGCATACCATAAGTGTTGGGGAACAACGCTTTGATCTCTTCTTGGTTATCTACACTTTGTGTGGGAGCACCTTCTTGTACTTTCACTGCGCCTTGAAGCGCCTTTGGAAGCTTAGGTTGATAAGCTGCTCTTGCTTGTTGCAATGCACTTGTTTTCATCTTTACTATTTTATAATTGTGTTTATAAATATTTTTCTTTTTGCAAAAATACAAGTTTTTAATGGATAATGATAGATAAAACAATAAGAAAACATCTTTTTAAGAAACTTTTTGCAAGAAAACAACACTTGATTTTATTTTTTTTCTATCTTTGTAAAAAGTAAATAACGATTTTGTTGCTTTACTTAGCGTTCCCTAAAGTATAAGATTTATCTAAAATCTAAAGCGGGATAACTAACTTTAAATATGGTATTTTGACCATATCTCAACAGAAAAAACAACCAAATACTATATAATTATGAGTAGTAGAAAAGACATTAAGCAAACAGTAAACTATGTTTGCAGAGATTTATTTGCTGAATGTATCGCAGCATCATTATATAATAATGTTAAAAACGAAGAGAGTGTAAATACATTATTATCATGCATCATAACATTGCGCAATGATTTTGTGTGCAGAATCTCACACCCTGAGCCGGGAATTGCTCCTAAAAAGTATTTTACTATCTTGATAAATGACTTCGAAAAGAGAGTGAATGAAATCGTAGATCAAATATCCAATTTACATTAATCTTAAATTTATTTCATGTTAAAATCAATATGCCATTTTATACTTTATCGAGTATTAGGATGGAAAAAAGATGTTACAGAAGAGCATCCTAATAAATATATTATATGTTTAGCACCTCATACAAGTAACTGGGACTTTATTTTAGGACAGCTATATATGAGAGCTGAAGGATATAAAATTAATTTCTTGATGAAGAAAGAATGGTTTGTTGGACCATTAGGCATGTTCTTTCGCAGTATAGGAGGAATTCCAGTATGGCGTTCTAAGCATGTTTCTATGACAGATCATCTTGCTGAAATGGCCCGATTATCAAAGACCTTTACTATCTGTATCACTCCAGAAGGAACCCGTTCACTTAACCCAGAATGGAAAAAAGGGGCTTATTTCATTGCCTTAAAAGCTAATATCCCCCTACTTTTATATGGTGTAGATTATGAAAAGAAACTGATTCAATGCACTAAAACATTTATTCCTACAGGAGATGTTGATAAAGACATACATGAAATAAAACAATATTTTAAAGACTTCAAAGCTAAATATCCTGAGAAGTTCACTATAGGAGAATAACCATAATGAACAAAATTTATATCTGTTTATTTTCATTTTTATTCTTCTACTCTAATCTCTTTGGACAAACTTCCAACGAGATGGAAAACGCATGGGGGGATATTGACTATAAAGATAATGCGTGGGTAAAGAACAATTCACAACCTCATCATATTACAAAAGGACTTCAAAACAGACATATTGCAGTGTGGGCAAGTCACGGAAGGTTTTATGATGCAAGAAAACAAGCATGGAGATGGCAACGTCCCAGTATGTTTGGAACCACTGAAGACTTATTTACTCAAACTATAGTTGTACCCTATCTTATTCCAATGCTTGAGAAAGCAGGGGCCAATGTCTTTACACCAAGAGAAAGAGACTGGCAATGTAATGAAGTAATCGTTGACAATGATGACAAATATAAATACCCCTATTATGTAGAAGTAAATAACTCTAAAACCTGGGAATCATCTCCAATCAATGGTTTTAGCAATATTCAAGGAGATTTATATGATGGAGTAAATCCTTTTATGGGCGGTACTTCAAGAATGATTAAGACCACAAAAGGGAAACATTTTTCAAGTATCTCATACCAACCCAATATCCCTCAAGAAGGTGAATATGCTGTTTATGTAAGCTATTCAACATTAGAGAAAAGTGTAGATGATGCAGAATACATCGTTTATCACAAAGGTGTTGAAACAAAAATAACAGTAAACCAACAGATGGGTGGAGGCACTTGGGTGTATATTGGCACCTTTTCTTTTGACAGAGGATGCAACCCATTCAACAGAGTTGTTGTAACAAACCGCTCTCATCATAAAGGTGTTATAACTTCAGATGCCATTCGTTTTGGTGGAGGAATGGGCAATATCAATCGTGGAGGTATTAAAAGCGGATTGCCACGTTGTGTTGAAGGTGCTCGATATACTGCACAATGGTCGGGTGCTCCCTACTCTGTTTATAGTGGGAAAGGTGGAGAAGACGATTATGCAGACGACATAAATAGTCGCTCTCACATGGTAAACTGGCTAGCGGGAGGCTCTGTTTATGTACCAACTATCAAAGGATTGAAAGTTCCTTTAGAGCTTTCTTTGGCCGTACATAGCGATGCTGGCTATGCAAAAGATTTCAATTCGCTTGTTGGTTCGCTTGCTATTTACACAACAAATTATAATGATGGTAGACTAAATTCAGGTATTTCAAGATACGCTTCTAAAGATTTAGCTTCTTCTGTACTTAACAATCTGGTGAAAGATATTCAACAAAAATACGGGAAATGGGCTAAACGTCACCTTTGGGACCGCAACTATTCTGAGACAAGAATTCCCGAAGTGCCATCGGCTATCATTGAAACCATGTCGCATCAGAATTTCCCCGACATGTTATTAGGACAAGATCCCAACTTTAAATTCACCTTTGCTCGTTCTTTATATAAGACATTATTAAAGTACGTTGCCAATCAACATGGAGAAGATTACGTCGTTGCTCCTTTGGCACCAAAGTGCTTTAAAATTGAGTTTAAAGACAAATCAAAAGTCGAATTATCGTGGGAAGCAACTCCAGACCATAGCGAATCCACCTCAAATGCTACCTCTTTTAATGTATATATGGCTACAGGAACAAGTGGATTTGATAATGGAACAAATATAAAGTCTAACCATTACACTATGGAACTCGAACCAGATGTGCAATATAACTTTTATATCACAGCTTGTAACAGTGGTGGTGAGAGTTTCCCAACAGAGGTATTGTCAGCTTATTATCAACCACAAGCTACAGAAACTGTATTGATAGTAAATGGATTCAATCGTTTATCAGGTCCTGCAGTCATCAATAATGAAGACGAACAAGGATTTGATTTAAGAGAAGATATTGGTGTTTCGTATGGCAAAACCTTAGGTTGGAATGGCTATCAGCAGGTATTCTCTAAGTATAATGCAGGTATTGAGGGTCCTGATGGTTTAGGTTTCTCTGATGAATCACTCGCAGGAAAAGTGATAATGGGAAACACATTTAACTATACTGTCGAACATACAGAAGCTATTGCCACTGCACATAAATATAATATTGTAAGCAGTTCGAGTGAAGCTGCACTCACAAGAAAGCTTAATCTCGATAAATATAAATGTATTGACTTGATTCTTGGGCTTGAAAAGAGTACAACCAATAGTTTGAAGTACTATAAAACGTTTACTCCCGACATGCAAAGACTCTTGCAACAATACACTCAAAAAGGTGGTTCTCTTATTGTTAGCGGTGCTTATGTTGCATCGGATATGAAATCATTTAGCGACAAACAATTCTTAGAAAACGTATTAAAGATTAATTATAGTCCTACAGATAGTTGCACAAACAACTCATCTATAGCAGGATTAGGATTAAATCTCAATTTATATAGTTATTATAACGACACACATTACGCTGCTCCTAAGACTGATATTATTCACCCTACATCATCTGCAATCTGCGCAATGCAATACGCAGATCAAACAAGTTCTGCTGTAGCTTATAAGGGTTCAGACTATTCTTGCTTTACTATGGGGTTTCCATTCGAATGTATCATTAATAAAGAAGCACGTAATAAACTTATGAGAGGTATTCTTAATTATTTATTAACGCCCTAACAAAAATAATTATGATTCATAAAATACAAGCTAATTCAAGTGGAAGTAAGTTTATTGAGGTAAGCGACGAGCACCTCAAAACAATACAAAAATATTCATTGTTTCGCAACCTTGTTGATAGTAATGGAATTATCGATGAGGATTTATTAGATAAATTACGACTCAATATTCGTTCTCTTTTAGGAAATGAAGAGAATACAAGCAAAGAGTTGTTAGACCTTTGTCTTGATGTAATATATCATAAGTATATGAAAGCCTTTGGACTTCATCAGCTTATATTACTATATATTCAAGAAACATAGAAATAATTTAGCATTAAAATCATAGCAAATGCGACTTGTTCCCTATTAATAAATAGGTGAAATCATTTGTTATACACATTAGTTACTTAGAGTTCAAATTTCGATAGAATAGTTTTGGAAAGCAAATACTTACTTACTGACTTCCTACCCACAACAAAGAAAGAATGTACTTTACGTGGTTGGGACGAATTAGATATTATTCTCTTCACTGGAGATGCATACATAGACCACCCTTCTTTTGGTCCTGCTGTTATCGGACGCTCAATAGAAGCGGCTGGATATCGCATCGCAATTGTTCCACAACCAGATTGGCATGGGGATTTTCGTGATTTTAAAAAGCTTGGAAAACCACGCCTTTTTTTTGCAGTTTCGCCTGGAAACATGGATTCTATGGTGAATAAATACACTGCAAACAAACGACTTAGATCTGAAGATGCATACAGTCCCGATGGACGACACGATTGCAGACCCGATTATCCTTCAATTGTTTACACACAAATATTAAAGAAACTATTCCCTGATGTTCCTGTTGTAATTGGTGGAATCGAAGCTTCTCTGCGCCGTTTAACCCACTTTGATTATTGGCAAAACAAGCTTAGAAAATCTATTTTGTGCGATTCTGGAGCAGACATGTTATTATATGGCGTTGGAGCTAAATCTATTCTTGCTCTTGCTGAGGCCATAGAACAAGGTCGAAACATCAAAAAAATTACCGAAATTCCACAAACAGTATATCTTTCAAGCAAAGATAATATACAAGGAGGAATAACAGATAAAGATATTATTTTGCATAGTTACGAAGAATGTTTGCAAAATAAAAAAGCGCATGCAGAGAACTTTAAGTATATAGAAGAAGAGTCTAACAAGATGCACGCACAACGACTTCTGCAAGAGGTAGACGGAAAATATACGGTTGTTAACCCACCTTTCCCAACTATGACCACTGCTGAGCTCGATGCAATGTTCGACCTTCCTTATACACGTTTGCCCCATCCTAAATACAAAAACAAACGTATTCCTGCCTACGAGATGATCAAATTCTCGGTAAACATTCATCAAGGTTGTTTTGGAGGCTGCTCTTTTTGTACCATATCTGCTCACCAAGGCAAATTTGTTACTTGTCGCTCAAAAGAAAGTATCATTAAAGAGGTGAAGCAAATAATAAGTATGCCCGACTTTAAAGGATATCTTTCAGACCTAGGAGGACCATCTGCTAATATGTATGGAATGGCAGGTAAAAACCTAAATGTATGCGAAAAGTGCAAACGTCCTTCGTGTATCAGTCCTAAGATTTGTCCTAATTTAAATACCGACCACACTAAAATATTAGAGATTTATCGTGCGGTTGATGCCCTACCAGGCTTAAAGAAGAGCTTTATTGGTAGTGGTGTAAGATACGATTTATTGCTTCATAAGAGCAAAGATGATAAAACTAACGCTGCAGCAAAAGAGTATATACACGAACTTATCACCAAACACGTTAGTGGTCGTTTGAAGGTTGCTCCCGAACATACGAGTGATGATGTGTTAGGACTAATGAGAAAGCCCTCTTTTGAGCAATTCTATGAATTTAAAAAGATATTCGATAGAATTAATAGAGAAGAGAATTTAAAACAACAAATCATTCCTTATTTCATTAGTAGTCACCCAGGTTGCAAACCGGAAGATATGGCAGACTTGGCAGTAAAGACTAAAAATCTAGACTTTAAGCTAGAACAAATACAAGACTTTACCCCTACTCCAATGACAGTAAGTACCGAAGCGTGGTACACGGGCTATCATCCTTATACTTTAGAGCCTATCTATAGTGCTAAAACTCCAAAAGAAAAATTAGCACAAAGACAATTCTTCTTCTGGTATAAACCTGAAGAGCGAAGAGGTATCGAACAGGAATTAAGAAAGATTGGTCGTGCAGACCTCATTCAACAACTTTTCGATAAGACTCCAGCTCCAAAGTTTAACAATCCTAGAAAGAGTTCTGAACACAAGAATAAACCAAACGAAAAGAAGTCATATAATCCCAACTTCGCTCCTAAAAACAACAAAAAAGAAGGAAGAAGAAAAAGGAATTGATAACAAGAATAAAAGATCTTTATACGAGATAAGTTTAAATAACTTATATCGAATTACTTATAAGACTTACATTAAAGTTTTAATAAGAGTATTATTGCAATGTATTTACAAAACAGCAATAATACTCTTTTTCTATTCCTCCATTTTTCTCCCATTCTAACTGCATCACTTTTACTCCTTAAAAGCAATGCTTTTATCTTCTAATTACATTGTTTTTACGCCCTAATTTCATTGCTTTTATAAACGAATAATTTAATAAGTAAAAACAATAAACATAATAAGGTGTCATATGATCTTTTTTTATTATCTTTGCATTAATGGAAAATAATCTTTTAAATACAGAAAGTTGGAGTGAAAATGTTATCATTATCGATGCTGAATGTATTGATAATACAGCCTTTCACCTTACCGTAAACTTCGAAAGAATGCTTGAACGTCGTATTCCTAAGGCAGATTTTGCTCATTGGTTAGATTGTATTGCATTAGATGGAGGAATAAGAGAAGGAGAAAATAACATTCAAGTGATTCTGCTGCACGATAAAAATTCAAAGCAATTAAATAACTTTACTCCCTCTAATTTCGAAGAAGAACTCAACCAAAAAGCATTTAAAGATCATCTTGGAGAATTCGTTATTTCTTCGTTTCCTTATGAAGAAATCGTTGAGAAAGATGCTCTCTTTACAGATATAACATCAACAATATGCAATCATGCCAACGTTAAACGAGTAATGATTATTCCTAATCACGAAAAAGAAGCGTTGTGGAATGACTTAAGAATGACACTTAACAGAGTTGATGACGAGAACAAAAAAATCACTCTTTTTGCTATGCAACCAATGCCAGGCGGTAACTTTAAACAAGAGATTCTTGGTTATTCGCTAATGAGTGCACTCGGAATTAAAGGCTCAGAGTTAAAAGATTAGTATCAAGAAATAAACAAAATAATAACAATATAACAAATATGGGAAAAGTATTAATGATTGGTGCAGGTGGTGTTGCTACTGTTGCTGCATTCAAAATCGCACAAAATGCCGATGTTTTTACTGAATTTATGATCGCCTCTCGTCGCAAAGAAAAATGTGATCAAATTGTAAAAGCAATAGGAAACCCAAACATTAAGACAGCACAAGTTGATGCTGATGATGTTGAACAGCTAAAAGAACTATTCAATAGTTACAAACCTGAACTCGTAATAAACTTGGCTCTCCCCTATCAAGACTTAACAATTATGGAGGCATGTCTAGCATGTGGGGTTAATTATTTGGACACTGCGAACTATGAACCCAAAGATGAAGCACACTTTGAGTATAGCTGGCAGTGGGCATATAAGAAGCGTTTTGAAGACGCAGGCTTAACTGCTATCCTTGGATGTGGCTTTGATCCAGGTGTATCTGGTATCTTTACAGCGTACGCTGCTAAGCATTATTTCGATGAAATTCACTATCTAGATATTGTTGATTGCAATGCAGGTAATCACCATAAAGCATTTGCCACCAACTTTAACCCTGAGATAAATATTCGTGAAATCACTCAAAAAGGACTTTATTATAAAGATGGTCAATGGATTGAAACTGAACCATTGGAAATCCACCAGCCACTAACTTATCCTAATATTGGTCCTAGAGAGAGTTATCTTCTTCATCATGAAGAACTCGAAAGCTTGGTAAAGAACTATCCAACTATTAAGCAAGCTCGCTTCTGGATGACCTTCGGAGAACAATATATCAATCACCTTAGAGTGATAGAGAATATCGGTATGGCAAGTATTGTGCCCATTGATTATAACGGTCAGCAAATTGTTCCATTGCAATTCTTGAAGGCTGTATTACCTAACCCACAAGACTTAGGTGAGAACTACGAAGGAGAAACAAGTATTGGTTGTAGAATTCGTGGTATTAAAGATGGTAAAGAACTTACTTATTATGTATATAACAACTGCAAACACCAAGACGCTTATAATGAAACGGGTATGCAAGGAGTTAGCTATACAACAGGAGTTCCTGCTATGATTGGAGCCATGATGTTCTTCAAAGGCTTATGGAAAAGACCTGGTGTGTGGAATGTTGAGGAGTTTGATCCAGATCCATTCATGGAAGAACTCAACAAACAAGGACTCCCATGGCATGAAGTATTTAACGGAGATCTTGAGTTATAAGAATCTAAACCACAATATATTAATGAGATAAACACACCTCTTTGTGAGGTTGTTTATTTCATTATAAATTATAAACTTTAAACTAGTTAGAAAAACAAACATGGCTAAAGAAAAAGAAAAGAGCCCACAAGAGGGTTTACAAGAAAATAAACTAAAAGCTCTACAAGCCGCAATGGCAAAGATAGAGAAAGACTTTGGACGAGGTGCTATTATGCGTATGGGAGATGACAACATTGAGAATATCGATGTAATCCCTACAGGTAGTATTGGACTTGACCTCGCTTTAGGTGTCGGAGGCTACCCCAAAGGACGTATTATAGAAATCTATGGCCCTGAATCTTCAGGTAAAACAACTCTTGCTATACATGCTATTGCAGAAGCACAAAAGGCTGGTGGCGTTGCAGCATTTATCGATGCGGAACATGCTTTCGATCGTTTTTACGCTGAAAAGCTTGGAGTTAATATCAATGAGCTATGGATCTCGCAACCAGACACAGGTGAACAAGCTCTTGAAATTGCAGATCAATTGATTCGTTCTTCTGCTGTTGACATTGTAGTTATCGACTCAGTTGCAGCTCTTACACCTAAGAAAGAACTCGATGGAGATATGGGTGACAACAATGTTGGATTGCAAGCACGCCTTATGAGCCAAGCTCTTAGAAAGCTAACAAGCACCATCAACAAAACAAATACAACATGTATCTTCATCAATCAGCTACGTGATAAGATTGGAGTAACATACGGTCCATCTGAAACAACAACGGGTGGAAACGCTTTGAAGTTCTATTCTAGCGTGCGTTTAGATATTAGACGTGGTACAGCAATAAAGGATGGAGATGAACCTATCGGTAATGAAACACGTGTAAAGGTGGTTAAAAACAAGGTAGCTCCGCCATTTAAGAAGGCAGAATTTGATATTATGTATGGCGAAGGTATCTCTAAAATAGGTGAAATCATCGATCTTGGCGTTGAACATAACATCATAACAAAGAGCGGTTCATGGTTCTCTTATAAAGAATCTAAACTCGGTCAAGGAAGAGATGCTGCGAAAAAGCTATTGAAAGACAATCCCGAATTATGCGAAGAGATTGAAGATTTAATCAAAGAAGCCATTCGCAACGAAAAGAAATAAAAACAAGTTGCTACAAAACAACAAAAAGCGATGACGTTATTATAATGTCATCGCTTTCTTATTTTGTACACTTATTTTTCAATCTATTGAATAAATAGGTTTTTATTACCTATTTATTCTTTGTTATTTTTTGAGTCTTGGAATTGATCTGGCAAGTGAAATGTATAGTTTCTATCAAACACTGAGCGTACTTTATTTAGCTCTAATATACTTGTTCCGCTACCAGCTCCAAGCGAACCGCTAAGATATGCAATCTTATCATCAAGCTCTAAGTAGTGCTTTTGTATTAACATTCTGAGCGCAGCAATGAAAGTATGCTGTGAAGAAACATGTTCTTTTTGATAAACAGGAATAACTCCATAACTCAAATTTAATAAACGTTGAGTCTTTTCTTTGTAGCAAATAGCAAGTACAGGAGTAGGTCCTCTAAATGAAGCAAGTGCTCTTGCGGTCTGTCCTGTTTCACTATCAGTGATAATTCCCTTAACACCTAAGTGCTGAGTTGCCTCAATTGCAGCACGGGCAAGGAACTCTCTTTGATCTGTTACGTCAGCAACTGGATCGATATCGTGCTCTCTCATCTTATCTTTTTCAGCTTGTTCAGCAATAGCAGCCATTGTCTTTACAGCTTCAACAGGGTACTTTCCTGAAGCAGTTTCACCACTAAGCATCAAAGCATCAGTACGATAATAGATAGCATTTGCAATGTCGGTAACCTCTGCACGTGTTGGTCTTGGGTTATTAATCATAGTGTGCAACATTTGAGTCGCAACAATTACAGGTTTCTTCTTCAACACACATTTGTGTATAATAGAGCGTTGAATACCTGGAATACATTCAATTGGCACCTCAATACCTAAGTCACCACGAGCAATCATTATACCATACGAAGCGTCAATAATCTCATCTATGTTATCAACTCCTTCTTGGTTTTCAATCTTTGAGATAATTTTAATATCACTTCCGTGTTCATCTAAGATATCTTGAACAGCTTTAACGTCAGCTGCCGAGCGTACAAATGAGTGAGCAATGAAATCAATATCTTGTTCAATAGCAAGAAGAATGTTTTCTTTGTCACGTTCTGTTAATGCAGGAAGGTCGATATGTTCTCCAGGAATATTCACACTCTTACGAGCACCTAAAACGCCTTCGTTTTGTACTTCAACAAGAAGATGGTCGTTTTCTTTACCTGTTACTAACATATCCAATGCACCATCATCAAACAAGATATGATCTCCTACTTTCACGTCTCTTACGATTTCTGTGTAAGAAACATTAATATGGTCGTGTGTAGTAAGTTTATCAGGACAACCATAGATGTTCACTTTCTCACCAATATGATATTGAATTGGTTCATCTACAGATGTTGTTCTAATTTCAGGACCTTTAGTATCTATCAATAAAGCAATATGTGGAGAAACAGCACGAACATTCTTTATAATCTTTTTAATACCTTCAGCGGGTGCGTGTGCGGTGTTCATTCGAACGACATTCATTCCTGCAAAAAAGAGCTTTCTTAGAAAGTCTTCATCACAACGAAAGTCACTAATCGAGCAAACTATTTTGGTTTGTTTCATATATGTTATGTATTGAAATTTAGAATAAAAAATAATATATTGCAAATCTACATATTTTTTTTGAGATATCGATCAACCTCGCTATAAAATATCTCGTAAACCCATGTTATTTCGCAATTTATCTCTTTGAAGATTTTTATCAATCCATTTCTAATTTACAAAGCCTTTTATTATAAAAGTTCATCAACAAATAACTCCCCTTCTTGCCATTGATTTGTTTCCTCATGCAGGTCGGTAGTTGAAGGATTAGAAACAGACAAGCCCATCAAGCGAATTGAATAATCAAAACCCTTGATATCAAATAGCAGTTTCTTTGCTGCTGGCAGAATTCTGTTCTTCGTATCGTAGGCATCTAGACTCGTCACACTCCGTGTTATCTGATGAAAATCGGCATATTTCACCTTTAAAGTTAATGTTTTCCCTTTAAATTGTATCTTTTCTATACGATGAATTAAATCTAAAACAAGATGATATAACTCAATGGTAAGCGCACTTTTATCTTGTAAGTTCTTTTCAAAAGTACACTCACAACCCACAGATTTGCGTACACTATTAATGTCTACAATTCGGTTATCTATTCCTCTTGAAAAGTTATAATATAGGTTTCCCATCTTACCAAAGATATCGTTTAACCGCTTTAGCGATAAGTTTTTCAAATCTTTACCAGTAAAAATGCCCATACGATGCAATCGAATGGTTGTCTTTCTACCCACTCCCCAAAAACGTTCCACTAATAAATTGTCAATAAAACCAGGTGCTTCAGCTTCTGTAATCACAAATAGTCCATTAGGTTTATTATAGTCTGATGCTATCTTTGCTAAGAATTTGTTATACGAAATGCCCGCAGAACCCGTTAATTGGGTACGTTCTTGTATTTTATCCTTTATCTCTTGTGCAATATTTATAGCCTCATCAAATGTTGATGCGATAGCTGTTATATCTAAGAAAGCTTCATCGAGTGACAAAGGCTCAATCAATTCTGTGTATTCACGAAATATTTCATGAACTGCTTTCGATACCTCTTTATATGCTTTAAAGCGTGGAGGAACTAAAATAAGATGCGGACAGAGTTGCTTTGCCTTAACAACAGACATGGCAGAACGCACCCCAAAGGTTCGTGCTTCATAGCTGGCAGTACTCACTACCCCTCGCATAGTATCCGAACCCACGGCTATTGGTTGTCCTTTTAGTTCTTCGTTATCCCGTTGTTCAACCGAAGCAAAGAACGAATCCATATCTATATGTATTATCTTTCGCCCTAACATCCACACAAAGATACGAAAAAAATGCGGGCAGATTCTCCTTTATATCCATTTTAATATCAACAAGCTTTACATACATCATTATAATATCCTATAAAAGAAGAGTTTTCTACTTCAATTCAATATCAATGCTTTTGACTTGTAAAAGCAACACTATTAGATCATAAAAGCAATGCTATTACATTGCAAACTCTATGCTTTTAGAATGAAATAAAATGTAACAAGAGAATTATTACAAAGAGGTAAAAGTGAAGAGTAAATGAGGAGGTAAAGAAAAGCTATAAAGTGAGCATTAAAAAGCGACTAATCTTGAATAAAGACTAGTCGCTTATATCATTAAAAATACTTTATTTTATTATTTAGAAACCTTTTCTAGACGTTTCATAATAAGCATGATAAAGATGAATGAAATGAAGCAAAGGAGAATAAGAACACCCCAAATGACGGTTAGAGAGGTCTTTTCCCAAAGCAATGCAGGAATACTTGTTAGGTAATTTCCAATCGCAGTTGCCACAAACCAACCACCCATCATCATTCCTTTATACTTAGGTGGAGCCACTTTAGATACAAAGCTGATTCCGATTGGAGACAATAGAAGTTCTCCAAAGGTAAGAACTAGATAAGTAGAGATAAGCCAGTTGGGTGAAACAAAGCTAGCTGTACCAGCTTCTACAGCTGCAGTTTGCTCTACAGGACTTAATAAGTTCATTGAACCTACGAACATAATCAAGAATCCTAGCGCTGCGACAAGCATACCATAGGCAATCTTACGTGGTGCAGAAGGCTCTTTACCAAGTTTTGCTAGCCAACCAAATACACCCATTGCAACTGGAGTTAGTGCAATAACAAAGAATGGGTTGAATTGTTGGAAGATTGAAGCTTTGAACTCAACATCACCTGCTTCGAAGTATTCAAATACTAAGAATGCCACTGCAAGAAGACAAACTAAAGCTGAAATGAGTTTTCCTTTACTTGTTTTTGATTGGAATAAACCGAACAAAGAGTAAACAATAAATACACAAGCAACAAGGTTCCAAACATTGAATACCATACCTTGAAGACCTGTTACATTCTTTGTTGTAAACTCTTTAGCAAACAATGTTAGGGTAAGTCCATTTTGATGGAATGCCATCCAGAAGAAAATAACCACTGCAAATACAAGTACAAGTGCTTGAATACGTGCTTTTGTTTCTTCTTTAGAAATTTCAACTTCATTCTCTTTTTGAACAGATTGTGTAGCAGTAGTTTTCTTTTCACCTTCAACATGTTTGAAAGTACGACGGCAAGCATAGTAAATCGCCATAGAAACGATGAGCGAAATACATGCAACGGCAAAGGCTGCATGATAAGAATCTTGCTCGCTTATTCCATAGTTCTTTTGAACAAAGTTCATAATTGCTTCTGCAGCACTTGGTGCGAACAATGCACCAATATTGATTGCCATATAAAAAATAGAGAAAGCAGAATCTCTCTTATCTGCATACTTAGGGTCATCATAAAGATTACCCACCATTACTTGCAAGTTACCTTTAAAGAGTCCTGTTCCTAAAGCAATCATTGCTAGAGCTGCAAACATAGCAATAGCAGCAACAGTTGTAGCACCTAATGGCAAAGAAAGCAATATATACCCTAGGAACATTACAACGATTCCAAGAGTAACCATCTTGCCATAACCAAACTTATCAGCAAGAATTCCGCCGATAAATGGTAGGAAGTAAACTGCAGCCAAGAAGATACCATAGATATTTCCTGCAAGAGCTGAAGAGAATCCAAAGTTTGCTTGCAAGAAAAGTACAAAGATAGCAAGCATGGTGTAATATCCAAATCGCTCGCCAGTGTTTGCCAAAGCTAAGGCAAAAAGTCCTTTCGGTTGATTTTCAAACATAGTTATTATTATTTTTTAGTTTTGGTTATATCAAATAAATAAGTGAGTTTTATAACGATATTACCGATATTTGAACGTGAGAAATAATCTTTCTTTCTATCTCCAAAGATATTTCCTAATCCATAATAATAACGTCCTTCTAATAAGAAATGACCCACTTTGGGAACAACATACTCTACACCTAAACCAGCAGCAATGCCATAATCGAACTTATGTTCAACACTTAAAGTGTCTTGTGCCGCTGTTTGATTTACTCTATCTGTAGTGTTTCTCTGACTAAAGTCAAAATTAGTTGTTGTCGATTCGCTAATAAGGAAGCCAAATTGAGGTCCTAAATTAAGGAAGAATTGTGCTCCCTTATACTCTCGCCCCCACGCTAAATGGGCAAAAATAGGAACCTGAATATATCCTAAATTGCGTTGATATTCTTCGGCAACTGACGTTACTGAATTAATAACGGGTTGACGATTTGCATCACGAATGTTCTCTTTCCAGCCTATCACAGAATAGTTTATTTCACCATAAATAGAGCATATTGTGTTGAAATACTTTTCTGAAACATACTTAACAGATAAGCCACCAGTGAATCCTGGATATTGACTTTGTGTTACAGTTGGCATGAAATTTACCCTACTCATCACAAAACCACCATTCACACCCACAGATAAATCGTTGCGATGCTTTCCTATCTGCGCTTTAGAGGCTGTGAAACAAGATAATAAGACAACAAAGAACAAGATTCTTTTTAAATGCATCTCTTAATAATTTATGGTTTGAATGGTACGATTATTCAAATAATGAACAAGCATAAAATTGGTATTTTGCAATCCACCTACATTACTTACACGTTTGAAATGTAGCGGTGTTTGAACTGCTTTATAGCTATTTTCGGTTGTTGAACCTGTGAAGCTCTTACCATATTTTACAATTCCATTAATGAAGAATTGTGCATGATCGTAGCCAGTTATTGCAAAACGAGGAAGTGCTTGTTGCATATCAGTATTGAACCAGCGCTTATAATTAGCTTCTAATCCACGTGTACTTGTTTGCCAAGGATTGAAGAAGAATGTTGTAGGAATATAGGTATCGTACTTAAAGAAATAATCAGAATAAACCTTAGTGTACATCAACCACTCTGTATATCCCCAAGTTGTAATCTTCAAATCACTTCTTTTTGCCAATAAAGCATCTAGCTTTGCCAATGCAGAATTAAGCTCTGGAGAGCGTGCTGTGTTAAGAATTACGATGTTAGGTTTGGTAGAACTAAACACATTAGCAAACATCTCATTACTTGATTTTAAGTTGGTTATGCCGTAGCTAATGCCCTGCTCTTCTAATTTTTTACGCAATCCAAATGTAAATATACCTTTATCACTAGACGCATCATTACAATCTATGAATATAGGATGATACGATTTAAATTTTGAAAGGAATACTTCTATTGCCTTTTCATTAAATAATGAGTTGCTTTGATATACTTGGAATATTTGTGAATTGGTTGCAACTTCATTGCCAGTGATTGAGAATGGAATTACAAGCTTTA
This sequence comes from Hoylesella nanceiensis DSM 19126 = JCM 15639, assembly GCF_000379965.1. Taxonomy (GTDB): domain Bacteria; phylum Bacteroidota; class Bacteroidia; order Bacteroidales; family Bacteroidaceae; genus Prevotella; species Prevotella nanceiensis. The sequence continues at coordinate 269,994 of NZ_KB904327.1, read as the reverse complement.
TCTTTTTAGCCTTACAATAATCTGCAAGTGGCTTTACTTGCTTAGAATATAAAGGGCCAAAGATAATGTCACACTTTTCTAAATTAGGCTCTGAAAGGAATTGTTTTATATCAACATTGATATCAACATTCCATGTATTTACTTGAACAGATATATTTTGAAGTTTCAAACTATCACATGCCATAAGCACACCTCGATAGTATTCAAGCATTCTTCTACCGTCTCCATCATTATTATGCAATGGAAGCATCACTCCAATAGTTACATTTTTGCTCGAAGTTGCAACAGTTTGAACCTTAGGTGCATTGGTATTTGCTTTTACTGGTGCGGCAACGGCTTCCTCTTGATGAAAGGGAATCATAATATATGAATCCTTTTTAAGGACGTAATCTGGCTTAGTCATTTCAGGATTAGCTCTCACTAACTCATCAACAGTTAAGCCATACATCTTTGCAATGCCATAAATCGTATCCTTTTTCTTTACCTGATACATATCTCTCAACTTGCTTTTTTGAGCAAATAGAGCGGCAGACGAACCTATAAAAATTAATAATAATAAATATTTAAAGAGTCTATTCATACTGTGTTTCCTTATTTTATCTAGCGCAAAAATACAAAAAAAAGACTGCAAAATCAACTTTATTGATTATTTTTGCATAAATATATGTATGAATAATGATTTATAAAGATAAAATACTTGTTGCACTCTTCTGTTTTATTTCTAATCTAGTGTGGGCTCAAACCGCTCCTAGTATCAATCCAGAAGCAACAATTGTGCAAGAGAATGGTGAACGAGAGAACATTGATTCTTACCAAGGTTCTGCACCACTAACTGTAGAGTTTAAAGCCAATAGCAGTCAAACAACAGGTTGGGAAGCACATTATGAATGGAGATTTAGTGAAGAAGGAAGTAACTCTCCCTATCTTATTAGATATGAGGAGAATACTAACTATACTTTTACTAAAGCAGGAACGCATAACATTATATTGTATGCAACCTTCACAAAGAATAATGATACCATCGCATTTGCTAAAGAATATTGGGGAAACAACATTCCTTTCAAGATATCAATATCAACAAGTAAGCTGGAAATGCCTAACGCTTTCTCTCCTAACGGTGATGGAATAAATGATATATATAAAGCCAAAGAAGGTTATAGAAGTATTGTTTCTTTCAGAGCAATTATCTTTAATAGATTTGGACAAAAGCTGTTTGAATGGTCTGATCCTTCACAAGGTTGGGACGGAAAATATAGAGGTAAGGATGTAAAAGCAGGTGTTTACTTTGTATTAGTCGAGGCTCAAGGAGCTGATGGATATAAGTATAAAATTAAGAAAGATGTAAATTTACTACGAGAGTACACTGAAACTAGTGGTTCAACTCTACCATAATGTGATTTGATAGTAAATAAAAACGCAAGCAACAACGACAATATTTAAGAATGAATAGAGAAGACGATAAAATAAATGTGTGGGGTGCAAGAGTGCATAACCTAAAAAATATTGATGTAGAAATACCAAGAAACAAGCTTACAGTCATTACAGGTTTGTCCGGTTCTGGTAAGTCTTCATTGGCATTTGACACCATATTTGCAGAAGGACAACGACGATATATAGAGACATTCTCTGCTTATGCAAGAAATTTCTTAGGCAATATGGAACGTCCTGACGTTGATAAAATAACAGGATTAAGCCCTGTTATCAGTATAGAACAAAAGACAACAAACAAGAATCCACGCTCAACTGTAGGAACAACTACCGAAATTTACGACTTTCTTCGCTTGCTTTACGCTAGAGCTGGAACTGCTTTTAGCTACATTTCAGGCGAAAAAATGGTGAAATACACAGAGGAAAAGATTCTTGAAATGATTCTAACTGAATACCTAAATAAAGGTATTTATATTCTGTCACCACTCGTTAGACAACGTAAAGGACATTATCGTGAACTCTTTGAGAGTATGAGAAAGAAGGGATTTCTTAACATACGAATAGACGGAGAGATTGAAGAAATAAAGCGAGGAATGAAGGTTGATCGCTATAAAAACCACAATATTGAGGTGATTATCGATAAACTTCAAGTCAAAGAAAAGGACTTTGAACGCATAAAAAATAGCATTCGATTAGCTTTAAAGCAAGGTGATGGCGTTGTAATGATTATAGATAAGGAAACAGGAGATGCCAGAAACTTCTCTAAAAGACTTATGGACCCTATCTCAGGAATATCTTATGGCGAGCCAGCTCCAAACATTTTCTCATTCAATTCACCTGAAGGTGCATGCCCGCATTGTAAGGGATTAGGACGTGTTAACGAAATTTCTTTGAAGAAAGTAATACCTAATCCAGAGCTAAGTATTCACGAAGGAGCTATTAGTCCCTTAGGAAAATACAAGAATCAGATGATATTTTGGCAGATAGATGCACTTCTTCAGAAATACGATGTCAATATAAAAACTCCTTTTAAAGATATTCCTCAAGAAGCAATTGATGAGATATTATATGGTTCATTGGAGAATATTAGAATATCAAAGGATATCGTTAAGACTTCTTCTGACTACTTTATTCCTTTCGATGGTATCATTAAATACCTTCAAACTGTGATGGAAAGTGATGAGAGTTCCACAGGAAAGAAATGGGCAGATCAATTCTTAGCTACCACAAAATGTAACGTATGTGATGGCATGCGCTTAAAGAAAGAATCGTTATCTTATCGTATTGCGGATAAAAACATTGCAGAAGTTGCCAACTTAGACATATCAGAATTAAAGGAATGGTTAGACAATTTGAATCAACATCTAGATAAAAAGCAAGAAACTATCGCACGAGAAATCATTAAAGAGATAAAAACTCGTGTCTCATTTTTATTGGATGTAGGATTGGATTACCTTTCTTTGAACAGACAATCGGTATCACTTTCGGGAGGAGAAAGCCAACGAATTCGCCTTGCGACTCAAATTGGTTCACAGCTTGTTAATGTGCTTTACATTCTTGATGAGCCTAGTATTGGACTTCACCAACGAGACAATGAGCGCCTAATTAAATCACTCAAAGACCTAAGAGACATTGGAAATACAGTTATAGTTGTTGAGCATGATAAGGACATGATACTTCATTCTGACTATGTAATCGATATCGGTCCACGTGCAGGAAGAAAGGGAGGAGAAGTTGTTTACCAAGGAGATGTACCCAACATGCTTAAAAAAAACACCATTACTTCAGGCTATTTAAATGGAGAACTTAATATTGAAATCCCCTCAAAACGCAGAAAAGGTAATGGTAAAAGCATCATTTTACATGGCGCAAGCGGTAATAATCTAAAAGATGTAGATGTTGAATTCCCATTAGGAAAGCTCATTTTGGTCACCGGAGTCTCTGGTTCTGGTAAGTCTACTCTTGTTAATGAAACCCTTCAACCCATCTTGTCACAGCATTTCTACAACTCTCTTAAAAAGCCAATGCCTTATAAAAGCATTGAAGGACTTGAGAATGTAGATAAGGTTGTCACTGTAGATCAATCCCCATTGGGCAAAACTCCACGCAGTAATCCTGCCACTTATACAGGCGTATTCAGTGATATTAGAGCCCTTTTTGTCAATCTTCCTGAAGCAAAGATAAGAGGCTATAAACCAGGTAGATTCTCTTTTAATGTAAAAGGAGGACGCTGTGAGACCTGTGGAGGAAATGGTTACAAAACAATAGAAATGAACTTCTTACCTGATGTACTCGTTCCTTGCGAAGTTTGTCATGGTAAACGCTACAACAGAGAAACACTTGCAGTTCGCTATAAGGGTAAAAGTATTGCCGATGTACTCGACATGACCATCAATCAGGCAGTGGAATTCTTTGAAAATGTACCAAGTATTCTACACAAAATAAAAACCATTCAAGATGTAGGATTAGGCTATATAAAATTAGGACAGCCCTCTACTACCCTCTCAGGAGGTGAAAGTCAGCGTGTAAAACTTGCAACAGAACTCAGTAAGAAGGATACTGGAAAGACTTTGTTTATCCTTGATGAGCCTACAACTGGTTTGCATTTTGAAGACATTAGAATATTAATGGAAGTGCTACAAAAGCTTGTTGATAAAGGAAATACAGTACTTGTTATTGAGCATAACCTTGACGTTATCAAATTAGCAGACCACATTATTGATATGGGACCAGAGGGAGGACGCAACGGAGGCTATGTCCTTGCAAGCGGAACTCCTGAAGAAGTGGCTAAAAACAAAAACGGATTTACATCGCCTTTCATTGCAGAAGAATTAAAGAATGGCAAATATACAAAGGAATAAACATCATCAATATTAGACAAGTCCTATTAATAAAAGTCCCCCAAACCATTTATTTGGGGGACTTTTTATTGATATTCTAGTGTAAAAGAGAAAGCATTTTAATAAGAACAATCTTCTTTTATTATCTAATCATTAAAGGTGTACACTCTTTAATCGCAAACTATTAAGTACAACACTACAACTAGACAATGCCATTAGCGCACTTGCCCACATTGGAGTAATAACGAAATGCAAACCAAAGAGCAAAGGTACGCCCGCAGCAAGTGGTATACATACAAGGTTATAAATGAATGCCCAAAACAAATTTTGATGTATTGTTGCCACCGTTTTCTTTGAAAGCGTTATGACACTAACAATTTTTCTCAAGTCTGTTCCCATCAAAGTTGCTTGTGCTATGTCTATTGCTATGTCTGTTCCTTTGCCCATTGCAATACTAACATCAGCGGCAGCAAGAGCCTGACTGTCGTTTATTCCATCACCAATCATTGCCACCTTCTTTCCTTCTTGTTGCAAACTACGAACCAATGTTTCTTTATCTTGAGGCAATACTTTACTCTTAAAATGCTTAATACCAGCTTTATTTGCCCAATATTGCGCTGCCTCATCATTATCACCCGTCATCATGTGCACTTCAATGCCCATGCCTTGTAATTGCTCCATCGCTTCTTTTGCATGAGGCTTTAACGATTCTCTTTCTTCAAAAGAGAGGTTTGAAGATTGAGTGAAATCGACATCAGGATTAGGAATGGTTAATGTTCCCGTCTTATCGATAACTATTGCATTGATATTCTTAATATTCTCTAAGGCTGTTGCATCTTTTATTAAGATACTATTTTCTGCAGCTTTACCTATTCCAACCATCAAAGCGGTAGGCGTTGCAAGTCCCATTGCACACGGACAAGCAATCACTAACACTGCAACTGCTGCCAAAATGGCATTTGCTAGCATGTCAGGTCCACCAATAAAGTACCACACAAGGAATGTTATGAGTGCCAAACAAAGAACTATAGGAACGAAAATCAATGCAATTTTGTCAACAATTCGTTGAACAGGGGCTTTGGAGTTTTGAGCCTCTTGCACCATTTTTATAATGTTTGCAAGCATTGTTTTCTCGCCCACTTGTTGTGCTTTAAATAACAATGTTCCTTTTTTATTCATTGTTCCAGCAAGCACTTTATCCTTAATTCTTTTCGATACAGCAATAGGTTCACCCGTTATCATACTCTCATCAATAAACACTTCAGGTGTTTTTAACTCTGTAATAACACCATCTACGGGTACCTTCTCTCCCATTCGCACCTCAATAATATCTCCTCGTTGCAGTGTTGACAAGGGAACATCAATAATTTTACCCTCATCTACCACATGTGCTACTTTAGGAGTTAAACCTAATAGAGAACGAATGGCAGTAGAAGTACTTTTCTTGGCACGCTCTTCTAACACTCTACCAGTAAGTGCAAAGGTAATAATCATTACCGAAGCATCATAGTAAACATGTCCATTTAAATGAGATAAGAAGGTGTTTGTAGATGCTCCAAAGGTGACTAAAGCACTAAAAGCAAATGCAATAAATGTACTTAAAGCAATGAGCGTGTCCATATTGGCAGATCTATGCAACAACTGTTTTATTGCAACAATGTAGAATTGTCTTCCACAATATAATATATTTATTAATGAGATAATGAACAACACTTGCAAGGTGGCACTCTTATCTCCAATAGAAATCCACGACATAGACACTGCCATTGACAATATTGACAACACCCAAGAAGCTATAGTTTTATTTACTAATGACTTATAACTTCTATTTTCAATCTCCGTTACTGATTTTTCTTCATCTAAAATCAAATCATATCCCAAAGCTTGAATTTCCTTTTTCATATCCTCAGGAGTAATCATTTCGGGATCATATTCAACAGATGCACTGCGCATTGGCAACGAAACTGAAGCAGTTTTGATTCCTTTTAATGATTGTAACTTCTTTTCTACATGCGCAGAGCATGAAGAACAAGACATTCCAATAACGGGTATTTGCTTTTTATCCATAATTAATCTCCTATGTTATTTTATTTCTTGATAGGAAAAGCATCAAATATCATACCATAAGCACCATAAAACTCAACAAAATTACATAGCGGGGTAGTTTATTGATGTATAACAATGGTATTCTGAAAAAACACTTACAAAGATACTTATAAAAACAAAATAAATAGCTATCTTTACACTCTAAACACGCTATTATACTCGTTTTATGAAACAATCTAAAGTAATATTTTTCCTAGGTGGATTATCTTTATTGGCTCAAAACGCCTATTCAAAAGTTAAGAATAAACCAAACATCATTTTTATTATGTGTGATGATATGGGCTATGGCGACCTTGGTTGCTATGGACAACCTTATATTTCGACCCCCAATATTGATAAATTGGCAAAGAATGGAATGCGTTTCACTCAAGCATACGCAGGAAGTCCAGTGAGTGCACCATCTCGTGCGTCTCTAATGACAGGTCAACACACAGGCCATTGTGAGGTTCGTGGAAATAAAGAATATTGGAAAAACGTTCCAAAAGTAAAGTATCTTAATAATGAAGACTTTTCTGTTGTAGGTCAACATCCTTATAATCCAAATCACATTATCTTGCCCGAAATAATGAAAGATAATGGTTATAATACTGGAATGTTTGGTAAATGGGCTGGCGGATACGAAGGTTCTTCATCTACACCAGATAAGCGAGGAATTGATGAATTTTATGGTTTTATATGCCAATTTCAAGCACATCTCTATTATCCAAACTTCTTAAATAGATTTAGTAAGCAACTTGGAGATAAGGAAACCACAAGAGTTGTTTTGGAAGAGAATATTAAATATCCGATGTTTGGAAAGGATTATTTTAAAAGACCACAATATTCTGCAGACTTGATTCATCAAAAAGCTCTTGAGTGGATAAAGAATCAAAATAGTAATAAGCCTTTCTTTGGCATCTTTACTTACACTCTTCCACATGCAGAACTTGTGCAACCAGACGACTCTATCGTTGCTCATTATAAACAAAAGTTCTTTAACGACAAGACTTGGGGAGGGCAAGAAGGTTCAAGATACAATCCTTCAGTGTATACACATGCACAATTTGCAGCTATGATTACTCGTTTAGATGCTTATGTGGGAGAAATTATTGAGTTGCTTAAGGAACAAGGTTTATACGAAAATACAATGATTATATTTACCAGTGACAATGGACCTCACGAAGAAGGAGGCGCAGATCCTACATTCTTTGGACGAGATGGCAAGCTAAGAGGCTTGAAACGTCAATGCTATGAAGGTGGAATAAGAATTCCTTTCATTGTTAGCTATCCTAAAAAGGTTACACCTAATACAGTTAATGACCATCCTTTTGCCTTCTATGATGTTATGCCTACATTCTGTGAGATGATTGGAATTAAAGATGTTCAGAAGAAATATGGCAACAAAAAGCAAACTGATTATTTTGATGGTATATCTATTCTGCCCACTCTTTATGGAGAAAAAGGACAAAAGAAGCACGACTTTTTATATTGGGAATTCGATGAAACCAATCAAATTGGAGTGAGAATGGATGATTGGAAGTTAGTGGTTAAACATGGAAAGCCTCATCTTTATAATCTAGCAAACGATATTCACGAGGATAATGACATTGCCAATGAACATCCCGATATCGTGAAAAAGATGATAGATATCATTAAAAAAGAGCACACTGATAATCCTTATTTTAGTGTAACGCTACCCTATTAGGGTTATTTTTATTAATATCCAGATAATTAATTAGTTATATTCATATAATAAAAGTAATGCTTTTACATTTTAAAAGCATTACTTTTTGCTTATAAGAACATTACTATTGCAATGTGAAAGCATTGTTTTTATATAGCAAAAGAAGAATCTTTAAAAACAACCACGTTATGATGGAAAGAGTTTTTATAATACATAAACAAGAAAAATGGTAACTTCTCAACATAAGAAGCTACCATTTACTTTTCTATTTTATTTCTTTTTATAATCTAGTTCTATACTCCTTCTTCTTCCTCATCAGTAGTATTTGCCCCTATTGGAACGCTACCATCGTTGGTATCCATTTGAGAATCTCTATACATTGATAAGCTACCTGATTTAGAAACTTTCAAAACAAGTGGGATAAACTCGTCACTTATTTTATCAGGTGAACCAACACTTGCAGCAAATATTAAGTGATCGCCATCTACTCTATCAAAAACGACTCCTAGAAGAGCTGTTGTTTTATCCGCAGAAGCATCTATAAATTTAGAGAAATCTGATTTATAAAACACTCGTTCTAAGAACATTGAGCCATCAGCACGTTGTATTTTCAATATGATTTTATTGTCATAATACTTATTTCCATTTTCATCTTGAACAATAGAAAGACTTTTATCCGCCACACGTTCTGTAGTAATTCTAATATTACTGCCTAACCATGAGATGGTTCTTGTCTGTGAAAAGTCACCCACTTTTTGTGTTGGCTTAGGCTTTTGTTTCTTCTCTTTATGAGTTATAATGTTGGTTGTTTCCTTTTTCTTGGCACATCCAACTTGTAAAAGAGCAAAAGCCGCAACAAAAAAGGCATAGAATAACGTCTTGTTCATAATTCTTTTCATTTGTACTAAAATAAAAATAGTATTATTTTGGGCGCAAAGATACAAAGAAATAGTGTAAAAAAAGACCGACACATTCTTTTTTATTGGAATGTGTCGGTTTATAACTTCAATTCAAGAATGAATACAGGTTATAAATAAAACAATTGAGTTGAAATATTACTCTGCTTGTTTCTTTTCCATTGCAGCTTTAAGACGTTCTTGTCTTTCCTTTATATCATTCTCGTATTTTTCGTATTGTTCTTTTGTAAAGATTTGCTTTAAGTCGCTCTTATACTTTGCTACATCAGCCTTTACTTGTTCTTTGTTGTTTTCTTTCTCACAACTACTTTTTGGGCATTCGCCTTTTTTTTGAGCGTCTTTAGAACATTCTTTTCCGTCCTTTTCGCACTTTTTAGCTACTGGCTGACCGTTATTAGCCTTTTTACAACAATCTTTTTTGTCGCCTTTTGCTGCTTCGTCTTTCTTTGAACATTCTTTTTTGTCTTTACAGCAATCTTGCTTTGCTTCTTGTTTTTTGTCGCAACAATCTTTGTTTGCTTGTTCTTTGTTTGGGCAACCATTGCATTTTTTGCCATATTTTTCAAAGAAAGCAGTATTTACAGCAAGTAATTTTGCCTTTTGATCGCTATTTAAACCATAGCGTTCAGCCATTTGTTCTGTGCGCTTTTGAGCGAAATCTGCTTTACTAACTTCTTTCTTTTCTCCGTCTTTTTTACAACATTCTTGAGCAAAAGTTGCTGAGCTTAACGCAAACATTGCAACCAATGCTAACATCATTTTTTTCATAATAAATCTCCTTTTCTTTAATTCTTAATTTTAAATTTATAGCAATTTATACCATTAAAATATCACTTTTCTACAATATCACCTACTATATAATAAGTAATTAAATGATAGTTTACCACTATTTCAGATGCAAAGATAAAACTTTTTCATAAAATAAAGTACTTAATTATTTTATTTCTACATTATTTTATTATCTTTGCATCGACTCAAATCATAAAGGTATGAAGGTATTAAGTATTGCTATTCTATTTGTATTTCTATTATTAGGATGTAAAAAGAATAAAACATTAGATGCTCCTGAGAGTATAGACACCATTCCAATGTTAGTTACTCAGGTTCAAAAATGTTCTCGCTTATATTCTGCAGAAGTAAAAGTTAGAAAGATAATAACCCACACCGATGATAAAGAAATATCAGGAACATTTCTCAATCAATCGTTTAACGTAAAGCTTCCTGTAAGCCAACGCAAGCTGGCCATACCTCTTGATGCAACAATTAAAGCCTACGTCGACTTTAATAATTTTTCTTCTTCCAATATAATACGCAACAAAGATCAAATAAATATTATATTGCCCGATCCACAATTAACCCTTACTTCTTCTCGCATAGATCATTCTAATATCAAACAATATGTTGCTCTTATGCGCAGTAACTTTACAGATGAAGAGCTAGCACACTATGAACAAGAAGGAAGAAAGGCAATAATAAAAGATATTCCTAAGTTAGATGTATTAGAACTGGCACGCATAAGTGCAGCAAAAACACTCATACCTATTTTTGTTGGCTTAGGATTTAAGGAAGAAAACATCACAATAACATTTAGAAAAGAACTTAATAGCAACAATGCTTCATCGTTAATAACCAATACAATAACACGAAATGAATCAGCAGGAAAATAAATCTAATAAAATAAAAGAGTTGCTTTTAAGATGGCTTTTTAAAAGAAGTAATATCTTGATATTAGCTATTTGCGCTGTAGTTGTAGTGGCTCTTCTTATATTTTTCAGTATAAGAAAGACTTCTATTGGTGTAAATGACAATGAAAATACGGGATTTACAGTAACTCAAATCCAACAAATTAAGACTCTTGGAGAATGGGAATTCCTTTCTATTAGTACAGAAGAAATGGTTGATTCCACTCGACATGGCTTCTTTGGAGATGCAGAATTGGTTCGTATTTACTATGGAACGCTTCATTTAGGCATAAACTTTAGGGATGCAAAACCAGGCTGGGCAAAACTAGAAGGTGATTCTTTAATTGCCACATTGCCTCCGATTAAGTTACTAGACAATAATTTTATTGATGAGGCTAAAACGGTTTCATTCTTTGAAAAAGGTTCTTGGGACGCCAAAGCACGCCAAGAAATGTATCAAAAAGCTTACAAACGTATCTATAATAGATGTATGACAAAGGAGAATATCACATCTGCCCAAGAGAATGCGGAAATGCAAATGAAGAACTTTTTTAGGGCTATGGGAATTCAAAAAATCAATATTCAATTTGAAGAAGTAAAGAAATAATAGACATAAAGATTTTAAAACAAAGAATAATAACGGAGATAGAATAACGATTAAGATTGTTTATTATCATCTATTTACACACATTATTAGTATTAAAAATTAATTGTTCACATAAAAACAAATAAGGTAAAGATGAAAGCAAATGAAGTATTAGAAACTCTTAAACAAAGGTTTCCAAATGAACCTGAATACATTCAGGCAGTGACAGAGGTGCTAGAAACAATTGAAGAAGAATACAACAAGCACCCAGAGTTTGAGAGAGTGAACCTTATTGAACGTCTATGTATTCCTGATAGAATTGTTCAATTCAGAGTAACATGGGTAGACGACAAGGGTAATGTACAAACCAATATGGGGTATCGAGTGCAACATAACAATGTAATTGGTCCATATAAAGGTGGTATCCGCTTTCATAAGTCGGTAAACTTATCTATCTTAAAGTTCTTAGCTTTTGAACAAACATTTAAGAATGCCTTAACAACTCTTCCTATGGGAGGTGCAAAAGGCGGTTCAGATTTCTCTCCACGAGGTAAGAGTAATGCTGAGGTTATGCGTTTCTGTCAAGCCTTTATGCAAGAGCTTTATCGTCATATTGGAGCTGATGAAGATATCCCTGCAGGCGACATTGGTGTTGGAGGTCGTGAAGTAGGCTATATGTTTGGTCAATATAAGAAGTTAACTCATGTCTTTACTGGCGTTTTAACCGGAAAAGGAAAAGACTTTGGAGGTTCTAATATACGTCCTGAAGCAACTGGATATGGTAATATCTACTTCCTACAAAACATGCTTAAAACACGCAATCAGTCACTAAAAGGCAAGCGTGTTCTTGTTTCTGGTTCAGGAAATGTTGCTCAATATACTGTTGAAAAGCTTATCGAATTAGGAGCAGTTCCTGTAACTTTATCTGATTCTGATGGATATATTTACGACCCAGATGGCATTGATTCAGAGAAGTTAGCATTCGTAATGGAGCTAAAGAACATTGAACGTGGAAGAATAAAGGAATATGCTGAGCAATATGGAGTGAAGTATGTACCAGGGGGAAGACCATGGAGTGAAGTGGCAGATATCGCTACTCCTTGTGCAACACAAAACGAAATTACTGAAGAAGACGCAAAAACTCTTGTTGCAAATGGCGTTATTGCGATCAGCGAAGGAGCGAACATGCCTACTACTCCTGAAGCTATTAAGGTGTTCCAAGATGCAAAAATACTATATGCTCCAGGCAAAGCATCTAACGCAGGCGGTGTTGCTGTATCTGGATTAGAGATGACTCAGAACTCAGAACGATTGAATTGGAGTCGTGAAGAAGTGGATTCTAAACTACATAGCATAATGGATGATATCCATGAGAACTGCGTTAAATATGGAACTGAAGCAGATGGATACATCAATTATGTGAAAGGTGCAAATATTGCAGGATTCTTAAAAGTGGCAAATGCAATGATGGCACAAGGTATTATATAAGCTTTTTAAAAAGAATATATAAGTAATTAAGAATTGAAAAGGAAGGTGTCACCTTATTACAAGGTACACTCTCCTTTTTTATTTTATTCTTCTGTCAAAATAAAAAGATAGAATTATTTAGTTTTTTATATAATAAAGGAAATAAAATGGCGTTATAACTATAGTATTTAACAATAAAATTTTATGCCTATAAAAATTTTTACTACAGAAGAATTAAATCCTTCAGAGAAGACATTAATGCTAATTCGTCAATTAGCTTACTCGTATAAAACTCTTCATTTAAATAACAACAAGAAGGTTATTTGTCTAAACTAAAACTAAATGGAAGTAATTATTTCCCCCTCTCTCCTATCTGCAGATTTCATAAATCTACAGAAAGATATTGACATGATCAATAGAAGTGAAGCAGATTGGCTTCATTTAGATATTATGGATGGTATGTTTGTACCTAACATTTCTTTTGGTTTTCCCGTAATAAGTGCTGTTGCAAAGGCGTGTAAAAAGACACTTGATGCTCATTTTATGATTGAACATCCAGAACACTATATTGCTCAAACAGCAAAACTAGGCGTTGAAATAATGTGTGTTCACTACGAAGCATGCGTTCATTTGCATAGAACTATTCAAGAAATTCACGCTGCTGGCATGAAAGCAGGAGTGGCATTAAATCCTAGTACACCTGTTTCTGTTCTTGAAGATATACTAGATGACCTTGATTTGGTTTTGATTATGAGTGTAAATCCGGGATTCGGAGGACAAAAGTTTATACCCAATGCGCTTAAGAAAGTTGCTCAACTACGACAAGAAATTGATAAAAGAAACTTATCAACTATCATTGAAGTAGACGGAGGAGTACAAGGAGAGAATGCTCAAGCCTTAGTAGATGCAGGAGCAGATGCTCTTGTTAGCGGTAGTTATATATTCAATTCTCCTAATCCTGAAGAGACAATTAGAAGCTTAAAGCAAGTAAAGCAATAATCAAGCCAATACACTAAAAGACTTTATTTATCATTAAATATCAAGTAACAACTTAACTATAAAATAAGAATAAGGGTGATCTCCTATTGAGATTCACCCTTATTTCATTTCCCTTAAATTGATATTTAATAGAACTTATTCTATTTGTAAGGAGTAATCATTGCCTTATTTACAGAAAACAACTTTATTGTCTTTTGATTTTAAGACATCTTCCCCAATGTCTTTTCTATAATTCATATTCTTAAGTTGATACAACTCTTGCATATGGAACATACGTGATAAGAAGTTATCAAGATTTCTTTTATCCTTAGGTGTCCATTGAACTTCACACAAAGCTGCAAGTCTTGGAAGCAATTGCCATTCCAACTTAGTACTATCTTTCACCCATTCAGTCCAAATACAGCCCTCTGCTCCAATTATATTCTTTTGTTCTTCAGGAGTTAATACATCGAAACAAGGATCTAAGTCGTAAACTCTTTGAATACTAGGAATACCTTCTATTTTGTTGATTCGTGGGTTACTGAAATAGAAATTGGTAATTGGTGCAACTACAGTAGGATAACCTTGACGAGCAGAACGAATAGAAGCATCTTTCGAAGTCCATCCTATTACAGTCACAGTTTTCGAAGGAGAGCCATCTAAGATCTCGTCCCAAGCAATCATTTTACGACCTCTTGCACGAATATCCTTTTCTAATTCGCCCATAAACCAAGTCTGAAGCAACTCTTCTTTCGAGTGTTTTTCTTCATCTTTTAGGTTTAAGTTCTTTATTTTTTGCTGACACTTAGCACATTCTTTCCATCTATCTTTAGGACATTCGTCACCTCCAAGATGAATATACTCTGATGGAAAGATATCCATAATCTCATTCACAACGTCCTTTGCAAGCTGCAATGCTTTAGGATTTCCAGCACAAAGAACTTCTTTAATAACGCCAAAATGAGTACAAACAGGATATGGTCCACCAGTACATCCTAGCTCTGGATATGCAGCTAACGCAGATTGTATGTGCCCAGGCATATCTATTTCTGGAATAATAGTAATAAAACGGTCAGCCGCATACTTCACAAGTTCACGTGCTTCTTCTTGAGTATAGTATCCACTTACAGGCGTTCCATCATATCCTTTGTCACCAGGTAGAACCGTTTCAGTACGCTTTGAGCCTATTTCTGTTAGCTTAGGATATTTCTTTATTTCTATTCTCCAACCTTGATCTTCAGTTAAATGCCAATGGAAATAGTTGATATGGTGCAATGCAAACATATCTATGAGCTTCTTTAAGTATTCGATACTAAAGAAATGTCTACCTACATCGATCAAAAAAGCACGATAAACAAAGCGTGGAGAATCTGAAATTATAACAGAAGGTAATTCAACTTGTTTCACATTCTTTGCTATTGGCAATGCTTTAGTCAATGTTTGCAAACCATAGAACACACCTGCAGGAGTGCTTCCCGATAGCATTAACACCTTTGGAGTTGCCTTAATCTCATACGCTTCGTTTCCTTTGATAGACGAATTAAGTGACAATCGAATTTGATTATTTGTCAACTTAGAATTCTCCTTCAACTTCATTCCTGTCACTTCTTCTATATATGAAATGAGAAATTCAACGTTACGTTTTTGTAATTCATTTGCATTATCAGGACAATAGATTGTTGTTTTGCCATTCAATACAAAGTTCTTCTCTTTTAACGGCTCAATACTTTGAGCTAATGGAATGGTGTTCCAATTCCCAACTGGTTGTTTTCCTGCAAAACTACACAGTGAGAAAAGAAGACCAATCACTACTAATTGTAATCTTTTAATACACATTGTCTTAAAATAGTTATTTATGTTTCGTCTCTAAAAATATTTCTCCGTTACACATCTATTACCAACCTGGATTTCGTTTCCAATTATCTTTAGTTAAAGAAAGCATTCTAGATTGGATTGGTAACAAGTAATCTCTATCCTCTTTGAAGCCTCATCCCTTAGTAGAAGTGGTGATATCAAGTGGTAAGATATATCTATATATATCTGTTGGTTGCCCAGAATAGGTATAAATTATTAGTAGGAACCTAATTATATAGTAAACGATTAAACTCAAATTAATACGTCTTCTATATTATTTTCCATGCAATCAATTCTATTATCATTGAAAGTTAATTCTTGATTTTTATCACCTCAGAGCAGTGCAAATATAAATAAAAGTTACAAGCGGACAAATTTTAAACACCTACTTTTTGTCTTTTACATCGAATTAGGTTGGGTTTTCATTTGTAAAGAAAATATTTCTTCTGGAAATGAGCAAGTATAAATAGCATAAACAAAATTAATAGTGCTATTGTTAGATGATAAAACACACCCATTTTATTTTGTAAAAGTAACAGAATATGGCTTTAAACAGACCTTTTTACCTTCTATAAAAATTAAAATGATTTATCATTAAAATGCATTTTGATAGGAATAGTTTAAAAGAATTGTTTCAGAATTTTATAAAAGCAGTGATTTACAGATGTAAAAGCACTGTTTTTAAGATGTAAATAAATTGAGTTTACTACACAAAAGGAATGCTTTTACTCTCAAAATGGAGCAAAATAAAATGCATGTTTTTCAACATGCATTATTCAAAGTTATAGAAAATGAATTCATTCACATACAATATATAACGTTGTATGATATGCAATTCAATTATATTCTGATTAAGAAATGGGTGGTTTTATATTAATCTAACTGCAAAGTAATACCATTTGTCTTTGCCATTCTGCGTAAATTGAGTATCGCATATCGCATTCTTCCCAACGCTGTATTAATACTTACATTGGTAATCTCTGCAATTTCTTTAAACGATAACTGTTGAAAAAAGCGCATAAACACCACTTCACGTTGAAGAGCTGGAAGCATATCAACCATACGTTTCACATCTTTCAACACCTGTTGATTGACATAATGGTTCTCAATACAACTATCCATAAGTGATATGCTCACTGCATTATCAAACTCATTAGTATCGATGTTATTAAGATACTTGTCATTTTTAGAACTTCTATAGAAGTCCATTATAGTGTTATGTGCTACAGTTATGAGCCAAGCTCCAAACCTTCCGTTCGTGCAATACTTACCTTCATTAAGCTTAGTAATCACTTTTATGAAGGTTTCTTGAAATAAATCGTCAGCTAAAGCACGGTCTTTCACAATAAAGAAGATGTAAGAGAACAATTGTTCTTGATTTCTTGAAAGTAGTAAATCAAAAGCTTTATTGTCTCCATTTATATAAGATAATGCCAATTCTTCATTGGTCATTTCATGTAATTGCTTCATTTTCTATTCGTTCTGATGAAGTAGATATTTGTCGATAGGCTCCTTCTTTATTGTTTTTAGAATAATATTAACGGTGGCAAAGATAAATAAAAAGATTGATTTGAACAAATTATTAATATTAAAAAGAGGTTGGTGCAGGATGCAACCAACCTCGGAGGATGATTTCAATAATGTCGAAATCTAAAAAATAACATGACAAATATAAAGATAATATTTGATATCTCAAAATTATTTATAAAGAAATTTCAACATTCAATTGATAGCTTGTTATTTACAATGTCTATTTAACCATCTGTTTACAATAGAAATATTATGAATAAAGTTTATTCTTTATTTCTTTGTAGTTGCGGCTTTCTTAGTTTTCTTCTTAGCTGTTTTCTCTTCAGAATCCTTCACTCTCTCCTGCTCCATCTTTTCGATTTTGGTTTGAAGACGAATGATTTCTTTTTCACGAATAGCTATTTCTTCACCTTGATTTCTAATAGTTGTTAGAAGACTATTTAGCTCTTCGTTGTCAATTTCTTCAGGATATAAACTATTTACACGACTAATGAAGTCACCAAGAATATTCATGTAGTTGGTAAATGCATCGAAAGCATTATCATAAATACCTCTACCAAACATCACACTAGATGGCTTTGTACTCATAAATCTAAAGTTGTTCGATGCTTGAAGATAGTCCCAGTCTTGCTTAATACGTGGTTCATTGGTAATTCTTACACGGTCTGCAATACTATAAAGCTTATTAAATGCCTCACGTTGCATTGGATTTCCTAGCCAACAACTTAAGTTTCTTTCTTCATCTGCCCATGAGATTGCATCGGGAACATGTAGTTCTCCAACGCTCTTAAGCTTCATACAGATTTCAGAAGGAGTTGAGAATGTAATGCCTTTTGCCTTTGCTTGTGCTGGAAGAGCATTCAAGAATTCTAGAATATTGCTTGATAATGGCTGTGCAATTCCTAGCGCTGACAATTCCATAAACAAGTTGATAACTTGCTCATCTTCAGGAAGTGCGGTTATCTTGCTAATATATTTATCTGCAAATAAAGGATATTCGTCCCAAGAACTATTATTAAAACGAAGCGAGATATCATCACTTAAGGTTATATCTCTTAGCAAAAGCTTCAACTTTGGAGTAAGAGCGCAATTATATAAGTAATGTGGAGACTTCCAACCTAACACGTGTTTTGCTCCTTCTGTCAATGCTCCAATGAAACCCATTTGCTGCATTTGCAAGCCAATATCGTCACTATAGATAAGTGAAGAGTTTCTGATTACCTTAGGAGTTTGTCCAAAATAATCTTTTATTTTAGCACATTGTTTCTTTACTTCTTCAACAAAACATTCTTCATTTGTTAGTGAAGACAAACCATGCGAATAGGGTTCTGCTAAGAATTCCACACAACCAGTTTCGTTAAGTTGCTGCAACTTATCTAAAACTTGTGGTGCATGCATCTCTAATTGCTCAATTCCTACACCTGATAAAGAGAAGGCAACTTTAAAAAACTTGCCATTTTCTTTAATCATCTTGTGAAGAGTTTCAAGAGCAGGCATATATGATTTCTCGGCAATATCATTTATTGTGCGTTCATTTTCATAATCATCATAGTAATAATGATCGGTACCAATGTCAAAAAAACGATAGCGTTTTAAGTGAGTTATTTGGTGAATTTCGAAATAAAGACAGATTGTTTTCATAGCTATTTCTATTGATATTTTTTATTGTTATTCAACTATAATACTTTAAAGGACACGCTCATACAGTTCTCTAATCCACAAACCAACCTTTGCCCACGTTATTTGATTAACCTCTTTCAAGCCTTCTTCTTGTAGATAATCAAACAAGCTATCATTGTGACAGATTGAGTAAATGGCGTCTGCCATAGCGTGTATGTCCCAATAATCTACCTTTATACAATTAGTTAAGATTTCAGAACAACCGCTTTGTTTAGATATTATGGTTGGGGTTCCACATTGCATAGCCTCTAAAGGCGATATTCCAAAGGGCTCACTTACTGATGGCATAACGTAAACATCAGAGTTTTTCAAGCACTCGTATACTTCTTTTCCTTTCATAAATCCAGGGAAATGAAATCTATCTGCAATGCCTTTCTCAGCTGCAAGCCTAATCATTTTATTCATCATATCACCACTTCCAGCCATACAGAATCTGACATTTCGAGTTCTATGCAACACCATACTTGCTGCTTCAACGAAATATTCAGGTCCTTTTTGCATGGTTATACGACCTAAGAACGTAACAATCTTATCTTTACCTTTATGGTTTGGACGTGGAATTGCTTCTATTTCTTCAGATAAAGGATAAACTGCATTGTGCACAGTAAATACCTTTCTTGGATCTTGGTGATATTGATTGATAACCGTTTGGCGTGTTAGTTCACTCACACACATAATGCAATCGGCATGGTCCATACCATCTTTTTCAATAGAATAAACAGTTGGATTCACTTGACCACGTGATCTATCAAAGTCTGTTGCATGCACATGTATACACAAAGGTTTACCAGATATGCGCTTAGCATGAATACCTGCAGGGTATGTTAACCAGTCATGTGCATGAATAATGTCATATTGCTGCTGTCTACTTACAACACCCGCAACAATTGAATAATTATTAATTTCATCGTGTAAGTTATCTAAGTACTTACCCGAAAACTCTATACAACCAAGGTCATTAAGCTGCATATAATTAAAATCTGCATATATATTATTACGCAAATCATAATATAGTTCAGGCGACATCACATGTCCTATGCGTTCTTTTAGATAATCTTCAGAAACATCTCTCCATGCAATGGGCACACAATTCATTGCTATAATATTTGCAGCTTTCTTATCTTCATCACCCCAAGGACGTGGCAAACAGAATGTAATTTCCATGTCACCTTGAGCATGGAGGCCTTCAGATATACCGAAACTTGCTGTTCCTAATCCTCCAAGAATATGAGGTGGATACTCCCATCCGAACATTAATACTTTCATGTTTCAGCCCTCTCTTATTTAAAGTTATACTTTTCTAGTAACTCAAGTGTTCTTAATATCTCTGCAACATTCATAGCAAAAGATATTGCTCCACGCCCTTTAAAAGGGGGATTACCATCGAACAACTCTGGA
This sequence comes from Hoylesella nanceiensis DSM 19126 = JCM 15639, assembly GCF_000379965.1. Lineage (GTDB taxonomy): Bacteria > Bacteroidota > Bacteroidia > Bacteroidales > Bacteroidaceae > Prevotella > Prevotella nanceiensis. The sequence goes on along the minus strand of NZ_KB904327.1, from coordinate 249,865 downwards.
ATAGTGCCCAAACAATGATTGGTCATCTCGTCTTCATAACCCACCATTTGGCGCTCTATAAAGCTTAATCGAGTATGTTTAAATAGTTTTAGACACGCTTCCATATAGAAACCACCTAGCCATGGCCACGCAGTTCCTTGATGATAGGCGTAATCTCGTTGTGTTTGAGGACCGGTATACATTGGGTTGTAACCACCACTCTTTGGAGATAAGGTTCTTAAACCCTTAGGAGTTAATAGTTCTTTGGTACATATTTCTATAATACCTTTCTTTTGTTCTTGTGTCAATGGAGAGTAATCAAGAGCTGCAGCGAATATCATATTAGGACGAACGCTCCAATCTATCATGTTACCATCAACGTAATCAAAGAGATAACCATAATCATTTAAGAAAGTATTTACAAATGATTGCTGGCATTTCTCTGCAATTGCAAGAAGCTTTTCAGTAAATTCTTTATTCGTTTCTTCTAAGAGTTTAGACACAAACATTAGAGCATTATACCACAAGGCATTAAACTCTACGATATAACCAGTACGTGGAATAACAGGTTTTCCATTAACAGTAGAGTTCATCCATGTCACGGCTTTATCTCGTCCGTTGGTCTTTAACAAACCTTGTTCATCAAGGAATAAGTTTGAATGCTTGTTATTAATGATGAAATCTATAAGATCATGAAGAAGTTTCCCGTATTTTTCAAGACACTTTTCTTTTCCTTCTTCTTTTGAATATTGTTGAATAGCCCATATTGCCCATAACAAAACGTCTGGTTGTTCCATTTCATATATGTCTACAGACAAAGGCTTTCCTTCCATAAATTCTCTCAATCCGACCTCTGCTGTTTCCATAACCAACTCGAAATAGTCAGCCTCCTCAATAGAAAGCGTTAAGCCAGGAAGAGAAATAAAGGTGTCTCTTGCACGACATTTAAACCAAGGATATCCTGCAAGAATATATCTCTCATCTTTTTTACTTCGGTTATGGAACTGGTGTGCCGCATTAATTAAGCAGTGCAAGAAGTTATCTCTAGGAGATCTTTCTTCTACTTCTGCTTCAAAAAGTGATTTTAATTCTTTTGTTTTACATTCTGAAATAGAAGCAGAGAAAACGATACTTTCACCCTTCTTTATATTCATTTCGAAGTAACCTGGCACATACAAATCTTCATTTGATGCATAACCACGTTCTTGTTCCTTAGTATATTCGATGCCTCTATACCAATCTGGTTGAAAAACGAATGTATTTTTCTTACTAAACTGCATATAAAGGTCGGGATAGCCCTCATACATTCGGGTTTGAATACCATTGGTCACCGCAAAATAATCACGACTAGCCACCGAGTTTTCGTGTGTAAATTGTCTTACACTTCTAAACGCTAAGAATGGCTTAAATCGTAAAGTTGTAGTAGAGTGAGCATCTACCAAGGTGTAACGAATAAGAATTCTGTCTTCGTAATGTTGAAAAACAACTTCTTTTTTCAATATTACTCCACCTACACGATATAGAGTTGTGGGAACTTTATCGCAGTTAAATTCTCGTATATACTTATGTCCTTTAGGACTATAGTTATCTCCTTGATATTTATGCAGTCCAAGATTAAATTCTGCTCCATGCTGAATTACGGTAACATCCATTGAAGATAACAAGACATGGTTCTCTTCATCAAGTTCAGGAATAGGTATTACAAGTAGTCCATGATACTTGCGAGTGTTACAATCAACGACGGTTGAGCACGAATAAGCACCCGAACGATTTGTTCTGAGCAACTCTCTTGGAAGCGCTTCCTCTAAATTCGTCATCAAGGATTTTTCGAAGTGCAAATAACTCATAGCTTCTTTAAGGTTTAATTGTTTCTTAATATAAATTGTTTAGCAAAACAAAAGATAGTTCTTCTATTATGAATTCAAAGTTAATATTTTTTTTCTTATTTACAAAGAAAATATTCTTTATTTTGCGTTATCTTTTCTTTGTAGAATGAATATGAATATCAATTAGCTTATTTATAAGTATTTTTGTGTTGTTCAAACAGCTCAAATCGCATGTAACAACGAGGTATAAAGCACATCTATATACTCAAATTAAGTTGACAAATATGACTATTTTAATCAACGTTCTACATAACAAGCAAAGCAAGAAGACAAAAAAAATGCAAGCAAAACATATTTAAAAGAGTTCGTCTTTTATATTTTCAACCCTCCAAATTTTCTAAATAAATCACATCTAAATAAAATTAAAGTTTATCTCTAATATTATTTTATAATCAACTCATTATTATTTGATTAAGGATAGAAATTAATTCTTTTAAAATTTATATCTATAAAGAATAGGATCTCGTGACAATCAATATTAGTAAAATACTTTAATGAGTAATAATTACATTCTTTTTAATCACTAAACTCAATGTTTTTATAATTGAATTGCAATGCTTTTACAGCGCAAAAGCAATGTTATTGCATTATAACAACACCACCATTATAGCCCCAAAAGAAAATAGCACCCTAATAATTAGAGTGCTATTCTTATATTATTCGATAATTTAAATCTTCAAATATCTTATTTGCTATATCTCTTTGAATGTTACATACATTTCAAAACAAAATATATTAACTTTCTATTAACGAAACTCTTGATATCTTATTCTGTGTTATCACCATCTCAAGGATATAACTTAACGGGGTATCTGGTATACTTAAAGTAACCTTATAGTGCAATCCTTCGCTATCAGCTTTATAAAGAACAATATCATTTAATATGCTTTGTCTTAAGAATTGCTTAGGGATATATTTTCCAAAGTCGTATTTATAGAAGTCTTTTGAGAACATCTTCTGATAACCTTTAAACACACTTATGTGTATAATATTATCGTAATAAACATTATCTACCTCTACTCCATCATCATTATACTCTGTTTTTACCACCTTATAGCTTGTTGGGTTGATCTGAGCATAGCTGTGATACTTATCTTGTCCGACAGTAACAATAGTGTCGGTCTTGATTAATTTATGCTGATTAAGCTGAATATCTGATCGATGTTCAAACTCATATATGTTCGAAGGATCATCACTTTTCACTAGACGAACGACCTCATCATTGCTATTTTTGAATTCAAAAACATGCTCACTTTGCTTTATAATGGGGTATTTAGTAACGTTTGATCCTAACAAAACAAATGAGTCTCGTTGTATTTTGAATGCAACGGGAACGCTTAAAGAATCGGGATAAAAGATAGAGTCGCCCAAAACTCGGAATGCAATGTCTCCATCATCATTATTCATCCATATTCCTTGCAATAGTTGTTTGGCTTTTTTATCTTCTGAATTATCAATTACTTTCGCATTCTTTTTGTCAGAACAAGCCATAACAACAAAGCATGCTAGTAAAATAAAAGCAATTCTTTTTATGAGTTTATTTATAGATAACCGCATTATTATTAACTTTTAATCTTTAACATCCTATGCAGTGATATTCAAATCCAATACTTTCAAGCTCTGATCTATCGAAGATATTGCGTCCATCGATAAGCAAAGGTTTGTTCATTATCTTAGAAACAACGTCCCAAGAAGGTAATCTAAACTCCTTCCATTCGGTGATTAATAAGATTGCATCAGCTCCCATTGCTGCATCATACATATCTTTACAATAGTGAACAGCATCTCCTATACGACGTTTACATTCGTCCATAGCAACAGGATCATATACTTTTATTGTGCAACCAGCTTTTAAAAGTAAATCTATTACAACCAAAGCTGTAGAATCTCGCATATCATCTGTATCAGGTTTAAAGGCTAATCCCCATATTGCTATTGTCTTTTTGCTTAGTTGTTCTTGACCATATATCTTGCAAAGTTTATCAAAAACAACTTTCTTTTGCAATGCATTTACATTCTCAACAGCCTTTAAAACCTGTAGATTATAGCCATTATCATCTGCCGTTTTAATCAATGCTTTGACATCTTTAGGAAAACATGAGCCTCCATATCCACAGCCAGCATACAAAAATTTGCGTCCTATTCGAGTGTCACTACCTATTCCTGCACGCACCATATTGATATTTGCTCCTACCAATTCACATAGGTTTGCAATATCATTCATAAACGAAATACGTGTTGCAAGCATTGAGTTGGCAGCATATTTGGTCATCTCCGCACTTGCAATATCCATGAAAAGAACTCGGAAATTATTAAGTAAAAAGGGCTTATAAAGGCGTGTTAGTATTTCTTTTGCTTTGTCGCTCTCTACTCCTACCACAACTCTATCAGGGCTCATAAAGTCCTTTATGGCATTACCTTCTTTCAAAAACTCAGGATTACTTGCAACATCAAAAGGCACATTAACGCCTCTTTCATTTAGCTTTTGTTGGATAATGTGTTTTACTTGCATTGAAGTTCCAACAGGAACTGTACTCTTAGTTACAACAACAACATATTTATCAAGATATTCGCCTATTGTTTCTGCCACTTGATAAACATACTTTAGGTCTGCACTTCCATCTTCATCAGGAGGTGTACCCACTGCAGAAAACACTATTTGTTGCTCGTTTAAAACCTCTGCTAACGATGTTGTAAATTTCAATCGTCCAGCTTTTATATTCTTTAAAACAAGCTCATCAAGTCCAGGTTCATAGATAGGAATATCTCCTTGCATCAGTTTTTGAATCTTTAATTCATCAACATCAACGCATGTAACAACGGCACCGGTCTCTGCAAAGCATGCTCCTGAGACTAAACCAACATAACCTGTTCCAACAATTGCAATATTCATATCTAATTAATCAAATACTTCTGCGTCTTTCAACGATTTTCCTTTTAAATCTTTTGCACTAAAAATTAAATCTTCTTTGATAGGCCAATCAATTGAAACACTTTCATCATTCCACATTAAAGTTGCCTCTTGGTCTGGCGCATACACGTTATCTACTTTATAACAGAATATTGCTTCAGAACTTAACACCAAGAATCCATGTGCAAAACCACGTGGTATAAAGAGTTGTCGTTTATTTGTTTCGCTTAATTCTACAGCTACATATTTACCAAATGTGGGCGAAGAACGACGTAAATCAACTGCTACATCTAATACATTTCCTTTGATAACACGAACAAGTTTAGCTTGTGCTGCATCACCTTTTTGATAATGTAACCCACGCAAAACACCATAACTAGATTTCGATTCATTATCTTGAACAAAGTTAATAGCTCCAATATGTTCTGTAAAACTTTTGCTATTCCATGATTCAAAGAAATAACCTCTGTCATCATTAAAGACCTTTGGTTCTATTATCCAAACACCTTTCAGTTCGGTTTCTGTGTATGTCATCTTCCAATTAGTTATTAATAAGCCGATTAGAATTATTATTCTAGCCTTGATTTACTTGCAAAACACCTCAAATAAATAAACTCTTTGGGTGTAAATACATTCTTATTATGCAAAGGTAGTTTTTTAAATGCAATCAACAAAATGTTTTTTTAATAAAACTAAAGATATACAATTGTTATATTTTCATAACTCTATTATTATAAGATGTATAAGTTTTATTATAAAATTTATACGATTTAGATATCAAGAGATGATATTCTGCAAAATAAGAAAGTAGGATTATATTTTCAAAAGACATACATAAACAACTTCTATAATATCAATATACGAACAAAAAGAGCTATACGTCAAAGTTGAATTTGCTACTAAAGAATAGGAAAATATCACTAAATTCACCCTTTTAGCAATAAAATTGATTAAAAATATCTCTTTTCCTTTTATTTTATTGTATCTTTGTTTATCATTAAAAGTTAGCAACTATGGAACAAAATAACATCTCAACAGAAAAAGAACGCATTGAAATACTCTCACTTTTCGAGACTGTTTATAGTGCTATAGAAGATTCTTTCAAGCCTGGAGACAAAGAAAAACTAAGTCTACATATCAATGCTGCGCTTGAAAGTAACCTTATTCCAAGAGATATTTTTGGTCTTAATCCTATCTTATTTTCATTAGAAACAGCTCAAATCGCAATTAAAGAAATAGGATTAAAACGTGATGCTGTAATTGCTATACTCACTTTTAATAGTGTGATTAATGAGTTTTCAACCATAGAAAACATACAGAAGACTTTTGGAGAAGGCGTCTTTACCATTGTAAAGGGATTATTACGCCTACACGAATTATATAAAAAGACGCCTGTAGTAGAAAGCGAAAACTTCAGAAATCTACTCATATCATTTGCCGAAGACATGCGAGTTATCCTGTTAATGATAGCCGATCGTGTGAATATGATGAGGCAAATTCGTGATACAAACAAAGAAGAAGAACGCAGAAGAGCGGCAGAAGAGGCAAATTATCTATACGCACCACTTGCTCATAAACTTGGTCTTTATAAGCTAAAGAGCGAACTAGAGGATCTTAGTTTAAAGTATCTTGAGCATGATGCTTATTATATGATTAAGGAAAACCTCAATGCAACAAAGAAAACTCGTGATGCTTATATAAGCAACTTCATTGCTCCAATCAAAGAAAAGCTAGAGAATGCTGGTCTAAAGTTCCAAATAAAAGGACGTACAAAGAGTATTCATTCTATCTGGCAGAAGATGAAAAAGCAGAAATGTGGGTTCTCTGGAATATATGATTTGTTTGCTATTCGTATTATAATAGATTCTCCTGAGCAACAAGAAAAAATGCAATGTTGGCAGGCTTATTCTATTATTACGGACATGTATCAACCTAACCCCAAACGATTACGTGACTGGTTGTCTGTTCCAAAGTCTAATGGTTACGAGAGTTTGCATATCACTGTGCTCGGACCTGAGAACAAATGGGTCGAAGTTCAGATAAGAACTGAGCGCATGGACGAAATAGCTGAGCATGGACTTGCAGCACACTGGCGTTACAAAGGTGTTAAAAGTGAAAGCGGAGTTGATGAATGGTTGGGTAATATTCGTGCGGCATTAGAACACAATGACGACTTGCAATTGATGGATCAATTCAAACTAGATCTCTATGAAGACGAGGTTTATGTGTTCTCTCCCAAAGGAGATTTGTATAAATTAGCAAAGGGAGCAACAGTTTTAGACTTTGCCTTCCACATCCATTCGGGGCTTGGTTGTAAGTGTGTTGGAGCCAAAATAAATGATAGAAACGTTTCTATTAAAGAGGTGTTACATTCTGGTGACCAAGTAGAAATTATCACTCAGAACAACCAAAAACCCAATAGAGACTGGCTAAAGATTGTAAAAACATCTAGAGCTAAATCGAAAATACGACTCGCTTTAAAAGAAACTCAAGCAAAAACAGGCTTATATGCTAAGGAAATGCTTGAGAGAAGATTCAAAAATAGAAAGATAGATATAGACGAATCGGTGATGTCTCATCTTGTAAAAAGATTGGGATTCAAAGAAATGTCTGACTTTTTCAAGCAAATAGCAGATGAGAAATTAGACCTTAATGAGGTTGTTGATAAGTACTTAGAAGTTAGAGATTATGATATGAACGCTAACCCTACTCAACCTGCGAGGTCTGCAGAGGAGTTCAACTTCGATAACCCTAATGAGGAGAAAACAAAAGAAAGCGACGATATTCTAGTTATAGATAAAAACTTAAAGGGTATTGATTTCTCTCTAGCAAAATGTTGTCACCCTATTTATGGCGATGATGTTTTCGGCTTTGTAACCGTTAATGGCGGTATAAAAATTCACCGTTGCGACTGTCCTAATAGTGCAGAACTACGCCGAAGATTTGGCTATCGTATTGTAAGAGCACGTTGGAGTGGTAAAGGAACTTCACAATATAGCACAGTAATGCGTATTGTTGGAAATGACGATATTGCGATAATCAACAATATTACTAGTATTATTTCAAAAGAAGATAAAATTACTTTACGTTCAATCAACATCGAATCACACGACGGACTGTTCACAGGTAATTTAACAATACTACTTCAAGACACAATTAAACTAGATAGTTTGATAAAGAAAATCAAAACAATTAAAGGTGTAAAACAAGTTAGTCGCCTTTAATCATCAACTTTTCATATTTTAATATCAGTACAAAAAAGAAAATAGACCAGCTTTTATTAATTTAAAAGTTGGTCTATTGCTTCAATACCTTTGATGGTACAAATTCCTCGAATAAGTGTAAAAACAATATCACGGAAAAGATATTCCATCCCAAATTCTTTGTACAACTCATTATCTATAGCCTCTTTCAGTGAAACAGTGAACATATTTGAGATGATTCGTGGATTCAAATCCTTTCTAAAGAAACCTTCTTCTACACCACGATTAAATAACCATTCAAAGTTAGTATCACGCTCTTTATCCCTTGCATCAAAATAATTTATAACTCGTTTGTATTTACAAAGTTCTTCTAAAAATAAAGGATTAAGTTGCAAGAAATGTTCTAACTTTATTTTATAAGAGAAGATAATAATTTCAATTGCGTTAGGATTAGATTCTTCTATGTATTGTTCGATTCTTGATTCATGTGTTTTATCATGCTTTTTAACGCACTCTAACAACAAATCTTCCTTAGTTGGATAGATCTCATAGAGTGTACGTTTAGATATAGAAAGATAGTTTGCAATGTTGTCCATCTTTACTTGTCTCACTCCATTTGCATAAAATTCCTTCTCAGAATATTCTAAAATTCTTTCTTTCAGTTCGTTTCTGTAATCGTTCACTATACAATCTTTATTCATTAAAATGCTGTTTTTCGGGTACAAAGGTATAAAAAAACATCTAAAAACGGCCTTATTTCATTTTTTTTAGTATCTTTGTCAGTTGGATTATCCAACTTATTAAAGTTTTAAGATTATGACAAAAGTTACAAAAGAAGCGGCTCTTCACTATCACAATGAAGGCCGTCCAGGAAAGATCGAGATAAAGCCAACAAAGCCTTATAGCACACAACGCGATTTAAGTTTAGCTTATTCGCCTGGCGTTGCTTATCCTTGTTTAGAAATACAACAAAATCCTAACGACGTTTTTCAATACACCAATAAAGGTAACCTTGTTGCCGTTATTTCTAATGGTACCGCAGTTTTGGGTCTAGGAGATATTGGTGCAATGAGCGGAAAACCTGTAATGGAGGGTAAAGGACTACTCTTTAAGATTTATGGAGGCGTTGATGTATTCGATATTGAGGTTGATGAAAAAGACCCAGAGAAGTTCTGTGAGACTGTAGAACGTATTGCTTGTACCTTTGGAGGTATAAATCTTGAAGATATTAAAGCACCTGAATGTTTTTATATTGAAGAGAGATTGAAAAAAAATCTCGATATTCCTGTAATGCACGACGACCAACATGGTACTGCAATTATTAGCGCTGCAGGTCTTATTAATGCACTTGAGGTAGCTAACAAACAAATAGATAAAGTTCAAGTTGTTATTAACGGAGCTGGAGCAGCAGCCATCTCAACAGCCAAACTATATCTTTCTCTCGGTGTTCAGAAAGAAAATCTCATTATGTTAGATTCTAAAGGTGCAATAACTACCGATAGAACAGACTTAAATGAACAAAAGAAATTCTTTGCAAGCAGCAGAACTGAGGTGAAGACTCTAACAGATGCGATGAAAGGTGCAGATGTATTCTTGGGTGTTTCTAAAGCTGATGTAGTATCACAAGAGATGATTCTATCAATGAATGACCATCCAATTGTATTTGCTTTGGCTAATCCTAACCCTGAAATTACATACGAAGCAGCTACAGAATGCCGTCCTGACGTATTAATGGCTACAGGAAGATCTGATTATCCCAACCAAATCAACAACGTACTTGGTTTCCCTTACATCTTCAGAGGTGCACTAGACGTTCGTGCTACTGCAATTAATGAGGAGATGAAGCAGGCTGCAGCTTATGCTATTGCAGCTCTTGCAAAAGAAGAAGTACCTGCAGAAGTGAAAGCTGCATATAACGTTAGCGACTTAAAGTTTGGTGCTCAATACTTCATTCCTAAACCAGTAGACCCACGATTACTTGTTAAAGTAAGTACAGCTGTAGCTAAAGCTGCTATCGAAAGTGGTGTTGCAAGACACAAAATAACAGACTGGGGCGCTTATGCTAAGCATATTGAAGCTCTTAAACGAGATTAATACAAAGAGTAAATAATTTATATTTAAAGGGACATAGAGACTTTTTTTAGATTCTATGTCCCTATATATTTTAAAGAAGAAGATAATAATATGACGATATTTCCATGTGCCAAGATAAATTTAGGACTAAACATTGTGTCTAAACGACCTGATGGTTATCACAATTTAGAAACGGTGTTCTACCCTATTCCTCTTCATGATGCACTCGAGGTGTACACAATTGACAACGAGTTTCCAACTCCTTTCAATTGCGATTTAAAAGTAACAGGAATGTCGTTCAATGAAAATGAGCAAGAAAATCTTGTAGTGAAGGCATATAAACTCCTTGCGAATGATTTTCAACTGCCACGACTTCACATTCATCTTCACAAAGAAATACCTGCTCAAGCAGGTATGGGAGGGGGGTCTAGCGATGCAGCTTTCATGCTAAAGCTCATTAATGACTATTGCAACTTACAACTAACAAGTTCTCAATTAGAAGAGTATGCTGTTCAACTAGGCGCCGATTGTCCTTTCTTTATCAATTGCTTACCTGCCTACGCTGAGGGAATTGGAGAACAGTTAACACTTATCCCTTCTTTAAAAGAAAAACTATCCCAATATTATATCGTTGCGGTTAAGCCCTTGGTATCTATATCTACCAAAGGAGCCTTTGGTATGATTACTCCCCAAAAGCCTGCAATAAACTGTAGGAATATTATTGAAAAGCCTATAAAAGAATGGAAAGAGCTACTTATTAATGACTTTGAGGCTCCAATTTTCAAAATGAATCCTGAGCTGAAAGACATCAAAGAACAACTCTACCTAAATGGTGCTGAATATGCAGCGATGAGTGGAAGCGGTAGTACTATATTCGGTTTATTCTCTCAAGAGCCAACTCCAAGTCAATTAAAACTCAACATTGAGGCTGCAATACATTGTATAAAACTATAAAGATAGAATATTTCTGAACACGAACTACTTCAACGTTCACCAATAAGCATATCTACTTTTATAGTAAAAGACTTTACAGGTGAAGCATAACAAAGCAACATCTTTGTTATGCTTTCTTTTTTCCTCCTACTTGAATAGATTGAAACATTATTATAAAAGCATAGCATTTAGTTGACAAAAGCAGTGAAATTAGATCGCAAGAGCACTGCTTTTAATCAGTAAAAAGATAGAGATTTAGGACTATCTTCATTGAGTTCGAATTGTATATAAAAAGAAATGCTCAACTAGAAATAAATTCTTGCTGAGCATTTTGTAGTGGATAGGGGAATCGAACCCCTATGCCAAGATTGAGAATCTTGTATCCTAACCGTTAGATGAATCCACCATTATAACACCATTTGTATCGAAGCGCCTTCTTAAATGGTGATGCAAAGATACATATATTTTATAAAACCGCCAAAAACTACAGAATATTTTTCAGCATAAAATAAAACATTGAGCTATTTATCTATTTTCAGTAGAATCATAACTCAATGTTCTTTTATTTTAATTTAGCTACTACTCTATTGTCATAACAAAATAAATGTACTTTCATTATTCTGCAGGACACTCATACTTGTCGCCTGTTTCTTTTATAAGTTTGCGTGCAAAAGCATTTGAAAAGCCTGGACGTTTAACCGCAGCACCTGTTCCTTCTGGGGTTCTTACAAACACTCCGTCCTTCTCAGGCTTAACTGTCATATCGTTAAACTTCACAATTAGACGAACAGCAAGGTTTTTCCAATGGTGCAACATCTGTTGTGCTTTATCGTTACTATATTGATTCAACAAGCTAATCGCCTTTGCTTTATCTGTATTGTATAATGCAACTGCTTGCTTCTCAATAGTCAATTGATTAGCAAAATAGCTATTCTCTAAACTATCTCTCACCTCTTTCAAGGTTGGGAACATCTGATTATAGCGTGGATAAACCATGTTTGACACCCAATTGCACACCCAAAATGCATTCTTATCAGAGAATGTTACAGCATCTGCTCCAGGTGTATTGTAACATTCAGCCTGTGTTGTATTACCGCAATAAATAGGAGTATATGCCACCATATTACCATCATCATTACCAAACCACAACACTCCTCCAACCTCTCTAGGCAACCATGAACGCAATTGAGCAACGTAAGAGAAAGCTGTTTGTTGAGTAGAAACAGGACGTTCGTTAAAATAATTCTTTCCATCTACCTTGAAACGTAAAGGTGTTGGACGATAAGGCATTTCCCAAACACCGCCTCCTACACTTGAAGAATCTAGCGCAAGTGGTGTGTTTTCATAATGATCACGCATACAAACCATAACATCTTGCACGCTAACCTTTTTATTTGGCACAATCCATAAAGGCATATCCTCTGCATCTTTATCCTTGCCTAAAGCCCAAGGAAGATATTTATCAAAATCGTTTGCAAAGTGATTAAAGAAACTCCACACTCGAGCATCACAGAAACGACGACCTCCAAAAGTTGGTTTTGCATAAGTATCTCGCCATGAGAAATCCTTATCTTTTCCAGTAAACCAACCTTTTGAACGTGCAAAAGAAACAACGTCCTTAGAATAAAGCACATTAGCTTTATCATTCATGTTGAACTTGGTAATTCTACTTTGATTGGCATGAGCACATATTGCATCGTCGGGTACACGCAAAGCCACCCATACTACACCTTTAGAGCCTGGTCCTTTACCCATCATTTCCATAATCCAAGCCTCGTTAGGATCGCATATTGTAAAAGTTTCTCCACCACTATTGTATCCATAAGTTTGTGCAAGAGTGGTCATTACCTGAACTGCTTCACGAGCAGTTTTAGAACGTTGAAGAGCTAAATAGATAAGAGAACCGTAGTCAAGGATACCTATTGAGTCTTCCATTTCTTCTCGTCCGCCATACGTTGTTTCTGCAATAGAGACTTGAAACTCATTGATATTGCCAATAACATTATAGGTTTGAGGAGCTTCTGGAATAACTCCTTGATATTTATTAGTATCCCAGTTGAATATTTTTCGCATGGTTCCTTTAGAATGAGTGCCTGCAGGATAATGGCATAAATTGATAAACAAGCCATAATCATCGGCATTATAGGTACAAATTACAGACCCATCGGCACTGGCTTTCTTTCCAACAATAAAATTAGTGCAGGCATTAGCCATATCTACTAAGCCTAAGAAAGCTGATAATAGTAATAATTTTCTCAACATATAAAAGTTTTTTAATTTAAAAACTACAATATATCTAATATTTCAAATAAGTTCATTTTTATTCTAAGAGTGTATTACAAATAAAGGAAGACAACACCCTTATGAAATAAAGGAAGCTAGAATAAAATACAAAAGAATATCATATTATGGCAACATCACTAGCAGGTTAAACCTAGATGTGATAGATGTAAGGCTTTTTTATTACCCTCTACTCTTCTTCTCTAATGGCAAGCGAGTCTCTTTGTACCTCTTCTGGCTTCTCCTCTTTTTTATTTTCGCTCTGATGCATACGTATTAAATGGATATTTCTCAATGCCATTAATCGCAAAGTTGTTGAAGTATAGGCATTGATTTCTGAACCATTACCTAAAAGGAAGAATCCTTTTATACTCTTAATACCGTGCTTATGAATATCATTAACCTCCATTGAATACGAGCTTGACGAGCTCATACGAACAGTTTGTGATGCAATGCTATCATTATTGTATGTAACTGACATCACACAAACACCATCACGCACTCCATCTTGATAAATAAATTGCGCATCAAAGGCAAGCAACAACTTATCTCCTTTATGATAGGTTGAGTCTACTTTAAGTGTGAAAGAATAGAGATTTGTAGGTGCATAAGGTGTTAGAACAATGCCATTGTCTGCCTGCCACACGTTAGTTGTATCTCCATTAACACTATTAAATGCAGAATTAGCAAGGTCTCCAATTGCAGAGCCATTGGCTTTTGCTTCTGCAGAGAATCGTTCTGAAAGGTGTTCGTATATCTTTTTTAATTCATCTGCATGACGAAGATAATACACCATTGATGAATCAAACTCGGCAGAAGTGACGTTATGCTTCTTTAGAATATTATTCTTATAATAATAAAGAGCGGTTGTGTCGTTTTTAAGCGACGTAATTCCTTCTGCTAAGTGATATTCATAGAGAATATCTCCAAGCTCTGAAGGTTGAATATAACGATTAGGTACACCTGGTTTGCATGCCACAAAGAAGATTAAAGATATACTCATTATCTGTAATAATGCAAGATGTCTCTTTATAAATACCATTATATCTGCGATCAAAAACAACAATAAACGAACTAATACTTACTTAATTTTCTTCTTTCTCTTTTGATTTCTTTGAGAAGAAATTAAGGCTTAAGCCTTCCATCTCTTTTCTATAAAAAAGGATGAGCAGAACTACTCCACAGCTAATTGCTGCATCTGCAAAGTTAAACACAGGCGAGAAGAATATAAATTCATGTCCTCCCCACACTGGAACCCATTCAGGCCAAGTGGTAACTATTAAAGGAAAATAGAACATGTCTACAACTTTTCCTTCTAGAAAACCAGCATAACCTGTTCCAAAAGGAACGAGCTCTGAGACGTTAAAGGGAGTAGATGCATTAAAGATCAAACCATAAAACATCGAATCTATCATGTTGCCAATAGCTCCTGCCAATACTAATGCGAGACAAGCGACATAACCTTTACGGTGAGTTGTTTTGGTTATTTTACAAACATAATACCCTATTGCGGTGATGGCAATAAGTCTAAAAATGCTGAGTACAATCTTATTGATGAACGTCATGCCATAAGCCATACCGTTATTTTCAATAAATGTAATCTTAAACCACGATGCAATGGGGATTGATTCACCTAAAGACATCGTAGACTTAACCTCAAACTTTATAATTTGATCAACGATTAGTATGGCCAAAACAATGAACCATACTAATCGTAAACTTGTGATATTCTTTAAAATATTCTTCACCTTGTGCTTCAATAGTTATTTTTTTCTCATTTGCTTTGATGCTACACTCAAAGTAGCATGAGGCACTGCACGCAAGCGTTCTTTTGGAATTAGCTCACCAGTGATTCTATCTATACCATAAGTTTTATTCTTAATGCGGACTAAAGCTGCCTCTAATCCTTGAATAAACTTATTCTGTCGATTTGCCATCTCAACCAATTCTTCTTTAGATTGAGTTGTACTTCCCTCTTCTAAAGCTTTGTATTTTGGAGATGTATCATCAACATCATTACTATCTGCATTCATTAATTGTCTGATCATCTCATCATAACTCTGACGAGCAATAGCAATCTTTTCATTGATTATAGCGCGGAATTCTTCCAATTCCTCATCACTATACTGAGTTTTTACAGTCATAGATTAATCCTTGTTTTTTAATTTCTAAATTACTTTCCGTTATACTTTCTGGATCTTTATATTAAGTTTAAAGTCATCAAAATCAACTTCTTCACCGTCATTAGCTGCAATTGTGATATTATCAGCTAACACTTGACCTTTGATATATTCTCCATAATGGTCAATTGCAGCGTGCATTTTGTCATGTTCTGCAACCACAATATCGATACGGTCTGTTATTTCTAGACCATTATCTTTACGCATATTTTGAATACGATTAATCAACTCACGAGCCAAACCTTCTTGTAATAACTCTTCAGTTAATTCAACTTCAAGGGCAACTGTTACGTTACCTTCGTTTGCAACCAACCATCCTGGAATGTCTTCGTTAATGATTTCAACATCTTCTTTCTCGAGAATCACTTCTTGTTCTGCAATAACTCCAAGAACATAGTTTGCTTTTTCTTTCAAGCTACGCTCTATTTCAAGAATATCTTCTTGTGTTAGAGTATTCACTTTATTAGCAATGTCTTTCATTAACTTACCATATTTCTTACCAAGAGTACGGAAGTTACATTTTATTTTCTTCACTAAAACACCATCACCTTCGATGAAGTTTAGTTCTTTTACATTCACTTCGTTCTTAACAAGCTCTGCAATAGCCTCGATATGTTTACGTTGCTCATCATCAACTGCAGGAACCATTATCTGCTGAAGTGGCTGACGCACCTTGATATTTACCTTTCTTCTAAGAGCCAAAATCATTGATGTTATCTTTTGAGCAATGCTCATTCGCTCTTCAAGGTCATGATCAATATATTCTTCTTTAGCCTCTGGATAATGTGCTAAGTGTACAGAATCAAATGCTTCACGATGTGTTGCAGACATTAAGTCGCAATATAATCTATCTGCAAAGAATGGTGCAAATGGCGCTAATAATTTCGAAATAGTTTCCAAACATGTGTAAAGAGTTTGATAAGCACTTAGTTTATCTGTGCTCATTTCTTTACCCCAGAAACGTTTTCTGTTCAATCTTACATACCAGTTTGATAAATCATCATTCACAAAAGCATCAATCAAACGACCTGCTTTAGTAGGACTGTATTCAGAAAGCTCCTTATCTACATTACGAATCAATGTGTGTAAGCAAGATAATATCCATCTATCAATCTCTGGACGCTCATTCAATGGAATTTCTTTCTCTGCAAATGAGAATCCATCAACATTGGCATAAAGAGCAAAGAATGAATAAGTGTTATATAAAGTACCGAAAAATTTACGACGAACTTCGTCTACTCCCTCTTTATCGAACTTAAGATTATCCCATGGTTCACTATTGGTCATCATGTAGAAACGTACAGAATCTGCTCCATACTTTTCTATCATATCAAATGGATTCACCACATTACCAACGTGCTTACTCATCTTATTACCCTTAGAGTCAAGTACAAGACCTGTTGAAATAACGTTCTTAAAGGCAACACTATCAAATATCATGGTTGCAATTGCATGTAGAGTGAAGAACCAACCACGTGTTTGGTCTACACCTTCATTGATAAAGTCTGCGGGGAAAGCAAGACCTTTATCTATCAAATCCTTATTTTCAAAAGGATAATGCACCTGTGCATAAGGCATAGCACCAGAGTCAAACCAAACGTCTACGAGGTCGGTTTCACGGGTCATTACCTTTCCTTTGCTACTAACAAGAACGATATTATCAACATAAGGACGATGAAGATCTACCTTATCGTAATTCTCTTTTGAGTAATCTCCAGGAACAAAGCCATTATCTTTCAATGGGTTTGAAGACATAAAGCCTGCTTTTACAGCCTCTTCAACCTCATTATACAACTCTTCTAACGAGCCAATACACTTTTCTTCACCATCTTCATCTTTCCATATAGGTAGTGGTGTACCCCAGAAACGAGAACGAGATAAGTTCCAGTCGTTTAGATTTTCAAGCCAATTACCAAATCTTCCTGTACCAGTTGATTCAGGTTGCCAGTTAATTGTCTTGTTCAATTCAAACATTCTAGCCTTCTTAGCTGTACTCTTTATAAACCAACTATCTAGTGGATAATAAAGAACTGGCTTGTCAGTACGCCAACAATGAGGATAGTTGTGTACGTGCTTCTCTATTTTGAACGCTGTTCCTTCTGCCTTCATTTCGAGAGCTATAATCAAGTTGAGATCTTCTGCAGCATTAGCAGCTTTCTCATCATATCCGTTTACGTTAAATTCTGGAGCATAAGCGTTCTTCACATAGTCTCCAGCATGATGTTGATAAGCCTCAACATCAACACATTTTGCAACGAAGTTGTCATCTAGTTCATCTACAGTATAATATTTACCTTGTAGATCAACCATAGGACGTGTTTCGCCTTTCCTATTGATTAAGATAACAGGAGGAATGCCCGCATCGTTTGCAACCTTAGCATCATCAGCACCAAAGGTATTTGCAATGTGTACAATACCGGCACCATCTTCTGTTGTTACATAGTCTCCTGGAATAACACGGAATGCTTCTTGAGACATTTCAACAAAGCGTTCTTTTCCGTTTTCAGATGTAAATACATTTTCAGGATGAGCTTCTGCAAAACGAGTAACAAACTCTGCAGCATTATTATCTAACTTTGCACTTGGTTTTACCCATGGCATTAATTGATAATAATGTATTCCTACGAGTTCACTACCCTTATAACTACCAATTACTTTATAAGGAATAACTTTGTCACCTTGCTTATATTCGTTTAGAGGAAGGTCTTTTCCTTCTGCACTTAGATAAGCATTTAAACGAGATTCTGCCAATATAAGAGTAACAGGTTGTGCGTTATATGGATTGTATGTTTGAACTGCTACATAGTCAATGTTTGGTCCAACACACAAAGCTGTATTAGAAGGAAGAGTCCAAGGGGTTGTTGTCCACGCCATAAAATATGGAGTTCCCCACTCTGTCCATTCGCTCTTTGGTTCTGCGACCTTAAATAATGCAGTTACAACTGTATCTTTTACATCTCTATAACAGCCTGGTTGGTTCAACTCATGACTTGACAATCCTGTTCCAGCGCCTGGTGAATAAGGCTGAATAGTATAACCTTTATATAGATATCCCTTTGTATAGAATTGCTTTAAAAGCCACCAAAGAGTTTCAATATACTTGTTTTCGTATGTGATATAAGGATGTTCTAGGTCTACAAAATAACCCATCTTCTCTGTCAACTCACGCCACTCTTCTGTAAATTTCATTACATTCTCACGGCACTTGTGGTTATACTCTTCTACAGAAATATATTTATCAGATGCTTTATTGTCGATATCTTTCTTTGTAATACCTAGCTCTTTCTCTACACCAAGTTCAACAGGAAGACCATGTGTGTCCCAACCTGCTTTACGATGAACTTGAAAACCTTTCATCGTTTTATAACGGTTAAAGGTATCTTTAATTGCTCTTGCTAGAACATGGTGTATACCTGGGTGACCATTTGCAGAGGGTGGACCTTCAAAGAACACAAATTCTGGACAACCTTCACGTTCTTCTATTGAGCGATGGAAGATGTCTTTAGACTGCCATGCAGCCAATATTTCATTATTGGTCTTTGTTAAATCCAGACCAGAATATTCTGCAAATATCTTACTCATATACTTAATATTGTTTTTATCGTTAATTTACTAGGTGGCAAAGGTAACAAAAAAATATATTAACAACAAATTTTTAAAAGTCTAGTTGCATTTTCATTATACCCTATTGACAATATTCATTTGTAAAAAGAATTCTCCTTTTACATTTAATTCCATCAAAAGAAACTTTTATCAAATGTTTTTTTAGCTTAAAATATAGCTCTTATTATTGATATTATTGGTCTTTTTACTACCTTTGACTATTAGTTATTTTAAATAAGAAAGAGAAAGTTTACATCGTAAATTGCTTATTTCTTCGCTCGATCTTGTAATAATTAGAATTTAAAAGTAGGAGGTTTAGACATGACACTTAATGAGTTATTATATAAAATAAAAGATTCTGATAATAAAGATGTTATATTAAATAGTTTAAATGAAACATCTAAGCTAATATTAAGTAAGTATATGATAGAAGTTGAAGGAATAAGATGCTATCCTATCGAGATCGAGAACTATTATTTTAAACCTCAAGTTTTCGAAGATTGTTATGTCCATTTAAATGAAATTCAAAAGAATCATTTTGGCGAGTTGTATGTTCATCGGCTCGGAAAAGATGCGACAAGTAAATATAAGATGGATAATAGAGTGTGCATGGGTATTGTTCTTTCCAACTCTGATAATTATTTTTATAGTGTACTTATTCGCAGTGCAAGATTCGAAGACGGCACAATACTTTTCGGTCCTAATAACGTTTTAACTCACTTTGTTCAGCTGATTAATCAGAAACTCAATATCATAGATCCTAGTTTCTTTGAAAATAAAAGAAAAGGAGGTTTCACGATGAGTGCTATTTTTCCTTTTATAGAGAACAAACAAGCACTTTTCTTAGCAGATAAAGAAGAAGATCTTAGAGATAAAAGTTATCTAATGTATTCTTCAAGAGTAGGCATTGGGGATGAGAATCTATATTTTAGAAATCTTCCACTAAGAACTTTGATTGGTAAACTATCTAAAGACTTTGACTTTAAGGAGAAGACACTAATACTCAAGAACTATCTTGAAAGCCATAATCTAAAAGGAGAAGAAGCTAAAAGAATAACAAAAGAGCTTACAGAACGTGGTGCAAAAGATGCATAAGTCAATACTTATACGCATCTACTCTATTTTAATTAAACAAAAATCCCGATACTATTTTAAATATATGGCATCGGGATTAAAGTTATATTTTATATAAAGTATTTAGTTTTCACAGAACTGCTGATCTTCAATACAACTCTTAAGATCTTCACCTCTAAGATCTTTTGCGATAATCTCACCTTTCTTATTAACTACTAAGATATGTGGAATAGATTCTACTCCATATAATCTTGCGGCTGCATTATCCCATCCTTGAAGGTCAGAAAGTTGTGTCCACGACATTTTATTCTCTTCAATTGCACTCTTCCAGCTATCTTCATCTTCATCTAAAGAAATGCCAACGATACCAAGCCCACAGTCTTTATATTTGTTATATAAACTAACAAGATTAGGAACTTCATGCATACAAGGTCCGCACCAGCTTGCCCAAAAATCTACAATTGTAATTTCGTGCTTTGCAACTTCATCTTTTAATGATATCTTTTTACCATTAACACTAGTCATAGTAAAATCTTTTATCATCTCTACAGTAGGTGTATAGTTTGTAGAATCGCTCACCTCTTCAGTTGAAGCAATTACAGGTTTCGCTTCTTTCTTCTTACAACCTACTAAACAAACTGATGCAATTATTGCAAAGAATAAATACTTCATTTTCATACTTTTACACTAAATATTGTGAAGAAATACTTTCATTAGAAACAACTCTGCGTATTGTCTCAGCAAACATGTCAGCAACTGAAAGTTGTTTTACCTTTGAACTATCCTTGCAATAAGGAATAGAATCAGTGAAAACAATTTCTTCTAAGGCAGAAGCATTTACTCTTTCTGTTGCAGGACCACTCATTACACAGTGTGAAGCACATGCACGTACGCTCAATGCTCCAGCTTCTTTCATAATATCTGCAGCCTTTGCAATTGTTCCTGCTGTATCAACCATGTCGTCAACAATAACAACATTCTTTCCTACGACATCACCAATAATCTGCATTGTGTCTACAACATTAGCACGAGCACGTGTCTTGTTACACAAAACAAGCGGACATCCTAAGTATTTTGCATAAGTATTAGCACGCTTACTACCACCAACATCAGGACTAGCAATAACTAAATTGTCTAGTTTTAGGCTTTGAAGATAAGGTAAAATAACTCCAGAAGCATAAAGGTGATCTACAGGAACATCGAAGAAACCTTGAATTTGGTCTGCATGAAGATCCATTGTTATAAGACGATCGATACCTGCAACCATTAAAAGATCAGCAATAAGCTTTGCTCCAATACTAACTCTAGGCTTGTCTTTTCTATCTTGACGTGCCCAACCAAAGTAAGGAATAACAGCAATAATATTACGAGCTGACGCACGTTTTGCTGCATCTATCATGAGCAAAAGCTCCATCAAGTTGTCTGAAGTAGGGAAAGTACTCTGTACCAAGAATACATCTCGTCCACGAATAGACTCCTCATAAGATACCGCAAACTCACCATCTGAGAAGCGAGTAACGACTAAATTACCCAAAGGACAATTTAAACTTTTACAGATTTTCTCTGCAAGATATCTCGAACTAGTGCCCGAGAAAATTAAAAAAGAGTTATTTTCACTCATCATCTTAATATTTTAGAAATAAGAATCGATATATAATTATTCTGAATTTATTTGTTACTTATTAACCTATGGCTCTTTTTATCTTTTGGAAATGATGAATTAAATCTCTGTAATCAGTTTGGTTTTGAATATCAAATCTATTCCAAAGATCTTCACACAGCACAACTCCTCCAAAGCCTAATGCCTTCGCAACAGGTATAGTTTCTAAATTAATATTGCCCATTGCGTACACATTTTTATTTATATAACCACTCTTTGCAGCCTTTTCTAAAAGGTCTAAAGAGTATGTTTTAGTATCTGAATTTTCTTGTTTAGGCAAAAGGAAGTTCGAGAAAAACACATATTTAGAAATCTTTACGGTGTCTTTTAACAACGAAAGATCGCCACATGTTCTACTAACTTTCCCCTTGTATCCTTCTGGTATTGGTGTATCAATAGTGTCAAGATGTATTCCTCCGAGTTCAAACTCATTCTTCAAATAAAAATTATCATGAACGGTTGTTCTTTTTCTATTATCCTCATTCAATAAAGAAAGCAATCTTTCTGAATAAATTGGAGATGCTTCCCATTTACAAAGATGTAGATTTTCCATACCCTCGTTGAAGAGAGTTGTAAGTATTTTATCTTCTTCTACAAAGAATGTAGAATGGGTCATTACTGCGAGTTTCATCTGCATTTGTTTTATTGGCACTACAAAAGTATAAAAAAAACAGATAACAAGCAATTATATCCTACATAATTACATCTTTAGTTGAAAATAATTAAAACGAAATGAGCTATTATCAAAATTTCCAACGCAATTGCATCTCTACATAATTCTTAGATTCTTTCACATTTACAGCATCTTTTCTATTGATTTTCTTATTATGATGATAAAAAGAACCACTTACCTTTGCAATGAGCATTAAACTATTATTGATATCCCAACGATTACCTAATGCATAGTGAAAACCTTTTCCATAGAACATAGGAAAAGAAAATTGATAAAGAAGACCACGCTCATAAGCATATATCCTACTATCATAATCATCGGTATTGTAATAAGAAATAGTTCCAAAGATATTACAAGTATTAGTTTTAAAGAATCCACTTTGTTCCAATCTCCACCCTAAACTATTCTCTAAAAAATGATGATAAACCACATCGAAGTTTGTTTGTGTACCCCATTGAATTCCATCATATCCCAAAGAAAAGCGGGCTTTATGAATTATTTCATTGGTTATTAACTCATTCTTCTTATCCTCTTTCGGTCTCATTTTACATTTATAGCGCAATAAGTAGGTCCATTTTTTTTGCTGCAACTTGACACTTAGAAATGGCTCGACAGCCCAAGAGGCTTCTGATATTTGATATTTAGGCCAGGGGAAATAAGCAAAATCTACATAACCTGTTATAGATAAAGATTGAATGGGATTATAAGAAGCACCTAAAAACAAGCCACTTTCATTTTGTAGATGTCTTCCTTCATTAAAAGCATTACCTAAAAGAGAATAGTATCGATAGCTATACCATCTTTGAAGCAAGGTAAGTTTTAGTAAACTTGTTAACTGGTAATTGATTGAATTAATAGTTGCAAAGGCTTTCTGATTATTCATTGCCGTCTCACCATGTACCACCACTCGCCTACTTAAATAGCTATAGTCTACTCCTATATTATAAAAGGTAGAACCTTCAGGATAGAACTGCTTGTATATTTGATTTTTATTAGGAAGAAGAGGTTTACTAAATCCTGTGAATGCCGTTGTTAATCCAACTCCAAATCCATTTCTCTTCCAACCAACTCTCAATCCTCCCACCCATTGATAAGCATTATTTTTTCTATCCATCTCACTCTCTGTGCGGTGCAATCCTGTCTTTAAAAGGGTTACAATAGACTCTTTGTCTTTGGTTAAAGTAGCATCAACAGCCCTATAAGACGTCCATAATGTTGTTTCAAAGCATTTCGACCAGCTTAAAGTAGTAGCTAACCCTTGCATAAAATTAGCAGAAGAAGCCGAAGAATGACCCCTTACGTTGGTGTTGACTTTATCGATACTTGCAAGTGATATCTGTTTTCCAAAGTTGAAATCATTATTGATAACAAGTCCCATTCCTGTTTTTAAACGATACCGTCCTATCACCATTTGCTTGATAATACCAACTCGCTGCAATGCAAGATAATAAGAGTAGAAATCGTATCCATCTTTATTCTTATATTGAAAGAATGGTTCCCCCATGTCTTGAGAAGTCGTAAAACCCACCTTTAAATAATCTGAAAACTGAAATTTATAACGCAATTGATGTTTAAGAGCATAGCCTAAGTATCTATTTCCGCTGAGGTTTTGCTTTTCTAAAGGCACTTTTGCCATAGCCATAAAAGTTGAATGTCCATACTTAAAGGCCGTTTCAAACCCTGGAAAAGTTTCTGCTTGAATGGCATCAAGGGTTAAGAAATGAAGCAAAAGATTCCGACTTACAGCATCTAAAGGCTCAACCAAAACCAATTCGGAAAGTGTTTTTAATGGCTTATACTTATAAACATACTCAACAATGCCTTCTATTTGCTCTCCAGATAAAAAAGTTAAAGCCTCTAACTCTTCTTTTGTTATAGAGTTGATACTCATTTTATTATCAGCATGCTCACTTAGAACATCATATAACTCTTGTGCTGCTTCGTGCTCTAACATATTTATATTTACAAACTCTTCATAGTCTTTTACCCAGTCGGTCTTTGATTGAGCATGAACTAAAGCTACAGAAAAGTAAGTACAAACGATGAAAACGAGTCGTAGAAGAGTTGTTTTCGAAATACAAAAATAAAAAGCATATCGCCTTATACCTATACTTTTAAAGATTAAAAGAATAGTTATGCAAAGTGCAACTAATAACTTACAAAGTGTTGGATAGCACCATTTTGATGATAATCGACTATCATCCATATTTCAAAAAGGTTAGTTTGGCTTATTTATAATAAAGGTAGGAAGATTTTCTATATTGAGTCGCCCTGCAAAACAGCTGCATCTGTTATGGGAACAACCATACGAAGCTCTTCTTTTTGACTCCATTGCACTTGATAAGTCTTACCATTAAAATGGTCAAGCAACATAAAATTATAGATATTGCTAGTTGAATAAAGTTCAAAACGTCCGTTTTCACCTTCACTATTCTGAGTTAAAGATTGGTCGTTCAATACCCATTCGCCTTGCTTTCCTGACTCAAGACTATATTGAACCTGCCATATCTTTCCGGTCTTTGTATCAAGTTTTAAGAAGGTCCACATGTTTTGTGTTGGATACAATTCGTAGCGGGCACCATTATTCACCTCTTGTTTGGGCTTATTTTGCGTTTTCTTATCAACTTTAGAACAAGAAGTTGCAACACATAAAAGGGTAAAAAGAATTATAAATATATTACGCATGGTGATAGATTGATTTATAGTTGTTTAGTATTTAGTAATTTCCAACTTAGCAGTCTTTATTTTATGGTTTTACAAAGATAATAGATACAAGAAAGAAATACAAACAAAAATATACATTTTTTACGACATAGATAAAAAATAACTGACAAATAATACATTATATACTCATTTATGATAAAACCCGAGGGTAAATAAGTTGATAGCAGAAGGATTAATATCATGCTATAAAAATAGTATTTTAATAATAAAAGGACTGCTATTAGACAACAAAACAATTGCTATTATCGATCAAAAGGGTAGTTATTTTACATCAAAAGATGAATTTTAAGACATAAAAAGAGGGTAAAACAATAAATGCTTCACCCTCATTCCTATGTTAGAAATAATTATTTTTACATCATTCCACCCATTCCTGGTTGTCCCATTGCAGGCATTGCGTTATCTTCTGGCTTATCAACTATGATACATTCAGTTGTTAAGAACATTCCAGCAATTGATGCTGCATTCTCTAAAGCCACACGAGAAACCTTTGCAGGATCGATAACTCCAGCCTTACGTAGATCCTCATAAACATCTGTTCTTGCGTTATAGCCGAAGTCATTCTTACCTTCACGCACCTTTTGAACAACGACAGCACCTTCTCCACCTGCATTAGCTACAATCTGACGCAATGGTTCTTCGATTGCACGCTCAACGATGTTGATACCTGTTTGTTCGTCTTGGTTATCACCCTTAAGTTCTTTTAGTGCGTCAAGAGCATGGATATAAGTAGAGCCACCACCAGCAACTACACCTTCTTCAATAGCTGCACGAGTTGCATAGAAAGCGTCATCAACACGGTCTTTCTTTTCTTTCATCTCGACTTCGCTATTTGCACCAACATAAAGAACAGCTACACCACCGGCTAATTTAGCAAGTCTTTCTTGCAACTTTTCTTTATCATAAGAGCTTGTTGTACTTGCAATTTCATTCTTTATTTGGTTAACACGATCTTGAATGCTTTCCTTTGAGCCTGCACCATTTACGATAGTTGTGTTCTCTTTATCGATAGTTACTTTCTCTGCAGTACCTAACATTTCAAGAGTTGCTTGTTCAAGCTTCAATCCTTTCTCTTCACTTATAACAGTTCCACCTGTTAAAATAGCGATATCTTCAAGCATAGCTTTACGACGATCACCAAAACCTGGAGCCTTAACTGCACAAATCTTCAAACCAGCACGTAGACGGTTTACTACCAAAGTAGTCAAAGCTTCACTGTCAACGTCCTCTGCAATCACCAATAAAGGTCTGCCTGTTTCTGCTGCAGGTTGAAGAATTGGAAGGAAATCTTTGATGTTACTGATCTTTTTATCATAGATAAGAATGTATGGATTGTCCATAACACACTCCATTTTTTCAGAATCTGTTACGAAATAACCAGAGAGATAACCTCTGTCAAACTGCATACCTTCAACTACGTTAATATAAGTTTCACGGCTTTTACTTTCCTCAATAGTAATCACTCCGTCTTTACTTACCTTGCGCATTGCATCTGCAAGCAACTTACCTATTTCAGGATCGTTGTTCGCTGACACTGTTGCAACTTGCTCAATCTTATCATAATTGTCTCCTACTTGCTCAGAGTTAGTTTTGATATAATCAACAACTGTCTTCACAGCCTTATCAATACCTCTCTTAAGATCCATTGGATTAGCACCTGCAGTTACATTTTTTAAACCTTCAGTTACAATCGCTTGAGTCAAGATAGTTGCAGTTGTTGTTCCATCACCAGCGTCATCTCCAGTCTTACTTGCTACACTTTTAACAAGTTGAGCACCAGTATTTTCAAATTTATCCTCTAGTTCTATCTCCTTTGCAACGCTCACTCCGTCCTTAGTAATAAGTGGAGCACCAAACTTTTTCTCGATAACTACATTGCGACCTTTAGGACCTAAGGTTACTTTTACAGCATCTGCAAGTTGGTCTACACCACGTTTTAAAAGATCACGTGCATCTATATTGAATTTAATTTCTTTAGCCATAATGATAATTATTTATATTGTTGTTCTGTATTTTTATTTATTAAAAACTGCCAATACATCACTTTGACGCATTATAAGGTATTTAACTCCTTCTAATTCAAGTTCTGTACCACTATATTTTCCATAAAGAACTTCATCACCTTCCTTCAAAATCATAGGCTCATCTTTAGTTCCTTCGCCAACAGCAACAACGTTTCCCTTTAATGGTTTCTCTTTTGCTGTGTCAGGAATAATGATTCCTCCTACTTTTTCTTCAGCTTGTGCAGGTAGTACAAGCACTCTGTCTGCCAATGGTTTAATATTCATAATCATTAAATTTATATTTATTACTTATATTATTTTCTTGCAACCTGAATTATCAAAAACTATGCCAAAGACACATTTGGCAGTAATTTGACAATAAAATTGCAAATCATTTCTGCTTAATATTGAATTATTAAGCCATTCTATAACATATATTTTGCCTAAGTGATAGAGCTATTTCTAATAATTATGCTATCTTTGCAAACGGTTTATAAACAACATATTAAAACACAAGTGTGTGAAATATTTATACAAATGAAAAAGGTTCTATTTCTAATATTGACATTATTTGCAATACAAACAATAAAAGGTCAAACATCTTTCAATTCTGCTTTATTCAACTTTCAATCGGGTTTATCACCTAAAAGAGAAGTTCGTGCAGTGTGGCTAACCACTATTGGCGGATTAGATTGGCCCCATAATTATGCTCAAAATCCTGCTTCAATCAGCAAACAAAAGAAAGAATTACAAATAATACTCGACCAATTAAAAGCAGCAGGCATCAATACTGTCTTATTCCAAACACGTATTAGAGGTACTGTTGTATATTCTTCAGATTACGAACCATGGGACGGATGCTTGTCAGGTGTGCCTAACAAGTCACCAGGATATGATGCTTTAGAGTTTGCTATCGAAGAATGTCATAAAAGAGGTATGGAAATTCAGGCATGGATTGTAACCATTCCTATCGGTAAATGGAATCAAGCAGGCTGTAAAAATCTTCGCAATAGATATCCTGCTTTAGTGAAAAAGATTGGAGAAGAAGGTTTTATGGACATGGAAAATCCTCAAACTGCTCAATATCTTGCTGATATTTGCGGAGAAATAACAAACAAATATGATATTGACGGCATACATTTGGACTATATTCGTTATCCTGAGACATGGAACATAAAGGTTTCTAGAGAAACAGGAAGAAACCATATCACCAACATTGTAAAAGCTATAAGTTCAAAGGTATATGGACTCAAGCCATGGGTTAAGATGAGTTGCTCTCCTATTGGAAAGTTTAACGATCTTAGTAGATATTGGAGTCATGGTTGGAATGCCTATCACAAGGTATGTCAAGATGCCCAATTATGGTTAAAAGACAATCTTATGGATGAGTTATATCCTATGATGTATTTCAAAGGAAACCAGTTTTATCCATTCGCAATAGACTGGGCAGAGAACAACTACGGCAAGACTATCGCTCCAGGACTAGGTATTTACTTTATGGATCCAAAGGAAAAGAATTGGAGTCTTGAAACAATTACACAAGAACTCAATGTTTTAAGACAATATCATCTTGGCAATGCTTACTTTAGAAGTAAGTTCTTTACAGATAATTTAAAAGGACTCTACTCTTTCGTGGCAAACGATTATAATAGATATCCTGCCCTTATTCCTGCTATAACATGGCGTCATAATGTTGCACCAAGTGCTCCTCAAACCATAAATGTAGACAAGACTAATGGCAAAATATCATGGAGTGGCGCAAAAGATAACAGTAATGCTCCCTACCTATTATATAATATATATGCCGATAACAAGTTCCCTGTAGACATCAATAACCCTGGAAACCTTGTTCAAACACGCTTAAAAGAAGAGACTACCACCATTCCTAATAATGACAAGCTATTCTATGCCGTGACAGCAATGGACAGATATGGCAACGAAAGCAATGCTATTCAAGAGAAAAAGAATAGCATTTACACTGTAGAAGCACCCCTATTGTGGCTCAATACGACTGAAAATAGCGTCCTACTATCACAAGATATGCAATACACATCATCACTTGTTGCTATTGAAACGCTACAAGGAACTCCATTATACACAAGAAGTATAAAGGATAACAAAGTAAATATAAAGGGTATTCCACAAGGAGAATACGTCTTAAGAACTATCAATAAGCACAACAAAGGAAGTATTATAGGATATTTTAGGACAAAATAACAGAAGAATATCAAATGACATTGACAGACAGAAGATTAAAAATAAATATCAAAAGATAAAAGAATCTTTCGTTAGAAATACCAAAATACTGATACAGAATGATGTAAAAATGCAAGATTAACAGGCATTTATGAGAAAAAAGTAATAATAAATTTCCATATAACATCGAAAAATCGTATATTTGCACACCTTATTTGGAGAATAAGGAAAAAGATATATAAAAAGAAAAGATAAAATGACAAAAGCGGATATCATTAATGAAATAGCCTTATCAACAGGCTTACAAAAGAAAGACGTTGCAGTTGTTGTTGAGAGTTTGATGGGAACTATCAAGGATAGCCTACTCAACAAAAAGGAAAACGTGTATCTTCGAGGATTTGGTAGTTTTATAATTAAGCACAGAGCAGCAAAAACTGCACGCAATATTCTTAAGAATACCACTATGACTATTGATGCACATGACTTCCCAAGTTTCAAACCAGCAAAGAGTTTTGCTGAAAAAATGAAGCAAGGATAATCCCCAATCTGCATCGAAGGATATAAGATTAAGAGATTAAAATAACACAATAATAATTTTAAAACAATACAATTATGCCAAACGGTAAAAAGAAAAAGGGCCACAAGATGGCTACTCACAAACGTAAAAAGAGATTAAGAAAGAATAGACATAAGAGCAAATAATTGCCCTCTAACGTCTATCGAAAGAGGGGTATGTCAGAGATTTCATCAGAATATTTTTGACATACCCTTTCAATTTTAAACTAAGCAGGAAGAAAAGAATGACAAGTGAAATCATAATTGATGCACAAGAGAAAGAGATCTCTATTGCTTTACTTGAAGACAAAAACCTGGTAGAGTATCAAACAGAGCCTCGTTCAGCTTCTTTTTCTGTTGGTAATGTTTACATTGCTAAAGTAAAAAAGCTTATGCCTGGGCTCAATGCGTGCTTTGTTGATTTAGGTTATGAGCGCGATGCCTTTCTTCATTATCTTGACTTAGGAAGCCAATTTAACTCTTACGATAAGTATTTAAAACAAGTACAGAGCGATAGAAAACGCTTATTCCCATTCTCGAAGGCAACAAAGTTACCTGATATAAAAAAGGATAACAGCATTCAAAATACTCTAAGTGTTGGACAAGAGGTATTAGTTCAGATTGTTAAAGAACCAATATCTACCAAAGGTCCTCGATTAACAGGAGAACTTAGCTTTGCCGGAAGATATTTGGTTTTAATTCCATTCAGTAACCAAGTATCAGTTTCTTCAAAGATTAAGAGTGGCGAAGAACGTGCAAGACTAAAACAACTTATCCACAGTATTAAGCCACAAAACTGCGGTGTTATTGTTAGAACCGTAGCAGAAGGCAAACGAGTTGCTGAACTAGACGCTGAATTAAAAATCCTCAACAAACGTTGGGAAGCTGCTATTACCAAAGTACAGAAGACACAAAAGCGTCCTCAACTCATCTATGAAGAGACAGGAAGAACAATAGCTCTACTAAGAGACCTATTTAACTCCTCTTTCGAAAATATTTATGTTAATGACAATGAAGTCTTTAATGAAGTAAAAAATTACATCGGACTCATAGCACCTGAGAAAGAATCAATTGTAAAAATGTACTCAGGTTCAGTGCCAATTTTTGATAACTTCAATGTCACTAAACAGATTAAATCTAGTTTCGGTAAGACAATTAATTATAAACATGGGGCTTACCTCATCATTGAACATACCGAAGCACTACATGTGGTAGATGTTAATAGTGGAAATAGAACACGCTCTGAAAGTGGTCAAGAAGCCAATGCACTAGACGTAAACCTTGGTGCTGCAGACGAACTTGCTCGTCAATTAAGACTTAGAGATATGGGTGGTATTATTGTTATCGACTTCATTGATATGCATTTAGCAGAAGATCGACAACTATTATACGAAAGAATGTGTAAGAACATGCAAAAAGATAGAGCACGTCACAACATTCTTCCTCTAAGTAAGTTCGGCTTAATGCAGATTACTCGTCAACGAGTTCGACCAGCAATGGACGTCAATGTTGAAGAAACATGCCCCACTTGTTTTGGTAAAGGCAAAATTAGATCGAGTGTTTTATTTACAGAACAACTAGAGAGTAAAATCGACCGACTAGTCAATAAGATTGGTATCAAGAAATTCTTTCTTCATGTACATCCTTATGTTGCTGCATATATCAACAAAGGTCTCATCTCAATCAAAAGAAAATGGCAATTTAAATATGGCTTTGGAGTTCATGTAATTCCTTCACAAAAACTTGCCTTTCTACAATATGAGTTCTTCGATGATCAAAAGCAATTTATCGATATGCAAGAAGAAATAGAAACAAAATAAAGAAAACTGGAAGATGTAAGCATTATTACATTTTCCAGTTTTCTTTTTAATATCCATCGTATATAGATAATATCAAATGTCTATTTAATTTGTATTCTTACCTATAAAATAACACCCTTCACATTATCTTACTCGTATTCCCCTACTCTTTCATTTGTAACTTGAGACATATTAATAATTAAAAGCATTGTTATTACACCCAAAGAACATAGCTTTTAAGTGACAATAACAATGCTTTTATAAATTGACAGAATACGAATCTTATTGAAACAAGTATTCTTTATATACTTTTATTGCTGCTCAATAGATTCAAGACCTACATTCACCGCCTTCATGTTCAAAGGAATAAGGTGGTGGTGGCGTTCAGGAAGCGATTTAAACAATGCTTTCTCCAAACCTTGAACACTTACAATAGGACAAACCTTAAGCATTCCTCCTAATACAATCATATTGAAAACTTTAGCATTCTTCAATTCTATAGCCTTCTTCATTGCATCAATTCGATATACTTGTATATCTTTTCTTTTAGGAGGATTGATTATTCCGTTGCCGTCATATATCAATATTCCACCTTCCTTTACCTTAGGTTCAAACTTATCTAAAGATGGCTGATTAAGGACTACTGCAACATCATACTTACTTAAAATAGGTGATGATATTCTATTGTCACTAACAATTACAGTTACGTTTGCTGTTCCACCTCGTTGTTCAGGACCATAAGCAGGCATCCAAGTCACCTCTTTATCTTCCATCAAGCCTGTGTAGGCAAGCATCTTTCCCATAGAAAGTACACCCTGTCCACCAAATCCTGCAATTATAAATTCTTTCTTCATAGCTTTGTAATGTCTTTTAAATCTCCCTTTGGATATTGGTCAAACAAATTATCTTGCATCCATTTATTAGCATCAACTGGAGTCATTTTCCAACCACTACTACAGGTTGCAACAATCTCTACCAATGAAGAACCTTTGCCTTCCATTGACATTTCAAACGCTTTGCGAATGGCTTTTTTTGCTTTTGCGATAGCTCCTACTGTTTCAACACTTTGTCTTGTGACATAACAAGTACCTTGAAGTCTACTTGCAAGGTCACTCATATTAAGCGGATAACCATGCAAATCAGCATCTCTACCAAAAGGACAAGTTGATGTTGGCTGTCCTAATAGAGTTGTTGGAGCCATCTGTCCACCTGTCATACCATAAATAGCATTATTGATAAAGATGATGGTTATATTCTCACCTCTATTTAATGCGTGGATAGTTTCAGCAGTTCCAATACATGCCAAGTCGCCATCTCCCTGATAGGTAAACACCAATTTGTTTTGCCATAAGCGTTTTATACCAGTTGCAATGGCTGGAGCACGACCATGTGGAGCCTCTTGCCAGTCTATATCTATATACTTGTAAGCGAAAACTGCACATCCAACAGGAGATACTCCAATTGCATTTTCTTCCATTCCCATTTCGTTGATCACCTCAGCAACAAGCTTATGAACCACCCCATGAGAACAACCTGGACAATAATGCATCTTACTATCATTCATCAATTTGGGCTTTTCATACACCAAATTCTTAGGATCTATAATAGCTTCTCTGTTCATTGTATTCTCTCCTTTAATGCTTTTATAATCTCCTCTGGTTCAGGAACAATTCCTCCAAGACGTCCAAACTGTGCTACTTTGATATTCTCGCCAACAGAAAGACGTACGTCTTCAACCATTTGTCCTGCATTTATCTCAACAACTAACAAACCTTTCTTTCCTTTTATGGCTTCTCTCAATTCTTTTTCAGGGAAAGGCCACAAAGTAATAGGACGGAAAAGAGCAATATGCAAACCTTCTTCTTTTGCTACTTCAATAGCGTTTTCTGCAATTCGAGCTGCACTACCAAAGGCAACAATTAAATAATCTGCATTTTCATTATGCGTTAATTCGTAACGCACTTCGTTCTCTTTTATTGTTTGATACTTGCTTTGTAGACGATGATTATGTTTTTCCATAGCATCGGGCATAAGCTCTAATGATGTAATAACATTTACATCACGATCTTTTCTTTTACCTGTAGATGCCCATGGACATTCTTTTATAATTTCTTCTTCTGTCTTTCGTGGCTTAAAAGGAGGCAAAACTACCTTTTCCATCATTTGTCCTATGATACCATCGCTTAATATCATCACTGGATTTCGATATTTGAAAGCCAGTTCAAAGGCATCATCAACAAAGTCTGCCATCTCTTGTACTGAGTTAGGAGCAAGCACAATTACATTGTAATCGCCATTACCTCCACCACGAGTAGCTTGGAAGTAGTCACTTTGAGAGGGCTGAATGGTTCCCAATCCAGGACCTCCTCGCTGTACATTAACAATAACTCCTGGTACTTCCGCACCAGCCATATAAGATATTCCCTCTTGCATTAACGCAATACCAGGCGAAGATGAGGTCGTCATAACTCTCTTTCCAGAGCCTCCTCCACCATAAAGCATGTTAATAGAAGCCACTTCGCTCTCTGCTTGTAGCACCACCATACCAGTTGTTTCCCACGGTTTAAGCTGTGCTAAGGTTTCTATTATCTCACTTTGAGGGGTTATTGGGTAACCGAAATAACCATCGCATCCACATCGAATAGCGGCATGCGCAATGGCTTCATTACCCTTCATCAATTTAATTTCTTGTTCGTTCATAAAGGTTTACCCTTTCTCTTCTTTTGTTCTGTATACGGTTATACAGCCATCAGGACACACAATTCCACATGCTGCACATCCAACACAATCGTCAGGATGTATGGATTCAGCATAAGAATAGCCTGAAACATTAACCTTGTTCTGTGTTAATGAAATCACGTCTTTAGGGCATGCAACTACGCAGAGCATACAACCCTTGCAACGATCAGTGTCCACTACAATGGCACCTTTCATCTTACTCATTTCTAAACTATGGATTATAAATGTCTTTGCAATAAAAATTGAAAATACTATCAAGTATCTTTTTAGCCTCAACGGCTGGTGAATTGGGATCTAGTTCTATTGCCTGCATATAGCAAGACAATGCTTCTTGTAGATTTCCTTTCTGTTGATGAAGACAACCTAAATCGTAAAATTCTTGTGCGTTCATCATTTATAATATTCCTTCTTGCCCGCTATTAATGTGTTTTTCATAAGAGAACATATTGTCATAGGTCCAACTCCACCTGGTACAGGTGTAATAAATGAACACTTAGAAGATACGTTCTCAAAATCAACATCACCGCTTAATCTAAATCCCGACTTTCTTGTTGCATCTGGAACTCTTGTTGTTCCTACATCAATAACAACGGCTCCTTCTTTCACCATATTTTCTTTTACGAAGTCAGGGATACCAATTGCAGCTATAATAATATCTGCTTCTCGGCATATTTCTTCTATATTTTTGGTACGAGAGTGGCACACTGTTACAGTAGAATCACCATATTCCTTTTGCAACATCAATTGAGCCATAGGCTTACCTACAATATTACTTCTACCTAATACAACGCATCTTTTTCCTGATGTTTGAATATTATAGCGTTGAAGTAATGTGATGATACCTAAAGGAGTGGCAGAAATGAAGCAAGGAAGACCGATACTCATTCGTCCAACATTAATTGGATGGAATCCATCTACATCTTTTCGATAGTCTATTGCTTCGATTATACGTTGCTCATTGATATGTTTTGGCAATGGTAATTGCACAATAAAACCATCAACATCACTATCTTCGTTTAACTGCTTCACACAATTGAGAAGTTCTTCTTCTGTAATATCGTCTTCAAAACGAATTAATGTAGACTTAAAGCCGCATTGTTCGCATGCTAAGACCTTATTCTTTACATAGGTTTCGCTACCTCCGTCATGACCAACAAGTACCGCTGCAAGGTGTGGTTGCTTACCTCCACTTGCCATAATACTTTTTACTTCAGCTGCAATTTCTTCTTTTATAGCAGCTGCAACAGCTTTTCCATCTATGAGTTGCATGATAAGAATATTTTAATTAGTCATTATTTACATTCCGGGCATCTTCATTCCCTTCATTCTATTCATCATATTCGCCATGCCATTGCCTGTTACCATCTTCATCATCTTTCGTGTTTGATCGAATTGTTTCATCAATCTATTCACCTCTTGAATATCGGTTCCTGAGCCTTTAGCAATGCGTTGGCGACGACTTGTATTAATAATTTCAGGGTTTGTTCTTTCTTTTGGGGTCATACTCTTGATGATAGCTTCTACACCTTTAAATGCATTATCATCAATATCTAAGTCCTTCACCGCCTTTCCAACACCAGGAATCATCGATGCAAGGTCTTTTAAATTACCCATTTTCTTTATCTGTTCAATTTGCTTTAAGAAGTCATTAAAGTCAAACTTGTTCTTTTGAATCTTCTTTTGTAAGCGTTTTGCTTCTTCTTCATCAAATTGTTCTTGAGCTCTTTCCACTAGAGATACGATGTCACCCATACCCAAAATACGGTCTGCCATACGTGAAGGATGGAATAAATCAATTGCTTCCATCTTCTCACCTGTACCCACAAACTTAATAGGTTTAGTAACAACTGTTCGTATTGACAATGCAGCTCCACCACGAGTATCACCATCTAACTTGGTAAGTACAACGCCATCGAAATCTAATCTATCATTGAACTCTTTTGCAGTATTCACTGCATCTTGTCCAGTCATTGAGTCAACAACAAACAATGTTTCTGTTGGTTGAACCGATTCTTTCAGCTTAGAGATTTCATTCATCATCTCTTCGTCAATAGCTAATCGTCCTGCGGTGTCTATAAGCACAACATCATAGCCTTTAGCCTTAGCTTCTTGAATACCATGTTGAGCAATTTCTACTACATTCTTATTCTCTATTTCAGAATAAACGGGAACTCCAATTTGCTCTCCAACAACCTTTAGCTGTTCAATAGCAGCTGGACGATAAACGTCACACGCTACAAGTAAAGGCTTTTTATTTTGTTTTGTCTTTAAAAGATTAGCGAGTTTACCTGTAAAGGTTGTTTTACCCGAACCTTGCAAACCGCTCATCAAGATAACTGAAGGATGACCTGTTAGCTTCACTTCAGCGGTTTCACCACCCATCAATTCTGCTAATTCATCGTGAACGATTTTCACCATGAGTTGACTTGGCTTCACTGCGGTAAGCACATTCATACCCATAGCTTTTTGCTTCACTGTATCTGTAAAGCTTTTCGCCACTTTAAAGTTTACGTCGGCATCCAAAAGGGCACGTCTAACATCCTTAAGTGTCTCTGCAACATTAATCTCTGTTATCTTGCCTTCGCCCTTTAATATCTTAAATGAACGTTCAAGTCTATCGCTTAAATTTTCAAACATATTTTCTTTTTTCTTATTTTTTATTTTCTAATACCACAAAAGTAACTAATAAAATGGTTATATTTTAAAGAGTGAACTTGCTTTTAATGTATTTTAAAATAGTTTCCTTTTAAAATGCGCACATAAGAAAATGATGTGCATAAAAAACAAAGCTATAAGAATATCACTTTTCTTATAATTTCTCCTCAACCAAGTTTTGTTACTTTCTTACGCTTTTACGTTTTAGTGTTTATTTATTTCTACAATAGAAGCAGATTTACAAAGACGAGAATCATTCATTTTTGGCTTCTTCCCCACTCTTTATAAATCTGCAACTGAATGTGCTGTGTATCTTAAAAGAATTCTAGCAGCAACATAAATTACTATTCTGATTTAAATAAATCTTTAATGCCTCCGATACTACCAAGGAGATTTGTTGCTTCATAAGGCAAGTAAACTGTTTTTGTCTTATCGCCTGTTGCAAGTTCTTGTAGCATTGCAATATACTTTTGAGCTAACAAATAATTGGCAGGATTTGATGTATCTCCGACAGCTTCTGTAATTTGTTTAATTGCAATTGCTTCGGCTTCGGCTTTTCTAATACGTGCTTGAGCCTCTCCTTCAGCCTTTAATATGGCTTGTTGTTTAGACGCTTCGGCTCTATTAATCATTGATGTCTTTTCACCTTCAGAGCGTAAAACCACTGCAGCCTTTTCTCCTTCAGAGTTCAAAATGGTAGCACGTTTATTACGTTCTGCCTGCATTTGCTTTTCCATTGCTTGCAATACGCTTACTGGAGGTGTAATATCTTGAAGTTCTACACGATTTACTTTGATACCCCACTTATTGGTAGCATCATCTAACACTGCACGAAGTTTTGTGTTAATGGTGTCACGAGAAGTTAAAGTCTGGTCTAATTCTAGTTCACCAATGATATTTCTTAGTGTTGTTTGAGTTAGCTTTTCAATAGCGTTTGGCAAGTTATTAATTTCATAAACCGCCTTAAATGGATCTACAATTTGGAAATACAACAATGCATTAATTTGCATTTGAATATTGTCTTTGGTAATAACATTCTGCTTATCAAAGTCATATACTTGTTCACGTAGGTCGATTGTACTAGAATAAACGTATCTTCCTCTATTTAATGTCATTATTATCTTTGCTCTATCGATAAAAGGAATAATAATATTAATACCTGGTTTTAAGGTTGCATAGTATTTTCCTAAACGCTCGATGATGCGTGTTTCTGACTGTGGAATAATCACAACCGACATTTTAATAAAGATAACTGCAAGTACAACGAGTGCAATTATTACATAAGTGAAATCAATCATAACTGAGTATTTTAGTTATTAATAATGTTTATAATTAATGCTTTTATTTTCTATCAATCTATTTTTCTATTCGAAAGGTACTACTTGTGAGTTATTAATTCAAACGTTCTACCGTCACAACGAGACTATCCATCTTCACAACTCTTACTCTTTCGCCATTCAAAATATCACTGCTATCGCAACTCACGGCACGCCATTCGTCTCCATCTATCTTAACATAGCCATTTGATTCGCCTTTGATATCTTCAATAACGACTCCTACTCTACCAATGAGTGCATCTACATTACTAAGACGTTCATTATGCTCTTTGTGCAAAAAACGTATCATCACAGGGCGCACAAAGAATATACTTACCACAGAAAGTACTGCGAAAGCAACTATTTGAAACCAAAATGGACATGAAAGTAGTGAAAAAATAACGGTTAAAAATGCGCCTATTGCTAAACAAAGCACGAAGAAAGTGCCCAAGGTCATTTCAGTAATAAGGCAGACTAATCCAATAAAAAGCCAGAATAGCCACAAATTGTTATTCAAGAAATCATACATAAAGATAGATATTTTTTATTGTTTATTTGTTCAAAGATAGTCATTTTATTAGAAACTGACAACTTTTAGAAGCAAATATATCGACAAAAAGAACAAAATATCATTTTCTCAAAGCACAAAAGCCTATCTTCTTAAAATCATTTGTTGAGTTCCCAAATCTTTTACTATTATTACGATAGAATAAAGCACTTGATTATCTACGACTTCCGAAGGATTTATCCCCCAAAAGTACAGATAATCAAGAGCCTTATCACATAGTTCTTTTTCTTAGTTTATATCACTTGATAAATATTTAGTATAAACCAACCTCTCATAATCTTATCTGTGCTCCTATTTGATAGCTACTAGAAATCGTAAATCATTGTAATTAATTGAAATATAGTTGTAAACGACCTGTAACCAGTGTATTACAAACTGTAAAACAAATTGTAAACATTTGAGCTCATTCTGCCTAAATAGTGAGTTGAAATGCACACTTTTTGTGATACGAAATAGGCGGAATATCCTTTTAAACACGTGATACTCCGCCTAATTGATTGATATTTAAGAGTTTATTACTTATGTTCTAAAGCTGCCTGTGCCGCTGCAAGTCTAGCGATAGGCACACGGAATGGAGAACAGCTCACATAGTTCAATCCGACCTTATCACAGAACTTAACAGATTCTGGTTCACCACCATGCTCACCACAAATACCACATACTAGCTCTGGTTTTGTAGCACGTCCCTTCTTAACAGCCATATCAATTAGCTGACCAACACCTTCTTGGTCAAGTACTTGGAATGGGTCAACTTTAAGAATTTTGTTCTCTAAATAAGTTGGTAAGAAGCTAGCAATGTCATCTCTACTATATCCATAAGTCATTTGAGTGAGGTCATTTGTTCCGAAACTAAAGTACTCTGCCTTCTTAGCAATATAGTCAGCTGTAAGCGCAGCACGTGGAATTTCGATCATAGTACCAACGTGGAAAGAAAGTTCTACACCTTCTTCAGCAAATAGTTTTTCTGCTGTTTCTCTGATAACTGCTTCTTGGTTATCAAACTCGTTTACAATACCAATAAGTGGAACCATAATCTCTGGACGAGGATCAAAGCCTTCTTTCTTAAGCTGAATAGCAGCTCCAAGAATAGCTCTTGTTTGCATTGCAGTGATTTCAGGATAGGTATTACCTAAGCGACAACCACGATGTCCAAGCATTGGGTTATGCTCGCTCAATGAGTTTACACGTTGTTGAATTTCTTCAACACTCACTCCCATCTCTTCAGCCATAATTCTTTGACCTTCAAGATCATGAGGAACGAATTCGTGTAAAGGTGGATCTAGTAGACGAATGTTTACTGGATATCCATCCATTGCCTTTAGAATTCCATAGAAATCTTGTTTTTGGTAAGGTAAAAGTTTCTCTAATGCCTTTTCACGTCCTTCTTTAGTACGAGCCAAAATCATTTCTCTCATAGCCTTGATCTTCTCGTTTTCGAAGAACATGTGCTCTGTTCTGCAAAGTCCAATACCTACAGCTCCGAAGCCACGAGCAACTTGCGCATCATGAGGAGTATCAGCATTAGTACGTACTACCAATCGTGTATATTTGCTACACAATTCCATTAGTTTTGCAAAGTCACCAGTTACTTCAGCTGGCTTAGTTTCTATCTTACCTAAATAAACTTCACCTGTACTTCCATTCAATGACATGTAGTCACCTTCTTTCAATACTGTTCCGTCGATTTCTACAGTTCTTGCTTTGTAATTGATATTGATTGCACCTGCTCCAGATACACAGCATTTACCCATACCACGAGCAACTACAGCAGCGTGACTAGTCATACCACCTCTTGCAGTTAAGATACCTTGTGATGCAGACATACCAACTAGGTCTTCAGGAGAAGTTTCAATACGAACCATAATAACGTCCTTACCTTCTTCTTTCCATCTTGCAGCATCATCAGCAAAGAATACTATTTGACCACAAGCAGCACCTGGAGAAGCAGGAAGACCTCTTGTTAGAACCTTAGCACTTGATAATGCCATCTTATCGAATACTGGGTGAAGTAACTCATCCAATTTATTTGGTTCGCAACGGTTTAATGCTGTCTTTTCATCAATTTCGCCTTCAGCTAACAAATCCATTGCAATTTTAACCATCGCAGTACCTGTTCTCTTACCATTACGAGTTTGCAAGAACCACAATTTACCTTCTTGAACAGTAAATTCCATATCTTGCATATCATGATAGTGCTTTTCTAGACGATCTTGAAGCGCATCAAGTTCCTTATAAATTTCAGGCATTCTTTCTTCAAGAGAAGGATATTCAGCAGCACGAGTGCTTTCTTCTATACCTTGAAGTTGAGCCCAACGTACAGAACCTTCTTTGGTAATTTGTAGTGGAGTACGAATACCTGCAACAACGTCTTCACCTTGTGCGTTCAACAAATATTCTCCGTTGAAAAGGTTTTCACCAGTAGATGCGTCACGAGAGAAGCACACACCAGTTGCAGAAGAGTCACCCATATTACCGAATACCATTGCCATTACGTTAACAGCAGTACCCCATTCTGCAGGAATTCCTTCCATCTTACGATATAGGATAGCACGTTCGTTCATCCAGCTATCGAATACTGCACAAATAGCTCCCCACAATTGTTCCATTGGATTGGTTGGGAAATCTAGTCCAGTTTGTTCCTTAATAGCTGCTTTAAATAAGGTAACGAGTTGTTGAAGTTCCTCAACAGTCATATCGTTATCCAACTTAATGCCACGTTGTGCTTTGACATCCATAATGATTTTTTCAAATGGATCGATGTCTTCTTTGTTTACAGGCTTCATACCTAATACAACATCACCATACATTTGCACAAAACGACGGTAGCTATCATAAGCAAAACGCTTGTTACCTGTCTTTCTTGCTAGACCTTCTACCACCTCATCATTCAAACCAAGGTTAAGAATTGTGTCCATCATACCAGGCATAGAAGCTCTTGCTCCGCTTCGTACACTCAGTAAAAGAGGATTCTCTACATCTCCAAACTTAGAGTTCATTAAATCCTCAATATGCTTAACAGAGTTTTCTACTTCATTTTTCAACAAAGCGACAACGGTGTCTTTGCCCTTTACAAAGTATTCATTACATACATCAGTTGTAATAGTAAATCCAGGAGGAACGGGCACTCCTATTAGGTTCATTTCAGCAAGATTGGCACCTTTTCCACCCAATAGATTTTTCATATCGGCTTTTCCTTCGGCCTTACCATTGCCAAAAGTATAAACTCTCTTTTCGTTCATAGCTTTATTTTTTAATTATCATTTAATGTTTCTTATTACTGCAAAGATAAAATAAAAAGAGCAATAAACAAAACATTTTATACCAAAATGCAAAGTCTATTTTACATTTTTACCCAAATTCGATTGAAAGAATAATCCACAAAGGTTGCAAGAGGTAAATTTAAGAATGTATAATTATTCAAATACATCGTATAATATTACACTTAGCATTTTCTTTTCAAATATAAAAGAATAACTTATGCATTACAATACCTATCCTATTACCAATCAATTACAATGATATTATAAAGTAAAAGTTATGATTTTACAACGTCATTATTATACAAAAAAAGTTGAATAGTTTTGAGGAAAGAAGAAGAAGTACTAACTTTGAAGTCGAATTTGTGACAACGTCGCAATTAACTTATATTATGATGGCAATAAACAAACAAATAAGGATTTTAACTCTTGCTTTATTATTAATTCCTAATTCAAGTATATTTGCACAAACACCTATAGCAAACAGAATGAAGGTATTAGTAAAAACGCTTCCTGAAGGAAGTGAGATTGTTGCAAGATATACCGACATGAAGCGTCATGCTCTATATTACATATTGAACAACAGACTATATAAATATGATGTTCTTAATAATAGTCAAGACGAAATTAATTTAGAAAATAGAAATAAGATTATTGGTAGTAGACTTTCAAAAGACGGTAAAACAATCACTATAAAAGCTGGAAAGAAACAAGATAAGCACCTTACTGATGTAGAAGAATTAGATATTAATTCATTTACCGGTGAGATTACAATAGCAAAAAACGAAAGTACTATACCAGGAGAGCTTGACTTAAATAAGATTAGTAAAATAAAAACCTCTAATAAAAACCGACACCATATAAATTCAAAGAAGTCGAGTTCTAAAAAGAAACATAAGAAACATTCTCATAAAAGAAATACCAAGAGACACTAATAGATGACTCTTGGTATTTTATTTTTTATTTGTTCTTCCTTAAAGCGAATTGCGCAATTGTTACAGCAA
This sequence comes from Hoylesella nanceiensis DSM 19126 = JCM 15639, assembly GCF_000379965.1. Lineage (GTDB taxonomy): Bacteria > Bacteroidota > Bacteroidia > Bacteroidales > Bacteroidaceae > Prevotella > Prevotella nanceiensis. The sequence continues at coordinate 206,594 of NZ_KB904327.1, read as the reverse complement.
CAAGTCCTGCCGTTTCTGTTCTCAATCTATTCTCACCTAAAGAAATTGATTGAAATCCATTTTTCAAAGCCAAGTCAACTTCATCTACAGAGAAATCACCTTCAGGCCCAACAAGTATTAAAACATCTTCTTTTATCTCTTCTTTATGAAGAGTTGAACAGAAGTCGACCTTTGGGAACTGATCGTAACAATGAGCGATAAACTTTAAGCCCTTATATGGCATAGAAATGAAATCTTTAAACGAAATCATTTCGTTTAATTGGGGCATCCACGATTTTCTACTTTGTTTGGCAGCAGATACAATAATACGCTCAAGTCGTTCATTCTTAACTACTCGACGTTCTGAAAATCTACAATTCAGAAAAGATAATTCATCGAAACCTATTTCCGTAATCTTTTCTGTTAGCCACTCTATCCTATCAATATTCTTTGTTGGAGCAATTGCTAAATGAATATTATTATTCCACGTTTTGGGATATTCTTGAGAATGAGTAATTTGATATTCGCATCTACTCTTTGTAATATTTACAATCTTCGCTTGATGAAAAGAACCTTTTCCATCTATCAGCACCACTTCATCTCCAGGTTGCAAACGCAACACTTTCGATGCATGAGCTGCTTCTTCACTTGGCAATTCGTTTGTTGTTAAAGCAGCAGGAGCATAAAAATATCGAACTTCTTTCATTCTTATTATATTATCCTTTATTGTTCTTTAGTTTCTTTCTTCGTTCAATTTCTTGATTCAAAGCGGCTGCTAATTCATAATTTTCATTATCTACGGCCTTCGTTAAAGCCTCTCCTAACATTTCCTCAGATAGCGTATTAACAGGAAGTGCCATTGATTTAGAATCTTTATTAAACGGCATACTTTGTCTTTTCATCAAATGCTCATCAATAAAGATAGGAATTTTTGCAATAATACTCAATAAAACTCCATCAACTGCAGATATAGAATATAAATCAAGCGTTGTAGAATTGTATAAATATGCTTTATACTCTCCATCAATTAACGTATTAATGACAACCTCAAAATTCGATTCTTCGTAACTACGAATAACACTCCACAACACATTTAACAATGTATTAGGAGTTTTCTTTGCAGAAAGATAAAATCTAAATTCCTTCAGTTTCTCAGTAGTACAGATTACACTTATTTGTTGGTTAGATTGTTCATCTACCAAAAGTAATAACCCAACGTCCTGTCCTTCTAGAATTGTTGAGATTCCATGAAATGTTAATTGAATGTTACTCATATTTATAGTTTCTCTGTTTTTGAACGAAACATCAACATAAAACCAATAGCAACGACTGCGGCATAACCAGCAAAAATCATCCAGCAAGACACCCAATCAGTAACACCATCTACGGTATGGCTATTCACAACAGCTTGTGCTGCAAGTGTTCCAACTGTTGCTCCAATACCATTTGTCATGAGCATAAATAATCCTTGTGCACTTGAACGCATCTCATGGTCTACAGAATTGTCAACAAATAAAGAACCTGAGATATTAAATAGGTCGAATGCCAAGCCATAAACAATCATAGAAGCAACGAACATCCATACTCTATCACCAGGATTTCCTAATCCTAATAAACCAAATCTTAATACCCATGCAATCATTGCCATTGTCATAATGGTTTTAATTCCATATCGTTTCATAAAGAAAGGAATAAGCAAGATACAGCATGTTTCACTGATTTGAGATAATGAAATAAGAATATTTGCATGATTAACTCCAAAGGAATCAGCATATTCTGCTATATTTTTAAAGCTTGTAATAAATGGATTTGCAAAACTATTGGTTATTTGAAGGCTCACACCAAGCAACATTGAGAAGATGAAGAAAATAGCCATTCTTTTATCTTTGAACAAGGCAAAAGATTTAAAACCTAGAGCTTCAACAAGACCTTGGCTGTGAGTTGACTTTGAAATACTACACTTAGGCAAGCTAAAAGAATAAACAAATAACAATAATCCACAGAATGCTGAAACAAAGAATTGATTGTGATTTGCCTGAAAACCAAATAAATCGACTACCCACATTGTAAAGATAAAGCCGATAGTTCCAAAGACTCTAATAGGGGGAAAGCTCTTTACTGTATCCATATTTGCATTTGACAATGCTGTATAAGCAACAGAATTACTTAATGCAAGGGTTGGCATATAAAAAGCAACACTTAGAGAATAGAAGGGGAAAAGCAGTTTTGCTTCCATCAAAGACGATGCTGCCTCTATCCCACCGCTATTAGATAAAACCATACCACAATAACCTGTAGCTAGCATAAATGTTGCAGATATAAGATGACAAAAGCCCATTAGTTTCTGAGCAGGCACCCATCTATCTGCCACGATACCCATAATAGCAGGCATAAAGATTGAAACAATTCCCTGCATTGAATAAAAAATACCAATCTTTGAGCCTAATCCAATTGTTGATAAATAGGTTCCCATAGATATTAGATAAGCTCCCCATATTGCAAATTGCAAAAAGTTCATTAGAGCTAAGCGCACTTTTAACATCATACTGCTATAGTTTTATATTTTGGTTTCTTGTGTTTATATTATAAATCTCTATTTTCTGTTGCACAAAGGTATACTAAAAAGAATAATTCTCAAAATAAATAAGAGAATTATTCTTCTATAAATGTGATCTAAGAGATATCTTATATTATGACTTCTTCAATAGATCATTAACAGTTTTTACTGGATTAAATGTTGAAAGAGGAACCTCAACACAGACTGTATTCCAGTCGCTCATTGCTCCATTCCATAATCCTGGCAACTCTAAAGCTTTTAGTTCTTTACCATTCTTACTCTTTAATGAAATGAAACCTGTATTCTTATCTACATAATTAGCAAGGTTGAAAGGTCTTCCTTTGAAGTCTTTTGTACCACAAACTAAATCTACTGGATTAAAATGAGTTCCATTTTTAAACATTGAAAGATAAGCTTCATTATCCTTATCAATTTGACTTGATTCTAGAATTTGAAGACTTATTGTATTGTCATTGTTATAAACTAGGAATGGACCTCCACCTGCTTCGCCTTGATTTCTCACTACTCCACAAATACGAATGGGGCGATTTAGCTTTGTAAATAGATAATTAGCGAGTTCTTCGTCAGACATTGTTTCAACGTCATCTTTTACACAACAAAGTTCTTTTTCTAAGAAAAAACGAATTTCTTGAAGTGTTTCTGAAGTGTAAGTTTTATCCTCGAGCACCTCAAGATAATTAAAAATCTTAGTTTGAAGCTCAATAAGAAGACCTGCAAGCACTTGCTTATACACTACTGTATCTTCTTTATAACTATCTGGAACCACATTATCTATATTCTTTATAAAGATAACATCGCCATCAATATCATTTAGATTTTCGATCAATGCTCCATGACCTCCAGGTCTAAATACAAGATTATCATCTTCATCTAAGAATGGAGTATTATCCAGATTTACAGCAATTGTATCTGTAGTGGCCTTTTGTTCGGAGAAAGAAATATCATAAGTTACACCAAACTTATTCTCAAAATAAGGAGTCTTCTCTTTCACTTTCTCTTTGAATAAATCAAGATGATTGTGAGAAACAGTAAAATGTAGGAATACTTTTCCTTGAGAAGATGCATATAAAGCACCCTCTGCAAGATGCTCTTCCATCGCTGTTCGGGGTCCATCTTCATAATTATAGAATAATAAAAGTCCTTTAGGTAGATTAGAATAGTTCAATCCTTTCTCATCTAAAAGATTTCTTACGATGGTTTTATAATCACCTTCTTCAATAAGACCCTTGATATTTTTCTTATCATTCTGCTTACACTTGTCACACAATTCCTCTCTAAAAGCAAAAAGCTTTATGTTATCACAGAATGTTTTTTCAAAGGAAGTTCGTGGTTCTTTGTAGTCTGCATCTAAATATTCAAACAGATTTTTAAACATTCTACTTGCTGCTCCACTCGCAGGAACAAACTTAACAATCTTCTTATTTCCTTGTTTATATGAATTCCAAAGATTGATATAATGTTCTCTTTGTTCGTCATTTGTCTTTACAATTCCCTCTTCTACAGATGCAGCAGCCTTTAGTTTAAGAAAAGGAAAACCATTTTTAAATTGAGACAACTGCTGTTCTATAATTTGCTCTGTTAGTCCCTGTCTTGCAATTTGGTCTAGATTCTTCTTTGATAACATAATCAATTCTTTTAGGTTTTATAATACTTTCAAGTCAAGATATAATGCCTTTGCGGACATTACATATTAAACAAAGGTACAGATTTTATTACAAAAGAAAGAAGAAAAACAAAAAAAGGAATAGAAAAATATTCTATTCCCTTTTAAAAGTTTTGCGGAAGCTGGGGGATTCGAACCCCCGGTACGGTAACCCGCACGTCAGTTTAGCAAACTGGTGGTTTCAGCCACTCACCCAAACTTCCCTACATTATCTTTAAATGCGCTGCAAAGGTAATGTTTTATTTTTATTCTGCCAAATCTTTTATATAGAAATTATAAAATAAAATCAATCTTGCATATTACTTTCTACAAAAGAAAATGGCAGCAAGTCTTTAACAGAGTTCAAACAATAGATACCATTCTGACCATAAAGTAGAATTCTTATGGGTTGTGAATATCGATCTTCCACTTCCAAAATAACCTGTCGACATGCTCCACAAGGAGTTATAGGATCTTTTAAAAGACCATTATCTGTCTTTGCAGCAATAGCCAATATTTTGATAGGTTCATTGGGATAAGTAGCCTGTGCTGCAAATACTGCAGTACGTTCGGCACACAAAGAAGAAGGAAAAGCGGCATTCTCTTGATTTGAACCCATCACTACTGTTCCATTATTCAATAACGCAGCGGCTCCAACATAGAAGTGACTATATTTGGCATAGGCTGTATTGGTAGCCTCAATCGACTTCTTTACCACCATTTGTTCAACCTCTGAGAGTTCCTCAAGCTGACATAATTGATAATTAATCTCTATCTTTTTATATTCCATAATATTAATCTTCTTTATAAATGAATGCTCCTAAGTCAGGGTGTCCTACTCTACTTTCTCCTCTTCTATCATTACTTGGAAGAGTTGTTGCAAAGGCATTGTTTCGTGCTTTTGCTTTTTCTTTTAAGCGAAAATCGAAGAACATTGTTTTTAAATCAATCGACTTGAAGTTCTTTTCACCATAAGAAATCGTATCCTTGACATCCTCATACATTATATTATTAAGGACCATTCCTCTCGGTTTATCTATAGTTGGCGTTCTTAAAAGCGTATTACTAATCGTGATATTATTCAGATTCGAATCCTTTTCGTCTGTTGAGATATTGAAAACATCATCAGAAAAACCTGTTATAATGCAATTATCACATTTAAAAGTCAAAGGATTTGCTTTGCGATATAATAGATTAACCGCATAACCTCGACGTGCATTAAATGGATAAAACTGAGCTATTGTAGAAGCTAAGATGTCTACATCACCATCTTTAAGATACAAACAATCAGCTTCAGAATTGGTTATTTCTGTATTTTGAATGCGCACCTTGCTATGATTCACATATAAACCATAACCTAAGTTGTTGTGTATTCTACATGAATTAAGGAAGAGCTTTTCTGTTGCAACATTCGAAGAATCGATTTTTATTCCATCAAAAGCACTATGAACATCAGTATAATTCATCACATTACCATAAGAAGACGAATTGATCTTGATTCCTTTCCACTGTCCACTCACCCTATCATAAGGCAAGTTATCAAACAACTTGTCGAGTCTATCACCACGTAACACCACGTTTTTATCTGCAGTTCCATTACAGATAAGACGACCATTTACATTAATTCCTGCGTCCCCATGGAAATATAAAGTTGTTCCTGCCGCAATAGTTAATGTACTTCCCTCTGCAATATCTATTCCTCCATAAATCACAGTAGGCTTTGTTGTCGAAATAGTGGTATCATTCTTAACACTAAGATGGCGAATGATATTAGCATTCCAAACATATGTTTCAAGCTGTAAACGCTCTTCTCTTCCGTTATCTAAAACAAAAATCAAGTTGTCTTTCACCTGCTTTGGCGAATCAACTGAAACTTTTTCCCCAAGAAACTTTACAAAGATACGAATACTATCCTTTGCTCTTACATCTATTTCAGATGTTTGATAACCTACATTCTTACCTATAGAGATGCCATCTACATTGACTTGAAAGCCTGTTTGATTGCCATTTTCCAAACGAATGGTATTACAATGAATATTGCTATTACCTCTATTATACACCCATAGCGTTTTGGTTGAGCTCTGAATGGTAGAGAAAACAGTATCTAAACGAAGGGTATCACTTGAAAATACCAACCGAGAATTAGGCGAACTAGGGAAACTATCGCTATCACTACAAGCAATAACTCCCAACAACATAAATATTAATACAAGATATTGAAAAGGATTTCTCATAATTAATATAATAACGATGAAATTTAAAATTTATTGCTTTAGTTCTAGCTTACTCAAATATCTTGTTCCACCTTATTATATATTAGTAAGATTCAGCAGCACTAGGGAATGTTCCTTCCTTTGTATCTAAGATATAACCACCAATTGCATCTGTCATGATCTCTGCAAGATTAGCATATTGGCGTAAGAACTTTGGACGGAAACCTTGTGTTAATCCAAGCATATCTGCAGATACTAAAATTTGTCCATCGGTAGCATTTCCTGCTCCAATACCTATAGTTGGACAATTAATAGACTTAGAAACACACTCTGCAAGTAGCGCAGGTATCTTCTCAAGTACTATTGCAAAGCAGCCAGCATCAGCCAATAACTTAGCATCTTGAAGCAACTTATTAGCTTCTTCTTCTTGTTTTGCTCGCAAACCATAGCCCCCCAACTGATGCACACTTTGTGGGGTTAAGCCTAAATGTCCCATTACAGGAATACCAGCAGCGATCAATCCTTTTATAGTTGGTAATATTTCTTCTCCACCTTCGAGCTTTAAAGCATCTGCTCCTGTCTCTTTCATAATTCGAATTGCATTTCTCAATGCATCTTCTTTACCTATTTGATAAGAACCAAAAGGCATGTCACAAACAACAAGAGCACGTTTGACGCCATTCACAACGCAACGTGCATGATAAATCATTTCGTCTACAGTTATAGGCAATGTTGTTGAGTTTCCTGCCATAACATTCGATGCAGAGTCTCCAACTAAAATTCCTTCTATTCCTGCTTGATCAATAATTGAAGCAGTTGTATAATCGTAAGCTGTGAGCATTGTAATTTTTTCACCCTGCTTTTTCAACTCTATAAACTTCTGAGTAGTTATCTTCTTTGTATCTGTAAATAAATATTTAGACATAACTTGTTATTGATTGTTTTTATTGAGGTGCAAAATTACAAATAATAAATGAATAAAGCACCAACACCTATTATATAAATAAGGTGTAATGAAATATAACATTAAAAAGAAAGGGAATAATCAAATGATGACTATTCCCCTTTATCTATTCTCAAATAATAATGTTTTAGAAACGATATCCTAGAGTTAACAACACTTGGTGTCTGTTATCAGTAACCTTTGTTAAAGTTGTTCCTCCTGAGATATGTTCAGAAACAATTTTGTTAGTGGCAGAATCCTTGTAGTATCTATCTACATCAAATCCCATAAAAGGATAGAAATCACCCTTTGTACCACTATATTGATAAGCCAAATCTACTGTAAATTTCTTCACTGCATATCCAACTCCTAGTGTAAGTCTATTAGTTGCTCCCCAGTTTACATAATCTGTTGCAGAGCTATAGTTTGATCCATAAGAGTCAAGTCCACCATTTTTAAAGCCATTCTTATTGTATAAGCTTGAAACATAGTTATAACCTGCACGAAGAGAAACCTCTGGAGACACCTTCACCTCAGCACCAAGCTTTAATGTAGACACACCTTTCAAAGTTTGTTTTGTGTGTTCATTCATTGTTTCATCAGAGTGACTAGAAGTGTAATAAGAGTCAGTATAGATGTCATAGTATGCTCCATCATCATTGGTACGTGAGTCTAAGCCGCTATAATCAGAATATTCGTAAACCGCTCCCAATGCAACGTTCTTGCCAATAGTATGTCCTAAGCTCAAACCAAACTTCCAAGGAGTGTACACTTTATAGCTATAAGCAGCAGAAGAATTTGCATCTTTAGCTAAACCTGCTACACTAGTATTGTTTACTAATCTTGTTTCATTAGAAGCTGTCAAGTCATACCAAGTTGGACTTGCTACTGAAAGACCCACTCTGAAAGGTGAGTTTTCAAATGGACGGAATATAACTCCAGCCTTAATATCAAATCCTGTACCTGTGATCTTACGGAAATCATTTACATAAACATCTCCAACTGCAGAGCTAGAAACACTATTCAATGTCTCTCTGTATACACTTTCGCCATCATAATGAACATCTTTCAAACCAAAGGTAACACCCAAATACACTCGGTCGTTTAAGTTTCCGCTTAAGTTAAAGTCGAATTCTCCAATATAACCTTTGTTTACTCGGTTCATATCAAAAGCATCGGCTTCATTATAACCAACATCTCTTGTTCGAGGATCAACAACTAAAGTATTATAATATAGGTTATCGAGCTGACTTGTAAAAGGAGCTGTTCCTCTAAATCTTGAGTTTTCTTCTTTTAAGTTCCAAGTTGAAAGACCATTTGCATCTTTTCCGCCAATAGCTTTAGCATATGACAACTTATTTTGAGAAGAACCACTAAGCGAGTTTGCTGCAGATAGAATATGATTAAAGTTCTTTGTCTTTCTATAATTAATACCGATATTCATTATAGAATTGTTAGAACCACGCATACTATACACACCTCCAATTTGGTCTAAGCTGAAATGACTTGTACTTGCGCCATTAATAGCCTTTGCACCAGATTGAGATAAGAGACCACCAGATACTGCAATTGCAGAACTTCGATACAATCCCATACCAGCAGGGTTGGTTCCCATAGTGGTTAAGTCTGCACCTAAAGCATCCATTGCACCACCCATTCCGACGTAACGAGCAGTTCCGTTTAAGTCATTATCGATAAGCTTAGTATTTTCATAAGTCTCTTGTGCAAGCATAGGAAGTGTCAAAACACTCATTGCAGCTAAGAAAAAACATTTCTTTTTCATATCCTATTATTTATATTATCCTTATATTTCTTTTTAAAAGAGCAGTTGTTATGGTCACCTTACTATATAAAGCAAGGACATAACAAATTGTCTACTCTCCTACTTTATATTTAACTCTAACGTCTTCCGCCGTTTCCGAAGCCTCCACTTGTGCCTCCTCCGCCAACAGATCCACCGCTTCTTCCACCTCCGAAGCCTCCGCCTGAGCTAAAAGAGCCACCACTGCGTGTTCCACCGAAACCACTTCCTCCGAATGAGCTTTCGCTATATGAGCGAGAAGGTGAAGAATTACGTCCATTACCAAATGTTATATTACTTGGAGTGTAATTTCTTTCTCTGTTATAAGAAGATGAAGGAGTGTAGGTTGATGAGCGTCTTCCCGAACGTCCTCCATAGTTAGAACGATCATAATATTGTAATGTTCCTGTATGTCCTCGTTGTGCAATGTATCCTGGACGTCCCCATCCATAATAACCATTCCAGCCATAATAGCGATAAGGACTATACCAAGCCCAATCATAATAACGGCCTATTCCTCCATAATACCAAGGATAATGCCAGCCTGCTAAGCCCATATATCCATAATATCCACCATACCAAGGGCTATACCATGGATCATACCAAGCCCAACTGCTACCCCAATAAGGTCCGTAAGCATAAGCAAAATCATCATACCATGGATCATAATAGCCATTGAAGCGACGTATACGACGTGTCATACGATAATCTTCATCGTTATCGTATGCTCTTCTATTACGCTCAACAAATACAGTATCAAGATACATAGAATCGGGATAAGTGCCATATCCTTTACGCAAAGACATCACCTTACGTCCTTTTCCATCTACACCCATTTGTTGATAATGTGTCCAAGAGTTTCCTCTTCTATTGTATTCATCAACGTCTCTATTACTACCACTATAATAAGTAGTGCGACTTTCGTCTTTATTTGCTGAACGATTTGCAACTTTCTCCACCGAACTTTTCTTTGGTGTGAAATACACATCGTCAGATTGTGCGTTTACAAAAAGTGGCAACGACATGATAACAGTTGCTAAAAATACATTCTTTTTCATACCTGTTCCTCGTTATATTTTATTCTTTTTCGTTCAAATACTTTATCACGTTGCAAAAATACTACTATATTTTACAATTTAATAAGGAATTTCCCTAATCACATATAGGTTTTTCCCTATTTTTTGTAAATTTGCAATTAGTTTGAATTTTGAATCATGAAATATAACAAAACATCATTCACTATAACATGTAGTGAACCACTAAAACTAGCAGTTCAAGAACTATTGATTGATGCAGCAGGCGAACTTGGTTACGAATCGTTCGATGAAGAAGATGGAATTATCAATGGATATATTCCCACTATGCTATATAGCAAGAGTGCACTAGAAAACGAATTACTTCATTTCCCTATTCAAGAAGCCTCAATAACTTTTACCACAACAGAACTTGAAGAACAAAACTGGAACGAAGAATGGGAAAAAAATGGCTTCAAACCCATTAATATCAATAACAAAATCATTATATACGATGCAAGAAACAGTAGTGACTCGGCTATTGAGATAGTTGGTAATGATGTTATAAAGATTGGGATTGAGGCTAAACAAGCATTCGGAACAGGAACACACGAAACGACTAGACTAGTTATTTCGGAGCTTCTTAACATCGACCTACATAACAAACGTGTCTTAGATTGTGGTTGCGGAACTGGCATTTTAAGTATCACAGCATCGAAACTAGGCGCAGAAGAGATTGTAGGATATGACATTGACGAATGGAGTGTTGAAAATAGTAAGCATAATGCAGAATTAAACGGCACCGAAAATATTGAGATTTTGCATGGCGATTCTAATTCTCTTTCTCATGTTTGTGGCTTCTTTGATGTTGTTATAGCCAACATCAACCGCAACATTTTGCTTGAAGATATCCCCCAATTCAATGCAGTAATGCACGACACTGCAACACTTATACTCAGTGGGTTCTATCTCGAAGATGTGCCATTGCTCATTGCAAAGGCTGAAGAATATGGCTTTACAAAAGCAAAAACGATAGAAGACAACAACTGGGCTTGTATTACTTTCACTAGATAAACAAAGTAATAGGCTCTTCACTGCAAATCTTGCAGAGTTGCTTTACATATCTTTAAAATAGTAACGACCGATAGTTTGTATTCATTATAACTATCGGTCGTTTTCTCATACCATTTTTACCATTATATAAAAGCTTTATTTTTGTATAGAAGAAGCATAGCTTTTACCAACCAAGATGATTTCTAAAATACAACTAATTGGAAATAAACAAGTTACCTTGTTTGTTAAACTGAATAGGTAACGATTTGGAAACGAGCGAACTACTTGGTGTCGCTGTTTTCTGCCTAACAAAGAACGCTTGTTATTCTGTTTGCAAAGATAATACTTTGTTACCGAATAACAAGCGTTTATGACGAAATATTTACGTTTCTGCACTTTGGGTTGTTGCTGTGTGGTTTGGGTTGGCTACAATCCTCTCCCTCGCTTCTTCTTTCTGTTGGCTTGGTATCTGAGCTTGCGCTGCCATGCTGCTTCTGCATAATCTTCGCTATGTGAAGATGGTGAAATCATTTCTCCTAACTCTTCCACTATTTCATCGGCTGCACTGATGACTGCATCTGACACTTCGCTTACCGCCTTTGCAATTTGTGGAACTTCCTCTGTTGGTCGTGGGCTATATGAACGGCTTGGGGGTACGAGCTGATAGCCTGTTTCCATGGTATCTGTATTTTCTGACGATTTGCGTATTACTTGGTCTGATACATTCGTTTCGGCTTTCCGACTTGCCTCAAAGTTCTTTTGCAAAGAACGGTAGCCAAACTCCCTACCGACTTCCGATGCCTTGAACGCATATTCTCCGTATGAGAACTTCAAGCCATAGACCTTGCCCTGTTTGTTCTTCATGCGCTCTATGGTTACTCCTTGCTTGTTCAGCTCGTAGAGGAACATGGAGTGTCCTGTGAAACCTATACCTTTGTACTTTTCAAGCAGGACGTAGCATACCCTTTGTAGTTCTTTCTTTGTTTCCTCTCTCGTGGCATTGGCTTTCGCTTTCTGATGTTTCCTTTTGGCTTTGACTTCCTTTGCGATGGTCAAACCTTTCTCCCTGCTGATTTCCTCCGCCACCCTTGCTGCCCTGTTGCTCACGAAGGTGGTGTCATAGACCTCTCCGTACAGACTGATGCGATTGGCGATGATATGAATGTGTCTATTGTCTGTATCCTTATGGGTAACTGCTACCCATTGGTGATTGTTAAGTCCCATTTTCTTGGCAAACAGATGGGCTATTTGGACAAGTTCAGAAACTGATAGTTTCTTCTCGTCCTGTGGTGCAATGCCGATTTCGATGCGCAGGAATTTGTTTCTGCATCTGGTATTGTAATCGCTGACCAACTTCATTTCCTCGTAAATAGCCTTTGATTCTCTGCTACAAAGGTTATGAAAGGCAAGCCGATTACCTAACTTGCCCTCTCTGAAAATATAGTCTAAAGCCGTACTTCCGTGCGCTATCGCCTTACACTTTCCTATCATACCTCGGCAGATTTAAGACCTTATATATATCGTCACCAATGCGAAAGTGAGGGTCGAAGAAACGCTTAAATGCTTCTTTGGCACATATGGAAAGGTTCTTGGTTATCGGCACCCATGACTCGTCCTTTATCCTGATGAGGTTGGAAACCTGTGCGTAGTACATTCCCGTTCGGTGGAGTACGGCAATGGCTTCCTTTTCATTGTCGGTCATCTTGGGAACGGCTACCACTTCACCATTCAAAAGAATCTCACGGCAGTACTCGGAGAACTTCCGCCCTGTGCTTTCTGCCTTTGCCTTGATGCGCTGCTTCTCCTCCAAAGTACACCTAACCTTGATGAATTCCTTCTTGTTCATCTGTTTTTCTTCATTGTCCTTCTGCTGCCATTGGGTAGCTTTTCTTCTGTATTTCTTCATATAAGTTTCTCTGAAAGTTAATCAGTATGGATGATTCGTTGCTGCTTAATTTCTGAATGATGACCGATGAGACCGGAGTGATTACGGTCTAACCTCCCCGATAGTTTAGCAAGGGGAGCAAGAGCAGTTTGTGGGTACAAACTGACGTCTTGCAATGCTACCCTAACAGACCGTTTACGCATAAGGCGTTTTGTTGCCAAAAAGTGAATGCACGACATTCCGTGTCTGACTGCGTTCGTGGCATTCCCACCGTTCAGTATGCTTGACAAATGTCCGTTTTCATACTCCCGAAAAAGGGTTGATGGAGAAGTGAAAATGAAAGAGATGTTCCTCCTCTTATCCCCCTCGTCCCTTTCTGTCGGTTTACAATCTTCTCCATTTCTCTATATCCTCACCATATTCCTCCAGATGAAGGCGCACGATGTTCTCCACAAAACTTGAAAGGTTGCTGCCCCTGTCGCCCAATCTGCGCACGATGAAGTCCGCCCGTTCCTGTGTCTCCCTGCTCAGATAGACCGCCTTTCGGCCTATCAATTTAGTTGGAACAAGATAGGCTTGCTTGTAGGCTTCAAGCGTTTCCTTTCTCATCTTGGCGCTGATGCGTCTTTGAACGGCTGTGTTCTCTGTGTGCTGTGATGGCACTGCATCCTGTGATGATACAACATGCTGCTCATGTTCCGAGTTCTCCGATGGAATACCCGACTGGTTCATGGGTGTTCTTTTTTCCTGCTTCCTGACCACTTCCCGTTCAGGGATAAACTTGTCTTTTTGTTTGCTAGGCTTTGAATAGGTATCTTCTTCGTTACCACCCAAATAATATGAAAGGTCATACTCTTCTTCTGTTGTTTTCTTCTTTTCCATGTCTTTATCTCATTTTATGTTTAACTTGTTTTACCTTTATGGGATTGGTTTGTGTTTGTGACATCGTCAATGATAGGCTTTTCTGCTGTTCACGCATCCTGTGGATGTGATATTCGTTGAGGTCTTTGAAGTTCCTGTAATGCACGGACATATCATCTACCTTGAAACCAGCCTCCATAAAATCCTCCGTAGCTCTCCGTCCAGCTTCGTCATTGTCAAGGAAGGTACGAATGGAGGATACTTGCCTGTCATTGAGATAGCAAATGCTCCTTGCCACATTACTCACGGAGTTCATCACAAGACAATGGTTGATAACTTCTTCTTTCATTGAAAGGAAGGATAGAAAGTCAATAAATCCCTCGAATATGCAAACTGGCTCTGCTCTGTCCGAAAATATCGGAGTAATGTCCTTTGGTGCTATTGTTCCCTTGAACGTTCCATTATCTCGAAGCTCATAACCTCCCGATTGATTGGCAAAGCCGATGGCTTGATAGTGCTGCCCTCTTACCTCATAGCTGATACAACGCAGAAAGGGCATAGCCTTTTCTAAATTGATGCAGCGGTCTTCCTCAAGATACTTTAATAAGTGTGGAGGTAAGGTGTCTGATACTTCTATCAGTCTCCTTACTCCACTTGTAGACACTGCTTGTCTGATACTTTCTTGCTTGGAAGAGCCTTGAACACTTTCTCTACGAGGAACGTGCGTTATATCGGGAGCATTCTGCCCCAAAATGCGGATGGCTTCCGACAGTGTGCAGCCCTTTAACCGCATACAAAGGTCGATAATACTTCCGCCTTTGCCTTCGGCATAATCTATCCAGAGGTTCTTCTCTGTGTCTACCTTGAAACTTGGATGCGTGTCTTCACGAAATGGTGAACGGTAGAGAGCATAGGCAGGTGTCCTGCGCACTGGTTTGATACCTTTCCTTTCAAGATACTCCACTATGGGGTATCGCTTAATGCGTGATAAATCTTCTTCTTTCATTGTCATTATAATTATTAGTTGAACATTTATTCATTCTGATTTTAATATCGGATTATATTTTGATTATGCTGATAGCGCAAACTTCATTTATGTTTTTTCGTTTCATAAAGTTTTTCCCCTAAAAACTTTTTTCACTTTTTTCTTACTACATATATTTTGATTGTAAGTGATTGACATTCAGGTATAAGTTGTAGTAAACAACAATACTACACACGCTACTACATCAAACTACCACAGCTATTTACCAGTGGGCAGGGGTGGATTTTCCTAATCTTATACACATAGACAGGACTACAACCCTCACGCCTCTTGCTTACCTTTTCAAAGCCAGCTCTTTTGAGTGCTTCGCCCATACGTTTGAATGTCAAAGGTTGATGCGTATAAACACCTAAATAAGCGAGTATTTCGGTAGTGGTCATGTAAGCACAATGAGGATTGTCCTCTGTTGGCTTTTCAAAACAGCGTAATAGTAGTTCCATTTCAGCGGTCTGCACTTGGAAGTCCTCACTCTCCCTGTATAGCTCCGCTATCTCGTCATCATTGAACCAATAGCGGAAGCCTGATTTTAAAAGGGCCTTCGCTTCGGTATAGACGGCATCCATAGAAATTTCCTTTGCTCGTTCTATGTCAATGGCAAGTACCTCAAAGGGCAGGAAACGCCTGCTTCCTGTCGGGTCGGTCAAAAAGTCATTGCCGTTTACCGATGCTACAAAACTCGCCAAGTGAGAGTGTTCCTCCACATACTTGTCGTAAGGCATACGGTATTTAACCATAGGACAGGTAATAAGGTTCTTGAGTTCATTCTCATCACGCTTGTTGAGGGCTTTCAGTTGGTCGTCAATGTTTACGATAAGGTTCTGACCGATATAAGTAAGTGTGTCCTTCTCCTGCGGATATATTTTTCCTGTGTAGCTGTAACCTTTAAGCGCGGGCGGACAAAGCAAATCAAGAAAGGTAGTCTTGAACTTTCCTTGTTCCCCTGTTAGTACAAGACAGGTATGGTTGCGGCATTCACGGTCGTCCATAGCGTTGGTAACCACTGCAACCAGCCATTTGGTAAGGTATGGCAGCCACTTTTCAGAGTTGCGGACGATAACGCACGATGCAAGGTTGGCTATTGTGCTTTGGTTTACCTCTATCTTGTGCAGCACTTCTGAAGCATCAACCTCTGGCAAAGCCTTGAAGTATTCCTGTATGGGATTGATGCGTGGAGAAAAGCTGCTTTCGATGATGGAATAGAGATTGTCGGAGGAGGTAATGATGCCCATATCTAAATCAAGCTCCCTACGGAGAGAATTGATTTCATAGCGACCAACCTTTGTAAAACGACAGTCTACATCTTTATTGCTACGGTATTCCGTTCTGTCCAGCACGGTATTATACCTGAACACATAGTGCGCACGGAGATAGGTTTCTATTTCGCTGTTCTTGGAGGTGTTTCCCCTGCGTTCGGTAGAATTGCCTGTTGTTTTCATTCTGCTTTTATCTGCTTCATTTTTCATTGTTTACCCGTTTTGGTTTCCAAGAGTGAAGTTACGGTGAGAATATCAATGTTCCAAGCAATCTGAGCATGCTTGCATAATGTTGCACTCATTGGCAATGAATTTCTCACGGATTTCTGACAGAAAGAAGCTGGAAAATAAGGATTTCAGGCTAATATAAGGGAGCAAGTATAGAAATACTACAAGAAAAGTATGTACTTATTTACTCCAATCTGCACTGTATTGCTTTGACTAAAACAAACCTAGAAAAAGGAAGATAGGGAACTACAGAATAGTAAGAAAGATAACCGCATTTCCTTCGGTTTCCCTATTCTTCCCTGCTGTTCCCCACTGCTTTGCAGATTGGAAATAAGCGCATACTTTTGCACGCAGAAACATGCGATGAAAAGCAAATCGCAAAAGGAAAATATAAACAAAACAATATAACACTATGGGATATTTTATCATTACCGACAAACAATGGGCGATGCTTAGGGACGAAATCCTCGCTCTTGCCCAGACCTGCCATAAGGTATTTGGAGAATCGAGTAAGCACACAGATTGGCTGCACAATGGTGATGTGTGTAGGCTACTGGGCATCAGCAAGCGCACCTTACAGCATTACCGAGATACGGGCATGCTGCCGTTTGCACAAATCGGACACAAGTGCTATTATAAGCGTGAAGATGTGGAGCGGTTGTTACAGACAAAATCAGAGAAAACCAAGAGCAACAAATAGACAAACAATGAAAAGATGGAAACAATTAGAGATTTGAACATGGACACGGACGATATGCAGGTAGTGCTGTCCGCTATCCACAGTGTGAACAGGAGAATTAAGGAAGTGGCACAAACGCACAAGCCTCTATTTGGCGGTGAGCATTTCCTAACGGGCAAGGAGGTGTGCGAGCGGCTGTATATAAGCCCTCGCACCTTGCAAGACTATCGAGACAGAAAGATTATTCCCTACACGCAGTTTGCAGGGAAGATACTCTATAAGGTTTTGGACTTGGAAAGGCTACTGGAGAAGAATTTTAAGAAATACGAATAAAAACCGTCTTTAACAACTCGTTGGTTGAATTAATTTGTTCCGAAAGCGTATCGAGACCGTATTCGCACAATTGGACGACACACTGATGATGATACGCAATTATGCCAAGCAAACTCGCGGACTCTTTACAAGAACGGTATGCAAGATAGGTGCCATGACTTTTATGCAATATACAAGTTTTATCAATTATCGGCCTATCGGGCAAATTAAGTATGCTTTAATTTAATTCAACCAACAAGTTTTAATAGTGATGATTTGCATTAATTGTAATACTTGGTCAAAGTAAAAAAATGAAAACTTTATGTTTTTAGGCTTGCACTTTGGACACTTGGCACTTTAGCACATAGTTGCTACATATTATGGGCAAACTTCTTTTTATTTCCTTCACCTTTTCGATGACTTGCACAAAAAACCATAATGATAGACGATGGAAATTTGGGGAATTACATGCTATCATTATGGCTCTTTAGTTAGTTGGCATTTGTGGCCAGATTGTTATTTCAGAGTCCTAGCTGCATTCAGCACAGCAAGCACCGTTACACCAACATCAGCGAATACTGCCATCCACATGGTAGCCAGTCCGAAGAAAGCGAGGATGAGCACTGCTATTTTGATACCAACGGCAAACCAAGTGTTCTCCCTTGCGATGCGCAGTGTGCGTCGAGCCTGGCGGATAGCTACGGCTATCTTCGACGGCTTGTCGTCCATCAACACCACGTCGGCTGCTTCGATGGCGGCATCACTGCCCAGTCCGCCCATCGCAATGCCCACATCGGCACGTGCTAACACGGGAGCATCGTTGATGCCGTCGCCAACGAAGGCCATTGTCCCTTCTGCATTCTCTTTGAGAATTGTTTCCACTTGACTCACTTTGTCGCCTGGCAAGAGTTCAGCATGATATTCCGCAAGTCCAACGGTCTTAGCCACATCGACAGCCACTTCTTCCTTGTCGCCCGTGAGCATCACCAATCTCTTCACACCTTCTGCCTTGAGAGCATTTACCGCATCAGCGGCATCCTCCTTAATTTTGTCTGACACTACAATATGACCTGCATATTCTCCATCGATGGCAATGTGGAGAATGGTACCCACTTTTTCACAGGGTTGCCACTTTGCGCCCACGCTCTTCATCAAATTCGTATTACCCACACTTACCGACTTGCCATTTATACGAGCCATCACGCCCTGTCCAGCCGTCTCCACTATGTCCTTTACATCGCAGCCGTCGTTTTTGTCAGGAAAAGCCTTGCGAATGCTGAGGGCAATGGGGTGCGTGGAATATCGTTCCGCATGAGCAGCTAAGTGCAATAATTCATTGGGGGCAATATTTTCGGGATGAATAGCAGTAACGTCAAACACACCGTGTGTCATGGTGCCAGTCTTGTCAAAGGCAATCGTGCGCACCTTTGCCAATGTCTCCATATAGTTAGAGCCCTTAATGAGCACACCCTTTCGCGATGCTCCACCGATGCCTCCAAAGAAAGTGAGAGGCACGGAGATAACGAGAGCACAAGGGCATGACACTACAAGGAATGTGAGAGCGCGATAGATCCACACGCTCCACAACTGCTCATTGACGAGCAACGGTGGTATAACTGCCACCAACAAGGCAAGTACAACTACTATGGGCGTGTATATTTTGGCAAACTTGGTGATGAAGTTTTCGTTCTTCGACTTATTTTCTGTGGCATTTTCCACGAGGTTGAGCACCTTTGCCGCCGTGCTCTCGCCAAATGCCTTGGTTACTTTTGCTGTCACCACACCATTGAGATTTATACATCCTGACATGATTTCATCGGCAGGACGAATGGTACGCGGTACGCTCTCGCCTGTCAATGCAACTGTATTCAGACTTGATGCACCATCGATAACGATACCGTCCATCGGTACTTTCTCTCCTGGTCGAATTACAACGATGTCGCCCACCTTCACCTCTTCAGGATTCACGTCCACCAGCTCTTCACCACGCTTTACATGGGCGATGTCGGGACGGATGTCCATCAGCTGAGAGATACTCTTACGACTTCTACCCTCGGCAAAACTTTCAAAGAGTTCGCCCACTTGAAAGAAGAGCATCACAAACACCGCTTCAGTGAACTGTGGTTCTGCCCCCGGCATAAAACCGATGCAAAGGGCACCTAATGTAGCTATAGCCATGAGGAAGTCTTCGTCCATGCCCTTGCCATGTGCAATGTCCTCGGCAGCTTCCGTTAGCACGTCGTAGCCCACAACCAAGTAAGGCACAAGATAGACAAGCAATAGTTGCCATATCAGCAGGTTCATTGTCCGTTCTACCAATACCGATCCTGCTAAGAGTACACTAGCAGAGATTATCCTTATAAGTTTGTTTCTATTTTCCTTTTCCATAATTTCACAACTTCTACTTTTTTGCAAAGATTCCCTACATCTGATTTAAAAGATAATTTGCGCAGTCGCACCAATGTTCTTCTCATCGTATAAAGGGGCTACGAATACATCTTTGCGATTGCGTTTCTCTGTAAAAATCTTAGGATAGAGCCAATATATGCTCATAATCTGTGCCTCTACTGACAAGAGAGTACTGACCATGAGAAGAAACATCATAATAACCTGTTTCATTCTATCACACCATTGATAAACATATCGGGCAATAGCTTGGTAGCGGGGTGGTCAATGATACGGGCATGCACCGTGACCGACTTGGAATCGTTGTCGAAGACGGAGTTTATGTCGTAGATCTTGGCGCAGAAGGTCACCTCGGGGGCATTGGTGAGCGTCAGCTTCACCATCTGACCGATGCGCACCTTGGGCAAATCTTTCTCAAACATTTTCAGGTCGCAATGCAGGTTTACGTTGTTGACCACCGTCATGAGCGAAGTGGAGATGTCCACGAAGCTGCCCATACTGATTTTTATCTTCCCAACAATACCACTGATGGGAGATGTGACAGGAATGAGAGTGGTGAGCTTGCCTGCTGATATTGAAGGCGGATTCACGCCGAGCTGACTCAACTGACGTCCAATACCTACTACTTGCGCATTAGCAATAGCATAGGTCGACTCAGCCTGTTGCAAAGTTTTCAGCACACCTGCATCTTGTTTCATCAGCGCCTGCTGTCGGGCAAGTTCTGTTTTGGCTGCAGAAAGCTCATTTACAGCCGTGAGATACTGGCGTTGCAGTTCGACTATTTGTGTATTTTCTATATAAGCCACCACTTGACCGCGGCGCACTCTAATACCTTCCCTAGTTGTAATGCGCCGCACCACCCCACTTGCAATGGGAGAAACCTCTGCTTTGTTTTGTGGATCAAGTGCCAATGTTCCAGTCACACGCACAACATTAACAGTTTTACTTAAGTCGGGTGCTGGATCAGCATCAGCCTCCTCTTCACCTTCTTCTGTTTCCACTTTCTCGGAAGCAGCATTCTCTTCCTTGTCACTTTTCTTATCGTTACCACAGCTTATCACCATAACCATGGCAAGCAGTATCAGTAGATAAAATCCTATTTTTCTCATTTTCCTTGAAGATAATTCAGTTCAACAATAGCTTTATAATATTGGCGAGTAGCATCAGCAAAGTCTTTCCAAACCTCCAATGCACTCTGTAGGTTTTGCATTAACTCCACATAACCTATCTGTCCATATTCATAACTCACTTTAGAGATTCGTTCCATCTCGCGAGCTTGGGGCACTCCTATTTTTTGATAATAGTTGTAGGCTTTGTATGCCGACACATAGTTGTTATAGGCTGCATCGTAGCTTTTGCGGAGCACGTACTCCTGATTGCGCACGTTGAGTTGTGCCATCTCCACTTCCTTGCGAGTCGCCTTCACCCGCGCCTTTTGTGCACCGAATGCTAAGGGGATGTTCACTCCCACGGAGAAGCCCATGAAGTTGCCACCACCATACGCGCTGCGGTCAATGTTGTAGGGATTGAATCCCTTGATGACGGTCTGCACGCTGGCTCCTACAGAGAATGTGGGCAGTCCGTTGCGTTTCTCCAATTTCAGTTGTCGGTTGGCAACTTCTTCTTGACTCTTCGCTAAGGCGAGGAGGGGAACGTCTGCAATGGAATGGTCGGCAAATATGAGTTCATTAGTCGCTGTGGCAAGAGGTATTACCAGCGTATCGCTGTTGAGCCACTTCATCAACTGTAATTGGGCAGTGAGAAAGTCGCGCTGCGCAATGTCATTTTTGATATCGTTCTCCTGTTTCAGTCGGATTGCATTTATCTGCTCTAATCGTCCAGTCTCTCCAGCTCCGAGTTTAGCCTCTGCCACACGGTTGAAATTTTTATAGATACTGTCTTGACGGGCATAAATGTGTAACACGTCCTGTGCGTAGAGCAAGTCGTAGAAAGCCAAGCTCACCTCTCGTCGCAGCTCATTCTCGCTCACCGCCAATCGACTTTGGGCAGCGCTGGTTTCGGACTTGAGCAATGAGCGTCTGGCAGAATAAACACTGGGTAAAGCAAACGACTGACTCACCGTGATGGCATTGTCGGGACTTCCGCCACTGGTGGGGTCCTGAGAGAGCGACACGGATGTGGCATCCAGATGAAAAGCAGTACCTTGAAGGATACGGGTCTTATCCACCTCCATACGTGAGTTCTGCAATGTTAGGCTACGCTCGGCAGCCATTGCCAACACCTCTTGCAACGTCATCTGTCGGCTTTGTGCCGATACTAAGATGGGAAGAAAGAGGAATAGGCTGAAAATGATATATTGTTTCTTCATATCTATTTTGTCTTTGAAAAGATTTTGTACATAGAGGGCAACACCACAAGCGTGAGAATGGTGGCAATGAGCAGACCACCGATGACTACCGTGGCAAGAGGTCGCTGCACCTCAGCACCGTCGCCTGTCGAGATGGCCATGGGTAGGAAGCCGAGCGAAGCCACGAGTGCTGTCATCAGCACGGGGCGCAGACGTTCCATACAGCCGTTGATGATACAGCGATTGATGTCGGTGATACCCTTACGCTTGAACTCGTCGAGCTGGTTGATGAGCACAATACCGTTAAGCACCACAACGCCGAACAGGGCAATAAAGCCAACACCAGCAGAGATGCTGAAAGGTATGCCGCGCAACCATAGGGCGAGGATACCACCGATGGCTGCAAGCGGAATTTCGGTGAACACAATCAATATCTCACGCATGCTGCGCAGTGTGAAGAATAGGAGGAAGAGAATGATGATTAATGCAGCTGGTGCAGCAACCAAAAGACGTGCCTTTGCCTCCTTGAGATTCTTAAACTGTCCGCCGTAGGTATAATGATAGCCTGTTGGCAACTGCAATTCAATGTTCAACTTTTTCTCTATATCGGCAATGGTTGTCTCCACATCTCTGCCTCGCACGTTGAAGCCCACGTAGATGCGTCGTTGCCCCTCGTCGTGGGTAATCTGCGATGGTGTACTTACATATTTTATCTCTGCCACTTGCGACAAAGGTACGGTTCCTCCGCTTGGCACAGTGAGTAGTAGGTTCTGTAAGGTTTCAATCTTGTTGCGCATCTTCTCGTCCAAGCGCAACACGATGTCGAACTTCTTGTCTTCCTCGAAAATACTGCCTGCCGTTATTCCAGCGAAAGCTGATTCCAGTATGCTATTCGCTTCCTTGATGGATATTCCATAAGCCGATAGGCGACTACGATCGTAGATGACTTGTAACTGTGGCAGTCCCGATACACGCTCCATGATAGGCGTCCCGACACCCTCCACATTTTCTATTTTCTCTGCCACACGCTTAGCAATGTTTGCCAGCGAGTCGATGTTGTTGCCATAGATGTTGATGGCAACATCTTGCTTTACACCCGTAATGAGCTCGTTGGTACGCATCTGTATGGGTTGCGACATTTCCGCGCGCAATCCCTCTACCTCACTCATTGCCTCTTCCATCTTTTCAGAAAGTTCTGCCTGCGTTTTAGCACTCGTCCATTCACTCTTGGGCTTGAGTTGTATCATCATGTCGCCACGCTCCATAGGCATGGGGTCGGTGGGAATTTCTGAACTACCGATGCGCGTCACCACCTGTTTCACCTCGGGGAAACGCTTCTTCAGTATTTTCTCTGCCTCTGTGGTTTTGGCTATCATCCTCGACAGACTCGTGCCCTGTTTCATGCTTACTTCGGCGCAGAGGTCACCTTCTTCTAAATTGGGAATAAACTCGCCGCCCATACGCAAGAAGATAAATAAGGCTACGGCGAGTAGGGCAATACCTGTTGCCACGATGACTTTGCTGTGCTTAAGACTGACGCGTAGTAATGGCAAATAAACCTCACTGATACGATGCATCATACGATCAGAGAAATTCTTTCCATGCTCCGTTTTTCGTGATAGAAACAATGCACTGGCAGCAGGAACATACGTGAGCGATAGAATAAACGCTCCGAGAACGGCAAAGAATACTGTCATTGCCATCGGTCTGAACATTTTTCCTTCGATGCCTACCAATGTGAAGAGGGGCACGTAGACTGTCATGATAATAATTTCACCAAATGCTGCACTCTTACGTATTTTGTTGGCACCCATGCTTACCACATGATCCATATCGTCCTGCGAAAGTACACTTTTATTGATACTCTTGCCATAAGAGACTATATAGGTGGTGATACACTCCACGATGATGACTGCACCATCGACAATAATTCCAAAGTCGAGCGCACCAAGACTCATCAAGTTGCCTCCCACACCGAAAGCCTTCATCATACCGAAAGCAAAGAGCATGGCAAGCGGAATGACCGATGCTGCCACTAATCCTGCTCGGATATTGCCCAAAAATAGCATGAGTACAAATATCACAATAAGTAAACCCAGTACCAAGTTCTCGGTGATAGTGAACGTCACGCGGTCTACCAACTGCGTGCGGTCTATGAACGGTTCAATGACCAAGCCTTTGGGCAAGCTCTTCTGCACTTGGTTCATGCGTTCCTTTACGTTTTTGATGACTTGTTGGAAGTTCTCTCCCTTGAGCATCAGTGTGATACCACTCACCACTTCGCCTTCACCATTGCGTGTTACAGCTCCATAACGCATGGCCGAACCATATCGCACTTCTGCTACATCACTCACAAGCACAGGAATACTATTGACAGTCTTTACGGGAATTTGCCGGATATCATCCAACGTGCGCGCCAGTCCGATACCACGGATAAAATACTGATTGTTGCCTTGTTCTATATAACTGCCACCCGTATTCTCATTGTTACCTTCTATGGCTTTATAAAGATCGACCACCGTGAGACCGAATGAGGCAAGACGGTCAGGATTAATGGCTACTTCATATTGCTTTACATAGCCGCCCCATCCGTTCACCTCGGCCACACCTTCGGTACCAGCAAACTGCTTTCGTACAATCCAGTCTTGTACGGTACGGATGTCTGATAGAGAGAATTTTTTCTCATATCCTTTCTCTGGATGAATGGTGTATTGGTAAATCTCGCCGAGTCCAGTGGAGATAGGAGCCAAGCTCACCTTGCCTGCTCTGCGTGGAATCTCCTCCTCTGCCTCCTTCAGCTGTTGGCTCACCTGCTGACGCGCCCAGTAAATGTCCACATTGTCGCGAAATACGAGCGTCACAACGCTCAATCCGCTGCGACTGATACTTCTACGCTCCACAATGTCGGGAATGTTGGCAAAAGCCATTTCAAGTGGCGTGGTTACGTACTGCTCAACCTCCTCTGCGCCAAGCGTGGGAGCTTGAGTGATGACTTGTACCTGATTGTTGGTAATATCAGGTGTGGAATCAAATGGCAATTGGCCCAGTGACACGGCTCCCCATACTATAAGAAGCAATGTCATGATACCAATCACCAATTTGTTCTGTATGGAAAAATTGATGATTTTTTCAAACATGATGGATTAGCTATTAATATTTTATCAAAAAAGAACAAGGATAAAACATCAAAGCTATAGGTGGACGCCATACGCCCGCAGTATACGCCTGCAGAAGAACAGCCTCATAATGCACTATTTGCGGATTTGTTACAATAGCCGCAAATTTGGATAGTTGGAAAGAATCGTTAGTTACATATAAGGTGAAAGCATGCACTCTGGCATTTACACAGAAAGGTGAGCACGTACCAGCATCAAACTTCTGCATGCCGCTCTCGTAATTGTTGACAGAATGGAATTCTGCCACAGATTCTGTATGTTGAATTTGTGCATACACAACTTCCTTGCATTGACAGGGAATCACTGCCAACAAAAAGACGTAAATGCTCAGTATGTATGCTATCAATTTCATATTTGGCAACAAAGATACGAAATAACTTTTGAACTTAGTTGCAAAGATACGCTATGACGCACGAATAATTCCTAATAAATATTTTTATTACTTAAACGTCATCTGCCCAGTAAAGAAGATACTCCCAACTTCAAAACAAATATGGCATGCCTATTATCTAAATAAATTTCTCTGATTCGTTCACTATTATCAAGGTTATGCGTCCACTTAAAAAAATGATTTCTCCAAAAATCTCCTACTGATAATCGGTGGGTTGCGAACTTAAAAATCGAGTTCTTTGACTTTTAAAAGTGGACTCAGCTATTTTGCCTTGCATTCCACCGTACTTCAAAGTTATCGGCAAACTTGATAAGTTCAGTTTCTTTCTCTTCATGCCCGAGGGGTATACCATAGTTTTGACTTTATTCCACTATTAAAGAAAGCGTTTCCTTTCCGTTCATGGATAGGTAGTATGTAGTCATATCGTAGTAGTACATATAAACAACTACCAAATACAACATAATCCTTTTTCTTTCACTGTTTTATCCCTTTTGTAGTTATGTAGTAGGATAATATCGGTGAAAGAAAAGGATAGAGATAATTTAATGGTGTGTACTTCCAAAAAGGAATATCGGTGTTATGGTTGCGGACGGTCGTTGTAGCTCATGGATGATATACTTTCTGAAGAAATGGGCTTCTGTGCTATCCAACTGAAAGGACAAGGCAATGATGATTGGGAGGGGGTAAAGCGGTACATAGCCTACCAACTCGTTATCTCTGACTATTACCCTCTCACCTGCACTCCTTTCATCAGGGTACAGGTTGGGATTGTGAATTATCTCTTGAAGTCTATTATTGAGTTTCCTCCACGTTACACCGAAGAACCTCGCAAGTTCGCCCTCAGTCATGGCAATTTCTCCATTTCCTTTGCGGACTATTTGCATATTGCTGCCCCATTCATAATAACTGCGCTCTTTGTATTGAATGGATTTTACTTCTATCTGTGATTTGTTTTTTGTATTCATGCCGTTTCCTCCATTTTATAGATTGAAATATCTGAAGGTTCATAAACCTCTCTGACCGCATTCCACGGCTAAAAAACATATCCTTTCCGTTCATGGATCGGTAGTATGTAGTCATACCGTAGGTGCACATATAGTCATCTACCAACTACAACGTAATCCTTTCTCTTTCACCGTATTATCTTGTATTGTAGTGATGTAGTAAGATAACAGTGAAAGAAAAAGGATTGGTACATATTCAGCTATTGACACCCCTGTCATATATGATGATAGGAATGACAGAGTTCCTTGGACGCATCAACTCACTGCACACATGCTTTCTGAACAGATGGACTTCTACGCTGTCAAGCAAGAAGGAAAGGGCGATAATTGTAGGTAATGGGTAGAGCGGTGCGTAGCCCCTTACCTCCTTATCCGTGACTATTTTCCTTTCGTCTGCGCCCCTTTCTTCTGGATGCAGGACGGATTCTTCGGTTATCGTCCGAAGTCTGCCATTGACTTTTCTCCATGTAACTCCGAAGAACCTTGCAAGCTCGCCCTCGGTCATGGCTACTTCGCCTTTTCCCCTGCGGATAACCTGCATACCATTTCCCCACTCGAAGTAGCTGCGCCCCGTGTCCAGACGGATTTCAGCCTTGGTCTTTATTCCATCTTCCGTATTCATGCCGTTTCCTCCATGCTTTTGTTTCTGCTTGCGTTGACAATCGTCATTGCCCCTATGGTAATCGCTTCCGTTTCCATTGTATCGTTTTCTTTGTTCTTTTCCTGATGTTTGGCGATGAGTTTGTCCATGTCCTCGGAAATCTTGCAGTCCGTTACCTGTGCATAAATCTGTGTACTTGCAATTGATGTGTGTCCCATCATCTTGGCGATGCTTTCTATGGGAATACCTGCACTTAGACACATCGTTCCGAAGGTATGTCTTCCCATGTGATAGGACAGGCGTTGCTTGATACCACAAGCCTTGCCTACGATGCTTAGCTTCGCTGCTAACACACTTCTGCTGCAACAGGGCTGAAAGATAAGGCGATTATCCATATCCGTGTTATTGCCTTCTTCTTTCACCGCTTTTAGTTGCCTTTGCTGCTCAATAATCGTCTTGGCTATGGGATGTAACGGCACTATAAATTCTACTTTTGTTTTCTGACGTTCCTTTCTTATATACATCTGTCCGTCCGCTGCGCTCTTGATATGCCCAAACGTCAAGTGTTCCATATCCGTAATGGCTAAACCTGTGAAGCAGGAGAAGATAAACATCTGTCTGGCAAGCTCGGCATCACTATCACATATCTTCATAGCCATCAGTTTTTTCACATCACTCTTACTAAGAAAGCGGATAGCCTTTTCCACCTTTTCATATTCTGCATGCTCAAATGGATTATAACGAATGATGCGCTGGCTTACCGCACGGAACATCAAACGGCTCAGCCAACAAAGATAATTGTTGATAGAAGAACCTTTCAACCCTTTCTTTTTAAGAAAGAAGCGGTATTCTTCAAACAGTTCCTCCGTTATACTTCGGATTTCTATATCCGTACTACCTAAGTCCTTTATAAACTCGCACAGCATCCTGTTAGCATAGCAAAGGTTAGTGTATGTACCTTCTGCCTTAGACTTGCCCACACCTTCCTTTACCGATTGTAGTTCTGTATTGCTTAGCTCCAACAAAGTGGTGGGAGAAGTTGCTATGCCTTGCAATCTGTTTTTAAGCAGTTCAGCACTTACCACTCCGTCTTTTAGGAGCAGTTCCTGATAGGTCTTTTCTACTTGTTCTCTGAATGCTTGCAGGCGAAGGTTTGTTTTCTTATCTGTAGTTATTCCTTGCTTGGCATTCCACTCCGCAGGCTTACATTCTTCGTTTGTAGTAATGACAGAGTTCTTGCCATCTATCGTGATACGGCAGAGTATGGAGGTCAGACCATTTGCTTTGGTCTTTTGTCTGTTGATATAAAACAGTGTCTTGAATGTACTTCTAATCATGATTTTAGTTTTAATACTACTATTGCTAAATACTCATCTGCATATCCTCCGTGAAAGAAAGGAAACGCTCAAACTCCAAAAACAGTTTCTGTGGTGTAACCTTTGCGTACCGTTCGGTCATACTCACGTTGCTATGCCCCAACATCTTGCTCACCGTTTCTATCGGCACTCCCTGCTCAAGTGTGATGAGCGTGGCAAAGGTATGTCTTGCCGTATGCGTGGTAAAGGGAAAGGCTATGCCGATTCTTAGGCGCAATGCTTTAAGATACGATTGATAGGTGGCATATTTCATCTGTGGCAATAGGCTTTCCCTTTCATCGCTCTTGTACTTCTCTATTATCCTGATGGCTTCGGGCAACAACTTGATACGGCAAAGTACGCCTGTCTTCTGCCTGTTGAACTTCAGCCAAAGACTTCCCTCATCATCACGGACAAGATGCAATCTGCTTAACTCCATCAAATCGCAATAGGCTGCACCCGTATGGCAAGCAAAGACAAACAAGTCCCTTGCGGTTTCCATTTCCTCCTCTAACTCTTCAAACTGTATCTTCATTAGTTTGTCAAGCGAACACCTATCAAGAGCTTTGGGTAGCTTCTTATCTCCTCTTACTATTTTTGCATTAGCAAACAACAAGGTGTCAGCCAATCCCTCACGGTATGCCAACCTACATACGGTTTTTATTTGGGAAGCTGCACCATAGAAACTGCTCTCTTGAAAACCTAATGTCCCCAAGAAAAAATCTCTAAAATCATAAATAAAGTTTTCAGATAGTTGTGAGAAAGCTAAATCCTCTACCTTATATTTCTCTTCGATGAATGTGCAAAGATTGCTTCGTGTAGAGTGATAATTAGATAGCGTATCTTTCTTAATATCTATTCCAACGTGTTCTTCTTTCTCCCTGATAAGCCTATCAAGGCGTTCTATAAGCATACACCGAGATTGTACGCTCCCTTGAAACTGCTCCTTGATGTCCGTGGCAGTAAATGCCTGTCCTTTGGACAGCAATGTTTGATAAGCGGACTGAATGGAAAGTACTAAACTATCCAGCTTTCCGTTCACTTCCACCGCCTCACGGCTCTTGCCCCTCATTCTACTTTCACGAGGACTCCACAAATCTATATCACAAGATAGCTTGCAACTAAACTGTACTATACTCCTTCCAAGTGTGATACGTCCCATAATGGGAGCTTTACCCTGCTTATCCTTTCCGCTCTTTTTGAGGTAGAGCAACACCTTCATCTTTTCTGTTTTCATACGCTTTAATTTTTATGGGCAAAGTTACCCAAATTAAAGCGTTCCTCACTTATGCAGAAAACTGCCGACCAAAGCAACAAACACACGAGAGAAACAATTTCAGTTACCTACATCTGCATTTAGTTACCTACTTCAAATCTTGGTAATGATTTAGTAACTGAACTTCTGCTTAAATCCGCACTTTCCTGCCTTTTACAAATAGAGCAGTTTTATGCAAATTGCCTCGTTTCTACCTCATTACCAATTAGTTTGCATATCTTTCGATATTTCTTCATTTTCCTTGATTAGTTACACCTCAAAAGCAATGCTTTTACCATATAAGAAGAATGCTTTTATTTTACAATCTGATAACACTACAATAACAAATAAAGGCAGATTAGAACCATTCCAATCCGCCTTTATTTCCTATATAAATTCGTTTATTTTTCTATTTCACTATTAATTGAACTAAAATTAATAATTATCTCATTATCATTTAGTTTACTGTTATATGGAAACAACCTTGATGAACCTCGTATTTTATATGACAACGCTTACTTAAACGCATATCATTCAACACCTCACTCAATACCCATTTCAAAGTATCATTACGCACTTTGCGACGTTGAACACCATCGGGAGCCTCAACAGTTTGATATCTATTATAACAAATATCGAAAGTTGTCCCATACAAGTGACAACTATTTACTGTGGCGTTTCTATTGTGTCCTCTCAATTTTGTAACATCATCTTTGCTTCGCATTACGCTGGTTACAATAATTTTATGCAAAGGAATACCTTTAACGGTTAAACTATCGAAGAATGTTCTACCAATATCTTGTAACAAGATTGATGCCCTTGGCACGAGATAAGGAATACTTTGTTTAAGTGTTTCTACATAAAAATAAGGATTACTACCTACATAAACCAATTCAGACTTACGTGTTTCAGCCTCTTCTCTGTTAGTAACTGGAGGCACACCATACTTCTGTGCGGAAAGAAGTTGCACGTCATTTTGGTCGGGGAAAGCATCTTTATAACTAGGAACACTGTATATTCTGTGTTTAACTTCAGAGCCGTCTGCATTAAAAAACTTTGATGTTAAGAGCGATATATTGCTTTCGTTCACTCGTGTTTGCGTAGCAACAGAATCAGACTTTGCAGTAACCGTATCAGTTTCAGCAAGTAATTCTTTTGCAAGAGTATCTTTATTAGAAGCTATTCCTGGGAAAACACACTTAACAATAGCTAATAATACAACTACCATTAGAAAGCCTTGTATATATCTTTTCTTCGACATTGTCTTCTTATTTTTTATTCGTCTACTGCAAAGTTAGTAAATTTCTAGAGAGAAAAAGAATAATAAGGCTACACTAACTTATTTTTATTAAAGTTTTTACACTAAGCAATCAATATATCAAACTTTTTATGTAAGTTTGCATCACATTATTAATATAGTAGCTAAATCACAACAAAACATTGACAGAAAAGCATATCATATTAAGCGACATCGACCCTTTGATGTTATATGGTGCCAACAATGGTAACCTTCAAATAATCAAGTCACTTTATCCCAAGTTGCGTATTGTTGCCAGAGACAATATCATTAAGATTATAGGCGATGAAGAAGAGATGGCTAAACTAGAATTACAAATTGATAAAATGTGTAGCCATATATCAAAATACAACAACATTGCCGAGGAAGACATACTTGATATTATTAAAGGTAGAACCACTCGTAAAGATGAAATAAAAGGTGTTTTAGCTTATAATATATCTGGAAATCCTATCAAAGCGAAATCAAAGAATCAACAACAACTAATTGACTCTTTCAACAAAAATGATATGATTTTCGCTATAGGACCAGCAGGTTCTGGAAAGACTTACTTAAGTATTGCACTTGCAGTAAAGGCTTTAAAAGAGAAAATGGTAAGAAAAATTATTCTTAGTAGACCTGCCGTTGAAGCAGGAGAAAAGCTAGGTTTCTTACCAGGAGATATGAAAGACAAAATCGATCCCTATCTTCAACCACTCTATGACTCATTAGAAGATATGATTCCTTCTGCTAAACTGCAAGACATGATTGAAAAGAATGTCATTCAAATAGCACCTTTGGCATTCATGAGAGGACGTACCTTGAACGATGCTATCGTGATATTAGATGAGGCACAAAATACCACTCCTGCTCAAATGAGAATGTTTTTAACTCGTATGGGCTGGAATACTAAAATGATTATAACTGGAGATATAACCCAAATAGACTTGCCCAATGGGCATAAAAGCGGGTTAAAAGAAGCTTTAAAAATACTATCAGCCACCGAAGATATTTCGTTTGTACATTTTGACAAGAAAGACATTGTGAGAAACAAGCTTGTAACCAAAATCGTGAAAGCATACGAAGTATTCGACAAATCCAATAAGACTGAAGCAAACTCTAAAGACAAAAAGAAAGAAACCCCAATAAATTAACTTCAAAACAAAGAATTAATTATGAAAGCATTAACAAGCACCAATTTCAACTTTGATGGTCAAAAGAGTGTTTATCATGGCAAAGTAAGAGACGTTTACAATATCAACGACGACTTAATCGTGATGGTTGCTACAGATAGAATTTCTGCCTTTGACGTGGTTTTACCAAAAGGTATTCCATTTAAAGGACAAGTATTAAATCAAATTGCAGCACAATTTCTAGATTCAACAACCGACATTTGTCCTAACTGGAAATTGGCAACACCCGACCCAATGGTTACAGTTGGTTTAAAATGCGAAGGTTTTAAAGTTGAAATGATTATCCGTTCGATTTTAACTGGTAGTGCTTGGAGAGATTATAAGAATGGAGTTCGTGAGATATGCGGTATTCAACTACCTGACGGAATGAAAGAAAATGAGCGTTTCCCAGAGCCTATCATCACTCCAACAACAAAAGCAGACGAAGGCCACGACTTAAATATTTCAAAGGAAGAGATCATTGCACAAGGTCTTGTTTCTGCTGAAGATTATGCTATTATGGAAGACTACACACGCAAGATCTTTGCTCGTGGTCAAGAAATAGCTGCAAAACACGGTCTCATTCTCGTTGACACTAAATACGAATTTGGTAAGAGAGATGGTAAAGTTTATCTCATCGACGAAATTCATACACCTGATAGCAGTCGCTATTTCTATGCAGAAGGTTATGAAGAAAAGCTAGCTAAAGGTGAACCACAACGCCAATTATCAAAAGAGTTTGTACGTCAATGGCTCATTAGTCATAACTTTATGAATGAACCTGGACAAGTTATGCCAGAAATGACAGACGAATACATTAACAGTGTTAGCGAAAGATACATTGAACTATACGAACATATTACAGGCAATAAGTTTGTAAAGCCCACAGATTCAGAGGATATAAACAAACGTATTCAAGATAACATTAACAACTATCTTGCAACTAGAAAATAAGCATTTAATGTACAAACAAGAGAACATTAAACCTTATAAAGGTGACGAAGATAAAGGCAAACAAGTGGAGCAAATGTTTGATAACATTGCTCCCACTTATGACAGCCTTAACCATAGCTTGTCATTAGAGATTGATAGATTATGGAGAAAGAGAGCTATTAAAGAGCTCGCTAAACATAACCCTGCATCAATCCTCGACATTGCAACAGGTACTGGCGACTTTGCAATACAGGCAGCACAAACTCTTCAGCCTACAACTCTCATCGGAGTAGATATCTCTGAGGGAATGATGGAAATAGGTAAACGAAAAGTTTTACAAGCAAAACTAAATAAAATAATATCTTTTGCTAGAGAAGATTGTATGAATTTGAGTTTTGCGGATTATTCTTTTGACGCTGTAACTGCAGCCTTTGGAATAAGAAACTTCTCAAACTTAGAACAAGGTTTAAAAGAAATGCACAGAGTATTAAAACCCGGTGGCCATCTTTGTGTCATCGAGTTAACCTCTCCTATCTCCTTCCCTATGAAGCAGATATTTAAGGTGTACTCTCATACAATACTTCCTCTATGTGGAAGATTAATATCAAAAGACCGAAATGCGTATGAATATCTAACCGCATCTATTGAGGCTTTCCCCCAAGGAGAGAAGATGCAAGAGATATTGCAGAACATTGGTTTTACCGAAGTTAAGTTTGAACGCTTAACCTTTGGCGTTTGTACAATGTATTTAGCAACTAAATAATACAACGGGTATGGAACAGTATGGATTAATAGGATTAAAGCTCGGACATTCGTTTTCGTTGAATTATTTCAATGAAAAGTTTAAAAATGAGAATATTGATGCGGTGTATGTCAACTATGAAATATCAAACATCGAAGATATATTTGAAATCATTGCGTCGAATCCAGACTTGAAAGGTTTGAACGTTACCATTCCTTACAAAGAGCAAATTATCCCCTATCTTGATGAAGTAACTCCTGAAGCAACTACAATAGGAGCTGTGAATGTAGTTAAAATAACGCACCAAGGAAGTAAAACCATACTGAAAGGATTTAATAGCGACGTTGTTGGCTTTACCCAAAGTATTGAACCTTTACTAGAGCGAATACACAAAAAGGCTCTTATTTTGGGAACAGGTGGATCTGCAAAAGCCATTGCATTTGGTTTAAAATCATTAGGACTAGAAGTCCTTTTTGTAAGTAGAACACCTCAAATAAATGCTATCACCTACAGCGAAGTTACTGAAGACATCATTAAAGAATATAAGGTGATTGTAAATTGCACTCCACTTGGAATGTACCCCAACTCTGATTCTTTTCCCGAACTTCCCTATGAGGCTATGGATAGTTCTCATTTATTATACGACTTAATATATAATCCAAACGAAACAACATTTATGAAAAAGGGCGCATCGCAAGGTGCTACCGTAAAAAATGGGTTGGAAATGCTTCTACTTCAAGCTTTTGTTAGCTGGGAATATTGGCACGGAAAATAAGAATGACATTTCAATATTATATAAACATATAAGATAAATAACAAATAAGACATGGATAATCGCTATAACTTACGTGGTGTGTCTGCAGCAAAAGAAGATGTACACAACGCTATAAAGAACATAGATAAAGGCATTTTTCCAAAAGCTTTTTGCAAAATAATCCCCGATATTCTCGGAGGAGACGATGAATACTGTAATATTATGCATGCCGATGGCGCAGGAACAAAGAGTTCTTTAGCTTATATGTATTGGAAAGAAACAGGCGACATCAATGTATGGAAAGGTATTGCACAAGATGCAATCGTGATGAATACAGACGACCTTTTATGCGTTGGTGCCGTTGACAATATACTTGTATCAAGTACTATCGGACGCAACAAGATGCTTATCCCTGGTGAAGTAATTTCTGCAATTATCAATGGAACAGATGAACTTCTTGCAGATATGCGTGAAATGGGTGTAGGAATCTACCCAACAGGAGGAGAAACAGCAGACGTTGGCGACCTTGTTAGAACTATCATTGTAGACTCTACAGTTGCTTGCAGAATGAAAAAGTCTGATGTTATCGACAATAGCAAGATACAACCAGGTGATGTTATCGTTGGATTATCATCTTCAGGTCAAGCTACTTATGAGAAATCTTATAATGGGGGTATGGGTAGTAACGGCTTAACAAGCGCTCGCCACGATGTTTTCTCTAAATATTTAGCAACTAAATACCCTGAAAGCTTCGACAACTCAATTCCACAAGAATTGGTTTATAGCGGTACTAAGACTCTAACAGAGCAAATAGAAGGTTTAGGAATTGACGCAGGACAATTGGTTTTGTCTCCTACTCGTACTTATGCTCCTGTTATTAGAAAGATCTTAGATGCAAAAAGAAATAAGATACACGGAATGATTCACTGCACAGGTGGAGCACAGACCAAGGTTCTTCATTTCATCAATGATAATTGTAGAATTATAAAAAATAATATGTTTGCTGTCCCCCCGCTATTTAGAATAATAAAAGAGGAAAGCAACACTGATTGGAAAGAAATGTACCAAGTCTTCAATATGGGCCATAGAATGGAAATATATGTAAGCCCTGAAGATGCAGAAGATATTATACAAATAAGTAAATCATTTAACATCGACGCACAAGTTATTGGACATGTTGAAGAAGATAACAAACCTTCGCTCACAATTAAATCAGAGTTCGGTGTTTTTAATTATTAATTATGGCAGAAAATAGCTTACTTAGCAAATTAGAAGGATTAGAAAGTAGATTTGAAGAAGTTTCAACTCTTATAACAGACCCTGCAGTAATTGCCGACCAAAATAGATATGTTCGCCTAACAAAAGAATATAAAGACTTAGGCGATATAATGGAAGCAAGAAAGAAATATGTTGCATGTCTTAATGTTATTAAAGAGGCAAAGGATATTTTGGCAAATGAAACTGATCAGGATATGCGTGAGATTGCTCGTGAAGAATTACAAGCAAACGAGCCTCTTCTTCCTAAATTAGAAGAAGAAATTAAAATCGCTCTTGTTCCAAAAGATCCTGAAGACGCAAAAAATGTTGAGGTAGAGATTAGAGCTGGCACTGGAGGTGACGAGGCAGCTCTATTTGCTGGCGACCTATTTCAAATGTATAAGAAATATTGTGACTCTATGGGTTGGGGTATTTCTATAACAAATGAGTCGGAAGGAACAATGGGCGGATTTAAAGAAATTGCCTTCTCTGTAACTGGAGCAAACGTATATGGTATATTAAAATACGAATCGGGAGTGCATCGTGTACAACGAGTTCCTGCAACAGAAACACAAGGAAGAATGCATACTTCTGCAGCAACAGTTGCAGTTCTACCTGAAGCTGACAAGTTTGAGGTAAACATTAACGAAGGAGATATCAAGTGGGATACCTTCCGTAGTTCTGGTGCTGGTGGACAGAATGTGAACAAAGTGGAATCGGGTGTTCGTCTTCGTTATCCTTGGAAGAATCCTAACACAGGAGAAGTTGAAGAAATTCTTATCGAATGTACTGAGACTAGAGACCAACCAAAGAATAAAGAACGAGCATTATCACGTCTTCGTACATTTATATATGACAGAGAACATCAGAAATATGTTGACGATATCGCAAGTAGAAGAAAGTCGCTAGTATCGACAGGTGATAGATCTGCTAAGATTAGAACATACAACTATCCGCAAGGAAGAGTTACCGACCATCGCATTGGATATACAACTCACGACCTTCAAGGGTTTATTGGTGGAGATATCCAAGCAATGATTGACGCTTTAATTGTTGCTGAAAATACAGAAAAATTAAAAGAAGCAGAATTATAATAAATTGATGGTGTGAGTGTATTGTCACTCCACCATTTTTCATATACCATATTATAATAAAAGAATCATGAATAGAAAAGAACTTATCAATCAGATTTTTACAAAGAAAAGTTTCCTTTGTGTTGGATTAGATCCAGATATAAACAAGATTCCTAAGCATCTTCTTGAATTAGAAGACCCTATCTTTGAATTCCTAAAACAAATTGTTGATACAACAGCTCCCTACTCTGTTGCTTACAAACCCAATATCGCTTTCTTTGAATGTTTGGGTATAAAAGGACTTATCACTTTTGATAAAATCGTTAGATATATAAAGGAGAACTACCCTGAAGTATTTATTATCGCTGACGCAAAGCGTGGGGATATTGGTAATACAGCTAAGATGTATGCTAAAACTTTCTTCGAAGAGTATGATGTTGACGCTATAACTGTTGCGCCATATATGGGAGAAGACAGTGTTCAACCTTTCTTAGATTATGAAAACAAATGGACTATCGTTCTTGCACTTACAAGCAATAAGGGCTCACACGATTTCCAATTCATAGAAGATAAAAACGGAAAGCAAGTATTCCAACACATCTTAAGCAAGACTCAAGAATGGGGAAACAAAGAAAACTTGATGTTTGTTGTGGGAGCTACTCAAGGCTCTATGTTCTCAAAGATAAGAGAACTTGCACCTGATAACTTCCTACTTGTTCCTGGTGTAGGTGCTCAAGGAGGTAGTTTACAAGAGGTTTGCAAATATGGCATCACTAAAGAATGTGGACTACTTGTGAATAGTTCTCGTGGAATTATCTTCGCATCAGCAGATGAAGATTTTGCAACTGTTGCAGGACAAAAGGCAAAAGAATTGCACGAAGAAATGGCGGAAGAGCTAAAGAAGGTATTATAAGATGTCTGAAACAAAAATTATTAACGACCCGGTATTTGGCTTTATAAAAATACCTGGTGGTTTATTAATGGATATTGTTAATCATCCAACGATACAGCGACTATCTAGAATAAAGCAATTAGGCTTAGCATCAATGGTTTATCCAGGTGCTCAACACACTCGCTTTCAACATTCTTTAGGCGCTTTTCATTTGATGAGCGAGGCTATATTGTCACTGTCTCAGAAGGGAGTATTCATCTTTGACAGTGAAGCCGAAGCAGTTCAAGCAGCCATCTTATTACATGATATCGGTCATGGGCCATTCTCTCATGTCCTTGAAAACACGCTTATACAAGGCATCTCACACGAAGAAATCTCGCTTTTCTTAATGAAAGAGATGAATAAGGACTTGGGAGGCAGACTAACTTTGGCTATAAATATCTTTGAAGATAAATACCCTAAAGCTTTTCTTCATCAACTTATAAGTAGCCAACTAGATATGGATAGACTTGATTATCTATGTAGAGATAGTTTCTTTACAGGCGTTGCAGAAGGAAAAATAGCTTCTGATAGAATTATAAAGATGCTAGATGTTCGTGAGGATAGATTGATGGTTCAGGCAAAAGGTATCTATTCTATAGAGAATTATTTAACCTCACGCCGTTTGATGTATTGGCAAGTGTACTTACATAAGACGGCTGTTGCCTGCGAGAAAATATTAATCAATATCCTAAAACGAGCAAAAACGCTCCAACTAAATGGTGAGAATCTCTTCGCATCTCCTGCCCTACATTATTTTATTAGCAACAACATCGACAAAGATTGGATTAATAATAAAAAAGAAGAAACTATTTTCTGGTATAAACAACTAGATGATTCTGATATTTGGAGTGCAATAAAAGTATGGCAAGGACATTCAGATAAGGTTCTCTCGATATTATCTAAAGACCTCATTAACAGAGAAACTTTCAAAGTTAAGGTTTACGATGAACCTATTGATAGTATGCAGTTGGAAGATATCGAAAAGAAAATAAGAGAGAAATATCAACTAAGCAAGGAAGAAAGTCATTATTTCATCAATTACAGCACCATTCAAAAAGATATGTATAGCATGAATGATGACCAAATAGATATATTATATAAGGACGGAAGTTATAAAGATATTACTCAAGCTTCTGAATTATTTAATGTAGAACTCCTATCTAAAAAAATTTGCAAATATTACTTATGCCATCAACGGATCTAAGTTTTTTTTGCTATATTTGCAAATCTAAATATACGCAAAAATAAGGAAATGGAATTTACAGCAAAGCAAATTGCTCAAGTTATCAATGGAAGAATTGAAGGAAATGAGAATGCAACCATTAATTCCTTTGCAAAAATAGAGGAAGGAAAGCAAGGTGCTATCTCGTTTATATCAAATCCAAAATATGTACATTATATATATACTACTCAATCAAGCATTGTTCTTTTAGACGAATATGTAGTCTTAGACAAGCCAATATCAACCACTTTGATTAGAGTAAAGAATGCTTATGAGGCAGTTGCAAAACTACTTCAGATATATAGTGCATCAAAACCTCAAAAGAAAGGTATTGATTCTACAGCTTCAATAGCATCTTCTGCAACGATTGGAAAAGATGTATATATCGGTCCTTTTGCTTTTATTGGCGAAGGAGTAACCATTGGAGACAACACACAAGTGTATCCCCACGCTGTTATCTTGGATAATACTTCTATTGGAAACAACTGTATTATCTATCCAAATGTAACAATATACCAAGAATGTAAATTAGGAAATAATATCATTATACATTCAGGAAGCGTTATAGGTGCAGACGGATTTGGTTTCGCCCCTTCTGAAAATGGATATGATAAAATCCCCCAAATAGGAATAGTTACCATTGAAGACGACGTCGAAATCGGTGCCAATTCATGTGTAGACCGTTCTACTATGGGAAGTACTTATATTCGCAAAGGAGTAAAACTCGATAACTTAGTACAGATAGCTCATAACACTGATATAGGAAAGAACACCGTAATGTCTGCTCAAGTAGGTATTGCTGGTAGCACATCTGTTGGAGAATGGTGTATGTTCGGTGGTCAAGTTGGAGTTGCAGGACACATAAAGATTGGTAATAAAGTCTTTTTAGGAGCTCAATCAGGCGTTCCAGGAAGTCTAGCAGATAATCAACAACTCATCGGAACACCTCCTATGCCACAAAGAGCATACTTCAAATCACAAGCGATATTCCAACGCTTACCCGAGATTTATTCGCAACTCAATGCTTTAAAGAAAGAGGTTGAAGAGTTGAAAAACAAACAACAATAAAATAAAAGAATAAATATAATGGAAACAACAAAACAAAAGACTCTCAAAGGAAGCTTCTCTCTTTGTGGAAAAGGCTTACACACAGGTCTTAATCTTACTGTTACTTTCAATCCAGCTCCAGAGAATACAGGTTATAAAATTCAACGAATTGACCTTGAAGGCCAACCTATTATCGATGCTGTTGCAGAAAAAGTTGTAGATACAACTAGAGGAACAGTGGTTGCTGTTGGAGATGTTCGTGTGTCAACTATTGAACATGGACTATCTGCATTATATGCTCTTGGAGTTGACAACTGTTTAATTCAGGTGAATGGACCCGAGTTTCCAATCCTTGATGGCTCTGCAACTATCTATGTAGAAAGAATTAAAAGCATAGGATTGGTAGAGCAAAATGCTCCTAAAGATTATTATATCATCAGACATAAGATTGAAGTAAAAGACGAAGAAACAGGTAGTTGCATAACCATTTTACCTGATGAAGAGTTCAGTATTACTGCAATGTGCTCTTTTGATTCTAAGTTTATTAGCAGTCAATTCGCCACTTTAGACAATATAGCAAATTATGAAAAGGAAATTGCTCCAGCACGAACATTCGTGTTTGTAAGAGATATTATCCCACTTTTAGATGCAAACTTAATCAAAGGAGGCGACCTTGATAATGCTATTGTCATATATGAACGTTTGTTAGAGCAAGAACAATTAGATAAGCTTGCAGACGTATTGAAGGTTCAAAGAATGGATGCTAACAAGATTGGCTACATTCAAAACAAACCTTTACAATGGGATAATGAATGTACTCGACACAAACTACTTGATATTATCGGTGACGTTGCTTTAATTGGAAAACCTCTTAAAGGTCGAATTGTTGCAACACGTCCTGGTCATACTATCAATAATAAGTTTGCACGTCTTATCAGAAAAGAGATAAGAAAGCATGAAGTGCAAGCTCCTATCTATGATCCCAACGAAGAACCAATAATGGATAACAACCGAATTAGAGAACTTCTTCCTCACCGTTATCCAATGCAACTCATTGATAAGATTATCGCAATGGGTGCAACAAGTATTGTTGGAGTTAAGAATGTCACAAGTAACGAACCTTTCTTTGTAGGACACTTCCCTACAGAACCAGTAATGCCAGGCGTTCTTCAAATTGAAGCTATGGCACAATGTGGAGGTCTTCTTGTATTAAACCAAGTAGAAGAACCAGAAAGATGGTCTACATATTTCTTAAGCATCAACGATGTTAAGTTCCGTCAAAAGGTCGTTCCAGGAGATACCTTATTATTTAAAGTAGAACTACTCCACCCTGTTCGTCATGGAATCAGTTCAATGAAAGGTTATATGTTTGTTGGAGACAAAGTTGTATCAGAAGCAACTTTCACAGCAAGCATTATAAAAAACAAATAACTCAATAAGTTCTTTTTAATATGAATAACATCAGTCCCTTAGCTTATGTACATCCCAATGCAAAGATTGGAGATAATAATATAATTGGTCCTTTTTGCTTCATTGACGACAATACCGTTATTGGCGATAACAATAACCTACAAAATAGCGTCACAATAAGCAGAGGTGCAAGAATTGGAAGCAACAATGAATTCTTCCCTGGAGCAAGCATTTCAACCAAACCTCAAGACCTTAAATATGCTGGGGAAGATACTCTTTGCGAAGTAGGCGATAACAATAGTATTCGTGAAAACGTAACAATATCTCGTGGAACCGCTTCAACAGGAACCACAAAAGTAGGAAGCAACAACCTACTTATGGAGAGTATGCACATCGCTCACGACTGTATTATCGGCTCAAACATCATTGTTGGTAACTCAACAAAGTTCGCAGGAGAAGTTATTGTAGAAGATAATGCCATCATCAGCGCTTCAGTTTTATGCCATCAGTTTTGCAAGATTGGAGGTTATGTAATGATACAAGGTGGTTGCCGTTTCTCTAAAGACATTCCTCCATTTATTATTGCAGGCAAAGAACCTACACGCTATGCAGGAATTAACATTGTTGGTTTACGCAGAAGAGGCTTTAGCAATGAGCTAATTACACTCATTCACGATGCTTATCGCTTGTTATATTCAAAAGGAATTAAAGAAGAAGGAATTCTTGAAATCAAGAAAAATCTTCAGATTACTAAAGAGATTCAATACATTATTGATTTCGTAGAGTCTTCTCAACGTGGAATCATCGTATGAAAAAGCATAAGCTTTTTGTTCTATTGGGACCAACATCTGTTGGCAAAACACAATGTAGCTTAGAATTAGCAAAGCATCTTAATTCGCCTATTATCAATGCCGATTCTCGACAGATTTTTAGAGAATTGCCTATAGGTACAGCAGCTCCAACAAGTGAAGAACAACAAGATGTTCAACATTATTTTGTTGGTTCCAATAGTATACACGACTATTATAGTGCCGCCATTTATGAAGAAGAGGCACTTAAAATAATCAATAACGAATTTAAAACACACGACGCACTTCTCCTTTCAGGTGGAAGTATGATGTACATCGATGCTGTATGTAAAGGAATAGATGATATTCCTACTATTAATAATGAGATAAGGGAACTACTAAAGAATCGCTTTGAACAAGAAGGACTAGAGCCTTTACTTGCAGAGTTAAAAGAACTAGACCCTGTTCATTATGACATTGTAGACAAGAAGAATTATCGTCGAGTTATACATGCACTTGAAGTATGCTTACAAACAGGTAAAACTTACACTTCTTTCAGAAAGAATTCTGTTAAAGAACGTCCCTTCGAAATCATCAAAATTGGTCTAACACTTCCAAGAGAAGAGATGTATGAGCGTATTAATGCTCGTGTATTAACCATGACAGAAAATGGCTTATTAGAAGAAGTAAAAAGTGTTTATCCCTTTAAACATCTAACATCATTAAACACAGTTGGTTATAAAGAATTTTTTGAGTATTTAGATAACCAAATAGATTACGCAGAAGCCATTCGTAGAATCCAATCCAATACAAGACAATACATGCGAAAACAGATGACTTGGTTCAAAAGAGATCAAGACATTAAATGGTTCTCGCCTTTCAATACTAAAGAAATTATAAAATACATAGACAGTGTTTTATAGTTACAATGTATTTTGTATTTTTGTAATAACAAATAATTAGAGAGATGATTGATAAAATAAAAAAGATATTTAGTTTATTAGTGCAAAAGACAAAAGCCTTTTTCACATGGTACAAGAAGCTTTTTGTAGGTAGAGCATGGTACATCAAAGCACTATCAGGTATTGCCTCTTTTTTCGTATTCATAGCTATTTATCTCATTGCTGTAGACATAAACTTCTTATGGTTATTTGGTAAATCACCTGGATTCAGTGAAATCAAAAAGCCAACTACATCCGAAGCATCAGAAATTTATAGCGCAGATGGTGTTCTCATTGGTAAATACTTCAATGAGAATAGAACCCCTGTGAAATATAGCGATGTTAATCCTATCTTCTGGAAAACACTTATTGACACAGAAGATGAGCGTTTCTATCATCACTTTGGTATTGATATTCCAGGATTATTTGCAGCTGCAAAAGATGCAATTTTCCGCCATGACGCTCGTGGTGCATCAACAATCACACAGCAGTTGGCTAAAAATATGTTCCGTGTCCGTACCAACTATTCTACTGGTTTATTAGGAGGTATCCCTGGAATTCGTATGCTTATCATGAAAAGTAAAGAGTGGATCATTGCCACTAAGCTTGAAATGGTATACGATAAAGAAGAAATTCTTACGATGTATGCAAACACTGTAGACTTCGGAGCTAACTCTTATGGTATAAAAACTGCAAGTAAAACCTACTTCAACACAACCCCAAAAGATCTCACCATTGAGCAATCTGCAGTATTGGTTGGTATGTTGAAAGCCACAACATCATACAACCCTATCACTAATCCAGAGAATAGTTTAAAGAGAAGAAATACAGTTTTATGGAGAATGCACCAGCATAACGACATTACAAAGGCTGAATACGATTCATTAACTCAAAT
Source organism: Hoylesella nanceiensis DSM 19126 = JCM 15639 (assembly GCF_000379965.1). Lineage (GTDB taxonomy): Bacteria > Bacteroidota > Bacteroidia > Bacteroidales > Bacteroidaceae > Prevotella > Prevotella nanceiensis. The sequence continues at coordinate 162,169 of NZ_KB904327.1, read as the reverse complement.
TCCTATCAAACTAGATGTAAAGGTTGAGAAAAACTATGATGGACAAGCACAATACTTTAGAGAAGCCGTTGCCGACCATCTAAAGGCTTGGTGTGATGAAAACGGAATCGATCTATATAGTAGTGGTTTAAAAATCTATACCACAATCGATTCTCGTATGCAGAAATATGCAGAAGATGCTGCACGCAAGCAAATGCGACAAGTGCAACGAAACTTCAACAACCACTGGGGAAATAACGATCCATGGATTGACGAGAATGGTAACAAGATTCCTAATTTCATCGAGAACATCGCCCAAAAACAGCCATACTATAAATACTTATTGGCTAAGTTCCCCAACAATCCCGATTCCATTTCATATTATCTCAACAAGCCTCATACGGTTAAGTTATTCGACTATGATAAGGGAACTATTGAGAAAGAAATATCTACAATGGACTCTATTCGCTACATGGTACACTTCATGCACTGTGCATTCGTAGCAATGGAGCCTCAAACAGGTGAAGTAAAAGCATGGGTTGGAGATATCGATTTCAACTCATGGAAATACGACAAGGTGACAGCAATGCGTCAACCTGGTTCTACTTTCAAACTCTTTGTTTATACAGAAGCAATGAATCAAGGTCTAACTCCTTGTGACAAACGAAGAGACGAGTTTATCTCTATGAAGGTATTTGATAAGAAAAAAGGCGAAGAAGTAACTTGGACTCCATCTAATGCAAATGGACGTTTTAGCGGAGACTCTATTCCTTTAAAGGGTGCTTTTGCAAGAAGTATCAACTCTGTTGCTGTCCGTTTGGGACAAGAAATGGGTATTCAACGTGTTATCGAAACTGCTCAAAAGATGGGTATCAAAAGTCCTTTAGACCCTACTCCATCTCTTGCACTTGGCTCTAGCGATATCAACCTACTTGAACTGACCAATGCTTATAGCGTAATTGCGGACGATGGAAAGCATCACGACCCAATATTGGTTACAAGAATCCTAGATAAAGACGGCCATGAGGTATATGCTGCTCCTACAAGTGACACACAAGTAATCTCTTATAAGAGCGCCTTCTTTATGCAACAACTATTAATGGGCGGTATGAGAGAACCAGGTGGAACATCTCAAAGCTTATGGGCTTATGTAGGAAACTATAGAGATACCGACTTTGGAGGAAAGACAGGAACTTCAAACAACCACTCAGATGCATGGTTTATGTGTGTTAGTCCTAAACTTGTTTGCGGTGCTTGGGTTGGTGGAGAATATAGAAGTATCCACTTTAGAACAGGTGCTTTAGGACAAGGAGCACGTACAGCGCTACCAATATGTGGTTATTTCTTACAATCAGTGTTTGGCGATAGCGCCTTTAAGAAATATCATGGACAGTTTGGTAAGCCTAAAGGCGACGATATTACAAGCAGTATGTATAATTGCCAAAGCTACTATTCATCTTCAAGAAGAGATACAACAGAAACAGATAGTGCAAGTATCTCTCACGAAGAAATCATTCTCGACGAAGATGGTAACATTCGAATAGTTCCTAACGAAGGAGCAAAACACGAATCAACACCTACCAACGAGAAAGACCAAAACCAACGTAGCGATAAACAAAACAAAAAGAATAAAGAACAAGTTGTAAATTTTGAACAACTCTAAGAAAAATAAATTGAATGTCGATTTGAATAATCCTGAGATGCAAGATGCTATCAGGATTATTCAAAACACGCATCAAACACTATTCTTAACAGGAAAGGCAGGCACAGGAAAGAGCACCTTTCTGCGTTATATTGCTCAAACAACAAAAAAGAAATATATTGTTCTTGCTCCAACAGGCATAGCTGCAATTAATGCAGGTGGAAGCACTTTACATAGTTTCTTCAAACTTCCTTTCCACCCACTCCTCCCCAATGACACTCGTTATACGCAACGGAAGCTAAAAGACACACTCAAATATAACGGTGAGAAACGAAAGATTTTAAGAGAAGTTGAATTGATTATTATCGATGAAATTTCAATGGTTAGAGCTGATATTATCGACTTCATCGATAAGGTTTTACGTGTTTATTCTCGCAATATCTATCAACCATTTGGAGGAAAGCAATTACTTTTAGTTGGAGATATGTACCAACTAGAACCTGTTTTAAAAGAAGATGAACGTCAACTCTTAAAACCATATTATCCATCTACTTTCTTTTTCGATGCTCTTGTCTTTAAAGAAATGAAATTGGTGTCTATTGAATTGCAAAAGGTTTACCGCCAAACCGATCCCACTTTCATTAATATTCTCGATAGCATCAGAACAACAAGCGTATCAATCGACCAGCTGTCTACTTTAAATCAACAAGTAGGAAAGGTTATTGCCAATGATAAGAATAAACTTGCCATAACCCTTTCAGGCAAAAGAGACACCGTAGACCATATCAATGAGCAAGAACTCTCTCGCCTACCTGGTAAACCTATCACTCTATATGGACATATTGAGGGTGACTTTCCTGAAAGTAATCTCCCCACTCCGATAGAACTTTATCTAAAGGTTGGTGCTCAGGTGCTATTTATTAAGAATGACAAAGAAAAACGATGGGTAAATGGAACTCTTGGAACTATCGTATCATTCAGTAAGGAAGAGCCTACCATTATTGTTGTTCGCACCGAAAAAGGTGAAGAAGTAAATGTAGAACAAGAGATTTGGAGTAATATTATTTATTCGTACAACGAAAAAGAACAAAAGATAGAAGAGCAAGAAATTGGCATTTACCAACAATACCCTTTAAAACTGGCATGGGCAATTACCATTCATAAAAGTCAGGGACTTACATTCAACAATGTAAATATCGACTTAACAGGTGGTGTCTTTGCAGGTGGACAAACATACGTTGCCCTAAGCAGATGTACCTCGCTCGAAGGCATAAGTCTAAAATACCCTATCAGAAAGGAAGACGTCTTTATTCGCTCTGAGATTGTCCAATTTGCTCAAAGATACAACAATCAAGATTTGATTAAGCAGGTGTTGGAAGAAAGTAAGGCAGATAGAGAATACCAACAAGCGATTCTTGCTTTTAATAAAGGAGATATGAAAGAGGCTCTTTCGCACTTTTTCATTGCCATTCACCAACGTTATGATATCGAAAAGCCTCTTCAAAAGCGATTTATTCAATATAAGTTGAGCGAAATAAGCAAACTTAAAAGAGAGAATAAACGTATAAAAGACGAGCTAAATCAGCACAATCGTTTTTTAAAAGAGCTTGCAGTTGAATATACAATGATGGGCAGGGAATGTGAAAAAGAACACTTTTTTGAAGCGGCAATAAAGAATTACGAGAAGGCACTTAAGTTATGCCCTGATTATCCAGAACCAAGAAAAAGAATTGAAAAATTGAATAAGTCAACTCAAAAATAAATGGAGTTGACTTATTTTTTATAAATCATTCTCATCAAATACCGACTCTTTACTATTCTTTTCGTTTTCTATTTCTATCCTATTCGTTTATTTCTATAAACAAGGGGCAGCTCTATTCTATACAAATACTTTCTTATAAAATACCTATCTTTTGTCCTACAACCTTCACATTCTTTCTCTCCTTTTCTCAAGAGCACTCTCTTCTCTTTCGTCTCATTACTTTTATCCTCAACAAAAGCAATGATATTAGGTTGTAAAAGCAATGCTATTGCATGGCAAAACATATACAAATACCACGGAAAGTCAATATTATTCAGAACAAGAAGATATGAATATCATAACAAACTGATAATAAATAACTTATAAAAGATTTATTATCATTTATCAGTTAGCACGAAACAATTGAATTAAGTGAAATAAAAGGGAATACAATATATTAAATTTCAATTTTACTATGTACCTTTGCATTGTAGGAAGTCGACAGTAGCGCGCGATAACTTCAAGCCGTCCGCCTACATTCATATAGGAGAGTTGTTACTCTCCTATTTCTATTTTACCTAAAAAAGAAACCTTCTAAGCAACTTTTCTCATCATACATACTCTTAATTCTTAGTTATAGTCAAAAATATTTTATCTTGCAAAAAGGGAAAGTAAGACTATTTGCCTTTCTATAGGATATAAAAAATCCTTATTAGTAAGCGTTATTTCAGCATTACTAATAAGGAACTTATAAAAGATGCTATCACTTTAATAAATGATTTTATATCTTATTGCTATCTTTCTCTTTCAATAATCCATGACTATATGCATAGAGAAGTTCTTTTAAATCAGCAATTTGCTTATTCAATTCTTTGCCTTTATCGGTGTCTGCCACTAATATTCGATGCGAAATAGTTTCTACAATCTGTGTAGTACTCTTAATGTCAAGTCCTCTTTCAATTGCATCTTGCGCACTAGAGAATGGCTCGTGTTGAACAAGGGCAAAACTTCTACTATGATAAACCAAGGTATAACCAGCAATACCCGTTTCTTTATGATATGCTTGTGAGAAGCCTCCATCTATCACCATCAACTTACCATTTGCCTTAATAGGATTCTCTCCATTGGCAACATGAACAGGAACATGACCATTTATGATGTGAGCATTCTCACCTTCTACGTCAAACTCTGCCAAGATTTGGTCGATAATCTCTTCCGATTCACGCAATTTGAAATAGTTTCCCTTCTCTTCTTTATGTGTTTTTTTATCTTCAATGAAATATCTTTCGAATGTTGCCATCTTAGATTTATCGAATAATGGACTATTAGGTCCACACCATAAATATAAGAAATAGTCGGTAGCATTGGTCTTTTCTTCTGCATCTGCATCAGCTTGGAAGGCTGTACGAACAAGCATTTCAATTGTTTCCATCAGCTCTTTTCCTTTATAATACTGACCAGGAAGTACCTCTACCTCTTTTAAAGAGCCATCATCATTCAAGGGAAGTGATGCATGGAACAATAAATTATTGTTGTAAACAGCATACATACTACCATGTTGAAGCAACAAACGAATATGCTTTTGAAGCTTTTCACTGATGAGGAAAGAATGCACCAACTTATTCATTAATAGCTCTTCTTCCTCTGTTAGCTTATTAGGATGCTTGGGATCTATTGTTGGAAACATGTTACTCTTCAATGGATAAGCCACTCCATCGATTGTTATCTCACCCTTCTTATAGTCGATATTATTAAATAATGCTCTATCACTCATCTTCCACTCTGAATGTCTTTCAATGATAGCTGCTTCTTCTTTAAACTGAATAATGGCAATTGCTTTGTGCATCATTGCAGCTAAACGATGAGTTTTCTCATCAATATCTTTCGCTCCACCTGATAACTTTGGAATAAATTCAAGACAAGGATCATCTCCATAAGTTTCCATTGCAAAGGTTGCTAACGGAACTAAATTGATTCCATATCCCTCTTCCAATGTAATTAAGTTGGCATAGCGTAACGATAAACGAATAACATTACAGATACACGCTTTATTTCCTGCACAAGCACCCATCCATAACATATCATGATTCCCCCATTGAATATCCCATCGGTGATAATTTACAAGGGTGTCCATAATAATATGTGCTCCAGGTCCTCTATCATAGATATCACCTAACAAGTGCAATTGGTCGATAATCAATCGCTGAATGACATTAGCCAAAGCCACAATAAAGTCATCTGCTCTACCTGTTGTAATGATTGTATCGATAATTACATTGACATAAGCTGCTTTATCGGCATCTTCTGTGCGTTCATGCAACAACTCTTGAATGATATAGCTAAAGTCTTTGGGTAACGACTTGCGCACTTTAGAGCGTGTATACTTGCTCGAGACCTCTCTACACACAGCAACTAGACGGTGAAGAGTGATATGATACCAGTCTTTAAGGTCCTTTTCTTCAAGCTTTACTAACTCTAATTTCTCTTCAGGGTAATAAATAAGCGTGCAAAGATCTTTCTTTTCGCTATCTCTAAGGGTGTTTCCGAAAAGTTCATTCACCTTTCTTTTAATATTTCCTGAGGCATTTTTCAATATATGTTGAAACGCTTCGTGCTCTCCATGAATGTCTGCAAGGAAGTGTTCTGTACCCTTTGGAAGGTTTAATATTGCCTGCAAGTTAATGATTTCGGTACTTGCTTCGGCTATTGTGGGGAAAGAATGAGATAAAAGTTCTAAGTATCTCAAGTTCTTTACTATATTCTTATATTTCATAACGTTTCTATTTACTGTAGTTTGTTATTAAATTTTCTATTTTATCTGCCAGCTTTCCCTCTTTAAAAGCAATGGGCATAAATCCTTCTGTCAATAAAGAACGAGAAAAAAGGACAGATTCTAACGACGCAACAAAGTTCGTTATCTTCAGTGTTTCTAAATATTCTGCAAACTTATCTTCATTGTATTCTGCCTCGAACATTATGGTAGAAAGTTCTTGAAGAATACTAAATGGAATATTGTGTCGGCGATAAAGATATTCTATATATAAAAACATAGAACATAACTTCTTCATGCTTCCATTTACATCTACGTCTGATGTGATAAGTTTACTTACCTTTTGGTTGATCTTCTCTTTTATGAATTGGTCGTGAATAACCAATATTTCTTTATAATACTCAACAAATTGCTGAGCCATAAGCTCGTCGGTGATACTGTTTGTAATAACAGAATTTTCAATTAATCGAGTATTCTTTCCATCTGCAAGAGTTGTTAACTGGTTATATTCTAATTGTCCTGACGCATGAAAGGCTGTAACAAACTTTACAATAGGATACTTTTTAGGCTTCAATACACCTTTCTTCGCCTTTTTACGATGGTTATTCCATGGCAAAAAGGAATTTAAAGGCGATAATAATACGGGTATTTCCATATTATAAAGCTTGGCAGAATAAGTTATATTACGCTTATCTTTACCATCAAAAACATGCACAATATCTGGATTCTCTGCTGTTAAAACAACATCAGGAGATAAAGAAAGATAGTGCTGAAGAATGTTTATAAATTTACTTTTATAATCATCTTTCTCTAAAAGTGCAGATGCATAAAGGTGAATTCTCATATTTTATGACTCGTAAATTCAGTCTTATCAGAACGTTTATACTTGATGGTGTACCACAATTTGTGATATTGATTTCGTAATTCTAACCAGCCTAACAGTATAAAAGGAATATCTACTCTAAAGAAATTCATTGCTCGTTTCGCAATTATTCCTCTCACGATAAAAGTCAAGAGCCAACAAAATGCAACGCAAATGAGTAAGAACCAATTTTGAGAATAAATGCTCCAAGCGCCTAATAAGAGTTGAAGAACATAGTTAAAATGGTAAAAGAAGGTATCTAAGAAGTAAACAAATTTATATTTACGAGATTGCTTTAAATACCTTTTCGTATGCATATAAGTCAGCTCTTTATCCATCCAGTCTGCCTTAGAAGGCGCCTTTTCACAAGTCCACTCATCACAATTAAACTGAAGAACGCAGTCACCTTGCTGGCTATACTTATTTACAATGAACTCATATTCACCTCTTACATGCTCTAGTCCCCCTCTAAAACCATCTTGTTCAATAAACTCATCTTTCTTAAATCCAACAATATTGCTATTGATTCTGTCGAAGCGTCCTTTCAAATAACCATTCAACAAATAAGAAAGAGTATGAAGATGAGCAAACTGATAGAATGAATTTGTAGACTCTTCGTAGGTTCCTGGCACTACAAAAAGATTGCTGTCTTTTTTAAAGCTATACCCTATTGCCTGAAGCCAACTATTCTTTTCTATTAGAGTATTAGCACCAATAAGCAAGACATGCTGATATTTTGCAGCCTTAACTCCAAGCGTTATAGCCATCTTTTGTCTACTCATATAACGTGATGTAGTAGGAACAAAAGTGACATAAAGACGCTTATCATTTTCATATTGTTCAAGAATATCCTTTGTTTCATGATCACCTTTATCAATTACGATAATTAATTGAAATTCAGAAGTATATTCTTGTGATAGTATTGCTGGGATTAAAGCTCTTAACTCTGTATTATTCTCACGAATAGGCAATACAATTGAAATAGGATTGTCTATCTCTTCGCTCTCTGACTCTTGTTTTTCTTCAGAGGAAAAGGCTTTCGTTTTAAGCCTAAATAGAGGATTAAGAAAAATCGATATCAACGTTATTACTAAAATAACGCCACACAAAACAAGTGTAAAAATATCGATATCTACTAACTGTGTTACATCCATCATCTAATATCAATAAAGAGAAGACGAAACTAATTATATGTTTTTGTATTATGAATAAAATAGAGCTGTACTCAAACTTTGCAATGCTTCTTTCTTATCACTTTGCTTAATGAGGAATGAAACATTATAGTTTGATCCTCCATAAGATATCATTCTCACAGGAATATCTTTCAAAGCCGCAGTAACTTTTGCCACAAATCCTGTATTGTTCCAATCTAAGTCACCAACAACACAAACAATACTCATCTCGCTTTCGGTAGTAACTGTACCGTATTTCTTTAGCTCTGACAAGATATCTGCTAAGTGAGATTTGTCTTCTATGCTCATAGATACACTCACTTCGCTTGTTGCAATCATATCGATTGGAGTGTGATAGCTTTCGAATATCTCAAATACTTTGCGCAAAAAGCCTGCAGAAAAGAGCATTCTACTCGATTTAATCTTGATGGCTGTGATGTTATCTTTCGCTGCAATAGCCTTTATTTTTCCCTGTGTCTTTATACCATTGATAATTGTTCCCTCTGCATCTGGGTCCATTGTATATTTCAATCGAACAGGAATATTAGCGTATTTAGCAGGCTGAATACATGTTGGATGCAAGATTTTAGCACCAAAATAAGCTAATTCTGCAGCTTCTTCAAAATGTAATTGACGAACAGCTTCAGTCTTTTCAACTACTCGTGGGTCGTTATTATGCAAGCCGTCGATGTCTGTCCATATCTGAACTTCCTCTGAGTTAATAGCTGCTCCAATTAAAGATGCAGTGTAATCCGATCCTCCACGTTGAAGATTATCAATCTCACCATAAGCATTTCGGCAAATAAATCCTTGTGTTAGATATATCTGATAACCTGTATTTTCTTCCATGATCTTAGACAACAAGCCAGTAATCTCATGTAGATTAGGTTCTGAGTTCTTGTCTGTTCTCATGAAATCAAGGGCAGGTAGCAATATAGCTTTAATTCCTTGCTCTTGCAAATAGGCCTCAACCATTGTGGTACTCATTATTTCTCCTTGAGCAACAATAGTCTTTTCTTCGAAACTTGTAAATAATTCTTTTGTAAAAGAACGAAGGAATACGAACTCTTTACCTAAAAATTCTTTTATATCTCTTTTTGTCTTATCGGTTGAATATAATTCATCTACAACCTTATCATATTTCTTTTCAAGATGATTAATTACCTCATTCGCCCCTTCTGGGTTCTTTTTATAAAGATAATCGGCAATCTCTACCAATGAATTAGTAGTGCCAGACATTGCAGAAAGAACAACAAATGTGGGTTCACCACTTGCTGTTATAATGCTACAAACTTCTCTTATACGTTCTGGTGAACCAACAGAGGTACCACCAAACTTCATTACCTTCATTCTAAATACGTTTTAATATCTACCTATAAATCGAATTATTCTTCCTTAGTTCCTTCTTTTGTATATTCAGAAGTTACATCTGCTAGTACTCCATCTTCGCATCGATACACGATACCTGGGTATTTTTGAAGGATCAACATGTTGTGAGTTGACATGATGACTGCCGTTCCTTTCTTTGTAATCTCTTTCAACAGAGCCACAATATCCAATGCAGTGCCTGTGTCAAGGTTACCTGTTGGCTCGTCTGCAATAATCACTTTAGGTTTATTAAGCAATGCTCTTGCAATAGCAATACGTTGTTGTTCACCTCCAGAAAGCTCATGAGGCATCTTGTTTTTCTTATCTAACAAGCCCACATCAGTCAACACTTCATCAATGCGTTCGTCTATTTCTTTCTTGTTTTTCCAGCCTGTTGCTTTTAAAACAAAGTGCAAATTACGATAAACAGTCAAGTCGTGAAGTAATTGAAAGTCTTGGAAAATAATACCAAAGTCTCTTCTTAAACCTGCTATTTCTTTTCTTTTTATCTTCTTTAAATCACGTCCTAAGACATCAGCAACCGCCTCTTCATCATCAGAATCGATATCTAGTTCACAATAAATAGTCTTTAATAATGAACTTTTTCCAGAGCCAACCTTACCTATAAGATAAACAAATTCGCTCTGTTCTATATGAAAGTCTACATTACCAAGAACCAACTTATCGTCTTGATATATATTTATTCCTTTATAATTTATAAGCATACTCTATTTTAATAGCATTTAAATGTTGAGATATTTATTTTCTTCCTTCTTTTTCTAGGCTGATCTTACAAGTCATTACAAGCATTTCTCTATTGTTCTTGCAATTCCTTTTAGAAAGACTTTACTAGATATGCAAAGATAATAAAATCCTTTTAGTATATCGAAAAAATAACAAACTCATTACATATTATAATGCATTTTCGTTGAGATAAAACAAAAATAGAATGGTTTTTCATTTAAACCACTCTATTTCTATTGTCTATAATCCGACATTCGCTTTCAAAAATCATCTAAGATGCTTATCCTTTCTCTGCTGAACGATAAGGAGTTATCACCACATTTCCACTTAAATAATCTGCAAGGAATATCTCCGAAGAACTTGAATAACCTTGTTCTGTCAATTTTTCCATTAGCCAATCCTCATCTTTATCAATGGCAGCAAGAATGTTTTTCTGAATAGTTCCATCGGTAATAAGTGGGTATCGTGGATTTTCTTCACCCGAAAGCACCACCAACAACTGCCCATTTTGCTCTAACACAGCTCGCTTTACATGTGTAATATTAAATACATTATGCATTCTTAGCTTAAAAGTTAGCTCTTGAGCAGTAATCTTTGCTGCGTTACATGCAGCAACATCTACATTTCCATTCACAATTAATACTCGTGGAGTACCATCTAATATGCGTTGTAGAAAATGGTTTTTCGATTTAAAGCGTCGTAAACCAAACACTAATAAAAACCATATTGTTAATACAATTCCAAATTGAAAAACATGCAAATCCTTACTATATATCACACCACCGATGATTCCACCCAATACATAATTCTGTATTTGTTCCATCGCTGTGGTTGGAGCTAGGTTGCCTTTACCGGTTAAATTGATGACAGTTATTAATGCAAGTAAACCTAACACCAATTTAAATGTAATATCTAAATAATTCATATCGTTGGCAATTTATCAAATATCAAGAATTTGAGATGGTTCTGTTACAAATGTATTTCCACCATGTTCAATCAAAAAATCTTTATCTCTAAATCCCCAAAGAACAGAGATACAAGGCAAATTAGAGTTTCTTGCGGTTGCTAAATCAACATCACTATCACCTATATATACTGCATTCTCTCGTGAAACCCCAAGTAGCTTAAATGCTTCATCAACCGTATCAGGAGCAGGTTTCTTTCTAATATCAGCACGTTCGCCTATTGTAACCCTCACTCTATCACCAAAGAAATGACGGCAAAGCTCAACAGTTGCTTCATAAAACTTATTACTTACCACCGCTATATTCTTACCTGCACGATTCAATTCATCGAGCATTTCAAGGATACCATCATAAGGCTTTGTAGTATCTAAATTGTGAATAAGATAGTGTTCCTTAAAAGTTTCAAACACTTTTGTAAACAATTCGTTATCAGTATTATTAGGAACTGCACGTTTCATCAATAATTCAACACCATTTCCAACAAATTGTCGCACCTCTTCTAACGTCCTTTCAGGAAACCCAAATGATGATAAGGCAAAGTTACAACTATTCTTTAAATCCTCTAATGTGCTCAAAAGAGTTCCATCAAGGTCAAAAATATAAGTATCGTATTTCATATATTCGTTATTAAATTGTATTCTTCTGAAAACGATGCAAAGGTAGTAAAAAACATAAAATCAAACCTTTATTTCTAATCTTTTTGTTACCTTTGCAGCAATTTATTTTACATAAAAATGGAAAACAAAAAGAGTAAAAAATTTAGATGGGCTGCTATTGCATGCGCATTGGTACTTATTGGACTTACATATTATTACTTTTTCTCTGCCTTTAGTGCAAAAGATAAAGTAGAATATGTTTATATTGACAAGGATGATAACGTAGACTCTGTTTACCAAAAGCTTAAGCCAATAGCTACAGAACATGGTATGGCAGGTCTTAAAACTCTTATCAGACACTCATCGTACGATAAAAACATTCGAACAGGACGCTACCAAATCAAACCTAGTAGCATGATTTTTAAAATCTTTAGAGACATCAAAAATGGTCAACAATCACCTGTTTCTCTTGTTATTCCATCTGTTAGAACAGTAGAAAAGCTTTCTGCTGAACTTTCTAAACATTTGATGATAGATAGCACAGAGATTATCAATGCTCTAAAGAATGAGGCATTATGCCGTAAATTTGGATACGACACAACAACCATCGCTTGTATTTTCATCCCTAACACATACGATGTTTACTGGAATGTTTCGGCTGAAAAGTTCTTAGAAAGAATGGATTCTGAAAGTAAAACATTTTGGAATGAGACCAGAAAACAAAAGGCAAAGAAACTAAATCTCACTCCTAATGAAGTGATCATTCTTGCAAGTATTGTTGAGGAAGAAACTGCAAATACAAAAGAAAAGCCTATGGTTGCAGGAATGTACTATAAGCGTTTAACTATGCGCACTGCGCAATATCCTAACGGAATGCCTCTACAAGCTGACCCAACTATTAAGTTTGCATGGAAGAAATTCGAGTTAAAGCGAATTTATAACAATCACCTTGCAATTGAAAGTCCTTACAATACTTATAGAAATACAGGACTTCCTCCAGGTCCAATACGTATTCCTTCGATTGAAGGTATCGATGCAGTACTTAATCTTGTACATCATAACTATATTTATATGTGCGCAAAAGAGGACTTTAGTGGAACTCATAACTTTGCAGAAACATACGAAGAGCATCTTCAAAATGCCGCAAAATATACCAATGCTCTTAACAAGAGAGGTATAAAATAATGATGTTTACAGCACTACTCATCATTTCAAACACAACAATATGAGTAGAACCGAAATAGAACTTATCGCTATTTAAAGCAGAATATAATATATCCGTTATCTCAAAAAAGGGATAACGGATATTTTTTTGCCATTCTCTCCCACTTTATTTCAGCCCGTATCTAAACAGAAGAGACGTATCATGAGGAATGATACCAATGTTGTGAAGTCATAATAGAGATGCCATTATCGAATATTTCTACATTATTAGGAATGAGAAAGAATAGTATTAAAAATAAAACATTATGGTTTTATTATCTAAAGCACCTCCTTCACTAGCACATATAAACAAAAAGAGTAGATATTCAATAGAACATCTACTCTCTTTTATCTAGTTTCTAAACTCTTTAGAAGTTATTATCATCAATCATTTCAAATCCACAATAAGGCACAAGAACCTTTGGAACTCTGATACCTTCAGATGTTTGGTTGTTCTCTAAGATTGCTGCAACAATACGAGGAAGTGCAAGTGCAGAACCATTTAGAGTGTGGCAAAGTTCGATCTTCTTATCTTCAGCATGACGATAGCGACACTTTAAGCGATTAGCCTGATAGCTTTCAAAATTAGATACTGATGAAACTTCAAGCCAACGTTGTTGTGCTGCACTCCAAACTTCAAAGTCGAAGCAGATAGCAGAAGTGAAACTCATATCTCCACCACATAGTTTTAAGATGCGGTAAGGCAGCTCTAGCTTCTTACATAGTCCTTCAACGTGAGCCAACATTTCTTTTAATGAATCATAAGAGTGTTCTGGTTTGTCAATACGAACAATCTCTACCTTATCAAATTGATGTAAACGGTTTAGTCCACGTACATCTTTTCCATACGAACCAGCCTCTCTTCTAAAGCAAGCAGAATAAGCACAACGCTTAATAGGTAAATCCTTTTCGTCTAGAATAACATCTCTAAAGATATTAGTTACAGGTACTTCAGCTGTTGGAATAAGATATAAATTATCTAATTGAGCATGATACATTTGACCTTCTTTATCGGGCAACTGACCTGTTCCGTATCCACTTGCTTGATTAACTACGTATGGTGGTTGCACTTCTAGATAACCACTCTTTCGTGCTTCTTCAAGAAAGAAAGCCTCAAGAGCACGTTGTAGGCGTGCCATCTTACCAATATAGAAAGGAAAACCTGCACCAGTTACCTTTACTCCAAGGTCAAAATCAATTAAATTATATTTCTTTGCAAGATCCCAATGACATAATGCATCTTCAGGAAGGTTAGGTTTTTCTCCGCCTTCTACAACAACAACATTGTCTGAAGCATCACATCCTTCGGGTACATCTTCATTTGCAATGTTTGGAATAGAGCATAAAAGCTCTGTCAATTCGTTTTCGGCAGATTCCATTTCTTCTTGCAATTGCTTGTCAAGAACTTTAAGACTAGCAACTTTAGACTTTATTTCTTCTGCTTCTTCTTTCTTTCCTTCTTTCATAAGAAGGCCCACTTGCTTCGATATAGTATTTGCTTCTTGTTTATTCTTATCAAGCTTTTGTTGAGCTTCTTTTCTCTTTTTATCTATACCGATAACGTTTTCTATGGCTTCACGAGCACTTTCAAAGTGCTTTTTCTCTAAGCCTTTTATTACGCGTTCAGTCTCCTCTGTGATGAGTTTTAATGTAAGCATAATTATATTGTTTGTTAAATGAAATTCAATCTATAGGCAAAATTACAAAAATAATTTGTCACATACAAAATATACAATATGTTTATAAACATAAAGCAAGTTATTTATAAAATGAAAGTGTATGTCTTATTTCGTTCCAAGATACAAAAATATCATTCCGATGATGATAAATAGTAAGTCGAAGAGTTTTCCTTTTAGATTCTTTTCTCGTAGAATAAACGCACCAAAGGCAAAACTTACGATAACACTTCCTCTACGAACCATCGACATTATCGATATCATTGCACCCTCAAGACTTAACGAATAGAAATAAACAAAGTCGGCAAGACAAAGAAAGATGCTTATTCCTATTATATAATAGTTCCACTTAAAGGGTGCAACCTTGTGCCTAAAAGGATACCAAAGAAATAAAAACACCAACGACATCCACATCATTTGGTAAATATTGAACCAACTTTGCACCACCATTTTATCGAAACCCAATCCTCCTGAGCTAACTGGTGCCATGAGATACTTATCGTATAATCCACTAATAGCTCCCAATATAGCAGCTAAAACAAGGAAATATATCCATTTGTCATGCTTAAAATTGATTCCTTCTTTATGTCCTGTTCTACTTAAAAAGATAAAAGAACAGATGGCTAAGCTCACTCCTATCCATTGATAAAGATTCAAATGCTCTCCATAAACAAATATTGCTCCAAGCAAAACCAACACTGGTCGTGTGGCATTAATAGGTCCAACTATAGTAAGGGGCAGGTGTTTCATAGAGAAATAGCCAAACACCCAAGACGAAAGAACGATGATACTTTTAAGAAAAACATACTTATGTTGCTCAAAGCCAATAGTGGGAACGTAGAAAAGACTATCGTCTAACACGTTGGTAAAGGCAGAAAGCAGAATGAAAGGAATAAAAATAAGCGAAGAGAAGATAGTGTTTAACAACAGAACAGGAATAACAGCATTATCGCTTAATGCCTTCTTTTTAAACACATCATACACTCCTAAGAATGCAGCAGATATGAATGCACCTAATAACCACATATTAATATTCTACCTTTTCTAAAAATAATGCATGAGCAGGCATACTCTCTCCTACCCCAGCTCGTTTTCTTTGATCAACAATATTCTTAAATTCTTCGACCGTAATCTTATGTTGTCCCACTTCAACCAAGGTACCAACAACTGCTCGAACCATATTTCTTAAGAAACGATTGGCCTTAATTACAAAGTGCCAATGAGTCGCATCATCTTGAATCCACTGTGCTTCTGTAACATTACACAATGTTGTTTTAGCATCAGAATGACTCTTACAAAAAGCTTCAAAGTCTTCTATTTCAAGGAGATAACTTGCCGCTTCGTTCATTAAAGCAAAGTCTAAATCTCGATAATAGCTATAAGAATAGTTTCTTACAAATGGGTCTTTGCCTTTATGTACATAATAATGATAGGTTCTCCACGTTGCACTAAAGCGTGCGTGCATGTCTTCTGCAACGGGGTTGATTGAAAATACAACGATATCAGGGGGCAATAAACGATTTAGTTTACCGCTTAACATTTCTGCATCAAAGGCAAATTCGGTAGAAATATCAAAGTGAGCTATCATCGAACGTGCATGAACACCAGTGTCTGTACGCCCTGCTCCCACCACATTTATATCACAACGCAAGATCAAGGAAAGTGCTTTTTGTAGTTCTTCTTGCACAGTATTGCCATTAGGTTGTATCTGCCAACCATGATAATTGGTGCCATCGTAAGCGAAAGAAATAAAATATCGTTGCATAATTGAAATCCTAATAATATTTGAGAACTATCTCCTCGTTTTTATTGTTCTTTACATATTGATTGCAAAAGCATTACAATTAAGTGGTAAAAGCACTACTCTTACCTTGCAAAAACATTGCTTTTATATAGCAAAAAGAATGCAATTACAACCTTAGTCGATATAGTTTAAAAGATAACTAGCAATTGCTTTATCATAACCGTATACGTCAGGATAATCTTGCATCACTCCATTTTCATCTGGATAAAGTGTGTAATAGGTTATAAATAAAGGAACAGAAGGCTTTAACGACTTTGAGTTGATGAGTCGTTTTCTGTCTATCTTGGTCGCAGAGTTGTCTTTCTCGTTGCCTGTTGATTGCATTTGAATATCAACAGTTGTTGAATATCTTAGCTTATCAATCAGTGTTTCTTCTTTATCTTGCAAAAGGAATATCGCCAATTCTAAAGGCTTTTCTACACGAATACAGCCATGCGACACATCTCTATCAAATCTACTAAAAGCCTCTCTCGATGATGTATCATGAAGATAAACTGAGAAATTATTGGGGAATCGAAATACAATACGACCCAATGCATTTCCTTTACCACCTCGTTGCACCACCTTATAGGCTCCACTTAACAGCATTTCTGGAGTTACTTGTGCAACATCTATCTCTTTTCCCGTTGTTGCACTGCGAATAAAATAGCGATGCGAATCGAAATAATATCTATTTCCTAATTGAGAAATAACCTGCTTCTTAACGATACTTAGTGGCATAACCCATTGCGGATTAACGTCCATTCGCTCTATTGAACTATTTAATAGCGGTGTTTTTGTTGACAAAGCTCCACACGCAACACGCATTGTAAGAATGCTATCTTCGTCAACTGCCTTCAAATAAAATGAAGGAACATTTACCAATACATATTTCTTATGCAATTCTGGAAAATCATTTTGTCGCCATCTACTGCGTTCCATATTTACTAAAACCTTCATTTTTGAACTTTTTGCAGAAGCATTTTTCAAAAGAGATTGAAAGTTTCTATAAAGTGGACGCTCGCTTTTTAGATGATGTAAGAATTGTTGTAGCGAATCGCTTGCAACAGAAGAAACAAGTTGGTGCACAAAGTTTGTATCAACAGTTTCGGTATGTATGTCATAAAGTCGTTGATAACGCCTTGCTCCATTCTTTGTTTCTGCAGTATCAAGTCGATTCAAGATGTAGCTTGGAGTAACGTAACCAAATCGCTCTCCAATAGCATATCTAAAGAGAGCCTTTGTTAAACGATATTCAATTCGAGCTAAAATCTTACTGATACTCTCTCCTTCTTCTATCGAAAGAGTCTGAATTTTCTCGATATCTTTCTTAATTTCTTTACTAATAAACTTACGAGGTGAGAAGCCAATAGATGCTAATGCTTCTAAAGAATCGATGAGTAAAGCTGAAGATGGGGTTATTCCTTCTTTGGAAATCCAAAGATATTCGTTGTTATTTTTATAATACTTACGGGTTAAATAATCGGCAGCAAGTGTATCTCTATCGGCATTTGCCAATTCTTTAATTGAGCTTTTAACTCGTAATTTACTGATCTTATATTTAGAAGAAGATAGTTCTTTAAAGTCATTCTCAATACTTAAAAGAACCTTATCTTGAGTATTACTGTTACAACCAACAAGAGCAACAGCAACATAAACACACAAAAAAAAATGTACTAATGATTTCAACGCTAGAAAAGGGATATCTATCTTACAGATATTTTACGAACAAATTTTCCGATTTTAACGATGTAAACGCCTTTAGGAAGTGGTAAATCAAAACGTTTATCCATTCCTTCTACCCTAAAATTCATTACACATAGACCTGCAACATTATATATTTGAAGCGTCTGTCCGTTTGCTCCTACAACATGCAATGTATTCTCTACCATTGCAATAGATGGTGCAGTGTTATCTTGTTCGAGAGACTCTACATTAAAAGATATAGCTGCTCTAGAAGTCATTGGCATGGCCCCGAGAACTAAAAACAATAATAAGCATATCTTTTTCATCATATCTCTAGAATTTTTAAGTTGCTATTTATATTCTAATTTACATCGACAATAAGCACAATAGAAATAATTATATTTCTCAAAGCCTTATCATACTTTTCACAAAAGTACATTATTTCTTCAATAATTAGAAATAGAACTTTACTTTATCGTAAAATTTTTAAATTATTTAATACTTACAATCATACCCTCATTAGACAAGATTGAGTTGGGAAACACTTTCTTTGCCTCATCTAAAAGGATTGTTTCGTTGGTATAACGTGAGCTATAATGACCTAAAAGAAGCTGTTTGGCATTAGCATCTCTTGCCACCATTGCAGCCTGTTCTGCTGTACTATGGAAATATTTTTCTCCATAATCGGCATGCTCATTGGCATAAGTACTTTCGTGATAAAGCAAAGTTACATCCTTAATCATCTTGTGCAATTCGGGTAAATACTTTGTATCACTGCAGTAAGCATACGACCTTGCAGGATCAGCAGGAAAGGTTAAGCGAGCATTTGGAACTACTTCTCCATCTTCAGTAACCCAATCTTCTCCCTGTTTGATAGCATTTATCTTATAATGAGGAATGTTATAAAAATCTATCATATCTCGTTTTATATGTGCCATGGTCTGCTTTTCTTTAAAAAGAAAACCACAACAACTGATTCGATGATCTAAAGGTATCGACTCAATTGTAAGACTTCTATCATCATATATCACGGCATTTGCTGTTGTATCTACCCCATTAAAGACCACGTCAAAGGTTAATCCTTTGCAAAAGAAATTCATTTGGGCTTTAAAAAGGTTTTCATACTCTTTGGGAGCGTATATATATAAAGGTGCTGTTCGTCCCAACATACCGAATGTTGAGATTAATCCTATAAGTCCAAAGCAATGGTCTCCATGCAAATGAGAAATGAGAATGGCGCCAATTTTCATAAAATTGACATGCGATTTTCTGAGTTGTATTTGAGCACATTCGCCACAATCAACCATAAAAAACTTTCCTCTTATCTCTACAACTTGACAAGAAGCACTATGTAGAAGCGTTGGTAATGCACTTCCACAGCCTAAGATATGGACATTAAATGTTTCCAAACTAATTATCGTTTTTTATTCTCTTTGCGTTTATATACAAAGATTCCATCCTTATTTTCCAAGACAAGTGAATCGGGACCAAGTGTATTTACTTGGAAAGAATCACGTCCTAAAAGAAGCTTTCCGTTAAATATTTTCCAAACTTTCCAATCATTCTTTTCTACAGGTTGATAGGTTTGAATAGCTCCTCCCTCTTCTATTTCAAAGTCTTTGTCTATGCTATTCCATCGTCCTAACAACGTTGTTAGGTTCAATACCTCTGTAGCTTGAAACTCTCCGTCTACATTTCGACCGATAACGGCCATTCTGTCACCAACTAACAATCCGCCTCTTAAGCCTATATTAGCTTGCTCACAATCGTCCATCAACATACAGTCGATAGAGTCTCCCGAGTCGGTTATAAGCTGCAAGTTATGCATTCCTGTTCCTTCTCCACATATTCCGTAGAGTGTTGAATCGGCTTCTAGACCATTATCGATTGAGTCTGTTTCGTTTAAAGACAAGTTTTTAGCCTTTTCTTTGCAAGAAAATACTGCAAAAAACGAAAATAGTAAGATTCCAACTAGGGGTATAAACTTCAACTGTTTCATGTCTATTAATTATATAATGTCTTGTTATTTTAATTCACCATTTCTCTCTTTAAATTTCGCTTCATTCCAAAGTGCATCCATATCAGATAGAGTCATATCTTTTAAAGCAACTCCTTTCACTTTGGCATTTTGCTCAATATAATTAAAACGGCGTATAAACTTGCGATTACTTTGCTCTAAAGCATCATCTGGATTGATACCATACAGCCTTGCAACATTAATCATACTAAAGAAAAAGTCACCAAATTCGCTTGTAGATTTCTCTTTATCTTCTTTGCTTAACTCAAGCTTTAGCTCCTCTAACTCTTCATAAACCTTATCCCAAGCATCTTCTTTTTGCTCCCAATCAAAGCCTACATTTCTTGCTTTGTCTTGTATTCTATAAGCTTTTATTAAACTTGGAAGAGAAGAAGGGACACCAGATAAGACAGTTTTATTGCCATCTTTTTCTTTCAATTTTATCTGTTCCCATGCTTGAAGAATACTTTCTACACTCTTAGAAGGATCTGGTTCTCCATAAATATGAGGATGACGGAATTTTAATTTCTCTACTTCTTTATTACAAACGTCAGCAATATCAAATTGTTTCTTTTCGTTGGCAATAACAGAATAGAATAAAACATGCAGTAAAACATCGCCTAATTCTTTGCAGATGTTAGGAGAATCGTCGTTCAAAAGTGCATCACATAGCTCGTATACTTCCTCGATTGTATTGGTGCGTAACGTACTATTTGTCTGCTTTTTATCCCATGGACACTTCTCTCTAAGTTCATCTAAAACATCTAACAAACGTCCAAAAGCTTCTAGTTTTTCCTCTCTTGTATGCATACTTATAGTATTATTTTAGACAAAAGTAATCATTTTCCACTTAAAAATAGTAATTTTGCAATGTTTTTTATATTAGAACGAAATCATAGAACAACATATATGGAATTAGCAAGTAAATACGATTCGAAAGAAGTTGAATCGAAATGGTATCAATATTGGCTTGATAATAAGCTTTTCTCAAGTAAACCTGACAGCAGAGAACCTTACACTGTTGTTATACCTCCACCCAATGTTACTGGTGTTTTGCATATGGGTCATATGCTTAACAACACTATTCAAGACATTCTTGTGCGTAGAGCGAGAATGGAAGGCAAGAATGCTTGCTGGGTTCCAGGTACAGACCACGCCTCTATTGCTACTGAAGCTAAAGTCGTAAACAGACTTGCTCAACAAGGAATAAAGAAGACTGACATCACAAGAGACGAGTTCTTGGGTCACGCTTGGGATTGGACTAAAGAGCACGGAGGCATTATTCTAAAACAATTGCGTAAACTTGGCGCAAGTTGTGATTGGGATAGAACAGCCTTTACCATGGATGATGAACGCTCAAAGAGTGTCATTAAGGTTTTCTGTGACTTGTATAATAAAGGTCTAATCTATCGTGGTGTGCGCATGGTGAATTGGGATCCAAAGGCACAAACTGCACTAAGCGACGAAGAGGTGATATACAAAGAAGAGAAATCTAAACTATATTACCTTAAATATATGGTTGTTGAAGAACCTGGTAAATATGCAATTGTGGCTACAACTCGCCCTGAAACAATTATGGGTGACACCGCAATGTGTATCAATCCTAATGACCCTAAGAACACATGGCTTAAAGGTAAGCATGTAATTGTGCCTCTTGTAAATCGTGAAATACCTGTAATTGAAGACGATTATGTTGATATTGAATTCGGAACAGGTTGCTTGAAGGTTACACCTGCACACGATATTAATGACTATAACTTAGGCATTAAACACCATCTCGATACCATTGATATCTTTAATGACAACGGAACCATCTCTAAAGCTGCAGGAATGTACGTTGGACAAGATAGAATGGACGTTAGAAAGCAAATCGCTCAAGACCTAACAGATGCGGGTTTAATGGAGAAAATTGAGGACTATACTAATAAGGTTGGTTGCTCTGAAAGAACAAATGTGCCCATTGAACCAAAATTATCTACACAATGGTTCCTTTCAATGCAGCACTTTGCAGACATGGCATTGCCCCCTGTTATGGACGATGACATTCAGTTTTATCCACAGAAATATAAGAACACTTACCGCCATTGGCTCGAAAACATCAAAGACTGGTGTATCTCTCGTCAGCTTTGGTGGGGACATCGCATACCAGCTTACTACTTTGAGATAAAAGGAAAGCGTCAATTTGTTGTAGCAGAGTCTGTTGAAGATGCACTAAAACAAATAGAAAGCAAATACAACACCACATTAACTGAAAGTCAACTTTCACAAGACGAAGACTGCCTTGATACCTGGTTCTCATCTTGGTTATGGCCTATTTCAGTATTTAATGGTATCAACGACCCTGATAATGCAGAAATAAAATACTATTATCCAACAAGTGTTCTTGTTACAGGACCAGACATTATCTTCTTCTGGGTTGCCAGAATGATCATGGCTGGATATGAATATAAGCACGAAATGCCATTTAAGAGCGTTTACTTTACAGGTATTGTTCGAGACAAGTTGGGTAGAAAGATGAGTAAGAGTCTTGGCAACTCACCCGATCCTCTTGATCTTATTGAACAATATGGTGCTGATGGTGTGCGCATGGGAATGATGTTATCTGCTCCAGCTGGTAACGATATTCTTTTCGATGAGACTCTTTGTGAACAAGGAAGAAATTTCAATAACAAGATATGGAATGCGTTCCGACTCATCAAAGGCTGGTCTACTTCTAAAGAAGAACAACCTGCAACCAATGCAATTGCAGTGAAATGGTTCGAGGCTAAGCTTCGTCAAGCAAACCAAGAGCTTAACGATCTCTTCTCTAAATATAGAATATCTGAAGCCTTAATGGTTGTTTATAAACTATTCTGGGACGAGTTCTCAAGCTGGTACCTTGAAATGATTAAGCCAAGTTACGGCTCTCCTATCGACAAGAAGACTTTTGAAGCAACCCTACAGTTCTTCGAAACACTTCTAAAGATGTTACATCCATTTATGCCTTTCATTACAGAAGAGCTATGGCAGCACATCTACACAAGAGAAGAAGGACAATCAATTATGTGCGAAAAGCTTACTCTTGACGCATTCTCTACAGAAGATAGCCATCTAATTGACGAGATTGAAAACGTTAAACTCATTGTAACCAACATTAGAGCGGTACGTAATCAAAAGAACATCTCTCCTAAAGTAGAGCTAGAGTTACACACCATTTCTCAAAACAGATATGCTAACTACAATTCTGTTATTAAGAAAATGGCTAACCTCAACAATATTGTTGAAGTTCAAGAGAAGGCTGCTAATTGTGCATTATTTATGATTGGAACAGACGAATTTGCTATTCCTGTTGGCGACATGGTTGACCATAAGGCTGAACTTGCAAAACAAGAAGCTCAACTTAAGCATTTAGAAGGATTCCTTGCAGGCATTCAAAAGAAGCTATCTAACGAAAAGTTCGTAGCTAATGCTCCTGCTGCTGTAGTTGAACTAGAACAGAAAAAAGCAAAAGACTCTGAAGAAAAGATTGCGGCTCTTAAGCAATCTATTGCAGAACTAAAACAAAAATAAGAATAAAGATGATGTTTGCTGTCTGTGTATAGCAACGACATCAAGAACCTATAAAACTCTCATCAAACCAGTAAACGACAGGCATTTTAATATGCTCTGTCGTTTATTGATACTAAGTATTTCGGATAACAACACTAATAAACTTTATTTATGAACATAATTAAAAATACATATAAAGGTATATTTGCAATCTTTCTTGCCTTATCTTTGGTTGCTTGCAACGACAATACAGAAGATGAAATGGTGAAGAAAGAAGGCAAAACAATTTTTGTTTATATGCCCTGGACAGCAAGTGCCACCAATACTGCAAACAGCTTACACGACAACTTTATTCAAAATATTGAAGACATTAAGAGTGCTATCGCTGAAGAAGGAGGATTGAAAAATAGTCGTTTAGTGATTTTTATCGATTCTTTAGCCCCCAAATACGGCACAATGTATGAACTAAAGTATCACAATGGACTATTTATAAAGAATATATTAAAACAATATACTCCACAAAACAGTACTTCATATACAACCGAACAAGGATTAACAGCAATACTAAAAGATGTTGTTAGATCTGCTCCTGCTTCAAAATATTCAATGATTATTGGCTCACATGGTGTGGGTTGGCTTCCTGCAGAACCAACAACTCGCTCGAGAACTCGTTTCTTTGGCGGAACTACTCCAGAATACCAAACTAACATAAGCACACTTGCTAACAGCATAAAAGCAACGGGTATAAAGATGCAATATATCATGTTCGACGATTGTTACATGTCGAATATAGAAACTGCATACGAGTTGCGCAATGCAACATCATACCTCATTGGTTGCACTAGCGAAATTATGGCATACGGAATGCCTTATCATAAGATGTGGAAAGAATTATCTTCGCTCAACCCCAATTACCAAACCATTACAAATATCTTCCACGATTTCTACTCAAACTATCAGGCTCCACAATACAATTGCGGTGCTATTGGTGTGACAAACTGCGAAAAGACTGAAGAGATGGCTAATATTATGAAAGAGATAAACCAACAATTTACTTTCAATGTTACCGACACTACTCACATACAAAAGCTAGATGGATATAGCGGAACGATATTTTATGACATGAAGAGTTATGTAGACCGCCTTTGCTCTGACACGAATTTAAAGAATCGTTTCAATAATGTTATGAGCCAAGTTACTCCTTATTATGCTTCAACTAGCAGAATATACACCGCTATGGGGCAGCTTAATTCGGAATATATCAATATCACTTCGTTCTCGGGAATTACCATTAGTGACCCAAGTGAGTCGAAAGAATATTCTGCAAAGACAACTAAAAGAACTACTAGTTGGTGGAAAGCTACCCACTAAAAAAGTAAAACGAACAAGAAAGCAATTCTAATTCGTATAACATAAAGCTACAAAAGAGTTCTCTGCAACAACTAAATAGCAGAGAACTCTTTTCTTTTCCTCCTCTCCTATCATCACTTTAAGTCCTTAGCATTTACCAATTCTCATAGAATCTAAGTCCCACTTTCTATCAAGACTTTTCCACCTATATTATAAATAAATCATCGTATCTTTACACTCACAATCTGTCCCCTATTATTTTACATTGTTATTATGATATAAAAGCACAACTATTAGGCGATAAAAGCAATGAGATTAGAAGGTAAAAGCTATTCTCTTATACTGTGATACCATAAGTATTATGATTCACCTGTGCTTATTTCATTCCTTTATACTATATTTGTGATGATCATTTATAATAAAACAAGATGGATAAACGAATTTATTTTGCAGGCTCAATAAGTGGTGGAAGAGTTGATGCAAACCTTTATCAAAGAATTATTGCATACATCAACAAAACAGATATCGTTCTAACCGAAGATATTGGAATGGCAGATATTAGCTTAAAAGCACAAGGAAAGACTAATGATTATAAGATTTATAAGCAAGATACTGATTGGTTGAAGAATAGTGACTTGGTGATTGCAGAGTGTACTTGCCCATCATTAGGCGTGGGATATGAGCTTGCTTTTGCTGAAGTTCTTCATATTCCTGTTTATATTTTCTATGACAAACAAAAATCGAACCTATCTGTAATGCTTAACGGAAACAGCTATTTCAATATCATTCCTTATGAGAAGGAAGAAGAAATATATACTGAACTAAACAAAATTTTAAGGGAAAAGAAATAAATAAGATCCTTATTTCAGAACTACTTAAAATAAAGATATTATCTAAAACGAAAAAAGACTTTAAGGAAATAATCAAATTATAATCCTTAAAGTCTTCGTATTTAATCAAGAAATTTTATCTTTCTCTTATTCTGCAGCTGCTTCTTCTGTTGCTATTTCTTCTACAACAGGTTCTTCAACTACATTTGCAGCCTCAGCAGCAGTTTTCTTATCAGCTACCTTTTTAGCGATAGCTTCATTGATTTTCTTTTCTGCTTCTAGGTTCTTTGCAACTAATTCTTTCTTAGCTTTAGCTTCTGCATCACGAATTGTTTGTGTGTTGCTTTCCTTATTTTGCTTCCAAGCTTCGAACTTAACTTGACAAGTTGCTTCAT
The DNA here is from genome assembly GCF_000379965.1 of Hoylesella nanceiensis DSM 19126 = JCM 15639. GTDB lineage: Bacteria > Bacteroidota > Bacteroidia > Bacteroidales > Bacteroidaceae > Prevotella > Prevotella nanceiensis. The sequence continues at coordinate 135,862 of NZ_KB904327.1, read as the reverse complement.
CGAAAGCACCCTTCTTAACACCACCACGTAAGTGTTTCATTAAGTAAACACCTTCGTTGCTAAGGATGTTACGTGCTGTATCAGTTGGTTGTGCACCAGCTTCTACCCAATATAATGCACGTTCGAAGTTCAAATCGATAGTTGCAGGATTGGTGTTAGGGTTGTAAGTACCAATCTTTTCAGTAAATTTTCCATCACGTGGAGCTCTTGCATCGGCGATAATAATGCTGTAAAAAGCATAGCTTTTACGACCACCGCGCTGTAATCTGATTTTTGTTGCCATTTAATTTTATTTATTTAATATGTTTGTATTAATGCTGTCAACACGTGACAGCGGGTACAAAGGTACATAGAAAAAACTATATACTACCACTCTAAATCATTATTTGCCATAAGTTTAATAGCATTTAACAATTTAAAAGCAGTGATATTACCTCTAAGAAGATGTCTTTCTATAACCAAATATTATGATATTCCGTCTTCACGAAGCTTTAATTGCCACTTCCAAGCCGATGCCAATACTTCTCTAAGTGGTGTATCTGCCTTCCAACCTAACACTTTATTAGCATGGTCTACATTACCCCAAACCTTCTCAATATCGCCTTCTCGACGTGGTGCAAAGCTGTAATTTACTTTCACTCCTGTTACTTCTTCAAAAGTATTTAGTACTTCAAGAACTGAAATACCTTTACCTGTACCGATATTGAAGTATTCTATTGCATCGCTGTCTTGCTCTAACACACGTTCCATAGCTTTAACATGAGCCTTTGCAAGGTCTACAACATAAATAAAATCTCTAATACATGTTCCATCTTCTGTATCATAATCATTACCAAATACCTTCAATTCTTTTCTGATTCCGATAGCTGTTTGAGTTACAAAAGGAATAAGGTTCATTGGCACTCCGTTTGGAAGTTCACCGATATGTGCTGATGGGTGCGCTCCAATAGGATTGAAATAGCGTAGAATAATACTCTTAATATTGGCGCCACTATGGATGTAATCATATATAATCTCTTCGTTTATTTGCTTTGTATTGCCATAAGGAGACATCGCTTTTTGTATTGGTGCTTCCTCAGTTACAGGCAAATGTTCTTTTGATGGCTGTCCATATACTGTACAAGAAGAACTGAAGATAATTCCTTTTACATTGTATTTAGGCATCAATTCAAGTAAGTTAATAAGCGAATCGATATTATTACGATAATACATAAGGGGCTTTTCAACACTCTCTCCCACTGCCTTACTTGCAGCAAAGTGAATAATTCCCTCAATATTAGGATACTTCTTAAAAATATTTTCAACTGCAGCATAGTCCTTTAAGTCGATCTCTTCAAATGCAGGACGAATACCAGTAATCTTTTCTATACCGTCGAGAACCTCTACTTTTGAGTTAGATAGATTATCAACAATAACAACATCATAACCAGCTTGTTGTAGTTCTACAGTTGTATGTGAACCAATAAAGCCAGTACCACCAGTTACTAGAATTGTTTGTTTCATGTTCGTTTATTTTATATTGTTATTTCGTTATTTTGAATTTTTATTGTACTTCTGATGCGATAGCATTCTTTATACCTTTCATTCCCACTAAAAATGCCTTAGCACTTCCAAACTTTAGGAACATATCTAGACGTATTGGAACGTGATTTGAATCGTCGGTTACAAAGAAACGAATAATCTCTTTATTCTTCTTTTCTTCTTGTTCTAAGTAAGAAAGCTCTAAACAGCGATACTTTTTACCGTTATCTGCTTTGATAACTTTCTTTCCATTGTATCTAAGAAGAGCCTTTTGGATATGTCGTCCGTCTGCAATTGTGAATGAAATAGTATTTCCCGACTTCCAACCTTCAGGATTAAAAGAACGTGCTCTCAACACAATGTTCAACATATCATATACACATTCATTGAAAGTTGTAGTCTTCCACTCATGCTCTCCATCTCTTCTTTGACGGTGCTGTTTAAGTGTTGGCTTATTATTTGCATACGAATAGAACACCTCGTCTACTGTATATTGCTTGTCATGTCGTGATCCTTTTCTAAAATATAAAGGCTCTAAGCCTAATGAACTATAGCAAAGAATGGTATCACGAAGAACAAAATAGCGATCAGCTCGTTCGTTTCCGCTTGTCAATAGCGCAGCTCTATAAGCAGGAGTACCTTTATAATTGCTCTGAACTAATGACATTGAGGCTGTTCCAGCCTTCACCCAAACGAACTGCCAGTTATAATACATATTGTAACTAAGGAACTCTCCGCTTTTAAATGCTGTGTTTTTAAAACTACATTGTGCATGAGCGGGCAGATAAACACAAAGAAACAATATTGCAATAGCTATAAATGAACTAAATCTTTTCATCTTTTCTTTCCTCAGCAAAAGTATAAAACTACAATGAATTAGGCAAATATTCTAGTCCCTTTTCACGTGCTCTTTCTTGATTTCTATGTCGAATTGTTTTTTTATTGTCAGCCTTTTGTTTGGTAATTTCACCTGGTTTCTGAGCATTCAGTGGCTTACCTTTCAGATTCCAAGATACAGTTACGTCCCATTTGGCCTTACATTCTACCTTTTCAGGATAGTAATAAACCTCTTCGGGCTGCTCATTTCGTGCATAATCGCCAGTATCCCAAAGTCCATTTTTGTTTCTATCAATAAACGCTCTCACATAATATGTACTTGGTTCAACATAGAACATCTCGGCAGTAGACTTGCTAGTTTCAATTTGTTTCACCACCTTATCAGAGTTATTCAATAACTGCAATACAACATTCTCATTATCTACTCCACTTAAAGTGAATAAGATAGTAGAATATTCGTCTAATGCTTTGATTCTAAATCCTTGTTTTTCTTTTCCTGAAACCGATCCATAAAGGTCTACAAAAGCCATAGAATCTAACTCAAGACTATACTCTGCACCAGGCTTCCACTCTGCTTTCAACTCATAAAAGCGATTTGCAGGAGATGCAATAGCAGCATAAGTAGAATCAGGAGGAGTAATAATCTGAGGCGACAACCTATATTTTGCCTGATACCAAAGACTATCATGCTTTACAAATAGATGCACTTTAGATGTATCAAGTTTTACTATTGGATTTTTAAACGATAATAGAATATTCCTATCAGGAGCCATTTGACCCGATGGGTTAATTTCTATTCGAAGCTTTTCTTTAGGCGTAATCGAATCGAAAGGCTCCCCTTTCTTCTTCAACTTCTCTTGTTTCTTCTTCCAAGTTTCGTGTGCTTGTTCTTGAAGTTTCAAGCGTTTAACATAAGAAAGGCGTGGAACAAGCGGTAAAGTATCTAACTTCTCTTTCAAAGCTCCAGTACTATCTGTTGCCAAGAACTTTATTTCCACTTCCAAACTATCATTATTTACCAAGGCAGTATCCTTTATCCAATAAGTAAGCGAATCTCTTTTAGCAGATGTTTCGATTAAGAAAGCATCTTTACTATTAAAGTTTAAGCCTCTAATTTGTGGTAAATCCTTACTTCCAGAACTGAAAAACAATGAGAAAGCCTCTGGTTCTTTACGCTCACTTTTTAAGAAATAACGATCAGTATTTTGCTCTGTAAAGGCTTTTAGCACAATGTTATCAGGCAAAAAGCGAGTATAAGGCTTTTGAATAATATTCTTTATACGAAGCGAATCTGCCCAAATGGTATCTTGACGAATATCTCCTTGAAACGAAGGAGTTATGAGTTCGCTTGTAAAGGCAATGCGTTCGCTTTTTTGATTGAAATAATAATTGGCATCAGCATCTTGCAAAGCATAAATACGATAGGTTCCACTTGCAACACCTTTGATGACAAAACGACCTCTACTATCGGTTCTCGACACACGCAACATCGCTTTCTTGGTAAACGCAACATTGGTTGTATCAGAGTATAAACCAACTAAAATACCTTTTATTGGCTCCAAATTTTCAGCGTCTAACACACAACCGCTCACCTCAAGAGTATCGATTTTATCTCCAGTAGAGAAGCTATAAGTATAGTTTCCCAATGGATTTCCTTCGGTATTGTCTGATATTGCATCACTAAAGTCGATGGTATAAGTAGTATTTTGTTTTAGAGAATCACGTAATTTTATATCAATACGCTTTCCAACTCCCTTGATATCAGGAGCCTCTAATTGTGGAGGTGAGATAACAACTTTCTCACTTGGGTTATCTAATTTTATGAATTCATCAAAGAATATAGTAATTCTTTTTTCATTTACGTTTGTTCCTTTATCTTCAGGAATAGCCTTAATAACTCGTGGAGGGGTTTCATCATACCACCCACCGTCAGGCTGTCCCATCTTAGCACATGAGTAAATGACACAACAAAGCACAGCCATTAAACCATAAAGCGACCGCCTTGTTATCCTATTATCACTCTTCTTATCCATCAATATATATTTATTTAATATATTATTATTCAAATAATTACAGAAAAGTATTAATCTTTTACTTCGCTATTGTAATTATATTGCAATAACTCTTCCATTATTTTACGTTCATTACTCAAGCGAGGCACTTTATGTTGACCACCTAACTTGCCTTTACTCTTAAGCCAATCGTGAAACAAGTTCTCACGTGCTACCACCACTTCAAGGTGTTGTAGGGTTATATCATTAAAGCGTTTCGCCTCATAATCGCTATTGATCTCTTGTAAGTGTTTATCCAAAAGCTGTGTAAAACATGAAATATCATCAGGGAATCTACTAAATTCTATCAACCACTGATGTCTACAATGAGCATTTTCATCCATATAAACAGGAGCAGCCGTATATTCTTTTACCTCTGCATTTGTTGCCTTACAAGCATAAGCCAAGCCCTTTTCTGCATTATCAATAATCAATTCCTCTCCAAAAGCATTGATAAACGATTTTGTTCTACCAGTGATTTTGAATTTATAAGGATTGATTGATGTAAATGAAATAGTATCACCTATGATGTAACGCCATAGACCACACGATGTTGTTATAACCATTGCATAATTCACTCCCACCTCTACTCCTTCTAAAGGAACCACAGTTGGGCGTTCATTATAGAACTCACTCATTGGTATAAACTCATAGAACACATCATAGTCGCACATTAAGAGCATTGAAGAATCGCTCAAATCGTTTTGTATTCCGAAGAATCCTTCACTTGCATTGTATGTTTCCATATAATGCATATTGGGACTTTTAATAATCTGTTCGTATTGCTTCCGATAAGGAGTAAAGGCAATTCCACCATGAAAAAATACCTCTATATTTGGCCAAACCTCGTCGATTGTGGTTTTCTTCGACTGCTCTAGTACTTCTACCAATACAGAAAGCATCCACGAAGGTACTCCCGAAATATTCGTAATATTCTTTCCTAATGTTTCAAGAGCAATCAATTTACGTTTCACCTCAAAATCACTTAGCAATGCTGTTTGTTTCTTTGGAACACGAACAAAATTAACTAAAGGATTAATATTCTCAATTAAGATAGCACTTAAGTCACCAACTAAGCTATTTTTTACATTGTAATTAGGACTATGACTACCGCCAAGAATAAGTCCTTTACCATCAAACATTCTGCTGTTAGGCACGTTTTCTAAATAAAGAGAAACGCTATCTGAACCACCTTTATAATGAATATTCTTTAAACCTGCCTTTGAAACAGGAATAAACTTACTTTTATCGTTGGTTGTTCCCGATGATTTAGCATACCATTGCACTGTTCCAGACCAAAGAATATCTTTCTCTCCCTGACGCATTCTATCAATATCGCCTTTTAAATCTTCGTAAGTATTTAGAGGAACTGATTGAGCAAATTGTTGATAAGTATTTACATTTGAAAGATTATGACGTCTTCCATACTCTGTATTTTGTCCTTGTTGAAGTATATTTCGCAACACATTATGCTGTAAAGCCACTGCACCTTGCTGATGAAGGAGCAATTCTTTCTGACGACTTTTAAAAGCTTTACCTACAATGCTAGTTAAATTCATTGTTCTATTACTATATTTTTAAATTACAAAGATACTTCAATATTTTGTTATAGCACTGCTTTTATGTATTTTTTTAGCGTTGTTTGTATCCTTTACGGCATAAAAAAACATCCCCAAATGGAGATGTTTCATTATTATTGAATGAGTGTAAAGTCATTAATTTGCAGATTCTTCGAAGATTAAATCAAGCATAATATTACATTCGGCGTCGCTATAAAGATAGGTTTTAAAGAATATTCTATCGTTAGCAAAATCTTTTTGCAATTTTATGCGAGCCTCTTCTTTTTCCAACTTCAACGATTCGATATATTGCTTAAACATCTTCACCGATTCTTCCACTTCGCTATTTGCCCATAAAGCATAAGACATGTTTAAATAATCCGAAACCATTTGGTTGTTAGATTCAAACAAACTACGATACATTTTGATCGAATCTTCTGCACGTTTCTGCAACAAATAACCCCAAGCAATTGCACGCTTAATATCCAAGTTATCAGCTTTTTCAAGATCTAACTTAAAGAGTATATTCATACCTTCATTGAGTTCGCCTTCATTAAGAAGAGCTATTGCCTTATTAAACTGATAAGAGAACTTTTCGGGAGCATGTTGAAGTAATATCGAATAATATTCAATCGCCTTTTTATGGTGTTCAAGATACAGTTCACTTTGTGCTAATCCTTGCAACGCTTTTAGATCGTTTGTATCTTCAGTATAGAGCATTTCGTAGTAAACTTTGGCCGAAATATAACTTCCTTTTTGCAAATAATACAACGCTGCAAGGTGCTTTAATCCCCTATCCGTTCCGTTTTCATAAGCAGAAAGAATGTCGGGTATTTCGTTATACATTTTCTTCTTCATCAAAAAGCGCACTAATTCAGGTGCAAAAGCATTCAAATTAGTGTCTAAAAGCAATGAGTTTACAAAGAAAAAGGATTGCTTTTCTGTGCGACTATAATTGAAGGGGTTGAAGAATACATTTTTAAATGTAGACAAACGGAAAAACCTATACAAATCTTGCAGATAGGTTCGACGAATGTAAGAAGGTGAATTTAAATCACCTACAATCATATTATCGGGCAACATTCCGCTGTTTTCAAACATCTCTTTCATGTTTGCTGGTAAGGAAGTGATGACCTGCGACAAAGACAAAGCAAAGGAATATTTATCCGAATTGCAGAAAGGTCCGTTGTTCATCAATTCTTTTATAAACTTACTCTCTCCTATTTTATCTACCAAAGACGCTACCTCTGGGTGATTAAAGCTAAAGGGAGTGAACCAATTACTTAATCTATAAAAGAAAGAAAAGCTTTTCATTCGAGCAAAACCACCAAAATAAATATCGGCACCTGCCTTCTGCATATCTTTCATTTTATCTATACTTGCTTCTAACTTTTCAATGTCTTGTTCGCTAGAATGTTGCCCCAAGATGTCTTTAAGGTTATCTTTTTCCAAGTCGATGATATCTGAAGAGTTCAAAGAAAAATGCTCATTTTCCATGATATTGGGTAGAATATTCTTCTGAAGTTCTTCATTATCTGCATCAGTATTCTTACAATAGAACACTTGAAGTTGCAATTCATACAGTTCCTTAGCACCTTTTTTAGCAATTACCTCATCTACAATCTCTTTCACTTCGGGGTATAATTCGTCTTCTAACGATGGCAAAGTAAAAGCAAATCCAACCAATGCACGTTGCTTAACCTCTTCATCTTCTGCATTTAAATATAGCGTTACAAGCGTTTTGAACTTATTGATATCAAACACTTGCATAGCTCCTAACGTTATTGCAGATACGATTTGCTGAACATCAGATGTCTCTATCGTCGGAGAAAGCAATAGACTTTGGAATGAAAGGGCAAAAGATTCGCTCCATTGATGAGATACAACAATGACATTAAACAATCGTGATAGATAGTTATAATGGTCTGAATAAATTTGCTTTTGTTTGGTTTCTTTGTTCGAATCTAACTCTAACGACAGCATTGTAACATCTTGTACAAACTGTGTTAGCGTCTTTTCTATCTCTTCAAAAGTAAAAATATCCTCACCTAAAGAGGGTTCTTTAGTTACAGGAGTTAGATTTTTATCTTTGAATACATCAATAGATGCATTCATGGTGATGACGTATAACCTTTGTAAAAGAGAGGAATAAAGTTGGTTGCGTTGCTGGTCTACATAGCCTTTTAGCATGTATTCCTTCATCAAATTATATTCTTTCTTTATTTCTTCGACTCTCTCCAACTGAGAGAAACACTCATTCTTTGAAAGATATTGATGAAGAAGAGCAATTGCTTTACTAATATTTTTATCTTTAATAATAAGGTGTTTTACCTCATTTAATGTTTTCGATTGTATCACAATAATAAGTTCTTATTTATATATCCTATCAATTGTTACCTAAATACTTTTGCATTAGAGCTTTAGACTCATTACTTACAGGAGTAATGTGTTGATATTTGTCGTATTTTATGCTTGCTGCTACGTCTTCAGATTGGTTACAATACTTCTTTATAATTGCAGAATAAGCAGATAATCCATTCTTATTTATCGAATCGCAAGCAGCATTATAAATCTCTGCTAAAGCCTTTATTTGTTGTTTTTTATGCTCATTTGAGAAGCATTTCTTTCTAAATGCCAAAACACCTAACGAAACTTTAAGGTCTCTACTATCGCTTAATTGATTGTTCTTGCTATGCAATGCCACCGCAGCTTGTGGCTCTGGGAGCCATGCAGCATCCAATTCATTATTGGTTAACATCTTTAATCGTATCGCAACATCATTCACTTGAATTCGGTAGAAGGGGTCTTTTAACTTCACACTCTCGAACACTTTGGTTGTTAAATAGTCGATTGCAGAATAACGAGTTATTGCAATCATCTTATCATTAAATTGATAAGTGTGCTTTAAACGAGCAATTCTATTGGCAATTAACTTCCACGATTTATTGGTTACAGATAAATATTCAACGGGTAAACCTTTGCTTTCGATACGCATTGTGCGTGCAAGATCCGAGAACATACCATCAACTGACCCAGAAACAAAAGCAGTATCACAATCCATATCTGCCTTAAATCTCTTCAAACGAACATCAAGTTCTTTTGAAGAGAACATCTCTCTCTCTTTCGCTATGAATAAAGGTAGACAGTCTAACGTTGGAGTTACAGCTATCTTTAGCGCCAAAGAGTCTAATTTTCTTTGCTTTTCTTTCTCTTGTTTTTCTTGTTCTCGTGAGCTATTGTTTGCACATCCTCCTAAGAAAACAACAAAAGCAAACAATAAGATGGTAATATTTTTCATATAATTGTATTCATTTCATACTATAACACAGTATTGCAAAAGTAATAATTATTTTCCTAACTAAGAAATTATTACTACTTTTGTCTAGCACTTCGTATGTAACATTATTTATATAGCATATCTAGTGCAAAACAAAGACAATTGACAACAACAAAATATAAGAAACAATTAGATGGCAAAAGATAAAATTGCTTATGTTTGTTCGAATTGTGGTTTCGACTCAGCAAAGTGGATTGGCAAGTGTCCTTCATGTGGAGAATGGAACACTTTCAAAGAGTTTAGACTCGGAAGTAATAGCAAGAAAACCACAAGTAGAACCACAATAGCAAGTAACCCACATCATCTTGCAAATCAAGACAATAAGCCTTTGCGCTTAAATGAAATATCGGGAACCGAAGCTCCACGCATTAATATGAACGACGGAGAGCTAAATCGTGTTCTTGGAGGTGGACTTGTTAGAGGTTCGATCACCCTACTTGGCGGAGAGCCAGGTATTGGAAAGAGTACGCTCACAATGCAAACACTTTTATCTTTGTCGCATCTTAAAGTGTTATATGTAAGCGGTGAAGAGAGTGCATATCAACTAAAGATGCGTGCCGAACGTTTATCTAAAGGCTTAAAGGATACTTCTATCGACCATGATAACCTTATTATATTATGTGAAACGTCATTAGAGACTATCTTTGAGCAGATCATTGACATTCAACCTGAATTGATCATTATAGACTCTATCCAAACTATTTCTACAGAACAAGTAGAAAGTAGCCCAGGAAGTATCACACAAGTGAGAGAATGTTCGTCACAACTTCTACGCTTTGCAAAGACAACAAACACACCAGTTCTTCTCATTGGACACATCAATAAAGAAGGAACTTTCGCTGGTCCAAAGGTACTTGAGCATATAGTTGATACGGTTATTATGTTCGAAGGCGACCAACATCACGTATATAGAATACTTAGAGCTACTAAAAATAGATTCGGAAGTACTTCTGAATTGGGCATTTATGAAATGCGAGATACAGGACTTCGCCAAGTAGAAAACCCATCAGAGCTACTTTTATCGCAAGACCTTAGTGGCTTATCTGGCGTCGCAATCAGTTGTGCAATAGAGGGAGCACGACCTTTAATGCTTGAAACTCAAGCGTTAGTGTCTACTGCTGCTTATGGAACTCCACAGCGTTCTGCAACAGGTTTTGAGCAACGTAGACTCAATATGCTATTGGCTGTACTCGAAAAGCGAGTAGGATTTAAACTCATGCAGAAAGACGTTTTCCTCAATATTGCTGGTGGTTTGCGTGTAACCGATTTGGCAATGGACCTTAGTGTCATAGTTGCAGTGTTGTCAAGTAATGTAGATACACCTATAGATGTGGGTTGGTGTATGGCTGGAGAAGTTGGACTTAGCGGTGAAGTGCGTACTGTTAGTAGAATAGAGCAACGCATTTCTGAAGCTGAAAAACTTGGCTTTACCCACATGATTATACCTCAAAACAACCTACAAGGGTTCGATGTGAAGAAATATTCCATACAACTTCACCCTGTAAAGAAAGTAGAAGAGGCTTTAAGAATATTATTTGGATAACTTACTTATATATCAATATGAAGGATTCGATTATTATAGTAAGTGGTGGAATGGATTCCATCACTCTACTCTATGATAAGAAAGACGAGATAGCTTTGGGTATTTCGTTTAACTATGGCAGTAATCATAACAACAAAGAGATACCCTTTGCAAAGATGCATTGCGAGCGTTTAGGTATTCAACACATTACTATCGATTTAGATTTCATGCATCAGTATTTTAAAAGCAGCTTGTTAGAAGGTGCCGAAAAGATACCTGAAGGTCACTACGCAAGCGACAATATGAAATCAACGGTTGTACCTTTTAGAAATGGTATTATGCTTTCTATTGCCATAGGAATAGCTGAAAGCAACGGGTTAAAAAAGGTATTCATTGCCAACCATGGTGGAGATCACACCATTTATCCTGATTGTAGAAATGAATTTATTAAAGCAATGGATCAAGCTGCACAAGCAGGTACATTTGTTAATGTCTCTATTGAAGCACCTTACACTCACATTACGAAAGGAGATATTGCAAAAATTGGTAAGGAATTAAACATCGATTTTGCAGAAACTTGGAGCTGTTATAAGGGTGAAGAACTCCATTGTGGCGTATGCGGAACATGTATTGAACGCAAAGAAGCATTGCAAGAAGCTGGCATTAAAGACACTACTATTTATTCTGAAAATTCATCTTCAAAATAAATAGGAACAGAGTTATAATACAGAAGATATTTTTCTTTTACGCCAACAGAAGACAAAAAACAGCAAAATAATATGTGAAAGGACCTCTTTCTCAGTTTTTTTTGCTATATTTGCGTATTCAATTTTAGTATTATCAAATAAATAAAAAATATAAACAATGAAGATCAATGATTTCAACTTTGCTGGTAAAAAAGCAATTGTGCGTGTAGATTTCAACGTACCTCTTGATAAAGAAGGACATGTTACAGATGAAACAAGAATTCGTGGTGCACTTCCTACACTTAAAAAGGTATTAAATGACGGTGGTGCCCTTATCATGATGAGCCACATGGGCAAGCCAAAAGGAAAGGTAAAAGCAGAACTTTCTCTTAGCCAAATTGTGAAAAACGTTTCTGATGCACTTGGTGTTGAAGTTAAATTTGCTAACGATTGTGGTAAAGCTGCACAAGAAGCTGCAGACTTGAAGTGTGGAGAAGCTTTATTATTAGAGAACCTTCGCTTCTATCCAGAGGAAGAAGGTAAGCCTGTAGGCATTGATAAAGAGGACCCAAAATACGACGAAGCAAAGAAGGAAATGAAAGAACGTCAAAAGGAGTTTGCTAAGACTCTTGCTTCATATGCAGACGTTTATGTTAATGATGCCTTCGGAACTGCTCACAGAAGACACGCTTCTACTGCTGTAATTGCAGACTACTTTGATAAAGATTCAAAGATGTTAGGTTTCCTAATGGAAAAAGAAGTAACAGCAATTGACAACGTTTTAAAGAACGCACAACATCCTTTCACTGCTATTATTGGTGGTTCTAAAGTAAGCTCTAAGCTTGCAGTTATCAAGAACCTGTTAGACAAAGTAGACAACCTTATCATTGGTGGTGGAATGGGTTACACATTCATTAAGGCACAAGGTGGTAACATTGGTGAATCTCTTCACGAAGATGATTTGATGCCAGAAGCACTTAATGTAATGAAGGCTGCTAAAGAAAAAGGTGTTAACCTTTCACTTTCTACAGCTACAGTTGCTGCTGATAGCTTCTCAAACGATGCTAATCGCAAGGTTGTAGACATCTTTAATATTCCTGCAGGATGGGAAGGAATGGACGCTTCTGAAGAGTCTTTAGTACACTGGAAAGAAATTATTCTTAACTCTAAGACTATCCTTTGGAATGGTCCTGTAGGTGTATTCGAATTTGAAAACTTTGCACACGGAACAGGCGAAATCGCTAAATACGTTGCACAAGCAACACAAGAGAACGGTGCTTTCTCTCTAGTTGGTGGTGGAGACTCTGTTGCTGCTGTTAATAAGTTCGGACTTGCAGATAAAGTTTCTTACGTTTCAACAGGTGGTGGTGCTATGCTTGAAGCTATCGAAGGCAAGATTCTTCCAGGAGTTGCAGCAATCAATGAATAATACTTATATCGAAAGATAAGTAAACATAATTTTAATTAGAGTAAGAAGGGATAACTATTGAAAGATAGATATCCCTTCTTTTTATTTATATGCTACACCTAATAAGTTGCCTTTTTAATCTCATTGCGCCCAAGACATGTGTCATCTGCGATAATAGAGTAAATCACAACGATACATTTATATGCGAGGTTTGTAATTTAACTCTACCCAGAACCAACCATATTCTTAATCCTTACGATAACAATATGGCTAAAACATTTTGGGCACGATTTCCTATTGAGCGAGCAGCAGCATTGTTTCACTATGAAACAGGCTCTAAAGTCAGTAGACCCATTCAGCTCTTAAAATATTTCAATCACCCCGACTTAGGAGAAGAACTGGGACGATTTGTTGCACACGAGTTCCAAGAAAAAGAATTCTTTGAAGGTATTTCGTATATCATTCCTATTCCACTAACGAAAGAAAGATTGAAAAAGCGTGGTTATAATCAAAGTGAGATGATTGCCAAAGGTATTTCTAAAGTAATCTCAATACCTGTAAGAACCAATGTAATAGCACGCAAGAAGTTTGCAAGCAGTCAAACAAAAAACGACAGACTTGAAAGAATGATGAATGTTGAAGACGCTTTTATTCTTCAAAACACAGACCAACTCGAAGGAAAACACATTCTTATTGTAGACGATATCGTCACCACTGGTTCAACAGTTGCAGCTTGCGGACGAGAATTAGGAAAAATAAAAGACATCAAGATAAGTGTACTATCTATCGGATATACAAAGTTATAAAGCTCGACATTTATTCAACATACCCTATTCTCTCCTTTTCATCTGCTATTATTCTTTTTATCTCCACATCACAAAAGCATTGTTATTATCTTATAAAAGGATTACTTCTACTATATAAAAAGATTACTTTTAGAATACAATAGCATAGCTTTTTCAATCACATAAGAACAAGTCTTTAGGATAGATTATTGATGGTATATAGAAAAAGAGCATACATACCCTCTTCAAATACTTCAAACTATCTTCTACAATAAAATAAAAGCACATCTATCTCATTACTGAAATAGATGTGCTTCGAAGCAAATTGCTATTATAAATCTTAAAGCGAAGAATTTACTTACTTATATTCTTCCCAACTCTTAATATCTATATCCGATAAAGAAAGAGTGCAGAAAGCGTGAATAAATGCACTTGCCAAACGAGAGTTAGTGATAAGCGGAATGTTAAGGTCTATCGCCGCACGACGAATAGCATAACCATTTGTTAGCTCATGAACCGTTAAGTCTTTTGGCATATTGATCACCATGTCTATTTGTTTCTCACGAAGAAGGTCTAAAACTTGTGGTGCTTGTCCCTCTTCTGATGGCCAATAAACTCGTGTATTGTTAACACCATTTTCTAGAAGATACTTACTTGTTCCCGAAGTAGCATAAATTTCATATCCTTTTTGAACAAGCATACGAGCTGCATCAAGCATTTCTGCCTTTTGTTTTGCTCCTCCGTTCGACATAAGAATTGTTTTCTTAGGAATACGCATACCCACACTTAGCATACTCTTCATAAGTGCTTGGTTGGTATCATCACCCAAACAGCCAACTTCTCCAGTTGAAGCCATGTCTACACCGAGCACTGGGTCTGCCTTTTGAAGTCTGTTAAATGAGAATTGAGATGCCTTTATTCCAACGTAGTCGATATCAAATAGGTTCTTATTTGGCTTCTCTACTGGTAATCCTAACATCACCTTTGTTGCTAAATCAATAAGATTCATCTTCAAAACCTTACTTACAAATGGGAATGAACGAGATGCTCTTAGATTACACTCAATAACAAGGATATCGTTATCTCGTGCCATAAACTGAATGTTGAAAGGACCATTAATGTGCAATGCTTCTGCAATTTGACGACTAATACGTTTAATTCGTCTCATTGTTTCAACATAAAGTTTTTGTGGTGGGAATTGAATTGTTGCGTCACCTGAGTGCACTCCAGCAAATTCGATATGCTCTGAAATTGCATAAGCTAACACTTCACCATTTCGAGCCACACCATCCATCTCTATTTCTTTAGCATATTCAATAAATTTACTTACCACAACAGGGTGGTCTTCCGACACGTTTGCAGCAAGTTTCAAGAACTTTTCTAATTCATCTCTATTTGAACATACATTCATTGCAGCACCTGAAAGCACGTAAGAAGGACGAACCAACACTGGGAATCCTACTCTATTCACAAACTGGTCGATATCTTCCATTGTTGTAAGAGCACTCCATTCAGGCTGATTAATTCCATTTTGTGTTAACATTGATGAGAACTTAGCTCTGTCTTCAGCATTATCAATATCATGAGCTGCTGTTCCTAAAATTGGAACGTGTTGTTCGTCGAGCTTAATTGCTAAGTTGTTAGGAATCTGTCCACCTGTAGATACAACCACTCCATGTGGTGCTTCTAAGTCGATGATGTCCATTACACGTTCGAAAGTCAATTCATCAAAGTATAATCGGTCGCACATGTCATAGTCGGTAGAAACAGTTTCAGGGTTATAGTTGATCATAATTGATCTATAACCTTCTTTTCTAATGGTGTTAAGAGCTTGCACTCCGCACCAGTCAAATTCAACACTACTACCAATTCTGTATGCTCCTGAACCTAAAACAATTATCGAACGTTTATCGTTAATAAATTCGATATCGTTTTGAACTCCTGCGTATGTAAGATACAAATAGTTGGTTTGAGCTGGATATTCGGCTGCAAGTGTGTCTATTTGCTTAACAACAGGCAAGATTCCAAACGACTTTCTGAGATTTCTTACAGCAAGAGATGCTTTGTGCATACTCCCTAATTCTTTTTCAAGTCCTACGGCTCTTGCGATTTGGAAGTCTGTAAATCCATAAACTTTAGCCTCTTTTAGTAAAGCCTTGTCAATTACATTTACACTTGTGCAAGCTCGTAAACGCTCATCAATATCAATGATATTCTTTAGTTTAGACAAGAACCAACGATCAATTTTTGTAAGGTCATGAATTTGATCGATGGTGTAACCACGGTGCATAGCCTTTGAGATAATGAAAATTCGCTTATCTGTTGGCTCTCTTAATGCCTTGTCTATATCTTTGATTTCTAATTCTTTATTCTCAACAAAGCCGTGCATTCCTTGGCCAATCATACGCAATCCCTTTTGTATTGCTTCTTCGAAATTGCGGCCAATAGCCATTACCTCGCCCACAGACTTCATACTTGAGCCAAGTTCTTTGTCTACTCCATGGAACTTACTTAAATCCCAACGTGGTATTTTACATACTACATAGTCTAGAGCTGGTTCAAAGAATGCGCTGGTTGTCTTGGTTACTGAGTTCTTTAACTCAAACAAACCATAACCCATACCTAATTTAGCAGCAACGAAAGCAAGTGGATATCCTGTTGCTTTTGAAGCCAATGCAGAAGAACGACTCAAGCGTGCATTCACCTCAATTACACGATAATCTTCGCTAACAGGGTCGAAAGCATACTGCACGTTACACTCTCCAACAATGCCAATGTGGCGTATAATCTTTATAGAAAGAGCTCTTAGCTTATGATATTCGCTATTAGTTAGGGTTTGAGAAGGAGCAACTACGATACTTTCTCCTGTGTGAATACCAAGTGGATCGAAGTTTTCCATGTTACAAACGGTGATACAATTGTCGTATCTGTCACGTACAACTTCGTATTCTACTTCCTTCCAACCTTTCAAACTCTTTTCAACTAGAACTTGAGGAGAGAACGAAAATGCTTTTTCTGCAAGTGCATTGAGTTCTTCTTCGTTATCGCAGAAACCACTACCAAGGCCTCCTAAAGCATAAGCTGCACGAATAATAACTGGATAGCCTAATTCTTTTGCTGCCTTACGAGCGTGTTCTATAGTTTCACAAGCTTCGCTCTTAATGGTCTTTACATTAATTTCATTTAGCTTGTTTACGAATATTTCTCGGTCTTCTGTATCGATAATTGCTTGTACAGGAGTTCCTAAAACTTGTACATTGTACTTCTCTAATACTCCTGATTTAAATAGTTCTACACCACAGTTTAGGGCAGTTTGTCCACCAAAAGAGAGTAGAATACCATCTGGACGCTCTTTTTCTATTACTCGTTCTACGAAGTATGGCTGAACAGGTAAGAAATAAATATGGTCTGCAACACCTTCAGATGTTTGAACAGTTGCAATATTTGGATTGATAAGAATTGTTTCAATTCCCTCTTCTCGCAATGCTTTTAAAGCTTGTGAACCTGAATAATCAAACTCACCTGCTTCGCCAATCTTTAATGCTCCCGAACCTAATAGAAGAACTTTCTTTATATTGTCGTATTTCATTGTAAATCGTTTTATTAGCTTATAATAGAATATTAGAGTGAATTCACGAAGTCATCGAAAATAAATTCAGTATCAACAGGACCTGAACATGCTTCGGGGTGAAACTGAGAAGAGAACCAAGGATTATGTTTATGACGGATTCCTTCGTTTGAACCATCATTCATATTAACAAATAGTTCTTCCCAATCGCTTCCTAATGTCTTTGAATCTACAGCATAACCATGGTTTTGACTGGTGATAAAACATTTATCTGTGCCTACCATTCTAACTGGTTGGTTGTGCGAACGATGTCCGTATTTCAACTTATAAATTGTGGCTCCACCTGCCTTTGCCAATAATTGATTACCCATACAGATACCACATATTGGCTTAGTTGTTGTGCTCATGAAACGCTTTAAGATGTCAACTGTTTTCTCACATGTATCTGGATCGCCAGGACCATTACCCAAAAACAGACCATCAAACTGCATACTTGTATAGTCGTAGTCCCAAGGAACTCTTATAACTTCTACACCTCTATTGATTAAGCAACGAATAATATTGGCTTTAACACCACAGTCTACTAAAACAACTTTTTTGCCTGCACCAACATTGTAACGTATTACTTCCTTGCAACTAACACGGTCTACGAAGTTAACTCCTTCATAATCTGCTTCTGGAATATTATTGGGTTCATCGTCAAAGATAATCTTTCCCATCATCACTCCATGACTTCTTAAAACTTTGGTCAACTCTCTTGTGTCAATTCCTGTTATCCCTGGAACCTTTTCTCTTTGCAACCAAGCAGCTAAACTCTCTTTAGCATTCCAGTGAGAATACTCTTCGCAATAATCAGAAACAATTATTGCAGAAGCATGAATCTTGTCACTTTCCATGAAAGTAGGCAAGCCATTCTCCTCAAAAGTAAACGGTGGAACACCATAGTTGCCAACTAATGGATATGTAAGAACCATTAATTGACCTGCATAAGAAGGGTCGGTAAGACTTTCGGGATATCCCATCATTGCAGTGTTAAATACTACTTCTCCTGCAATAGGCGCTTCATAGCCAAAACTCTTACCATGAAATTGAGTTCCATCACTCAACAATAACGTCACATTTTTCATTACTTTCTATGATTGTTTGTTGTTATTAGTCTTATACTTATTATTTACAAAATTCACAAAAGCTTGATTACAAAGCTTTGTGCCACCAGGAGTTGGATAATAACCAGTGAAATACCAATCTCCTTTATGATTTGGAATTGCAGCTCGAAGCCCTTCAATAGACTGGAATACGATATCTATTGGAGTAGTAACTCCTTCAGGACGAAGCATTTCTACAATTTTATTATTGATTTCTTCAACAGTAAATGGCTCGTAAATAGCACGAACACAATTCTGCATTTCTTCTTTACTCTTGCGCAACTCGTTTACACAATCATTGTAAACGGTTTCTATCAAGTCCGTCATTCCACGCTCTTCCAACAATTCTATAGTTGCTTGGAACACACAAAACTCCTCTAAACAAGGCATATCTATACCGTAATAATCAGGATAACGGATTTGAGGTGCGCTACTTACTATTACGATTTTCTTTGGATGCAAGCGGTCTAATATTCGGAAAATACTTTTCTTTAGCGTTGTTCCTCGAACGATACTATCATCTATCACCACAAGATTATCTTCGTAAGCTTTTATACTTCCATAAGTAATGTCATAGACGTGCGAAGCCAAATCATTACGAGAATTACCCTCTGCAATAAAGGTTCGAAGTTTAATATCTTTGATTGCGACCTTTTCACTGCGTACATAATTATGAATAATTGCACATAACTCTTCGTGAGTTGGCTTGTGATCTAAAGCTTCTATTTGTTTAATTTTCTGGTCATCAACATAATATTTAAATCCATCTAACATCCCAAAGAAAGCCACTTCAGCTGTATTAGGAATGAAAGAGAATACTGTTTTAGCCACATCACCATCGATAGCTTTCAAGATGGGCTTTGTTAATTGCTCACCTAACTTCTTTCTTTCGTTATAAATATCTCTGTCTGAACCACGGCTAAAGTATATTCTTTCGAATGAACATTTAGAATCTCCACATTGTTCCAAGATACGTTTGATGGTGCATTTGCCATCTTTCTTTACCATAAGGGCTGTACCTGGCTCTAATTCTTGAATATCTTCAACTGCCAAGTCGAATGTTGTTTGAAGCACAGGGCGTTCACTTGCCACTGCAACAATCTCATCATCCTTATAGTAAAAGGCTGGACGTATTCCCCAAGGATCACGCATTGCAAACGATTCTCCACTACCTGTTAAACCACAAACGACATATCCTCCATCAAAATTGTCCATCGATGTCTTGAGAACATTACTAATCTTAATGTTGTCTTCGATGTAAGACGTAATTTCTTTGTTTTCCATTTCCATTGCTTTAGCAGCGATGAAATTACGTTCTACCTCACGATCTAATCGATGACCAAGCAACTCTAGCATAATATAACTATCGCTATAGATGCGTGGGAACTGTCCTTGTAGAGTTAGGTATTCAAACACTTCATCAATGTTTGTCATGTTGAAGTTACCACAAAGACATAGATTCTTAGCTCTCCAGTTGTTTCTTCTCATAAAAGGATGAACATACTTCAATCCTTTTTTACCTGTTGTTGAATAACGCAAGTGTCCCATATACATTTCTCCTGCAAAGGGAAGATGCTCTTTTGCATACGCAACATCAGATAACAAGCTATTATCTATGTTCTTAAAGTTTGCATGAACATTTGCGAAAATTTCTGTAATTGCATTAGAGCCTTCTGCTCTTTCTCTAAACATATATTCGGTTCCAGGCTCTCCATCAAGCTTAACACAAGCCAAACCTGCCCCTTCTTGTCCACGATTATGTTGCTTTTCCATCAGCAAGTATAGTTTATTTAAGCCATACATCCATGTTCCATACTTTTGCTGATAATACTCTAAAGGCTTTAAGAGTCGCACCATTGCGATTCCACATTCGTGTTTTAGTTGTTCCATTTCTATCTATCTCCGTTTTTATTCTAAATGCAATTAAAAGAGAGTTAATTCATAATGTTAAAAAGTTAGAGCCAAGAAGCGAACGTGCTTCTTAGCTCTATTATTTATTTTCTCAATATACTAACCACTAAAGTTGCTAAAGATGTAACCAAACCAACCACAGAGAAAATCATGGTTGTCGATGTTCCAACGTCAGAGTTCTTAGCTTTCACCTTATTAGGCTCGACGTAGATAACGTCGTTTTGCTGCAAATAGTAATAAGGAGAGTTAATGATATTGGCATCATTAAGATTTAAACGATGAATACTTTTTTGTCCTACTTGATCTTCACGGATAAGCATTACATTGTTTCTTACACCATAAATGGTTAAGTCACCAGCCTGAGCAAGAGCCTCTAAGATACTCATTTTCTCAGAACTAACAGGAATTACTCCTGGATGTCCTACTTCACCAAGCACAGTTACACGATAACTTGACATACGAACAGTTACAAGTGGACGCTCTGTTTTAGCTAAATAAGGAAGAATCTTCTCACGTATTACGTCTTGACATTGTGTCTTTGTCAAGCCTTCTACGTGTATCTTTCCTACTAATGGGAATTCGATATCACCATTATTGTCTACTAAATAACCTTGATTATTTACAGAAGTAGAGTTTCCTTGTGTTGCTGTTGAAGCGCTTCCAACATTAAAAGGAGCTGAAGCATCTGCATTTAATGTATTAACTGTTATCGTTAATAAATCTTTAGGCATTATCTTTGCATCATATAGACCACGAGAAGATGTTAGATCTACAACATCGGCGTTCTTCATATAAGGAACATCCTTAGTGCTAACACAACTACTTACCATGGCTAAAACCATGCAAAATAACACGATGGGGGTAACAATCTTTTTCATTGAAATGAGACTATATTATTTAATTATGCAAATATAGAAAGATTTATCTAATATCACAAATATTTAACTTACATTTTATCACTTCGCTATACTTCCCTATTGGCTGTGCAGTACAATGCCTTCGCCAGACAATCATACAGCACTTATTTACACCTATTATAATTTAACAGACGAGATGTCTACCAAATTATTCACTATTGCATAAATAGTTAAACCTGCAGGCGAATGGATTTGAAGTTTGCGAGCAATATTTCTACGATGAGTTATCACCGTATTGATAGAAATACAAAGATGTTCTGCAATTTCTTTATTGGTCATTCCTTGAACCAAACTAACGATAACATCACGTTCACGATCGCTTAAATTATCGGCAGTTTCAGTTCCTTGATTAATCATATTCGATATTTTAAACGACACATCATTTTGCTTTGACTTATGTTCTAGTCGTCTAATCACAGGAATAAATATTTCATCTTCTACCAGAGCATGTTGCATTAGCCATGTTTCACAATTATAAATATCGAACAAAGCTGCCGACAATAAATTGTTACGCAAGCCATCCGAAGGAAGATATTTGATAATAATGCTCTTTAATTCCTTAAGTTTATTATCTATTTGTCCATGATGTTTCGAATAAGTGTCAATATCATACGCTCCCGTTACTACATTATTAATAAGGTTATTGACATAAGGGAACACATTTTTCTCTTCGTATTTCATATGATTTCGTATGCTATGCGAATACTCATCATATATTTTAAGAATCAAACGAGCAAGATTATCATTTACATCTAGAGCCTCAACGAGTTTTGCTCGTATAAAAGGAAGAGAGAAATCGAGGAAATAATCGTGCGAAGCTTGTAGATAATGTAAAAGTGTTGGAATAGACATTCTATCCGCATCATCATAATCTCGATAACCATTAATCGTGAAGTTAACAACAGCTAAGAAAGTATATGTGTCCACCTTTTGGTCTTCACACACCTCTTTAACGGTCTTATCTCCAAATCCAAGATTAATTCCAAAGGCTCCAAGACTTTGCAGAATACTATAATTGTCTCTGATGATAGATATCATTTTATCATCAGCTTCGTACATCTTTTGATTCTTCATTTTATAGATTATGATATATCTGATGCAAAAATATTAATATTTTCTGACAAACGACATAAAGTTTTCTATTTATTTTCTCTTTTTACACGAAATAATGAATATTAAATATCTAAGTCACAACAATCTTATCTCAAAAGAGTTTTCTTTTCCTTTTTCGCTAATTCTATTTCTTCTATTATATAAAAGGTGAAGAATTCAATAGAGTTTTTAATGAAACAAAGAGAAAGATTTAACGTAGAATTTTTCTAAGCGTTCTTTGATAAGCTTTTGCATAAGCCACACATCCAATGTCATTAGGGTGCTTTGCTTCAATCATAGCGTCTTCAACAAATTCTATTTCCTTACTAAATTGATAATAAAGTCTGCTTACTCCTTCTTTCTGCAATTGCTTTACAGCTTCAAATAAAACCTTATTTGCTGCACGCATACGATCTTCTGCATGAGGATTAAAGACTATATCTATCTGTGGATAGCTCTCTGACACAAGAATGGGTGCTTTACTTTTACTACGCAAACGAAGAATTCCATAACGAAGTCGACTTACTATCTCTTCATCTGTTAAACGATAACTATTGGGAATAGGGTCTATAACAAAGCATCTTGCATCGATCTCGCTCAAAGCATCAAACAAAGCGGGTTCCATTAAGCACGACCCACTGAACCCCATATTCACTATATTGTATCCAGTTAGGCGTTTAAGCGTATTGGTCCATGTAAGTCCAGGACGAGAAGGAGATGCACCTTGAACGATAGAAGAGCCATAAATAACAACAGGTTTTTCATTAGTTACAGGCAGAAAGCGAAATATAGCACCTTTATCACTACCTATCTTCAAACTTGTCACAGTGCTATAAGGAGGTAAATATAATTCGTAAGTTCCTTCTTTTGTTTCTAAATCTCTAAAAGTAAAACTAAGTGTATCGCCCCAATTCCATTGCATGTGATTACCAATCCAATGTGTTTTTCCACTTTTATTAGTGGCATAAAGATCCACTCCCTCTTGATTTAGGCGAGACATATTAGGCAATTGATTTGCTTTTACAATGGTATATTTTACTTGCAGATTGCGTGAGTTGGTAAAGAACCTGATTGTTAGCCCTGCTGAGTTAGCCGAAAGGTTCCAAATTTTAGCCGGAACAATTGCTTTAAAACGCTCAGGTAAGCGTGCATAGTTGCTCTTTAGTTCTTCGTTCCAGGCCCTTCCATTAACAACATAATTACTTTCTTGTAACGGTTTATGCCATGTAAACGACTGACCATTTGCCTGTATTGTAAATAATAAGATGAAAATAAAAAGGACTTTTGCTTTTAAATATTGCTGCATACTTCTTCTTTATTGATTTTTAGGATTCTAAAAACGATATTCTTCAACCATTAGTGTGATTCTATAATTGGTTTAAATGCCCTCAAAAGGATTGATAAGTATAAAATTATAAGCTCCTTACAAAACAGAATTAATCTAAAATACTTATATATTTATACACTACAAAACATCGATATGCTATGTAGGTGCTTGCAACAGATGTAACAATTCTGTTTCAAAGTTAGTGAATTATAACGAATGAAGCAAGAAAAAGAGCATTCTATCTTCCTCTAAAACCTTATAATAAAAATGAAGATAGAATGCCTCATCTCATCATTTTAAAAGAAAGTTTTTATATCTATCGATTTCTTTTCTCAGGTTTCCACTATGCTCCTCAAGAAAGAATGTAGGTTGTAAATCATCTGAATTAGGACTCCAATTACCACATATAACACCCTGGTGCGCTATTATTGGCTGAAATATTCCATTATTATTGTGAGCTTTATGCTTGTATTCTGAAGATAAAACTAAATGGCGACTCTTATAACTTATGAGATATTCATCATAAGATGGAATCAATTGGTATTCCTCTTGATACGAACTATGCACTTTACAATCCTCCGTTAAATAAAACTCCTCTCCAAAGAGCTCTTGTTTATGTAGGTAGTCTCCCAAAAGATGGATAGCTTTTCGACAATCAGTTATAGTTAATCCCGACCACCAAACAAAGTCTTCGAATGTTGCAGGCTGTCTACTTTTAAAGTATAAGCGAGCTATTCGCTTCAAAGCCTCATCTCTTTCTATTGAATTAGTAAGCTTAATTCTATTAGAAGCAAGTGCATAGGTGGTTTTATTGGGCAATAATTCACCACTACAAATAGTTCCTGCCAATTCAGCTAAACGAATATGATAACTCAAACACCTATCGTTTAGCTCAATATCTTTCGCTTTTAAAGCCCTTACAATATCTTCTTTGGTAACAAACCCTTTATCTTCTGCTTCCAGAGCAATAATTTCTCGTATCTTCATCAACTCTTTTTCCGATATCTCGATTTTATTACTCCGCACCCAACCCTTTATAACCGAGATGGCTCTTGGCGCAAACAGGTCTAATAACCACCAATAATTTTCAGCCGAAACCAATTGCCAAGTACCTCGCATAAGGTGCAATCTAATTATATTTCCGTCATCAAATGCTTTCTTAAATACCGACATTGATGGCTTTTGGGTTCTCATTGCTACCGCCCAACGCATCATTCGACTATCTTGAGCTTGCATTGCACCCATATAGTCCACCACTTCTTCGGGCGATGTAAACTCAGAACAAATAAGATTTTGATTGAGTTGTCTAATTAATATCGGATTCATTACAACTATTTTCCTTTCTAAAAAGCTCTACAAATATAGAGAATTAAGCCTATATCACCAACATGAACATTGATTTTTAAAAGTAAAACAAAGTTATTCTGATTGAGTTAACACAGAAAAATAAACTCTTTATAATGAAAAAGCAATGAGTTTGCACGATAAAAGCAATGCTATTACACCCTAAAAGCAGTGCTATTGAAAGGTAAAAGCACTGCAAAAAGATATAGGAAGTAATTCTATAGCACTACAAAGGATTTAGATAAAGAAATATTCTCGTTGCTATTTCTTTATTTTTATACTATTCTCAAAGAGAGATTCATAAAGAAAGACACTCATTAGAGATTGGCAAAAGAAACAAACAGTAATAAAAGAAGAGATAAAAAGTAACAGTACAAAGCACAAAGACTCTATTCTTAACTTGGAGAACAACTTTGAAAAGAAATGTACTTTGCATCATTTACCTCCTTATTTCTTTGCTATTGGTTTCTAATAAAATGGTTGATATGCAACTTTCGCAATACAAAATTAAATCAGCAAGAAAGAAAGTGCAAAAGAAAAGGTATGTAGCAAGATGTATAATACATCAACATCACCACCTAAGCTGAATAAAAACAAAAGAGAATGTATAATAATATCTACCTCAAAAATAGTCAAATATAAACTTTACTATAAAACATATAGAATATGATTATCAAGTTATTATAAATATAATAGCAATCACATAAAATCAAAGTATAATTACGTAGTATCTCCAAGCAATACTTCTCTAAATTCGTTATCCTCCTTATTAAAAATCAACTCTCTATAAATTATTTTTCGAGAGCAGTATTATAATCTAAAAACAGCATTAAACTAATCATCATAAAAGAACAAAAACAAGATGTTTTTGCCAGTTGTTCTATTATTCTTCTAAATGCTTTTCGGTTACTTCTGGCTCATCAATCATCTCAAAATGATAGTCATTTGTGGTGATGAGACGTGCTATTTCTTCATAAAGTTGAATACAAGCCCATGCATCAATGGCAGCATAAGTCTTTTGTTTGTCATTTAAAACTTCGTGATCCCAATTCGATAAACGTTGTCGTTTGCTTATTTTTTCACCAAAAACATTGGCATAAAGTTTTTGTAAACTTAGGTCTTCAATACCTATTGCACCTACAATTTTCTGCAAATCAATAAAATGTCCTGGTTTAAACTCTCTGCGCTTGCGTAGTGCTAATAAGTCATCATTCCACGAAAGACCAATCATTGGGATATGATTGTTCTCTAACAATCTTATCAAACAATCGGGTAAGCCTATCATATTAAGGCGAAATAAGAAACAAATATCACGTGATGCAACTTGAAGAAGCGAAACTTTATGTGTTACACCCTTACTAAACGAAGGGCGAGTTTCGGTGTCTACACCTAGAATCTCTTGCTGCATTAAATATTCAACCGCCTTTTCTGCCTCTTGTTCTCCTTGAATAACAATTATCTTTCCTGTAAAATTAACTGGGGGTAACGTTGATAGTATGCGTTTATCTATTTTGTTATATATTACTTTTTTCATTATTTTATGATACCAATAACATTTTGCAAAATTAGAAAAAACTTGCGATAAAATGGCCATTTCTTAGTTTTTTACGCTATTTTTGCAGTTAAATTTAAAGTAAAGAAAGATGGCAAAGAAAAAGGTTGATAAGAAACCACAAAATATAAGCGAAGCAATGGGGCTTCAAAACATTATCAACAATGAAAAAGTGGACTTCATTATAGGTCTCTTTTTTGTTGTTTGTTCTATTGTATTATTAATCGCTTTTGTATCTTATTTTTATACAGGTAAAGCAGATCAAAGCATATTAGAAGACTTAAGACCAGGCGAATGGTTGAATAACGACGATTTGTTTCAAAACAAATGCCGTAGTCTTGGAGCCATATTGTCTTATTACTTCATCACTAAAGAATTTGGTTTAGCTGCTTTCATCATTCCTTTTTTCTTTATACTTATAGGACTTAAAATGATGAAAGTGTACAGAATTAGCCTTTGGAAATGGTTCCTTGGATGTTCTCTCACTATGATTTGGAGTTCTATTACCTTATCAAAATTCTTAACACCAGTGATGGGTGACCAGGTATTTAACCCCGGTGGAGGACATGGTTTGTTTTGTGTTCAACACATTGAGAATGTAATTGGCACCCCAGGTCTTATCGCTTTGTTGCTCATTACTGCCATTGCTTTCCTTACATACCTCACCTCTGAAACCATCAACATCATTAGAAAGCTTTTGAACCCTGTGAAGTTCTTAACTGATAGAATTCGTTTCACTGTTACAAACAATGAACCAGAGGAGAAGGTTGCAGAACAAGTTAAGACTGAACCTATTGTAGAGCCAGTGGTAGAAGAGCCTATTAAAGAAGAAATAAGAGAGGAAGAGCCAGCCGAAACTGTGATGCTTTCGCCTGAAATAACCCCTACTCCTACTCCAAAAGAAAAACCTGAGCCAGCTGAAAAAGAAGACATTTTAACCGTTGAGGTGGCGTCTAAAACTGAAGAAGCTAAGGGCTCGAAACTTACTATTGAAGAAATTATGAAGACTCCAATCAACCCTAAGGAGCCTTTCACACGCTATAAATACCCAACTTTGAGCTTACTTAAGAAATACGATAACGACGGTAAGCCTCAAGTTGATATGGACGAGATCAAAGCAAACAATGCAAGAATTGTTGAAGTGCTTAATAGTTTCGGCGTAGCTATTCGAGAGATCAAAGCAACTGTGGGTCCTACTATCACACTATACGAGATTACTCCTGCCGAAGGTGTTCGTATTTCGAAGATCAGAAACCTTGAAGATGATATTGCTTTAAGCCTCTCTGCTCTCGGAATTCGTATCATTGCACCTATTCCTGGCAAAGGAACTATCGGTATTGAGGTGCCCAACAAGAAGGCAAACATCGTTTCGATGGAAAGCATTTTGAATTCAAAGAAGTTCCAAGAAACAACTATGGATCTTCCACTTGCTATTGGAAAGACCATCACTAACGAGGTATATATGGTAGACTTAGCGAAGATTCCTCACCTATTGGTTGCCGGTGCAACAGGTCAAGGTAAATCTGTTGGTTTGAATACCATCATCACTTCGCTCCTATACAAGAAGCATCCCAATGAATTGAAGATTGTTCTTGTAGACCCAAAGAAGGTTGAATTTAGTGTATATGCACCTATTGCAGACCACTTTATGGCAACCGTTGCGGGCAATGAAGATGAACCTATCATTACAGATGTTACGAAAGTGGTAAACACTCTGAATAGCTTAACAACCTTAATGGACGCTAGATACGACCTACTTAAGATTGCTGGTGCTCGTAATATCAAGGAGTATAATCAGAAATTCGTTAACCATCAACTCGATTTAACTAAAGGTCACGAATACATGCCTTATGTTGTTGTGATCATAGACGAGTATGGTGACTTGATAATGACAGCAGGAAAAGAGATTGAATTGCCCATTACTCGTATTGCACAGTTGGCTCGTGCGGTTGGTATTCACATGATTATTGCAACTCAAAGACCTACAGCTAACATCATTACAGGTAGCATTAAGGCCAACTTCCCAGGTAGAATGGCTTTCAAAGTTAGTTCTATGACCGACTCAAGAACAATTCTTGACCAATCGGGAGCAAACCAATTGATTGGCAGAGGTGATATGCTTATACTCGATGGAAATCAACCTGTGCGTGTACAATGTGCCTTTGTTGATACTCCTGAGATTGAAGTTGTAAACAAATACATTGCAGAACAGCCTGGACCACAGGCTCCTTTAGAGCTTCCTGAACCTAAAACAGAAGCACAAGTGGGTGGAATTGGAAATGGAAATAGTGACATTCAAAACCTAGACCCATTCTTTGAAGAGGCTGCACATGCTATTGTTATTTCACAACAAGGCTCGACAAGTATGATTCAAAGGCGCTTCTCTATTGGCTACAACAGAGCAGGTAGACTCATGGATCAATTACAAGCGGCTGGAATTGTGGGCGAAGCACAAGGTAGTAAGCCAAGAGATGTGCTCATTACTGACGAGAATTCTTTGAATATTTTATTGGCAAAAATACGATCATAAATCATTATTAACATGAAAAAGATACATACTCTAAAAACACTTATCATGGTCTTTTCACTCGCTTTCTTTGCTTTTGGAAAGACTTATGCACAAAATGAGAAGAAAGCTCGTGAGATATTAGACAAGACTTCGGTTGTTGTTGGTGCACCAAGTGGCGTGCATGCTAACTTTAAAGTGTCATCAACTGCTGGCATAAGTACAAGTGGAAACATCTCAATTAAAAAGAATAAGTTCTGTGCTTCCACTACACAAGCAACCATTTGGTATGATGGAACAACTCAATGGACTTATCTAAAGAACAACAATGAGGTAAATATCACTAAGCCAAATGCTGCTAAGCAGGCTTCAATGAACCCTTATGCGTTTATCAATTTATATAAAAAAGGATATAAATTAGATTACACTGCAACGAAAACAGACTATAAAGTACATCTAAAAGCAACTGATGCTGCTCATACTTTGAAAGAACTTTACATCACAATCAACAAGCATTCATATGTTCCTTCTGTTGTAAAATTCTTACAAAATAACGCATGGACAACAATTTCTATTAGCAATTTCCAAGCTAGAAACATTGCCGATAAAGCGTTTACATTTAACTCTAAGGACTTCCCTACAGCGGAAGTAATCGATTTAAGATAAGCTTACACACCTTTATTGCTTTTCTTTGAGAGGACAACTCATCTGCCTCTCTCTTTGGAAGACAAACTGGTAAACGAGCAACTAAATGACAAAAGAACTCTATAAAAGATTAAACGAACTATTTAAAGCATATCGAATTCTTTGTAATCACAAGTCAACTGCCTCTAAAAGAGCTATTGATTACAAGGAAAACCGATATGCTAAATGGTTTATTTATCTTGGTTTAATCTTTCTCTTTGCATATATTTGCTTGCTTTCTGTGGGCTTATCGTTCATCAGAAAGCAAATAATAGAAGTAAATGAGATAGAGTTTTTCTTTGGATTACTGCCCGTTTTCTCTCTAATAGACTTTCTTGGACGACTTTTTATGAGACAATCTACATCGCATTTGATTAGACCTTATCTCTTAAGTCCATTAAAAAGAAAAGATATTATACTCTCATTAATCCTGCAGTCAGTAGCTAAGTTCACCGATAAAGTATTCTTTGCAATGGCCATTCCTTATGGAATTATCACCATTCTTCCGACTTATGGAGTGGCAACATTTATACTATTTCTTCTTTCTTTCTATATTTTTGTTGTGCTAAACAGCATTTGGTATAACCTATTCCATTCGCTTTTCAATCACAACGGACTATTTTTTGCGCTCCCAATTTGTGTTTATCTTGGCGCACTTTCTGTGGGTTTATTGAATCAAAGCAATATCGTCGCTCACTTCATTCAATTCTATGGAGTAATAGGTAGCATGTTTATTGCTCACCCTATCTACTTTATTCTCTTGCAAATACTTATCTTTTGCCTACTTATAGCAATCTATTTCAAGGTGGATTTCTATATATTTGAGAGCCAACTAACACAAGATAATAGTAAAGAAACACAACTTATAAGTTCAACAAACGCTTTTTCATCAGGCACTTCCCTACGCCATTTCATACAATTAGAGCTCTTTCAGATTCAAAGAAACAAGAATCCACGAAAGAAAATCACCCTATCAATCATTCTTTCAATTGTTTTTGCGTTGCTATCTGCGCTCCCTCAAGACACAGCTTACGGCTTTCAGCAGTATTTTTATATCAGTTATGCGCTATTAATAATAGGTTTTAGCAACCTATCAACTATGATGCAGTATGAAGGAAATTATTATAGTGTACTCTTCTCTTATAAAGATTTCATCTATCAACACATGAGAGCAAAATACATTTTATATGCCACAATGCTCCTCATTCCCACTGCAATACTCTTAATTGCAACAAGATGGAACAATATTAGTGTAGCTTTTATCATCGGATATGCCCTTTTTACGGCAGGAGTTCAATATTTCTTTGTACTTCTTCTCACCTTATTTAATAAACAAACGATTGAGTTAAACAATAAAAACACGACTAGAGGCTGGAAGAATACTAACTACATGCTAGTTCTTATTGGTATCCTTCTATTCATCATTCCATCTCTTTTCGTTACAACACTTCAAAAAAACGCTTCTGAAACAACAACAGAAATAATATTAACAATATGCGGTCTTATTTTTATTGCAACCCATAAGCTATGGATAAGAGCCATTAGTAATAGAATAAACAATAATCATTATGCCTTTATTGAAGGGTTTAATGCTTCAAGATAATTATACATTAACACATGAGCAGAAAGAAAAAACAGTTACCATTATTAGAGAATATCACAATAACAGACGTTGCTGCTGAAGGAAAAGCATTGGCACGAGTTGACGATATGGTTATTTTCATTCCATTTGTAATACCTGGAGACGTCGTAGATGTGCAGATAACAAAGAAAAGAAAGAGTTATTGTGAAGGTCGAGTTGTACGCTTTATTCAATATAGCGATAACAGAAAAGAACCTTTTTGCCCTCATTTTGGTATTTGTGGTGGATGCAAATGGCAAATACTTCCTTACGAAGACCAACTTAAAGCCAAGCATCAACAAGTGTACGACCAACTCTCTCGCATTGGAAAAATTGAACTTCCTGAATTCAATTACATTCTAGGTTCAGTGCAAACAATGCAATATCGCAATAAATTAGAGTTTGGTTGTTCTAACAAAAGATGGTTAACTCAAGAAGATATCGACTCAAAGAAGACCTTTGATAATATGAATGCGATTGGTTTTCATATCACTGGGGCCTTCGATAAGATATATCCTATCACCCAATGTCAACTCATGGACGATCTACAAAACCAAATAAGAAACCACATCTATGAGTATGCTATCAAGCAAAACATTTCTTTTTACGATCTAAGAAACCAACACGGACTATTAAGAAGCATTATGGTTAGAAACTCTAACAATAATGAATGGATGGTACTTGTACAGTTTAGATTCGACGAAAGCAATGATAAAGAAAAGGCATTAGCACTTCTTGAAGACCTTGCTAACCACTTTCCACAAATCACTTCGTTGCTATATGTAGACAATCAGAAATGCAACGACACCTTTAACGACTTGCCTGTGGAAGTATATAAGGGTAATGATTATATCTACGAGTTGATGGAAGACCTTAAATTTAAGGTAGGACCTAAGAGCTTCTATCAAACAAATACCGAGCAAGCTTATCATCTTTACGATGTAACTCGTAAGTTTGCAGGACTCACAGGTAATGAGTTGGTGTATGACTTATACACTGGAACAGGTACAATTGCAAACTTCGTTGCACCTAAAGCGAAGAAAGTCATTGGTATAGAGTATGTTCCTGAGGCAATTAAAGATGCTAAAGTAAATAGCCAAATCAACAATATCAACAACACTTTGTTCTACGCTGGCGACATGAAAGATATCCTATCACAAGAGTTTATCGAAGAACATGGACGCCCAGAGGTGATCATTACCGACCCACCAAGAGCGGGTATGCACCCTGATGTTATTCAAACTATTTTGTCTGCAGCCCCTAATCGCATTGTATATGTAAGCTGTAACCCAGCAACTCAGGCAAGAGATTTAGCAGAGTTCGATAAAGACTATAAGGTAACAGCTGTACAACCTGTTGATATGTTCCCACATACTCCACATGTTGAGAATGTTGTTTTACTTGAAAGAAGGGCATAATAAAACATTAAAAACCTACATAAAAGAATAATATATGATGACACGAAAAGGTAAAGTATTGCTCATATACACTGGTGGAACCATTGGAATGGGTGTTAATCACGCTACAGGTGCATTGCATCCGTTAGACTTTAACAACTTTGTGAATAACGTTCCTGAGTTTACATACTTAAAAACAGCAGTCGACACCTATCAGTTCACACCGCCAATCGATTCAAGTGATATGGCACCTGAACTGTGGACACGTCTTGTTTCATTAATAGAAGAGAAATATAATCAATATGATGGTTTTGTTATTCTTCACGGAACAGACACCATGTCGTACACTGCTTCTGCCCTTTCGTTCATGATAGAGAATCTAACAAAGCCCATCATACTTACAGGAAGTCAGCTTCCTATAGGACAGTTGCGCACAGATGGAAAAGAAAACCTCATCACCAGTATCGAATTAGCAGCAGCACACAACAATGAGGGTTACCCTCTAGTGCCCGAAGTATCGATCTATTTCAACGGACAACTTATTAGAGGAAACCGCAGTACGAAACGAAATGCAGATGGTTTCGACGCTTTCGACAGCTTCAACTATCCTCGTTTATGCGATGTTGGCGTTAATATTCGCTTTCACGAATACGCTATTCTCAAGCCCAACTATAGCAAACCAACAGTAATGCACAAAGAGTTAAATCCCAATATCGTTATTCTTTCACTCTTTCCAGGCATACAAGAGAATATAACAAAGCACATCTTTGA
The DNA here is from genome assembly GCF_000379965.1 of Hoylesella nanceiensis DSM 19126 = JCM 15639. GTDB lineage: Bacteria > Bacteroidota > Bacteroidia > Bacteroidales > Bacteroidaceae > Prevotella > Prevotella nanceiensis. The sequence continues at coordinate 102,321 of NZ_KB904327.1, read as the reverse complement.
TGCTCCCGAACTTGAGGGTGTAATCATAAGAAGTTATGGAAGCGGTAATGCTCCACATCAACAATGGCTCATGAACCTTCTTTCTAAAGCCTCAGAACGTGGAGTTACTATTGTAAACATCAGTCAATGTATATCGGGAAAGGTTGAAATGTACCGCTACGAAACAGGCCATCAGCTTCAAAGTGCAGGCGTTATTAGTGGTTTCGACTCTACTGTTGAGGCGGCAGCAACAAAGCTTATGCACCTAAAAGCAATGAACTTGCCCAACGAAGAACTAATCCGTTTAATGCAAATTCCCCTTGCAGGAGAGATAACAATATAGTTATTAGGTGTGTTAAAGCCATTTAAATCGGTTACTTTTATATAAAATAATATATATACAAAAGAATATTTTTATTACTTTTGCAATAAGAATATAACACAAGTACAATAACATTAGTAGCAAATAAGCATTTTATTATAAGGTAATAGTAAAGCGTAACAACTTGAGTGCTATGCACTTAATGTTCCAAAGAATTATACATTTATACAAATTAAATACCAAACATTATGAAAGAACTTAGAGGAACAAAAACAGAAAAGAATTTAAAGGAAGCCTTTGCAGGTGAGTCTCAAGCAAAAACCAAGTACGAATACTTCGCAGCTAAGGCTCGTAAAGATGGTTACGAACAAATTGCTGCAATCTTTGAAGAGACTGCAATCAACGAAAGAGCACACGCAAAGATGTGGTTTAAGTATCTTGAAGGAGGCGATATTAAATCTACTGCAGAGAATTTAGTTGAGGCTGCGAATGGTGAAAACTATGAGTGGACCGACATGTATGACCGTATGGCACGTGAAGCAGATGAGGAAGGATTCCCTGAAATCGCACGTCAAATGCGTGGAGTTGGTGCTATTGAGAAGAGACATGAAGAGCGTTATCGCAAGCTTCTTCAAAACATTAACGACGAAGTGGTATTCTCTCGTGATGGAGATTGCATCTGGGTTTGTCGCAATTGCGGTCATCTAGTATTTGGTAAGAAGGCTCCTGAGGTTTGTCCAGTATGCCGTCACCCAAAAGCTTTCTTCGAACTAGAAGCTAAAAACTATTAATAGTTGAATTATTCACTATATTAGTTGAATACAAAAATAAAATGGAAGTATGTACAATACTTCCATTTTATTTTATCTCCCCACTCCATTTGCTAGAAATAAGCATAACAAGTCGCTTTTAATCATCAACTAACCACTTTCTAAAAGCAATGAGTTTACCATGTAATTGCATTGCAATTACAATCTAAAAGCATTGACATTACACTACAAAAGCAACGCTTTTATTATCCTATCTTATTATGGTTAACAAACACCTTATTTATTCTTCTTGTTTAATTACACCTTTATATTCCCTCTTTTATAAAGATTTCTATCTTTAATGCTTCATTATTCCAGATAAATTATGTAAGTTTGCAATAAGAAAGATAAAAGCTTTGTAACATGAATACATCAAATCTAACTATTCAACAAATTGAACGTGCCCTTCATAAGATAGCACAACAATTTCCAACTACAAATGAACCTTCAATCATTACCGATGTTCATCTGTTTGTTTCACAAGAATCTGGCGACCTTATTGCTTACGACGATAACGACAGAGAGATAACAAGATGTGTTGTTGAAGAGTGGATTGACAATAAAGACGAGAAGTTTTATCACCATATAACTCCCCTTTTACGAGATGTTCTCAGAGCAAATCAAGCCACAATAGATAATATGGGCATTTTAAAACCATTCAGCATTGTTCTTCAAAACGAAGAGAAAGAAGATTTATCTGAACTATATCTTGCTGATGATGACACCATAATTATAGGCGGAGATTTAATGGAAGGTCTCAATGAGGATTTAGATTCATTCCTAACTGATTTATTAAAAGAAAAAGGTTAAGCTTTAAAGCTTAACCTTTTTCTTTGCTATCTTACTTTCATTACTCATTCTATCTAATGCAGTAACAACGTATTTCATTTTCTTTGTGCCATCATCATAAGGCAACTTAGTATAAGTTTTCGATGTAATCTCTACAATCTTCGAAGCATCATTAATATTTATTTCTTCGTCATGGTCGAACTTATACACCACATATTTATGGGCAACATCGTCCCAATGCTTTCCTTTTGGAGCTTTCCAGAATAGCATATAGCCATCTTCTGTCCACACTTTCTTCAAACGTTTAGGCTTTTTAGGAGCCTTATCGTCGATGAATGGCATTCTAGGTTGAAGACTTGGATAACGCCAATAGTTCGTTCTTAGGTTGGTTCCATAGTTTCCTATGTTGTCAACCGCAGTCTTTGCATACCACAACACCACGCCTTGTACATTCTCCATTCTATTCTGTAATGCATATTTTGCAGGCATCTGGTTTTGTGAAGGGTTTTGAATATCTTGATACTTTACTGTTCTTTCAATATCTTCTCCGATGTATAAAGGACGGTTTGAAGCATATTTATTCCACCATTTAATAAGCGTTTCGTAGTCAGCAGCTTTGTTTCCTATCTGCCAATACAATTGAGGAACACAATAATCCACCCAACCATTGTTCACCCATAACAACACATCAGCATACAAATCATCATAGTTTTGCAAGCCATTGGTGTCACTTCCTATTTGAGGGTCACTCTTCTTATTGCGATAAATACCGAAAGGTGAGATACCAAACTTCACCCATGGCTTTGCACTATGAATGGAGTCAGACAATTGTTTGATAAAAATATTAACATTATCTCTTCGCCAATCACCTTTATTGGTAATGCCATTGTTGTTCTGTCTGAACTCTCTATCATCGTCAATAGTGAATCCTGCAGCTGGATAAGGATAGAAATAATCATCAATATGCAATCCATCGACATCATAACGACGCACAATGTCATTTACAACATTACAGATATACACTCTGTTTTCTGCAAGAGCTGGATTCAAAATCAATTGTCCATTATAGCTAAATACACGATTGGGGTGTTTAATAGCAACGTGATTGTTCGACAATTCCTTTGTTCCTGCGGTCTTAGCTCTAAACGGATTGATCCAAGCATGTAGTTCCATACCACGCTTATGACATTCTTCTATCATCCAAGCTAGTGGATCCCAATATGGATTTGGTGCCAAACCTTGTCGTCCAGAGAGAAATTTACTCCATGGTTCGTATTGACTTTGATACAAAGCATCACACTCGGGACGAATCTGAAAGATAATTGCATTCACGCCATCCCGCTGTAATTCGTTTAATTGATAGGTCAAAACACGTTGCATTTCGCTTTTACTCATGCCTTGAAACTGACCATTTACAGCCTGAATCCATGCTCCTCTGAACTCTCGTTTCTTTATTACTGCAGCCTCAGTTGCAGTAGAACTTACCCAAAGAAACATGCTTATTAATAAGGTATATAGGCCTTTTCTCTTTAACATAGTTATTTCTTGTTATCTAATTGATTGTTTATTTCTTTTTCTTTTTACTGTGATTAGCGCATAAACGATAGTAATATTCTAGCTTTACTCTAGGTACTTTGCGATTAGAAAGTATGTTTAAATGCTCTAATGCCTCTGTGTATTTCTCTTGATTGATAAGCATCTCTACTCTACCTAAGCTATAATCTATATTAGAAGGTGCTCGTTTTTCGGCCTCAGCAAAGTCGTATTCTGCCAATTCATATTGCTGTTTTTCCTCTTCAATGCTCGCTCTTATTGCATAAGTAATGGCACTATCGGGATAAGCCTCAATGAGTTGATTCAAAATATCCATTGCTTCTGTAGTACGATTGGTTTTATTATTCAATAAAGCTAAGCCTAAACGACCTTCAAAATGATTTGGATTTGCTTTTAACAATGCCTCATAATCGGTTCTAGAAAGATTCAAACGATTGGTTTTATCGTATAAATATGCTCTAAAATAAAGGGCTGTTTGGTTGCTTGGTTGCTGCTTTAAAATATCAGAATAGGCATCTATTGCATACTGCCAGTTTTCTAATTGCATGCTATATCCAGCCTTTTTCAAAAGCAAATCGATTGATGTTGGGTGGGCTTTTAGCTGAGTTGTTATTGCAGTTAAGCTGTCTCTTAATTGCTCTTTCGATTGACAAAAGGCATTTTTTGAAAGTAATAAAAGCAAAGCTACATATATAATTCTTTTCATCTGCTATCTATTTAAAAGATCAATACTCACAACTTGCCTTATGAACTAGAAGCTATCAACGTTCGAGATCTCTCCTATTGGCATGTTTTCGATATTCATCTTCGAATCAGAGAAGGTGTTTCCACCTTCAGATTCGAATGGAACAAGGTCTGCTTCATCAGGGTTTTGGAATCGAGTAAACTCGCCTCTGAATCGCAATAGCACGTCACCTGTTGCACCTTTACGATGCTTTGCAACAATAATTTGAGCCATTCCACGTAAATCTCGATGCTGTTCATCTTCAAAAATTCTATAGTATTCAGGTCTATGAACAAACAAAACCATGTCGGCATCTTGCTCAATTGCACCCGATTCTCGCAAGTCACTAAGCAAAGGACGCTTACCTTCTGCACCCTCTCTACCCTCTACATTACGGCTAAGTTGGGACAAAGCGATGATGGGAATGCGCAGTTCTTTGGCCAAACCTTTTAACGAACGTGAGATAGTTGACACCTCTTCTTGTCTACTTCCGAACTTCATTCCATTCGCATTCATAAGCTGTAAGTAGTCGATCATAATGAGTTTCACACCCTTTTCTCTAACAAGTCGACGTGCCTTGGTACGCAACTCGAATACAGAAAGACCTGCAGTATCATCTAAATAGATAGGTGCTCCTTCCAACTTTCTGATGTTTTGGTCTAATCTTCCCCATTCATCAGACGATAACTGACCATTAAGAATCTTGCTACCAGGTATCTCACACACATTAGATAATAAGCGGTTCACTAGCTGAACATTATCCATTTCCAGTGAAAAGAAAGCAATTGGCTCATTAAAATCAACAGAGATATTTTTAGCTAACGACAAAGCAAACGACGTTTTACCCATGGCTGGACGCCCAGCAATGATTACTAAGTCTGATTTTTGCCATCCACTGGTCATCTTATCCAAGTCTGTATAACCTGTAGGAATACCTGTTAAGCCTCCAGAATTCTCCGAAGCCTTCTGCAAAATACCAATAGCTTCGTGCAAAACAGGATCTATCTGTGTGTAATCCTGGCGCATATTCTTTTGCGAAATCTCGAAAAGAGACCCTTCAGCTTCTTGCATTAACGAATCAACATCAACGGTTTCATCAAACGCTTTTGTTTCAATAACGCTGGCAAAAGATATCAACTGACGTGCAAGAAACTTCTGACTTAATATCTGAGCGTGATATTCTATGTGTGCAGAAGAAGCAACTTGCGAACTAAGTTCAAGGATATAACCTTGTCCACCCACATCTTCTAGAGTGCCTTCACGTTTTAATTCCTCCGCAACAGTCATGATATCGACAGGTCGTTCGTTCATGCTTAACGACTGAATTGCTCGATAAATCTTTTGATGTTTGGGTTCATAAAACGTATCGGGGCGCAATGATTCAGACACCAAAGAAAAGGCATCTTTGTCTATCATCAATGCTCCTAGCACCACTCTTTCTAACTCTAAGGCCTGAGGTTGCAAGTGTCCGTACTGATTATCTATTTTTTTTGCCATTTTATTGCTGAGTTCTTTTATTTTAAAGGAAATATTCTTGCATTGCAATCTTTTATTTTCAAGTTTGTTTCAACATAACAAACCCAAAGACAAAGTATCTGCAAATTTATAAAAAAGAATTGGATTGATGAAACGAGCGCACTGCCAAAATTCCACGATTAGAAAGTTCTTTGATTTGTAAAGAAATAAGAACAACTTGCAATAGCAATGCTTTTGGCATATAAAAGCAATGTTATTACACTACAAAAGCATTGACTTTACAATGAAAAAGAATAGCTTTTAGTTTCGATCTATATTGTTTATCTATTTATTAAGATAACAAAGCGACACAAAAAGACTAAGAAATGATGAGAAAACAGAATCATTAGCATTAAGAAAATCATTTCTTCCTCGTTGAAATACATCTATTAAAATAGAACATAGCTATGTTGATTTTCTTTGTATATAAAGGCGAAATAGCCCAGATTTCACGCACGATTAAAGAAGAAAGAAGAGGGATTATTATAAAAAAGCAAAAGATTGATTGTCTCACGACAGCCAATCTTTCTTAACCTTAATAATCTAATACCATGAAAAACACGCCACAAAGTTAGTCTTTTTTGTAATATGTGTAACAAAAGAGAGCAACAATATTTCTGTTTTTCATTATCATTAACTATTAATGCTGTGTTTTTTGTTTTTATTTACAATGTAGGCTTATTTACACGTTGTTTATCTATTTAAACTCAAAAAGCGTAAGTTTCAACTCATTATCACCTTCTATTTGACTAAAAATCCAAATCATAAAGGCTACAAACAGGCTATTATAAAGAGTATTAAGTATAATTAATACTTCAAATAAAAAATAGAAAAATATTTTCTATTTTATTCTTTTTGTTTCATTATGAGTATTCTTTTAGACCTTTATAAATCACTCTAAGATAGCATAATATCTCTTGTAACCCCTATTTACAATACATTTACTACATATCAAACTTACTTTTCATATCAAAGCATCCAAAATTGGCATAGGAGCAATAAAGAAACACTATTTAAAGCCATATATATACTTCTTCAATATTTTGTTAAAAGAGCGTTTATTCGTTGTATATTTTCGCTTTATTTCTTACATATTTATCCATATTTAATAAACGAGGATATGAAAAAATATCTAAAAATAGAACGTTATTCCTCTATATAGTGGTATTTGGTATGCTTTTTGATGATATGAATATCGTAAATTAATAATAAGAATTATGGCATTTATAGACTATTATAAAATACTTGGTGTGAAAAAAGACATACCACAAGACGAGGTAAAAGCTGCATTTAGAAAGCGCACAAAGCAGTTTCATCCTGACCTACATCCTAATGATCCAAAGGCAAAAGCAAAGTTTCAGGCACTAACTGAGGCTTATGATGTCATTGGAGACCCTGTAAAACGCCAAAAATACGACCAATATGGAGAGCGTTGGAAGGATATGGACGCTTTTAACAACCAGGCAAATGGAGAAGCTTATAACCAACAATATGGTACAGGAGCAGACTTTGGAGGCTTTGAAGGCTTCGACTTTAACAGCTTTTCTAATAATGGTAGCGGTTTCTCTAGCTTCTTTGAAAGTATGTTTGGAGCTGGATCTAAATCTGGCTACACCAGCAAACAAAGAACAAAAAGAAGCAATGATACAAGTGCAACCATCAGTATTGATATGTATACTGCGCTTCTTGGTGGAGAAATTATTGCTCAAATCTCAGACGGAAGTAAAATTAAACTAAAGGTAAAACCTTATACAACAGATGGTACTAAGGTTAGATTAAAAGGTAAAGGAAAAGACTTAGGAAATGGAACAAAAGGAGATTTGATTCTTACTTATCATGTTTCGTTACCTACAGACTTATCGGACAAACAAAAAGAGCTCTTAAAACAAATGAGAGACGCTTAAATATTGGAGAGTTGCAAATATGCAGCTCTCTCCTATTTTTATATCATTCAACCAGCAACGAGCAGATTATTCTATAAAAAATGGAACATATTTGCACTTTCACCTATTTATATATAGGAGATACAAATTGCAAAGTCGTTTATAAAACAACAGAGAAATGGAAAATAAAATAATTAAACCTATTGCACACTTCTACTCTCCTTTAGAGGAAAAATTTGGTGCTCCAAAGCAAAGTGGCCTTGTTGATACTTTGCAAGGAACGATTGTTTTTGAGAAAGAATATAGCAATATGGAAATTATTAAAGGTTTAGAAGAATTCGACTACCTATGGATGATATGGGGATTTTCTGCCAACAAAGAAGAGTTCCATGGCACAACTGTTCGTCCACCGCTATTGGGTGGTAATGTAAGAATGGGCGTTTTTGCAACTCGTTCGCCTTTCCGTCCTAATGGATTGGGACTCTCTTCTGTCAAAATAAGTAAGATATGTATCAATGAAAAAGGACTTCTTACCATTGAAGTACTTGGTGCAGACCTTATCAATAACACTCCTATTTACGACATAAAGCCTTATATAAAGTATGCAGACTCGCACCCTGAGGCTCGAAGTGGATTTGTTGATACCAATCCAATCCAATATATTAATGTGGAATATGCAGATGGTTTAAAAGAAAATCATAAAGAAATAGATTTCGATAGTCTTACATCTATCTTGCAATTAGACCCTCGTCCACACTATCATAAAGACAATCAGAAAGATTATTGCTTTGATTTTCAAAAGCATGCTATCACCTTCTGCGTACAAGACAAAATGTTATTGGTTACAAAGATTGAGTCAACAAAATTAAAATAGGCTTTTATTGAATATTTAAACTTTGATGAGTTCTGCCATAATAGCATCGCTAATATAATAGCCTTTGCGTGTTAAAGCGAGTCGATTATCACTTGTTTTGATCATCGTCCCTTCTTTTATAAACTCAGAACTCTGCTCTAATAGATATTGAGCATAATCTTCTTGCAAAGTATTTAGGTGTATTCCTTCTTTCGTTCTTAAAGCTGTTGTAATCAAATCGTTATATCTTGTTATCTCATCTATTTGTTCTTCTTCAAGGGGAAGAATATCTTTAGAAATGCTTTTGACATACTGAGAAACATTAGACACATTCCAACTGCGAGTGGATAGATTATAAGAATGAGCCGAAGGCCCTACTCCTAAATAAGGAGTTTCGTTCCAATAGCTACTATTATGGCGTGATTCAAAACCAGGTTTTGCAAAGTTACTAATCTCATATTGAACTAAACCTGCCTCTGAAAGCTTATCTATCAAAACATCATACATCTCTACACTCAACTCTTCTGACACCTGTTCGATCTTCTCTTTCTGTAGAAGATGATAGAGCTTTGTGCCTTCTTCAAACATTAAACTATAAGCCGAAACGTGCTGAACATCTAATTTTATGGCTTGGTTAATATCAAAGAGCCAATCAGCTAACGTCTCTTTAGGAAATCCAAAGATAAGATCTATACTGATATTAGATATTCCCACCTCTTTAATAATATTGACTGCTTTAATCGCTTCTTCGGCATTATGTCGGCGATTGATGAGCTTCAACTGATCGTTATTAAAGGTTTGAATACCTAAACTTATTCTATTGGCATATTTCTTCAATATCTTTGCATAGGGAAGTGTGATGTCATCGGGATTACATTCGATTGTAACTTCTTCGAAAGAACTGCCAAAGCAATCATAAATGGTATTGAAGATCTTTTCAAAATCGCTTTCATCTAAACAGCTTGGAGTGCCTCCTCCAAAATAAACGGTATTGACAACAGGGGCAAACTGATTATTTTTTAAATGAATATCTTGAAAGAAATGCTTGCGTAAATACAACTCTTTACAAACAGCTTCAATATAATCTTGCTTTAATTGGTTGTTTGTTACGCTATAAAATGCACAATAAGAACATTTCGAAGAGCAAAAAGGAACATGTAAATATAATCCTGCCATAATATTAATGGCAAAAGTACTAATATATTTTAAATATCAAATACTTTTTAAATGAATATCATTGTTATTTAAAGAAAAACAAGTATCTTAGTGACACTAATAAGGAATTATATTCCATCTTTTGACAACTTACGTACTAACACTTTAAACCTAATAATTATGAAGGTATATAAAACTGAAGAAATTAAGAACATTGCGCTTATTGGCAGTTCGGGAAGTGGCAAGACAACTCTTGCCGAAAGTATGTTATATGAAGCAGGACTAATTAAGAGAAGAGGTACGATTGAAGCTCGAAGTACTGTTAGTGACTACTTCCCAGTTGAACATGAATATGGTTATTCTGTATTTCCTACAGTCTTTCATGTTGAATGGAACAACAAAAAACTAAACATAATAGACTGCCCAGGCGCTGATGATTTCATCGGAGGAACCATCACTGCACTCAATGTTACAGACCAAGCACTTCTTTTAATCAATGGTCAATATGGTCCAGAGGTAGGTACTCAAAACGTATTCAGATACACTGAAAAACTCAAAAAACCTGTTATCTTCTTAATTAACCAACTTGATTCTGATAAATGCGACTTCGATTCTATCATCAATAGCATGAAAGACGTATATGGAAGTAAATGCGTTCAGATTCAATATCCTTTACAAACGGGAAGCCAATTCAATGCCGTCATCGACGTTTTACTTATGAAAATGTTCAAATGGCAGCCCGAAGGAGGAGTTCCAACCATTGAAGATATACCTGCAGAAGAAATGGATAAAGCCTTAGAGTTACATAAAATATTAGTTGAAGCAGCTGCTGAAAACGATGAAACTCTTATGGAAAAATTCTTCGAAACCGAAACTCTTACAGAAGATGAGTTACGCCATGGTATCCGAAAAGGATTGATAAACAGAGCTATGTTCCCTATTTTCTGCGTTTCTGCAGAGAAGGATATGTGTGTAAGAAGATTGATGGAGTTCCTCGGGAACGTCGTTCCTTTTGTTAGTGATATGCCTAAAATACATAACACTAGAGGTGAAGAAGTATACCAAGATGTAGACCATCCAAAATCAATATACTTCTTTAAGACGGGTATGGAGCCTCATATTGGTGAAGTTTCTTACTTTAAAGTGATGAGTGGCTCTATCAAAGTTGGAGACGATTTAACCAATTCTGATAGAGGTTCTAAAGAAAGAATTGGTCAATTATACGTGTGTGCAGGTGCCAATAGAATTCCTGTTGACCAATTAAATGCAGGTGATATAGGTTGTACCGTCAAACTAAAAGACGTCAAAACTGGCAATACTCTAAATGAAAAAGATTTAGACCAACGATTCGACTTCATTAAATATCCCAACTCAAAATACTCTAGATCAATCAAAGCAGCGAAGAGTCAAGACACCGAAAAGCTCATGGCTGCGATTACAAAGATGCGTCAAGAAGACCCAACTTGGGTTGTAGATCAAAGTAAAGAGCTTAGACAAATCATCATACATGGACAAGGAGAGTTCCATCTTCGCACCTTAAAATGGCGGCTAGAAAATAATGAAAAGATCGAAGTTATCTATGGAGAGCCACGCATTCCTTATAGAGAAACAATCACAAAGACTGCCTTTGCAGAATATAGACATAAGAAACAATCTGGTGGAGCAGGCCAATTTGGAGAGGTACATCTTATCATTGAGCCTTATGCAGAAGGCATGCCAGACCCTACTTCATATAAGTTTAACGGCCAAGAGTTCAAAGTTAACATCAAAGGTCGTGAAGAAATTAGCTTAGAATGGGGCGGAAAATTGCTATTCATTAACAGTGTTGTTGGAGGCGCAATTGATAGTCGTTTCATGCCAGCTATATTGAAAGGAATTATGGATTGCATGGAACATGGTCCATTAACAGGTAGCTATGCACGAGATGTTCGTGTGGTTGTGTACGACGGAAAGATGCACCCTGTTGATTCAAATGAATTGTCTTTCATGCTTGCAGCACGTCATGCGTTCTCTGATGCCTTTAAAAATGCAGGTCCCAAAATCCTCGAACCCATTTACAACTTGGAAGTTTATGTACCCTCAGAGTTTATGGGTGACGTGATGAGTGACCTACAAGGACGTCGTGCAATGATTATGGGTATGGACTCAGAGGCTGGATATCAGAAGCTACAAGCAAGGATTCCATTAAAAGAATTGAGTGACTATTCAATTGCATTAAGTTCTATTACTGGCGGAAGAGCATCGTTTACAACCAAATTCTCTAGCTATGAATTAGTTCCAAATGATATTCAAAGCAAGCTAATTGAAAAGCATTCAAAAGAACAAGAGGATACAGATAATGTATAAAAGCCAAGAGACGTGCAGCAGAAAATTGCTGCACATCTCTTTTATTTCAACAAAAGTAGCACTAAAACTCTATTAATTCGTAAAAATTTTGCATAGAAAATAAATAATAAGTATATTTGCAACGAAGTAGAAGTGTATTATTTTTAAAGAGAAAGAAATTAAAGGATAACTCCAAATTAGCATAGAAATAAACGACAGAAAAGAAATAAATACAATCGAGGAACGGTCTTTTAATACTTTTAATCATTGTATATTAAAACATTGCTAATTTATATTTTAGATATAAGGAGATTTATTTTTACAACATTAAAATCAATATTAAACATTAAAAATCATTCTTACCTATTTATATATATGATAGAAAGAGAATGAAAAATCAATACAACAATAAATTCAAACTAAAACTATCTTCATAGAAGAAGTAATTAATTTAAAATTAAAAGAATATGAAAAAGTTATTTATCTCAGCACTTGCAGTAGGTGCTTTATGCTTATCAAGCTGTGGAAACAAAACAAACAAAGCAGAAAATGCTACAGATTCATTAACAGAAGTAACTCTAGGCGAAGCAAACGATTCAGTTTCTGAACTTAGTTCTTTAGCAAACACATTGCAAGAGCAATTAAAGAATAAAGATATTCAAGGACTTCAAAATACTCTTTCTTCTCTACAAGATAAGTATCAAGAACTTCTTAAGAGCGGAAAAGTTGAAGAAGCAAAGGAATATGCTAAGAAAGTTAAGGAGTTTGTTGATGCAAACGGTGATAAGATTAAAGAGTCTGCAAAAGACAACGAGACTCTTTCTACATTAGTAGACCAAGTTAAAGGCTTTTCATTAGATACAAAATCAGACGTTAAAGCAGGTGCAGAAGAAATTCAATCTAACGTTAAAGAAGGCGTAGACAACGCAAAAGACAAAGCTTCAGATGCAGCTAAGAAAGCAGAAGAGTCTGTTCAAAATGCAGCAAAGAAATTAGGTATCTAATTCAATTTCACTCCTTCTCAATCGAGAAGAATATTGAAATAACAATATAAAAATAAGCAACCACCCCAAGAAATATCTTTAAAAGGTGGTTGCTTTTATTTTATTTGAGTTTTAAAACTATTGAACTTTAATAATCAAACATTATCAATTAGAGAACGACTCTACATTCATTTATACCCTAAAGGATAATAGTACTATAACGACGGAAGTTCAATAGTCTTTTCATTTTATTACTTTCTCAACTCTCTTAAGATAGGTTCTGTAATACCTTGTAATTCTGTTTTACGAGAATCATTTTGTTGTTCAAAGATAACAATGTCGTTATTGCCTTTTTTCAAGAAACAACCTGGTAGATATAATGTGTGCTGTGGGCCCACTTTCCAATATCTTCCTAAGTTAATTCCATTCACAAACACAATACCTTTACCCCACTCTCTCATATCCAAGAAAGTGTCACCAACCTTGTCAACATTAAATTGTCCAGAGTAAACAACAGGTAAGCCCTTTCCATATCCTTCTTTTTTAGAAGCTAAGTTAGGTACATTATCGAAAGGAATTTTATACATCTTCCAATCTCCAGTGATATCATTTCCATCAATAGTTACAGAACCTAAGATACCTTTTCTATTTTGAGTGATGCGTGCACCATAGTTAATTCGTCCCATATTTTCAACCAAAATATCGAGAGTACTATTGAAAGGAATATTGATTTCCAAGCTATCTTTATCGAACACTCTATTCAACTCGCCTACTTTCTCACCATTCACATAAACCAAAGCATAGTCTGCAATACCCTTAACGAGCATCTTTCCTTCTATTGGTTGATTGAAATGACGACGATAAAGCACATATCCACTTCCTTGATTTAAATCTTCAAAAGAAAGAAGAGTATCGCTTTCAACAAACTTATCGTCTTTTATCATGGTGAACAAGTCGTAAGTTTTTGTAAGAGATATTTTAGGAAGAGCAATCACTGGAATTCTTTCAGGAATAGCTGGAATAGCATATTTAACACTCTTCTGCATCAACTCACGAATTGCTTTATACTTATCTGTAGCCCAACCAGCTTCACTAATTGGCGCATCATAATCATAACTTGTTAAGTCAGGTTGAATATCTGTTTCATTACCATAGTTTGCTCCTGATGTAAAACCAAAGTTTGTTCCACCATGAACCATGTAAAAGTTAAAGCTAACACCTGCATCTAAGTATGTTTTCGTTTGCTTAACAACAGATTCAGTAGTTACACTTGGGAATGGTTCAGCCCAATGACTCAACCAACCAGGATAGAATTCAGCCACCATGTAAGGACCTTTTCCGTTATTATATTCATTTACAGCCTTCTTAAGTTTTTCGATACTATTCTCTCCATTCGCTGTAGGTAGTACTCCTTTGATGCTTCCTCCTTTGAATAACCAGCTACCATCAGATGTGAAAAGAGGAACATCTATACCATAAGCAAGAAGTTGTTCTTTGATTTTTTCGTTGTAACTACGATGTTTTTCCAATGGAATATCCTTACGTTGAGATACATAAGAACCAAACTCATTCTCTGCTTGTACCATAATAATTGGACCTCCTTTAGTTATTTGTAGGTCTCTCACTTGGTCTGTTAGCTGCTTAAGATAAAGCGAGCAAGCATCTAAAAACGCCTTATTGTCAGAGCGAATCACCATGTTTTTATCGTTTTGTAGCCACCAAGGATAGCCTCCAAAGTCCCATTCTGCACAGCAATAAGGACCTGGACGCAAGATAACTAACAATCCTTCTTCAGCTGCTTGTTGAATAAAAGCACGCAAATTCTTGTTGCCAGTCTTCCAATCCCACACTCCAGGAGCTACCTCATGATAATTCCAAAACACATAAGTTGCAACTGCATTTAAACCCATTGCCTTCATCATTTTAAAACGATGACGCCAATAAGGAGCTGGAACTCGGGCATAATGCATCTCTCCCGAATGCAGTTGAATGACTTTGCCATCATACAAGAAATTACCATTTTCAATAGCAAAAGTATGCTTTACTTTTACATCTTTTGCATGAGCCGAAGTAAATGATAGTAGTGTTGCTACTAACAATAATTTCAAATAGTTCATTTTGTTTATTTTGTTTTTAGTTAAATTGCTCATTCTACCATACCAAACAGCACAAGGGCCATCAAAAGTCATTCATCAATTGTTTGTTATGGTGTGCCACAAAGTTCTCAAAAAAATATGTAACAGCCAAAATTACACACTACATATTAGGTTGAAATTTATTAAATAATGCACTAAATTGTATTTATTTTTCACATTTAAGCAATGCAATAACCAGCAAGCACCTACCCTATTCTACTCCAACCACAAACAGAATAAGAAGAGTTTCAAATCGTTCCGCTTATTCATAGACTCTTTATCTTTTTAAATAACAATATAATTACCCTATAAAAGCATTGACTTTAGCTTACAATAGCAGTGCTTTTATCACATAATTGCATTGCTTTTAGTATATATAGGAATGGAGACACTAAATCTAACACATTACTCTTGAAAACAAAGGGCAAGAGTATCAGAAAGCAAGAGAAACAAAAAGCCCAATAAGAAACAGTCTTATTGGGCATATTTTATAAATTAATCTACCTTTACAATCTTTGTTGGAGCGTGTTCTTTATTACGCTTATTGGTCATAGTAACAACGGCTTGAGCAAGATTAATGAATGCTTGTCCTGTCATTGTGTCGGTATGTAAAGCCGCAGGAGTTCCCTTATCACCATTCTCTCTAATGCTTTGTACAAGGGGAATTTGTGCTAACAAGGGGAAACCTTTTTCCTTTGCAAGCTCTTTACAACCATCTTTTCCAAAGATATAGTATTTGTTTTCGGGTAATTCTGCAGGTGTAAACCATGCCATATTCTCTACCATTCCAAGGATAGGAACATTTATTTTCTCGTTCATATACATGTCAATACCCTTTCTTGCATCTGCAAGTGCAACACTTTGAGGTGTACTTACAATCACAGCTCCAGTGATAGCAAGGGTTTGAAGCAATGTTAAGTGAATGTCACTTGTACCTGGTGGGGTGTCGAGAATAAAGTAGTCAAGTTCTCCCCAATCTGCATCTGCAATCAATTGTTTCAATGCTTGTGTTGCCATTCCACCACGCCACACGGTTGCAGTGTTAGGATCTACAAAGAAACCAATACTCAATAGTTTCACACCATACTTCTCAATAGGCTCAACAAGATCTCTTCCGTCCTTGTGAACTCCGTATGGTCGCTCTCCTTCAACATCGAACATCTTAGGAATTGATGGACCAAATATGTCGGTATCTAATAGCCCTACCTTATAACCTAGCATGGCTAAAGCTATCGCAAGGTTAACAGATACGGTGCTTTTACCCACTCCTCCTTTGCCAGAACTTACGGCAATGATATTCTTTACTTGTGGAAGTAGCTTGTCAACTGTTGGTCTTGGAGCCGATTTAAATTCGGTTAAGATGTTCACCTCAACCTCTTTGCTTATTGAATAGTGAATGGCTGCCTCAGTAGCCTTTAGGGTTGACTTGAGGAAAGGGTCGGTTTCACGAGGGAAAATCAAAGTGAAAGTCACCTTGTTGCCATCGATCACGATATCTTCTCCAACCATTTCGCTCTCTATAAGATTCTTTTTTGTTCCTGCATAAATAACGGTTTGCAAGACCTCTCTTATCAAATTTGGATATAATGTCATATCAATCTACTTATGTTATTATTACTTATAGGATACATCTCATCAAAAGTTATATTCTACTGATATTCATAATATTTTATATTTACTTACTAGTTTCAAGTTCACTACGCTTTGAACGATGATAACTTCTATACTCATCAAGTGGAATCTCAACATCAGGCTCAGTTAATTCGCCTTCTTGTGGCAACAAAAAACGCATATATTTAATGTTTAAACCACGCTCTAACCACATTTTTTCATAGTAAGTTTGAATAGACAAAAGTTGCTTTGTGCTATCATCTATATTACTATCGTGATACAAGTCGGTTGTTTCTATCTTCACAGGCAATTGATTATGCTTCACCATTGCTTGTGTGTAAGTGAACAAGAAGTTTGAATCTGTCTTTAAATGAATGATTCCGTTATCTACTAAAAAACACTTATAACGATCCATAAAGGCTGTTCCTGTAAGACGTTTTCTTACATTTTTCATCTGTGGATCACTGAAAGTGAGCCATATTTCTTGCACTTCATCTTTATCAAAGAAGCGGTCTATGAACTCAATATTGGTTCTTAAGAAAGCTACATTGCTCAAGTTTTCTTGTAAAGCAAGCTTTGCTCCAGCCCACATTCGTGCTCCTTTAATATCTATCCCTATAAAGTTCTTGTCTGGAAAGAGCTTTGCAAGCTCTACAGTATATTCGCCTCTTCCGCATCCAAGCTCAAGAACTATAGGGTTATCGTTGTGAAAATAGTCTTCTCTCCATCGTCCTTTTTGTTCAAATGGAACATTATCTATCACTGAAAAGGGATATTGAAAGACATTAGAGAAGGTTTCCATCTCTGCAAATTTGGCTAATTTTCCTTTGCCCATCTGTGAGTATTTCTGTGTTGTTGTATAAGAATTAAACAAAACAAAGAATGTAGTTAAAAGTGGGTTACATTTTAATTACATTCTTGTTGTTATCTATTTTATTTTCAAATTCAGTCTTTATTCTATAACAACTGTGGTCCAACCGTGCACATCTGGCTCGGTTCCGTATTGTATCCCACGTAGTTTGTTATATAATTTTGTAGACCATGGGCCTGGAGTATCACCAAAGCTGTATCGCTTTCCAGTCTCACTATCATCGATATATGATATCGGACTAATTACAGCTGCAGTGCCACAAGCTCCCGCTTCTTCAAAAGTTGAGAGCTCTTCTTCACCTACTGGGCGTTGTTCTACAGTCATTCCGAGGTCTTCAGCCAATTGCATTAAGCTCTTATTAGTGATACTTGGCAAGATAGAAGTAGACTTAGGAGTGATGTAAGTGTTATTTCTTATACCAAAGAAGTTGGCTGCTCCGCACTCATCTATGTATTTCTTTTCTTTTGCATCGAGGTAAAATTCGCTTGCATAGCCACGTTCATGAGCAATAGAATTAGCCTTTAAGCTTGCCGCATAGTTTCCTCCTACCTTATAAGTACCTGTTCCTAATGGGGCACTTCTATCAAATTCACGCATGATGATATAAGGATTTGAGTGGAAACCACCTTTGAAATAAGGTCCAACGGGAGTGACAAAGATAATGAAAGCATATTCTGTTGCAGGACGAACTCCTACTTGTGGGCCGGTACCTATTAGCAAAGGACGAATGTAAAGCGTTGCTCCACTTTCATAAGTAGGGATATATTCTTGATTAAGACGAACGACTTTCTTCACCATTTCTTCGAATTTCTCTACAGGAAACTCTGGCATTAATATTCCTCTACATGTTCTTTGTAAGCGTTCGGCATTGTCTTTCATTCTAAACACACGCACTTTCCCATCGGCACCTCTATACGCTTTCAATCCTTCGAAAGCCTCTTGACCATAATGAAGACATGTTGCTGCCATATGCATCTTTAGATATTCGTCGCTACAAACTTCTACTTCGCCCCATGAACCATTACGATAATAGCAGCGAACATTATAATCTGTGGGCATATATCCAAAGGAAAGATTAGCCCAATCTAATTCTTTCATAATCTATTTTACTGTTTATTCTTTCTGATTAATGCACAAAAGTACAAAGAATAGCGGTTATACACAACTCTTTATATAGTTTTAATGCATTAAGCTTTCAATCGTGTCGTATTGCAGACACCTTCTTTTTACCTTTAAATAGGCCATTAAGTGGCCATTAAGAACAATTTTATTTGTTCTCTTTCAATATTGTTTTTATCTCTTTATCGGTTTTGGTTAGCTTGTCTTTACATAGCTTTACCAACTTTTGAGCTTGCTTTAACTCTGTTGTAAGTTCATCAATATCAAGCTCTTCGTTTTCCATTTTACTAACAATATCTTCGAGTTGACTCAATGCCTCTTCGTATTTTATCTCTTTTGCCATATCTTATTTTATAATAGATGTTATGATACCATCTTTGAATTGTGTCTTTATCTCGTCGCCTTTTTTAAGCTCTTTTGCATGTAGAACACTCTTTCCATTATGCAGAGTGATTGAATATCCTCGCTCAAGAATGCGCTGTGGGTCTAAACTTTTTATTTTTTCATTTAAAAGAGTTAGGCGATGTTGCTCACTATTCAAAATATATTTGGGCGCATTATTCAATCGTTGAGCCAGCATCTCTACTGTTCTTTGTTGATGACTGATGGCAGATTGCATTCCAATTGCAAGTCGTTGTAGCAGTTGTTGTATATATCCTTCTTGCTTTGTCTTTACAACCGAAAACACAATAGGAACCTTTTCTGCCAAGCGTTGCAACTTGTTGCGTTCTAATTCTATTCTGTTTTGAGCATAAGTCACCACATACTGCTGTAGTGTATCTATTCTACTATACACTCGAAGAGCGTGATTTATAAAGTAATCGGCCGCAGCAGTTGGTGTTTTCACTTGCTCAAAAGAAATCAAATCGAGCACGCTCTCGTCTCTATCGTGCCCTATTCCAGTTATAACAGGAATGGGAAAGTTAGCAATATTCTCAGCTAATGCAAGCGAATCGAATCCACTTAAGTCGCTAGTTCCACCACCTCCTCTTATCATTACAACAACATCGAACTGCGAAAGCTTATCATTTATAGCGTTTAAAGCCGAAATAACGCTTTGTTCTATGCCCTCTCCTTGCATAACTGCATTGAAAAGAGTTACTTCAAATACAAAACCATACTCGTTATGAACAAGGTGTTGCATAAAATCTCCATAGCCTGCAGCACCCTCGCTCGATATAACTGCAATGCGTTTTGCAAACAAAGGCATGTAAAGTTCTTTCTGCAAATCATACACTCCCTGTGCTTTTAGGGCGTCGATGATATCCTTTCGCTTCTTAGCCATACTTCCTAAGGTGAAAGTTGGATCGATATCATTGATAATCCACGCAAATCCAAAGGCCTCATGAAATTGAGCTTCTACCTTAAGGAGCACCTTCATGCCTACTTTTAGTTGTTGTCTTGTAACCCGTTCGAAATGTGGTTTGATAAACATCCACTTGTTGCTCCAACACTTTGCCGATGCTCTTGCAATGGGAGTGTTCATCTTTTCGTCTTTTTCTATCAACTCAATATAACAATGTCCACGCACTTCTCTTATCTCAGAGATCTCTGCTTCTACCCAAAAATCTTGGTTAAAAGAAAGCGATATCACTTCTGAAACAAGATTATTCAGTTGATATAGACTTAAATGTGTTGGTGAATTATTGTTTTCCATCATTTCTTTTATGTAATACAAATTTACTTTCTTTTATTATCTTCCCCAACAATCACGACATATATTTACATTTATTTAATTGTATTTACGTTCCATATTTTAACTCGTTTGATTCTCTATGCAAAGTAAAAGCTATGTTTTTACCTTCTAATTACAATGCTTTTGCATCTCAATATCAATGCTTTTATAAGCTAAACTCAATGCTTTTGAAAACAATGATAATGCAAAATAAACTCACCTCTTTTTCATCTCCAAAGAAACCTCTCTGCACATTGTTTTTCATATCACTCTCGTTAAAATATATTATCTTTTCATATCCTTTTCAATTCTTCTTTTTATGAGGTCAATTCATCATCTATCTTTGAACTCAAAGAACTGCAGAAAAGACGTATTTTTGCCACAAATAAGCACGTTTATACACTTGTGTGAATGAAATAAAATTGCTAAATTTGCATCATTGATATTGCATTATAAGCAAATGGAGCGCATTTTGTATTTAAAAGCACTCTAAACGAACGCTAAATTCAAACAATCATTCTATTAAAGTTGAACTAAAACGCCTTTATAGATACATAAAAGCAAAGAAATTAATTAGACTTGAAAGAACAAAAGGCAAAATATTTATGGATAACCAAAAGTCAACATTAGAATTAGGAACGAAACCTGTGTGGCCATTATTAATGCAATATGCCATTCCTGCGATAATTGCTATGACGGCAGCATCGCTCTATAACATGGTAGATAGTATCTTTATCGGACAAGGAGTGGGTCCTCTTGCTATCTCAGGTCTTGCAATTACATTCCCATTTATCAATCTTACAGCTGCCTTCGGTGCTGCTGTTGGTGTTGGTTCATCAACACTTATATCGGTAAAATTAGGTCAAAAAGACTATCAATATGCTCAACGCATTCTCGGTAACACCATCACTCTAAACATTATCATTGGAGTTTTGGTGGGAGGATTATGTCTTTTATTTCTAGATCCTATCCTATTGTTCTTCGGAGCCAGTGAGAATACTATTTCTTATGCACGAGATTACATGGAAATTATACTCGCAGCAAACGTGTTTTCGCACATGTATTATGGCTTTAATGCCCTTTTAAGAGCAACAGGGAAGCCCAAACAAGCGATGTTTGCCACCATTTTCACGGTGATTCTCAATGCAATTCTCGATCCATTGTTTATCTTCTACTTCGAAATGGGCATTAAAGGTGCTGCTTATGCAACCATTTTATCTCAAGTTGTGGCTCTTATTTGGCAGGTAAGGCAGTTCTCCAACAAAAAAGAACTAATCCATTTTAAATCAGGCACATATAAATTGCAATACAGTTTGGTGAAGAATATCATCAGTATTGGTAGTGCTCCATTTGCAATGAACGTGTGTGCATGTATCATTGTTATCTTTATTAATAATGGATTATTGAAATATGGTGGCGATCTTGCAGTGGGTTCGTATGGTATTGCCAACAAAATAGAATTCATATTCCTTATGATTTCTATGGGTATAGACCAAGGAATGCAGCCTATTGCGGGCTATAATTATGGATCTAAACAATACGATCGTCTCTTTAAAGTGGTAAAACTCTCTATCTATGCAGCCACCGTTGTAATGACATTGGGCTTCATTGTGGGTATGTTTTTCCCTTATGAATGTGCTCGTTTATTTACTTCTGATCCTGAATTAATTGCTATGTCTATTCGAGGAATACGCATCAATATGTGTGTGTTCCCTGTTATCGGCTATCAAATGGTTATCACTACATTCTTTATGAGTATTGGAAAAGCAAAAATAAGTATGTTCTTATCTTTATCTAGACAGCTAATTTTCTTGCTACCTCTACTTATTATACTACCCAGATACTTCGAATCGGACGGCGTTTGGGCAGCTCTTCCAGCTTCGGACCTATTATCTGCAGTTGTAACAGCAGTGATTATGGTTGTATTTATGAAAAGATTCAAAAAACAAAATAAACTATCTCAGTCCTATGAACAATAAGAAAATAATAATAAATATAGGTAGAGAAGTGGGCAGCGGCGGCCATATCATTGGGCAAAAGCTAGCCGAACGCTTCAATATTCCATTGCACGACAGAGAGATTCTTAATCTTGCTGCCAAGGAAAGCGGCTTTAGTGAAGAGCTATTTGAAGAGAATGATGAAGATAAAGGCTTTTTTAAATCCATCACAAACTTTAGGGGTTTTAGCCTCAACTCTGGCGGTTTCTATAACAATGGACTAACTCAAGAGAGTTTATTTCAATTCCAAAGCGATGCAATTCGTAAGACTGCAGAATCTGTTGGAGGTGTATTTGTAGGACGAGCAGCCGACTATGTGTTAAGAGATTACGACAATGTGGTGAACATCTTCATCACAGCTACTCTCGAAGACCGCATTCAAAGCGTCATGAAACGCAATAACTGCGATGCTGAAACAGCTGAGAAGATAATCGAAAAGAAGGAAGAAAAGCGTGCTTCTTTCTATGCTTTTTACACGGGAAAGAAGTGGGGTCATAGCACATCTTACGACCTTTGCATTTCAAGTTCAATATTAGGACTAGACAAGACCACTGACTTCATTGCAGACTTTGTTTGCAAAGCACTTGAAATTAATGAATAATCACACAATAATATACAAGAACAATCCGTTATAATAACAAAAAACACACAAATAGATGAAGACATATTTAGTTACAGGAGCTGCTGGCTTTATAGGCGCAAACTTCATAAAATACTTACTAAACAAAAAGTATCAGAATCAAGATATAAAGGTATTGATACTCGATGACCTTACTTATGCAGGAAATCTAGGTACAATTAAAGAAGATATTGACAATAAACGTTGTTTCTTTATCAAAGGAAATATTGTTGATAAAGAACTCGTTCAAAAGATATTTGATGAGCACGAAATTGATTATATCGTCAACTTTGCAGCAGAAAGTCATGTAGACCGCAGTATAGAAAACCCACAATTATTCTTAGAAACCAATATTTTAGGAACGCAAAACCTTCTTGATGCAGCCCGAAAGAATTGGACTTTAGGCAAAGGCAATGATGGTTATCCTATTTGGAAAGATGGAAAAAGATACCATCAAGTATCTACTGATGAGGTATATGGAAGTCTTGGAGCTGACAGTTTCTTTACAGAAGAAACCCCATTGTGCCCTCATAGCCCCTATTCTGCATCGAAAGCAAGTGCCGATTTCATTGTAATGGCATATCATGATACCTACCATGCCCCTTGTTCTATTACACGTTGTTCTAACAATTACGGTCCTTATCACTTCCCTGAAAAGCTTATTCCACTTATAATTAAGAACATATTAGAGGGAAAAGCATTGCCAGTGTATGGTAAAGGCGAAAATGTTAGAGACTGGTTGTATGTAGAAGACCATTGTAAAGCAATCGACTTGGTAGTAAGAGAAGGTCAATCGGGCTCTATCTACAATGTTGGTGGACACAATGAGATGACCAATATTGATATAGTTAAATTGACTATACAAACCATTAGGACCATGATGGAAGAGAACAAAGAACTTCGTAAGGTTCTAAAGAAACAAGAACTAGACGCAAATGGCGACATTTCAATTGATTGGATCAATGAAAGTCTTATCAAATTCGTTGAAGATCGCCTCGGACACGACCTACGTTATGCTATCGATCCCACAAAGATCAAAAACGAATTAGGTTGGTATCCTGAGACAATGTTTGCAGAAGGAATTGTAAAAACAATTAAATGGAATTTAGAAAATCAAGCTTGGATAAGCGAAGTAACAAGCGGAGATTATCAAAGATATTACGAACAAATGTATAAAAACAGATAAAGAGTATTCTAATATGAAAAAAATAATGTTGTTAGGCTCAGGAGAATTGGGCAAAGAATTTGTGATTGCAGCTAAAAGAATTGGTCAATATGTCGTTGCATGCGACCGTTATGACAACGCACCTGCTATGCAAGTAGCAGACGAAAGAGAAGTGTTTAACATGTTAGATGCTAATGCTCTTGATGCTGTTGTATACAAACACAAACCCGATGTCATTATTGCTGAGATTGAAGCAATACGCACTGAGCGTCTAATTCAATACGAAAAAGATGGAATACAAGTGGTTCCAAGTGCTAAAGCCGTTAACTTTACAATGAATAGAAAGGCTATTCGTGATTTAGCAGCAAAGGAATTGGGCATTAGAACCGCACATTATTACTATGCAACCACCCTCTCTGAGCTTGAAACTGCAGCCGAAAAGATTGGTTTTCCATGCGTTGTTAAGCCGTTAATGTCATCTTCTGGACACGGACAAAGCGTCGTTCGCAGTAAAGATGATTTACAAGTAGCTTTCAAAGAGGCTATTGAAGGAAGCCGAGGAGATGTGAAAGAGATTATTATTGAAGAGTTTATTGAATTCGATTCTGAGTTTACTTTGTTAACAGTAACACAAAAGAATGGCGAAACTCTTTACTGTCCACCTATCGGACACATACAAAAGAATGGCGACTATCGTGAAAGTTGGCAACCATTTGCATTGCCCGAAGAAGCTTTAAAGCAAGCTCAAGAGATGGCAAAGAAGGTTACTAACGCTCTAACTGGAGCGGGTTTATGGGGAGTTGAATTCTTCTTAACAACTAAAAATGAAGTTATCTTCTCTGAATTATCACCTCGTCCACACGATACAGGTATGGTAACACTTTCTGGTTCGCTTAATCTTAATGAGTTTGAGCTACACCTTTACGCTGCATTAGGACTCCCAATTCCTGCAATTAGATTGGAACGCTATGGATGTAGCGCAGTTGTTTTAGCGAAAGAGGATAAGAAAGAACTTCCAAACTATGACTTATCACAAGCGTTAAGCGAAGACTTTACCATTGTAAGAATATTCGGAAAGCCAGAACAACACTTGCATCGACGTATGGGTGTGGTGCTATGTTATGGCGAAATTGGCTGCGATATGGACGAACTACGCAACAAAGCGAAACGCTTATCTGACACTATTATTCAATAATAACTATCAATATTAGTAACGAGTAAAGAACAACTGCGTCTTTACTCGTTATTCACTATCTTTGAAATACAACCCATTTGCTTGACAAAAGCAAAGCTACTTATTTTTATTTTCATCAAATCTATATACTTATGAGCCTTGGAAAGATAATAGAACTGCCTAGAATAACCGACCCAAGAGGCAATCTTACGGTTGCAGAAGCGAACAAAAACATACCATTTGACATCAAAAGAGTTTATTGGTTGTATGATGTTCCTGGCGGAGAATGCAGAGGTGGACACGCACATAAGCAAATAAAAGAAATTCTTATCGCTGTAAGTGGTAGCTTTCATGTTACCTTAGACAACGGAAAAGAAAAGCAAACATTTCTTTTAAACCACCCTTATCAAGGCCTATTGATTGATACTAAGACCTGGAGAACCTTAGATGACTTCTCTTCGGGTGCTGTTTGCGTGGTGCTTGCATCAGACTTTTACGATGAAAATGATTATATTTACGACTATAACGACTTTCTTCAATACATAAATGTTTAACATCAAGCAATTCAATAGCGAAGCAACAACTGAATGGAATAATTATGTTTCGAGAGCAAAAAACAGCAGTTTCTTGTTCTACAGGGAATATATGGACTATCATTCTGACCGTTTTGAAGACTATTCACTGATGTTTTACATTGAAAATAAGCTGTATGCCATTCTTCCAGCCAATCGTATTAACAACGAGTTACACTCTCATCAAGGTTTAACTTATGGCGGACTTATTGTCGACGAGCATGTAACTGTAGCTCGAACACTTACACTCTTTGAAGAATTGAATGAGTTTTTGAGATCTCAAGGCTTTACAAAAGTAATCTATAAGCCCATTCCTTACATCTATAATAAGGTGCCAGCAGAAGAGGATCTTTATGCAATTTTTAGAACAACTCAATTTCAGTTAGTGGGAAGAGATGTGGGAACAATTATCAATTTGCATGCTCCCTACCCTTGGTATCGCATTAGAGAACGAGGAATTAAAAGGGCTTTGCAAAACAACCTCTATGTAGAAGAATCGCAACAATTTGATAGTTTTTGGGAAATTCTCACCCAAAACCTCCAACAAAAATATGGAGTTCAACCTGTTCATAGCCTTTCTGAAATAGAACTTCTACACAGTCGTTTTCCAAACAACATTGCATTGTATGTTGCCAAACAACAAAGCGAAGTGCTTGCAGGCATTGTTTTATACCTAATTAATGATGTTGCGCATGTTCAATACATCTCTGCAAGTTATGAAGGGAAAGCTATTGGGGCATTAGACCTACTATTTCACGAGGTGATTCATCACAAGTTAAAAGATTATACCTATTTTGATTTCGGACGTTCTACCGAAAACAATGGATTATTTCTTAACGAACCGCTTATGTATCAGAAAGAAGGTTTCGGTGGAAGAGCTATGTGTTGGGACAAATACGAATGGACATTATGATTGAATATTTAAATCTTAAAGAGATAACCAATAGACATTCTGAAGAGATCAGCACTGCTATTCAACGAGTGGTTGATAGCGGTTGGTTTATTCTTGGTAACGAGGTGCGTGCTTTTGAAAATGAGTATGCTCAATACATCGGCACCAATTATTGTGTAGGTTGTGGCAATGGTTCAGACGCTATCGCTCTTATTGTACAAGGATACTTCGAACTTGGCAAGCTAAAACCAGGCGATGAGGTTCTTGTTCCTGCTAATACTTACATCGGAACGATACTCCCTCTCACTTCTTTAGGATTAAAAATTAAACTCATTGAGCCTAATATCAACACCTTACAGATTGATGATGAGTTGATAGATGCACAAATAACCGAAAATACTAAAGCTATTGTTATTGTTCACTTATATGGGAAATGCGCCTTTACAAAACGTATATCTCATCTCTGCAAGCGACATAATCTTTTATTAATCGAAGATAATGCACAGGCACATGGTTGCTTTTACGATACAAAACGAACAGGCTCGTTAGGCGATGCGGCTGCACATAGCTTTTATCCAGGTAAGAATCTTGGAGCATTAGGCGATGGTGGAGCTGTTACAACCAATGATGCTGAGCTTGAAAAGATGATTAGAACGATTGCTAATTATGGTTCATCACAAAAATATGTCTTTGATGTTAAAGGCAGAAACTCACGATTAGACGAACTGCAAGCAGCGATTCTTCGAGTAAAACTGAGACATCTCGACGAAGAAAATCAATACAGACGTTTGTTGGCAAAGGTGTATCAACAACAAATTAACCATTCTTTTATCACCCTTCCACTTCAAGATGCAGACTCAGATAATGTGTTTCACATCTTTCCTATCTTAACTATTTATAGAGAAAAGTTGCAGAAATATCTTCTTAAGAATGGCGTACAAACCCTCATTCACTACCCCATTCCACCTCATTTGCAACGTGCTTATAGCGAATGGAACAATCTTTCCTTTCCTATAACAGAACAAATTCATACGCAAGAGTTGAGTCTCCCTCTCAATCAAACAATGTCAATTGATGATGTGAAGATGATTTCAGAGTTGATAAACAAGTTCTCTATCGAATAAAAGCGATGCTTTCACACTATAATAGCATTGCTTTTAGCATATAACTGCATTGAGTTTACATCGCAAATGCAATGCTTTTTCAACGAACAATTGATCAGTAACTATTTATAGGAGTAAGAAATTCTTTTCAAAAAGAAATTGAAAAGTTTTTACATATCAAGAAAAAGAGATGAAGAACAATCGCTATCCTCTTTATCTTTAGGCTCTTCGTGATTCGAAAACTGGAAAAGTAACTGCGAATCATCAGTATTTTTAATCTTCAAAGCATAGTAACCCCTCTTTTCTGTCTTCTCTATCAACGAGTTAGGGTTACGAGATTGCTTCAATAAAAAAGTAGAAACATAACTCTTTACATCGTCCCATGCAATGTCATGAAACAATGAGTTCGACGCATTATATACGTGATGAGTAATCTTTGAGACAGGAAGTCCAGTATCTCCAGCCTCTTTTAATACCTCAAGAATTATATTTTCGCAATTCATACGTAAAAAAGAGAACCACAGTTTAAGCTGTAATTCTCTTTTAATTCCTTATACTTTTAAAATTAAGCAAGTGTAATCAAGTTGTCTTGATCTTTCACTTTACCCTCTTTAAATAACCATCCAATACCCAAATAGGTTTCCTCTACTGTGATATTAGCAAGTTTAGCGATCTCCTCAACACTTAAAGCTTTGTTTGCAGAAGCAAGAGTTTGATACACATCACCTGCCTTAAAGCCAACATTTTCCGCGTTGATCACGATACTAATCTTTGTTGCAGTCTTCTTTGAAGTTGCTACTTTTTTCGCTGTCTTCTTCTCTGCCATAATTTAAAATGAAATAGTAATAATTATAACAATTAGTAAATACGCAACAAAATTAGTGTTTTATTTTCACTAAAAACTGCTCTTTTGTAAAAAAAACGAGTATTTTTCGGCTGCTTACTATTTATTCTTAGTTTTCTTGACGAACGTCAACTTTAATCTGTAATTCAGTCAATTGCTTGTCAGCCAAAGCAGAAGGAGCATCTAACATCACGTCTCTTCCACTGTTATTCTTAGGGAATGCGATACAATCTCTAATCGAATCAAGCTGCGCAAAGATTGAAACAAATCGGTCTAAGCCAAACGCAATACCTGCATGAGGAGGCGCTCCGTATTTGAAAGCGTTAATTAAGAAACCAAATTGAGCAAGCGCTTCTTCTTTAGAAAAGCCCAATATTTGGAACATTTTCTCTTGAAGAGCTCCGTCATGGATACGCATACTACCTCCACCAACTTCGATTCCGTTACATACAAAGTCGTAAGCTTTAGCACGAACTTGCTCTGGATGTTCGTCAAGAAGAGGAATATCGTCTGGATTAGGCAATGTAAATGGATGGTGAGTTGCCATCAATCGTTGCTCTTCATCACTCCATTCAAATAGTGGGAAGTCAACAATCCACAAACATTCGTATTTATTTTTATCTCTTAAACCTAGTCTTTCGGCCATTTCTAAGCGCAATGCACATAGTTGAGTACGTGTTTTATTTGGCTTTTCTCCACACATAATAAGAACAAGGTCGCCTTTCTTTGCATTCATTCTTTCACATAGTTGTTCTAGAATTTCTGCGCTATAGAATTTGTCGATGCTACTCTTTATAGAGCCATCTTCTTCCACTTTCAACCAAATAAGACCCGAAGCACCTACTTGTGGACGCTTAACAAAGTCGGTTAATTCATTGATTTGCTTTCTACTATATGATGAACAGCCTGTTGCACAGATACCTCCTATGTACTCAGCGCTATTGAAAATACTGAATTCTCCAGTGCCCTTAAGTAGATCATGTAATTCAACAAACTCCATTCCAAAGCGTAAGTCTGGCTTATCGCTACCATACTTGCTCATAGCTTCGTGCCAAGTCATTTGGCGAAGTTTAGCAGGAAGCTCTACATTTAGTACCTCTTTGAAAAGGTGACGTGTCATAGATTCAAACACTTCTAGCACATCTTCTTGGTCAACAAACGACATTTCGCAGTCAATTTGTGTAAACTCAGGCTGACGGTCTGCACGCAAGTCCTCATCTCTAAAGCACTTAGCGATTTGGAAATAGCGGTCGAATCCACTCACCATCAATAGCTGTTTCAATGTTTGAGGGCTTTGTGGAAGAGCGTAAAACTGTCCTGGATTCATACGAGAAGGTACAACAAAGTCTCTAGCTCCTTCAGGAGTTGAGCCAATTAGCAATGGAGTTTCCACCTCAATGAATTGAAGATTATCCAAGAAGTTACGTATTAAAATGGTCATTTTGTGACGTAATTCAAGATTTTTACGCACAGGATTGCGTCGTAAATCAAGATAACGATACTTCATTCTCAAGTCGTCACCACCATCAGTGTTGTCTTCTATAGTAAAAGGAGGAGTGACACTCTCTGACAAAATGTTTAATGTTGAAACAAGAATTTCAATCTCTCCTGTTGGAATATTATTGTTTTTACTTTGGCGTTCGCTAACTTCTCCAACAATTTGGATACAAAATTCTCTACCAAGTTTATTTGCTTTTTCTGTTAGTTCTTTGCTTGATGATTCATTAAAGACTAACTGGGTGATACCATATCTGTCTCTCAAGTCAACGAAAGTCATTCCACCCATTTTACGAACACGCTGAACCCAGCCTGCTAAAGTTACTTCTTTGCCCGCATCTTTCAAGCGTAATTCACCACATGAATTTGTTCTATACATAGTATAATAATATTTTTTCTGAGAACAAAAGTACAATAAAATTATGAAAGAATAAAAAAAAACATACGATTTGTTAGCTTTACACATTTCTTTTACTAACTTTGCATAACGTTCTCGAGAGAAAATCGCCTTAACGAGCATTGCTTTAGCTTGCTAAAAGCGGTATTTTTGAGAGAAGATTTCTTAATAGCAATAACAAAAAAAGAAAGGATTTTTATTATGCTAAAACGTTTATTTGGAACATTATGTCTTTTATTTGTAATTTCAATTGCTGCATTTGCACAAGCAGGAAAAGCAGAAATTAAATTCGATAAGACAAGTCATAACTTTGGAAAGTTTAGTGAAAAGCAACCAGTTCAAAAGTGTACATTCACTTTTACCAATACAGGTACTGCTCCATTGGTTATCAATCAGGCTATCGCTAGCTGCGGTTGCACTGTTCCAGCTTATACAAAAACGCCTATTTTACCAGGCAAAAAGGGTGAAATAACCGTTACTTACAACGGAACTGGTAAGTTTCCTGGACACTTTAAAAAGACAATTACAGTGCGTTCTAACGCAACTACAGAAATGACTCGCCTACAAATTGAGGGCGATATGGAAGAAGCTAAGAACTAATTAGTATGAGATACTTCACCATTTGTGGAGCATCAAAATAGAAAGAACTACATAAAAAGAGTGATTTTACAAGCTCTTATTTATGTAGTTTTTTGTTGTCTTATTACAAAAAACACATAATTGTAATTATTTTTTAAACAGATTTTATTACTTTTGTATTCATGATGCACGAAATGATGAACAATGGACGCCCCAAAATGGCAATTGTTTACCCTAATTCACTTGCAATTATGGGTTTAAGACAATTGCTTCATAACATTATGCCCATAATGGAAATAAAGGCATTTCGTAGCTTCGACGAGTTTGAAGCAAGCAATCCTGATAGTTTCTTTCATTATTTTGTAGCAGATTCAGTTATCATTGAGCATCGAGATTACTTCTTTGCAAGAGCTGTTAAGACCATTGTTTTAACAGCAATGACCGAGCAAACAAAGCAATTTAGCGATTTTAATTGCATTTATATCAACACTCCTGAAGAAGAACTCATTAGATCTTTCCTTGTATTAGAGCAATATGCACATGGCGGAGGCAAGAACCTTCCACCGCTAAAGATGCCCGAAAGCCTTACAAAGAAACTTCTTACAGATAGAGAGATTGAAGTTCTTTCACTCTTAGTGCAAGGACATATCAATAAAGAAATTGCCTCTATCCTACATATTAGTTTAACAACCGTCATCACACACCGCAAGAATATTGTTGAAAAACTTGGTATGAAAAGTGTTTCGGCTTTAACTATTTATGCCGTAACACATGGATATGTAGACATCAATAAAATATAACTGCTAACCACCTCTATTCTAATAAGTTAGCAAAATCATATTAAATTCTTTATAAAAGCACCCTTATTGCATAAAAAAGCATTGCCTTTAAAGAGTAAAAGCAATGCTATTCCAATATATTTTCATTGTTATTATTTCACAAGCACATCATAACACTGGTGCAAGAAGATGAGCAAACCACCCTACAAACTTCTTCCATGGCGTGCGCATCTCATTCCATTTCTTTGGTGTTAGCAAAAAGCTTTCTTTCTTTTCTGCATTAAACAAGTTACAAAGCTCTTGAGTAACCTCTTTATTTACAATAACTGCGTTTGCCTCATAGTCAAAATTTAGACTGCGAGAATTGAGGTTTGCACTACCAACAGTACAAAATAACCCGTCTATCATAATCACCTTTGTATGATGAAAACCAGGCATATACATCCAAATATTGCAACCACGTTTCATCAACTGATGTGCATTATAGAAACCACAGTCGGGAGTTAAGGGAATATCACTGCGCACTGACAACATAAGATCAACCTTTACACCTCGTTTAACGGCACGCTTTATCGCCTTTTTAATTGCTCTATTCAGCGTAAAATAAGGATTAATGATTTGAATACTATCCTTTGCAACATCTATTGCAGTGGTATAGAACTTACGAATAATGGTATTAGATGTTCGTGGTTCACGATTAATAATTCCCACCATCATATTGTTTAGCGAATCAACCGAAGGACGTTTTAAGTCTACAAAAGTGGTATTTGGACGATCACCTCTATAATATTTGGCTCCAGAAAGGTGTTGTTTGGTAACCTTATTCCATGCTTTTATAAAAATCTTTTGTAGCGTGTTCACCTCATCACCTTCGATTCTGCAATGCATATCGTGCCACTCTCCCACTACCTTTGTACCATTTATATAATAATCGGCAACGTTCATACCACCTGTATAGGCAATAGAACCATCAATAACAACAATCTTTCGATGGTCACGTGCAAAGACATGATTGACCCAAGGGAATCTAATTGGGTCGAATTCATATATCTCTATACCTCTTTCTCGTAAGTTTTTTAGCTCCTTTTTGCGCAAAGGTTTGTTATTAGACATATTTCCAAAAGCATCGAACAACGCCCTAACCTCAACCCCTTCTTTCACTTTATCAGCTAAAAGATTGAATAATTGGTTGGCAATAGAATCATTTCGAAAATTAAAATATTCGAGATGAATACTCGATTTGGCTTGTTTGATAGCCGTAAAGAGGTCGTCGAACTTCTCTTGTCCTGTTAATAACAATGTAACAGTATTGTTTTTCGAAAACGATACACCTTCAC
This sequence comes from Hoylesella nanceiensis DSM 19126 = JCM 15639, assembly GCF_000379965.1. Classification (GTDB taxonomy): domain Bacteria; phylum Bacteroidota; class Bacteroidia; order Bacteroidales; family Bacteroidaceae; genus Prevotella; species Prevotella nanceiensis. The sequence goes on along the minus strand of NZ_KB904327.1, from coordinate 69,064 downwards.
TTCGGAGTTCTTTTACAATCAATGAATCCGAGGTTTGCGCATATCCTTTTCCCAAAAACATTAATAAGAATAGAAAAAAGATATTTCTTAAGCTCATTCTTTATATTCTCTTTCTCTCAATTATCTAAATCATACACGAATAATGGTCGACAATTCCAAGCAAATGGTTAGAACTATCTACAACCAAAACGGTATGAATTTTATACTTATTCATTATTCGTAATATCTCAGAAATCTTTGTTTCTGGCGACACACTCTTAGGAGTTTTGGTCATAATATCAGCCACTTTCTTGTCGAAGAACTGAGCTTTCCAAGTCTCCATAGCACGTCGAATATCTCCATCGGTTATCAAACCGATAACTTGTTCGTTCTCTATTGAAACGCCTAAACCTAGCTTTCCTTTACTGACATGAATGATAGCCTCTCCTAAGTTCATTTCTTTTGGAATAATAGGAAGGTCGTTTTGGCGCATAACATCAGCAGCGGTGGTAAGCAAACGCTTTCCTAATTCACCTCCAGGGTGGAACTGCGCAAAGTCTTTTGGCTTGAAATCACGCACTTTCATCAATGCAACAGCAATGGCATCTCCCATTGCTAAGGCTGCAGTAGTACTACTTGTTGGAGCAAGATTCAATGGACATGCTTCTTTTGCTACCTTCACTTGAATGTGAGCAGTTGAATATTTAGCTAAAAGTGATTGTGGATTACTACTCATTGAGATAACAGGTACCTTCATTTGTAGCACCATTGGCAAGAATCTTAACAGTTCATCGGTTTGTCCACTGTTGCTTAATGCAAGCACAACATCATCTGGTGTCATCACACCAAGGTCGCCATGAAACACATCTAAGGGGTTAATAAAGAACGAAGGGGTGCCTGTTGAAGAAAGAGTTGCAGCGATTTTGGCACCAATATTACCACTCTTTCCTACACCAGTAACAATTACTTTGCCCTTACAATGATACATCATTTGAATTGCTTTATCAAAATTCTCATCAAGTTGAGGTATCAATTGCAATAGAGCTTCAGCCTCATCTTTAAGGCATTGAATGGCATTTTCTCGAATACTTGTTATATTTATGGGTTGAGATGTATTCATAGTAAGTTCTTTATAAGTCCCTTTAATTTATTAAGTTCTAACATGTTGGCAGCATCACTCAATCCTTCATCAGGATTAGGATGCACTTCAAAGAAGTAACCTGTAGCCCCAAATGCCTTTGCAGCCATAGCCATTGAAGGTACAAAGCATCGATCTCCGCCTGTTTTTCCATCGCCTGCGCCAGGTCGTTGCACGCTATGTGTGCAGTCCATAATAACATTTGGAGTGTAATTAAGCATGTCGGGAATGTTTCTAAAGTCAACAACTAAGTTATTATAGCCAAACGAATTGCCCCTTTCTGTCAACCAAACATCTTTAGCTCCAGCCTCTTTAGCTTTCTCTAAGGGATATTTCATATCTAAACCGCTTAAGAATTGGGCTTTCTTTATATTCACAATACGACCCGTTTTAGCTGCAGCTACCAATAAATCAGTTTGTCGACACAAAAAAGCAGGTATCTGAATAACATCGCAAACCTGTCCTACTGCCTCTGCTTGGTAACTCTCATGAATATCAGTTAAGATGCGAAGACCATAACGTTCTTTTACATTTGCAAGCATTTCAAGTCCTTTTTCTAATCCAGGACCACGGAAAGAACGAATAGAAGTACGGTTTGCTTTATCAAAAGAAGCCTTAAAAATGATATCTATACCTAAGTCGTTATTAATTGCTTTCAACTCTTCTGCAACAACATTCAAAAGTTCTTGCGACTCAATAACACAAGGACCAGCTATAAATATGGGGGTATTCTTTGTCATGACATTACCTTTTTATGATCAAATGGCTATATTTTTCCTAGTTTTTATCATTGCAAAGTTAACAAAAAATGCGCAAAGAAGCAACTTGTATATTCCTTTTTAGAAGGGAATGAGTTTAATTTTATTGTTATTTACACATCTTATTATATATAACAGAATGGAAGGTTGGCTCAAAATACAATAAAAATAAGTTTATCTTTCGGACTTCATATCTCGAAAAATAAACTTACTATAAAGCCTAAAGAGCCTTTAATTAAAGTATCTAACTTTACACTTTAATGCAGATTTGATTGCTGTTGCTTAATATTCTCGCTCTCCAAAGATGGTAGTTCCTATTCTAACGAGATTGGCTCCGTGCTCTATTGCGATCTTATAATCACCACTCATTCCCCAACTTCGATACTTAAAGTATTCTTTATCGCTAAAATATTTTTCTTTAATTTTATTGAATAGCTGGTGAGCTGTGGCGAATTCGCTTGCTATCTGCTGTTCATCAGAACAATAACTCGCCATCGTCATCAATCCACAAATGCGCACATTAGAAAGCGACTTCCATTCTCCTTCTTCTAATAAAGCCAAACAATCATCAGGACTTAACCCCGATTTGGTATCTTCTTGAGCTACATGAAGTTCTAAAAGAACATCTATCACCCTGTCATTCTTAATGGCCTGCTTATTGATTTCCTTTAGAAGTTTAAGGCTATCTACCGACTCTATCAATGAAATGTATCGAGCAATGTATTTCACTTTATTTGTTTGTAGATGCCCAATAAAATGCCATTGAATATCATTTGGCAACTCTTCTACTTTTAAAGAAAGTTCCTTTTCTTGACTTTCTCCAAATATTCGTTGCCCAGCATCATAGGCTGCACGAATAAACTCAGCAGGCCTAAACTTGCTAACTGCCACCAAATGGACTCCTAAAGGTAAAGAGTCTTTTATTTGATGCAATTGATTTACAACCTGCTCTTTATTCATTTTACTCTGCATTTTCTGTATTTTCCCCTTCTTCGTACTCGGGTTTATCGTCTACTTCCTTTGTAGTTGTGAACGTATGTTCATACACATCCATTATTTTTGTTTCAACAACGCTTGTGATAGTGTAGTCGGTTGCGGTCTTAGACATCATCTCTGTGATGTTATTTACTGCTCTACTTACGCTTCCAGCCTGCACAAGAAAGAGTGTAGTAGTGAGCTTTTCTTTCTCAGTTTTTTGGTCTAAAGTAATAAATTGCAATTTTGCTTTATACCATTTATCATCAGATTCTGCATCACTATAAACCACTTCAGAGTATGTTGCGGGCTTTATATCTGTTATTTTAAATTCTCCTCGTATGTAAAGACTCATTTCTTTAGTTATCGAAGCCTCTGCTTCTGTAAAGCTTAAAGCCTCAACTACATATTGTTCTGTTACGAATTTCTGCATTCCATTCTCCATATCTTTCTCGTAACGAACCTTTGTTTCGAACCAAGATGTAATTCTAGATCTCATAAAAAATATTACTTTTGTTATACTTTCAAATACTTATGAGAGCAAAATTAATCAATAATTCCAAAACTACAAAATATCACATTCGCTATTACATACCAATACTTTTATTAACATTCACAACACTAGATTGATTAACTTAAATCATTAAATCCCCCTATTGCATTGTATTCAGGGCAGATTGAATTAATTTTGTATCAGTAAAACAAGATCTAGATATAATAAAAATGATAAAGATTGACATCAGGGAAAATTGTATTAAGTGCGGAAAATGTGTTGCAGTGTGTCCTGTTAGTGCACTCTCTCAAGACCAAAAGGACAAAACAATCTTTGTAAAAAGAGTTACTAACTGCATAGAATGTGGTCAATGTGCTGCAATATGCCCTACTCGTGCACTACAACATTCATCATTTCCTGCTACAAGTATTATTGATTTTACAAAAGAAGAATGTCCAACTATCGAGCATACGATGTTATTATTGAAGAAAAGACGTTCAAACAGAACCTTCTCTAGCAAAGAAATTCCAGCTCAAGATATTGCCAAAATCGTAGAAGCAGCATACCAAGCGCCAACCGCTCACAACTCAAGAGACTTAGCATTTACCGTTATTTCTTCTCCTGAAAAGTTGAAAGAGCTAACCGATTTCACTATTGAAACATACGAAAATGCTATTAAGAAGCTCACCAACCCATTGCTAAAACCCTTCTTAAAGTTTAAACATCCAAAAGCATACCATTTTCTTCCACTCATGCAACGCTTGAGTTCGGCATACAGAAGAGGTAATGATGTCATATTAAGAAAGGCAACTTCGGTTGTTCTTTTCCATACAAAAGAGAACGATTCATTTAGTTTAACCAACTGTAATCTTGCTTATCAAAATGCATCTTTAATGAGTGAAACACTTGGAATCAGTCAGTTTTATATTGGATTCTTATGCAAAGCTATTCAACTTGCACCAGGTTCACTTGAAAAGCGACTAGGCATTAAAGGTCACATACAAGCTGCAATGGCGCTAGGATTACCCAAAATTAAATTTGAAAAGTATATAGATAGAGGAACTCCTCAATACAAAACTCTATAAAAATCATAAATGTTTTCTCTTCAATAGCACAAGAGAAAACATTTTTTGTTTGTGCCTTATGTATAAAAAACATAACAAAATAAGTACCTTTAAAATATAATTACTATCTTTGCAATAGGTTATTACCTCTTTATATATAAGATTAAAGACTGCATTTTCATTCTGTTTCACAAATAAACAGAGTAATCTTTATACTTAAATTATAAGAAATGGTATTCTTCATCGATAAGATATAAGAACCATCAAGATGTAACAAAATATATAATTATTTAATTATAAGCGAAAACAATGCCTGAAATATCTATTCGTGGGATAGAAATGCCAGAGTCACCCATACGTAAATTGGCACCTTTATCACTTGCTGCAAAGAAGCGAGGAGTGAAGGTCTATCATTTAAATATCGGTCAACCCGACCTTCCAACACCACAAGTTGGACTCGACGCACTAAAGAATATTGACCGAAAAGTATTAGAATACTCTCCTAGTCAAGGCATTGCTTCATACCGAGAAAAGCTCGTTGGATATTATAATAAATACAACATCGACATCGAAAGCGATGATATTATTATCACAACAGGTGGCTCAGAGGCTGTTCTTTTTGCCTTTTTCTCATGCTTAAACCCTGGAGATGAGATTATAATTCCAGAGCCTGCGTATGCCAATTACATGGCTTTTGCAATTGCGGCAGGTGCAAAAATTCGTACAATTACAACTACTATAGAGGAAGGTTTCAGTCTTCCTAAGGTCGAAAAGTTCGAAGAACTCATCAACGAACGCACTCGTGCTATTCTTATTTGTAATCCAAACAACCCCACAGGGTATCTTTATACAAAGCGAGAGATGAATCAAATTAGAGATCTTGTAAAGAAATACGATCTCTATCTCTTCTCTGATGAGGTGTATAGAGAATACATCTACACAGGATCTCCTTACATTTCAGCTTGTCATCTTGAAGGAATTGAGCAGAATGTTATTCTTATTGACTCGGTTTCAAAGCGTTATAGCGAATGTGGTATTCGTGTTGGAGCTCTCATAACCAAAAATAAAGACGTGCGTTCTGCCGTTATGAAGTTCTGTCAAGCACGCCTTTCTCCCCCTCTTCTCGGTCAACTTGTGGCAGAAGCATCATTAGATGCGCCCATAGAATACTATCAAGATGTTTACGATGAATATGTAGAACGACGCAATACACTTATAGATGGACTCAATAGAATACCCGGAGTGTACTCTCCAATACCTATGGGTGCCTTCTATACAGTGGCACAATTGCCTGTAGACGATGCGGAAAACTTCTGCAGATGGTGTCTTGAGGAATTCCAATATGATGGTCAAACCATTATGATGGCACCCGCTTCAGGATTCTATACCACACCAGGTGTAGGCGTAAATCAGGTTCGTATTGCGTATGTTTTAGAGAAATCGGAACTCGAAAAGGCATTAGTTGTTTTAAGAAAAGCTTTAGAAGCATATCCAGGAAGAGTAGAATAGCATGAATTTACCATTGTTTTTAGCCCGAAAGATTTATTCAACTCAAAAGAATAAAGAGCATATTTCACGCCCTGCAATCAACATTGCAACAGCTGGAGTAGCCATTGGAATTATTATAATGACACTCTCTTTATGTGTTGTTTTGGGCTTTAAACAAACCGTAAAGAATAAAGTTATTGGTTTCGGAGGCGACATTCAAGTAACCAATTTCATTACTCTTCAAACTTCAGAGTCGTACCCTATTCAAGCTTCAGACTCGATTATAAAGGTCATTCAGAAAACAAATGGTGTGAAACACGTTCAAAGATATGCTTTTAAACAAGGCATACTGAAAACTGACAAAGATTTTCTTGGAGTGACTTTTAAAGGAGTAGACCAAAGTTTTGATTCTACTTTTATAGCTAAAAACCTTGTTAGTGGACGAATACCCCACTTCTCTAATAAGGAAAACACAAAGGAATTACTTATTTCTAAGTCGATAGCTAACCGCTTAAAGGTGAACACTGGCGACAAGATATACGCTTATTTTGTAGACCAAAGCGGCATAAGAGTACGTCCTTTTCTCATTGCTGGCATCTATGAAACAAATCTTTCTCAATATGATAAGATTATATGTTTCACCGACTTATACAACATCATCAAATTAAATAACTGGGAATCGGATCAAGTTACGGGTATTGAAATAGCATTAAAAGACTTCAATCAGCTCGATGATGTGCAAGCAAATCTTGCCAATAAGATCAATAAAACAGTGGATAACTATGGCGGAACCTATGCAACTGCAAGTATAAAGGAAATTACTCCACAAATATTTTCATGGTTAGACCTATTAGATCTCAACATTTGGATTATTCTTATCTTAATGATCCTCGTAGCAAGTATAACCATGATATCAGGACTTTTAATTATTATTCTTGAGCGAACCAATATGATTGGCTTGTTAAAAGCCATGGGAGCACGCACCATTTTAATAAGAAAAAGCTTTTTATGGTTTGCCGTTTTCGTTATTGGTAAAGGATTATTGATAGGTAATATTGTATCAATAGTTCTTCTTCTTGTTCAACGCTACACAGGAATAGTAACCCTCGATGCTAACACTTATTATGTAAAGGCAGTGCCCGTGGAAATTAACATCCCTATTCTTTTACTTCTAAATGTGGCAACAATTATCATCAGTACTGCAGTTTTAATTGTTCCAAGCTATCTCATTGCGCACATACACCCAGCTAAAGCAATGCGATACGAATAAGTATTGGCAGAATTTTCAATTAGAATTTAAAGTAAAACAAGTAGATTGGGAGTGCTATTTGCATAGTATTTTCAGACTTTACTTATTGTTCTTTATACAATGCACCTCTCTTCCACTGAAGCTTTCAACCCATATTACTACAATATTCTCCATTTTCAACATCAACTTTATATAATTTAAGAGAGTCCATTTATTTTCTACTACTTTCTATCTATTATATCCGTCACTGAGAACTGTTATGGATTTATACCACAAAAGCATTGATTTTGCAGTCTAAAAGCATTGAGATTATAGAGTAAAAGTAATGCTATTGCGTGGTAATTCTTTATCTAATTGAACAGCAACAATATAGTACGACAAGGAAAGTGGGTAAAAGAAAGGGCAAAATATTGTACGTACTTTAAGTTGATTGTTAACGATTAAAATAAGGAAAGACAAGCGATGCAAACGAGAGGAATAGGCAATTATCGTGAAAAAGCACGATAAATAGACGACAAAAGGAAGAAAAAATTTTGTTAACAAATAAATTAGCACTACCTTTGCACATATTTCTCTTTAATGTGCATATATCTATTTTTCGACAGATAAATAATGAATGCCAACACAATTGAAATAGGATTGTGAAGAGAACAGACAAAAACGACATAGAATATTGATTTTGAACACAAAGTAAAATGGAAATACCTAGTTTTAATAGTCTTATTGAACAGTCGATAATTAAGAATTGGGAGCTAGATGCTTTAACCGATTATAAGGGCGCAACTCTACAATATCGTGATGTAGCTCGTAAGATTGAGAAGCTTCATATCATCTTCCAAAACAGTGGAATAGACAAAGGCGACAAGATAGCAATATGCGGAAGAAACAGTTCTAACTGGGCTGTTGTGTTCCTTGCAACCCTTACTTATGGTGCTGTTGCTGTGCCTATCTTACACGAATTTATGCCCGACCAAGTTCACAACATCGTGAATCACAGCGAAGCTAAGTTGCTTTTTGTGGGCGATATGGTTGCTCCAACTATCCAAGAAGAGGAAATGCCTCATCTAGAAGGTATCTTGTTTATTCCTGATTTCTCTGTCCTTGTTTCAAGAAGTGAGAAACTTACTTATGCAAGAGAACATCTAAACGAGATCTTTGGGCATAAATATCCAAAGTATTTCAGACAAGAACACGTTAATTATTATAAGGAAGAAAGTCCTGAAGAACTTCTTCTTATCAACTATACAAGTGGAACTACAGGCTTTTCTAAGGGTGTAATGATCCCTGCAAGAGCTCTATGGAGTAACTATGACTTCGCTACTGGAGTGCTAGGTGATAAGGTTTCTCGTGGCGATAACATCATTAGTATCTTGCCAATGGCGCACATGTATGGTATGATGTTCGAATTCTTATTCGAATTCCTCATTGGATGTCACATCTATTTCTTAACAAGAATTCCTAGTCCTGCAATCATTGCACAAGCATTTGCAGAGGTGAAGCCTGCTGTTATCATTGCGGTTCCTTTGGTAATTGAAAAGATTATTCGTAAAAAAGTATTCCCAAAGATTCAAAACAACTTGATGAAGCTGTTGCTTAATATGCCTGTTGTGAGCAAAAAAGTAAATCAAAAGATCTGTGAAGAGGTGAAGAATGCCTTTGGAGGACGCTTCTATGAGATCATTGTTGGTGGTGCTGCATTTAACCAAGAGATTGAAAATTTCTTACATAAGATCAACTTCCCTTATACTGTTGGATACGGTACAACTGAATGTGCACCTATTATTGCTTATTCAGACTATAATGATTTCGTGCCTGGCTCATGCGGTAAGGCTGTTGTTCACATGCAAGTTGAAATTGAAAGTAGCGACCCTCAAAACATACCTGGAGAGATTATTGTTAAAGGTCTCAATGTTATGTTGGGCTATTACAAGAATGAAGAGGCTACAAACCAAGTATTAGACAGCAACGGTTGGTATCACACTGGTGACCTTGGAATTATGGATAAAGATGGCAATATCTTTATTAAAGGTCGCTCTAAGAACATGCTTTTAGGTTCGAATGGTCAAAACATCTATCCTGAAGAGATTGAAGATAAGCTTAATTCTCTTGCTCTTGTAGGAGAAAGTATTGTCCTTCAAAGAGAAGAAAAGCTTGTTGCTTTGGTGCATCCTGATATGGAAGAGGCTGAATCTATGGGCTTCTCAATAGATGATATACAAAAGGTTATGACTCAAAACCTTCAAACATTGAACGAAATGATGCCTGGATACAGCAAGGTTTCTGACATCATTTTACACGAAGAGGAGTTTGAAAAGACTCCTAAGAAGAGTATTAAACGCTACTTATATAAATAAGTAATGAAGGTGCTCGGACAACAAGTCGATGGATAATAACTAATGAAGTTATACGAAAACAGAATATATCCCAACCTTAATTAACCAAACAAAGAGAGATGCAATGTAGGAAATTATCCTTATTGCATCTCTCTTTTTATCTTTAACTATAAAGCTATTACAACTTTATAGCGATATTTAAACTACGCATGAACCCACAAAAATAGCTTTATTCTATACCTTTCTATAAAAATCAAGATGCAATATAGAATATATATTGTTATGAATTAGAACCAAAGTTTAATCAAATAGCAATGAAGCTCTTACTCTACTTAATGTCTCTGGAGTCATTTGTAGATAGTTTGCCACGTAAGTTAGCGGGGCTCTTAATATCACTTGTGGATAAAGTTTTTGCATCTTTTGATATCTATTCTTCGCAGATTCGAAACGAACTAAGTCAGCATGTACCTGAGAAATAATCAAACTCTCTTCTAAGATCTTTCGATACATCATCTGAATATTGACATTATGCAATGCGATACGCTCTAAATCTGCTTTTGGAAGTGCATAAACAAAGCTAGGTTCAAGCGCTTCTACCTGTAGAGTTGTTGGTTCTTCTTTAAACAAACTCTCGATACACATAAAGATAGAGTGGTCTGAACCAAGGTGTTCTGTTACCTCTTTGCCATTCTTTAGATAGTATTGACGTATCAAACCTTTATCTAAATAATAGATATTTCGGCACACTTCACCCTCAGATAAGATCTGTCTTCCCTTCGCAAATCGCATGGGAATGATGATGCGTTCCAATACATTTAACTCCTCATGAGTCATTGTACTGTAGCGTCTTGCTAACTCTCTTGCTATGTCTCGTGGTGTAGTTGACATCGCTTCTGCGTTTATGTTTCTAATCATAATATGTGTAGGTCAGGTTTATAACATTAATCTAATTTCAAAACTGCAAGGAAAGCCTTCTGTGGAACCTCTACATTTCCAATCTGTTTCATACGCTTTTTACCCTTCTTTTGCTTTTCAAGTAGCTTGCGTTTTCTACTTACGTCACCTCCATAACACTTGGCAGTTACGTCTTTTCTTACGCATTTTATGGTCTCTCTAGCCACAATCTTGGCACCAATAGCAGCCTGAATAGCAATATCAAACTGCTGACGTGGGATAAGGTCTTTTAGCTTTTCGCACATTCTTCGACCTAAAGTAACGGCATTATCTTGATGTGTTAAGGTTGATAAAGCATCTACAGGCTCTCCATTTAACAAGATATCAAGCTTCGCAAGCTTTGATGTTCTAAACGAATCGATGTGATAATCGAACGAAGCATAGCCCTTACTAATAGACTTAAGCTTATCATAAAAGTCGATAACGATTTCGCCTAAAGGAATCATAAAGTGCAATTCTACACGATTTCCACTAACATATTCCTGCTTAATTAGCTCACCTCTCTTCTCCAAACACAACTTCATTATACCGCCAATGTAATTGGTATCAGTAATAATGGTTGCCTTGATATATGGTTCTTCGATATGATCTATGGCTGTAAGTTCAGGCAATCCTGATGGATTATGCACCTCTTTCTCAGTTCCTGTCTTCTCATATACCATATAAGAAACGTTCGGAACGGTTGTGATAACGTCCATATTGAACTCTCGGTCTAATCGTTCCTGCACAATTTCCATGTGCAATAGTCCTAAGAAACCGCATCTAAAGCCAAAACCTAATGCGATAGAAGACTCTGGAGAGAATGTAAGTGAAGCGTCATTTAATTGAAGTTTCTCTAAAGAAGTACGCAAATTCTCATAATCACTTGGGTCAATTGGATACACTCCAGCAAAGACCATGGGCTTAACTTCTTGGAATCCAGAGATAGCCGCACTGCAAGGAGTTGCGACATGCGTGATGGTATCACCCACCTTTACTTCTTTTGCGTCTTTAATACCACTGATGATATATCCTACCTCGCCTGTTTTCACTTCTTGACGAGGAATCATATCCATCTTTAAAACGCCAATCTCGTCGGCAACATACTCCATTCCTGTATTAAAGAACTTCACCTTGTCGCCTTTACGAATACTACCATTCTCTATCTTGAAATATGCGATAATACCTCTAAATGAGTTAAACACAGAGTCAAAGATAAGTGCTTGCAATGGAGCTTGTGGGTCTCCTTTAGGTGCAGGGATTCTATTTACCACCGCTTCAAGCAGATCTGGCACTCCTACTCCTGTCTTTCCAGAAGCTCTAAGAATATCTTTTCGGTCGCAACCGATTAGTTCTACGATCTCATCTTCTACTTCTTCGGGCATTGCACTTGGCATATCCACTTTGTTAATGACTGGAATAATCTCCAAATCATGCTCGATAGCCATATAAAGGTTCGAAATAGTTTGTGCTTGAACACCTTGAGTAGCATCTACAAGCAACAATGCTCCTTCGCACGCAGCAATACTTCTCGATACTTCATACGAGAAATCGACGTGTCCTGGGGTATCTATGAGGTTGAGAATATACTTCTGTCCACCTGTTTCATATTCCATTTGGATAGCGTGACTCTTAATAGTTATGCCACGTTCTTTCTCCAAATCCATGTCGTCTAGCATTTGTCCACCTGTCACTTTAATGGTGTTTGTGTACTCTAACAAGCGGTCTGCCAATGTAGACTTACCATGATCGATATGCGCAATGATGCAGAAGTTTCTTATATTATCCATTAACTAATTCTTATTCACAATTTAGGGCAAAGTTAATAAATTAATCGCAATTTCTTATTATCTTTGCGATAAAATATAACAAACATGAGAAAGATTTTATATGCACTAATCGCTTGCGTTGCATTTTGTGCGCAATCGTGTCAAGAAAGCTTGGAAGACAAAGCTGAAAGAGAGGCTAAAGAATACACAAAATCATTCTGCCCCACTCCAACTGTTAACTATACAAGAACCGATAGCGTTGTATTCTATAAATCAACAAAAAGCTATACTTATTATTGCTCATTCTCAGACGCTTTCGACAACGAAGAAATTGTCAACAAAAACAAGCAGGCCATTCACGAAGGAATACAGAAAATGTTGACCGATAACCCAGGACTTAAAAGCTATAAAGAGGCTGGTTTTAAGTTTGTTTACATCGTTCATTCAACCAAAGAACCTACAAAGATTTTATATCAAGATTCTTTTTCGTTTACAAAATAGAAGTATTGGCATCTTTCTTTCAAAACAAATGCTTAGAAAAATGATTTTGACAAAGAAAGATTTGAACAACTAATTAACACGGAGATCCTGATTATGAGCACCTTAAAACATTATTTTTTTATCGCAATATGCTTACTTTTTGTAATTGGGACGCCTTCTTTTGCGCAAAGAACAAACTATGGCGAGTTTTCAATTCACAAAGAACTCAACACGGTTGGCTATAACTTTTGGCTCTATACTCCAAACGATTACGAACCCAACGGACACCCCTTGCCCCTTGTTATCTTCTTACACGGAGCAAGTTTATGCGGAAATAACATTCAAAAGGTACGTAGATATGGCGTTTTAGACGCTATTGATAAGGGTAAAATTATTCCGACTTTGGTTGTTGCTCCACAAAATCCAGGCGGTGCTTGGAATGCCCATAAGTTGAACGAGCTACTGGAATGGGCCAAGAGAAACTACAAAGTAGACACTACAAGGGTTTATGTTTTGGGTATGAGTCTTGGTGGTTATGGCACAATGGACTTCGTTGGAGCTTATCCAAAGAAGATAGCTGCAGCCATGGCACTATGTGGTGGTTGCTCATTAAGAGATGTTTCGCCTCTTGGAAAGGTTCCTTTGTGGATCATGCACGGCACTGCAGACAGAGCGGTTTCTGTGAAACAATCACAGATTGTAGTTGAAAAGCTACAAGAAAAAGGCAACGACAAGCTTTTAAGATACGATTGGCTACAAGGCGGATCACATGGAATTCTTGCTCGTTTGTTCTACCTGCAAAAGACCTACGATTGGCTTTTCTCTCATTCTTTACAAGATAATCCACGAACTATAGATAAACATTTTGATATCACTCCTGAAGATATCCAGCAAACTTATCAAGAGCTTAGACAACTACCTCAATACTACGAGGAGGACTAACTTTTGCTTTTACAAAATGTCCAGCAACTATACTTAGATTATTATTTAAGATAGAAGGAGAAAACAACTGATTACCAATAACATAAAACAATATAAGAAAATGAACACAATTGAAGACATCATATCAAGAAGAAGTGTAAAAAGCTACGAAGAAGACCATTTCCCACCTCGTGAAACAATGGATAAAATTCTGAAAGCTGCCACTTATTCTCCTACAGGAATGGGCAAACAATCTCCCATTATGATTTGCGTCTATAACAAAGAAACACGCAATCTTTTATCAAAGCTCAACGCTCAAGTGCTCGGTTCACCTATCGACCCATTCTATAAAGCCCCCGTTGTGGTTGCAGTTCTTGCCGACACCAATCGTCCAACCTATCTTTATGATGGCAGTTTGGTTATGGCTAACCTTATGCTTGCAGCTCATTCAGAAGGTATTGGCAGCTGTTGGATTCACCGAGCAAAAGAGGTTTTTAAGTTAGAAGAGGGCAAACAGCTTCTAAAAGAATGGGGAGTTGCCGATCACTATGAGGGCATTGCTTTCTGTATTATGGGCTATCAAAAGAATGAGCCCAAAGTGCAAGCCGATAGAAAAGAGGATTATATCAGAATTATCGACTAACTATTAAGACCTAGCACCAATTCTTTTAGTCTCTATTCCTAGCATAAACAAAAGGAATAACATCACTATTACCCTCTAAAAATATGTCTTTTACAAGGTAATATCATTCCTTTTACGTCTTAAAAGCTATGCTTTTGCACCATCAGAATAAAGAAAACAATACTACTATTATCTGAATATCTCAAGAAAGCAACAAAGTTTCATTAGTTAAAATTCAACATTTATACCACTAAACGAAGCTAACAATTCTCACTTACAAATAGTATAGAAAAATAAAAGGACATGTAGTAAGATCACTACATGTCCTTTTTAATTTATAGCGTCGTTTCAAATCGAAACGATAAACTCTTATTCGATTACAACAAGTGCTGTATCTTCAAGAACATTCTCGCCCACTTTCACTAAAATAGCTGTAACCTTACCAGCCTTTTCAGCCTCAAGGTTGTTTGCCATCTTCATTGCTTCGAGCACAACAACAGTGTCACCAACAGCAACAGTGTCACCAACAGCAACAGGAATGTCACGAATTACACCTGGAAGAGGAGCCTTAACAGCATTGTCTGTATTTACATTTGCAGCAGAAGTTGTGGTTGTTTCACTCTCTTCAGCTTTGTTTTCAGCTTTTCCAAGAACCACTTTTTTCTTCTCAGGTTCAGCCTCTTTTTCCATTTCAACTTGAAAAGAATCACCATTTACAGTTACATTGGCAATATTGTCTACCACATCATTGATAGCAACTTTATATTCTTTTCCGTCTATGATATATTTATATTCTTTCATTTCTACAATTTTTTATTTTGTCATTGTAACGTTTATTCGTTCCTTATCGTCCTGGTTTTTGAGTGAAAGAAAGGAACTTTGCATTCCACATTGTTTGCTTTTGCTTAATGGTTATAATGCCCGATTCTTTGTCGTGCACGTTATTTCCTTTAAACTCGTGAAGTGCTAAAGCAATGGCTGCATAAACATTTTTATCTTTAACCATATAAATTATGCTTTTAAGTTTAAATTACATTGGCATACAACCATGTTTCTTAGCTGGCAACGATTGACGTTTGTTAGCCAATTGAGCCAATCCTCTACAGATACGGAAACGTGTATTCCGTGGTTCAATCACATCATCAATGTAGCCATATTGTGCTGCTTGATAAGGATTTGCAAACATTTCTGTGTATTCTTCTTCTTTTTCTGCAAGGAAAGAACGTGGATCCTCGTGTGTCTTAGCTTCTTTTGCATAAAGAACAGCAACAGCTCCACCTGCTCCCATCACAGCGATCTCAGCAGAAGGCCATGCAAAGTTCAAGTCTGAACGCAATTGCTTACAACCCATTACGATGTGAGAGCCACCGTAGCTCTTACGCAAGTTGATTGTGATCTTAGGCACAGTAGCCTCTCCATAAGCATAAAGAAGTTGTGCTCCGTGAAGAATTACAGCATTATATTCTTGTCCTGTTCCAGGTAAGAAACCAGGAACGTCAACTAAAGACACAATTGGAATATTGAAAGCGTCGCAGAAACGAACGAAACGAGCGCCCTTTCTTGAAGCGTTTACATCAAGAACACCAGCATAAGCAGCAGGTTGGTTAGCAACGATACCAACGCTTTGTCCGTTGAAACGTGCAAAACCTGTAATGATGTTCTTAGCAAATTTAGGTTGAACTTCGAAGAACTCACCATTATCAGTTATCGCTGTGATAACCTTATACATGTCGTATGCTTGGTTTGGATCTTCTGGTAATATCTCGTTCAACGAGTCTTCCATTCTATTAATTGGGTCGTTGCACTCTACAACTGGTGCAGTTTCCATATTATTAGAAGGGATATAGCTCAACAATTTCTTAATAAGTGCAATGCCTTCTTCTTCTGTTTTAGCTGTGAAGTGAGTAACACCACTCTTTGTTGAGTGTACACTTGCACCACCAAGGCTTTCTGCATCAACATCTTCTCCAGTAACAGTCTTCACCACTTTAGGACCTGTTAAGAACATGTATGATGTTCCTTCTGTCATAAGAGTAAAGTCTGTAAGAGCTGGTGAGTAAACAGCTCCACCTGCACAAGGACCAAAAATTGCGCTAATTTGAGGAATAACGCCACTAGCAAGAATGTTTCTTTCAAAGATTTCACCATAACCTGCAAGCGCACAGATACCTTCTTGAATACGAGCACCACCCGAGTCGTTTACACAAATCATAGGAGCTCCGTTCTGCATAGCCATGTCCATGACCTTACAAATCTTCTGAGACATTGTTTCTGACAATGATCCTCCGTTCACTGTAAAGTCTTGTGCATATACATAAACAAGTCTTCCATCGATAGTTGCGCTACCAGCAACAACGCCATCTCCTAAGAATTGTTTCTTTTCCATGCCGAAGTTATGGCTACGATGAAGCTTAAACATATCGTATTCTTCAAAAGAACCCTCGTCAACCAACATGTCAATTCTTTCACGAGCGGTGTATTTACCACGTTCATGTTGCTTTTCTATGGCCTTTTCGCCACCTCCGAGACGAGCTTTTTCACGCTTTGCGATAAGCTCTTTGATCTTTTCTAATTGTCTACTCATGATTATTTTATGTTTCAATTATAATTCTTTATATACCTTGCAAAGGTAATAAATATTCCTTATATCACCACAAAAAGGTATCTAAAAGTAATATTCATAAGGAATGAATAATTATTTTTATAAAAAAGATTGCATTTGTTTGGTTATTAAACAAAAAAAGAATACCTTTGCACAGCATTAAGAAAACAGCGTTATAGTTGAATGTATGCACCCTTAGCTCAGTTGGTAGAGCAACTGACTCTTAATCAGTGGGTCTAGGGTTCGAATCCCTAAGGGTGTACATTCCAAGGTTGTTCTTAAGCACCCTTAGCTCAGTTGGTAGAGCAACTGACTCTTAATCAGTGGGTCTAGGGTTCGAATCCCTAAGGGTGTACATAAAAAGAGATGATTTTTGATCATCTCTTTTTTGTTTTTAATACTCTTATTCTTCTTTTATTCGAATATTTTAAACACCAACTCTCATTTCTTAAAATAAAAAATTCTACCTAACTATATTTCAAGTTAGATAGAATTTCATCATAATATTTTCTCTTTTAAATAATAGCTTTTAGGCTTTGAAGTGCAAGTACTATCTTACTCCTCCACTTCTACATGCACTCTGTGCTTCTTTTTCTTTAGCTTCAAAGTTGGAATCTTCATCTTTTCGCCTGCCTTAAACTCCTTTTTACCATTTATGGCCTCAACATAGCATTCCATATCTGGACCCAAATATCTTCGACTTAACGAATATAAAGTTTGTCCAGCCTTTACTTCTATTTCTTTTTCTACACCTATTATTATATAGGCACCTGTGCGAACACGAGGATCTTTGTTATATTGTTTTGAGTCAAAAACAGTTTTTTCGTCTTTCACTTCAGGCTGTTCGGTCTTCACAACCACTGCTTGAGTATTCTTTTTAGTGATAGAATCAACCAGTGCAGCCGCCTGCTTCTTTTGTGAACTATCTACAACCGCAGTAGGGCTGTTAGCCTTCTTTGCAGAAACGACCACTTTATTGGTAGTTTGTGGCGATTGGGCTACTGACATTTCTTTAGATTGTTGTTGAAAGAAATAATATCCAACACCCGCTCCAATAGCTAAACAGGCAATGAGAAGAAATGCAAACAACAAAGGTTTTACATAACTTCGAGAACTTGATTCCTCTGTATCTTCCTCCTCTTCAGATTCCTCTTCGATGGGCTTCGTCTCTTCTTTTTCCTCTATTTTTTCTGTTTCAATAACAAATTGAGGCGCTTCTTCAATTTGAGACGACTCATTTTCAACCACAGCTGAAAGTACTTCAGACTCTTCTACTTTCTCTTCACGATCAGAAACACTTTCTTTTGTATTTAAAGCAGTTAACTGCTGTGGAGAGAGTTGTAAAGAAATAGGTACAGACATCTGACTTTTTGTCTCTTCGTTACTTTCTTCTTGCTCTATAACTAACAGGTTTTCTGTTTCTAATTCTGCAGACAAAACAGGTTCTTCAACTGTTCCTTCTTCCTCTTTCTCATTCAACTGAGCCAATGCTTCTTTTGCCTCTTCAATAGAAGAAAGAATACTTTTAGGTTCTTCTGCTATGGGTTCGAGAGACTCTTCATTCGACAAAAGCAAGGAAGAATCATCTTCTAATTCATTCAAAGCATATTTTTCATCAATAGCTGAGAAGTCTACTCCATCGCTAAGAACAACTGTTTCGAATTGAGAGAACGGACTATTCACCAAGTCTCGCATATAATTATCGGGGGTAAACGAAATTTTTTCTCGTCCTTCAATAACGATACGCTCACCTGTATTCACGTCAACACTTTCTCTTGCACTCACTTTTGTCAGCTTAAAAGTGCCCAGTCCTTTTATCTTTACCAGCTTATCTTCTTTCAAACCTTCATTCACCACCTTAAACATGGCAGCGATAAAGGCCTCTGTTTCTGCCACTTCTAAACCCATTTTAGAAGTAAGCATATCTATAAGAAACGAGTTTTTAGACATCAGCTAATCCTCCTTTCTTCAATTCTTCCTTGATAGATGCAGCCGGTTTGAAGTTTAAAACCAATTTTGGAGGAACAATCATACGTTGTCCTGTCGATGGATTCACCATTATTCTTTCTAGCCTTTTCTTCACTTCAAACGATCCAAAGCCAGCAACAGACACACTTTCTCCATTGTCGAAAGCCATCGACATTGCATCAATGACACAGCGAATACACCCTTGAGTATGCTCTTGTGTGTATTCTAACTGTCGTGATAATTCGGTAATAAACTCTTTATTATTCATTGTTTTACACTATCTCTCCATATAAATCGAATGCGTCGCTACTTGTTATTTTTACATTATAGAATGTACCAACACGCAAACGACGAGTTGCGGGGATAAGTATTTCTGGGTCAACTTCAGGAGAACAGAACTCACTTCTACCGATATAGTAGTCGCCTTCCTTTCTATCTATGACTGTAAGTAATACTTTTCCTACCTTTTCTTCTTCTATTTCAGAGCTAATCTCTTGTTGAAGTGCCATCAGTTCATCGAGTCTTCTCTGCTTTTCTTCTGCAGAAATCTCATCTTCATAATGACAAGCACTATATGTTCCCTCTTCTTCTGAATAAGCAAAAGCACCCATTCTCTCGAAACGAGTTTCACGAACAAAGTCTAAAAGCTCTTGAAAAGCTTCTTTTGTTTCACCTGGGTGTCCTACCATAAGAGTGGTTCTTAGGTGTATTCCAGGAACTGCTTCACGTATTTTCTTTATCAGGTTCAATGTTTCTTCTTTCGAAACATTGCGTTTCATCTTCGCAAGTACTGGATCAGAGATATGCTGTAGGGCGATATCTAAGTACTTACAAACATTTGGTTTACGTCGCATTACATCTAAAAGCTCGAGTGGAAACTCATTAGGATAAGCATAATGCAAGCGAATCCATTTCACTCCAGGTACATCTGCAATAGCTTCTATCAATTCTGCAACTTGTCTTCTGCCATCTAAATCAACTCCATAATAGGTTAACTCTTGGGCAATTATCTGTAATTCTTTAACTCCTTGCGCAACGAGTTCTTTTACTTCGTTGATAATTTCTTCTTTCTTTCGACTCTGATGCTTACCTGTCATTGCAGGAATTGCACAATAAGCACATTGTCTATTACAGCCTTCACTAATCTTAAGGTAGGCATAATGACGTGGAGTTGTTAAGTGTCTTTGGCCATCACACGATGGAACAAATGACTTTCCGAGATCTGCAAGCAGTTGTTTATAATTAAACTTACCATAGAACTTGTCTACTTGTGGCATCTCTGCTTCGAGCTCATCTTTATATCTTTGCGAAAGACAACCCATCACATACAATTTATTTAGGCGTCCTTCTTCTTTTGCTTGTATAAATTCTAATATCGTATTGATGCTCTCTTCTTTTGCACTTTCAATAAAACCGCAGGTGTTTATAACTGCGATCTCACCTTGTGGACGCTTTGCATCGTGTGTGCAATGATAGCCATTTGCCTCGAATTGTTTCATTAAGGTTTCGCTATCCACAAGATTTTTCGAGCATCCCATGGTTACGATATCTATCTGATTCTTCTTCATTTACTATTATCCTAAACTACAATATTTTTTTTGTATAATGTTTTTGTTTTTATTTCTTTACCGAAAGAAGGACTATTGGTTTTCGTTAAAGAGTGAATCAACGAACTGCTTTTTATTAAATAGCTGTAGATTTTCCATACCTTCGCCTAGTCCGATGTACTTAACAGGAACTTTTAATTGGTCTGAAATACCAATAACCACACCGCCCTTAGCTGTTCCATCGAGTTTTGTTATAGCCAAAGAGGTAATTTGTGTCACTGCAGAAAACTGCTTTGCTTGTTCAAAAGCGTTTTGACCTGTAGAGCCATCAAGTACCAATAATACCTCATCTGGAGCTGTTGGGAATACTTTTTTCATCACATCTTTAATCTTCTTCAACTCGTTCATCAAGCCAACTTTATTATGCAAACGACCTGCAGTGTCTATTAATACCACATCTGCATCATTTGCTTTGGCAGAAGAAAGCGTGTCGAAAGCTACTGAAGCGGGGTCTGCTCCCATCTGTTGTTTAACAACTGGCACACCAACTCGTTCGCCCCAAATAGATATTTGTTCAACTGCTGCAGCTCTAAAGGTGTCTGCTGCGCCTAAATATACTTTCTTTCCTGCTTTCTTAAACTGATAAGCTAGTTTACCAATGGTAGTAGTTTTACCCACTCCATTCACGCCAACTACAAGTATTACATATGGTTTACGATCGGAAGGAAGATCCCAAGAGTCGCTATCAAATGTGTTATTCTCAGTCAAGAGGGCTGAAATTTCTTCACGCAAGATTCCATTTAGCTCACTTGTTGATACATATTTATCTCGTGCTATGCGTTCTTCTATGCGCTCAATGATTTTCAAAGTGGTGTCAACACCAACATCAGAAGAAATCAAGATCTCTTCCAAACTATCAAGGACATCATCATCTACCTTAGATTTTCCAACGATTGCTTTAGCTAATTTACCAAAAACACTCTGCTTGGTCTTCTCTAATCCCTTATCTAATGTTTCTTTTTTATTCTTATTAAAAAATCCAAATATACCCATAGCTTATATCTTCTTTGTTACAATTTAAATTCTTTCTTAGCTATTATTCTCATGATTTATGCTAAAATCCTTACGTTTGCTTTGGCAAAACCCAATGTATCAAACTTTATTTTAAGAATATAGTGACCATTATAATGTGTTGCAAAGATACGCAAAAATGATGTAAAAAAGGCACGAACCATAAAGATTAATACTTTAATTTCACCTTAATATATTATATAAGCATCCTAAAAGGATTATAGATGACACATTTTGGGGTCACTAGGATCTCTTTTCTTTCCTTTTTAAGGCTCAGCATACATCTCTTTCTTAAATATAAAACAAAGTATAAATTAAAAAGAATAAATATTAAATTCAAAAATAATTGTTATTTTAACTCCATAAATCACACAAAAGTATTAATAATATTGAAATAAAACTTCTAATAATATCATTTTATAAAAAAGGCTATTAACTTTGCAAACGATTTCAGGAATTATGTCTCCAAGATAATAACGGAGATATTTTAAATGATAAAAGTAGAAGTTTAACAACGTATTTTTAATTTTTTAGAATAATTGTTTTTAGTATAACAGGCAATCGTGCCGAATATTTATTTAACATGAAAATGGAAAAGAAAAGTTATGTTAGCCCTCAATCAATAGTAGTTCTGGCTAATATCGAAAATCTCATGGACGATGGTTTCCATACTCACAGTGGTATTAATGGCTCTTTAACAGGTGGTGACGACATGGGTGACATAGAAGACTAATCTTCTAGAACCATTAATCCAAGTAATCAAGAAATTTAAGTTTAACAAAAGCGTAAAATTAAAACGTTCAATGAAAAAGTATTTATTATCGTGCATCGCATTCAGTGTGCTTTTATTTACTGGATGTGCAGACGAAAACATGCCTACAACAAGTACACAAAGTACTGAACCAGGCATAACTGTATCTATGGATTTGGCTGCTAATTTGGAAACTCCAAATTCACCAGAGGGAACTCGTGCAATCGGTTACAAGGGTAATGAAAATGCAGACCCAACAAAAAGTCATGGCTACCCCATTCCTTTAGGCATCTTTGACCAAAGAGGTATTGATGGAAAAGAAATTGCAGATGGAACAGAAGTTCCTGTTGTTTGTATCTTCAAGAGTACAGATAAAGACCAACCTGTTACAAGAGTTGTAACAAAGTGGACCTATAAAAAGGGCGGAAACCTTCGTTTAGCTCCTACTAGCACATTCGAAATGGAAGCAGGAACAGATCTTACAAAGGGTACCTGGTATGTTTGTGGTATCCTTGGTGGAGAGCAACTTCTTAAGATAGCAGAACCACAGGTGAAGTTCAATGGTTATTCAGAAGGTCACACAACTATCTCACAAGCTGGCAAAGAAGTAACATGGGGAGCTGATATTCCTTATTTATTTGGTTGGAGAAAGCTTGAAGCAAATGCTGCTAAGAAATCTTTTAAGGCAGACAAAGCGGTTCTATTTAAGCAATTCGGTACTATCGTTCGTCTAAGAGTTGAAAACAATACAGGTTTCGATTTCCAATACAATGGTGTTCGTATCATCACAAGTAACATTCTTCGTGGACAATTTGACCTTAAGGTTTTCGATAAGAAATATCATGATTTCCTTGCTAGCACTCTTAAGGACACACAAGATAGCGACGTTGCAAGTGCATCTTCAGAATCTTTCCAAAAGGCATTCCAAATGTTCAAGTTCTATCAACGTCCATCAAGTGATGCTGCCATGACAGGTGAGATCAAAGTATTTGGAAAATTCAATAAAGACTATGAACAAGAAAGCGATGCTACTAAGAAAGTAGACAACACTGCTCTTACATATTACGATCACATCTTCTTAAATCGTGCTTGGGACAAAGTTCTTAATGGTCAAAAAGCACCTAGCTACATCTATGTATGGATGGCTCCACAAACACAAGCTGTTAAGACATATCCTAACACTGCAGAAGGAAGTGGTACTCCAACAGTAGAACATGTTCAAAAGACTCAGTTCTTATTATTTGCTAAACCTTTAGATGGAGCAACATCTACACGTGCAAATAACGAGCCAGTTCCAACTTCAATCAATATGATTCCTGCTTACGGAACACTTAAGAGCTACCTTTCAGGTGCGAACTATGTAGCAAATGGTAAGGTAGTATTCGAGTATGCTCCTCTAAGCTACATCGCTAAACACGACAACTTTGGTACAGAAGCAGAAGTAGAAAGCACTTCAAATCAAACTACTACAGCAACAAATCGCTATGCATTTAGTCAGCTTAGCTCTGGTGCAATTCCAAGTGGTTACCAACTTGCAAGTAACTTACATTGGCGTACCATCTTTGCACAAGGACATGCATTCTCTGGTTTAAGAACAGGTGACTATTATGATATCACAAAACCTTTGAAGTTTACCTATTCTATCGGTTGCGTATCTTATGCACAAATGCCTAACGCAGGTTCACAACCTGTACGTGTGTTCCATACCTATAGCTCTGGTCAAAACTTACCTGCAACTAAACAAGGTCACATTGCTTATATGATAGGTATGTCTAAAAAGCCAAACTATATAACAGACGATACTGAAGGAAAAGTTTATTATGGAAGAACAAAACAACCAGCTGTTGACATGCCATCTGGAATGGCTAGAAGCGCAAGTGACAATACTAATTGGGTAAGTGACAATAAATATCAATATGTTATACGTTGGGAAGACCAAGACTATGCAAATGCTACAACAGGTAGAGCAGTTCTTACACAACGTTACTTAGGTCCTCGTTTCGTTCTTGATATGGACGATATCGCATATGAAGAGTTCTGGAATTTGAATCCAAATTCTGCAAACGAATATCCAGCCGATATCTCTAGAACCTTCCCACTAAGTGGTTACTACACATTCAATGATGTTCAATCTACCGATGCTGTATTCACAGGCAAGATTAAAGCATGGTTTATTAACAACAATAGTAAGGGAGTTAGTGCCCAATATTGGACAACCGACCCTGTATTATCAGGTGGTCGCTATGCGGCTTCAAACGCATTAACCTTCCCTTATGGCTACACTGAAGATAATTCTCATAGAGCACCTTACCAAAGTGTAACATTTAGACCAATTGATTATATCAATGGTATGAGTGGATTCTATTTCTATCTATATCCAGGTGTTCCAACCAACCAGCATTTATCTTCAAATGCTTCAGGCTATCAACAAAACTTGATAGAAAAAGCTCCAGTTCGTTTGTGGAGAACCACTCCAGCAAAAGACTAAGAGAGACAAATCTTTTATAACCTGAAAAGGTGATAAATATAAAAAGGCACAAAGCTAATTAACCAGCTTTGTGCCTTTTCTTTGTTTAAACATCAATGTAATAACAACGCAAATACATTGCTTTTACCTCATAATAGCATTGTTTTTATTTTGCAACAACAATGCTATTACGAAATGAAAAACTTATGCCTAAAAAGAAGATAACACCATTTAATTGCGATAAGAGCAACGATCTTCAAGAATATAAGTATTGTATCTTTAAATAAAAGAACATCACCAATAAACGAAAAGAACAACTATCACAAAGAGAATACCAATAACCTACAACCAACAATCACTTTATTTCTATCTCCTCAACACATATTCTCTCACACCACTCATTTCACACCATCAACAAATAACACACTCTTCGCCCCTCAACTCCTCCCCCTCGTTTGATAGTCCGAGTGCAAAAGTAGATTGAAAAGAAAGTCGTTGCAAGAAAGACGTGTATAGTTTGCCGTGTAGTAACCTTATTCGACAAAGCTAAGTATATGCATGTTATAACAAAAACAAAGGCTTATAAGGGATATAAATAACAAAAGCGATAAACAATCGGTGTTGTTTATCGCTTTTATGATGATGAGCTAATCTATTAATTATTAATTGATCCTCCAACAATATCAAGCAATTCATTTGTAATAGCTTGTTGTCTGCTTTTGTTATACTGCAAACTTAATCCTCTTAACAACTCATCTGCATTGTCGGTTGCTGTTTGCATTGCCACCATTCGGGCAGCATGTTCGCTGGCAACACTATCGAGCAAAGCAGTATAGAACATCAAATTAAGCTGTTTAGGGATAAGCGTTTCTAACACTGTAGACACACTTGGCTCAACAATAAAATTGTCATGATAAAGCACCTTTTCTTTTTTTGAACCTGAGCTGCGCTCTACCCTATGCTGCTTTAGATATTCTTGACTCTCGGCTGTTGCAAGAACTGATTTTAAATCTCGCTCTTCTTCTCTATTCACCTCTGTGGCTAAATCGATAGGAAGGAACGTTCTTTGAGTTAAAACCTGTGAACCTACACTCTCGAAATGATGATAAACGAGTTCTACTTTATCGAACTCTCCATCAATAAACTTCGCTGCAATGCTTTGAGAAAGGCGTTGGCAATCTTGTGCACTACCATTATCTATGAGCTGAGAGAAATCTCCCGCACATGTAACATTTAGCTTTTGAGCTTTATCGTATGCTTTTCTTCCTATGGGATAAACTACAATATTTTCTTTAGAAAGATGCGAATAGCTGTCTACAACGGCTTGCATCTTCTTAAGGACATTCATATTGAAGCCCCCACACAAAGGACTGTTAGACGAGAATACTACTAAAGCTACTCTTTTAATTGCTGTTCTTTCTTGGCAGAAAGGGCTCGACACGTCGGGAGAAGAAACTAAAAACGATTTTAGAATGTGCTCTAACATATTGTCGTAGGGCAACATGTTCTCTATCATTTGCTGAGCATGATGCAACTTAGAAGATGCAACCATTTTCATAGCACTCGTAATCTTACGGGTGTTATTGACGCTTGCTATTCTATTCTTAATTTCTTTCAGTGACGCCATAGCTTAGTTTTTATATTGTTGAGAGATGCTAGCCATTACCTCTTCGATAGCCTTTATAGCTTCGTCTGTCAACTCTCCTGCACCAAGAGATGCTAACACCGCTTGATGATTGTTGCGCATGGTTTCGAGGAAGAGGTCTTGACTCTCTCTGATTTGCTCTACAGGAATATCTTTCATCAATCCTTTTACACCACAATATAATATGGCAATCTGCTCGCCTACAGGCATAGGGCTGTATTGTGGCTGTATAAGTAGCTGATTGTTTTTACGTCCTCTGTCTAGAGTCATTGCGGTTACAGCGTCCATATCACTAGAGAATTTAGAGAAAGCCTCTAACTCACGATATTGAGCCATATCGATTTTAAGTGTTCCTGCCACTTTCTTCATACTCTTGATTTGCGCAGATCCACCTACACGAGATACAGAAATACCTACGTTAATAGCTGGTCGGAAACCTTGATTGAACAAGTCGCTCTCAAGATATATCTGTCCATCGGTAATTGAAATCACGTTAGTTGGAATGTAAGCTGAAACGTCTCCTGCCTGTGTTTCAATAACAGGAAGAGCGGTTAGCGATCCACCTCCTTTAACATGTCCCTTCATACACTCTGGAAGGTCGTTCATTTGCTCTGCCACTTCTTGTTGGTCGTTGATGCGTGCAGCACGCTCTAACAAACGAGAATGTAGGTAGAATACGTCTCCTGGATAAGCTTCACGACCTGAAGGACGACGAAGAATCAAACTCACCTCACGATAAGCAACAGCTTGTTTAGATAAATCATCGTACACAACAAGTGCAGAATGGCCTCTATCTCTAAAGTATTCGCCAATTGCAGCACCAGCAAATGGAGCGTAATATTGCATCGCAGCAGAATCTGCAGCAGTAGCAGCCACAACTATTGTGTAGGGCATTGCACCACGCTCTTTAAGGTTTTGCACAAGAGTTGCAACGGTTGAAGCCTTTTGTCCAATTGCTACATAGATACAATAAACGGGCTTTCCCTGTTCGTAGAAACTCTTTTGATTGAGAATAGTGTCGACAGCTATGGCTGTTTTACCTGTCTGACGGTCACCAATAATTAGCTCACGTTGTCCTCTACCGATTGGAATCATTGAATCGACAGACTTGATTCCTGTTTGAAGAGGTTCTTTAACAGGCTGACGATAGATAACTCCTGGCGCCTTTCTATCGAGTGGCATTTCGAAAGATTCGGTTAAATCGATATCTCCCTTGCCGTCAATTGCTTCTCCAAGTGGATTAATAACTCTTCCAAGCATATTGTCGTTTACTCGAATAGATGCAATGCGATGAGTACGTTTTACCGTTTGTCCTTCTTTGATACCTTCGGTAGAACCTAAAAGAATACATCCAACGTTGTCTTCTTCGAGGTTCATCACAATACCCATTGTTCCGTCTTCGAATTCAAGAAGTTCGCTCGCTTCGGCATTTCTTAAGCCATAAACACGTGCAACTCCGTCTCCAACAGTGAGCACTGTACCCACTTCATCGAACTTTGCAGAGTCTTCAAAGTCTTTCAATTGCTGAAGAAGAACTTCAGAAACTTCACTTGGCTTTATTTTATCTGACATCTTTTCTTTTTTATTTATTTACTAGGAATAGACAAAAAGTAAACCTCTAGCCTTTCAATGAAACTAAAAGTTTGTTGAGTTCGCTCTTTACACTGGCGTCCATTCGATAGGTGTCGTATTCTAATATGAATCCGCCAATAATCTCTGGATCAACCTTTGTTTCGAATTCAACTGTTCCGTTTGTCTTCTTCTTAATCATATCTGCCATCTTTTGCTCCATTTCGGGAGTTACTTCGGTAGCAGTTATGAGTTTACCACTTATGATGTTCTTGTCCTTACGATATAATGTGATATAAGAAGCGGCCATGAATTGGAGAAGATCTTCTCGTGATTCATTGAGTACAAGAGTTATGAAACGCTTTAGAATGGTTGGAACTTCATTTTGAAATACCGTTAAGAGCAATTGATTCTTCTGCCCTTTCGAAAGCGTAGGATTATTCATTGCTTCTCTTAAAGGCTTCACCTCGAGAAAAGCATTAAACAAAGATTGCATACAATTGTATACTTCTGTTTCGTTATTTGCCTCTTGAGCACCTTTTAAAAGCGCCAAAGCATAACGCACAGAAATAAGTCCTATATCCATATTACCTATTTAATATAATTATTTTTGAACAGAAACATCTTTCAGTATAGAATCAATTAAATCCATCTGACAATCAGAGTCAGATAATTTATTGTGAAGAATCTTCTCTGCAATCTGAACAGAAATAGATGCCACTTGTCCTTTTACGTCCTTAATGGCGTTCTGTTTCTCGTTAGCAATCTGCAAGCGAGCCTCCTCAATGATGCGATGAGCCTCTTCTCTTGCCTTTAATTGTGCTTCTTCAACAATCTTATCACGAGTTTCTGCAGCTTCTCTTAGAATACGAGCCTGCTTCTCTCTTGCCTCCTGGAGGATGGATTCACCTTCTTTCTTGATGTTGGCAAGCTTCTCATTTGCCTCGTGGGCTTTTTGTAAGCTTGCGTCTATGAATGCCTTACGCTCGTTTACCATTGCCGTAATTACAGGGAATCCTTTCTTTTTAAGGATTGTGAAGACAATGATAAAAACAACGGTCATCCAAAAGAACAAACCAAAATCCGGAGTTATTAATGACATACTTTATTTTTTAAGTTTCTGCTTTACAGCACAATGATTATACGAATAATGCAAGCAAGGCGATAATTACGGCGAAGAAAGCTACACCTTCTACTAGCGCTGCCGCAATAATCATTGCAGAACGAAGCTCGCCTATCTTTTCAGGTTGACGTGCCATTGCGTCCATTGCATTGCCACCAATCTTACCAATACCAATACCTGCACCGATTGCAGCTATACTTCCGCCAATAGCGGCACCCAATTTTGCAACAGCATCTGCTGCCAATAATAATGATAACATAATCTTTATTTTTTTAATTATTACTATTTATAAATTCTATTTTGATTCTTCATGCTCTGCATGTTGAATGTTTGATAACGAAATAAATACAGCACTTAACATTGTGAACACAAGCGCTTGAATGTAACATACAAGTAACTCGAGGAGCATCATAAATACACTCATTGCCACACTTGCTACTGTCATTAACGAACCTGCTGCTGAATTAATAGCAAACATAATAAATATGGTGCATGTTAACGATAGCGCAATGGCGTGTCCTGCAAGCATGTTGGCAAACAAACGGATCATCAATGCCAATGGTTTTGTTAAGATACTGAAGAATTCTATGAATGGCATTAAGGGCACGGGTACCTTTAACCATGTTGGAACATCAGGCCAAAATATTTCTTTCCAATATTCTTTTGTACCTGTTACATTGGTAACAATAAAGGTACAAAGAGCTAAAAAGAAGGTAATGGTGATGTTGCCTGTAACGTTTCCGCCTCCTGGTGGGAAAGGAATGATACCCATTAAATTCGATATAAAGATGAAGAAGAAACAAGTTAAGAGGTAAGGTGCATACTTATCTGCCTTCTCTCCTAGCGTTGCTTTTATCACATCGTCATATACCGACATAATAAACATGTGCATCAAACCCACAAATCCTTTTGGTGCAGGGTCTGATGGTTTGTGTTTCTTGCACCATTGTGCTGGAATTAAAATGCATAATAACATTACTATGGCATTTATGAAAAGCACAACGGCACTCTTTGTAAGTGAGATATCTAGCGGACGTACTTCTTTTCCATCAACTTGCTCACAAATCTTATCTTTATTTGATTCGCTTCCTGAGATATATAATCCGTAAGGGCCTTGACGATTGCCTTTAGAATCATGCTCCTCTGAAAATTGATTGCTAAGAAATACATGAAAACCTGTTGAACTCTTCACTATAATGGGAAGAGGCAACACCACAGGATGACCACCAATATCGGTTATATGCCATTCATATGAATCGTTAATATGTCCAAATAAGATCTCTTGTATATCTAACTTGCCGTCTTTTGAATGAGAACTAGCCGAAATAGGACTAATGCTCAACAGCAAAAATAAACTTAGACACAAGAGTCTTAGATGTGTTATATATTTATTCATCTTATTTTCTTTTGTTCGATTATTACGAAATAGCTCGTTTCAAAGATCATCATCACAAGATAATATACTGAGAAAACGGTCACAAAGCCAATAATAGCTTCTCTTTTATTATTCAGTAAACAATAGCTTAATATCACTAATGCTCCTAAAATAAATCGTAAGGCCATAAACACCAAATAGAACTTTGTAGTTGCTGAAGGTGCCTTTACGGTAACTACTCGCCAAGACTCTAAATAAGCTGTACTAAAAATGATTGAATAAACTGCCCCAACAAGAATGCCATGTATAAAGTTAAACTCCGAAAATACATTAGACAACAATAACAATAAAAGCGACAATCCTGCAATTATTCCTATTGAGATCTTTCTAAATCGAGAAGATACTTTATTTAAATTCCAATCAGACATATATCATCTATTACAACTCTACGCAGAGACGTACTTCGTTTTTTTGTACTTCAACAAAGCCTCCTGCTATTCTTTTTGTTTCTAGTTTACCGTCTCCTGTCTTAAAAGAGACTTCCCCTGGCTCTAAAGATGAGATGATTGGAGCATGGTTATTCAATATTTCAAAGGGTCCAAGTGTTCCTGGAACCATGACACTCTCTACAGAGTTATCGAATAATACTCCACTAGGAGAAACTATTTTTAAATTCAACATCACCTATTATATACTATGATTGTGCTTGTTCGATTAGCTTTTTACCCTTCTCTATTGCATCTTCAATTGTACCAACATTCAAGAAAGCTTGTTCTGGTAGGTGGTCAACCTCACCATCTAAGATCATGTTGAAGCCTTTAATTGTATCTTCAATAGGAACCATTACTCCCTTAATACCTGTAAACTGCTCTGCAACTGCAAATGGTTGAGACAAGAAACGTTGCACTCTACGAGCACGATTCACGACCAAACGGTCTTCATCTGATAATTCGTCCATACCAAGAATAGCAATAATATCTTGTAACTCTTTATATCTTTGTAGAATTTGCTTTACTCTTTGTGCACATTGATAATGTTCTTTACCTACAATTAATGGATCAAGAATACGAGAGGTACTGCCTAGTGGGTCTACTGCAGGATAAATACCAAGCTCTGTAATCTTTCTACTTAACTCTGTAGTTGCGTCTAAGTGAGTAAAGGTTGTTGCAGGAGCTGGGTCGGTTAAGTCGTCCGCAGGCACATAAACAGCTTGCACTGAGGTAATAGAACCATTCTTTGTTGAAGTAATACGCTCTTGCATTACACCCATTTCTGAAGCCAAAGTGGGTTGATATCCCACAGCAGATGGCATACGTCCTAATAGCGCTGACACCTCAGAACCTGCCTGAGTGAAACGGAAAATATTATCAATAAACAACATAATATCTGCTGCTTCTCCATCTTTTCCACCATGATCTCTAAATTCTTCAGCAACAGTTAGACCTGAAAGAGCAACTGAAGCACGTGCACCTGGTGGCTCATTCATCTGTCCATACACTAGAGTTGCCTGAGATTTCTTTAGTTCTTCTTTATCAACTAAAGACAAATCCCACTTGCCTTCCTCCATTGCTTTCTTGAATTTTTCACCATATTTGATTACTCCTGACTCGAGCATATCACGAATAAGGTCGTTTCCTTCACGGGTTCTTTCACCTACTCCAGCAAAAACTGAGTAGCCATTGTGACCCTTTGCGATATTATTAATGAGCTCCATGATAAGCACTGTCTTTCCAACTCCAGCACCTCCAAAGAGTCCAATCTTACCACCTTTCATATAAGGCTCTAGCAAATCGATCACCTTAATACCTGTAGCAAGCATCTCTTTCTTTGTAGATAGCTCTGAGAACTTTGGTGGTTCACGGTGTATTGGATATGCACCTTCCATGTTAAGGCTTTCCATTCCATCAATAGGCTTGCCAATAACATTAAGCATTCTACCCTTAATTTGCTCACCAGCAGGCATCACAATTGGCTTACCTGTTGGTATAACTTCTAGTCCTCGTTGCAAACCATCAGTATTATCCATAGCAACACATCTTACAGTATCTTCACCAATATGCTGCTGAACCTCAATAATTAGGTCTTCACCATTAGCACGTTTCAATGTTAATGCTTCGTGAATCTTTGGTAGAACTTTACCAACTTCTAAACCATCTACTTCAAAATGAACGTCAATAACCGGTCCAATAATCTGAGAGATGTGTCCTTTTATCTGTGACATATATAATATTTATTTTTCTATTTTACAACTCATCGAGTACGATGATATACAAAAGTAGCTTTTTTTTATGTAACCAAAGCAACAAAAGGCATTTTTCTAATGTTGCATTGGATTTATAACATACTTTTGCATATTAAATACTTAGCTCATCTAGAACGTTTATTAACTTTCTATCAAATGGCTTATCGCTACGTATTGCCTCAGACAATGGCACATAAACCACCTCGTTATTTCTTACACCTATCATCACATTGCGCTGTCCTTGCATAATTGCATCGATAGCACCAACGCCTGTTCTACTAGCCAAAATACGGTCGTGTGCAGTTGGACGACCACCTCTTTGTAAGTGACCTAAGATAGAAACACGCACATCATATTGTGGGAATTCATTACGAACACGATCTGCATAATACAAAGCTCCACATTTCTTGCTTTCAGAAACGATTACGATACAAGACTTTTTCGACTTACGTATACCACGTTCCATGAAGTTTGCCAACTGGTCTACATCGGTACTATCCTCAGGAATGATTGCAGCTTCGGCCCCACATGCTATCGCACTGTTCTGAGCTAAGAAGCCTGCGTCTCGTCCCATCACCTCAACAAAGAAGATTCTTTCATGACTTTGGGCTGTATCTCTAATTCTGTCGACGCACTCAACAATAGTATTTAGAGTTGTATCGTAACCAATTGTTGAATCAGTTCCATACAAGTCGTTGTCAATTGTACCTGGCAATCCAATACAACAAACATCGTATTCTCTTGCAAAGTTCATTGCACCTGTTAGCGAACCATTTCCTCCAATAACTACAAGAGCATCGATTCCATGCTTCACCATATTATTATATGCAGCCTCTTGACCTTCCTTTGTAAAGAAATCTTTAGAGCGAGCACTCTTTAAAATGGTACCTCCCGACATAATAATTCCACTCACATTCTCTGTGGTAAAATCTTTTATCTCGTCGTTTATCAGTCCTTCATAACCTCTATATATTCCTTTTATATTAAATCCATTACATATTCCGGCACGTGTCACTGCACGAATTGCAGCGTTCATACCTGGTGCATCACCTCCAGAAGTCAAAATTCCTATTGTATTTATCTTTGCCATAACTATACTATAAATATAATGTTAAATATAAAATTATCAATCCTAATATGCCACCTAACAAGGCATAACAACCTACATGCTTAAAATACCACCCTATTGAGATGTGCTCTGCTTTCATAAAAGCTATCCCACTTAAAGAGCTCACCATAAAAATATTACCGCCGACCTGCGCTCCATAGGCTATAACAGCCCAAGAAGAATCGTTTAATTCACGGAAAGGATTTATAGAAACATGCAGCATTGCCGTTACGAAGTTATCAAGAAACAAGCTCATTACAGTTGCAGAAACGCCTAATAACATTCTGTCATTAAAGAGAGAACCAAAGTTTTCTCTTACCAATACGAAGAATCCTGTCTCTTGAATAACGCCAAATGACAATATAATCCCCATCACAAAAAATATCATTTGAATCACACCATATTGCAAAACTCGTGGTATTCTGCGTTGGATCATATCATCAACGTTCATCAATTTTCTATTAAAAATCTCATTAATAATCCACAACAAAGAAAGCACGCACAATGCTCCTAAGAAAGGACTAAGCTTTGTTATATTGTGAAAAGTTGGAATAAACCAAAGTCCACCAATACCTAATAGCAACATTGCAAAGCGTTGCCATACGTTCAAATTAGTATCATCACCTCTGTAAGGCATTGAGAATGACAAATCTAAACGTTCTGGAAGCTCTCTACCTATCATAAATATAGGAAGAGCCCATGCAACCAAACAAGGTAAGATTAATAAAGATGAGAAAGAAGTAGCACTAACTAAACCTCCACTCCATAATACTAATCCAACAGGATCACCAATCACCGTAAAGATACCTCCACAGCTTGCAGATAAGAATATAGCTGAACCATAAAGCCATCTCAAGCGTCTGCTCGACAACAATTGATGCATAATGGTCAGCATCATCACCGTTGTTGTTAGATTATCTAAGTTGGCAGAGAGTAAAAAGGTGACAACAGATAAACTCCACAACAAAGTTTTACTATTTCTTGTTTTGAGAAATTTGATAAGGAAGTCAAAGCAACCATTATTATTTAAGATCTCAACAATGGTCATTGTTACCAACAGGAACAATACAACCTCTGCAGCCTTACCTACATAGTTAAGAAAGATATTTTGAGCAATATAATGCTTCACAGCAACACTGGTTGCCTTCGAACCTTCTAAAAAGCCTAGATAATCCAGTTGATGAAAACTCATTACATAATCGGTTCCATAGCAAATGTAAAGAACCCAACACACCGTCCCCATAAAAACTGCAATCGCAGCTTTATTAACATGGGTGAGATGCGCCGATGCAATCAGCAATAACCCCAGTAACAATATAACAATTATCACCAATGTCATAATAATGCAAAGGTAATAAAATATATCTATAATCAAAGTTTTTAAAGAGAAATATGACGTTTCTTTTTAACAATAAATAAGGTTACACATCTTTCTTCTCCCCTTTTATTACTAAGACAGCAGCCCCAGCAACAAAGCACTTGTTCAAATTCCGACAAAATCAATTGCTTTAAATCAAATAAAACACAAAAGCACATCACATCAATTACTTTTAACTATACATTATAATAGTATATTAATTATTTTTCTTACCTTTGCAAGGTTATAACAATTGTATCTAACAATTCATTTAATAACCAACAAGTTAGAAAGGCTAAGATATTTAGGATGAGACAATTAAAAATTCAAAAGAGTATTACCAATCGTTCTAGTGAAGCACTTGACAAGTACTTAGTAGAGATAGGTCGTGCCCCATTGATATCTATTGACGATGAAATTGAACTTGCACAAAAGATCAAAAAAGGTGGTCCTGAAGGCGAACGAGCAAAAGACAAGCTTGTAACGGCAAATCTTCGCTTTGTCGTTTCGGTTGCAAAGCAATATCAACATCAAGGTTTAACCCTCACTGACCTTATCGATGAAGGCAATATTGGTTTGATTAAAGCAGCTCAAAAGTTCGACGAGACACGTGGATTTAAGTTCATTTCTTACGCAGTTTGGTGGATTCGTCAAAGTATCTTACAAGCCATAGCAGAACAAAGTAGAATTGTTCGTTTACCCTTAAATCAGGTTGGTTCGCTTAACAAGATTAATCATGAGATTAACAAGTTCGAGCAAGAGAATCAACGACACCCTTCTGTTTCTGAGCTTTCTGATGCCACAAACATCGACGAAGAGAAGATAGGACAGAGCTTAATGGCCGATGGTCACCACGTAAGTATCGACGCACCATTCCAAGATGGCGAAGATAATTGTATGTTAGACGTGATGCCTTCGAGCGATGATAGCCGCACCGACCGTCAAGTAGACCATGAGTCTATGGCACAAGAGCTTGAAGCAGTTCTCAACAAAGTATTAAAAGACAGAGAAATAACCATCATTCGTGAATGCTTTGGTATAGGCTGTCATGAGAAAGGTCTTGAAGAAATTGGAGATCAACTCGGCTTAACTAGAGAACGTGTTAGACAGATTCGTGAAAAGAGTATTGCAAAACTAAGAGACAGCGGTAATGCTAAAATATTAATGAAATACCTAGGTTAAACTCAACCTACATTATTTCTAGTGCAAGAGTACACAACATTTATTTTATGTTGCGTACTCTTTTTCTTTACCTTAAGTCCTAAATTAAATTCTACCTCATCTCCATTCACTTTCTAACACAAGCAATATCCTTCTTCTTGTCTTTACAACTTTGTATTTATTTTTTCTTCTATATTCAGATTTTACAACACAAATTCTAAGAAGTCAATATTTTATTTTACTCAATTTGAGCAAAAACTAAAATAAGAAAGTTGGTTATTGTGTAAATAATAATAAAAACTTTCATATTTTAGTTATTTTATTTATATTTGCAACATAATTAGTTTGTTCAACTATTAGTTATTATTTATTCTATAAAACTTAGACAACAAGAAGAAAAAATGAAGACATTCGTATTGAATTTATTAGCTTGCGCATGTGTATTTTCAAGTTATGCACAAGACATAAAAGTGAAGAAAGGCCAAATTATGATAGACAATAACGTTGTTGCATCTATCAAAGAAGAGAAGAACGGCTATCTCTTTTCAAATCCAGATGGTTCACCTGTCATCACCGTTTACATTACATCATATACCAAAGGAAAGGTACAAACTCCCGACCAATGGCTGATTTGCACCTCACCAGACGGCAAAACATTTGAATTACCCAACCCTAAAGATCGCTTACTACTCTCTTTCAATAAGGTTTATACACACAAACTATTCGACAGCAATCCTCAACTTCTCACCACAAATGGATTAGATAAGAACACTATAGCTAAGCTTTTTGAAGAAGGCTCCCACCCTTTCTCACACAAATGGGATAGCATTTATAATCAACTTAAAGACGAAGAAAAGAAAGAAGAAGAGCTTATTACGAACAAGACTTTCGTTATTAACAATGCAGGAGAAATCATTAGCAATAAGAATATCATAGGAAAAGTATTCGTAAACAAGCAAACAATGGGTAGTTCTACCTATTACATTAAGGATGCAAAAGGTAATCAAATAGCGAAGTTAGAAACTCCTTCATGGACAGGAAGCAGTAATTTCAGTCCAATTACCACTTGCGATAATAATCGCTTGATGTTTTTAGAATATAAATCTGCACCCCAATTGTCTGCAGACAACGCAGCTCTTCACCTCGTTGCAAAGCTCCTTTCACAAGGATATCCACTTGGAGATATGACCGAAGATATTAAAGATCGCTTAGAAAACAATGCTAAAAGAAAAGAGCAACAAGCCCTCAACCTAGAAAAGCAAGAAGTGAAAGCGGCGATGGAAGCATCTGTTAATATTTAT
Source organism: Hoylesella nanceiensis DSM 19126 = JCM 15639 (assembly GCF_000379965.1). Classification (GTDB taxonomy): domain Bacteria; phylum Bacteroidota; class Bacteroidia; order Bacteroidales; family Bacteroidaceae; genus Prevotella; species Prevotella nanceiensis. The sequence goes on along the minus strand of NZ_KB904327.1, from coordinate 31,575 downwards.
AATACACCAGGAAAAGTCGTTCTTAAAGATGGAACCACAGCCGAAGGAGCTATTACAATCCTCTTTGAATCTATCGAAAAGAAAATGGGAAGAGGCGTAAGTGGTATCATAGATCTCGACGCTCCAGCCTTAGGAACAACAGCATTACTAGCTCAAACAGATGCCAATGGAAATAAAACAGAAAAGAAGTATAAAGCATCTGAAGGTATAATGATCCACTTTAACAATAGAAGTTTCTTAGGAAGTAAAGGTTCTAAAGACGGAGTATTAAACAATGTAGGCGGAAGTTCATCACTAAACATCGGAACTCGTCGTTCTCAATTCTTCGAAGTACTTTACAATGATGGCAAAGAAAACTTTATTTTGCAACATCCTTTAGATAAAGGTGAACTCTATTTAAAGCTCAAGAACAAAGAAGAAGCAATTTATCTTGGTAATAAAGCATTGCTAGGTTCACGTAGCGAGAAGTCAAAAGCAAAGCTTACAACTGAATATTTACAATGTCCTTCGATAGATGCGACTAAATATGACACCACAACAATTGATGGATTAAAGCAGCTAATTACCGACTATTGCAAAGCTTGTGGCAAGTAAGAAGCAACACTTGTAAGGATTATTTCAATATCAAAATAAGTTGATTACAAATAAATCGAAATACTAAATAGTTTGAGGTAAGAATGAACAGATATACAAAAAGTTCATTCTTGCTTTCTTTATATACCCTTTCTATAATACATTCCCCAACCAATAACAATACAGCTCCCACCATTTATACTATAAGTACGCAGAAATATCAATCCTTTTTCTCTGCAGGAGCAATATACCTATCCCATTCTGACAATATTCTTTGATTCTTTTCTTTCGCAGTTTCCATCTTTTTATGCTTTTGTGGAATCAGTTTCAACATCCAATAGATAAACGCCAAAGGGTTAAAACCACTACTTGGAGATAGCGCAAGCTCTTGTTCCATTTTATTTTTAAAAGGCTTTATCTTCATCTTTGGATACTTACCATACACTACTACCCCTGGAAGGATAAGAGCATTAGTGGGATATTGAATACTTCTTAAAATAGTATCCGACACAACTGGTGCTTCTTTCGCTTTGATACTATCAATCTTTTCATCGGCATATAAGCCCAATGCCAGACATAAAAAGAAACAGATCAATAGATGTTCTTTATTAGGTGTAATGCAATCAAAGTTTTTCATTATACTTTTAGTACTTAATGGTTATAGTATTGTCTGGAACAAATATAAATAAAAGCATCTGAATACCACTCCATTAGAGACTTATTTTGTAGTTTTTTAATCAAATAAGGTTGAAAGTAAAGTCTTAAAATCTACTCTATTTATTCTACAAAAGGAATGAAGCCTTGCAACTACCCCCTCTCTTTTAAAACAAAAAAATGAGACATTGCACCTATTAAGCATACAACATCTCATTCTATATCAAACATTTTCAGACTAGTTAGATGGTTCTATCACTATTATAACAGCCTATTCTCTTCTACCTTTTGTCCTATTTATTTATCATAGCTTTTTAATAGCGACTCACATGCATCCTCAATTAAATCAAGAGCATAATCAAAGTCAGATATTCCGCCATAATATGGATCTGGAATAATATCTTGATTAGGGTGAGAAGTCATATAATCAGCCAACATTTCCACCTTACTTAAAGCCTCATCATTAGGTGCTTTAGTCTTCAAAGCTTTGTAATTCTCATGATCCATAATAAGGATTTTATCAAATTTATCAAAGTCTTCTATTTGAAACTGACGTGCATGAGAATTAAAGTTATATCCTCTTAGCGATCCACGTTTCCGCATTCGCTCATCAGGAAGCTGCCCTATGTGCCACCCTCCTATTCCTGCTGAGTCTATTTCAAACTCATTCTCACGTCCACTTTGTTGCACAAAGGCTTTCATAACACCTTCTGCAGCTGGACTTCTACATATATTTCCTAAACAAACAAAGAGTAATTTATTCTTTTCCATCGTCGTTAAATAATTGATTTTCTGTTTCTTTTAAAGGAGAAAGAGACGACTCTTTCACTCCAAGTTCTTTTATTTCATTTGCTTTTTGAACAACACTTTGTCTACCTGTATAAGCCTTTTTATAAGCTTCATCATAGCTTCCTTTAAGGTTATCTATTGCTGTTCCCACTTTGTCAAATCGCTTTATAAAATCACCTACACGCTTTAATAATTCTTCTGCCAAAGCAAACACCCGCTTTTGGTTTTCTGTTTGATGGAATTGTCGCCACGACATTTGAATCATTTTCAACACCGCTAATAGGTTTTGTTGACTTGTTATAAACACTTGTTTATCAAAAGCCTCACCCCATAGCTTAGGTTCTTTTGCCAAAGCAAGTTGCAATGCCCCTTCGTTAGGTACAAACATAATAACAAAGTCTACAGCTGTTCTGTTCTTTGCAATATATCTACTATAATCTTTCTTTGCCAAATCGTTTGCCTGATTGCGAATACTTCTAACCAAATCGGCAGCATATTGTGCTTTAGCAGCATCGGTTTCGGCATTCATATAGTTATAGTATGCCTCAATAGACATTTTAGAATCGATGATGATATCTTCGTTATTGGGATAATGAAGAATAACATCTGGAATCATTTTCTTTCCACTATCTTCATTAATAATGGCATTTCCTTTTCTATCTGTAATGGTTTGTTGAATATCATAATCAACACCTCGCTGCAAACCTTGCGACTCAAGGATATCAATCAACATTCTTTCGCCCCACTTTCCTTGCTCTTTATTTCCACCTTTAATTACATTTGTAAGGCGATTAGCCGTTTCGTCTATTTTAAGCGTATGCAAAGCCATTGTTTTAAGTTGCTCTGATAGTGCCGAAGTAGAACGAGCTGTTTCTGTATTGGTATGCTTTATTGCTTGCTGAAGCTGGTCTAAATTCTGCAGAAGAGGCTTTGTTATCAGCTCTAAAGCCTCGTTATTAGTAGCTTTAAGCTTCTCTCCTGTCGACTCTAACACTTTTGTTGCCAAGTTAGAGAACTGTTCTTTCAGCGTTTTTATCTGCTCTTCAAATTGCTCTTGGCGCAATAATGCCTCTTTAGAGTTTTGATTGCGTTCTGAAGTGAGTTGTGTTAATGCACGTTCTAAATCCACCTTAGCAGCCACCAACTCATCGTTTAGTTGATCTCTACTTGCATTTAGTTCTCGCAATTCACGCTCTTTTTCCTCCAATTGCAGTTTTGTTTGCTCGTAGGTCTGCTTCAAAAGCAACTCACCACTTTGCATATCTTTCACTTTCACTAAGTTATAAAAATGCATAACAACTGCTCCCACGCACAAGCCTACTAATATATATACTATTTCCATTGTGTTTTTATTTTCTTATTCATTATAATTCCTTGTACCAAACCACGCACACCTAAGAACACAAGCATTGCAAGCCATAAGCCATGATTGCCTAATAAGGTTGCTGTTGAGATGGATACAACGAAGAAAAGACATGCTGCAACAAACGAAGATATAAGCATTCCTCGTGTTTCTGTTATGCCTATAAAGATGCCATCGTACACAAATGCAGCAATACCAACGATAGGAATCATTGCAGCCCATATCATATAATCTTTTGCTGCCAACACAACTTGCTCCTCATTGGTGATGATCGACAAGAAAGGAAGCCCCAAAACAAGATATAATAAGGTGAAAATAAGAGCTAAACCGATGCCCCATTTAAACAGACTAGTGTATATTTCATTGAACACCTTTATGTTCTTTGCTCCATAATATCTACCGCTTAAAGCCTCACCAGCATAGGCAAAGCCATCGGAGATATAAGAGAAAATGGTATAGAAGGTCATCAACAAGGTATTAGCAGATAAGATTAAATCGCCCTGTCGAGTTCCTCTTGCTACAAAAAAGAGATTTACAAGCACCAAGAAAAGGGTGCGCAAGAAGATGTCTCTATTGACATTAAAGAAGCGTTTAAGTTCTTCTTTATTCCATAAATTATTGAAAGAAAGGTATTTTCTTAATTTAGAATAGTGCAAAAAGAGTAGCCCTACTGACACAAAGAACGACAACCATTGAGATATTAGCGTTCCAAGAGCCACGCCTGCAATATCCATTTTAAAAACAAAGACAAACAAAAGACTTGCTAAGATGTTCACTATATTTTGAAAAATGGCTACAAACATGGGAATTTTTGTATTTTGAACGCCTACAAACCAGCCGTTTAATACATAGTGACCGAGCGTTGCAGGTGCACCCCAAATACAGATATTGAAATAGATTTCTACAAAGGTTGCAACACTATTAGAGGGCTCCATCATCTTCAAAGCACCCCACAAAACTCCCTGTTGCATTGCAATGAGCAGCAATGAGATTGAGGTTGCAATAAAAAAGGCTCTTAAAAGCACTTTCAACACTTCGTGAAAGTTTCTTTTTCCCAATGCTTGTGCGGTTAAACCACTTGTTCCCATACGCAAAAAGCCTAACAACCAATATTGAACATTAAAGATAGTGGTTGCCACTGCCACTGCTCCTATCAAGGCGATGTTATTAAGGTGCCCCACAATAGCAAGGTCTACAAGACCTAAAAGCGGAACTGTTATATTGGAAATGATTGAAGGAAGGGCAAGATTTAGTATCTGTTTGTTTCGAATATTCATATCTTTTCAAAAGAAAACATCAATGCTTTGCGTCTTAAAAGAAGTTCTAATACGGCCTATCTCTTCTTTGTGAATGCATTGAGTTTATCGAGTTGAATAACTAAATTATCTGTATCGAGATAATAACGCATCTTTGTTTTCTCGGGGAAAGTGCAATACAAAACACCATCATTATAAAAGAATGTACCTTCAGAACTTAGATCTTCGATGCTTTCGATGATGGTGTTGCCTTTGATTTTTAAGGTAATCACTCCATAATCGGTTGTAGCTCGCCATATTCCTTGAATCCAAGCGGGTGGCTTTTGGGGCTTTATGCCATTAAATCCCACTGTGTCGGCAGCCGAAGAAAATGCGTTGTCTTTCACAACTTTGAGTGAATCGTATTGCAAATCGTTTACATATTTCGATGCTTCTGTAAACTGATTGTTATTTTCTCCAAATAAAAAGCCTTTAAAAAGATATAAACAACCAAGCACTAAAACGATTACAAAAGCCACAACACCAATCACTTTTCCTTTGCCTTCATTATCATTCAAAGGACGAGTGACATAGTTCTTGGGTAAACGTTCAATTCTATTGGGTCGTAATTGAGGTGCTTTTGGAGTGTAAACTGATTGCTTTTGAGGTGCAATAGCATTGCTTTCATCATGCTTTTGCACTGCTTTTACTTCCTCTTTTGTATATTCTTGATTTTCAGTGGATACATCATTCAAAACGGGTTCCTTTACCTCTTCGGGCTGAGCAAGTGCTTCTTGTATCACATCCTCATCGAGAACATGACTAAAAGGAAATCCGCATCGAGGACAAGCTGTTGTTATTTCTGTTGCTCCACGATGTACTTCTGTATCAAATCGGAATCTACATTTAGGACATTTTACTTCTATTTCCATCTAACACATCTATCTTTTATCGAGCTACTACTCTAATCTTACAACTGCTTTTTGAGTTGTTTTCCACACGCCATCAACAAAAATGGCTTGTCCTTCTTCAACAGTTACTATTCGTTGAGGCATTCTTACCTTCGAATCTATCAGCTTACACACTGGTTTTACAAACTGAGAAGTGCTGATTAGCAATGTTGCAAGAGCGTCATTCGATTCTAATACACGGAAAGTTCCTGTTTTAGAATCCTGTGTTTCTAATACATACAAGCTCTTCCCCACATGCTCTTCGCTTGAGAAAGTACTGAAAGAACCATCTTGAAGCGGTGCATCGAGGTATAACTTGCTTACTTTTTGAGGAGCTTTTGCTATCGTATGTTCCTTATTTGAAGCAGAGATTTCAGGCTTTCCCTGAGTCTTTTGAAATTGAGCTATTGTGCTTTTTAATTCGCCATAATCAGCTAATAAAGCCTCTAAAGACGCTACTTTTGTTTCTAAAGCCTCTATTCTCTTTACTAATTCTTCGGTTGTAAAACCCAATGAATTATTCTCTTCGTCTTTATTTTCTTGTTCCGAACGGAATATTTTTGAAAACATTATCTCGTTAATTCTTAGTTGGTTAATCCTTCTATCAAGTTATCTCGAATGGTTCCAATAATTGGATAGAAGAACATTGTATCTTCAATTATGTCTTCTTTATTCTTATCTTGGGCATTCTTATTAATGAAGTTCCAGCCAGTTACTAAATGATGATCGAGATCATTGTTAACTATTGCTTTGAACTTTTGATAAGATTGGTTATCAACCAAGAATCTATCAACAACTCGAAGAGCATCGCAAAGCTCGATAAAGAAGCTGTTAAACTCTTTTACTTTAGTGATTACACCTTGCTGAATGGCTGTGTCGTCCATATCACCATAGGTCAATTGCTCTTTATCTAACAATGAATAGTTCACTTTTATGGTGTTATCGAAACCGTCCATGATATTGTTTAGCTCATTAATGAGCTGAGTTCCTGTAGGATCTTTCATCTGCATCAATGCACCACGACATGTTATTTGCTTTGGCTCACGACGCTCCATCACCACAGAGAAGGTGCTATCAGTATATGTTTCGTTATAAACTCGTTCGAAGATAGCCTGTGTCATCATATCTAAATCACGTTGACTACCAACGATATCCAACACTTTACTACCTGTTCCGCTGAACATCACGTTACGAGGTTTATCGATATTGTGATGCTTCATTACATTAGCTACATAATAAATAAGCGCAGAATAGAAATAAAGGAAGATGATTTTGCGATGCGCATCTTCGTTAAGTCGTTTATTATACGAGAACACGTCGTTTCCAAGAACTGCCTGATTGTTGATAATTGAGAAGAGGAAGGCGTTGATCTCGTCGCTCTTTTGCTTCTCTGTAATATCGTCTAATATGCCATTTAGTTCTCCATACTTATCGTCATCGGCGTCGAATAAACGCTTAAAGTAGTTGACATAGGTTGTAACCATTGGGTTTCTGTTACCTCTTGGGATATCAGAAAAACCGTCTCCAAATAGCGCATTGGCCGCAAATCTAAATGAAGAAAGAAGTAATGGCTGTGCCTCTGTGCCTTTAAAGATGGCAATATCGCTCGAACCTCCACCGATATCAATACTTGCAACGGTTGAAGCTGCGCCTCTAAAGGTTCCTAAGTTCTTATAGAAATAATAAGGAGCAACCGATTCGGGCATATGTATTAGGTTGCTATTATTTGCCTGTACGCCAAAGACTTCAGCAAAAATAGACTCCCACATCTCTCCTAATTTACGTACATTTCCTATCTTCATTGAGAGAGGATAGAACCAAACAAGAGATATCTTGCTTAAATCGCCATGCTCTAAGAGCACCTTTGTACGCATTAATAAAGCGAGTTCGGTTAGGAATGCCTTTACTCTCTTGCTCGAAGAAAGCTCTACCGACCATTTTAAATCAGTGACTATGTTGTTGCCATAGCCCACAGATTCTTTCTCATATATAAACGGTATATTGGTATCTCCTAGTGGAACAAGATGGTCTATACTAACAATATCAAGACGTTCGCTTTCACTTAACACTGTTCTTTGTGGGAAACAATAGTCTTCTCCGATGCATTTTGGCAAGAATTCTTGCTTTAAAATAACATCATATAAAATACTTGAGCCATTGTATAGGGTTGCAACCATCTTCTCAACTGCCACACTATTCAACATAAGAGGTTGTGGCAAGGCACCTGCCTGCATGCTTTCTACATGAGTGTTGGTTGTTCCAAAGTCTACTGCAAAGGTGTAACTATCGTGTCCAGGGATATAACTTGTCCAATTAGGGCATATTAATCCTTCGATAGGTGTAGACGAGTTGCTACTTGATAAGTTGACAAGTATGTAATCGAAGTTATCATCTACTTTATAATAAGAAGAGCCTACACGCTTCTCTTTTTTATAACTTCTTTCTCGAACATTTACCTTTTGAGTATCTAAAGCCTCAGCTTCTGTCTCTTTATAGAATGATAAGCCTATGCCATGGCTATCGAAATCGCCTAAAGCTCTATCAATTAACTGAACATTATAATGGTTAATCCCTTCCGTTTTAATGAATGGGAAGAGGTTTAAAGTAAAGGCAATATTCACGAAATAGCCTTTATCATTCTTGCGGTCGTAAGCATAATTGTTATCAATTGCTTTGAGATAGGTACGCTTTAATGTGATAAAGCCTCCTTCTTTCTTCACTGGAATACGCAAAATTGCAGTTAAAGCCTCGTTACCTCCTATTCTTTCATGACGCATTTCAAATTTAGGTAATCCGCCAATCTTACCCTTTAGGTCTTCTACATCAAAATATTTGAAGAACAAAGGCTTTATAGGAAGCAAGAAGTCGTTATCATCTACATCCTTAGTAGATAGAGATAGGTTACCATCGAAATAGCAATCTCTATTTAATGTATAATCAAGTTTAATAAGAGAAGGCTGGAAGAAGTCGTCATCTGTTAGCCAAGGATAAACATGAGACGTACCTGGTAGAGTGCGTTTTGATGGTTCTACCGCATAATCTGTGTACGAAATCTGTTGTTTATCGTCCCAATTGCCTGTGATATACTTATAAGGTGCATTTTGATAAGATGACAAGTTGTTTTGTAAAACAAGTGGTAAAGGCTCATTTTGTGTCTTCTTTGTGTTAATAACAAAGTCACTTGAAGCAATACCATCTAACACATCTTCTTGTCGAAGACCATAGAATGGAATACCAAAGATTTGCACTCCGCCATCAATAGCCAAATAGTTGGTTTGCAAGAAGAGCTTAGCTTTCTCGATATTCTCTAAGTCTAAAGATGTAGGATTGCCTATTTCAGTTAAAATCTCATTGCGAATTTCTGCAGAGAGCAATTCAAATACTCTCACAAGATAAGCATTCACTTCCCCACAATATTGCTTTAACTGTGGATAAGCGTTGAACATGGCATAAAGATACTTTATAAATCGGGTATCTCTACAATGCAAGTGACGAACAGAATCGAATAAATTGATGTTCTGTTCCACTGTTACTGGATACTTTCCAGGCTGCGCATTGGGTGTAGCCATGAACAAAGTAATGGGCGAAGTAGATCCAATCACCTTGTTTTCATATAACAAAAAGTAGAGTTTATCAAACTTATCAAAGTTAAAAGCCTCTTTATCTTGCTCTAAAAACATCGATATTGTTTCACCTAAAAGGGCGTGTTGTACGTTGTTTTTTAAGTCTGACAATGCCTTATCTTTGTTCCATTCAACCACTCGTAGTTGGTTTTTCATCTCACCAAAGTTAAAGAATAGCTGAGCAATATCTAAGGCATTAGAAACAAGAAGCTTATCCATCACTTCTCCTTCTAATGTTGTTGACATCGCTAAACGATTGAAAGCATTCTTAACAAGGTCCATTTGTGCAAATGGAGAAGGTATCGCTGTGCGTGGTTTTTGACTCAAACCAGCATTAGGGTCGATAATCATATTGATCTCATCTGCCCCATATTGGTTGTGTAAAGATATCCAACCTTCTCCTGTTGTCTTTTTATTATATGATAATATTTTGCTCACTTTGCTTCCTTTTTAACTGATTCTTGAATATTAAACGATTGCTTCGTATTTCTCATCCACCAACTTATCTAATGCAATATTTAAGAGAGTGAATAGCTTATAGCTTGGTGTTTGCTCTTTTAAAGAACCGTTCTTTACTGATTGTAAGCTCTCTTTGTTTAATGAAGACAATACATTTTTATAGTTAATTGCCGACTTAAACAATCCTGTTTTAGGTGAAATGTCTGTAACTACATCGCTTAACTTATCTGTTGCGAGGTTAAATGGAACGAAACTTCTTTGGTTTCCTGTCAATTCTTTTAGCCATTGACGATATGAAACGAAGAAATCTGCCATTAAAGTAGTATAGAATGTGGTTGATAAAAAGCTCTTTCCAATAGCTGGTTCATCTTGAGTATAACCACGACCGATATCCTCTTTCAATTGATGTGTTAAGTACATGTAAGCCAAATGGAATTTAATTAGCTGCTTATTCACCAATGCACGACTCGATAAGCCAAGATCTTTCAATGAAATTGTTTGCTTATCAAACGACAAACCATATTCTTTATAAATAGGATTGCGGGCGTTTCCTTCCATAGTTAATAGGTCTTCGTCAGCTATTTGCAAGAAGTCTAGCACCGAAAGGGCACCAACAAACTCGACAATATGAGCGTCATTGCGTTGTCCGTTGTCTCCAGGATCGTTGTAATAAGGATTACTTGGCACTTCATCTCCTAAGTAATAACAAGCGTTTACCTTTGAAAGTGGCAAGTCAACTCCATTTTGTTTCAATCCTGTTAGATTGTCGTGATAATAGAATAATGCCGACTTTGTTTTCGAAATGAAGTCTGCTCGTGAGATAGGACTATTCTCATCTTGTTGTATATTGAAGTAAGGTAGCACCGTTAATGCACCTATTTTGGCATCTCTTAAACTGCCTCTATTACTCAAGTTGCTGTTATTTGCAGCGTTTCTTATATTCTTTACGATCACAGGATAGCCTGCTGCACCTGTTCCACCGAATATAGAACTCACCACAAAGATACGATCATTGCTTTGGAATACGTTAGCAAATTGTCTGAATTCTTCGCTATCTTTAAGCTGATTAAGTGCTACACTACCGATATTAGGACTACCAACGAAACCTATATCCATTTTTGTTTCGAGCTGATAGTCGGAGAACATCATTGAACATAAGGCCTGATTAGCAGTATCCAACGTGTTATAAGCAATAAAATCTTTGAACTTTGTAGATTCAACTGCTCCCAAATTGAGCAAGAAGGTGTCACTAAGTGTAGAACCATTGGGTATGATATCTGCCAAAGTTGAGATCTTTGTTGAAAAGAATCCATTTCCAACTTCTACGTTTTCACCATATATCGATCTTCTGATAGACTTATAAGAACGCAATAAACTATCTGTTCTTTTAAGGTCTTCATTTGCTTTATGAGGGTCGATAATAATGGGTACAACCTCTAAAGGTATTTCTTTACCATTGTTATCAAGTGGTCTAACACCTGCAGCAAACTGCATTATAAGGGGACGTAACACTCTTGATCCAGTCCCACCAACTAGAAATAGAAACAAACGCATAATATTATTCTGGAATAGGAGTATGTCTACAATTAGACGACCACCAACGAATTGAGAATGAAACAACAATAAATAGCACCATATTTAATATGGTTTCAACAACAGAGAAGTTAAATAACTGAAGTGAGAAATCTAGCTTATCAGCTGTAAAGATGCTCTTTGCATAATAGTAGTTCACTGTTGTTGCTAAGCAAGAAGCACCCAACAACATCACTAACCAATGATACCAACGACTGAAACGAACCGAATTGATAATGTAATAGTAAACAACTGCCATCACCCAAAGTATAATTGAGCTAAATAAAGCAATCATAAAATAGACGTTTCCATTATACATTGCATCAGAGAAAGCACGTTCATAGTACAAAACCTCATAGATATGTGATGAGAAAAGCACCAAAATAAGTGTTATTACAATACCAAACACTAGCAGTATTAAATTCTTCATTTAATTATATTGTTATTTTCTTAAGTTCATATTTAATTCGAAGTAATAAGGGACTCCAGCCGAATTCTTTTTATAAGAGTCGTATATTCCCTGCAACAAGTATTTCAACGCAAATGTAGTTGTGCTGTTTGGTTGAGTGTCATCGTCTGTAGATGAAGCATAAACCCATTGTGGGAAGTTATTAATAAGTCGTATTTTTACTTCTTGTTCGTGTGATATTTCCTTTGCAGACAATACAAATAGATGCGTTGCAGTAGATAAGTATTTCTTTTCAGCAGGCATTCTATCACTGTCAGTTATTGGTTTTATGGCCTTAATCTGTATTGCATCGTCTGCAATAACCTCATAATTGCGAGGATTAACAAGATAGTTTTTATCGATAAACATATTATTTAGATCTACAGCCAACACCAAATCAAGATCCCCACTCTCTTTATCTACCTCTAAATCTTCAATGTTTGTAATGCTATTTGTTTGATTATGTTCAGGACGGAAACGGCCTTTTATTAAGCTATTACTTAACAAAAATGAGTAGTAAGGACGATAAATGCCTGATGTTTCAAACAGATATTGTTCTTGAAAACCTGGTAAGTTAGCAAAATCTCTAAACGAACTATAATTCTTATCCTTTGAAATTCTTGCAAGAAGAACGTTATCTCCTACTATAACAATATAGTATGGACGGTCGCCTTGATATGCTATTCCTTTATTTGGAGAGTTATATGTGTAGTAAGAACCATTGTAAGAGCCTTGCATCTTCAATATAAGCATCGATTTTGTTTTAACGATATTATTGAAAACGGCATGGGTCATACCTTTTATTTCATTAAAGATTTTCTCGGGATTCACTACAGACATCTCTTTAGTTGAGTAAATCATATCCGACACAAGAATACTTAATTCATTGTTTTTTGTGTTGTTCAACAATGTTTTAAAGATCTCACTAAAGTTGGTATAACTTGGATCTCCAATGTTCTTAGTGGCTTCAAAGATATTGGTATCAGTCAAAAACTTAGAAAATCCCTCTGGATATTCGTTGATAGTGCTATTAACTACGTATATTTTATTATTGTTTACGTCGCCTGGAAGGTTGTTTAATAACTGCACAATAGCTGCTTTAAAGTTACCATTTCCATTCACATCATCGTATGGAATCATACTTCCTGAGCGTTCTAAGTAGAAGTTTACCTTCACATTTTGCTCTTTTCCAACACCCACAAAGCTTACTTCCACAGAGGGACGACGGCCATTCATTAAGTCAACAATATAGCTTTTAAGCTTCGCCTCATCAACATCTCCGTTCGAATTACAAAAGTCTTTAAATGCTCTTTTGTCTGAATTAATAAATGAAACAATTTCTTGCCAGTCTTTAGAGTCAATCTCTTTATCTTCTGAAGCTAAGCTAACAACAAGTCGGTCGAGTTCTTTTTCTTTGCTATTTCCACATGAAAACGCTGTAAATAGAGCTAAAGCAAAGAATAAATACTGTATTTTAAAACAATGAATTTTCATCTTTTTCTTACTTATCTTTATTTGTATCAATGCAAAGGTACAAAAAAACAATATAAATTATCGCTAATATTAGAACTGTTATTATTATCAATGTAATTTTATTTCAATATCACTTATTTTGCAACTCATTTGCAACTATTTGAAATAAAGAATTTAAATAAATCTGTATCTGTTTTATATTTAACTCTACCCGAGTTGTTATTCGAATATAATTGATATCGAAAAGAGTTTTACATACTTCTATTTTATTCTAAAATCCAACACTTTATAGCATTACATATCAAGATAAAAACGAAGTAATAAAATTCTTTTCGACACTCAACTGACAATCATTATTTTGTCAACAACTTATTATATACCTTATCAGAAAGCACGTCTGTGCGTTCCCATTTAGGCCATTTTTCTTGCAAAGGTTGATATTCTCCACCCACTTCTCTATATCGTTGAAAGGTGAACTTTGCATTAATATATCCCTCTTCACCATCTTGTGCAATAGCATAACAATACATTGTTTGCAAATATCCAATAATCACATCACCCTTTTCCACAGGTTCATGCAACCAATCTGTTTGAGGAATCACCACAGTTTGCAGTTTAGTTTGGGGATATTTCTCCATAAATTTCTTTCGAACAGTCTCTCTAAACTCTGCAGCTTCTTTACCTTGATATAGGTTTACTGTGTACAAAGGCATGTAATATAGGCCACTAACCTTTATAAGGTCATTTTCTTTATTCAAATGTCCATCTGCATCTAAGGTGTAACCCACTTGCTTTCCAGCTTTATTTGCAGACTTTCTGGCTCTATTTAATATTCTTGATATCTTACTTCCAAGCGACTCTGTCTTATTACTTGTTGAAGTTTGAGCCGAAACAGTGCACATACAAGAGCACAAAAGCAACGATGCGCTTATTATATATCTCTTCATCATAACTACATTTTATATCACAAAAGTAGTATAATTCAACGAAAATCTATCGATTAAGGTTAATAATAATAATTAAATTCACATTATTAATAATATGCTTCTAATAAAATAACATTATTTCAGTATTGCGCTAGAGTTCAACTTACTTACCTTGCCAAACATAAAAAGAGCCCCTTTACAATAAAAAATTTCTCTACTTATATTGAGCCTCATCACTATTTTAAATAAAGTAGACATCACATTGAAATACAATTATTTACAAAATAAAAACGCCTTATACTTTTATCGATAAATAAAAGCTATGATATTACCTTGCAAAAGCTATGTTTTTAGACAGTAATAACAATGCTTTTACCCACCAATATCAATGCTTTTAAAAGGCACTACTTATATTTATAGAACAATATGTTGTGAGTTCAACAAGAATAATCTACCTTTGTAGAACGCATTTTCTAAATATTTAAACCAAAAGAAAGGCAAAACAATGAGTTCATTTAAGCAACTTTCAACAGAAAGACGTAGCTGTAGAGATTTTAAAACAACCGAAATAGCTCCCGAACACATCGAAACACTTTTTCAAAGTGCTTTCTTTGCCCCTTCATCTAAAGGCAAACAAGGTTGGGACATCATTGCTGTTGACAACAAAGCAGACATTGAGAAACTGTCAGAAGCAAAGGAACACTACATCAGTTTCATTGCCAACGCCCCCCTCGTGGTGGTTTTGTGTGGTGATAAAAGCGTGAACGATTGCTGGATTGAAGATGCTTCTATTGTTGGAGTGAGCATGCAATATCAGGCAGAAGAATTGTCTTTGGGTTCGTGTTGGATTCAAATTAGAGACCGATATCTTTCAGACAACACCTCGTGCGAAGAGATTGTGCGAGGTATTCTCGATATTCCTGCCAATCAACAGGTGCTTGCCCTCATTGCATTTGGCTATCCCAACAAAACCAATGCGCCACATAATGCCGACAAAATTAAATGGGAAAAGGTGCATATTGGTAAGTGGTAAGAAAATAACAACGATTTAAACGATGGATATAACGATTATTGGAGCAGGTAAACTGGCAACCAATTTAGGTGTAGAACTAAAAGAAAAAGGATTTCATATCAAAGAGGTTTTTAGCAGAACTGAGCATTCTGCTAATCGCCTTGCCGAACTTTTAAACTGCTCTAAAACCACTTCGTTCGAACAAATCAATAAAGATTCCGACTTATACATCATCGCATTAAAAGACGATGCGTTTCTTGAAGTCCTCCCAAAGATATGCAACGAGCGCAAAGACGCTATCTTTTTACACACATCGGGCAGCCTATTAATGAGTAGTTTTGTACCCTATGCTAATAGATATGGAGTGCTATATCCTATGCAAACATTTAGTATTGATAAGCTATTATCATTCAGTAATATACCTATCTTTATTGATGCAAATAACGAAGATACTCTTAATACAATAAAAAGCATAGCAACAAGTATTTCAAAGAAGGTGTATCACCTCGATGATACCGATCGAAAATACCTTCATATTGCTGCCATCTTTGCATGTAATTTTAGCAATTATTGCTATAGTGTGGCTCAAGAATTATTAGAAAATCGTTCTATCCCATTCGAAGTAATTTTGCCTTTGATTGACGAAACGGCTAAAAAGGTACACAAAATGTCTGCCATTGAGGCGCAAACAGGTCCTGCAGCACGCAAAGATACAAAGGTGATAGAAAGCCATATTCAGCTATTAGAAAGCAACAAGGCATTACAATCTCTCTACAAAGAGATGTCTTCTCAAATAATAAACAAATTAGAACAACATAACGACAATGATTAATTACGACTTAAGCAGAATACGTGCGATATTCTTTGATGTAGATGGCGTTCTATCTACACAAACGATAACCCTCGCAAGCAGTGGAGAACCGCTAAGAAGTGCCAATATTAAAGATGGATATGCTATTCAATTGGCTCAGAAACAAGGGCTTATTATGGGCATAATAACAGGTGGAAAGACCAATGCGGTGAAGGTTAGATATGAAAATCTCGGTGTAAAAGAGGTTCATCTTGGAGCAAGTGTAAAAATAAAGATATACGATTCGCTTAAAGAGAAATATCAATTAAAAGACGAAGAGATTATTTATGTGGGCGACGACATACCCGATTATGAAATAATGAGGGTGTGTGGCTGTGCATGTTGTCCCAAAGATGCGGCACCAGAAATAAAGGAAATTAGTTGCTATATCAGCGACTTTACTGGCGGAAACGGCTGTGGAAGAGATATTATCGAGCAGGTGCTAAAGGCTCAAGGCAAATGGATGGAAAGCAATATTGCCTTCGGTTGGTAATGAGCTGTCACCTTATTATATTATAAACAGAAATGAATAAAAAAGAATATCAACTGGTGTTGGCCAGTAATTCGCCTCGACGTAAAGAGTTATTGTCGGGCTTAAACAAATCAATAACAATCAGGGTAAAAAACGATATCGACGAGTCTTACCCCTCAACCCTATCGGCTTTAGATGTTCCAGAATATCTTTCGAAGAAGAAAGCCAGTAATTATGAGGTTGCAGACAATGAGATTTTAATTACAGCCGATACGCTTGTGATTGTGGATAACACAATTTTAGGTAAGCCAAAGAACGAGAAAGAGGCTTTTGAAATGTTGCGTCTTTTAAGTAATAAGACCCATACTGTGGCTACAGGTGTGTGTTTAAAGACCTCTGACAAAAGCATATCGTTTAGCGATGTAACTGAGGTGTGCTTCAAAGAGCTATCAGATGAGGAAATAAACTATTATGTATCGCAATTCAAACCCTTTGACAAAGCGGGATCGTATGGTATTCAAGAGTGGATTGGTTACATAGGAATTACAAGTATTAAAGGTAGTTATTTCAATGTAATGGGACTTCCCGTTCATCGTGTTTACGAGAAAATACAGGAATTAGAGGGAAACTATTAGAATGTAAGAGTACTTTTCATCGACTTGCATTTCAAGGTAAAAAACTCTATTTTAAAGACTTTTTCATTCAAATATGGCCTTATTGAGCCTCAAATTTAAAGTTTTAGGTACCTTTTCTCACATATTTTATTAAAAAACGCACTACTCATCCTCATCTTTGAGGATAAATATTTATATTTGTGCGACAATAAAGAATAATTGTTTAGATGAGCAATAACAATTTGTTTAAAAAGATATTTTATCTATACTATGACGGATTTAAGAACATGAAGCTTGGCAAAACATTATGGTTAATCATTGCAATTAAACTATTTATAATGTTTGCAATCTTAAAAGTATTCTTCTTTCCCAATCATATAAAACATCAGACACAAAAAGGAAGCGAACCAGAATACGTCTCAAAAGAGCTAATTCAACGTTCAAAGTAAAATAATTAAAACAACAATACATTATGTTTAATCATCTTTTATTAGACATCTCGAGCAGTACTATTGACTGGTCGAGAGCACAATTTGCCCTTACAGCCATTTATCACTGGCTTTTTGTACCTCTAACTCTAGGCCTTGCCATTGTAATGGGCATCGCTGAGACTTGCTATTATCGCACAAAGAAACCATTTTGGAAAGATGTTGCGAAGTTTTGGCAAAAGCTTTTTGGTATTAATTTCGCTATGGGTGTTGCCACAGGTATCATCCTTGAATTCGAATTTGGTACTAACTGGAGTAACTATTCATGGTTAGTTGGTGACATCTTCGGCGCTCCTTTAGCTATTGAAGGTATTCTAGCATTCTTCATGGAGTCTACTTTCGTGGCAGTAATGTTCTTCGGTTGGAAGAAAGTTTCAGCAGGTTTTCACCTCGCTTCTACTTGGTTAACAGGCTTAGGAGCTACTCTTTCTGCTTGGTGGATATTGGTTGCGAATGCTTGGATGCAGTATCCTGTGGGCCATACATTCAACCCTGACACAATGAGAAACGAGCTTGCATCATTCAATTCGTTCCTAGAAGTAGCGTTTAGTCCATTCGCTATTGATAAATTTCTACACACAGTAATTTCTTCTTGGATTATTGGTGCGGTGTTTACTGTAGCTGTTAGCTGTTATTATTTAATTAAGAAACGAGAAGTAAAGCTTGCTACTGAGAGCTTAAAAATTGCTGCATTTGTAGGTCTTACCGCTTCTATTTTAGCAGGAATAACAGGACATCACTCTGCACATATGGTGGCAAAGACTCAACCAATGAAGCTTGCTGCAATGGAAGCACTATACAATGGTGGTAAAGCACAACCGCT
Source organism: Hoylesella nanceiensis DSM 19126 = JCM 15639 (assembly GCF_000379965.1). GTDB lineage: Bacteria > Bacteroidota > Bacteroidia > Bacteroidales > Bacteroidaceae > Prevotella > Prevotella nanceiensis. The sequence goes on along the minus strand of NZ_KB904327.1, from coordinate 13,251 downwards.
AACAACTTTCGGTTTGGTTGATCCTTTCTCACAACCAGAGTTTAAAGATTGTCCAAAACATCCTTGTAAGATTGATATTCCTTTTGCTCTTTCATTCCTTGCAACAAACGATTTCGAAGGATATGTACCAGGAATCAACGACATTATCAATGGATATACCAACAATGAAGGAGTAAAAGAGCCATCACTTCAAGAGAAGATTGCTCGTGGTAAACAAGCTATTACTGCTCTTCCAGCTTATCGTGAGGCTAAAAAAGCTAACGACAAAGCAGGTATTGAAGCTAATCTTAAGATATTAAACGAGAACATGAAGTACTTTGGTTACGGCTATATTAAGTCTGCAGACCAAGTAGTTCCTTATGTTCCTGTATGCTTCTGGTCGTTCAGACTTATGGTTGGACTTGGCTGTTTGTTTATTCTTTTCTTTGCAGTACTATTATTTATGGTGTATAAGAAAGACCTAACCAAACACCGTTGGTTACTTATTGCAGGAATCATCACACTTCCTTTAGGTTATATTGCAACAGAATCAGGTTGGGTTGTTGCTGAAATGGGACGTCAACCTTGGACAATTCAAGATATACTTCCTACTTGGGTGGCTGTTTCTAACATTCAAGCTAGTTCAGTAATTGTTACTTTCTTCATCTTCTTAGTGTTGTTTACAGCGATGCTTATCACTGAAATCAATATCCTTTGCAAGCAAATTAAGAAAGGACCTGAATACACAATCGAGAGCGAAAAGATAACAAAATAATTTAAACAAGATATTATGTCATACACATTATTACAACACTACTGGTGGTTCTTGGTTTCTTTATTAGGAGCATTACTCGTCTTTTTAATGTTTGTACAAGGCGCAAATTCTCTTATTTTCTCATTAGGACACACCCCAGAGGAACGCCGTTTGGTTGTAAACTCAACAGGACGCAAATGGGAAATCACCTTTACTACCCTCGTAACATTCGGTGGTGCATTCTTTGCTTCATTCCCTTTATTCTATAGTACCAGCTTTGGTGGCGCTTATTGGTTATGGATGATTATTCTATTCTCATTCGTATTACAAGCTGTGAGCTATGAATTCCAAAACAAACTTGGTAACATTTTTGGTGCAAAAACATTTCAATGGTTCTTAGTTCTCAATGGAATTGTTGGACCAGTTCTACTTGGTGGAGCTGTTGCAACATTCTTCAATGGATCTAACTTCGTTGTGAACAAGATGAACATCACCAACAGTCTACAACCTGTTATTAGCCAATGGGCTAATGGTTCACACGGACTTGATGCTCTATTAGACCCTTGGAATCTTGTACTTGGCTTGGCAGTTATGTTCCTTTCACGTATTCTTGGTACATTCTACATCATCAATAACGTAAATGATGCAGTAATACAAGAACGCTCAAAGAGACAACTTTTGGTTAATACAGTTCCATTCTTGGTGCTATTCCTTTCATTCTTGATCCGCACTCTTCTTAAAGATGGATTCGCAGAGAATGTAAATGATGGTAGCATTTATATGGAACCAATGAAGTATCTTAATAACTTCGTTACCATGTGGTATCTATTAGTAGTGCTATTGGTTGGTGTTTTGATGCTTCTTTACGCTCTAGGTAAGACTCTATTCACAAAGAACTATACCAAAGGAATATGGTTTGCAGGCATCGGAGTGGTACTAGTTGTGTTATCACTACTACTCTGTGCAGGTTGGAATCACACTGCTTACTATCCATCAAACATTGATATTCAAAGTAGTTTAACCATATCAAACAGCTGCAGTAGCTTGTTTACACTTCAAACAATGTCTGTAGTTTCAATCCTTGTTCCATTCGTTGTGGCTTATATAGCTTACGTTTGGTATGTAATGGACAAGAAAAAACTAGACAAAGAAGAATTGAAAGACGACGAAGTTTACTAATCGTCAGATCTCAATAGAAAAGACTTATTACCGTCATTCAAGCATATTTATACTTGTTTGACGGTAATTTCTTTTATCTATATCGCTCCAATTAAACAATATAACAGCGTTTTTTGCGTTTAATGTTTATATGAAATTAAGAATTGCACTATATTTTATATGTTTCTTCTATGCAGTAGTAATGCACGGACAAACATTCACTCTTCAAGGAAAAGTTGTCGATGAGCAACAACAACCCATTGAACTCGTAACTGTATCTGTTGCAAAACAAGGTAAAATGACGATGACTTCACCTCGTGGAGAGTTCTCTTTAACCTTGCATACTGCCGACTCTGTGCCTGTAAAATTCTCGATGGTAGGATATAAAACCAAAACAAGAATATTACAAAAGCCTAAAGGTAAGCTGAAACTTCAAATCGTATTATATTCAGATAACATGATTGAAGAGGTGACAGTGAAGGGTGCTCGCAAGCAAACAGGACAGATGCAGCATATCAAAACCGAAGATTTAAAGAACAATCCGTCGGCCACTGGCAATGCAGTTGAAGAGTTAATACAAAGTCAAGCGGGCGTTTCTACCCACAACGAGCTATCGTCTCAATACAATGTTCGTGGTGGTTCGTTCGATGAAAATAGTGTATATATCAACAATGTAGAGGTATTTCGTCCCTTTCTTGTACGCAGTGGACAGCAAGAAGGCTTATCTATTATCAACCCAAATATGGTTGAAAAGATTGGATTTTCAACGGGAGGATTCGACGCTAAATATGGAGATAAGATGTCTTCGGCATTAGATATCACCTATAAAACACCACAAAAGTCAGAAGCATCGGCATATATCAGTATGCTCGGAGCAGGCTTATACGCAGCCATAGGCAATCAAAAACTTTCGTGGAGTAATAGTATTCGCTACAAAACCAATAAATATTTATTGGGAACTCTTGAGACTAAGGGCGAATATATGCCTCGTTTCTTAGATTATCAGACCTACTTTAACTATAAACCCAACAAGAGATGGGAACTCTCATTCATTGGAAGTATATCGGATAATCATTACACTTTCACCCCAGAAAACAGAGAAACGAAGTTCGGAACATTTAAAAATGTAAAGAATTTCAAGGTTTATTTCGATGGACAAGAAAACGATTTATTCCAAACCTTCTTCGGCTCTTTCAGTTTAAAGCGTAACCTAACACAAAACACTTCGTTATCTCTTATTGCCTCTGCGTTCTCTACTAAGGAGCAAGAGAAATACGACATACAGGGTCAATACTGGCTAACTCAAACCGAAACAAGCGAAAACCTTGGTGTAGGAACCTATTTTCAGCATTCAAGAAACTATCTAAAAGCCAACATAAAGAATGTAAAGCTGCTTTTTAATCACAAAACTTCAAAGCACAATATAGAGAGTGCATTCACCATGAAATGGGAGAATATCAAAGAGATTTCGAATGAATATGAAATGCGAGACTCTAGCGGTTACAACATTCCCAATACGCCAGAAGCACTTAATATGATTTATTCTTTACGTGCAAAGAACGAGTTAAGCAGTCAAAGAATCGAAGGATATATTCAAGACACCTATCGCTTTACAAGTAAACACGAACACACTCTCTTCACACTTAATTATGGAATTAGAGTGAGTAACTGGAGTTTCAATAAAGAAACAATCATCAGTCCACGTGTGTCTTTAGGCATTACACCTGCCTTTAACCATAATGTCACCATGCGCTTCGCCACTGGTTTATATTATCAAGCACCATTCTTTAAAGAGCTAAGAGATACAACCATCTCGAATGGAGTGACTTATGCGCAATTTAATAACAAGGTAAAAAGTCAAAGATCGCTACAATTTATAGCAGGATTAGATTATAATTTTAAGATCAAAGAACACCAATATAAATTCACAGCCGAAGCTTATTACAAAGCTTTAAGCAACCTTATTCCTTATAGTGTCAACAATGTAAAGGTTATTTACTATGGAGATCAGCTCTGCAACGGCCATGCTGCAGGCTTAGACCTTAAGCTTTATGGCGAATTCGTGCCAGGAACCGACTCGTGGATAAGTCTTTCTTTGATGAATACACAAATGAACTTAAATGGAAAGAAAATTCCATTGCCCACCGATCAACGCTATGCTGTGAACCTATTCTTTACAGATTACTTCCCAGGAACAGAGCGTTGGAAGATGTCTCTTAAGCTTGCATTCGCCGATGGCTTACCTTTTTCAACCCCACATCAAGACTTAGAGACCAATACTTTCCGTGCTCCAGCCTACAAACGAGTTGATATTGGTATGAGCTACAATCTTCTTAATAGCAAAAACAATCAGAAATTCATTAAGAATATGTGGTTAGGAGTAGATTGTTTGAATCTCTTTGGAATAAGTAATGTAAACTCTTATTATTGGATTACCGATGTAACCAATAATCAATATGCCGTGCCTAACTATTTAACAGGTCGTCAAATCAATGCACGTTTATCAATAGATTTTTAATATGAAGAGTCTTTTTGCCTTTCTACTCCTGCTGTGTTGCAATGCTTCATGGGCGCAACAAAATAGAATAATCCATTCTAATATCGCCTCATTGCAGATTGTTGCAGGCAATAAATGGCTCAAACCGCCTGTCATTTCGCTTAACGATAACGTTCCAATCAACATCTCTTTCGACGAAAAAAGCCACAATTATCATCGTTATGTTTATACTGTTGAACATTGCGAAGACGATTGGTCGGTGTCGAAACAACTCTTTAAAAGCGACTATATCAGAGGCTTTTCAGACTATTTGAATATAGAAGACATTCAACCTTCTATCAATACCAACACAGAATACACCCATTATTCGTTCTCAATACCCAACGAATCGTGCCAATTGCTTATGAGTGGCAATTATAGGGTAACGGTTTACGATGATAACAACAATGATTCTAAAATTCTTGTTGCTCACTTTATGGTGGTAGATCCTAAAGTAAAAATAGGTATTGAGGCTACAACAAACACAGACTTAGATATCAACAATCGACATCAACAATTGAACATTGTACTTAATTACCCACCTAATGTGTCGCAAGATCCTAAAGAAGAGTTCAAAATTGTGGTGACCCAAAATAATCGTCTCGATAACATTAGAAAGGATTTTATGCCTCAAATCGTTACAACCGAATCGATGATATGGCAACACAACAAGCAATTGATATTTGATGCAGGTAACGAATATCACAAATTTGAGACGCTTCACACTTCACAACCCTCTATGGGTGTAGAGCGAATGGTGTGGAACAACAATAGCTACAACGCCTTTTTATGGCCCACTACCGCACGTTTTGCTTATGTTTACGATGAAGATGCTAATGGAGCATTCTATATTCGCAATAGTGATAACATCGAAAACAACACTGCTTCTGATTATATCAATGTGCATTTCACCCTTGCTATTCCCAAACAAGTGGGCGAAATATATCTTAATGGTCAGTGGACTAACAATAGTTTTACTGAAAAATATCGCTTAACCTATAACGAAGAAATAAAGGCATACACAGCTGTTGTTAACCTTAAACAGGGATATTACTCGTATCAATATCTTCTTAAAACGCCTAATGGCACTATCACCACCCTCCCAACAGAAGGTAATTTCTTTCAAACTGAAAACACATATCAAGCCTATGTCTATTTTAAAGGTAAGGGAGAACGCACCTATCAGCTGGTAGGCTTCAAACAAATCCAATTGAAATAAGCACAAAAAAGCAGGATATAACAGGCGAACTATGTTTTGATCCACTGCGTTCAGGTTTCCAAAAACAGTTTTTCGGTTTTTAGAATAACGCCTCAATGAACTAAATTTCAAGCATAAACACACGCTTATACTACTCTTTTTATCTTTAAAAGAATAGTAACTCACAACTTTCTTACAATAAATAAATTGAATAAAAATGAATTCTCTCTTCAAATAACCAATTTAGAGAATTCTAATTACAAGTTTCTGCTCTCACAAAAGAGCCGATACCCGGGCTCGAACCGGGGACCTATTCATTACGAATGAATTGCTCTACCAACTGAGCCATATCGGCAATATAGCTTAAATCCTAAATCTTTTGTTAGTAATGCAAAGGTATATATATTTTTTTATTTTTCAAAATAAACCTTTTACTAATTATTTTCACTATTTTATTTAGCCACGTCCTTACCCTAATGTCGTTATGATTGGGAGATTAAAGGATAGACACTTCTACTGAATAAGCTATTTATCTGAAAATAAGATGAAACAGCTTCGCAAGCTAACATACAAAAGCTATCAAACAAACTTAATGCTTTTATCGTTTAAACTCAATGCAATTACACCACAAAAGCAATGCTATTGCAAGTCAAAAGCAATGCTATTTCAGACGAATGAATAAAGAACAAGAAATGGAAGAAACTGCATAAGAATCACTATTTTTCTGCTATATGTTTACTTAAAGAATAAAAGAACTGGAATTATCATAGGAATTCCAAGCCAATAGTTGTTTGTTAGTTCTTTTTTATTAACTTTGTAGACAATGGAACTGAGATGTGTTATCTATATCTATTTAAGGTTTTATTACACAACAAACTTTCATTTCCTTTTAAGAAGGACTACCATTAATACAATAACTAAGTATAACAACATTCTATTATGCAGAAACAATTGTTATTTTCGTTGCTGTTATCATCTTTAACAGCCATGCCTTTACAGGCAGACAACCTTCCTGTTGGAGGCTATCTATTTGGCCAAGACATGGCACCTACAGGACAAGAATGGCAAAATCCAGGTATGTTGGGATATAATAAACTACCTGCTCGTTCGCTTTTTTCTTCTTTCTCATCTGTTAACGAGGCAAGAAAAGTATTGCCAGAATTTGCAAAAGACTACCTATCTCTTAACGGAGAGTGGAGCTTTCACTTTGCTAAGAATCCCGATGAACGTCCAAAAGATTTCTTTATAAAAGGCTATGATGATAGCAAATGGGACCGACTACAGGTACCTGTAAGCTGGAATATGGCTGGAATTCAGAAAGATGGAACATTGAAATATGGTGTACCCATCTATGTTAATCAATGGGTTATCTTTAAATATAACATCGAACCAGGCGACTGGAAGAAGGGTGTTATGCGTGAACCACCAAAGAACTACACCACATACGAATATAGAAATGAAGTGGGTTCGTTTAGAAGAAGTTTTGATGTTCCTGCAAATTGGGACGGAAAGGAAGTATATATCAACTTCGATGGTGTAGACTCTTTCTTCTATCTTTGGATTAATGGACGCTATGTAGGTTTCTCTAAGAACTCACGTAACACTGCACATTTCGATATTACTCCATATATCAACAAGGGAAAGAACGAAATTGCATTGGAAGTGTATCGCTCTTCTGATGGAAGTTTCCTTGAAGCACAAGACATGTTCCGCCTTCCTGGTATCTTCCGTGATATTAGTGTCACTGCAAAACCTAAAGTGCACATTGCTGATGTGAAGGCTATTCCTACTTATAAAGATGGAAATGGAACGATTAACATTAATACTACATTTCAAAATCTAACTAAGAAGAATGTAAAAGATCTAAGTGTACGTTGGAGCATCTATCGAAATAAGTTATATTCTGATGATAATGAGTTGGTTACTACCTTTGAAACAACAAAGGAAAAGACTGCATGTAGTGGTAATAAACTAGCTCATCTTCAGCAAACCATTACCTTAAACAACGCTGCCCCATGGACAGCTGAGGAGCCAAATGTATATGTTCTTGTTGGAGAATTGATGCAAGGTAAAAAGATTATTGAAACTATTAGTTTCCAAACTGGTTTCCGCAGTGTTGAGATAAAGGACACTCCTGCACACGAAGACGAATTTGGTTTGACTGGAAGATACTATTATATCAATGGAAAGGCATTAAAACTCAAGGGTGTTAACCGCCATGATACAAACCCATTGACGGGTAAAGTTATTTCAAGAGAGCAGATGGAGCGTGAAATTATGCTGATGAAGCGTGCTAATATCAACCATATCCGTACCGCTCACTACCCCAATGACCCTTATTTCTACCACCTTTGTAACAAATATGGCATTTATTTAGAGAGCGAAGCAAACATTGAGAGTCACGAATATTTCTATGGAAAAGCATCGCTTTCACACGTTCCAGAGTTCCAAGATGCACACGTTGATCGTGTAATGACTATGGCACATCAACTTGTTAACAATCCTTCTATCGTGATATGGAGTCTTGGTAACGAAGCAGGACCTGGTCATAACTTCGTAGTTGCATACGATTCACTAAAGGCTTTCGATGCTTCAAGACCCGTACAATACGAACGTAACAATGATATTGTGGACATGGGATCTAATCAATACCCAAGTATTGCATGGACTCGTGATGCTGTTAAAGGTAAAATGGGTATCAAATATCCTTTCCATATATCGGAATATGCTCATTCTATGGGTAATGCAGTAGGCAATCTTGTTGATTATTGGGACGCAATGGAGTCTACAAACTTCTTCATGGGCGGTGCAATATGGGACTGGATCGACCAAAGTATGTACCATTATACTAAAGATGGCAAGCGTTATGCTGCTTATGGAGGTGACTTTGGCGATACTCCTAACGACGGACAGTTCGTTATGAATGGTATTATCTTTGGTGATGAAGCTCCAAAACCTCAATACTTTGAAGTGAAAAAGGTATACCAATATATTGGAACAACATGGAAAGACGCTAAAACTGCTACATTAGATGTGTTCAACAAGAACTATTATTCTAATGATTTAAGCAGCTACCAAATGGTTTATACACTGACTGCCGATGGTATTCCTGTTAAAGAAGGAAGTTTAGAACTTGGTAGTGTACCTGCAAGAACACACAAATACATCACAATCAACGGACTCAATGAAGGACTTCAGCCTAATAAAGAATATCTACTCCACATCACTTATCGCCTAAAACACGATATGCCATGGGCAAAAGCTGGATATATTCAGGCTGAAGAACAATTACCTGTGCAGCTAGCAGTGGTTCGTCCTGCATTGGATGTTAAAGGAAAAGTGAATGTAACAGCACCAAAGAATAATCAAATAGTTCTTTCTGGTGATCAATTCAGTACTACTTTCGACCTTACTAAAGGTACTATCTATAACCTTAAATATGATGGTAAGACTATCATTGAAGATGGTTGTGGACCTGAACTCAACGCTTTCCGTGCATGGACCAACAATGATAACTGGGCTTATGAGGCTTGGTATGCTAATGGTTTGAACAACTTGCAACACAAATGCACCAACTATACAACACATGTAAATAACAATGGTTCTGTATCTATTGTGTTTAGTATAGAGTCGCAAGCTCCACATGGCTATCGTTTAGAAGGTGGTAATGCCAATTGGAAGAAGCTTATTGAGTTTAAAGATAAGCCTTTTGGAAAGGACGACTTCCGCTTTAACACCCAAGTGGTTTACACTGTATTCCCAGATGGAAGCATTGAAAGCGAGAGTTCTATCACAAGTAACAAGCCTAGTTTAGTACTTGCAAAGCTAGGTTACACTATTCGTGTACCAAAATCACTCAGCACACTGAACTATTATGGTCGTGGTATGGTGGATAACTACCCTGATCGCAAGACAGGACAAATGATTGGACTCTATGAACAAAAAGATGTAAACAACGAATTTGTACCATTCCCTAAGCCACAAGATACAGGTAACCACCAAGATACTCGTTGGTTGTCGCTCACAGGCTTTGACAATAGCAAAAATTCACATGCTGGGGCAATCTTTATTGCAAAAGATAAGATGAGCTTCTCTGCTCTTCCTTGGTCGGACAATGCTATCGCAATGGCTAATCACCCACACGAATTGCCACAAAGTGATTACACTTATTTGCACCTAGATATGGCTATAACAGGTTTAGGAGGTAACAGTTGCGGACAAGGTGGTCCTTTATTACACGACCGTGTAATGGCAACTCCACACACATTTGGATACATCATTCGCCCTGTAAGTTCAAAAGATAGCAAGGAACTTTTAAACAAGTCGGATATAAGTCTTAATAGTGTAACACCGCTTACCATTGCAAGAGACGAACAAGGTAATGTTACCATTAATGCAAATGGTGTGAAGGGTGATATCTTCTATACTATCAATGACAGCAAAAAGCCTGTTAAATATACTGGGGTTATCAATCTTCGCAATGGCGGAAGCATCACTGTATGGACCAAAGAGAATGAATGGCTCAAGGCACGTCAATCATTCTCACGCATCGAAAGCATACCTCTATCTGTCGTATTTACATCAAGTCAAGAGAGTGGTGAGGGTGATGCAACTCACTTAACAGATGGGAATCCAAATACTTATTGGCACACTATGTACTCTGTTACAGTGGCAATTCCTCCTCATTGGGTGGATTTCGATTGCGGAAGTGTGAAGAATATCAAAGGATTTACTTATCTTCCACGCCAAAACAGCAATAATGGTAATATTAAGAAATACACCATTCAAATTAGCAATGATGGCAAAACATGGAGCAAACCTGTTGCTGAAGGTGAGTTTGAGAACAATAGAAAGGAAAAATCTATCTTGCTTACCACTCCTGTAAAGGCTCGTTTCATTCGCTTTACTGCCTTAAGTGAACAGAACGGACAGGACTTTGCAGCAGGTGCTGAGTTCAAGGTGCTTGAGAAATAAAAATAAGTTTGAACAAAAAAATAGGCTGTGTCAAGTAAATAACTATCTTGACGCAGCCTATTTTTATATCATTTATTCTCCAATACAACTCCTATTTCTTTAATTGTTGAAAGGGATCATCTACAATATTCTATCTAAATATACAAAGTATTCATCGCTGATGAATACGATAAAAGCTTTAAATCATTTATTTTAGATACACTTTCTTACCATTTATGATGTATATTCCCGATACAGGGCGAGTCACTTTTTGCCCTGACAGATTGTATATCACATCATTTTTAGATGAATTTCGAATGGCAGTTACACCCATTGTTATAGGCACTGGCATACTGATAAAATGCAAAGTTGAAGTTGGTGATTGCGTAAAAGCAAGGTAAGCTTTATGAGGACGATTAACGATTCTATCTCCAGTTTCATTATCCCAATAGAAACCAAGACTACTTATGCCCTCCGATTCAGCAATACTTAGTTTGTATAACTTCTCATTTGGCGATGCAGCTTCTATGCTTTGGCGTACATCGCTGCCTCGTAATAGATTCTCAGGGTCGGCTACTTCGCTGGTAGATGCTTCTTTTAAGAAATACACTCCTTGTGATCCTTCAATTATCACTGCTTGATTTGCTGGTAGAACCTGATTACCTTTGTATGTTCTGCCCTTTATTAACGTTCCATTATTTGCATGAATAGTATAGGCGGTTAGACCTTCGGAAAGTGCAAAAGTCTTTGTTCCATAATAATAAGTTGCCATTTTAAGCTCATCAATTACAATGGCATCAACAATCCGTTCACGGCGATAAAGAGCTACTTCAGAATCTCTTTTAGAATAACAAGAATAAAGTCCTGCATTATAAGTTAGCTGTTTGGGTATCCAACTTGAACTTGATTTGACATTAAAGACAAGATTATGGTGACGTTTATCACTTGATAATGAAATGGTAAGAAAGGTTTCTTTATCCCCATTCCGCCTAGAGTGACTTGGAGAAGAAGCAACAAAAAGCTCATTTTTCCCTCCTACCTTCACAGACAAATAACTCTCTTCATCTTTTAAAAGCCAAGCATCGGGATCACCCTCAAGCACAAGTTCTGCAATAAATTCAGGGTTTATAAGTAATTCTGTTTCGGAAATAAAATGAGATGGAATAGCATCTCGATTATGACTTCCCTTGGTATAAGGGAATTTTCCCATCGCCTCATGTGCTTTTGGATTAGCAATAACAAGCTGATCGCCCACTTTTAAGGTACTAAGATCACTTACAAAACGATACAACACCAGCTCTTCTGCATGAGCAAGAGATATCGAAAAGATGAATAAAAGACTTAAAATAATTGTTCTCATAGTTGTTTGTATATTTCTAGAATATTATTTTTGATTAGTAACTTACATTAATTCCTCATATAGAATATACCTATTTGGTATCAGATTTCTAAATATCTCAATTAAGAATCTCATCTATATGTAAAGTTATTATTAATTATCTTCTTCCTCATAGTCCTCATTATCAATCGTTGTTGGTAAAAAGTCTGGATGAGAAAGTTGTCGTTCTCTACTATGCTCATTGTGCACTTGCGGAGCCGTTGAACATATTAAATTAATGCATTCACAAGGAACACAAAGGATTCTGGGCGCAATATATGCTTTCATGGGAGTAGTTTTTGTATTTATCATAAACTTGTTTCTTTGGTTATAGATTCTCACAAGGCACATCTTTTGCTTTCATGAGATTAATAGTTAAGACCGTCTTATTTATTTTGTCTCTTACAAATGTACAAAAATACTCCTAATCATAATAAGGTTTTACAGCACTTTTTATTACATTAATCTCATATTTTAAATTGATAAGTTCCCAATAACATATCTATCTTAAATAAAAAGAAAGATTTCTTCAAGATACACACTCTCTTCCTTATGTATAGATATCCCCTCTAAGCCATTCTTTTCTATTTAAGAAGTATTTCCTTACTGGTCGCTAAGACAAGCCTTTAATGCTTTATAATTTGTGTTTGTGGGCCTATACAAGGTTCTCTGCATAAGTCATCTATTGGGACTTTGGTCTGAAGTGGTTTCCATAAATGCATAGAAAAGGCCTTCTTCTGCTTTGGGGGAACAAATACTCATTAACCTCTAAGTCCATTCAGACCTAACCAACTAATATTTCCTCTCTGACCTTAAAAAGTATTCATTGTGTATTTCTTTAATGCTTTCAAGCTCCTCTTTTGATACAAGCATAATATGGGAACGTAGATATTTAGTGTTCAATAAGTGTTTTTGATGTTCCTTTTTAATGCCTTCAAGCTCCTCTTCTGATACAAGCACAAAAAAAGAGAGCTTAACTGATTACTCAACTAAACTCTCTCTAAAAAAAAAGGCAGCTACCTACTCTCCCGCATTGCATTGCAGTACCATCGGCGCAAGTGGGCTTAACTTCTCTGTTCGGAATGGGAAGAGGTGGAACACCACCGCTATAACCGCCTGATATACCTTTATAATATCAATAACATATCTACAAGCAAAATGTATGATTAAATAAATCACAACGGATGAAAATAATCTGTGTCTGAAAGCTTTGGGCAATTAGTAGTGCTCGGCTTTGACATCACTGTCTTTACACCTACACCCTATCAACGTCGTCGTCTACAACGACCCTCAAA